>NZ_CP093235.1:0-2233946 GCF_051132265.1 Sulfurimonas sp. NW7
ATATTCACATAAGAGAATTTTGGCTATTCACATCTATTTAACCCTGTTTTATGGATAAAAAAAGTATTATTCACATATAAAAAAAGAAACAAGGTTTTATGTGAATATAGGTCAAGAAGTATTACAGGCACTCAAAGATGAAATAAGTGAACTCGAATATAACAGATATATAAGACATCTCTCTTATGATATAAAAAAATCTACTGCTGATTTGGCTATATTTTATGCTCCCAATGCACTGGTTGTCAACTGGATTAAAAATAAATACAGAGAAAAAATAGCACATCTTTTTGAAGTAAAAAACGGTTCCAAAGTAAATGTAGAAATAACGCTTAAAAACAGTATAGAAAAAAGAAAGACAAAAAAAGCCGTAGAAGTAAAACAAAGCAGCTCTTTGTTAAATCCTTCACACTCTTTTGACAACTTTATGGTCGGAGGTTCCAACCAGTTTGCCTATGCTGCTGTAAAAAGTGTCAGCGAAAATGCAGGAAAAGTTTACAATCCTTTGTTTATCTACGGTGGTGTCGGTCTTGGAAAAACCCACCTCATGCAGGCAGCCGGCAATGTTTTTCAAAATGAAGGCAAAGTTGTTATATATACGACAGTTGAGCAGTTTTTAAATGATTTTATCCGACATGTACGGAACAAAACGATGGAACGTTTTCAGGAAAAATACCGTAAATGTGATGTACTGCTTATTGATGATATTCAGTTTTTAAGTAATAAAGAAGGTATTCAAGAAGAATTTTTTCACACTTTTGAAGCTTTAAAAGGTGCCGGAAAGCAAATTATTCTCACGGCTGACAAACATCCTAAAAAAATCGGCGGTCTTGAAGCGCGTCTGCAAAGCAGATTTGAGTGGGGACTCGTTGCCGATATACAGCCACCGGAATTAGAAACAAAAATAGCCATCATCAAGAAAAAATGTGAAATAAACAAGGTAAAACTCTCCGAAGATATAGTCAACTACATAGCAACCGTCATCGACAGCAATGTAAGAGAAATTGAAGGAATACTTTCCAAACTCCATGCCTATTCACAACTGATGCATGTTGACATTGATCTGGATTTTACAAAAAATGTGCTCAAAGACCAGATGAATGAGAACAGAGCAAACCTTACAATGGAAACCATTACCGAAGTTGTAGCCAAAGATCTCAACATCAAACCAAGTGAAATACGTTCAAAAGGCAGAAGCAAAAATATTGTATATGCCCGTAGAATTGCCATATATATCTGCCGCGAACTTACACAAAACACAATGCCTCAACTCGCACAGTATTTTGGAATGAAAGACCATACCGCCATCAGCCATACCATTAAAAAAATCAACAATCTACTTAAAGATGATGAAGATTTTAAAGTAAAAATTGATGAACTTACAAACAAAATAACATCTATCTCCTGATTTTATTTTAAAAGCATTAAAAAAAAAGATATAATTGTAAAAGTGAATAGATGTGAAAGAAGCCTTAAGGTGTATTCACATCTCAAAAAGTAAGCCTGTAGGTGTTTGAGTTGATTTGTCACATATTCACTCCATACTACTACTACTTACTAAAATTATATAAATATATAGGGATTTAAAAAATGAAAATTACCATCTCAAAATCTATATTGGAAAATATACTCATTCATGCTGCACCTTTTTTGGAAAAAAAAGATACATCACAGATAACTTCACATGTCTATATGAATGTTTCCAGCTCAAAACTAACACTGAAGGCAACTGATTATGAAATAGGTTTTTTAGTATCAACTGATAATCTAAAAATTGAAAACGAAGGCAGTATTACCGCTAACGGTAAAAAATTTCTCGATATTGTCAGAATATTAAAAGATGATGATATTAATTTGGAAGCAAAAAATGACACTCTTCTTATATCACAGGGACACTCTAATTTCAAACTGCCTACTTTTTCATATAATGAGTTTCCGGAATTTCCTTCTTACGAAGGAAAACCAAGAATTTCCATCGAATCACACACTCTCATCGAATCTTTAAAAAAAATAACACCTGCCATAGATACCAACAATCCCAAATTTGAACTTAACGGTGCTTTAATAGATATAAAAAAAGATTCTATTAACTTTGCAGCCACAGATACACGAAGATTGGCAGTTGTTACTCTTAACAACCAAAGTGAGAACGAATTATCTATAATAATTCCCAAAAAAGCAATTGTTGAAATCCAAAAACTCTTTTTTGATAATATCGAGCTCTATTATGACGAAACAAATCTTATTATCCATTCAGAACAATATACTTTTTTTACAAAACTCATTAACGGAAAATTCCCTGAATATTCAAGAATCATTCCCAAAGAAACAAACTATAATCTGGTTTTGCCTAAAGCCATTATGATTAATTCTATCAAACAAATTACAACTATATCTACAGATGTAAAACTCACTTTTTTCAATGATACCATCAGTTTTGAAAGTTTAAGCGAAGACAACATCGAAGCAAAAACAGAAATTAGTTACAACACAGGTTTCGATGAACCTTTTTCAATAGCAATCAATTCAAAATATTTACTTGATTTTTTAAATTCTATAAACTCTTCAGAATTTACAATCGGACTCAATGAAGGAAACCTTCCTTTTGTTTTAAAAGATGAAAATTTTATTACAGTTGTTATGCCTATAGTTATTTAAACTGTAGGTTCTCCCTTCCTCTGCACAGCTATAAAACTTATCATAAGATTATTTTAGATAAAATGTCTTTAATTATGCCGAAAACGGCAATGGAGTATTAAATGCAACAAGAATATGGCGCTAGTAATATTAAAGTTCTTAAAGGCTTGGAAGCTGTTCGTAAACGTCCCGGTATGTATATCGGAGATACCGGACACCGCGGTCTGCATCACTTGGTCTATGAAGTTATTGATAACTCTATTGATGAAGCAATGGCAGGGTATTGTGACACTATAACAGTAACACTCACTAAAAACGGTACATGTAAAGTCAGTGACAACGGTCGCGGAATTCCGACAGAGATGCACCCTACCGAAAATATGAGCGCCGCTACTGTTGTTTTAACAGTACTGCATGCCGGAGGTAAATTCGACAAAGATACCTACAAAGTTTCCGGAGGACTGCACGGAGTCGGTGTTTCTGTTGTAAATGCCCTCTCTTCTGATTTACACATGACAATTTACCGTGACGGGAAAATCCATGAACAGGATTTTAAAATGGGGATTCCCCAGGGACCTCTTGAAGTTACAGGAACAACCCGTAAAACCGGTACAACTATTGAATTTGCAGCAGATCCGAGTATCTTTACAGAAACAATAACCTTTGAATACGAATATCTGGCAAAAAGATTCAAAGAACTTGCCTATCTGAATCCTTTTATCACCATAAAATTCAATGATGAAAGAAACGGTACAAAAGAAGTCTATCATTTTGAAGGCGGTATAGCCCAGTATGTAAATGATATGAATAAAAAAGAAATTGTTGCCAATGTCTACAGTTTCAGCGGAAAAGCCGAAGATATAGAGTTTGACATTGCCCTGATGTATAATGACTCCTATGAAGAAAAACTTGCCTCATTTGTCAATAATATCCGCACGCCAAACGGGGGAACACATGAAGCAGGTTTTCGTGCAGGACTTACACGTGTCATATCAAACTATAATGCCAAAAACGGTGCCGCAAAAGAAAAAGATGTCAAAATTTCCGGAGATGACGTAAAAGAAGGACTGATTACAATTGTTTCAGTCCGTGTTCCGGAACCTCAGTTTGAAGGACAGACAAAAGGAAAACTCGGAAACACCTATGTACGTCCGCTTATTCAAAAAGCAACAGGTGAAGCTCTTAACAAATATTTTGAAGAAAATCCTATAGAGGCCAAAGCCATTGTCAGCAAAGCTTTAATGGCAGCACGCGGTCGTGAAGCTGCCAAAAAAGCAAGAGAATTAACACGAAGAAAAGATTCTATGAGTGTTGGCACCCTTCCAGGAAAATTGGCTGATTGTCAAAGCAAAGATGCAAGTATCTGCGAACTCTATCTGGTGGAAGGGGATTCTGCGGGTGGTTCTGCAAAAATGGGGCGTGACCGTGTTTTTCAGGCAATTTTACCACTTAAAGGTAAAATTCTAAATGTTGAAAAAGCACGGCTTGACAAGATTTTAAAATCAGATGAAATTACAAATATGATAACGGCTATGGGTTGTGGAATCGGAGAAGAGTATAAAGAAGAAAAACTCCGTTACCATAAAATTATTATCATGACGGATGCTGATGTTGACGGTTCTCATATTCAGACACTTCTCCTTACTTTCTTTTTCAGGTATTTTCGTGACATTATCGATAAAGGCTATTTGTACCTTGCACAACCGCCACTGTATCGTTACAAAAAAGGCAAAAAAGAGATCTATTTTAAAGATGATGCTGCTATGAATGAATATCTTATCAGCAACGGTATAGAATCTTTGGAAGTTGACGGAGTGGGAAATAATGATTTAATAGCCTATTTTAAAATGGTTGATCATTATGCTTCTTCACTCGAAGCACTCAATCGTCGTTATGCTCTTGTAAAACTTATCCGTCATTTTATTGAAAACCCTGACCTGATTGCCTTGCCTGCAAAAGAGATGTTTGTTGAAATAGAGAAATTTTTAACTTCAATAAACAACAATATTTTAACCTATACCATTAATGAAGAAACAAATGAAATTCATCTTTTTGTACAGACAGAAACAGGAATGGAAGAGCTTCTTATAAATGATGATCTTTTTTCTGCTCCGCATTTCAATGAAGCAAGTTTTGTTTATAAAAAGATAACAGAATGGGATATTCATTTTGACAAAGATATCATAGAAGTACTGGAAAATATCAAAGACTATGCAAGAAAAGGTGCGTATATTCAACGCTACAAAGGTCTGGGTGAAATGAATCCTGATCAGTTATGGGAAACAACCATGACACCTGAAAACCGTGTCCTTTTACAAATTTCCATAGAAGATGCAACTGTTGCATCAGATGCATTTACATTGTTTATGGGTGATGAAGTTGAACCTCGTCGTAACTATATCGAAACACATGCAAAAGATGTGAAGCATTTAGACGTATAAATGTTATTGTCCCAAACAAAAGAGAGGGAATACCGTTTTAAGCTTGCACTTAGAATGGCTTTACCTATCTTTGCTCTTATACTTGCCTTTATTTTTCATACACTTATCAGTAATTACACTACACTTGAAATATCATTTTATATAGAAGCTGTTTTACTTTTACTTGTCAGTATCTACTTTATTTTTTTTCTTATATACAAAGGATTTGATGTAAAAATAACAGACAGTGTAACAAAAACCTTCAGCAGAGAATATCTGTATCAATATTTGCAAAAAGAGATAAAACAAAAAAAAGAGTATACGCTGATTCTTATCAGTATAGATAATTTAAATGATATAAATACTCTTTACGGATTAAAAAACGGAGATAAAGTTTTAAAGTATGTTGTTGATTGGATAACAGAGTATTTAAAAAAAGAAGGGATTGAAAATTTTCCTATTGGTCACATTAAAGGCGGTGATTTTATCATAGGACTTGATGGAGCAAAAGACAGATACAGCACTTTGCTAGAACTTATATGTTTAAAATCCAATGATTTGAATGTGGATGATATAGAGATAAAAATATCAGGAGCCATGACAGATACGAGTTATTCAAAAGATTTAAATTACCTCATAGAAAACCTTTTTGATCTTCAAAATAAAAACAAAAATATGAAATACAAAGAAGAAGAGAGTATCAATCCAAATGAATTGGAATTATTGGTCATTGATGCTATTGAAAATAAAAATCTTCTTATTATGTCACAGGCAGTTTACAACAATAAAAATGATGCAGTCTTTAGAGAATGTTATATAAAACTCAAAGGACAAAACAAAAAAATAATTCATCCAAAAACATATTTAAAAGTTATCAATAAACTGGGACTCGGTGTGAGTTTTGATTTGATGGTCTTAGAAGAAATTTTAAAAAACTGCCAATACAGAGAAAATATTTACGCAATCAATGTTTTGCCTACATCATTGAGAAATGACAAATTCCTTTCAAAAACAAAAGAACTTTTAAAAGAATATTCTGACAAGAAAATAATGTTTGTTTTAAGTGAAATGCAGTATTATTCTTATATAAGCAGATATAATAGTATAATAAAATCGTTAAAAGCTTTTGGTGTCCTTGTAGCCATAGACAGATTAGGTTCACTGCATACAAGTTTTTTATATTTAAGAGAATTAAATATTGATGTAGTCCGATTTGATACTTATTATTCAAATAAAGAAAAACTATTTCACAATCGTAATATAATTGATGGTTTTACTGTTATGGCTCATGAAAAAGGTGTAAAAACCTGGATAAAAAATATAGAAGATAAAGAAGTTTACACGGTTGCCAAAGAGATGAAAATTGATTATCTGGAAGGAAAATATCTCTCAGAAATTGAAACTGTTGTAAACTAAAATATAAGGAGTAGATAATGTTTGGTAAAAAAAATCAAGATAAATTGGCAAATTCGCAATTAATTGAAAAAATAGCAAAAATGAATCTTACCGAAATGCGCTCTTATATAAAAAATAATATGAAAGATCTTGCACTAAGTGTTGAAGGCGCAAATGAAGTTATGAAAAAACTTATTTCGTTTGATGAAAAAACACAAGCATATTTTATTAAAAACGATGATATGGATATAAAAAAGAAAAAAGCTTTTGAGCTTTTTATTGCTGTTTTGACGAACAAACATATTAATATGGAAACTATCGAATCAGCTCAAAAATTTTTAGAAATTTATAAAGAACTTATCAATGATTATGACACACGTAATAAACAAATATACAGTTCAAAACTCGTTGAGACTTTAAAATCAGCAATAAACACTATAAATCAATATTCAAAACTACAAAATAAAATGAATATTTTAGGAAAGTAGATTTTTTTGGAGCCAGATGAGAGCATCAGATTTAGTGTTAAAAATATTTTGAATCTGTGCCTGATATGTTGATTGAAGTATTTTTGAAAATTCTTTTGATGGCTGCAGACCCAGTTCAATTAAATCTTTTCCACTGACGAGAGGAGGAATTGGTTTATGAAGTACATTGAGTTTTTTCGCTTTTTTGAGTAAATACTCTGTATTTTTCTTTTTCTTCTGCGTTACATGTAAGTAGTGTGCATAAAATGCAATATCTGTTTTTTGAGCAAGTTTGTATATATCATAATCATTAAAATCATCTAAATCAAAATCAATTGTATGAAGTTGCAAAACTTTTTTGATTAGTGTTTTTTCATTTGTTACTCTCTGTAAAAATGTCTGTGTCTGTATTGTTGAAAACTTCGATGTTATAACAGCCAAAGCAAGTATAACAAACTCTTTATCATTTGTTATTGACAGTTGTTTTAACATATCCAAAGAGTTGAAAATTTCCTTATACTCTTGTCTGTTTAGAAATGCAAGTTCTCTAAAAAATGAAAATGCTCCTAACTCTTTAAGAAGATTAAATCCGAGAGAGGGTTTGTCTGATTTTAGAAGAAGTTTTTGTAATTCTTGAAAAACTCTTTCTTTGGGAAGTTCTTCAAGAAGTTTTTCTTTTATCATCTCTTTACATGTAAGCATAAGAATTTTATCAAGCTTCATACGGAAGCGGGATGCAAAGACAACGGCACGAAGAACCCGCAAAGGATCCTCTTTAAATTTTTGTTTATCCACAGAGCGTAATATTTTTTTATCTAAATCTTCTCTGCCGTGATAAGGATCTAATATTTTTTTACCGACAACATCATAACCTATGGCATTGATGGTAAAATCCCTTCTGAGTGCAGCTGTTTTAAAATCCAGATTTTTATAGATTTTGATTGCAAAACCCTGATGTCCCGAAGCAATTTTGTTATCTTCTCTTGGCAGAGAAAAATCCAAATCCAAATTTTTATAGTACATCTTGCAGACACCAAAGCTCTTTCCAACACTGTTCACCTTTCCAAATTCCTGTAAAATTTCTTCAACTTTATCAAGAGAACTGACTCCGTAGAGCTCAATATCAATATCATTTGAAGGAATTCCTAAAAGTGTATCGCGAATATAACCGCCTACAATGACAGGCAGTATATTGTGTGTGTATAATTTGTGAAAAATAGTATCGAGACTCTTCGGATAGTTAATCATACTCTAAGTATATCACTAATTTTACAAGGATATAATAATTATTTGGGTATAATTCGCGAAAAATAGCTGAAAGTACTCTGAAATGCAGAATTTTCTTCAGCAAATTTTCCAAATAAAGGAAACCCCTAATGCAAAAAATTAGAAATATAGCCGTTATCGCTCACGTTGACCACGGTAAAACTACACTGGTTGATGGGCTCTTGGAGCAATCCGGTACATTCGGTTCTCACGAACAACATGATGAAAGAGCGATGGATAGCAATGACATCGAAAAAGAGCGTGGTATTACGATTCTTTCAAAAAATACAGCTATTCGTTACAAAGATTATAAAATCAATATTATAGATACTCCGGGCCACGCCGATTTTGGTGGGGAAGTTGAACGTGTTTTAAAAATGGTAGATGGTGTTTTGGTACTTGTTGATGCCTATGAAGGTGTTATGCCTCAAACAAAATTTGTTGTGAAAAAAATGCTGGCACTTGGTAAAATGCCGATTGTCGTTATCAATAAAATTGACAAACCTTCAGCAGATCCTGAGCGTGTTGTAGATGAAATGTTTGACCTTTTTGCAGACATGGGTGCAACAGACGAACAGCAGGATTTTCCTATTATCTATGCTGCTGCCCGTGACGGTATGGCAAAAATGGATATGGATGATCCTGATGGTGATTTCGAGTGTATTTTTGAAACAATCATCAATAAAATTCCTGAACCGGAGGGTGATGCACAAAATCCTCTGCAGGCACAGGTATTTACACTTGATTATGACAACTATGTCGGTAAAATCGGTATCAGCCGTATCTTTAACGGTACTGTACATAAAGGCGACAATGTTATGCTTGCAAAAGCTGACGGCGAAATGGTCAAAGGAAAAATCTCCAAACTTATAGGTTTTCACGGACTGAACCGTATGGAAATCGAAGAGGCGGAAGCAGGAGATATTGTTGCATTTGCAGGAATGGAAACTGTTGATGTTGGAGACACGATTGCCGATCCTGTAAATCCTGTTGCACTTGATCCTATGCATGTTGAAGAGCCGACACTGACTGTTGTTTTTGCCGTAAATGATTCTCCTTTGGCCGGTAAAGAAGGCAAACACGTTACATCAAACAAGCTTCGTGAAAGACTTGAGTTTGAGATGAACACAAATGTTGCCATGCGTCTTGAAGTTGTCGGCGAGGGTAAATTCAAAGTTTCCGGCCGTGGTGAACTTCAAATTACAGTACTTGCCGAAAATATGCGTCGCGAAAACTTTGAATTTTCAATTTCGCGTCCGGAAGTTATTACCAAAGAGATTAACGGTGTGAAATGTGAACCTTTTGAGCATTTGGTGATTGATGTTCCGGAAGATTTAAGCGGTACGGTTATTGAGCGTTTGGGAAAAAGAAAAGCGGAAATGAAATCAATGCTGCCAATGGGACAGGGTTTCCAACGTATAGAGTTTGAAATTCCTGCGCGTGCACTTATCGGTTTTAGAGGGCAGTTTTTGACAGATACAAAAGGTGAGGGTGTAATGAATCACTCTTTCTTGGAATTTCGTCCGTTCTCAGGTGAAGTTGAGTCACGTTCGTACGGTGCACTTGTTTCCATGACATCTGGTTCTACACTGGCTTTCTCGCTTTTTGGTATTCAAGACCGCGGTGTTTTGTTTATCGGTGTGCAGACAGAAGTGTATGAGGGTATGATTATCGGTGAGCATTCACGTTCAAATGACCTTGTGGTAAATCCTATTAAAGGAAAAGCACAGTCAAATGTCCGTTCAAGCGGTGCAGATGAGGCGATTAAACTTGTTCCGCCTCGTGATATGAGTTTAGAGCGTGCATTAGAGTGGATAGAAGATGACGAACTTTTGGAAGTGACACCTAAAAATATTCGTATCCGTAAGAAATTTTTAACAGAGAGTGAAAGAAAACGTCACGCACGCAAATAAAAATAGAGAGTTTCAAATATCTTTTTGAACCTCTTGCTGCAAAAATGTTTTAAAAAAACTGACAACTCTTTTTTCCGCCCAATATTGAGGGCGGAAAATACTTCCTGACACAAACCCCACATGTCCTCCAAATTCACTGACTTCCAATTCAACGGCAGATGATATTTCATTATATTTTGGCAATATATCAGGAGGCATAAAGGGATCATCTTTCGCATGAATAACAAGTGTTGGAACTGATATGAATTTTAAAAACTGTCTGCTGCTGGATTTCGTATAATACTCCTGTGCAGAGCAAAATCCATGAACAGGGGCTGTGTAGACATTGTCAAATTCCCAAAAATTTTTTAATTTTTTTATCTCATTTTGCTGCAAAGAAATAATCTGTTGCATATTAAAAGATTCATATTTCTTTTCCAAGTCTCTTTTTAAATCTTTTAATAAAATCTTTTGATAAAATTTTGCAAAGCCTTTATTTATGTGTGTGGCACATTTGTCTAAAAGCATCGGTGCAGATACAGCAACAGCGGCAGTAAGTTTACATGTAGAGCGTTTCTCTCCTAAAAGTTTCAGGAGCATATTTGCACCGAGTGAAAATCCGACCGCAAATATCTTTGCCCGGGGATATCTTTTTGAAACAGCCTGTATAAATTCAAAAGCATCCTGTGTATCACCGCTGTGGTATGATCTTGGTTTGAGATTCTGCTTGCCCGAACAGCCTCTGAAATGCATGACTACACTGCTGAATCCCGCTTCTTTGAGTCCTTTTACTGTTCCTTGAATATAGGGAGACTTATAAGAACCTGCCAATCCGTGAAAAAGTATGACAACAGGAGACATTTTTGTATGATTATCAATCTTTTTCCAATAACATTCGAGAAAATCTCCGTCGCTGAGGGTGAATGTTTCTATCTCAAAATTTTTGACAAGAACCCTTCGAAAGAGGCTGGCATAGACAGTTTGTACATGTCTGTTTTTTAATAAAATAGATGGTTTGAAATTCATTCTCATATCTTATCAAAAATTTATCTACAGATGGATATAATCATACACTCAAATAATCACTTACAAGGGAATTCCATGAACAGAAAACAGATATATAACCCTGACTCAACTGAAAATGTTAATGACAGAAAAGTCTTTGGCGGAAATCCGACAGGTATTTTTGAACTCAATAACATTAAATACCAATGGGCATATAATCTGTGGGAGATGATGCTCAACAACACATGGTTTCCAAAAGAAGTTGATATGACACGGGATGTCAATGATTACAAACAACTCACGGATGCTGAAAAAACGGCTTATGACAAAGCGCTTTCGCAACTTATTTTTATGGATTCACTCCAAACAAACAATTTAATAGATAACGTAAATCCTTATGTGACTGCTCCTGAGATAAATCTTATTTTGGTGCGCCAGTCTTTTGAAGAGGCTTTGCACTCACAAAGTTATGCTGTGATGGTTGATTCTATTTCCACAAATTCGGAAGAGATATATGATCTGTGGCGCAGAGATATGATGCTCAAACACAAAAATGATACGATTGCCGCAGTCTATCAGGAGCTGGCAAAAAATCCGACAGATACAAATTTTGTCAAAGCATGTTTTGCAAATCAGATACTTGAAGGCATCTATTTTTACAGTGGTTTTACCTACATCTATACACTGGCACGTTCGGGAAAAATGCTCGGTTCCGCACAGATGATTCGTTTCATTCAGCGTGATGAAGTGACACACCTGGTACTGTTTCAAAATTTAATCAATACCTTAAGAAAAGAGCGACCGGATCTTTTTACTGATGAACTCAGAGCCGATGTAATTGAGATGTTTAAAGAGGCTGTCAAGCTTGAGACCGAGTGGGGAAAATATATCACGCAGGGACAGATTTTAGGTTTGACAGATGGGATTGTTGAGCAGTATATTCAGTATCTCGCCGATGACAGATTAAACTCTGTCGGTTTTGACAAGCTGTACAATGTCTCCAACCCTATTAAATGGGTAGATGACTTTGCAAAATTCAATGACCAGAAAACAAACTTCTTTGAAGGCACTGTAACAAACTACTCAAAAGGCAGTCTTTCGTTTGATGATGACTTCTAACACTGCCGAATACTCTTTATGCTCTTTGTTGTTTGAAACAACACAGAGTTATGAAAATAATTTACAGACACTTTTGGCACTTATTACACAAACAGAAAAAAATACCATTATAGTTGCACCTGAAGTGTGTTTGACTTCTTATGATTATGAGCGTATGGATGCAATGCTTGCTTTTGCGCCACGGGCTACTGAGGCACTGAAAAAAGTTTCTCATGACAAAATCATTGTTTTGACAATGTTAGAAGAAAAAGAGGGGAAAGTCTATAACTTTGCCAAAGTTTTTTATAACGGAGAAGTGGTGTTTCAAAGAGCAAAAGCCAAACTTTTTAAATTTGGTGATGAAGACAAATACATGCATGCAGGCAGTGAAGAAGATTTTAAAATAGTGGAAGTTGCCGGTATTAAGTTAGCCGTGTTTGTTTGTTTTGAACTGCGTTTTAAAGAACTGTGGCAAAAATCAGAAGGGGCCGATGTTATTGCCGTGCCTTCATGGTGGGGAGAGTTGCGTACAGAGCATTTTAAAATTTTGACACAGGCACTGGCCTTGATGAATCAGTGCTATGTTGTGGCAAGTGACAGTGCAAATAAAGAGTGCACAGCAATGAGCGGTATTATCACCCCGCAGGGTGAAGCCTTCAGAAACACAAACAAGTCTTGTTTGAAAATGCAGTACAGGAAAAAAGAGATAAAACTAATGAGAAGATATATGGATGTGGGGATAGAATAACTTGGACAGAATAACAGCGACAAAAACAGCCCGTCTGGCAGAAGAGTGTAGTACACAGTTTCCTTTAAGTGAAGAAGTAAAAAAAGCGATTGCTGCTACAAACAGAGAAGCCTTTGTGCCGGCAGGATTTAGACACAATGCCTATAAACTCGATGCTTTGCCTATAGGGGCTAATCAGTATATCAGTTCTCCTTTGACTGTTGCAAAAATGACGGAATACCTTTTTCCGCGTGGAGCAGACAGGGTTTTGGAGATAGGCTGCGGAAGTGGATATCAGGCAGCCGTTCTTTCCCATCTGTTTCGCGGGGTTTTTACCATAGAGCGCATAGAATCTTTGATACTTGAAGCAAAAAAAAGGTTTCGAGAACTTGGTATAAATAATGTCCATGCCCGTACAGATGACGGACAAAACGGCTGGATTCAGTATGCGCCTTATGACAGAATTCTTTTTTCTGCAACAGCGAAAGAGATTCCAAAAAAACTTTTTGAACAGTTGGCTGAGGGGGGAATTCTTGTTGCCCCTTTGCAAAAAGGAAACAAACAGGTTATTACCCGTTTTATAAAAAACGGGGAGTATATTGAAGAAGAAGAGCTTGAAGAGTGTGATTTTGTTCCGATACTTGACGGGGTGCTCAAGTAGCTTTTTAAAGCTTTTTATAGTAGAATAGTAGTAATTTAATTGAGGGCATAATCATGGAAGAGATGTATGGCATAAAGTATACGAAGCCAGAAGTTGTTTTGCTGCAAGATACCGGTATTGGCGTGGCAGAAACAGCTGCACGCACATGTTATGACAGTTTTGGCAACAGTGAAAATGAGATTGTTCAAGAAATTGAAAAGGTGCTTCCTGATACGAAAATGTGTGAATCTTTGAACAATATAGAAGAGTCACAGCTGCTTGATGATTTGGCATGGACCTATTTTCACCACTCTATTTTGGAACATGCCAATTTGAGTTATCTTATTCGCTCAACAAGCAGAGGGGTTTTACAAGAACATGCAAGACACCGCATACAGGCAATCAGTGTAAGAAGTACACGATATACAATGAGCTCGCTTATCAATGCTTTTGTTGCTGCAAAACACTCAGGAGAGAAAGAATTTTTTATAGAAAAGGTTTTGGGTTTTGATATGTTTGTCACTGCCGATGAAGCCTATAACAGACTCGAAATCAGCGCAATGTATGATAAGCTTGATTTTCAGTCAAAAAAAGTAGACAATTTTTATGAACTTGCTGTTGCAAAAAGTTCTCTTCCTCTTTTGAAAGAATTTCAAGGCAAGCCCCAAAAACTTTATGATGCTCTGCAGACCGGAAAAAAGAAGAGAAATGTAGGCGATGCTTTTAAACACATCATTACAGATAATGTCAAAGTTGACATGGTAGTGACATTTAATCTCAGAAGTTTGAAAAACTATCTTACATTACGCGACAGCGGTGCTGCCTATTTTCAAATACGCTGGCTGGCTCAGGAGATGATGAAAGTCACTCCAAAAAAATATCTTGATTTGATTATCAAGAAAAAATAGGATTTTTTATGATTAAGATTTCAATGCTTACAATACTTTTTTTGACAGGATGTTCCAATATTACTATAACAGCGGCCATGTGTGACAAAATTCAAGGTGATCCCACTGCCACGATTCCGCAAGAGTGCCGAGACTATAGTGAAAAAGAGGCAGATAAAGCATTTAACAAAGTTGTGAATGAGAAAAAAGTATCTGATTCAGATTTAGAGTTTCATAAAGAAAAGTAGTATAATTCCAAAAAAACAATGAAGGAATAAAATATGCCAAGAAGTGAAGTATGTGAATTATGTGCCAGCAGTGAAGATGTGACTCTTTTAGAACTGCCTGTAAGTGATGGCAGTGAAGAACAAAGCGTTTATGTTTGTGTTACATGTAAAGAGCAGATAGAAAATGATGAGCTTGATGAAACACATTTTAACTGTCTCAATGATGCTATGTGGAGTGAAGTGCCGGCTGTAAAAGTACTTTCGTATATATTATGGAACAGGCTTGGTCGCGGGGATATGACAGATATGATGTATCTTGAAGAAGAAGAGAAAAAACTTGCAGATGCGGCTATCAATGCAGAAGCAAACAAGGTAGTTTTTCGAGATGCAAACGGCGTTGAACTCAAGGCCGGTGACTCCATCGTTATATTAAAAGATTTAGATGTCAAGGGTGCGGGATTTACTGCAAAACGCGGAACAACTGTGACAAGAATTGCATTGCCGCATGATATGGATGACCATGTTGAAGGTCGGGTCAACGGAACAAAAATCTATCTAAAAACCGAATTTATTAAAAAAGCCTAAGAAGAACAATATTGAAACCTTATGAACGATTTTATAAAATAGAAAAAGATTTTCGCAATCCTTATTGACAGAGACAGAATCATTCACTCTGGGTCATTTAGAAAACTTGAGTATAAAACACAGGTTTTTCTAAACCACGAGGGTGATTTTTTTCGCACACGTTTAACACACTCTATAGAAGTATCTCAGATTGCACGTTCCATAGCATCACAGCTTGAACTTAATGAATCACTCTCTGAATCAATTGCTCTTGCACATGATCTCGGACATACGCCTTTTGGACATGTAGGGGGAGATACTCTGGATGAGTGCTTGAAGGCTGACGGATTTTCTAACGGATTTGAGCATAATTTTCAATCATTTCGGGTTGTGACCAAACTTGAAAAACGGTATAAAAATTTTGACGGACTCAATCTTACTTTTGCAACACTTGAAGGAATTTTGAAGCACTCTTATCCCTACAAAAAGCCCTTTCTTCCAGAGATAATAGACAAACAGTTTGATTTAAACAAACATCCTACCTATGAGGCTATGGTTGTAGACCGTGCCGATGAAATTGCGTATATGAGCCATGACATAGATGACGGGGTAAACTCCGGACTGCTTACTTTTGAGGATCTCAAAGAGAGTGAACTTGCCTGTGAAATTCTTGAAAAGGTTGCTTTGGAAGGTGTAGGAGAAGAGAATGATGAAATGTTTCGCTACAGATTCAGTTCACATCTTATAAACCATCTGGTCTATTCTCTCCTTGAATACTCAAAGCAAAAAGTTGCGCATTGTGAAGAAACACCTATAGGTTTTGAAAAAGAGCTTGAAACAAAAATTAAAAAACTGAAGAAACTTCTTTTTGTCAAGATGTATCAGCATAAAAATATAGTTCGAAAAATGTATGCCGGGAAACAGGCAGTCAAAGGACTTTATAAAGGTCTGATGGAAGAAGAGAAAATGCTTCCGCAGTTTTATTATAAGCAGTTGGATATAAGAAGCAAACACAGGGTTATTGCAGATTATATTGCAAGCATGAGTGACAGGTATGCACTTAATTTTCATAATGAAATGTATGGAAAAATAAATTAAAGGATTAAGAGAAGAAGAAACGTTCTCCCAAAGGAGAAGCGTTTACAGGCGTGATTCGTAACGTCTCATCATATAAAGACGTTTAAGCATTTTCTTACGAGAAGCAATTTTGAACTTTTTACGTTTTTCAGTCTCTGTTTCATGGAAACGGCGAGCACGAGCTTCTGTAACGATTAAGTTACGGTCAACTTGTTTTTTGAAACGTCTGTAAGCAGCATCAAAGTTGTCATCCGGACGTAGTACAATACCAGGCATATCACATCACCCACTTTCTGTTTAAATTTGAAATGGAAGTATAGCATAATAAATTTTTCTTTCAAAGTTGATATTGTTTTTTTATCGTGCGGTACATGAAATAATTTTTGGTAAAGTTGCTATGTCTTCCTGTATTGTGTCTAAAAAGCAGTGCAGAACTTTATTTTTGCCAAGAGAATAAATGATCCACTTTCCGCTTTGTTTTGTTTGTACAAGTTGGGCTTCGCGCATCTGTTTCAGATGGCGTGAAACCAATGGCTGTGAGAGCTCTAAGGTGTCACAGATTTCACATACACAGAGCGCTTTTTCTCTGTAAAGCAGTGCTATTATTTTTACTCTGTTACTGTCTGACAGTATTTTTGCAAGCTGAACTAATTTTTCCATCTAATCTCTTTCGAAGTTTTATTATATAACAATATCGTTATATGAATTATATCATAAAAAGGAATTTTAGTTATGAAAAAATTATTATTAGTTTTAATTTTAGGATTTGTTTCTCTTGGAGCAAATTCGGGAGAAAATATATACAAAGCAAAATGTGCCTCATGTCATGCTATGAAAGGGATGATGGATCAGACACAGATGCAGGAAATGCGTCAGAAAATGCAAAATGCCACACAGGAAGAAAAAATGGCAATGCGTGAAAAAATGATGCGTAAAATGCAAAAAAGCAAAATGAAAGCGCCGCCGATGCCTATGGTATCAAAACGTTTGAAAATGATGCTCAAAACCCGTGAAGATTTTATTGCTTTTGTAGCAGATTATATACAAAACCCTTCAAAAAAGAAAGGTTTCTGTATGCCGATGGCATATAAACGTTTTGGCACAATGCCTCCGATAGGAAAAACGCTAAGCAAAGAAGAGAGAGCGGCTGTTGCTTCCTGGCTGTATGATAATTTTAAAGAGTCATGGGGCAAATCTATGGGTGGTAAAATGTGTGAAATGAAAAACAAAAATATGAAATACGGCGCAGGAAAATGCGGCGCCGTAAAAATCCAAACACATTAGGTTTATGATGGAAACTGTTATGCTTTTTTTCTCTGCTCTGGTTGATTTAAGCAACGCCATGGCCCCTTATATTTTGTTCGGACTTGTTTTTGCCGGGTTTTTGCACGAACTTGTTCCTGAGAGTATTGTAAAAAACCATCTTGGAAAAGATTCTGTTATGTCGGTAATCAAAGCGACAGTTTTCGGTATTCCTCTTCCTGTATGTTCTTGCGGGGTAATTCCTTTGGCAGCGGGTATCAAAAAAAGCGGTGCAAGTAACGGTGCCACACTCTCTTTTTTGATCTCTACACCGATTACGGGAGTTGATTCCATACTTGCAACTTATGGAATGTTTGGCTGGGCTTTTACTATTTACAGGGTTGTGACTTCGATGATTATTTCTGTTATTGCCGGAATTTTATCCAATTTTTACCCTGAAAAGGAGAACAAAAAAGAGCAAAAACCTGCCGCAGTATTTAGTATGAAGGCTCCGACAAACCAGCCTTCGGTAATGACTTTCTCGGCAGTAAAAACATCTGATGATGCAAGCTGTTGCAGCACGCAGGCAAGCAGTGGCGAGAAAAAAAACAATATTGTTAAAAATGCCTTTACCTATGCTTTTGGAACACTTTTAAAAGACATTGCGTCACCATTGCTTGTAGGTCTTCTTCTGGGTGCTTTGATAACTGTGGCGGTTCCTGACAATCTGAGTGAAATACTTATAAAATACAACTGGCTCTCGTATATCATAGTGATAGCCATTGCCGTGCCTATGTATGTATGTGCAACCGCTTCTTTGCCGATTGCCGCAGGTTTGATGTTAGCCGGTGTGAGTCCCGGAGCGGCTTTTGTTTTTTTAAGTGCAGGTCCTGCGACAAATACTGTAACAATAGGCGTTGTAAAAAAGATGTTGGGAACAAGAACGCTTTATATCTATCTTGGGACCATCATAGCCGGCTCCCTTCTTTTCGGACTGGGACTTGACTATCTTTTTCGCGATGTGAATGTCAAAGAACTTGTGCATATGGATGAAGATGCCGGTTTTATCGCCTGGATTGCAAGCCTTGTTCTTTGGGGATTTGTGCTGTACTATGTAATAAAACCATATTTTTTCAAGGATAAAGAGTGTAATGACGGCAGTTGTTGCAGTGCTTAGGGTATAATACGATTATGAAAAAGAGACTGCTCACATTTGTTTTATTGTTGTCAATGAGTTTTAACATACTCCATGCGTACGCAATAGAGGTTCTTGAGACAGACCCGTGTCAGGTGAGTGAGTATGTCCATGAATTTAGCAATAACAGTGAGACAGCGGATAACTGCATTTGTCAGTTGCACCACTGTTTTCACATTGCTTTTATTCTTCCTGAAATAAATATCCCTTTTGCACGTGAAAATTTTTCTCAAAAACCCTATTCAAATATCAAGATATATGAGTTTAACTCATACGATAACTTTCTAAAACCTCCTATCAGCGCATAGTTCTAATCTAATATTTATAAATTAACAACAAACAAAAGGATAACTATGTTTAAAAAAAGCATATTTGCAGTATTTGGATTTTGTGCAGTTCTGTCCGCACAGGATTTTGATACATTTTTATATGAGGCTTTGCAGGCATCTCCCTATCTTAAAGCGAATGCTTTGGAGATAGAGCGTGCGGATGAGCAGTCAAACGTGATACAGAGATATAAAAACCCGAAACTCTCCCTTGAGGCATCAAAGTTTACTCCTGATCTTGGAAAGAGTGAAGCAGGCTACAGGGTTGCCCTGATGCAGCCTGTCCGTTTGTGGGGTGTCGGCAAAGACAGAACAAATTTGGCAGCAGCAACAAGGGCAGAGGCTAAAGGACTGGTGACTCTTCAGCATGCAGAATTTGTGAAAGTGCTCTCTTTGCTTTATGTTGAGTATATAACCGAGTCTGCATTGCTCCGATTGGCCCGGGAGGAGTTTTTAATTTCTAAAAATATTGCAAATATTTCAAGAGAGCGATATGAAGCGGGAACAATCGCAAAAGTGAAATATCTTCGGGCAAAAGTGGATTTGACAAGCAGTAAAAACCTGCTGAATGAGAAAAAAGCAATGCGGCTTGCAAGTTATTATAAACTGTTGGCATTTGCGGGTCTGCAAAACGAGAAAGAACTCGATGACAACTATGTGTTTAGGCTTTCAGACAAAATGCAAAAAGAAGAGATACAAAACAGTTCGGCAGAGCTGTACTACCTCAAAACACAGCAAAATACCGCAAATGCAAAAGCAAGACTCAATGCAAACAAAATTCAGTGGATGAACGTTTATGCAGCCTACGAAGCTGAACCGGACCAAAGCATTGCCAGAGTCGGTATGAATATTCCTCTTGCTCTGTTTAACACAAAAAAAGAAGAGCAGCGTATCGCCGTATTACAGGCAAAACAGAGTGAATTTCTGCTGCAGAATCAAAAAACAGCGCTTTCGCGCAATATCGAGCGGTTAAAAAAAGAGTTAAATATTCTACGTGCTGTTGTAGGCTCTACACAGGATCTTTACAATGCGCAAAAAGAGCTGTTAAAAATGTATGAAGACGGTTACAAAATAGCAAACATCAACCTTTTGGAACTGCAAAATATCAAGAACCAAATGATACAGACAAAAGAAAAAAAGATAATACTTGAAAATAAAATAAACAGAAATATAGTTCTGTATAACTATGAAGTAGGAGAATATAATGAATAAGTTATTACTATCACTGTTGCTGGGAATCGGGGCTGTTGTACTGGCTGCTGAAGTTCCACTGGCAAAGACACAAATGCACAGTTTTAAAAAATCGGTAGCACTCAATGCCAAGATCATACAGCTTTCAAACGCGCAGCAGTCTATTACCTCGTTAGTGGGCGGGCATTTGGAAAAATATTTTGTCAAACCCGCACAGGATGTAAGTGAAGGGGATAAAATTGCTCTTATCAAGTCTATTAAAGTTTCAAAAATGAGCGCAGATTATATTGCACTGAAGAAACAGTATAAGTCAGCACAAAAAAATTATGAAGCTGTTGAAAAACTTTACAAAAAGGGAATGACGTCAATGCAGAGTCTTAACTCTGAAGCGATTAAGACAAGTGAAATTGCGGCCAATCTTACAGCCTTGCAGTCGCAACTTGAAACATTGAATATAGATGTGAAAAATCTCAAAAAAGCAACCGCTGACTTTATTTTATATGCACACAGCTGCGGACGTGTTTCAGCTCTTTTAAAACCATTGCACTCTTCTGTATCCCCAAATGAACCGATTGTTTCAATAGTAAAGAATCAAGCCTATTATGTGAAATCCTATCTGCCTCTTGAATATGCGACCAAAGCGCGTATTGGGGATACAGTAGTGGTTGACTATGCAGGAGAAGAGATTATTACACATGCCACGCAAATAATGCCCAAGGTGGATGAAACAACACAAAGAGTCGTGGTTCTTTCAAGCGTGGATCAAAAAGTGGATGATCTTTTTATTGATGTCTATGTAAAGGCAACAATATATTTTGCTGATGCAAAAAGCTATGTTGCTGTGAAAAAATCGGCACTTTCTTTTTTTAACAACGAATGGGTGGTTTTTGTTCCCAGCAAGGAAGAGTCTCCGGAATATGTGCCGCAGGTTGTGGCAATAGTTGCAGAAGATGATGAATATGTCGGGGTAAAAGGTTTGGAGTTGGGAGAAACCTATGTGAGCGGTGAGAGTTATTATGTGAAATCGGCATTGCTCAAATCATCTCTTGGCGATGGGGATTAGGGGCTGGTATGTTAGATAAACTTATAGAGCTTTCGCTCAAATACAAAATTTTAGTGCTTGTCTTTTTTCTCGGAATTATTGCTTTTGGTTACAGGGCATACCGGGATATTCCCATTGATGCCTTTCCTGATATTACGCCGAAACAGGTTGTCATTTATACAGAGAGTCCGGGAAATTCTGCCGAAGACATAGAAAAGCTCATCACCTACCCTATAGAATCAGTTGTCTCGGGGATGGCAGGGGTGAAACTTATTATGTCAAACTCCATTTTTGGACTCTCCTATGTTTCTGTCTTTTTTGAAGACGATATGGACATATATTTTTTACGCCAACTCGTTTCAGAACGACTTGCAAGTGTGGATATTCCAAAAGGCTGGGGAAAACCTGTTTTGGGACCAAATACAACCGGTTTGGGACAGGTTTTCTGGTATCAGGTAGAAGATACAACAGGAAAATACTCCCTGCAGGAACTCAAAGAGATGCAAAAGTACATTGTTACCCCTCTTTTTAAAAGTGTCAGCGGTGTCGAAGAGGTCATCGGCTGGGGCGGTTATGAGAAACAGTATAATGTTTTGATAGATACAAAAAAACTGCAGGACTTTGGGATTACCTATGGCGATATCATTGAGGCACTGCAAAAATCAAATCAGGCAGCAGGCGGGCAGTATTTGGAGTTTAACCGGGAACAGTATCTGATTCGCGGAGCAGGTTTGTATAAAACGCTTGATGATATAAGAAACAGTGTCATAAAACCCAGTCAGGGGCAGGCTATTACCATTGGTGATGTTGCCAGTGTAATGCCTGGTGTGAGCCCAAGATTTGGAGCCGTGACGATAGACGGGAATGAAGCTGTTATGGGAATGGTGCTGCAACGGACAGCTACCAATGCGGCAAAGGTCGTCGAACGTTTAAAAGAAAAGATCAAGACAGTCAACAGTGCTCTGCCGGAGGGTGTGAAAATTACTACTCTGTATGACAGAACAGACATTACACACAAAGCGGTAAATACAATGACCTCGGCACTTTTAAGTGGTGTAGTTTTGGTTGCCATTGTACTGTTTTTATTTCTGTTTGAACTGCGCAGCGCTTTTATTGTTATCCTCTCTTTGCCCCTGTCTTTATTGAGTGCGTTTTTGCTGATGGATTATTACAATCTTTCAGCCAATCTTATGAGTTTGAGTGGTCTGGCAATTGCGGTAGGTATGATAGTTGACGGAACCATTGTAATTGTAGAGAACAGTTTTAGAAAACTGCATGACAATCCTTATGAGCCCAAATTGCAAGTAGTCACCGAGGCGGCAAAAGAGGTGGCAACCCCTGTGACTTTTGCTGTTTTAATCATTGCGGCGGTCTTTATTCCTCTGCTCTCACTTGACGGTTTAGCCGGAAAACTCTATACGCCGATGGCACTCAATATTGTGTTTGTCATGCTCGGCTCGCTGCTTGTAGCACTTGTACTGGTTCCGGTACTTATTTTGATGCTTTTAAAACCGACAAACTCTCCTGAAAATATCGTGATGAGAGCTATTAAAAAAGTCTATACGCCTGTACTGCTGTTTGCACTGGAAAATGCAAAAAAGATATTGGCAATTGTCACTGTTGTGTTTATTGTTCTTGCCTATATGCTTTCTCAGCAGGGACGGGAATTTTTGCCAACACTCAATGAAGAGTCTATTATGTACAGGGTTATTGCAATTCCGGGAACAGCGCTTACCCAGTCCATAGAAGTTTCTGAAGATATAGAAAAGTATATACGAAAACATTACCCCAAAGATGTAGAGTCTGTGCTGACAATGATAGGACGAAGCGAAAAAGGAGAAACGGCGCAGGCAAACTACATGGAAGTGCTTTTGACGCTCAAACCCAATATTGAAAATTTGCCTGCTTTGACGAAAAAGATGAGTGAAGATTTGGAACATCATTTTGCTTTTGTACAGTTTATTCCTACGCAGCCTATTGCAATGCGTATAGAAGAATTACTTGAAGGCGTAAAAGCAGAACTGGCTATTAAAATTTACGGAGAGAATCAAAAAGAGCTTGACAGAATTGCCAAAGATATTCAAAACACCATTAAAGGCGTGGACGGACTGGAGCGAATGGAAGTAGAATCACAGCTTGGTCAGGCACAGATTAAAATAACTCCGGACTATCTCGCTCTTGCACGGTACGGTATAAGTGTAGAAGATGTGATGCAGGTTATTCGTAACGGTATAGGAGAAGAGGGTGTCACCCAGAAAATAGAGGGGATTAAAAGATTTGCCATTGTTGCCAAGATAAAAGGCGCAAAAGAAGATATTGCATCTATAAAAAATGTAACACTCCGTTCACAAAACGGAAATATTGTTAGGCTCAAAGATGTCTGTGCCATTGAAATAGTCCAAGGCGCCTCTTTTATCAAAAGAGAGAACCTGAGCCGTTATATGGTCGTCTCAATGGATGTAGAAGGACGAGATACCGCCTCTTTTGTAAAAGAAGCGGACAAACTGATAAAAGAAAAAGTGAAAATGCCCGCAGGATACTATATAGGCTGGGCGGGTGACTTTAAAAATATGAAAGAAGCGACACAAAAGCTGATTATTATTATTCCCGTAACACTTCTTTTGGTTATTTTACTGCTTTATACGGCATTTAATTCTCTGAAAAAGTCGATGATTATTTTGCTGAATGTTCCTTTTGGGTTTATCGGCGGTATCATTGCTCTGCTTGTCGGCGGTATATATTTGTCTGTTTCGGCGATAGTGGGCTTTTTGGCTATTTTTGCCATCGCGATACTCAACGGTATTGTATTGGTGAGTTTTATAGATGAACTGCGAACCAAATATCCTGATGTGGATTTGAAGATACTTTTAAAAGATGCAACACTGCTGCGTCTGCGACCGGTACTGATGACAGCTTTTACAACACTTTTCGGAATTCTGCCGCTTCTTTATGCGACAGGTGTAGGGAGTGAGATACAGTACCCTTTGGCGGTGGTTATAACAGGAGGGATTATAAGCTCGACACTGCTTACTTTACTGATATTGCCATCAACATATCTGCTTTTTTATGATAAAAAGAAAAATTAGTGAAGTGCTAACACTTTGCTAACTATGTTGTGTGATAATACCAACATCAAAACAAGGGAATCAAAGAATTCCCGGGTTTGAAAATTAAACACAAAGGATTTCAGATGAAATTAGTTAACATTACATTATCAGTTGCTTTGCTTGGTCTTTTAAGCATAGCTTCGGCAGAGGATGTTGTCACTACAGACACAACAGTGAGCACTGCTCCAACAGAAGAAACTGTTTCAACAGATACTACGACAGATACTACGGTGAATATTGATGCACAGATAGAAGCTATTCAAAGTGCACCGGAACAAGATAGAGTGGAATTGATGAATGAGTTTAAACAAAGACTGATGCAGATGAATCAGGAAGAGAGAATGGCTGCAATACAAGAAATGCAGAGTAAAATGCAGGCAGAAGCTGGTACAGAAACTGCAAGCATGGCAAGAGATATGACACAAACAAGAGCTCAGGATCATGTGCAGGAGATGCAACTGCAGACAAATGAAAATATGAGCCAGGTACAAAATATGATACAGCAGCAGGCTGGCAGTCAGTATATGCAAACTGTTGAAACGAGTGGAATAACAAGTACCACTAATATTCCAAGCATGAATGCTGGAATGATGCGACGCAGATAAAAAATTAAACAATCAATCATCTCCAGAGCTTAACGAGGTGATTGATTAATAAGGAGATATTTATGAAAAAAATGTTTATATTAATGATGCTGGGCATGTTCTCTGTCAGCCTTTTTGCCTACTCTGATTCAGATATGGACGGTGTGGATGACAGTAGAGACAAATGTCCCAATACCCCTTTGACCGATTTGGTTGATATAAACGGGTGTACTAAAAAAAGCCTTGTCTCCTCCCATCATTTTGATATTATAATCGGTGCAAATTATGCCGGATCCAATTATGCCTCTTTAAATCAGACAGATACCTATTCCAGTTCCCTTCAAATTGACTATTACTATAAAAACTTTTCACTTCAGGCGTCTACATCCTATTATACTACCAATGGAGACGGCTACAGTGAAAATGGTTTAAATGACTCGTTTTTAGGAGCATCGTATCAGTTTAAACCACTGAAATCTTTCTCTTTGCGTGTAGGAGCAGGCGTTCTTCTGCCTACATATGATACAGCGTTAAATAACAACAACACTGACTATACAGCTTCACTGAATGCAAGTTATGCTTTAGGAAAAGTCAATATATTCGGTGGTTATATTTACACGATGATTAATGATGATGATATAGCAGGAACGGTTGCCTATCAAAACACAAATGCATTTAGTGGCGGTTTAGGGTATTACGTTACAAACAAACTGTACCTAAGCGGGGCATATAATACTTCAGACAGTATTTATGCAGGTGTTGAAAAAATTAGAACAGTTTCGGCGTACGGATACTACAGTATAAACATGCACTGGTTCACTACCTTCTCTTATGCGTACGGACTGAGTGACAGTGCAAGTGACCAAGCCGCTTCCGTAAAACTGGGCTATTATTTTTAAAGAAAGATGATGCAAAAACATATACTTTTACTTGAAGATGATGTACCCCTCGCCCTGACTTTGGCAGAGCTCTTGGAAGGGGCCGGATACAGTGTCGATACGGTACACAACGGAAATGATGCTATTGACGCTTCTTATGAGAACAGGTATGATTTGTATGTTTTTGATATTAATGTTCCGGATATGAACGGACTGGAACTTTTGGAGAGCCTGCGAAATGCCGATGATACTACGCCGGCAGTTTTTATCAGTGCTTTAATAGATTTGAATTCTATATCCAAGGCGTTTTCCATTGGTGCGGATGATTATCTCAAAAAGCCTTTTTTCCCGGAAGAGTTGCTTATCCGTGTCAATGCCAAATTGTCTCAGACAAACAAAGACATTGTTTATAAAAATCTGAGATATTCAGCAGAAAAAAAAGAGCTCTATAAAGATGGCAAAATAGTCTCTTTGGGAGAAGTGCAAGAGTGCCTTTGTGATCTGTTTATGCATAATATCGGCAAGGTTTTGGACAAAACTGTTCTGATGGACTGTCTTGTCAGCCCATCAGATGCGGCTTTACGGGTTGCACTCAATAAATTTAAACATATCACAGGTCTGGATATAAAAAATATTCGCGCAATAGGATATATGCTTGAAAAAAGTTGAAAAAGAGTCCCTGCTGAAGAGTTTTTTTCTCTTCTTCTTATCACAGACACTCTTGGCAGGGGCTCTTTTTCTGCTCAACTATCAAAAAGAGCTGCAAAGCCTTGATGAGACTGTTTTTTCAAAAATGAGACTTTGCAGTTTTTCTCTGCAGTGTAAAGAGTTTCAATACGATTTTGTCCCCAAAAAAGAGTATGAACTCTACAGACTGTATAAAAATGAAAGCGAATTAAGTGCTTATTTTTCCATTCCTAATTCTACAAAAAATGCCCTGAAAATTTATCTTCCAAAAGAGAAGTATATGCAGGAGGTACGCACTCTGCAAAAAGAACTTTTATGGAATTTTTTTATTGTTGTATTTGTCATTGCAATATTGTCTTTTTTCTTTGCTCTGTATGCACTCTCTCCGTTAAGAAAGGCGTTACATGTAACCGAGGAGTTTATAAAAGATATTTTACATGATTTTAATACGCCTTTGTCTACCTTGCGCCTCAATGTTTCCATGCTCAAAAGTGAAACGGGAGAAAATACTAAAATCGAGAGAATAGAAAATGCTGTGCAGAATATTTTGAATCTGCAGGCAAATTTGCGAGCTTATCTGCATTCACATGTAACGCAAAAAGAGCAGCTTGTGTTAAAAGAATTTTTGAAAGAGCGTATAAATCTTATAGAAAGTAATTACAGAGATATCAGCTTTCATACAGAAATTCCGGCTGTTGTGTTACATGTAAACAAAGATTCTTTTGCGAGAATCATAGATAATCTGATCTCAAATGCTGCCAAATACAATCAAAAAGAGGGAAAGGTTTTTGTCCGATTTAGCGATAATATTTTAAGCATTGAAGATACAGGCAAAGGCATACAAAATCCCAAGCGTGTCTTTGAGAGATTTTACAAAGAGCAGAAGAGAGGTATAGGCATAGGACTGCATATCGTTAAAAAACTGTGCGAAGAATTAGATATTGCTGTTTCTGTACAAAGCGAAGTCGGCAAGGGGACAGTTTTCACGCTTAATCTTAAAAATATCATAGTATAATTTCTTTATGATTTCCCAAGATTCCATAGAAGCCCTCAAAGCCAGACTTGATATTGTTGATGTTGTCGGCAGCTATATAGAACTGAAAAAAGCAGGAGGTAATTTTAAAGCACCTTGCCCTTTTCATGAGGAAAAATCCCCCTCTTTTGTAGTGAGTCCGCAAAAACAGATCTTTCACTGTTTTGGATGTGGAGCCGGCGGGGATGCAGTGAAGTTTGTGATGGAGTATGAAAAGCTGAACTATCCCGAAGCTTTGGAAAAACTGGCGGATTCCTATAACTTTACACTTGCTTACACCGATAACAAACATAACAAACCACGTTCACAGGTTATGGAGAAGCTCAATGAGTGGTATCAATCACTTTTAACGAAAAACCAAACAGCCTTTTCGTATCTTCAAGAGCGGGGCATTTATGAAAACAGTATAGAAAAATTTGGTATCGGTTATGCACCTGATTCGAATGCAACGCTGAACTTTATCCGCTCACAGCAGTTCAGTATCAAAGAAGCAGTAGATATGGGTGTTGTCGGTTACAATCAGGAACGCAACCATACCTATGCCCGTTTTATAGAGCGAATAACCTTTCCGATTTTCTCCGCCAACGGCAGTATTGTCGGCTTTGGCGGCAGAACCATAACCGGACATCAGGCAAAATATGTCAACTCTCCCGAGACAGCCTTTTTTAACAAATCACGTCTTTTGTATGCCTATCATCTGGCAAAACAAAGCCTGCATAAAAAAGGCGAAATCATTATCACGGAGGGTTATCTCGATGTTATAATGCTGCATCAGGCCGGATTTGACAATGCTGTGGCAACGCTGGGAACGGCGTTGACACATGAACATCTGCCGCTGCTTCGAAAAGGTTCTCCTCGTATTGTCATGGCATATGACGGAGACAAAGCAGGGCGTGCAGCAGCCCTCAAGGCTTCAAAACTTTTAAGTGCTTCTGGTTTTAACGGCGGTGTTGTGGTGTTTGACGGAGGACTTGACCCTGCCGATATGGTCAAAGAGGGGCGCGTTGAAGAGTTGAGCAGTATGTTTCGCAAAGCAAAACCTTTTATAGAGTTTGTCCTTGATGAAATTCTTTCTCTGTATAATCTCAAAGACCCAAAAGAAAGAGAAGCATGTAGAGAAGATTGTGTTGGATATTTGAAAACTTTGTCTCCAAGTTTGCAAGAAGCCTATAAACCAATTTTGGCAGCAAAATTAGGTGGTTTTGTTATTAAACCTTCTTTAATTAAAGTTTCTAATACAAATAGTATGGATACTAATAATATTAGAAAAGACTCTCACAGAGATATGTGGGAGCTCTCTTTGATTAAAACTATTTTGGACAAACCTGAGTATATTGAACAGATTTTGGATGTGATTGACCCGAGTTTTTTGCAGTTTCACTCTTATGAATTTTCACTGGTCCTGCAGGGAAAACAAGATACTCCCGAGATAATGGCTATTCGGGTAGATGAGACTATCACACCGCTTCAAGATGAAGAGGCTTTGAATGCGGAACTGATTACTTTTTTGACAAGATACTATGAAAGAGAGTTGAAAAAGGTCAATATTGCTTCAAATATCAGTTTTGAAGAGAAAGCTTTTTATATCCGGAAATTCCGGGGGAAAATTGCAAAACTCAAAAGAGGGGAACTGGTCACACCGAATGATTGAGTCGGATTAAAGATTTTTTGTTATACTAAAGAAAACAGAAGGAACCCAAGATGGCAGGCGTACATTTCTCATTTGACAATTTTAAAAATTTACTGGATTTAAATATTGGTATATCGGACAGACTGGATGAAAACCGTGCTGAGAGTTTTACTCTGCTCTACTGCGATTTTTCGGGGATTGAGCAGAGTGTGGTGGATGCTTCTTTAACGGAAATACTGCGTTCATCAGATTCGATAGCAAATGACGGCGCGGATTATTTTTTTGTCCTTCCTTACACTGACAAATACGGAGCTGAGATTGTCAAAAAGATGTTTGATGAGTTTTTTGCAAAGTATCTGGACTCTTTTTTACTGAGCTATCCCGTGGACGGTGAAACAACAAAAGATATTCTTGAAAATATGCAAAACAGTGTCAGTAGATTTTTTAAAAAAGAGTTGCACTGTCTGGACAGGATTACAAGAGACTATTAAGTAGGTACTTAGAAGCCTTTTTTTGTAAATTTATAATATTTGGAGTTTTTGTAAAAAGAGATTGCTTCGGATATTTTTTGCTCTTTGTATATTTTTTTATCGCACACCCATCTGCATTTTATTTTTGGGTTGTGCATCGCTTCAATATTTGACTTGGAAACTTTTGTGGCATATATGGTCTCTGCAATCACCAATAACGGCAAAAGTATAAAAAATATAATTTTCATATTTTTAATATCGACACTTCTTTAAAAATATTAATGCTTTCTCGGAACCGGTACTTTCTAACGCTAAAGCGTGACTTGGAAAAAACTAAATTTTTTTCTGCAGTGTCTGCTGTTGCAATAGTCTTGCCACTCTCAGCCCGGACTGAAGTCCGCGTTCCGAAAAATCTGCTTAACTTAATGGAACACTAAATGCTTTGTATTTTAAAATTCTTTTGAAAAGCAGAGGAGCAAAGTGTGATTTCAGTAGATATAAAAAAAGAGATTTCTTCCTTATCTCCTTTAAATACAGCACTTCCGGAAGAGGAAGAGCCAACGATCTCTTTTGCATCCTTGCTTAAAGGAACAAAAGAATCAAACAGTAAAATTATGCAAAACGGTTCATTGATTCTTGCATTAAATGATGAAAAAGTTTCTGTTGGATCTGCCACAGAAGTAGAAAGTTCCGAACTTGCTTCGCAAATAACAGCCAAAATGTCACAAGAGGATGTGAAGGTTTTGATAAAAGAGGCAAAAGAGTTTCTGAAAAACAAAATTGTGCAGAGTGAAGGGTACAAGAAAGCCGAGATTGATGCCTTGCCAAAAACACTGAACGGTCTTGTACAGCTTGCAAAGAAAACAGGGATTGAACTTTCAAAAATCACATTGGAAGAAGTAAAAGACTTTGCACAGACGAATGCAAAAACAATAGCAGAACAAAAATCCCCTCCTTTGCAGATAAAACAAGAAGCAGTACAAAAGTCAGAACAAACTTCTTTTTCCCAGATAAAACAAGAAGCAAAAGAAGAAGCAGACGTTTCAAATGAAGAGATACCGGTTCGTGTCAAAGTAAAAAAAACAAAAGCAGATGTTGCAAAAGTTCAAGAGACAGGGGTGGCAGACGAAAGTTTGGAACTGGTAAAAAAAGAGAGTGTTAAAAATACACAGCAGGTTAAACAAGAGCAGAAACAGACCCCCTTGTTTAAAGCGCAGAGCAGCGTTACTGAAATTACGACACAGCAAATTGTAGATACAAAAGTAAATACACTGACAATAGACAAAACTCCAAAACAAAAAGCTGATGACACATTGAAGCTTCTTCTGCGTGGAGAAAAAATCACAAAGAATGAATCAGGTCTTACAGCAGATTTTTCAGTGGCAACAGCAAAGGTGATGGTAGCACCGCATACTTCAAGAGAGACAGAAAAATCATTAGCGTCTCTTTTGCAAAATGACAAGAGTGAAGACGGCGCTGTACAGGCAAAGACAGATGGATTGAATATTGCAAAGGCAGACAGTTTTGAGGTAAAACTCAATGAAGCAAAACAGATGGTAAAATATCTCTCTCATGATGTAAAATCTGCAATTGAAGAGTATAAGTCACCATTTACACGTATCAAAGTTCAGCTAAATCCACAAAGACTGGGTGAGGTTGACCTGACAATAGTACAACGCGGAAAAAATCTTCATATAAATATCAGTTCAAACAATACTGCCATCAATACTCTGGCTGTGAATGCGCAGGACTTAAAAGTGCAGTTACAAAATAATGGAATACAAAATGCTTCTTTAAATTTTAACAGTAATGCTCAAAGCGAAAACTCTCAAGCCGGACAGCAGGAACAGCAGAGACAAAACCAGCAAAAGGCTGATGACGAGTACAACTATTTTGAAACGCTGCAGAGCAATGAAGAAGTTTTAAGCTCATTGGAAATTGTAGTTCCATACTACGCATAAAGGACATATTATGACAATAGATACAACAGCAAATAATTCGGCACTCTCCGCAACTACATCGTCTGACAATCCAAAAGGAACACTCGGGAAAGATGATTTCATGAAGCTGCTTTTGGTACAGCTTCAATATCAGGATCCCACTTCACCAACCGACACAGAAACAATATTGACACAGACTTCCCAATTGGCCAGTCTTGAATCGGCGGACAATACAAATGCAGCCTTGGAAAAATTGACAGCTTCTTTGGGAAGTTCGCAACAGTTTTCGACTATCGCAGCGATAGGAAAAACTGCCGATCTTGGCAGTGATGCTATTGCTCACGACAAGGGGACAGATACAACCTTTGAAGTTTATTTTCCAAATGCAGTCGAACAGGGTACGGTTTCTATTACAGATGCAGACGGAAATACTGTACAGACTTTGGATGTAGGAACAAATCCTTCAGGTGTGTATCAGTTTACATGGGATGGTACAGACACTTCGGGCAATCAGGCTGAGAGTGCCATTTATCATGTAAATGCACAGTATGTAGATGCAAATGGTGATACACAACAAACACGCTTGGGAGCTTATCCTATAGAGTCTGTACGATTTGACAACGGAAATACACTTGTCAAAGTCGGTTCAAATTATGTGCCGTTAGACAACATAAAAGAAGTTTACTAAAAGAAGGATTTGCTATGATGACGCAAGCATTTTATACGGGAATATCCGGCTTAAAAACATCTTCTGGTGGTATTGATGTTGTTTCAGATAATCTTGCAAATATTTCTACTGTCGGATTTCGTGCATATAATGCTGAATATTCAACACTTTTTGAAGACAGCTTAGCCAGCGCATCAAATAATCTTGCCTTGAACAACAGTATAGGTACTGGTGTGCAGATGCAGTCAACTTCTCTCTCCCTGGCACAGGGAACTTTGTCACTTTCTGACAGAAGTACAGATTTGGCTATTTTGGGTGATGGCTGGTTTGGAATTGAGCAAGGCGGTGCACCACTCTATACCAGAGCGGGAGACTTTACTTTTGATGCAAACAGTGATCTTGTCACTACTGATGGATACTATGTTCTTGGAACAATTGGAAATAATATCAGTGAAGATAACATACTTACACAAACACTTAGTGAAGTTCCGTTAGGTGGTGTAAATGAGCAGGAAAAACTACGTTTTCCAAAAACCCTCACATACCCTCCTGAACCAACAACACAAGTGAAATTCTTAGGAAATGTAGGTGTGGGTGCAGAAGGTTCAGAAGTGGTTACAATGGGTGCAAGTGTTATTGACCCTCAAAATAATCGTAATGAGTTGCGTTTAGAATTTACCAAATCAGCAGTGCAAACCCCGCCGGGAACACAATGGGATGTTACAGCAACAACAAAATCACTTGATGGGCAAATAATTTATGATACGCAAACCGGAACAGTTGCATTTGATGAAACAGGTGCTCTTGTCTCATCGACATTAACAACTATAGATAATAATGGCACACCTGTCACCATTGATCTTGGTACAGCATATGATGGGGTTGTTTCAATCGACATACCTGTAGTACCTGGCTCTTCTGTAGCCGATGGAACAATAGGGGGAGAACTTGAGGGATATGCAATCAATAAAAACGGTGAGGTAATTGCAACGTTTACAAATGGAAGACAGAGTAGTGTCGGACGCATAGCCGTATACCATTTTGTCAATGATCAGGGCTTGGAAAGGATTACCGGTACTCGATTTGGAGTAAGTTCCAACAGTGGTGAACCAATTTTTTTTCAAGATACCAACGGGCAAAATATAATTGGAACAGAAATTACAAATTTTAGATTGGAAGGCTCCAATGTTGCAATGAGTGCCGGACTTACCGAACTGATCATTCTGCAGCGTGCCTATGATGCCAACTCAAAATCAATTACTACAGCGGATCAAATGATGCAAAAAGCACTCAATATGGATGCATAAAGTATAAAACTGGAACACTTTATGCTTTAAAAATCATACTAACACTATCTTTTTGCGATAGTTTTCAAAGGATTTAATATGTTAAAATCACTTTTCTCCGGGGTATCCGGACTGCAGTCCCATCAGGTTGCGATGGATGTAGAATCAAACAATATTGCCAATGTCAATACAATTGGTTTTAAATACTCCAGAGCAAATTTCTCAGATCTTTTGGCACAAACAAAGGCAATTGCTACTGCTCCTCAGGGACAGCTCGGCGGAAAAAATCCTGTACAGGTGGGGCTTGGTTCAACGGTCAGCTCCATGACGCGTATTTTTTCACAGGGATCTATCCAAAACTCCGATAAAAATACGGATGTCGCGATTCAGGGAGATGGGTTTTTCATTATATCGCCTGATGGGGGGAACACATATAAATATACACGTGCAGGTGATTTTAAGTTTGATGCAGGCGGAAACTTTGTTGACAATAACGGCTTTATAACACAGGGATGGCTGCGTGATCCGGTTACCGGAAAAGTGGATTCTACTGCACCGATTGAAAATATCAATATTCCGCCAGGATTGACAACTCCTGCAAGTCCAACTTCAGAAGTTGTTTTAAAAGCAAATCTCAATTCGGGACCTTTGGTTGAGAGTTACTCTCGTGCTTATCAAATTGATGATGCCGGAGTTGTGAGCGATTATAACGGTAATACCGCTGGTGTAAATTCCGGTGATGTCGGTTCTATGTTTAACAGTAACGGAGAGGCTTTTTCTTTGCAGGACGGACAGGGTATAACAATTGACTATGGTAATGGAACTGTACAGACATATGAGTATCAGTCAGACGGTACAGGAGACTTTCAGACATTAAAAGACCTTAGAGACAAGATAAAAGCAGATGTGAATCTTGTGTCATCTACTGCAACAGTTGTTGTAGATGAACAGGGGAAAATAAAAATTGACAACTCAGCTGCCGGTGGTGCTGCTTTAAATATTATAGTAGAACCACTGTTAGCTGGTGGGGTGACTGAAAATACACGCTTTTTGACAACAATGAGTGCCCTAGAAGGCAGTTTGCCAAATGTTACAGGAGCCGTTGCTTTTTCTCAGGATTTTAATGCCGCTACGCATTCAAGTTCTATAGATATATTTGATTCACTGGGTACTAAACATACGCTTCGAACTGAATTTAGAAAGGTTTCTGCAAGTAAATGGGATATGAGGATTACCGTTCCTGAACCTGCAACAATCAGTACAGCAGCCCCTACAAACCAGGTCAATGGTTCGATAACATTCAATACAGACGGCTCTCTGAGTACCTATGATCCGACAAGTGTTTCCTTTACCGGAAACAACGGTTCTGCTCCAAATCAGACTGTTAATCTTTCTTTTGGTACGCCTAACAACTTTGACGGGATGACATCATTTGACAGTAAAAGTGCTACTTCCGGGATTTCCCAAGACGGTTTTACAGGAGGGGATTTGATTGGAATCAGAATTGATCAAAGCGGTACTCTGATTGGTTCATTTTCAAACGGACGTTCTTTTGGTTTGGCACAAATTGCTATGGCGAAATTTACAAATAACGAAGGATTGGCTACAGAAGGCGGAAATGTTTATAACCAGACAGCCAACTCAGGAGACCCTATCATAGGAACTGCTGCGACTGCCGGACGTGGATTTATCCAAAGTTCTGCCCTGGAAGCTTCTAATGTGGATCTTTCTCGTGCATTGACACAGCTCATTATTATTCAGCGTGGTTTCCAGGCAAACGGAAAAACTATTACGACCTCTGACCAGCTTCTGCAAACACTTATTGGTTTAAAACAGTAAGCTTTTAGTACAGCACTCTGTTTTCAGGGCTTTATTGGCTCTGAGAATGTATAATTATTTTTATGTTTAAAACATTAATTGGTAAATTTACTTTCTTATTTTGGCTTGTATTTTTCTCTATCATCATCCCTGTATATATTATTTCATTTTCCTATTTTAAAGAGATACTCATTAAAGAAGAGGGACAAAAGATTACATTCTTATTTCGCGGAATAGAACCTTTGCTTGCTTTTCACATCTCTTTTGAGCAAAAAAATAATGTAAAATTTTTGCTAAATAAAATATTAAAACAGTATGATATTGCTGAAATACGTCTAAAAGATGCAGACGGAAAAATAATATATGAAAAGAAAAAGAAAATATTGCCTCAACAGGCTTTTTATTATGAAGGTGTTATAACAGATCCTTTTAATAATAAAAGCATAGCTTCAATCAAAGCAGAATATTCCAATAAAAATTTGAAAAAACTTTCCGTAAATATACTCTATATGCTGGGTTTGACACTGTTGCTTACTTTGGGAATCTTTTTAATAAGTCTCTTTTTATTGCGGCGTGATTTGCATCTGCTCAACGTCATATCTAAAGCTTTTTTAAAATATTCACATACAAAAGAACCGGTTGATGTGAAAGTTGATAATGCAACGCAGGAAATTCAAATTATTGCCAAAACATCAAATGAAATGATGTACACGATTACAGACTATTTGCATCAATTACAATTATTTAATAAAGAACTCAAGGAGAAGGTACAAGAAGAAGTGGCAAAGCAGCATCAACAGGAAAAGCTTATGCTGCATCAATCAAGACAAGCTGCTATGGGGGAGATGATTGAGTCTATTGCACATCAATGGCGTCAGCCTTTGAATAATATTGGACTGGCTAGCAGTGATTTGCTGATTAAGTATGATCTTGATACATTACATGCACAAGAGTTTCACAAGAGAATGGAAGAGATCTCTCATAATATTCAGTATATGTCTGATACTATTGATGATTTTCGCAATTTTTTAAATCCTTCAAGAAAAAACAGTTATTTTAATTCTGTTCCTTTATTAAAAGACGTTATAAAGATTTTGGATGCACAGTTTAGGAATAATGCAATCTGCTGTAATTTTGATGTGCAAACTAAAGCACTTTTTTATGGTGTTGAAAACGAATTCAAACAGGTTGTGCTCATAATACTGAATAATGCAAAAGATGCCATTAGGAGCAGACAAGAACGGAATGGGCTTACAGATGGCATGATTTCTATGGTGCTCAAAGGTACAGATAAAGATACTGTTTTAGAAATTTGTGATAATGGCGGAGGCATTCCTCCAAAAATTATAGCAAATATATTTGAGCCTTATTTTACAACAAAATCTAAAATTTCAGGAACAGGAATCGGACTGCATATTGCAAAAAATATTATAGAATCGAGGATGAAAGGTTTGATAATGGCTGAAAATAGAGATGATGGGAGCTGTTTTACCATCAAGTTAAAAAATTATAAAGAGAGTGAAGAATGGTAAAAATGGTTTTTTTACTGCTGTATGCAGTTTTTGTTAATGCAAATGCCACATTTGATGATTTTAATTTGACACAGGATCTTCAGGATGTTTCACAAATTGCAACAAAAAGTAAACTTAACATCAGTCAAACACCTTCCGTTGTTTCGGTTTTACATCCAAAAGAGTTAAAAAAACTTGGAATTAGGACTCTGTATGAGGCTCTCTCTACGGTACCCGGTATTGAGCTTTCAATGGGAACAGCCGGAGCAAAGCAGATAAATATGAGGGGAAACAAATCATTTATCCGTGATAAAATCAAACTGATGATTGATGGGGTGGGCATTAACAGCGAGTTGGCAGGAGGGGGATATTTTTACCTTGATATGCCGATAGACCTCATAGAACAGATAGAGATTATTCGCGGACCTGCTTCTGCGTTATATGGTTCTTTGGCACATGTCGGCGTTATCAATGTTATTACGAAAAGTTTACATCCGTCAGCGCATATTCTCTCTTATACCCGTTCTTCTAAAAACTTTCAAAATCTGACATTTTCCCAGTCTGTAAAACAGAACAATATGCATATTGCCCTGGACGGTTACTTTAATAACAATGAAAACAGTCGTATATATAAAAACTATTCTTTAATTACAACACAAAACAAGTTTGTCTCTTATGAAAATTACACAGACAAATCATTCGGTTTAAATATAGCGTATAATGCTTTGTCATTTAAATCACGATGGCTTGAACACAATACACAAAACTATTATGGTTACGGGGATTGGCCGATTAGTCATGATCCTAAAAAAATTAAAACAAAATCTTTTTTCAGTGAGCTCGTGTATGCTCCAAAAATAAATAATAATTTGTCTTTTAATCTAAAAGCCGGTCTGAAATTGTACCAGTTTGGCGGTGTTTCTCGCTATATTCCATACTCGATTATGACAACACCCCCCTCTCCCGAGTATGATTTGTTGGGAGAAGGCAGATATAAAGAGCGTACACTCTACAGTGAAGACACCCTTTTATATAAAACACAGTTGAATGAATTTCTACTTGGGATATATATTGCAAAAAGTGATGAAATTACTACCGATTACAGAGTGAATGATCCAACCCTTTCAGAAAATATCAATATAAAAGTAAATAATATTGATAAAGATATTAAAAGAAAACAGTATGCCCTTTATTTTAATGATATTTATCCGTTAATGCCGCATATTACACTCGATGCAGGTGCAAGATATGATTATTACAGCGACAGTGATGCAGGATTTTCTGCCAAGTTGGCATTATTGTATGCGTATGATGAAGTACAAAACTACAAACTGCTTTATCATCGTTCTTTTCGTGTGCCCTCTTTTTTGGAGCTTTACAGTTCTGCAAGTCCATATTTTGGAAATAAAGATCTTAAATCTGAGACAATTGATACTGTAGAATTAGTGTATCATCGTCAAAACAGTTTTAATAACTGGATAAATATTAATCTGTATTATTCAAATATGTCAAATTTTATAGATAGAAACAACAGCTTTTATTTTTATAATGCTGAAGATATAAGTTCATACGGAGCAGAGTTTGAGATAAAATACTCATTGGATGCAACAATGAATGTGCAGGCAAACTACTCTTTTGTTAATAATACGAAGATGCCTTTTATTTCCAGCCATCTGGCAAATATTATGCTGTTGAAACATTTTACAGCTGATCTTGAGAGCGGAACCCGCATACGCTATGTCGGTGCAAAACAGAGAGAATCTGCCGATACACGGGAGAAAATAAAAGCAAAAGTTTTTGTTGACCAGACTTTTACATACTGGTATAAAATGTTGACATTGACGGCATCTGTGAAAAATATTTTTAATACAACTCCCGTCTACCCTTCAAAGCTTGGAGACGGAGTGACGACAGGGACATATCTTGAAGATTTTCAAAGAGATGGGCGGACATTTTGGTTGAATGTCGAATGGAATCTGCCTTGAAAAAACTCTTACTCTTCTTTGTAGTCGCTTATACAACTCTATTCGGATATCAGTATGATACTGTTATTATAGATATAGAAGCAAAGTTGTTCCCAAAAATTGCATTAATGGAAAAAAGTGTGCAAAAATCCCCTTCAAAGCGTTTGAATATTTGGATTGTTTATAAAAAAATAGACACCAAGATGGCCAAAAAATTTAAATTTAAAATTGAAATGCTCTACAAGATGCCTCTGCTTGGCAAAAAAATAACGGTTGATACTGTTTTAATGAGTCAATATAATAAGATGCAAAATCTTCCGGATGCTCTTATTGTGCTTTCATATGATTCAAAAGAGATGAAAGATATTGCAAAATGGGCGAATGAAAATAAAATAGTCAGTTTTGTGTATGAACCAAAAGATTTGCAATACGGTTTTTTGGGCTCCGTTTATATTGGGCTTTGTGTGAAGCCTTATCTCAACAAGAAAACGATAAAAGAATTTGGATTTGTTTTGACTCCTTATCTATTACAGTTAAGTAAGTTCTGAATTATCTTAAGCATTGTATAATTCTGCTATATATAAATAAGGAAGTATAGTTATGCACTTTTCTGCCCCTCTTAAATCAAATTCAAAAAAAATCATGTTGCTCGGTTCCGGTGAACTTGGTAAAGAAGTCATCATAGAAGCACAGCGCCTGGGACTTGAAACCATAGCCGTTGACAGATACGAAAATGCTCCTGCTCATCAGGTGGCGCATCGTTCCCATGTTGTGAATATGCTTGACAAAGATGCCCTTTTGGAAATCATCTATCGTGAAAAACCTGATTATATTTTACCGGAAATCGAAGCTATCAACATTGATGCGCTTTTTGCGGCAGAAGATCGAGGCTACAATGTTATTCCAAATGCCAATGCAGTCAGCAAAACGATGAACAGAAAAAATATCCGTACCTTTGCGGCAGAGGTTTTGGGACTCAAAACCGGACCGTATAAATTTGTTACAACACAAGAAGGCATGCTTGAAGCAGCATGTGAGCTTGGCTTTCCCTGTGTGATTAAACCGGTTATGAGTTCAAGCGGACATGGGCAGAGTATTGCCAAAAGTGAAGCAGATATTCCTGCTTCATGGGAAGCGGCAAAAGAAGCACGCGGAGATGCAAGTGAGCTGATAGTCGAAGCATTTGTAGATTTTGATTATGAGATTACAATGCTTACGGCTCGTAACGGCAAAGAGACAGTTTTTTGTGAACCTATCGGACATGAACAACGCGACGGAGATTATGTCTTTTCATGGCAGCCGATGCAGATGAGCGAGATAGCCAAAGAAAAAGCACAGAAAATGGCAAAAGAGATAACAGACGGACTTGGAGGACAGGGGCTTTTTGGTGTTGAACTTTTTATCAAAGGGGATGAGGTTTATTTTTCTGAAGTCTCCCCGCGTCCGCATGATACGGGAATGGTAACGCTTATAACACAAAGCCAGAGTGAGTTTGCCTTGCATCTGCGTGCTGTGTTGGGACTGCCACTCGGATTTACTTTTTACGGTGAAGGCGCATCTGCCGCATTCAAAAGCGAAAAAGAGAGCTTTGCTCCTGTTGTTGATGTGGATGAGAGCCTCTTTAGTGACAATTCCTATGTCAGAGTATTTGGAAAGCCCGAAGCACATAAAGGACGCCGCTTGGCTGTGGCACTTGTTTTTGATAAAGTAGATGCCGCACTTGAAAAAGCGCGTGAACTTATAACAAAAATCAGAGACATGTAAATGCAAAGCCGTACAATAGTTTTACTCGATACATTGACCTTTGGCGATACAGACCTGTCCTGTTTTGACAAGTTGGGAAGCGTAACAGCATACAAAACAACATTACCGCAGGAGACACTCAAACGTATAACAGATGCGGAAGTTATAGTAACAAACAAAGTTGTGATAACAAAAGAGCATATGCAGCATGCAAAAAACCTCAAACTGATCTGTGTTGCGGCAACAGGAATGAACAATGTTGATCTTGAGGCTGCAAAAGAGTTTGGCATTGCAGTAAAAAATGTGGCCGGATATTCTACCGACTCTGTTATCCAGCACACATTTTCTATGCTTTTTTATCTCATAGGCCATTCACGCTATTATGATGAAGTTGTCAAAAGCGGTGCCTACTCCAAGAGTGCCCTGTTTACCGATGTAAGTCATCCGTTTTTTGAGATAAAAGGAAAAAAATGGGGCATCATCGGTTTGGGTGAAATAGGCAGAGGTGTTGCTAATATTGCCAAATGTTTCGGTGCGGATGTCTGTTACTACTCGACAAGCGGGGTAAATCGCAGTCAAGATTTTCAAAGAGCAGACCTTGACGAGCTTTTAAAAAATTGCGATATTATTACTGTGCACGCACCGCTTAATGAAAAAACAAAAAACCTTTTAGACTATGAAAAGCTCTTTACATGTAAAGAGGGTGCAGTGGTACTGAACCTCGGGCGTGGCGGAATCATTAACGAGTCGGCAGTTGCCAGACTTGTGGATGAAAAAAACATCTCTTTCGGGCTGGATGTGTTTGAAAAAGAGCCCTTGCCGCAAGAGAGTCCCCTGTTACATGTAAAGAACAAAGAGAGGCTCTATATGACACCGCATATTGCCTGGACATCGGTTGAAGCCAGAGAAAAGCTCATTCAGAGTGTATGTGAGAATATACAATGATTACAGATGTATTGATTATAGGAGCAGGCGGGGCAGGGCTTACAGCGGCGCTTGCTGCCAAGGATGCCGGTGCAAGTGTGCGCGTACTTACAAAAGAGTACCCGACAAGAAGTCAGACCTGTATGGCACAGGGCGGGATGAATGCTGCACTTGGAAATGTGAGTCCGGACTCTGTAGAAGAGCATATTCAAAACACGCTGAAATCTGCACACGGACAGGCAGACGAAGAAGCTGTGCGTTACATGTGCAGTGAAGCACCGAATGCCATACAGTGGCTTGATGAAATCGGTGTCTGTTTTTCCCGTACAGCTGATGGAAAAATTGCCCAAAGAAAGCTTGGAGGGGCATCCGCTCCAAGGGCCTGCTATGCACAGGATTATACAGGATTAAAAATACTGCATACACTTTATGAGCGTTGTTTGAAAGAAGATATTGAAATACATAATGAACGCTATTTGCTTGATTTGCTCACAAAAGAAGACGGGAGTATCTGTGGTGCATTAATTTTGAATATAAGAAGCGGAGAATTGGAACATCACTTTGCAAAAAGTGTTGTTTTGGCATCAGGAGGGTACTCACGCATATATGACAAATACTCTACAAACTCAACAGCTTCTACAGGAGACGGTATCGCGGCAGCTGCTAGAATCGGTGCAAAACTTTTGGGTATGGAGTTCGTACAGTTTCATCCGACAGGATTGAAAAATTCTTCTATCCTTATCAGTGAAAGTGCCAGAGGAGAAGGCGGGTATCTGCTTAATTCCAGGGGAGAGCGTTTTATAAACGAACTTGCACCAAGAGATGAAGTAAGTCGTGCAATCAATGAACAAATCTTAGCAGGTGAAGAGGTCTATTTGGATATTCGGCATCTAGGAGAAGAGTTTATAGACGAGAATCTGCCACAGGAGAGAAAACTGGCGCTTTTGTATGAAAAGGTGGACCCTGTAAAAGATCTGATTCCCATCAAAGCAGTTGCACACTATACCATGGGCGGAATAGAAGTTGATAACAAATCGCAAACAAGCGTAAGCGGTTTGTTTGCCTGTGGTGAGTGTGCAAACCACAAAGTACATGGCGCAAACCGTTTGGGTGGCAACTCTTTGCTTGAGATTATAGTTTTTGGTCGTGAAGCCGGTAAAAGTGCAGCGCATTATACTTTTTGCGATGATAAAAGCAAAAATGAGCATACATGTAAAAAAGAGACAAATTTTCTTGATAAGCTCAAAAGCTTTAGCAATGAAATTGATTTTTATGAAAAACGTTCGTATGTAGGGGAACTTTTTTATAAAAAAGTGGGCATTATAAGAAAAGAGAGTGCACTGCTCCAAGCACGAAAAGAGATACAACTCTTAAAAGAACAACTGCCCCTTATGGGTGTCAAAGACACCGGCAAAGTTTATAATACCAATCTTGTAGAGTTCATAGAATTTAGAAATATGCTTGATGTCTGTGAAGCGGTAGTGCGTGCTGCGTTAGAGCGAAAAGAGAGCTGTGGCGCTCATTTTGTACAAGAGGAGCAATAGATGAAAGTAAGCATAAAAAGAGCATCAGGCTTTGTGATGTATGAAGTAGATTTAAACGATGCTACGCTTTTAGAAGTGTTAAACAGTATAAAAACAGAGCAGGACAGTTCTTTGGCATACAGCAGCGGATGCAGAAGCAGTGTCTGCGGCAGCTGTTCGATGCGTGTAAATGAAAAAGAGGTGCTTGCCTGTGCCTATAAAGTGCAAGACGGGGATGTGATAGAACCGCTCAAAAATGTAACAGTCATACGTGATTTGGTTGTCAATATGGACAAAGCCCTTGAGACGAACAAACGTGCCAAAACATGGCTGCAGACATATAACAAAGCAGCAAAGCTCACGCATGAAGATGAAAAAACAAATGCTTTGCAGAGTGACTGTATCTTATGCGGTTCGTGTTATTCTGCCTGTCCGGTTTACAGTGTAAATGAAGAGTTTTTAGGACCTTTCGCGTTGACAGGTGTCTGGAAATATGTCAGTGACAAACGCGAGGCAGAGCCCAAAGAGAAGATAGACACCGTGCAGACAAACGGTGTCTGGGATTGTACTTTGTGCAATGAATGTACTTTAGTCTGCCCTCAGGGAATATCTTCAAAAGCAGACATAGAAAAACTTCGCATGAAGTCTACAATGGCAGGGTACAGCGACCCGAGTTTTGCGCAAAATTTTGGTGGAGGACTTTCATTTTAACAAAAAATAATTTTCTTGATTGTTTTACGCAAATAAGATATAATAATAAAAATTCAGAAAAAATTAATGGAAGTAGATATGTTTAGCTGTATACAGGAAAAACAAAGAATTAAAAATGAAAATTTTACTGTTCTTATTGTTGAAGATTCAAGAGTCATTAACAATACATTAACAGCAAGATTAAAAGAACAGGGTTTTCGCTGTTTGCAGAGTTATGATTTGGCAAAGGCACGAGAGATTTTGCAAGAAAATGAAATTTCTCTTGTTATTCTTGATTTGCATCTTCCCGATGGAGAAGGTGAAGATTTAATTGATGAGATTAAAGAAGCCAACAAAGAGACTAAAATTGTTATATTTACTTCAGAAAATGATCTTTTGCGAAGAGACGAGTTGTTCAGACTCGGGATACTGGACTATCTGCTCAAAGGAAAAAATGCAAATTTAACAGTCAAAGAGATTTTGTCCATTATAGAAAGTATGCAAATAAATCCAAATTATACACTGCTGATAGTCGATGACTCCCGTGTTATCAGAAGAATGATGAAAAATATTTTATCTTCTTGCGGGTATACGATTCTTGAGGCACACAATGGTACAGAAGCGATTCAAAAAGTCGCACAGTCCAAGATTGATTTAATGCTGTTGGATATGCAGATGCCGGATATGAGCGGGTTAGAGGCTTTGAAGCAAATCAAAGAAGATGAAAAAAATTTCCATTTACCGGTGTTTATGATTTCGAGTACCCTAGATATAGAAGTGATGCGAGATGCGTATAAAGCGGGGGTGCTGGATTATTTCAAAAAACCGTTTTCTCCTGAAGAGCTCAAATTAAAAGTAGAGCAGGTTATTCGTCAAAAACAGATTGAAACTGAACTGCAATGCAGCATGAAAGTCAGTACACTTTGCAAAAGTTATTTAAATGAGTTTTATGCGACGGCAATCTTTTATACAGATACAAAACTGAAATATGCAAACGAAAAATTTAAAAATGAGTTTGGAGAGTCTTCTTCAAATATGGCACAGGCTTTTGAAAAGTTTGACGCAAAATTTATTGAAGATATCATTATAACGATGAAAAATTATCAGACATACAGCAAACAGGTGACAGATAAGCAAGGCCAGCACTATCTTGTGAAGGCATTTCCAATGCAAGAAAATGAATATTTAATCTCTTTTGAAAAAGTAAACTGTAGTTAATCATCCTGAAATTTGGCATAGATGGTTTTTATTTCATCTATGTTTTGGATAAAATATTCGACAATCTGTGGGTCAAAATGCTCTCCCTTTTCGGCGATTAACAGCTGTAAGGCTTTGTCAAAGTCCCATGCTTTTTTATACGGCCGGTTTGATGTCAGTGCATCAAATACATCAGCAACAGCTACAATTCGGGCATATAAAGGAATCTCTTTGCCACTGAGTCCTTTTGGATACCCTTTGCCGTTGTATTTTTCATGATGTGACTGGGCTATGACTGCTCCTGCCTTGAGAAAAATATTCTCTTTGCCTTGCAATATTTTCGCACCAATTATGGAGTGCTTTTTCATTTTTTCAAATTCATCTTCTGTCAGTTTTCCTGGTTTGAGTAAAATGGCGTCATCAATGCCGATTTTTCCTATGTCATGCAGAGGAGCGGCATAGTAAATAATATTTTGTTCTTCTTCAGAGAGTCTGGCTGCTTTTGCCAAAAGCTTAGAATAGTGAGAGACCCTGCTGATATGGCTTGCTGTTTCGGGATCTTTGTACTCTGCTGCTTTTGAGAGTACCTCAAGGGCTTCATATTCGCTCTTTTGCAATGCGGCTGTTGCTTTTTCTACCTTTGTTGTTAAAAGTTCATTGAAATGCTGCGTGATATTGAGAGAATTTTTCAGTTTCAAAATATTATTTAAACGCAGTTTAAAAACAAGCGGAGAGATAGGTTTTGTCAAGAAGTCTGTTACACCATTTTCAAGGGCACGGTGCATCATTTCGTTGTCATTATTGGCTGTGATCATAATGCTTACCAGGTCAGGATAGAGTGTTTTTGCCTGCTTGAGAAGTTCTATCCCGTCCATTTCAGGCATATTGAAGTCGGTAATGAGTGCATCAACAGTGTTTGATTGTATATAGCTTAATGCTTCGTGAGCATTTTCAAAAGTCTGGATATGCTCGTAGCCTTCTGCATTTACAATACTTTCGAGTAAAAGCAGATTGACTGTTTCGTCATCGACTATGACAATATGTAGTTTATGTTGCATCTTTTAAACCATCCTCCAGTAGATTGGTATAGGTGTTGAGTGTTTTAATTTTGTCATTATAGCTAATTGAAATATTATTGGCTATATCTTTTTCTATCTCTCCCATTATATCAGCTATTTCATCCAGGGCAAGTGTTGCTGAGGAACCTTTGAGTTTGTGGGCCAGGTGTAGTATGGTTTGTATATCATTGGTTTCAAATGCAGTTTCAAGTTCTTCAAGTGCGCTGCGAAAGTTTGTTGTAAAAGCACTCAGAAGTTTTATGATGATGGTATCATCGAGTTCCAAGCGTTCTTTTATCTCTTTAAGCAGAGCATTAAAATTAAAGTCACCGGGTTTGTCATCTGTGTGAATACTCTGTGTGGGAGCATATTTTGTGATGACTCTTTGGAGTTCCTTGATTTGGATAGGTTTGGCTATATAGTCATCCATTCCTGCAGCGAGAAAGCGCTCTTTGTCTCCGTCAAGTGCATTGGCTGTGAGCGCTATGATGGGAATATGATGCTCTAGTTTTTGTCGTATTTTCTTTGTTGCATCGATACCGTTCATTTTTGGCATATTGACATCCATAAATATCATATCATACGAGGAAGCCGTTGCTTTTTGAACAGCTTCTTCCCCGTCATTTGCAAATTCATAACTGATGTTTGGATGTCTGTTCAGAAGAGATTCTATAAGCATGCGGTTAATGTCATAATCTTCGGCAACAAGAATTTTTAATGTCTGTGTTATAATCTGTTCGTTTTCTTTATGCATTGCAGCATGATTTTGCATTTTGGAGAGAAGAAAATTATATAAATTCGAACCAAAAGATTCATCAAAAGTCAAATCAATACAATCAAGATGCTCATTATTGCATGTATCGCTGATACAGATGATTTGTTCCCGCGGGAGAAGATCTCTTGCCTGCATACCAACAGTGGTATCCAGGGTTAATAAAATAGTGTTTTGAGAAAGTTTCTTTGTAAAATCATCCTCTTTGGGCAAACGTGTATAGTTCAGATGAAAAGAGTCTAATGTCTGGGCTATCTTTTGTATAACAAATTCATGATTGTCTTCTATGAGTATCAGTTCATAGTCTGTTAAAAGCTTCTTCAATGTAGGCATGCCTGTACACTTTTTAAATTCCAAATCAAAGAAAAATGTGGTGCCTTTGCCTTCTTGCGACTCTACTTCCAGTTTGCCTCCAAAGAGTTTTACTAAATCTGCACTTATGGTGAGACCGAGTCCTGTGCCGCCGAATTTACGTGTGGTAGAGTCATCGGCTTGAGAAAAAGGTTTAAATATAGTTTGCAGTTTTTCTTTTGGTATGCCTATGCCTGTATCATGAATACTAAAACGGATAGTTTGAAAATCGTTATTTGTTTTTATAACCTCCGTCTGAAAGAGAACCTCTCCATTTTCAGGAGTGAATTTAATGGCATTTGAGAGAAGGTTTGTAATGATTTGGCGCAGTCTTGTCGGATCACTGATAATGCACTCAAACATTTTTGTATCAAACTTATGCAGATAGAGCAATGATTTTTTTTCTGCCAATGATTTAAGAAGCTCATAGGTTGTATTGAACTCAACATAAGGATTTATCTCTATATGTTCAAGTGTTATTTTATTGTTGGCAATTTTTGAAGAGTCAAGAATATCGTTAATAATGTTTAAAAGTGTCTGGGTTGAACTGTTGATGATATCTACATATTTTTTTTGTGTATCTGATAGCTGGGTGTTTTGCAAAAGTTCTCCAAAGCCCAAAATACCGTTCATCGGTGTTCGTATCTCATGGCTCATATTTGCCAAAAACATTGCCTGCGCCGCTTCTGCCCGTTGTGCTTTTTCTTTTGCCTGCTCGAGTTCGGTAATGTCATTGAAGGTATTGATGATATAGATGGTTTCATCATCATAAACAACCTGACGGGACCGTACATGATAAATCCGTTCCTGGTTATTTGCATCAAGCATCATTGCCAGATGAATTTTATAAGGCTCTTTTAAAACTGTGTCATACCAGACTTTCGGTCTTTTTTCTTTTTTCAGATAGCCCTCTTTTTCTATAAAAAGGTCACAGATACACTCATGCCAGCTTGTAAAATCTTCTAAAGTTTTATATCCGAAGCGTCTGTAAAATGCTTGATTGACTTTGTCTATTTTATTGTTTTTTGTGACAATGACTATGTTTTCTTCATTGTCAAGGAGCATATTTGTAAATTTGAGCTGATTTTCATAGGCTTTTTTGCTCTCGACAACATCTGTTATATCTTGACGAATAGCCAAATACTCTGTGATAGTATGGTTTTGATCAAAAATTGGAAAGATATGTGTTTTTATATAGTAGAGAGAACCGTCTTTTTTACGGTTTGAAAGTGTTCCGTGCCAGACATTACCTTTTTTTATTGTTTTCCATAAATCCTTAAAGACATCTGCTTCAACCAGAGGACTGCGTACTATATTATGCGATTTTCCCAGCAGTTCCCTTTTTTTATAACCGCTTATTTTTTCAAACTGTTCATTAACATAGGTGATTTTTCCCTGTAAGTCAGTTTTTGAAATAATGACAACACTGTTAATGGCTTCTAAAAATTCGTCAAGTTTGAATTTTGTTGCATCAAACTCTTTTTGTTGGAGTTGAAGGTTTTTTGAGACATAGTCGATGAGGTGCAGGGTGGCACTCTCTGTCAATTTACCTGTTTGCACAGGTGCGTCTGTTTGTTTTGGTGCTTCTTTTTTTATATGTTGTGTATTTTTTTCATTAAGAAACAGCAGAGTATTTGTAATATTGAGCAGATTTGCCTGTTGCGTGTCTGTATAAAATTCGCCATAGGTAAAAAAGCCTGCTGTAGGGGCAAGTTGTGCTATGTGGGAGAATGCTTTTTCCAACTCAAAGGACAAAAACTGCTTGCGTGCGGCGCAGGAGTAGATAAAGGCAGCCTGAATTTCTTTGTTTTCTTCTTTGAGTATTTCTTCAGGGTGATGTGCATTCACCTGTGTGGCACTTCCCAAGCCGAAACTGACTTTGTCTCCTTCTTCAAAAAGTCCTGCATAGAGGATACTTTCATCTTCGAGAATACTCACCATTGCACGCGCAACCAAAACACCGTTCTTTTGCTTTAACAGAGGAAATTCGACTGCCGAGGCGGGAAGATTTGTCACAACGTCTTCGCCTAAAACTTCTGTATAGAGTGTTTTTACGGGTTTGTTGTCTATTTCATAAACTCTGTTGCCCTCTGCTTTTGTCACTGTAAAAGTCGGACCGACAGCTCTCCAGCCAAGGTTGTAATCACTTGTGACTTCAAGGTCTTCTCCTCTGAGCGCAACTCCAACAGCACCTTTTTTGTAAATTTTGTTTTGATAAATGACAAAAGTATCATCAAAGCTAAAAAGGTCTGCAGACATACCACCGGCTACAAGAACGCCTGTTTTATTGCAGGAGTTAAAGCCGTTAAGGTACTCTTCTCCAATGTGTGATAATCCATCTACAAACGAGATGACACATTTTGTATCGTCTTTTAAAAGTTCATTGGCAACTTTGACACCAAGCCAATGAGAATTTTCATCATCCATGTATGATGTTTGGAGGGTTGTATTTTCAAAAACAGAGATACTTAAAACAACACTTCTCTCAAGCATTTTTTCTTCAAGAATCTCTCCCGCACTTGAACAGCCGATGAGTTTTGCATGAGGCAGGATTGCACAGACATCATTTGCAATGCGTTCTATTTCTTCTTTATTTTGCAAAGAAGTGAACATTTGGATTAAAATTTTGTCATCAAAAAGAGGCACATCGTTTACATGTAAATACTCGATGAACTCTTTTTTTGATGTGTAGTTATAGTTTAGTTGTTTCATAAAGGATACTGTATAATCTTTTTTTATTTATTCTAGCAAATTTAAACTTTATCTGACATTTATCCTTTTCATAGGCGGTTTGTAGTGCGGGTCTTTTCCCTCTACCGTCCATAACTCTTTTGCTAAAGCACTTACACTCTTTTTAAAGTCGTTTTCTATAAGTATTACATCTGAAAAACTTTCAAAAAGCAATTTTTCTTCTTCTTTACATGTAAGTATATTGTTTTGTTTTGGAAGTGTGAGTGCTGTTTTGTTTTTGAGATTGTACAGATGCCAAAGACTTAAGAAATCTTCGGAATATTTATTCAAAATATGATGTGCATAAAGCTGAAAATTTTTATGTCCACTTTTTTCAAAAAGATTTACAATCAGTGTTATTGTCTCTTTTAAGTGCACAAAAGGCACCATGGAAAAGAGCTGTCTTGCCACACTTTTTCCGCTGTCGTGTTCGGCACCTATAAAAACTCTTGCGCCTCCGTCGGTATCTCCGAAGTTGTTGGTTTTCAAGCCTATGAGCCCGATGTCGGTATGGCGATGGCGTCCACACCCTTTGGCACAGCCTGAAAATCCGACTTTTATTTTATGTTCGTAAATTTTTTCCAGGGGCAGGTATTTGGCACTTTCATCCTTAATGCTCCAAACCGCGTAGGGACAAAGATTGCCGGCACAAGATACTACTGTAGAGCTGAGCGCGGGCGAATCAAAAGGCGCTGTTTTTTCGTTTATGCCTACGATATAGATGTTTTGGTCAATTCCCAAACGGATCTGGGCATGGTGTTTGTTCGCATAGTCACTTATTTGGCGCATCTCTTTGGGACTGAGTCTTGCAAAATCTGTTTGATAACAAAAGGCGTATTTGTTATTGTTTAAAAGTTCAAATTCATTAAATTCGCCATGCAAAAGCTGCAGTTTGCCGGCAGCATTGAATTTTTTTCCATAGACATCTTCGATAAGTGCTTTGAGTTTGTCCAGCCCCAACTCTTCTATCATGTAAAAGAGTCTGGTTTTAGAACGTGAAAAGCGTGAGCCGTGCGTATAAAATGTCTCTACAAAAGCCGTAAAAAAATCAAAAACTTCCTCATAAAGCAAAAATACATCTGCATCCTGTGCTATTTCCGTATTTTTGCCGCCCATATAGACATTAAAACCGTAAGTGTTTTCTTTTTTGGCAAGTGCAAAGTAGAGGTCATTTGCAAAAAAGGAGTTGACATTTGCCTCGTTACCCGAGATACCGATACTGACACGGCGGGGCAGCATGCCGACATATTTCGGGTTTTTGATGATGTAGTCCTGCATCTGTTGTATCAGCGGATAGACTTCAATTTTTGCGTGTTTGTTGACGCCGTCATAGACATCAGTGACTATATTTCTGATGTTGTCGCCAAAACTTTGCCAGGTAATGAGTCCGTTTTCATTCAAGAGTCTAAAAAGTTCATGGACATCGTCGGCTTCGACATCATGGAGTTGAAAGCCTGCACGTGCCGTGACTACAAGGGTTAAATCATATTTGTTGACAATATCTGCCAAAAAATTAAACTGTTGTGTACTGATTCTGCCTCCGGCTACGCGAATACGAATGGTGAATTCATCTTCCAAAAAATCGGTATTGAAAATGCCAAAATCCTGCAGATAGTACCTGTCACCTTCACCCAGACTCTCAAAATCAATGGTATCGAACTCTTTGACAAAATAGTCATAGGGTTTGAGTCTGGCTTTGTAGCGTTCACGTTTGTTGAGTTTTTTTTCTAACTCTTCTTGCATATAAGTACCTAGATGTAAAATAATTAGAGTGATAATAGCTATTTTTTCTTTACATGGAGATGATATAAGTCAATTTTAGTTAGATTTATACTGTTTGGAATCGGTACTTTAGTGCCGACCTTGTGCTTTCAAGCCGCAAAGACCGCACTGAAGTACGGGTTCCTAAGAGGAGGTTTATATTTCTTCGGAATCGGTACTTCAGTGCCGACCTTGCATTTTTAAAACTAAATTTTTTTCTGTAGTACCGACTGTTATTGATAACAAACAAACTATGTTATAATTAAAACAAAAAAAGGATAACACCTATGGCAAAAGAACACTCGTTTGATATAACGGCAAAAATAGATATGCAGAATTTGAAAAATGCTATTAACCTGGTAGACAGAGAAGTCTCCAATCGTTATGATTTCAAGGGAACACCGTATGAAGTGAATCTGAAAGAGAAAGACAAAGTACTGGTACTTGTTGCTTCGAGTGATAACAAACTGGATGCACTCAAAGACATTGTTATAGCAAAACTGCTAAAACAGGGGCTTTCCTCAAAAGTGCTGGATGAACTTCGTGTGGAAGATGCCAGTGGAGGCACACGCAAGGCGACTTTTAAAATTGTGGATTATATAGAATCCAAAGAGGCGAAAAAAATTACTGCAGAAATTAAAAAGATGAAACTCAAAGTCAACGCCCAGATAGAAGGGGATTCTATCCGTGTAAAAGGTGCAAAGCTTGATGATCTGCAAAAGGTGATGAAAATGGTGCGTGAAGGCGAGTGGGAAGCTCCTTTGGTTTTTGAAAACATGCGTTAACAGGGAAAAAAGATGAAAAAGATGAGCATAAATGATGCGGCTGAGTATTTTGGTGTTTCAAAAGAGGCTATACACAACCGGGTCCGACGGGGTTCTTTGCAAAGTGTTGTAGAGAACGGTGTCAAAATGGTGCTGCTGGATGAGACACAGGCAAAAACAGGGCGAAAAACTGTGCAGCCAAGACGCAACACACTCAGCAATGACAGATATTACAAACTTCTTGAAGAACAAAATCAAAAACTGCAGTCGCGTGTGGATACTCTGGAGAATGAAACGAGGAGCCTTAGAGACCAAAAAGAGCAGATGCTTATAGCCGAGCGTGAAAAAATAGAAAGAATCTATAAAGAAAAAGATGAACAGCTCAAAAATATTCTCAGCAGTATTTCGTCACAGTTTATGCTCAATGCTCCGCAAGAAGCAGTAGCCGAGGAGGAGGAGATGCTTGAGGCAGTGATAGAATCCGAGGTTGCCCAAGAGAGCAAGGTTGTCTCTTTAGACAGGCATCTTAAAAAACGTGGTTTTTCAACAAAAAAAATCAAAAAAATCAAAGCAAGATTTAAAAAGAGTGCAAAAAAAGATGAAAGAATTATTATTGTAGGGAAAAAATATTACATAGATACAAAAAAATATGACTATAGTGATATAATTGGCTAATCTTTTTTAAGGGTGGTATATGCATATAATTATTGCGGGTGCCGGAAAGGTTGGTTTTAACCTTGCCAAAACACTGAGTGTGGGACACAACGTTACTGTCATTGATAAAAATTCACAGGCTTTGGACAGGATACAGGAGAGTCTGGATATTTTACCGCTTCAGGGGGATGTCGAAGACATACACACATATAAGCGTTTTATCGGTCAGGAAATCGACCTGTTTATAGCAGTGACAAATATTGACAATGTAAATCTTATTGCTGCAATGACAGTAGATGCGGCTTTACATGTAAAGAGAAAGTTTGTACGGGTGCAAAAATATTTTTTTCAAGAGCAGGTTATCCAAAAGAGACTTGCTGTTGAAAAAGTTATTTTCCCTTTAAAGCTTACCTCGGGGGCCGTTTCTTCACTTCTTTTGTACCCAAAAGCAAATAATGTAAAATTTTTTAAATACACACCCTGCAAACTTATTTCTGTTATGGTTTCAAGCAAAACACTTCCGCAAAGCATCAGTTCTGAGCATTTTAAAATAGTCGGCATTGAACGCAAGAAGGATTTTTGCATTCCTGATGCAGATGTGGAAATTCTTCCCAATGATCTTGTCTATTTTTTTGGTGATGAAAATGAAATCAAGCAGGTGTGCCAGAAATTGGATGTGGACAACACTCTGGATATTCAAAGATGTGTTGTATTTGGCGGTGGTGAACTCGGGATTGCCATTTCGCAGGAACTTCTAAAAGCAGACAAAGAGGTCAAACTGGTAGAAAAAGATTTAAAACTTTGTGAAACAGCGGACGAAGAGCTCAAAGGCAGGGTCTCCATCATTAACTATAAATACGGTTCGCATGATATTTTTGAAGATGAAGGACTGGAGAGTGCCGATATTTTTATAGCAGCGACCAACAATGATGAGTATAACATCATAAAATGTCTCGAAGCAAAAGAGAGCGGCATAAAAAAAGTGGTTGCGATTAACAATGAAATGGAATATTACAACCTGATGCACTCTTTGGGGATAGTCGTTGTCAGAGGTCCAAAAATGAGTGCCTACAATGCAATCATGGAAGAGATCAGTTCTACAGGTGTTGTTATTCAAAAAAGTTACTGCGGGGCAAAGGCAGTGGTTTTTATGCGTAAAGTTTTTCCCGCCTCGAGGCTTATTGACAAAGTGATAAAACCTTTACATGTAAAAGAATCCAGCCTCTTTTATATAAGAGAAAATGTGATACGGAGTCTCAGTGAAAAAGTGAGACTGCAGGAAAATGATTTGATTGTAGCCTTTTGTGCAGTAAAAACAAGTGCAAAAGTAAAAGAATGGATTTATGAACTATAAAAATGTGCTGAAGATTCTCTCTCTTATAGGCATTACTGTTTCTGCACTTTTTTTGTTTGATGTCTTGATAGGCGTTATATACAAAGAAGCGTATGGAAAATTTTTGCTTTATGACGGGGTGTTTTTTTTGATCAATCTTGGCGTATGGCTGTGGCTGAGAAAGCATGAACTGGATTTGAAAATAAAAGAGAGTATCCTGGTGGTTAATCTGCTCTGGGTGTTGCTTGGCGTTGCCGGAGCCATACCGCTGTTTCTTTATACAAATGTGTCTCTTGCCTCTTCGTTTTTTGAAGCCGTCAGCGGATTTACAACAACGGGAGCAACAGTTTACAGCGATATAGAAGCTCTGCCCCATTTGATACTATTTCACAGAAGTCTGATGCACTGGCTTGGAGGGCTTGGCGTTATTGTCTTGGGCGTTGGGCTTTTGTCAGTCATCAATCCTACGGGAAGCCTCTCTCTTTTTAAAGCCGAATCAACAGGAATTTCTCTTGAAAAACTGACACCAAAAATAAAAGATACAGCCTTGCGTCTGTGGATAGTATATGCCTTGCTGACACTGGTCGACATGCTGCTTTTGAAGTTTTTCGGTATGAGTTGGTTTGATGCGCTCAACCATGCCTTTTCGACAATTTCCACGGGAGGATTCTCTACAAAAAATGATTCTCTGGGCTCTTTTGGCAATGACGGCATTATTTGGACAACGACAATTTTTATGATGCTGGCAGGGATAAATTTTTTAGCCCATTTAAAGCTTTATTTCAGGGATGTCAGCGGGTACAAAACAGAAGAGGTCAGATGGTATTTTACAGTTTTTTTACTGCTGAGTCTTGCTTTGAGTCTTGTACATGTAGATATCAGCGGAGATTCTTTTTATGATGCCCTCAAACACTCATCTTTTACGATTGCTTCTGTCATGACAACAACAGGATTTGCAACTATAGATTACGGCTCCTGGTCGCATTTGGCTATAGCAATTATATTTTTGGGGCTTTTGATGGGGGGCAATGCCGGTTCAACGGCAGGCGGCATTAAAATCATCCGCCATGTAATTATTTTTAAAACACTCTCTGCGGAGCTTAAAAGAATACTGCATCCAAATATGATTATTTCTGTTTTTATCGACGGGCTCAAGCAAAAAGAGCGGATTTTGTCTTCAACGTTTGGTTTTTTTACGCTTTTTATGATTACTGTAGCCATCGTAACCGTCTATATTTATGCCCGGGGGTATGATGCGATGACTGCAGTTTCAGGTGCATTTGCCATAGTGGGCAATATCGGTCCAGGATTCTCTATGGTAGGCCCTGCAGACAACTTTTCTTTTTTCTCTGATTTTGACAAAATCTTTCTCTCCGTGGCTATGATTATAGGCAGATTGGAGTGTTATACTGTTTTTGTCCTGCTCAGCAGTTCTTTTTGGAAAAAGTTCTAATACAATCTTAATAAAAAGTGTTATAATCTTTTTAAAGACTTTAAAGTAGAAAATGAGATGATACAAAATCATATAACAGAACAGACAGCTATTTTTTTCAGTGTTACAAAATGGGTTTTTCTCTCATCAATTATCGGCATAATGATTGGTGCAACAGTTACAGGTTTTTTAAAAATTTTAGCCTATAGTGAAACAAGCCGTTCTTTTTTACCGTTTGAATACTACTATACGCTTCCTTTTGCCCTTGTTCTGACTGTATGGCTGGTGAAAACCTTTGCCCCGAGTGCAGAAGGGCACGGAACGGAAAAAGTTATTTCCGCAATTCATAAAGATAACGGGAAAATAGATGTTTCGGTCATTCCCGTAAAAACACTTGCGACCGTTTTAAGTATTTTTGCAGGTGCTTCTGTCGGAAAAGAGGGCCCTGGCGCGCAGATCGGGGCAGGTGTTGCCTCTTTTATTTCTACGCTTTTGAAGTTTCACAAACAAGACAGAAAAAAGCTTGTTGTATGCGGGATCAGTGCCGGTTTTGCCACAGTTTTCGGTACCCCGATAGCCGGAGCAATCTTCGGTGTTGAGGTGTTAATTATCGGTGTGATTATGTATGATGTGCTTCTGCCGTCTTTTATTGCAGGTTTTGCCGCTTTTACAACAGCCCAGTTTCTGGGGATAGAGTATACCTATTATGACCTGCATTTTTTTCAGGATATCTCTTTGGATATCTGGCTGATAGCCAAAGTGGTCATTGCCGGACTCTTTTTCGGTTTTGTCTCTGATATAGTGATAACAACAATCTCCTACAGCCATACATATGTAAAAAGCATCAAAATAAATACATACATCAAAGCTTTTGTGGGCGGTATTTTGATAGTCGCACTGACCTTGGTCTTCGGTGAGCAGTATATAGGTTTGGGAATGAGTACAATTGCAGATGCTCTCAATCCCCATACCGCTGCATCTCAGGACATTCACTGGTATACATTTCTTTTAAAAACAGTATTTACTTCTCTTTCTCTTGCCGCAGGAGGAAGCGGGGGTGTCATTACGCCGATCTTTTACATCGGGGCAACAAGCGGGCATTTTTTTGGCTCCATCATCTCTCCCGAACATATTACGCTTTTTGCAGCCCTCGGCTTTGTAAGTGTTGTTTCGGCCACCACAAATACACCTATTGCCTCAACGATTATGGCAGTAGAACTCTTCGGGATAGATATCGCACACTATGCAGCACTTGCAGCAGTTATAAGCTTCTTGATTTCAGGGCACAGAAGTATCTTCTCTTCACAGATTCTGGCCATGAGAAAATCCGAAATGCTGAGTGTAAAAATAGGTGAAGAGGTAGAAAATATAAGTATTTCGCTGGAAAAACACGAGATAGATAAAATAGAAAAATTTCGAAGAAGACTTCATAAAAAAAACAAAAAGAAGTAAGCATTTCTTTGGAACGCGGACTTCAGTCCGGGCTGAGAGCGGCAAAACTATTGCAACAGCCGGCACTGCAGAAAAAAACTTAGTTTTTTTCACAAGTCATGCTTCAGCATAGAAAGTACCGGTTCCGAGAAAGCATTATAAATCAGTGAGTTTCAGACGCAGGCCTTTGATGTGAGAAACAGGGTAGGCGAAGGTAAGCCCTCTGCCGTTTCCTGTGATGTCGAGTTTTGTTATTATTTCTCTTATAATTTTGTCAACATTTTTTGTCTGGGTGATAAACATCAGGTTTGCATCAGTTGCGCCCGCATGGAGTCTGTCATAAAAATTTTCCATATGTTCAAGCCCCATACCGTGTGCACTCATGATAGTTACCCCTCTTGCACCCGCATCTCTTGCTGCAATAATTGCCTCTTCCTGTTTGTCTTTTGGAACGATTACATGTACTGCAGAAAAGCTCATATGCGGAGAGTGGTGTAGTGCGTCTGCACCGTCCACTCTTATAGTTGAGAGTTCCATATTCTGTACATCTTCGAGTGCATGTCGCAACTCTTCCATATGGATTTCTTCTTTTTCCCGCTCTCCTTTAACGCCCATTTTTTCTGTAATAATACCATAGAGCATAACGGTAAGCATTGGAAACAAAGAAGCAAAGGCAATGAGCCCGAAACCGTCTATCAACGGGTCTCTGCCGTCTATGTTTGTTGCCAGTCCAAGTCCAAGAGCAGCAACAAGAGGAACTGTAACGGTTGAGGTTGTGACTCCGCCGCTGTCATAGGCTATGGGAATAATGTATTTTGGTGCCAAGAAGGTGAGAATGATGACAAAAATATATCCGCTTATGATGTAGTAGACTATTTCACCGCCGGTAACGATTCTGTAGGCTCCGAGTGCAATTCCTATAGCAACGCCCAGCGCTACAAAAAGACGAAGAACAAAGTCATTGATTTTACCGTCACTGACCTCTTTTGCTTTTCTAGCGATTGCTGTAAGCGCCGGTTCTGCCATGGTGGTTGAAAAACCGATAAAAAAACCAAAAGAGTAGATGATAAGGTTGTTGTCATAACGGGTAAGCTCAAATGCCATAGTCTCACCGACAGAAAAAAGTCCCATCTCCAAACCGACTATAAAGGCATCAAGCCCCAGAATAACCAGCCCGAAACCTATCATCACGTTCTTGAGATTTTCTATGGGTTTTTTTAGAATGATGTACTGAAAAAAGAGAATAATCGCCAAAATAGGCAGGACATCTGTGATGACACCCAGCAGTCCTTTTAAGATTGTCATGGCGCTAAAGTCCAGGTTGACTGTCTCAATCTCTTTGATAACAGCAGGAACAACAGTTGCAGAAGCATCTATGAACTGGTACACAACGATACCGTAAAACTGTACAAATATCATAGGTGTGAGCGAAGCAAAGGCGATGAGACCAAAGCCGTCAAGTACAGGATTGCGCCCTTTGATGGTAGAAGCCAGTCCTATACCAAGGGCGGCAACAAGCGGAACGGTGACAGTGGATGTGGTAACTCCGCCCAAATCATAGGCAAGGCCCACTATCTCCTGGGGAGCAAAAGCCGTTGCGCTGACAACCAGGATATACCCTGCAATGATATAGTAGTGGATAGGATGCCCTTTAATGATGCGCCATACCCCTAAAACAATGGCAAAACCGACAGAAAAGGCAACAACAGTTCTTAGCACTGTAGCGTCAATCCGTCCTGCACTGATACTTGCAGCCTTGTCTGCGATGACGATAAGCGCAGGTTCGGCAATGGTGGTTCCAAAACCTATCATGAAGCCGAAAATCAAAATCCAAAAGGTTGAGCCTTTGTGGGCAAATTCACTCGCAAGCCCTTCTCCTACAGGAAAAATCCCGACTTCAAGACCAAGTAAAAATACTGCAAGCCCCAGACCGACGATGCCTAAGCCTATGGACGTGCTCAGCCAGTTTGGCGGGACACTCTGGATGATGGCAAGCTGGAAGAACATAATCACAAGTATGATTGGCAAAAGGTCACGGAATGACTCTTTTAGAAGTTGCAAAAAAGTTGAAATGCTCAGCACGTTATATCTCCTCTCGTTAATTTTCCAGAACCTGTACTTTAGTGCGGGCTTTATGTTTTGAAGACTAAAAGACGAAGCTAAAGCATCGCTTCCGGAAATTATTTTATGCAATAATATCGAAAAATATTATAAAACTGCTATAATTTTAAAATGAAAACATTATTTATAGGCGGCATTAAGAGTGGAAAATCCCGTAGTGCCGAAAATTACATTAAACAACTCTCAGACAAAAAACCTGTCTATCTGGCAACGACTGAATTCATAGATGATGAAATGCAAGAACGTATAGCACAGCACCAACAGCAACGCAAGAGTGATTTCATCACAGTCGAAGAGGCGATAAATCTCAGAGAAAAAATAGCTTTGCAGGAGGGTGCGGTACTTGTTGAATGTGTAAGTATGTGGATCAATAATATGCTCTATCGTGAAAAAAGTTATACGGAAATGGAAGCGGAATTGGCGAATGTTATAGCATTAAAACAAGACATTGTGTTTGTTATGAATGATGTGAGTTGTGGCATTATCCCTGAGAATAAACTTGCCCGTCAGTTTGTGGATATCAGCGGAAAGCTCTCCCAAATGCTTGCACAAAAATGTGATGAGGTCTATCATGTTGTGGCCGGAATCAGTACACAGATAAAATGAGCAAACTCTTCAAAGGTTTTACTCTGGCTGTTTCAATGCTCAGCATTCTTCCTTTTTTTAAAGTGCATGATTTTTATAAAGGCATAAACGGCTATGCGGTGATGTTTTATCCGTTTGTCGGTTTTTTGCTCGGTTTGCTTTTGTATGGTACTTTTTTGTTGCTTACTCTTTTTTTTCCGCCTTTACATGGTAGCCTCATTGTCTTTTCCTTGTGGGTTTTAGTGACAGGTGCCTTGCATCTTGATGGTTTCGCAGACACTGTAGACGGCTTGTTTGTTCCCAAAGAAAAAGCTTTACATGTAATGAAAGACCCCTATAACGGCGGGATGGGTATGATTTTTACGGTAGTGTTTTTATTGCTCAAGGCATCTTCTGTAGCGGCTTTGGATGCGATGTATCTTTTACCTGTCGTGCTTATGCTTTCACGTTTTACGGCAGTTGCTGCAATCTGTCTCTATCCATATCTCTCTGCAAACGGAATGGGTGCCTTGGCAAAAAAAGAGTTTTCGCAAAAACAGTTTTTGATAAGTGTGGTATATGTTACAGCAATCAGCATACTCTTTCACAGTTTTGTTTTGCTGTTTGTTGCTTTATTGGTGCTGTTTGTATGCAAACATTTTTTTATGAAGCGATACGGCGGGTTTACGGGTGATATTTACGGTTTTTGCATAGAAGTGACAGAACTTGTACTGTTAAATGTTCTTATAGTCGGTTTGGTATGAAAATAACACTTATCCGCCATAGTGAAGTGCAAAAGGCATATATCGGCAAATATAACGGACATAATGACATAGGCCTTTCAAAAAAAGGGCATGAGGATGCCAAAAAGCTGGCAAAAGCTTTTACATGTAAAGCATTTGATTTGGTCTACTGTTCAGATCTCAGACGGGCAAAAGAGACAATACAACCCTTCTCTCAGGCAAAAAAAGCAGTATATACATCAAAATTGCGGGAAAAATCATGGGGAAGACATGAAGGACTCGGATATGAAGAGATTAGGGCGCAAGGCATAGAATATGAAAACTTTGCACAGTGGATAAAAGCCCTTGACGGCGAGCCTTATGGAGTTTATATACAAAGAATAAAAGAATTTTTCTTTGAAACAGTGTTGCAACAAAAAGCTGAAAATATTTTGGTTGTAACACATGCAGGCGTTATTAGAACTTTTATGGCAGTTGTGCAAAATCTGTCACTCGAAGATGCTTTTGGCATTGCGCTTCCTTATGCGTCATATACTGTTTATGATACAAAATTACAAACTTTTAGCACTATTAAAACTTAGCTCTGCTATAATACCGCTCTCACAACAAAGGACAGCTGGCCGAGTGGTCGAAGGCGCTCGCCTGGAACGCGGGTGTAGAGCAATCTACCTAGGGTTCGAATCCCTAGCTGTCCACCATCTGTTTATAGTAAAATCATTAAGCTTCTATAAAATAACCAATCCCCTGATTATTTTTGATAATGTCAGTTTTTAGTTTGTTTCTGAGCCGCCATACCAAGGTTCGCAAATTGTTTTCGGTTATCAGCTCTTCTTTGTTCCATATATAGTTTGTGGCCTGTTCAAAGGTGACTACCTGTCCCATGTTCAGGAGAAGAAGCTTCAAAAAAAGGCTCTCTTTTTTAGTCAGTTTGAGCTTTTGGTTTTGATAAAAAGTTTCTTTTGTTTTGAGATTGAAATGGTAGCCTGTTGCAAATTCAATAATATTTTTATCTGCTTTTTTTGTTTTTTTATCTATTTTTTTTATTTCATAGCCACGGGAAGCTATATAGTTTTCTATATCTACTATATCTGTATCATTTGCTTCGAATACCAGTACAACATTTTTACTCACAAGCTCCTCCGTTAATATTAAAAATAGCAATAGTATAACAATGAAGTGTAAAAGCTGTGTAAAATATTTCTTTTAATCAACTGATAATTATGATAAAATTTCATTATGATAACTCAGTTTTTCAAAAAATATCTCAGTATTATCTTTATTATTGCAACTTTTATGGGTGTTTTTCATCATCATAATGATTTGAAACAGCATAACGACTGTAAAATCTGTACAGTGCAGTCAAGCCTGTCACATGCCGATACCCCTGTTGCCATAAATTATCTGACAGCACTGGAAATACTGAAAGAATCTGTTGTTGCGCCTCTAGTCTCGTTACATGTAAAGCAGGTTCACAATACTCTTTACGCACGAGCCCCTCCAAAAATCTCCTAATTCAATACCGTTTAATCCAAGCAGCTTTTTCGGAACCCGTACTTCAGTGCGGGCTGAGAGTGGCATGAAAGAAACAGCAGTCGGCACTGCAGAAAAAAATTTGGTTTTTTTCACAAGTCACACTTTAGCGTGAGAAAGTACCGATTCAAAATAGTGCAACTTGGATTTCAAAAAAAAACATAAAAATTACTACTAAAATATTGGAGAATAAACAATGAAAAAAAGACTCTGTCTCTCTGTGCTTGTATGCTCCTCTTTATTTGCGGATGCAGATATAGATGCGCTCAAACAGCAGTTGGAACAACAAAAAATCAGTATGCAAAAACTAGAAGCGAAATTTGAGGCTTTGAATACAAAACAATCGCAGATGCAGGTGACACAAAGTGTCAATACCTCTGCCTCTTTTTCGCAAAATGCCTATTTGCCGGATATCGCTTTGATTTTAAATATGTCGGCAGTAAGTCGGAATGTGAAAAACAGTGATTATGAAAATTTTCAGATACCGGGTCTTATAAATGATGATGGTATATCACCGGCGCCTTTGCCCTTTAACAAAAACAGAGGCTTTAATCTTAATTATGCAGAAATAGCCATGCACTCTGTAGTTGATCCCTATTTTCAGGCCTATGCATATTTTCATCTGCAACCAAACGAGTTTGAAATAGGTGAGGCATATATTCTGACTACATCTCTGCCTTATGGGCTAAGAGTCAAAGCCGGAAAATTCAAAAGTGATTTTGGACGCATAAATGCAAAACACCAGCACTCCTGGCATTTTGATGCACAGCCTGTTATTTATGAAACACTTTTTGGTCCCGATGGCATCAGTGATCCTGGTGTGCAATTCCAATGGGTTGTCCCGACAGATACATATATTATGGCGGGTGCAGAAGCGATGCAGGGAACAAATGACAAAAGTTTTGGCGATACCGAGTCAAATAATCTCTACGTCGGCTATATAAAATCAAGTGTCGATGTTGGCGATGATTTGTCAGTTCTTGGCGGTGTGAGTATCGCCCACGGGAAAAATACAACAGCAAATACTACCAATGTTTATGGCCTTGATTTGACACTGCGTGAGCAGTTAGGAAGCTACAGCGCAGTTGTCTGGCAGAGCGAATATCTTTACAGAAACAAAGATGTCGGCACAGGAACAGATAAACAGGCAGGACTTTACAGTGAACTGATTTATCAGTATAACAACAACTACTCAGCAGGTTTGCGTTATGGGGCAATTACAAAAAATGAGACAGACCTGTCTTCTTATGCGGGCATTGACACGGGTAATTTGGACAGGTACACAGCCGAACTGGAGTATAAACCATTTCCGATGTCACGTCTGCGTCTCTCTTATACTTACGACAGAACAAAAATCATAGCCGGTGAGAGAAAAAACATCAGTGAAGTAATGCTCTCACTCAACATTGCAGCAGGTGCACATGGCGCGCACTCGTATTAGGAGAAACATATGATAAACATTAAAACTATACTACTAACAGTTTTACTCACAAACTTTTTGTTTGCTACAGTCAAAATAGATACAACATATACAACAGCCGGTGCCATTGCGCAAAAAATAGGAGGAGATTTAGTACATGTAACGGTTCTTGGAAGTTCGAAGTATGACCCGCATTTTATTGTGCCCAAGCCTTCGCTTATCGCAAAACTCCGTCGTGCAGATTTGCTCATCATTAACGGAGCAGGTTTGGAGCTTGGCTGGCTGCCTCCGCTTTTACGTGCTGCAAACAATGCCAAGATTCAAAACGGAGCCAAAGGTTTTTTGGATCTGTCTCACTATGTGCACTTGATAAATGTACCGACAACCGTTTCACGTGCTTTTGGTGATGTGCATGCACAGGGCAATCCTCACTATACAACAGATCCTTATGCTGTCCTGCCGATGGCAAAAGCCATAGCCCAAAAACTTTCGCAAATTGACCCGCAGCACGCAGGGGAGTATGAAAAAAATTTGAAAAAGTTCACAAATGATTGGCAAAACTATTTACAAAAGTTTGATGCAAAAATGCATACATGTAAAGATAAAAAAGTGGTACAGTATCATCCGCTTTTTAACTACTTTTTACAGCGATACAACTATAAAATATATGGAACGATTGAACCGCTTCCGGGGATTGCTCCGAGCTCAAAACACACTTTGGAATTGATCAATATAATGAGAGACAAGGGTGTGCAAAAGATTTTGCAGGATGTTTACCATGAGAAAAAAACAGCAAAATTCATCGCAGGCAAGACAGGAGCAAAAGTTGTGATTATTCCTCATGACTTAGGGGCTGACGGCAGTAAAACACTGCAAGAGTTTTATAACAGAATCGCTAAGAGAATATGTCAGTAGTCGAGTTACTGTGGCCGGCTTTTGTGCTGGCTGTTGCCTTAGTGTTTATCCACTCTGTATTTGGTTTGGAGATTATTAAAAGAGGTGTTGTTTTTACCGACCTGGCGATAGGGCAGATTGCCGCTGTCGGCATGGCGCTGAGTGTTGCATTTATGGATTCGCAGTATCAAAGTGCCATGACCCTGCTTTTTGCACTTTTGGCTGCCGTAATTATTACCTGGGCTACAAAAAAAGTACAAAAGATTGAAGCGTTTATAGGATTGTTATATGCTTTGGGCATATCTTCTATAATGCTCATACTTGCGCAAAGTGCAGAGGGGACCGAACTTTTTTCCAAACTCAGTGCGGCAGATATTCTTTTTACTTCAAGTGAAGACCTGTATAAAAGTCTGCTGTTATACAGCGGCATTGCCTTTGTTATGTTTGTGCTTTATCCAAGAATGAGCGGTGCAAAAAAAGAGTTTTTATTTTTTGCAATGCTTGCGTTAACCGTGACATCTTCTGTGCAGTCTGCCGGTGTGCTGGTTGTGTTTGCTCTGCTTATCGCTCCTTCATTTGCAGGGTTGAGCCAAAGAAAAACAAAGCCCTTTGTGTTTGCCTGTCTGTTTGGTTCTGTGAGTATTGTGTTAGCACTTTTTGGTTCATACTATTTAGATTTGCCGACGGGATATGCTATTATATTTGTAACAGTTTTGTTTTCACTTGTTTTTGTTGTTATTTCCAGTATAATGAGTTCTAAAAAGAGAGTAAATGAAAAGTAAGATATTGGTCGGTTTGCAGTTTTTTATTATATTTTTGATGATTTTGCCTTTGGGCTCAAAAACCCAGCATTTATATAGCGGTTTAGTGATTCTTTGTCTTGGAATAGGCATCGGACTTTTGGCGATAAGAGAACATAAAAGAGGAAACTTTAATATTCGCCCCGATATAAAAGAAAATTGTGAACTGGTCACAGGCGGTATATATGCATACGTGAGGCATCCTATGTATCTTTCGGTCTTGGTGAGTATGTTTGGTGTCGCCGTGATCTATTTTACCTATTACGAGTTTGTGCTTTTCCTTTTTTTGCTGCTGACGCTTTTGGCAAAACTGTTTTATGAAGAGAGTTTGTGGCAATGCCATAATCCGGCATATATTGCATATATGAAAAAGACAAAACGCTTAATACCTTTTGTCTTTTAAAAAAGGCTGCTGCAATGGATATAACACTTCTTATAAAATCTCTGGCTGCCTTGAGCGGAGCGCTTGGCATCTTGGTCCTTTTATATTTTTATTTTTTACATGCAAAAAAACAGCAAAAGAGAAAAATCTCTAAAAAACCATTGCGTATACGTGAAGTGAAGCCTGATTTAAATATGCTGATAGAAGTTATAAAAGATAAAAAATCAACAACAGAGGAGCTCAAAGAAGCAGTTGAACTGATACTGAAGTATTACGGAAAAATTCCTCAGAAACTGGGTATGCGTGCTCATCCGAAATTTGAAATATATTCGGAACTGATTTTAAGAATCTGTCATCATCCCAATGTGAACAAAGACATCATCATAAAACTTGACAAAGAGCTGCACAGACGCAACCCTGAATATGCCCTTGAACTGGATGACTCCTTGACAAAAGGTTTGGATACAAGAGGCTTTTAGACTTTATCTGCCTGTTGACTCTTTTACGGCAGAGAGAAGCTCTTCAAAGCCGACTTCACTTGCATGTTCGACCTCTTGCAATACCTGAAGTGCTGTATCAAAATTCCCCTGCATATTTTCCTGTATCGCTTGTTTAAGTCCCTGGTGCACTGTTTTGTGATGTTGTGTAATGCTTGAAAGGTGAGTGTTTCCTTTAAGCAGAGTGTGGCTCACTTCTGAAAACCACTTGCCAAACCGACAGCTGTTTTCATCCGGAATATCAGTTGTTGTTTTATCAAGGATTGCTTTGTATCCCTTGATTTTGAGTGCAATATGGTCAATTTTTCCGTTACTGACATTGAATTCATTTGTCAGGCGTTGTGTTCTGTTTTTAATCTCATTGGAGTTTTCGACAACTTTTTGGATATTTTCATTAAAAACATCGACTATTTCCATCACTTTGGATGTTTCATTCATAAAAGTGTTGCCGATTTCTATAATTGAGTTGGAGTTTTGTTTGAGTCCGTTGATGTTAATTTCTACTTCCTGGGTTGCTTTTTGTGTACGTTCTGCCAGTTTTCTTACCTCATCGGCAACAACGGCAAAACCGCGTCCGTGCTCACCGGCACGGGCAGCTTCTATGGCTGCGTTGAGTGCGAGCAGGTTGGTCTGATCTGAAATATCTTTAATGAGATTGATGATTTCTGAGATAGACATAACACTGTCATTGAGCGCATTTGAGTCTTCTCCCAAAGTATTGGCATGTTCTTGAATTGTTTCTGTTGTAGAGATGATTTCAGCAGTCTGTTCTTCAATATTGTGCATTCTGTTGTTTGTTTTATCATTGAGCTCGTTAATCTCTTCAAGTTGAACGAGATTGTCTTCGATGGTTCCCTGCAAAAAGTGTGTACCGTTGCTGTAGCTCTCTATGATGAGCTTGACAAAAGCATCATCTTTCATCCCGGAAGTGCTCTCTTGGGTGTTTTGCTGATTTTTCAGTTGTTGAATTTCATCATAAAGCCTGTTGTTTTCAGCCTCCATCTCTGCTATCTTTGCTTTATATTCATTTTCAAGTTTTTCAAGTTTTGCACTACATCCAAACATATTTGATTCCTTTTGCTTATTTCCTGTTATTTTAACATAATCCGGGTTAAATTAAGACTCACACACTGTATCCAGTGGCAGCAAAATTGAAAAACAGCTCCCCTCGGTATCACTTTTCCATGAAAGTTTTCCCCCAAGATGTTTTTCTACAATAATTTTGGACATATATATGCCAAGTCCTGTGCCGTTTTTGGATTTTGATGTGACATAGGGCTCTCCGAGTTTTTTGAGTATTTCCGGTTTTATGCCTCCGCCGTTGTCACAAATATCAAAGAGAATCTCCTGCTCTGATGTTGTCACATCTATACTGATGCGGCCTCCCTCTCTTGTGTTCTCTTTAATGGCATCTTTTGCATTGTTGAGTATATTGATCAGAACCTGCAGAAGCTGATTTTGATAGGTACAGAATTCAATATCGCTGTTTTGCGGAAGGGAGAGTGTGATGGCATTGTTCTCTAAAGATTTTTCAACAAGATGGGTGAGTTTTTTCAAAACAGTATCTGCCGTGACAAGCTCTTTCTTTTTGTCAGGCTGGAAAAAGTTTCTAAAGTCATCAATGGTGTGCGAAAGGTATTGCGTCTGTCCGTTGAGTGTATGAATGAGTTCCTGCAGAGATTTTGCATCAACATTTCCCTGCAGATCAAGCTGTACCTGAATATTGTTTGCGACCATGGAGATCACACTCAAAGGCTGTCTCCACTGATGGGCTATCATGGAGAGCATGTCGCCCATGGCTGCCTGACGGGACTGTGAAATCATCAGTTCGTCTTTTCTCTGTATATCGGTGATATCAACAATGGCTATGAGGTACAGGGTTTCATTGCCGTTGTACTGGTCGTCAAGTTTGACGGCATGCAAAACTCCGACTCTCTGCTCTTTTGATTTTGTGGTAATACTCTGTTGTTGTTTGGGCTCTTTTAGAGGGTTTTTGTAGTATTGCCTAATGCTTTTTATACTTTCTTCCTCTTCGTGAACAAAGAGTTTTTTCAGCATTTTTTCGATTGTCGGAATTTCGCTGAGGGTATAGCCTGTGGTTTCTTGAAAAATTCTGTTGAGCATTAAAATTTCCCCGTTTGCATTGTAGAGCATCAAAGGAATGGGCGTAAACTCTATCATTTTTTCAAATCTGTTCTTTTCGACTTCCAGCTGGTACATTAAAAGCTTGAGTTGTGATATGTCCCGAATTATTTTGAGCAGATAAAGCGGTTTTTTCTGTTCGTCGACTAAAAGCACCACTGCCAGACTTACCCAGATGACAGTGCCGTTTTTATGGATATAACGCTTCTCAATATGGTATGATTTTTTTTCATTGTTTTGCAGTTGTTCAAGCATGTATCTGTCTGTATCTCTGTCCTGGGCAAAAGTGATGTCGGAGACATGCATGTTTTTGAACTCCTGCTTTGTGTATCCCAGGAGTTTTGTGAGGTATTCATTGGTATCTATCCATTTTCCCTCAAGGGAGACATGCGCTATGCCTATGTCTGCCTCTTCAAAAGTCAGTTTGTAAAGATGCTCCTGTTCGTAAAGCTTTTCTGTGAGCGTTTCCTGGTCGGTTATGTCTACACCGGAACTTATTATGTTGATGATATTGCCGTCTTTGTCTTTGATGCAGGTATTTCGCCATGATACAGTGTGCTCGTTGCCCTCTGCATCTACCAGTTGGCTTTTGTACTCTTTGGCAGCTTTTGCTTTTTGAGAGACAATGGCATCAAAAATATTCTGCATCTTCGGCTGTATTGATTTTGGTACAAAATGCTGAATGAAGTTTTTGCCGAGTATCTTCTTTTTTGGCAGCCTGAGCAGTTTTGCACCACTGTTGTTTATCATCTGCACGCTTCCGTGAAGATCCAAAATCAGCACTATTGTTTCTGTTGAGTTGAGATACAAATCGTTCATTTTGTGCTCATATTCAGCCTCTTGGAGCAGTTTTTTCTTTTGTGTGATGTCATGAAAAGAGAGCACAGCCCCGTTGACTTTTCCCTCTTCTATAATAGGATTCTGCAGCACTTCAACATCAAAAGGAGTGCCGTCTTTTTTGAAAAAAAGTTCCTCTTTACGGATAGAAATACCTTTGATGAGATGCAGATGCAGGGTACACTCATCAAGAGGGTAGTGGCTGCCGTCGGGTTTTGTATGGTGCCAGATTCTGTGGGCGTTTTTTCCAAGCAGCTCGTCCTCTGTGTAGCCCAGCATTGTAAGGGCAGCTTCATTGACAAAAGTATGGCACCCCTGCAGATCAAGCCCGATGATACCGTCATGCGTGGAATTCAAAATCAAAGAGAGCTGCCTTTGCATTTTTTGTTCATTTGTGATGGATACCTGCAGCTCTTCATTGGAGCTTTGCAGCTCTTCGTTGGAAGTTTCGAGCTCTTCGTTGGCACTTTGCAACTCTTCGTTGGCACTTTGGAGCTCTTCATTGAGCAGTTGCATATTCTCTTTGGAAAGCATCAGCTCATCCAAAAGAGCGTGATTGTCCTCCTGGAGTTCCTGCACCCGGTTTGTAAGGTTTTCTATCACATACGATTCGTTTGGCAGGACTATTTCTCTGGTGTTGAACTCCAGATTGTTGGCATTGAGTTCCTGAAAGTAGAGTAAAATAAAAACAGCGTCATGTTTGTTCGCAAAAGGAGTGGCAATCACTTTGACAAAGTTCTGCCTGTCCTCGCCGAGTTTGACTTCGATAAATTTTGTACTCTGCACTTTTGCGCTTTTTGCAGTCTGATCAAGAATCTTTTTGACGCTGTACTGCAGCTCTTTTTTCAGGTTTTCGACAATATTCAAAGTCACAAAACCGTCATTAAGCTCTAAAAAAGGGTTGTTTCCCTGTTTGTAGACAATGGTGAAATTTGTATCGACGATAATGCACTCCGAAGAGAAAAGTTCAAATATGGTATTTGTTATCTCTTCTTGTATGTTGATATCTTTGAGGGTAAATGTTTTTACTTCCGAGAGGTTCTGTTTGGCATGTGTATGTGTTGAAAAGTAGTGCGAAGAGATTCTTGGAGGATTCTCAAGCTGCTCTTTGATGTAAATCTTATGCTCCTGGTTGAGCGTTTTAAAATAGGCAACGCTCATAAGTGTTGATTCCGAGGAGCCTAAAAACAAGAGACCTTTTTCTTTGAGCGCATAATGAAAGAGGACAAAAAGATCCTCCTGGACCTCAGGCAAAATATAGATAAGAAAATTTCTGCAGCTGATAATATCCTGATTGATAAAAGGCGGATCGCATAAAACATTGTGTTTTGTAAAAATAATCTGAGAACGAATAGACTCTTTGACTTTGTAGGCTCCGTCCAAGGGAACAAAATACTCTTTGCGTATTTTCTTTGGAGTCTTTTGGAGTGCTTTTTTGGAGTAGATCCCCTTTTTTGCAATGTCAAGTGCTTTTTCGTCAATGTCTGTGGCAAAAATATGAACATCGAAATTTTTTTTGAGCTTTTTTTTGATTTGGTCAATGGTGACAGCCAGAGAGTAGGCCTCTTCTCCTGTAGAGCAGGCAACAGACCAGACTCTCAGATCATAGCTGTCGGGTTTGTCAGAGAGGTACTCTTCAAGATGCTGCTTGAGTGCCTCAAATGATTTTTCGTCTCTGAAAAACTCTGTAACCCCGATAAGGATGTTTTGATACAGCAGATGCAACTCATCCGGATAGGCATTGATATAGTCAATATACTCTTCAAGCGTTGCGCATTTATTCAGAAGCATGCGTTTGTTCAGCCGTCTCATAATAGTCTCTTTTTTATACTTTTGTATGTCAAGGGACTCTTTTTCTTTGAGAAGCTTTACAATTTTCATGAAAGGTCCGGGTGCGGTATGCACGATGTTTACAAGATTTTGGGCGATCTCTTCTACCTCAAATATATAGTCAATGAAACCGCTTGCAATCGCATATTGCGGCATCTCCTGGTACTGGGCTTCTTTTGGAGACTGGGCGACGGTGATCCCGCCGTTTTCTTTGATGGTTCTCACACCCGCAGTTCCGTCATGTCCTGTCCCGCTGATGACGATGCCGAGGCAGTTTTCTTTTTTGTAACTGCTGAGCGCTTTGAAAAATACATCGATAGAAGGCGTCGGAATATGGGGAGTATCGGGTGCTTTTTCAAGGAGCAGTCGGTGGCGTGTGTAGATGAGGTTGTATCCCGGAGGAACAACATAGACATTGTTTGGCAAAAACTGCTGGTCTTTTGTGATGAGAGAGACAGGCATAACCGTATATGCGGTTAATATTTCGGCCAGGGCGCTTTTTTTATGCGGGTCAAGATGCTGGGCAATTATATAGACATACTCCTGGTCTGTGGGCAGCAGAGGAAACAGCTCTTTTAAAGCCTGCAACCCTCCGGCACTCGCACCTATCCCGATAAATACAGAATTTTTCATATTTCTCTGCCTTGTAGCTGAAACGAAAGCTTTTATTTCTTAATATTAGCATAATTTTGATAAGATTAGCGTATGATAAATTTAAAAGCATTACAATCATTGGCAAGAAAATTTAAAGTTTTATATGTAGAAGATGATATGGCTGTGCAAACTGCACTCACGGGGTATTTGAAGAATTTTTTTACACATGTGACGACTGCAAAAGACGGGCTGGAGGGTTTACAGCTCTATAAGAAGGGGCAGTTTGACATCGTGATTACAGATCTGTCCATGCCTAAAATGGACGGTATAGAGATGCTTAAAAAAATAAGAGAGATAAATCCGAATCAGGCTATACTGATAACAACCGCACACAGCGGTTCGGACTATATGTCTCAGGCTATTAAAATAGGGGTTGACGGCTATATAATCAAACCTTTTGATTATGAACAACTGAATTACGAACTCTACAAGGTCAGTGAAAAACTCGAAGTCATGCAGGAGAATGAAGCGTACAAAAAGTCCCTGCAGCGTATGGTGGAGCAAAAAACAGCCGAACTGAGTGCTATGATGCAGTTTCAGCATGACAATTATGAAAAAACTCTTTTGGCAATGGTCAAACTTATAGAAGAGAGAGATACCTATACGGCGGGGCATTCCCAAAGAGTTGCCAAATACTCTAAAATGATAGCCCAAAAGATGGGACTCTCCCAAGAAGAGTGCGAAAAAGTCTATCAGGCGGGGATTTTGCATGATATCGGCAAGATTGTCACACCGGATGTTGTCCTCTTAAAGCCAAAAAAACTCAATGATCTGGAGTATAAACTGATTCAAGAGCATCCTCAGGTCGGCTACAGACTTTTGGCAAATATTCCTATGTATGAGGAGCTGGCAGATATAGTCCGTGATCATCATGAGCGATGTGACGGCAGCGGATACCCAAGAGGCATTGCCGCCAATGAAATTGACACTCTTGCAAAAGTGATGATGATTGCCGACTGTTTTGATGCCATGACAACCAACAGAATATACAAAGGCAGAAAAACACCCAAAGAAGCACTCGATGAGATAGAACGTCTCAGCGGTGTGCAGTACGACAGGGATGCAGTCAAAGCAACACTCGAGGCGCTTAAAGATGTAGTTGTAGACAAAAATATAAATCAGTTGCCTCATACAGATATAGAAAAGGAACGATTTGCCTATTTTTACAAGGACAATCTGACCGATCTGTACAATCAGAGCTATCTCGATGTAATGTTGTTGCAAAACTCTTATGAAAAAAAATACACACAGCTGCATCTGTTGCGATTGAAAAATTTTTCGCGTTACAACAAAGAATCCGGATGGAAAGAGGGAGACACTGTTTTGGTGAAAATTGCCAAATCTTTACAAAACTGTTTTGACCTCTCTATGGTTTTTAGAATTTTTGGCGATGATTTTGCCCTCCTTGATAACGGAGAGTGCAATATGAAAAAAATAGAGCAGAAAATCAATGCCATTTTAGACAACACTATTATAGAATCAGACATACTGAATCTCACTCTTGACACCCAAAAGAGTATAAGTGTTGATGATTTGGAAAAACTTTGATATCTTCCAGGTAAGTGAAGAAAATTAATGCTTTCTCGGAACCGGTACTGAAGTACCAATGCCATTAAGTTAAGCGGCTTTTTCGGAACCCGTACTTCAGTACGGGCTTTGTGTCTTTCAAAACTAAGGCCTAGGTTAAAACCTAGGTTCCGAAAATCTGGGAATCGGTACTTTCTAACGCTAAAGCGTGACTTGTGAAAAAAACTAAATTTTTTTCTGCAGTGCCGACTGTTGTTTCTTTCATGCCACTCTCAGCCCACCCTAAAGGATGGGTTCTAAAACTCTGCTTAGCTCTTTGGAATCGGTACTTTAGTGCCGACTGTCAGGGTGCAAAAGCCTGAACCTGCCTTTTGTTAAATCCGGAAGTTCCCATTTTTGCCTCTGGGTGAAACTCTTTTGCATAGGGCTTGAGGTATGCGGGGATTGCTCTGCCTTTTAACTTCATCATATCCTGAAGCATATACTCTGCGATTTCCTCTTCGGTTATCTTTTTCTTTACATGTAAATAGGAAAAAAGCAGTTCGCCCTGTCTTTGCAGAGAGATTTTCCATGTCGAATCTGTCTGTTCGTAAATCCAGAGTCCAAAAGCATAAAAGTTTTCATACACACTTTCTTCCTGCCATAACAGCGGGAGCGTTGTTTTGAAATTTCCGCTGTTGTAATACAAATCCCAAAAGCGTGCAAAGCGTTTCATAATCTGTATATCGTTGAAGCTGAGTTTGTTGTTTTTTAAAATATCATAGGGCGGAATGTCGCTGTAAACCATGCCCTCTTCCCTGTCGTGACGGCTGATGTGCGTGCCGGAGAGTTTTTTCAGGATGCCTATCTGGATTTCACAGCTGCTGATGCGCATCAGCTCATCAAGGTTGCGTCCAAAGCTCTGCAAACTCTCCCCCGGTAATCCGACTATCAGATCAAGATGAATATGTGCCGTTGTCTCATTTTGCAAAAAGCGGATGTTGTCTTTTATTTTGTCGAGTTTGAGTTGTCTGGAGATATTGTTTGCAATTTTTGGATTGAGTGTCTGTATGCCGATTTCAAGCTGCAGCGCACCGTGAGGAAAACGTTTTATTTTTTCCCGCAAAGAGAGGGGAAAATGGTCGGGAATAACTTCAAAATGGGCAAAATAGGGCGGCTCTTTTTCTAAAAAAAAGTCCAAGATTTTGTTTGCCGCTTTCATGTTGAGATTAAAGGTTCTGTCAACAAATTTAAAATTTCTCGCTCCCCGTTCCCAGAGCTTCTCAAATTCTGTCAAGACTGCATCAAGATCAAAGGCACGTACTTTTTCATCCATGGAAGAGAGGCAAAATTCACATTCAAAAGGACAGCCTCTTGATATTTCCACATAAATATAACGGTTCTTTATGTCCTCGTCTGTGTAGTACATGTAAGGAAGCTGAATAGCTTTGAGATCGGGCAAGGTCATTTTTATGATTTTCTCGGCAGGACGCTCTTCCTGAATATTTTTGCACAGCCGGTAAAAAGCCAGATCACCTTCGCCCTGTATGATGTAATCGGCATCATCAAAGTTGACACGAAAAGGCAGGTAGCTCACTTCGGGACCTCCGAGAATTACAAGTGTCTGGGGTGAAACTTTTTTCAGGATGTGAATAAGTTCATGCACCTCTTTGGCATTCCAGATATACACGCCTATGCCTATAATGTCAGGCTGCGAGAAAAGGAGTTTCTCTGCAATCGTCTGGATGGCATCATTGATGCTGAATTCGAGTATAGTCGTGTCCTGTTGGAGTTCCTGCATATTTGCATACAAATAGCGAAGCCCTATGGCACTGTGTGTAAAGCGTGAATTTAAAGTTGTCAGTATAATTTTCATTTGCTAAGAGAGATATTTCTTAATATCAACTTGAACCTGTTGCGCTATTTGGATACACTGTAGGGTAATTTTTTCATTTGGTTCAAAATCAGGCAGTACTGAACCAAAAGGATATTTGGATGAAAGATAAATAGTGTCTATCAGGTCAATCTCATCTTCTGTAATAGTTAATAATACATTCTCTTTTTTAGGTTTTTCATTGAGAGATAATATACTATGTGTTTTTTGTAACTTTATTCCATATTCAATTAAATATGCTTTTATATATTTTTCTATTGCTTGCTGTGTGTTTTGCAGGGATGGATTATAGAGATGACTTTTTAATAAAATCTTAGCTGATTGAAAATTTTCTTCTGCAAAAACAAGCCATTTCTTTGTCTCATCTTTCATAAACAACTTTTCCTTTATAAATTTCATCCAAGAAGACACCTTTTGCATCCTCTTTAATGGGAATTATATCTATAGGAATGATTTTTGAAATTTCACGCAATACCTTTCTGTATTTTAGAGAAAGCGTTAAAAAGTTGTCATCTGAGTTTTGTATGACCGCAATATCAATATCATTTGGATTTTGGGAAGATAAAAAAGAGCCAAAGAGCACAACACTGTTTATCTCTGAAAATTGGGAGAGTTTCTTTGTAATAGTGTGAATAAAAGTTACTTTTTTATTTTTCGTTAAATACATAATGAGGAATAATATCATATTTCTTTTTTGAATGGGCTTAAAGGGAGGAAAAACAGCCGAGAGTAAAAAAGGGGGAAAACTCGGCTGTTTTAAAAATTTATAGGAGTAAATATCTCTCTTATGAAAGGGGAAAAACATAATTGAGATATAGAATTATATTTATTATAAGTAAATGTTAGGTAAATAGCGATAAATTACCTTGTTTCTTCATACTCTTTTAGCATGAGATTTAAATCTTTAAAAAGTTCATGCGAAGCATCTTCCATTCTTCTGAAATTTTCCACTATTATCTTAGGATGATCTGCTTTGAGAACACTGTGTTCTTTGACAAAAACCATGTTTTTGGCCACTGCATCATGCACAGTCGCATGCGGTGCATCCATTTTCTTAAAGGCAGAAGTGTTTCCAAAGCGTTCTTTGCCTGTACTGAAATACCATTGTCCCATTCTACAGTGTTTGTGATCCGGAAACTCTTTGCTTGCATCTTCGTTGAGTACAGCTGAGTACGCATTTGATTTAAATAAAATATGGTCAACCTTGACAAGTGTAGTAAAGAGACGGTTTTGAATACCGATAGCTGTTGTGTGCGCTGCATTGGCAAGCTCATTGAGTTCACTAAAGGTATTTTCAAATTCATGAATAACGTCGCTTGACTCCTGTGCTATGTTTGTAATCTCATCAGAGTTTGTTCGCATATCGTTTGCCTCTTGCTGAAGAGTGGAAATGTTGATTTCTATTTCTGTTGTTGCTTTTTGGGTGCGTTCTGCAAGTTTTCTGACCTCATCGGCAACTACGGCAAAACCGCGTCCGTGTTCACCCGCACGGGCTGCTTCTATGGCTGCGTTGAGTGCAAGCAGATTGGTTTGGTCTGCAATATCTTTGATGAGACCTACAACCTCTGAAATATCCCGTGAACGCCCTTCAAGGTTTACAATACCTTCATGCGAAGAAGATATAAGCTCCACAAGAGAGCCCAGTCTTTGTCCTATTTCAAGAACACTGTTAAGACTTCCCGAAGCTTTTTCTGCCGTTTGTTCGGAAACATGAACAATGTCTTCTGCTTCACCGGAAGAAGTTGTTAGGTCTGACTGGATGATAGAAAGCCCCTGTCCTATACCTCCGCCAAGTGTTGAAAACTTAGAAGAGAGTTCGGCCTGCAGTTTTCTTCTGTATCCGCTTGCGATTGCCTCTATGGCTGTATTGACTTGAGCGGCGGTAGTATGAAACAGCCCCTGCAGTCCTTGCGGATAGGTGTGTCTGTAGGTTTTTCCGGCTGATGCGCACTCTATCGTTGTTGCGATATCACGCATAAATGCTTCTACCTGGTCAAGCATATCGTTGAGCGCCCAGGCAATTTTAGCATTATGAGAGTTGTCATTTGGAATGTGTGTAATGCGTCCTTCGAGTTTTCCCTGCGCAGCCTGTACTAAAATCTCTTCGAGTTTGTCCATAACGGTAGAACTTTTTGAAGCTGTTTCTCCCGGAATAAAGAGCGCCACAATTGCTATAAGCAAAACAAGCCCGCCTACAATGTAACTTGCACTCAGCAGGCTGTAGATACCAACGCCTAAAAGTGTTACAAAAAGCAATAAAGCCTGGTTATTTTTGAAGAGAGATGATATACTCATCATAGCTGACTCCTTCCTGGTTTAATAAATCTGTTAAAATTTTCATACTTGCGTCCATACCGCCGCTTCTTTCTGCCTGAAGCATCTGTGCATAGAGCGGTTTGATAATCTCAAGTGCTTCAGGGTTTGGCTTTCTTCTTACAGAGTAGTATCCTACGGTATTGCCGCGTTCATCCAAAGAGGGTGTGACATTGGCGTAGACCCAGTAGGAGTTATTGTTTTTTGTACTGTTGATGACATAGGCAAAAATCTCTTCTTTTGCCTGAACTCTATCCCATAAAAGTTTAAAAATTGCCTTTGGCATATCCGGATGACGGACAATGTTATGAGGTTTTCCAAGGAGTTCTTCTTCTGTATATTCCGCTAAGTCAATAAAGATCTTATTGACATAGGTCAGTCGACCTTTTGTATCTGTTTTAGAAACAATAAAATCGTTTTCGCCTAATGTTCGTTCCATTTTAGCTCTCTCCTTTATTTGTTGAAAATATTGTAGCATATCTTTATTGGATTATTGCTATAATTTGTGATAAGGAAGTTTATGTTTGCTCTGTTATCTCTTTTTTACTATTTTTATTTTTCCATAGTGGGAATATACATTATATTTTTGCCAAAAATTCTCAGCGGTGTCGGCTATGATGCAAGCGAGATAGGGATTATTTTTGCGGCATCCCCTTTGGTGCGTTTTATTCTGCCTTTTTTGTTTTTGCGTGGACTGACGCTCAATGCTGCTGTTTTTAAATTTTCATTATTGACCGTTATTGCAAGTACGCTCTCTTTTTATCTCTCCTTGGAACACTTTTATGCCTTGCTGCTTTCAAACATATTTCTTGGATTGGGTATGAGCCTGATGCTGCCTTTTGTGGAGGTTATCTCTTTGCATACCATCGGTAAAGAGCGTTACGGAAAAGTACGGCTATTTGGTTCTGTGGGCTTTATCATTGTTGCGCTTGTGCTGGTCAGGTTTTTAAGTTCGGCCTATGTTGCCTTGGATTTTTTGTTTGTTTTGAGCCTTTTGACTGCTTTTGTAGCCTATTTGGTGCTTTGCCGCGCGCCTGACACCAGTTATGTAAAAGAGAAAAGTATCTCTAATGATATAGATATCTTCAAAGACTGGCAACTCTGGGGCGGACTTGTTCTGGTGCAGATGAGCTTTGGCTCCTTTTATAACTTTTTTACCATTTATGAAACGGATCACGGTATCAGTTTGGATATGACAATCTATTTGTGGAGTTTTGGCGTACTTATTGAAGTAGGGATGTTTTTCTTTCAAGGGGGACTGTTGCAGGGAAATTTACTCAACCTGTTACGCTTTACGGCGCTGGCAACGGTACTGCGTTGGTTTTTAGTTTTTGCATTTCCTGAGAATTTGGCGATACTGTTTTTCTCCCAGGCCCTGCATGCTCTGAGTTTTGCCCTGTTTCATACAGCCGCGATCAGCTATCTGTTTCAGCGCTACAGACACAAAAGTCTCTCTCAGCAGTTTTTTTCCGGAATAACTTACGGTTTTGGAGGACTCAGCGGAGCGCTTATTGCCGGATATGTGTATGAGTATTATCCGAAATATCTCTTTTTAACCTCAAGTCTGATGGCATTTGGAGCATTTTTGCTTTTTATGGCTGTAAGGCAGCACAAAGGGGAGCAGCTGTCCCGCCACGCTCGCCCGCACTGAAGTACGGGTTCCGAAAAAGCTGCACAGGCTCATCTTTGGAAGATACCGGAATCGGTACTTCAGTACCGACTGTTGCAACTTTCCTGCCACCCTCAGCCCGCACCGCAGAAAAAAATTTAGTTTTTCTCACAAGTCATGCTTTCGCATAGAAAGTACGGGTTCCGAAAAGCTGCACAGGCTAATCTCTGGAAGATACCGGAATCGGTACTTCAGTGCCGACTCTTAGGCTTTATAGTTTCCACAAGCCGTGAAAGCTGATAATAACTGTTTTGATATTGTGAGTCTATTTCAAAAAGAAAAGGTCTGTATTTGAGGTAATTTGCCCAGACCTTTTTGCTCTGTTTTTCCCTGCCTCGCTTTACCAGCTCAAAACTGACAGCGGCATTGATGAAGCCTTTGAGCAGTTTGACCTCTTTGTCTTTTTCGAAACGTCGGGGAAACCAGGCTGCTTCCAATGCTTCATGAGCATCATAATAACGCTCTTCTTCGAGGCATTTTATAAATTCGTTGATATGTTTATGCATCGTTTTCATCCAGTAGCATCATATTTTTTCTCCAGTATCCTCGACCGCCTTTAAGGGAAATACAGTGGTGATTCGGAAATTTTTCTTTGTACTCTTTGAGCCGATCAAGTGTCGCCTTGCCGGAATCGCAGTAAAAAACAAAGACACTCCCTTTGGGGTATTGTTTAAGTTCATAAGGATTGTAGGTTACTGTGTCTGCTTTTTCTATGGGTGCTAAAACAGTGTCAACAAGCACGACATCCACACCTTCTTGTTCCAGTTTTTTCTTATTTTGCAAAAACTCTTTTTGCGTCCATTCATCAGGATAATTCATGCGGTCATTATATAACAGATTTTTTATATTTTATTGAAGCAGTAAGATTAGGCATTTTTCGGAACCCGTACTTTCTATGCTAAAGTATGACTTAGAAAAAAACTAAATTTTTTTCTGCAGTGCGGGCTGAGAGTGGCAGAGATGTTGCAACAGTCGGCACTGAAGTACCGATTCCTAGGAGGTTATGTATTTATTTTGGAAGCGATACTTCAGTGCGGGCTGTCAGGCTTTTGAGCCATAAAGCTGCTAAACTTGTGTTATAATCTCTTTTATGGCAAGAAAAAATAAAAAAAACAGTAAAATTAACCAGAGAATTAGAAAATATTTTGATGATGACCCCTTTGATGTGGGGATTGAACGGGTGGAGGGTAAAACCCTCAGTGAGCTTTTTGCAACACTGGGTATATATGATATAGAGCATAACAAAACGCTGATGGTAAAAACACTCCGAATGATTTGGAGCGAGGCAGACAGCGGTATGCGCCATGATATATTGAACTTTTTTGAGAGTGACGGACGGGTGTACAAGTCTGAGAAGCCAAAAAAAGAAGTTGTTTTTGACAGAGAAGACAAAATTAACGCACTTTTGGAAGAACTTGATGTAAGCCAGGAAGAGGCTGTGCGTCTGCGAGAAGCCTATTTACATGTAAGAAGCAAAAAAATAACCATAGAAAAAATGGAATCATCTTTGCGTCATATCCGTTTTGAGATGAAAAAAGAGAGATTAGAACGTGAACTTGAGGGACTTTTTGATCTGGATGACTGCTTTGAATTTAATGCCTCGCTGAAGTACGAACTCTACGAACAGCATTTTCACAAGATTTTGACACTCAAAACAAAACCCTATGCGTATGAATACCTTGAAACAACGGATTTTGATGCGATTGTGCAAAAGATAGGGCAGGACAAAGTTACGGTTGTGGAACAAAAGCAGGAGAATATTAATAATTTTTTAAGCAATTTGAAATATCCGCATGCCTATTTGAGTACCAAGGAAATTTTAGATGCACTGCGGGCTTCGCCTCCAAAATCAAAAGTGAGCTATCCGCTGATATCACAGAAACTTTTAAAAAAAATTGTCAAGTCTAAAATAGAGGCCGAGGGAGTGGAACTTCATGAAGAAGAGGTGCTGATTCGTGTCAATGAGCAGCTTTGTCTCCCCTACAGTGAGCAGAAAATCTCTTATAAACTGGAGTTACATGTAGAGCTTGAAGGACTTTTAGAAGAGATATGGAATGCGAAAAGGTTTAATTTTGATGCTATTTTGGCAGAGGTCAAAAAAGAGCACGAAGATGAATTTTTACTCACCCTCGATGCTTTGGTAAAAGAGTGTGAAGAGTATGCCCAGCTTTTGCATTTTAGCCAAGAAGAGCTGCATGCGAGAGTCTATGAGTATCTTTTTGAACTGCTTCCTCAGACCTTGAATATAACGCCTAAAATTCACAGAAAAATAACACGGCGTTTTTTGCATTCTATTCATGACGAACTGATAAAAAAACAGCGTGAAGCACTGCTTGCACGGACTATTCGTGATTTTAAAAATCTCTTTCCCATTGCGCGCAGTATGCAGAGAAAACTTATACTGCACATCGGTCCTACAAACAGTGGCAAAACCTATGAGGCGATGGAGCATCTCAAAGAGGCAGATACAGGCTACTATCTGGCGCCTTTGCGGCTTCTGGCACTCGAAGGTTATGAAACGCTCAAAGCACAGGGCATTGAAAGCTCCCTAATTACCGGTGAGGAGCAGATCCTGGATGATGAAGCGACGCATATCAGTTCTACAATTGAGATGATGAATTATGATGTAGATGTGGATGTCTGTGTCATAGATGAAGTGCAGATGATAGATGACCGTGACCGCGGCTGGGCATGGGCAAATGCCATTATAGGTGCACCTGCAAAAGAGGTCATTATGACAGGTTCGCCAAATGTCAAAGAAGCGATTGTCGCTTTGGCAGAGTATCTGGGTGAAGAGCTGGAGATACGGGAGTTTGAGAGGAAAAATCCTTTGGAACTTTTGGAAAAACCGACACATCCAAAAGATGTGGAGGCAGGCACGGCGATTATCGCTTTTAGTCGTAAAGATGTTCTGCGGCTGAAGCAGAATTTTTCCAAAGATTTTGAAGTGAGTGTTGTCTACGGCAATCTTTCGCCTGAGGTAAGACGGGAAGAAGCCAGACGTTTTCGAGAAGGCGAAACGCAGGTACTTGTTGCCACCGATGCCATAGCGATGGGGATGAATCTGCCCATAAAAACGGTGCTTTTTTCAAAAGCCGAAAAATTTGACGGGATAATCCAACGCAGTCTCTTTCCTTCGGAGGTACAGCAGATTGCAGGAAGGGCAGGGCGTTACGGTTTGCATGAAAAGGGCTATGTCGGGGCTCTGCACGGGGATGCTTTACATGTAGTCAAGAAAAATTTCACCAAGCCGGCAAAAGAGATAAAAGTGCCCTTTAAAGTAATGGCAAATTTGGAACATATAAAACTTGTCAGTACGATTTTGGAAGAAAACTCTTTGGAAGAAATTTTGCGCTTTTTTATCAAAAATATGGTCTTTGACGGACCTTTTTATGCGGCTTCGCTTGATGATATGCTGGAGGCTTCCCGCATTGTTGACAGTTATGATCTGGATATTGCGACAAAGTATCATCTTGCCTGCGCGCCGCTGACGCTAAAATCAGCCTATATCATCAGTGCCTATGAGCGCTACATCAATGCTTTGGAGAAAAAGGAGCCGGTTTATTATCATGCGCCAAAACTGACAGGTTCGTATGCACAAACCTCCGAAGAGCTGTTGCGCGCTGAAGATATGGTCAAAGAGATTTCGCTGTATCTGTGGCTGAGTTACCGTTTTAATGACTACTTTGTAGATGAAAACAAGGCAAGAGCCTACAGGGGTGTTTTGAACAAATATATAGAAGAGACACTCAGGCAGACACAGCTGAGTCAAAGCTGCAAGCTCTGTGGCACGGTTTTGCCGGTAAATTCCAAGTACAGTATCTGCCAGTCGTGTTTTAAAAAGAACTATGTGCACAAAAGAGGGCACCGGCGTTTGCCGCGTTAGAGAGTTCTGTCCTTAGCTTTTAAATTCGTCGATAGTTTTTTGCAAAGAAGAGGCAACCTGTACGAGTTTTTGCAAATCATTTTCAATGCTTACAACACTGGTGCCGTTGGCTGTTGAGAGTGTTTCGATTTTTTCTATGTAGGTGATGATCTCCTGAATATTCTGCGACATTTTTTCACTGTCTTCTTTTGATTTGTTTGCCATCTGTGTGGAGATTTGCATCGCTTGCGATGTTGTCGTGATTTTTTGTTCCACATCATCAGATATATTGACAAGGGCTTCAATGTTTTGTGCATTGATTGTCATCTTGTCACTGACGTCATTGATAGCCTGTACAATGGTACTGACGCTGATGTCTATCTCCGCCAGACTTTTTTGTGTCCGTTCTGCAAGCTTTCTGACTTCATCGGCAACGACGGCAAATCCTCGCCCGTGTTCTCCTGCGCGTGCCGCTTCTATGGCAGCGTTGAGAGCTAAAAGGTTTGTCTGCTCGGCTATCTCTTTGATGACATTGAGGACGTCCTTGACCTGGTCGGCATCATTTTTAAGGACTAAAAGTTCGCTTGAGAGTTCGTTTTCACTCTCTACAAAATGTTCTACTTCACTGTTGAGTTTTGCCAAAGAGCTGTGTGCCTCTTCGAGTTCTTTTTCGGCATTGAGGATGGTTTCCTGGGTAACAGTGGCTGCCTCTATGGTCTCATCTAAAATAGTTTGGATATCTTCTGTTTTTTTGCTTGTTTTGGAAACAATCTCTCTCTCCTGCTGTACGCCTTTTCGTATGACGTGGGAGGAGATCTCAATTTCAGAGGCTATTTCATTGTTTTGTTCGCCGAGTGATTTCACCTCATTTACTGTAGATTGAATCATTTCTATAAAATGATTTACTTCATTGGCTGTCTCTCCGAATTCATTGCCTTTTTTGTAGGCAAGACGTTTTGTTAAATCTTTGTTCCCGCGCACAAGATCTGCAATTCTCTCTTTGAGGTTGTTCAGCGGTGTAAAAATTTCACGGCTGAAAAAGAGCAGGGCAACCATACTAAATGCAATACTGCCCAGAATCAAAGAGATGACAAGTGTTGTGTTCGTCTGTGCAATATCTTCATCATTTTTATCCAGTGATATCGTCAAATCCATGGCACCGAGTGCATAACCGACTTCTGCATTATAGTGGCACTGCAGGCATCTTTTTTCGGCTATCATAGGTTTAATCATGCGGATAATATGGTGCCCGTTTTCATTCTTTTCGATAATTTTTGTCTCTTTGTTTTGCAATACATCTTGCACAAGAGGGTCGGCCGTATATGTTTCATCTGGTGCATAAACTTCCATAACAGCTTTTGACTTTGCAATTTTCAAGTCCTCTATGCCGTCAATGCCTTTTGCACTCTCAAAAGCAGTCTGAACCACTTCCGGGTCTCCCATCATCATGCTTGTTGTCATCGTCTGAAAGATGGACTGACTGAGCATTTTCAAAGATTTTTTTGCGGTAGTATCTGAAAGGCTGTGCAGTGTAAAGGAGAGATAATAAGACATTCCGATAAGCCCGAGAACACTTAAGGCAACAATGGAGACAATGACTTTTGACCTTACTGATGCAAACATGAAAAAATCCTAAGAGTAAAAAATTTAAGTATTATAACGTAATAAAACCTTTGCAGAATTACATACTATAGATTAAATACTCAATCTGCTCCAAAAGTTCCTGATTTTGTATGTTGCTTTGCACGGCGTACGTAAGAGAAGCCCCGGCACCTACGCCCTCTTTCGCTTCGCCCTCGTCATACTTTTTGAGTATGGGTATCTGGGTATTTGCAAAACTGAATGTAGTGTAAACGGCATGTGGTGCATAGCTTAACTGCTCTAAAATATGGGCAATATCGGAATTTTTGTCTTGTGCGACCCACTGCGTGGTTGCAAGGGTAATGTTGTCATGCTTTACACGCATCAAAACATCTTCCTTGAGTTTGTCGGCGATTAACAGACAGGCTGCCATCTGTGTTCCGCCGGCTAAAACGATTTGAAATCTTTTTGAGGCTTCAAGCAAAAATCCGGCACAAAAAAGCAGCATATTGTCACTTACGATACCCAGTTTTTCAAAATTGTTCATATCATTGTCAAGCAAAGAGAGGGCTTTGTTTATCGTTTGTGTTTTAATATCATCGGGTACATGTAGGAAACTTGAGGAAAAGTCATCGGCGCAGTCAAAGCCAAGTGCCAAAGCCGAAGCAGTCGCTGTGGTTGTTCCCGCGGGTGTACTCTCTCCTAAAATAAGATAATTTCCTTTAAGCTCATAGGACTTTCCAAACTGCATCCCTTTTGCGAATACCTCTTTTGCATTGATACCGGCACCTTTGTCTATTGCCTCGGAGGGGTGGATGCCAAAATGGTGTGTGATACAGTTTTTAGGCTGGGAAACAAGACCCAAATCCAAAATCTCTATAGTGCTAAAAGGTGTCAGATTGTGAACTGCATGGGTAATAAGTGCAGGGGTAGGGACACCTGTCGGTGTTTCGGCAAGTTCGCCCAAAGAGAAAACTTTTTCATGACTTATGTATTCGGCGTCAAGTGTAGGGGTAAGCGGAATCATCCCCGGAATCCCGGCCTGGGTAATGTTGTCTATCTCGCATGTCTTTGTGACACTTGCGGCAAGTAAAAAATCGGCTTTTCCTTCAGGAAATGTATCAATGGTGTTTGTCAGTATGTTATATGTTTGCATTATAAGAATCTTTTTTCTAATTGTAACAAAAATTACAAATATTTTCTTTTGTTTCAATATATTTTGGATAGTTTAAGTTTTTACTGTTAGAATAAAACTTATTTTAATGACAGGAGCATAGTTATATGTTGAAAAAAAGTGTTATCATAGCGTCGTTGATGGCGTTGGTTTTAGTTGGGTTTAGTGGTTGTAGTGCGATGAAGACTGCCGTGAAGAAGAGAAATCTTGATGTACAGACAAAAATGTCTGAAACTGTGTTTTTGGAGCCTGTGAGCCCGGAAGAAAAGGTTATTTATTTTGATATGAGAAATACTTCTGACAAACAGGTCGATGTTAAGAATGCAATCGCTAACGAGTTTAGAGCCAAAGGCTATAAAATAACAAATGATCCTAAAAAAGCAACATATATGCTTCAGGGAAACATTTTAAAAGTCGGTAAAAGTGACTTGAGAGAAGCAAAAGCTATGATGGGTTCTAGTTTTGGTGCTGCATTGACCGGCGGTGCTTTAGGTGCTGCAACATCATACTCATTAGGCGGTGGCGGACGTACAAGTGCTGCTGTAGGTTTGGCAGGTGCTGCTCTTGGTTTTCTTGGGGATGCTCTAGTTGAAGATACTGTGTATGTTATGGTCACTGATTTACAAATCCGTGAGAGACCGCTTGACGGAGAAGTTGTCACACAGACACAACAGGCATCTTTGGCACAGGGAAGTTCTACAAAAGTACAACAGGATATCAAAGGCGGAAAAGTAAAATGGAAAACTTACCGTACACGTATCATCTCTACTGCAAACAAAATGAATTTAAAATTTGACGAAGCACGTCCGGTTCTTGAAAAAGCGCTTGCTCGTTCAATCGCAGGTGTATTTTAACAAAATTAGAAAGGGCAGTTTAAAAACTGTTCTTTCTGCCCCTTTATAAACTCTCTAGTCAATATCCACACCCTCCCAGAACTCGTCATAATCAAGATTAGTCAGTGCATTTTCATCTGCAAGGTTCTTCTCCAATAGTTTTTTTTGCTGTTCTTCAAAGTAGAATTCAAGGGCTTCATTGATAAGTGTGCTTTCATCTTTTTTAAGGATCTGTGTAAATGTTTCCAGGTTTTGTAAGTTGTAGTCGTTAATAGTTATCTGCATAAAATATTTTAGCCAAATTTAGCAAAATTTGCTAATTTCGGCTAAATGTCTGCAGGTTTTATTTTGTCTGTACAACTCTTTTGTTAAGAGGCTGTGTCGGTCTTTCGTTGTTTCTGTAGTATTTTCTTAAAGCATCCAGTTGTGATTTTGAAATATTGACAGTATCTTTGAAAATATACCACTCTACGCCCTCTGTACAGGGTGGTGTGGTAAATGAACCTTTGTAGTGATAGTAGTGATCCGTATCTTCAGGCAGCAAATCATTAGGATTTATGGCTATTTTGTGTTTTGCATGTAAAATCTTTTCTAAAGCAGGATTTTCTTCTCCGACTTCAAACATTACTGCCACAACTGCCACTGAACCGTCTTTTGCCATATGAACAAAGTGCGCGACTGCATTGTATCTTCTGCCGTCAATTGTATGCTCGCTCATGCCATGAAAATGAAACTGTTTTAGTTTGTAGTCTTTGCCGTGCAGTGAGATATAGCCTGCATCTACCGGGGTAACCTTTAGAGAGTGCCCGTTATCAACAACAGTGGAAATACCTTTGTAATCTTCGGAAAGTTCAATCGTGTAACTCTCGTCTAACTGCTGTGTATTTTCTGTTTCTATATTTATAGGGGACTGTTCTTTGCCTTTTTTGCAAGTTTCGCTGAAGTGTCCCCAGTCTTGCGGACCATGTTTTGCGTAGTCCCAATGTGCTTCAACACCTGCAAATGCAATTGTTGAACTCGCCATGAGTGTCAAAGCGATTGTAGAGAATTTTGTCATAAGCTGCCTTTTTTAATTTATATATTAATTATAAGGGTAGCTTACTTAATAGAGACTAAATCAGGCTGTATATATAAGTTTTTCATTGATTGTGTTTCCGCTCAGTTCAACATAACGCATCGGGTACATATCCAAGTCAAGCGGACGGACAAATCCGCGTGTGACAATAACCCTTGTCCCCTGAAGCTCTTTGACAGAGTCTATATGTTTGTGTCCTGAAAGCGTCAAAATCAGGTTTGGATATTTAAAAAGTTTTTTTTGTACCTCTTGCGTGTTGTTCAGGACATATTTATGAATATCTTTTTCTTCTGTGCCGCCCCAGTAATTTGTATAGGGATGGTGGTTGAGTATTACTGTCGGTTTGTTTTGGTCGAGAATTTTTTGGGCAAAAGCGATTGTCTCTTCTGTATAGGCTCCGTTGTTGTGGTTTTCTATACAGCTGTCAAGCCCTAAAATATTGTAGCCTTTTGTTTGCATCAGCCAGTCTTTCCCCTCTACATGTAACTCTTTCGCACTGCAGAACATGTTTTTAAATGCTTCAAGATTAATCTGTTTGTCGCCGCTTGGAAAAGATTCTTTGTTTCCTCTTACCGTGTAGTATGGACAGTGGAGCGTATCGGCAATCTCTTTGAACTTCAATGCATCACTGTCTTGCGGCGCATTGTTGTTAAAGTTGTCACCGCCAAAGAGAACAAAATCCAAATCTTTGTAGTTTGTGTTGATAAATTGAGCCATCAGCTGCATCGCTTCGACACTGTCACTGTCGCTCAAATCCATATGCGAATCGGTTACATGTATAAACTTCAGTGTTTTTTTCGAATCTGTCTGGGTGCCGGCCATTAAAGGCATGGCACCGGCGACTACTGCACTCTTTAAAAAGTTTCTTCGTGATATTTGTGACATTGTTTTTCCCTTTCTTTGTTTAAATACTCTCTACAGTAATGTAGCATCACTGACAATACATTTTCCCCCGTATGTCTCCAAAAACTTTTTAAGATCTTTTTGCATGTTCTCCAGCAGTTCTTTTTTACAAACACTGAAGACCAAAATATTGCTCAGCACATCCGAGACATCATCTGCTGTCTGAAAACCGTGACCCCCGTAGCCTTCTACATCTTTGATGACAGTATATCCGTCTACTTTGTGCTTTTTAAAAACTTTCAAGAGTCTCTTTATGTAAACAGACTCAATGATGACTTCGATTTTTTTCATCTTTTACCCCCAAAATGTTGTTATCATATAATAATACAACGGTATACCTAATGAAATATTGAATGGGAAGGTAACTGCCAGACTGAGCGGAAGATATATTCCCGGATTTGCTTCAGGTACAGAGAGTCTCATTGCTGCCGGAACAGCGATGTAAGAGGCACTCGCACTGAGCAGTGCCAAAAGAAAAGCATCCCCTTTTTCAATTCCGAAGAAATAGGCTACCGCTACAGCTACAGAGGCGTTGACCATCGGCATGATGAGTGCAAATCCTATCAAAAACAGACCCACTTTTTTCAGTTCATGAATTTTTCTTGCTGCAACAAGACCCATGTCAAGAAGGAAAAATGCAAGCATCCCTTTAAAGAGCGTTCCAAAAAGCGGCTCCATAGAGTGCCATCCTTTGTCTCCTGTCAATATCCCGATGGCAAGCGCGCCTATAAGCAAAAATACAGAAGGGTTTAAAAAAGCTTCCCGCAAAATTTCTTTTATACTTGTATTTTCATCTTCTGCGTCAGGACTTTTGGCAAAGAGTGCTGCAAAGACCAGACCTATAACAATAGCCGGAGACTCCATAAGCGCCATAGAAGCAACCATAAATCCGCCATGTGCAACACCTATGGTGTCAAGATAGGTAATCCCCGTAATAAAAGTAACAGCACTGATAGACCCAAAAGTCGCCGCAATGGCAATGGCATTGTAAACATCTATTTTCATTCTTAAGATAAAAAAGCTGTATACAGGAACAAGCATGGACATAACTACTGCAATAAGCAGTGCTTTAAAGATGTATGTGCTGAGTCCGCTTTGGGAAAGTTCATGTCCGCCGTGCAAACCAATTGCTATAAGCAAATAAAGAGAAAACAGTTTAGGTAATGGCTGCGGAATAGTTAAATCAGATTTTAAGAAAATGGCCAGCATTCCTAAAAAAAAGAATAAAACAGGCGGATTTAACATGTTTTGTAAAATTATATCGATATTCATTTTTTAAACTCCTATTGCATAAAGGCGGTATTAATTCGATTCAGATTTTTATCTGTAGTGTAGCGAAACAAACCTTTATCTTTATGTGGTATTTCCCTCCTTTTCCCCTAAAAAAGGAGGGATAAAGGTACGGTTTTTATTCGCCTTGTCCTAAAGAGTATGCGCGTTCACCGTTAAGCATATAAAGGTTTTCAGTTTTGATAACCTCTATGCCTGCTGCATCAATTCTGTTCATCATATCTGTAATATCACTGTTGCTTATGATATCCCCTTGGTTTTTAGCATAGTATCTGCATCTCCAGTGGTCTGTCAGGAAAGTTTCCGGGTGACCGTTCGGGTAGACCTTCTGACCACGGTTAGAGATCATTTTGAGTGCCATACCTGTATCTTTTGCCAGCTCAACCAGCTTGTCACCGATAGTATTTGCATCACAGTCATCTCTTGTAAAGATATCCACACCGATAAGATCCATTTTTTCAGTTCTTACATTTGAAAGAACAGGTTTTTTGATCTGAATCGCTTTGTCATATCTTACAGGAGCAAGTGTTGATGGCTCCTGTCCCAGTCTTTCAATGACAGCATCAGCGAACTCTTTTGTTCCCACTTCAGTATGTTCTTTTCCCTGTGCTTTGAGTTTTCTGGCAAGATCGTATGTCACAATACCGTCTTCAATGGTTTTCAACCAGGCATTGTGTACTTTTTGAGCTACTTCAGGCTGTCCTACCTGTACCATCATCATCACACCGGAGAGTAAAAGACCTGACGGATTTGCTTTGTTCTTTCCGGCATGACGCGGTGCAGAACCGTGAATTGCTTCATACATTGCTATATCGGCACCAACATTCGCACCCGGTGCAATCCCGACAGAACCAGTCATAAGTCCAAGTATATCTGTTGCAACATCTCCGTAAAGGTTAGGCATTAACACCATGTCGAAATCTTCAGGCGCATCAACAAGTTTTGCCATACCGATGTCTATAATCCAGTCATCCGCCTGAATTTCAGGGTATTTTTTGGCAGTTTCGTAAAATACTTTTACAAAAAGACCGTCTGTTATTTTCATGATGTTGTCTTTGATCATACATGTAATTCTTTTTCTGCCGTATGCTTTGGCATATTCAAATGCGTACTGGCATATTTTTTCACAACCCGGTCTTGTAATGATTTTAAGACACTGTGTTACTTCCGGTGTTTGCTGGTGCTCTATCCCTGCATATAAATCTTCTTCATTCTCACGAATAGTGACAACATTCATACCCGGGTATCTTGAAGGTATAAACGGATCATAAGAGATAGCCGGACGAACATTCGCATACAAGCCAAGTGTTTTGCGGATAGTTACATTTAAACTTTTGTATCCGCCTCCCTGAGGTGTTGTAATAGGTGCCTTGAAAAGCACTTTGTTCTTTTTGATAGACTCCCATGCTTCATCAGTAATTCCTGAAGTATTTCCTGCAAGGTATACTTTCTCTCCAACATCAATGTGTTCCCATTCTACATCTGCGCCGGCAGCATCAAGTACTCTGATGCTTGCATCCATAATCTCAGGACCGATTCCGTCCCCGCGTGCCACTGTAATAGTTCTTTTTGCCATTTTAATTCTCCTTAATAAAATCCTTCATAATATTTGAGAAATCATCATTTTGATAATGATTTCCACCTACATTTGAAAACATGCCGGTATTTTAATAAAAATAAAAGATTAAGTCTTTACAGGTTTTATTGTTAAAATTATCTATTTTTAATCTATTTATACACAAATATTATTCTAAATATCTTCAATTTTTATTCAGAATTTTTACTTTTGAAAAACAAAGTATTCTGAATGTACCTGTTTTAAAGGGTTTGTGCTAAAACTTGATTGAGAGGTAAAAGCTTAAATCAAAATGATTGTCATCAGAGAGATATTTGTTCTTTTTGTAGATTGCGTAGGGTGGTTGGGTCGTTGTTTCGTATTCGCTGTTTGGAAGCCATTCTGTGTAAACCCAGTATAAAAAGTGTAAAAAATCTCCATCGGCACCGGTAATGTCAAATTTGGCATAGACACCTTTTGCAATGTTGAGTTTTGGCAGTCTTTCATAATCAATTTTGCTTTTATCATTGACTTTTATGCAGGCGACATACTGGCACTCTTCAAGGTGTGTGACCGTAGGATTGTCATGAAAAAGGGCAATATGCTCGTAGTCTTTAATATTGTTGCTGTAGGTCCATGTCTGCACTTTCTGCCAGGTTTGTTTGATTTGGTCATTGTAGCCGTTGTGCCGCATATAGTAAACTTCGATTTGCGGCATATTGACTATAGTTGCTTCAATGTTATTATAGTTTGCATTGGAGGCGATTGCTTTTTTTGATTCTGCAAGAATAGTTTGGGAGTACTCTTTGTGTCCGCCTTTTTTCCATGCCGTAGGAGTCATGGAAAATCTCTCTTTAAAAACACGGATGAAAGAGGTCTGTGAGCTGTATCCGCATAAAGCGGCTATCTGGGTGATAGTGGAATATTTGTTTGTCAGCAGCAAAGAAGAGGCTTTTTGCAACCTGATAGATTTGATGCTTTCATAAATATTTCTTCCGAAAACCTCTTTGTAGATCTTGTGCATATAGACTTTGCTGATGTTAAACTGCTGGGCCAGCTCATCCATATTGATGTCGGTATCAATATGTGTATATATATAGAAGAGTATATCATTTGATATCTGTGTTTTTTTATTGAGTGTTTCTCGCTTCATGATGTAAATTATAGCAAAAATTACTGTAAATGATTTGCTTTAGAGAAGTTTCAAAGCATTTTGAACATCTGTTTTTTCTATTTTTGTTTTGCCTTCGCCAAAATGCGCTTTTTTCTTGAGTTTGCCAAAGTAAGATGTGTCTCCGCCAAGCTTTACATGTAAAGCCAGTGCCATGGCAGTGATGGGATGTCCTGCATTGGGGCTCTCGTGCTTTTTTCCGTCTGTGTAAAAGGCAAAAATGTTTTTCTGTTTTGCAAGGAACAGAATGAGCAGTGCCGTCAGCCTTGAGGGAATGAAGTTCGCGATATCATCAAGTTTTGCCGCACATTTGCCGAATTTTTCATATTTCTCATTTCTGTAGCCGACCATAGAGTCCATGGTGTTAACGGCTTTGTAAATGACAATACCCGGCAGATTAAACAGCAGCAGATAAAAGAGCGGGGCGACAACGCCGTCACTCAGGTTTTCGGCATAGGTCTCAATCGCTGCCTTATAGACATCACTTTCACTCATATCCTGTGTATCGCGTGATACGAGCATGGCAATCGCCTCTTTTTTGTTCTTTACATGTAAGACATTCCGTACAGAGTCTCGCAGCATCTTATGGGCGATAAACATAGAGGCTATAAAGGAGCTGATGAGAATGTTTGCAAAGGTGTCGAAAAGCTGCAGATAGAGATAAAGTGAAACAGTGAAAAAACTCACAGTTCCCAGCACAAACAGAACTAACAAACAGCCGCGTGTTACAGAGTCCTTGTAAAATTTTTCCTCAAAAAAAGTGATAATCTCGCCTATAACGATTACAGGATGTTTTATGAAGGAGAACTCCCCGAATTTTCTGTCGATGAGGTAGGCAAAGAGTGCGATGAAAATATTATGTATCATCCAGTGCCTTGTGGATAGCGTCTATGTTTACATGTAAAGCGATATGTTCGGCAAAGTCGGCAATAGTCTCTTTTTTAAATGCATTAAAATTATAACCTTTGTACTTTTTGTTGAGTCTGTGAAAAACTTTATAGCGAAATGCATCGCTTTCAAAAAGCCCGTGAACAAAGGTGCCGTAGAGGTTTTTCTTTTTTTTGGCACGTTTTTTGGCGACAGCGTTGTGAATCTCATATCCTTCTACCATAATGCCTTGGAGATTATAACAGCCTTTTTGTACAATTTTTTCTTTTTGAAAAACAACATCTCCTTTAAAACGTCCAAATCCCTGTGTCACTTCTTTTTCTGATTCTATATGCTCGGGGTCAAGAATTTGCTCAAACAGCATCTCATAACCTCCACAGATCGCTATGACGTGTCTCTGTTTGTCATCTAAGACAGTTTCAAAACCGCGTTTTTTCAGCCAAAGCAAATCATCGACAACCCGCTTGCTTCCGGGAATGATGAGCAGGTCATAATGTTTTGCTTCATTCACACTCTCAATAAAGTTCAGCTCAATTTCCGCATCCGCAACAAGAGGCTCAAAATCGGTAAAGTTACTGATGTGCGGAAGTTTGACAACACCGACTTTTATGATGGACCTGGAAGTGTTCTGTGTGTAGCCCATCAGTGAAGCAGAGTCTTCAAAGCCGAGATTAAAGGGTTTAAAAGGAACGACACCTAAAACTTTGATGCCAAAATCTTTCTCAATGATTTGGACCCCCTCATCAAACAAAGAGATGTCACCCTGAAATTTATTGACAATTACACCGATGACATTTTTACGCAGTTTTTTCGGCAAAAGATTGTAAACTCCGTAAATGGAGGCAAAAACACCGCCTCTTTGAATGTCTGCGACAAGTACTATCTTTGTTTGAAATTCCTGGGCTACATAGATGTTTGAGAGGTCTTTGCTCATCAGATTGAGCTCAACCGGACTGCCCGCCCCCTCGGCAATGATACAGTCATACTCTTTTTGCAAAGAAGCAAATGCTTTTTTGACGATGGGTTTGAGCCGGTTTATGTCTTTGTAATAGCTCCAGACATCCGTATCGCCGACACTTTTCCCGTTGATAATCATGTGGGCTCTGCTCGCTCCGCCTGATTTTAAAAGTATGGGATTAAAAAGAGGGGTAGTTTTGAGCCCGATAGATTCTGCAGCAAAGGCCTGAGGAATGGCTATTTCACCGTTGTCAATGTCGGTAACAAGAGAATTGTTCGAGACATTCTGTGCTTTGAAAGGGGCTACATGCAAACCTCTGTGGTGTAAAAGATAGGTCAGAGCAAAGGCAAGCGTGGATTTGCCCGCATCACTGCTGGTGCCGAAGATGCTCAGAGAGTGCATAGCTTATTTACGCCACAGCATTTGCAGTGTATCGAGTTCTTGAAGAAAGCTGTCTGCTTTGACATAGCCGTTAACAATAAGCAGCGTTTTTTGCGTAGCAGGGTCTACGAAAAAGATACGGGGGCTAAAGGGTGCCGGAAATTTGTCGGCAGGGTAATCTCCCTCATCAAAATTCTTATATACAAGCACAACAACCACTTCTTTGTTTAAACGTTTATGCACTGTCGGATTGGTGAAAGTGCGGTCTTCGAGACGGTCGCACCAGGGACATTCTGCTTTGGTTACAACAAGCATCAGGGGACGCTGCTCTTTTTTTGCTTTGGCAAGGGCTGCGTAATAATCGCGTTGAAAGCCCATTTTCTGGGCGTATTCGTCCAAATCAGCGCGAGCGAAAAGGCTAAAGGCTACGAGTAGCAGGCTAAGTATAATTTTCATTGGTTTTCTCCTGGGTAAGTTGTAAGTGCATTTTGCAGCGCTGTATGTGATTGTTTGTCTTTTACGGCAAAGCGGAGCCATCCGTTATCAAGGTAGTCAAAACTGCCGCAGGTTCTGACAAGTATCTTCTGTCTGAGCAGATGAGAAAAAATTTCTTCCGCCTGTGATGATTGTGTCAGAATGAAGTTTGCATCACTTTGGACAATCTGTTCAAAAAGTCCGCATTTTTTTAAAATATCAAGCAGTTCCTGTTTTTGTATTGTATGCAGTTGGCGGCTTTTTTCTCTAAAAGTTTGATCGCCAAGACGTTTTTGCAAAAATGCCGCATCGAGTGAAGAGATATTCCAAAGCGGCGGATGCAATTTTGTGATATTTTTTTTGTTTGAAAAAACAGCACCGATTCGCACCCCTGGACAGCTGTAAAACTTGGAAAATGACTGAACGATATAGAGCTTTTTATAGTTTTGAATCATCTGCCGCAAAGAGGGATGATTCTCAAACTCCAAAAAGCTTTCGTCCAAAATAACGGTACATTTTTGCTTTTTCCAGTAAGCAAAAAGTGTTGCAAGTTCGTAAAAACTCCCTTCGGGCGTAGAGGGGTTGACAAAAACAACAATGGACTTTTTTGCAACGGTTGCGTCGATATTTTCAATTCGGTTGATTTTGTAAACATCTTTTTTGCTTTGGAGGGCCGCTTTTTCATATTCGCCGTACAGAGGCGCATACAAAGTGACCTTTTTTTGTTTTAATGCCTCAAACAAAGCATAAACAGCGGCAGTCGCCCCGTTATACAAAGTGATTTGTGATTTTTTCAGACCATAATTGTGTGCAATAGCCGTTTTGAGTGTTGTGTAATTACTTTGGGCATATTTTGTAATGGTACTATTGGTTACATGTAAAGCACTCTGGGGTTGATAAAGATTGATGTTTGATGAAAAGTCTATAATCTCATCACTCCTGCATCCGAGTTGTTTTGCATATTTATATATATTGGCACCGTGTTTCATACGCGGATTTTACCAAAAGTTTACTAACTTTACTTGGTTTGAAAGAAAAACTTTAAGCGATATTTTGTGTGTTATGTACGAAAATTAACAAATAACACACATTTATATTGACAGTTAATTGTGTGATTTAAGGTTATTCTACCTATAATGTGCGTTAATAAATAGTTATCCGCTCACTGCGTGACCGGATAACGGGGGCGCGGGTTGAACACCCGCTAGTCATCTGTCGCACAGCGCCAGATAACAAGCGGGAGGAATGAGCAACAACATCAGAAAATAAATTTTCAGATGTTGTTGCTCATTCACCCGCGCCCCCGTTAGTCTCCAAAAGTAACATTATTAAAATACAATATTGGAATAGAAGAAAATGATACCTAGTAGTTTATGGAAAGACAATACATTATATCAACCAGACAAACTTATTGATATTTATAAAAATAAATTAATTGAATTATCAATGTATGATCATGCAAAAAAATATCATAAAAAAACGACTGGAGCTACGGGAGGTAAAAATATTGCCGAAACAAAAAAGCATTTTGCTGAAAGATTTTTAACATCATCTGCTAGAACTCAATTTGTGATAATCGACCCAAGAGAAGATTTTCTAGAAATATCTGTAAATCTAAAAGCAACATTTGGAGGGGGTAAAATATCTATTTTAGATATTCCAGCAGGTACAGGGGCAGGAATATTATCATTACTTTCTAATATATCTGAGTTAAGAGCACATTCTAAACTTCCAAAATTACCTTTATATATTAATATTTTAGCAGGAGATTTTTCTTCATCTGCATTAAAAATATATAATGAATTACTAGAAGAAATAAAAATGTATTTAGAATATCAATTAATATATATAAATTATGAAATATGTGAATGGGATGCTTCTAGTCCACAGTCAACTAACCTACTTATACGAAAATTTCTACAAAATGAAGATGCTTATGAAGAACATTATGTGTTCATGTCAGCTTTCAGTGGAGTAGGAAGTCCTATTTACAAACAATTTGATAAATCTTTTACATATATACAAATTGCTCTATCCCATTTAAACACGACAATCTTATACATTGAGCCAAATACAAATGAGGCTAGTAGTTTTTCAAAATTTATAACTAAGTTACACAAGTTGACAACGTGGCTACCTAAGGTTATAAATATATCTCAAGATAGTACTTCACGTTTTAAGTGGTATGATCCTATTACGGGTAATACACCTAAAAGCGGAATTATTCTAAAACAATACTCAAGAGAAAAATAAATGAATATTTATAATAATATTGCTTTACGTTCATTAAATCAAGTTAAAACATTAAACCCAATAATGTATATAAGCATAAGATGTTTTTTTGAAGACTTTTCAAATTCTTCTGCTCAAAATGGCTTATTTAATGATTTCATTGAAAGAAAACTAAAAGTAAGAAAAAATTGGTCTACTAAACAAAATAAATTATTTAAAGAAAAAGAAGGTGATAGTTTTATATATAGAGATACATTATCTTTATCTACTTTTGGCATTATCTCGGAATCTTACTTGCTCAGATTAATATCACAACAAAATTGTATAAATAATAAAGAGTTTGTTTATAGCTATTCACTTCCTCAATATGTGAATTCAACGAGAAATTTTAAATATTATTTTAATGGGTTTAAAAGAAGAAATGAAAATGTCCATAATATTCTTAAATCTGACAAGGACTTAATTGCAGTTGTCTTAGATTTAACAAAATTTTATCCATCAATTAACAAAGAAAACGTTAAACAACTTTTTTTTAAAGAAATTGATAATAATTCAGAAGATAATATATTAAGCATGGTGGAAAATATTACAAATTCAATTTTAGAACAATCTATTAATGGTGTGCCTATAGGTTTAGACTTAAGTCATTTAATGGCACAAGTTTATTTGAGTGATTTCGATAAACAACTTAGTAGTAAATATCCAAAAAAATATTTTAGATATGTTGACGATATTATTATAGTATGCGATAAATCTGATAAAGACAAGGTAGTTGAGTATGTAAATTCTCAACTACCTCATGAGCTAACAATTAATGAAACTAAAACAGATGAATTAACCCTTGAGGATTGGTCATTACTTAATAGTAGTAATGATGCTAAAGAAGGCAATTTATATGAAGTATTAAATTATATAACAGCTTATATTTCCATGCATCCCTCTAGAATTGAAAGTTTAGAGAGTGCGATTAAATCTTTGGGGTATAACATACCATTAAGTAGAATAAAAAAACAAGCTAAAAGCAAAGGCTTTATGTTTTATATAAAAAGCTTGATGAAAAATGATAAACGATATGGAACCTTTGAAATATATTTTACTAAAAATGATTTTATAGTCCAACAGTTAATTAATTTACAAAAGTTCTACCGAATAAAGCTAAAAAAATTACTTGAACTCAATTATGATGATACTAATTCAGCAGAAAATAGGTCTAACACACAACAATTAAAATATATTGTTAATCAGCTATTATACTTATCAAGTACCGAAGAATTGGAAAGAATTAAAAATGCATTGCCAAATACAACAAAGTTTGAGGACACAAAAGAAGTTATAAATGCTTTAAGTTCCAAAAACTTAACTCATGCGATTCAATATGGTGGTAAAGTTGTTCAAACAATTTCAGAGTTATGGAATGAAAATAACTTTGATACTATTATCATAGAGAAAAGTGATCTAGATACAATACAAAATATAGATAATATTATTGATTCCATAATTATTTTTTATTTGTACAAAGTAATAGAATTTCCTATTCATGATGTATTAGATTTATTAAATGATTATAATAAAGAATATATACAAGTAGTTTTATGTGATGAATATACTATACAAAATCACGAATATTCATTTTTAGTAGAACTACAAGGGATGTTTCAAGGTAGAGATTTAAATACAAAACATAAGTTATTAACAACACGATTTGATAATGATGAAAGTATTCAACTCGCAGGTTTAGATTTAGGGCTTGCATATTCTCTATAATTGAACATCAAGAGACAAGACTAACAAAGCCTTGCAGTGAACGCAGAGCGTCACTGAAGTCAACCGTTATGTCCAAAATAAACTGCTAAGAAATCTCCACAAATCTAATTTTTGCTATAATACTATCAAACAAAGACTAGGAATGATAATTGCCAACTTTACTCAATAAAAATGGTTTAATTAAAGGTAAAGAAGTTCACTTTGATGATGAATACTTACATGTAAAACTTGAAGATGGCAGAATCATCTCAACTCCGATGGAGTGGTATAAACCTCTCAAAGAGGCTTCTATCTCTCAACTCAAAGAGTATAAATTCATCTGCATGAATACAGGTATTGAATGGGAAGCTATTGATTATCATTTAAACATTGAGAGTATGCTTGAAGTATCATTCGAAGATGTTGCATAAAGACATAACAAAGAGACCGTTTAAATTCCGTGTCAGTAACTTTTAGAAGGTACTATACATTTCTTTGGCACGTTTTGTTTTTTTGTCATGGTTTATTCGCAGAAGGGCATAGAAGTTTGCTGCTGTGTTGCGCTGTTTTTGTAGCTTTGCTGTGGTGATTTTTTTATTTCTTTTTTGATTGTATATTGCCAAGAACATTTTTGTGTAGAGTTGCCTGTTTTTTGGATTGAAAGAGAACAGGGCTACGCTCGCGTCAAAGGCAAACTCTCCCAAACCGCCGTCTATAAAATCAAATACGGCTATGTTGTTTTTGTGAAAAAGGGTATTGTCTTTGAAAATGTCTCCATGGATGAAACCTTCGTTCTTCTGGCGTAAATTTTGCAGTGAGCAGAGCTTTTTATAATAATAAAAATGATTTTTCTTTACAAAATCCAGCATACTGTTGATATTGTATGCGTTTAAAAAAGGAGAAGCATCCGTAAAATCTTTACTCACAGTATGAAATTGTGCCAAAAATCTTGCGAGTGCGCGAATATGGAAGAGTTGTATGTTTTTTGGCATACTGCCCTGGAGTTTTGAGTAGAGATACCAGCCGTTTTTTTCTTCCAAAAACTGCGGTGTATTGAGTTTACATGTAAAGAGATGCTTTAAAAGTGCCTGTTCTGTTTGCACCTTTTTGCCCGTCTCTCTTTCATATTTTTTTAAAATATAGCTGTTTTTGCTGTTTTTTACAATGTAGGTTGTATCCATTATGCCGTTTGTTGTGGGGATAATTTGCTTAAAACCATAGTCGGGAAAAATCCGACGCAGTTGTTCAAGCGTTAATTCTGTTTTGACACCCATTTAAACCTGGCAGACTTTCATAATCTTTGCCCAGTCCAGGTCAAAATGTTTCTCGACATAGGCTCTGTGATGCGGTACACTGCATCCGGAACAGTCTTGATGGATTGCTTCGCCGTAAATGCCCTGTCTGCCGTCTTTTGACTCGATTGCACAATAACTAAACTGTGTTTTGTCTTCTGTTTTTTTAAAACCCTTGTCATTAAAACGAAAATTCGGACAGGAACAAAGATAGCAGTTGAGGCTCTCCATATCATGGCATTTTTTATTTTTGGCATAAAGCGGACAAAAATCACTCTCTTTTTCTTTCATGTTTTCAAAATCAAAGTAGTCGATGATCTGCTGTTTGTTTAGCCCCTGCTGTAGGAGTTTGTCAATTATTTTTTTATGTGCTTCTGCATGTTCTTGCACCCATGTTTCATAACCCATATAGATTCCTTTGTTAGCGTTTTTGCGCTCTTGAGATGATAAGATAGATAAAAAATGGCCCGCCGATAATGGCGGTAATGATTCCGATAGGCAATTCACTTTGTGTCTGCAGTGTTCGTGAAACTGTATCACACAGTACCAAAAAAAGACCGCCAAAGAGTGTTGTTTTTATGATTCTTTTGCTGATGTTTACAGGATAGAGTTTATGGACAATATGAGGCACAATTAATCCGACAAAACCGATAGGTCCGCTGATACTGACAAGAGTACCGACAGCAAAAGAGGAGATGACAAGCAAAATAACAGTGACTTTTTTTGTATTGACTCCTTTGAGTTGGGCCTGGTCTTGCGAAATACTCAGAAGCTGCAATTCAAACCGGTACATGTAAACAGCGATAAAGAGTATGATGGCGGAAAAGCTGATGATAAGAGGATACTGCCAGCCGATAACGGAGAGAGAACCCATTGTAAAACGAATGAGCATATCATTTTGCATCGCACTGCCAAGATAGAAGATGACCATCAACAGGGCACTGTAAAAAAGCGAAAGTGCAATACCTAAAAGTAAAAGAGATTCTGCATGACTCTGGCGTAAAAACCGGGAAAGATACAGGAGTAAAAAGACAGTAAACAAAGCGCCAAAAAATCCAAAAACAGAAATGGCGGCAAAACCGAAAAGGAGAGTGCCGAGTGAAAGTTTTATGGCAATGCCAGCACCCAAAACCGCTCCGCTCGATATTCCCAAAGTGTATGGCGTCATCAGGGCATTTCTAAAGAGCGTTTGAAACAGCAGTCCGCTGAGTGCCAAAACAGCACCTGCAAAAAAAGTGAAAAGTACTCTGGGAAGGCGCAGAGCAAAGAAAATCTGTGCATCAAGAGAGTTTAGATGAAAGATATTTTGCAGATGCAAATCAACAGAACCGACAAAAGCCGAGAGTAAAAATACCGCTGTCAATGCCAGCCAGATAAGTTTTCTAATCATACTTTACCGCCAAGGATGCGAATTTAACACCGTAAAGCTGTTCGAGTGTAGTATCATGAAAAAACTCTTTTTCGTAGTAAACTGCCGATTTGTTTTTTAGAAAAAGAACAGGCGTATTAATGTAGGCGGCAAGATGCAGATCATGGGTGATAAGTATAACAGTATGTCTTTTTTTGAGCTCGTTTATATGATTTGCAATTATTTTTGAATTGTGCGGATCGAGATTTGCCGTAGGTTCATCAAAAATAATGATTTTGCTTTGCTGCGTGAGTGCCTGTGCAATGAGAGTCAACTGTTGTTCTCCTGAACTGAGTTCACTGACAAGATGTCGGCCAAGATGCGAAATATTTAAAAAGGAGAGCATCTCTTTTGCAATTTTTTTATCTTCATCAGAGTAGTCAAAAAAACTTTTTTTATAGGCAAATCTGCCTAAAACCACAAAGTCTCTTACTGATATGTCCGGATCATAAATTTCGAGTTTTGCAGGAATATAAGTAATGAGTTTTGCTTTTTCATTGAGAGAAAGTGCCTGTATGTTTGTATCTTCAAGCAATATTTCACCTTTGTATGGCACAAGAGAACAGATGGCTTTTGCCAGTGTACTCTTGCCCGAACCGTTTGCACCGAGAATACTCAGGTGGGTATCTGTTTCCAATGAAATGTTTTCAAAAACAGTTTTGTTTTTATAGTTACATGTAAGTGCACTGAGCTTAATCATTCATTTGCCTGCAGAGTCGCTGAATGGTTAAAGCCACTCTTTGTGAGGGAATATGCAGATAATCTTCATCTACAACAGAGATTTTTTTGTTTTTTGCGGCTTTGGTTGGCAGAGCATACCAGTTTTGCAAAGCTTTTTTCACATTGACATTGGGCTCGGTGGCATGTGAATGTAAAATGATGATCTGCTCCGGGTTTAAAGCAATAACATTTTCATAATTTAAAACAGGCTGGTTTGTTGTATGTGCGGTGTAGGCGTTTGTGTTGCCACAGGCTTTGATAATGTCGTTAAAAAAGATGTCATGCCCCGCTATATAAATGCCGTTTCGCAAATCTTCTTTGAGCCCGTAAACGATCATGACACTGTGCGGATGTTTGGATTTCTTTGCGTTTGTTAGTGCATTAGTTATGTTTGTATTAAGTTTTTTCGCGTTCTTTTGCGCAGCGAGGGTTTCGCCGAGTTTTTTTATGGAATTTTGTATGTCAGACAAGGTTTTGAGTCTGAGCATCAGTGTTTTTATATGAAATTTTTTCAGTCTGTTTAATGTGTTTTGATTGAAAGTCTGTCCTATGACAAGTGTAGGAGACAATGCTATAATTTTTTCTATGTTAGGCGTTTGGTATCCTCCGATGACAGGCAGTTTTTGTGCTGCTTTTGGATAAAGCGAATAACTGCTCGTAGCAACAAGTAAATTGTCGCGATGCAGACCGTAAATTATTTCGGTGATGGATGGGCTCAGAGAGACAACTCTCTCATTTGCCCAAAGATTGAGTATAAAAAAGGGGATAAGGAGAAAAATTTTTATACTCACGGGTTTTTCCTTTTAGTATTTTAGGTTAAAGCCAAAAATAGCCGTTGTCGTAAAGTTTACAGGGTAAATGGCATCATCTCTGATCCATAAACCGTTTTTTTGATTAAAAAGATTGTTTATTTTAACAAAAATTTCGTAATCTTTTTTTGCATAGGTACAGGAAACATCCGTACTTGTGTATGCCTCCTGTCTTTGTGCAAAGTTGTTGTTGAAGTCATTTGCGGCGTAGGCACTCGAACGGTATACTTCAGTTATTGCCAGGGTTGTAAATCTGTTTGGCAGATAATTGAGTGTTGCTTTGATGTTGTGGTTGCTGACACCCGGTAATTCATTTCCTGAATAGTCTTCGCCGTTTTCAATTTCATCATCTATAATTGCCTGCACATAATTATAGTTAAAGACTGCATTGAAGTTTTGAGAAAAAAGATATTTGTCATACAGATCAAAACCGTATTTATGTGATTTGTCAATATTTGTATTTTTTGAATTTACATAGGTTGGATCCGCATAGTAGTAGATTTCATCATTCATACCAATATAATATATTGATAATTTCAGTTTGTTTGTTCTTGTGATTTTGTTGTAACCGAGTGTAAAACTGTTTGACTTTGACGGTTTGATAAACTGGTTAAACGTTCCGCCATAATTAAAGAAACGATCGATATTTGGTGCCTGATACCCTTTTGCATAATTAAAAAACAGTGATTGTTCCTTGTCCAGCATATAGTTGTATCCAAGTTCTATACCATGCAGTGTGTCATCTTGACTGAGTATGTTTCCTGCGGAGGGAGCATATTCATAGGAGACTTTTTCGTACCGGTAGCCGGCTTTGAGTGTTGTTGCTCCTAGATAGATGTTTGTTTTGACAAATGCAGCTTGATTTTTCTTGGTTGTCCGATTTGCAGAAGCTTTTCTTGTACCGTCAAACAGATAGCCTCCTCCGATAACTTCATAGTTCTCTTTGATATACTTTAAAACAGTATCTGCCGAGTTGTAGCTGTATGCAAATTCACTGTTATAGGTAATGTAGTTTGAAGTTTTATACTCATGATTGTAGTTCATATCTAAAGAGAGCGTATCTGTAATATCATAGGTAAGACCTGTTCCGATGACATCACTGCTGGCTTTTTGATGGACACCTGCGAAAAAAGAGTTGCTTTTTTGTGTCGGGTCTTCATTGTATTGGTCCAGTGTCAGACTGCTTGCATACCAGACATCTATATCTGATGTCAGGGCGTTTGCTCTGAGCTCCAGGTTTTCAAGTGCCTGGTAGGCGATGTCAAAACTGAAATTTGAAAATTTATTTTCAGCCTTGTTGCCATTGTTGTCAATATATCGAATACCTCCGTGCTTTTGAACTTCTCCATTGAGATTGTAGGAAAGTTTATCGTCGATATGCCCTATGTTGAAAGTTCCGTCAAAAGTATTATAGCTTCCTGCATAGAATCCTACCTGTGTACGGTCTGTTTTTTTTGTTATTATATTGATAACGCCGGCATTTGCACCGTCTCCGGCTTCAACTATGCCGCCTGCTTTGATGATTTCTATTTTCTCAATCGCATCAGGAGAAATACTTGCCAAAAGCTGTGGTACTCCGTCGATATTGTTTAATCTTCTTCCGTTTACTTTTATGACAATATTTTCATATCCGTCTCCAATACCAAAACCGCGCATGTCAATTTTCTGAGAAAAAGGGTTTCCGTAAGAGGGCATTGTAATTACAGAAGTCTGCTGGTTTAAAAATTCATAAATATTTTGCACATGGGCTTTTTCTATATCTCTGGCCGTGTAAACTTCTACGGCATCTGTAGACTGTAACTCATCTGTTTTTATCGCAGTTGCAGTGATTTCTAATGGCGCAAGAGTAATTTCCTGGGCATGAAGCTGACTCAAAAGAGCGACACTGAGAAGTGAGAGTTGTATTGTTTTTTGCATATGTATCCTTTTCGTTTTATGGTTTGTGCTTTTTTTGAAAGCAAGATTTTAATCTCAATATCATTAAGTTAGACATATTTTCCGGAACCCAGACTTTAGTCTGGGCTGTGCGTCTTGAAAGGCTAAATCCTAGGTTTCGAGAAGCATCTTAGTTTTTAGAGAAATTGCTGGGTAGAGTTATTTTGCAGGAGGAGAATTGATTTTGATTTTAAGAGGTTTGCCGTCAAGTGTACATATAGAACTGGACAGAGCAATAATCTTTGTTAAAGAGATATATGCCTGGATTGCTGCTAATGTAAAGTAGTTTTTACCGAAACCTTTAGGCATATTTTGGGGAATCCTCTTTTGTTTTTGAAATTTTAGCTAAAATACTCTTATGAAACTTTCACATTTAGAACAAATTACTGATTATTTACAAAATTTTAAAAAAATATCTGCTGCATTTCGGGTAAGCGACAGCATCATCAAAATTGTTTTTGACAAAAATGATGCGCTCTATTTTAATATGCAACGCTCGAATTCAAGTATATTCAAATGTGAAGAGTACCCGCGTTCCAAGGTATATAATGCCCCTTTTGATGTCATTTTAGCCAAACGGTTCAACCGTGCAAATGTCTTACATGCAGAACTGCTCAATGATGATAAAATAATACGCATTAAAACCTCTCTGGCTTCTGCTTATAAAGAAGAGATTACCTATCTGCAGATAGAATTTACAGGCAAATATACCAATGTCATTATTCTGGATGAAGAGAATATTGTGCTTGAAGCACTGCGTCATGTTGATCTGTTTTCCTCTTTTCGGGAAGTTCGGGTTGGGCAAAAACTGCTGGATGTTCCGCCTGCGCCTTTTGTGGCAAAAGAGTATCCGCTTGAGGATGTGGAAGCATTTTTATACGAAGTGTATGAAAAAGAGCAAAATGCAAAACTTGAAGGATTGAAAAAGCAAAAAATTTCACAGCTTGAGAAAAAACTGCAAAAACTGCAAAAACTTTATGCAAAACTTGATTCACAGGAGAGCCTGGAAAAAGAGGCACAGGAAAATGGGCATTTGGGCAATTTGGTGCTCTCAAATGTGCAAAACATCAAGCCTTATGCAAGAGAAATAGAACTGGAAGATTATGACGGTTCAAAAGTGCACATAGCATTGCAAAAACGCTATCCCACTCCTTTTATGATAAGTGAAATGTTCTTTTCCAAAAGTAAAAAAGCAAAACAACGTGCCAAGCATCTGCATATAGAAGAGGAGTCCCTACGCTCAAAAATAGAACATCTCAAGCGCTTTATACATGTAATCAAAGAGGCAAAAGATGTGGCAAAGATAGAGATGCTTTTGCCCAAAAAAGTACAAAACAAAAAAGTCAGGCATAATGACTCCATAGAAGTGTTTTGGATAGAAGGGTACAAGGTACAGCTTGGAAAAAATGAAAAAGGCAATATTGAACTTTTAAAAAACGCACGGGCAAAAGATATATGGCTGCATATGAAAGACCGTCCTTCCGCCCATGTCATCATCACCACTGACAAGCAGAATCTGCCGCAAAACATCATTTTGGCAGCGGCAAGACTCTGTGTGGAATTCAGTACCGCTTCAAAAGACCGCTTTTTGGTCGATTATACTCCAAGACGGGAAGTCACGATACAAAACGGGGCAAATGTGTTGTATAATAAGTATAAGACAATAGAGGTAGATACAAGAGCCTAGCAACAGTCGGCACTGAAGTACCGATTCCGAAAAGTTACTACAGTTCGGAACCTATCCTTTAGGGTGGGCTGAGAATGGCGAAAAGGTAGCAACAGCCGGCATTACAGTACCGATTCCGGAAAGTTTTGGAACCCATCCTTTAGGGTGGGCTGAGAATGGTGAAGAAGTAACAACAGCCGGCACTACAGTACCGGTTTTGTGAACCAAAAGGAAGGAGGAGCCTATGAGTGTCGGAGCTATCGGAAATGTAGTCTTGGTAAACCAGATGACGCCTGCCGTCACACCTTTGCAGGGCAATCAATATGTCCGCTTTGATTTGCAAAACCTTGCCGCGCAGGCTGCTGTGCAGGAGAAAGAAAAAGAGATAGAAGAGGTCCGTCCTACCGAAGAGAGTCATGCAATAGACCCAGACCGCGAACACCAAAGAGAAGAAGCGGATCAGGAAACAAACAATCTGCCAAAAAACCAGGGGCATGAAATTGTTGAAGAAAAGAGTGAGGACGAACCGGACGAACCACTGCATCTATTAGATATTAAAGTCTGATTAGATATAATATTTTATCTGAAAAATTTGTAGGGATCTTTTATGAGCATATTACGAGATAGTAGAGAGCGGATAGTCACAGGATTGGCACTTTTGGCCGTTGTGCTGACTGTCGGATTGATAGACAATTTTTTTGTTATGTGGCTTTTTCTTGGGACTGTATACATTTTGGCTTTTAAAGAGGCTGTGGTGCTTTTTGGTGTAGAAAAAGATAATCTTCTGCCATATGCAGCAGCCTTATGGCTTATAGCCGCTTTTTACCCTTACGGGGATGATTTGTTTGTGCTTGCAGGCGTCGGCTATGCATCTGCTGTGGCGTATGATAAAAACCTGAAATGGGTTGACTTTTTACCGTTTATCTATCCGACGGCAGGGCTGCTTTTTATTTTAACAATGTATGAAGAGTATGGCGTACTGTCACTAGTCTGGCTGCTGGGTGTTGTTGCCCTGACTGATATCGGCGCCTATTTTGTAGGCAAAAGCATAGGAAAAACAAAATTTTGTGAGACAAGTCCGAATAAAACCCTTGAAGGTGTCATAGGCGGTGTAGCCCTTGCAACATTTGTCGGCGCATTTTTGGGTGTTTTTGCTGTTGATTTCTGGATTGCTCTTGTCATCTCTTTTATGGTTGCGCTGAGCTCAATATTCGGCGATTTGTTTGAGTCGTCGCTCAAACGCAGTGCCGGAGTAAAAGACAGTGGTGATCTGCTTCCGGGGCATGGCGGCATACTTGACAGAATTGACGGCTACCTTTTTGGTGCGATTGTCATGCTTGTACTGCTTCGCGGACTGGTCTAGTTGATACTTTTAGGCTCGACAGGTTCCATCGGTGTCAATGCTTTGCTGGTTGCCAGACGTTTTGGTATAAAAGTTGAGGTGTTGGTTTGTGGTAAAAATATTACACTTTTAAATAAGCAGATTAAAGAACATAAGCCAAAAATTGTCGTTGTAGCAAATAAAGCAGATGTTGCAAAAGTAAATCATTCTCGTGTTTATAGTGGAGAAGAAGCTATATTACATGTAATAGAAGAAGCAACCTCCAAACTTGTAGTAAATGCACTGGTAGGTTTTTTGGGCCTGCGCCCGACACTCAAAGCCATAGAGTGTGATAAAAAAGTGGCCCTGGCAAACAAAGAGTCACTCGTTGCCTGCGGCAGTTTCATTGATACATCAAAAATACAGCCCATTGACAGCGAGCATTTCGGGTTGTGGTATCTGTTGCAGGAGAGACCGGTAAAAAAAATGACGATTACAGCAAGCGGCGGAGCTTTTCGTGACTGGGAGATAACAAGACTGCATACAGCAACACTCTCAGATACACAAAAGCATCCAAACTGGTCAATGGGGCAAAAAATTACAATTGATTCGGCAACCATGGTCAATAAAATGTTTGAGCTGCTCGAAGCACGCTGGCTCTTTGGCGAGGGAGAATATGATGCCATTATTGAGACACAGTCGTTGATTCACGCGATGATAGACTTCAAAGACGGCTCAACCACAGCACATTTTGCCAATGCGAGTATGCAGTTGCCCATAGCCTATGCGCTGGATGAAAAAATGGATGAAGCGATTTTACCGCATGTTGATCTTGTACAGGTGGGACGTCTGGAGTTTCGCCAAATCAGTCCGGAGCGTTACCCTGTCTGGCAGATTAAAGAAGATCTGCTGAATAATCCGCAAAGAGGTGTTGTTGTCAATGCGGCAAATGAGGCGGCTATTGAGATGTTTATCGCTAAAAAAATAGGTTTTATGGATATCAGTAAAATTATTATCAATGCGTATGAAAATTTCAGTGATGCACTCCCTTTACATGTAAGCGATATATTCCTTATAGATCAAGAAGTGCGAAAATATGTAGGAAAGAACAGATGGTTTTAAGTATAGAAAGTTCCTGTGATGACAGTGCAATTGCTGTAACAGAAATAGCAACAAACAGGCTCGTTTTTCATAAAAAAATTTCTCAGGAAATTGAACACAGCGTATACGGCGGTGTTGTTCCCGAACTTGCAGCGCGACTGCACGCAGAGGCTTTGCCAAAGATTTTAGAGCAGTGCGAGCCCTATTTTAAAAAGATAAAAGCGGTTGCGGTGACAACAAGCCCGGGACTTGCCGTTACGCTGATAGAGGGGGTTACTCTGGCAAAGGCAGTGAGTGTTGCACTTGATATTCCCCTTATTGCGGTAAATCATCTTACCGGGCATATTTATTCACTTTTTATTGAAAAAGAGACGCTTTTTCCTTTGACGGTTCTGCTGGTATCAGGCGGGCATACACAAGTGATGGAGGTCAGGAGTCTGACCGATATTGCGACGGTTGCAAAAAGTATGGATGACAGCTTCGGTGAGAGTTTTGACAAAGTGGCGAAGATGATGGGGTTGGGGTATCCCGGCGGACCGGTTATAGAAAAACTTGCAAAAGAGGGCGACAGAAAAAGATATGACTTTACCGTCCCTTTGCTTAGAACACCAAAATTTGCTTTTAGCTATTCGGGACTGAAAAATGCGGTTCGGCTTGCTGTTGAAAAATCTGAACCGCAAGACTATAAAGATATAGCGGCTTCTTTTGAATATACTGCAAGCAAACATCTTGTACACAAACTTAAAAAATATTTTCAGACAAACCCTCCGAAAAACTTTGCCATTGTCGGAGGCGCAAGTGCAAACCTGTATCTGCGAGGGGAAATAAAAAAGCTGCTGCAGCCTTATAATGCACAACTACTTTTGAGCGATTTAGAGTACTGTTCGGATAATGCGGCTATGATAGGGCGTGTTGCAGTGGATATGTACAAGCAGGGGATGTTTACTTCCTTGGAAGAAGTGAGTGTAGCAGCAAGGGTAAAGATGTGATAAATTAAATTTAACTTAAAGCAAGGTTTTCTGAGCTTTAATAAGTTAAATATTAGTATTTTAATTGTACAATTCCAACAAGAAAAATCAAACATTCAAAATGAGTGTTAAATAAAGGAAATTGAATATGGCAACAACTAAATTCAAAGGTACAGACGTAGAGTTATTAGGAAATGAAGTAAATGTAGGTGATAAAGCACCAGAAGTTAATGTAGTAAACTCAGATGGTTTGGGTGATGTAAAAGTTGGTGGTGCTCAAGGTACAAAACAACTTATCATCGTAGTTCCTTCACTTGATACAGGTGTATGTGCTACAGAAACTCGTAACTTTAATGCAAAAGCTGCAGAACTTGACGGTGTTAAAACTGTTGTTGTTTCTATGGACCTTCCATTTGCTGCAGGACGTTTCTGTTCAGCTGAGGGAATCGATAAATTAACTGTTGCTTCAGATTTCAGAAACAAAGACTTTGCTAACGCATACGGTGTACTTTTAGGCGGTTCTCCACTTGCAGGTGTAACTGCTCGTGCTATCTTCGTAATTGATGAAAACGGAATTGTAACTTATAAAGAAATCGTTCCGGAAATCACTGAAGAGCCTCAGTATGATGCTGCAATAGAAGCTGCGAAAAAGTAGTCAGTTTCTCTTCTTGCCGCCATTGGTGGCAAAAAAGCAAAATGAGTATGTCTTATTTTGTTTCTCCTTCTGTTTGCATTTTGATTTATTCAAAATGCAAACGCTATCTAATCAAACATTTTTAATTATTCTTCCAGCAATCTCTGATATAATAAAGTAAATTATTTTAACGGGGTTAAACATGAAAAAAATCTTATCTGCTATTGCTGTAAGTACAATTTTGAGCGCTTCGCTTTGTGCCGACATGGCAAGAGTTGAAATCGGTGCGGGTGCATGGGCACAGACACCATCTGGTACAGCTGATTATAACGCTGGCGGCGGTGTCACAGGTACAAATACATTTGATGAAAAAAAAGACACATCCGCCTATGTGTGGATGCTTATAAAACATCCTATTCCGGTTGTTCCGAATATCAGACTTGAGTATGTCAGTATCCATGCAACGGGTACGGCAACAGGTTCATGGGGTGGCGTGACTATACCTGGGTCATCAAACAGTGTTTTGGATATCAAAGAGTATGATATTATTCCTTACTATAATATACTGGACAACACTTTTTGGACAACAGTTGATCTGGGGCTGGATATAAAAGTGATGAACATGGACTACACAGTGGCACAAAACGGAGTGTTTCCGGGTTATCAGGATTCCTATACCGCACCTATTCCGCTTCTTTATGCAAGGGTAAGAGTGGAAATTCCGACAACAAACATTGCTCTTGAGAGTGATGCAAAGTATGTGACTACGGGTTCTTCGACTATTTATGACATACGTGCAAAAATAGACTATACCTTTGACATCTCACCGATTGTGCAGCCTGCCATTGAAATAGGCTACAGAACACAAAAAATAAAAATAGACGAAGACGGGGAAGATGTGAAAACAGATATGGATTTTTCAGGATTCTATGCAGGTTTAATGCTGCGTTTTTAAGAGGCGTTTTTTGGCCTGCAAGCTTTTAGCCCGCACTGAAGTACGGGTTCCGGGAATCATTGGGAATTCAGACTTCTGTCTCAATGCCATTAAGTTAAGATAAAAGTTCGATATCCTTTCGGAATCTGGGCCTTAGTTTTGAAAGAGACAAAGCCCGCACTGAAAAGTACGGGTTTCCGGGATTATTTGGAACCCATCCTTCAGGGTGGGCTGAGAGTGCAAAAAAAACAGCGGTTGCGTGAAAGTCAAAAGAGTATTTGTGTTTTTGTGTCTAAAAGTACGATTTCTAACTCTAGTTTTATTCCAAAGTTGTTAAAAACTTTTTTTTGTGCTTCAGTTATAAGAAAAACAGCATCCTCAAAACTGCCGTTTCCGTGATTGACTAAAAAATTTGCATGGACTCTGCTGAACTCTATATTGCCGACTCTTTTGCCTTTGAGTCCTACCGCCTCTATCAGTCTGCCGGCATAGTCACCTTCGGGGTTTTTAAAACAGCTGCCTGCACTCGGGGTTGCAGGCTGATTGGCACGCATTTTTTTAAACATTGTTACTTTTTCCTGACTAAAACCATATGTTAAAGAAAAAGCTGCTTCAAGTATGGGTTCTTTGATATTTGTTTTTCTGTAACCAAATTGTATCTCCTCTTTTACATGTAACCCGGAGGGGGTGGTAATACTGATAAGATTGTTAAAAATTTCAAACTCTTTGAGTCCGGCATTCATATAAACAAGACCACCGAGTTTTCCCGGAAGATGGGAAAGAAATTCAAAGTTTGCGATATTGTGCTTTTTACAAAAAGAGGCAATTTTACCCGAGGGTGTTGCTCCGCCGATTTTTAAAAGACCGTTGTTTATTTTTATATAGTTGTATTTTTTATCGAGCATCATCAGTTTTGGTGGATTGGGTCCTATAAGAGTATTGTTGCAGGACCCTATGAGAGTGTAGTCTGCCAGATCTGTAAAATCTTCTTCTAAAAGAGCAACATCAACAACATTCCCTATTTTAAAAGAGGAATATTTTGAAAAATCGATACTTTTAAACTGCATTACTCGACAAAGGTGGGAATCATATTAAATACACCGACAGAAAAGTCTGTCATCTCGTTGAGCATCCAGGGCATTGTAAGGACGATGACGATAACCACACCGATTATTTTTGGAATGAAAGAGAGCGTCATTTCATTGATTTGTGTTGTAGCCTGGAAAATACTGACAGCAAGTCCCAAAAACATACCTGTAAGGAGTCCGGGAAGTGCAAGATAGAGTGCAATCTGAAATGTCTGTACGCCAAGTGCTACGAGTTTTGCTTCCATTTATGACTCTCTCAGTGCCGTATACTCTGTAGGGATCAGATAGTCTCTGATCGCAACAGGTTTGTCGTAAAATCCGTGTTCATAGCCTATTTCAAAGAGTTTGTCGATGGCTTCGTATTGAATATCGCTGAGGGTGATGGAGTCATCATTTGCATAGAGTTCAAGATATTTTGCAAGTGTCTGTGCATCTATGCGGACCAGGTCACGCTCTATAAGCATGTGTGAGAGTCTCTCTTTGTGGTCACGGGCAACCTGCACTGCTTTTGTCAGTGTTTTTTCATAATCTATTGCACGGTTAAGAGGCAAAGAGCGACGGATTGCCATACCTCCAAGAGGCAGCGGCAACTCTTTGCCGGCAAGTTCCTGCCAGATATCCCACATTTCGCGTTCTACTTCAAGTTCGTCCGCAAAAGTTAATATACTTTCATGTATCAGTACTCCGGCATCCACTTTCCCCTCTTTGACGGCATTCTCTATTTCCAGAAAATTCATATAGCTTATGCGTGCCTCAGGGTAGGCGATGCGAAAAAGCATTGCATTGGTTGTATGTTTTCCGCTGAGAGCCACTTTAAAATTTCGTCTGAGTCGCTGACCCTTTCTTTTGATAAGTTTAGGGCCATAACCTTCACCGAAACTTACAGCCGTCCGAAGAGGAGCATACTCTTCTCTTATATGAGGATAAAGAGCAAAACTGATGGCTACAATATCATAAACACCGTTGAGTGCATCCTCATTGAGTGTTTGTATGTCTTTTGCAATATTGTCAAAGTGTGTATCTTTCATATCTACCCAGCCAAATTTAATGGCATAGTACATAAAAATATCGTCTGCGTCAGGTGAATGTGCAATAAGAGTTTTTTTCATGGGTTTATTTTATCGAAAAATAGATAAAAAGAACTTTTTGATTAAATTAATAATAATGGGAGTATAATTAAATAACATTATTTTTAATATAAGGAGAACAGTTATGAGCAAAGAAGCATTGGTAAAAGTCTATGATAACTACGATGAGGCAGCAGAATTTGTCAATAAACTGCTGGCAAACGGTGTACTGAAAAAATATATTTCAGTAATAGCTAAAGGAGAACAGGAAGAAAAAAACGAATTTGAGTATAAAAAACACAGTGAAAACATTATATTTTGGGGTGAACAGGGTGCTTTTTGGGGCGGACTCTGGGGACTTCTGATGGGCGGTATTCTCTTCTGGGCTCCGGGTGTCGGACCTATAGTGGCAACGGGGCGAATACTTGCATCTATCGCAGGGATGGCAGCAGGGGCTGTAATGTTTGGCGCAACCGGAGCGATGACGGCCTGGCTTGTTGATTTGGGCATAGAAAAATCTTTGGCGGAAAAATACGGAGATATGATACAGGAGAACAAAATACTGGTTATTGTGCATGGAGATGAAGCTGCCGTAGAAATAGCAGAAAAAACTGCAGGTGAAAAGTAAATTATTTTTATTTACTTCTTTTTATGTTTTTTAGCTAAAATTTCATCAAATTCTATGGAAAAAGAATATGATTAAAAATATGGCAAAATGACATAAATTTAAGCATATTGCAAATTTTTACATAAAATAAGTCTAAATTTCATAATAAGTGAGTCCAAAATGGATGCAAACAAACAAAAATCATTAGACTTGGCGATGAAGCAGATAGATAAAGCCTTTGGCAAAGGTGCTTTAATGCGCCTTGGTGATAAGGATATTGTGCCGATCCGGTCTATAAGTACAGGTTCTTTGGGGCTTGATTTGGCACTTGGAATAGGCGGTGTACCGCAGGGAAGAGTCGTTGAGATATACGGGCCGGAGAGCTCCGGTAAGACAACTTTGGCGCTCCAAATTACGTCTGAATGCCAAAAGGCCGGAGGGGTATGCGCTTTTATAGATGCAGAACATGCACTTGATGTCATCTATGCGAAGAATCTTGGCGTAGATATTGACAATCTTCTGGTTTCTCAGCCTGATTATGCTGAACAGGCACTTGATATTGTAGAGACGATTGCACGAAGCGGTGCTATTGATCTGATTGTTATAGATTCAGTGGCCGCATTGACACCAAAAGTTGAACTTGAAGGTGAGATGAATGATCAGCAGGTCGGTGTTCAGGCCCGTCTTATGTCTAAGGCATTGCGAAAGCTCACAGGTGTGCTGAGCAAAATGAACTGTACGATTATTTTTATCAACCAGATTCGTATGAAAATCGGTATGATGGGGTATGGCTCACCGGAGACAACATCAGGCGGGAATGCTTTAAAATTTTATGCTTCTGTCCGTATAGACGTGCGTCGTATAGCTTCACTGAAGCAGGGGGAGAGTCAAATCGGTAACAGAGTCAAAGCAAAAGTAATTAAAAATAAAGTGGCCCCTCCTTTTCGTCAGGCAGAATTTGATATAATGTTCGGAGAAGGAATCTCAAAAGAGGGTGAGCTCGTTGACTATGGTGTAAAATTAGACATAATAGACAAAAGCGGGGCTTGGTTTTCTTATGGAGAGACCAAACTTGGTCAAGGCCGTGAAAATGTCAAGGCGAAATTTAAAGATGAGCCGGAACTTGCAGCTGAGATTGAAGAGAAGGTTAAACAGGCGATGGGCATGAGCTCTCTTATGACGATGGATACTTCTGATATAGCAGAAGCCGACGCATAAAAAGCCTTTGAATATTTAAAATTTTTAAGAAGGTATGATATATGTTTATTGATGATGTAAGTGCAATTGAAGTAATGGACTCCCGCGGGAATCCGACAGTAAAAGCAACAGTAAGACTGAGTGACGGAACAACCGCAAGCGCAATAGTACCCTCCGGGGCAAGTACCGGAAAACGTGAAGCTTTGGAGTTGCGTGACGGCGGTGATCGCTACATGGGCAAAGGTGTTTTAAAGGCTGTTGAAAATGTGAATTCTCAGATTTCTGATGTGCTTATCGGGATGAGTCCTTTTAACCAGGCTGTCATTGATGCAACAATGAAAGAGCTTGACGGAACACAAAACTATGGAAATCTCGGGGCAAATGCTGTTCTTGGTGTTTCTATGGCGGTTGCACGTGCAGCTGCACAGAGTCTTGATATTCCTTTGTACCGCTATTTGGGCGGAGCCAATGCAATGGTTATGCCGACACCGATGCTCAATATCATCAATGGAGGAAGCCATGCTGACAATAATGTAGACTTTCAAGAGTATATGATTATGCCTGTCGGCTTTGAAGATTTTGCAACATCTTTACGCGCCGCTGCTGAAGTGTACCATAACCTGAAATCTATTTTAGCTGCAAAAGGACACAGTACAGCACTTGGCGACGAGGGTGGTTTTGCACCGGATCTGAGTTCGAATGAGGAGCCTATTCAGGTTATCATGGAAGCGATTGAAAAAGCAGGGTACAAACCAGGTGAAGAGATTGGGATTGCACTCGATGTTGCAGCAAGCGAGATTGTTACAGAGGGCGGATACAGACTGGAGTCAGAAGATCGCACACTCAGCAGTGAAGAGCTGGTAGCCTACTATGAAAATCTGTGTCAAAAGTATCCGATTGTCTCAATTGAAGACGGATTAAGCGAAGATGACTGGGACGGATTTAAGCTTATGACTGAAAAACTTGGCAATAAAATTCAGATTGTCGGTGATGATTTGTTTGTTACCAATGCCGCTATATTGAATGAGGGTATTCAAAAAGGTATAGCAAACTCTATTTTGATCAAGCCAAACCAAATCGGTTCGGTAAGCGAGACTATGCTGACAGTTCGTCTTGCCCAAAGAAACGGTTACACCTGTGTAATGAGCCATCGTTCAGGTGAGAGTGAAGATGCGTTTATCGCTGATTTTGCTACGGCACTTAACTGTGGTCAGATTAAAACAGGTTCGACTGCGAGAGGTGAAAGAACTGCAAAATACAATCGTTTGCTGGAAATTGAAAATGAAACAGTCTACAGTGAGTATTTAGGTTCAGCACTGTTTAGCTAGGTACCTGATGAACAAAGAAGAACTTTTTGAAGAGATTGACACATCCCAGACAATTACTCAAAAATATCTGGGACTCTCTTTAAAAAAGTTTTTTCTCCTGTTTGCTTTGGTGATAGGACTGGGGATATATTTGGGTGTACTTTTGTACGGTACAAACTCCCTTGAAGTTCTTTTTGGTTTGCAGGAGTATGAGAACTATCTTCAAAATGAAGTGGTGCATTTGAAAAAAGAAAATGCTGAACTTCAACGCGAGTATTTTGAACTCAAAGAAATTTCTGCACAATAATCATATAAATTTGCTATAATGTATTAAAAAAATAGGGTTTGTTATTATGATAAGAGTTTTGTTGTTTTTAAGTCTCTTTTTTATGATGCTTCATGCAAGAGAAAATCCCTTTTTCCCGGTACAGAGTGGACAGGATATCCCTTTAACATCCAATCAGACAACAAAACTGCCGATGCTCAAAAGAGCCACTGTGACATTACCCTCAACTGCACGAACGATTGAAAGTGTTACCGTGACATATAAAAACCTGGACGGTTCGATTGCACATAAAAAAGTCACTATCCAAAATGCGATAGACTGGCATTTGCCTGTTTTTATTTCACAAAACTATAATGAATCCGACAGTACACAGTCTATTGAAAAACAGATAAAAAAAAGCAGTGTAAAAATAAAATACAAAAAAGTCGCATCATTAAAGTTTATAGCATTTTATGTCAAAAAGAACAAACTCAAGATTGTGACAAAAGATAAAATGCTGAGAAATTTTTTGTTGGTAAAACCACATAGAATTGTCTGTGATTTTAAGCGTGATACCGATATAGGCAGCCTGATAAAAAGTTTAAAAGAGGGGTCGCTTTTTACAAAAATACGACTGGGAACACATAAAGGCTACTACAGGGTTGTGATAGAACTCGACGGGTATTACAGCTATAAACTGGATTATATCCGTGGCGGATATATAATTACACTTTTATAAAATACAAGGTTGTAGATGAAGTTTTTGATTATATTGGTACTGTTTTTGGTTAATTTGGAGGCTGTCATTACCATAGCACCAGTGGATATAGGAAAACAGCCAGGGCTGAGTGGCGGTGTTAAAGGCTCTTTTTCCACAACACGCGGCAATACCGATACCGATGAGTACAGTGCAGGATTGCGTATGATATATGACAATAACAGCTCCTATGTGACATGGAGCGATATAGCATTTAATTACGCGAAAGCATCAGGAGTGTTAAACAGACAAAACACGTATGCGCATCTGCGCTATATTCATACACTCTATAAGAAACATTTGAACTGGGAAGCTTTTGTACAGTCCCAGACAAACAAGTTTACAAAAATAGAAAAAAGGCTGTTAGTCGGTCTTGGCCTGAGATACCATACACAAATGCAGGGGTATGGAAATATTTATGTGGGATTTGGCTGTTTTAGCGAATATATCAGCTATACGACAAATGTTGATCCGAGTGAGCATAATTTAAGATTAAATATGTATATTGCATATAAAAACAGATTTAGCAGGAATGTGAGATTTTCATACATTGGCTACTACCAGCCCAGAGCAGATGTGGTGAGTGATACCATAGCATCCAACGCAGCAGAATTAAGAGTTACAATATACAAACAGCTTTCAATTAATTTTGAATTGACATACAATCAGGACACAAGGCCTGCTATTGGAGTAAAAAAATATGATTTTTCCCAAAAGACAAGTTTTGTGTATGATTTTTAAAAAGAACATAAGATAACAGATGAAAGAACTGAATAAATATTTACAATCACACAGCAGCAGTGAAATGCACCCGGCTGAAATAGCAAAAATTTTAAAAGGCTTAAATGACAAAGATTTCAGTGAGGCTATAAAACTGGTTCCAAAAGACCTGGTAGGCGATGTTGCACTGGCTCTGCCTGACAGATATTTTGATGATGTGGTCGAAAATTTTAATGCAGAGGAACTTTCTCATGCTGTAAGTGAACTTGAATCGGATGATCAGCTTGAGTTTATGCAAGAGTTGGAAGATGTTGATGAAGATAAAGCTTCAGAAGTATTTCACAAGCTTGATGCCGAAGACAAACATGAAATTGCAAAACTCAAAAAGTATGATGAAAATCAAGCCGGTGCTTACATGCAGCTTGAGGTGTTTACTGCAAAAGAGGATGAAATTGTTCAGGATGTTATTAAACGGTTTGCCCGTTTAAGAAAAGAGAATGAACTCGAAAATGTTCAAAATCTGTTTATAGTAGACAGCAACAACAGACTTTTGTATACTGTAGGTCTGGATGACCTGCTCATATTTGATTTTTCAAAGACTGTCAAAGAAAATATTGAGCAGAGCGAAGAGTCTTTTGAGCCTAAAAGTGCACGAGATACGGAAGATATCAAAGAGGTTGTCAACTATTTTAAAGAGTATGACCTTTCAGTTATGCCGGTTGTCAATGATGAAGGAATTCTGGTCGGTCGTATCACCTCTGACGATATTTATGACATCATTAATGAACATGCAACAGAGCAGATGTATAATCTTGCCGGTGTTGATGACGAAGCGGAAGAGGATGAAGATGTTCTCAAGGCGACGAAAAAGCGTGCAACATGGCTGGGCATCAATCTTCTAACAGCCATTGCCGCTTCTTTGGTTATCGGTTTGTTTTCAGATACGATTAACTCCATGGTTGCGCTTGCTGTTTTAATGCCCATAGTCGCTTCCATGGGAGGCAATGCCGGAACGCAGAGTCTGACAGTTGTTGTACGCCAACTCGCTTTGGGTGAAATATCGCAGACAGATGCCTTTAGAACCATAAAAAAAGAGGTTGTCATCTCCCTGATGAATGGTCTGCTTTTTGCTGTAGTAATGGGTATAATAGCATGGTTGTGGTTTCATATACCGATGCTTGGAGTAGTTATTGGATTAAGTATGATAATTAATCTGTTAATGGCCGGATTTTTTGGAGCAATGATTCCCTTGTTGCTCAAAATACTTGGTATAGACCCTGCTATAGGGAGTACTGTTATTTTAACAACAGTGACTGATGTTGTCGGCTTTTTCAGCTTTTTGGCATTGGCAAAATATATATTACTTTAAAGGAACTGTAAAACTTGGAACTATTACTCATATTTTTTCTTCTTTCTGTCGGCATTTCGTTTTTGTGCTCAATATTAGAGTCGGTATTACTCTCTATCAATATGTCTTATGTGGCAGTGTTAGAAAAAGAGAAACCTGCTGTAGGAAAGCTTCTTCGTCATCACAAAGAAGATATTCACAAATCAATTGCTTCGGTACTTATTTTAAATACCATTGCTAATACTCTCGGTGCTGCGGCAGTAGGTGCACAGGCTTCAAAAATATTTGGGAATGATGCCGTTGTGTATGTATCAGTTGTATTAACTTTTGCAATTTTGTTTATATCTGAGATAATTCCAAAAACAATTGGGGCAATTTACTGGAAACAGCTGGCGCCTGTGGCAGCATATTTTATTCGGGTTTTCATATGGATTACATATCCTATAATACTGACAACTCTGGCTGTTACAAATAAAATATCAAAAGGGAAAAAGGATTCCAACTCTTTAACAAAACAGGAACTGCTTGAGAGTATGTTGATGAGTGAAGATGAAGGGGTGATAGATGAAAAAGAGTCAGATGTCATTGAAAATATATTAAATCTTGACAATATCAAAGTGAGTGAAATTCTCACGCCGCGAAGCGTTGTTTTTGCTTTGGATGAAGATATGCTCATCAAAGATGTTATCAAGACCCAGCCGGCAATTTTTAAATTTTCCAGGATACCGATTTTTAAAGGTTCCATAGAAAATGTAACAGGGCTGGTGCTGACAAAAAAGATATTTAAACAGGCACTCCAAGATGACAATGTACCTTTGTCTTATATCAAAAAAGAGATATTTATTATCAATGAAAACATACCGGTAAGCAAAGCACTGGATATGTTTATAAAGAAAAAAGACCATATGTTTTTAGTGACAGACAATTATGACCAGACAGAGGGAATAATCACTCTTGAAGACTGTATAGAGACGATACTGGGCTTGGAGATCATGGATGAGAGCGATACAACCGAAGATATGAGAGAGCTGGCAAAAAGAAAAATGAAACTCAAACGGAAGCTGAAAGAACGCTGAAAAGAGTGCAACACTCTTTAGGACAGCTACTTTTACATCCCGGGAATTCTAGGAATTTTACCGAGTTTAGAATTGCGGCAGTATAATCCCCAGCCTTTTTTCAGCCAGTGTCCAATGACAGGCATTGGAAGCATAAACGCACGTTTTTCGTCTCTGTAGACAAAGGCCGCACCGTCTCCGGTATCCATAACGCATAAAATATTCAAATGCTCATGGTAGCCTTTAAAATCACTGCCGCCGTTGTCACGCTGATCGATATTGTGTGCTGTATTTTTTGCCATTACCTCGGCAATATGACCCTGTTTTGCCCGCCAGTCGTATCCTTCGAGTGCTGCAACATCCCCAATGGCATAAATATTACTTAAAGAGCCATCCTCGTTTAAGACGCAGGAGGTGTCGTCTGTTTTGACAAATCCGGCTTCATTTGTCGGCAAGTCCGAATTCTTTATGACTTCATGCCCGTCTCCGGCAGGAATGAACATGGTAAAATCGGAGGCGAGCTTTGTGTCATCTTCAAATACAATACCATCTTTTTCAAACTGCTTAATTTTTTTGCCAAAATGCTGTTTGATATTCAGTTTTTTAAACATCATATCCATCATCTTAAGTGCCTGGGGACCCATTCGTTTGCCGGGTTCAGCCATCGGAGCGAAAAAAGTCAGCTCAAAATTCTCTCTGATGCCTTTTGCTTTGAGCATATTGTGCACATTAAAGAGGAGCTCAAATCCCGGTCCGCCACGCACTGCCGAACTGTCTTTCGGATTGCCTCCAAAGCCCATACAGATTTTGCCGCTTCCTTTTTTGACAAGGACGTCCAGAGCATCTCTGATTTGTAATGACTGTTCTGGTGCGCCACAGATAGAAAGTGTGTTTTCTATGCCTGGTGCTTTCATTTTTGCAGCACCCATGGCAATGACAAGATAGTCATAATCATCAAGAGTTCCTGAGTTTTTCAAAGTAACACTGTTTTCTTTTTTTGATATTTCGGTCACGTCGTCAACAACAAGGGTAAACCCGTGTGCATTTTGCAATTCTCGCAAATCAACACAGACGTTTTGGAATTCACTTTCATGTGTCGGTATCCAGATGGAAGTAGGATATATGTAAAAATAGTCTCTGTTACTGACTAAAGTAACATCATAATTCAGTTTTCTTAAGTGGATTGCAGCATCAACACCTGCAAAACCGCCTCCCAATATAAGTACTTTTTTCATCTTTTGGCCCTTTTATTTGTTACAGTTATAAGGTATATTATCTGATTTGATGTTAAAATTAGATTAAACTGGCTATTTTTATCGTCATTTTTACTTTTTGTTTATAAAGTATACCGCAAACATACTGATAAGTCCACCAATAACTATATGTAACTGTAAGGGTTCGTCCAATATAAACCAGGCAGAAAAAAGAGCAAAAAAAGGCACTAAAAACATAAAAGAGCTTGTCCTTTGACTGCCGAGTTTCCCGCTGGCAATAAAAAATATGGTTGTTGCGACAGTCTGTCCCAAAACGGCGAGATAAATTAGGGCAGTCCAAAATTTTGCTCCCTGGGTAAAAACAGCACCAAGGTCTGCATTGAAGGCATACAAAAAACTGAAAAAAGTAGCTATGAGAGAAATTAAAAAGCTGTAATAGACCGGATGTATATGTTTTTGCGAATGCTGCGAAAGCAGAGTGACTCCTGCCCAGATAAGGGCACAGAGTAAAAAATAGATATTTGAGCCGTGTAAAAAAAGAGAAAAATTGTTAAGCTGGAGTAAAACATAGCCGCCGACCAGCCCGAGCAAAAGCCCGAAATACTGCCGTGTTGAGAGTCTGCTCCTAAAAATCACAGCAACAAGCAAAAAGGTCATAATAGGGCTGAAAGTTGTTATGATGACACTGCCCGCACCCGCAAGACCGTACTTTATGCCTAAAAAAGAAAAAACCATAAAGGCTATATTTAAAAAAGAACTGCCGAGGATATATTTGAATGAGCCCTGAGTCAGTGTCAGTGGAATTTTAAAAAAGTAAAGAATGGGCAAAAATGCGAGGCTCATCAGAAAAAACCGCCAAAAGATGACGACATCCATCGGCATTGCTGTGGTGAGAATTTTTAAAGCTGTCCATCCGCCGCCCCAGAGCAGCATGGAAAAAATGAGCAGATACGCATAGCGTCTATCGTCGTTTTTCAAATTCATCAACTATTTTTGTAACAATCAAATCAGAGGTGACATTGAGTGAGGTACGACACATATCAAGAATTCTGTCCACGGCTACAATCAAAGCCATGTATTCAACAGGCAGTCCAAGCTGGTTGAGTATAATCACCATCATAACAAGCGAGGCACTCGGCAGGGCCGCAACACCGACACTGAGCGCGACAACGGTAATCCCTAAAAGAATCTGATCTCCCAAACTCAAAGCGACTCCCGCCAAATTGGCAATGTATAAAACAGCTACACTCAAATATGCCGCTGTACCGTCCATGGAAACGGTAGCCCCCAAAGGCAGAACAAAAGAGGCAGTTTTTTTGTCGATACCGCCCATCTCTTCGGTAACACGCATACTCACAGGAAGCGTAGCCGCAGAAGATGCTGTGGAAAATGCCATAATCGGGGCTTCTCTTACATCTGAGAGATAGCTGTAGGGATTTACTTTTGTAAAAAAACGCAGGACTGCAGGGAGTGTGACAAGTCCATGAAAAATGATGACGCCAATCACGACCAAAACATATTTGTAAAGCCCAAAGACAACATCAATTCCCTGCTCGGCAATAACATAGGAGATGAGCGAAAAAACACCGATGGGAGTAAGGAGTATCACCCACTCTGCCATTTTGAGCATAGCTTCACTGATGGCTGTAAAGAGGGTGCTGAGCGCCTCTTTTTGTTTTGGAACAAGGTAGAGAGATGCCACACCAAAAAGAATGGCAAATATAATAATCTGCATCATCTTGCCCTCAGAAAGAGCATGAAATATATTGGTAGGAATGAAGCTTAAAATCATATTCTCAAAAGAAAAAGGAGCCAGTGCTGCCGCTTTTTCATAGGCAAGACCACTGCTGCTGACATGCTCGCCAATGTGAAAAATATTCATGACAGCAATGGCGGCAGTAACGGCAAGAGCGGTTGTCAAAACATACAGCCCTATAGTTTTGAGGCCCATCCGTTTTAAATGTTCAATAGAACCAAGCCCAAGAATAGCGACAAATATACTGGCAAAAACAAGAGGCACGACAAGCATTTTCAAAAAATAGACAAAGGCGGTTCCTATCATCTTTTGTTTGAGGGCGAGTTCGGGAAAAAAGATGCCAAACAAAACACCAAAAACAATACCGAAGATGACAAGGGTATTTGTCGTTGCATATTTTTTTATTTTTTTGATCATTCTATATTTCCTCTGTTTCTTTGTAAATATTATTGAGTTTTCGGAATCGGTACTTTCAGGCACTTTCAGCCCGCACTGAAGTACGGGTTCCGAACAACACATCTTCCTCTTTCTCGGAATCGGTACTTCAGTGCCGACTGTTGCTTCTTCCTGCTATTCTCAGCCCGGACTAAAGCAGATTTTTCTTTATCCAATACGATAGTACATAAAGTCCCCATACATGCTGCTTAAAACTCCCCCTTGATGCGGTGTTTATATATTCGTCTAACTTTTTTTTGTGAAACATCCCTGTTTGCACATTGACCTCTTGAATAAGATCAATTTTTTTGGAACTGATGAGATACTCCATATAAGGATTGGAAAAGCCTTTTTTCTTCCGTGTGAGTATCTTATCAGGGAGTTTGTCTGTCATGATTTGCTTTAAGAGTGATTTTGTGATGCCGTCTTCATAACGCAGCTTTGGATTTATGCCAAAAATCAAAGATGCCAGTTTATGGTCCAAAAACGGGGTACGGGATTCTATGGAGTGTGCCATGGAAACACGGTCAAGTTTGGTTAAAAAATGCTCCGCCTGAAAAATATTGAGGTCAATATAGCTGTACCAAATGCTTTCATCACTGTGGGCAGAGGCTTCAAAGCGTTCTCTGTAACTTTGCAGGTATTTGAGGCTTTCGTTATCTTTGACATTGCGCCTGAGAAGCTGGTTTTTTTGCAGGTCCGTAAATTTTTCACCGCTTGTACGAAAAAGAAGCGAGTCGTCAAAAATCCGCTTGTACCACTCCCACTCTCTGTTCATTGAAAAATTGGCACGGAAATATTTTTTGAGCCAGTTTTTGTGTGCCAAACCTGCGGCATTTTCAATGTCTAGATACTCAAAATACTGTCGGTAGCCTAAAAAAAGCTCATCCGCACCCTCTCCGCTGAGTACAACTTTGTATCCGTCTTTTTGAATACGCTCAAACAACAGATACAGAGGCACGGCAGCAGGATCATTAAGCGGTTCGTCAAGTGCATCTAACACTTTGTCACTTGCACGGATAAAATCATCTTCATCTATTTCCACCTGGATATTGTCCAAACCTAAAAACGCAGCACTTGCTTTGGCATTTTTTCTCTCATCATATTTTGCAAATTCTTTATAACCAAGTGTATATGTTTGTAAATGTGTGTTGTTTTGTTTGGCAAAGTAGTTGAGTGTTGCAGAGTCTATGCCACCAGAAAGCAGTGATGCCATAGGAACATCACAGTCTAAGCGCAGATGGATGGAATGTTCTAACTCTTCTTCTAACACACGCAAAGCTTCGTGTTTGTTTGTTAGAATGTTTGGAGTGACATCAAGCAGATCAAAGTAGTGTTTACATGTAACACGGCCCTCTTTACATGTAAGGTACTCACCTGCTGAAAGTTTTTGAATACCTTCGTAAAAAGTATGCGGCGGAGTCGGCGCCAAAAAAGAGAGATAAGAGAGCAGAGCATCATTGTTGAGTTTACATGTAGACAAAAAAGGCTTGAGCGCTTTGATTTCCGAGGCAAAAACAAAACTTTCCCCTTGCATATAAAAAAGCGGTTTTTTCCCGAGTCTGTCACGAAAAAGGTAAAGCGTGTCATCATCCATTAAAGCAATGGCAAACATACCGCGCAGATGCTGGACAAAATCAACGCCCCATTTCAGATAAGCGGCAATGATGACTTCACTGTCGCTGTGTGTCTGAAAGTCAAAATCAAGTTCTCTTTTTAACTCTTTAAAGTTATATATCTCTCCGTTGAATGAGAGCAAAATATTGTTGTGTTTGCGTGGTTGATGGCTTCTGTGATGGCCATCAACAATGCTGAGGCGCTGATGGGCAAAAAAGAGATTTTTCTTTTGCACAATACCACAGTAATCAGGTCCACGATGCACAAGAAGAGACAAGGCGCTTTTTGCCTGATTCTCATTATATTCGCCGATTATGCCAAAAACTGCACACATTATTTGAAAAATCCTACGGTAATGTCATGTTCTATGTAGCCCTCTGTCAAACGGGTATGCTTTACATGTAAGCTTTTTGCAAGGGTATGGATGGTGTCTATATTTATATAATTATAAACATCACTCTCCTTGTCGCCGTAGAGGGCATTGAAAATAAAACCTTTTTTTGAAGAGGCAAAGCAGTTGCGTACAAAAAGCTGTGTTTCAAAAGGTGTGAGTATATTGAGTGCACCGCTGCAGATGTAATAGTCTGCCACAGGAAGTCTGGCTTTTGTTATATCGGAACGGATGATTTCACACGCTGTTTTTTCGCGGGCAATGTCGCACATCTCCTGGAGCGAATCTATGCCGATATATTTGTTTACATGTACACCGTTGTTTTGTAAAAATCTGTAAAAATCTCCAAAACCGCAGCCTGCATCGACGATGGTACTCTGTGTAAGATCATCACCGAGCATCTCTAAAATTTTGTCAAACCGTATACTTTGATGCGCATCAGAGGACCAGTGCAGACCGCATGCGGAGATGCCGTGCTTTTGAAGTGCTGCTGTGTAAAATTTTTCACTGTCTATACGCGGCATATGACTCCTTTTTTACTTTTGCTATTATATAATAGTTATGTAAAAAAGCCGGCATTTCGGAACCCGTACTTCAGTGCGGGCTGAGAGTGGCTTGAAAGTTGCAACAGTCGGCACTGAAGTACCGATTCCGGAAAAGCGGAAGGTGTATTGTTTGGAACCCGTACTTCAGTGCGGGCGAGAATGGCTTGAAAGTTGCAACAGTCGGCACTGAAGTACCGATTCCGGAAAAGCGGAAGGTGTATTGTTTGGAACCCGTACTTCAGTGCGGGCTGAGAGTGGGTTGAAAGTTGCAACAGTCGGCACTGAAGTACCGATTCCTGGAAAGCGGAAGGTGCGTTGTTTGGAACCCGTACTTCAGTGCGGGCGGGGTATCTTAAAAATTGAAACAGAGGAAATATATATGAGAATTGCAATAGTCGGTTTAGGCGGTGTCGGCGGATATTTGGCGGCGTCCTTTGCAAAAAGCGGTTTGGATGTGACGGGTTTTGTAAGGGGAGAACATCTCAAAGCCATACAAAAAGAGGGGATAAGGATCAAAGAAGATGAAAAAGAGTGGCGTGTTCCTTTACATGTAAAGCATCCGGATGAAGCGGAGGGCATATATGATGTTGTGATGTTTTGTGTTAAAAGTTATGATTTGGGAACTTCTTGCAAACGCATGCAAAATCACATCAACGCAGACTCGATTCTGCTCTCTTTTTCAAACGGGGTCAACAACGGTGATGTATTGCGTGCATGCTGTGATGCCAGAGTACTTGACGGTTGCATCTACATCCTTTCGCATATTGAATCCCCGGGTGTGATTCGCAAAAAAGGAAAAGTTTTTGCGGCACTCTTTGGAGGAGAAGATGAGGCGGCTGTCCAAACTGTGGCAGATATATTTCAAAAAGCCGGCCTGCGTTACAAAACACCGCAAAATATCAAAGAAGCCTTGTATAGAAAATATATATTTATTGCCGCTTTTGCGACATTGACCTCATATTACAAGACAGGTATCGGCACGATTTACGAAGAACATTATGAGGAGGCAGAAAGACTTTTAACAGAAATTGCCGAATTTGCAAAAGAGACACAGGGCATAGATATTTTCGATGAGGTGCAAAAGTCTTTGGAAACGGCAAAAAAAGTGCCTTATGATGCTTCTACGTCCATGGCTCTTGATTTTAAAAACGGCAAAAAAACTGAGCTTGAGAATTTAAGTGGATATGTTCAAAAGCCTTTTATGCAAAAACTCTATAATGAGTTAAAAAAGAGAGAAAACAAATGAAAAAAGAGCGAATTGTACTAGGCGGCGGGTGTTTTTGGTGTATAGAAGCGGTGTACAGAAATGTCAAGGGGGTACTCTCGGCGGTGAGCGGCTATGCCGGAGGCGCCCGAGCCAACCCGAGTTATGAAAACGTCTGTTCAGGTGCAACCGGACATGCTGAAATTGTCGATATTGCCTATGACGCAGATGTTATCAGTCTGAGTGAGATTTTGGATATATTTTTTGAAATACATGACCCGACAACACTGAATCAGCAAGGTGCGGACAAAGGAACACAGTACCGTTCTGTTATTTACTATGGGGATGAAGCACAAAAAAAAGTGATTGAAGATTCTATTGCAAAACATCAGCAGGACTTTTCCGATAAGATAGTAACTGAGGTAAGCCCTCTGCCCGAGGTTTATCCGGCAGAGCCGTATCATCAGAACTATTATAATTTAAATGCTTCGCAAGGCTACTGCCAGGTGGTTATCGCGCCAAAACTGCAAAAATTTATGACAAAGTTTCCTGATAAATTAGCCTAAATGTGATAAACTATGATTAGATTATCATAGAGGCGGTTTTTATGGAAAAAATATATGAATTGGCTATAGTCGGTGCCGGACCTGCGGGGATTGCCACTGCTGTTGAAAGTTACCTTCAGGGTGTCCGTGATATTGTGCTGCTTGAAAAAGACACAAATCACAACTCGACTATTCGTAAATATTACAAAGAAAACAAGCGTGTGGATTTGGAATGGAAAGGACAAAAAGTCGAACTCAACGGCCGTATCCATTTTATAGACGGTACCAAAGAGACGACACTCGATTTTTTTGATGAAATTTTAAAAGAACATCTCGTAGAACTGCAAACAGAGGTGGAAGTGCAGTCTATAGAAAAAAAAGAAGACTACTTTGAAGTCCACATGGCAGGTAGGAGCATTAAGGCAAAAAATGTAGTTGTGACCATCGGACGGATGGGGAAGCCAAACAAACCGAGCTACAAAATTCCCCCAACTATACGAAAGAAAATTAACTATACAACAGATGAATGCTCACAGGGAGAAAAGATTCTTGTTGTCGGAGGCGGTGACAGTGCTGTAGAGTATGCAGTTGATTTAAGTGAGCATAATGATGTGTCCATTTGTTACAGACGAGAGAGTTTCCGCCGGGCAAATCCTACGAATCAAAGAAATATTGCCGATGCGATTGCACAGGGAGATGTCCGACCGATTTTAGGTATAAATATCAACGGTCTCGAAGATGACAAGGGCAGAGTCAAAGTGCTTTTCAGCGAAAGAGAACCTGAAACATTTGACAGAGTTATCTATGCCATAGGCGGAACGACACCAAGTACATTTTTGGCAAGTTCGGGCATAGAAGAAAAAGACGGCAAACCTGTACATGATGAACATTATGAGACAAACATCAAAGGACTTTTTGTTGCCGGAGATATTACTCAGGAGAGCGGCGGCAGCATTGCGCTTGGACTCAATCACGGCTATGATATTGCCAGATATATTAAAGGAAAAAGTGAAGTCTAGTCTTTTGCTTTTCGCATTTTATAAATATGTATGAGTTTGATAATAATCATGATACTGATAACCTGAAACAGTGCGGCCAAAATAAAAGCATAATAGTGCAACTGATCAATGGAGTTAGCGGTATATGCCAGAGTGGCCATCGCAATAAGCAGGGTCAAAGGCATAGAATGAGAAAGTCCAAAAAGAACCGTGTCAATTAATCCGAGCTCTTTTATAAACACCAAAGAGGCAATAAGCCGCATGAGAATCATTACCACTGTGATGATGACAGCCTCCCGTATGAGTCCGTTGATCCAGAGGGCGTTGAGGTCAAAAGAGCTCCCGATATGAATGAAAAATATAGGGATTAAAAATCCAAATCCGAAAGAAGCAAGCTTTTCAGGCAATTCATGTTTGTGCTCAAAGAAAGTCGGAATGAAGATACCGGCTAAAAAAGCCCCAAAAGCAAGTTCAAGATGCAAAAAGAGCATAGCCCCTATAAGCAGAAAAAATATTCCCATAGAGAGACGGATGTCCTGTTCTTTGTTGTCATTGTGAGGCATAAGGGCAATAGCGACTTTGGGAAACCACCAAAACAGAAGCTGCATAGAGCGAAAAAGAAGAAACATAAAAAGCAAAAATGCCAAAAGGGCCATGATTGTTTGAAAAAGTCCCAATCCGAAACCAGACTTCAGTGCTGCAGAGCTTATAGTAAGTATCACAATACTTGCAACTTCACCTATGCCCCCAACTGTCATGGAAAGAGCAATCCAGGGTGTTTTTCCATACTCTTTGGCCAGTGTGGCGACAAGTCCTACAGATATGAGAGGTAACAAAACGATAAAGATTTTTCCCAAATCAAACTGTACGGAAAAGGCGATGGAGAATCCGTAAAGTACTGCAAGATAGACAACAACCTTTTTCATAACAGAGACAGGTGTTTTGAGTACATTTTTTAAATTGATCTCTGTTCCTGCAATAAACATCAGATATAAAAACCCGAATTCAGCGACTAAGTCAAAAAGATGTTCATCATGCAAGAAGCCTACATATCCTAAAAGAGAACCTAAAATAATTTCAATGGGTGTTGTAGGAAGCCGTAAAATTTTGGCAAAAAACGGAGAAAAAATGATGATAAGCGATATGGTAACAATCAGTATAATATTATCAGTCATACTTTTCTCCTTTTTTTTAAAATCCGGGTTATAACCCGTGTGCAGGGCTTTTATTGCACACTTTTTGCAATATCAAGACCAAGAGACTGCAACATTGCCAGATCCTGACTCATAACACGTCCTTTTGTGGTGAGGTAGTTTCCTATCACGATGGAATTTGCTCCGTTTTGAAAAATTTCTGCTTGACGTTCTTTAAACATAAGTTCGCGACCGCCGGCAACCATAATCCTCTCGGCATCACAAAGTGTTTCGCGTGTCAACCTGATGAGTGCGAGGGCTTCATCCACTGTTAAAGGATTTGGTTCAAGTTCAAGTGCAGGGTTGTGATGATAAAAGTTAACAGGAACCGAAGTAGGGTTGAGTGATTTGAGAGATTCGAGCATAGAGATTCTGTCTTCTTGTGATTCACCAAGCCCGAAAATTCCACCGCTGATGAGTACCAAGCCGGCTTTATTGACATTTTGGCAGGTTTCATATCGTTCACTCCAGGGATGGGTTGTGCAAATTTGCGGATAAAAGGCTTCACTTGTCTCAAGGTTGTGATTATAGGCTTTGATACCTGCTTCTTTGAGTGTGAGGAGTTGCTCAACATTTGCTGTGCCGTTACAGGCGATAAGACGTAATTCAGGGGCGACTTTTTGTACCTCTTTGGCAACATCACAAACAAATTTGAGTGTTTTGTCAGTTAAACCTTTATCTGCAGTGACAAGACAAAATCCAAGGGCTCCGTTGTCTCTTGCCGTAATGGCTTCTTGGCAGATGGCATCCACAGGCTTTTGTTTGTAACGCTCTATATCTGCTTTGTAGCGCACACTTTGCGAACAAAACTTACAGTCTTCTTTACATGTACCGCTGTTGATATTACAAATGGAACATAAAAATATTTTTTCACTCACTTTTTTGCCTTTCATAAGAAAAAGTTTTTGTGAGCATATACTGCTCCTGCTCTTTCTTTTTTGTATAGTATTTTACTATAAATTTTTTTTCTAAAACTTCAAGCATGGCACACTCAGAAAGCGGTTTGTTTCGTGCGCACACTTCACCGGGGTTTAAAAAGAGTATACCCCCTGCAAACTCTACTTCAAACTGATGTGTATGTCCAAAGATGACAACCTCGGCATCTCTGCTCATATAAAAAGGCAGGTGCATCAACTTGAATTTTGTATTTGCCAGTTTAAAATAGTAGGGTTCCTGAACCAGGTGGTACCTGTTATGATATTGTACTAAATGGGCATCATTGTTTCCGTAAACGGCTATATATTTTTTCCCGCATGCTTCAAGCAGGTCCAGTACCTCTTTTTCGACAATATCTCCGGCATGTATAATAAACTCGGCTCCGTTTTGCACTAAAAAATCAAGAGCGTTTTTTGCCTTTTTGACCTTTTTATGTGTATCGGAGAGTATGCCTATTTTCAATTTTTTATCCTCTGCTTCTGTAACTTCTCTGCCACTTTCGCCCGCACTACAGAAAAAAATTTAGTTTTTCTAAGTCATGCTTTAGCATAGAAAGTACGGGTTCCGAGGGTATTGCGGAATCGGTACTTTAGTGCCGACTGAGTAGGGATTTTAAGCCTTGTCTATCTCTTCTCTTGGTGTACGCGCTTTACACTTCACACATTCGTACACCTCTTTATTTCTGTAGGTACGAGGCGCAAGTACACCTGTGCATCCTTTTTCTTTACATTTAATGGTTGTCGGCTCAAACTTTGAGATAAATTTACACTCAGGATAGTTTTCACAGCCCCAAAAAGGGCCTCTGCGAGAGTTTTTCAGGCTGATTTTTCCGCCGCAGTCAGGACAAGGAGTCTCACTCACTTTCTCTTCGACATTAATACTTTTTGTATTTTTGCATTCAGGGTAGTTTGAACATGCAAGAAATTTTCCGTTACGGCCATTCTTTTCTATCATATCCGCACCGCATTTGTCACACTTTTCATCGGCAGTTGTCTCTTTTTTCTCTATCGCGTTGCCCTCTTCGTCACACTGCTCTGTATATTTGCATTTTGGAAAACCGGAGCATGCGATGAAGTTTCCAAAACGTCCGCTTCTCAGAAGCAGTTCATGTTCGCCGCATTTAGGGCAGGTGCGCCCAAGCGGTTTGGCAAGTTTGAGCGAGACAATGTTCTCTTTTCCTGCTTCTATCTGCTTCATGAATTTTTCATAAAACTCAAGGAGCAGTTTCTGCCAGTCCACTTTGCCTTCGGCGATTTCATCGAGTTCTTCTTCCATTTCAGCCGTAAAGTTGATATCAACGATATTTGGAAAGTTTTTCTCCAGAATCTCTGTCACGGTAAAAGCGATTTCTGTCGGAATAATCTGCTTTTTTTCTATGGTCACATAGGTACGGTTGGAGAGTGTCGCAATTGTCGGGGCATAGGTCGATGGACGCCCGACGCCTTCTGATTCGAGTTTTTTAATCAGACTTGCTTCAGAGTAACGCGATGGCGGTTCTGTGAAGTGCTGCTCGGGTTTTACACTCTGAATTTCAGCTTTGTCACCCTCTTTTAAAGTAGGTAAAAGTTTGTCTTTGTCTTCTGCTCCCGTGACCGCATAAAAACCGTCAAAAATGAGTTTTCGTCCGCTTGCACGGAATTCATTTTCATTGCCTTTAAAGATAATGCTTTGCTGCTCAAAGAGCGCATCTTCCATCTGACATGCCATAAAACGCTCATATATGAGGCGGTAGAGTTTGATTTCATCGGCTTTTAAAAATTTTTGTGCCACTTCGGGTGTAAACTGCAGCATAGTCGGGCGGATGGCCTCGTGTGCCTCCTGTGCGCCTTTTGATTTTTTCGTATAAACCTTTGGTTCTTTGGGCAGGTATTTTTTGCCGTAACGGCTCTCAATGATGCCTCGAACTGCACCCACGGCTTCTTGTGCGAGGTTGAGTGAATCGGTTCTCATGTAGGTAATGACCCCTGAAGTACCGTCTGGAGTTTTGACACCTTCATACAGAGTCTGGGCGACCATCATTGTTTTTTTCGGGGTAAATCCGAGTTTGCTTGAAGCAGCCTGTTGCAGGGTTGAGGTCATAAACGGCGGCGGCGTGGCACTTTTTCGCTGTTTTGTCTCAATTTTTGCAATTTTGAAGTCATCATTTTTGACACTTTGGGTAATTGTCTCTGCCTGTTCTTTGTTCTCTATGGAGAGTTTGGAAATTTTTTGCTCTTTGTGTTTGATAAGATTGGCTTCGATATTTGGCTTGAAAAGAGTGTCAATAGTCCAGTATTCTTGAGGAACAAAGGCTTTGATTTCGCGTTCACGGTCTACGACAAGCTTGAGTGTCGAGCTTTGCACACGCCCGCCACTTAAGCCTTTTTGAATTTTAGAAGCAAGCAGAGGCGAGAGCTTGTAGCCTACAATACGGTCAAGCAGACGACGGGCCTGTTGGGCATTTACCATGTCCATGTCTATTTTTCTTGCATTCTCAAGTGCATGCTTGATGGCTGTTTTTGTAATCTCATGAAAGACAATACGCGGGAGTGTTTCGGGGTCTTTTTTGATAGCATGGGCAATATGCCACCCAATTGCTTCTCCCTCGCGGTCCTCATCGGTCGCGATGTAAATTGTGTCGGCTTTTTTGGCTTTTTCTTTTATCTCTTTGACAGTTGGCGCATTTTCTTTGGCGACAGAGTATTTGGGAATAATTTCATGAGTTTCTTCATCAATTGTAATTCCAAAACGGGATTTTGGCAAATCCCGGATGTGTCCTTTTGAGGCAATGACATCATAGTTTTTGCCTAAAAAGTTCTTGATAGTACGGGCTTTTGCGGGTGATTCGACGATTATTAAGTTCAAATAGTTTTCCTATATATAGTATAGTGATTTGGTTTTTGGTTTTGGAAGTGTAGCGAAAAAGAATAAAATAAGGAAATATTTTTAAATTTATAAAATTTGCAAAAAAAATTAAAGTTATTTTTTTGACTGACGATATTGTTACAGTCTCAAGGCAAGGATGCCTTTTAGAGAACAAAAAATACAAAGAGCGAAAGCTCTTCCATAGAAAAGGATTTATTATGGGTTTTAGAATTAACACAAACGTTGCGGCAATGAATGCATTGCGTAATGCAACACAGACAAACTTGGGTTTAGACAAAAGTTTAAATGCTTTATCTTCAGGTCTGCGTATTAACAAAGCGGCAGATGATGCTTCTGGTATGGCAATCGCCAACTCACTGCGTCAACAGGCACAGGGTCTCGGTCAGGCTATCAACAATGCAAATGACGGGATTGGTGTAACACAGACTGCTGACGGTGCGTTGGATGAGTATACAAAAATTATTGATACTGTCAGAACGAAAGCTATTCAAGCGGCATCTGATGGTCAAACTCTTGACACTCGTAAAAAAATTCAGGCGGATATTGACAGACTTCTTGAAGAAGCGCAAAATATCGCTTCGACGACTTCATTTAACGGACAAACACTCTTAAACGGTGCTTACCAAAACAAAGCATTTCATGTTGGTGCCTATTCCGGTGAGACAGTGAAGCTTTCAATCAGTGATACACAGACTGCAAAAGTAGGTGAGTTTGCTTTAGCGGAAACAACTGTAGGTTTTGGAAATACTACTGGTGCTTCAGCGGCAGGTAGTGCAACATTATCTGTTACAGTTACGAATGCAGATGCGACAACAACAAGTGTTACTGCAACTATTTCAGTGGCGGCGGGTGCTAATGATGCTTATGCGATCGCTCAGTCTTTGGTTGACAGTTTCAATCAGGCAGCACAAACAAATGGTGTTTCTGTTCGGGCAAGTCTGTTTGAAACAAGCAACTCCACAACAACATCGCCTGAGTACGGATTCCGTTTAGATTCCCCTCTTGAAATGTCAACAATTACTTTGACAGACGGTGTCAATGACGGAAAAACATCAGCCATTGCATCAAGTGCGACAGTCGGTCTGACCAACAATCTTTCAACCGTTGATGTAACAACACGTGAAAATGCGGAAAAAGCGATTATTACTGCAGATTATGCATTGAAAGATGTTGATAAAACTCGTTCAGATATTGGTTCTGTCCAAAATCAACTTGAATCAACAATCAGAAATATTTCTGTAACTCAGGTCAATGTGACAGCAGCTGAGTCTCAGATTCGTGATGTTGACTTCGCGGCAGAGAGTGCAAACTTCTCTAAACTGAACATTTTGGCACAGTCTGGTTCATATGCTATGAGTCAGGCAAATGCTGTTCAGCAAAATGTACTGAGACTGCTTCAGTAGGTAGTCTTCTATCAATTCTCAAGCTTTGGCTTGAGAATTTTCTATACTATTTTCTTTAAATCATCTTTATATGATTCTATTATTTTATTCAACTGCTCTGCAATTTCCGTCTTTAGTTTTTTGATATGCTTTTTATTGTTTTTCAGCTCTTTTGTATTGAAAAAATCAAATACATAAGAAGAGAGTGTAAGAAAATATATAGTTAAAATTTGAAGCAGTTCCAAATGCTTTTGTTGCAGCATAGAATTCATCATAGCAGCATAGTTTTTTAAAAACAGTTCTGCATCTGCACCTGGAGTCTGTTTGAAATCCTGAATGTTTTGTTGAAAGTTCTCTATTTGAATATTTCTTTCTTGGAGCAGTGCGGTCTCTTCTGCATTGAAATCAGCTGTTGCGTAATGATCAAACAAAGAGAGCAGTTGTGTATGGAGCTTATTTTTATTCAGTGCTGTTTCAAGCTTGACTTTGCTTGTCTGCAGAGGTTCGGCAGATTCGAGGTATGCCCCGTCATTCAGATTATATACATGTTGCTGTGTACTCTTGTAGTCTCTGGTTCTTTGGTTGAAAATAGGGATGGACATTGAAAGTCTCGGGGTTGTCTGTACGGTAGCTCTAAGGTTTCCTTTGATATTTAAGAGACTTTTGTCCATATCTATAGCATCTGTATCCGCAGTTTCATCTTCATCAATTTTTTTTACACCGTGATGTTCTTTTGCGTGTGTTGTGCCGTCTTCGGCAAGTGCAAAGTCAAGTCCGAGCAAATAAATGTTTTTGGCATTGAATATAAGTGAAACTGCATACATGGCCTCACCGATACTTGCTGATTCAAGATAAGATTTTCTAAGTTTATAGTATGTTCTGTCTTCAATAAGATAGATATTCTCTTTTGTGCATGCATCGAGTAAAACCTGTGGAACAGAAGCTGAAAAGATACAGGGAACCTTCTTTAAGAACTCTTTATTTTTAAGTCTTTTCAAAAGAGCTGTGGTTTCTGCTTCTTTTTCGTCTATCTGCATGACAATATCGGGTTTTATATCTGCATCAAGAATTGTTTTTAAACTTGCAAGGGCAGCAATGATAACAAATTTATTTTGATTGTTTTTCAGCCATTGTATGTTTTTGTCCAAAGAGGGTCCGGCACCCAAAATAATAACAGGTTTATCGTCAAAGAAAGACTCCTCTTCTTTTTTGAGCAGATTGAGAAATTTATATTTTTGCGTCAGTGTATGAATGACTTTTTTGTTTTTTATTAAAAGCAGTTCATGCTGATAGGAGTTTTCAGGACGTGTCAGTATGAGTTTTTGCACATTTTGAATTTTTTTGTCATACTGATTGGAAAAAGCAAAAAATTTAATATAATGATTGTAAGAAAAAGACATTTCAAAAAACTGTGTAAAAGTTGTTTGAAATTCATGTTCATTTTGGGCAATACTGAAATAAACAAGTTTATTTTTAAAAATGTGAGAATATTGGCAGGTAAAGAGTGAAAGTCTGAAAAGTTCTATATCATCTTCAATGACAAGAGACATTTTAAAATTGTATTTTTTCATAAGCATTGGCAGATGAAGTCCCAAACCTGTGCCAAAAAATATAAATTTGTGAATCTCTTTCATATGTTGTGATTTTTCATGATGGGTATTATAGTAATGGATAATTGGGGCAGTTGTTGCAAACAAATCGCTTGCCTGTAATGTTTTAAACAGTTTTATATCCTCATCCCGATAATGATAATCCTTAAAACTTTCAAAGACATGGGCATCTTTTTTTGTATTGACAGCTTTTAATATTTCTGATGAGAACTTATTTGAATCTGTATTATAAAGCAGTTGAGTGCTTTGTAGCTCTATGACATCAAAGTAGCCGTCTTTGTACTCCAGGTCATATTTGTGCGGATACCGGCCGTCTTCCAAGAGTGTTTCAAGTGCTTTGAGTTTCGTATAGAGATTTTCGTGTTTCTCTTGAAAATAGTTCATATTGTCATTGTATGTCTGAATAGCTTTGTTTTGTATGGTTTGCATAAAAAAGACCTTTATGTGTTTTGTATGATTTGCTCAGCAAGCATGATGTCTTCAATTGAATCGATATCTATACTCTTTGTCTCATTCATAATATAGGGAATGGTTTTGTCGCTGAAAAACTCTTTGGTTTTTAGAAATATATCATTCCCGAAAATATAAATAGCCCCGTTTGGATAGTAGGCTGTCGGTAGTTTTTGACGAGGCATAAAGGGATAGTCATTGTTTACAATTCCGGTAAGATAGTTGTCTTCATTGAGTGTAAATGCCTTGAACGGCGAATGTTTTGGAACAGACATACTGATAAGGGATGTGGCCTGGGAACTGTAATACAGGTCAAAAGCCTCATCTATGTCTTTTGCATCCCGCAAAGGGGATGTTGGCTGGAGCAAGATGACCGTATCATATTTTTTATCTATATTGCGTAACATGTCATAAACAACATCCTGTGTTTTTGTATCATCAAGGGCAAGTTCTGCCTCTCTTTGATATGTTTTTATTTGGCAGTTCCTGGCAATATCGAGAATCTTGTGACTGTCTGAATTGACATAAACATCTGTAATATATTTTGAGTTTTTTGCAGCTTCAATTGTATACAAGATGAGTTCTTTTTTATTCAGAGGGTATATGTTTTTATTTTTAAGCCCTTTTGAATTGCCTCTTGCAGGAATAATCGCCAATACTTTTTTCATTTGCTTTCCAAATCATAAAATTGTTTTTGTTTGGGTGTTTTCCAAAAACTTTCTTGTTGCAAAAGACGTAAAAAGAGCTGGTTTGAGTTTCCTTTGCCAAATGCAAACTGTTCTTTTTGGAAGCAAAAATGTTTGACCGATTCAATTGCCTGTAAAATTTCTTTGTATGCATAGCCGGTATTGATGATATTTTTGCTTTTTGAACGATTTTTTTGTCTTGATCCGATATTTATCGCAGGAATATGATAATAAGGGGCTTCGTGCATAGCAGTTGAGGAGTTTCCGATTAAAAAATCTGCATTGCGAAGCAACTGTAAGAAGTATTCAAAACGAATAGAGGGAAAAATTTTAAATTTCGGATTTGCAGAGAGCTTTTTATACTCATGCATGATTTCATGGGAACCAAGATCGTTGTTTGGAAGAATGACAATATAGTTTCTATCCGAGTCTTCAAGGGCTTTTACAAGGTTTTGCGCATAGGTTTGCATTGCATCAAATTCGGTAGTGACCGGATGAAACATCACAAGTGCATAGTTTTTAAAAGGAATTTCATAATAATTTTTTACAAATTCCAGGGAGGGAAGTGTATCGGGATTCATTAAATCAAGATCAGGAGAGCCTATAAGAAAAATATTTTCTTTATTTTCTCCAAGCTGAACAAGCCTTTGTCCGGCTTGTTCGTTTCCAACCAAATGCAGATGGGACAGCTTGCTGATAGCATGCCGAATGGAATCATCCACTGTTCCTGAAACCTCACCTCCCTCGATGTGTGCTGCCAGTATATTGTTAAGACTCGCTACAATAGCGCCTGCGAGCGCTTCTATTCTGTCGCCGTGAATGATGATGAGTTCAGGCTGTATTTCAGCAATATATGTACTGAATCCGTCAATGGTCTTTGCCAAAGTTCTGTCCATATGGTTAATCTCGTCATGGTTTATGAACTGGTAAATATTTGTAAAACCGCTTTTATATATTTCATTGACGGTTTTGCCGTATTTTGAGTTCATATGCATACCGGTTGCAAAAATATGGACATCGAAATTTTTATCGTTTTGTGTAACCTCTATAAGGGACTTTATTTTCCCGAAGTCTGCTCTGGTTCCCGTAAGAAAGACTATTCTTTTAGGCATTTATATCATTCCATTTGAGATGGGTATCTTTTTTGATCGATTTTGCAGCGGTTTTGCCAAGTATCTGTGTGAAAAATTCTGCCTGTATTTCTCCTGTACCCGGGCGTTTTACCCAGAGGTTTTTGTCTGTAAAAACATCTCCTTCTCGAATATCCTCAAGCGTTACCACCGTTGCAAAAGCAAAATCCATTGTAACCTGTTCTTCCTGTGCAGCCTCTTTTTTCCCGCCGCGCATTTTAGCAATCTCTTCTGAGCCCTGTATGAGTTCCCGGAGTGCTTTTGGATCCATAGAATTTATAATATCTGGACCTTCTCTGTCCATGGAATCGGTAAAATGTCTCTCAAGTATTACCGCTCCAAGTGCAGTGGCCGCAAAACAAGCCAGGTTGGAAGTTGTATGGTCTGAAAGCCCTATGGGAATGTGTGGAAATTCATTTTGCAACTCCTGCATAGCACCAAGCCTTACAAGCTCTGGAGGCGTAGGATAGAGGTTTGTTGTGTGAAGAAGTGCATAATCAATATTGTGTTTTTCTACAATTGCAACTGTTTTTTTTATGCTTTTTATATCATTCATTCCGGTGCTGATTATCATGGGTTTGCCAAATGAAGCAATATGCTCGATCAAAGGATAATTGTTACATTCTCCCGAACCGATTTTGTAGGCACATACATTCATTCGTTCAAGTCTGTCTGCGGCAGCTCTGGAAAATGGTGTTGAAATAAATAGCATACCGAGCGATTCGACATAGTTTTTTAAAGCTGTTTCATCTTTTTCGTTTAGAGCCGCTTTTTTCATAATATCATAGATGGAAATGTCAGCATTGCCGGGAATTACTTTTTTTGCTTCTCTGCTCATTTCGTCATCTACGACATGTGTTTGATGCTTAATGACTTCTGCTCCCGCTTTATGGGCGGCATCTACCATCTCAAAGGCTTGCTGTAATGAACCGTTATGATTAATGCCTATTTCTGCAATAACAAGAGGAGGCGAGTCTAAACTTATTTTTCTGTTACAAATTGTAATCTCTTTCACGCATTGCCTTTGGAAATATAATAGCTGTAAATAATGTGGTCCAGAATCATATGGGCATCCTCTACGAGTCCGTATTCATTCTTGGCTGTGGCAATATGAAAACTAATGTCGGAGAGCTTTTTTAAGATTCCGCCGTCAAAACCTGTGAGCCCTACAATGGCGGCGTTTTGTTTTTTAGCATATTTGACTGCTTTGACAATATTTTTTGAATTGCCGCTGCAGGAGATGGCAATCAGAGTGTCATTTTCGTTTATTCTGTCTTTGAGTTGCATGTAAAAAATATTTTTATACCCAATATCATTGGCTAAAGCGCTGCACACCGGTGTGTTGTCGCTCAGACTTTGAATATTGAAATTTTTGATGCCTCTTCGTTTGAGTCCTACGCCCAGGTCGTTGACCATATGGGATGCAGTTGCGGCACTCCCGCCGTTTCCTATAATATAAATAGTCCCTTTTGTAGAGTTAAGAACCTCTACTATTGCTTCTACACTTTTATAATCTATCTCCTGCAGCAAAGCAATTAAGTTGTTTATATATTTTTTTGCAAATTTTTTCATTTTAAACACCATATAAGTAGTAATGGGTTATCTTATCTTTAATTTTCTTAAAAGGTAATTTTATATTGGAATTTGATGACACTTTCTTTTTAAATCCGGATGAAGCATTGCGGGCAGCCAGGCAGCAGAACAAAAGAGACAGATATGTTTTGCAGGTATGCTACTATGACAAAGAGAGTGCAAATTTTGATCAAGAACAGTTGCCAAACCTTATTCCTGTTTCGCTTAATAATCTGGTTGATGATTTGGCGCTTGGCATACATCGTCTGCCTGAGAGTATCAGTTTTGCCGGCTTGCATCTTTCTGATGAAGTAAAAAAAGAAATAGTGGAAAACTTTGAACTCTCTGTCCGTCAGGCACATATCATCAGAGAAGAACTGAAGAGGTATTATCTAAAAAACATTAAAGAAGCAAAACCTGATTTCAAAGAGCCGTTGCGGTTTTACTTGTATGCTTCGGCATATACACAGGTCATGCAGTATGTTTCAAAAAATATTGCGGATACCCTGGAAGATATGGGCTATGAGGTATTGTTTGATTTGGACTATGGTACTCTGGATGTTGATTGCCAAAAGCTGTTAAAAGAGTTTAATCCTCATATTATTATTAGTATCAATCATATGAACAACTCTTTCTTAGGGGAAGAAGTTTTCAATTTTGTATGGTTTCAAGATTCCATGCCGATAATAACAAATGACGAACTTATCCATACCCGCAAAAGAGATTTTGTCTTTGCACTCCTTCCGGGGGTAAAGGATGCTTTATATAAAAAAGGTGTTTCGTCTGAGATACAAAATTTTTGTATCAATACAAATTTATATAAAGTAGACAAAAGTATTGAAAAAAAAGCCAAGGTCGTTTTTATAGGAGGCTCCTATCTGGAAAATTATATGCCTTATTTATCCGGAAGCAATGCGAAAGATTTAGGTGAGTTGGCAGGTATTGATACCCTTATTCATGAAGCAGTTGAAATATATAAAGCAGACGGTGTCTTCAGTGAGGATATTAAGTATTATTTGGCTCAAAAGTATAATAAAAGCTACCAATTGCTGAACTCATATGTCATCCCCTTTGTGATACGGGATATGACACTGCTTGAATTATGCAAAATGGATATTGCTTATGATATCGAAGTGTATGGATGGGGATGGGAAAAGTATGAAATTATAAAACCTTATTATAAAGGTGTACTGAACTATGGAGAAGACATATCAAAAGTCTATAACGGTGCAACATATGCCATTGTGGCACATCCAGATTATCTGGTGCAGCAAAGAACCCTGGAAGCTGCTGCCAGCGGATGTATACCGCTGGTGTATGACTGTAGATATAAAGAACTTGTAACACCTCCTTATTATGAGGACTCTCTGGTGTTTTTTCAGAATCTGTCCGAATTGAATGATATTTTACGAAAAACTCCCGTAAAAAAAGAGTTGAGCACTATTGTTGATGATCATAAGTACAGCAGTTTTGCAAAAAAACTGATTCATATAGTAGAAGAGAAAGTACAGTAGTTGTGAGTCAAAAAAACAGACCCAAACATATCATTTTTATCCCGCCAGACGGTGCCTTTAAAAAACAGGATTTTTCAATACAGAGAGTTGTGAAATGGCTCCATGCAAATGATACTTTTGCAGTAAAAACAACTTTGTTGTATATCGGCTCGGATATTTCGGGAGTGGAATCAGATTTGTTTGATGAAATCATAGTTGCCAGGGATAAGCAGGAGATCATAACTATCTTAAGAAATTTGGAATATGATGTGGTTTTTCACAGGGCGTGGATGACATGCTATGAGTTTGCAGCTGAATTAACGAAAGAGTTTTCAAAGGTAGTTGTGAACATAAAAGATTGGAATTTTGCTTCAAAAGAAGTCTATGAGTTTTTATATCCTGATTATAAAGACCATGAAGCTATAGAATATATTTTTAAAAATGCGTATAAAATATTATCGCATTTTACGGCAGAACAGTCAAAAATTTGGGCAAAAGAGTATAAAACAAGCCAGGAGAAATTTGTTTTTTTCCCTGAATACTGCAATGAAAGTTCTTTTCACAGCAAACAAATTTCCCAAAGTGAAGTAGTGCATCTGGTATATGCAGGAAATATACAGCCTACGGCAAGACCAGAGGAGTATTTTCCTGGAAAAGCACATTTGCGATCTCTTAAAAAAATAACCGGCCAAGCAGTAAAAATAGATTTTGTGTTACCGGAAAATGTATATGACAATTTTTTTCAAAATAAAGATTTATATCAAGATTTCATATTTGAAAGCTTTGTAAATGATAACTTCAATATTGTCAAAGGAAAAGCGCTCAATAGTTCAGTGTTGAATAAATACGATTATGGTTTTTTCGAATTAGAGGCAACAGGAGTGAACAATATGCTCTATAAATATGCAATTACCAGTAAATTTGCATTTTATCTTGAAGCAGGTTTACCGATACTTGTCAACAGTAAATTTGTTTCCATGAGTAATTTGGTACAAAAATATCAGTTGGGGATCGTATTTTCCAATAACAATCTTGATGAAATAGATACCATACTCGATAAAGCAAAGTCAGAATATAGCAATTACCTTGATAACATTAAAAAATTTAGAAAAGAATTTGTCTATAAAAATAAATATTTGAGTGAGATTATAGATGTATAAACAAAAAAAGGTACTTTTGTATTTGGCAAGCAATTCTCCTTTTTATACTAATTTGTATCCATCTATCAAAGGAGGTTTTGAGGAAGCAGGGTGCTTGGTTGAGGGTGGACATACTTTACTTGAAAGTAAAGAATTAATCAAAAAAATAGAAAGTTTCCAACCGGATTTTGTTTTTGAAATGAATAGAGTCAAATCGGAGATAGAAAATTTCCCCTCAGGCATTGCGCATATTTGTTGGGTAGTGGATTTTTGGGGAAGAGTGCATGAAAATTTTCAAGGAAGTGATATTTTATACCCTTGGGCAAATGACTGGGTGGACAAATTTAAACAAGCTAGTATTGAGAATGTTTATTATTTGGCTCCGGCTACCGATAAAACCATATATAAGCCATTGTCAAAACAGAAAAAAGAGTCAGAGCTTGTTTTTTTAGGGCATATTTCAAAAGAATGGACCTCTTCTGAGCTTACAAGGGTTGTAGGAAAATCGAAGAGTAAAAATGTATATTTTACTGATTTACTGCCTCTTGTAAAAAAGCATGTATTGACACTCAAACATACACAGCCCTTTTTAGATTCTCTTTTCGCTGCGGGAATTGAGTTAAATATGCCTATAGACAAGACAATGTTATATGATATAAGCAGCCGAAGTTTCAGGCAAATTAGAAGAGAATTTTATTTAGATCTGTTTTTGAAGCTTGATAAAGAAATAGCTATTTACGGGAGCGAAAACTGGAAGCTGTATGAAAGGTTTCAAAAGTTTTATAAAGGGTATATAGAAAGTCCCTCGGAGTTAAATAAGGCAATGCAAAAAGCCAGTATACTTTTACATGACGGCAACTATCCTCATTTTAGAACTTTTGATGCAATGGCTTCCGGTGTTGTAGTTGCTGCTGCAAAAGCACATGCTGAATATACTCACCCCTGGGAAGTTTTAGACTTCAAACATAACGAAGATTATATAAATGTCGATATATATGATGAAAATGTTGACCTGAGTATTTTAAACAATAAAAATAAGCTAAAAGATATAGCACACAATGCAAGAGAAAAAGTCTTACAAAAGCATTTATGGGTGCATAGAGCAGAGCAGGTCTTGACAGATTTTGAGCAATTAAAAGGAAGTGATAATGGACGATTTTGATTCACATGTATTTTACGTAACATCGCAAGGCTATGCGGGAGATCACTGGTACAGCTGGTTTTGCAAATCACTCAATGCTCATCCTGAGATGTTTGTCTATATAGCCAATGAAGGTTCTCGTCCAAAGTATTTTGATGAAAGAAGCCGCTCAGAGAGACCTGATTTGTTAAAATTTACAAAATTTATTTCAGATGTGGGCAGAACCTATGAAGCTACGGGAGACTGTTATTCATACAGAGCACATAAAATGCAGCCTTTGGTAAAGGAATACGGAGATAAGGTACGATGGGTAAATCTTGTCAGGCATCCCTATGTCTGGTTGTTTTTTTATACCAGATGGAGAGCAACAAATATGCGTATGGGCAGCGGTAAAACAAAACCGCTAGAACATGAATGGAATATAGTAGAGCATGAATTATATAAAAATCTGAGACCCTATACCAAAGATGATGTCCATATTTGGGCTTTTTACAGAGGTTTGACATTTTTAAATCATCATATGATGAAAGATTTGTCTATAGAGACAAAACATATAAAACTCGAAGATATTATTGCTTCAAAAGATTCTTTTCAAGAAGTTGTTTCTTATTTGACACATGACAGAGTGGCATTTGACGAGGAGTTGTTGGATAGGGTGTATTCTTGGCGATATGAACCTTTTCGAGGAGAAGAAAAAGTATATGTCAATGCAGATAATGAAAAAGAATCTTATGAAGACTGGCAACTGGAGGCCATAGATAAAATTGTCTCACAAGAGGCACAAGAAAGGTTTAGGGAACTTGGGTATGCATTATAATGAAAATCCTGTAGTACTGATATCGGGTTTTAAAGCCGGAACATGGCTTATGCGAAAGATTTTAACTTCTTTAACAAATATGGAATATTTTGAACCTGAAATAATTCCGGGTGAAAAAAAATACTATAATGCTAAACAGCTACAATTTGTCGATAATCACTTTTACAGCTGGCATTTGGTTCCGACACCTGAAGTCGTGAAAATTTTAAATGAGAAGAATGCCAAAACAATTTTTGTGATGAGAAATATTTATGATGTAGTAGTTTCAATATATTATCATTTTTATAATGATATTGATGCAGACATTGGACGAGGCAACGCGAAAGACAGTTTTTTGAAACAGTTTAGTTTTGAAGAAGGCATTTCTTTGATCATTACAGGTTTTGATGAGGGAGATGGGCTGAGATGGAATGGAATGGCAGAAATAATTGAGCATTTCAACAGAATGAGTCTTGCCAGTTTGGAGTGCGAAAGTTTGATTTTTGATTTTGAAAATATAGTAAAAAATAAAAAAAGTGTTCTTGCTGAAATATCAAATTTTCTGGATATAGAGGCATCAAGTGAAAAAGTAAATAACATTCAAAATACGACGGCTTTTGGTTCTATGAAAAAAGAAGCATTATCGCAAGGTATAGGAGTATCGCATTTTCGAGAGGGAAAGGCTAACAGTAACAGAAAAAAACTTTCTTATTTTCATAAAGTTCAAATTCGCAATGTAGTACAAAAAACTGCTCCTGATTTTTATAAAAATTTACAAAAGGTTTCGTTAGAATGTGTTTATCAAGAAACATAACACTCAAAAGGAGAAGAGCGATGTTTGACTTTACAAATATGACACTCTCAAAACCGTTTACAGAAAAAGACGTTGCAGATACTATTGTCAAATATGGCTTTGTGATCCTTCCAGAGTTTTTTTCAAAAGAAGAAGTCGATGCTATCTACAGTGATCATTCGGATGTTATGAACTTACCGGTTTCCTTGACTGATAAAATTGATTTTGGCAATGGTGAAATGGCACAGGTTAAAAGAAGAACACTTGAAAAACATGATAAAGGTTTTAAGCATTTATTAAAACATTTTTATTCTGATTTTTCAATTACAGTAACAAAAGAATATTTTAAACATTATAATATAGAAATTGATGATAAAAATGTTTTGAATCAATTTGAAGTAGAAGACGACTTTAAAAAAGGAAAATCTCTAGGCAGTGATTTGCATTATGACAGAGTGCCTGCATTGAAAATGTGTTTATATCTTGATGATACTACGCAAGCTAATGGCGCGTTGAGAATTGTTCCACGATCACATGCACGGACAAGAAATATAGCATTGTCCCAGTATAAAAATAATAGTAATTCATTGTATCAAAAAAACTTCTTGAAAGAGGAAGATTTGGTTGCGAGTCATCCTATAGAAGGCAAAGCCGGTTCTGTCGTTTTTTTAGATACTTATTGTTTGCATGGAGGGGGAAAGCTGACTGAAAATACTAGGCGGAGAGTTATTCGGGGTATAAGTTGGGCAATCCCGTTGTTATCGAGTTATTTTGATACAGAGAAAATATTGGAAACTGATCAATTTTCTTTTTCCAAAGAATCTTTTTTTCATCCCCGACCTGTTCCAGAAAATCAAACAATTGAGAGTGATTTTTTATTCATTAAGTAAAAAACTATATAAATCTAATGGAGTTACTGTGAAGCAAATACAAAAAAAAAGAGAAAAGCTTTTTGCAATAAAAGATGTAGAACAAGCTATTAAAGAGATGAATAAATTTCTTAAAAAGAGACCTATGGACACTGCTGTAAGATTACGGCTTGCCTTGCGTTTGATTAGTTCTGATACACAAAGACTGTCAAATATGGCAAAAGCCGAGAATCATTTAAGGGTGGTAACCGCATTGGATCCAAAGAATGAGATTGCATTTTTTCATTTAGGATTGGCAATACAGACACAGGGAAAAAGAGGCTCTAAAAAGTTTTTTAAAAAAGCTATTAAAATCAAATCAAATTATGAAGCTGCCCATTATACATTATCAAAAGAGTATTTTATTGAGAATAAGTTTGACAAGGCAGCAATACATCTGAAAAAAGCATTGGAATTAGCTCCTGAGAATAAAATATATCAAAAAGAGTATGATGACTTGAAATTAGTTCTGAAAAAATATATGTCAAAGAACAAGCAGTTTAAAGCTAACAGGTGGCCTGTGATGCATTCAGATTTTTCTAATTTATCTGAAGCTATTACAAAATATATTGTACCGGAACTGGAGGATATGCCGACGATTTTAAATAAAAAATCCAATGTGGTTACATTAGGATCTTGTTTTGCAGGAAACTTGGCAAGAGTATTAAGAAAGCAGAATGTGAATGCGGAAAATATTACAATAGGCGAATATATTAATAGCACATATGCAAATAAAACATTTCTTAATTGGGTGAACGGAACACTGAATGATGAGCATTTGTCTCAAAAAATGGAATTAATTTTTGAGCAGGAAGCATCTTATTATAAAAATTTAATCATGAATGCAGATATCTTGATTTTTACATTAGGAGTAGCACCGGCTTTTTTTGATCGTTCCTCTAAAAAGTTTGTTATGCCTAGAGCTTCTCAACTGAGTCTGGGTGCGCTAAAAACAAAATATGAATTTAGAACGACAACTGTTGAGGAAAATACGGAAAATTTAGATGAAATTATACAAATATTAAAAGATTTAAGCGGCAATAAAAAGATTATTCTTACCCTCTCGCCTGTTCCGTTATCTGTGACATTTGAAAAAAAATCGGCAGTTATTGCAGACTGTTTGTCGAAATCTGTTTTAAGAAGTTCCATTGAGAATGTTATTCAAAAAAACAATCAAGATATCTACTACTGGCCGTCATTTGAAATTGTTCGTTGGATAGGTTCTTATCGTGGAGATGGCTATGGACAGGATGATGGTTCCTCTCATCATGTTTCAGAAGCATATATTGATAAAATAATTAGTACATTTATCAATGCTTTCGGAGATGAAGAATTTATTAATTTTTCGAAATGTTGATGTGATTGAAAAATATTATTTGACCCACCTCAAACAACTAGAAGCGGAATCAATTCACATTCTCCGTGAAGTGGCGGCAGAATTTTCCAACCCTGTTATGATGTACTCAGTAGGGAAAGACTCTTCCGTTATGCTTCATTTGGCTTTAAAAGCATTTGCTCCTGCTAAACCTCCTTTTACATTCTTACATGTAGATACACTGTGGAAATTTCGTGAGATGATAGAGTTTCGTGATAATCGTGCCAAAGAGTTGGGCTTTGATCTTGTTGTGCATTCAAACCCTGAAGGTGTAGCCATGAATATAAGTCCCTTTGAGCATGGAAGCAAAGTCCATACCGATATTATGAAAACAGAGGCACTCAAACAAGCGCTGAATCAAGGCGGATAAGATGCTGTTATCGGTGGAGCCAGACGAGACGAGGAAAAATCCCGTGCCAAAGAACGCATTTTCTCTTTTCGTGACAAACACCACAGATGGGATCCCAAAAATCAAAGACCCGAACTCTGGAATGTATATAATACTAAAATAAACAAAGGGGAAAGTGTCAGAGTGTTTCCTATAAGTAACTGGACAGAACTTGACATTTGGCAGTATATTTATTTGGAAGGAATTTCTATCCCGTCACTCTATTTTGCTGCGGAGCGTGAAGTGGTTGAGTATGAAGGTGTAAAAATCATGGTCGATGATGACAGAATGCCGGAGCAACTCAGAAAAACAGCGAAAAAAGAGATGGTGCGTTTTCGTACGCTTGGATGTTATCCTCTAACCGGTGCAATCAACTCAAATGCAACAACACTGCCTGAAATTATCCGTGAAATGTTGCTCTCAACTTCAAGTGAGCGAGAAGGCAGACTGATAGATAAAGACAGTGAAGGTGCTATGGAGTATAAAAAGACAGAGGGGTATTTTTAATGAGTGCAAAGAATGAAAAAATCTCTTTAGACATAGAAGCTTACCTCAAAGAGCATGAAAACAAAAAGATGCTCCGTTTCTTAACCTGCGGCAGTGTAGATGACGGAAAATCTACGCTTATTGGCCGTCTTTTATATGACAGCAAGATGATTTTTGACGATCAGCTCTCTGCTGCACAGCGTGAGAGTAAAAAATACGGTACAACGGGTAAGACGTTGGATATGGCTTTGCTTGTTGATGGTTTGCAAAGTGAGCGGGAACAGGGAATTACCATAGATGTAGCCTATAGATTTTTTGCAACCCAAAAAAGAAAGTTTATTATTGCCGATACGCCAGGGCATGAACAGTACACCAGAAATATGGTAACAGGTGCCTCAACGGCCGATGTTGCCATCATTTTAATAGATGCTAGAAAAGGAATTCTTACACAAACAAGAAGACACAGTTTTATAGTCAATCTTTTAGGCATAGAACATGTCATAATAGCTGCCAACAAGATGGATTTAGTAGATTTTAGTGAAGATGTATTTAACGCAATAAAAAAAGCGTATGAAAGCTTGGCAACTGAACTGGGTATTAAAAACAGATACTATATTCCTTTAAGTGCATTGAATGGGGATAATGTTGTAAACCAAAGTGATAATACTCCTTGGTATCATGGAAAACCACTCTTGGAATTACTCGATACGATGGATATTTCCAAAGAGATAAAAGAGGAAGAATTTAGATTTCCGGTGCAGTATGTCAACCGTCCAAATTTAGATTTTAGAGGCTTTTGTGGAACTGTTGCCAGTGGCAGTGTGAAAGTCGGCGATGAAATTACGGTACTGCCTTCGGGAAAAACGACAAAAGTCAAAAGTATCATCAATGCCGGAGATATTACCAAAGAGAATAACAGTGTTCCATGTAATACAGTCTATGCCCCAATGGCGGTAACGATTACTACCGAAGATGAAATTGACATCAGTCGTGGAGATATGCTTGTGCACACCAAAGCAATGCCGAGAGTTTCAAATGCATTGAAAGTTATGCTTGTGTGGATGGATGAAACACCGATGCAGGTAGGAAAAACCTATGAGATTAAAAGTGCATCTTCATTTATCAGTGGGCATGTTGAACATATTAACTATAAAATAGATATAAATACGTATAAAAGGGAGCAGGTACAAGCGTTACAGCTCAATGATATAGCCTCTTGTAAAATAACACTTACCCGTCCGATAGCAGCAGACAAATACAAAGAAAATCGCCAGACGGGAAGTTTTGTTATCATTGACAGAGTGACAAACAATACAGTGGGTGCGGGTATGATAGTTGATGTGGCAGCAAGAGAGCATGAAAGAAAGAGCCAAACAAGAAATTATACCGATTCGGAAAAAGCACTGAACCAGTATATAAGAGAAAACTTTCCCGAGTGGAACTGCAAAGTAATTTAATGTACAAAGAGACAAACAAACGTTCCGTTGTTAAAGGTATAAGCTGGCGTATTATTGCTACAACGACTACTGTTATCATTGTGTATCTTTTTTTTGGAAGACTTGATTTGGCGATTGCTGCAGGAATGATAGAGACCGTACTAAAAGTCGGTCTTTACTGGGCACATGAGAGAGCCTGGATGAAGATTCGTTGGGGGAAAAAGAAAATAGAACCGTTTAATTTATGGTTTACAGGACTGCCTCTCTCAGGAAAAACAACTATAGCTGACAGAGTTTATACACAACTGCAAGAGCTTCATATTCCCATCGAACGCTTAGATTCCAAAGACATAAGGGAAGTCGTTCCAAATATCGGGTATACAAGAGAAGACAGAAACAGACATATGAAACGGATAGGACACCTTATAAAAACGCTGCAACACAATTCTATTTCAACCGTAGCATCCTTTGTCTCTCCTTACAGGGAGAGTCGAAAAGCTATACGCGAGATGGTGAAAAACAATGTTGTTGTTTATGTAAAAGCAGATATAGAGAGTTGCAAGCAAAGAGATTACAAGGGTATTTATGTTAAAGCAATACGAGGTGAATTGCAGAACTTTTCTGGTATAAATGATGTATATGAAGAACCACAGTATGCAGAAATAGTCATAGACACGGATACGACCGATATAGAAGAAGCTGTGCAAACAGTAGTAAAATATATAAAGAGGCATTATGTCAAATAATAAACATATTATTCCTCATGAACATCAGCTTTGCAAACAAAAAAGAGCAGCTATAAAAGGGCAGAAGCCTTGTGTGTTGTGGTTTACCGGCTTAAGCGGCAGCGGTAAATCTACACTGGCTAATGCCGTAGAAGTAAAACTCAATCAATTACAAAAACACAGTTACCTTTTAGACGGTGATAATATTCGTACGGGTTTAAATCAAGGGCTTGGTTTTTCCGAGGAAGATCGAGTTGAAAATATTAGAAGAGTCGCTGAAGTTGCCAAATTGTTTGTTGAGAGCGGCCTTATAGTTTTGAGTGCTTTTATATCTCCTTTTCAAAAAGAAAGAGACAAGGCACGAGCACTTGTTGCAAACGATGAATTTATAGAAATATTTGTAGATACTCCTTTAGAAGTCTGCCAACACAGAGATCCAAAAGGACTGTATAAAAAGGCAATAAAAGGAGAAATTCCAAATTTTACAGGTATATCTTCACCCTATGAAATACCAAATAAAGCAGAGATACATATAAAAACAGATAAAATGACCATTGAAGAAGCAAGCCAGATAATTATACAATATTTACAAAAAAGAGGATATTTAACGTGTTAGAAGAGATTGACCTAGAGCAGATTGTCACCATTGCAAAAGAGGCAGGCAAAGCCATTATGCAAATATATCAAAAAGATTTTACGGTAGAGTACAAAGATGACAACTCTCCTTTGACGGAAGCTGACACCAAAGCAAATGAAATTATTGGTTTGGCTTTGCAAAAGCTGTATCCAAATATACCGATACTCTCTGAAGAAAATAAGCAGACAGCCTATGAAACAAGAAAAAACTGGCAATATTACTGGTGTGTTGATCCCCTAGACGGGACAAAAGAGTTTATAAAGCACAATGGCGAGTTCACCGTAAACATAGCGCTCATTCATAAAGACACACCGGTTTTAGGTGTAGTATATGCTCCGGCAACAGAAGAAATGTACAAAGCAAAAAAAGGCAAGGGCGCGTTTAAAAACGGACAAAAACTTCCTTTACATGTAAACAGCCATCCTCAAAAGGAACTTCGTATTGTTGCTTCAAAATCACACCTCTCACCAGAGACACAAGCATTTATAGATGCTCTTGCAGCAGAAAAAAAAGAGCAAAGCAACAGGGGAAGTTCTTTGAAGCTTTGTATGGTGGCTGATGGAAGTGCAGATATTTATCCAAGGCTTGGACCAACTATGGAGTGGGATACGGCGGCGGCTGATGCTATTGTCAGACAAAGCGGCAAAATGACATATCAGTTTGAAAACATGCAACCATTAGTGTATAATAAAAAGAATTTGCTAAACCCCTGGTTCATAGTAAAATAAGAAGGTTTTATAAATGAGTGATAAATTTGCAATAGATTCACATAAAATGTCATTGCACCCAGTTCGGGTTGCCAAATGGGTAGAAGCCAACGACGAGTGGGAGACATTAAAAAAAATCTACCCTGTGTATGTGGAAGTGTCACCGTATGGAGGATGCAATCACCGGTGTACTTTCTGCGCGCTTGACTATATGGGCTATGAAAATATCGGCATAGATTTTGAAGTTTTAAAAAACAGCATGAGTGATATGGCAGCTCATGGTGTGAAAAGTGTGATGTTTGCAGGAGAAGGCGAGCCTTTGTTGTTTAAAGATTTAGACCTCATTGTAGAGCACTGCTCACAAGTGGGTATCGACACATCCATAACAACAAACTTTGTTCCGCTTAATAAAAAAAATATTGAGCGTTGCATTGAGAACTGTTCCTGGATAAAAGTGAGCCTCAATGCAGGAACCGCTCAAAGCTATGCCGCAATTCATCAGACAAAAGAGCTTGATTTTGAAAGGGTCATGAACAATTTAGCGTATGCTTTGGAGTACAGAAGACAAAACAAGCTTACATGTACGCTTGGCGTGCAGATGCTTCTGCTTCCCGAAAACAGAGATGAAGCGGTGATTTTAGCTCAAAAGGTCAAAGAGCTCGGGGCTGACTATTTGGTGATAAAACCCTACTCACAGCATAATTTCAGTGAGACAGACAGATACAAAGACATAGACTACTCTCAAATGCTCGATGTTGAAGAGGAGCTAAAAAGCTTTAATGATGAGAATTTTCATGTAGTTTTTCGTGCAAATACGATGAAAAAGTATGTGAAAAAAGAGCATTCCTATTCTACCTGCCACGCGACTCCGTTTTTTTGGGGATACATTGCCGCTGACGGAAAAGTTTTCGGCTGCAGTGCTTACCTTGGGGATGAGCGCTTTTGTTACGGCAATATTTATGACAACAGCTTTAGTGAAATTTGGGAAAGTGACAAACGCAGAGAATCGTACAACTTTGTGCAGAATGAGTTGGATATTAAAAATTGCAGAGTCAATTGCAGAATGGATGAGGTCAATCGCTATCTGGACAGGTTGAAAAATCCAGAGGCGCATGATAATTTTATATAAGGGATGATATGAAAGCAGTAGTTACGGGAGGAGCCGGGTTTATCGGCTCGCATATGGTTGATTTGTTGGTCAAAGAGGGTTTCCATGTAACGGTGTTGGACAATCTGGCAAACGGACGGCTTGAGAATATTGCACATCACAAGGGGAAGATAGAATTTTTCCAAGTTGATATTGGCGATTATGAAACTGAATTGGACAGCTATTTTGAAGATGCGGATTATGTGTTTCATTATGCAGCTTTGGCGGATATCGTCCCATCAATTAACAACCCTGTGAAATACCATAGAGCCAATGTAGACGGCACAATCAATGTGCTTGAAGCGGCGAAAAAGAGCAAAAACCTTAAAAAATTTGTCTATGCCGCATCAAGTTCCTGCTATGGTATTCCCGATGTCTATCCGACACCCGAAGATACTCCCATAAAACCGGAATACCCGTATGCCCACACAAAAACAGTAGCCGAACAGTATGTCATGCACTGGGGGCAGTTATATAATATGCCCGTAGTGTCGATGAGGTTCTTTAATGTCTATGGAGTGCGTCATAGAACAGGAGGAACATACGGTGCTGTATTTGGGGTGTTTTTGGCACAATTGTTAAATGACAAACCGCTGACAATAGTGGGTGACGGAGAGCAGACAAGAGATTTTACCTATGTGACCGATATAGTCGATGCATGTTTCATGGCAGCAAAAAGCCCTATAAGTCAAGAGATTTTTAATGTAGGCAGTGACAATACTTACAGCATTAATTACCTTGCCGAGCTTTTAGGCGGAGAAAAACACTACATTCCAAAAAGACCGGGAGAGCCTGAGAGCACTTATGCGGACATTTCAAAAATAAAAACTATGCTAGGCTGGAAACCAAAAATAAGCTTTGAAGAGGGCGTGAAAATAATGCTTGAAAATATAGATTCTTGGCGGGAAGCTCCGCTTTGGGATGAAAAAAGCATTCAAGAAGCGACCAAAGAGTGGTTCTTGTATCTGGGGGAGAAATAATTTTGTTAGATGCAAAAGAGATAAGAAAAAAAACAATAGAACTCTCCTGCAAAACAGGAGCAGGACACTTGGCACCCTCACTAAGTACCGTCGAAATGCTGAGTGTCCTCTTTAGAGATTTTTTGCACTATAACAAAAAAAATGCTCAGGATGAAAGCCGTGACAGGCTCATATTTTCCAAAGGGCATGGTGCCTATGCGTACTATGTGATCTTAAACGAGCTTGGTTTTTTGCCAAAAGAAGAACTGGATAATTTTTATAAGGGAGCATCCATTAAAGGATGTTTGACACAAAATTTGGACTATATGATAGAAGCCTCGACCGGCTCACTCGGACACGGACTGCCTATAGCCGTTGGGATGGCACAGGCTTTTAAAATGCAAAACAAAACAAACAAGGTTGTCTGTATCGTCGGAGATGGAGAGATGCAGGAGGGGAGCAACTTTGAAGCCTTGGCGCTTGCATACAGATTCCAACTTGACAATCTTCTTTTGATTGTCGATGCAAACGAACTGCAGGCGATGGACAGAGTGGCAGATGTGGGGCTTGATAATGAGAGACTGGCAAAAGTCTTGCACAGTTATACGGATAATTTCTCAAAAATAGACGGGCACAACGAAGATGCTTTACATGTAAGCTTAGAGAACTTTTTTCATACAAAAAATGACAACTTCTCCATTGTGTTTTGTGATACGCTCAAGGGCAAGGGCGTAGCGGTTTGTGAAAATTCTATAGCCCATCATTTTCGATGCCCGACGCAAGACGGCTATGTTTTGGGGGTGTGATGATGAGTAAATTAGTCGGTAAAAAAGAAGTTATGGCAGAAATATATAGTTATTTTAAAAATGATGAAAAGATGGTCTTGCTGGTCGGCGATATGGGCTTTGCCGTGTTGGATGATTTTTTTGACAATCATAAAGAGCGAACATTTAACACGGGAATATGCGAGCAGGCAACCATGAGCATGAGTGCGGGAATGTATTTGGCAGGGTTGAAGCCGCTTGTTTACTCTCAGGTGCCTTTTTTGGTGATGCGTGCGTATGAGCAGATTCGTTATGATCTAAACGAACACAAAATGAATGTTAAACTTATCGGTGTAGGTGCCGATAATTATTTTTCTAGTTTGGGCAGAAGTCATTGTATGGATGATGATGACATAGCCATGATGAAAATGTTTAAAAATTTTAAAATATTTGCACCGACACAAGAGACGCTGCAAGAAGATATAAAAAATATGTTTGCCTATGACGGGCCTGCCTATTTGAGATGCTTATAAATGGAGAATAAATGTCAGAATTAATACTAGATGGATCTAAAATACTATGGCATCAAGAGCGCTTGGAGCAATGGAAAAGAGGGGAAAGAATTGTCCCTATCACCATTGATATGGCACTGACACAGGCTTGTCAGTATAACTGTGTCTTTTGTTATGCAAATATGCAGAGAAACAAACCGCATAAGATTACTTTTGAAATTATGAAAAACTTTTTGGATGACTGTGCCGAGGTGGGAGTCAAAGCCATCAGTCTCGTGAGTGACGGGGAAAGTACGGCAAATCCTATATACGAAGATGTCATCGTTTATGGCAAAAAAGTCGGTTTGGATATGGCTATAGCAACCCATGGAAATACACTTACAGAAGATGTGCTAAGAAAAATTTTGCCGGCTTTGACCTATTTGCGCTTTAACTTCAGTGCGGGAACACCACAAAGGTACAGCGAGATAATGGGTGTTCCGGTTGAGAAGTATTATGAAACCTGCGAAAATATCAAAATGGCGATGCAGATAAAAAAAGAGATGAATCTTGATGTGACTATCGGGATGCAGATGGTCTTGATGCCGCAGGATGCGGATGAGATTATTCCTCTTGCAAAACTCGGTAAAGAGTTGCGACCTGATTATCTGGTCATTAAACATTGCAGTGACGATGAAGAGGGAACCCTGGGGGTTGATTATGATAAATATGATGACCTGGTTGACCTTTTAAAAGAAGCAGAGAGCTACAGTGACGAGGAATATTTCGTCAAAGCTAAATGGTCCAAGATTCTTTCTAAGGGCAAAAGGAACTACAGCAGATGTCACGGTACGCCTTTTCATCTGCAAATGTCCGGAACAGGTCTGATAGCCCCGTGCGGGAGCTTTTTCAATGAAAAATACAAGCAGTACCATATAGCCAATATAACAGAACCGGGAGTGCGTTTTAAAGATATACTCAAAAGCGAGAGATACTGGGAAGTGATGGATTTCCTGGCATCGGACAAGTTTGATGCCTGCTCGATGTGCGAAACATTATGTTTGCAGGATAAGACAAATGAAGTGCTTGATGCCTATAAAAAAGGACAACATGCGCTGACACGTCCAAGCGGTGATTTACCGCAGCATCTCAATTTTATTTAGTATGGCTATGAAAAAAGTATTTGTATCGGGTGATTTCAATGTACTGCACCCCGGGCATTTGAGATTGTTGAAATTTGCCAAAGAGAGCGGGGATTACCTTGTTGTCGGTGTCAACAGTGATAAAATCAGCCAAAAAGGTATTTCTCAAGATATCAGACTGGAGTCCATCAATGCTACGAGCTATGTGGATGAAGCGTTTATTTTGGATGTTCCGGCACTTGAGTACATTAAGCAAAACAGACCGGAGATTGTTGTCAAGGGAAAAGAGTTCGCAAATAAATCAAATGCGGAACTGGAGGTTATCAGTGCCTATGGCGGAAAACTTCTTTTTAGCTCCGGAGAGATAGGTTTTTCTTCTATAGATTTATTAAAGCAGGAATTCGCTGCACTCAATTATAAAGTAGAACATAACAGTTCGTATTTGCAACGCCACTCTTTTGATATGGCACATTTAAATGCCATTATAGAAAAATTTTCACAACTTAATGTTTTGGTCATAGGTGATTCCATTGTAGATGAGTACATTATTTGTGAGCCTTTGGGGATGAGTCAGGAGGACCCGACTATCGTCGTAACGCCTCTTGTAAGCGATAAATTCATAGGAGGTGCCGCCATCGTTGCCAGTCATGCAAAAACGCTCGGTGCAAACGTAAAGTTTGTTTCTGTTGTCGGAGATGATGAAAATTTTAACTATTTGGACGAGGGGCTTAAAAAACTCGATATTGACGCGAAATTATATAAAGACACGACAAGACCCACTACGCTCAAACAAAGATTTCGTGCCAATACAAAAACACTGCTGCGTGTCAATCATCTTAAACAGCACACTATTGCAACAGATATAGAGGAAAAAATTCTTCAAGACGTCAAAGAAAATATAGAGCGTACGGATTTGATTATTTTTTCAGATTTCAGTTACGGTGTACTGAGTAAAAAGATTATTGATACCATTACAACAATGGGGCGTGAGGCAGGTATATTAATGGCCGCTGATTCTCAAAGCTCCTCACAAGTCGGGGATATTTCAAAATTTAACAATATGACGTTGGTCACGCCTACTGAGAGAGAAATCAGGCTTTCTTTAAATGATTTTGAATCGGGTTTGGTGGTGCTTTCGGACAAACTGGTAAAAAAATCACAGGCAAAATATGTATTTACAACACTCGGGGCAGAGGGTATTTTAATATATAACAATTGTGAAGATGACCTGCTGACAGATAATATAAACGCTTTGGGAAATGTAGTACGTGATGTCAGCGGAGCAGGGGATTCTCTGCTTACATGTAGCGCGATGGCGTTGGCAGTGGGTGCAAATATCTGGCAGAGTGCCTATTTGGGTTCTTTGGCCTCTGCGATTCAGGTAAGCCGGGTCGGCAATATTCCCATTCAAAAAGATGAACTTTTACAGGAGCTGGAGTAAATGAAGGCCTTGTTGCTTGCAGGCGGACTGGGTACACGGCTGCGTCCCGTTACGGATTTTATTCCAAAGTGTCTGGTGCCTGTTCACGGGAAGCCTTTGCTGGATTACTGGCTTGAGAATTTGAGTGCAGCAGGAGTTGATGAGTTTTTGATAAATACATCCTATCTTGCCGAACAGGTGTTGGCATGGAAGGAGAAGAGTTCTTTTTGTGAACAAATAACGCTTGTGCATGAAGAGCAATTGCTTAATACAGGAGGAACACTGCTGCAAAATCAAAATTTTTTTGATGAGGAGGCATTCTTCTTGATTCATGCCGACAACTTGTCATTTTGTGATTTTCAGGCATTTGTCAACGCACACAAAACGCGTCCGAAAATCTGTGAGATCACAATGATGACATTTAAGACAGATACACCGTCATCTTGTGGAATAGTTGAATTGGATGAAAAAGAAATAGTACAGCATTTTTTTGAAAAAGTAGAAAACCCGCCTTCAAATTTGGCAAACGGTGCTGTCTATATCTGTGAGCCGACGCTGTTTCCTTTTCTGAAAAGTTTGCATAAAAAAAATATAGATTTTAGTCTGGATGTTTTACCTCATTTTATGGGAAAGATATACACTTATGAAAACAGAGTGTATCACAGGGATATTGGAACTGTAAAAAGTTATGCCTTGGCACAGATAGAATATCTGTACGTATAAGTGCAAGATGGCTAGTTGTTACTGTTAAGTTGCGCTGAGATGATTTGCTGCAGTGATGAAAACTGGGAGTTGAGTCTGCTGATTATTCCGTCGTATGCAGTGAATCTTTTGGTCATAATTTCATATCTTGTATCAAGAGAAGCCTGGGCTTTTTCTTTTGCATCGGCTAAATTTTTGGCATCTTTTGTCAGTCCACTGTCAAAATTTGAGAGAAGCCCGCTATACCCGGTATATTGTTTTACTTTATCATCGAGATTTGTAAAGAAACCTGTTACAGTATTGCCGTTGCTGTCTGTTCCTCCTGCAAAAAAAGTTTTAACACTTGCGGAATCAGTTTGCAGTTTTGACTCCAAAACACTACTGTCAAAACTCATTACTCCGTATCTGTCTATATCAATTCCGTAGTCCATAAGAGATCCTGAACTAAAACGGCTTGTTACAGTACCTGCGATATCTCTTTTTAGCCCGTTAACAAAGCTGTCTCCCTGGAAGATTCCCCGCTTTCCCTGCTCTTTGTCAAAAATGGTCATATCGTTAAGGTTGGTCATTAAGGTATTATAGTTGTCAACAAACATTTGCATTTCATCAACAATTTTTTGAGTATCTTGATTGATGGTAACATTGGAAATGTCCCCCTCCGTTTTGAGCGTAATAGTTACACCTAAAATCAAGTCACTTATTTCATTGGTTGAGCGTGTTGCTGTGATTCCGTTGAATTTAAAAACAGCATCTGTAGCGTTTTGTATTTTCTGGTAGCCGTCTGTTACAGTCGTGTCAAAAAGAGCCGCATCAAGTGAACCTGTTCCATTGGTTCCGTCATCTGTATCAGTTATCGTGATAGCTTGATTTGCGCCAGTTAGTTTAGAGGAGAGTACAAGACTGAATGCTCCGGAGCTTGTCTCTAAAATGGAGGCATCTATCTGGGTTCCTGCAATATCTGTTATGGATTGTGTCAGGCTTTCAAGTGTTGTTGTCGCATCATAGTTAATGTTATAGGTCGTGCCGTTGATATCAAGGTTCAAAACGCCGGCTGCAGAAGCGATGGGCGTAGTTTTACTGTTTAGTGCACCGAGTTTTGTAATATCTTTTTTGGCTAATGTAACTGTTTCGAGAGTAAAAGAGTCAACATTGGCTCCGGCATCAACCGTAACTTCGGCAGCTCCGCTTACATCAACTGTTTTATTGTCAAAAAGAGTATCGTTACTAAGGGCAAAAGTACTTCCCTTAAAGCTATTCATATATGAAGAGAGGAGGTCATATGATTGCTGTTTTTGATTGTTTGTTTCAATTTTTCTGTCAATAGGGTCAATTATTTTTGCCGTGTCGGCTGCTTTGAGTTGGTCGATAACATCTGCTGTTAAAACACCTGAACCTATACCGAGTGAACTGATGTTTCCTGCCATAATAAATTCCTTCTTTCAATAATTATAACTATATCGTCTTAAGCGATAAAAACTTTAGCATAATTGACAATGTTTTTTTATAAATTTATGTTCAAGTTATTCATAATGTTGCCGATATACATTGAATGAACAATGAAGAAAAACAAAAGGAATCTGCGATGTACAGTAATGCAGCTTATAATATTTACAATCAAAACAATGTCAATATAGAATCACCGGAAAAATTAATAGAAATGATGTATGAGGGTGTTTTACGTTTTAATGCACAGGCAAAAAAAGCTATTTTGGATGAAGATAATGCGAAAAAAGTATATTGGATAAACCGTGCCGTTTCAGTAATTGTAGAACTGATTGCAGTGCTGGATAAATCGCAGGGAGAGGTTGCTGTATATCTGGACGGACTTTATAATTATCAGATCCAATTATTAAGTTATGCAAATATTGAAAACAATACAGCAAAAATTGATGAGGTAAGTAATGTTTTCAAAGGTTTGCTTGCAGGATGGAGAGAAACAACTGATGTGGCATACTAAACTGCAGATTGCCATTATAGAAAAAAATGCACAACGCATTGATATACTTGTATCACAAATGCCAAAGTTTGAGACAATAGAGCAGATGAAATCTGCTGCTTTACTTATAAAAGAGGCATTAAAAGTTGTAAGGCAACTGAAAAGTGAAACAGGAGAGACTTTAAAAAAGTTACGCCAGCATCAAGATTTTTTAGGTGCAACTGCTCCAATGACAAATAATAAGTTTGACATCACCTCTTAGCTTTTTTAGCAATTCCGAAATGTAAACTTCTGAGAGTATACTCAGTGACCACGGCACCTTTTCGCATGGTGAGTATATGCTCTACAGCATCGGCAATATCCGCAGCAATCAGCCTCTCATCTTCTTTTGGACTGACATCAAAACGCAGCTCATCATAAAAGCTGCTTTGTGTCATATCCGGATTTATGTTTGTTATACTGAGTCTGCTTTTTCTGGTTTCTTCGAAAAGGGCATCGCCAAAAGCTTTGAGACCTGCTTTTGTAGCTGAGTAAACGGCTGCAAATTTACTTGCCCGTAAGGCTTCAATGGAGTTGATATTGATGAGGTAGCCTTCATTTTCTTTGAGAGAACGCAGTGAGGCATTTGTGAGTAACATCGGAGCGGTAAGGTTTAAAAATGTCATGGCGGTGATAGTGTTTACATGTAACTCTTCATGCGGTTCAAAACGGCCGAAACCTGCGCAGTTTACATGTAAAAAGAGATTTTCTTTTTTAAGTTTTTCACATAGTTTTATTGTCTCTTTTTCTTCTGCGAGGTTACATGTAACTGCCTGAAAGTTTACATGACTGAAATCCTTCTCCTGTATACTTCTGCTAACACCTAACACTTCAAACCCGAGTGTTAGCAGTCTGTTTGTTATAGCTTTTCCTATGCCGCTGCTTGCTCCGGTGACTACTGCTTTTTTACGACTCGACATTTAGTGCCTTCCTGTATTGAAATTTAGTTCTTGTCAAATTTATTTTCACAATTTTGATATACTATATGTATGAAAAATATTTACATAACGGACCTGGATCACACATTTTTACGGAGTGATTTGTCTTTGAGTGATTATACTAAAAATATATGGAACTCGTATGCAGACAGATCGATTTTATCTGTTGCAACAGCAAGAACCTATAAAAAAACGGCACAGTTTTTACAAGGTGTGCATGTGAATGCGCCGATGATACTGCTTGACGGTGCACTCATAGCGACAATGGATAAAAAGATCATTGATACAAAGTTTGTGACCAAAGAAGCAGGCGACACTATCATAGAAGAGGGTACAAAACTCGGCATTTATCCTTTTGTACTTTCTTTGGTTGATGATGAACTTAATGAAGCATTTTCTTATTCTACAACGCTCAACAGCTATCAAAGTGAAATAATAAAACGCTATGTGAATGATGACCATACACAGGTGTTTGAAAATTTACGAGCCATGCAGAGCAATTTTAAAATCGTTTATATGGGAGATGAAGCACTTTTAAGGGAGTTGGAAAAAAATCTCAGAGCTGTTTTTGGGGAGGAACTGAAGTATATTTTGGCACCCGAAGCCTATATGGGATGCTATTTTTTGACACTTTTGCATAAAGATGCCGATAAATCCCATGGCATACAGAGTGTCAGTGAAGCGGCCGGTTTTGATTTGAAAAAGCTAACAGTATTTGGCGATAATTTTAACGATATAGGTATGTTTAGGCTTGCAAAGACTTCCGTAGCGGTTGCAAATGCTCAAAAAGAGGTAAAAGAGTGTGCTGACATAGTGTTAAAACATACAAATGATGAGGACGGTGTGGCAAAGTATCTGCAGGAAATCAGCAATGCATAAACAGTCAAGTGTTTTGGCAATGAGCATTATAGGTGTTTTGTTTTTTATATTCGGTTTTGTAACCTGGCTCAACGGCTCTCTAATTCCCTATCTGAAAGTTATCTGTCATTTAAATGAGTTTGAAGCGCTCTTTGTGACCTTTGCTTTTTATATTGCTTACACTGTAATGGCATTGCCAATGGCTGTGATTTTGGAAGGAACAGGCTATAAAAAAGGGATGGCACTGGGACTTCTGGTCATGAGTCTTGGTGCTTTGCTTTTTATTCCCGCAGCACTGAGCGGTGAATTTTTGGTTTTTCTGACAGCACTTTTTACACTTGGAACAGGACTCACAATACTACAAACGGCATCAAATCCCTATATAGTTTTGGTAGGGCCGATAGAATCAGCGGCAATGCGTATCAGTATAATGGGACTCATCAACAAAAGTGCAGGTGTTTTGGCTCCGCTTCTTTTTACCGCATTTATATTGGCAGACATCGGTTTTGGCGTAGACCTGGAAAGTATAAATACACAAGAACTGGCACATAAGCTCATTAGCCCCTACATGACAATGGCAGGGATACTTTTTTTGTTGAGTTGTTTTGTCTGGTTCTCCTCATTGCCTGATGTGAAGTTTGAAGATGATCCGTATGATAAGGCAGGTATTTTTGCTTTTCCCCGGGTTGTATTGGGGGCTTTGGCACTCTTTTTTTATGTCGGCATAGAAGTTATAGCCGGTGATACGATTGGGCTGTACGGGCAAAGTCTGGGTATGTCCAATGCAACTGCCTTAACTGCATACACTATGGGATTTATGGTTGTCGGCTATCTTGCAGGTGTCTTTTTTATACCAAAATATTTATCGCAGGAAAAAGCACTTGTTCTTTCTGCCTTGTTTGGTATTGTTTTTTTGTTTGGAGTGGCCTTTAGCTCTGCGACTGAGTCACACATTATAACGGGCCTTCCTGACAGCGTGGCTTTTGTGGCAATGCTAGGTTTGGCAAATGCTCTTGTCTGGCCGACAATCTGGCCTTTGGCATTAAAAAATTTGGGCAAGCACACAGCCAAAGGAAGTGCATTACTCATTATGGCAATAGCAGGCGGAGCAGTTGTACCGCTTGTTTTTGGAAAAGTGGCACAACTGACACAGGATATGCAGATGTCTTATCTGATAGGCATTATTTGTTATGCAGTGATTCTGATGTATGGATTACAATGGCATAAAATGACAGGTTGGAGGAAATCATGGCAAAAGTAATAATATTCAGCGGCGCAGGAGTGAGTGCGGAGAGTGGAATTTCAACATTTCGGGACAGCGGCGGACTTTGGGAAAATTACAAAATTGAAGAGATCTGTTATGCCGGTTGCCTGGACTGGAATTATGAGGCTACGATAGGGTTTTATGACAAACGAAGAGAAGATATAAAAGATAAAAAACCAAATAAAGCACACAGTGAAATCAGCAGATTAAAAGAAAAGTATCCCGACGACATAGCAGTAATCACACAAAATGTTGATGATATGTTTGAACGTGCAGGCTGCAGAGATGTTTTACATTTGCATGGGTTTCTACCGGAAGTCAGGTGTGAAAGCTGCGGTTTTACAGATAATATAGGCTATAGGAAATTACGTGAAGCATATGAGAACTGTCCTCAATGTTCAAATAAACTACGCCCGAATATTGTCTTTTTTTCAGAACAGGCTCCGAAATACCAGGATCTGTACAATGAACTGCAAGACTGTGAAATGTTGGTTGTTATAGGAACAAGCGGCAATGTTATCAATACAGATGCTTTTTTGCAGGGAAATATCAGATATTCCATACTCAATAATTTAGAAAAAAGCAGTGCAATAAATGATGAATTGTATTCAAAAGTGCTGTATAAAAAAGCGACTGTGGCAATTGATGAAATTGTAAATGATGTAGAAGAGTTTTTAAAACCCTAGGTTTGAACCTAAGGTTAATTTAACTATTTTGTTGGCTGTAAAGCTCTTTTTCGCGTTGCATTAAAATATTGGCCAAAAATGTATATGCTTCGATCCATGCCTGTTTGTATTCATCAGTGAAATCATCACCTAAAACATCGCCCATAGCGGTGATTAAAGCATCGGCAACCATAGGATAGTGTTCCGGCTTTACTTTTGTCAGTACATGTGTATTTGCCATTTTTTCAACTGCTGCAGATAAAGCGCCAAGATTGTCAATATTTGCGGCAAAAGCTGCAATAGCACCTGCGAGTTTTTTATGCTGATCACCTTGTGCATTTGCAAACAAAGGTTTTGTTTCAGGGTATTTGCTGAAAAGTATTTCATACATACGTGTTGTTATTTTTTCGGCATTTTTTCCGACTGACGGGATTGTTTTTTTAACAGCTATTACTGTCTCTTGAGATAAGCTCATAGGATATTCCTTAATTTAATTTATGCGGAATTATATATATACTACCTTAAAGTGGTATATTGTTGTTTAACTAAAAAGCAATCTGTTATGATTTATAAGTTACAATCAATAAACTCAATTTTTCGAGGTATTTTATGCACTTTTCTAAAACAACTGAATATGCTATTCGCGCTTTGTCCTACCTGGACCGTTACCCAAATAAGGCACATTCAGTCTCTTTTTTGCATAAAGAGTTGGAGCTTCCTTATAAATACCTTACGAAACTTATGACCCAACTTGAAAAACAGGGTTTGGTACATGCCTCAAAAGGACGCAACGGAGGTTTTAACCTGGCAAAGGATTCTGAGCAAATATTTTTATGTGATATTCTTGAAGCAATAGGTGAACCGTTGGAATTTGACCGGTGTATTTTGGGTTTTGAAATGTGTGACGCGTCAAATCCCTGTGCCCTGCATTCGCAATGGGTTGAACCCAAGACAAATATTGAAAATATGCTGCAGACAACTTCTTTAGCTTCTCTTGCAAAGGACAAAGAAACGAAAATTTAATACTAGACAGCTGTGTTGATTTTTTTGAAAGATTTAAAAGAATAAATAATTAAGTGGTGCGGATGAAAGGAAACTGGGGACAACCCCTTCAAATACCACTAAATACCATAAATACAGGCTTTGAATTTTTTAGTTTTTTAAAATGAGTGCCATTTTTTGGTAGGGAATGGCACTCATTTGGCACCAGATTTTAACTGGCAAACTGTTCAGAAATTATTCTTTGCTGTTGTTTGATTGCATTGAGTTTTTTTCTATACTCTTCTGCCTCTTTAAATAATTTCATTTGTTCTTCAACATACTCTTTTGAACCTTGAATTTTATCAGCTTTTTCAATAGTTTCTCTTTGGAGCTCATTGATTCTATGAATAGCTTGTTTTATCTGTTCTTCACTTAGTATCAAAATAACCTCCTAATTTTTCTATTAATGTATCTGAGTCAATATCTTTGTAAAGGGTATCATCTCTTTTGTCTAAATAATTTAATGTAATTTTACCATTATATTGCTGTTTTATACTAATAACTGTGTGAAAAGAGTCTATATTACTTTTAACAAAAATGTCATAAGGAACTTTTCTATTAGTTACAACCTCTCTTTTAATGGCATATTCATAACAAACAGCAGGATCATTATATAAATAGTAAAGTTCAATAGTATACCCTTTGTTAATCAATCTATCAATATTCTCAACAGCTTTACTGATATTAGATAGATTACTATCTAGTATGATTGAGAAGCCTTTTTTTACAGCATAATCAAAAAGTTTACTAAAACCTTTACTGGCAGGTTTTTGAAAAGTATTTGAGTTTTGTCCATTGTATCCAATAGGTCTAAAAAACTCTCTAATTTCATCAGTATCTATATGTAGTAAATTAGGATTTTGCTCTTTTAAGAATTGAGCAAATTCAGTTTTTCCAACACCACTCATACCAGCAGTAAAAATGACTACTTTATTTTGTTCAGGCTGGATTTCATCTGTAAACTGTGCAATAAACTCTTTTTTGTTTTTATTAAGATAGTCTATTGCATTGCTAACTAGCTCTGTATCATTCAAAGTAAGCCTTTATTTTTAATAAATAATTGTACATTGTTTGTACCAATACAACAAGTTTATATCATATCTTCTAAACTGCTAACATTATTGAAGTTGTTGAAGAGTTGAAAATCTATATCATTTTCAAAAGAAAAATCTTCTTTTATAAACCCTTGCTCTAAGCCAAACTTATGCAGTATAGCAAGTTCAATTTTCTTATCTTCATACTCTTGATGCATTCTTTTATGAATCATTATTTCTTGATTGAATTCTTCAATAAACAGTTTTTTAAGTGCATCTAAAATGATTTTCTTTCTTTCTCTACTCATAGTATTAAAGGCTTCAATTAACTCTTCTGAGTTACTCTCTGATAGTAACAGTAATAAATGTCAAACGAACCCTAAAAATTTGCACTAAAAAGTAAAAAAAAGTTACAATTTGAAACTTAAACCACCACTTTGTTTTGTCCTGTTTTGTTTGAAGATTTAGCTCCAAACTTATATAAATCTGAATTGATAATTCCTGACTCTTTTTTCTCTTTTAATCTATAGCTGTCTCCTTGTATGTTGATGATGTGTGAATGATGCAGTAGTCTATCGAGGATAGCAGTTGTTACAACCTTATCACCTGCAAATACCTGTGACCACTTGCTAAAGACAAGATTGGAGGTAAGGATAGTAGAGGCTTTTTCATACCGTTTAGAGATAATCTGAAAGAAGTGATTGGCTTCCTCTTTGTTCATATTGAAATAACCTATCTCATCGATAACAAGTATTGAAGGATTGGTTACTGATTTTAAAAAGGCATCATACTTCCTCTCTTTTTTGGCTTTATTGGCATTGGCAAGTAATTCTGCAATAGTAGTAAACTTTGCTTTGTATCTGTTCTGAACTGCCTTATATGCCAAAGCAATAGCCAGATGGGTTTTGCCTACACCACACTCTCCAAGGAGAATAATGTTTTCATGCCGTTTAATAAAACCTAGAGTTGCCAACTCCTCTATTTGTTTGCGGTTAACTCCTACAGAAAAAGTATAATCAAACTGCTCAAGCGTTTTAATAGCAGGAAACCCTGCAAGTTTGGTTAGGGTGTTTTTACTTCTGTCCATTCTACTGTTATTTTCAAGCACTAAAAGTTCATGTAAGAACTGTGTATATTGCCAACTCTCTTTGGCAGCAGTGGCGGCAACAGTGTGAAACTCGTTTGCTACAGTAGAGAGTTTGAGTGATCTGCAAAGTGTTTCTATCTCCTGCTCTAGTTCCATAAAGCACCTCCCAGTTGTTGCATAGAAAAAGTTGGCAGCATACAGTAAAGCAGGGCAGCAGGGATCAGTTCATCATAACTTTGTATATCTGGTTTTGGAATATAGATAGAATCTATTGTTTGTGTTTTATTGAACTCTTGATTATTTTTTGCTACACTTTGTATTACAGCCTTTGGATGGATGCCACCATAAGGTTTAGGCAGAGAAAGCAAGTGGGGTTGCTCCTCTGCCAACAGATCAAATGGCCTTTGCAGGGTTGTTTGATGTATGCGTACATTGGCTTGCATTTCAAGCCATTTGAGTACTTCTGCATTAGCATTGTCAATATTGAGCTGATAATTTTTCATTGCAAGTTTTACACGCAGTGCGTTATGAAAACTGTAGCGTAAATAATGGTTAAATCTCTCAACTTTTCCTTTCGTCTTTGCACGGTATGGTCGACATACTTTAATAGCAAAGCCACAATGCTTGGCGAAGTCTTCAAAGAGAGGATTGAGTTTATGTTTACCTCTCCCGTACGCATTGCGTCTAATAATGACTGTGCGCATATTATCATATAGACACTCTAGTGGAACGCCTCCAAAGTATCTAAAAGCGTTCATATGGCATGCCAGCAATGTCTCTATCTTTTCATTATCAACATACTCCACATACGAAGCCCTTGAATAGCCCATTGTAGCAACGAATGCAGAGAGGTTGTCTTTTGGAAACTCTACCCAATCGACTTGCATCTGTTTGGCTGGCTCTGTTTCAAAGCGTATAAGCTTTTCACTATTTTTTATTCGCTCACGCAGTTCATATTTCTGCATTACCTGCTGGAGCCAACGCAAGCTTCCTTTGTATCCTAAAGCCTGTATCTCTTTGTAAATTACAGTGGTTGGAATAAAAGAGTTCTCCTTATGGGATATTTCCAACATCTTTGCAATATGGGGAAGATATGGATCTACAATATTTTCTACTGGTGCTCTGTTAATAACTGGTGTATACCCATCAGGAAGTTTAGAATATTTACGAACTGTCTCACGACTGATTCCCAGTCGTCTTGCTACTTCTGTTTTATTAAATCCTTGTTTTAAAAGTTTTTTTATACCCTCAAGGGGCACCCCGTCATTTGAACTTGCCTCTTATCTAACACTTGACTCCCTTCAAAAAAGATGAAACGGAGTCTATCAAAAATTAATTTGATTTTTTAAGGTTTGTGTTTAAAAAGTAACTTTTAACTCACTTCCCTTAGTGCCAATTTTAGCAGTTCGTTTGACATATTAATTTTGAGGCATTGGAACAGATTCCAGCAATGTTAAAACTATTAGAAAAAATATCAGAAGATATCAATAAACAAGTAGATAAGAGATGGCTTTCAACAAAAGAAGCAGCTCTATATCTTGGATATTCCATAGACTCCATTAATGCAAAAGTTAAAAGTGGTGACTTTCTTCCTGGATATCACTATTATCAAAACAGTTCAAAAAGAATGTTTGATAGAGCAGTGTTAGATAAATGGGTAATGGGTAAAGATTACCAAGAACTTGAAGCTGATATGAAAAATACTGTTGAAAGTATTGTAGAGAAAATTGTAGCTTAATAATAAAAGATTCATCTATTTTCAACTATAATTATAATCTGTAATTATGGTTGAAAGTGGTTTCAAATAAAAGGAAAACACATGAGACTATATGTAAAAAAAACAAAAAACAAAAAAGGTGTAAAGGAGTCACTATGGATTGATTTTACTCATAATGGAGTAAGACATAGAAAACCTTTGAACCTTGATAATACACCAGCTAATAGAAAATTGGCTGAAAAGCAAATATTACCAGCTATACAATATAAGATTAGCACAGGTGAGTTCTTTAAAAATAAAATGAAAACTGTTGATGAATATATGAAAATCTCTTTTGATTTGCAGAAGTCAAATAGAAAACAGTTTACTATTGTAGACTATATCAGTAAGTATAATAAGCATTTGCAACCTGTTTTTGGTAAAAAACTTTTAGATACTATAAAAGGTGTAGACATTACAGAATGGCAAAACAGTATGTTAGAAAAAGGTTATGCTATTGAAACTATTAAAAGTGTCAGAGGTATTTTAAGTACTATTTTTGAAGAAGCAATTAGGGCAGAACTAATTGAAAAGAATCCTGTAAAATATGCTTCTATTATGTCTAAAAGAAAACAAGTAAAAAAAGCAACTAATGAAATAGTGCCATTTAGTATTAGTGAAATAAAGAGCTTGATACAGTCTACAAGAACAGAACAAATGAAAAATTTGTATATGCTTTTGTTTACAACTGGACTAAGAGGTGGAGAAGCAATAGGTTTAGAATGGAGTAAAGTAGATTTTGAGAAAATGGAGATTGAAATAAGTTCTCAAATTGGTAGGGGAGTTGTTGGATCACCAAAATGGGACTCATTTAGAACTGTTCCAATAACAGAAGCATTACTTCCTTATTTACAAAAGCAATTTGAAATGACAGGAGATAAAAATTCTTATGTCTTTTTAAATACTTGCTCTAAACCATTTTGGGATATTTCTAAAATTAGAGAAGGTGAATGGACAAAAGACTTAGCAAGAGCTGGTATCAAGTATAGAAAAATTCACCAAACTAGACATACATTTTGTTCTACACATATTAGTGCAGGAGAAGATATAAATTTGATTAGTAAAATTGCTGGGCATAGTTCAACAAGAATGACACTTGAAGTTTATTCAAAATATATTCCAAGAGATTTGGGTGATTTTGGAAAAGCTTTTAATAATATATAGACACTGAATGGCACTCATTTGGCACCAAGTAATTTTGATAATCTCTGAAAGTAAGTATTTTAGGGGTTGTTTAGTTGAGTGGTGCGGATGAAAGGACTTGAAAAATAGCATATTTTCAAGTTTCTTAAAGTATTGTCAATTATCCTCAAGTATCGCCTGTATAAGGCTTTTATAGAGTTTTTGTTTTATCATCTAAAATCAAGTAAAATCATCTTTTTTCAAAAATGGTGACTAATTAGTCACCAGATTAGTCACCAAAATCATGTTATACTTCTTTATCAATTTAGTGAGTATAATATGGCAAAATTTATAAATTCTAAAAAATATGAGGGCGTACAATACTATCTTAAAGAAAACGGTTATAAAACTTATTATGTACGATATCGAGATGAACAGAATAAACTAAAACGAGTAAAAATTGGTTGTGAGACAGAAGGTGTTACTGAGGTTTATTGCAGAAATAAACGGGTTGAAATTCTCAATGCGCTTATTAAGGGAGAACAGCCACCAAAAATCGTAAAATCTCGAACAAGAAAAATTTTAACTTTGGACTATGTTGCAAAAAAATATTTTGAAACCAAAGATGATTCAAAGAGTACATTTGAGCGTTTAAGCAAATATAATAAACATCTTGCTCTCGTATTAGGAATGAAAGAAATCACAAAAATCACAAAAAATGATTTACTTGATTTACAACAAAAAACATTGCAAAATGGCTTAAGCAATCAAACTGCAAATATGATTGTTGAGCTATTTGGAACTATTTTTAATTATGGCTTCAAAGAAGAGATGTATGAAGCGGTAAACCCAGTTTTAAAAATTTCAAAGTTAAAAGTCAAAAATACAAGAGAAAGGTTTTTAAATAAATATGAAATAAAAGAGCTTTTTGAAGTTGCCAAAAAAGCTGATTTAGAGAATGAATACGGATGTTTATTGGAGTTGTTTTGTAAGTTATCTCTCACAACTGGTGCAAGAATGGAAAGTATCTTGCATCTAAAAAAATGCGATATTGATTTACAAAATGACATAATACGACTAACTGATTTTAAAGGTGGTGGTGAAGTTTATAGCGGTTATATTACAGATACTACAAGAGAAATTTTACATACAACACTTTCAAAAATTGGTTTTAATGACTATGTTATTTCATTTCATTACGATGGTGAAAAAATTACAGGTCGACAACTACAACGACGATTAAAGCCTATTCTTGATGAACTATTCAACAAAGGATTAAATGTGAAAGATAGAAAAAATCGTATTGTAATTCATTCTCTGCGTCATACTTTTGCATCTCAGTTAGCACTCTCAAATGTGTCTATTAGGCAAATTCAAGAGCTTTTGAATCATTCTGATATTTCACAAACTGTAAGATATGCAAAACTTCAAGATGATGCAAATAAGCAAGCACTGCAAAATATTTTTTAAATCTTGGATATAATTTTGTTTTAATTCAAGGAAGTATATTGGGCAGTAAGAATCGTATTTTATTGGGGATTTTAACAGATATAATTTTACACCATTTTCGCAATACTCTGCTCAAAAAAGAGCTTTATATTACCAAACTGAAAGTTAAAAAGATCGCAAACAAACACCCTGAAATTATTCACTTTATAACACAACATAATTTTCAAATTATTATTGATAACACGGTTGCAAGATGCGATTATAACAAGGAAGGAATCTATAACTTACTTGCCCATGTGGATGAAAAATACATACTCTATTCTGTATCAATCAATAATTTTTACTTAGAAGGTGGTACACTTTTTTATACAAGTAAACGACAATTAAAAAAATGTTTAAAATCAATAAAATTTTTTAATAAAAAGTATGAAGAGGATTTTTTGAAGTTTATAGAAAGCTAAGAGGCGGGAGGACTCGCCCCGCATCTCTCTTACACCGATACTGCCCCGCATCTCTGCCAAAGGGTGTAAGGCTTATGGATGTCCGTTTTTCCACCTCTCTTAGCTAACATACTGAGGATTATACCATTTTTTTAAAAGTTTGTAAAATTTTAACAGTGGGAGTATATTGAAAATTATCCAATATACTCCCATAAAATCTCTTCATCATCCCTAAAATAACTCCCTTCAATTTCCATATCATGACCAAGTGTCAAACGAACTGCTAAAATTGGCACTAAGGGAAGTGAGTTAAAAGTTACTTTTTAAACACAAACCTTAAAAAATCAAATTAATTTTTGATAGACTCCGTTTCATCTTTTTTGAAGGGAGTCAAGTGTTAGATAAGAGGCAAGTTCAAATGACGGGGTGCCCCTTGAGGGTATAAAAAAACTTTTAAAACAAGGATTTAATAAAACAGAAGTAGCAAGACGACTGGGAATCAGTCGTGAGACAGTTCGTAAATATTCTAAACTTCCTGATGGGTATACACCAGTTATTAACAGAGCACCAGTAGAAAATATTGTAGATCCATATCTTCCCCATATTGCAAAGATGTTGGAAATATCCCATAAGGAGAACTCTTTTATTCCAACCACTGTAATTTACAAAGAGATACAGGCTTTAGGATACAAAGGAAGCTTGCGTTGGCTCTAGCAGGTAATGCAGAAATATGAACTGCGTGAGCGAATAAAAAATAGTGAAAAGCTTATACGCTTTGAAACAGAGCCAGCCAAACAGATGCAAGTCGATTGGGTAGAGTTTCCAAAAGACAACCTCTCTGCATTCGTTGCTACAATGGGCTATTCAAGGGCTTCGTATGTGGAGTATGTTGATAATGAAAAGATAGAGACATTGCTGGCATGCCATATGAACGCTTTTAGATACTTTGGAGGCGTTCCACTAGAGTGTCTATATGATAATATGCGCACAGTCATTATTAGACGCAATGCGTACGGGAGAGGTAAACATAAACTCAATCCTCTCTTTGAAGACTTCGCCAAGCATTGTGGCTTTGCTATTAAAGTATGTCGACCATACCGTGCAAAGACGAAAGGAAAAGTTGAGAGATTTAACCATTATTTACGCTACAGTTTTCATAACGCACTGCGTGTAAAACTTGCAATGAAAAATTATCAGCTCAATATTGACAATGCTAATGCAGAAGTACTCAAATGGCTTGAAATGCAAGCCAATGTACGCATACATCAAACAACCCTGCAAAGGCCATTTGATCTGTTGGCAGAGGAGCAACCCCACTTGCTTTCTCTGCCTAAACCTTATGGTGGCATCCATCCAAAGGCTGTAATACAAAGTGTAGCAAAAAATAATCAAGAGTTCAATAAAACACAAACAATAGATTCTATCTATATTCCAAAACCAGATATACAAAGTTATGATGAACTGATCCCTGCTGCCCTGCTTTACTGTATGCTGCCAACTTTTTCTATGCAACAACTGGGAGGTGCTTTATGGAACTAGAGCAGGAGATAGAAACACTTTGCAGATCACTCAAACTCTCTACTGTAGCAAACGAGTTTCACACTGTTGCCGCCACTGCTGCCAAAGAGAGTTGGCAATATACACAGTTCTTACATGAACTTTTAGTGCTTGAAAATAACAGTAGAATGGACAGAAGTAAAAACACCCTAACCAAACTTGCAGGGTTTCCTGCTATTAAAACGCTTGAGCAGTTTGATTATACTTTTTCTGTAGGAGTTAACCGCAAACAAATAGAGGAGTTGGCAACTCTAGGTTTTATTAAACGGCATGAAAACATTATTCTCCTTGGAGAGTGTGGTGTAGGCAAAACCCATCTGGCTATTGCTTTGGCATATAAGGCAGTTCAGAACAGATACAAAGCAAAGTTTACTACTATTGCAGAATTACTTGCCAATGCCAATAAAGCCAAAAAAGAGAGGAAGTATGATGCCTTTTTAAAATCAGTAACCAATCCTTCAATACTTGTTATCGATGAGATAGGTTATTTCAATATGAACAAAGAGGAAGCCAATCACTTCTTTCAGATTATCTCTAAACGGTATGAAAAAGCCTCTACTATCCTTACCTCCAATCTTGTCTTTAGCAAGTGGTCACAGGTATTTGCAGGTGATAAGGTTGTAACAACTGCTATCCTCGATAGACTACTGCATCATTCACACATCATCAACATACAAGGAGACAGCTATAGATTAAAAGAGAAAAAAGAGTCAGGAATTATCAATTCAGATTTATATAAGTTTGGAGCTAAATCTTCAAACAAAACAGGACAAAACAAAGTGGTGGTTTAAGTTTCAAATTGTAACTTTTTTTTACTTTTTAGTGCAAATTTTTAGGGTTCGTTTGACAATAAGAGAAGAATAAATCAATAATATCTAAATAAAATGCTTCTTTTGATGGAGATACTTTCGTCCACTTAATTTCACCCCAACAATTATGTTTTTGACGAAGCTCTTTAACATGCTGTTTTATACTATCATTTAAGCCAGACTCAATCCAAAGACTTCCTATCATTAATCTTTTATCCACTGCCTTAGTTGAAGTAAAAAGCTCTGGTAGTGTTTCATCACAATATACATTGAACTTCATATTTTTTTACCTTATATTAACTCTATTACAAACATGATCAAATATTTTTATTTGTCTCAAATTATTTACTCTAATTTTAGCAAGGAAGATGTAAAAAATTGATAATATATTAAGCTTTTATATAAAAACTGTTCAATTTACCTCAAAGTACCTTAAATAGGTACCTGATAAACTGTTTTTTATTAAAAATAGCACTTGAAAATGTTTCACGATTGTTTCACAAGATATAGATTTATTGTGTAAAAACTACCAAGTTAAGAATACAGCTTTATTATAAGATAATATGATATTTAAAAGAATTCAGTTTTGTCTAGTTTTTAGGGGACATTCCAGATAGAGAACTAAACAACAACTCTATACCGAATATTTCTCCCTTGAGTACCTTCAACTTGTTCAATGCATCCAAACTCTAAGAGTTCCGCGATATCACGAGAAGCTGTACTTGGTGTTGTGTCAGCTATTTTGATATATTTTTTCTTACTTAAATCTCCTAAAAAATTCTCTACTCCCACATCAAGAATTCTGTTTAACACTTTTATCTGTCGTGCATTTAATTTACAATCTTTAAACTTATCCCAAAATTTTGTTTTATCTATAATATAGTGAAGTTTTTTTCTAGTATCAACAAGAGTGGTATGAAGTGTTTCTAAAAACCAGATACACCATGTAGTTATATCAAGATGATTATCACTTCGTTTTATATAGCCTGTTGTATGCTCTAAAGCGTTGTAATAGCCTTTTCTATCTGCATTTATAGCACTTGACATTGAATAGAGTTTTGAGATTTTAGAACGTTCTATTTTTGAGAGAACTAAATCTGTTACAGCTCTTGCAATTCTTCCATTCCCATCATCAAATGGGTGAATAATGACAAACCAAAGATGGGCAATCGCCGCTTTTACTATATGTGTTGGTTCACTGTTAAACCACTCTAGAAAATCTTCCATCTCCTTTTCTAATCTATTTCTAGGTGGAGCCTCATAGTAAACTTTTTCTATGCCAGCTACATTGGAGACAACCTGCATAGTTTCTTCTCCTCTAAAAGAAGCAATATTTATTTTTATAAATCCACTGTATCCTTTTGGGAAAAGTGCATGATGCCATCCAAAAAGTCTCTCTAGTGTTAAATCTTTGTCATAATTTGTATTGGCATCTATAAGTATTTCAATCAGGTTATCTGTTGTTTCGTCTATTTTTGTATAGTCTATATCTCTAAGACCAAAACGTTTATTTATAGATGCTTTTACGCTATCACGATTTAAAATCTCTCCCTCAATTGCACTTGTATTTATAGCTTCATTTTCTAAAGCTTCTAATTGTTTTTGAGTTATAGTGTCTCGGTTCATCACTTCACTCATAGCGATAAGATAACCTTGCTCCTGAGAAACTTTTTCTACTAAAAAGTCCACTTTTGTTTTATCATAAGTAAAGTTAGGATAACCTTCTCTTTCCCAAATCCATTTTTTCATATTAAATACCTTTATATAATCATACCATATTTGAGATGATTATTCTGTTTTTTCGTTTCATTTTAAAATTTATTTTATTATCAAACTCGTCAAAAAAGCATTTATAAGATAATGTAACATTTTCTAAGATTTAGACGAATTCAATTCTTTATTTTTACTATACATAATTATCAGAATTGCAATGTGAAAGTATAAACTCAAACTTAAGATTGTACTTTTAACCGATTTAAACTATCTATAAGAGTACTTCGCTTAACTCCAAAAGTTCTACATGCTGCTGCTTTACTCATACCATCATCAAGTGCTTTTTTTATAATCATAAGTTTTTCGTCATCTATTGCTCTTGGACGACCTCCAACTCTCCCTTTTGCTTTGGCTGCTTTTAAACCAGCATTTACTCTTTCTTGAATTAAGCTTCTCTCAAATTGTGCCAATGCACCAAAGATATGAAAAAATAGTTCGCCACTCGCAGTAGATGTGTCCATCCCTTCTGTTATAGACACAAAACCAATACCTTTTTCTTTTAATGAATTGATGATATTGATAAGATGTGCCAAACTTCTCCCAAGCCTATCTAATTTCCAGACAACTAAAATATCTCCACTTTGTAAAAAATCAAGAGCCTTGTCAAGACCTTCTCTTTTATCTTTACTTCCAGATATTGTATCTTCAAAAATATTTCTACTATCTACACCATATTTTAATAATGCATCTTTTTGTAACTGAGTTGTTTGATCTTCAGTTGAAACTCTCATATAACCAATTAACATACGAAAAACCTCCTGTAGTATATTTTCGGACACTTTATCAATCCGACATAGTTTTTCGTATATATTTTAGCTAAAAATAGTATTCATTTGCAAGATTTTGATAAGTATGTCGGAAAACTAATGTTTTTCGTTATATAGTTGTATTAATGTAAATATTATGCAATAAGCTATTCTATCCATTGTAACTCTTTAAGTTCTCTTACTCTTTTTGAATGAAATTCTCGTAATACATTTACAAACTCAACAGGATTCACATCTCTTTTTAATATAATATCGCTAGAGCCTCTTTTTTTTACTTGCTTTTTATGATAAAAAGGGATGTGTCCTAATTTTGCTATCTGATTAAAGTAAAGAGGCATTTTTGTTTCATATTTTTGAGCAATAATTTTTGCTTCTTTAAAAAACTCTTTGTAGTCAATATTTAGGATTTTACACAAGCCTCTATAATCATTTGGTCGAATTTTTGTCTGCTTTCCATTAATAGGTAATCTTGATTCATATCCTTTTGTACTATCATATAGCCCCGTACAGCAAACATCATAAAGTGGTGCAAACAATGGTTTTTCATTGTCATATATAATGGATAGATTTTTAGTGTGAAGATCTTCATAAACAACAATCGATGAATAAACATAGTGTTTGAGTAGTTCCATTCTCTCTTTTGGGGCAATCAACTCCTTGGCAATCCGTTTGAACATTTTTTCAGAAGTTGTATCATATTTATTTTCACTTCTCAAGCCTAAAAAAGCAGCAAAAGAAGACTTTGCAAAGCGATTTGTACCAAGCCTATCAAATCTTTTTACTATGTAGTGATATTCATCATCTATATCAGATTTTACTATCGCACTATAAGGCACTCTAAAACCAAGTTCATTTTTAGCAAATGATAGATGCAGATGTTCATTTAAAGAGATATGGGGGAAATAATTTTCATTTGTACTATTTGCTTTGAGACGACTATAAGGTTTAAGAATATACATATGAGCTTTTTCATTTGTTGTAATAGTTTTCATTTCAAAGTCAATATTGACAAGTTTTTTATACTGAAAACCGCTAATCCCTTGAGTTTGTTTCATCTCAATTTTAGAGAGATCATACTCTTCTGGAAAAAGCTCTTCCTCTTCTATGCGTATCTCAAACCCATCTAAGATATTAATCATAGGGTGCTCTCCAAGAATATCATTTAAAGAACTCATATAATTACTTGCCATGGCACCTTCAATGAAACATCTTTCTTTTGATTTTGAAAAGCACAAATCTCCAATACTATCATCCATTCTTGCGAGTAATTCAAATTCATCAGATGTTTTATGAACTACTTCATCAATTTCTCTATTAATACCCTCAAGCATATTCTCTTCAAATATGGCAGGAATATTGTCAAAATCAAAACATTCTATTTGCAGAGGTAATGTAGGAATTGCTTTATTATATTTAGCAAGGTATTCACTATCATAGTAAAAGCGATATTTTTCTCTGAGTTTAAAAAACTCTCCAATAATTACATTGTTTTTATAAACATATAAAAAACTATACCCAGGATATGCTCGTTGAACATCCTGTATACTATACTGTGTGGATGCTGCATTTCCTGTCACACTAACCCTATTTGCATCTTTAAGCTTACTCATCTCTTTTTGCATTGCTCTTGGACCAGTGGAAATTTTCCCAAGCTTAAGTATTATTTCTTTTAAGTTTAGAGAGTTTTTTTCTTGAATTAGTATATCTAGAATTTCCGATTGAACCCTCGTAATGGTATTTTTCTTCATTTTAAGCTTCTCGCGAATTGATTTTATATTAATTTAATAATTATAGCTAAAATTTACTAATTATCTATTTTAAACTTAAATAAAATTTAATAGTGTTCGCAATAACCTTAAAGCATATACTTATAGTTTTTTTGATTGTACTTAATACTACTGAAATTACTTTGTTGTGATTACAAATTCTTCTAACAATGAAATATGCTCAGTTAGAATTGGCGTCTTTTAAATTCATTTAAATAATATTCATTTTCACTCTGCTTAAAATGTATCAAATTTTCAACTTGAACAAAGTCATTAAATTCGATAGAGTGTTTAAAATTTGGCATATGATACTTGCGTAAAAGATTTTTATGGAGCATTAATTTCATTCCGGAGTCATAAAAGTAGAGTTTTCCACAGATAACTCTTCTTCCTTTGTAATTTCGTCTATAAACTGCTCTTGTTCCCTCTTTTTGAATCGTTTCTATATTGGAAATAGTTAAGTTCTTATTATCTACTTTTTGTTGTAATGATATTAAGACAAGAGAATTTTTTATTTTAATAAGCCACTCTTTGATTCTTCCCATATAGTATTTATAATAGACTTTTATATCATATTCGTTTTTAATTTTATAAAATCCTCTTGGATTCTTTGGAGCATGAGATTTTTGAGTTCTCTTATGCTCTATGGTACTAAGAGTAAGATTTGTACTTGCTAAGTTCACTCTCATTACAACAGCTTTTTTAACATTCTCAACTACTATCCAGTGCAGCTTATGATTTTTTAGGTACTTATTCATCTCTCTTGCAAAATCAGAATCAGAACTAATGAGTACCATGTTTTCTCTATTATGAAATAACTTCATCATTGCAATTATTTTGTCATCTGAAATAGTTTTATGGTCTGTTAAAACTTGAAAACCTTCCTTTTGTATTTTAGTAAGTAGCTTAATCCCTAAGTGTTGTTTTGTGATGATATATAGCTCATCGGGAGTATATTTTATAGTTCTTTTAATGTCATTTAAGCGATGAAAAGGAATATTTTCCAAATCCCACAGTAAAACAGATTTTTCTTTTATTGGTTTATTGTTCCAGAGAATATCTTTTTTCTTGATGGGCTTAATATCTCTTTTTTGTTCATAAGCAGAAAAAAATTGTAAAAGAATGGTTTTCATTTTCTATCAAATTATTATTTTTTTGTTAAGGTTTTTTTGGAAGATTACTTCTATCTACTCTAACTACATACATATAAACATCAAATCCATTTCTGTTTGTATGGAGTTTCTTTAAACACTCAACCCCTTCCTCCTCATCAAGCTCACTGTTTGGAGTGATAAAAATATCTTTGTCCTTATCGTACATATACTGCTTCAAAAGTGACATTCGTAAATCTTCATCATCCTCAAAAAGCGAATCCAGCATATTGTTAAAATACTCTTCATTTATATTTTCCATCGTATATCCTTTGTGTTAGTTTTATTTAAAAGCTCTCAAGAAGCTTCAGGTTTGTATAGTCTATTTCATCTTTTAAAAAATAGACAATTGCCGTAAGCTCAATCCCAAGTGAGACAACTTGAATCTGTTGTCTATCATAATGCTCAGGATACCCCTCTAAAATATCAAGTATCGCTAAAATCGTCTCATCAATCCTATACACCTCTCCTTGTATGTGATGTCCTATCCCTTTATCATCTATGAGATATGGAAAATGCTCCTCTGTATTAACCATAGGATACTTCTCTTTTGTGGTAGCTTCACATACAAACTCTGCATTTTCAAGTAAATCATGGTTATGAAGCCCTCTTTTAAGAGTGCCATATACAAAGATATACATCATCTATTCTATATACATATTTGCTAAAGCATAGGCATAACTTTGATAATCACTAAAGCCATAAACATGATACTCTTTGCCTCTTTCAGTCTCTCCCCAACCACAATACTCACCATCTATCTCTACATCTTCAATCTCATCTTGAGGCACAAATATCGCATAATACTCATCAACCTCTAAATCAACTTCATCTGCACTCCCTGAGTGATAGACAATTTGATGTTTTTCATCTATAATTTTTATATATCCTGTTTCGATTCCAAACATTTTATTCCTCCTCCTCATCTTCAATATACTCTAATTCAAGAGCTTTTACATTACCTATAGCATTGCCCGCTATACCTTTAATTGAGCCATACATACCTATAGTGTTATCTAATACCTTTTCAAGCTGTTTTTCTCTTTGTTTCCAAATGCGAGCCATTGCGTTTTTCTCTTTTTGCAAATCACTCTGCATTGTTGTGAATCCTTCAACTATCGCTTCAACTTGCATTGCAAACTCATTGCTTGTGAGATAGTTATAAAGTAGTATCATCTTGTCACTTTTACCCTCTTGAGATGCTTTGGCTAGTGAGACCTGTATAATTGAGGTACGAATCAGTGCGACACTCCCTTTAAACTCATCAAAAGTACATACCCAGATGCCCTCATAAAATCCCATTCTATCTAACTCTTTTGGCAGTACAGCGGTGATAAGTACACCAACATCTGCACCTTTTTCTCTCATATCTGCTTTGAACTTCTCTATCCAAGATTTTTGAAACTCTTTTGTGCGTTTGGATTCATAATATATTTTCCCACAGTTTACTTTCTCTTGAGTATTTACGATTTGCAAACAATCTGCCCCTCTTTGCCCCTTTTTAATCTCTTCTATCGTATCAAGAGGAAATTTTGAAGAGAGATACTCCTCAATTGCCAACTCCTGCACTTCACCTTGTGTCTGCATACTTCCTTGTTCTGCTTTTCTTTGAGCGATTTGGAGTTGTTCTTGAAGCTGTCGCATCTTTTCATCTGCTTCTTTGAGTTTTAGTTCATTTTGGGAATTGACCTCTTGGATGGCTTTTTGTTTTTCTTCTGTTAGTTTTTGATAAAATTCTATTTGAGCTTCTGATTTTGCTTTAGCAGTTGCTTCTTCGATTTGCATTTTAAGTTTTGCAATCTCTGCTTTGCTTACTTCAAGCTCTTGAACTTGTTGTGATTTTGCTTGAAGGGCATCTTCTAACTCTTTTACTTTTAGAGCACTTTCTTGTTCTAGTTGTGCCTTTATCTGCATCTCTTGCTCTTTTTTACTCTGTTGGAGGGCTTCTTGAAGTTTTCTATCTGCTTCTTGTTGCATACTAAGCAGCTCTTTGCTCTTTTTATCAAGTTCAGCTTTTAGCAGTGCTTCTTCTTGCTCTTTAATCTGCATCATCTCTTGTTGAATAGATACTCTTAAATCTTGTTCTTTAGCTTTAAGTCTAAGAGTAAGAGCATCTTGGAGTTTGTCTTCAAACTGTTCTTGCTCTTTTTTTAGTGTATCTTCTTTTTGTTGCAGTTCAAGCTGTGCTTTTTTATACTGCTCCCTTTTTTCTTGAATATCTTTATTGAACTGTGATTCCAACTGAGTATATAAAGCATCTTCTATGCTTATTTTGGTATGGCAGTGAGGGCAGGTGATTGTTGCTTTGTTTTCCATAAGAGGTTCCTTTTATCCTTTTTAAATAAAGTAGCAAAAAAATAAGAATAAATACAAATAATTTACAAATTGACATAGTATTTATCCAATTTATGATTATGAGTTATTCGTGACCTGAGTCTTTTATTGCTTGTATCACACGCAATAAATCTCCATGTACATAAGAATTAAGTGTTATCTCCGGAGTTTCGTGTCCTGTCTGTATTGCCTGCTCTATTAAAGAGTAAGGTTGTTTTGAGCCATTTATTAGATTTTGGAAATTATATGTAACATATGAATGGCGAAATGAGTGGAATGTCGCATATCTGTTTGTTACTTTTTTAATTATTGCATTGAGCTGATTAAATATATCTTCACCGATAACTTTATTTAAAAAACCTCCATTATGACTGCGTTTTAAAAAAAGATATTCTGATCGTTTAGATAATCGATTGCGCAAAAAATACCACTCTTTTAGTATTTTCATGGAATCTTTATCTAGATGTAGCTGTACCCTTCGTTTTGCATGTGAAGTTTTAAGTTTTAATTTTTGCTTCCTTAGCCCAGTATTGTTAACATCTATATAGATTTCATTATCAAAAAAATAAAAATCTGGCAACATTCTTGTTCTGAGTTCATTTTTGCGCAAACCTCCATAATAAGCCAAAATGATAATAACTTGCTGTTGTAATAGTTCTAATTTATCATGTTTTCCTAGACGTGTTTTTTGAGTATGTATATTATGTTCAAGTAAGGTCAAGATTTCTTTGTATTCATCAAAAAATATTAGTGATTTTGGATAGAAGAGGGCAATAGTATCAAATTTTAATCCTTTTTTTGCATGAAATTTAAAAAATCTACTAATAATCTTGGTGATTTGTTTGATAGATGAGAGTTTATATTTGCCTGAGTTCAGTCTATTGTATAAATTTTCAAGTTCATAATTCTGTATGTCATTCAGATCTTGTATGTTTTTCAATAAATGTTTATTCAGTGTCCATATATAGCCTCTTACTGTCGATGCTCTTAGTTTGTATTTACGATGAAGTTGTAATAAATACATAATGTATTCTAAAAACATTTTTGCATGGATTGATTTGTCTATCTGCAAGTAATAGGCAATCTCCCTTAAGGATCTATTTACTTGTTTTGTTTGTAAAACATTTGATTTAGCATGTAAAAAAGTCATTAAATCATCTAACTCCTTAAGTTGAAGACCTGAAATAGTATCTTCTTTATTTCTAGTATTTGCAATAACATCTTGCTCATCTGCATCAATTTTATTTTTTGAAAAAACTGCTTGAATATACTTTTCTTCTTTGTTTAATAAGTGTTGAGGTATCTTATTTGGTATCAATTTATTAATCTCGCTGAGAGTAAGTTTTACAGTGGGTATTATCTTGGCATAAACTGTCAAATATATTGGTGAGTTACTAAAAAGATGAATGTTTCTGCTTAGATATTTTAATTTGATTATATGTATATTTTTAAGATGTGTCCGCTTAAAATTTAGAAAAAAATCTTCAAAAAATTGTATATTTTTAAATAAAAAATCATCTTCATGAGCTAATGTTGACAAGAAAGGTAAAATAGCATTATCATATATATAAAGATGATATGCTTCGTTCTTTTTCAATACACTTATATCGTCCTCAATGTATTGGATGATTAGATGTGAATTTAAGTGTATTGTATTTTGTAAACTAATTTTTTGAAGCAGGGCAACATCTAAGGGTCGTAATGCAAAAACTCGTAAATAGATGTAGAGATAAGCAAGAGATTCACTGTCTTTTTTGAGAATATTATCAATAATATAGGTTCTCTGCTTCACTATCATGTCTAAATCATTAAAACTTTCACTCAATAAGCTTATATGTGTTGGATTTATTGATCTTAAGCTCAAGGCTTTTGGAAAAAATACTGATTTTTGATGAATAAGCTTGAAGCGTTTTAGTCTATTGAAATTTTTGTAATACTCATTTTCATTAAGCACTCCTCCATCACTTTTTTTCTCAAGCATTTTTGTAAATAGATCATAAAACTTCAGATTAAATACAAATTTACTTTTTATAACTGCCACATCTTCGATATGTTTGCTTAAAAAACTGATAAGTTCTTTTCTAAAAGAAGCGCTTATCGATGAGTGTTTCTTCATTCCTTCTTCTAATGTATTTATTGTCTCTTGCATCTTAAACTCCATAAATTTTTGCAATATTTGATGTTAAGTCTCTTATTTTACTAATGTAGTCTGGCATATCAAGTGTTGAGTATATCCCCATCTGTTCAGCACCGGCTATATAGTGCCCCATAAAAGATTCTAGATAAAAAAGATTAAAATTGGTTTCCATTGCAAGTTTTGTAATAGCATGGCGACCAGTATTGAGAGGCACTAAACGTACAAAATCAATTAAACTTTGCTCAACATTGTAATTCTCAAGTATGTTTAGAATATTTTCAGTTTTATAAATTTCATATTTGTTATTATTGATTAAATAGATATTGTCAGTAGGAATGCAAAGCCTCTCCGCAAGTAATTGATACTTTTTTAAAATATCTTCAATTTCCTTAGACATGGGGATAATGCGCACTCCACTTAGAAGTGTTTGAGACTTTTCTGAGATTACAAATGTGTGAAGTTCAAAACTAAGTCTATCTAAATTTGCAGAATTATAATAGCCTCTTGTGCCCAATAATAAGCTCATTGCATACCTTGTATATAGAGCATAAAAATTAAAATATTTTTCTTCATTTTCTTCGCGTATCATTAGCTTCTTTAAAGATTGAAAAAACATGCTACTTTTTTGTGGTAAAACAACTTGTCCCGATCCAATATATTGAGATGTAGTATTAAACTCAATGGATTTTTTAAAGACTGATGCTTCTATTTCTAAAAGATTGGCACAACATATATGCATATCGAGTTCCTCATAAAGTAATTCAACTAAATTTGAATGACCTTGTGCACGCTTGTTAGTAGAGGCATAGGCAAGCTTAGGTGTATCATTTTGCTGATATCTACCTATACAAAACAGTGTACTCATATCTTCATACAGGTATTTCTTACGGTAAGAATCTAGTATTTTCCACATATGTTTTGGGTTGAGACTTATATGTTTTGGATAAGCCTTTATCTGTTCTTTAATAAACATAAAATATTCATTTGCTTTATCTTCGTTGTAAAGTTCTTTTTTTTGCATATCAGTAAAGTCGTGAAAATAGTTTTGTACACGGTTTATAAGTAGTGATAGACTATATGGAATTCTATAAATAATTTTTTTCGTTGTTTCTTGCAAATAACTATTTGATCGTTTTGAAAATAGATTATTATCGAGGTCCATTTTAAGATAATTGTTTTCTAGTTTTATGATTTTTTGGTTTTGTAAAAAAAGATCTAAAATTTTTACATAACCTAATCCAAGGAGTGTGTCAGTCATAAAGATTGTTTTATATATATCTTCAACTATAAGTGTACCCTCAAAAGGTTTTTGAGTTAAAAAATGTATAAAGTCTTTTAAGATTGGCAATGGTGGTATATCATAGTCAGCTGATAAAACAAGTGCTCTTTTGGTAATATTTGCTGAAAATGCTTTGTTTTGCAGTTGTTGTTTATAGAGATTTGGAATATCTTGTTGTTCCCCATTTGCAGGGACAGCACGTTTTTTAAGTTTGGCACGATTCAGTGCATCAATGGCATCTTCATGAGAGAAATCTTCTGGTAGTTGTACTTTTGGTTTTATGACATCTCTTAAGAATTCCTCTTCTTCTGTGAATTGTATTTTTCCACCCGATCCTCCGTTTCCACCATTTCCATTTCCGTCAGATGAAGGAAAAATTAACTGAAGTATTTGCATGTAATACTGCTTTCCATCAAGTATATAATGCACAATATTGGTATTTTGCCAATCATTTCTAGATTCACCTTTTCTAATCATACGACTTGACTCAATTTGGATATGAATATCTAGTTCATGATTTTGATAGACTAAAAAATTACCTATTTTTTTATCGCGTCTTATAAAAAAACAGTTTTTTTCATTAGAATTTTGATCTTCTAAAAGATTAAAAAAGTTCTGATCAAGCGCTTGTTTAGTATTGAAATAGATATTATTTAATTTTTCATTATTTTCTCGTGCAAATGCTAGTAAATATTCTATTATGCGAACAATAGTTTGTGTGCTATCTTTATATACAGCAGGAGACTTGGAGGCTCTTTCATCTTTTTTATAAATAATATATGATAGGTGATATTTTATCACCAACAAGAGAACAGTTTGAATATTTGAATTGTTTATAAAATCTTTTTCTGTTTTATTTTCAAGGCCTAACGAAAAATAAATTGCATAATACAGCCATGTTAAAGGTGCTTCTTGTAGTTGTTTTGGAGATTTTTTTAGCATAGATTTCTTTGGAGTGCCATTCAAATTTTCAAGTATTTGATCTAGTTTTTTAAAAAATAGAGGTAAATCAAGCTTAATTTTACACTGTTTCAATAGTTCTTCTAGCAAGTCATCATGATCTTTATTTAAATAGAATGTTATTTTTAAAGTTTTCAAAATATTATAAAGGGCAAAATCATCTCTATAATCCAGAGTCTGTTGGCAGACATATTTTCCAAATTTTAAGATTTTTTCTTCATTTTTATTTTGCATTGGAATCCTTTCTTTTGTGATGCAAATTTAAACCCAAAAGATTTTGAAAAAAATATTTACCTGGTTTTTTTACAAGTTTTTTATATGTAGCCTTTGTGTAAGCAGTATGAAACTCTTTTTCTAGTTTTTCATAATCTATTTTGCCTGTAAAATTACTTGTATTTTTGACTAGTAAAGAGTCGATTTTTATTAAATCATATAAAAAGTGTGTTTTTGCAATACCTTTTTTTGCTTCTACAAAAATACACTCAATTTCTTTATCTGCAATATCTTGTTTCGAAAAAGTAAAATATATAAACTGCAATGCATCTATAGTAGGGATATGGTGAACTATACTTAGATAAGGAACAACCTGCTCAAACTTTTTAAGTCCAATATTGGCACTTATTGATTGTAATGGAACATAAAATACTGAAGGTATTTTTAAGAGTTCATCCAAATAAACAACACTTACTCTTTTGCTACTTCGAAAATAAATACTATTATCTTCCAATTTTAAAAAATACTCCATTTCATGCAAAACAGTTGCGAGTGGAAGTTTTACAACAATTGAACCCATTATTTTTTCTCCTCTCTACATTTCAGTAAGGCAGATTTACTGATTCTGATTGCTCGGCCAAATCGTTTACCAGGAATCTCACCATTCAAAAACATTTGGCGTAACTTTTGATATTCCATTTTGCTTAATTTTGCAGCTTCTTCGATAGTTATTAATTCTTCAGAATTCGTTTTTTGATTTAAAAAATCTATAATTTGGTCTAATTGTTTTTTGATATATCCAATTTCATCATTGATTTGCATTTTTTTCCTTTTATTGGTATTATTATATAATCACTTGAGAACATTTGAATCAATATGTTCTTATTTGTAGAATTATGACGAATATATTCTTTAATTGTTCTTAAATGGGGTTAATATGGAAAATAAATATACCGTTGAGGATATATTGGAGCGAATGTTTGCTTATTACAATGTATCTTCTATCTCTGGGTTATCTAAGGTAATTAACACATCTCCAAAAACTATTTCCAATTGGAAAATAAGAAATTCTATTTCAGCAGTTAAAAAAAAGTGTAGAGAACTTGGAATATTTCAAGAAATTTTTAATTCTACTGGTGCTGCAATTGTTAGTGATAATCATGGGAATATTGCAGGAACAGTATTTGGTAGCCAATATTCTGAAAAAAAATCGTTAAACAATGATATTGATGATGGGTTACTAAAATTGGTTTATCTTGCAACTCAAACATTAAATTCTGAACAAATACAGGAGTTGAAAAAAATGATTAAACAATTTATGATGGATTCGGTAATATAAGTGCCAGAAGTGCAAACCAGTGAGAATCATGGAAATAATGCGAACATGGTTATGAGAGACCAGATTTCTATACAAAACCTGATTTTAAAATTATTTCACTTTCCTCGAAAATATCACAATGTAACTTCACATCAATTAATTGCAAAAAAAGAACTAACAGCACCAGAACAGTTTAAAGTAAAAATAATGGATATTAATAGTGCGAGAAAAAAGTATCAAAAATATGTTTATTTTCAATTGTTTTTTATTTTTGCTACATTGATATCACTTCTCTTTCAGTTTAATAGCATACTCGCTCGATTTCTCTTTCTTTTATTATTTATAGCAATATTTATGAATTGGCTTATCATTGCAGTAAAATCTGAACAGTATAAAAGAGAAGAAGAAATTGAAGCAATGCATGATAATTATATTTTAACTGAGCATAAAAAGCTAAATACTTTGTTTGATAAATTTAATTTTATGATTGAACCATTTTGCCAATACTATATTACAGTAGAGTTGCGAAACATACATACAGATGAGAGAAAATATCTTCATATTGCAAGTCAATTAGCTTACCATGAACTTTTGACAAATTTACATCTTCGATATGAGTTTTTACATATTCATAGTAGTTAACTGTACATATACATTTAGATAAACTAGTTTTTAATTTCATAGTGCAATTATTATAATTATATATACTAAAAATGAAGAGTCAAACTTATCTAAAACTTCCAAAAAGTTACATTATTTGATAAGTTTACCAGGATTCCCCCCCCATTTGTGTTAAGATTAAAGAATTTTGTGTAAAATACAACTAAAATTAATATTTAAGTGAATTTAAAAAGTTGCAATACCAACATAATTTCAATCCAACCATATCAGATGATGATATTTTTACAGCGATAAAAGAGGAAAAAGAGCATATAGGCTACTATACGCTTCCTTTTATTGATACTATCCCTTTTAAAGCCTATGCCAAAACAGTCAAGCAAAAAAACATCGTTGTTATCGGTATTGGCGGGAGTACACTCGGGACCTATGCCATCTATAAGTATCTCAAACACTCACGCAGCCTGGAAAAAAAGCTCATCTTTTTAGAGACAACTGACCCTATTGACATTAAGTCAAAAGTCGAAGGCATAGCACTTGAAGATACTCTCTTTATAGTTATCTCCAAATCGGGTACAACTATTGAAACTGTTGCAATTTTTAAGTATATTAATGCACTTGTGAAGATTGATAAGTCAAACTGTGTTGTTGTCACTGAAAATGATTCCAAACTCAAAAGCTATGCAGATAAACATCAGATGAAAACTTTTGAGATTCCTAAAAATGTGGGAGGAAGGTTTTCTGTTTTCTCTGCTGTGGGACTCCTGCCGCTTGCCATTGTCGGTATAGATATAGACGAACTGCTCAAAGGGGCACAAAAAATTCATGACGCCTTTTTTGTGGAGCAAAATGAGATAAAAAACCGTCTTCTTAAAAAAGCCCGCTTCTTGGTGGAGTATAAAAACAGCTTTAATATCAATGTCGTCTTCTCCTACTCCTCACGTTTAGAGGGCTTTAACAAGTGGTATATTCAACTCTGGGGAGAGAGCCTTGGTAAAGTAGACATCAATTCTACACGACAAGGCCTCACACCCATAGGCATCATCGGCCCAATAGACCAACACTCCTTTTTGCAACTCATCATCGAAGGAAAAAGAGATAAAACTGTAACCGTCATTAAGGTAGAAAACTTTGAAAATGACCTCAAAATCCCTGCAGTTACACTAGAGGGTCTTGAAGAGCTTGACTATTTGAACAATCTTGAGTTTGCCTCACTCATTAACAAACAGGCAGACGCCACCATAGAGTCCATCAACAACATGAACGACATTCCCTGTGATGTCATAACTATAGATGGAGTCTGTGAGAGTGCCATAGCAGCGCTTATGTATGAGTATGAGCTGCTGACATCGCTGTGTGGAAAGTTTTGTGCATTGATGCCTATAATCAACCGGGGGTTGAAGGTGGAAAAATTATTTTAAAAGAGAAACTACAAAAAGGAAAGAACATATGAAAGGCATTATCTTAGCAGGAGGAAGCGGCACAAGGCTATATCCAATAACAAAAGGAGTCAGCAAACAACTCGTACCTATTTATGATAAACCGATGATTTATTACCCACTTTCTGTATTAATGCTTGCAGGTATCAAAGAGGTGCTTATTATCTCTACTCCTGATGATCTTCCAAATTTTCAAAAACTTTTGGGTGATGGCAGTGATATAGGAATGCAGTTTAGCTATAAAGTACAGCCTTCTCCTGATGGTCTTGCTCAGGCGTTTATACTGGGAGAAGAGTTTATCGGAGATAGTGATGTTTGCCTTGTTCTGGGTGATAATATTTTTTATGGACATGGACTAACAAAACTGCTATCTCAAAGTGTTCTTAATGCAAAAGAGAAAAATAAAGCGACTGTATATGGTTATTATGTTAATGATCCAGAGAGATATGGTGTGGCAGAGTTTAATGAAAAAGGTGAGGTGATTTCCCTTGAAGAAAAACCAACTAATCCTAAAAGTAACTATGCTGTAGTTGGTCTTTACTTCTACCCAAATGATGTTGTACAAAAAGCAAAACAGGTACAGCCAAGTGATAGAGGAGAGCTAGAGATTACAACACTCAATCAAGAGTACCTAAAAGAGAAAAGATTGCGAGTAAAACTTATGGGGCGTGGTTATGCATGGCTAGATACTGGAACACATGAGTCTCTTCTTGAAGCAAGTATGTTTATACAGACCATTGAAAAACGTCAAGGACTCAAAGTGGCTTGTATAGAAGAGATAGCACATGAAATGGGATATATAACTGTTGAGCAACTGATACAACTTGCACAACCATTAAAGAAAAATGGATACGGACAGTATTTACTAAAACGTGCCAAAGTATAGTAGAGAGATGAATTTTATAAGAACAAAGATACCTGATGTAGTAATAGTCGAACCAAAAGTTCACGGTGATGAGCGTGGCTACTTTGTAGAGACTTTTAGAGCAGATAAACTTCAAGAGTTTTTAGGCTATAAAATCAACTTCTGCCAAGACAATGAATCTAAAAGTAGTCGTGGCGTGCTTCGTGGTCTTCACTACCAACTCCACCCTGCCGCACAGACGAAACTCGTACGTGTTATTCAGGGTAGAGTATTGGACGTTGCTGTAGATATTCGCAAAGGAAGCCCAACATTTGGTAAGCACGTGAGTGTGGAGCTAAGCGGTGAGAACAAACGCCAGCTTTTAGTCCCTCGTGGATTTGCACATGGCTTTGTAGTACTTGAAGACGATACAGTTTTTGCCTACAAGGTAGATAACTACTACTCTCCTGAGAATGACAGAGGCATCGCTTTTGATGACGTGGCACTTGGCATAGAGTGGATAGTTCCAAAAGAGGAACTGCTACTCTCTGCAAAAGACAAGACTCAACCAAAACTCTCTGAGACTGAAGATATATTTGACTATGAGGTAAACTACTACAATGAGTAATATTTTAGTAACAGGTGCAAACGGTCAGGTTGGCAGTGAGTTGCGTGAGCTCTCAAAAAAGTATGCATACAACTTCTTTTTTACAGACAGAGACTCGCTTGATATTACAGATAAAGTTGCCGTTGAAGTATTTGTAGTAAAAAACAAAATAGACACTATTATCAATGCTGCAGCCTATACGGCAGTAGACAAAGCAGAAGAAGAGAGAGAAAATGCAGACAAAGTAAACCACTTGGCTGTAAAATATCTTGCAGAAGTTGCAAAAGATAAAAATATAAAACTCATTCATATCTCAACAGACTATGTCTTTGACGGTAAAAACTATAAGCCTTATACAGAAGAAGACACTACAAACCCGCAAGGTGTTTATGGAGTAACAAAGCTTGCAGGTGAAAATGCTCTGCGTGAGATAAATCCAAAAAATTCTGTAATTATCAGGACTTCATGGGTATATTCTAGCTTTGGAGCGAACTTTGTAAAGACTATGCTTCGTCTTGGCAAAGAACGTGAGAGTCTAGGGGTGATATTTGACCAAGTGGGTACACCTACTTATGCAAAAGATTTTGCACAGGTTATTTTAGATATTTTACCAAAGATTAAGAATGATACAGTTGCAATCTATAACTACTCAAATGAAGGTGTTCTTAGCTGGTATGACTTTGCAAAAGAGATAATGCGAATGGCAAAAATAGAGTGTGAAATAAATCCAATTGAGACAAAAGAGTACCCAACGCCGGCAACTCGTCCACACTATTCACTGCTTAATAAGGCAAAAATCAAAAGTATATTTGACATAAGCATACCATATTGGAAAGATTCACTAGATAGCTGTTTAAAAGTTTTAGGAGAGAGAAGATAATGTTTAACAATAAAAATAAAACAATTTTAGTAACAGGATGTGCTGGCTTTATAGGAAGCAACTTTGTACCCTACTTTTTAGAGAAGTATGAAGATTACAATATAGTCAATCTTGATCTGCTTACTTATGCAGGAAACTTAGAAAACCTTACAGAAGTAGCAGGCAATCCTCGTTATAAGTTTATAAAAGGTGACATATGTAACCGTGAACTCGTTGAGTTTATATTTGATGAGTATGATATAAGAGGTGTTATTCACTTTGCTGCAGAGAGCCATGTAGACAATTCCATTAAAAATCCCGGAGTATTTATTGAGACAAATGTAAATGGAACATTTACACTGCTTGATGTTGCTAAAAACAGATGGATGGAAAAGCCATTTATCTATAAAAATGAATATCAAAATTGTAGATTTCACCATATCTCAACTGATGAAGTCTATGGTACTTTAAATGAGACTGACCTCTTTACAGAAGAGACTCCATATGCTCCAAACTCTCCATACTCAGCAAGCAAAGCAAGCTCTGATATGATAGTAAGAAGTTACCAAGAAACATATGGGCTCAACACTGTGATTACAAACTGCTCAAACAACTATGGTCCTAAACAGCATGATGAAAAACTCATCCCTACCATAATTAGAAAATGTTTAGCAGGTGAGCCTATTCCAATCTATGGAGATGGAAAGAACATAAGAGACTGGCTCTATGTGCTTGACCACTGCAAGGGTATAGATTTAGTGTACCACACAGGTAAAGAGGCAAATGTCTATAACATCGGTGGAAGAAATGAGCGAACAAATCTTCAGATAGTTGATGCCATTACAGGAATACTTGATGAAAAAGTACCACCCAAAGAGCGTATAGGAAAAGAGAGTTATAAAGAGCTTATCACTTTTGTAGAAGATAGAGCAGGACATGACAGACGTTATGCCATAGATGCCACAAAACTCGAAAATAAACTTGGCTGGAAGGCTGATGAGAACTTTGAAAGTGGTATAATTAGAACAATAGATTGGTACCTAGGAAAATATAATAATGATAACTAAAGAAAGATTAACACATCTAAAACAATTAGAAGCAGAATCAATACACATTCTTAGAGAAGTTGCTGCAGAGTTTACGAATCCTGTGATGATGTATAGTGTAGGAAAAGACAGCTCTGTTATGCTTCATCTTGCCATGAAAGCTTTTGCACCAAGCAAGCCACCTTTTCCAATGCTACATGTAGATACACTGTGGAAATTTAAAGAGATGATAGAGTTTCGTGATAAGCGAGCAAAAGATTTAGGTTTTGATCTTATAGTACACTCAAACCCTGAAGGTGTTGATATGAATATATCACCATTTACTCATGGCAGTAAAGTGCATACTGACATCATGAAAACACAAGCACTCAAACAAGCACTAAATGCAGGTGGCTATGATGCAGTTATTGGTGGAGCAAGACGCGATGAAGAAAAATCTCGTGCAAAAGAGCGGATATTTTCCTTTCGTGATAAAAACCATAGATGGGATCCAAAAAACCAAAGACCAGAACTGTGGAATATTTACAACACAGCTATACAAAAAGGTGAATCTGTACGAGTGTTTCCTATCAGCAACTGGACAGAACTTGACATTTGGCAGTACATCTACTTAGAAAATATAGAAATCCCTTCACTCTACTTTGCAAAAGAGCAAGAAGTAGTGGAGTATGAGGGTACAAAAATACGAGTAGATGATGAGCGTATGCCTGAAGAACTTAGAAAAACTGCAAAAAAAGAGATGGTTCGTTTTAGAACACTGGGTTGCTACCCGCTCACTGGGGCTATAAACTCAACCGCTACAACATTGCCAGAAATCATCAAAGAGATGCTACTCTCAACAAGTTCAGAGCGAGAGGGTAGATTGATAGACAAAGACCAAGAGGGCGCAATGGAACAAAAGAAGATAGAGGGGTATTTCTAATGGCTGAGATAAAAAACATAGAAGAGTACCTCAAAGAGCATGAGAACAAGGATATGCTTCGTTTCTTGACTTGTGGATCTGTTGATGATGGTAAAAGTACACTTATAGGTCGTATGCTTTATGATTCTAAAATGATATTTGATGATCAACTCAGTGCTGCTGAGAGTGAAAGTAAGAAGTATGGAACAACTGGAGAGAAGATAGATATGGCTCTTCTTGTTGATGGGCTTCAAAGTGAGCGTGAGCAAGGCATAACTATTGATGTAGCATATAGATTTTTCGCTACTGAAAATCGTAAGTTTATCATCGCAGATACACCAGGGCATGAACAGTATACTCGTAACATGGTAACAGGTGCAAGTACTGCAGATGTAGCCATCATACTCATAGATGCTCGCAAAGGCATACTCACACAAACAAGAAGACACAGTTTTATAGTAAATCTTCTCGGCATAGAACATGTCATCATCGCTATCAACAAGATGGATTTGGTAGATTTTAGCGAAGATGTGTTCAATGATATAAAATCAGCTTATGAAAGCTTGGCAGAAGAGTTAGGAATAAAAAACACTTACTACATACCAGTAAGCGCATTAGATGGCGATAATGTTGTAGATGTCAGTAAAAACACACCATGGTACAAAGGTCAACCACTTCTTGGTTTGCTTGACAGTATGGATATATCTAAAGAGATAAAAGAGGAAGATTTTAGGTTTCCTGTTCAGTATGTAAACCGTCCTAACTTAGACTTTCGAGGGTTTTGCGGAACTATTGCAGCAGGGAGTGTGAGTGTTGGTGATAACATTACCATACTTCCATCTGGTAAAACTACAAAAGTCAAAAGCATTATAAATGCAGGTGATATTACAGAAAAAAATCGACAAGCTACATGCAAGAGTGCTTATGCACCTATGGCTATAACGCTTACAACTGAAGATGAAGTAGACATAAGTAGAGGCGATATGATAGTCCATACAGACTCTCTACCAAGAGTTTCAAACAGCCTCAAAGTGATGCTTGTTTGGATGGATGAAAATCCGATGGATGTCAAGCGCAGTTATGATATCAAAAGAGCTACTTCTGTTGTCTCTGGAAAGTTTGAACACATTAACTATAAAATTGATGTAAACAGTTATGAGAGAACAAAAGTCGATAGACTGGAATTAAACGACATCGCCTCATGCAAAATGCTCCTAACACAACCAATAGCTGCAGACTCTTATGAACACAATCGCTTAACGGGGAGTTTCATAGTAGTTGATAGAATCACAAATAACACTGTTGGCGCAGGTATGATAGTAGGAGTAAGTAGAAGAGAAGCAGATGTGAGTAAGCTAGCAGAAAAAGAGTACACAGATGCAGAAAAAGCACTCAACCAATACATACGAGATAATTTCCCAGAATGGGAGTGTAAAGTAATCTAATGTATAAAGAGACAAATAAACGATCAATTGTAAAAGGTATTAGCTGGCGCATTGTTGCTACAACTACTACTGTTATTATCGTTTATGTTTTTTTTGGAAGACTTGATTTGGCTATCGCTACAGGTATTATAGAGAGTGTACTTAAAGTTGGACTTTACTGGGCACATGAGAGAGCTTGGTTTAAGATAAACTGGGGGAGAAAGAAGATAGAACCTTTTAACCTCTGGTTTACAGGACTGCCACTCTCAGGTAAAACAACTATAGCCGACCGAGTATATGAAGAACTTGAAAAACTTCGCATACCACTAGAGCGAATAGACTCAAAAGACATTCGAGAACTTATACCGGACATAGGCTACACAAGAGAAGATAGGAACAGACATATGAAACGCATAGGAAATCTTATAAAGACTTTGCAAAACAACTCTATCTCTACTGTAGCATCATTTGTGAGTCCATACAGAGAGAGCAGAAAAGCCATACGAGAGATGGTGAAGAACAATGTTGTAGTTTATGTCAAAGCAGATGTAGAAACTTGTAAACAAAGAGATTATAAAGGTGCTTATGCCAAAGCACTTAGTGGAGAGTATCAAAACTTCTCAGGTGTAAATGATGTCTATGAAGAACCACAACATGCTGAGATAGTAGTAGATACTGATAAACTCTCAGTAGATGAGTCAGTAGAACTCATCATAAAACATATAAAGAAGAACTATGTCAAATAAAAATATAATCTGGCACGAGCATCATCTTTCTAAAGAAGATCGCTCAGCGATAAAACAACAAAAACCTTGTCTGCTTTGGTTTACAGGCTTAAGTGGTAGTGGGAAAAGTACCATTGCCAATGCAGTTGAAGCAAAACTTTATGAACTCAAAAAGCATACCTACCTCTTAGATGGCGATAACATTAGACTAGGACTAAACCGTGGACTTGGATTTAGCGATGAAGACCGTATAGAGAACATTCGTCGCATTGGTGAAGTTGCCAAACTTTTTGTAGATGCTGGCATAATTGTTCTGAGTGCTTTTATCTCCCCTTTTAGACAAGAGAGAGATAATGTAAGGAGACTTCTTGAAGATGGAGAGTTTATAGAGGTGTACATAGATACTCCACTAGAAGTTTGTGAGCAAAGAGATCCAAAAGGGCTTTATAAAAAAGCAAAGAGCGGGGAGATAGCAAACTTTACAGGGATCTCATCCCCTTATGAAGCTCCAAAAAATGCAGAGATAGTTATAAAAACAGATAAACTCAGTATAGAAGAGTCTGTGGAAAAAATCATAGATTATTTAACAAAAAAAGGATACTTGTCATTCTCAGCTTGACTGGGAATCTCATAGAAAAATATGAATACATTAAACAATATAAACTTAGAAGAAATTGTTGCCATTGCTAAAGAAGCAGGTGATGCCATTATGAAGATATATAGAAAAGATTTTTCAGTAGAGTACAAAGAGGATGACTCACCACTCACAGAAGCTGACACAAAAGCAAATGAAATTATATGCAAAGCATTGTTTGAACTCTATCCAGAGATACCTATGCTCTCAGAAGAAAACAAAGAAGTACCTTACAAAGAGAGAAAAGAGTGGAAATACTACTGGTGTATAGACCCAATAGACGGCACAAAAGAGTTTATAAAGAAAAACGGGGAGTTTACTGTAAACATAGCCCTTATTCATAAAGATACACCTGTACTTGGTGTAGTGTATGCTCCTGCAATAGATGAGATGTATAAAGCCAAAAAAGGCAATGGAGCATATAAAAACAATCAAAAGCTCCCACTCAAAACAAATACAAACCCAGAGAAAAAGCTCACTGTCGTAGCAAGCAAATCACACCTCTCAAAAGAGACACAGGAGTTTATAGATAAGCTTGATACCGAGGAGATAGAACAGATCTCACGAGGAAGCTCACTAAAGCTCTGTATGGTTGCAGTTGGTGAGGCAGACATCTATCCAAGACTCGCTCCTACTATGGAGTGGGATACGGCTGCAGCTGATGCCATAGTGCGTGAGAGTGGAAAGATGACATACGCTAAAGAAGAAGAAAAACCGATGGTTTATAATAAAGAGAATCTACTCAATCCTTGGTTTGTGGTGAAAAATAACAATAGGAAAGATAAGAAATGAAATTTACTGGAGAGAGATTTATACCTGATTTTTTTGAAGGTTCAGATGATGAAATTGTATATGAACATATAAATCGTTATACTGCAATTTCAAAACAAGTTGAAAATAAAACTATATTAGATGCTGCATGTGGTGCTGGCTATGGAACAGCCATTTTAGCACAAACGGCTTCTAAAGCTTATGGAATTGATATTAGTGAAGAATCAATCAATTTCGCAAAAAATAAATATCAAACCAATGAAAAAGTGGAATATATACAGTCTTCTGTTGAGAAATTACCTTTTAAAGATCATTTTTTTGACATTATTATTTCGTATGAAACTATTGAACACATTGATGAAAAAAAACAACATGATTTTCTAAAAGAGATAAAAAGAACATTGAAAGATGATGGCTGTTTGGTAATATCTACTCCCGATAAATATTTATATAGTGATATAAATAATTATAAAAATGAGTACCATATTAAAGAGTTTTATCATAATGAATTTTTTAATTTTTTAAATACTTATTTTAAAAATATAAGTTTTTACTATCAAAATGATGAAATCGTTAATTTAATATATCAGGCAAAGTCAAAAGATTTGGATATCAATACAATATCTGATTTGAATATAAATGGTAAATACATTGTCGCAGTGTGTAGTGACAAAGAGATTGAAGATGGATATTTGAGTAGTGGCTTTATTCTTAATAATACACTAAAGTTGATAAAAAACCGAGTAATAGAGCTTCAAGATGAAGTTGAAGAAAAAAATCAGTGGGCGTTTAGCTTAAATAAAACAATCAGTGAACTAGAAAAAAGTTTGAGTGAGACAAAAGAGTCTGTAAGCAAACTGCAAGAGGATGTTCAAAGCAAAGAGGAACAAGAGCAGAACTATCTAGAAACAATCAGTGAACTAGAAAAAAGTTTGAGTGAGACAAAAGAGTCTGTAAGCAAACTGCAAGAGGATGTTCAAAGCAAAGAGGAACAAGAGCAGAACTATCTAGAAACAATCAGTGAACTAGAAAAGAGTTTGAGTGAGACAAAAGAGTCTGTAAGCAAACTGCAAGAGGATGTTCAAAGCAAAGAGGAACAAGAGCAGAACTATCTAGAAACAATCAGTGAACTAGAAAAGAGTTTGAGTGAGACAAAAGAGTCTGTAAGCAAACTGCAAGAGGATGTTCAAAGCAAAGAGGAACAAGAGCAGAACTATCTAGAAACAATCAGTGAACTAGAAAAGAGTTTAAGTGAAAGGATGTCAAGAATAGTAGAACTTCAAGATGAAGTTGAAGAAAAAAATCAGTGGGCGTTTGGTTTAAATGATAGAATTAAAGAGTTAGAAGGAATCTCCAATATTTATCATCAAATTCTTAGTTCCAATGGATGGAAACTCTTGTCAAAATATTATAGTATAAAAGAGTTAGCGATGATTATGAAAAACAGTTTGCTGCATCCATTTAAATTGTATAAAGTTACTGATAAATATTCTTTTCACAGAGTTTTACACCATATAAAACAAGGTAATTATGCTTATGTATTAGAACGAATGGGATATTATATAAAAACCGAATCTTCTAAAATAGAGTTAGATTTAATGCAAGCGGCACATGTGGATGAGGTTTTAGAGTTTCCAACAGTTAAGAATCCAAAGGTTTCTATAGTTATACCTGTATATAATCAGTTTGATTATACTTATAACTGTCTCAAAAGTATTTTAGAACATACGGAAGGTATTGCTTACGAAATCATTATCGCTGATGATGTATCAAATGATGCCACGATCAATATCAAACATTTTGTTAAAAATATAAATGTTGTAAGAAATAAGAAAAATCTTGGCTTTTTACTCAATTGTAATAATGCAGCAAAACAAGCCAAAGGCGAATATGTCTTTTTTTTAAACAATGATACAAATGTTCAAAAAGATTGGCTTTCAACATTACTTGAAACGATAGAAAAAGATAAAACGATTGGAATGGTTGGATCCAAACTTGTGTATGCTGATGGAAGGCAGCAAGAGGCTGGAGGCATAATCTGGAATGATGCAAGTGGATGGAACTTTGGTCGACTTGATGATCCTGAAAAACCAGAGTATAACTATGTAAAAGAAGTTGACTACATCTCCGGTGCTGCAATAATGATACGAAAAGAACTGTGGAATGAGATAGGTGGCTTTGATGAAAGATATGTCCCTGCTTACTATGAAGACTCTGACTTGGCATTTGAAGTTCGTAAGCATGGCTATAAAGTTGTTCTGCAACCAAAATCAATTGTAGTGCATTTTGAAGGTATTTCCAATGGAACAGATACAAGCACGGGAATCAAAAAATATCAAGTAGTTAACAACGAGAAATTTTTTGAAAAATGGAAAGATGTTTTAGAAAAAGAACATTTTCCAAATGCTCAAGATGTTTTTTTAGCGAGGGATAGAAGTAAGGACAAAAAGCATATTTTGATTATTGATCATTATGTTCCTTTCTACGATAAAGATGCAGGTTCACGAACAATGTGGCAATATCTATTTTTATTAAAAGAATTAGGATATAATATAACATTTGTTGGAGATAATTTTTATAAACATGAACCATATACTTCTATACTTGAGAATGCCGGAATTGAAATACTGTACGGAGGATATTACTATCATCATTTTGATGAATGGTTAAAAACCAATGGACAATATTTTGATTTTGTGTATTTATTACGACCGCATATTGCTATTAAATATATTGATAAAATCAAAAAAAATACTTCTGCTAAAGTTTTTTACAATGGAACAGATTTCCATTTTTTAAGGATGCAAAGAGAATATGAAATTTCAAAAGATAAAAGTCTTTTAAATCAAATTAAAGATATGGAAGAAAAGGAAGTGTCATTATTTGAAAAATCAGACTGTGTACTGACAATTAGTGAATATGAAAAAGAATATTTTGAAAAAAGATTTCCTAATTGGAATATTAGGGTTATACCAACTTTTATTTATAAAGAAAAATTCCCTTTAAGTAAAAATAATGATTTTGCTCAAAGAAAGAACATTTTATTTGTTGGAGGATTTACACATACTCCTAATGTTGAAGGGGTAAAATGGTTCCTTCAAAATATATGGCCTATTATCATTAAAACTAATTCAAACATAAAGTTTATTATTGTCGGTTCAAATGTGCCAGATGAAATAAAAGCAATGGAAGATGAAAATATTATTATAAAAGGATTTGTTGAAGATATTGAGTTAGAAAACTTATACAATCAAATTAAATTAGTTGTTGCTCCATTAACCTTTGGTGCTGGTGTTAAAGGGAAAATTATTGAAGCAGTTTGCCATGCCATCCCTACTGTAACAACTAGTATAGGGGCAGAAGGAATTGTTGAAAATGAAAACATTTTGTTTGTTGAGGACTCTCCTGAAAAATTTGCAAAAACAGTTCTTTCTATATATTCAGATAATGAAAAATGTTCAAAGGTAAGAGATGAACAAATCAAATACGCAAAAAAATATTTTAGTAGTGAATCAGTAAAAGAACTGATGCAAAATATATTTCAGAAGGATAATGATGTATAAAAAATTAATTATTGGAAAAAATGGTTTTATAGCACAGAAATTGCAAGAAAGAAATACTCAATGCTCTGTTACTACTTCATGCAAGGATGATAAAGAAAGCGTTTATTTGAATCTATTAAACAGTGAGGAATTTGATTATTCTATGATTACTGCAGACACGAGTATAATATTTTTAGCTGCAATTTCATCTCCAGATGAGTGTAATAATAACTATGAATATGCCTATAAAATAAATGTTATAGGAACAAAATACTTTATCAGTGAAGCACTAAGTAGAGGTGCAAAAGTTTTGTTTTTTTCAAGTGATGTTATATATGGCAACACTGAAAAAGCAGTGGATGAAGATTCAGCTACTAACCCTTTTGGTAACTATGCGAAAATGAAAGATGAAATTGAAAAGTTTTTTGAAAAAGAGAAAAACTTTAAAGTCTTTAGACTTTCTTATGTATTGTCCAAAGAAGATAAGTATCTTTCTTACTTAAGTAGCTGTATAAGAAAAAATGAAGTTGCAGAGGTTTTTCACCCATTTACAAGAAAGGTTGTATATATAGAAGATGTTCTTGAAGCGATAGAGCAAATAACAAAAAAATGGGATAGTTTTTCAAATCAAAAATTTAATATATGTGGAGAAGAAGATATCTCTAGAAAAAATATAGCAGACTTTTTTAATGAATGTATGAGTGGTTCTTTAAAGTATGAACTAATAACTCCGCAAGAGGAGTTTTGGGAAGCTAGACCTAAAGATATAAATATAACTTCTAAGTATTTTCATAGATTAATTGGTCGTAAACCAACAAAAATTGAAAATGCAATCAAACAAATTATAGAGCAAGGAGAATAAACATGGCAAAAAAAGCATTGATTACAGGTTTTACAGGACAGGTTGGTTCACAAATGGCAGATTTTCTACTGGAAAATACTGATTATGAAGTTATAGGAATGATGCGATGGCAAGAACCTATGGATAATATATATAATTTAACAGAACGAATAAACAATAAAGACAGAGTGAGTGTCTATTATACGGATTTAAATGATTATGCAGCAATGTCTAGAATGTTAAATGATATTAAGCCTGATGTGATTTTTCATTTAGCAGCACAATCTTTTCCAAAAACATCGTTTAATATACCTATTGAAACACTTCAAACAAATATTATAGGTACGGCTAATTTACTAGAAAACATAAGACAATTAAAAGAGAATCAAGATTATGATCCAGTAGTGCATGTTTGTTCATCTAGTGAAGTTTATGGTAGAGCTAAAGTTGGTGAAAAATTAGCAGAAGATACTAAATTTCATGGGGCTAGTCCATATAGTATTAGTAAAATTGGAACAGACTACCTTGGTCAATTTTATGGTGAAGCGTATGGAATAAAAACATATGTTACAAGAATGGGTACACATAGTGGTCCAAGAAGAAGTGATGTGTTTTTTGAAAGTACAGTTGCTAAGCAAATTGCTTTAATAGAAGCCGGTTTACAAGAACCTGTTATTAAAGTTGGAAATCTTTCAAGTGTACGAACTTTTCAAGATGCAAGAGATGCAGTAAGAGCTTACTATTTGTTATCTCTTGAAAGTGAAAAAGGAAATGTTCCTTGTGGGGAAGCATTTAATATAGCAGGTGAAGAAGCATACAAGCTTCCAGAAGTTATAGATGTACTTTTAAGTTTTAGTACAAGAGATGATATAGAAGTAAAAACTGATACAGATAGGCTTAGACCAATAGATGCTGATTACCAAATGTTTGATAATAGCAAAATTAAGAAGTTTATCGACTGGAAGCCTGAAATAGCGACGAAAAAAATGTTTGAAGATTTGCTTAATCATTGGCGTAAAGAGATAAAAAGTGGTAGAGTACCACTAAGTAGGTAACAATATGAAAATACGAAGTAAAGCCCCATTACGATTAGGTTTAGCAGGTGGAGGAACAGATCTAAATACTTACTGTGATATCTATACAGGATATGTCCTAAACAGTACTATTTCACTTTATGTTCACTGTACCATAGAAGAAAGGGATGATGGGAAAATAGTTTTAGAATCTAGTGATATGAATCAGATTACAGAATTGGACTCATCATTGTCGCTTACATTAAATGGGAATATGGACTTGTACAAAGGTGTGTATAATAGAATTGTAAAAGAATATGTAAAAAAGCCACTAAGTTTTAATATGTCTACATATTCTGATGTTCCAAGTGGTAGTGGACTTGGTGGTAGTTCTACATTGGTGGTCGCTATCATTAAAGCTTTTACAGAGTGGCTGAACCTTCCTCTTGGAGAGTATGATATTGCAAGACTTGCATTTGATATAGAAAGAGAAGATATAGGCATAGTAGGTGGTGCTCAAGACCAGTATGCTGCAACTTTTGGTGGATTTAACTTTATGGAGTTTTATGAGAACAAAAGAGTCATTGTAAACCCACTTAGAGTGAAAAACTGGATTATAGATGAACTTGAAGCATCTATAGTTTTGTATTTTACAAACATTACAAGAGAAGCAAGTCAGATAGAAAATGAGAAAAAAAGTTTGCTATCTGATGAAAAATCATTACAGGCAATGCATGAAGTAAAAGAGGATGCTACAAAGATGAAAGAGGCATTGCTAAAAGGGGATATTCGATTGTTCTCAGATATATTGGGAAAATCATGGGAAGCTAAAAAAAGAGTAAGTAACTCTATTTCTAATAGTGAAATAGATAAAGTTTATAATTTAGCAATGGAGTGTGGAGCTTATAGTGGAAAAGTCAGTGGTGCTGGTGGTGGTGGTTTTATGTTTTTTATGGTAGAACCAACAAAAAAACTACAGCTTATTCATGAGCTTAATAAACAACAGGGTGAAGTGATAAATTTTGAATTTGTTAAAGACGGAACAAAAGGATGGAGAATTGTTCAATAAAATTAGATACAATAAAGACAAGGAGTATTCATGAAAGAGTATAAGAGATATGTGGAAGAGGCAAGAGAAAAGAAAGAAGATTTTCGATTTGCAAATTCAAGTACAGATCATGCTAAAATTTTGATTGAAAATATTATTTTGGATGCAAATAGAAACATTAAGATATTGACAGATTCTTTCAACGAATTTTTTTATAATCAACTGAAAGAAAATTTTATTAATTTTTTGAAAAAAGATGCAAATAATAAGTTAGAAATAATTTTGTCTTCAAAAGAAAAAAATAGTTTATTAGATGAATTAAAAAGTAAATTTTTAGATCAAGTAAGTGTTATACTTATTGACAAGGAAAAACTTCCTAAAGACAAGGAAACTGAAGAGATAGTGAACTATATTGTGAATGATAATAATGCATTTAGGTATGAGTATAGTGATAAAGATTTAGAATATGGAGTTGTTGAAGCAGTGGCAAACTTTAATAATAAATCTGATGCTGATAGTTTGATTAGTAATTTTGAACAGATAAAAAAAGTTGCAGCATAGTATTGTATGAAGCAAATTATAGATAAAAAAATCTGGATAAGTGAGTACTCTAGAGTTTTGCTTTATGGAGTTTTAATATTGTCTGTTTTGTTGTCTTTTATTTTTTCATTAAAAATAGAGACGGCAACATTACTTAGCTTTGAGCAAACTATATTTGTAATTATTTCTGCAATTCTTTTTGTATTTAATGAGTCTATTATTAGTTATTCAACCATCTCTAAAATAAGAAATAAGATTAATGATTTAAAGAAAAAAAATGTCAAGAATGATATCTTATCATACATAGGAAATCAATCAGCTATTAAACAATATGATGATTTTTTAAATGATGTAGAAATGGATATCGTGAGATTTTCTAAAACAATAGAAACGTTTAAAAGAAAATCATATAAATTATATATGTTTTTTAGTTTATTTGGTTTTATCGTTATCATAATCACTATAGTAAAATCAAATTCTGTAATTTTGACTTTTTTACAAGGCAATGATTGGATTGGATACGGAACTATGTTGGCACTCAAAGTAATAGCGGTAAAATTTTTTGTATTTGGACAATTATTATCCATTCCAGTATGGATAATTTCGGCTTATCAAACTCAACTACAAAAGCATGAAATGTTAAAGTATTTCGAAATTAAAAATATTTCAGAAAAACTAGAATTTTATATTAAAGAAAAACAAGAAAAAAATATTGATTTGCAGGTTAGACTGTAATGCAAGAAAGCCTTTTTATAAAGAATAACTTAAAAAGCAAGGAAACTAAAAAATAGGCATCAGAATAGTAACAATATTATTTCAAAGAGCGATGCAAGATGAAATTCTTGCAGAGTTTGATTTTTTAAATACTCTTTTTTGAGTTCAGTTTTGTTGAATTTGAACAGAGTATTTTGATAATCAAACTATAGAATAAACTATATAGTTTTTCTATTTTGGTTAACAATTTAGTAATGATTTAAGTACTAACTTGGGATCTTTAACTTATCACTGTTTATGACTAATTTGTAAATACACGATTTGGATTATAGGGTGTATTGTATTTAAAAATAGAGTAGATAATGGTTGCAAGTTTTCTTGAGACAGCAACTAAACCCTCTTTTTTAGATTTACCCTGACTTCGTTTAGTATCGTAGAGTTGCTTCATCTGTTTGTTGTGTATCAAACAACTTGTAGCACTCAGATAAAGTGCATGCTTAACTAAGGATGAGCCTCTTTTACTAAGATGTCCAACACTCTTGGAGTTACCAGAACTGTTTTCAGTAGGAAATAACCCAAGGTAGCCTATGAACTTAGGAATGGATGGAAACCTTGTTAGGTCTCCACACTCACTAATAACAGCAGCAATAGTCTTATCGCTTACCCCAGGTATAGTTTTAAGATTCTCTATTAAACTATTTTTAGTTGGAAGTTCATCAAGTGTTTGAGAGTTAATACCTTTTTTATCCAGTAAAGCAACTATCTCAGCTTCAATAATATCTAACTCACTAAGGTACATTTTTAAAAGCCTAATAGTGCTTCTAATAGCGATAGCTCGTGCATCTTTGGCTTTACCTGAGTAGATAGATTCTCTTGAGAGTTCTAGTAGTCTTAGGGCTTTATCTTTATTAAAGTTATTCCCTTGAATATGACTAAAAACTTTCATGATTCTATCTACACTGCTATGCTTATAGTGGTGTGCAGTAGGATATTTCTCAAGCAGTGCTAATCCACTGATTGTAAATGGATTTGTAAAGCTTTCAAACTCTGGAAATGTAACCGTTATCTGAGTTAGTATTCTCTTTTTAACCTCTTTCATATCTGCTTGAATAGAAGCACGATTACGATAGAGTGTTCTAAGACTTTGATACTCATCATCAGTCACATAACCAGAAGAGTATTTGCCATCTTTTAAAAAGAGTGCTATTACTAAAGAATCTATGTTGTCATTTTTAACTTTTTTCATAGTTATTTGCTCTCGATACCTTGAAGTCTGGAATGGATTTAATAGTTTAACACTATACCCCTTAGACTTTAAAAACTCTAAAAGATTTTCACCATAAATACCTGTTGCTTCTATACCAATAAGAAAGTCATCTTTCTCTAAAGTGACACTATCTAAAATAGTAAGTAGTTTCTCAAATCCTTTTAAGTCATTGTTAATTTTAAAAGGTTTGTTAATAACTTTAGTTTCATTATCATCGATAACAGAAACAACATGAAAACTCTTTGCAATATCTATACCTACATAATACATCTTTGTAATCCTTGTCGTGTAATCTTTGGTTGCCTAACAACTTAATGTTAGAGTTCACAGCCTCGTTAATCTATATGTTGTAAGTGCTAAAATAACAGCTACCCCAACAGCTTGTAATAAGTGATTAACAACTAAAGATACCAACTGGCTTAATGATGTAGTCAGTAGATCAAATTTGGTAAATTTTATATTCTGCTATAAGGAGAAAAATGTTGTTTTACCTTTAGTCATAGACTGTGATAGTTACAAGATTTGAAGTTAGTACTTCAATCTTAAAAGAGTAATATTTCTTGATAAAAAAGTCAAAAAACTTTAATAAAAGAACCTATTTACTCATAAAATAAATTATACGAGGAGAATATAATGCAGGGTTTTATAGCAAACCAAGTAAAAAAATCTTATGAAACAAAACAGGCTATTTATGAGAATAAAGAGCTTATGGAATTAATACAAAATGTATCTCAAATAACCATAGAAGCATATAAAAAAGGAAATAAGACACTCATAGCAGGAAATGGTGGAAGTGCTGCTGATGCACAACACATAGCAGGGGAATTTGTTAGCAAATTTTACTTTGACAGACCTGGACTTGCTTCTATAGCACTTACTACAGATACCAGTATATTGACAGCTATTGGAAATGACTATGGATATGAAAAGCTTTTTTCAAGACAAGTACAAGCCAATGGTGTCAAAGGTGATGTTTTTATAGGGATTTCAACAAGTGGAAATTCTAAAAATATCATAGAAGCATTTAGAGAATGTAAAGAAAAAGGAATCATCACTGTTGGGCTAACAGGTCAAAGTGGTGGTGCAATGAAAGAGTTGTGTGACTACTGTATATGTGTTCCTTCAAATGAGACACCAAGAATTCAAGAGTCTCATATTTTACTCGGTCACATAATATGTGCTGTGGTAGAAGAAGAGCTATTTGGTAAAGGTTTTAACTAGTGGAAGCTATCATCTTAGCTGGTGGACTTGGAACAAGGCTTCAAAGTGTTGTTTCTGATGTTCCAAAACCAATGGCACCCATTAAAGATGTGCCATTCTTGGAGTATATTTTAAAATATCTTAAAAAAAATGGTGTGAGTCGTGCCATTTTATCTGTTGGATATAAATGGGAGATTATTAAAGAATATTTCGGTGATAACTTTGATGGTATAGAACTTATATACAGTGTTGAGAATGAACCTTTAGGTACTGGAGGGGCTATAAAAAAAGCGTTATCTAAAGTAAATTCTAAAAAAGTTTACATCATAAATGGAGATACATTTTTCAATGTTGATCTGAAGACTTTGGATTTAAGTGATAAAAGCAAAATACAATTGTCACTAAAAAAAATGTATAATTATGACAGATATGGTTCTGTTGAAGTAGATGAAAACAGTAATGTAACTAAATTCACAGAAAAAAGCTTTCAAGAAGTAGGTAACATCAATGGAGGAATCTATTTGGTTACAAAAGATATATTTGACAGTTTTGATGTAGCAGTGAAGTTTTCGTTTGAAGAGTTTATGGAAAACAACTTTGAAGATTTACATGTAACAGCACAAATTTTCGAGGATTATTTCATAGATATAGGAATACCTGAAGATTATGCCAGAGCTCAGATGGAACTGGAGCAACAAATATGACAAAAGCACTTTTTTTAGATAGAGATGGTGTAATAAATGTAGAGAAAAACTATGTTTATAAGATAGAAGATTTTGAATTTGTTGATGGTATATTTGATGTTTGCAAGCATTTTCAAAGTCAAGGGTATATCATCATTGTCATTACAAATCAGGCCGGAATTGCAAGGGGGTATTATAGTGAAGATGATTTTCATAAACTTACCAGATGGATGTTAGAAGAGTTTAGCAAAGAAGGTATTAATATATCTAAAGTGTATCATTGTCCTCATCATCCAGAATTTACGGGAGAGTGTGAATGCAGGAAACCAAAGCCGGGAATGATTTTAGAGGCTCAAAAAGAGTTTGATATTGACTTATCAAAATCTATCTTAGTTGGTGATAAAGAAAGTGATATAAAATCGGGGATAAATGCTGGAATAGGAGTAAATTATCTGCTGTCGAATCAACAAAAATTTCTGGAGTTAACTAAAAGTTCTTGCAAAATTATAAAAAGTATATCTATTATAAAGGAAACTGATCAATGAGAAAAGTGATTTTACATATTGGACCGCACAAGACTGGCTCAACGTATTTGCAGAAGATGCTTTATGAAAATAGAGACAAAATAACAGCTCAGGGTGTTGGGTATGCTGATATTTGCAAAGATGGATTGATTGCACATCACCAATTAGCAGAGAAACTAATTAATAAAGATTTTGATAGTGCTAATAATATTTTACAAAAAATATTTATTAAGAGCACAGAAGATATAACAATTATATCTTCTGAAAACTTTGATATGTTATCTATTGAGGCTATTGAATTTTTAGCAAATACTTTATGTATGAATGATACAGTTGAAGTGAAAGTGATTTTCTTTAAAAGAAAATTTGATGACTTAATTATATCTAATTGGCAGGAATCGATTAAACATGGGAATACACAGTCGTGTTACCATTATTTATTAAACCATATATCTGCGCCATATAGCTCAAGTGTTTTGAATATAACTGGTGTATTAGAAAAATATAGTAAATATTTTGGAAAAGAAAATTTAATTATTATAGATTATAATCAAGCAAAAGAAGAAAGAAAAGATATTATTGATATTTTTTTTCAATCTATCAATAAACCCGAAATAAAGAATATTGGTACAAAAGCGCATATTAACAATTCTCTAAATTATACACTTGTTGAAGTCATTAGAGGTTTAAATATTTTATTTTATAAAAAATATAAAAAAAATCCATATGATACTATCAGAAACAAATTTTTACTAAAATTAAAAAATAAATTTGTTGAGAGTAAAGTGGATATTTTGATTGAATCAATAGAACAAAATTTAGAAAATATAAACCTTGGAGAAACATTCGTATTTAATTTATTGAATAACCAGTTTGATAAAATATATCAGGAGAATATAATAAATTATAATAAAATAAATTATAATAAAAAAATAATAAGCATCCCTAATGACAGCTGGATGTTGGATATTAATAATACTAAATGTTTAAATGACATATTTAATTATCTTGATAATGAAGAATAAATATATGAAAATTAACATATCAGTCGATAGAGCAGATAGGGATATATATGATTTTTAATGATGATTTGTGTTTTATACATGTACCAAAGGCTGCAGGAATGTCTGTTAGTAAGTTTTTATTAAAAAATTTAAAAAATAAGAATATACATTATCTTTTACCAAAAGGACATGCAACTGCGGATGAAAAAAAAATCAATGGTATTCAGGTTCATGAAGGTATAAGGCATGAAAACTTGGAAGAAGCAGAAGTTCGTTTAAAAAAATTTAATAAAAAACTTTCTAACTTCAAAGTTGTAATAGCTGTCATTCGCAATCCTTATGATTTGGAAGTGTCAAGATTTAAATATTTGCAAAATGGACACGAATGGGATAGTGGTAAGGATGCAAAGTTAGCGAAAAGTGGAAATTTTAAAGATTTTGCATTGCAGTCTTCATTCTGGGGTAAATCAAGTGCAGAATTTGAAAAATATTATTCTTTAAGAGACTCCATCTTAGATAATATGATTATACTTAGGTTCGAAGATTTAAGTAATCAAATTAATATATTTTTAAATGATTATCTTGAAAGTAATTATAAACTAGGAAAAACTAATTCAACTAAAAGAAAGAAGTATTGTACTTATTATGATGCTGACAGTGAGAAGGCAGTTTATAACAGATATAAGTGGATTTTCGACAAAGGTTTTTATTCGAGGGAATATTTCCATAAGAATTCTTTTTTAAAATCTTTAATTAGTAAAATGAAATCTCATAATACACTGATTCAATATAAGAAATAGCTGTGCAAAAATATAGCCCTTGTGAATCTAAGGCATTTGGTTTAGAAGAGTATTCAAGCCTTGTAAGCGAAGAAAGTTCTCATGTAGATGATATAAAGGAACATGTAATAAAAGATGGTTTAAAAATCATATATAAAAATATAATATTTGATGATGTCTCTCTTCCTTTTCATGCTACATTAGAAAAGGAGTTGTTAAATGGTGTTAAGCATATAGAGATAGATAATTGTGTGTTTCAAAAAAATGTTTTTATAAATGTAGTATTTGAGACTTTGAGTATAAAGCAAAGTTGCTTTGAAGGAAAGTTTTATATAAACAATCAATATAATAATCCTAATAAGGTTTTACAGCTTGAAGCTTTACATATAGAAGATGTGAAATTTTATGCAAATTTTAAACTCCATAACTGTGAACTGAAAAACTTTGCACTCAAAGATACAGATTTTGAAAAAAATGCTGATTTCTTTAAAACGAAGTTTTTGACAAATCAAGATATAGTTTTTCATGCCATAAACTTTCGAGCCTTAGCTTTATTTGGAGATACTTTTTTTAAAGAACACCTGTTATTTGAGTATGTTACATTTGCAGGTTATAGTCACTTCAGAAAGGCAACATTTTGTAAAGGTCTAAATCTTGAGTATGCAAATATAGAAAAAGAGATGAATTTTTTTGGTGTTAAAGAGCTTGATAAAAAACCATCTATAGAGCTAACATCCCAAGAAACATATAGAACAGTTAAATATCAACTTCAAAAAGTAGGCAATATCATAGAGTCAAATAAATATCATGCCTTAGAACTACAAAAGAAGAAGGAAAGTGTCTGTAAGTGTAGTTGTAAAATTATAAAAACAATTCCTGATTGTTTGACATTAAGTGTTCATAAAGTATCATCAAACTACTCAACAAATTGGGTTTGGGCATTAGGATGGATTTTAGCGGTCGGACTATTGACGAGTTACATTTTAAAAGATGAACTTTTCTATAGTGAGTTTTATAAATACAGTTCACTTCTGTCTTCACTGGATGATTTTAGTGGTATTTACTGGTTGTTTATGCTCAATAAAATAATGTTAGGGTATTTGTACTATCAGTTTGTGACAGCTGTTAGAAAAGATACGAGAAAATAAGGTTGGTTACTATGTGGTTTTTGTTTAGAAATTATATTCAAATAATAAAACAATTTCTTCAAACAAAAAAGAAGTGTATATCTTTTATAGTTTTCTCATCCATATTGTTGCAAGCTTTGCAGTTGGCATCTTTTATAGTTCCTTTGAAAATGCTTTTTCATTTAACAAGCAGGAAAGCTTTTAGTTACTCCGTAGGTTCTTTATTTATTGTAGATACAAAAGAAGAGCTTGCTATAGTTATGGTGTTTGTATTGTTAGGATTATTGGGATTGATGGTAGGTTTAGAAAAAGTAACTACTGGTCTAAAACAGAAGTGCGCTAGTGACATTTGGAAAGAGAGTAAAAAGCTTCACATTTACAACAATCAAGAGCAGTTGGCTACAAATATTTATGCACAGGTAACGAATGGGCTTGGTGCATTTGTTTTTGTATTATTGATATATTTAGCGATATTGTACCTGTATAGAGACATTGCACTTGTCCTTTTGGTATTTTGGATGTTTTCTTTTTTAGTTGTTCTTAAACTTTTTGCTTTGAGTAAAACATTTCAAGATAGCGTTGAAAACAATCTGCAGAAAATCATTGTTAATGTTAATCTCATTGGATTTCTCATTGTTTTTGTATTTATTGCTGTTGATTTTTTATCATCAACTCCATCTACTACGATTGCTCATGCTGTTATATCTCTCATTTTAGTTAGACATGTAAGCGGAAGCTTGAGTCAGTTTATAATGAGTGTTAAAAATATATACAATCAAAGAGTTCAGATACAGAATATTTTCTTTGCAGAAAAAAAAGTAGCTATAACGCATCAAAGTAAAGATCCTTTTAAGGAACTGTTTTATAAAAATTATCACCGAGAATGGGTGCCTGATGTGCTAAAGAAAATAGTTGGTCTTGAAGATGAAGTCATAAAGTACGAATGGTATGATTTTGGGGTGCCAAATGTTGTTTCTTTAATCATAACTACAAAAGATAAAAGGTATTTAGTCAAAACATTTGCCAAGCATTTTCAAACACAGGCTATTAATAGTGCATCTTTATATACTGAATGCCATCTAAACGCTCTATCTTTGGACTTTTTAGGTGCGACTTTGGTAGAAGGGTTTCATTGTCATATTTTTAGTTTTGAAAATTTTACTCAAATATATCCACCGGAGTTTCAATCTAAAAAACTAAAAATACTTAGAAAAATTTCCGAATTTGAAGTGCCCCAGAGTATCATCTCGCAGTATAAAATGACACATCAACTTATTGGTGATAGATTGCAAGAGAAAAAGCTACAAGATGTCCTAATTGTCAACGATTCTGATTCTCATGAACTATTAGAATGGTTTGAAACTCATTTTGACGATATTATAGAAGAGATTGGAACATTACCAGTTAAGTTATTGTTACCAGGTATAAATCCAAATACACTTGTGACGGATTATAATGAAGATGTGAAATTGGTAAACTTTTTAAACTGGTCACTAGAGCCTCTTGGTTTTGGATTTGTAACAAATGTTGAAAAAGAGATGCTCAAAACTCTTTTAAAACCACATGAATATAAAAAAGCATTGATAGTGAATCAGCTACAGATGTATGAGCAGAATTATAATACAAACAGACTTAACATGTCTCTAAAAATTGTAGCAGATATTAAAGAACTATATGAAAGTGATAGCGAAGCTGTTTATAGTAGAAGTGAAGATGAGTTTCAAAGATTGTTAGATAAGGACAACTCTAAAAGTTTACTACAAGCAGCAATGAAAAATGTGCTTGACTATGACTTTGAAGATATAGTGTATGAGTGGTATGAACTTGGGATTCAAAATACCTTTGCTTTTAAGGTGACAGTAATAAAAAATAATACTCAAGAAGAGGCTTTTTTAATAAAAATTTACAATAATAATTTTTATATTAATGCAATGAGTGAAGTTAACTTATATGAACAGTGCAGTGAACTTTCTTTAAAACTAGTCGGAGATACTAATATAGACGGGTTTATATGCCATATATTTAACTATGATGACTTTGAAAAGATAGCAGATGAAGAGATGATACAAAAAAGATTTTCTATGCTGGAAAAGATAAGCCAAAATAAGATTCCAGATGCTTTTTTAAGTCGATATGTAGGAGATCATAATTTAATTTATAAGCGTATTACTCCTGAAAAATTAAATAAGTTATGGAACTTAGTTGATAGAGATGAAAAAGAAATACTTATATGGTTTAGCTCTTTTTACGATAAAATTGTTGAAGATATAAGAAAGCTTCCTTTACGATTAGTATTACCTATGGTTAATCAAAATACTTTAGTGGTCAATACTAAAAAAGATGTGAAGTTAGTAAGTTTTCATAACTGGAGCATTGAGCCGTTAGGTTTTGCTTTTATGTCAAATCCTGAAAAAGAGTTATTGAAAAAAATACTTAGCGAAGAAGATTACAAAAAGGCTTTAGTAGTGCATTATTTAAGAGTTTGTGAGCAAAATTTTAATGCTAACAAATTAAAAGAAATTATTACTATTTTATTGAAAATAAAGAATTTGTATGAATAAAAATACCTCAAAAATACACGCAACCATAGTCCTTTATAATAACATTCCGGTACTATTTGAAAAGGCTATTGAGAGTTTTTTAGATACCCAGTTAGATGTAAAGTTATACCTCATAGACAACTCTGAAACAGATGAGTTAAAGTATCTGGCAGATTTGGATGAGAGAATAGAGTACATTTTTAATGGTAAAAACTTAGGTTTTGGAGTGGCACATAACATAGCACTGCAAAAGAGTATAGATGATGCTGTACCTTATCATCTAGTGTTAAACCCAGATGTCTATTATGACAAGGGAGTATTAGAAGAGTTGCTGGAGTATATGGAAAACAACCCTGATGTTGCAAATGTTATGCCACAGGTCTATTACCCAGATGGAAGCCTGCAAAGACTTTGCAAAAAGCTTCCTGCTCCCATAGAACTTGTAGTAAGAAGATTTGTACCAACAAGCACAAAACTTGTCCAAACTCTTAACAAGCAGTATGAGCTTCATGATTTTGGATATGACAAAGAGTTAAATGTACCGTATCTCTCAGGCTGTTTTATGTTACTACGGGTCAATGCTCTTAAAGAGGTTGGTTTGTTTGATGAAAATATTTTTATGTATATGGAAGATGTAGATTTAAGTAGAAGACTCCATATGAAGTATAAGACTATCTTCTATCCACATGTAAGCATCACCCATGTCCATGCAAAAGAGTCCTATAAAAGAAAAGCTCTTTTATGGGAGCATATTAAATCCACCATTTACTATTTTAACAAGTGGGGATGGCTTTTTGACAGTGGACGCAAAAAGATCAATAAAGAACTTTTAGAGAGAATAAAAGAGTTATGATTTATACAGTTCTGTTGTTGTTTTCGTTTGCTTTGACTTACTTAGTAAAAGTATATGCAATAAAAAAAGCATTAGTAGATATTCCAAATGAGAGAAGCTCTCATAGTGTTGCTGTTCCTCATGGTGGTGGCATAGCCATTGCCATATCTTGGTTTGTGGGCATATCTTACCTTTACTATTTTGATGATATTGAAAGTTCCTTGTATTTTGCACTGTTAGCGGGTGCTGTCAAACGAACCCTAAAAATTTGCACTAAAAAGTAAAAAAAAGTTACAATTTGAAACTTAAACCACCACTTTGTTTTGTCCTGTTTTGTTTGAAGATTTAGCTCCAAACTTATATAAATCTGAATTGATAATTCCTGACTCTTTTTTCTCTTTTAATCTATAGCTGTCTCCTTGTATGTTGATGATGTGTGAATGATGCAGTAGTCTATCGAGGATAGCAGTTGTTACAACCTTATCACCTGCAAATACCTGTGACCACTTGCTAAAGACAAGATTGGAGGTAAGGATAGTAGAGGCTTTTTCATACCGTTTAGAGATAATCTGAAAGAAGTGATTGGCTTCCTCTTTGTTCATATTGAAATAACCTATCTCATCGATAACAAGTATTGAAGGATTGGTTACTGATTTTAAAAAGGCATCATACTTCCTCTCTTTTTTGGCTTTATTGGCATTGGCAAGTAATTCTGCAATAGTAGTAAACTTTGCTTTGTATCTGTTCTGAACTGCCTTATATGCCAAAGCAATAGCCAGATGGGTTTTGCCTACACCACACTCTCCAAGGAGAATAATGTTTTCATGCCGTTTAATAAAACCTAGAGTTGCCAACTCCTCTATTTGTTTGCGGTTAACTCCTACAGAAAAAGTATAATCAAACTGCTCAAGCGTTTTAATAGCAGGAAACCCTGCAAGTTTGGTTAGGGTGTTTTTACTTCTGTCCATTCTACTGTTATTTTCAAGCACTAAAAGTTCATGTAAGAACTGTGTATATTGCCAACTCTCTTTGGCAGCAGTGGCGGCAACAGTGTGAAACTCGTTTGCTACAGTAGAGAGTTTGAGTGATCTGCAAAGTGTTTCTATCTCCTGCTCTAGTTCCATAAAGCACCTCCCAGTTGTTGCATAGAAAAAGTTGGCAGCATACAGTAAAGCAGGGCAGCAGGGATCAGTTCATCATAACTTTGTATATCTGGTTTTGGAATATAGATAGAATCTATTGTTTGTGTTTTATTGAACTCTTGATTATTTTTTGCTACACTTTGTATTACAGCCTTTGGATGGATGCCACCATAAGGTTTAGGCAGAGAAAGCAAGTGGGGTTGCTCCTCTGCCAACAGATCAAATGGCCTTTGCAGGGTTGTTTGATGTATGCGTACATTGGCTTGCATTTCAAGCCATTTGAGTACTTCTGCATTAGCATTGTCAATATTGAGCTGATAATTTTTCATTGCAAGTTTTACACGCAGTGCGTTATGAAAACTGTAGCGTAAATAATGGTTAAATCTCTCAACTTTTCCTTTCGTCTTTGCACGGTATGGTCGACATACTTTAATAGCAAAGCCACAATGCTTGGCGAAGTCTTCAAAGAGAGGATTGAGTTTATGTTTACCTCTCCCGTACGCATTGCGTCTAATAATGACTGTGCGCATATTATCATATAGACACTCTAGTGGAACGCCTCCAAAGTATCTAAAAGCGTTCATATGGCATGCCAGCAATGTCTCTATCTTTTCATTATCAACATACTCCACATACGAAGCCCTTGAATAGCCCATTGTAGCAACGAATGCAGAGAGGTTGTCTTTTGGAAACTCTACCCAATCGACTTGCATCTGTTTGGCTGGCTCTGTTTCAAAGCGTATAAGCTTTTCACTATTTTTTTCGCTCACGCAGTTCATATTTCTGCATTACCTGCTGGAGCCAACGCAAGCTTCCTTTGTATCCTAAAGCCTGTATCTCTTTGTAAATTACAGTGGTTGGAATAAAAGAGTTCTCCTTATGGGATATTTCCAACATCTTTGCAATATGGGGAAGATATGGATCTACAATATTTTCTACTGGTGCTCTGTTAATAACTGGTGTATACCCATCAGGAAGTTTAGAATATTTACGAACTGTCTCACGACTGATTCCCAGTCGTCTTGCTACTTCTGTTTTATTAAATCCTTGTTTTAAAAGTTTTTTTATACCCTCAAGGGGCACCCCGTCATTTGAACTTGCCTCTTATCTAACACTTGACTCCCTTCAAAAAAGATGAAACGGAGTCTATCAAAAATTAATTTGATTTTTTAAGGTTTGTGTTTAAAAAGTAACTTTTAACTCACTTCCCTTAGTGCCAATTTTAGCAGTTCGTTTGACAACGGAGCAATTATAGGAAAATTATGAAGGCTGATACCTGAGTTAGAAAGTGCAATAAATTGCATAGAGTTGATGAAAAATGATGATAGTTGATAAAAAGAAAATTGTTTTTTTAATGCGCCAATTCTAATATCAAGTGCAATTTTTTAAAAGTAAGTTGAAAGGTAGGGTTAACTGATAACCTGCTAATCTATTTCAACCAAAAAATAAGAAGTAGCATGAGATATAAACAATTAACCCTAGAGAAACGATACCATATTTCAGCTTTGCAAAAGGCTGGATTAAACCAAAAAGAAGTTGCAAATGAACTTGGTGTGCACCCATCAACAATAAGCAGAGAGCTTAGAAGAAATAATGATAAGATAAGAGGCTATAATGCAGAGCTAGCTCAGATTATTTCAACAAAAACTGAGATGCAAAAAAGAAAGAGACACTCACTCACGAAACCTATCGAGAAATATATCAGAGCGAAGCTAAAACAGGACTGGTCGCCAGAACAGATATCAGGTCGTATGAAACTCGATACTGGGGTATCAGTAGTTCATGAGACTATCTATCGCTACATTTATACCAACAAAAAGAATGGTGGTAAACTTTACCAGTACCTCCGACACAAAAACAAGAAGTATCATAAGCGAAGTAATGACTATATGGCGAGAGGTACTATTATAGACCGTATCATGATAGATAAGAGACCAAAGATTGTAGAGAAAAAGTCTCGCATCGGAGATTGGGAAATTGACACTGTAGTTGGTAAAGATCATAAAGGATTTTTAGTTACTGTAGTTGACAGAAAATCAAAATTTGCTATCATTAAAAATGTACCAACTAAACATGCCGAAGTAGTAACCCAAGCGCTTATAGAGATGCTCACACCAATGAAAAAGATCACTCATACAATTACAAGTGACAACGGCAAGGAATTCGCATATCATAAACAAGTAGTAGCTGCACTGAACACAGATTTTTACTTTGCTAATCCATATCACTCTTGGGAGAGAGGATTGAATGAACATACTAACGGATTAATCAGGCAGTATTTACCCAAGAAAAGCACCTTTTTAAATGTCTCAAAGGATGAAATCATTATGATTCAGAACAGACTTAACAATCGACCTAGAAAAATCCTTGGATATAAAACTCCATATGAGGTGTTTTTTAGTGAAATGAGTAAAAAGTTAGCTAGTTAAATTAGGTGGAAATTGCACTTGATATTAGAATTGGCGATGTAGTAAACTTAAAGTAATAGAGTTTTTTAATTACTAATAGTGACAAAAAAAGAGTAGTGGTGACTAATAGATGACTAAAGTAGATTTTTCATAAACTTAAAGTAGTTGATTTTATTCGTTGTTATCGATGTTTTGAGAGATTTTTATAGTTGAATGGTGCGGATGAAAGGACTTGAACCTTCACACCTTGCGGCACCAGATCCTAAGTCTGGCGTGTCTACCAATTTCACCACATCCGCGTGGATAAGTTTTTAACGTCACTTCTGACAAAATAATATAAAAAATTTAGTGGTACCCCCTACACGATTCGAACGTGTGGCCTACGCCTTAGAAGGGCGTTGCTCTATCCAGCTGAGCTAAGGAGGCTAAAATGGTACGCCCGATAGGATTCGAACCTATAACCCTCGGAGCCGAAATCCGAAACTCTATCCAGTTGAGCCACGGACGCTACTACATTTGTTATATTATTTAATTTTTTATATTTTTTCATGGGGTGGGATACGGGATTCGAACCCGCGACCCCCGGCACCACAAACCAGTGCTCTAACCAGCTGAGCTAATCCCACCATATTGTTATATAAAATATAAAGTAAAAATTTAAAGTGGTCGGGGTGAAAGGACTCGAACCTTCGGCCCCCTGGTCCCAAACCAGGTACTCTAACCATACTGAGCTACACCCCGACCTGCACACATTAAACAAGCAGTTATGCTGATTAATGAGGCGAAATTATAGTTAATTTGATTCAAAATGTCAATAGTATTTTGGAATTCTTTTTAAAAAACTGATTTTTTCAGTATAATTAGACTACTTCAATACAGAAAGTTACGCATGAAAATAGCTAGATTTAGTCGGATTGGTTTTATAATGGCAGCAGCAGGCAGTGCTGTAGGACTTGGAAATATTTGGAAATTTCCTTATATTACAGGAGAGTATGGCGGCGGAGCTTTTGTCCTTGTTTATCTCATCACGGTACTGCTTATCGGCTTTTCCATTATGACAGCGGAAATGCTCATCGGGTATCTTGGCAGACGTGATACCGTGACCTCTTTTGAAGTGTTGGCACCAAAACATAAAAACTTATGGAAATTTGCCGGTTTTCAGGGGCTGGCAGGTCTTTTTATCATGATATTCTATTCTGTAGTCATCGGATGGATATTCAACTATATAGTTACCTCGCTGACCTATCTTCCCTCGACGGTTGCCGAAGCAGAAACAACCTTTACAAAGATGCTTCATGCTGATTTCTGGACACAGTTTTTCTACCATACGCTTTCCTTTGTTATGATTACCTATGTCCTGCACAAGGGTTTAAAAGGCGGTATAGAAAAGCTCAATATGTTTTTGATGCCGGCACTGATGATTATTTTGGCTTCGATGTTTGCGTATGCAGTTACACTGGACGGTTTTTCAAAAGCGGTCACCTTTATGTTCTCTCCTGACTGGTCCAAGATTACCTCGGAAGCCTTTGTGGTCGCTGTCGGGCATGCTTTTTTTACATTGAGTCTTGGGATGGGTGCCATTATGACCTATGCGGCATCACTTGAAAAAAATGCAAATATTGTCAAGAGCGCTTTTTGGGTTGTCTTTTTGGATACGACAATAGCCATAGTCGCGGGACTGATGCTTTTTACCTTTTTGTACCAGTACGGTTCGGGTCCTGCAAAAGGTCCGGGGCTTGTCTTTATCTCTTTGCCGGCTGCATTTTATGAGATGGGCATCATCGGAAATATTTTTGCCATTTTGTTTTTTATTGCTTTGGCCTTTGCAGGATTGACATCTTCTGTTTCTCTTGTTGAGCCTATGGTACAGTATTTTATAGACCGATTTGGCTGGAATCGTCTCAAGTCGACTCTTTTTGTGGGGACATTTTTCTGGTTTTTCGGTATTTTTGCCATTCTCTCAAACATAGACGGTGCAAAAGAGTATCTGACATGGGGCAGCAAAAACTTTTTTGACTGGGTTGACTATGTGACTGCTGCGATTATGTTGCCTCTTGGCGGGCTTTTGATGGCGATTTTCGTCGGTTATGTCATGCCGCGTTCGGAAGTGGAAGCAACAATGAAACCACAGTTAAAATGGGCCTTTGGGCCATGGTACTTTTCTCTTCGTTATATTACGCCTGTCGCCATGTTTGTGGTGATGCTTTCACTAATGGGGATTATATGATGGACAAAATTAAAGACGAGTGTATAAAAATCTTGGAGAAGGAGGGAATAAATCCGGTCTCTGCTATTGATTTTGATGTGAACGGCAAAGTACACTCTTTGAGTTTTATCTATATTATAGAAACGTATATGCAGGCATCAGAAGAGTCACGGCTGGTATTTTTGAGTGCTTTGAAAAAAGCGGTAGTTGCAAAAGAGATGGGAATTGAAAAATTTTTTGAGGGAATGGGAAAACTTCTTTTGATGACACATCTTTCTGAAAAACTTGATATCAAATAAGGAGGTTTTTATGGTAAAAAATATTATTATCGCAGTTGTTTTGCTTTTGGCAGTAGGCGGACTGGTGTACAAGGCAGCCAATCCGTCAGATTACAAACACCCGCTCCACCGCTAAAAGCAAAGTAAAAGAACTTTGTTCTTTTACGGGACTAAAACTGTATCATACCGTCTACCGGAGATGATGCGGTTGCGTAAGGGCGTTTTGGAATTCTTCCTGCAAGGTAGCTCATTCTTCCCGCCTGTACGGCATGCTTCATAGCCTCTGCCATTACCATAGGGTTTTGTGCCTGGGCTATGGCTGTGTTTGTTAAAACACCGTCAGCACCAAGTTCCATCGCATAGGCAGCATCACTGGCACAGCCGATGCCTGCATCCACAATTACCGGCACTTTTATTGCATCGCGGATAAATACAATATTGTATGGGTTTTGAATACCCAGGCCGCTTCCGATAGGGGCGGCAAGAGGCATAACCGCATCTGCTCCGGCATCCTCAAGACGCTTTGCCATAATCGGATCATCCGAAGTGTATGCCATGATTGTAAAACCTTCTTTTGCAAGAACTTCACAGGCCTTTATGGTTTCAAGCACATCAGGGTAGAGTGTTTTTTGCGTATCGCCGATGACTTCAAGTTTGATCAGATCAATACCCGTAGCCTCGCGTGTCAAACGAAATGTCGTAATTGCTTCTTCGGCAGTCACACATCCCGCGGAGTTTGGCAGAAACTTTACATTTGTTCCGGCAAAAGTATCACGCAGATTTTCCTTGTCCGGATCTGTAATATTAAGACGTCTGACCGCAACGGTGATCAGTTCGCTTCCGCTGGCAAGTGTTGCTTCTTTTGTTGTTTCAAAAGAGTCATATTTCCCGCTTCCGACAATAAGTCTTGAACCGAGTTCATATTTTCCGATTTTTAATTTGTTATCCATTTTTTATCTGTCCTTTTTTGTTGTATTCCCTTCACAATGCTGTGGAGTAAAGAGTATGATATTTTTCGGAAGCAAGTTTCTTAAAGACACTCAGCTTAGACTTTAGTCTGAGTGCCATTAAGTTAAGAAAAAACCTGATGTTTTTCTGGAACCTGGGCCTTTGTCTTTAAAGATATAAAGCCCGCACTAAAGTATGGGTTCCGAAAAACTGTTTAACTTAATGGAATTGAGACTGAAGTCCGGGTTCCGAAAAAAGCTTATAAGAGAAATTATACGATTTATAACATAAGCAATCTTATAAATTCCCAATTCCCTGTATCAAATTCTCCGGTGTAAGAGAAAAATCAGCACCGGAGTAGTTTTGTGCCAGTTTTGTGTGTGCAAGAGATCCGTGTATTGCAGCATCGAGTGGGGTTTTTCTCTGTGCCAGCAAAGAGCCTATGAGTCCGCTCAGTACATCGCCGCTTCCTGCTTTGGCAAGTTTGGCACTGCCGTGAGGGTTTATGAAAAACGCATCTCCTGCACCGATAATAACATTTGCCCCCTTTAAGAGAAGGGTTGCATCCGGATAGGCTTTGCAAAAGAGTTCCACATAGAAAAATCGTTTTTTTTGCAGTTCCCCTACAGTGATGTCGGCAAGTTCTGTGAGTTTTAAAAGTGATACAAACTCTTTTGGATGCGGTGTGAGCACAATATTTTTACGCTCTAAAATTTCCAAAACAAGAGGCATCGCAAACAGGTCCGCATCCACCAGAAGAGGAAGACCGTTATTTAGCAGCTCTTTAAGTTCAGCATCACTGAATTCTGTTCCCAGTCCCATACCGCAGGCAATTGCAGTTGTATTAGCCGGCAGAGCATGGGCATACATGAGGGAATGAGGAATATGCAACATCTGATGATTTTCATATCCGACAAGGGTAACAAGCCCTGCACCAAATCTAAGAGCACCCAGAGCACTCATGATGGAAGCTCCCGGTTTTTCACCGCAAAGCAGGCTTAAATGGCCAAAACTGCCTTTATGGGTATTTTTTTCTTCTCTTGTCGGAAGCTGTAAATCACACAGATCCAGAAGCTGCCAGTTTGTCTGTGTTTCATAGAGTTTTCTTGTAACTCCCAAATCCAGAACTTCAATCTTTCCTGTCTGCTCTTTTGCTTCGTCCAAAAAGAGTGCTTTTTTCAAAGCCCCCATTGTCAGCGTCACATCTGCACAAAAGGTTGTTTTTGCACAGGCACCGCTTTTTGTAAGCCCGCTTGGCACATCACAGGCAATTTTAAAAGCCTTGACTGTGTTCATTACATGTAAAAGGTTTGCAATTTCTGCAGAAAATTCTCCACTGAAGCCTGTGCCGACAATGGCATCAACAAGGATATCACACTCCTGAAATTCTTTTATCTTCTTTACATGTAAAGCCTTGGCTCTTTTTTCCTGTAGCAAAGCCATTTGGGACTTTGGGTCTTTGGCATACAAAAGGCAGACATCATACTCACCATGCAAAAGCCGTGCCAAAGCGATTCCGTCTGCTCCGTTGTTGCCGCTTCCTGTGACTATGAGGATTTTCTCTTCGTTTGAGAAGTTGGCTCTTATATAGGAGGCCATGCCGTTTGCGGCATGTTCCATTAAAATATCTTCGCTTAAAAAGAACTCTTGGTAGCATCTTTGATCAAGCGGGGCAACCTCTTCAAATATCTTTTGCATAATCAGACTTCAGGAACATACTCGTCTATTTTTACCATACTGCTTTTTATATCATTAAAGAGCAGTGTAGGGTAGGCAGTTCTGTACTGGTAGTAAAAGTGGTTTTTTTTCAGTGTTTTTAAAATGGCTGTATTGAAATAGTTGGCATTGGAACATTTTCCTACATAAAGAAAGGAAAACAACAGTTTGAGATGCGGGTTCTCAAAAGTCGGATGCGGCTGTGCCAAAAATGTAAAGCCCTGTTTTTGAAGATTTGTGAAGCTGAGCATATAGAGTAAAAAATCTTCAAATTTTGTATAAAAACCGTTAAGGTTTTCAATATCATGGAAAAAATAGTAATAGTTGTCCAAAAGTTCCTGCTGGGAAATTACTTTTGAAAGTTTGCTTTTCTTCTCTCTTTTGGTGGCAAAAAAGTTAGGATTGACAGCCATATAGATATGCTTTTTTTCAGCTACAAGTGCAGCAAAAGCCTCATCAAACGCTTCGCTCTCTTCAAAACGAATATAGTTAAAGTGCTCATCTTTGTATCTGAGCTCAACATCATCCTCATGGGAATCTGCAAAGTCCATATAGAGCGTGGGTACATTATTGTCAATGACAAAATTCCTTATTTTGCAGGCCAGGTTTGTCTTGCCCGCACCCTCTTCACCCAAAATCAATGTATTGTGTGTGAGCATTCTGTTTTCTAATCTTAAAGCATCAATAGTATCCAAATATCTACCAATAACATTTCTCATAGCATGTCCTTAAAAATCATATTTTTAGTATTATATCTTCTTGATGATAAAAAAGGTATAATTAGACTATGAATTATAAAACAATTGCACAGGAAACATTAAATATCGAAGCAAATACCCTGCTCAATGCGGCAAAAAACATTGATGATGCCTTTAACAAAGCTGTAGAAATCATACTTGCATGCAAAGGCAAACTTGTTGTGAGCGGTGTTGGAAAAAGCGGACTTATCGGTGCAAAAATGGCGGCTACCTTTGCCTCGACAGGAACACCGAGCTTTTTTCTGCACCCAACAGAAGCACTGCATGGCGATCTTGGCATGATAGACAAAAATGATGTTGTTATTGCTATCAGTTATTCAGGCGAAAGCGAAGAACTCAGTTCTATTTTGCCGCATATCAAACGTTTTGGCATACCGCTTATAGGCATGACACGGGACAAACACTCAACGCTTGGACAGTACAGTGATGTAGTCATTCAGGTTGTTGTTGAAAAAGAGGCCTGTCCTCTCAATATCGCACCGACAAGCTCGACAACACTGACGCTTGCACTCGGTGATGCCCTGGCTGTGGCTCTGATGAAGGCCAGAGATTTTAAAAAGAGTGATTTTGCTTCTTTTCATCCCGGCGGCGCTTTGGGAAAAAAACTTTTTATTAAAGTGAAAAATCTGATGAAAAGTGATGATCTGCCTGTAGTTTCAAAAGATGCAAAAGTAAAAGATGCTATTTTGAAAATAAGCGAAGGCAGGCTCGGAACTGTTTTGATAACCGATAATGCAGGAAAGCTTGCAGCACTTATGAGTGACGGCGATGTCCGCCGGGCACTTTTAAGAGATGACTTTTCACTTGAAGATGATGTGCTTAAATATGCCACATCTGATCCTATGAGCATAGATGATGAAGAGATGCTTGCGAGTGATGCACTTGTTTTAATAGAAGAGAAAAAAATCCAGCTTCTGGTTGTAACAGACAAGGACAAAAAGATACAGGGCGTACTTCATATTCATACGCTCATAGAAAAAGGAATTTCATAATAATGAGACTAAACAAATATATTGCACACTATTCAACCTACTCAAGACGAGAGGCTGACAAGGCTGTCCAAGACGGTTATGTCCGTGTAAACGGAGAGATAGAAACGAATCCTGCAACACAGATACAAGAGGGTGTGGATATTGTCTATATCAGCGGCAAACAGGTTTCTCCTCAGGAAAAATACACGGTGATTGTGTATAACAAACCAAAAGGAGAACTTGTTACAAAGAATGACCCAAAAGGCAGACGCACAATTTACGACTCTTTAAGCAAAGAGTTTAAGCATTTTATTCCTGTCGGCCGGCTTGACTTTGCAAGTGAAGGACTGCTGCTTCTGACAGATGCCTCCCATGTAGCGACGGCGCTGATGGAGTCAGATCTTGAGAGAATTTACAAGATTAAAATCAAAGGGATGGTGACTCCGGACATGGAGGATGCCATGCTCAACGGGATCTATCTGGATGATGCAAGTGCCGGAGCGCATTCGCATTCCAAAATTACTTCGATGGACATAAAACCTTTTATAGGCTATAAGATTCAAAAGAATCAGCCCAACTACTCCATCCTCAAAGTAGCGCTAAAAGAGGGGAAAAACCGTGAACTTCGCCGCTTTTTTGCACACTTTGGCGCAGAGGTGGCTGATCTCAAACGTGTAAGTTTTGCTGAAATCGAATTAAACAATCTGCCAACGGGCAAAACAAGATATTTGACGCGCAGTGAGTATTCTGCACTCTACAAATTTTTAAAAGAAGAGAAAAAGAGAGCCAGAGAGAAAAAGAGAAAAGAAGAAAAAGAGTAGGAGATGGATTTTACACATCTGCTGCGACCTGCAAATTTTGATGAGATAACAGGACAGGAGCATTTAACAGCAAAAGATGCGCCTTTGCGTGTTTTATGTGAAAAAGAAGTACTTGGTCACAGTTTTTTTTATGGACCTGCCGGTGTTGGAAAGACATCACTTGCCAGAGTCATAGCAAAAACTATGCAGCTCCCTTTTTATGAGTTTAATGCCACTTCGCTGAAAGTCGAACAGCTTCGTAAAATATTTGATCAGTATAAAAATGCTCTGCAAAAGCCGCTTATATTTATAGATGAGGTGCATAGGCTTTCAAAAAATCAGCAGGAGGTTTTATTGCCGGTGATGGAAAACAATTCTGTGCTCATCATAGGCGCTTCAACTGAAAACCCTTTTTATTCGCTTACCTCTGCAATCCGTTCACGCTCTATGCTTTTTGAGCTCAAAAGTATCTCCCATGCCGGTTTGGAAAAACTGTTACTGAGAGCACTGAATAAAACTAATATTGTCCTTGAGGAGGATGCAAAAGAGTACCTCATAGCTTCAAGCGGCGGAGATGCCAGAGCGATGCTCAATCTGTTGGAATTTGCCGCCAACATCAATGAAACAGTGACTCTGAAGTTGTTGCAGTCGCTCCGTCCCAATGCTCTGCAGGCCGGAAGCAGTGAAGACGGTGTACATTATGACCTGACGTCAGCGCTGATTAAGTCTATTCGCGGCAGTGATGCGGATGCAGCGATTTATTACCTTGCACGTTTGATTGCAGGCGGAGAGAGTGCCGACTTTATCGCCAGACGGCTTGTAATCCTGGCAAGCGAAGATGTCGGGAATGCAAACCCGCAGGCTCTGACATTGGCGACCTCCTGCCTGACAAGTGTAAGCAAGATAGGCTATCCGGAGGCAAGAATTATCCTGGCACAGGCGGTTATTTATCTCTGTGCCTCTCCAAAATCCAATTCTGCATATTTGGCAATAAACAAAGCTTTAAAGAGTGTGAAAGAGGGTAACATTGCAGAAATCCCGAAAAATATCACAAACAATAATGAAAACTATTTGTATCCCCACGATTTTGGCGGCTATGTCGAACAAAACTATCTTGCAAAACCGATGCATTTTGTGGAGTTAAAAGAGATAGGCTATGAAAAAAAGATGAAAGAGTGGATAAAAATTATAAAACACTCATCAAAATAATGATATACTTGAAAAAATACTTTTCAGCAAGGAAGATTTTATGACTATTTCAGTGTCTGCAAATACTGTAACTATAAACGGAAATATCAAATCGATACAGGACTATCAACAGATTAAAGAGACGATAGATACGCTCAGAACAACACACAGGCATATTGTTCTCATAATCAAAGATTCCATATCCATCACCTCCTCTGTAATTGGGTATTTAAACAAACTTGTTTTAAAGGACAATGTTGATTTACATGTGGAAGTAGGCGATGAACAGCTTATGGAGCTTTTTGAAGATCTGAATCTTGTCTCTTTATTTCACGTAAAAAAGGTATAAAAAATGACTATAAAAAGCAAACTCAATCTTATTACCGCAATTGTTGTCTCTTTTGCGTTGGTAATTATAGGATTGACGGTTAACACAGCGCTGAAAGAAGATACTGTTGTACAACAGTCAAAGATGTTGAATGTAATGTCTCAAAAACTGAGTCTGTTGATTCATGAGACGCAAAAAGAGAGAGGGGCAAGTGCCGGTTATTTGGGTTCGAAGGGGAAGAAATTTGCAGGTATTCTTCCTAAACAAAGAGAACTGACAGATAAAAGGAACCAGGAGTTCAAAGAGTATCTCAAGACATTGGATTTAAACGATTTTCCAAAAGAACTTCAAGATCAGATTCGTGGACTGCAAGAATATATGAATAAAATCAGTCAAATCAGAAATCTTGTTGACAGTTTCAGTATCAGTGTTGCAAAAGAAGTTGCATATTATACAAAGATGAATAGGAAGATTTTAAATATTGTCGGATTGAGTGCAAAACTGGCATCGACTCCTGAACTGGTCAAAGCCCTGGACGCCTATACAAACTTTTTAAAATCAAAAGAGAGAGCGGGGATAGAGCGTGCGGTACTGAGTGCTACATTTTCTGCAGACAGGTTTGCTCCGGGAATGTATGCCAAGTTTGTTACACTTGTGGCGCAGCAGGACGCTTATATAGATGCATTCTTAACGATGGCGACAGACAGGGCAAAGCAACTTTACAGAAGCACAATGAACTCTCCTGCTGTGGATAAAGTAAACAAAATGAGAGAAATTGCCCAAACAAAAGCAAATGAAGGTAATTTTGGGGTTGACAGTGTTGTCTGGTTTCAAACCATTACAAAAAAGATAAATCTTTTAAAACATGTAGATGATGAACTTGCCAAAAACAATGATGCAATTTTGGCAAAAATAGAATCAGAATATAAAAAACGGACAGTCGTTACTCTTGTAAGTTATATTGCTTTTGCAATTATTATTTTTATCATCATTATGACAATCAGCAGAGGCGTAAACAAAAGCGTGCAAAGCTCTTTGGAAAAAATAAAATGCGTTTCGAGTGATCTTGACCTTACATGTAACATCATTGTAGAAGGCAATGATGAAATTTCCCAAATTTCCAAAGCTTTACATGTAATGATCAGTGCCTTTAAAGAGACAGTTCTGAGTGTTACCGATGTCTCAAGAAGAAACCAAAATGAATCTGAGAGATTACGGGATGTCGTGATTACTTTAAAAGAAAACAGTGAAGTGGAAGACGGCAAAATCAGTGTGGTCAATGAACTGGCGGTAGATATTGGTAATAAACTCGATACGGTAGAAGAATCTACTGTGACAGTGACAGAAGATTTACAGACAACATCGAATTTCTTAGAAGAGTTTATAAGCAAACTGAGTACAGTGGTAGAGTCTATAGAAGAGGGCAGTTCACAACAGCAGGAGCTTGTTCAAAAAGTCAGCGAGTTGACAGAACAGGCAAAAAATATCAAAGATGTGCTGGAGATTATTTCAGATATTGCAGATCAGACAAATCTGCTTGCACTCAACGCCGCTATTGAAGCAGCCCGTGCCGGGGAACATGGTCGAGGTTTTGCCGTAGTTGCCGATGAAGTGAGAAAACTTGCCGAGCGTACACAAAAATCCTTAAGCGAAATCAGTGCAAATGTAAATCTCATTACCCAAAATGTAGTTGAAATCGCCGAAGAGACACAGCATACCTCACAAAGTATGGATCAGATTGCAGAATCCGCGCAGGAACTAATCGTAGCATCCAATGATACAAAAGAGAATCTGATGCAGACAAAAGAGAGCTCCACTGATGTCATGCACCAAAGCATATACATAGCAACAAAAACAAAAGAGCTTGTGAGTACGATGGATGAGATTGTTGTTGTTTCTACAAAAAACAATGAGCTGCGCACAACGATAGAAGCTGTTGTCTCAACACTTTCTCAGGATGCCGCTGCTTTAAAAAATGAACTCAGTAAATTTAAAATTTAGTCCAAACAATGCAGGAAAAGAGTACAGATAAATCATTACAGGAGAAAGATGCCTATGCCGCCTACCAGGAAGAGCTGGCATTTCAAAAAGAGCTCAATATCCTGAGAAATGATTTTTATTACAAGATGATTGATTCTAAAGATATTTCACTGGTAGACTTTTTTTATCAGCCTCTTGACACACTGAGCGGGGATGCCTATTCTGCTCGAAGAATCAATGAAGACAAAACTTTTTACTTTCTTGTTGACGGGATGGGAAAAGGATTGAGTGCTTCACTCAGTGCCATGGCTGTGACAGTCTTTGTCAATCATTTGATAGACAAAATGATAGAGTATGAGAATTTCAGTCTTGATATACTGATTCAAGAGTCTATGGATTTTATGAAGCCTATCTTGCTTGATGAGGAAGCTCTGTCTGTAGACTATATTTTATTTGACAACTACTCTTTTGAATTGGAATATGCCAAATTTGCAATGCCGCCTTTTTTACTTGAGGACAATGCAGGCAATGTGATAAAAATCAAATCAAACAATCCGCCGATGAGCAAGTGGAGCGAAACATACAAGATAGACAATTGCTCTGTAAAAAATATACATAAATTTCTTTTTTACAGTGACGGCATAGTAGAAAACAATACTGTAGAGGGAATCGTATATAACAGTTTTATTGAAAATGATTTTATAGACTCTTTTACCCGAGAAGAGATGAAAAAACATGTATTGGAAAAAATTGCCATACAGGAAGATGATTTTACTTTTATATTTATCAACAGATTAGAATTAAATGAAACAACACTGATCAGTGCAAAGGTTTTTGAAACAACGCTGGATGCCGTTGAAGAAGCAAATAACTGGTATGATGGTATTTGTCGGAATCATTGCAGCGGGCTTGCTTTTAATGAACTTTTTATGAATGCATACGAGCACGGAAATCTGGGTATTGATTCTGAAATAAAACATCAGTTGCTTGAGCAGGATAAATATTTTGAGACACTGGTTTCGCTTGAAAAAGAGTGTACAAAAAAAATAACCGTAAAAATATATAATATCAAAACTGCATCTGCCCAATACAGAGTGACACAAATCACAGATGAGGGAGAGGGATTTGACACAAATCAGCTGGCGACAATCTTTAGAAATTCAAAAAAATTCAATGGTCGCGGAGTTTTTGTCTCCCGTAAAAACTCTATGGGCATATACTACAACTCAAAAGGCAACAGTGTCCTTTTTCTAACAAAGGTCTAAAAGTCTCTGCAGAGTGCGGAATAATTTCACAACGGATACATCCACTTGGAACCGGTACTTCAGTGCCGGCTGGTGTTGGCAGCAGATTTGAAATATAAACAACAAGGATAACAATTATGGCAGAGAAACCATCATTTAAACAGGCGTCACTGGATTACCACAAAGCCAAAAGTGAGTTTGACACAAACGGAAAAACAGGAACACTGCTGACAAAACCGTGCACAACACAAGAAGAGCTCTCAATGGCCTACAGTCCCGGTGTCGCATATCCGTGTCTGGAGGTACAAAAAGATGCAGACCTTGCCTATGAATATACCAACAAAGGAAATCTGGTTGCAGTGATAAGTGACGGCACAGCGGTCCTCGGGCTTGGTGACATCGGTCACTTGGCGGGAAAACCGGTGATGGAGGGTAAAGGTGTTTTGTTCAAATCTTTTGCAAATATTGATGCTGTTGATATTGAACTCAACACAAAAGATACAGATGCAATTGTGAATATTGTTGCATCGATGGCTGACAGTTTTGGCGGCATCAATCTGGAAGATATCTCAGCACCAAGATGTTTTGAAATAGAAGAACGACTCAAAGAGATTTGCAATGTTCCTGTTTTTCATGATGATCAGCATGGGACAGCTGTTATTACAACAGCAGGGCTGATGAATGTTGCCCAAATGAGCAATAAAAATATACAGGATCTCAAAGTCGTCATTATTGGTGCCGGAGCAGCGGGAATTGCCTGCGGGAAAATGTATAAGGCTTTGGGCGTGAAAAATATTACCATGCTTGATTCCAAAGGGGTTATTCACAGCGGCAGAAGCGATCTCAACAAATACAAAAAACTTTTTGCATTTGAGACAGCTGACAGAAGTTTGGCAGATGCAATGAAAAACGCAGATATGGTGCTTGGGCTCTCCCGACCTGACCTTATCACACCCCAAATGGTAAAATCCATGTCCCGGACAAATCCCATTATTTTTGCCTGTGCAAATCCAAACCCCGAAATTACCCCTGCGGATGCAAAAAAAGCGCGGCCGGATGTGATTATTGGAACCGGTAGAAGTGATTACCCCAATCAGGTAAACAATGTACTCGGTTTTCCGCAGATTTTTCGCGGTGCATTGGATGTAAGAGCAACAAAAATTACTGAAAATATGAAACTTGCAGCTTCACATGCTTTGGCCGCTCTGGCAAAAGAGCCGGTTCCAAAACATGTAAAACAGATACATCACAAAGAAAATATGGAGTTTGGGCACGAGTATATTATTCCCTCGCCTTTTGACAGACGGGTTTTGGTGTATGTCGCTTCCGCGGTTGCCAAAGCAGCGATACAAGACGGTGTTGCCCGTGTAAAGGATTTTGACACTGATGCGTATAAAATAAAACTGCAAAGATTAGCGGATCATTTAGACGGTAAAATTTAAGCAGCCGTTTTCGGAACCCGTACTTCAGTGCGGGCTGTTACAGTAATTTATAAAATTTCTTGAGACCTTTTTTTGCCTTGCAGTCAAGTTTATAAGAGATAAGCTGCAGATAATCAAGTATATCAGCGGGGGCAACATTTGTCTTTTTTGATGCTTTTTGCAGAAGATACTGCGGGATTTTTATCTCTCTTTTGAGGAATGCTTTTTCTATCTTTTTGTACTGCTTTTGGTTTTTGTGATAACATAAAAGCGCAAAAACAAAAGGCAGATGATACTTTTCATTCCACAGTTGTGCCAAATCAATATAGTCATTATTTACAAGCGCATAACGCAATGCTTTGTCTCCTATGAGTACTTCGCCCTTTACATGTAAGAGCTCTGCCAAAAGGTTGGATGAAGCAGATTCAATATCTGTTTTATTCTGTACCGAGGGAATAACAATAACGCTTCTGACCTCTTTTTTTGCAATGATTCCAAGGTTTACATGTTTGCTCTTTTTTGCTTTGATACTTGAGATAAATGCGGCATCAACACGTCTGTTTAAAAAAGCATCGTTTATTTTTGCCGGAACATTTTTTTTGTATTCCATCTGTAGCTTTTGCTGTGTGCTTCGTGTAAATCGCTTCATAAATACATGAAAAGGCAAGAGATTGAGGTATTCTATTTTTCCAAAAATCATGCGTAATTATACATCACTTAACTTATCTTAGATATAATTAGAGTAATTTAAGATGAGGATGTTGTTTTGGTAAGAGTAGAATTTTTAGGACCGATACAAAAAGAGGCGTTGGAATTAGAAATAACCAATCTCAATGAACTGGCAGCAATTTTGCAAAAAGACGAAGAGGTAAAAGAGTGGCTTGACAATTGTGCGGTGGCAGTGAACGATAATCTTGTGACCTCTTTGGAGTGTGAGCTTAAAAACGGAGATAAAATCTCTTTGCTTCCTCCTGTTTGCGGAGGCTGAGATTTGTTGCAACTATATAACAATTCACTGGATGTGCCGAAAATCCTGCAGGAATGGTATGAAGAAGAGGCGAAAAGCAATTATGGCGCATATATCCCTTTTGTCGGAACAGTACGCAGCGAAGACGGCATTGAAGGACTGAGTTTTGATATCTATGAACCGATTTTGGAAGCATGGTTTAAAAACTGGCAGAAAAAAGCAGAAGAAAAAGGTGCTGTGGTCAAAATGGCTCACTCCCGCGGAGATGTAATGCTGCATGAATCTTCATATATTGCCGCAGTCTTTTCACCAAAAAGACGGGTGGCCCTGGAACTTATAGACGAATTTGTAGAAGATTTCAAAGCATCCGCGCCGATATGGAAATATGATTTGAAAAACGGACAGAGAGTCTATGCAAAAGACCGCTCAACCGCAATAAAAGGCAGCGGAATTTTAGGAGCAAAACAATGAGTATAACAGGAACTGATTTTATCTCTTTTGAGACAAGCCAAAATATGCTGGAGCTTTTACAGGTAAACAACCACAGGTATGAAAGAGTGCCTTTAAGCGATGCGTTAGGCCGTGTGTTGGCAGAGGACATTGTGGCCGAATTTAATGATCCGCAGTTTCCTACCGCTTCCATGGACGGGTATGCGGTGCGTCATGAAGATTTGCAAAACGGCATACTGGCTGTTCTCGGTGACAACCCTGCGGGACATGATGAGATACGGGTACTGTCTGCAGGGGAATCTATTAAAACATTTACAGGTTCGATGATGCCGCAGGGAAGTGATACGCTGATTCAGATAGAGAATGTCAGCTACAGTGACGGCAAGATAATTATCAATGAACCGGTTGAAAAAGGCAATGCGGTGCGTCCGGTCGGTGAAGGATACGGAGCAGGGGATGTGCTTATTCAAAAAGGCACAAAAATAGGTTTTGCCCAAATCGGTGTAATGGCCGGACTCAATCAGGTGATGGTAAAAGTAGCCCTTCGCCCCCGTGTCGCAGTTATCGCAACCGGAAGCGAGATACTCGATCTGGGCGAAAATTCTGATAACCCTGCCCAGATAAGAAGTTCAAACAATTATACGCTTGCAGCACTTTTTGAGTCGGCCGGTGCAGAGGTCATACAGCTTGGAACTGCTCCCGATGACAGAGATACTATTATGAAAACGTTTGAGAACGCTTTGGAGTCTGCAGATATTTTGGTGAGTACCGGCGGAGTGAGTGTCGGTGATTATGACTTTGTAAAAGACATTATTCCCCGTTTGGGTGCAGAAGTGGTCTATAAAGGTGTCGGTATCAAGCCAGGGCGACATATTATGGTTGCGCAGCGCGGGCACAAGTTTATTCTGGCGTTGCCGGGATTTGCCTACTCTTCAACAGTTACAGCGATTTTGTATGCACTGCCGCTGATTGCAAAAATGCTTGGCAAAAAAGCTCCGTACAGAACTGTTGCTGCAAAACTGCAGGAAGATTTTACAAAACGAAGCCGGTTTACTGAGTTTACCGCATGCAATATTGTGGTAGAGGACGGTGAGTATTTTGTGAATTTCAAAGGAAAGAAAGTAGGAAGTTCTGCCATTTTGACAAATATGCTTCATGAGAGCGCATTAATGATTACAGGCGAAGATGACAAGTTCCTGGAAGCGGGAACATCTGTGAATGTTATTTTACTGGATACTTTTTAATGAAAGCGCTGAGTATAGACAATCAGACACTGGCGGTTGAAGAGATTGATATTACCATGGCTGCAAATACCGTATATACTTTTTTCAGTTCAATTTTAATTGACGAACTGGCAGGTCTGAAAGAACATGTAATATATACAGATGCAAATGCCCTGAGTGAAAAGAAAAAACCCTATTTCATAGGAGAACAGCTTCTTTTGGGGGATGCCCTGATCTTGGGCAGAGACGGTTTTGACGATGTGGATGCCAAAATTGCCAAAGAAGAACTGCATTCTTTAATCAATCCCGAGGTAAATGCATTTTACAAAGAAGTACTGGATGTGCTTGCCGATACTGACATAAATCTCTACAAAACATTCACGGTGGAAAAAAACGGCGAAAAAATTGCGCTCAACACCGAATGGGTACTTTATACATTTAATATTGCCGACGAGAGAACAAAAGAGTATTTTATCAATGAATTGAAAAAAGCGGTTGCAGCGAAAAACAATGTTGCAGAATATATGCAAAAAATGGCACAGCTTGCCATGAATGTCGCAGCATAACCCACTGTTTTCGGAATCCGTACTTTAGTGCGGACCCTGTGTCACGACAGGTTGTCAATGCAGTGCTCACACCAGGCCGGCACTGAAGTACCGGTTCCGAGGTCATTTCACTCCGATTCCTTCTTATTTTAATTTCCAGGCATTTGCTCTTATTCGGGAGTGGCATGATGTACACTGTCTGATAATCTGGGAATAATCTTCTATGGCATCATCTATGTTTTCATTGTTGAGAGATACAATCATATCATCCGCATACATTGTAATCATTTTAGCTCTTTTTTGAGCGAACTTGTCCGCATAGGCTTCATTTGCAGGAAGGTAACTTCTTGCATCTGTTGTTGTCAGTGAACCAATTGCACTCTTTAGTTTGTTGACGCCCTCTGTCATACCCTCTTTGTTGTAGTAAAACCCTGCCGTTTGAATCTGATTGACTGCCTGTAACATTTTGCGCATATCTGAAGCAAGTTCTGACTGTTTGAGCGTATCGCCTGCCTGAAGAGACGAAGAGAAGATGAAAATTGCTGTCATGATGAGTAGTGACTTCACTTTGCTATCCTTTAGTATCTTATAATATCTTTTGTAAACTCTGCAAGAGTTACAGTCTGGGCTTTGTCTTTTACAAGTTTTTTTGCTTTTCTTTTTCCGCCATACTGCTCTTTAAGTTCTGGTTTAAATGCTCTGAAAAACTCATGAAATTTATCCGGGCCCAAAACACCGACAGCCCATATGGTATCATCATCATGATGCTCCAATACAATCGAAGCCAAAGGCTGCGGTGCAGGGCCGCCAAGTACTTTTGCTCCTTTTTTGGGATCATACACCGATAAATGAGAACCGCATACTATTACCTCTCCTTTGTCATGACAGGGCATACTTTTGGTACAGCCCATAGTTTTGCCCCCTGTTTTGAGGTACGATATAAATGTGTCACTTTTGTTGATATGTGTAAGCTGGTGCGGGCAGATGGATGAGAAAGCAACAATGTTTCTTTCTTTGCCGACTCCGCCTTTCCATATATATTGGACACCGTCTTCACTTGTCAGTTTGACATTTTTCTCTGTAGGATGAGGCAGAGCAATCAACATACAGCTTGTTCCCGCATACGGATAGTTAAAAACATAATTAACCTCTTTGTCCAACTGTGATGCCAACAAAGGCTTGCCCTCGGCATCACTCAGCTGTACTTTCTTGTACGATGTATAGAGTGTACCATCCTCGGCATAGAGTCTGCCCTCTATCAAAGAAGGTGCTACAGCGACAACGCCAACACCTCCGACTACTTTTAAAAAGTCTCTTCTTTGCATGCAAAACTCCCTGTTACGCGTTAAACATATCTCTAAACATACCTTTTGCCCATTCATTCAGAGCTTTTCCGTTGTTTAGGCCTGTTTTGCCGCGCCATTGCTGTGAAAGATCGACATTTGTAAATCCTTTGAGTTTTTTGCCCTCAAACTCATACTCTGCCCTGACGGAAATCGCATGTATCGGTCCGGCTGAAACAGCAGAATAACAGACTGTCAGCGGAGACTTCCAAGGAATGTCTTTTTTGCCGTTGACTCTTTGTGCTATAAGTTTCCCGATATAGTGACCTTCAGAATTTGATGTATTGCCTGATTTGGAGTAACCCATCGGACGTGCATCACCGGAGACAAAAATATCTTTTTCGCCTATAACCTCATAGGTAAACGGGTCAATATTCCCTACTTTCTTGTTAAATACATTGTCTTTTGCAACGCCGCAGACCTCCAAGAGCTTTCCGCCTCTGACATGCGGATAAAATGCAGCATCTTCAAAGGAATACTCATCATCAAATTCACCCGCGACAACAACTTTTTTATCTAAATCTATGCTCATAATTTTAGAGTTTGGATGGTACTCGATATAGTCTTTGTACATTTCGTCAAAAGAGGACTGGAATCCCTCTTTTTTGATCGTTATATCCGGATTTTCATCAAGAAGGATCACCTTGCCCTCAATCTCGTTTTTCTTAAAATAATCTGCTATCAGACAGGCTCTTTCATAAGGAGCAGGCAGACATCTGTAGTTTCCGCCGGGAACCGTCAGTATAAAATTACCGCCCTCAAAATCTTCCAGTTTTGCTTTGAGTGTCATGTGCTCGCTTCCGGGAATAAAGGCGGCAGGATACTCGCTGCGAAGCCTCTGTTCTGTAACAGTATCGACATTCCATGCACTGTAGTCATAGTCTATACCGGGAGCCAGTACCAGATAGTCATATTTGATGTCTCCGTTGCTTGTTTTAATGATTTTGTTTGCTTTGTCTATACCGATAGCCGTAGCATTAAAGTATGTATATTTGTTTTCGCGGGCTGCCTGTAAATAATCATGTGTTAAGAATTCCAAATCCACTTCACCCACAAGATACAGGTTGCTTATAGGACAGGATATAAACTCTGTTCTTTGTTCCACTAAAACAACATCCGCATTGGGTGCGAATTTTTTTGTGTATTTTGCGATAGACAAACCGCTCCATCCGCCGCCTACAATCACTACTCTTTTGCCGGTTGCCGGAGGAAGAGGGGCCGGTGTGCCCATACCTACACTGCTGTTTGTTTTGTTTTGTTTTTTTGAGGGTTTTGCTTCACCATAAGCGCACCCGGTCAAAGTTGTAGCAGCTGCAGCTACACTGATAGCACCAAGTCTCAGGGCATCTCTACGATTCATATTCATTTCATTCTCCTGTAAAGTTAAATATACTTTAAAAACAAAAACTTGTTTTCAATCAGGAAAATAGTATTACTGCTCGTCTTAAGCAATCTTAAAATATAAAATTAATTTATAATATTAAAGCATTAATCTTTTAATAATTATAATTATAAATTATTATTGTGCTGTTTTTGACCGTGTGTGAAAATGAAAGTTTCATACAGCAGGGCTTTTGAAACAGTTTGAGTTTATTTAAAATAATTTTATCACAAAAATGTAATATAGTTAAAATATTTTAATGATGTGTATAAAAGTAACATATACGAAATATTAAAAGTCTATTTTTAATCGAAGAGTGTAGATTCCAGTGCCTTTATTTTGTAACTTCTGCGATGAATTTCACAGTAGCCATACTTTTTTATCATGGCTACATGTAACTTGGTGCCGTAGCCTTTGTGCTTTTCAAACTGATACTGGGGGTATTTTTTTGCCTGTTCCAAAATATCTCTGTCATGTGCAACTTTAGCAAGGATGGATGCAGCACTTACCTCGGGGACTTTACCGTCAGCCTTGATCATAGTTGTCAGGTTTTGTACTCCATAGCTTTGGTTGCCGTCAAACAGATACTCATCCGCCTGCAGATTTTTCATAATTTTATGAAGCCCTTTTTTTAAACATGCAGATATTCCGTTGTTGTCTATCTCCTGTGCAGAAAATTTGACGATATGATAACTTGCATTTTTGACAATCAAGGTATAAAGAGCTTCACGCTTTTTGGCTGTCAGTTTTTTTGAATCATGCAGTCCGACAATGGTATTGTGCAAAATACAGCCGGCCATTACCAAATCTCCCGCCAGAGGTCCGCGCCCGGCCTCATCTATACCACAGAGCAAATGCATCAGTTCATGCTCGCCATGGTAAACATTACAGAAACAATATATAAGAAAAAGAGGCAAACAAAGAGAACATAGACCCATACAACCCATTGATTGTATCCGCCAACTTCTTTCATTGTCTCAATACGTTTTTGCGGATCCGCAATAGCATTTTCTATCTCGGCTTTTTTCTGTTTATAGCCTTTGTATACAAAATAGGTAGAAAAACCGCCTGCAAGTATGGCAACGAGCAATCCGCCAAAGGGTATGGCAGTGGCCAATATGGAAAGCACAAAGAGCACAAGTGCAGGGACATACTGTTTTCTGTAAAGCAAAAAGGCCCATCCGCCAAAAAAAGCCCACCAGCTCCAAACCCATTTCATCGTGTCAATCCCGTTGACATCAAATTTGGAAAATGCCTGTTGGTACCAGAATGTTTTTTCCGGTTTGTTCACAAAAGCCTCCAGCATTGCTTTTTCATATTCGTCTTGAGGTAATTGCATAAACTTTCCCTGTTTGTTTTATATAACGTATTATAATGAAAGAAGTTAATAAAGTACAGCTTTGCCGACAAAAGTCAGCCAATTCGCCAGCCACTTCCGGCCCGCACTGAAGTACGGGTTCCAAAAAAGCCGGAAATCTCCCTGGAACCGGTACTTCAGTGCCGGCTGTCGCAACACTCTGCCATTCTCAGCCCGGACTGCATTCCACGTTCCAAAAAAGCTGGAAATCTCCCCGGAACCGGTACTTCAGTGCCGGCTGTCGCAACACTCTGCCATTCTCAGCCCGGACTGCATTCCACGTTCCAAAAAAGCTGGAAATCTCCCCGGAACCGGTACTTCAGTACCGGCTGTTGCAACTTTTTAATCTCCCAGTGCCCAGATATCAAAAGGGATGATATCCACACTGCTGAGCGGATGCGCGATATTTCCCTCTTTGTTCATGGTTATGACCGTGATTTTGGTAATTCCGTAGCTGAATATAAAAGCTTCAATACTTTCAAGTTTCTTAAAGAGTCTGCGTTCATCCACAAAAGGTTTGCAAAGAATAATTTCATCGTTTGTGGGAAGATAAAAATCAATACCTTCTTCATAATAACATTCGGCAGATGATTTAAGCAGTTCAAGATAGACCATGTTTTCAAAAAGTTTTGCAAAGTTTTTTTCAATGCTTAAGGCACTTTTTAAAGAAGTATCACACAGATAGACTTTTTTTGTTGCACGTGTATGCTGATATTTTGCCAGTAAATGAATATACTTTTTTTCTGCCAAAAGAGCAAAAGATGCATACAATCTGTCTTTAGAAATTTTACGCGTACTTTTAAGCCTTTCATATAATGTATAGGCAGAGAGCTTCTGCGACATGAATTTTGCACATAAACACAATATGTCAAATTCAATTTCGCTCAGGGCGAACTGTAAAATATTTTGCAAATAAATTACTCGTTCATCCGGTGCTACAGTATGCATAGATGCAAGTCCTCCGAGTTGAAAAAAGTGGTTGAGCGCACTTGAGTCATATTTGTGCTCATATGCCAAAAATTCTTCATAATCAAGCGGATAAAGTGTCAAAGGCTTCAAAAAGTCAAAATTGTAGGGAATTTCACTTGTAATGACCAACTGCGAAACATTCACGAATTTGATGGTTGGATTGTAGTTATCCAAAACAAGTGTGTCAATTTTGTTGATATTGCAAAAAGAGGGGAGCGCGGCATTGAGTTTTTCGCTCTCTATGCGTACATCATTGCAGTTGATATAAAGATAGGAACTCTTTTTTAAAGATAAAAGATAGTTTTTGACCAAACGGGTTTTTCCGCTTTTGGTGATACCGCTGATTTGGTATGATCTGTCATCTATAAAAACTTTTCTTTGTATATATTTTTCTACATGTAAGTCGGTTTTATAAAATTCTTCGAGTAGTATTTCCATAAAATTTCCAATTTTTAAACTATCCAATTGTATCATTTCCTTATTAAAAGGAAATAAATTATAAAGAAAAACGATTTTTGGACCCTAAATCCTTGAATATTCAGAGCTCTTTGAGTATAATTCCGTTCCCTTAAAATAGTTGGGCTAGGATCCAACGAGTTCTTTAGAAGGAAAAACATGGAAAAAATTCGTTTAAAATTGAAAGCTTACGATCATCGTGTGTTAGATAGATCAGTAGCGTCAATCGTAGAGGCTGTAAAGCGTACAGGTGCCGTAATTCGTGGTCCAATACCTTTACCAACAAAAATTCGTAAATATACAGTATTGAAATCAGTTCACGTTAACAAAAAAGCGCGTGAGCAGTTTGAGATTCGTATGCACGCAAGAATGATCGACATCGTTTCTGCAACACCGGAAACAGTGGATTCATTAATGAAACTAGATCTTGCACCGGAAGTGGACGTTGAAGTTCGCTCTATGGACAAATAGGAGTAATCGTGGAATATATTGTTGAAAAAATCGGTATGAGCCGTACTATCACAGTTCCGTCTAAACCAGTTACTCTGTTAAGAGTTTTAGATGCGAAAGTATGTGAAGTGAATGAAGGTACTGCTATTGTCGCGTATAACAGTGGTAAAAAAATGAATAAAGCAATAGAAGGTCAACAGAAGAAATACAACCTTCCGACTGAATTTAACCGTTTTGTTACATTAGAAGTAACAAATACCGAAGCCGGTGATTTGGATTTAGCTCCGCTTGCAGAGGCAAGTGTACTTAAAACTACTTTCAACACAAAAGGTCGTGGTTTTTCAGGTGCAATGAAGCGTTGGAATTTCGGTGGTGGTCCTGCATCTCACGGTCACAGATTTGGTCGTAGAACAGGTTCTATCGGTAATGCTGAATGGCCAGGTCGTGTAATGAAGGGTAAAAAAATGCCTGGACAATACGGAAATACACAAAACAGTGTGAAAAATGAAATCGTTTCTTTCGATGCTGAAAACAAAATCATTGCGGTTTTAGGTTCAGTTTCAGGTGCTAACGGTTCTTTAGGTCGTGTAAAGGTAGCTAAATAATGAGCGCAATCGTTTTAAATGAAAAAATGGAAAAAGCATCTGAGTTAGCATTGCCAGAGTCTTTCTCTGGAATTAACCCTCATAACCTTTACCTTTATGTAAAGTCTGCTCAGGCTGCACAACGTGCAAACACAGCGACAACTAAGGGTAGAAGTGAAGTACGCGGTGGTGGTAAAAAACCATGGGCTCAAAAAGGTGGCGGTCGTGCCCGTGCGGGTTCTCGTCGTTCTCCTATATTCGTAGGCGGTGGTAAAGCTTTTGGTTCTCAAAACAACCGCAACTACGATTTAAAAGTAAACAAAAAGCAGAAAAAACTTGCTTTAAACTTTGCTTTGAATGAGCATGCACAAAATGGTACTCTTTTTATCGTTGACAGCATCTCTGTTGAGTCTGGTAAAACTAAAGATGCGGCAGCAATGTTCAAAGCTTTAGGTCAAAGAGATACACTTTTTGTTAAATCTTTATTGGATGAAAAAACATATTTGGCGTTTGAAAATCTGCACCAGACATATGTTATTGAATCTAATGAGTTAAACGCATACTTAGCTGCCAACTATCGCTCAATCGTGATAGAAAAAGCTGTATGGGAAACTTTGACAAGTGAGGCTAAGTAATGGCTGATATTACAGATATTAAATCTATTTTATATACAGAAAAGACTTTGGGTTTACAAGAAGATGGTGTTATAGTTGTTCAAACATCACCACGTATGACTAAAACAGGTCTTAAAGAGGTGTTTAGAGAGTATTTCGGAATAATTCCAACAAAAATCAACTCTCTGAATCAAAGCGGAAAAGTAAAACGTTTCCGTGGTGTACAGGGGAAACAAAATGACTTTAAAAAGTTCTATGTTACTCTCCCTGAAGGTGCACAAATAGAAAGTTTGGCGGTATAAGATGGCAATTAAAACTTATAGACCGATAACTCCGTCTCGTCGTTTTTATACGAATGTAGACAGTTCAGATATCACTGCTAAAGCGAGTGTCCGTTCATTACTTGTAAAACTTCCGACAACTGCCGGTCGTAACAACAATGGTCGTATCACTTCTCGTCACAAACAGGCTGGGGCGAAAAAGCTTTACCGTATTATTGATTTTAAAAGAAACAAGTTTGGTGTACCGGGTACAGTCTCTACTATTGAGTATGATCCGTACCGTAACTGTCGTATCGCATTAATTACATATGCAGACGGTGAAAAAAGATACATCTTGCAACCAAAAGGTTTAAATGTTGGCGATACAGTTGAAGCTGCAGAGTCTGGTTTGGATGTTAAACCGGGTAATACGATGAAACTCAAAAACATTCCTGTCGGTACACTTGTTCATAATGTTGAGTTAAAAGTGGGCAAAGGCGGACAAATGGTTCGTTCAGCCGGAACTTCAGCTCAGATTATGGGTCGTGACGGCAAATATGTATCTTTACGTATGCCTTCATCAGAAATGCGTTTAGTGCTTGGTGAGTGTTTAGCTACTGTAGGAATTGTTGGAAATGAAGAATTTGCCAACATTGTTATAGCAAAAGCCGGTCGTCAGCGTCACCTTGGTATTCGTCCACAGACTCGTGGTTCTGCGATGAACCCGATTGATCACCCGCATGGTGGTGGTGAAGGTAAAACGAACTCAGGTCGTCATCCGGTTACTCCTTGGGGTAAACCAACGAAGGGTGCTAAAACTCGTCGTAAGAAAGCTAGTGATAAGTTAATTATTACTCGCCGTAAACCAAATGCTAAAAGGGTAGGTTAATAATGGCTCGTTCAGTAAAAAAAGGTCCATTCGTAGATGATCATTTAATGAAAAAAGTGGAGGCTATGAAAGCCGAAGCGAAGAAAAAACCTATTAAGACATGGTCAAGAAGATCTATGATTCTTCCTGACATGGTTGGTTTGACAATAAATGTTCACAATGGTCGCCAGTTCGTTCCTGTATATGTTACAGAGAACCATATTGGTTATAAACTTGGTGAATTTGCACCAACTCGTACATTCAAGGGCCACAAGGGCTCTGTTCAGAAGAAGGGGTAGTCATGGCTAGAGCATTACTAAAATTTATCCGTGTATCACCTATCAAATCTCGTCTTATTGCACGTGAAGTGCAGGGTATGAATGCTGAAGAGGCAATGGCAGCTTTAGAATTCACTCCAAACAAGGCGGCAAAAATTATCTCTAAAGTAATTGCGTCTGCAGTTGCGAACAGCGGTAGTGAAGCTGAAGATTGTGTAATTACATCATGTCGTGTTGACAATGGTCCAGTACTTAAACGTTTCCGTCCACGTGCTCGTGGTATGGCGTCTGGTATTCGTAAACCAACAGCACATATCTTAGTAGAAGTAGAGGGTAAATAGTATGGGTCAAAAAGTTAATCCTATTGGTTTACGTCTTGGAATCAACCGTAACTGGGAATCAAGATGGTTTCCTAACTTTAAAACAGCTCCTGCTGCTTTGGGTGAAGATCACAAGATAAGAACATATTTGAAAAAAGAGCTTTACTATGCTGGTGTTTCCAACATCATCATTGAAAGAACAGTGAAAAGACTTCGTGTAACTATCGTTGCTGCTCGTCCTGGTATCATTATCGGGAAGAAAGGTGCTGATATCGAAAAACTTAAAACTGCTGTTCAAAAGTTAGTTGGTAAGTCAATCTCTATCAATATCAAAGAAGAGAAAAAAGCACAGACTTCGGCACAATTGGTTGCTGAAAATGTTGCGACTCAACTGGAACGTCGTGTTGCATTTCGTAGAGCTATGAAAAAAGTTATGCAGGGTGCGCAGCGTTCTGGTGCAAAAGGTATCAAAGTTGCAGTTGCAGGTCGTTTAGGCGGTGCTGAAATGGCAAGAACTGAATGGTATTTGGAAGGACGTGTTCCTCTTCATACTCTTCGTGCAAAAATTGATTACGGTTTTGCCGAGGCACATACAACATACGGTATTATCGGTGTTAAAGTATGGATCTTCAAAGGGGAAGTACTGACTAAAGGTATTCCTGCAGAAGCGAAAGAAGAGAAAAAAGAGCGTCGTGGTAGAAAACCAGCCAGACGTGAAAATAGTGAAAAGGCTGAATAATCATGTTAATGCCAAAAAGAACAAAATATCGTAAAGTGATGAAAGGACGTAACCGCGGTTACGCTCGTTCTGGTTATAAATTATCTTTTGGTGACATCGCATTCAAAGCGGTAGAAGCAGGTCGTATTAACTCTCGTCAGATTGAGTCGGCTCGTATTTCTGCAACACGTCACATTAAAAGACAAGGTAAGATTTGGATTCGTGTGTTCCCTGCCAAGCCGTTAACTGCAAAACCTCTTGAAACTCGTATGGGTAAAGGTAAGGGTGCAGTTGATCAGTGGGTAATGAACATTAAACCAGGTCGTATAATCTTTGAAATGGGTGGTGTACCGGAAGAGCTTGCTCGTGAAGCATTGACTCTTGCTATGCACAAACTTCCATTCAAATGTAAAATTGTTACTGCGGAGATGAACAATGAAATATTCTGATTTAGCAGATAAAAATGCAGCAGAGCTTCAGGCGATGCTCAAAGAGAAAAAGACAGAACTGTTTACTTTAAAAATTAAACAAAAAATGATGCAATTACAAAATACTAGCGAACTTCGTGTTGCTAAAAAAGATATTGCTAGAATCAATACTGCACTTGCTGCAGTAGCAAAGTAGGGGCGGGCGATGGCTAATAAGCGTGAAATTCAAGGTAACGTAATTAAAATTGCAGGCGATAAAACAGTCACTGTACTTGTTGAACGTCGTGTAATGCATCCTCGTTATCATAAAGTTGTAAAACGTTTCAAAAAGTACCTGGTACATGATGAGCGTAATGAAGTAAAAGTCGGAGACGAGATTATTGCAATCGAGTGTCGTCCGCTTTCTAAGACTAAATCTTTTAGACTTAAATCAGTTGTAAAAGGAGCGTAGTAGTATGATACAAGGTTTTACTCGTTTAAATGTAGCTGATAATACAGGTGCTAAAGAGATTATGTGTATTAAGGTACTTGGCGGTTCCAAGCGTCGTTATGCATCAGTGGGTGACGTTATCGTTGCTTCTGTAAAAAAAGCGATCCCGACTGCCAAAGTTAAAAAAGGTAAAGTTGTAAAAGCTGTTGTTGTTAGAACGCATAAAGAAGTCCAACGTGAAAACGGTTCTTTAATCCGTTTTGATGACAATGCGGCAGTTATACTTGATGACAAGAGAGAACCAATCGGTACTCGTATCTTTGGACCAATCGGTCGTGAAGTACGTTACGCAGGATTCATGAAAATTGTATCTCTTGCTCCGGAGGTTGTGTAATGGCAAAATTTAAGTTTAAAAAAGGCGATATTGTAGAAATTATCGCTGGAGATGACAAAGGTACAAAAGCAGCTGTACTTGCGGTATTTCCTAAGAAAAACAAAGTAATCGTTGAGGGTTGTAAAATAGCGAAAAAAGCTGTTAAACCAACTGAAGAGAATACAAAAGGCGGGCATATCAAAAAAGAGATGCCAATCGATGTTTCAAACGTACGCAAAGTGGAGGCATAATAGATGGCTCGTTTAAAAGAAAAATATTTAGCGCTTAAGCCGGAAATTCAAGCAGCTTTAGATATTAAAAATGTAATGCAGATTCCTGAATTTGACAAAATTGTTATCTCTGTCGGTGCAGGTTTTGCTATGAAAGATAACAAACTCATTAAAAATATTGAAGATACTATCACTACTATAGCCGGTCAAAAAGCTTCTACTGTGATTGCGAAGAAATCTGTTGCAGGTTTTAAAGTACGTGAAGGTATGCCTGTAGGTGTTCGTGTAACACTTCGTGGTGAAAATATGTATAACTTCTTCGATCGCCTTGTTTCTATCGCACTTCCTCGTGTGAAAGATTTCCGTGGTGTTCCGAGAAATGGTTTTGACGGTCGCGGTAACTATAACTTCGGTCTTCAGGAACAACTTATTTTCCCTGAAATCAGCTATGATTCAATCATGCAGATTCATGGTATGAATATTACAATAGTAACATCTGCAGATTCAGACAAGGCGGCATTTACTCTTTTAGAGAAAATGGGAATGCCTTTTAGTAAAGGGAGCAACTAATGGCTAAGAAGTCAATGATAGCTAAAGCAAAACGTACTCCAAAATTTAAGGTACGTGGTTATACACGTTGTCAGATTTGTGGTCGTCCACACTCTGTACTGAGAGATTTTGGAATTTGTCGTATCTGTTTTAGAAAAATGGCAAATGAAGGTTTAATACCAGGTGTTAGAAAGTCTTCTTGGTAAGCCAAGAGGAAACTGCTAGCAGTCAGCAGTTATTTTGCAAAAACAAAATAACTACAAACAAGGAAAATATAAATGGCAATTAATGATTTAGTATCAGATGCGTTAACACGTATTCGTAATGCCGGTATGAGAAGATTACCGGTTACTACTTTGGTACACTCTAAAAGTGTAGAAGCAGTAGCAAATATCTTAGTAGACAAAGGTTACATTGAGTCTTGTAATGTAATCGAAGACGGTGTGAAAAAAACTATCAAAGTTGTACTGAAGTACGGTGAAGATGGAAAATCTGTAATCAATGAAATGAAAAGAGTTTCAAAGCCTGGACGTCGTGTTTATAAAGGTAAAGAAGATATTAAACGTTTCAAAAACGGTTACGGAACTATTATTGTAAGTACATCACATGGCGTACTACCAAATGACAAAGCATATGAGCTTGGCATTGGTGGTGAAGTTATGTGTACGGTATGGTAGGAGTATAGCATGTCAAGAATTGGAAAAAATCCTGTAGAATTTGCCAGTGACATTACTGTTACTACAAATGGAAATGTTATAACTTTTGCTAAAGGCAAAAACAGTGTTGATTTAGATACTAAAGGTTATGTGACTTTCGAAGTAGAAGGAAACACTTTAACTTTTAAAAATCTTTCAGACTCTCGTGAGCATAGAGCTTTCTGGGGAACTTTCAGAGCATTGGCCCAAAATATCGTAACAGGTTTGACTACCGGCTATGAGAAAAAACTTGAAATTAACGGTGTTGGTTACAGAGCAGCCGTTAAAGGAAAAGTTTTAAATCTTCAGCTTGGTTTCTCTCATGATATCAATTATGAGTTACCTGAAGGTTTGGAAGCAAGCGTTGAAAAGAATGTGATAACTCTTAAAAGCCATGACAAACAAATGTTGGGTCAGGCAGCTGCAGAGATCAGATCATTCCGTCCACCAGAGCCTTACAAAGGTAAAGGTGTTAAATACATAGATGAGCATATCGTGCGTAAAGCCGGTAAAACTGCTAAGAAATAAGGGAGGAAGATAGATGAATGCTAAAGTATTAAAAAGCAAAATTGCGAATCGTTTAAAACGTAAGCGTCGTATCCGTGCAAAAATATCTGGTAGTGCTGAACTTCCTCGTGTTTCTGTATTTAAATCAAACCGTTACTTAAGTGTACAGGCAATTGATGATGCAACTGCAACAACAATTTGTTCACTACACTCAAAGGCTACTGGTCACAAAGCTAATAAAGAAGGTGCTGCTGCACTTGGTGAGGCATTTGCTGCCAAACTCAAAGAAGCAAACATCTCTGAGATTGTATTTGACCGTAATGGTTACCAATATCACGGCGTAATTGCTGCATTTGGTGACGCAATTCGTGCAAACGAAATCAAGTTCTAGGAGCACAGATGGAAATCAATAGAGATGATTTTGAAGAATCAATAGTAAATATTGGTCGTGTAACAAAAGTTGTTAAGGGTGGTAGACGTTTTCGTTTTACTGCACTTATCGTTGTTGGTGACAAAAACGGTACTGTAGGTTATGGTGTTGGTAAAGCAAAAGAGGTTCCTGATGCTATACGCAAAGCTGTAGACAATGCTTTTAAAAATTTAACAACTGTTAAGATAAAAGGTTCTACAATAGCACATGACATTGAGCACAAGTACAATGCCAGTCGTGTTTTATTAAAGCCGGCATCAGAAGGTACCGGTGTTATTGCCGGTGGAGCAGCGAGACCTGTTCTTGAACTTGCAGGGATTAAAGATATCCTTACAAAGTCAATCGGTTCAAACAATCCAAACACACTGGTACGTGCTACAATTGAAGCACTTTCTCGTATAAAAGGATAGGAAAATGGGTATTGAAAATTTACAACCTGCTCCGGGTTCAACACATTCTCGCAAACGTGTTGGGCGTGGTCAAGGTTCTGGTACTGGTAAGACTGCCGCTCGTGGTCAAAAAGGTCAGAAATCTCGTTCAGGTTACAAAAGAAAAAGAAACTTTGAAGGTGGGCAACAGCCACTTGCAAAACGTTTGCCAAAAATCGGTTTTCACTCGAAAGTGATCAAACCGTATGTGATAAACGTTGAAAAAATCAAAGCTGTAGCAGAACTTGGTGAAATTACAATGGAATCAATCCGTTCAGTTCACAAGGTTGCTTCTTCAGTGACTAAAATTAAACTAGTAGGTGCCAAAGCAAAAGATTTGGCATCGAAAATTAAAGACGAAAACGTTACAACAACAGGTAACTAGTTGTGAATAAAAATCTAGTAAATAAGATACTTATTACTATCGGTTTTTTATTTATCTACCGCCTACTGGCCTATGTGCCGGTTCCTGGCGTAGATACAGCTGTTATTGCTTCTTTCTTCGACTCACATCAATCAGACGCATTGGGATTGTTTAACATGTTCAGCGGAAATGCTGTACAGAGACTCTCTATTATTTCACTCGGCATTATGCCTTATATCACCGCCTCAATTATTATGGAGCTTTTAGCTGCAACATTTCCGACACTTGGTCAAATGAAAAAAGAGCGTGACGGTATGGTGAAATATATGCAGATTATTCGTTATGCGACTATCGTTATAACATTAATTCAGGCTGTCGGTGTCAGTGTAGGACTGCAAAGCTTAACCGGACCTACGGGCAACTCTGCAATTCTTGCCGATCACACTACATTTATCATGCTTTCTGCTGTTTCAATGCTTGCAGGTACAATGCTATTAATGTGGATTGGTGAGCAGATTACACAAAGCGGAATCGGTAATGGTATCTCTCTTATTATCTTCGCAGGTATTGTTTCGGCAATTCCAAGAGCAATTGGTCAAACAATCGAAATGGTAAATACCGGTGCAATGAGTTTTATTACTGTCATAGCAATTCTTGCTTTGATTCTGACAACGGTAGGAATTATCATTTATGTTGAGCTTGGTGAGCGTCGTGTGCCTATAACCTATGCGAAAAAGACGATGATGCAAAACCAAAACAAACGTGTAATGAACTATATTCCTATTAAAGTGAATCTGGCGGGTGTTATCCCGGTTATCTTTGCCTCGGCAATTTTAATGTTTCCGATGACTGTGCTTTCAAGCAGTACAAATCCGGCTATTCAGGCTATTGCGGATTATCTGAATCCAAACAGTTACTTTTTTAACTTTTTGACCTTTGTGTTTGTTGTGTTTTTTGCATTCTTTTATGCCTCAATCACATTCAACGCAAAAGACATTGCGGATAATCTCAAACGTCAAGGCGGGTTTATTCCCGGTATTCGTACCGGTGATGCTACGAGAGAGTTCTTGAATGAAACGGCAAGCAGATTGACATTTACCGGAGCACTCTATCTTGGACTCGTTGCGACTCTGCCTTTTATGATTATAAAAGGGATGGGGGTACCGTTCTTCTTTGGCGGTACTGCCGTGCTGATCGTTGTGCAGGTTGCTCTTGACACAATGAGAAAAATTGAAGCTCAGATATACATGAGTAAATATGAAACTCTCAGTGCAGTTGGTCTGTAGCAATGGCTATTGCGCTTAGAAAACCTCAAGAAATTGAAAAACTTCGTGCCGCCAACAAAATTGTCGGCGGCACATTAGACCTTCTTCGTAAAAATACCAAAGTCGGTATGAGTTTAAAAGAGATGGATGCTATGGCAGAGGATTATATTCGCTCTCATGGTGCAAAACCCTCTTTTAAAGGATTGTACGGCTTCCCAAATGCGGTATGCACCTCACTCAATGAAGTTATTATTCATGGCATTCCAAGTGACTACAAACTCCAGGAAGGAGATGTTATAGGGTATGATATTGGAACAGAACTTGATGGCTGGTTCGGTGATGCCGCAATAAGTATGGGTGTCGGAGAAATCAGCAAAGAAGATGAAGATTTGATTGCCTGTGCAAAAGATACTTTGTATTATGCTATTGAAAATATCAAAGAAGGAATGCGCTTTAAAGAACTTTCCTATTTAATGGAACAGTTCATATTGGAGCGCGGTTTTGTTCCTTTACGTAATTTTTGTGGGCACGGAATAGGAAGAAAACCTCATGAAGAACCTGAAATTCCTAATTATTTGGCGGGCGGAAATGCGAAATCCGGACCGAAAATAAAAAACGGAATGGTTTTTTGTCTGGAACCTATGATATGTCAAAAAGAGCCAAAACCTGTTATCTTGGATAACGGGTGGGATGTTGTCAGTACCGACGGTTTACGCGGTTCTCACTATGAGCACACTGTCGCAGTTGTTGACGGTAAAGCTGAAATTTTATCTCTTGCGTGAGAGTTAAAGTAAGAAATTTCTTTATAAAGGACTAAAATGGCTAAAGCAGATGTTATTGAAGTTGACGGCAAGATTATAGAGGCTTTGCCGAACGCAACTTTTCGTGTTGAATTAGAAAACGGACATGTTATACTGTGTCATATCGCAGGTAAAATGCGTATGCACTATATTAAAATACTTCCAGGAGACAAAGTGAAACTTGAGTTGACACCATACTCTTTGGACAAAGGGCGTATCACCTACAGATACAAATAGGCAAAAGAGGTCCCGGCCTCTTTTTAATTTTAAAAATTCCCGGCGTTTCTTAACTCACTTATTTCCGTTTCAACCATTTCATCAATCATTATCTTAAAGAGTTCAGAGATCATATTCGGATTGACATTGAGTTCAATCGCCTTTTTTCTTACTTTCTGCATAATATCATCAATTCTGTCCTGGGCTTTTACCTCTGCCACACTCTCTTTGAAACCGGCTGCCTGACGAATTAAATGGCTGCGCTCAGATATCAGTTCAACAAGTTTTTTGTCAATAATATCCACCTCGTCTCTTACTTCCTGCAGTGTATTGCATTTTTTCATATTTTTACTCCTTTTTCAAGTTTTGTTAACACTATTGTAACAATTTAAGTATATAATCTTACTTGCGATTCTCCTTGTATATCTTTAACATGATTCATTATGGATATGCGTCCATAGAGCCCAGGATTAATTGGGCTTTATACTCTTTTTTACTGCTTTGGGCAAATGTGCAAAAGGCATTTCAGTATTCGTTTTTTCATTTTTTTCTATCTTTATTACATCCACTGTCATATTTGAAGGGTTAAAACGTAAAACTTTGTAAAAGATATTGTCCTGTATATATTCTACATTTTTTTTACTTAAATCATGTGTTTGTTTCTTTTTTGCCATTGTTTACACCTTGAGATATATACCGGTATCTTTGACCGTAATTTTTCCGTCATCCTGAAGTTGTGTCAAGGAACGTTTGAACTCTTTTTTACTCAGACCAAATACATTTTTAATCAGCTCGGCATCACTTTTGTAGTTATAAGGCATAATACCCTTGTTCTGTTCTAACAGGTTGAGAACTTTTTGGGCAGAGGAACCGTCTTTTTTGCTGCCGGGACGCCGGAGTGTAAGGTCAATATTGCCGTCTTTGCGCACTGTTTTGACATAGGCAGTCTTTTTGTCTCCCAGTTTTATCTCTTCAAATATTTCATTGTGATATATCAGTCCTTCATATTTACCGTTGACAATACATTTAAAGCCAAGCGGCGTTTTGGAAATGACTAATATTTCTGCCTCTTTGTTTTGTGCAAGGTCTTTGACTTTGCGATCAAAAAAATCACCGAGTTTTTCTGTGCCGACGAGTCTGTGTGTCCGTTCGTCATATATGATGCGAATAAATCTTTTTTCGCCGATTTCAAAAGGTGTTTTTTGAAACATCTTAGGGACAAGTAAATCTTTTGGTAGTCCCCAGTTCATAAAAGCACCGAAAGGAGCCACATCCACGACTTCCAGGAGTGCAAAATCATCCAGCATTGCAAGGGGTCTGTCGGTAGTGGCTACCAGTCTGTCTTCAGAATCTGTATATAAAAAAACATCTACAAGAGCATTTTCGCACATATCATCTGTGACATACTGTCCGGGAAGAAGGACGTCATTGCCGTCCTCAGCCATAAGGTACAGGCCGGGTGTTGTGTCTCTGTCGACACGCAGGGTATTCATTTTGCCCAGTTCCAGGTAAGGGCTTGTCTCTTTTTTCATGGTAATTCCGTTGTGTTAATATGGTGACATTATAGCATTAATTCTTCCCTCTTCTTTAAATAATCCGGTTAAGAAAAAACTTGATGTTTCCAAAGAACTTGGGTTTGAACGCTATAGTGTAACCTGACAAAACACAAAGCCCGCACTGAAGTACGGGTTCCGAAAAGCCGCTAAATCGGAATCGGTACTTTATTGCCGACTGTTAGGGTGCAAAAGTCTAAGTTGTATGAAGAAGTGGTTTTAAAAAAGCCGCTTAACTTAATGGCATTGACCGGTTCTGAAGCTATTTCCTTTAAAATTTATGTTTCAGTGCCAATACAATACAATCAACAGTTTTACCGGAACCCGCACTGAAGTACGGGTTCCGAAAAGCCGCTTAATCGGAATCGGTACTTTATTGCCGACTGTTAGGGTGCAAAAGTCTAAATTGTATGAAGGAGTGGTTTTAAAAAAGCAGCTTAACTTAACGGCACTGACCGGTTCTGAAGCTATTTCCTTTAAAATTTATGTTTCAGTGTCAATGCCATACAATCAGGCAGTTTTACCGGAACCCGTACTTCAGTGCGGGCTGTGTGTCTTGGAAATTAAAACCCAGGCTATAGAAAAAGTTTCAAAGTATTATAATACCAATCCCAACCAAGGAGCAGCATATCTTAGATGAAAATGTAAAAATTTCATTCTATTTATGAATAAGAGTAGAACAAGTTGTACGTGATATTATTGCATAAAAACTTAACAAGGATGAGAATATGTTTAAAATAATAGTAGAGAGAGAATGTGGCTGTTTTAAAAGAAGTAATCTTCAAAGTAGTACGGAAATAGCGTCAAAAGATGAGGCGTTGATGAAGTCATTGGAGATGGTCAACCATATGAATGATGAATTCTGCGGCAAACACAAGTTTAAAGTTGAAGAAGCTGACAATACTTTTATAATCAAAATGCAGTAAAAGTTACGTATTTATCGGAACCCGGGTTTTCAGATGCCAAAGCGTGGCTTGTGAGAAAATTAAATATTTCTGTAACCCAGGAATAAGTCTTAAAAGATGCAAAGCCCGCACTGAAGTACGGGTTCCGAAAAGCCGCTTGATTGAATGGCATTGGCATTGAAGTGCCAGCCCGATCTGAAAATTTTGCTTTTTGCAAAACAATGCTACAATTTTTTTCCAAAAACCAACACTTGAAAATATCTCCCTCCCCAAATCAAAAAGAGCAAGAGCCAGGCAGTAAAAGAGATGTCAAACAAAAATCCAAGCCCCCATCCAAAAGCTATATTGATACTGTAAAGCGCACGGAACAACACAACAAGCTGTATAAACAAAAATATCTTTGTTGCCAATGTATCTGCCTGCGGCGGTTGTCCCGAGTGACCGAGTGTCACACGTGTTCCAAAGCCTATAAGGAGTGTTGTTAAAAAACCTATTGCCAGAAGATGAATATTTAAAAAGAAAAAAGAGGTATCTAAAAATATCTCCGCACCCAAACTGAGCGCCGAAAGAAAGAAAGACAAAGGCAGCCAAAAAAGTGCAAGATGCAGTACCCATAAAATAGGAGGGGACTGCAAAGGGTGTAAATCCCAGCGTTTAAACTCAAAAAACATATAAGCGGCAAGCAGTAAATCTGTAACTATCTGCAAGCTTTTTATATCTGCAGAAACAAAGATACTCTTGAATAGAAACAAAACAAAAACAATTTTGACAAAATTTTCATTTTTTGGCGCAAATGAATGGGAGAAGAAAGGAATCATTCTCTGTCCGACACTAAAAGCAAGAAAAATCAGGTACATGTAAAAAGAGATACTGATGGCAACTGGTAAAATTTCCGGTATGAACAAAGAGAGTATAAAAAGAAGATTGCCAAAGAGCCCAAAGTAGTTTGCATTGAGTATCCAAAATGAGTCTGATTTGTCCGCTGCCATTCCTGTTTCATAGATGTTTTTTAGTTTCAATACTATAAAAACCTGAGTTGTCAGATTTATAACCATTGCCCCGAGTAAAAGGGTTTCAGAGCTGAAAACACCGATAAGAAAAAGCAATGATGCAAGCGTGTTTGCATAAAAAATATTGGAATAGTATTTTTTTGCTATCACCTGTGTCTGATTAAAACGCGGAAAAGTTGTAAATAAGAACCCTGTAAAAAAATTTGTAAAAACCAGAAATATCAAAGAATAGCTGTGAAAGAGCAAGAGCGTTACATGTAAGGAGAATATGCCTTTGTACTGTAATGCAAAAATGAGCATCATAACGATTGCATTGAGTATTCCAAGAAGAAAAAAGGGTTGATGGGGTTGTGATAAAAAATAGTTTTCTTTTGTCTGCATAACGCTACCGTCCTATAATAAAAATTCCTGACCGAGTTTTTTGCAGTATGCTCCAAGCATAGCGCGTTCAAAGTCATTGTTTGTAGAGTATTGATATCCAAATGTTTTGGCCCACATGTGATGCTCTTCCATACAAAGATAAAAAAAGACCTGCTCTTTTGTCACCCCGGAGGAAGTGCCCTTGGGGTGCCATGGAGCAAAACTTTCATAGGCATGTTTGAACATTTCAACTTTTGTCGCATCAGGATACGATGTCTTTCCGCTTGCATCTTCATGCGGGATTTGTGTAATTTTGCTTCTGAATTCACGCTCACGCAACTGTTTTATGACAGGCTTTATAAAGGTAAGTGTCCCAAAACTGACAAGCGCAACCTCTTGTGGAGAGAATTTTAGTATAAGTTCTTCATATACTTCTTGATATTCGTCAAGATAGCCTTCGTATTCTACAATGGGATGAAAATGAAAGCCGACTTTAACACCTTTGTCCGCCATTTTTCGAGCGGCTGCTATACGTTTTGCAAGCGAAGCGGTGAGATGTTCTTCATTGTCAATGATAGTCTGGGTATTGAGACTCCAGGTACAGAGTATATTTTTCGGCACTTCATTTTCAAGCAGATATTTTATATTGTCTGATTTTGTTTTAAATTCTAAAATGACATTGGGATTTTTTCTTGCAAAGGCAAAAAGAGCATCCAAAACACCCTCCCGGTTGCCAAACATCAGTGAGTCCGATGCCTGACCGGTACCTATGTGGTAGGTCTTGTTTGGATCAAGTTGCAGATTTAAGAGTTTGTCTGCAAAACTGCTGTCAAAGGTAATGGTATTTTGATTGTAAAAACTCTGAATGGAACAGTAGGAACAGTCAAACCCGCAGCTCTCAACCGCATCAAGCGTGAGCAGATTGCAGCAGCGTGTCTTTTCACTTGCCACAGGGCAGAGTCCAAGGCCAAAACCTTCTTTTGGTACTGTTTTAAAGGTATATTTTTGTTCTTGGGGGATATTTTTGAGGGTAAAGTTTTTATAGGAATTTGGTTTGTTGCGTATATTTTCATAGGCTTTTTTAAGCCTGGAGAAAACAACTTTTCTTTGGGGATGTTCGGGAAATATTGCAGTGATTCTTTTCTCATCCCACATCCCCAGATCTCGCGCGAAATTGATTATCTGTTTGATTTCCTGATAGGAAAATTTGTACTCAAAGGATTTCTCTTTGATAAACTCCTGTTCATGTTTGGGAAGTTTATTAAAAAAACTGTTTTCTATAGCGTTGGTAAATTTTTCTGCGTATGAATTCATAGAGGAATTCTAGCAGAAAAAATTAATTATTTTATAGGGATAAGTCTTGCTTTTGGTTTTTTAACTTCTTTTTTAGGAATCGTGACGGTTAAAATACCGTTTTCAAATTTTGTTGCAAGTTTGCTTTCATCAATATTTTCAGGCAGTTGAATTGATTTTTGAAACTCACCGTAAAAAATCTCTTTTTTGACAAAATCTTTGGATTTTTCTTCTTTGGACTCTTTTTTCTCGCCTTTTACAGTCAAAATTTTATTGTCATCAATGGAAAGTTTAATATTTTTTTTGTCAACTCCCGCCAAATCAAACTTTAATACTATTTTGTCTTTTGCATCCTGAATGTCCGTTCTTGGATAACTGAAATTATTTAATGCCGAACTGCTTAAGTGTGACTCTATTAAAGAGTTGAAATACTGGTTCATTCTTGCAAAATCTGCATCATAGGGGTTCATTGCATCCATACTCGCGAATGCAGATCCGGTCAGCAAAGATGAAAGCAACAGACTGCTTACTAGTTTTTTCATAGCTAACTCCTTGTGTCAGCACCCTTTGTTATTGGATGCTGATGTTTTTTGTCTTTTTGGATTCGAGTTTTTCAAGAGTCAGATACAGTCTTCCGTCTTCAAATTTTGCCTGAATTTTATCTCTGTCTATATTGTCAGGCAGGATAAAACTTCTTGAGATGACGCCGAAATTTGATTCACAGAGATAGTAATCATCCTCTTTGACCTCGTTTTTAAATTTTCTGACCGCTGTAACAGTCAGATAGTCATCTTCGACTTTTAATTCTATATCTTCTTTTTTAACACCCGGTAAATCAACTTCGATTGTGAAGGTGTCATTACGATGTTTTGCAAGGTTTGCCAGAGGAAGATGTGATGCTACATTGTGAAATGTATCTTTGACAACTTCCAAACCTTTTTCAACTTTTTCTTCCGCTTTTTCCACTAACTCTTTTGATGTTTGTACGATATCCATGATAATCCTCCTTACTCGATTTCAATTTTTTTCGTTGTATCTTTTTCGACTTTCAGTTTTGGTATGGTAATCTCGACTACCCCGTTTTCTCCGGTTGCACGGATATTTTCACTGTCTACTTTTTCAGGGAGCGTAAAACTTCTTGAAAAAGTACCGTAGGCACTCTCTATTCTGTAGTAGTCCTCTTTCTCTTCTTCTTTTTTTACTTCTCTTTTGCCTTTGATGGTTAAGATGTTTTTGTCAACACTGATCTCCACATCCTCTTTTTTTATACCCGGCAGATCAAGCTCAATATAGTAGGCATCGTCCCCTTCTCTCGTATTGACAGCCGGTACAAAGTCAAAAACCTCTCTTGGCTCTTCGCTGTTCTGTGTTTCCAGTGCATTAAAAAATTCGTTAATCAAATCAAATCTTCTTGTATTTTGTATCGGATTTCTATGTCTTGTCACTAACATGTCTCACTCCTTAAATTTTTATTTAAGAAATAATAGTCTGTTTTGAAAAATTCTTTTGCTACTTAAGTAGCATTTGGGAGGTTTTGTCTAAAAGTTTTTGAAGATTCTTTACTTTTATGTTGCGTCTGCTGGTTTCTATGATGTCGTCGGCTTTGAGCTGTTTGATGCTTCTCTCTATAACATGACGGACCGTTCCGAGCAGTTTTGCTATTTCGCTGTTGGAGAGATTTTGCAGGAGTTGGTATCGGAATCTGTGATTGGGGTTTAAATTCTGTACTAAAAGATTTAAAAAACGCTCTTTTGTATCATACAGGGCAAGTTCGGTAGCAAGTTCTTCCGTATAGCGCATATGCGCAGCAAGGTAGGGAAAGAACTTTTTGTTAAAAGTAGCATCATTTTCAAGCCAGTAGCGGACTCTTTCAATCGGCAGGCGTAAAATATTTGCATCTTCGATAACCTCATAAATAACCTCATGCGGTTTGCCGTCAAGCAGGGAGATGACATCAAACATATCTCCGCGCTTATAGATGAAGAGAGTCTGTTCTTTGTTTGTCTGAAAGTTTATCTGATATGTTTTGACTCTGCCGTTAACGACTATATAAAAATATTTGAGCAGATCATCCGGATAAAATGGCGAAGACCCTTTTTCATACTCAAAAGGTTTGGCATATCGGAAAAACTCTTCTTCAAAGGTTTTATTTGTATTGTTTAAAAGCTCTAATTGTGTTGAATTGTTTTGCATGAGGAAATTGTATCATATTTTCATAACTGGTGTTGTAAAAAGTGCAACACATCAGAAGCATTTCCCTCAAAAACAACAGGTATGGGACTCTTTTTAATCTGGTAATCATACATCGGGTCGTAGTATCTTTGTAACAAAAGGGTAATCCACTCCAAGTAGAATGTTTTTGCCTCTGCCTGGGTATCTTGGGAACAGGCTTCGTCAAAGAGTTGTGCAAGTTGTCTGTAAAGCTGGTCACCCAGACGTTTTTGGATTCTTTTGAGCCCTGATTGTACATTGTGTGCCCATATTTGCGGACCTTCTTTCCCGTAGTGTAATGTATACTCTTTGAGTGCGCCAAGAACATACTCCTCATACGTTATGAGTGCGCGAACTTCAATCGGAGTCTGCAGCAATACAAGCTGTCCCTGCATAAAATTGTCATATACGGGTTTTGGAATAAATGTTCTGCCGATATTATGGCTTTCATGTTCCAAAACAAGATGGGTAAAATTTTTATGATGAAACTGTATGAGTTTGTAGGCAAGATTGTTTTCAAAATCAATCTGCGAGGGCTGTGCGTTGACAAAACTTCCAAATGAAGAGCCGCGATGATTGGCAACGGCTTCAAGGTCAATGGCATTTGGCAGTTTATTTAAAAGAATGGTTTTTCCCGAGCCTGTTCTGCCACCTAAAATTAGTGTGGGTGTCTGCGTACTGATGTCTTCACTCTGTTGCATCAAAAAATTGCGAAAAGCCTTGTATCCGCCTTTGAGTCGGGTAATATCAATATTGCTCTCTTTGAGCCACTCCTGCGCAATCCCTGAGCGTTGTCCTCCTCTAAAACAGTAAAGCTTTGCCTCGGGATTTTTTTTGAGGTAGTCCTGCCAGAGGCGGACTCTTTTCTCTTTTCCCTCATTTTGAATAAGAGACTCGGCCAGCTTTATGGCTGCGTCATTTCCGGCCTCTTTGTACCGTATGCCGACAAGTCTGCGTTCTTCATCATCAAGTATAGGCAGGTTTGTTGCATTGATAAACTTTCCTTTTTCAAACTCAACAGGGGCGCGGACATCAAGCAGAGGTGTTTCATTGAGTACAATAGATAAAAAATCATCTGTTACATTTGTAATATTATTGGGCAAAGTCAGACTACCTCTACAAGATATTTGCTTGCTTTACATGTAAATCCGATTGGTTCCAGGCAAAGCCCTGCATTTTTTGTAAGTGCCAAAAAGGCTTCTTTTGTATCTTTTTTCACCACACACAGCAGTCCGCCAGAGGTTTGTGCGTCACATAAAATGTCCTGCTGTTCTTGGGACATCGGAGAAATTTTATTTCCGTAACTCTCAAAGTTTCTGCGTGTGCCTCCCGGAACACAGCCCATCTTCAGATACTTTTTGACATTTTTGAGTGTCGGCACTTTGTCAAACTCTACAACAGCGCTGATACTGCTTCCCTCACATATTTCGCTTAAGTGCCCAAGCAGTCCGAAACCTGTCACATCGGTAAGTGCGGTTACGCCTTTTAATGCGGAGATTTCTGCACCGATTTTGTTCAGGGTACACATGGCTTCTACGGCAATATCTATGTCACCCTCGGCAATTTTTCCCTGTTTTTGTGCCGTTGTCAGTATGCCTATCCCCAGTGGTTTTGTGAGGTAGAGTTCGCAGTCGATTTCGGCAGTATCATTGCGTTTAAGATGTTTATTTTGTGCTATGCCTGTAACTGCAAGTCCAAATATAGGTTCGGGAGAATCTATACTGTGCCCGCCTGCCAGTGGAATACCTGCTTCTTCACAGACTGAGCGGCCGCCGTCAATAACTTCGCGTGCCACATCCGCATCAAGCTTGTCAATCGGCCAGCCAAAAATGGAAATGGCCATAAGCGGTTTACCGCCCATAGCGTAAATATCGCTAATGGCATTGGTGGCAGCTATGCGCCCAAAAGTAAACGGGTCATCGACTATGGGCATAAAAAAGTCAGTCGTGCTTAAAACAGACGTCCCGTTGCCCAAATCAAAAGCCGCGGCATCATCTTTTGAAGAATTGCCGACAAGCAAATCAGGGTAAGCAATCGTTTCTCTCGTGGTTGTTAAAATAGTATCAAGCAGTTTTGGAGAAATTTTACAGCCGCAACCCGCCCCGTGACTGTATTGTGTGAGTTTTATACCTTTCATAATGTATAATGTCCTAAATATTTTTTCATATACTAGTCTTCTTTGACTAAAAGAGAGATTAAAAACCATTTCACAGCCCGCACTGAAGTACGGGTCCCGAAAAACTGTACTATCCCTCGGAATCGGTACTTTAGTGCCGACTTTAGGCTTAAAAACTACACAAAACAAGAAGGAAAAAAATGCAGAGAAATATAAAACATATTATTTTGGATTATAACGGTACGCTTGCAAAAGACGGTATTTTACTGGAAGAGGCAAAGAGACTGCTGCCGCTTTTGGCCAAAGAGTATACCTTACATGTAATCACGGCAGACACCTTTGGCAGTGTCAAAAATGAGCTAAAAGAGTATGCTTTACATGTAAAGGTATTGGAGAGTGCAAACCATACTTTGGAAAAAGAGGCATATATTATTGCATTAAATGCAAGTGAGTGTGCGGCTGTGGGTAACGGAAACAACGATATGAAAATGCTGCAAAAAGCGCACATAGGCATTTGTGTACTTGGTGATGAGGGCTGCAGCACAAAAAGTCTGCTCACTTCGGATATAGTCTGCAAGTCTGTCACCGAAGCACTCGAACTTTTCATTTATCCTAAACGGTTGACTGCCACACTCAGAGTATAAACTCCACTACTTCGTCGAACGGCAGTCTGATCTGTTTTGGTTGCGGATTGAGTCTGTAGCCAAAAGGAAGCACCATTGCGACTTGAAATTTTTTAGTATCAAGACCTAAAATATCTTCGACTTTTTCTTTTTCAAACCCTTCTATAGGACAGGAATCTATTCCTGTATAGGCAGCACCGGTCATCATGTTGGCAGCAGCTATATAGGTCTGTCTTGCACTCCAGCAGTAAATATTTTCATCGCTGCTAAGTGTTTTTTCCAAATGTTTGGCATAGAGGTCCATATACATATCAAGTGATTCCTGCGGCATATTACGCCTTGAAAATCTTTTTTTGACTTCTCCTGACTCCGGTTTGAGACTCTCTATTCCGGCAAGAATAACAACGAGATGCGAACAGGAAGTGATTTGTACCTGATTCCAGCATGCCGGTCTCAGCTCGGCTTTGAGGTCTTCGTTTGTAATGACCAAAAATTTCCAGGCTTCCATACCGAAAGAGGAGGGTGATTTTCTGCCACATTCAAGAATAAAGTGCATATCTTCATCACTTATCTTTTTGGTTTCATCAAATATTTTACAGGCATGGCGAAAGTTCATCGCATCCATAAATTTGTTTTGCATTGTTGTATCCTTATAATATGTCAAATTGCAATAAATTGCGAAGCAGTGGTTGAAAAGCCTTATAATAATAGCATAAAAATCAGGAGTGAGATGATGATTTTAGGAAAATGCCCATATTGCGATGACGGTGCAATTGAAGTACGCGACAAAGAGGTGCGAGGAAAAAAAGTAAAACTCTATGCCTGTTCAAACGCCCACTGGCAGACAGAAGACGGAGAGATGTTTGAAGTGACGCCGGAATCTACATGCAGCTTCAGAATCTGGCAGAACTCTTTGGCAAAATACGGTAAATGGCTGGGTTACAAGGAGGTCAGAGAACTTTTAAGTGAGGGGGAACTCGAAGTGGAACTGCTCAGTAAAAAATACGGCAAAAAGATTTACTATACAAAAAATATCATTTTGAATGAAGAGTATGGCGTAAGTGTACTTTGGGATTAGTTTGGCTAAAATTAAACTATGTTAGAACAGTATAAAGAAGCGATTGAAAAAAGCAATATTATCTCAAAAACCGATGTCAACGGCATCATTACCTTTGTCAATGAGGAGTTTTGCAAAATTTCGGGCTATTCAAAAGAGGAACTGCTCGGGAAAAACCACAATATTGTCAGACATCCTGATGTCGCAACCTCCGTGTTTAAGAAATTGTGGGAGACAATCAAGGCAAAAAAAACATACAAGGCTACCGTAAAAAACAGAGCAAAAGACGGCAGAACTTTTTATGTCAATACCACCGTCATTCCCATCCTTGACAAACAAAACAACATTGAAGAGTTTGTGGCGATTCGTTATGATGTTACAAAAGAGGTGTTTTACAAAAAGAGTCTGGAACAAAAAGAAAAAGAGCTGCAGGAACTCAATGAAAATCTTGAAAAAAGGGTGCAGGAGAAGACACAGGAGCTTAAAGAACTCAATGAAACGCTTGAGCTTCGGGTGCAAGAAGAGATAGCCAAAAATGAACAAAAGCAAAAAGTGATGTTTTGGCAGTCACGGCTTGCAAGTCTGGGCGAGATGCTTGCAAACATAGCCCATCAGTGGAGACAACCGCTCACAGAACTCAGTCTGACACTCTTTAGTTTAAAAAAAGCAGCGCTTAACAACGAAGAAGAGGAAGTGCAGAGTCTGTATGATGAGAGCAAGGCAATTATACAGAATATGTCGACGACGATTGATGATTTTACCAACTTTTTTAAACCGACAAAGCAGAAAAACTATTTCAAAATAGCAGACAGTATCAATGAATCATTAAACATTTTAGAAAAAATTATAATCAAAGAGATGATCAGTGTGCATACCGAGTTTGAAGATGTGGAAATTTTAGGCATTTCAAATGAGTTGACACAGGTGATTATCAATCTTATCCAAAATTCAAAAGATGCTTTTTTACAGTCGTCTGTTTTGATAAAAGAGATACATATACGTGTAAAAAAAGAAAAAGATTTTGCACTTATAGAGTTTAGTGACAATGCCGGCGGTATCAAAGAAAAAGAGATTTATAAAATCTTTGAACCCTATTTTACGACAAAGCACTCCTCTTCGGGTACAGGACTTGGGCTGTTTATGTCGAGAATGATTTGTGAACAGGGCTTGAACGGTTCCATAGATGTAAAATCCAAAAACGGTTCTACAACTTTCAGTATAAAAATTCCGCTGCAAAACAGAGAGAAAAGATAATGAGAAATAAATTTTTAAAAAGTCTGAAAGTTTTATTTGTTGAAGATGAAGAAAAACTTTCACTGTTGCTGAAAAATGCTATCGGAGACCATTTTCACAGTTTTTTACTGGCAAAAGACGGAGATGAGGGCTTACATATATATAAGAAGGTTTTTCCGGACATTGTGATTACCGATATTATGATGCCAAACAAAAGCGGACTGGAGATGGCTCAGGAGATCAAACGTATAAATCCACAGAGCAAAATTATAATACTGAGTGCTTTTAGCGATGTGGAAAAATTGTTGGGTGCAATAGATACCGGAGTCGTTAAGTACTTTATAAAACCTTTTGATCCGGATGAGGTTTTAGAGTATATTCTCTCACTCGAAGCAAGCATTGGTAAAAAGCTTTTAAATTTTTTGGACGGATTTGTATTTAATAAAACCACCAACAGTCTATACAAAAACAACAGATATATCGCACTTTCAAAAAAGGAACTTCTGTTTTTGCAGGCGTTAGTCAAAAACTATGAGGAGAACCGAGGTATTTTGGAGTATGCAACAATCAAAAATATGATTTGGAAGGAAGATGTAAGTGATGAAAGATTGAGAACATTTATAAGGCGCTTTAGAGAAAAAACCTCCAAAGAGTTCCTTATAAATGTAAAAGGACTTGGCTATCAGATAGCGTTTAATCAATAGCCTCGGATTAATTCTGACCCGGATGGTATGGTCTTGCAATAGCCGGTTTTTTCACTTCTTTTTTGTCGTAGTGTACTGTGTCCTGTGCCTGTAGTGCAACCATTGCCAATGTAAATGTCAGTATAACTTTTGTCATGATATTTCCTTGTGAAGAGTATACAAATACTCAGTTTTTTAAATAAGACAAACTTTGTCTGATTTAAATTTCACAGAATGATAACTTATAAACGGCAGTAAAAAATTGATTTATGTCAAGAAAAAGGAATTTATCTCCAAATAACAGGAAAATTACTTCTTAAGAGGGATTTGTTGAAAGGTTTTGAAGGTTTCTGCAGTCCGCCTACAGTACTTTTTGCTTCGATAAACTCCTGAATATAATAGGTATTCTTATAGCCTCTCTCTTTTAAATCTGACAGAATGCAGTTGATGTCATCTACATTGAGCAAATCGCTATGGAGTGTGGTGCGTACTTCAAAATCAATACCACTGCGGATAAGCAGGTCAAGTGTTTGGCTGAATTCATGAAATTTGCCGGAGTGTGTTACAGGTGTGAATTTATACTGAGGGGCTTTATAATCCAGCGCGACATAATCAAGCAGGTCCAGACCAAGGAGTTCCTTTACATGTAAAGGGTTTGTGCCGTTGGTATCAAGTTTGATTAAAAATCCGAGCTTTTTGATTGCCTTGCAAAAGTCAGTGAGGGCATAGGAAGAGGCTTCTCCGCCTGAGAGAACGACAGCATCAAGCAAAGAGACTCTTGTTCGCAAAAACTTCAGCACATCTTCCATACTGTAACTGCCTTCTTTTGCAAAGACTATCTCTTTGTTGTAGCAAAAATCACAGCGCATATTGCACCCGCTGAACCATATGATGCAGGCTAGATGATCAGGGTAGTCCAGATGGGTAAACTTTGTGATATCATAAATGCATTTTTTACTCTTTGAACTGTTTGCGTTGTCTGTGTTCACCGGTTTTTCCTAGGTTGAAGCTTTCAACAGGACGATGATATCCCATGACTCGTGTGTATACTATACATTTTTGTCTCTGTTCTTTAAGTCCTTCTAAGATTTTATTTTTATTTATCATGATGCTTCCTTTTTGTTGTTTTCATATTCTTGTATCAGTGCTTCGTCACATTTTGGGCAGTATTCGTGTTCTCCTGAGAGATAGCCGTGTTTTGGACAAACTGAAAAGAGCGGTGTTACCGTAATGTAAGGCAGTCTGAAATTTGTGATGACATTTTTGACCAGTCTGCGGCAGGCTTCGGTTGAGCTGAGACGCTCCTGCATGTAAAGGTGCAAAACAGTGCCACCGGTGTATTTTGTCTGCAGTTCATCCTGCAGAGTGAGTGCTTCAAAAGGGTCATCTGTCAGACCCACAGGAATCTGTGAAGAGTTGGTATAGTAGATGTTTTCATCCATACCGGCCTGTATGATTTTGTCACCGTATCTTTTTTTGTCCTCTTTGGCAAACCGGTAGGTTGTTCCCTCCGCCGGTGTGGCTTCAAGGTTGTAAAGATTGCCTGTTTCCTCCTGAAACTCGACCATTCTTTTTCTTATGTGGTCTAATATCTCAGTGGCAAAGTCAATGCCCTGTGTGGAACTGATGTCATAGGCTCCTCCGGTAAAATTCAAAATCATTTCATTCATCCCGTTGACCCCGATGGTAGAAAAGTGGTTTCTAAACCCGGGCAGATATCTTTTTGTATAAGGGAAAAGCCCTCTGTCGTACATCTCTTGAATAAAAACACGTTTTTTCTCCAGTGTAGACTTTGCATACTCCATCAGTTCGTCAAGGCGTTCAAGCAGAGATTCCATATTGCCTTTGTGCAAAAAGCCCAGCCTTGCCATATTAATAGTGACAACCCCTATGCTGCCCGTCATTTCCGCACTGCCGAAAAGACCACCGCCTCGTTTAAGCAATTCTCTTAAATCAAGCTGTAGTCTGCAGCACATACTTCTGACATGTCCGGGTTTGTAGGCCTCTTCGTTTGCGATGATTTCCCCGTTTTTGTCCCGTTTGTATTGGCTCCCTATGAAATTTTGGAAGTAGGAGGAGCCAATTTTAGCGGTGTTTTCAAACAGCAAATCCGTATTTTCACCGTACCAGTCAAAATCTTCTGTAATATTGACGGTAGGTATAGGAAATGTAAAAGGCTGACCGGTTTTGTCTCCCTCTGTCATAACCTCATAGTAAGCTTTGTTGATGATGTGCATCTCTTTTTGAAAATGTTTATAGGTCATCTCTGTGAGGGATGAAACACCCCTCTGCAGTGCTTTGAATCTTAACCCGGTATCTGAAATATTTTTAAAAAGATGCTCCTGCTTACATGTTGGAATCTGATCCTTCAAATCATCAGGAACGTTCCAGTCTATAGTAATATTTGTAAAAGGTGATTGTCCCCATCGAGCGGGTACGTTTAGGTTATATATGAAACTGCGAATACTTTTTTTTACCTCCTTGTATGAAAGTTGATCTTTAAAAAGATAAGGCGCCAGATAGGTGTCAAAAGATGAAAAGGCCTGGGCGCCGGCCCATTCACTTTGCAAAATTCCCAAAAAGTTCGCCATTTGTCCGAGAGCTTCTCTGAAATGCTTTGGTGCATCACTCTCTACTCTTCCCCTTACTCCGTTAAATCCTTCATCCAGAAGAACCCTCAGACTCCAGCCGGCACAGTATCCGGTCAAACAGTCCAAATCGTGTATGTGATAGTCCCCGTTTCTATGTGCATACCCCTCTTCTTTTGAGTAAATTTTGTCAAGCCAGTAATTGGCAATCACTTTGCCTGCTGTATTGTTAACAAGACCGGCGCTGGAGTAGCCTGTATTTGAGTTTGCTTTTATTCTCCAGTCACTTCCGCTGATATACTCTTCTATAGTCTGTGTCGAATGGATATAGGTAGTATCATCTTCAATGGCTTTTTCTCTTTGAAGTTTATGAAGATGTCTGTAGAGTATAAAAGAGCGCATAACATCAAAATATTTTGCTTTGTACAGCTCTTTTTCTATAATGTCCTGTATATCTTCAACAGCAACAATCCGTTTAGCTTCAAGTCTTTGAATGACTTTGATGTATACCGCTTCGTCAAAATCTACATTTTCACTTAAAAAGGCTTTTTTGATGGCATCTTCTATTTTATAAGAGAAAAATTGTTTGTAGGAACCGTCTCGCTTTAAAATATACTCTACCATCTGTTGTTTTCCTTCTTAAGTGATATCGACAGTTTATAAAAACCGGCGTTAAAAATCACTAATAAAATTTGTCACTTTTGTGTCACTTCCTATGCTCTTAATAATACTTTTACATTGTTTTGGATATAATTCCCATCCACTTTACTGTTTTAACAAAGCAAAGAGTATTTCTATCTATATGATTACATGTAGATAAAAGTATTGGCAAGCAACGTTATTACAAGTGTTATGCGCTTGCCTAAAGGCAGTAAAGATGTTACCACAGGAGACTTTCAATGAAAGTACGTGCTTCAGTAAAGAAGATGTGTGATGACTGTAAAGTTATCAAAAGAAGAGGTATTGTAAGAGTAATCTGCAAGAACCCTAAACATAAACAGAGACAAGGATAATCATGGCTCGTATTGCTGGTGTTGATTTACCTAAGAAAAAAAGAATAGAGTATGCATTAACATACGTCTATGGAATTGGTCTTCATACTGCCCGTCAAATATTAGACGCGACAGGAATTGACTACAATAAAAGAGTTTTCGAATTAAACGAAGAAGATGTAGCAGCTATAACAAAAGAGATCCGTGAAAACCATATGGTTGAGGGTGATTTGCGTAAAAAAGTTGCTATGGATATTAAAGCACTTATGGATTTAGGTTCATACAGAGGGCTTCGTCACCGTCGTGGTCTTCCATGCCGTGGTCAAAAAACTAAGACAAATGCGCGTACTCGTAAGGGTAAACGTAAAACTGTCGGCGCAGCGTAAGGAATTATAGTATGGCAAAAAGAAAAGCTGTTAGAAAAAAAGTAATAAAAAAGAATATATCACGTGGTATCATTCATATTGCGGCATCATTTAATAATACTCTTGTGACTATTACAGATGAAATGGGTAATATGATTGCTTGGAGTTCTGCCGGTTCTTTAGGATTTAAAGGTTCTAAAAAATCAACTCCGTTTGCTGCACAGGCTGCTGTTGAAGATGCAGTTGCAAAAGCACAGGTACATGGTATAAAAGAGCTTGGTATTAAAGTTCAAGGTCCCGGTTCTGGTCGTGAAACTGCAGTAAAAGCTGTCGGAGCTATCGAAGGAATCCGTGTTACATTTATGAAAGATGTTACACCATTACCACACAACGGTTGTCGCGCGCCTAAGCGTCGTAGAGTTTAAGGAGATTACTGATGGCAAGATATAGAGGTCCAGTAGAAAAAATCGAGAGAAGATTCGGAGTAAGCCTTAACCTAAAAGGTGAGCGTCGTTTGGCAGGAAAATCTGCTTTAGAGAAGCGTCCTTACGGTCCAGGCCAGCATGGTCAGCGTCGTAAAAAAGTTTCTGAGTATGGTTTACAGCTTAATGAAAAGCAAAAAGCGAAATTTATGTATGGTATTTCTGAAAAGCAATTCCGTGCTTTATTCGTTGAAGCTAAGCGTCGTGATGGAAATACAGGTACAAACCTTATTACATTAATCGAGCAGAGATTAGACAATGTTGTGTACAGAATGGGATTCGCATCTACTCGTAGATTTGCACGTCAACTTGTAACACACGGTCATATTTTGGTAGATGGCAAAAAACTTGATATTCCTTCTTACCGTGTTAAACCGGGACAAAAGATTGAAGTAAAAGAAGCTAGCAAAAAGAACAATCAGATTGTTCGTGCTATTGAGCTTACAAACCAAACTGGTCTTGCTCCTTGGGTAGACATTGATGCTGAAAAAGTGTATGGTATCTTTACTCGTCTTCCGGAGCGTGAAGAAGTTGTTATTCCAGTTGAAGAACGTTTAATCGTTGAACTTTACTCGAAATAATAATTTAATACAAAAGGCGTAAAAGATATGAAAAAAATTAAAACTACTCCACTTGCTCCACAAGAGTTTGAGGTAGAACAAATAAGTGACAATGAAGCAAACATTATGGCATACCCCTTTGAAGTAGGGTACGCTATATCTTTGGCTCATCCACTTCGCCGTTTTTTATTAAGCAGTTCGGTTGGTTATGCACCAATCGCAATTAAAATCGAAGGTGCCAAACATGAGTTTGACTCGGTTCGCGGTATGCTTGAAGATATTTCAGATTTTATTTTAAATTTGAAAGAGATACGCTTTAAACTGAACAATGATGCAACAGAAGCTGAGATTAACTACAGCTTTGCGGGACCGTGTACCATTAAAGGCGGCGATCTCAGCAATGATGAAGTAGAGGTGGTAACACCGGATGCTCCGCTTGCAACTTTAAATGAAGATTCTACACTGAATTTTACGCTTAAAATTGCACAGGGTATCGGCTATGTTGCGAGTGAAGATACTGCTGCGGAAGTTGATGATGATGAATATATCGCATTGGATGCATATTTTACTCCGGTAAGAAGTGCTACATATAAAATTGACAATGTACTGGTGGAAGATAACCCTAACTTTGAAAGAGTTATTATGAATATCAGAACTGATGGACAAATTTCACCAATCGATGCATTTAGAAACTCTTTGGAAGTAATGTATGCACAGTTGGCTGTATTTAATTCAGAAATCAGTATTAAAGCGCCTGCTACCATTGAAAGAGTTGAAGAGTCACCTGATTTGAAAAAACTAACAACAAACATTGACAGTTTAGGATTAAGTGCGCGTAGCTTTAATTGTCTTGATCGCTCAAACATTAAACTTATTGGTGAGATTGTACTTATGAGTACAAACGATTTGAAAAATGTGAAAAATCTTGGAAAAAAATCTTACGACGAAATCGTAGAAAAAGTTCAAGAGTTTGGTTTTGAAGTTGGTGCTGATTTAGCTGATGATGTAGTTACTGCACTAAAAAAGAAAATAGAAGCCGTACAGGCACAATAGAGGAATGAGATATGAGACACCGTCATGGATATCGTAAGCTAGGTCGTACAAGTGCACACCGTAAAGCACTTTTAGCGAACCTTAGTATTTCGTTAATAGAACATGGTAAAATAGAAACAACTGCTGTAAAAGCAAAAGAGCTACGCTCTTATATTGAGAAACTTATCACAACTGCTGGTAAAAATGACTCAAATGCACACAGAGCAGTATTTGCTGCGCTTCAAAACAAAGAAGCAACGAAAACTTTAGTAAATGAACTCGCACCGAAGTATGTTGATCGTACAGGTGGATATACTAGAATAGTGAGAACTCGTATTCGTCGTGGTGATGCTACACCAATGGCATTTATCGAATTAGTATAGTTACTATATTTACAATACCAGACCCTGTGTCTGTTATTGTAACTTCTTTTTAAACTTTCCCCATTAGACAGAGAGAATTTACGAATTCTAAAATACTTTACAATACAGGACGCATTATGAGTACTTTCGCATTCGGAACTTACAGAGTCACAGATGAGAATCCTTTGCATATAGAAGCATTGAAAGAGGCTGTATACGCCGGGATAGAACTGATTGACACCTCTACAAATTATACAGACGGCGGTGCCGAAAGAGCAATCGGCAAAGTGCTGCGCAGTGTTCCTGATGAAATCAGAGATAAAATTAAAATTGTAAGCAAATACGGATATATCCAGGGTTCAAATTTGCTCGCACACAAAGAAATGCCTTTTGAAGATGTTGTAGAGTTCAGTGAACACTGTTACCATTCAATTGCAAAATCGTTTCTAAAAAAACAGCTTGATGCTTCACTCCAAAGACTGCAAATGAGTAAACTTGATTGTTATTTAATTCACAATCCTGAGTATTTTTTGCTTGATGCTCTCAATAAGGGCAAAAACAGAGATGAAGTTTTGGATGAAATGTACCAAAGAATCTATGAAGCATTTGTGGGCTTGGAAGAAGAGGTCAAAGAGGAACGTATCAGCTCCTACGGTATCAGTTCCAACAGCTTTGCAAAGGCAGAGGACGATTTGGAGTTTTTGCCCTATGAAAGTTTACTGACACTTGCCCAAAATGCCGCAGATGAAGCGGGAAACAGACAACACAGTTTTACCACAGTGCAACTGCCAATAAATAAAGTTGAAAAAGAAGGTCTCAAATGTGCAGCCTGGGCGAAAAAAAATGGGCTGAGAGTCCTTGCCAACCGTCCGTTAAATGCACAGAAAAACAAACTGATGCACAGACTGGCCGATTATGATGAAAGCAGGGAATACTATACCTATCTGAATGAATTGCTTCAGGCCTGTGACAATGATTTACTCAAACCGTTGTATAATTTGATTGAACAAATGGATGAAAATAAGCACAGGTTTGGATGGATTGGTGAGTATGACACTTTTTTGCATTCACAGATTATTCCTCATATAAGAGAAGCATTGAAGAATTTAGAACCGGATTCTTTGGATGAATTACTCAGATTTGTAGATCTTTTTTTACAAGAGTACAGAACAATGGTTGCATACGAGTGTTCAAAACGTGTGAGAAGTGAACTTAAAGAAGAATTTCAGGGGTGTCATAAAAAAATCCAGGTGTGTGCTTTGGAATTTTTATATAAACAGGATGTAATTGATTATATACTCGTCGGTATGCGAAAGCCCTCTTACGTACAAGAGGTTATGGCTTTAAAAGATGAGTTAAATAATAATTTTATGACTTGTTAAGCGATTTTGTCATATTTTATGATAATAGAAGAGTTATAATATAAAAAGGATAAGTATGATTCCATTTACAGATGAAGAATTATTGGAACCGGTTCGGCGTGTTATAGACAAGGTGCGCCCCTCTTTGGCGCTTGACGGGGGAGACATAGATTTTATTACCGTGAAAAACGGAAGTGTCTATGTGCAACTAAAAGGTGCATGCATAGGGTGTGCGAGCAGTGGAAGTACATTAAAGTACGGTGTCGAGAGACAGTTGAGAATGGATATCCATCCTGAAATAACTGTTGTCAATGTCCCGATGGGCATGGAAAATGATATAGATAATTTATAAAAGAAGCATATGGGAACAATAAGTAAATATAAAATATTATCACAGGCAAAAGAGAATTTTTCGCGGGCGGAATATAAAAATGCCTTAGATAAATTTGCGCAGGTTTTGCAAAATGATCCGGATTCAAAAGAGGCTTTTAACGGGGTTATACTTTCGGAAATGGCTATGAGCGGAGAAGAGGGTGCCGAAGCACTGTTTGATTATTATGAAATATTAAGAGAAGAAGACAAAGAAGAAGCTGATGCTATTATGAGTGAAATACTTGAAAGCATGGACGGTACCTTGGAAAAACTCAGTGAAGTATTTGCCGAACCTTTGCGTAACAGATTGGAGTTTGAAGAGGGGATTCTCTACAGTGATTTTCAAAAAATTTTGGATGAAGGCGGAGATTTTGTAGAAACTTTTGAAAATATTATGTTTTCTACCCGAGTAATTATAACAAACAAAGAAGATTTTTTAGATTTTTTAGACAAACTGATAGAACATGATTTTGCACAAATGGCATTAACCTATCTTGAAAATGCTCTGAGTGTATATCCCGGTGACAAACTCTTGCGAAAACTGTTAAAAAAACTGGCACAGGGCAAAAATATTGAAAATTGAACTGCCAAATCAAGCGTATAAATATATCACTGAAAACTCAAAAGAGTGTGATGCCGAGACGGCGTTTGTTCTGACGCACCAAAACAGCGGCTACATAGAAGACGCAAAGAGGAATAATGCCCACTCTATTGTCAGAATCGAAGACATTGCAGAGTTCTTTGGTGTTGACCAGGTTAAAATAATCGGTATTACCGGTACAAACGGCAAAACTACAACGGCAAGTGCAATCTATTCATTTTTACTCGATCTTGGCTACAAGGCTGCAATGCAGGGAACCCGCGGGTTGTTTATGAATGATGAGGCATGTGAGGGAAAAACGCTTACCACCCCATCCGTACTCAATACCTACAGGCATATTTACCAGGCAGTGAGAGCGGGATGTGAGTATTTTGTAATGGAAGTCAGTTCCCATGCAATCGTGCAAAAACGTATTGAAGGCCTCAGTTTTGCGCTGAAAATTTTGACAAATATCACTCAGGATCATCTGGACTATCATAAAACTTTAGAAGAATATATACATGTAAAAAACAGTTTTTTTCAGGATGAGAGCAAAAAACTTATAAACAAAGATGAATCCAAAGCTGCATTTAATTTTAAAAATGCCTACACATACGGTATAGAAAATCCTGCAACATACAGACTTATGGCATATTCTCTCAATGACGGCTCAAGTGGTATTATCCAGCATTTTCAAGAGATTGTCCCTTTTACCGCTTCACTTCACGGTTTTTTTAATCTGTATAATTTGATGGCTGCCATATCGGCAACACATCTCATAACAGACAAAAGTCTTGAAGAGATTGCAGATGTGGTGGATAATTTTGCAGGGGTGAGCGGAAGAATGGAACAGGTCTGTGCTGCTCCGAATGTCATAGTGGATTTTGCACACACACCTGACGGTATGGCTCAGGTACTCAATGCTTTGAAAGAAAAAGAACTGATTGTCGTTTTTGGAGCAGGCGGTGACAGAGACAGAAAAAAACGACCGCTTATGGGCAGGGTAGCTGCAAGTCTTGCCAAAAAGGTCATTGTTACGAGTGATAATCCGCGTTATGAAGATCCGCAGACAATTGTAGAGGATATTTTAGAAGGTATACAGGAAAAATCAAATATTATGGTTGAGCTTAACAGAAAAAAAGCAATACAGATGGCACTTGAGTTGCAAGGAGAAGATGACGTTGTTGTTATTCTCGGAAAAGGCGATGAAACAGACCAAATTATTTATGATGAAAAATTTCCTTTTGATGACAGAGAAGTTGTAAAAGAACTTTTGAATTTAGAGTGAAAATAGTAGAAAATAGCTTAAAAATCTAAACTTATTTCACTTTATTAGAAAACAGATGCAAATTTTCGATATAATTGCGAAAAAATTAAGGATTATTTCAATGGGAATTCCACAACCGGCATTTTATATCTTCAAGTGTGAGCAGTCTGCTCCTCCGGGTATGCCAAAACCATCATGTGTTACACCAGAGACGCAGGACCTGTTTCAATACACGGCCCAAAAACTGATGAAAGAAGGGATTATGATGACAGCACCAATCGTGCGCACTTCATGTCTTAACCGTTGTTCGGCAGGTCCTGTTATGTTAGTAGAGCCGGGACATACTATGTATGTAGGCCTAAACAAGGAAAAAATTGACCGTATTATAGAAGAACATATAATCGGCGGAAAAGTTGTTGAAGAATATGTGATTGATTCTGAAATGTGGGATGAGCCTATATCTCCTGCTGATGCAAAAAAACAGATGGGAATGTAGGAAAACAGTCATGTTAATGGAAATGTTGTACAGCAAAATACACCGTGCCACTGTAACTGATGCTAATTTGAACTATGTTGGCTCGATTACCATAGATGAAGAACTTTTAGAAGCTGCCAAGATGAGAGTCGGACAAAAGGTAGAAATCCTTAATATTAACAATGGTGAGCGATTTTCTACCTATATCATTCTAGGCGAAAGAGGAAAACGTGACATTTGCTTAAATGGTGCAGCAGCAAGAAAAGTACACAAAGGCGACAAGGTTATCATTGTAGCCTACGGTACTTATGACGAAAAAGAACTTGAAAGCTACAAACCGAAAGTTGTTATTTTGGATGATGACAATAACATCGACGCTATTCACGATGAGATTTAATGATGAATGTGAGATGTCATAGTGTTTGGTAATCTTGGCGATATGGGCAAACTCCTTGAAGGAATGCAGGAAAATGCTGCAAAACTTCAAGAAGAGCTGGCAAATAAAACTTTTAGTGTCAAAAGCGGTGGAGGGATGATTGAACTCACCCTCAACGGCAACGGCGAAGTCATTGATCTTAATATTGATGAAGAGCTCTTAAGCGACAAAGACTCCCTGCAGATTTTACTTATAGGCGCCATCAATGATGCAAATAAAATGGTACAACAAAATCAACAAAACAGTGCTTTGAGTATGTTTGGCGGGCTCAAATAGGTGCTTCGCCTGTTTCTCATACTGCATCTTTTCTTTTTCAATGTTTATGCCTGTAAAGGCGGGTATGATTTTTGTGTCAAAAAAGCAAAAGATGCAAAAATCATACATGGCAGGGCACTTTTTATTCCTGTCGAAAAAAATCATCGTATTGTCTTTTCCCGACAAAAACCCCAATCAAAAATTTTAAAACATGACCCCTTTTTGTCTCTGTATCTTATCGAAGAGAAAACCTCTTTTGCCTATCCGTATGATCTGAATATGCGTTTACAGCTTGGAACTGCTATAGTCAATGCCGAGGAAGCCAAAGAAGGAAGTATGCTGATACATCAGGTAGGACTCGACTTTTTTGGAAAATACAGTCAAAAACTTTCTTTGCCGGCTATCATTAGCAGCAGTTGCTGCTCTTTGGAAGCTGTTGTCAGTAAAAAAGGGGTGATAGAAAAAGAGTATCTGCAGTATTTTCTCAAAACAGAAAAGGTCCGTTATGCTGACATCGGTGTTCGTGTAAATGATGCAAACAGGTCAGTAGTCGTCATTGCAAGTGATCCCTATATGCCGGACAATCCTTTTAAAAAAGGTGACTGTATCCTGTATTACGACAACAAAAAAGTGAAAAATGCCGCATCATTTATGAGAAAAGTTCTTTTTGGTTCTTTGGGAGTTAAACACACGGTGCAGATAAAGCGTGGAGGAACGTTGCTGACTTTTGAAGTGCAGAGCAGGCAAAGATACGGCGGTGGTTTTTTGAGTGATACCTTCTTGGAACAAAAAGGGATCTATTTTGATGAGGGTTTACATGTAAGCCGGTTAAAAAAAGCCTTTAAAAACTATGGACTCAAGAGTGGAGACAGACTCATACAGGTGAACGGCATCACTGTAAAGAACCAGGAAGAACTGCGAAAATATATAGAAAACTTTAAAGACTGCTCTTCTTTGTTATTTGAACGCAATAACTTTCAGTTTTTTGTAAAGATTAAGTAGAAAAACAATACAATTTCACATGCAAAACTTCGAACAATTTTTATTAGACAACTTACCGACATCACAAAGTATTCATCCTACATATGAGCGTGCTTTGCAAGATATGCTCAAAGCAGGCGGAAAAAGATTTCGTCCTGCATTGCTGCTGGGTGTTGTCAAAGCCTACAACCCTCTCATGCTTGAATCTGCAAACCATGCAGCCCTGGCTATAGAATTTTTACATACTTATTCGCTTATTCATGATGATCTGCCGGCTATGGATAATTCTCCACTGCGCCGCGGACATCCGACTTTACATGTAAGCTTCGATGAAGTAACGGCAATATTGGCGGGGGATGCTTTAAACACCTATGCCTTCGAGTTTTTGTCCAATGCTCCTTTTTCTGATGAAATACGGGTAAAACTGATTCGTGAGCTTGCAAGCAACGGAGGACTGGGCGGCATGGTGCTGGGACAGGCTATAGACTGTTATTTTGAAAACAAGCCTTTGAAGATAGAAGAGATTAAGATCTTGCATACCAACAAAACAGCAAAACTCATTGCCGCCTCTTTGAAGATGGGCGCTGTTATTGTCGGGCGTGATGATATGGCAGAAAAGTTGTATGATTTTGGGATTAAACTCGGATTGCTGTTTCAAATTCAGGATGATATTTTGGATGTCACACAAAGTTCAGACGAAGCAGGAAAGCTGACAAACAATGATGAAGAGAAAAACAGTTTCGTAACGATACTTGGACTGCAAACGGCAGTAAGAGAGGCAGATGCTTTGGCAGATGAGCTCAACAGTGAAATGTGTAATTTTGATGAGAGCTTGTCAGGCGAGTTGTCACCTTTATTAACAAAATACATAAACAGGCACAAGGAATAAAAATGAATGAAAATGCAATGCGTCAAAAGATGGCGAATACGATAAGATTTTTAGCAGCAGATATGGTACAAAAAGCAAATTCGGGTCATCCGGGCGCGCCTATGGGATTGGCCGATATTGCAGTGGTTTTGAGTGAACATCTCAAGCATAACCCTAAAAATCCTTCATGGCTGAACCGTGACAGACTTGTCTTTTCAGGCGGGCATGCAACAGGGCTTATCTACTCCCTCTATTATCTTTGGGGATATGGCTTGACGCTTGATGATTTAAAGCAGTTTCGTCAGCTTGATTCAAAAACACCGGGACATCCTGAATACGGACACACTGAAGGCATAGAAATCACAACCGGTCCGCTGGGGCAGGGAATCGCCAATGCGGTAGGTTTTTCTATGGCATCAAAATATGTCGGTGCACAGGTGAATTCGGATACAGCGAAACTGATTGATCACACTGTCTACTGTCTGTGCGGAGACGGTGACCTGGAAGAGGGTATCTCTTATGAGGCATGCTCTCTTGCGGGACACAACAAACTGGACAATCTTATTCTTATTTATGACTCAAACCGTATTACCATCGAGGGCAATACTGACTTAAGTATCAGTGAAGATATCCGAGCACGTTTTGAATCGCAGTGCTGGGAAGTACTTGAGTGTAACGGGCATGACTATGATGAGATAGACGCAACAATTGCTCAGGCAAAAAAAGCAGACAGACCGGTCCTTATCATTGCAAATACTATTATAGCCAAGGGAGCAGGTCCTCTTGAAGGTTCTCATCATGCCCACGGGGCACCGCTTGGTGAAGATGTGATTGCAGATGCCAAAAGAGGTGCAGGATTTGATCCTGAGAAAAAATTCTTTGTGCCTGAGGATGTGATGGTACGTTTTCGATGTGCCGTTGAAGCGGGTGATCTGGCAGAACGCGAGTGGATACATTCGCTTAAAACTGCTCCTTTAATGGAACAGAATGAAGCACTTGAGGCACTCCTGAATCATGACTTTTCAAGAATACAATGGCCGGTTTTTGAAAAAGCCGATGCAACAAGAAATACAAATGGAAAAATTCTCAATGCCATAGCCAAAGCGATTCCCGGTTTTATCGGCGGTTCGGCGGATTTAAGTCCTTCAAACAAAACATATTTGAATGATATGGGTGTTTTTCCAAAAGGAAAAAATATCTATTTTGGTATTCGCGAGCATGCGATGGCGGCTATTGCCAATGCAATGGCATTGTATGGTCCGCTCATGCCGTTTACTTCAACGTTCTTTGTATTTTCGGATTACCTCAAGCCTGCTGCAAGGATTGCGGCACTGACAGGCATTCAGCAGTTCTTTGTATGGACGCATGACAGTATCGGTGTTGGAGAAGACGGCCCGACACATGAACCGATCGAGCATCTTTCACAGTTCCGTGCCCTGCCGAACTTTTATGTGTGGCGTCCGGCTGACGGTGCTGAAAATGTTGCAGCATGGAAAACAGCATTGACAATGAAAAAATCTCCGTCTGCTTTTGTATGTTCCCGCCAGGGTCTCGCTATTGTCCCTGCTCCGGTAAAAGGGGAAATAAGCCGCGGAGGGTATCTGCTGGCAAGTGATGAAAATGCTTCGCTGACGCTTATTGCTTCAGGAAGCGAAGTGGAACTGGCACTCAAAACAAAAGAGGCACTGAATGAAAAAGGTCTTTTTGCCAATGTTGTTTCTGTTCCGTGCTATGATTTGTTTATAGAACAGGATCAGGACTATATCGATGAAATTATTCTTCCGGATACAAAAAAAGTAGCCATTGAAGCGGCGCGCGGACTGGAATGGTACCGTTTGGCGGATGAAGTCATCGGCATGGATACTTTTGGTGCATCAGCACCGGCAAAAGAACTGTTTGAGAAATTTGGTTTTACAGTAGATGCCATACTGGAAAAAATCAAATAGACTTTATGAATCCTGACTGACCAGGCTTCTGTTGCGGCCGCTGTATTTGGCGGCATACAGAGCCTTGTCGGCATATTTATAGAGTAAATCAATATTTTTATCACCATCAAGATGCTCAAGGGTGGCGATTCCTATACTTACAGTCAAAAAATCTGATATTTCAGAGGCTTTGTGCTCTATTTTCAGATTTTCTATAATTGCAGTGAGTTGAGATACCCACTGATGTGTTTTTTCTTTTTCGTTTGAAAGAATGATACCCGCAAACTCTTCCCCTCCGAGCCTGAAAACAAAATCATCGCCTCTTTGTATGTGTTCTCGGAGTACATTTGCTACCTGTATGAGCGTTTCATCACCTTTTATATGCCCGTAATAATCATTATAGTATTTAAAATAATCAATATCCAAAATAAAAAAAGTGATATAAAGATCCTGGCGTTTTGCCAAAAAAGAGAGTTTGTTGATCATATTGTCATAATATCTTCTGTTGTACAAACCGGTGAGCTGATCGGTAACAGACTGCTGATGCAGCTCTTCGCTTCTTTGGCGCTCTTTGGCTCTTGCAAGCTGTAAGTCCTGTTGTGCCGCATCCAAAAGGGCTTCATAAATATACATACAAAGCGTGAGAATTGTAGAAGCAAGGACCAGTCGTACCCAGTCTGTAAAGTGCCACTCTCCTCCATTCCATACATTGATGTAATGGTAGGAAAGAGCAAAAAGAAAGGTATAAAACAGGAGTGAAAAATACAACCCGGCTTTTTTGCCGTTACTGATAATGGCAAAAACAGGAACAAAAATAGTCCAGATTAAAGAGAAATGAGAGGCCTGTGAAATATATGCAAAAACAAGAAAAAAGACAACAACATTGAAAGTCACTATACGGACAGACAGAAGAATATTGCCCGTTTTTTGCATATAAATATAAGAGAGTATGCTGACTACGGCAGAGACGGAGTCTATAATCGCTGCCCAGTACTGCCCAATGAGAAGGTTGATACAGGCAAAAAGTGAAAAGAGAACAATAGTGGCAATCAAGGCAAATTTTATAACAACAGAACGTCTGTTGCAAAAATCACTCTCTTTTTCCAGGATAAAAAAATCTAATATTTTATTCATGTAATAATTATATCACAATCATCACATCTTTTTTATATCGGGGGAGAAAAAATTTTAATTTGAACTGAAAATTTATAAAATACTGATTGTCGCTTCGGGCTTGCCCAGATAATATCCCTGCGCATAATCAATATTCATATCTTCAAGGGTTTTTAAAACACTTTGCGAATGGACAAATTCAGCCACAGTTTCAATGTTGAGTGCGTTTGTCAGAGTGAGAATAGACTCTGTAATTGATTTAGAGATGTTTGATGTATCTATATTTTTGATAATAGAGGCATCTATTTTGACAATGTCTATCGGCAGTGACTGAAACAGTGTATAGTTGGCAAATCCGCTTCCAAAATCATCTATAGCTATTTTTACACCGCAGGCTTTAATTCTTTGCAGGTTTTTTATAAATATTTCACTTGAATTATCGAGTGGTTCATACTCCAGTAACTCTATAATAAGCCAGTGGGCATATTCTTTGTTTTGTTCCAATTCATTGAGAATCAGTGAAAATATATTTTTGTCAATAATATCCGAAAAGTTTAGATTGATACTTATAGAAACTCTGTTTTCTTTGATTTTTTCAAAAACAATGCCTAAGATAGTTTTTGTCAGTAAATTGTATATGTTCGTATGCATGACAACCGGCAAAAATTCCATCGGGGGAGTAATACTGCCGTCTCTGTTTTGAATTCTCACAAGTGCTTCGTATTTATGAATTTTTCTGCTTTTTATATGGAAAATAGGTTGATAGTAGCAAACAACTCTTCCCTCTTCTATTGCTTCTTGTACCTCATACACCGGAAGGAGTCTCTGTTTTCCTGCTTCTTTTTGCCTATTTACAGCATCTAATACAACTTGGTTGCGCCCGTCTCTTTTGGCGACATAGAGCATTTCGTCTGCATGTTTGATAGCATCACTTACCGTTTTAAATGTTTGCGGTCTACATGTAACGCCTATGGAAACAGTGATGCGAAGATCCTGGTTGTTATAATGAAAATTTGTAGCAGCAATATTTTCTCTGATTCTCTTTGCAACCTTGCATTCAGAAGCCAGACCGCTGCTTTTTTTGATAAATATGATAAACTCTTCACCGCCGAAACGGATGAGCCTGTCTTCATCACGGATTGTACTTTTTATAATTTTGGAGACTTCCTGAAGTATTTTATCCCCTGTCTGGTGTCCGTATGTATCATTGACCTGCTTAAAGTGATCTATATCCACCATCAGTATTTTATAGTTTTCTATCTGTATATTGTTTAAAAATTCCCGTAAATAGTTTCTGTTGTATGCTCCGGTAAGCGGATCTGTAAGATTTTCTTTTTTTGTTTTATAAGTAAAATAGAGTTGCAGCAGTATGACAATAAACATGAGAAAAATAGCGGCAAAAATTGAAAAAAGGATTGTCTTCAGCGGTAACAATGCTTCATGTATCTGTTTTTCTATATTGTTTGAAAAATCTATGGCAATTATCGCTTGCGTTTTTCCGTGTATTACAACAGGATAAAGATAGGTAACCCAAAGAGTTTCCACTTGTTTGTGATAAAAAACATGACTGCGGGCATTTTTCCAGACCTGATCCCATATCTCTTTGTTTACATGCAGTTTCTCTCCAAATTCGCCTTTGTCCTTTTTGCTGCCGTCGAGGAGATATCTGTAGGTTCCCGTTTCATCTCTGTAGAGCACAAAAACATATTTGTAAGTATCTGTTGCAATCAGGCTTATTTCCCGTTCCAACTCTTCTCTGAGATACTCTCCCTCAAAAAGTGCATCAAAAAAATTTTCATCTTGCGGCAGCTGCTGTGTTATCTCACGGGATATGTTTTTTGCAAATTCGTTTGCCTGCTGTATAAAGAGTCTGTTGACGTTTGCAGATAATTTTTGTGTCGTATGCTGCAGCGAAAAATAGAGATATCCGATACCAACAGCGATTAAAATAAAAATAAAAAAATATATTTTTGCTAAATTTTTCATCAATAGTCCTCAATATATTCAGACATTGATTTTGGAAGCGTTATATGATATTTTTCCAAATTCCGTTTTATAAAAATAATGTTCGGACGCCCTTTTTGCCAATAAAAACCACCGATAAGACTCTTTTTGTATTTTTTGAATGTTTTATAGTTTGTGGCAAATTTCAAACCATTCAGGTTGCTGGCATTTTCACCTGTACCTAGCAGTAATATATCTGCCTGCGCAGGTGCTGTGACCAGTTGTATATCTTTTGTTTTTGTAAAAATTCTGTTTGTTGTCTGTGAGTCACTCCATACATATACAACATTTTTGCCCGGAAAAAGCGCCTGAAAAATTGTCTGATATATCTTCAATTCATATTCAATTTGCGAAGCTGATAAAAGCTCTGTTAAAAACAGGAAAAGTAAAAGGTATTTTTTCATCATTAAAATGTGTACTCCACATTCAGAAAAAACTTCTGGTCAGTCACAGGAATCGCGTAGGATACCCCTCTGTATGGCAAAGCAAAGCCGCGGTTTAATATGTTTTCACCCCGGAGGCCTACAGAAAAATCGTTTGAGTAGTTGTATTTTACAGCAGAGGTAAAGTCAAGACTGGCTTTTGTATATATATTGTAAAGTGTATAAGAACTCCGATAAATCAGTTCATTGTAAAAATCAAATTTTTTGTACCTGTTGTAAGCACGGATTGTTGTTTCAAAAGCAGGTGAAAAGTTTGTATCTTTACTGTTTCGCCCAAAGTCAATATTGCATACAATTTTATTGTCAAGATCAAACTTATATCTGTAACCCATTTCCAGGAGCTCTTTGTATATGTCCTCCTTGCTGTTTACCCAGCCATATACCGTGCTCGGATCATAAACAAGTGTATCTTTGAGCGTGGCATGAACAAATTCCAGGGAGAATTTATGCTTTTTGGAGAGATCCTGATAATAGACTCCTGTTGTAAAGAGATCCATTTTTGGCGCATTAAGTTGAGGATTTGCCCTGTATGGAATATTTTGGGGATTGTAGAGTTGATAAAAAGCAAGGGGAATGTATGTTTTACTGTATGAAAATTTAAATCGGGCCCTTCCTGCGGCTTTGACAAAACCGATTTTTGCAAGGTATTCATTCTGCGATTTTACATCTTTTTGATAACGAAAAAAATCTCCTTTCACAGAAGCCAAAATATGCGTGGTATCGTTGACTGCATAGGTGTCTTCTGCATAGAGAGAAACCAAATTCAGGCTGTTTGAGAGTTGGTTTTGGTGTCTGTATGTCAAAGCGGTGTCATAATAGTCGCCTTTGGCCGTAAAAGCTTTATATTTGTAAAAAGATCCTATAAAAAGAGTATTGGCATCGTTTTGAAACTTTTTTTCCAAAATGACAGAAAAGATGTCATCATTAAATTTTATATTGTAGCTATTGATGAGAGGGGCATTGGCAATGCGTATGCCGTTTTCATCATTGTATTGTCTGTTGTATTCAAGGTTGTCGTAGGAGATTTGCAGTTTGAGTCTCTTGGGAAATTTTTTTGTAAGATGTATGTATAACTGTTGGGCATCAAGTCCTCCTCCCTCGGGTGTTTTGTGTGTTCCTATCCCTATAAAACTGTCATTTTTTTTATAATATTTTCCAAATTCCAGTTTATAATCTTTATAGCCGAGAGAGCCGTAAAGATTGTACCCTTTTTTATCACTTTTAAAATCATATGTTTTGTTGTTATAGGTGTTATGATACGTTTTTCTGCGTATATTGTCACTGTTGGCATAAGCAAAATAGCTTATACCGTTTTTTGTGATGTCTGTTGTATAGATGTTGGCATCATAACCTCCTCGCGAATCGCCTATCATCCTTACTTTTGAACCGTTGTCACGCGCCGCATCTTTTGTGTAGAGTTTGACAATGATTGAAGCATTTTCATTTCCAAACTCCATGGAAGAGGTTGCTTTGTAAATTTCTATGTGGTCAATATACTCTATAGACATCTCGCCCCAGATTAAAAACCCGCTTCCAAAAGAGCTGGATGTCATATCATGGTCATTGATGTAAATTCTTGAAAAAGTGACAGGTGTACTCTGGGCAGAGGCCGTTGTAAAAAGTGTCAGGTTGTTTGCCCCTCTCTTGAGATAGAGACCCGGTACTGTTTTTAAAACATCCAGAAGGTTATGTGCCTGCATTCTTTCAAGGTCTTCTCTTGTATATATCTCAAGAAATCCCGAGGTGTCTCTTTTTGTTACTTTTGAGAGATCAGACTCTTTTTTGTAGGCATCAAGCAGAGAATGGAGCTCCTGGGAAAAAAGTGCTGTACAAAAACCTATCACAAATAAAAATTTCATTTTTCCGCTCTCCTCATCGTTTTACCGTTTACCATTAAAAAAAGCAATTATAGGGAAGATCCACTTAAAACATATTAAAACAAAATACAGTCGGATTTTAATACGCCGGTGTCGTCTCTATTCTGGAGTCAACATAACCGCGGCCTACCGTAAAATGGTAGAGACTCTGGTAGAGATTGTTTTTGAGTCCCAATACATTAACATTCATCAGATCATCCAAAAAGCAGCCGATGCCTGTGCCGGAGAGTCCGAGTGATGTGGCTTCAAGATAGAGCTGCTGTCCTATCATGCCGCACTCCCAGTAGAGTTCTTTGTATCTGTGGGCATTAAAGGCAAGCAGTTCTTCGGAGTATCTGCATATCATCCCCAGAGAGAAAGCCCCGTCACTGGCTATATCCTGGTTGCAGCTTATGATTTTGGAAGCTTTGGTAAAATCAGCTGTTTCCAATAGGTAGAGGTTTTCAAAGTCTGTTTTTTTCCAAAGAAATGTATCATGAAACTCTTTTTTGAAATGTTCTAAATCTTTTTGGTTTCTTACATGTAAGTAGAGTCCCTGGGCATACTCTTCTACCCGGTGAACAAATATTGCCAGGTGGGCGGCATTGGCTTTGCCGTCAAGCGAGCAGTCTACCGACTTTAGAAGTGTATGAAACTGTTTTTTGGAAATTTTGGATTTTTCTTTATCCATTACATGGACACTTCTTCTGCCCAGTACAACCTCTTTTGACTCACGGCTCGGCTCTCTTGCAACCTTGCATCTGTCTGTCTGTACCTGTGGAATCTGCATCACTGAAGTTGCTTTTTCAACTTCATCTATAATTGTCCACTCATATACTGAAGGGCTGAGCTTGTTTGCTGTGCCTTCATATTTGTTTGGAAGCGCGTCTGTCAGCGGTGCAACATCCAGGCCTGGGGAAATATCTTCTTTGGAAACAATCAAAAGCATATCAGGCTTTTCCTCTTCAAAAAATCTGTTTTTTTGGTCAAGCCCGATGATTTTCGCTATTTGCGCATCACTGACACTCTCAACTCTTGTAATCTTCCAGCCAAGCATTTTTGCAGATACTGCAAGTGCCTGCCAGGCATGTCCCGCATCGAGTTGGACATAACGAAAGGCACGCTCTCCGTACTTCCATGCTTCACGCCAGGCAATGCTTGAAAGTGCAACGACAAAACTCTCTTTGGGGAGGGTGTCAAAAAAATCACTCTCAAACTCAGTCAGAATTTCCAAAGAATGGTTTTTTGGCGCATAATGGGCTACGGTGCTTTTTGTATTTTCCGATATCGGAGGCAATACAAGATAGGCCTCTGTGGGATGCAGGTTTCCGCTTGAGGCATTACACCGTACAGCCCAGGAACTGCCGCCGGAACTTTTCCATGCGGCAATGCCCATAGAAAACTGCAACAGTTGAGACAGGGACTCTAACATCAGTGGTGCAGAGGGTAATTCCTCATCCAAAAGAGAATAGGGCGGTGTGGGATTGTCAAAACTCAATGCAAGTGCTATGCTCTTTGTCCCCTGATACATACGAAAAGGATCAGGCTGTGTCGCCCAGTCCATATAGCCTAAAGATTTTGCATATCTTTTTTGGGAGTGTTTGGTTGTTTCATGGTAGTGAAACAGTGTCTGGAGTTCTTTATTCATGCCCGGAGTGTAATATTTTTTGCTTAAAAGTTTCCAGCGTTTTAAAAATTAATTTTTTAAAGTAGCTTTTTTTAATGCAATCAACGCACTCATCGTTAAAGATATTTGAGTATGGAAACACCAAAAAAGACAACCCCCAAAAATAAAACAGAAGAGAGAAACACCAAAGCCGTCACAAGTTTGGGTTGACAATCATAGAGTGAAGCCAGGTTGACATTGGCAACGGCGAGCGGCATCAGCAGTTCTATAAATATAATGCCTTTTATCATCGGTGCCAAATCGATATTGTATAAAATGACAAAAGCAACAAGCGGCAGCAGGACAAATTTGAGTGACATAACCCAGCCAATGAGTTTTTTGTTGATTGAGCGTATTTTAATGTCATACATGTAGATGCCAAACAAAAACAGCTGCATGGTCATAGAAGCATAGGCACCCATCATCAGCATATTCATAACGGCATCCGAGGGTGTATAATGATTGACACTGAGTACAATGGCAATGATTGCTGCCCAGAGAATAGGGAGTTTGAAGATGTTTTTCAGGGATGTTTTGGCATCAAAATTCCCACGCGAATAAAAATAAACCCCTACAGTGTAGACAACAAAAACATTCACAAGGTTGACAACCGTTGTGTAGGGAATGGAAGCTTCCCCGAAAACAGCTATGTTTAAAGGGATGCCGAGATTGCCTGTGTTGCCTATGACGGAAGCAACCATGGCAATGGAGTACTCTTTTTTGTCTGCAAACAGTTTTACGGCAAAAAGAGCAGACAACACAAGCACAAGCACAACAATGACAAGGTAGACAGCAGGGGCATAGAGCAGTGTAATATCTACAGGATGCAGCAAAAGCCCCCAAAAAGTCAAAAAAACCTGAAGAAAATAGACATTTAACAGTGTAATGGTTCTTTCGTCTATCTGTTCTTTAAAGCTGCGTTTGGCGATGTACCCCATCACAATAAAAACATAAATACTTAAAATTGAAAAAATAATTGAACTCATAAGGGAATTATACAGTATAATTTTATTATGAACACAATAGAAAACATAGAAAAAACAATACAAGAAAATCCGGCAGTAATGCTCTACTTCTCTGCGCCTACATGTAACGTATGCCATGCGCTCAAACCAAAACTGCTTGAAGCGATAGATAGAAATTTCAAAGAATTTACCATTGTAACTGTTGATATTTCAGTTGAGCAGGAAATAGCGGCACATTTTAGTGTTTTTGCAATTCCTACGATACTCGTTTTTTTAGACGGCAGGGAATTTTTACGAAAATCCCGTCATATGAGTGTGGATGAGGTTATTCGGGAGATACGCCGTCCTTATGAAATTATGATCTCTTAATATCCTTTTGTAATATTATATAAAATAATACAATGTTTGTAAGCTTCTTGTAACCTTTTTAACATATAATTATCTTTTGAAAGGATAAGCAGTGAATAAAATTGTTCCGAGAAATAACGAAATAACACTCGCAGAAGATGAGTTTATAGTTTCTAAAACTGATACAAAAGGAAAAATTCTTTACGGGAATAAAATTTTTATAAAGATTTCCGGTTATGAAGAAAAAGAGTTGCTTGGCCAGCCCCACTCAATACTGAGACATCCTGATATGCCTAAGATTATCTTTAAACTGCTTTGGGAGAGACTCAAAGCGAAAAAAGAGATATTTGCCTATGTGAAAAATCTCTCCAAAGACGGTTCCTATTACTGGGTATTGGCAAATGTCACAGTCACTATGGGAAAAAACGGAGATGTTATTGATTACCATTCTGTAAGGCGTAAACCCTCTGCCAGGGCAATGGCGGTCATTCCGGAGCTTTATGCACAGTTGCTGCAGGAAGAAAAAAGATCAGGAATGGCTGGCTCCGAACAAATGCTTGACGCACTACTCCATGAAAAAAGGACAGGGTATGATGATTTTATCTTCCATTTACAGCACTAAGCAAACACTTTCTCTCTATATGCTTTTAGGTGCCATATTGATTTACACATTGGTTACAGGACAGTATATATTTGCAGGAGCAGTATTTGCCGGACTTATCTCAACATTGCTTTTATCACTTGCATCAGGTGATATCTGCGATAAAATATTCCAGGATGAGCTGGTTCGACAGATCAGAGATGTGCTTCTCAAGGCTGGCAAAGGAGAGCTTTCTTATAGAATTACAAATATACCCGATACCCATATAATGCAGGGAGTTGCATGGGGAATCAATGATTTGCTTGATCAAACAGAACAGTATATCCGTGATGTGATTGCTTCGATTGAAAATGCAAATGCGGGATATAACAACAGAATAATCTATGAAAACGGATACAGAGGAGAATTTCTTGCATCCATTCCTGCGCTCAACCATGCCATTACGTCTATAGGAGTATCTCACAAAGCTGCACAAAAAACAAATCTTGGAGAAGTTTTTGATGTCAACAGTAATGGGGGTGTGACACGTGGACTGAATATTATTCAAGAAGATATATCTGATAATCTGGACATATTGCAAAGAATTGCACACAGTACACAAGAGACGGCAGAGGAAGCAACAGAGTCCAAAGTTGTGGTGAATAATATTACAAACAGGCTGGAAGAACTTATCACACTTATTACAAATTCAGATGAAGTCATTCGTGCTTTGAATGAGCAGACAGGTGAAATCAATACTATTGTTGATTTGATTAAAGATATTGCAGACCAGACAAATCTGCTGGCACTCAATGCTGCTATTGAAGCAGCGCGTGCCGGAGAGCACGGGCGAGGGTTTGCTGTAGTAGCCGATGAGGTAAGAAAACTGGCAGAAAGAACACAAAAAGCAACCCAGGAAATCTCTATTACAACCAATACACTCAAGCAGGAAGCGGATGATATCCAAAACAACTCTATGCAGATTACTGATCTTGCAATGCGTTCCCAAGAAGATGTTTCAAAATTTAACAATACACTCAACAGCTTTGCAAACAAAGCAAATGAATCAGCATATGAAGCTGTATTTATGTATGACTCACTCTATACCAGTCTGGCAAAAGTAGACCATATTATACTCAAGCACAAAGCCTACAAGGCGCTTTTAGATGAAAATGAAGCAATGGCAAAAGAGTTTGTTGATCACAATAAATGCAGAATGGGACAATGGTACAATACCGATGCAAAACAGAAGTTTGGACATACAAAAGCCTATAAAGAGCTGGGAAATGTTCATAAGAGAGTCCATGATAAAATATTTGAAGTAATGCGCTGTGTGCCTGAACATACCTGTATTACGAAAGAAAACCAGGATAATGTTATAAGCGGATTTAAAGATATGGAAGAAGCGAGTTTTAAGATGTTTGATCTCTTTAGAGCAATGGTAAGAGAAGGTAACCCCAAGGTTACGCTTTAAAGGCAATCAGTGATGCCGTAACGGCAACATTGAGTGATTCTACACCTCTGTTCATGGGAATAGAGACAGAATCATTGCAGAGTTTTTCCACTGCATCACTGACGCCTTCGTTTTCATTCCCCAAAACATAGACGGTTTTTTTATCTTCTCTGATATCGTTGAGAGCAGTTTTTGCATGGGAGGAGAGCGAATAGATTTTTGCTTCTTGAAGTTGCGGCAATATCTCTTCAAGTGTATTACAAAAGTAGACAGGCAGTTTAAAAAGCGTGCCGGCACTTGCTTTGACAACAAGAGGAGAAATTTTTGCCGAGTTCTTCTTTGGCAGAATGATACCGTCAATATTTCCTGCAGCACACGAACGTATAATCATTCCTAAATTTTGCGGATTTTGTATACCGTCAAGTGCAATGAGTCTGTATTGCTGCAGTTCTTTTATTTTGTTTACATGTAAATATGTTTTAGAAGCTATATCAATGGCTACTCCCTGATCCTGTTTCGCATTTTTGCTTATGCGTGAAAGAGCGGCTTTGTTATGTTTCACTGTTTCGATATTACGCTCTTTTGCAAGTAAAAGAATCTTTTTTATTGCTCCGTCAGGTTTGTTTGAATCTGCCAGATGCAGTTTGTGAATTTCAATAGAACTGTCTTGGAGTATTTCTACAACGACATTTCTTCCGTACAAGGTAATGATTTTTTCAAAAAAAGCTTTTTTTTCTTTATACTCTTGAGAGTCTTTCATATTGTGTTTCTCCTATTCTATTATATTGTATACAATTTCTTTTTTTAGTTTTTGCTCTGTAATCTCGTGAACCTGTAAATTTTCTATCTCAAGTTTCATAAAATCATTCAGAGAGTTTACACCGGCTTTTGCAATTTCACGCAAAACAATTCCCCGATAGGCTTTTGCCCAGTGTGAAACTGTTTTTCCGTTTTTTAAAAATTTCAGTGTTGTATGCGGTTGCGTGAGTTTGTAAAATTTATTATAATAGCCTGCCCGTAAATCTAAAATATCATTGCCTCCAAGATATAAATCAAGCTGGTAGGAAAAACGTTCTTTGTAAAATTTATCCGGTGCAATATCACCGATACTGTTTCCCTGTTTGACTTTATAGTTTGCAATTACATCACCACCGAGTACAGGACCGTAAAGATTTGAAAATATAAGAGTATTGTTTTTGAGATGCTCTTGCGCACTTTCATTGAGTTCAGCATATTTCAGGTAGTCATAGGCTACACCCTGATAGCGTTCTATCGCACACATCAAAGCAGAATTGTATATGTCGTTTATGTATGGCCGGCATTCACTGAATTTTTTAAAACCAAAAAGTTGTTTTATTTTTTCTTCATTAGCACTTAATACTATAGTATTATAAGCGTCCAAAATTTCTTTCCTTGCATTTAATGCACCAAAAAGGTCTTTTTTCTTTTCGTTTCCGCCGCTCTTTTTCCCTTCTGATGGAGAAAATAATATTTTTAACATTATTTATATACCTTTGTAAAAACTGTTAATGCAATTATATCTACATAAATGCTATAATATTTCCAAAACAGCAAAAAGTGTATAAAATGTATGAAAACATCATAAAAATTTTAGGTGCCTATGGAACTAAAGCCAAAGGTTTTGGAACAACATCCTTTATGTTGGATGCCGCAACTGTGATTGATGCCGGAAACCTTTTAAATGCTTTGGCCGAGAACTCTTTACATGTAGAGTATATTTATTTAACACATTCTCACCTTGATCATATAGCGGATATAGCTTATATTGTAGACAACTATTTTTTACAAAGAAGAAAAACTTTGCATATCATAGGCTTGCCCCAAACAATACAGGCATTAAAAAAACATTTTTTTAATGACATAATATGGCCGGATTTTTCCAAAATTCCTTTGGAAGGCTCAGAAGAAATGAGCATCAGATACAGAGATATACATTGTAACGAGAGATATACACTCAATAACAAAACAACTATTATGCCAATTGAAACGGACCATACGGTTCCGAGTTGCGGCTATATTTATAAAGTAAACAACAAAGGAGTACTTATAACGGCAGATACACTCTCTCTTGAAAATATTATAAACAGACTGAACAATGACAGAGAAATAAAGTCGCTTGTTATTGAATGCTCTTTTCCATCAAATATGGAAAAACTAGCAATAGTAAGCAAACACCTGACACCAAAACTGCTTTTTAAAGCATTGCAGAAATTACAAAGAGATGATATAAGACTCTATATTAACCATATCAAACCGTCATATTTAAAAGAGATTACTGAAGAAATAGAAGAATTTGGGAGAAATTTTAGGCCAATTCTACTAAAAGACGGTGATTTTATAAATTTCTGAGAAAAACCCTTGACATTGAATTTGTTTTGCACTATAATTCTGGCTCAAATTCGATGCCGACATAGCTCAGTTGGCTAGAGCAGCTGATTTGTAATCAGCAGGCCCGGGGTTCAAATCCTCGTGTCGGCACCATTGAATTTTGAATATTAGAAACAGTGTTAGACCAGAAAAACATTTTATAAATGTACACGTGGTGGGATAGTCAAGTGGCCAACGACGGCAGACTGTAAATCTGCTCCCTATGGGTTCAGAGGTTCGACTCCTCTTCCCACCACCACTCATATGCGGGTGTAACTCAGTGGCTAGAGTTCCTGCCTTCCAAGCAGGCTGTCGAGGGTTCGAATCCCTTCACCCGCTCCATCTGAGATTCTGGAAGCTGAAGTATAATTTCTATCTTACTTCATACAATCTGTATATTTGTAAAATATATATTTATATAGAATACTCTAATCACAAAAAAACTAATATCAAAATAAAAGAATTATTCAATTATTGCTTAATATAATCTCGTTTGCTCTCGTGGCTCAGGGGTAGAGCACTTCCTTGGTAAGGAAGAGGTCGGCGGTTCAAATCCGCTCGTGAGCTCCATTTAAGTAAAATTATGTTTTAATTAAGCAATAATTGAATGATTTTTGGGTATAATTCCATTTCAATTCAAAATTAAAGTCGGAGAACATTATGGCAAAAGAAAAGTTTGAACGTAACAAACCCCATGTTAACATCGGTACAATTGGTCACGTTGACCACGGTAAAACAACATTAACAGCAGCTATTACTGCAGTACTTGCAGTTAAAAATGATGCAAAATTTATGGATTATGATGCAATCGATAATGCACCTGAAGAAAGAGAGCGTGGTATCACGATCGCTACTTCACACGTAGAGTATGAAACAGACAACCGTCACTATGCGCACGTTGACTGTCCTGGTCACGCGGATTATGTTAAAAACATGATTACAGGTGCTGCACAAATGGACGGTGCTATTCTTGTTGTTTCTGCAGCGGATGGCCCAATGCCACAAACTCGTGAGCATATCCTTCTTTCAAAACAAGTTGGTGTTCCGTACATCGTTGTTTTCATGAACAAAGAAGATATGGTTGATGATGAAGAGTTGTTAGAGTTGGTTGAAATGGAAATTCGTGAACTGCTTGATATGTATGAATTCCCGGGTGATGACACTCCAATCACTGCAGGTTCAGCATTAAAAGCTCTTGAAGAAGCAAAAGCAGGTAGTTTGGGTGAATGGTCTGAGAAGATTGTTGAGCTTATGAAAACTGTTGATGAGTATATTCCTGAACCAGAACGTGAAACTGACAAAGATTTCTTAATGCCTGTTGAAGATGTTTTCTCAATCTCTGGTCGTGGTACAGTTGTTACTGGACGTATCGAGCGTGGTGTTATTAAAGTTGGTGAAGAAGTAGAAATCGTTGGTATCCGTGATACACAAAAAACTACTGTAACCGGTGTTGAAATGTTCCGTAAAGAAATGGAGCAAGGTGAAGCCGGTGACAACTGTGGTATTCTTGTTCGTGGTATTGCGAAAGATGAAGTTGAGCGTGGTCAAGTACTTTGTAAGCCGGGTACAATTACACCTCACACTAAATTTACTGCAGAAATCTATGTTCTGAGTAAAGATGAGGGTGGTCGTCATACTCCATTCTTCAATGGTTACCGTCCACAGTTCTACGTACGTACTACAGACGTTACCGGAGCAATCACTTTACCAGAAGGTACTGAGATGGTTATGCCAGGTGATAACGTAAGTATTACTGCTGAGTTAATTCACCCAATTGCAATGGAAAAAGGTACTAAGTTCGCTATCCGTGAGGGTGGACGTACAGTTGGTGCCGGTGTTGTTGCAGAGATTCTTGCATAATTAGCCTTTGGCTAATATGCAAAATCCTTTAAAAGGTTCCTTAATATGAGAGAAGCAATACACTTGGGTTGTGAGAAATGTACAAGACGTAATTATCACACAACAAAAAACAAAAAGACTCACACTGAGAAATTTTCAGTACGTAAATACTGTAAATGGTGTAAAGAGCACACAATTCACAAAGAGATGAAACTGTAATAACAGTTCATTTTTTTGTAACAAATGAAGGCACTAGTGCCGCGGGCTTCCTGCCGAAGGAAACTCAGCGTTAGCGTAGATATCGGGACTTGTTCCGATGTCGTCACTATTAAATAATTGGTGCCTAAATTTTGTAAAAATTTAGGCGTATAGCTCCAATGGTAGAGCACCGGATTCCAAATCCGGGTGTTGGGAGTTCGAGTCTCTCTACGCCTGCCACACATTTATTATAAGTAGAGCAGATCTGCTTTATTTATAACAAATGACATTTCAATATATGGAAAAGATAGATGAATTTAAGTAAAGTAATAAGTAACGCAAGACTGGAACTGAGCAAAGTTATCTTTCCTACCAAAAGTCAGGTAAAACAGGCATATATAGCAGTTGTTATTGTAGTTTCTGCAATAGCAGCATTTCTTGCATTGGTTGACTTGCTTATGTCATCTGTTATGTCTGCAATTTTAGGTTAAGGAGTAAAAAATGGCACATCAATGGTACTCTATACAGACCTATGGCAGTGACAGAACAGTGAGAGATGCAATCTTTAATATGATAGAAGAACATGGTCTGCAGGACCATATTACCGATGTAATAGTTCCTACAGAGGATGTTATTGAAGTAAAAGACGGAAAGAAGAAGGTGAGTGAAAGATCTTTGTATTCCGGTTATGTGTTCGCCCGTATAGATTTAAATACAGAAATTCAGCATATGATTCAGTCAATACCGAAAGTATCAGGTTTTATCGGGGAGGGAAACACGCCTACACCTTTGAGCGAACATGACATTAATGTTATTTTGGATCGTGTGAACAACCGTGCCGCACCAAAACCAAAAGTATTTTTTGATAATGGTGAAACGGTACGTATTATTGACGGACCTTTTGCCAACTTTACGGGAACAGTTGATGAGTATGACCTTGAACACGGCACTCTTAAGCTGAATGTTTCAATCTTTGGCAGAGCTACTCCTGTAGATATTTCTTACACACAGGTAGAAAAAATAATCTAATCAAGAACCCTGCTACGCTAAGGCTAGGTTTTAATTTTTTGAAACTTAACCTTAGCGTAGTAAACTGGACCTCGTTTGGATTACGTAATTAAATAATGAAAAAGGACAAAAAATGGCAAAAAAAGTCATGGATTATATCAAGCTACAAATAGAAGCTGGTAAAGCTAACCCGGCTCCACCAGTAGGACCTGCATTAGGACAACGTGGTGTTAATATCATGGAATTCTGTAAAGCATTCAATGAAAAAACAAAAGATAAAATGGGATTTAAAGTTCCTGTTATTATTACAGTTTACAATGACAGAAGTTTTTCTTTTGTTACAAAACAACCACCTGCTTCTGAACTTTTAATGAAAGCAGCCGGACTGAAAAAAGGAAGTGACAATCCTCTTAAAAATAAAGTTGGGTCATTAACTCGTGCACAGCTTATGGAAGTTGTAGAAGCTAAAATCGAAGATTTAAATACTGACGACAAAGAGATGGCTGCAAATACTTTGGCTGGTTCTGCCCGTTCAATCGGTATAGAAATAAAAGACTAGTAAAAACAATCATCGACCACAGTGATTTCAAAATTATGTGGCAGAATTAATATGGAGATTTGTAATGAGCAAAAGATATAAACAATTATTAGAAAAAATTGACAAAACAAAATCATACAGTGTAGAAGAAGCTTCTGCAACAGTAAAAGATTTAAAAAGTGCAAAGTTCGATGAAACAGTTGAAATTGCAATGAACTTGAATGTAGATCCTCGTCACGCAGACCAAATGGTTCGTGGTGCTATCGTTCTTCCTCATGGAACCGGTAAAACAGTTCGTGTTGCTGTATTTGCCAAAGGTGCCAAAGCTGATGAAGCAAAAGCTGCAGGTGCAGACATCGTTGGAACTGATAATTTGGTTGCACAAATCAAAGAAGGTATATTTAACTTTGATGTTGTTGTTGCAGCACCTGACTGTATGGGTCTTGTAGGTCAAATTGGTCGTATTCTTGGGCCAAAAGGATTGATGCCAAATCCTAAAACTGGAACTGTAACACCTGATGTTGCAACAGCTGTGAAAAATGTCAAAGGCGGCCAGGTTAACTTTAGAGTTGACAAAAAAGGTAATATCCATGCCGGTATAGGGAAAGCAAGCTTTGAAGCTTCTCAAATAGCAGAGAATTTAACAACATTTCTTTCTGCAATCAATAAACAAAAACCTGCCTCTGCAAAAGGGCGTTATATTAAAAATGCAGCATTGAGTCTAACTATGAGTCCTGCAGTTAAACTTGATGTTGTAGAGTTGGCAGATATCAAATAAACGGGCTAAAGCCCCTCATAGGAAAAAACCAAATTTTTTCCTATGCTGAAATAAAAGTTTTTATTGTAGTATAAAATATATATTACAATAAAGATTTTCATTTTGGAAATCTGAATTACTTGGACTAAAGATAGTTGGGGGTATCTGCCGTGTCGGCAGTGAACTTAATCGTACCCTTTCGCCCCGCTTGAAGTTATGTCTGGAAAGGAGAACTATATATGCTTAAGTCAAAAAAAGCTGAAGTAATTGAGCAGTTAACTACTTCATTTGCCAATACTACGGCAGTTGTTATATGTGACTACAAAGGTTTAACTGTAAGTGAACTTGAAGAGTTGCGTAAATCTGCTCGTGCAAAAGACACAAGTGTTCAGGTTGTTAAAAATACTTTAGCAACAATTGCACTGAATAATGCTGAGATGAGTGGTGTTGAAATCAAAGATACAAATATTTTTATTTGGTCTGATGATGTTATCAATGCTGCTAAAATCGCGGCTGATTTCGCCAAAGATCATGACAAGTTCGTGATTAAAGCCGGTTATTTAGATAAAGAACCTGCAGACGTAGCTAAAATCGAAGCATTCGCCAAACTTCCTGGTCGTGATGAACTTCTCGGTATGCTTGCTGCTACCTGGATGGCTCCAATTACAAATATGGCAATTGGAATCGATGCTTTACGCAAAAAGAAAGAAGAAGAGGAAGCATAGTCTTTCACTTTTATGAAATGAGGTTACGATTTAAAATCGTTAATGGGAAAATCGTGCTGGCACGATGAGCCTCCCGCTGAGGGAAACCTAGTGTTAACGTAGATAGGAGAATTACTTCTCCTGTCGTCATTAACAAGTAAAAGGTTTCCTTAATTTTTAAAAAAAATAAAGGAGCTTAATATGGCTGTTACTAAAGAAGATGTATTAGAGTTTATTTCTGGACTTTCTGTTTTAGAATTATCTGAACTTGTTAAAGAGTTTGAAGAAAAATTTGGTGTTTCTGCACAACCTGTTGCTGTTGCCGGTGTTGCCGGTGATGCTGGTGCTGCTGCTGCTGAGCAGACTGAATTCAATGTTGTTTTAACTGATGTCGGTGCGAAAAAAATCGGTGTTATTAAAGCGGTTCGTGCATTAACTGGTCTTGGACTCAAAGAAGCAAAAGAAGCATGTGAAAGCTTACCGTCTACAATCAAAGAGGGTGTAGATAAAGAAACTGCTGAAGAGGCAAAAGCTGCTTTAGAAGAAGCTGGTGCTACAGTAGAAGTTAAGTAGTCTTAACTTAAAAACAAAGAGGGTTTTGTCCCTCTTTTTTGGGCGCTTTAGCGAAGAGAACGGACTCTCTTGGCTAAAGTGCCCTTATGTCGTTTATAAGCACTATAAAAAAATCTCTTAATAGCTAAGAGTAAAACAATCTATCTGGTGACGACTGGATACGATATGCTTGAACTTATCAAGTCCCTAATTAACAACTTATCGAGGTAGCCTATGTTAAACACTTTATATTCCGGAAACCGTCTTCGTATAGACTTCTCTAAAACTCCTCAAGAAATTGAAGTACCAAATTTACTCCAACTGCAACAAAGCTCATATGATACATTTTTAATGTTAAATGCAAAAGACAGAGCGACAAGCGGTATTGAAAAAGTTTTTCAATCTGTTTTTCCTATTCATGATGCACAAAACAGATTAACTGTTGAATATATCGGTTCTGAAGTCACGAACCCAAAATATACCGTTCGTGAATGTATGGAAAGAGGACTTACCTATGCAGTAAGCCTTAGAATGAAAACACGCCTTATTTTGTGGGACAGAGATGAAAACACAAAAGAAAAACTTGGTGTAAAAGATATAAAAGAGCAGAGTATATTTGTTCGTGATATTCCGCTTATGACCGATAGAACTTCTTTTATTATCAACGGTGTTGAACGCGTTGTAGTCAACCAGTTACACCGATCACCTGGTGTTATCTTTAAAGAAGAAGAGTCAACTACTGCAGGAAACAAATTAATTTATACCGGACAGATTATTCCTGACCGCGGTTCATGGCTCTATTTTGAGTATGATCCTAAAGATATTCTCTATATGAGAATCAATAAACGTCGTAAAGTACCTGTAACAATCATGTTCCGTGCTTTGGGATATTCCAAACAGGATATTTTAAAACTCTTTTACCCGATTCAGACAATAAAAATCAATGACAATACTTTTTCTATGGATTTTAATCCTAAAGATTATGCAACACGTATCTCTTATGATTTGGTTGATATGAACGGTAAAGTGCTTGTTGCTGCAGGCAAAAGACTTTCAAGCAAAAAAGTACAAAAACTTTTAGATGACGGTGTGAAAGAAGTTCAGTATCCTTTGGAAATACTCTTGGACAGATATTTGGCTGAGCCTATCATTGACCCGGAAACAGGGGAAGTGTTATTTGATACAATGACACATATAGATGAGACCAAATTAAAGAAAATGGCTGAAATCGGCGTAACAGAATTCAAAATTGCCAATGATATTGCCGAAGGTGTTGACAGTTCTATTATCAACGCATTCAATGCCGATACAGATTCTCTGAAGCTTTTAAAACAGACAGAAGATATTGAAGATGAGAATGATTTGGCTGCGATTCGTATCTACAAAGTGATGCGTCCGGGCGAGCCTGTAACCAAAGAGGCTGCAAAAATATTTGTAAACCAGCTTTTCTTTGATCCTGAGAGATATGATTTGACTCAGGTTGGTCGTATGAAAATGAATCACAAACTTGGAATGAATATTCCTGAGTATGTGACTGTTTTAACACACGAAGATATTATAGAGTCTGTAAAATATGTTATTAAAGTAAAAAACGGACAGGGTCACCTGGATGACAGAGACCACTTGGGTAATCGTCGTATTCGTTCCATCGGTGAATTATTAGGAAATGAATTACATAACGGTCTTGTGAAAATGCAAAAAGCAATTCGTGACAAGCTCTCTACTATGAGCGGACCGATGAATGAGCTTATGCCTCATGATTTGATTAACTCAAAAATGATTACCTCTACAATCATGGAATTCTTTTCAGGCGGTCAGCTTTCTCAGTTTATGGACCAGACAAATCCACTCTCTGAAGTGACACACAAACGTCGTCTTTCGGCTCTTGGTGAAGGCGGTCTTGTCAAAGAACGTGCCGGGTTTGAAGTACGTGATGTCCATCCTACACATTATGGCAGAATCTGTCCTGTTGAAACGCCGGAGGGACAAAATATCGGTCTTATCAATACACTTGCAATGTATGCAAAAGTAAACGAGCATGGATTTATTGAAGCTCCTTACAAAGTAATGAAAGACGGAAAAGTTACTCATGAAATAGTTTATCTGACGGCAACACAGGAAGAGGGTAAAAAAATTGCCGCAGCTTCTAACAAACTGGATGAAAACGGCCAGTTTATTGAAGACCTGATTGCTGTAAGACAGGACGGAGAAATCCTTTTACGTGATCCCAAAGAGTGTGAATATGCAGATCTCTCTTCACAGATGGTTGTCGGTGTAGCCGCGTCACTGATTCCGTTCTTGGAGCATGATGATGCCAACCGTGCACTTATGGGATCAAACATGCAACGTCAGGCAGTGCCTCTTTTACGTGCAAATGCACCAATGGTCGGAACGGGCGTTGAAAAACTGGTTGCCCGTGATGCATGGGAATGTGTCAAAGCAAAACGTGCCGGTAAAATTGAAAAAGTTGACGGTAAACACATTTATGTGATGGGTGAAGAAGACGGCGAAATCTTTATTGATTATTATCCGTTACAAAAAAATCTTCGAACCAACCAAAACACCTCTTTTACACAAAAACCGATTGTAAAAGTCGGTGAAATGGTAAAGAAAAACCAGATCATTGCCGATGGTCCAAATATGGACAAAGGGGAACTGGCGCTTGGTGTCAATGCAATGGTTGCTTTCATGCCATGGAACGGATATAACTTTGAGGATGCCATAGTCATCTCAGAACGTTTAATCCGTCAGGATGCATTTACCTCGGTACATATTTATGAAAAAGAAGTCGAAGCCCGTGAATTGAAACACGGTGTCGAAGAGATTACCCGTGATATCCCGAATGTTCGTGATGATGAACTGGCACATCTCGATGAATCAGGTATTGTCAAAATCGGTACAAATGTCAAAGGCGGTATGATTCTTGTCGGAAAAGTTTCTCCAAAAGGGGAAGTGAAACCAACACCGGAAGAGCGTCTTTTACGCGCAATTTTTGGCGAAAAAGCCGGTCATGTCGTCAATAAATCACTCTACTGTCCGCCGTCAATGGAAGGGGTGGTTGTAGATATTAAAGTATTTACAAAAAAAGGTTATGACAAAGATCCTCGTGCATTGGAACTTGAAAAAGAGGAGAGAGACTACCTTGAACGCGAGCATTATGACAGACTTATTATGATAGATAAAGAAGAGATGCTTCGTGTGACAAAACTTCTCACCCGTGAACCGTTGCAGAGTGACATCAAAATAGGTGATACCGAGTATAAGGCCGGAGAAAAAATCAACGGAGATGATTTAAAAGAAGTAAACCGTTTTGCTATGAATGCAATCGTCAAATCTTTTTCACAGGAGATTCAGGATGAGTACAACAAAACGAAAAGTCATTTCCAGAAGCAAAAAAGAGTTTTCAGAGATGAACATGAAGAGAAACTCACTATATTGGAAAAAGACGACATTTTACCAAACGGTGTTGTGAAGTATGTAAAAATCTATATAGCAACAAAACGTCATCTCAAAGTCGGTGACAAGATGGCCGGACGTCACGGAAACAAAGGTATTGTTTCTATTATAGTTCCTGAGGTAGATATGCCGTATATGGAAGACGGACGTTCTGTTGATGTCTGTTTGAATCCGCTTGGTGTACCTTCTCGTATGAATATCGGTCAGATTTTGGAAATGCACCTCGGTATGGTAGGTCGTGAACTCGGCGATCAGATACAGGCAGAGTTTGACTCAAAACAAAAAGACTATATACAAAATCTTCGTGCAAAAATGATCGAAATAGCTGATGTTGCAGGAATGATGAAAGCTTCTGAAATTATCGGAAATATGAGTGATGAAGAGTTTCTGATCCATGCAAGAGACTGGGCCAAGGGTGTTAAATTTGCTGCACCTATTTTTGAAGGGACAAATGCTGAAGAGTTTGAAAAACTCTACAAACTGGCAAATATGGATGCTGACGGCAAACGTGTACTTTATGACGGAAAAACCGGTGAGAAGATGAAAGAGCGTGTCAATGTCGGTTACATGTACATCTTAAAACTGCATCACCTGGTAGATGAAAAGATCCATGCCCGTTCAACCGGACCATACTCGCTTGTTACACAACAACCGGTTGGTGGTAAAGCACTCTTTGGTGGTCAAAGATTCGGTGAGATGGAAGTCTGGGCACTTGAAGCATATGGTGCTTCAGCAGTTCTAAAAGAGATGTTGACTATCAAATCAGATGATGTTGATGGTCGTGTACGTGCTTACAAAGCACTTACAAAAGGTGAATTGGTACCAGAATCTGGTATTCCTGAAACACTATTTGTATTAACAAAAGAGCTGCAGGCATTGGCTCTTGATGTAGATATTATGGACGAGGTAGAAGACGATGAGTAAATTAGTACCGGTAGAAGTAACAGAAGACAGCAGACCAAAAGATATAAAACAGCTCCAGTTCCGTTTGGCATCCCCTGAAAAGGTAATGTCATGGAGTCACGGAGAGGTTAAAAAGCCAGAAACTATTAATTATCGTACTTTAAAACCTGAGCGTGACGGTTTGTTTTGTGCAAAAATCTTTGGACCTGTAAGGGACTATGAGTGTCTTTGCGGCAAGTATAAAAAGATGCGCTATAAAGGTGTGGTATGTGAAAAATGTGGTGTTGAAGTAACATCTACAAAAGTACGTCGTACACGTATGGGACACATTGAATTGGTGACTCCGGTTGCACATATATGGTATGTAAGTTCACTGCCTTCTCGTATCGGTACGCTGCTTGGTATCAAAATGAAAGATTTAGAGCGTGTACTCTATTATGAAGCGTATATCGTTGAAGAGGGCGGAGAGTCCTATTATGATGCAGAGGCTAAAACTCCGGTTTTAAAATATGATGTTTTAAATGAAGAGCAGTACCGTACACTTGTGCAGAGATTTGGTGAGCTTGGTTTCAAAGCCCGTATGGGTGGTGAAGTGATTCGTGATTTATTGGATTCTATTGATTTGGTTGACCTTTTTACTAACTTAAAAGAAGCGATTGGCGAAACAAAATCTGAGGCAAAGAAAAAAACGATTAACAAACGTCTGAAAGTTATTGAGTCATTTTTAAATTCAGGCAACAACCCTGCCTGGATGATGCTGACTGTGCTGCCGGTTCTCCCACCGGATTTACGTCCGTTGGTATCACTTGACGGCGGTAAGTTTGCCGTATCTGATGTAAATGATTTATATCGCCGTGTTATTAACCGTAACCAGCGTCTTAAGCGTCTTGTAGAACTTGAAGCACCTGAAATTATTGTCAGAAACGAAAAGCGTATGTTACAGGAGTCAGTAGATGCACTTTTTGACAATGGTCGTCGTGCAAATGCGGTAAAAGGCGCAAACAAACGTCCTTTGAAATCTTTAAGTGAAATCATTAAAGGAAAGCAGGGGCGTTTCCGTCAGAATCTTCTTGGAAAGCGTGTTGATTTTTCCGGACGTTCTGTCATTGTTGTCGGACCAAGTTTGCGAATGGATGAGTGCGGACTGCCGAAAAAAATGGCACTCGAACTCTTTAAGCCGCATTTGATTGCCAAACTTGAAGACAAAGGTTATGCAACAACGGTAAAAGCTGCCAAAAAAATGATAGAAGAAAAAACAAATGAAGTTTGGGAGTGTCTTGCAGAGATTGTTGACGGGTATCCGATTATGCTTAACCGTGCACCGACACTGCATAAACTTTCTATTCAGGCGTTTCACCCTAAACTGATAGACGGAAAAGCAATTCAGCTTCACCCATTGGTTTGTGCGGCATTTAATGCCGACTTTGACGGGGATCAGATGGCTGTACACGTACCGCTTTCTTCTGCTGCTATAGCTGAATGTAAAGTGCTGATGCTGGCTTCTATGAACATTTTGCTTCCTGCATCCGGAAAGGCTATTGCTACACCTTCTCAGGATATGGTACTTGGTATTTACTATCTTTCACTTGAGAAAAACGGTGTGAAGGGTTCTAACAAACTTTTTGCAAATGTTGATGAGATCCGAATTGCTTTAGAGCATGATGCACTTGACTTGCACGCAAAGGTTAGAACACGTGTTGACGGACGTATTATTCACACAACTGCAGGTCGTCTTTTGATTAAGGCTATTCTTCCTGATTTTGTTCCGGCTGAGCTTTGGAACAAAGTAATGAAGAAAAAAGCTATTAATGAGATTGTTGATTATGTACAAAAACACGGGGGAATTGGCATCACTGCATCTTTCCTTGACCGTTTGAAAGATTTGGGTTTCAAGCATGCGACAGAAGCCGGTGTGTCAATTTCAGCGGATGATATTCGTGTGCCTGATATGAAACCTGCAAAAATTGCAGAGTCTAAAGCAAGAGTCATTGAGATTCAAAAACAGTTTGAAGCGGGACTTTTGACTGAGCAGGAACGTTACAATAAGATCATTGATGTCTGGACAGATACAAACAATACACTTGCAGCAGAAATGATGCAACTTGTACAGACGGACAAAGACGGTTTTAACTCTATTCATATGATGGCAGATTCCGGCGCTCGTGGTTCTGCAGCGCAGATTCGCCAGCTTGCCGGTATGCGTGGTCTGATGGCTAAGCCTTCTGGAGAGATCATCGAGACACCGATTATTTCTAACTTTAAAGAGGGTCTTAATGTCATTGAATACTTTATTTCAACACACGGTGCGCGTAAAGGTCTTGCAGATACGGCACTTAAAACTGCCAATGCAGGGTATTTGACTCGTAAACTTGTTGATGTTGCACAGAATGTTAAAATTGTTGAGCATGACTGTCATACGCACGAAGGGATAGAGATTTCTGATATATCTGATCAAAATACATTGATAGAATCATTGGAAGACAGACTCAACGGTCGTGTTCTTGCGGATGATGTTATTGACCCTATCTCCAATGAAATTCTTTATGCTGAGGGAACACTTTTAGATGAAGTTTCTGCAAAAGTTATTGCTGAGTCAGGTATCAAAACAGCAGTAATCAGAACACCGACTACATGTAAAAGCGAAGAAGGTGTATGTGCCTTGTGTTATGGTGTGAACCTTGCTACCGGATATATTGTTCGTCCTGGTGAAGCGATAGGTATTATTGCGGCACAGTCTATCGGTGAGCCTGGTACACAGTTGACACTGCGTACGTTCCACGTTGGTGGAACGGCATCTTCTACTGCACAGGAACGTCAGGTTGTTGCAGAAAAAGAAGGTTTTATACGTTATTACAACCTTAAAACGTATAAAAACAAAGAGGGTAAAAATATTGTTGCCAATCGCCGTAATGCGGGTGTTTTACTGGTTGAACCAAAAATCAAAGCACCGTTTGCGGGAACTGTTGAGATTCAGACGATTCATGATGAAGTCATTATCAGTGTAAAATCCGAAGATGAAACTGTTCGTTATTCACTGCGTAAGCTTGAAATAGCGAAGCCGAATGAACTTGCGGGAGTCAGCGGACAGATTGAAGGAAAATACTATTTCCCTCATAAAAACGGGGAAAAAGTCGAGGCACTGGATTCTATTGTTGAAACAATTAAAGACGGATGGAACGTACCTAGCCGTATTCCGTATGCATCAGAACTTTTAGTTGATGACGGTGCACCTGTTACGAAAAAGATTCTTGCAAAAGAAGAGGGTACTGTGAAGTACTTCTTGCTCAAAGGGGACTACCTTGAGAGATTTGAAGGCCTGAAGTCAGGATATGAAGTTGTAGAAAAAGGTCTTTTTGCCGCTGTAATTGATACAAACAACCGTGAAGCGATTCGTCATTATATTGCACGCGGTTCAGTTATTGTAACAGATGACAATGAAAGTGTAGACAGAGATACAGTTATTGCGAAACCTTCCTCTGATGAATCAGTTGTGATCGCCGAATGGGATCCGTACTCTAACCCGATTATTTCAGAAGCTAACGGTGTTGTGAAATATGAAGATATCATTGTCGGAACAACTGCGAGTGAGCAGCTTGATGAGTTGACCGGTAAAACGCGTTTGATGATTAATGACCACATCTCTTCAGAGTATAAGCCTGCAATAGTACTGGCAACAGAAGACGGAGAACTTTTGCGTTATGCAATTGAGCCAAAATCATCTGTGTATGTTGCTGACGGTGCTGAAGTGAAAGTGGCTGACATATTGGCAAAAACGCCAAAAGCATTGCAAAAATCATCAGATATTACCGGGGGTCTTCCACGTGTATCTGAACTTTTTGAAGGTCGTCGTCCTAAAGCAACCGCACTGATTTCTGAAATTGACGGTGTGGTCAGCTTTGGAAAACCGCTTCGCGGAAAAGTAAGAATTATTGTCAGCAATGCAGACAACGGAATTGTAAAAGAGTATTTTGTTGACAAATCACATGAACCGGTTGTAAACCCTGGCGACTTTGTGCATGCCGGTGAGCGATTGACTACGGGTATTTTATCTTCTCATGAACTTTTACGTATCATGGGTGTCAAAGCACTGTATAACTATCTTGTGTCTGAAGTACAGCAGGTATATCGTTCTCAAGGGGTTAACATTGCCGACAAACACATTGAAGTCATCTTTACCCAAATGTTGCGTCAGGTAAAAATTGTAAAATCCGGCGATACAAAATTCATAGAAGGTGATTTGGTTTCCAAGGTGAAATTTACTCAGGAAAATGAAAAGATTATGCGTCTTGGCGGTCGTCCTGCGATTGCTGAACCGTTCCTGGTCGGTATTACTCGTGCGGCAGTTTCAGCTGACTCTATTATTTCAGCGGCATCATTCCAGGATACTACGAAAGTATTGACAGAAGCGGCAGTTTCGGCAAAAGTTGACAATCTTGAAAACCTGAAAGAAAATGTTATTATCGGCCGTACTATTCCTGTTGGAACCGGTATCTACAAAGATCAAAATATAGAATTTGAGATTGAAGAAGAGTAACCTCTTCTTTCAACTCTCATAACACATTTACCCATCCACCTTCCACATTATTAATTTATACTTAAAATAAGCTAACTTTAATTACAATTTCTGTATTATTTCGTGTCTATAATTCTCTCGATTATGACTTCTTATCTCAAAAAACTTTGTTTTTTGTAGCTTTAGGGGGTTGCAGGGACATTTGTCTCTGCCGTTATAATGGGCTTTTGCTCATTATAGATAAAGTAAAAGAGAATTTTATTCTACTGGAAAAAAATTAAGTAAAAAGGAATTGTATGCCTACAATCAATCAATTGATTCGTAAAGAGCGTAAACGTGTGATTAAAAAATCAAAATCACCTGCTCTTGACTCATGTCCACAGCGTCGTGGTGTATGTACACGTGTTTACACAACTACACCTAAAAAACCTAACTCGGCTTTAAGAAAAGTTGCGAAAGTCAGACTGACTTCCGGTTTTGAAGTTATCTCATATATCGGTGGTGAAGGTCACAACCTTCAAGAACACTCTATCGTACTTGTACGTGGTGGTCGTATTAAAGATTTACCTGGTGTGAAGTATCACATCGTTCGTGGTGCACTTGATACTGCCGGTGTTGCTAACCGTATGGTTGCCCGTTCTAAATACGGAACTAAGAAACCGAAAAAATAATCTGAGATTATTTTTTTAATATATAAATTCAATAGCTACAGGATTAATCTTTAGTGATTAATTTTGAGTAAATTTGAAGAATACAAATTGAAGTAAGGAAAATTACAAATGAGAAGAAGAAAAGCTCCCGTTCGTGAAATTATGCCAGATCCTGTTTATGGAAGCAAAATTTTAACGAAATTTATTAACAAAATCATGTTAGATGGTAAAAAATCTACAGCTGAAAAAATCATCTACAGTGCAATGGACATCATTAGCTCTCGTGGAGAAAAATCAGGAATAGACACATTTAATGAAGCTATTGAGAATATCAAACCTATTATAGAGGTTAAAAGTCGCCGTGTCGGTGGTGCTACTTATCAAGTTCCAGTAGAAGTACGCCCGGTGCGTCAGCAGTCTCTTGCAATCAGATGGTTGGTTGATGCAGCTCGTAAACGTAATGAAAGAACAATGGCTGAGAGATTGGCAAATGAATTCATGGATGCTGCATCAGACAAAGGTTCAGCATTTAAGAAAAAAGAAGATACATATAAAATGGCAGAAGCTAATAAAGCATTTGCTCATTACAGATGGTAACAGGATAACATATGCCAAGAAGTCATAAATTAGAAGATGTAAGAAACATCGGTATTGCTGCACATATTGATGCGGGTAAAACGACAACAACAGAAAGAATTCTTTTCTATACTGGTGTTGAGCATAAAATCGGTGAGGTCCATGACGGGGCTGCTACTATGGACTGGATGGAACAAGAGCAGGAGCGTGGTATTACGATTACTTCTGCTGCGACTACCTGTGAGTGGAACGGAAAACAGATAAATATTATCGATACTCCGGGCCACGTTGACTTTACTATTGAAGTTGAGCGTTCTATGCGTGTACTTGACGGTGCTGTTTCAGTATTCTGTGCTGTTGGTGGGGTACAACCACAATCAGAAACAGTTTGGAGACAACGTAACCGTTATAAAGTTCCGTCTATCGTTTTTGTAAACAAAATGGACAGAACAGGTGCAGACTTTTATGAAGTTGAGCGTCAGATTCGTGATCGTCTTAAAGGGAATCCTATGCCTTTTCAGCTGCCTATCGGTGCTGAAGACAAGTTTGAAGGTGTTGTTGATTTAGTTAAAATGAAAGAGATTGTCTGGGATGAAGATGCTGCGATGGGTTCAAACTACCATGTACAGGATATTCGTCCTGAGTTACAGGAAATTGCAGACGAATACAGAGAAAAAATGCTTGAGACTTTAGCTGAAGTTGAAGGCAATGATGATTTTGCTGAAAAATTCCTTGAAGGCGAAGAAATTTCTGAAGAAGAGATCAAAGCGGCTATCAAATCTGCAACAATCGGCATGGCTGTTGTTCCGATGACTCCGGGTACTGCATTTAAAAACAAAGGTGTTCAGACTCTGCTTGACGCTGTTGTTGACTATCTTCCTTCACCGGTTGAAGCACCGCCAATCATGGGTACTATGATGGATGATGAAGAAAAAGAAGTTGTTGTTGAATCAACTGATGACGGCCCTTTTGCTTCACTTGCTTTCAAAATTATGACTGACCCGTTTGTGGGTGTTCTTACATTTATCCGTGTATACCGCGGTTCTTTAGAATCAGGCTCGTACGTACACAACACGACAAAAGACAAAAAAGAGCGTATCGGCCGTATCTTGAAAATGCATGCTATCAAGCGTGAAGAGATCAAAGAGATATATGCCGGTGAAATCGGTGCCGTTGTCGGACTAAAATCAACAACTACCGGTGATACTTTATGTGATCCTGCTGAGAAAGTTGTACTGGAAAGAATGGACTTCCCTGAGCCGGTTATCTCTGTTGCGGTTGAGCCAAAAACAAAAGCTGACCAGGAAAAAATGGGTATAGCCCTTGGTAAACTTGCTGCTGAAGATCCGTCTTTCAGAGTACACACTGATGATGAAACAGGTCAGACTATTATTTCAGGAATGGGTGAGTTACACCTTGAAATTCTTGTTGACAGAATGAAACGTGAATTCAAAGTTGAAGCAGAAGTCGGTGCTCCGCAGGTTTCTTACCGTGAAACAATCAAGAAAGAAGTCAACCAGGAATACAAGTATGCAAAACAGTCTGGCGGTCGTGGTCAGTTTGGTCATGTATTCTTGAAAGTGAAGCCGGGTGAGCCTGATTCTGGTTTTGTATTTCACAACGAAATCAAAGGGGGAACTGTTCCAAGAGAATATATTCCTGCTGTTGAAAAAGGTTGTGAAGAAGCGATGCAGGCAGGTGTTCTTGCGGGTTATCCTATGGAAGATATTGATGTTACACTGTATGACGGTTCTTACCATGATGTGGATTCAAATGAAATGGCGTTTAAACTCGCTGCTTCAATGGGATTTAAAGAAGCCTGTCGTAAAGCAGATGCTGCTATACTTGAGCCGATGATGAAAGTTGAAGTTGAAGTTCCTGAAGAGTATATGGGTGATGTTATCGGTGACTTGAACCGTAGACGCGGACAGGTAAACAATATGAGTGACCGTGCCGGTAACAAAATTATTGATGCTTTTGTTCCACTTGCCGAAATGTTCGGTTACTCAACCGACCTTCGTTCTGCAACCCAGGGACGTGCAACATATGCAATGGAATTTGATCATTATGAAGAAGTTCCAAGAAATATAGCTGAAGAGATTCAGAAAAAACGTAACGGATAGTATTTTCGTTACAAACACTCCTTTCTTCTCTCTTTAACGAGAGAGGAGTCTTTCTTCTTTTAAAAATAAAATTCTGTTATAATGGTAAAAATTTTTCAGGCTGATTTGAATGCATAAAATACTACTTTTACTTATACTCGCTACACTGCTTGCGGCACAAAATCCAAAAGCTTTTTCTGCGCTTGGTGATATTGTTTACAATAATGTAGATAAAATTCAAAAGCTTGCAAATATAGATGAGTACGCACCGTACGAAAAGAAAATACAAGAGTATGCTACTGCTGTCAAAAAGTTGAAAAAAGAGGGTTTTTCATTGGATGAGGGAGCGGTTAAAGACAAGATGCGTTATCTAAACAGATTAAGAGAACTTTCACGAACAAATGATTTTTTTGTACGCTCTGTCAAAAGAAATTTGGATTTGGCAATCGAAAATGAAAATTCAAAACTTTTCACAAAACTGGCAAACAGCGGACTGATTGATGAAAAAAGAAGTAAAAGCAAGATACTCGATTACTATTTTGCACATTCTGATGATGTCAATACAACAGGAATAATACAAAAATATTTGGATGAAGATAAAAAACTACAGGCAAAAAAAGAGCGTAAAAAAAGCCTGCTGCAACGAAAAAAAGAACGAGAATTGGAAAAAATTCAAAGAATCAGAAAAAAAGACAAACTCGAACAGCAAAAACTGGAAGAGCAACTTAACAAAGAAGTACAAAAGAAAAAGTTACAAATTAGAGAAGAACAAAAAAAAGAGCTCTCTAAGACCATATAAATTTTTCGTGTTCGTGCGGTCTGCCTTGAAGCGTGAGGTAAGGAGTATACTGGGCTTTATAAGAAAGAGAAGGGCATCCTTCTACATAGTACCCCAAATATATCCATTTTTTGTTTGTATTTTTAGCATATTTTATCTGATTATACAGGGAAAGTTTACCTAAGGAGTACTGGGCATAATCCGGATCATAATAAAAATAGATTGATGATATTCCGTTTTCAAGAATATCTATCAAATCTACTGCAATAAGCTTTTGCTGATCATAATACAGTACTTCATAACCAAAGTCAGCATGGCCTGTGACAAAAGAGTTATAGTAGTGCTGTGCAGTTGTCGCAGAGTAGTCCCACCCTTTTTTATCATGCATATAAAGATGGTACTTTTCAAACAGTTCAAGGTGCTCCTGGGTTACACTCGGTACCTGTATGTAAGAAGTAATATCTTTGGATTTTTTGATAACTCTTTTTGCAGATTTGCCGAATGCATAGTTTTCTACATCAATTTTAATACTCTGGCATTCTGTACATGTAGTGCATATGGGTCTAAAGTACATTTTTCCAAAACGACGGTATCCTCGTTCAATCAGGGCTTCACAAGATTTGGAGTCACAGTTGTTGATCACTTTATAGTGTGTAGTTTGTTTTTTGCCGCTCAGATAGGAGCACGTATCATCAAGTAAAAATTCTTTAAGTAGATTCATACCGGGATTTTGACATAATTTGCTTTAGAAACAGCAAAAGAAAAAGAGAGAAGATGGAATTTTTTTTAAAACATAAGATTGTTATTTTAAGGTCAGTTGGCATATTCATGTTTTTTATCGGTTTTGCAGTACATTTTTGGACGACACCCAAAATCGCAATGAGTGCAAATGAGGTAGCTGCAGCCAATGTTGCAAGAATTGAAGCCAGTGTTTCAGGGCATCTGCCAGGTGTAAAAAAAGCTAAACCGGACATAGCCACGTTCAGGGAGTCTTTAGTAAGTGCACAGCAACAGCAAAAAAAGTATCTTACGATTTTTGCAATGCTGCTTGGAGTATTGTTTCTAGGCTACAGTTTTATAAAAAAAGAGCAAGACTAAGTACGGTTCATAGCTATTAAAACACCCTCAATCATTGTATCAATATCTCCGTCCAGGATACCAGAGACATTAGAGTAGGCTTCATTGCTTCTTGTGTCTTTGATTTGCTGGTAAGGCTGCATAACATAGGAGCGTATCTGATGCCCCCAGCCTATTTCACTTTTGGCGATACCTGCTTCTTTTGCTTTTTGTTCTTCAAGTTCTAATTCATAGAGGCGGGATTTGAGCATTTTCATGGCTGTTGCTTTGTTTTTGTGCTGGCTTCTGTCATTTTGGCACTGTACGACAACACCTGTGGCGATATGGGTTAGGCGTATGGCAGATTCGGTTTTGTTAACATGCTGTCCGCCTGCACCGCTTGAGCGGTAGGTGTCAATGCGTATGTCTTTGTCTTCTATGGTAATGTCTATATCATCATCAATTTCGGGAGAGACCATAACAGAGGCAAAAGAGGTATGACGTTTGGCATTGGAATCAAACGGTGAAATTCTTACAAGTCTGTGAATACCGTTTTCAACCTTGAGATACCCATAGGCATTCTCCCCCTTTATAAGTATGGAGACATCTTTGATGCCTGCTTCATCTCCTGCCTGGTAATCCAAAACTTCTACTTTGAAGCCGCGCCGCTCTGCCCAGCGTTTATACATTCGCAGCAGCATCTCCGCCCAGTCCTGGGACTCTGTTCCTCCTGCACCGGGATGAATAGAGAGAATGGCATTGTTGGCATCGGTTTCACCGCTTAGCAGGACTTCGATTTCCATATCACGAATCTGTTTTTCCAAATTTGGCGCATCTTCGTAAAGTGCTTCGAGTGATTCTGTATCATTCTCTTCTTTAGCCATTTCATAAAGTTCTTTTGCGTCATCAACAGCATTTTTGGCAGTATTGTATTTGTCAAGTTTTCTTTGAAGCTGAGTTTTTTCTTTTTGTATTTTTGCGGCATAAGCAGCATCGTTCCAAAAATCCTGGTCATTTTCCATAGTCTCAATCTCTTTGAGTCTCTTGTGGATTTTTTCCGGTTCGACAACCTCGGTAATGTTTTTCATTTTTGCATCAATATTTTTTAAAAGTTCTGTGTATTCGTAGTTATCCATATTCCATCACTTAGGGGCATTAAATTTGTTATAATTGCGATTATATTATATCAGGGCTTAAAATGAAGATTATATCAAATCCTTTGGCATTAAAACAATACTTAAAAGATGAAAATAAAACCGTAGGTTTTGTGCCTACCATGGGTGCTTTGCATGAAGGGCATATTGCTTTGATAAAACGCGCAAGACAAGAGAATGAAACAGTGGTAGTTTCTGTCTTTGTCAATCCTGCACAGTTTTTGGCAGGTGAAGATTTAGACAAATATCCGAAAAAAGATGATGCCGATAAGAAAATATGTGAATTGGCAGGCGTAGATATCCTTTTTTTCCCAACTGCTTCAGATATATACAGTAAGGATGAAGTGAAAATCTGTGCGCCTAATGTACGTGGATATGTTTTAGAAGGGGCAACAAGACCGGGGCATTTCAGCGGTGTTTTGAGAGTTGTTATGAAACTGCTCAATATTGTCTCCCCGACAAGAGCCTACTTTGGAAAAAAAGATGCACAACAACTTAATCTCATCAGTCTTATGGTAAAACAGTTTTTCATGGATGTTGAAATTGTTCCTGTAGATATCGTTCGCGATAATGATGGACTGGCACTCAGCAGCAGAAATGTATATCTTTCAAAAGCACAAAGGGAAGAAGCCTTAAAAATTCCAAAGTCATTATATGCAGCTTCAAAGCTAATCAGTAAAAATATTTTGGATACAGTAAAAATTAAAGAGGAGATGCACGCTATCTTGTCTCCTTTGGAAGTAAAATATGTAGAAGTACTTAATCGTGACTTTGAAGTAATAAAGAAAGTAGAAATCGGAAATACTGTTATTCTTGTGGAGGCGATTGTAGGTGAAACAAGGCTACTTGACAATATTTGGCTCTAAATAACCCTCTTCTATCATAATATCAACCGCTTTTTTAAAGACAGGAACAGCAGTTTGGGCTGCAAACTGGCTTTTTTTAGGCTGTATAACAATAACACCTATAGTGTATTTGTGCTTTTTGTCATTGGCGAATCCCATAAAAGCGGTGTTGTATTTCCTTACATACTGCCCTTTTTCAACAATGTGCGCAGTTCCTGTTTTTCCACCGATTTGCAATCCTTTTGTGATGGCTTTTTTCCCGGTGCCTTCATTTACTGTTTTGAGTAAAATTTTATTCATTCTTTTGGCAGTTGCACTTTTTATAACCTGCACACTCTCCTCATAACCGAGTTCTTTTACAGTGCCGTGTTCATCTATAAAACTTTTGACAAGTTTAGGTTTTACCATACGCCCGTTATTGTTAAAAGCACTGTAGGCACGGAGGAGTTGCATAAGATTTGCACGGATGCCGTAACCATAGGCACAGGTGGCTTTGTATATTTCATTTTCAAGCCGTTTGGCACTTGGAACAGAGCCTTTTTTTTCATAAATCAAATCAGGTGTGGATTTGCTTGCAAAGCCAAATTTTTTCAGCCCTTGATAAAAGTCATACCCGGAGAGTCTTTGTGCCAGTTGGGCTATACCGATATTTGAAGAGTAGACTATAACATTCTCAGCCGAAAGCCAGTCAAATCTGTGCTCGTCAGTAATAACTTTTCTCCCTATTTTAAAGCGTCCGTTATGTCCGTTTACCAAATCATAGGGATTCACAAGTTTGTGTTCCAGGAGCAGGGCAAAAGTGATAGGTTTCAGAACACTTCCCGGCTCAAAACTGTACTCTATCATAGAACTGTTTAGAGAGGGATAGTCCCTGCGTTTAATCTTTTTTGGCAAATATCTGTTGGAACTGGCTATAGCATAGACATCACCTGTTTTGGAGTCCATAATAGCAATCATAACCTCTTTTGCACGGAGTTCTTTTTTCATACTGTCAAGCATCTTTTCTATGCGTATTTGAAAAGAAACCGGAATGGTCAGTTTAATGTCAAGCCCGTTTATTTTTGGTTTGGTAAAGCTCTCTTTATTTAAAATAATGTAGCTGTTTACATCACGTTTGCCTCTGCTGTAGCCGTCCTGTCTGGGTGAGAGTTCGTTGTCAAATCTTTTTTCAAGTCCTTTGACTCCTTTGATGGAGGTATATCCGTCTTCTTCTATTTTATGCGGATAGCCTATAACAGGAGTAAGCAGGGTTCCATAAGGATACTCCCGGCTTTCCCCGCTCTCAAGTATGCTGAGCCCATGCACAGAACGAAGTCCTGTTGCCGGGTTTTTTAACTCTAAAAATACTTTAAAGCGTCGCAGTTCTCTCGCGAGTGTTTTGAGATAATGTGCTTTTATTTGTGGCACATTATAACTCAAAACGACAACACCTTTGCGTTTGGAGAGTCTTTTTTCAATGGCCTTTGGTGTCATACCTGAGTAAATACTGAAAAGCTTGACAAACAACTCTTTTTTATCAGGGTCGATGTATCTGGTATTGACAACTGCTTTATAGAGTTTTTTTGTTGTAGCTATGTGAAAACCGTCTGCACTGATGATACTGCCACGCTGTGCTTTTGAGCTTTCTGTTGCATACAAAGAGGGCATACGGCGTGATTTTGTGGCAGTGAGAAGCATAACGCTTAAAAAAACCGCAAAAGCAAGAGAAATAAGGACATAAAGAAGGAATATTTTTTTACTTTTGTTACGGTTTAGCATGAAGTTATTATGTGCAGAGGCAGATTATAATTGTGTTCTGCCAATCTCTTTGTAGGCATTTAATGCTTTGTTTCGAATCTCTAACATAAGTTTCATACTTGTTTCTGCTTTGCCGATTGCAAGAGCTGCCTGATGGAGATCTTTTACCTGGCCTGTTGCCAAATCGGCTATAGCTTCTTCGCTCTCTTTTTGAATCTCATTAACCTCATTGAGGGCTGATTTTAACTGCTGAGCAAAAGCTTCACCACCGGTTTTTTCAGTACTGCCTTTTTGTTTTAAAAGGTCTGCTGTTGAAGCACCGGAAATATTATTAATGTTGTTCATAATCTTTCACTTCCTTTTTTACTGTAACAGTGATATGGCAGCGTTTGCCATATCCTTTGCACTTTGAAATGCCGCAACATTTGCCTGGTAGGAGCGTGTTGCCTCTACCAAATCGGACATTTCCACAACAGGATTAATATTTGGATATGCCACATATCCGTTTGCATCTGCATCCGGGTTGTTTGGCTCAAATTTCATAAGAGGTTTGCTGTCGTCTCTTACAATTTTGTCAACTACTACACTCATTATAGCAGGATTTACCTTTTGTCCAAATTGCCCTTCATTCAAAGGGTCTTGATATTTGGCACTTTGTGCAGTCTCACCCAGGGCTTTGTTGTATACATCGTTAAAGTTTACTGCTTTAAAAACAACCTCTTTGCGACGATAGGGTCCGCCTTCTTCTGTTCTTGTTGTCTGGGCATTGGCTATATTGCTTGAAATGACATTGACACGGACTCTTTGGGCTGAGAGTCCGTATCCGCTGATATCAAAACTGTTGAGAAAGTTACTCATGGTTCTTCCTTTTATGTATGCGCTTATCAAAACTGTTTAAAAAATTACTCAAAAATTATCCTTAATTTACTTTTGCAGAAGCATCTATGACACTTTTGAAAATGCCTGCATCTTTTTTGGCTGCCATGACAATGGCATTAAACATAATGGAGTTCTTGCTCATTTCGGTTGTTTCCACATCTATATCGACAGAGTTGCCGTCATTGCGAGCCATATGCCCGTCTCTGAAAAAGAGTGTGGGTTTGAGATCGCTTGTCTCTTCTTTTGGCGCCAAATGATTGGCATTGGTACGAGCCATTTTCAACTGATGTGCATTATCCTGATACAGGGCATTTTTTTGTGCAATCAAAGCATCTTCAAAACTGATATCTCTCGGTTTGTAATAAGGCGTGTCCGCATTGGCAATGTTTGATGCTATCATATCCTGACGTGCAACACGATAGTCCATCGCTTTCGTTAAAAGAGAATGGGTTTTGGAAATTTCAATGCTCATCAATGACTCCTTGTTTACATGTAATAACAGATAATAAGCAACTTTTATTCCAAATATTTTATCAGCCGGCATTAAAATACCGGTTCCTAAATCATTCCCTCCCGGAATCCGTACTTTAGTGCGGACCATGCGTCTTTTAAATTAAAAACAATCAGATTAAGCAAACTTTAATGAAAATAGGTCCATAATGTTTACTAAGATTACCAGTGTAATCCAATTTTTAAAAATATAAGGAGTTCTTATGAAAAGAGCTGGTTTTACAATGATCGAATTGATCTTCGTTATCGTTATTTTAGGTATTTTGGCAGCAGTTGCCATTCCAAAACTTTCAGCAACGCGTGATGATGCAAAAGTTTCTACAGAAGTATCAAATCTTGCAACATGTATTTCTGATGCAGGAAGTGAATATACTGCTGATGGTAATATAACAGATATAAATACATCTTCTAATGCATGTTCTCAACTTAATTGTTTTACTGTAAGTGCTGATGCAAATGGTACTTTAACAGTTTCAAGTTCTGGTGCATCTGACACTTATTGTACGCGTGCTGTTAGTTTAGCAGGAGAAAAAGACTTAAATGGTACTCATACATTTGGCGGTTCTAATGTAACATATTAGTATTTGCTAGATTCGAATATTAATATATAACTTTAAGGTATTCCCAAGTTCTTGCTTGGGAATACCTGCAAAAAACTTTAAAATTTTTCCTCAAATTCTTTGTTTCAAAAATTCTCTGATATAACAATATTATTACTTTAAAACAAAAATAATAAAAATTATGATACTATAAACAAATCCGGTTGTTTTATATTATCAAGGAATAAATAGTGATGAAAAATAAATCTCAGAAACATTCGTTTCACAGCGCTTTTACAATGATTGAATTGGTTTTCGTCATTGTTATTTTAGGTATTTTGGCAGCTGTTGCAATTCCAAAACTCTCTGCAACAAGAGGCGATGCTGAAGTCTCTAAAATGGCAATGAGTATAATGACAGGGGCATCTGAAATTGCTTCGTATGCAATGAGTAAAGCAAAAACTGAAAACAATTTGTCTGTAATGTCCAATGCCATATCTTCCTTGGAAAACACAGGAGAAGCGGCTATTTCTACAGCAGATAAGAAAGCAGTTTTTAAAGTGGGTTCTGTAAATGATTGTGCTACAATACAGATACAGACAGGTCCAAATGATGATAATTTAACACTCTCTTTTGGTAATGCCGGCAGTGATACACTCTGTACAGCACTGCAAAGTGCAATAGATGCCACGCAATACCCTATGAAACTCCGTGGAACATCTGTTACTTATTAAAAAAGGTTATATGTTTATGAAAAAATCAAAACAGGCAGCCCAAGGGCACTCGTTGCAAAACGCTTTTACAATGATAGAGCTTGTCTTTGTCATTGTTGTGTTGGGTATCTTGGCAAGTATTGCCATTCCCAAGTTTGCCGCAACAAGAACAGATGCACAGATAAGCAAAGGACGTGCAGATATTGCCTCTATACGCTCTGCTATAATTACAGACAGACAGGCACATATTATTCAAGGCGATCCGGATTATATATCGGGTTTGAGTCAAAACAGTACAACTCTTTTTGACGGAAACGGAACAGTAGGCAGAGAACTTTTGATGTATGGAGTGACTGCAGCAACAACTGACGGACATTGGAGCACAACAGACAATACTGCACCTTATTTACATTATGTATATAAAGTGGGCGGTAAAAACTGTGCCTTTACCTATAGCCCTACAACAGGTAGATTTGATTTAAATACCGGTCAAGATACAATTTGCGATAAACTTGTAGACTAAATAATTAATCGAAATTCGAGTATAATTAAGTATGGCTAAAATAGATGAGATAAAAGAGCATATTGGCGCACTGAAGAGTTATTTGAATATTCTAGTCGCTATTATATTAACACTGGGTGCAGGTGTATCAAGGTTGTATGTTTCCAATAATATAACAATTCTCTTTTGACTTTATTTATTATAATATCACGGAGTATTCATTCGAATATAAAAAGATTAAAGGATTTATAAAATGGATTTAGCAACAATTGCAATTGTAGCAGTAGCAGTTCTTTTTGCAGCTACAATAATATACGGAACAAAACAAATAATCGAAATTGATAGTTAGTACTATATCATATAGTGTAAATAAATCTTTTTAAATTTGCGTATAAATTACTACAATATAGCACTCATAGGTTCACCACTTGGTGAGTTTACCTATCACTCAGAACAAGAGATAGAAATCGGCACCCGTGTCACTGTACATGTAAGAAACAGAGTAGTAAACGGCGTTGTTATTGCTACATGTAAACAGCCTGATTTTAAAACCCATGAAATTTTGGAAGTGAGTGCATTTTGTTTTTCAGACAAACAGCTCATTCTGGCAAAGTTTATAGCCTCTTATTATATCTGCTCACTCGGAGATGCTTTGGCTTTAATATTGCCGCATAAATCAGCCGGCACTGAAGTAGTGGTTCCAGGTGCAAATGAAACTGAGGCCGCAGCCCTCGGAACCCAGACTTCAGTCTGGGCCATGCGAGATGACGGTTCAGAAAATGCAGCCAAAATAAAAGCCGGCACTGAAGTACCGGTTTCGGATGCAAATGAAACTGAGGCCGCAGCCCTCGGAACCCAGACTTCAGTCTGGGCTGCACGTCATAAGGACATAAAAAGTACCTCAAAAATTATACTTTCATCAAAACAGGAAAAAGCACTCACCTTCTTAAAACAACACAAAGTCTCCCTTCTTTTCGGCGATACAGGCAGCGGAAAAACAGAAGTCTATATGAAATACTTTGAACAGATGATTCAAGAAGAAAAAACATCCATCTTTTTAATGCCTGAAATCTCTTTGACACCGCAGATGTCCAAACGTCTCAAAGAACATTTTGGTGAAGATTTTGTGATGTGGCATTCAAAACTCACCCCATTGGCAAAGAAAAAAGCACTGGAAAAAATATATGCAGGTGAAGCAAAAATCATTGCAGGTGCCCGTTCAGCTCTTTTTTTGCCTGTCAAAAATCTGGGGCTCATTGTTGTAGATGAAGAGCATGATGAGAGTTATAAGTCATCTTCAAGACCGCGATACAATGCAAGAGATCTGGCCATATATATGGGAAAACTTTATGCTGTTCCCGTAGTGCTTGGCAGTGCGACACCCTCACTGAACTCGTATGTGAAATTTCCTCATTTTAGGCTCAAAGGGGGACATTTCAGTGCAGATAAAAAATTTATATATGAAAAAAGTGCGGAAACTCTTTCGCCTTTGATTCTGAAAAATTTGCAAGAAGTTATTGAAAAAAAAGAGCAGTCCATTGTCTTTTTACCCACACGTGCCAATTTTAAATATTTGCAGTGTCAAGACTGCGGGCATACTGTAAAATGTGCCTTTTGCAGTGTCGGTATGAGCGTACATCAGCATTCACGCGCATTGAAATGCCACTATTGTAATTTTACGCAGGCAATTCCGCAGGTTTGTCCGGAGTGTCACAGTCAGAATTTGTCCAGTGCTAGACTCGGTACGGCAGAAGCGGCAAAAATTTTAAGTGAAATTTTTCCAGAAACAAAAATAGAACAGTTTGACAGAGATGTCATCACAACCGCGAATAAGCTCAAAAAAGCATTGAAGCGTTTTAACGACAAAGAGAGTGATATTCTTGTCGGCACTCAAATGCTCTCAAAAGGGCATGATTATCACGGAGTCACTTTGGCTGTGGTTTTGGGTATGGACAACATGCTGAACATGGGTGATTACCGTGCGCGGGAAAAAGCGCTTGCTTCTTTGATTCAGGTAGCCGGAAGAAGCGGACGGGCAAAAGATGCAAAGGTCATTGTGCAGACTTTCAATGAAGATTTTTTCAAAGCATATATAGAAAAATATGAAGATTTTTTGGAAGAAGAAAAGGTTTTCAGAAAAGAACTTTACCCGCCTTATAAAAAACTGTGTCGTATTTTGTTTGCCCATAAAAACGGAGCAAAAGCACAAGAACAGATGCGAAAAATGCATGAAAATCTGCTTACATGTAAAGGTGTGGAAATTGTCGGTGCAAAAAAATGTGCCATAGAAAAAGTGGCGAACAAGTACAGATTTGAGATACTTTTGCGGGCTGATAAAAGCACCGATATCATAAAAGCGGTAAAAAAAGCTAAAGTGGCTTTGGCAGAAATAGATATGGACCCCATAGAGTTTGGATAGTTCATACGAAGGATTTTTGGCTGTAATGCAGTAAAGCCAAGACTAAAGTCTCAACGCCATTAAGTTAAGAAAAAAGTTCGATATTCTTTTGGAACCTAGGCCTTAGTCTTGAAAGACACAAAGTCCGCACTGAAGTACGGGTTCCGAAAAAGCCGCTTAACTTAATGGCATTGAGACTGAAGTCTGGATGCCGAGAGGAGGGATGACCCAGGAATCGGTACTTCAGTGCCGACTGATGTCTTTGCTTCATCTTTTGAGCTTTCATGCCGCAAAGCCCGCACTGCAGAAAAAAATTTAGTTTTTTCTAAGACATACTTTAGTGCCGACTTTTTTTGTATCAAAAAACCAGTAAAAAGCCAAAGAAACACCGGTTGTTTTTTGATAGCGTTCATCAAACATAAACTTTTTTGCTTCAGATACGGGGATGTAAATGACCTCGATTTCTTCCTCTTCAAGACCACCGCCTTCATTTATTTTCATATGTTCGTCAATTTCGGCATAGTAGAGTGTCTGATAGGTCCCCGATATGCCGACACTGGTGTAAAAAGCACTGATTTTTTCCAGATTTTGCACAGGCAGATCATATCCGCACTCTTCCAAAATTTCCTCTTTGGCTATTTGCTCTATGGAACACTCTTTGTCAACAATGCCGGCACAGAGTTCATACATGTAACCGTTGTTTTGATTTTTGTTAAGCACGGTAGCACGGAGCTGTTTGACAAGCACAAAGGCATCTTTTTGTGTGTGATAGAGGAGTATAGCAACACTGTCATGCGAAAGTACGGCTTCCCATCTTTTTTCTTTGCCGTTTTGTGTGTAGTTTATCTCCACCGGTTTGACAAAATTTGGTTCTTTGAGCTCTTTTATGGAAGTTATTTTACCCATTGCTTTTTTCCTTTAAAAGATGAATATAGGACATGTTTTCAAAAGGCGGGCGTTTTTTATAGGCTGTTTTGTTGTTGAGGTGAAGATTGACACTTTCATCATAGTTTTTCTTTAATCGTAAAAATGCTTTTTTTGCTTTGCCTTTGAGCTTTTTGGTCGTTACCTGTACAACTCTGAGCGGGTTGATTGCACGTCCTCTTTTCCTGAGTTCAAAATGCAGATGTGGTCCGGTAGAGCGGCCTGTAGAGCCGACATAGCCTATAGTCTGCCCTTTTTTTACACGTTTGCCCCTGTGAATACCCCTGCGGAATGATTTTAAGTGGGCATAGCGTGTTTCATAGCCGTCAGCATGGCGTATTTTTATCAAATTTCCATAGCTTCCCATTCTTGAAGCCCATACAATGACACCTCTGCCCGCTGCAATAACCGGTGTTCCGCGTCTTGCAGCATAGTCAACGCCCAAATGTGCCTTCCATTTATGCAGTACAGGGTGCCATCTCCTTTTTGTAAAATAAGAAGATATTCTGGCTCCCCTTACCGGACGGGCCAGTAAAAATCCTTCGACCTCATGGGCTTTTTCATCATAATAACGTCCGTCACTGTTGAGGTAGATAAAGTGTTTTTTATGATGCATTTCTATCATGGCGACTTTTAAAGCAGGCATGGAAAAAGGCTCTCCCAGACGATATTTTTGTTCATAAATCATGACAAGTTCATCGCCTTTGCGAATGTCGTTTTTAAAGTTTAATGAGTGTTTGAAACTGGCAACAAAAATTTGTGCCAGTTTTTTGGAACCTGTTTCTTTTAAAATATTGTACATCGGTGAACTTGTAATTGTTGTGTAAAAAGCTTCTGTTTTTGTTGTGCTTATAATGGGAATGGCTTCAAATTTGTAGCTTTTGTCATCTTTGTATATATGGATTTGCAGTTCATCATTCAAAGGCAGTAAAATCTGTTCTATCTCTTCTTTGTCATCTTTTAAAATCTGATAATGAATGCCTGCACGCATCTCCTCTGTGAGTCTTTGGTCATCCTTGTCAAGATTGTAGTAGAGCGGTCGCAACGGAAGATTGTGATTTTGTAAAAAATCCAGATAAGTTTCTCCGTTACTCCACCGGTATCTGTCCACATGGGCAGCAAAAGAGGAGGTAATCAGTAAAAAAAATATGAAAAATCGTATCATAAATATAAGCCTAGAATAAATAATTTGCAAAGATTATCAAATTTTGGCTTAGTCTGAGGTTTGTTTGATATAATCATAAACAAAAAATCAAAGAAGAAACATGAAATATATACTTTTATTCACGATACTTGCGTTGGAAGTTTTTGGCGCTGTTATAAAATCACCTGTAGTCTCAGTTGATAATCAAAATGAAACTGCAACAATAAAAACAGACAAGATAGATGTCGGTGTCAGCGGTTTTGTTGTGCATCACATTAGCCCTGAACACAGTGCCATTGTTAAAAATGCTGTTGTGCAGAGTTTTAATGCACAAACAAAGACGGCAACAATCAAAATGAGTGCATTTACTGCTCTGCAAAACAGTGCACTGCCTCACGGAAAATGGCAAGTGCAAGTGGGTGATACGGTCGAGTTGGCATTTGGCTACTCCCGTTCACTGCTTATCGCTCCCAATGAAGAGATTTATTATAGAATTGCCAAGAGTGTGCAGACACAATGGATTCATCCGGATCTTTTTGCAACGGTTCTTTCTTTTCGGGGACATCCGACACCTTTGAAAGAGGACTTTGAAGCGATGGCAGATGCCGGCAGCGTAGGATTGCTTTTTATATATCTCAATCAAAAAGTATATACGCTCGACATCAAAAGTTTTAAAATCCTGAGTATCAGTGATGCAAAACTCAAGCAGGACAAGGTCCATCTTCCTTTTTATACGCGTGTCAACAACATTGATGCTGCATGGTGGGGAGCGGGGAGTTCGAGACTCAAAAGTTATGCGCCACACTATTATGAACTGTTGGTTGCAAACAACAAAACGAACAAAGAGCTTTATAATATTATAAAAAACGGTGATGCTTCTTTGCATTATTTACTTGATGAATTTGAAACAGGAAAATAAGATGATAGATAAAATACATTTACAACATTTTACAAATATTGTAGGAGAAGAGAATATTTACAGCGACAAGGCACATCTGCTTGCCTATTCGTATGATGCGACACGGGAACATTTTGAGCCCGATGCGGTTATTTTTCCGAGAAATGAAACAGATGTCAGCGAAATACTCAAGTACTGTAATGAACATCAGATCATTATAGTACCGCGCGGTGCCGGTTCCGGTTTTACGGGCGGAGCACTTCCAAGCAAAGGCGGAATTGTCCTGGCAATGGAAAAACATATGAATAAAATTCTTGAAATAGATATGAAAAATATGGTCGCCATTGTTCAGCCCGGTGTGATCAATATGGACCTGCAAAAGAGAGTAGAAGAGGTGGGGCTGTTTTATCCGCCTGATCCTGCGAGTCAGGATTACTCTACTATCGGTGGAAATGTGAGTGAAAATGCCGGTGGGATGCGTGCTGCAAAATACGGAATCACAAAAGATTACGTCATGGCAACACGGGCTGTTTTACCAAACGGCGATGTAATAAAAGCAGGAAAAAGAACCATCAAAGATGTGGCAGGGTATAACATAAGCGGGATATTAATCGCGAGTGAAGGCACCTTGGCAGTGCTTACAGAAATCACGCTTAAATTGATACCAAAGCCGAAAATGACAAAAACGGCAATGGGAATTTTTTCAAGTGTACATGAAGCAATGGAAGCCGTTTACAAAACAATGGCAAGCGGTATTACTCCGGTTGCGATGGAGTTCTTGGACAATTTGACGATTCGAGCCGTGGAGGAGACCTTTCACAAAGGTCTGCCGGTTGATGCGGGTGCTTTGCTTGTTACGGATGTTGACGGCAACCTTGAAGACGATTTGGATTTTCAACTTGCACAGATTGAAAAAGTATTCCGTGAAAACGGATGCAGTGACTTTAAAGTGGCAAAAGATGACAAAGAGGCGGCAGACATCTGGTTTGCCCGTCGAAATGCTTCGCCGTCACTCAGCATTTACGGCAGTAAAAAACTCAATGAAGATGTAACAGTGCCCCGTTCGGCACTGCCGGAACTGCTAGAGAGATTTTATGCAATAGCGGACAAATACAATGTCAAAATCCCGTGTTTCGGACATACGGGTGACGGAAATGTGCATACAAATGTCATGGTTGACGGGAGTGATCCTGAGCAGGTAAAAATTGCCTATAAAGCCATAGAAGAGGTGTTTCAGGCAACAATTGATTTGGGTGGAACACTCTCTGGTGAGCATGGAATAGGGCTTGCAAAAGCACCGTACATGAAAATGGCGTTCAGTGATGCGGAGATGGCACTTTTTAAATCCATCAAAAAAGCATTTGATCCGAACAATATTTTAAATCCTGCAAAAATGGGGCTTGACTAATAGGTCATGAATGAAAAGCTGACAAAATACTTTAAGCCTGTTCAACTGTTTGTCAGCTCTTTTATTGATAAAGAGCTCACACTTTTTGCGGCAAGTTTGAGCTTTTATACGATTTTTACCATTATTCCTCTTTTGTTGATTGTGATGGCTATTTTGACTGCCTTGCCCTCTTTTGCCGATTATTATGAAAAAATTCAGGGCTTTATATTTTCCAATTTGATGCCTGTGAATTCGGACACGGTTATGTTTCAGATAAACGGATTTTTACAAAACGCTTCTAAAATGGGAGCCATAGGATTTGTGGCAATCTTAGTCTCTTCTCTTTTGTTTTTTAAAAATTTTGAATACATTGCCAACAGAATTTTTCATGCAAAACCAAGAACTTTGTGGGAGAGCATTACGACCTACTGGACACTGTTGACACTCACGCCTGTTGCACTTGGCATCTCTTTTTATATTACAGGCTACATTGCTGCGCTTATGGCTTCAAACGCATTAACCTCAGGGCTTAATATTTTGCCTCTGGTTCCCTACATCATCATTTGGGGACTTTTCTTTTTGATATTTCAAATTGCCGCCAATGCAAAAATAAATCCAAAAGCTTCACTTATCAGTTCTTTTATTGTCTCCGTAATTTTCAGTGTCAGTAAAAATGCTTTTATTTACTATGTTTTTTTAAACAAGTCCTATACGACCATGTACGGCTCTTTTGCTATTTTGATGTTTTTGTTTTTATGGATTTATGTTTCGTGGATTATCTTTTTGTATGGTTTGAAACTATGCCACATTATAGATGAAATATACAAAAAGAAGCAGCGTATAGCCGAGTAAGGCATAGAGTGCTTTTTTGCTAAATACGGCTGCGAGTGAAAGCACAATTTCTGCAATAAGATAAACTTTTGCAAGTGTGTGTTGCAGGGCATGTGCGTTTACATGTAAGAGATATGTCAAAGGTGTGTCTAAAAGACTGCCAAAGCCCATTACATGTAAGGCGATAGTCAAAGGGTAAAAAAGCGTAAAAAGTGTTGTCCATACAATTGAGAGGGGATGATAGAGGCTGAAGTTGCCAAATATTGCCATAGAATAGGGCAGCATCATCAAATAAACCCAAAAAGGCAAGAGCAGAAACTGTCTGATTTTACTGAGTGTTTGAAAATGAACAAGAAACAAGAAGATGTAAAAAACACCGCTGACTGAGAGCCAGAAGCCTATACTGAAAATGAGTTTTGGAAAAAGTGCAAGCAGCAAAAGAACAGTAAGAAGCAGTGTCTGCATGGAGATGATTTTGATACCTCTGTCATATAAAACAAAGCCGACAAGAAGCATGCCGTACGCTCTCAGCAGAGAAGGAGGCGAATTCAAAAAAAGCAAATAGCCGAGCAAAACCAGGCTGATAAAAATAAAACTGTCTCTTTTGTAACTTCTGTATGGAAAATATCTGTTTTGCAAAAATTGATAGGGGTATTTGAAAAGAAAAAAGAGGATGGCTGCAAGAACGCCCAAATGAAAACCGCTGATGGCAATGAGATGCGAAATACCGAGTTTTGAAAATTGCGTTTGCATGGTTTTTGGCAGAGGCGTTGCCAAAAAGAGGGCTTTATACAGAGCGGCAATATCTGTGTCTGTGTGCTGAGAGTTTATAAATGAGGAGAGTGTTTGTTTGAGTGTGGGGCTTTTATAGACTTGGAGAATCTTGCTAAATGCAAAAAATCCTCTAAGATAGTCTTTGAAACTGATTTTTCCCGCCCACAACTCTACATGTAATCGTTTGTTTTGCAAATTATGCAGTTTTTTGCTTGCCATGGTATAAAATACAAAGCCCTCATCACTTTGCAGTTTTAAAATTTTATAGCTTTTGATTTTGCCGGTTTTGGTGAGTTTTGTTTTGTCGTAGGCTTTTAAAACAGTTGCATCAGCAAGCTGTGAGTCAAATTTCGTCAGCTCGCTATATTTGTAATATTGATAGCCAAGAGAAAAACCTAAGAGGCTAAGCAGGAAAAGAAAAAAGAGAAAGTAGTCTTTTTTGCTGCTAAAAAGCGAAACCTTCTCTAAAGCCTGCATTTAAATAGAAGGCATCTCTACCTGCGGCATATCAATATTTGCTGATTTGGTATCTACATTTTCATAGACGGTTTCTATGCCTTGCGCATAGCCCGGCGCGTCCACAAAACGGGTAAGCTTTTTTTGAAAGATGAGTTTGACATGCCCTGTCGGACCGTTTCTTTGTTTGCCGATGATGATTTCGGCATCCTCTTCCTCTTTTTCCACATAGGTTGAGGTAAACTCTTTGCCCTCGGCCTTTGCGGCTTTTTCACGCTCTTTTTCTTCTTTGTAAAGGTAGACATCATCACGATAGACAAATAAAATAATGTCGGCATCCTGCTCTATTGAACCAGATTCGCGAATATCGCTCAGCATCGGACGTTTGTCGTTACGGCTCTCAAGCCCACGGTTGAGCTGAGAGAGTGCAACTATTGGCATTTCAAGCTCACGCGCGAGCATTTTGAGTCCACGCGAAATTTCTGAGACCTGCAGGTGTCTGTCCTGCGAGCCTATTCCCTGCATAATCTGCAGGTAGTCAATCACGGCTATCTCAATTTCCGGATGCTGATTTTTAAGCTTTCTGAGTTTAGAACGGAGCTGGTTGATATTCAGGCTTCCCTGGTCATCGACAAAGAGTTTTGCGTCATTCATTCTGTCTATGGCACCGTTAAGGTTGGACCACTGATCATCATTCATATCTCCCACACGAAGCTTCTGCAAAGGAATGGAGGTCTGAATAGAAAGCAGACGCAGCATCAACTGTTCAGCCGGCATCTCAAGCGAGAAAAAGGCAACACCTTTACCCTGGAGTATAAGAGAGTTAACGGTGTTGAGGATAAAAGAAGTTTTGCCCATCGCCGGCCTAGCGGCGATGATAACCAGGTCTCCCTTGCCAAATCCGGTTGTCATTTTGTTCAGTTCTTTAAAGCCTGTATCGACACCGACGAGTACGGAGTTTCCTCGTGCTTTCATCTCTTTGATGTATTCCATCGTATCAAAGGTCATTTTTGGAGAGTCTTTAAAATCGCTTGTCTGGTTGTCCTGGGTGATTTCATAGAGTTTTTTCTCTACGATGTCCACCACTTCGGCCGATGGCAGTTCTTCCTCTACAGTGACTCTTTTTATCTCGGTCGTGAGTGTCAGCAGATGGCGTTTGAGTGATTTGTCTTTGATCTCATCAACATAGGCTTTGGTATTTGAAATAGGGTTGGCAGAGAGAATTTCAAGCAAAACCTGTTCGTCAAATTTTTTTGCCTTCATGAGCTCTTTTTTTATAAACTCTTCATCGATTGGCTGGTCTTTTTGCAAAAGTGTAAGCATTGCAGCAAAAATATCCTGATGAGCAGGCAGGTAAAAATCATCTTTTTTCAGTATAACGCTGAGCTCATCAAACTGACTCGGCTCAAAGACTATGGAACTTAATACGGAACGTTCAAAAGCGAGGTTGTAGAGGTTATCTTGCATTGTTTAATTCTTTTTGTAAATTTTTTAAATATGTTTTTAGTTTTTCATCTCTATCTTTCAGATCATAGTTAATAGTAGTGTCGAAAGCTTCACCTAAATTATAAATATTTATAGTTATTTGTTTTAGGTCATCATGAAGTGGAGTAATTTTGTCTTGTAAAACGTTCCAAACTTCTTCTTCATCAATACCAAAATAACCATGAGCAACTATATTCCTAAAATCTATGATTTGTCTAAAATATTTTGGTGAAGATTGATGGAACTGTTTTGTTTGAAGTAGGTTTTTAATGGCTTCACCAATAATTTCTAATTGTCTTATAGTAGCATCCCAATGCAGAGAATCATGTAATAATTCTTGTGCTGATGAAAAGTTGGAAGAATATGCTTTTATTTTAAATATAGCAATAAATATATCGAGTACAAAGAGTTCAACATCTCTTTTTTTAGACATAAAGTATCTCTTTTTCAACACGGCGTCTATAAAACTCTCTCATACTGTCTAAATAGCCTATATCTATTTTTGTGCCGAAAGTATCTTCTAAAAAATATTGTAAATCAGATTTGATAAAAAAATCTTTTTTAGATGTTTCAATAGCTAAGTCGATGTCACTTGCTTCTTCTGCCTCATCACGTGCATAGCTTCCAAACAGTCCGATTTTAGTGACATTATATTTCTCTTTTAAAAGTTGTTTATTGTTCTTTAAAAAGTTTAAAATATACTCTTTTGTCATAACGCAACATCCTTTGTGTATTAAACATATTCTAGCATAATTTATATCAAAGGTTTATGACCTTTTAGCCATATCTTCCACTTCGCTGACAAACCTGTCGACAAGTTCTTTTTCATCCAGATTGGCAACCACTTCGCCTTTTACCATGACAAGCCCTTTGCCTTTTCCGTAGGCTATGGCGACATCGGCGTGTTTGGCTTCGCCTATGGCATTGACGACACAGCCCATTACACTTACATCCAGCGGTGCTTTTATGTGTGCTGTTCTTTTTTCTATTTCGGCTACTGCTGAGACCAAATCGGCTTCGATGCGTCCGCAGGTCGGGCAGGAGATGATGTTTAAGCCCTCTTTTGCAACGCCGCTGTCTTTTAATATTGCACGGCCGACTTTGATCTCTTCTTCGAGTTCGCCTGTAATGCTTATGCGCATAGTGTCGCCGATACCTTCAAGCAAAAGTGTTCCCAAGCCTATGGCACTTTTAACGGTTGCATGAAAAATAGTTCCCGCCTCTGTTACACCCAAATGAAACGGATAGTGGTTCTTTGGACGCAACATTCTGTAGGCTTCAACCGTTCTTTGTACATCGCTGGCTTTGAGCGATATTTTAATGTCATCAAAACCCAAGTCTTCAAGGTACTTTATGTTGTACTCTGCCGAAGCGACCATTGCTTCTGCCGTCGGACCGTATTTGTCATCAAACTCTTTTTCCAAGCTTCCTGCATTAACCCCGATGCGAATAGGAAGATTCCGTTCCTGACAGGCTTTTACTATCTCTCTTATTTTGCTTTTATCGCTAATATTTCCGGGGTTGAAACGGATACAGTCAACAGATTCGGCTGCAATGAGTGCAAGTTTGTAATTAAAGTGAATATCTGCAACAAGCGGGAGTGAAATCTGCTCTTTGATGGCTTTGAGTGCAAGGGCGTCTTCCATATCAGGAACGGCAACGCGGACAATGTCCGCTCCTGCAAAGTGCAGGCGGTTTATCTGCTCAACCGTTGCTGCAACATTGTGTGTGTCCGAGTAGGTCATAGACTGCACGGAGACAGGAGCATCACCACCGACGGGCACATCACCGACAAATATTTTTTTAGTTGGGTATCTTTTTATCATGGTTGGATTTTAGCCCTTTTTAGGTAAAAAAGGGCTTAGGAAGTTTTTTACTGTCGTCCGTATTGATGACCGTTTCCTGTTGCAGATGCTGTGTCTTGTGGGTACTCCGGATGATTGTATTCTTCACCAATGACTGCACATCCCTGTGTTACACCCATATTTTTGAGGGCCGTATCAAATGCCCAGTAGTGTGTATAGCTACCGTCTCTTAAAAAGTTAAATACGGTGACGACATCGCTTGCATTTGAATCCTGTGCAATGGCGATATCCTCATCAAGATCGTTGATATCTGTCACCTCTACCATACATCCGACTTCAAGTGCATCTTGTTGAGACTGTTTTCCTTTTGCTACGAGTGTGTCATAAAGATTTTGGATAGCCTGAATGTTGTATTGTCCTGCCGGTAATTCACTTACACTCATATCTAAATAGCTTAAATTCGCATCCGGAAGATTTTGAGCTGCATCTACATTGGTAAACTCATCTAAAGAAGTGATATATTTTTTAATCAAAAGTTGCATATCTGTTGTATGGACTGTCTCAGAATTTGTTGCGATATTGTAGAGTGTTTTAATTTCGGTTCCGCTCTCAAGGTGGTAATTATAGAGTGTCATATAGACATCATGTGCCAGACGCTCTTCATTTCCCATATATGCCAGGGTATCTTTTGCCTCTTGTGTAAGAGTAGAAGCAGGTGAAAGCAGTGCCTGTGTTACTGCTGATGTTGTTTGTGTCTGCATAGTAGCGGTATCTGAAATTCCATTACCCTGATGTGCGGCTGAGTTTCTTGAATATCCATGAGCCGAAATGACACTTTGGACATAATCTGTTGTTTGGGTAAGGTGTTGGATTGCTGTTTCTTGGTCGACAAGTGTAAGGTTTAAATCTGCAGCAATTGCATCAAGATTTTCTGCTGTTAGTTTTTCATGTGCTCTTTGACGAAGCTGTTCGCGTACCTGTGCCTGAATACGAATACCATCATTTGCGTTGTTGTTGTCGTCGCATGACTGCAAAAATTCTGCAATTGCGATGACTTCACTGTTATTGAGATCTGTTCTGTTTACATCTGTCAAATCTTGCGGAAAAACCATAGCATCCTGTGGAAGTGTGTAAATTGTTCCAAGTTCAAGTGTTTCAACACTGAACGTTACTGGAAGTGCAGTACATGTAAATGAGCCGTTTTCATCGGTCACACCTGTTGTACCGTCACTGCATGTATAGTTGACATCAGCGACAAAACTGTCAACAAGCTGCCCGCTTGCAGTGAGAGATGTGGCTGTAGCAGTACTGTCAGATGATGAACCGCAGCCACTTAAAAGAAGTGTCGCTGCAACAGTAGATATGCTAAGAAGTATTTTTAAATATTTTGTTTGCATAGAGTAGAATCCTTTTGTCCTTAGTTTTCAAAAGTATAATACAAAAGTGTTAGCGCAGTGTTAGTACCTCAGGATGAGGTACTTAAAATTTAAAATCCAAATTTGTGTAGAAGTAACGCCCCGGTTCATTCATAAGCATAACATCAGTTGTACCACCTGAAATAAGTACCAAGTCTGCATATGTATTGCTTCTTGCATAGGTTTTGTTGAGTATATTATTCATCCCTACAGTGAAGTCGAATTTTTTACTGACAGCATGTTTTATTTTTGCATTGAGTATTGCCCAGCCGGCTAGAACCTGTTCACCGTTTTCATCATCTATCTGTGTCCAGCGTTTACGCATCATAGTGTCAATTGTTGCCATAGAACGGTTTGCATATTCATAGTTAAGAGCAATTTTCCCCTCAAGCGGTGCTATATCCGCCAGGTTTGTGTTTGTTTGTCCTGCAAGGGGAGCATCTTTTTTTCCGCGTTTATAGGCTGCACTCATATCTAAAGAGATGTCATCACTCAGATAAACAGATGCGCTGGCTTCTCCGCCATAAATATATGCGTCAATATTTTGAAATGCATTCACGGCTACACCTTTTTGGATGTAGATATAATCTTTAAGTTTTGAGTAAAAAGTTTTGATTTTAAACTCGAAACTGTCATTATTGATTTCGTATCCTAAATCAACTTCTTGATTTCTGACATTTTTAAGGTCAGGGGTTCCGACAAGATTACCCATAGAACTGAAGAAGTAAAGTTCTCTGGCATCTGGTACACGATAAGCCTGTCCGATACCAAAGAAGATTTTATTCTCTTGATTGAGATTATATGTTCCAAGAATATTTGCACCTACCGAGTGATAATCGTTGTCTTGATAGCTGTCGTTTGTTATGATAGTGTCATCAACTCTGGTTCCAAGAGAAAGGTTGAATGCACCAAAATTTTTGTCAAGTTTTGCAAAGAGTGCTGTGTTTTTTGTTACTGCATTGTCGATACTTTTCTTGTACCCTATGAGTGCTGCTGAATCATTTTTCTCATAATGTCCATTCCATTTTCTGTTACTAGCATCAAGACCGATAAGAAGTTTGTAGGAGTTGATGTCAAAACTGTTTTTTAGTTTGATACCGTCAAGGTTTGTTGTCAGCCAGTTTTTAATATTTCCTGTTGCAAGAGAAGAGTTTCTGTAATTTGTTCCCATTGGATGGTCAACATCAGAGTGGTAATATTGCAAATTGATATTTTTGTACCCTTTGGCTACATTGTCAATATTATATTCCACTGAGTATATATTTGAGTCATCATAGAGTGCATCCATTTTGGAGTTTGCATACAATACATTCTCACTTCTGTTTGCTGTGACACTTAAACGAAGTTCTTGATCTTTTGCAGTTGTGATAAAGGCTTTGGCCATGGCACTTTTTTTTGTGTATGCAGGCATATCATAATAAGCAGGTTGGAGTCTTGGGTCTTTGGACCCAACCAGTGTTGCAGAATTTGCTGCTTGGTATTTGTCAATCTGCTGTGCTAAAGAGTCACCGTTTCCGTCATGATACTGATCAGAGGATTCAGTTGAAACTGTTGCAGTCATACGGATAAAATCATTGCCACCGCTTGCACTTGCACCAAATTTTTTATAGTTCCATGAACCAAAACCAAGATTAACAGATGCTTTGAAATCTTTTGTAGGTTGTTTTGTTTTTATCTTCACGCCACCGCTTAAATTGCCGTATGTTGTTACATCATATGGTCCTGTGATTATTTCGATAGAATCAATCTGGTTGGCTACAATGTGTGAAACCGGAGGATCCATTCTGTTTGGACAGGCTCCATAGATTTTTGTACCGTCAACTTCTACGGAAATATTGTCGCGTTTTTGACCGCGGATGAAGATGTCATTGGCAATACCGCTTCTGCGACTCATGTCTATGCTTGGAACTGAATCAGCGAGCGCTTGTGCGACATCAGCAGAAACCTGCGCATTTTGTGCGACTTCTGTGAGTGTTGTGGATTCTACGCTGATAGGTGCGAGTTCAATATCCGACGCATACAGAGAAGAAAATACCAATAAGGAAAGAGTGAGTGTTTTTTTCATGTTTTACCCTTTTTTAATGAATAAGTTAAATAATAATTTTAAGAAATTATTTAATTTATGATACAAAAAGAAGTGTTACAAAAGTGTTAATTTTTTGCTAAAATTGCACTATGAGTACAAAAGAAAAAATAAAACGGACGATTTTAATAGCAGCGGGGTTTGGTCTGGCGACCTATTTGATTATGAGCGGGATGGCGATGCTGCACTAAAGGCTTTTGAAAAAGCTGAACTTATATGCAAAAGTTCATTGTTACGCAGTGCAGTGAGCCGTGTTGACGGATTAAGACAGAACAGTCAATGGGTACAATTTCTCTGTGCGGAAATGTCTGTTTGAAAATCTTCAGAGCTTCTTTGTCTTGGGCAACTCCATATACAGGAACCAAAACAGCTCCGTTGACAAAAAGGAAATTGGCATAGGTGGCAGGGAGTCGTTCGCCCTCAAAATAAACAGCATCACACATCGGCAGGGCAATAAGTCGGAAATTATGCTCTTTGGCTATTATCTGCAACTCTTCTTCCATCCGTTTGAGTACCTTGTAATGTTCATCGTTTGTATCTTTACATGTAACATACATAATGGTGTTTTCATCTGTAAATCTTGCAAGGGTGTCTATGTGGGAATCTGTATCGTCTCCAGCCAGGTAGCCGTGATGCAGATATAAAATCTGTTCTGCGCCGAAAAACTCTTGGAGTTTTTTTGTAATTTCTTTGGCAGTGAATTGGGGATTGCGGTTTTTGTTGTGCATACATGCAGCGGTTGTTAAAAGGATACCTGCACCATTGCTCTCAACTGCACCGCCTTCAAGAACAAAATCAATTTTTTCAACCTTGCATGGCAGGTATTTGTGCGCAATTTTTTGCGTCATCAGATTGTCTTTTTTGGCATCAAATTTGTTGCCCCAGCCGTTAAAAGAAAAATCAAGCAAAGCGGTTTTATTGGCTGTTGCAACAGATAAAGCAGAACAGTCTCTTGCCCAGGTGTCATCTGTGACACAGTGTACAAATTCAAGATTGTCTGTATCTGAAAAATATTTTTTTACCGCATCTGTGTCATAGGCGACAACAAGGCATTTTTGATATTTTCTGATGGCATTGATGATGCTGACAAAGGTGTTTTGTGCATCTTCAAGGTAGTCTGTCCAGTCTGTATCTGCATGGGGAAATATAATTTGGGTAAAACTTTGTTCTTCAAATTCGGCAATTAGCCTTTTTTTCTCTTTCATTGTGTATAATTCTCCTATGGCTTACATCGCATTAGATAAAAATCATTTTTTTAACAATCTTGATATTATTACCAAACTAACTAAAACAAAAGATAAAACAGCGCTGGTTTTGAAAGATAATGCCTACGGGCACGGACTTTTGCAAATCGCACGGATGGCAAAAGAGTACGGCATAACAAAAGCAGTGGTACGCACCTTTGAAGAAGCAAAACAGATTGAGAGCTTTTTTGAGTATATTCTGGTTTTGGCAGATTTTGCACAGGAGTCAAATGAAAAAATAAGATATACGATTAATGATTTGCGGGCGATTCACAAATTTGCAAAAAACACAAAAGTACAACTGAAAGTAGATACGGGAATGTGTCGTAACGGTATTTTGATGGATGAACTCGAAGAAGCCTTTGTGTTATGTGCAAAACAGGGACTCAAACTTGAAGCTGTTTTTACACACCACTCTTGCGCTGATGAAGAGAATGAATATTTTGATTTGCAAAACAAAAATTTTCAACAGGTGAAAAAAGAAGCAGAGGTGTTGGCAAAAAAGTATGATTTTACTCCTTTAGGGTTTCATTCGTGTAATTCTGCCGCACTCTTTCGCACAAATGATTTTGATGAAGATATGGCGCGCGTAGGCATCGCAGCCTATGGTTGTCTGGAATTGCCGAATGCTTTACATGTAAAAGGCTTACATGTAAACGAATTGGCACCTGTTTTGTCTGTATATGCAAAAAAGATCTCTTCAAGAAAGCTTCAAAAAGGAGACTGTGTCGGTTATGGAGCAGCTTTTGAGGTAAAGGCCTCTTGTAGCGTGACAAATTATGATTTTGGGTATGGTGATGGTTTTTTAAGAAGCTGTTCGCACAATTTTATAACGCCTGAGGGCATTAAAATAGCGGGTAGAATTTCTATGGACAACAGTTCTTTTTTGACAGACAAAGAAGAACTCCTGATTTTTAATGATGCACGCGAAGTTGCCAAGTATGCGGGCACAATAAGCTATGAAATTCTTACCTCTTTAAAAGCACACCTGCGAAGAACAATTTAGAGGTATCCTTAAGCTATTTTGACAATCGCCTCTGTAAATACAGCACCGTCTATTCCCAACAGTGCCATCTCTTCTATCTCTTCTTCCTTCTCTATATGTACTAATATTTTTGCATCAAACAAATAGTTTTCAGCAATTTTCTGGGCAGTTTTTGCCAGTTTCTGCTCTACATGGATATAACTTGCACCCAGGGCAGAAGCATAAATGAGCTCTGTGATATCTTGAACTTTGAGTGCGAATTTTATAGAATTCTGATTGAGGTATTCAATAATATCAAGATTTTTCTCTTCAAATTCGAGGTAAATTATTGACGCAGGTGGTGTCTGAACAATTGCGTCTATATCAGACACATGATAAAATTTTTCACTCTTTATAAATCTATGACCAAATAAAAGCATTATTTTCCTTTTTGTAAACATTCGCGAGAGCAGTAGTATTTTCCGTTACTGAGAATACACTCTTGTATTTCCGCATAAACACCACAGCTTGCACACTCCACCATTTCATCGGCATCAGGCTTTTCTGAGTCTTTTCTCGTGTTCTTTTTTGTAACTTTTGCTTCTGGTTTTGTCTTGAAAAACAGAAAGTAAACCGCAGCAATAACTGCTCCGATTATAAGTATTTTCAGTATCATAATTCTTCTCCTAGAAGTAAATAGTGTCTGTTTTTTGTTTCAATTATTTTATGTTTTATATCAATATCAGCTTCAATTTCATCAAAAACTTTTTCACCTTTGTAAAAAAGCAGTTTTGAATGAGCATCCCGAAAATTTTTACTGAGAGATAAAAGCATTTTTGTGTCTGTGACGGCACGTGATGTGATAAGATCAAATACTTTCGGCTGCATCTCTTCAACCCGTTTTTTTACGACTTTTACATTGTCAAGTCCCAAATCAGCCTTGACAAACTGCAAAAAACTTGCCCGTTTTGTCAAAGGCTCTACAAGTGTTACCTCTGTGTGCGGCAGTGCAAATGCCAAAATCATTCCCGGAAATCCGGCACCGGTGCCTATGTCGAGGAGGGAGTCTACTTTTGGTAAAAAACTGACAGGAAAAACCGCATCATAAATGAACTCATTGATAGTCCGTTCACTTTTTGCACCTGTAAGATTATGAATTTTATTCCATTTAAAGAGATGCTCTTTGTATTTTTGTATGTTTTGAAAAAAATTATTTGGTAACTCTATTTTGTCATGAGCCAGTGTTGTTTTTAAATCCAATAGAATATCCTTTAAAAAGGATATTTTATCTGAATATTATTTAATAGAATGTAAATTGCAGGAATTCAGAATTTATTATGAAAATATTTTTTTCATAGCTGTAAAGAAAATTTTGAACAGACCTTTGTTTCCAACAAGGTCATTGATAAACTCGTCATAAGTGATTTGTTTTTCTTCAAAAAATCCTCTTAAGTATTTTTCACTTGCTTCCATCCCGCCTTCCTGCTCGATCTCAAGCAGTTTTGCATAAATCGGTTCCATTGTATCAACTGCTTTTTGCGGAGCGGCTTTTCTGTATGCCGTATGAGAGATGATTTTGTTTGTAATAGGATCTATTTTTGGCTCAAACTCTGTGACAACCCAGTAGTAACTTCCGTCTTTGGCAAGGTTTTTCACAACAGCGATGATGTTTTTTGCCTCATTGATTCTGTCCCACATCATTTTAAATACAACTTTTGGCATATCGGGATGTCGTATGATACTGTGAGGTTTTCCGATAAGTTCTGATTCACTGTATCCGGAGATTTCTACAAAATAATCATTGCCGTATTCGATGATTCCTTTTGGATCTGTTTTGGAAACTATATATTTTTTTGGATTTAATTTGATTTGGTTATTAATTGGTTCTGGGTGTTTCAAGTTACATTCCTTTCTTAAGTTTTGACAAATTATATAATGATTTTTCTTAAATAGATGAATAAATTTAGAAATTTTATGTAATAATACAGGTACTTTATAAGGTGAAACAATATGACGAAAGAAAAAACAATAGATGCGATGGAACATGCCCGTGAGGCACATATAGAGCAGATGACAAAAATAAAGTTTTTGATTGAAGGCAAAAATATTGACAATTTAACACCTGTGTCGAAAATGAAGTGTGAATTTGGGAAGTGGTTTTATGATGATACCCAAGAAATAAAAAGTGTTTTAGGTGTTCAGTTTTATGAGAGTCTAGACAGGATACATGAAGCGTGGCATATACAGTATGCCAAAATCCATGCTATTTTTACGGGTGCAAAAGAGGAGGGTTTTTTTTCCAAACTGTTTAAAACACATAAGGTAGATGATTTGGAACTCGAAAAGGCAAAAGTATATTATAAAGATCTTGAAGAGATTACAAAAGATCTGCTGAGACTTCTTGAGACAAGCAAAAGAAGAGTGCAGGCCCTGAGCGCATCAAAGTTTTCCTGATCTTTATAAAAGATGTCCCATTCCGTCGCGCTTGACATCAAGGTATCCTTCATTATGCTTGTTCGGTTTCATAATAATGGGAATCCTCTCAACAATTTCAACACCGCTGATTGAGTTGACTTTGTCAGGATTGTTGGTCAGCAGTTTTATTTTTTTGATATTGTAATGATGCAAAATAAAAGTGACGATTTCATAGGTACGCTCATCTGCAGCAAAACCGAGTTGATGGTTGGCCTCTATGGTATTGAGTCCTTTGTCCTGCAGGGCATAGGCGTTGATTTTGTTTAAAAGTCCTATGTTTCTTCCCTCCTGCCGAAGATAGATTACCATTCCGCCGGTTTCATCAGCCATTTGCAAACCATACTCAAGCTGGTCACGGCAGTCGCATTTTAAACTGCCTATGGCATCTCCGGTAAGACACTCCGAGTGAACACGTACTATCGGCACTTCAGCCAACTCTTTTGCACAAATAACAAGATGCTCTTTTTGCCCTTGTTTAAAAGCCTGTACATTGAAATCACCGAATCTTGAGGGCAAATCTGCCACATCAGATATTTTTATTTGCATATATGCTGTCCTGTACAATTTTGCAGGCATTATAGTTAGATTATGATTAGAATTATATTATATGAATAAATTTAATCTTTAAAAGGGTAAAATAGCCTCTTTAAAATATAAAGGGTCAAAAATGTTTCAAAGATTTCGCAGAACCAGACTAAACAAGCATCTCCGTGCGCTTGTAAGAGAAACACATGTAACTGTAGATGATTTTATATATCCGCTTTTTATCCGTAGCGGTGGAGGTATTAAAACCGAAGTGGCATCCATGCCGGGTGTCTATCAGATGAGTATTGATGAGGCTGTAAAAGAGTGTGCGGTGCTTAAAAAATTAGGATTGTATTCGATTATTCTTTTTGGAATTCCCGATGTCAAAGATTCCATAGGCAGTGATGCTTTGTGTGAACACGGGATTATCGCTTCAGCAGTACGGGAGATAAAAAAAGCACACCCTGATATGTTTGTCGTCACAGATTTGTGTTTTTGTGAATATACCGATCACGGGCATTGCGGCATAATTGATGATGATCGTGAGACAGTTGATAATGATGCCACTTTGGAGATTTCCGGACAGCAGGCAATTATACATGCTAAAGCAGGTGCAGATATGATAGCACCTTCGGGTATGATGGACGGTATTATAGAAACTTTGCGAACATACCTGGACAGAGCAGGGTATAAAGAGTTGCCGATTATGGCATACTCTACAAAATTTGCAAGTGGATATTACGGACCGTTTCGTGATGTGGCTGAATCAACTCCTAGTTTTGGTGACCGCTCCTCGTACCAGATGGATCCTGCAAACCGCCGTGAAGCGATTGCTGAGAGTAAAAGTGATGAAGAGCAGGGGGCTGATATTTTGATGGTAAAGCCTGCTTTGGCTTATTTGGACATTGTGCGTGAGATTAAAGACAACACTTCGCTTCCGATGGCTGTTTATAATGTAAGCGGTGAGTATGCCATGCTGAAATTTGCCGGTCTGAATAATTTGATAGACTATGAACGCGTGGTGATGGAGACGATGATAGCATTTAAACGTGCAGGCGCTGACATAATTATCTCATATCATGCAAAAGAAGTAGCACAAATGCTCAAAAATCGCTAATTTAAAGAAAAGTATATTAAAATAGCTGATAAACAAAAAAGAGGAAGAAACTGTGAGACATTTTTTAACACTCAAAGATTTTACCAAAGAAGAGATTTTAGAAATTATAGATATCGGTCTGAAAATAAAAAAAGAGCTCAAAGCGGGCATTTACAATAAAGAATTAGAGATGCAGACACTTGCTATGATCTTTGAAAAGAGTTCAACAAGAACGCGTGTAAGTTTTGAAACAGGAATGTTTCAGCTTGGGGGGCATGCGCTTTTTCTCTCTAGCCGTGATATTCATTTGGGACGGGGAGAACCTGTAAAAGATACGGCAAGAGTTATTTCGAGCATGTGTGATATGGTAATGATACGCACCTATGAACATTCCATGATAGAAGAGTTTGCATCGTATTCTCAGGTACCTGTTATTAACGGACTCACTGATACCTATCATCCCGTGCAGCTTTTGGCTGATTATATGACGATGATTGAATTTGGAGTTGCAAAAAATGCAATTGTTGCCTACGTCGGTGACGGAAACAACATGACAAATTCATGGTTGATGCTTGCTGCAAAACTGGGCTTTGAATTACGTATTGCAACACCAAAGGGGTATGAAGTTGACAGTAAGGTTCTTCGAGATGCTTTGGATACAGCAAAAGAGAGCGGTGCGATTATCAGGGTAATGAATGATCCCAAAGAGGCAGTACGCGGGGCTACAATTGTCACAACAGATACATGGGCTTCAATGGGGCAAGAAGATGAAAAAGAGCAGAGAATCAAAGATTTCAAAGGCTTTATGGTTGACGGACTGATGATGTGTCTTGCACAAAAAAATGCAAAATTTTTACATTGTCTGCCTGCGTATCGGGGACAGGAAGTAAGCGAAGAGTTGCTTGAAGACAATGCGGATATAGTGTTTGCAGAGGCTGAGAACAGACTGCATGCACAAAAAGGGCTTATGGTCTGGCTTGACAGACAAAGGTAACTGTTGACAAATGGATAAAAATTTCAACTATTCAAATTTGAAACTCGGCATTATCGGAGGCGGGCAACTCGGCAGAATCATGTCACACAAAGCAAAAAAGATGGGATTTCATGTAACAATACTTGACCCCACATTTAACTGTCCTGCCGCACAGGTTTCAGACAAGCATATCCTTGGCGGGTTTTATGACAAAGAGAAGCTTGAACAGTTAGTGCAAGAGACAGATGTGACAACTTTTGAGTTGGAACATGTAGACACTTCCATACTCAAAGAGCTGTTTGATCATGGGCATATCATTCATCCCTCTCCTTATATTATCGAACTCATTCAAAATAAATATGAGCAAAAAAAACTTCTTGACAAAAAAGGTGTTCCTGTTCCTGCCTATAAAGATGTGAAGAAAGAGGAAGATTTGGCTGCCTTTGGATTTCCTGTTATTCAAAAAGCAAAGATGGGTGGTTATGACGGAAAAGGCGTGCAAATGCTAAAATCCGAAGCAGATGTAAAAAATGCACTCCAGACCGAATCATTTATCGAAGAGCTTGTGGATATAGACAAGGAACTGGCCGTAATCGTTGCGAGGAATATTGAAGGCCAGATCAAATGCTACCCTGTGGTTGAAATGCTTTTTGATGAGAGAGTGAATATTTGTGACATTGTAATGGCTCCTGCAAAAATTTCAAAAGAAATTGCGGACAAATCAAGAGAAATTTCAATTGAAGCCATCAAAGCCTTGGACGGTGTTGGAATTTTTGCTGTTGAATTGTTTTTAACAAAAAAAGGCAAGATTTTGGTTAATGAAATAGCACCGCGTCCTCATAATTCTGGACATTATACAGTTGAAGCCTGTGCAACATCACAGTTTGAACAGATTATCCGGGCGGTAACAAATCTGCCTTTGGGATCTACCAAGCTTATTTCTCCTGCAGTTATGATTAATTTGCTCGGAGAAGAAGGATATGAGGGAGAACCTTTTATAGAAGGAATTCATGATGCATTGGAGATTCCGGAGCTGTCTTTTCATTTTTACGGAAAAACCTTTACGAAACCATTTAGAAAAATGGGGCATGTAACAATCCTTGATGATGATATTGACGAGGCATTAAAAAAGGCAATGAAAGCAAAAGATATTCTAAAAATTAAAGGAAGCAAAAAGATATGAGTAAAGCGTTGGTTGGAATTATTATGGGGAGTGACTCGGATTTACCGGTTATGAGTGGGGCTATTGAGATATGTGAAGAGTTTGGTGTTGCCTGTGAAGTAGATATTGTCTCCGCACACCGTACACCGCAAAAACTTGTAGAGTATGCACAAACAGCACAAGCAAGAGGCTTGCGCGTCATCATCGCAGGAGCCGGCGGAGCTGCACATCTGCCGGGTATGATTGCTGCGCTGAGTGTCTTGCCTGTTATTGGAGTGCCGGTGAGAAGTTCTGCACTTGACGGAATGGATTCTCTGCTCTCTATCGTGCAAATGCCGGGAGGTGTTCCTGTGGCAACAGTAGCTATTAACGGTGCCAAAAATGCAGGAATTCTTGCAGCGCAAATTATTGGGACAGGGGATGAAGCCCTGCAGAAAAAGATTGCCGAGTATAAAACTGCAATGAAGGATGAGGTAGACAAAAAGTCAGAAAAACTTGCAAAAATGAAGTACAAAAAGTACTTGAACCAATAACAGACAAGGATTTGATTGAGATGAAATTTTTTCTTTTTTTACTCATTTTTTTTACTTCTCTTTTTGGAGCAAAAGCAGTTGAAGTCGGCAAACGGTTTGAAAGTTCCGAAAACTGCAAAGTCTGTCACAGGCGTATCGTAGAAGAGTGGAGTGCTTCATGGCATGCAAAAAGTCATTTTGGAAAAGATGAATATTTTAAGAAAAGTCTTGAATATGTCAGCCGTAAAACGAGAAAAAGTTTAAATGCTGTAAAAATTCAGTGTGCTACCTGTCATAACCCTCGAATCAGTGTAACAAAAACAGATGAAGATTATGAAATTGCTGCTGTTATGGGATTGGCAGATGAAGATGATCCTGTGAACAAAGCAGTAAATTCAAAGGTTATCAGTGAAGGAATTAATTGTGTTGTTTGTCACAATATAGATAAAATACATGATGAATATGACAAATCAAAACGAGGAATCAACAGAGTGGAGTGGACTCCGTCGGGTGTTATGACGGGACCTTTCAAAGATGCCAAATCGCCTTATCACAAGGTAGTCTCACATGAGTTTATGCGTTCAAATCCAAATAAACTCTGTTTTGTATGCCATGCAAATGACAGAAGTGTAAAAGGCGTGGTTTTTACAGATATGGAGAGTGAGTATGTCGGCAAGCAGACCTGTGTCTCGTGTCATATGGGTCCCAAACAAAAGGGTGTTGCCGCAACATATAAAATGTACAATGGTAAAGCAAAAATGCGAATGGTGAGAAAACACGGATTTATTGGTGCACATACACCCGGTTTATGGAAAGGCGCTTTGCGTTTGCAACTGAAAAAACAAAAAAACAGACTGCTCATAAAAGTTAAAAATCCGCAACCGCACAATATACCAAGCGGTTTTGGTTCAAGAGAACTTCTTGTTGAAATTGTCTATAAGAAAGGGACTGTAGTCATCAGTGAAAAAACTGTTTCTCTTTCACGCCATTATATAAGAAGACATAAAAAAGTCGGTATTGCGCATCTTGCGCTGAAGCAAAGTAAAGATACAAGTATAAAGGCACATGGTGAGAAAACAATACGTTTGCCGCTGGTCAATGGGGCAGACAGTGTTGAAGTGACATTGTATTATCGTCTTGTCAATGATGAGGTTCGCAATTTGCTGGATCTGAAAGAGCCGATCTGGTCGAAAAAGAACTTTATAGTAAAAAGTTCTTTGCGACTTTGATAAAATACTTTTTTAGTATTTTATCCCTGTTACTGTTCTGACTTTGTCTATAGTCGGCGCTACAATCTCTTTTGCTTTGTGCGCACCCTGGAGGAGTATTTCTCTCACTTCGTCTTGATGCGCTGCAAAATATTCTCTTTTTTCTCTGTAGGGTCTGAAATATTCCCAAATCACATCATGTAGATAGAGTTTAAAATGCCCGTGTCCTTCCCCGCCTTTTTTGTAACGTTCCTGGAGTTCTTTGCATTCATTTTCATTTAAAAAGAGTTTTGCCATATTGTACACATTACAGTTTTCATACTCTTTTGGTTCTTCCATCGGTACTGCTTCGGTAACAATTTTTTTGATTGTTTTGAGCTGTTTTTTCTCTTCACCAAATATATTGACAGTATTGTTATAGCTTTTAGACATTTTCTGTCCGTCAGTTCCTGGAACTGTGGCAACATTCGCTTCTATTTTATATTCCGGAAGTTTAAATATATCACCATATTCGTTGTTGAATTTTATGGCAATGTCGCGTGCAATCTCAACATGCTGGATCTGATCTTTTCCCACCGGTATAATATCAGGCTGATAGAGTAAAATATCGGCAGCCATTAAAACAGGATAGGAAAAGAGCGAATGGTTGGCGGCTATGCCTTTGGCAGTTTTGTCTTTATAGCTGTGAGCACGTTCGAGCAGCCCCATAGGTGTAAAAGAAGAGAGCACCCAGTAGAGTTCCAAGACTTCTTTTACATCAGACTGTACCCAAAAAGTTGATTTTTGCGGGTCTATGCCGAGTGCCAAAAAATCTGTTGCCGACTGCATAGTCAGCTCTGCCAGTCTTTTGCCGTCTTTTACGCTTGTCTGTGCATGGTAGTTTGCTATAAATGCAAAAGTGTCATTCTCTTTTTGTGCATCGACCATCTGTTTGATAGAACCAAAGTAGTTTCCTATATGCAAATCACCTGAGGGTTGAATACCGGTTAAAACTCTCATTATACAATTCCTGATTTTTTAAGGCGTATTATACCCATCTCAGCTTTATTTTGCTATTATATAGTTAAATATAATTAAGCCCTATGGCTTAAAATTAAAGGATTTATGATGATAGTACAAATTCGTGCAAAAGATATAACTTTAACAGACGAAAAGAAAGCACATATAGAACAGGGCATTGAAAAATTTAAAAAGTTTTCTTTAGATATTACAAGAGTAAACTGTATAGTTTCTGCTGAAAGAGCAGGTGTCTTGGTAGAGTTTGAAATACATGTAGCACACTCTGCTCCTATTGTCATCAGTGAACACCACAAAGACCTGGATGCTGCCATTGATGTGGCTGTTGACCGTGCAAATAAAGCTTTACGCCGCTTACATGACAAAGTAACTGATCATAAAGGGCCTTCTATTAAAGAATTAGAACTTACAGATGTATAAAGCAGCTATATGAAATTATTATTATTTTTGATTTTCACAGTAAATCTTTGGGCATCACAAAGTAACTATTCTCTTAGAGTGGCGGTTGGAAAACCTACATTCTATTCGGCAGCTGATATAGCGCTTGGAAAGTTTGGAGCTTACAGAGATGATTTAAAAGCGTATAATTTAGATGGAGGGTATCTTTTAGCAAAAGATTTATTTACTTTACCATTAGATTTGTATCTTAAAGGCGGATTGACATTTTATGATGAAACGGCACAAAAAGATGTATATGGTGCTGATATTTATATAAAAGCATATTACAATATTGATTTTTGGAATAACAGAGTGCGTTTTGGTTTTGGAGAGGGGGCTTCTTATGTAAGCCGTGTTTTGGAGATAGAACGCATAGATGCTCAAAATCATAATGACAACAATTCACACTTTTTAAATTATTTGGATATAAGCCTGGATTTTGATTTGGGAAAACTTGTGAAGTATAAGCCATTAGATGAAACATATATTGGTGTTTTGTTAAAACACCGGTCAGGGATTTTTGGTTTGATTAACAATGTAAGACACGGTGGTTCAAACTATGAATCTGTGTATATAGAAAAAAACTTTTAGGTGTCTTATATGTATAACTGGCTTTTATGGTTTCATGTCATCTCTTTTATCTCCTGGTTTGCAGTATTGTTTTATCTGCCTAGGCTTTTTGTCTATCATGTTGAAAACAGTAATAACAAAGGTTTTGTAGAGGTAGTTAAAATTCAGGAAATGAAGCTTTTTAAATATATAGGTGTGCCTGCTATGTGGGCTACACTCCTTAGCGGTGCAGCACTTATTTATCTTGGCGGATGGATGAGTGCTCCGTGGTTACATGTAAAGCTTCTGTTTGTACTTTTTTTAATTATAGACTTTTACTCAATGAATGTGTACAGAAAACAGCTTTTAGAAGACAGATGCACAAAAAGCGGAAAGTTTTTCAGAATGTATAATGAAGTACCGACACTTTTGATGCTTGTTATTGTAGCGATGGTTGTACTCAAACCCTTTTAAATCGGAATCGGTACTTTAGTGCCGACTGTTTTTTCTTTCTTCCTCTTTCATCTTTTTGTAAAAATAAACACTCAAGGCTGTCAGCCCGATTCCGCCAAATAAAAATGTAAACGCAAGCGCATAACTCATGTTTATTTGTCTCCTCTCTTTTTTGCTTTAAAAAGAAGCGGGGTTCCACTGAAATTAAAGGCTTCGCGCAGTTTGTTAGTAAGATAGCGTCTGTAGGTAAAATGCAGACCTTTGGGCTTATTCATAACAATGGCAATTTTTGGCGGTCGTGTTTCATACTGTGTTGCATAATAGATTCGAATCACCTGTCCGTGCATACTTGGCAGGGTGTGACGGCGCAGTGCCCGCTCCAAAACTTCATTGAGCCGGGATGTCGGAATTCTTTGTGAATAGTTTTCGTTTATTTCTAAAATCATATCATGAAGTTTGTCTACTCTTTGATGGCTTTTTGCCGAAAGGGTTAAAATAGGGGCATAGGCTAAAAACTTAAATCTGTCACGCACCTCTTTGATGATTTTGTCATGCTCTTCTCTTTTGGCAATATCCCATTTGTTAAGAATGATAATACAGGCAAGCCTGTTTTGATCAACAAGTCCCGCAATTTTTTCATCCAAATCCAAGAACGGCTCACTCGCATCCAAAACAACAAGTGCCATATTTGCATTTTCAAGCATCTCTTTTGTGCGCATTAAAGCATATTTTTCAATACCGACAATTTTTCCACGACGGCGAAGCCCTGCTGTGTCAACAAAGGTAAGCTGTTTGTCTTTATAGACTATGGTCTCATCAATCGGGTCGATTGTTGTACCGGCAACAGAACTCACAACAGAACGTTCTTCGCCCAAAAGAGCATTAAGCAGTGAACTTTTTCCGACATTGGTACGTCCGATAATAGCTATTTTTATATGGTTTATGTCATTTTCATCAAACTCTTTGATACGATCATTCTGAGCAAATATTGAGTCATCTTCTACCTCTTCCTCATCCCAGTAGATGAAACTGTCATCTTCTTCATCCTGGGCATATTGTGAGAAAAATTCTTCATCACTGAGTTCTTCTTTCTCCTCTGTGATGATTTGTACTTCTTCTGTTTCGTCTTCTTTGAGAATATCACTTTGTGGCAGTTTGTCATAGATCCAATCAAGCAGTTCAACAGTATTCCTGTTGTGTGCTACAGAGATACCGAAGATGGCATCTGTGCCAAACTCATAAAACTCCCAGAGCTTCTCTTTCATTTTGTCATTGTCTATTTTGTTGACAACAAGAGCAATCTCTTTACCCATATTTTGGAGTTCATAAAAAAGTTTTTTGTCTTCATCCTCAGGCAAACCTTTGCCGTCGACCATATACAAAATAATATCTGCTTTGTAGGCAGCTTTTAATGACATCTCTTTTATTTTATCAAAAAGCTCGCACCCTTTATCAAGTCCACCCGTATCTAACAGTTCTGCTTCTTTGTCAATAATTACGGCTGTTTTTCGTTTGACATCCCGTGTTGTTCCTGCCAAATCAGATGTTATGGCATCACGTTTTTTTACCAAACGATTAAAAAGTGAGCTTTTTCCAACATTTGGACGGCCTATAATTGCGATTTTTTTCATGAGTGAACCTTGTAAACTTGCGAAGAATTATAAAATATTTTTGAAATTATATCTAAATTATGGTTTAAATGGGGAGAGAAACAAAAACTGCCTGTTTTACAGGCAGTAGGGAGTGCTGTTATTCAGTCGGAAATTCTTTGTCTAAATTTTCCAGTGCCTGTTTTGACTGAAACTGCTGCCAAAGGGCATTGTCATTTTGAAAACTTGAAGCAACAGTTTTTTTGTAGGCTTTTTTGACCTCTTGGTTAACGCTTGACTCGGGAACAGTTACAAGCATATAAATTGCACCTGATGGCGCCGTCCACATATCTATAGCTTTGGAGTCTTTTAAATCCACTTTTGCCACCTGTTTTGTGACAGCCGTTGTGACTTTGTCCACTGTTTCGGCAGAACCGTTTCCTGTGGCTCTCGTAAAACCTTCCATCTTGTCTTTGATTTTGCTCTCAATCTGTTGTGCCAAATCAGAACGGCCGTTCATGAGGGCAACACGACGCATATGGGCAATACCTGCTGCACTTTTCTCTGCAACACCCACACCTGCATAGTAACCGGGTACTTCCGGTATACAGGTCCATCTGGGAGCGGCTACTCCCTCTTGTTTACATGTAAAGGTGGGTGTGTAGACTTCCTGCTTTTTTGGTTCGGCTTTTTTGCTGCTACAGCCTGTAATCGCTGCTGCGATCAGTGTTGTTGCAATTATATTTTTCATTATTTTATTCATTAACAGTACCTTTTTATTAACATTACATGTAGTATACTACCATAAATCTTTACCATAACTAAGGAAAACATTGAAACAGTACTATTCTTATGAAAATTTCAGAAATGATACATGTAAACTTAGAGACAATGTGAAAACATTTAAACCTGAAACAATAGTTGCTGTTGCAAGAGGCGGGCTTGTCCTGGCGCATTGTCTGGCAGAAGGGCTTGATATTCGAGATGTGCAGAGTATAAGAACAGAACTGTATGATGCTACATGTAAACGCGAAGCGCTGTCTCTTTTTGGAATGTGCAGTTTGGCAGATGTGAAAAGAGTGCTCGTTGTGGATGATATAGCCGACAGCGGTGAAACACTTGCGTATGTCATGCAGCATTTGCAAAAAAACTTTCCTGAAGCGGCATTTAAATCTTCGACACTTTTTTATAAAAAAACATCAATATACGAACCGGATTTTTGGATAAATGAAGCAGATGCATGGATAGAATTTTTTTGGGAGAAAGATTTCAGCCCAGCGGGTTAAACGGTTTTATGCTTTTCAATCCTGAGAGTCGGCACTAAAGTACCGACTGGTGTGACTTTTTTGCCACTCTCACTTCCTTAAAGGATGGGTTTTGACATATTCCCGGAATCCGTACTTCAGTGCGGACTGTGTTGCCTGGTAAAATCTGTTTCGTAAATATATGCAGCTATATCTTGTAAAACATCTTTTTCAAAGGCAAGATTGGGCATGAGTTCGTATTTGTCAATGGCATCTTGCATGATTGAAGTTGTTTCGCTCGGTTTTTGTACCCACTCTGCCATCTGTCTGACAAAATCTTTTTTATTGGGAAATGCATTCAAATATCTTGTACGCACTTCCATCATTGCCGGGGCCGAGACAGATTTCGTTTCAAAATGACAGGTTGTGCAGTTGCCGTGAAAGAGCAGGGCACTGTTTTGTGATGCCTGCAAAAGAGTGCTAAGGAAGCAAAGCAGTATAAAAAGAGATTTCACACGCTATCCTCTGGATTTTTTTATCATCTCATAGGCCTGATTTATCTCCTGCGTTTTGGCAGTTGCTTCTTTGATATACTCTTCGCTTTTTCCCTGAGACTTGATGATATCAGGGTGATACTGACGCACAAGCTTTCTGTAGGCTTTTTTGATGCTGCTCATATCATCATTTTTACTGACACCCAAAATTTTGTAGGCATCATCCAGCGTAGCCTGCGGATGGATGTTTTTCATCATCGCTTCAAACTGGTCAAACAGAGCGTGATATTTTTGCGGATCAAATGCAAAAGCCTCGGCAATTGTGGTGAGTACTTCTTCTTCACTTTGGGTCACTTCACCGTCTGCAAAAGCGAGCTGAATGAGAAATCCCATAAACTGCTCTTGTTGGGCTTTATTACGTCTGAGTGCTTCTGCTAAAGCATGGGCAATCTGCTCTGTATTGTCACGGCGTTCTTTTTCTTCGTTGAAGATTTGTTTTAAAATATCTTTTGTTTTTGCAGGTTCCGGAAAGACCTTGGAAATGTCATCAAACATGATGCCTACAAGCTGTGCTTCAAGGGCATCGACATGACCGTCTGCCTTGGCAACTTTGGCAACAAGGGCGACAAAAAGTCCCAGCTCACTGTTTTTGAGTGATTCATACGAAACAGAAAAATTTTTAAATGCTTCTTGCGAATACTCGGCTGTGTATCTGCCGTAACTTTTAAATATATAATAAAAGACTGCCCCTAAAAGCAGAAATAAAAATAAATTACCCATATATTTTCCTATATTTTTATGAGATTATACAATGCTGAAGTAAATGGATATAATTGCATTTATGAATAGAATCAAAAATTTAAACAAAGGCGTACAGTATATGCTTATTGCCAGCCTGGCATTTGCTGTTATGGGTGCTTTTGCCAAACTTGCCAGTCAAAACATGAGTTCACTTGAAGTTGTTTTTTTTAGAAATATTGCAGGGGTACTGTTAGTCGGTATCGCAGTATTGAAAAAGCCTATGCAGCACAAGGGAGGAAAGCCTCTGTTGCTCTTTTTTCGGGGTTTCATGGGCTTTGTCGCTCTGCTGGCATTTTTTTACAATATCGCACATATTCCTCTGGGCGATGCAATGACCTACTCCAAAACATCTCCGATTTTTACGGCAATATTTGCCTGGCTTTTTTTAAATGAAAAACTCTCTTACAGGGGATGGATTGCCGTTTTTACAGGCTTTGTCGGTATACTTTTTATAACACAGCCGAGCGGAATCGGATTTTCAAAATATGATCTGCTCGGAATTTTCAGCGGGGTGGGTGCAGCACTTGCCTATACCTCTGTACGGGAATTAAAAGCCTACTATGATACCCGTGCCATTGTGCTTTCTTTTATGATTACAGGAACACTCGGTCCGGTCATTTTGTTTGTTGTTTCTCCTTATCTGAACTTTCCTGAACTTGATTTTATGCTTGCAAAATTTGTAATGCCGCATGGTATTGTCTGGTTCTATCTCTTTGCGATGGGAATTTTTGCTACAATTGCACAATTGCTGATGACAAAAGCCTACGGAGAGACAAAAGCGGGAATTGTCGGTGCTGTAAGTTATACAAATATACTTTTTTCGATACTGGTCGGTCTGTTTTTGGGAGATGCTTTTCCGTCACTGGTAACGAGTTTTGGAATCGTACTGATAGTTGTTGCGGGTATTATGGTTGCACGCGATAAGTAGGGATTAAAAAGAAAAGAGTATAATGCAATACAATGAAAAAATTATACAAATTAGGTGAAAATAATGAAACTTTTAGCGGGCCCCTGTGTTATTGAGAGTGAAGAAAATATTTTTACAATAGCAAAAGCATTGGAAAAATATCATAATGACGAGACAATAGATTTTTATTTTAAAGCGAGTTTTGACAAAGCCAACCGAACATCTTTGGAGAGTTTTCGTGGTTTGGGTATGGGTGAAGGTCTTCGCATACTCCAAAAAGTCAAAGATGATTTTGGCTATAAAATAGTGACGGATGTGCATGAAACGATTCAGGTTGAACCTGTTGCAAATGTGGTAGATATGTTGCAGATTCCTGCATTTTTATGTCGGCAGACAGATTTACTCGTCGCCTGTGCAAAAACAGACAAAGAGGTAAATATCAAAAAGGGACAGTTTATCAACCCGCCTGATATGAAATACTCTGTTATGAAAGTGCTTAAAACCCGCGGATGTGATGAAGTGAATTATGAAAATTCCCAAAAGCACGGGGTCTATCTGACAGAGAGAGGCAGTTCTTTCGGATATGGCAACATTGTTGTGGATATGCGTTCTTTGGTGATTATGAAAGAATTCGCACCGGTGATTTTCGATGCCACACACTCTGTACAGATGCCGGGTGCTTTAGGCGGAAAAACAGGCGGTGACAGCTCTATGGTGCCGCATCTTGCAAAAGCGGCAGCAGCCATCGGCGTGGACGGATTTTTCTTTGAAACACATTTTGATCCAAGTTGTGCTTTGAGTGACGGTCCAAATATGCTAAAATTAGACGAATTGGAAAAACTGATAGAGAAAATCAAAAAAATACAAGCAGTAATATAAATAACTCACAAGGAAGAAGTATGCAGTTAATTGAAGGTAAATTAAAAGTAGTAAACGGCAAAAAAATTGCCATAGTAAGTACACGATGGAACCACTTTATAGTGGACAGACTCGTAGAGGGAGCAAAAGATGCCTTTGACCGTCACGGCGGGAATGAAGAAGATTTGACACATGTATTGATTCCGGGTGCGTTTGAGTTGCCGATGATCGTCGATCAACTCCTTGCAAGTGGAAAATATGATGCAATTTGTGCATTGGGAGCCGTAATACGCGGTTCAACACCGCATTTTGACTATGTTGCGGCTGAAGCGACAAAAGGAATTGCAAGCATGAGTCTAAAATACCAAAAACCGGTTTCATTCGGTCTTTTGACAACTGACACGATTGAACAGGCGATAGAGCGAGCCGGAACAAAAGCCGGAAACAAAGGTTTTGAAGCAATGACGGTTGTGATTGAAATGCTAGATTTGTATGAGGTGCTGTAATGGCTACTCGTCAACAGGCGCGTATGGCTGTAGTCAGTCTTTTGTACGCATACGATCTTGGAAATGGCAATACTTCCGAACACTCTAATGAAATTCTTGAAGAGAAAAAAATCAGAAACAAGCAAAAAGATTTTGCTCTTGGACTCTATGAAGGTGTAATGGAGCATATTGAGGCAATTGACAAAGCTATTGTAGAACATCTCAAAGAGTGGGATTTTGAACGTCTAGGTGCCATTGAACGTGCAACATTGCGACTGGCTACGTATGAAATTCTTTTTAGCGGGCTTGATTCTGCCGTAGTTATCAATGAAGCAGTTGAAATTACAAAATCGTTTGGAACAGAACAGTCTCCAAAGTTTATCAATGGTGTTTTAGATGCAATAGCCAAAGACAAAAAGGCATAAACAGAGATGAGAAAGATACTCTGGTTCGGTGTTTTATTTGCAACATTTTTATCTGCAGCAGTCAATTACAAACAAACAAACAACTGTTTGAAATGTCACGGAGGGATTGAGCATATACGGGCGCCTGAATCCGGCATGGCAAAAGCGATTGCAAAAAAAGCAGCCAAAGCAGGGTATCCGAAAAACAGCTGTATTGTCTGTCACGGAGGCAATCCGGCAACAAAACATAAAAGCAAAGCCCATAAAGGAAGTCTGAAATACTTTTTGTCGCATGAAGGCCCCAAAGAGTTTTATCCGGCACCGGGAAGTACCTGGGTCAACAAAAATACCTGTGGAATGTGTCACAAAGAAGAAGTCGCAGCACAAATGAATTCTCTGATGATGACAGAACAGGGAAAAATCCAGGGAGCACTTTGGAGTTTTGGTGGCAAAGAGGGATATAACCATACAGTAGGCACATATCAAACAAAAAATCCGACAGATATTCATGCCAGACTTGGTACAAAAAAGTATCAGGAGTATATGCAAAAACTCTCAAAAATGGAACCGCAGGCATTTCCTGAAAAGATGACCCAGTTGCCTCCCGCTCCAACAGCACAAGAGATTGAAAAAGACCCTTCTTTGGCTGTGTATACCTATTTGCGTCAAGAGTGTCTGCGTTGCCATACAGGAAGCAAAGGGCGTCAAAAAAGAGGTGATTACCGAGGTATAGGCTGTGCAGCCTGTCATATCCCCTATTCAAACGAAGGCTATTATGAGGGTGGCGACAAAAGTATATCGCATAAAGAACGGGGTCATTTGCTTGTGCATCAGATACAGTCATCACGCGAAACAAAAGTTACGGTGCATAAACAGAGTTATTCGGGCATTCCGACAGAGACATGTTCAACATGCCATAATCGCGGAAAACGTATCGGGGTTTCATATCAGGGACTGATGGAAACTGCTTACAAGGCAACTTTTGACAAAGACGGAAACCCCCAGCCCAAACTTCATACCAAACGATACATTCATATGCAGGGAGATGTGCACTTCAAAAAGGGAATGCTGTGTCAGGATTGCCACACATCCAATGATATGCACGGAGACGGTTTTTTAAGCGGAGCCAATGCCGGTGCTGTAGAGATAGAGTGTCAGGACTGCCACGGAACAACAAAAAAATATCCCTGGGAACTGCCATTGGGTTACAGTGATGAGTTTAAGACATCTCCACAGACAGGAGAAGCCAGAGGCGTTACAAAGACGATGGCAGAGTATCTAAAACAGGGAAGTGTCAATAAACCGGATGAGGGTTATCTGCTTTCGGCACGGGGAAATCCTTTGATACATGCAACCAAAAAAGGCAATGAAGTTATAATGCATTTGGCAAGCGGAAAAGATGTGGTGCTCAAACCGCTCAAACTGCTTAAAAAAGAGGAAAAACTCTCAAAAGCCGGACTGCTGGCAATGGACAAGATTACAGCACACAATGACAGACTTGAGTGTTACACCTGTCATGCAACATGGGCACCGCAGTGCTACGGTTGTCATGTGAAAATTGACTACAGCGGCGGAAAACAAAACCCTGATTATCTGCAGTCTTCTCATGATCATGATATACACGGACAAACAGGTATTATGCGAAAATCATTGAAAAAATATCTGGTTGACGGACAGGTTACCGAAACAAGAAGTTTTTTACGCTGGGAAGATCCGGCTCTGTCCCAAAACGGAGAAGGACGTATAAGCCCGACTGTTCCGGGATGCCAGACAACGATTACCGTTATCGGGAAAGACGGTAAGGCGCTTTTGCAAAATCACATTTTTAAAATACCAAATGTCGAAGGTGCAGGAGCTGAAGGTCAAAATGCCATTGATATGGCACCGATTCAGCCTCATACCATTCAAAAAGAACCAAGAAGCTGTGAAAGCTGTCATGCAATGAAAAAAGCACTCGGGTACGGTATAACAGGTTCGCAAACAACATTTGATCCTTCTGTGGATACTATAGTCGATATCATGAGTGCTGATGGAAAAATAATGCCGACGATTGTAGATGAACAAATTCCTGCCATACCGAATCTTCATTTTGACTACTCAAAATTTTTAGATGAAAACGGAACGCAACTGCAGACTGTCGGGCATCACTGGAAACTTTCACAGCCTCTGAGCCAGGCACAGATTGATAAAACAGACAGAGCAGGAGCCTGTGTGGCCTGTCACCAAAGTATACCGGAAGGAAATCTGGCAGTTTCCGCAATGGCACATATTGCAGAGATGGCAAATATAAATATAGACAACAAAGAACATGCCGATATTTTACATAAAGTTTTAAATTTAGCTGCATGGCTTCAGGTAATTCTGGGTGTATTTATTGGTATGCTTGCAATGTACATTTTTTATAGGCTTTTTATTAAAAAGAAGTCTATCAGTTCACGAAACAGAGGATGGAAATAATGAAATATTTTTTACTGTTGGTAACACTTTTAAATGTTACTCTTTTTGCAAATGATATCATTATAAAAGAGAGTACAAAGAGTGTTGATACAACAATACAAAAGATAAAAGACATTGTGACAAAAAAGGGTTTGCGTGTTTTTACTGTAGTTGACCATCAGGCAAATGCAAAACACATCGGGATGCAAATGCGAAGCAGTAAACTGATAATTTTTGGCAATCCTGAAACAGGCACACAACTGATGCAGCAGGATATTGTAACAGGTGTTGATTTGCCTATGAAAATTCTTGTCTACCAAGACAGAGACAAAAAGGTGAAAGTTGCCTACAGAAACGGAAGTTGGCTCAAAGAAGAACACCCGTTGCTCTCAGATAAACTGGTGCAAAAAATAGATAATGCACTTGATAAAATTACAAACAAAGCGATACAATGAGCAGACTGACAAAAGAAGAAGCACTGGATTTAATCCGCAATGCGGATTTAAAAGAGTTAGGAAAGATGGCGACGAACAGAAAAAAAGAGTTGCATCCAAAAGGAATCACGACCTTTGTCATTGACAGAAACATTAACTATACAAACATCTGTTGGGTAGACTGCAAGTTCTGTGCCTTTTACAGACATGAAAAAGATGCGGATGCCTATGTGCTGAGCTTTGACGAGATAGATGCAAAAATAGACGAACTCTTGGAAATCGGCGGGACACAGATACTTTTTCAAGGCGGTGTGCATCCCAAACTCAAAATAGAGTGGTATGAAGATTTGGTGGAACACATTCATCAAAAATACCCGACGATTACGATTCACGGATTCAGTTCCATCGAGTTGGACTTCATCGCCAAAGTTTCGCGTATCAGTATTCAGGAAGTTTTGGCACGTTTAAAAGCAAAAGGACTGGCTTCTATTCCGGGTGCGGGGGCTGAGATACTTTCAGACAAAGTGCGTGACATTATTGCACCCAAAAAGATAGACGCTGAAGTCTGGGTGGATGTTCACAGACAGGCGCATAAACTCGGTATAATGAGTACGGCGACAATGATGTACGGAACAGTTGAGAGTGATGAAGACATCATAGCGCATTTGGATATGGTGCGAAATCTGCAGGATGAAACGGGAGGATTCCGTGCTTTCATTATGTGGAGTTTTCAGGGCAAAAACACGGAACTGCTGCGTCTGATTCCTGACATGGAAAAACCCTCTTCTAACAGATACTTGCGTTTGTTGGCTGTTGCCCGTCTGTATCTTGACAATGTGCCAAATATCCAAAGTTCCTGGGTTACGCAGGGTCCCTATATCGGTCAGATGGCACTCAAATTCGGGGCAAATGATTTGGGAAGCACGATGATGGAAGAAAATGTCGTCAGTTCAGCCGGTGCGGCCTACCACATGGCAAAAGAGGAGATGGTACATCTCATCAAAGACCTGGGTGAAACCCCGGCTGTAAGAAATACGGCATATGAGACTTTAGAGATATTTCAATAATGAAACTTTTTTTTATAATATTAGCAATAGGACAGATAATCATGGCAGCACAAATAGACTATATAGAAGTAAAGGGAATCAAAGTCCCGCTTATTTTTGAGCAGGATAAAAGACTTCCCCTTGTCAACACACAGATTGTGTTTACAAACAGCGGAACGATAACAGATACAAAAATACCGGGATTGGCAAAATTTTCTTCAAAACTTCTCAATGAGGGAACAAAAAAACTGGGTTCAAACGGTTTTTCTGAGGAGCTTGAGTCTCGGGCGATTCACATATCTGCAAATACAGGCAGTGAGACTTTTGTAATTGAAATGAGTTCGCTTAAAGATGAGTTTGAAAATGCCACAAAGTTTTTAAATACTTTGCTGAAAGATCCAAACTACAGTGAAGCAGCGCTTTCCAAAGTCAAAACAATGACGCTTGGTTCACTTAGCCGCAAAGAGAATGACTACGATTATGTTGCATCAAACGAACTCAAAAAGCTTCTTTTCTCAAACACACCGCTGGCACAGCCTGCATCGGGCACTGTAGAGAGCGTAAAAAGCATAGAACTAAAGGATGTAAAAGAGTTTGTGAAGCAGCATTTGGTTGTGGCTAGAGCTATCATTGTCATCGGAGGTGATCTTGATATAAAAGAAGTCAAAGAGAATATGGCCAAAATTTTAAATACACTGCCAAAAGGCAAAAGCGAACCTCTGCCGCATTTTCAAGCGAGTGACAAGCCAAAAGAGAGTATTTTAAAAAGAGAAACAGAACAGGCATACATCTATTTCGGCTCACCGTATAATATGGCTGTAAATGATGAAGAGTATTACAAAGCCAGAGTGGCAACCTTTATACTCGGAACAGGCGGTTTTGGCAGTCGTCTGATGGAAGAGATTCGTGTCAAACGCGGACTTGCCTACTCCGCCTATGCTCGGGTACATGTAAACAAATCTGTTTCGTATATGGACGGATATCTGCAGACAAAACTTGACTCAATGGATGAGGCGAAAAAAACAGTCATAAATGTGATTTCGGAATTTGTTCACAAAGGTGTAAGCAAAGAAGAGCTTGAACAGACAAAGAAATTTCTTCTCGGCAGTGAACCGTTACGGGTAGAAACCATGAGCCAAAGACTGCAACGCACCTTTATGGACTACTACAAAGGTTTTCCTCTGAATCATTCAGAAACAGAACTCAAAAAAATTAAAAAATTAAAGCTCAAAGATTTGAATGATTTTATCAAAAAGCATACAGAGATCCTAGAGCAGAGCTTTGCGATAGTAACGAAGTAATATGGCATGATGTCATATTTTTCATTTTTCATTGCAATTTATAATAGTATAGTATTAAAAATATAAGGGATTTTATTATGACGGCTCCTATAAACTATAAACAGCTTACAAAGTACAAACCATTTATAAAATGGGTAGGAGGCAAAAGAGGTCTGCTCCCACAATTGTTAGAAAAATTTCCAAAAAAATTTGAAAATTATCATGAACCGTTTTTAGGAGGTGGTGCAGTTTTTTTTGAGTTATATTCGCAAGGTTTACTTCAAAATAAAAAAGTGTATCTTTCAGATATTAATAGCGAACTTATTAATGCTTATAACGTTGTAAAAGAAAATCCAGATGAACTTATAGTTAACCTTGAAACATATGAAAAACTACATTCTAAAGAGTTTTACTACGAAGTAAGAGCATTAGATCGCAAAGAAGATTTTAAAAATTTAAGTGATATTGAAAGAGCTACAAGATTTATATATCTTAATAAAACTTGTTTTAATGGACTCTACCGAGTTAATAAAAAAGGACAATTTAACACACCTATAGGAAGTTATAAAAATCCAAATATTGCAGATAGAGATACGATTTTAAATGCAAGTGAAGCATTGCAAAATGCAATTATTTTAAATAAAACATTTCATAATGTTACTGATAATGTAAAGAAAAACGATTTAATTTATTTTGATCCTCCTTATTATCCATTAACACAAACTGCAAACTTTACAGCGTATGATGAAAATACTTTTTTGGATGATAAACAAAGAGAATTGTTTGATGTTTTTGAAGAGTTACACAAAAAAAATTGTTTTGTTTTACATAGCAATTCAGATACTGGCTTTATAAAAGAGTTGTATCAAAAATATAATATTGAATTTGTTCAAGCTAATAGATTTATTAATAGCAAAAGCGATAATCGCGGTAAGATTAATGAAGTTTTGATAAGGAATTAGTAATGAATGTTGAAGCAAGAAGTCAAACAATAGAAAGTATTTTAAAAAAAGGACAATATATTATTCCTGAATATCAAAGAGAATATGATTGGACAGAAGATAACCTAAATGAATTTATTAGCGATATTAATGATAGTCAAGAGGATAATTATTTTATAGGGCATATGGTTTGTGAAGGTAATTATAATGGATTAAAGTTTAGAGTTATAGACGGACAACAAAGAATCACAACTATTACAATAATGTTGTCAGTTATTAGAGATATTTTTTTTGATAATAAGTTAGATGATTTAGCTAATGGTTTACATGAAAATTATATTTTTGCAAAGGATAAGAATTATAAGGAATATGTTATACTTGATAATAAAATGCCATATCCAGTATTGCAAGCATATGTTCAAAGTAAACCTAACAAGAAAGATAAAAAAATTCAAGCAGTGAAAGCTGGTGAAAAAAAGATTATAAAAGCATATAATAAATTTTATAAAGATTGGAAAGAATTAGATAGTGATAAATTAATAGTATTACGAGATAAAATTTTAAATTTAGAAATTATTTTTGTTGCTGTCGATGATGAAGTTGATGCCTTTACAATTTTTGAAACATTAAATGCTAAAGGAAAAGATTTAACCCCATTAGATTTGATAAAAAATCAAGTTTTTAAAAACTATAATAGGCAACCACACATAGATGAACCTAATGATAGTTGGAAAAAAGTAATAGAAAATTCAAAAGAAAAAAATTTAAAATTTTTAAATTATTTTTGGGCATCAAAATATAAAAAAGTTTCTGATAGAAAAATATATAAAGAATTTATGAAAGAATCAAAAGAAGATGACTTTGATTACAATACCTTTTTGACAAATTTATGTGAAGATTCGAAACTTTTTAAAAAGATTATTAGTCCAAGAGTAGAAGATTGGAAAACTAATGGAGAATTTAAAGTATATCTATCACTGCATGCGATTCAAATCTTTAATATACAAGTTGCAAATAGCTTATTGATATCTTTATTAAGAGAATATCAAAATAAACATATATCATTAGCCTATTTAATAAAAGCATTAAGAGCAATTGAGAGATTTCATTTTATAAATAATGCAATTATGGGAGGTAGATCATCAGGATTAGATACTATGTATTCAAGAATTTCAAGAGATTTATATAATGCTGGTACTAAACATTTAAAGCATAATGTAATTGATGAGATGATGAAAAAATTAAAGGATAAGCTACCAAGTAAAGAGCAATTTCAAGCCAAAATAAATACTAGATTATATTTTTCTTCAAAAAATCCAAAACAAAAAAAATTGGTTCAATATTCACTTAAAAGGCTTGAATATGAAAAACAAAATTACAATGTAGAATTATTTGATGTGAGTTTAGAACACATATATCCTGAAAAACCTGATCAATCTTGGCAAAGAATAGATACAAAGTATATTCAAAATATTGGAAATTTAGTTTTGTTGGATAAAGATATTAATTCAAAAGTAGGAAATAAAAGTTATGATAAAAAAAGAAATATTATTTTAAAGGAATCTACGCTATTAACAACTAAAGAAGTTTTTGAAAACAGTGATTGGGAAAAAGAAAATATTGAAAAAAGAAATAGTTCACTAATGGAACAATTATATGAATTTTAATAATTTAAAAAATACATTTCAAGAATCAATATTTACATGGGATTATTTTGTAGATTTTGAAAAAGTGAAATTAAATGTACAAAAAGTAAAAGTTGAACTTAATATTTTGAATTCTTTGATCGGTGAAGATAATATTGAAGAAGAATTTATAAAACTTGTGGATGAATATCCAAAAGTTAGGCAAGCTTTACCTTTGCTTGTTGCCGTTAGAAAAGATAAACTACACGATACCTCTATTATTACAGATATGAATACTTTAATTGCTGAAAATAAACAATATATTTTTTATGATCCAATCAATGATAATATAAAAAAAGAGTTATTGATATTTTTTTGTGAAAGTGGCTTAAAAGATATATTTCAAAATAAATATATCAAAAATTTAGTTGATTATTGCTTTGGTGTTGAGGTTGGCTTTGATACGAATGCTAGAAAAAATAGAACCGGTACGCTGATGGAAAATTTAGTATCTAAATTTTTAGATGCATTTTGTGAAAAAAATAAAAATTATAGTTATATTGAACAAGCAACGCAAAAAAGAATTCGAGAAACATTTGATTATAATATAACGATAGATAAAAACAGTAGAAGATTTGATTTTGCACTTTTTAATAATGATATTAAAAAATTGTATCTTATAGAGGTAAATTATTATAGCGGTGGAGGTTCTAAATTAAAAGCAACTGCTGGAGAGTACCAATATTTACATGGTTTCTTAAAATCACAAAATATTGAATTTATATGGATTACAGATGGAAAAGGTTGGCTTACAGCACTCAATGCACTTGAAGAAACTTTTAATCATAATAATTATGTTATTAATATTGATATGCTAAAAAATGGTATTTTGGAAACAATATGTCTATGAAATTATATCTTTTGTATATTTTATTATATACAAATTAGAAAAAATGAGTTATAATTATGCTTGAAAAAGATATTCAAATAGAGTTGATAAAAAAAGGCTTGAAACCCAGTGATGTATATAAAGCATTGAATATTCAAAGGGCTCACTTTTATCAGGCTATCAGAAGTTCAAATTTAGGAAATAAAACACTCTTGAAAATTTTGGATTATTTAGGACTTGAAATATCTTTAAGTTTAAAAACAAAGGATAGTAAGTGAATTATTTTAAAACTATTTACATTATGAACATAGAGCATGTTTCCTCTCAAGTTGAAGATAGCTTTTTGATGTGTGGAGATGCAAATTGGGATTACTATTTTACTTTTCCAGATGAAAATATAGAGTGCGAAAAAATTGATAATGTAGTATTGGATGAAATTTATAATGCTGATGAATTTGAAAGTCTCATAAAAAAGAACACTGTAATAGACTACTCATTTGAAAATAATCAATATAAAGTATTAAGTTATGCAAAAAATTAAAAAGCTTAATCCTGATGATTTTGAGCAAGAATGTACGACTGTTTGGAGTTTTGCTCGCCGTGGAAAATGGGCAACACATAATTCAAAATATCGTGGAAATTGGGCACCGGAAGTTGTACGAAATTTAATTATAAGATATTCTAACGAAGATGACTATCTACTTGATCCGATGATTGGCGGAGGAACAACGGCAATTGAGTGTAAACTTTTAAATCGAAACCTTTTAGCACTTGATATTAACCCGAATGCAATAGAACTTACGAAAAAAGCACTAGAATTTGAGTGTGAATATAATCCACATATAAAACTGGACATAAATGACAGCAGAAGTTTGAAGATGTTGAATGATGAGTCTATTGATTTTATTTTAAATCATCCACCTTATGTGGATATTATAAAATATTCAGAGAAACAGATTCAAGAAGATTTATCAAATATACATGATTTAGATGAATTTTGCGATGAGATAGAAAAGGTGGCAGAAGAATTTTACAGAGTTTTAAAGAAAGATAAATATTGTGCGATCTTGATTGGAGATACTAGAAGAAATAAAATGTACCAGCCATTAGCATTTAAAGTAATGCAGAGATTTTTAAAAGTTGGATTTGAATTAAAGGAAGACATTATAAAACATCAGCATAACTGTAGAGCTACCGGTTTTTGGGTGAGAAAAAGCAAAGAGGCTAATTTTTTATTGATTATGCATGAACATCTTTTTGTATTTAAAAAGTAGAATAATATGACAATCATAGGGCAAATCGACAGAATTCTTTTTGAATCCGAGGGCTTTTTCATTGCTGTTTTAAAAAGCGGTGAAAAAATCAGCGGGACCTATTTTGAAAGTGATGTCGAGAGTATTAAAGGGTCTGCTATTACGCTTGAGGGAGAGTGGGTTGAGCATAAAAAGTATGGCAAGACTTTTAAATTTGAGACACTCAAAGTCAACCAGAATGAACTCTTTTTCTTTTTAAATAAAATCATTAAAGGCTTTACAAAAAAACTCTCTGCGGATCTGATAGAACATTTCGGCGCGGAAGAACTTGTAGAAATTTTGGACAATGACATAGAAAAACTGCTGGAGTTCAAAGGCATTAAAGAAAAACGGCTCAAAAAAATCCAGGCTTCCTGGAAACAGTTTCGTTCCATGCGTCGGCTGGGGGAGTTTTTAAGCCCTTATGATGTAACACCGGCACTGTTGACAACGATTGCCACCGCGATGAAAGATGTGGACGAGCCGTGCACAAAAATCAAAGAAAATCCCTACATTCTGACAAATATCAACTCCATAGGTTTCAAACGTGCAGATGAACTGGCACTGAAAATGGGCGTGACGCCTGAGAATGAACAGCGTATCAGTTCGGCGATGGATTATGTGCTCTTAAACTACTGTGAGGCACAGGGAAACAGCTGCATAGCAAAAGAGGTGCTTTTTGGCGGTCTGGACGAACTGCTTGGCTTTGTCAACAAAGAAAATCTGTATGAGGCGGCTTTGGTGGAGCGGGTGGCTGAACAAAGCATAGTGATTATGAAAAACGATCGGGTTTCTCCTGCACGTCTGTATGATGCAGAGAAGTTTTTGTATGATGATTTTACAACGCGAGCAAAACTTGACAGCGGCGGATTTGTCAAAGATCTTGATGCTTTTTTGTCTGAGAGTTCTCTCAAGCTCGGCGAACAGCAAAAAACTGCCGTGGAGATGATAAATAAGGGCGCTTCTTTACTTTTTTTGGTCGGGTATGCCGGAACAGGAAAGAGTACGACAAGCAAAACAATTTTAGAACTGCTTAATACCCGATATGATAAAAAAGAGATAATTACCTGTGCTTTGAGCGGTATAGCTTCCCAGCGTATCAGCGACACAACGGGTTTTGAGTCTGCAACAATTCAGTCACTGCTAGTCAAACATGAGGGAAGTGACAAATTTCCCTATTCGGTTGTATTGATTGATGAAGCCTCTATGATAAACTCCTCTTTATTTGCACGGGTGATGCACAAAATTTCTAAAAAGGCCATTGTCATTATTGTCGGAGATGATGCGCAGTTGCCTCCTATCGGAGCGGGAAATGTTTTGAGTGATGTGCTGACACTCGCACTCGCGCCTACTGTGAAACTGACGCAGATTTACAGACAGAGTGAAGAACAGGCGATTACCCTCATCGCCAACCAAATCCGTCAGGCAGAGATTCCTGAGTATCGGCAAAAATATGAAGATTTCGAGTTTGTCGATGTCAGCATACAAAACTACTACGCCTTGAAAAACCAACTCTCACAGGAGGAGCTAAAAAACCTCAGAGAGGACAACTCACAACAGATTATTGCGGAGATTATTCACCGGGTTGTCGAGTCTATAGAAAAAGCCAGATACCGGCTGAGCAACAAACAGATTAAAGAGTATCTGAACTATTTTCAGGTTATTACGCCTATGAAAGGCGGAATATTAGGCTCGAATAATCTCAACAAAGTTTTGCAGGAGTATTTTAATCCCAATCCGAAAAAGTGTGTCAAGCGGGGAGAACTTGAATTTCGTTTGATGGACAAGGTCGTGCATACGAAAAACGAAAATATGGTTTCCTGGAGCGGCGAGGGCTTTAAAGAGGGGGAGGAAGCAAATGAGCGGAGAATTTTTAACGGCATGAGCGGACTCCTTTTTAAAATTGATGAAGAAGAGGAGCAGGTATTTGTTTTTTACCCCAATGAAGATGTAGTGGTTCGTTATGAATATGAAGAGCTGAAATCACATTTGATGCTCTCCTATGCCCTTACCATTCACAAAGTACAGGGCATGGAGTATGATATTGTGGTGATTCCTATGAGTTTTACGCACTATATTATGCACAATACCAAGCTGATATATACCGCCATTACGCGTGCCAAGCACAAATGTATCGTCATAGGCGAGGGCGGAGCCTTTGAAAATGCCTGCAGACGGGTTGATGTAACCAGGAGAGACACGGTACTGCTGGAATTACAATAATTGTGTTAAAATATCTTAGAGTGACTTTTTCGGAACCCGTACTTTTAACGCTAAAGCGTAACTTAGAAAAAAACTAAATTTTTTTCTGCAGTGCGGGCTCTGTGGTTTAAAAGGATAAACCGATGGACTACCAACAAATTCTGCAAGATATTGAAATTGAGATACAGCCGCTTTTTGGAAAAGGAAAAGTGGCCGATTATATTCCTGCACTTGCAGAGGCTGATGCAAAGCAGTTTGCGATGAGCATTACCTTTTTTGGCGGAAGTTCTTACCATGTGGGTGCTTCAGAGACACTTTTTTCCATACAGAGTATCTCCAAAGTTTTTACCTTTACGATGGCTTTAAAATATTTCGGTGCAGAGCTTTACAGGCGCGTAGGACGTGAACCTTCGGGAAACCCTTTTAATTCTCTTGTGCAACTCGAATATGAAAACGGCATTCCGCGTAACCCTTTTATAAATGCCGGAGCCATCGTGATTACAGACACGCTTATCACGCATTATAAAAAAGATACGCTCGCCTTTGATGCCATAGTGGATTTTATACGCTCTATTGCCGATGATACAAGTATAAGTATGGATGCAGTCGTAGCAAGTTCAGAAATGCAGCATGCCTACAGAAATCTGGCGCTGACAAACCTGATGAAGAGTTTTGGAAATATAGACAATGAAGCCATAAGTCTGGTGCAGACCTATTTTAATCACTGTGCCCTGGAGATGAATACAAAAATGCTTTCACGCTCTATGCTCTACCTTGCCAACCACGGCATAGACCCCATAAACAAAAAAACCTATATAACCAAAGCGCAGGCAAAGCGGATAAATGCCGTGATGCTGACCTGTGGACATTATGATGCGTCGGGGGATTTTGCTTTTAAGGTAGGCGTTCCGGGAAAAAGCGGTGTAGGTGGGGGAATTGTAGCCGTCATTCCTCAAAAAATGGGAATCTGTGTCTGGTCACCTGCTTTGAATGAACAGGGAAACTCACTCATAGGTACAAAAGCACTGGAGCTTTTTACGACAAAAACGGGGCTTTCGATTTTTTAAAGGAGGAGAGAATGATGTTTGATGAATCTGTTAAAGCAATATTATGTGACATCGGCGGTGTGTTGTATGTAGGCGAGGAGCCTATAAAAGGCGCGGTTGCGGCAATAAGAGAGATAAAAAAGCACTACCCCATACGTTTTTTGACAAATACCACCCAAAAAACCTCTGCACAGGTTGTCAAAAAACTGCAAAAAATGGGCTTTGACATTGAGAGTGAGGAAATTATTACGGCGCTTGACGTGACAAAAATGTTTTTAGCAAAAGAGAAAAGTTCTGCGGAGTTTTTACTGACGGATGATGCGCTCTCTTTTTTTAACGAGCTGAAATATTATGACAAAAAGTATGTCGTTGTCGGAGATGCCCAAGAAAATTTCAATTACAAAAATCTCAACCGTGCATTCAGAAAGCTGATGGAGGGGGCTTCGCTGCTTGCCATTGCAAAAAACAGGTACTTTAAAGATGCGGACAACGAACTGAGTATGGATGCCGGCTGTTTTGTGAGTGCCTTGGAGTATGCCAGCGGACAGAGTGCTTCGCTTATAGGCAAACCAAGCAAAGAATTTTACCATTTGGCCTGTGCGAGTTTACATGTAAAGCCAGAGAAGTGCGTCATGATAGGCGATGATATAGAGAGTGATATAAAAGGAGCACAAGACGCCGGTATAAAAGCGGCTCTTGTCAAAACAGGCAAGTTTTCAAAAAAAGATTTGTCTTTGGGCATCAAGCCTGATTATCTTTTTGACTCCGTTGCTTCTATTTTGTAGCGTTGTCTACACTGTCCATAACTTTGTTGATAACAGGGGCGATGTAAGACATAGCTGAATCATCTTCAACCGCTTTTTTCAACTGCTCGGTTGTAGAGATTGTTTTGATGTCGGTAATTTTTTTGTTTAAAAGCGTCACAACAACTATTTTTGTTGTATCAATCCCTTTTCTGTACGGGGCGGCAACTTTTTTGTCATCCAAGAGCAGAACAATGTGTTTGAAGTCTTTGAGACCCGGAAGGATAAAAAGGCTTCTGATAATGGAAGGTGCCGCACTTACATCGGCTACAAACTGCACATGATGCTCTTGCAGGTAGTTCGGTTTTTGTGTGTTAAAAAAGTCGTTACATGTATGTGCAGGCTCTTTGTCAAAAGCAAAAATCACTTTGTATGTGTCTGCATTGAGTGTATGCGGCTTTTCAAACTGGTCTTTGAGTTTTAGATCTGCCAGACTTTTTGAGACAACGAGTTTTGGTTCTACATTTTTGTTCTCATCACTTTTTGAGCTGCAGCCCAGCAGCAAAAAAGTCGCCAAAAGTCCAATAATTATATTTTTCATATATCTTCTCCGTATTTTTTCAGTATTATAGGTAAAAGTAGTTAATACAAAAGTCCTAAAGTGTAACTATAAGTAAAAATAGAGTAAAATTTTATAAACAAAATGTGGAATAAAGTCGTACTGGTGCGACGGGCTTCCTGCCGAAGGAAACCTAGTGTTAACGTAGAGAATGAAATTACTTTCATACTCGTGATAAAATCAATAGACGGTTTCCTTCATTTTGTAAAACAAAATTAAGGAATTAAAAGATGGCATGGGCAACAGCAAGACATATACTTGTAGAGAGTGAAGAAAAGTGTAATGAATTGAAAAACGAAATACAAAACGGAGCGGATTTTGCGGAGGTGGCAAAAGCAAATTCCACATGTCCTTCTTCGGCAAACGGCGGAGATTTGGGGAAATTCGGACCGGGACAAATGGTTCCTGAATTTGATGAGGCTGTATTTAGCGGGGATGTCGGTGTTGTGTACGGACCGATTCAAACACAGTTTGGCTACCATCTTTTAGAAGTAACAGGCAGAGGATAGATTATGAATAAACCGGTAAAAGCAGCTGCAATTCAGATGAGTATGAGCGAAGACAAAAACGCCAATGTTTTAAAAGCTGGGCAGTTTGTCCGTGAAGCTGCTGCAAACGGAGCAAATATCATACTTTTACCGGAACTTTTTGAAGGGCTCTATTTTTGCAAAGATATGGACGAAAAATACTTTGCATGGGCACAGCCTTTGAAAAATAACGCACTGATACAACATTTTGCGGCTTTGGCAAAAGAGCTACACGTGGTTGTCTTAGTGAGTTATTTTGAAAAAGCGGATGAAGGGTACTTTAATTCACTTGTCGTTGTCAATGCGGACGGAGCGGTGCTGGACAACTATCGTAAAACGCACATTCCTGACGGTCCGGGGTATGAAGAGAAATTTTACTTCAAACCGGGAAATACGGGCTTTAAAGTCTATGAGACAGCCTATGGAAAAATCGGCGTGGGCATCTGCTGGGACCAATGGTTTTGCGAAACGGCACGGGCATTGACTTTGATGGGTGCAGAGATTCTGTTTTATCCGACGGCTATCGGCAGCGAACCGGAGATTCATTTGGATTCAAAAGAGCACTGGCAAAGAGTCCAGATGGGGCATGCCGCGACAAATACGGTACCGGTGGTTGTCGCAAACCGTACAGGAGAAGAAAAAGGGGAGAGCTGCAGGCTTACTTTTTACGGTTCTTCTTTTATTACAGACTATACAGGGGCAAAAATTGCAGAGGCTTCCCGTTGGAGAGAAGAGGTTATTTACGCTGAATTTGACCTGGCTGAGAATGCCAAACAAAGAGAATACTGGGGACTGCTAAGAGACAGACGTCCTGAGATGTATGCTAAAATCTGCTCAAAATAAGTTCTTCCAAATCTTCAAGTTTTGCATTTGTAACATTTCTAAACTGCGTGCGGTTAAAAGTCTGTTGTCTTTTTGCAAGCTGTGCGGTGTGTGTAGAGATAAGAGAGAGCATTTCCTCTTGTTTTATTTTGCCGTCTAAAAAATCAAGCACTTCCATTATGCCGATTGCGCCCATGGCATGGGGTGTTCTTGTATATTTTTGTTCCAAAAAACAAACCTCGTCAATCAGTCCTTTTTCATACATTTTCTGTGTTCTTTTTTGGATGCGTTGGCGCAAAACATCTCTTTGGACGTCAATATTGTAAATATCTATGTCCTCGATAATGGGCTTTGGCGGATTTTGTCGGAACCATTCACTCGCAGAGATACCCGATGCTTCATAAATCAGGAGCGCTTTTTCTATACGGTATCTGTCACTGGAGGCGATTTTTTGCATATATTCTGGATCTGTTTGTACCAAAAATGCATAACAGGCATCCAGATTTTGCAGTTTCTTCGTTACATGTAAACTGTGTTCCTGTGTAATATCGGGAAGTGTCGAGAGCCCTTCAAGCAAAGATTTGAGGTAAAAAGAGGTGCCGCCGACGATGACGAGATTTTTGTTTTCTTCTTTACATGTAAGGCGTACTTTTTTATACAAATCTATAAAAATATCAACACTGAAATGTTCATTGACAAAAAGTTCATTGATACCGTAATGTTTGATTTGTGTGAGTTCTTCAGAAGAAGGCTTTGCCGAGACGATGTCAATTTCTTTATAGATGCTCAGTGAATCTATGGAGAGAATACAGGCATTTGTCTGTTGTGCAATGCTGATGGCCAAGTCACTTTTTCCCGAGGCCGTTGGTCCTATAATGGCAATCTGTTTGAAACTCATTTGTCTTGATCGATTATTTGCGCGTCTTGCGTTGTTTCATCACTGAGCAGTTTAGGTTCATCTGCAGGTGAAATATTGCCGCTGAGTGCTTTTATAAGCTCACTCTCCTGTTCTTTTCCCAGCTTGCCGCTGGCGACAGTGTCTATAATTTTTTCGGCTATACGCATTTTTGTCATGTTTTCCTGCTGATGAAAATATTTGTCCAGGTTGTCCTGGTAGGCTCTGAGTTTATCATCGTGTCTGCGCTTGAAATAGAGGTAGATAAAATAAGTAGCAATAAGCAGTACAAAAAAGAGTATCAACAGGAGGTAGCGTTTTAATTCCATAGCATCCTGACGCTCCAAATCACGCAGTTTTGCTTCAAAAGCCTCTTTCTCTTTTGCCTGGGCCAAAAGCATTTTTTCTTTTTGTGCTGCTGCTTCAAGTTTTATTTTTTCGAGCAGTTGTGCTTTTTCCATTTTCGCCAGAGTAGTCTGTGCATTTATCTTTGCCAGCTCCTGCTCTTTTTGTGCATCAATTTGTTTGAGTTGTATCTCTTTTGTGTCGGCAACTTTTTCTTCAAAAGCTTTTTTTTGTGCAAGCTGTTTTGCTGCAAGCTCCTCTTTGGATTCAGTGAAATTGCAGGCACTGAAAAAGAGAAGCAGAAAAAGAAAAATAGTAAATTTCATAATTGAATAAACCTTATTGTTTTGTTGATTTGAAGAGTAATTATACCAAACTTAATAACTTTGTAAAGCCTTATGGTGTAAACTCAAACAAAAAGATTTATTATGAAACAGTACAATCATATATATACAAATTTGGATGCTTTTCACAGCTTTTTGCAAGAGGCAGCCATTGATGTAAATCAAAAAAATATTTTAATTCAACTGTTCAGCTCTTTGGAATCAAAAGAGGCACTGCAAAAAACCGCTGCAGAGATATATGCGACTTTTACAGATGCCCTGCTCATCGGTGCTTCTGCGGCAGGAGAAATTGCAAACGGAGAGATGCTTGACAGCAGTACGGTTGTCAGCATAACACTTTTTGAAAAAACAACGCTGCATGCATATTATGAAAGAGGAGAGGACTCTTATAGACTCGGGCACACTTTGTCAAAAAAGATTTTTGGCAAAGATACAAAATGTGTCATTACCTTTTTGGACGGTCTGCAGCATAACGGAGAGGAGTATCTTGAAGGGCTTGCCTCCTGTAATTTCAATCATGCGGTCATTGCCGGAGGGATGGCTGCAGATATGCTTCATTTTCAACAGACCTATACAGTTTTTGAAGACAAAGTGTTTGACGGTGGTGCGGTATGTGTTACCCTGCAAGGGGAGGCACTGGAAGTGTTTCAGGATTATAATCTGGGTTGGAGAGCTGTCGGCCCGACTTTTATGATTACAAAATCCGAAGGTGCAAGAGTCTATGAAATCGATCACCGTCCTATCAAAGATGTGTATGCCGAAGTGCTTGGTGATTTCGCCGTGGACAATATGCCGGCTTCAACGATAGAATTTCCGCTCATCTGCCAGGAAAAAGATATGCCTGTCGCAAGATCCATGCTCAGTATGTTTGATGACGGAAGTTTATTGTACGGTGGTAATTTGGCGGAGGGAGAAGAGGTGCGTTTTGGCATAGGCAGCAGAACTCTTGTGAACCAGTATACTCTCAAAGAAGGCATAACGGATACAGACTCTTTGCAGGCCTGCTTTATATACTCCTGTATTGCAAGAAAACAGTTTTTGGACAAAGAGCTGGAGAAAATATTTCGATTGCTTGAAAATATTGCACCCACCAGCGGTTTTTTTACCTTTGGAGAGTTTTTCTTAAATGAAAAAAAAGCAAGACTGCTCAATATCACGACAACAATTTTATTTTTGCGTGAAAAAGGGACCCAAACACGCAAGCATACGCTCAATGAAAAAAGAAAACTGAAAAACAGTTCCAAAACAGACAGTGCCCTTTTTAATCTGATTGACTATGTGACAACCGAGTTGAAGGAAAAAGAGAAGCACTTTAAAGCGTCAAAGTTTAAACTTGACGAGTTTTTAAAAGCACTTGACAGTGTTGTTATTATTTCAAGAACAGACACTCTGGGAAACATTACCTATGTGAATGAACGTTTTGAAGAGGTGAGCGGGTATAAAAAAGAAGAACTTATCGGTCAGGCGCACAGTATTGTCCGTGACCCGGATGTGCCTGATGAGGTCTTTGCCGAGATGTGGAGAGAAATAAAAAAAGGAAATATCTGGCAGGGAGAGTTTGCCAACAGAGCAAAAGACGGCAGCAGTTACTATGTCAAAAGCTCTATTATTCCCATTCATGATGAAAATAATGAGATTATAGAATATATGGCAATTCGTGAAGATGTAACCTCTTTGGTGGAGAGTAGAAAAAAGGCTGAAGCAGCCGAAACAGCACAGGCAATGTTTTTGGCAAATATGAGTCATGAAATCAGAACTCCGATGAACGGTATTTTGGGTTTTACAGAGCTGCTGAGCAAAACACGGCTGGATGCGACACAGGAAAAATATCTTAATGTTATCAGCTCTTCGACAAAAACGCTGCTCAATATTGTCAATGATATTTTAGACTCTTCAAAAATAACCAACAATAAAATCTCACTTGAAAAGGTGCCGTTGAATCCTTTTGTGGAATTTGCAACAACCTATGAACTGCTCAAATCCGTAGCAGATGAAAAAGGCCTGCATTATACACTTGAAATTGACAATGCCATTTCTGCATGTTTGTACAGTGATGCTACCCGCCTGCGACAGGTCATGATAAATCTACTCTCAAATGCCATTAAATTTACTCCTGAATGCGGCACTGTGAAGTTGAGTATATCTTTGGTCAGTGAAACTGCGACACAGCAAAGACTTCATTTTAGTATCAAAGACAGTGGCATTGGCATTGCACAGGACAAACTCGAAGAGATATTCAAGCCTTTTGCCCAGGCGGAGACATCGATAACGAGGAGGTTTGGAGGAACAGGGCTCGGTTTGAGCATCAGTGCCGATCTGCTTCATGTATTTGACAGTGAACTGCGGGTAGAGTCTGTTGAAGACAAAGGCAGTGAATTTTTCTTTTATCTGGATTTTGATCTGTGTGATGCGGATGAAGAAACGCTCCAGGAAGACAATATATATGGAGAGTGTCAGCAAGAGGGGGTATGTGACAAGCTCTCTTTACATGTACTTGTCGCAGAAGATTATGAAATAAACAGAATGCTGATAGAGTCAATTTTCAGGAAGTATACAAATATAACCCTCGAATTTGCACATAACGGGAAAGAGGCCGTGGATAAAGTGGCACAAAACGAGTATGATCTGGTTTTTATGGATATAAATATGCCGGTGATGAATGGTCTTGAAGCGACAAAACTTATACGCAAAGAACTGCAGTCTGATGTTGCCATTGTGGCACTGACGGCAAATGCCATCAAAGGAGACCGGGAAAAATTTCTTGCCTGCGGTATGAATGAGTATCTGAGCAAGCCGATAGACAGTGAGGAACTGGAAACGATTTTGTCAAAATACTCAAGACAACACAGAGATGTCATACAGATAGATATAGAAAAAATCTTACTGCAGGTAAATAAAAAAGTAGGTGTCAGCAAAGAGGTCGGATTAAAACTTTTGAGGTTGTTTTTAGAGAGTCTGCATGAGCTTGTGCCTCTTCTTGAAGATGCCTTTGTTCGCGAAGACAACAAAAAAATATATGAGACGGCACACAAAATAAAGGGTGCGGCAGGGGCACTTTTTCTTGAGGAACTCTACACCCTCATGCAAGAGACAGAAAAGAGTGCCTTGGAAGAAAATGCTTTGCAACACAAAAACAAAACAGAAGTGCTTTATGAATATATTGAAGCATTTGAAACAGGAGTTGCACAATATCATTAAAATTTAAATCACATTTAGATAGAATATAAAAAAGAGTGAAGATGAGGTTTGATTTGCAGCGGATACTACAAAAAGCAAAAGATTTTAATGAACTTGTGATGTTTGAACACTCCGTCTTTTCCCTGCCATTCATTTTTATAGCGATGATAGTGGCAGCGGATGGTTGGTTCGGTTTATGGCTTTTGGTTCTTGGTGTTTTGGCGGCACTCAGTGCGAGAAACTTTGCAATGGGTGTAAACCGTTATGCCGATCGTGATATTGATGCAAAAAACCCAAGAACAAGCAGCCGTCCGAATGTAGACGGCAGACTTGACAGGGGAAGCATACTTATATTTGTCATTGTAAATGCGCTTATTTTTATTGCCGTAGCCTATATGATAAATTCTCTTGCCTTTGCTTTGAGTTTTCCTATTTTATTTGTTCTGGCTGCATACTCTTATTTTAAGCGTTTTTCGTCTTTGGCACATGTGGTTTTGGGTATAGCGCTCGGACTGGCTCCGATTGCCGGAGTGGTTGCGGTCAATGCGGCTATACCTTTATGGTCTGTGTTGCTTTCTTTGGGTGTCATTTTTTGGGTGGCTGGATTTGACCTGCTTTATTCTTTACAGGATATAGATTTTGACAAAGACAATGACCTCTACTCTATACCATCGCGTTACGGAGCAGATGCCACACTCTTTATCTCTGCTCTTTTTCATGCCTTGGCCGTTTTGTTCTGGCTGCTTTTTGTATGGGCGGCAGATCTTGGCATGTTTGCGTACGCAGCGGCTTTGGGCAGTGGTTTTGTACTTTATTATGAGCAAATGCTTGTACGAAAAGATTTTACAAAAATAGACCGTGCTTTTTTTACCGTCAACGGCTATCTGGGCATTGCCTTTTTAATTTTAATTATTATTGACAGGACACTCTCATGAATAAACCCCGTTTAGTTCCCGCACCGATTGCTATAGTTTTTTCAGAAGCCGATTTAAACAAAGACGCATATGAAAGAGAGTATCAGCAACTCAGTGAAAGTGATGATGATCCGATTTCACAGTGGCTCAAGCTTGCAAAAGCCCGAGGTGAAACAGCAGAAAGCGATCCTGTTTTGCTGAACCTTATGGTGGAACTTCACCGAAAAATAGACGCTTTGGAGATGTTTTTAAAAAATGAAACACCAAAAAGGCTCTCTTTGACAAATGAAGCGCATATTCGTGCTATCGGATTTGAACATTTTGAACTCGAAGAACCTATGCTGCAAGAAGGCAAAGAGTATTATGGACGCATTAGTATGCCGGTACATCCCAAACGTGATATCGGTGTGTTTTTTAAGGCACTTTCTCCAAATTTGGCACAGATTGTCAGAATGCATGAGCGTGATGAAAAAGAGTGGGCTGCTTACCTGACTGCACGTGAACGTATATTAATCCGTGAATCCAAAGAGAAAAAACAGTGAATTTGGATCAATTCAGTTTCAATATAGAATATCTTATTGTCATACTCGGTGCGATTATTCTCTATCTGCTCTATTATGTCTATACAAAAGATGCCGAGTATTCAAAAAACATTCGCTCAGTTGCTTCTGTGGTTGAAGATTTAAACAGAGAGTTTTATTATCTGAAAAAAAAACTTGACCAGACACAAAGCAGTATAAAAGACAATTCACAAAGAATGAGTGATGAGGAGATTTATCAGGAAATAGAACGCAGTGTATATGATATGGTGCATCCGCTCTCTTTGGCGATAAAGCAGCTGCAAAACAATATCAATATCATTGAACATGAAATACAAAACAAAATACTGCAGCTTGAAAGCGGTGTCAAGCAGATCTCTATTCCTGCATCTATTCACGGGAATGATGATGAAAAAATCATATCGCTGTTTAAACAGGGTGTTCCCATAGAAACGATTTCCAAAGAACTGCATCTCTCCAAACCCGAAGTGGAATTTGTTTTAAAAATAAACAAGATAAAGTAGAGCAAGCGTGAACGCAGACAGAAAGCTTTTTACCCTCGTGTCACTTTTGATTGGTATCAGTATAGTACTTTCGTATACGCTGACGCCGTATACTACACTCTTGTTTGGCGTGAATGAATTTCATTTTGCGATAAGACAGACTGTTTTTGGGCTCATGAGTCTGATCATAATTTTTATGCTTTCACAGCTTGATCCGGACAGATGGCTCAAACCCATAGGTTTCACTCTCTTTTTTGGTTCTCTGATTTTAATGATAGCCATGCCTTTTTTGCCTGAAAGTATTGTTTCTGAAGTCGGCGGGGCAAAACGATGGATTAAAATAGCCGGCTTTTCGCTTGCTCCTGTTGAGTTTTTCAAAGTGGGCTTTATCTATTTTCTGGCCTGGAGCTTCTCTCGAAAACTCGGGCATCATGACGGTATGGGACTGAGTGGTGAGTTTAAAAGATTTATGCCCTATGCTGTTATTTTCTTAGGGGCAATGTTTATTATAGCCTTTTTGCAAAAAGATTTGGGTCAGGTTGTTGTTCTCGGAGCTACTTTGCTTTTTATGCTGATTTTTGCAGGGAGCAGTTTTCGGTTTTTCTTTTCTATCCTGGGTGTGATTTTTGGAGCAGTTATCCTCTTTATTGTAACGGCACAGCACAGAATACTCAGGATAAAATCATGGTGGGCTTTGGCACAAAACTCTGTGCTTGATCTTTTGCCTGATGCGATTGCCGATAAACTTCGGGTGCCTGTTGAAGTTGAACCATATCAGATAGGGCACTCTCTCAATGCTATACACAATGGCGGTCTTTTTGGTACAGGCCTTGCAAACGGAACATTTAAACTCGGTTTTTTAAGCGAGGTACATACGGACTTTGTTTTGGCAGGACTTGCGGAAGAGTTTGGATTTTTTGGTGTTTTATGTGTTGTTTTCATCTTTTTGTGGATGATTCAGCGTATATTTAAAATAGCCAACAGAACCAAAGATACAAGTATATATCTCTTTAGTATCGGCATCGGACTGATCCTCTCCTTTTCTTTCTTGGTAAATGCCTATGGAATAAGCGGTATAACGCCTATTAAAGGGATTTCTGTTCCTTTTCTCTCTTATGGCGGTTCGGCAATGCTTGGTGCTGCTTTTGGTGTTGGTATGGTGTTGATGGCATCGAAAAAAGCAAAAATGAATTAAGGAAAAGCGGGTATGAAACTATGTATTACAGGCGGCGGAACAGGCGGGCATTTGATGATTGCCGAAGCTTTGTCAGAGGCTGCTGTAGCTGATGGATATGAGGTGATTTTTGTCGGTTCGACCTCGGGACAGGACAGAAAATATTTTCAAAAATACAGTAATTTTTCAAATGTCTATTTTTTAGAAACAACAGGTGTTGTGAACAAAAAGGGTATTGCAAAGATAAACGCACTCTATAAGGTTTTTCAAGCCTTCTTGGAGGCAAGAAAGATTCTGAAAAAACATAAAATACAAGCAGTTTACAGTGTTGGCGGATTTTCTGCGGCACCGGCATCTTTTGCTTCTTTGAGCCTTTTTATACCGCTTTTTATTCATGAGCAAAATTCGGTTGAGGGCAGACTCAACAGGCTTTTAAAAAAATATGCCAAAAGTTTCATTTCTGCTTATGACAAAAATTCTCCTGTAAAGGGGTATCCTGTCAAAGAGTTTTTTTATAAAAATGCCAGATGCAGAGACAAACTGAAAACCATTATATTTTTAGGCGGTTCTCATGGGGCAAAGGCGATTAATGATTTGGCTTTACATGTAGCCTATAAGTTGCAAAAGATGGATATTGCCATCATACACCAGGCCGGAGAGGCTGATTATGAAAGGGTCAGGCAGGAGTATGACAGACTTGGTGTTTCAGTTGAGCTTTATGGATTTACAAAAAAACTGCCGGAGTTGATTACACGTGCCGATTTGGCTGTTTCGCGTGCAGGCGCTTCAACACTTTGGGAACTCACAGCAAACGGGTGTCCTGCGTTTTTTGTTCCCTATCCGCATGCTGCAGGTGATCATCAGTATTATAATGCGCAGTTTCTTGTCAAAGACAATGTGGCATGGTGCGAACGTGAAGGGAAAAATTTGAAACCAAAACTAATCAAGGTACTTAAAAATCCGCAACTCAAAGAAAAAAGTGAAAAGCTTCTGCACTACACAAACGGGAATGTCGCACAGCAGATGATTCAAGATGTACAAAAGAAGATGAAATGATACAGGAACTGGCGCAGGATTTGGTAGATTTGATATTTGACTGGGGATATCCCGGTATTTTTATTATGATGGCGATTGAATCTTCTTTTATTCCTTTTCCGAGTGAAATTGTTTTGGTTCCTGCCGGATATCTGGTAGCAAAAGGAGATATGAGTATAGCGTACATTATGGGAAGTGCTTTGGGCGGCTCTTTGGTTGGAGCTTTTGTGAATTACTATCTGGCACTGACACTGGGACGTAAATTTCTTTTGAAATTCGGGAAATATTTTTTTATTTTTCCAGAGACACTTGATAAAATGGAAAATTATTTTCAAAGCCACGGGCATATCTCTACTTTTACAGGCAGGCTTATTCCGGGAATTCGGCAGCTTATTTCGATTCCGGCAGGGCTTGCCCGCATGAATATCGTTGAGTTTTCTTTTTTTACCACGCTGGGAGCCGGAATCTGGGCGCTGATTTTGACACTTTTGGGCTATTTTATAGGAGAAAATGAGACGCTTATACAAGAATACTTAAAAGAGATAACTATAATAGTTTTTGTTTTGTTGGTAATATTAGTCTGGATATACTACACTTATCAAAAAAGAAAGGCATAAGATATGGATTATATGTTTACGCAGGGGTTTTTGGGAACAAGAGCCCCTTTGTTTATGGATGTTGTGACACTTATTGTAGCAGTTTTACCATTATTGGTATATGGAGCAATATCTTTGGCAAGAAAAAAGCTTTACAGGGCGCACGGAATTATTCAAAATACCATTTTTGCAGTATCGGTCATTGTTGTCGGATACTTTGAATACGGTGTCCGTATGGGCGGAGGATTTGATGCTTTTATGGAAGGAAGCGGTGTTTCACATACTTACGCTTCTCTTGTACTGGGCTTACATGTAATCATAGCCGTACTTACATTGGTATACTGGAGTCGTACAATAGTAAAAGCAAATTATCAGGTTATAAAAGGAGTGCTTCCTGGGTTAAAGTCCAATGAGCATAAATTATTGGCTTTGAAAACTTTTTTGGGTATAGTTTTTACTTCATTTAGCGGTATTTGGGTATATTTGCTGTTGTTTGTTTACTAGCAATAGCGCTTTTAAAGCAATTAGCCGGCACTGCAGAAAAAAATTTAGTTTTTTTCTAAGTTACGCTTTAGCGTTAAAAGTACCGGTTCCGAAGTACATATTGATATTTTTTCGGAATTAGTACGTCAGTGCGGACTTGAGAGTGGCTTCGAAGGCGGTTTACTGGAACCTGTACTTTAGTGCGGGCTGAGGGCGGCTTTGAAGTTTGCATGTTAAATTTATTTTTAGGAGGAAAGAAAATGATAGAAGTTGGAGAGAAGGCACCGGATTTTTGCCTGCCGAATCAGGATGATGTTGAGATGTGTCTGCGGGATTTAAAAGGAAAATGGATAGTGTTGTATTTTTACCCGAGAGACAATACCCCGGGATGCACAACAGAAGCCTGTGAGTTTACGGAGGCTGCTCCGGATTTTTCATCATTGGATGCGGTGATTCTTGGGGTGAGTGCAGACAGTACGAAAAAGCACAGGAACTTCATAGAAAAACATAATTTAGGCATTACGCTTTTGAGTGATGAAAGTACCGAGATGATGCAGAAGTACGGCGTGTGGCAGTTGAAGAAAAACTATGGCAAAGAGTATATGGGCATTGTCCGTTCCACATTCATTATAGACCCTGAGGGCATTGTGCGCGCAAAATGGGAAAAAGTGCGTGTCAAAGGACACGTAGAAGCTGTCAAAGAAAAACTCAAAGAACTGCAGCAGTCATAAAACCGGAAGATGATGAATTTTACATTTTTAGAGGTAAGCGATAAAAAAACCCTGGACAAAGTTTTTGCTTTTAGGTATAAAATACTGAGGGAAATATATCCGGAATATCTGGAAAAAAGTGCTCTTAAAGATGAAAAAGAGTATGACAAATATGACGCATATTCGGTACATTTTGCGGCATTGGATGAAGAAGAGAATGTCTGTGCAACAGTACGCCTGATTTATAATTCTCCCATTGGATATCCGACACAAAACAGTGCAAGGTTTGACAACAGTATGTTTGAAAAAAACAAACTTGGCGAGATGTCACGAATCTTTGTTGATAAAAAATACAGAAGTATGAAGACGACAAAAGTTATTATAGAAGCGGTAAAACATTATATGTATGGTAAAATGTTAGAAGAGGGAATAGAATATACATATGGAAATCTTGAAAAAAACTTTTTACGGCTGTTGAAAATATACAAAATGCCATATAAACCGGTAGGAAAGCTTCAGCAGCATCAAGATTTTGGATGGCGTTATCCTTGTATTTTATATACGAAAGAACTTGGGTATGCAAATCCCGAATTAGTAAAATTATGGGGGACAATGGAGTGAAGCGCAGCATACGACTTTTTTTACTTGTCTGTCTGGCAGTACTGCAACTGCAGGCAGAAGATTTGCTCTCTTCCATTATGACAGATATGAAGCAGTTTAATGAAATTGCTACACAAACAAAACAAAATGAACATTACCAACCCTATATTATTTCTGTCTTTGAAGCAAAAGAGTTGGAAAAGTTGGGTGTGTCGACACTTAAAGAGGCATTGTTGCTTGTTCCGGGTGTAGATATGGCTACTGATAATTTCAATAACCAGACACCGATTTTCAGAGGTTCCAACCCTTTTGCCTATGGACAGTCCAAACTGCTTATAGACGGTGTTTTAGTAAACAATCTTTTCTTTGATTCTTATTCCGAGTATCTTTCCATGCCGATAGAGATGATAAAACGCATAGAGGTTATCAGAGGACCAGGGAGTAAAGTAGACGGGATTAATACCTATGCCGGATCTATTAATGTTGTTACTTATGCAGAAGATTTTGAAGAATTTGAATCAAATGACAAAGTTGTATTTAAATACGGGTCGTATGATTACACAATGGGCGGTTTTGTAAAAAACTTTAAAAGCAAAGAGTTTAAGACACATATAGATTTTTATTACCAAAAAGACAATAAAAATATATCTTCCGGTCCGGACGGACTCTCTCAAGGTGCGTTAGGTCCGGCAAACATAGCTTTGTCTCAGTCCGGTGAAGCTCCCCTGTGGCTTGATGAATATTCTCTCGGACTGGATGTAAGGTACAAAGACTTTCGACTCAAAGCCCGTATGCTGCAACATAAACAGGGAAGCGCCTACGGGATCAACCTTGCCCTGCCTCAAAAGAGTGACAGAATGAAACTGCCGAGTTACTATGCTGAACTGGGATATATGAAAAAGATACACTCTTTTAAATTGGACATAAAAGCAGGAGTAAAATACGATGCTTTTGATTCAAAAGCAAAACTGGCACCTGATAACTTGGTTTTAGGCAGTGTAGTATTTCCTGATGGTATTTACGGAGAGCATTATGCCAAGCAGAGAGTTTTGTATCAGTCGACGTATGTGAAATACAGCGGAGTTGCAAAACATACCATTACAATAGGCTACAAAGCAAGACAGGAGAGAACGATCCAGATGAGTTCGAAACTCTCCAATCTTGCTACGGGTGATGCAACTTTGGTAGATTATACGCTGACACGGCCGTTTTTTGATAAAGATGCTTCACGGGATGTTTATACGTTCTTTTTGGGGGATGAATACAATGTTAATGCTAAGCTAAGCATCTTATACGGTATAAATTATGAACAGACTTCTTATGAAGATGCAGGGTTTGAACCAAGAATTTCTTTTGTGTATCATAAAGATTTCAAAAACATATTTAAAGCTATATACAGTAACTCCCACAGAAATTCCTCTTGGCAGGAGATGTTTACAAAAAACAACAGTGCAAGAGTAGGCAGTACAGATTTAAAGCCGGAGAAAGTAACATCGTATGAACTGGCATACATCAGAAATTTTTCCAATGATGCCTATTTGCAGGCGAATCTTTTTTATCTTGCCAACAAAGATCAGATATACAATTCTGTTACGGATCCTGTGTATAAAAACAGTGCCAAGACAGATATTTACGGAATAGAACTTGAGTTCAGGGGGCATATCCTGCCTAATGACAAAGTATATGCAAATTATACCTACACAGATGGCAGCTACAGGATGGATGGCAGCAGCGACAGTAATAACCTGCCGAATGTATCCCATCATCTGGTAAAAGGATTTTATATTTATAATATAAATCCTGCTTTGGCTTTGAGTGCAACAGCAAAGTATGTCAGTTCAAAAGAGAGGGTAGAAACAGATCTGCGTCCAAAGCTAAAAGCCTATATGACACTCGATACTGCAGTGAATTATAAAAATATTCAGTATGGTTATACGTTGAATGTCAGTGTGAAAAACCTTTTTGATACAGATGTGCGATACCCCTCTTCACCAAATACCTATGTAAATGATTATGCGCAGGAACGCAGAACATTTTTACTTACCTTTAAAAAGAGGTTTTAGATGATGCGTTTATTACTTTTACATTTCTTGTTTGTTCCTCTGCTTTTTGGATACAGTTATGATGAGTTGTTACTCAAAGCACAGGCATCAATTTTTCCAAAAATCATGTTACTGGATAAAAAAATAGAAAAAAAACTTATAAAAAACAGACTTGTATATACCATTGTGTGTGATGAAAGTGATTATGATACAGCCCTGCATGTAAAGCAGTATATAGAAAATAAATTTAAAGGGCATTTTGATAAATACCCTTATGAAGTGAAGATAGTTGATTTCGCACATCTTGATATGAAAACACCTGCGTCCGCATTTTATGTTCTGAAATCTTCCAAGGAGAATATTGCCAGGGTTGCAAAAATTGCCAGAGAAAAAGGAATCATCACCTTTTCTTATGATATAGAAAATCTAAAAGAGGGACTGCTGCTCTCCTTGCTGATAGAAAAATCAACCATGATTTATCTTAATAAAGAGAACCTGAGAGATGATGTTGATTTTGTCTCTTTTTTATATCAAATGGTAAAGTTTTTGGACAAAGATAGTTTTTGACATAACATTTATGCTAAAATATATGCAAAAAACAGGCTTGCTGCATGAAAGAAAAAAAATTCAAATCGCTCTCATTCAGGATTATGAGCTCCATCGTAATCACCTCATTTATTACAATTGGGGGGATTTTTTTTGCATTTGAAAAAATAAACAAACACGCCTTTTACAATATGGAATTTCAAAAAGCAACCCTCATCTTAAAAACAATAGAACCTTTGATAGCGGTAGATATGTATCTGGGACTGGAAAACCAAATTGATGTGAAACTGAAGCAGTTAATGCAAAATAAAGAAATTCTCTCTGTGAAGGTTTTTGAAAAGGACAGGTTGATTTATGAAACAAGATCTAAAAACAGTTATCAGAGTCTTTTTACCATCAAATGGGATATTCTTCAGCCAAATTCCAGGAAGAAAATAGGAACAATTGTTTTAAGCTACTCAAATCACAATTATGAACAGCTTATACAACAGTATACACATTTGCTTCTCAAAATGCTTGTGATTCTTTTCCTGATATTTATATTTCTTGGTGCCTATATAGATAATTTGCTCAAGCCTTTGCGAAAAATTGCCAATATACTAAAAGGTTTTACACCGGAGAAAAAATTAAAGATAGAACCGATACAAGAGAATAATGAGATCGCGCTTATAGTCTCTGCATTAAATGAGATGCAGGAGAAAGTATTTGACTATGCAAGAAAACAAAAAGATATCAACGCCTATCTGGCAAGAGAAGTCGAGAAGAAAACAGTAGAGTTGAAAAGACAGCTTTTTATAGATGATCTGACACAGTTGCCCAACAGAAAAAAACTTTTTTACAATATAGAAAATTTGAATAATGACGGGGCATTGCTGATTTTAAATATAGATGACTTTAAAGAGATAAATGATTTCTACGGACAGATTGCAGGGGATTATGTCCTCAGAGAATTTGCAAAAAAACTGCAGGCTTTTGTCGAAGAGGAGCAAAACATCAGTGTCACACGACTCTCAGGAGACGAATTTGCGCTGTGCTTTAGAGCAAGGCCTTCTCACAGGACTTTTATGCGAATTGTCAACAGTCTGTCAAAAGAGATTGAACAGATGGTATTTCATTATGAAGAAAACGAGATTTATATCCGTGTGACAATGGGTGGAACATTGCAGCCCAATGAGATGTTGGAAAAAGCAGATATTGCCCTTAAAGTTGCCAAAGAGCAGAAAAAGTATTTTCTGCTGTATGATGAAAAACTTGAAATAGAGAGAAAATATCAAGAAAATATGGAGTGGGTGAAAAAACTAAAAGCTGCCATAAAAGAAGAGAGAATAGTGCCTTTTTTCCAGCCTATTTTTGATACCCGAACGAAAAAAGCGGTGAGTTATGAATGCCTTATTCGCCTGATAGAGACAGACGGCTCAGTTGTCAGTCCTTACAGGTTTTTAGATATTGCCCAAAAAAGTAAACTCTATCCGCAGTTAACAAAGATTATGCTGAGTAAAAGCTGTCAGTATTTTGAGCACAGAGATACATCGTTTTCGGTCAATCTTTCTATTGATGATATGCTTGATGCAGAGATGGTGCAGTATATTCAAAAAACCGTTAAAAAATACGGTGTCAGCAAAAAAATAGTTTTTGAGATTCTTGAGACGGAAGGGATTGAAAATTATGAAGAGGTTTCAGTTTTTATACGCAAGATGAAAACATTGGGCTGTAAAATTTCTATAGATGATTTTGGTGCGGGGTATTCCAATTTTGAGCATATGCTCAAGCTTGATGTTGATTACATTAAGATTGACGGCAGTCTTATCAAAAATCTTGAAACAGATAACAATGCACGCATAGTAGTCGAAACAATTGTAGATTTTGCCAAGAAATTAAACCTGGTAATTGTAGCGGAGTTCGTTCATAATCAAGCGGTGTTTGAAATAGTCAAATCGCTTGATATTGAACGGGTACAGGGTTTTTATCTGGCTGAGCCAGATAAAGAGATACCCAAAAACTAGTATCTGTATCTGAGATAGAAACGGATATCCTGGGCTGTATCTATGACCTGGGAACCTAAACCGGCTGCAATTGCCTGGTCAATGCTCATTGCATTTCCTGAAGTGCTTCCGAAGAAGCCGTTGCTTCCGGCATATTTATAGTCTATATATGTATAGCGAATCTGAAAAGATAAAATATCTTCTATCAAAGGTTCTGTAAAATATGCCTCGTATGCATTGCCGCGAGCTGCGAGTTTTGAACCGATGTTCGTATCTTCACCGTAGGTAATACTTCTCCAGTATTTTGAACCGTGATTAAATTCGATTCCCCATCTTCCCTCTTCTGTCACAAGTGAAGGTACCTGCAGCCCAATCCAGTAAGAATACCCTTTCACGCTTTCATCAACCGCGCTGCCAAGCATGCTCTGTCCTTTGTCCGGGTCTGTAATACTTACCGCGCCACTGACAAAAAAGAGTGTATCGTCTAAAAAGTCATTGATTCCGTCTCCTATACCGTTTGCCACAAAGTTGGCTGTAAATGAGTGTATGTTGCCGACAGTCTGAAAACCTTGTGTCTGGTTTGCGGGATTGACAACATCAATCAGGTTTCCTGCATAATAGTACTGGGAATTAACAGAATACTGTCCGTCGCTCCAAGGAGTAAAGATCAGTCCAACCAGGTCTATCGATGCATTTGAAGTTGTATCTGCATAAGGGGCTGTATTAAATCTTGGGGCTGCATTGCTCATGCCGCGGCCGGCACAGAATTTGACATACATCCCGTCAATACCGGTTACGTTCTCTAAATTAAATTTAGAGCTCAATCCGTCAAATTCAACATTGATTGTGTGCCCCATCGGAGAAGCTGCATGGTCATCATCTCTCAGGTTGACAAGATGTCCGTTTGTTGAAGGACGGCGTCCTACACTGAATGTCCAGGGAATATCACTGCCCATAAAAGTGTCGTTTTTGTAGAAAAAGTATGCAGAACGTACTCTTAAGGTATCGTTATAGGCATTTTCATTGGCTATCCAGTCAAATGTTTCAAAAGAGGCATTTGCAGGATTGGAAGCACCGCTTCTGGCACCGAATGCTTTGTTGTATGCAAGTTGCCCTGTAAAACTCAGGTGTTTTGTAGCCGCCCAGTTCATATTTAACCAGAGTCGGTTTGTCATAAAAGCATTGTTCTTTTGTGTGCTGCCGTCTGCCATTTTGTACTGAAGATTGTCAACGGCAAATCTGTAATCAACATTGAATTTTATGTGATTTCCGTTGGTGTTTCTGTTGAGATTAGAAATGGAATCTTGAATCTCTGCGAGCTGCTCTTCTACCGTCATTTCATCATCATCTTCGTCATCTTCTTCATCTGATGAAGCTGTTGCCTCGGTATCATCAGCCGATTCTTCCTCATCAGCATCTTCTTGCATCATAGATGCCTGTTCTTTTGCTTTAAGGGCATCAAGCTCTTTTTTCATCTTTTTCATTTCAAGTTCCATTACTTGAAATCTGTCATACATTGATTCGGCATTTACATTTGTTGTTCCTAAAATAGCAATAGTTGCTAAAGAAAGCAGTAGAGGTTTCTTCATTTCATCCCTTTTTTGTGTTGTTTCTGTGATACTATACATTGTTTAAGATAAATTTACTTTTAAACAAGTGCAGATATATATAAATATTTGTTATGCAAATGCAAAATTGCATATTTTTAAAAAAGCTGGCTTTAAATAAAGTTTTAGTATAATTCGCGGATTTTTCTTTTACATGTAAGAGAAAATATTAACAGGTATGTGTCAAAAGTCAGTGCAACCCGTTTTTTAACGGATAATTGTTCGACATTACCAAAGCCAACTGACAAATTTCTGGTTTGAAACAAAACCTTTAAGGATACCCTATGGTAACTATGAAAGACCTTTTAGAATGCGGTGTACACTTCGGACACCAGACACGTCGTTGGAACCCGAAAATGAAAAAATACATTTTTGGTGTTCGTAAAAATATCTATATTATAGATTTACAAAAAACTTTGCGTTATTTCCGTAACACATATACTATTGTTATGGATGCGGCAGCTGAGGGCAAGACTATTCTTTTCGTCGGTACAAAAAAGCAGGCACGTAATTCTGTAAGAGAAGCAGCTATCGCTTGTGGTATGCCGTATGTAGACAACAGATGGTTGGGTGGAATGCTTACAAACTTCCCGACTATTCAAAAGTCTATTCGTAAACTTGATGTGATTACACAAATGCAGGAAAACGGACAGATAGATCTTTTGACGAAAAAAGAAGCATTAATGCTTTCTCGCAAAAAAGACAAACTTGAACAGTATTTCGGTGGTATCAAAGATATGAAAAAACTTCCTGATATGCTTTTTGTTGTTGATGCGGTAAAAGAGCATATTGCAGTTTTGGAAGCAAGATGTTTAGATATTCCAATTGTAGCACCGCTTGACACAAACTGTGATCCGGATCTTATCACATATCCTATTCCTGGTAATGACGATGCTATCCGTTCTATTCAGCTTTTTTGTCGTGAAATGACAGCAGCTATCAATGAAGGAAAAGCACTTCGCGATGCACCGGCAGAGCAAGAGCAAACAGAAGAAGCTGCAAGTGAAGAAACAGCAGCTACAGAAGCTCCTGCAACTGAAGAAAAAACTACAGAGGAAGCATAATTATGGCAGCAGTTACAGCAGCAATGGTAAAAGAGTTGCGTCAGGCAACTGATGCACCGATGATGGATTGTAAAAAAGTTTTAGTTGAAGCTGACGGAGATATGGAAAAAGCGAAAGAGCTTTTAAAAGAGCGCGGTATCGCCAAAGCAGCCAAAAAAGCTGACCGTGTTGCGGCTGAAGGTCTTGTTGGACTGAAAATGGCTGATGACAACTCGAAAGCTTCTGTGGTTGAAGTAAATTCTGAAACAGATTTCGTTGCACAAAACGAAGGCTTCCAAAATCTTGTAAAAGATACGGCAGAAGAGGTATACAACAATCAGCCTGCTGATGTTGATGCGCTTATGGCAAGTGAATTCGGTGCCAAGTTTACAGAAACTGTAACGAAAATCGGTGAAAAAATCGAAGTACGCCGTTTTGGTACGCTTACAGCTGCTCCGGATGAGGCATTAAACGGATATATCCACTCAAACAGCCGTATAGCCGTTATTGTAAAAGCAAAATGTGACAGTGAAAAGACTGCGGAGTGCATGAAAGATACATTGAAACAGATTGCTATGCATGCATCGGCTATGAAACCGACAACACTCAGCTATAAAGATTTTGATCCTGAGTATGTTGCAAGTGAAACACAGGGTCGTATTGAGGCACTGAAAAAAGAGAATGAAGAGTTGCAAAGACTCGGAAAACCTTTGAAAAATGTACCTAAATACATCTCTATGATGCAACTCACTGATGAAGTGATGAAGCAGGCTGAAGCTGACATCAAAGCAGAATTGCTTGCAGAGGGAAAACCTGAGAAAATTTTAGACAAAATTATTCCTGGTAAAATTGCCCGTTTTATTTTAGACAACACACTTCTTGATCAGGAACAGGCACTTTTAGACCAGCAATATGTTTTAGATGACAAATTAACTGTAGCTCAGGCAGTTGAAAAAGCAGCAAAAGCATGTGGCGGTACTGCCGAGATTACTGAATTTATTCGCCTTGAAGTAGGTGAAGGAATCGAGAAAAAAGAAGACGACTTCGCAGCAGAAGTTGCAGCACAAATGAGCTAAGCCTTTGGCTTGACTCATTTCTTACTACAAACCCCTCCCTTTTTTAAAAACTCCGTTTTCCTGAATTTTATGCTATACTTTTTGCATGAGTATAAATAATTATAATAAAATTATTGTTATCGGCGGCGGTTACGGCGGTCTCAGGGCTGTAGAAAATCTTGCCAAAGACAAAAACAATCAAATTACACTTTTTGATAAAAATGCCTATCATTTTATGCAGACAGATGTGTATGAGCTTATTGCCAATGAAAAAGATTTTGCAAAAGTGAGTGTCGATCTTTTTACCTACTGCAGCGGATTTGAGGGAAATGTCAGTTTTTACAAACAGGAAGTCGAAAATATTGACTTTGAAAATAAAAAAGTCATTACTGATACACAACGGTTTTCTTATGATTATCTTATTATAGCTGTGGGTGCACGGACAAAATTTGTCAACAGCATCAAGGGTCTCAAAGAGTATGCTCATGGAGTCAAGGCATTGCATCGTGCGATGTATTTTAAACAAAAGTTTGAAATGTCACTTTTTAAAAAAGTACAGGAGAGCGGTGTTACATGTAAGGCTTTGAGTATTGTGGTTGCCGGTGCAGGACTGAGCGGTGTTGAAATAGCGGCACAGATGGCATCATATGCAAAAGAGTTTTATTGTGAAAATAATTTTTTATGCAGAAAATTAAATATAGTCCTTGTCAGTTCATCAAAGCAGATACTCAAAGGTTTGGATGATTTTTTAGTCGAAAAGTCTCACAAAAGATTGCTGGATCTCGAAGTCGTTATAAAATCAGAGGCAAGAGTGGTCTCTTTGACACAAGAGAGTGTTACACTGAGCAACGGAGAGACCATACCTATGGATTTTATGATTTTTGCCGGAGGAATTGAGCCAAACGGACTCATCTATAAACTTGACTTGCCGAAAAATGAGAGGGGTTTTTTAAATATCAATGAGTATCTGCAGGCAGGTTCAAAAAAAGAGGTTTTTGCCATAGGTGACTGTGCCACTTTGTATAATAAAGGTGAATTAATAGCACCTACGGCAGATGTTGCTGAGCAGATGGCAGAGTTGTGCAGTGAAAATATTATGCGTATCGGCACAAACAAAAATCTCAAAGCGCATGATATCCGGTCACGTGGTATGTTGATTGCCCTGGGACGCAGGTATGCAGCAGGAAAAATTTCCAATATATACATCAGCGGATTTGTGGCATTTATTATGAAAAAATTTATTGAAAAAGTCTATTTTATAAAACTGGACAGACGTTCAAAAAAAGGCTGTGATAAAATTTTTAATGCTTAAAATAAGCAAGAGTAGAATATAATAGCCCTATGAATCTATTATCTGCCAAAAATTTATCACACTCATTTGAATATGAGCTTTTTTCTGACGTTTCCCTCTCTCTTGAAAGTAATGAAAGTATTGCTATTATCGGTATGAGCGGGAGCGGAAAGTCTACGTTGCTGCATCTTTTATCTACTCTTTTGAAACCAAAGAAGGGGACTGTTACGCTTTTTGGAAAAGAGACAGCCTCTATGAGTAAAAAAGAGCTGACGCTTATAAAACGAAACAAACTCGGTATAGTTTTTCAATCCCATTATCTTTTTAAAGGCTTTAGTGCCTATGAAAATCTTGAAGTTGCCCAAATTCTTTCACAAAAAGAGATAGACAACAGTTTAATCAAAGATTTGGAAATCGAGCAGTGCATGCACCAAAAAGTCACGGAACTCTCAGGCGGACAGCAACAGCGTGTCTCTATTGCAAGGGTTTTGACAAAAAAACCTTCAATAATATTTGCCGATGAGCCGACAGGAAATCTTGACAATAAAACGGCTGCGGAAGTAATGAAACTTTTTTTTGATTATTGTCAGGAGAATGATGCCGGTATGATACTTGTAACGCATGACAATAGTCTGGCCAACATGTGTAAACGAGTCTATAAACTTGAAGACAAAGCATTGAAACCAATTAAATAAGGTTAGAAAAGTGGGATGGACACAGATACTTAACGAAACGAATGTAGTAGCCTTTCTTTTGCTTTTTTTTCGTTTTGCCGGATTGTTTATTGCTGTGCCTATTTTCAATCATCAAAATATCCCAATGAACATTAAAGCGACCATGGCTTTTCTCTTTACAGTCGTTTTTTACTCTTCTATGCCTCCTCTGCATATAAGTATTGATGTGCCTACTGTTGTCATTGCTATACTGGGTGAACTTTTGCTGGGTCTGTCAGTGGGCGTTGTATTGCAGCTTGCCTATAATGTCATTACTTTTGCAGGCGGTCAAATATCTTTTATGATGGGCTTTTCGATGGCAAGTGCTATTGATCCGCAGTCAGGCATTTCAATGCCTATAATTTCTCAGTTTCTCTCTTTGATGGGCTTAATGATTTTGCTTGTACTCAATCTGCATCACTGGATGCTGCTTTTTGTCGACCACTCTTTAAAAACAGTGCCTCTGGGCGGTTTTATGATGAGTAAAGATCTGTTCCACTACATTATGCATGCGGCATCAAACATGTTTTTGGTCGGTTTTATTATTGCTTTTCCCGTAATTGCACTTTCATGGCTGGCCGATGTCATATTTGGGATGCTTATGAAGACAATGCCTCAGTTTAACCTTCTGGTCATTGGTTTTCCTATTAAAATAATGGTGGCTTTTGTCGTGCTTATAGCAACTTTTACTACAATTATGCTATTACTCAAGGGAGAAATTCAAGAAGCATTTAACTCTTTGGAAATACTTTTTTAGTTTTTTTTTGATACAATAGTGCTAATAGAGATTTTTGAAATTCAATCAATAGATCATCCAAAGGAATATGCGTGAAAATACTGCTTTTAAATGATAATCCCGTTGTAAATAAATTAGTGACGCTCAGTGCACAAAAAACTTCTGATGAAGTAGAAACAGCCTCTGGTCTTGAGGAGATTTCATCACATGATTATGATTTGCTTATTGTTGATGACAGTGTTTACACTGATGATTTACTGCATGAATTAGAGGCAAAAATAAAATATAAGAAATCACTGTTTATATGTGCAAAAGATGCCAAAGAGAGAGATTCTTTTTCATCAATACTGAAAAAACCTTTTTTACCGACTGATTTGGTAGAACTTTTTATGATGTTGGAAAAAGAAATCAAAAAAGAAGCAGATGAGATGCCGGTTGAAGAACTGCATGCACAAGAGAATGAAATAGAAGAATTGGATGATTTGGGTGATTTGGATACGCTGACTGATGATTTGGACCTGGATGATGAGTTGATTTTGGATGATGATGAAGAAGATTTCGGTGAAAGCGTACTGGATGATGAAGAGGCACAGAAGGTAAAAGATCTGCTTGATGAAAATGAAGAAGATCTCTCTTTTGATGAGGAAGTACAAAATGATCTTGAGAGTCTGGAACTGGATGAGATGGGATTAAATGAAGAAGAGTTTTCCCTGGATGAGTCTTTGGATGAAGAGGCACCGGAGCAAAAACCGGAAGCAGAAGAGGCATCTGCCGAAGAAGAGGATCTCATGGAGGCTTATGACATGGCATTGGATCTGGAAGATGAAGCAGACGCTGATATTTCAGAGGAGGAGAGTTTTGATTTGGAAGAGGAAGTCAAAGCACTTGAAGACGAAGAATTGCAAGAACTCGATACAGCAACAGTAGAAGAGCTTGAAGAGGAAATAGACGAAATTGTCACAGATGAACTCAATGCCCAAGAGGGTGACCTGGCAATGGATCTGGCATTGGATTTGGAAGACGAAGCAGATGTCGATATTTCGCGTGATCCTGTAGATGATTTAGAGATGCCGCAAGAGGCAGAAGATGCAAGCCTGGAAGAAGAAATTCAAAATGCTGTTGAAAATCTGACACAAGAAGATTTAGAGAGCGAACTGGATGAAGATACTCTGCTTCAAATAGCAAAAAACGAGATTGATCCGTTGGAGAGCCTGACAAGCAAAGATTTAAAAGAGGCTCTGGGAGAAGAGACAGAGGAAGAAACAGCAGAAGAGACGGATCTTTTGGAACCTGAAGAAACAGTAGAGTCTGAAGAGGAGAATAAAGAACAAAACAGTGGAGTCGAAGCACTGAAAAAACTTCTTGAGGCACTCAGTGACAAAGATGTTGCAGCATCTATGAAAGGAATGAAAATCAGTATAAATATTACATTGGGTGACAACTCATGAGTGCTATTCACGGGGCAGTTTTGGTTCTTTCCGGTCCAAGCGGGGCGGGAAAAAGTTCTTTAATCCATAAAATTATCGATGATATCGGTGAATGTTATTTTTCCATATCTACAACAACACGTCCTATGAGAGAGGGAGAAGCGGATGGTGTGGATTATTATTTTGTGGATGAAGAAGAGTTTAAAAAAGAGATAGAAGAAGATCAGTTTTTAGAGTATGCCATTGTGCATGGAAATTACTACGGAACTTCACTCAAGCCGGTTAAAAAAGCGCTCTCTGAAGGAAAACTGGTTATTTTTGACATAGACGTGCAGGGGAACAGTGCAATTAACAGTCGGCTCGGGGATATTACAACTTCTGTGTTTATTACGCCACCGACGCTGAGTGAATTGAAAAGAAGACTGCAAAACAGACAGACGGATGCGCAAGAAGTGATAGAACGCAGAATTCAAATGGCCAGACGTGAAATTCAGAGAGTCTCTGAGTATGAATATCTTTTGATAAATGATGATTTGGATGCTGCTGCTGAAAAACTGCGTCTTATTGCAACTGTTGCAAGATTTAAAAAATCAAATGAAGAGATTAACAAATTTGTCCAAAAATGGGAAGATTTGTAAAACTTCAAAACATAATATATAGTGATAAGAGAATTTACAGCAAATGTGAGTTATACTTCACAACATAATTTATAACAAGGAAAAAATATGGGAATGCCTAGTGGAACTGAACTACTGATAATCTTCGGAATTATCGTTTTATTATTTGGAGCAAAAAAGATACCTGATTTAGCAAAAGGTCTCGGAAAAGGAATCAAAAACTTCAAAGCAGAAATGAAAGAGGTTGATGAAGTAGAAGTTGAGACACCGAAAAAAGTTGAAAAAAGTGATGAAGTAGCTTCTACTGAATCAACTCCTAAATCTACAACACAAGCCTAAACATTGAAACAACGTGTATCGGCGTTATTACGCGAAAAAATAGGTCGTGAAGTTGTTTTAGAAAAGCCACGTGATCGTTCTTTTGGTCACTTTGCTACTCCTATAGCATTTTCTTTGGCAAAAGAACTCAGAAAATCTCCGATGGTCATTGCGGATGAACTGGCTTCATCTTTTGAAGAGAGTGAAGTATTTTCCAAAGTAGAGGCCGTCAAAGGCTATTTGAATTTTCGTTTAAGTGAAGATTTTTTAGCTGAGTATGCTTCCTGGGCTTTGGAGAATCCTGCAGAGTTTGCAAAACAGGAAAAAAACCAAAGAATACTTTTAGAATTTGTCAGTGCAAATCCAACCGGACCTCTGCATATCGGTCATGCAAGAGGTGCTGTTTACGGCGATACTCTGTACCGTCTGGCAAAACATCTCGGATATGATATAACAGCCGAATATTATGTAAATGATGCCGGCAATCAGATTGATCTGCTTGGACTTTCTATTCAGCTTTATGCAAGAGATCATCTTTTAGATGAAACGGTAGAATATCCTGAGAGTTATTACCGCGGAGAGTATTTGGATGCACTTGCCCGTGATGCGATGGAAAAATTCGGCAGAGAAATTTTTTATGATGAATCTCGTCAAAAAGAGTTGGCGCTTTGGGCAAAAGATGAAGTGATGAAAATCATTGTCAAAGATTTGGGTGATTTGAATATTTTCTTTGACACTTTTGTGTATGAATCAACTTTGTATGCTGACTGGGGCAGAGTGATGCAAAAGATGGGCGACGGCATTTATGAAAAAGAGGGCAAACTCTGGATAGCTTCAGAGGCTAAAGGTGATGAAAAAGACAGAGTTGTTGTCCGTGAAGACGGTCGCCCGACTTATCTTGCCGGCGATATAGTCTATCACAATCAAAAATTTGAACGCGGGTATGATCATTATATTAATATCTGGGGAGCGGATCATCACGGATACATTGCCCGTGTGAAGGCAGCAGTTGAATATCTGGGATATGACTCAAAAAAACTTGAAGTGCTGCTTTCTCAGATGGTAAGTCTTTTAAAAGACGGCGAACCGTATAAAATGAGTAAGCGTGCCGGCAATGTCATACTTATGAGTGATATAGTCGAAGAGATAGGTGCAGATGCTCTGCGTTTTATTTTTGCATCGAAAAAGAGCGATACCGCACTCGAATTTGATTTGGCAGAGTTTAAAAAACAGGACAGCTCGAATCCTATATTTTATATTCAGTATGCACATGCACGTATTCAAACACTGCTCTCCAAGGCAACTGTTTCCAAAGAGGATATTGCAAATGCAAGTTTGAAAAATCTTGGAGAAAATGCAGATACACTATTGTTTGATGCACTTTTGCTGCCTGAAATCATTGAAGATGCTTTTAACACAAGACAGGTGCAGAAATTAACTGATTACCTGAAATCTCTGGCAGCTTCTTTGCATAAGTTTTATTATGATGTGCGCATGATCGGTACAGAAGATGAAGCAAAGCTTTTAAAGCTCATGCTGATGGTTGCGTTGAGTATAAAAACAGGACTTTCACTTATGGGTATTGCAGCCAAAGATAAAATGTCTAAAGAAGAGGAGTAATCCTCTTTTTATTTGAGCAATTCGGAATTTTTCAGCTGCGGATAAAGTTTGAGAACCTTTTTAGAGGATTTTTTTGGAATCTGCACTAAAACAGGGTTTTTCTTCTTATCAAGCCAGCCGGCAATCTTTTTTATATCTTTTTCACTCATGGAAGTACAGCCGACAGTGGGACTCTTCGGTGCACGCTCAATATGCATAAATATACATGAACCTCTTCCTCTTGCTGACTTTTTGTTATAATCAACGACTATGCCTGTTTTGTACTGGACATCGTTTCGTCTCATATATTCAAAGCTTTTTTCATCTCCCTGTGCCATAATTATCTGATTATAGAAATTTGAGTTTGTATCATCAACACATATCAGATTTTTCTCAGCATAAAGATAGGGCATTTTATAATTGCTTTTTGGAGCGTAACCAAAAATTGCACTTAGGCTGAAAATCCCTGCAGGTGCTTTTTTGTCACCTTCATATTTCAACGCTTCATCAGGATTTTTTTGAAATTCCCTGCTTTCTGCACCCCAGCCTAATCCATTTTTCCCCAAATTGACGCTCATTGTCTCAAAGACTTTGTTTGAGCCCTCATAACATTCGAGTTTTGCCGATGAACTGTTCATATCATTGGCAACAACGAGCACTATTTGCTGGGAAGAAAACAAGAAAATTGACAAACTTGCTGTAATTAAGAAACTTTTTATCATAAAGTATGGTACTATTACTATTATACGATGTCAAGAGTAAAATAGATAAAATTAAAGTTTGGATAAAACAATGAGTCTTAAAATAAAACAGGCTACGGCTGAAGATGCTTCTTTTTTAGCACAAATGATTTTACAAAGTTCACGGGCAGGGAAAAAGAAGGGTCTTTTTGATGTGCTTTTTGGGACAGATAATGATACAGAAGTCTTGGAAAAACTACAAAAGCTTACACAGACACAGTCAAAAAGCCATTGCCATTACAAAAATTTTTTAATAGCGCAAATGGACGGAAAGAGTGTGGGAAGCTTATGTAGCTATGAGCCCAGAATTGCAACAAAAGAGGCTTTTGAAGAGGCCCTTAAAGAGATAGGTTGCGGTGATGAGATCCAAAAACCGTTGGAAGTTGTGTATGAATGCAGTTTTAATACAAGCAAAAGCAGATTGATGTTTGATTTTATGGAAGAACTTGAGGGATTTATTGATGTGGGTGTACTCAAAGCATTGATGCAAAAAAGTCTGCTCACTGCAAGACTCAAGGGCTACAGTATTGTACAGACCGTTATAGAGATAGGGTCTTTGGAAGCAGAACTTTTTTATAAGAGACTCGGCTTTGAAATTGTCGATAAAAAAGAGTGTGATGCGTACAGAGAAATTTTTGGCAGAGCCGGTGTTATGCTTCTGGCTATGGAATTCTAAAGGCTTCTTATAGAACTCTCTTCTCTCTCGGTTCTCCCTTCTTTGTTAGCCATTATTTTGGCGCTCTATACCAAAAATATTGTACTCTCTTTATCTGGCGGTATATTTTTAGGACTTTTTTTTCTGCATGGTTTTTCATTCCTTGCAACGGCTGATGCTCTAGTTGCACTTTTTTTCTCTTTGTTAAGTGAAGGGTGGATACTTAAGACACTGGCTTTTGCAGTGCTTGTCGGAAGCGTTATGGAGTTGATACAAAAAAGCGGAGGCATTAACGGATTTGTCTCTTTTATGACCCAAAAAACAAAACTTGTCAATTCTCCCCGTTCCGCTTTGCTTGTCAGTTATTTTATCGGTGTATTGATTTTTATAGAATCTTCTATAACCTCTTTAATAGCAGGAGCTGTCGGCAGACCGCTTTGCGACAAAGAAAAAGTGCCGCATGCCAAACTGGCTTTTGTCTGTGACTCCACTTCTGCGCCTGTCAGCTCTTTAATTGTTCTTAATGGCTGGGGTGCGCTTTTGCTCGGACTGATTGCGACGCAAATACAAACAGGCATCATAGAAGGTGATAATGTAAATTTATTACTCCATAGCGTCATGTATAATTTTTATGCCATGAGTGCTTTAGTCGTCACTTTTTTGGCTGTTTGGTTTAATATTGACATTGGTGCGATGAAACATGCCAAGCCGTCTTTAGCCAAAACTTCTTTACATGTAAACGCGCATGTGAGTATGAATTATATGCTTATCCCGATCTTTTTGATGATTGCATTTGTGTTTGTATTCTTATACATAACGGGAGAGGGCAATATGCTCAAAGGAAGCGGTTCGACTTCTATTTACTATACAATGCTTGCTACTTTGAGTGTAATGTTTCTCTATTATGTCGGGACAAAAAACATGTCTGTAAAAACTTATACAAAAAGTGCTTACATTGGAGCCAAAAAACTTTTTCCGATTGCTGTGATACTGCTTTTTGCTTTTGCTATAGGAGAAGTAACGGTTGACTTGAAAACAGGGGAGTATCTGGCTTCACTTGCCAATGAGTCTCTGAGTCTGTTTCTTTTAAGCGGTGTGATATTTTTGCTCAGCAGCATCATCTCCTTTTCCACAGGAACATCCTGGGGTACTTTCAGCATTATGATACCCATAGCCGTACCGATGGCTGTTGGGATGGATGCTGATGTGGCTTTGGCAATAGGAGCGGTTATCAGCGGCGGTGTTTTTGGGGATCACTGTTCTCCTATTTCTGATACGACAATTATCTCCTCTTTGGCAAGTGATTGTGAGGTAATCGAACATGTAAAGACACAACTCCCTTATGCGCTTATAAGCGGTTTTATTGCTTTTTTTCTGTTTATACTGTTTGGATTTATGACTCCAGGTAGTAGTTGATAGAGTAGCGCAGATCTTCATCAATATTTTCCATATTCTTCAACATCCATCGCAGATATCCTGCATCTTCACTTGCAACTTCTTCAAGACTTTTGCCTTTGTGTTTTCCAAATCTGAATGTTTGTACCAAAATAGGAGTGTTGGTTAAATCGACCATCTTTTCAACAGGATTTTCATTTGGAAACTGTTCTTGGACAATATCTTTGAGTTTAGAGAGAAAGAGTTTCAAGACAAGGACATCACCGATGGCATCATGGGCCTTGACAACGATGCCAAGTGCCTCGGCCTCTTTTTCTTCTTCTTTGTAGAGTTCCATTTTATAGCGAAAATACTGCAGTCTGTGCGCCTCTTCATCCGGCATAACATGTTTTGCAACCCTTAGCGTATCTATAACTTTCATCTGTGTTACAAAGCCTTCTTTTTCGAGCATTGTTATATCAAAAGGGGCATTGTGAATGATGAGATAATTCTCTGCAGTATTTAATTCCAGAAGTCTTTTGTATGCCTGTGTCTCTACACAAGGCGGCTTGCCTTCAATCAAATCAGGCGTAATCCCATGCACTTCCATCGCACCGTATTTTATAGCAATATCAGCAGAACAAAATTCGTTATGCACTTCTATCTCTTTTGTGCCTAAAACCATATAACCGAGTTGAATTATTCTGTCTTCTTCATTTGTACCTGTTGTTTCTGTATCTAAAATCACATATTTTTTTGCCATCAGAGTTTCACTTTTAATTATATTATAAAGCATATTGGAACCTAGGTTAAAACCTCACTGCCATTAAGTTAAGCATTTATTTGGAACCGGTACTTCAGTGCCGGCTGAAAGTGGCAAGACTATTGCAACAGCCGGCACTGAAGTACCGGTTCCGAGAAAGCATTAATTTTCTCAACTTAATGGCAGTGAGGTTTTAACCCCAGGCTAATTTGCTTTGATTTACCATGTCGCTATTATATGATATACTAATGAAAAAGTAGGTTAAAGCTTTGATTGACTCTCCTTTGGTATATCTTTTTACACTTGCTTTACTTGTAGCAGCACTCAGTTTTGCACAAATCAAAACAAAACACAAATTTTTCGAGTATATTCCTGTTGTTGTGCTGATATATGCTTTTTCTATGCTGCTTGCCTCTTCGGGAGTGTTTGCGCAAAATCAGGAGATTACAGCTGTCTACAGACTGACAAAAACGAATCTGCTGCCGGCAATGCTTTTTTTGATGCTTTTGGAAGTGGATTTTAAGCATTTTTTCAAGCTCAAAAAATCGCTTTTGATCGCTTATGTTTTAGCTGTTTTTTCCATTGCTTTTGCCTTTATAGCCGTTGCATATTTGTTTGGGTTTGACAAAGTAACAGCAGCAGCATTTGGCGCACTCGCAGGGAGTTGGATGGGAGGTACGGCAAATATGATCGCTGTCGGAAGTGCTTTACATGTAAGTGAAGATGCCTTTGCCTATGCTCTTGTTGTGGACAGTGTCAATTATACTGTATGGGTGATGCTCTTGCTTTTTTTGGTCCCTTTTGCAAAAATATTCAACAGGTTTACAAAGAGTGAAGAAAAACTTGCCTATCTGGATAAAATCGGTTGTGCCTGTTCTGTGGGTGCTAAAAGATACTGGCTCCTAATTCTTCTGGCACTCGGAGCATCTCTGTTTTCTCAGATAATAGCCGAAAAATTGGTGATACTCAATACAACGACAAGTATTGTTGTTTTTTCCACACTCTTAGGGGTGCTCGGCTCTTTTACAAAATTACGGTTTATAAACGGTTCAAACGAAGTGGCAACAACCATGCTCTATATTTTAATAGCACTGATAGGTTCTCGTGCTGTCATAGAAAGCTTCAGTGGTCTTGGCATGTATGTTTTTGCCGGTTTTGCCGTCTTGCTTGTGCATGCATTGATAATGGTGGCAGGGGCAAAAATATTCAAGCTCGATTTATTCAGTATCTCGGTTGCCTCTCTGGCAAACATAGGCGGTGTGGCTTCGGCACCAATTCTTGCGGCAACTTACAACAAAGCACTTGTAAGTATAGGTGTACTGATGGCAATAATGGGGTATTTGATAGGAACTTTTGGCGGGCTTTTGGTCGGATATATACTTATTTACAGCACGCAGTAGAGAATTTATCTATTATTATTTTATTTATCTAATTAAAATTAGTAATAAGGCTACAGACAAATTATGTTACTATCATTAAAATTTTATAATGATATGAAGGATAAGAAATGACAGAGGGAAAAGTATTATCGTTGTTTGTGACGATGCCTGATATGATGCGTGCGGGGCATCGTATGAAATGTGAAGACTTTGATTGCGATGAGAACGGAATTGTTGGGAGCAGAGACTATGACAACGGTGAAGTGAAGCCAATGGTTTTGGTTTCAAAAAAAAGTTATGACATCATAGAAGATGCAGAACTTGTGTTTGAAAGAGGACTTTTAATGGAAGATATTTACGTGGATGTTGACCTGTATCATCTCAACAAAGGTTCGATAATAGAGATCGGCGAGATGCTTTTTGAAGTTAACGGGCCGTGTGAAGATTACCGGTATCTGTATGCATTCGCTCCTGAACTTCCTGCACTGATAAAAGGAAAACGCGGTCTTTTTGTAACGCCTCTTGAATACGGCGGAATTGCAGTCGGAAATGATGTAAAAGTGGTAAAAGAAGTTTAGTTTGAAAAAAATAGGCATTGGCATTGAATACAGTAATATCTGTAAGGATTATAATACATTTTATTTGGACAGAGACAATTTAGATCCTGAAACTTCTCAATGTATGAAAAAAGTTATGGCATGGAGTCAAGAGTTTTTGTCCGAATTATTGGATGCTTTTGAGTATAAAATATTTAATTTAAATGCATCTGTTCCTGTCAAAGTTTCAGATATCGCTTCGAAAAGATTTCTTTTTTATTCACTGGAAAAGGGAATAACACTGCAAAGCTATGTGCTTGCAAAAGAGTTCACACAATATGAAGGCTTGGCTGCCTGGGAGTTGCAAAACGAGAGTAATATTCTTGTCCAAAATGACGAAGACGGCGGAGCACTTTATTTTTATGTCAATGAAAATTCTCAAGAGTATGAATGGATAACTTCCAAATTAAAAGATTTTTCACTGGATGAAATTCCTTTTACTGTAAAATAAAAAACAGAGAGGGCATCAGCCCATCTCTACAGAATCTATTTCACCTTTGAACTCTTCAATGGAAAATGTTATTCTGTTGGCGATCTCCTCGGGTGTTTCCCGCAATAAGGTTGCATCCAAATGAATTTTACGTGTATGTTTGTTGTAATCACCCAAAACATAGGTAACTAATACAAAAGGGGTTTCTGATACATCACACTCTTTTACCGTTGTTTCAACACCGGGTATACAATAATCAATATCTATATCCGGATCTACCATCGCTTTGTTTACCAGTGTAACAACTTTCTCTAATTTTTCTTTCGTTACTGCGTCCATAACAAACTCTCCTGAAATAATATCGTCTATAGAATAATTATAGCAAAGTTAACAGTATCCATGCAGATATGAGAACTCTTTTTCTGAAACATGACAAAAGTGTGTAAAAAACGAAAAACTGCTCTTACATCATATTTTCTTATTCTATGCCATGAAACTGTTTATAGATTCTTTGGACATAATTCGGCTTAAGACCTAATATTTTGATTTCTGCTATCTCTTCTTTGATATGCTCTTTTTTGATTGCTATGAGCATTTCCCATCTCTTGACAAGTATCTCTTTTATATCCGACTCAAAATCACCTTCATAATCAGGGTAGGCTTTGGCAAGTGCTGTGACAATTTCATCTAACGCAGTTGTTTTTATAATATCAAGCTGCTCCTGAGGATGTGTTTTTTCCACATTTACATAGTGTGCCCATGTAGCTTCCAAAAGAGTTCTTATCTCTTGTGCATAGTCTCTCTCCTGTGTTGAGAATTTTTCTTTTAACAAGTCGGGAATATCTTTAAATTCATTTGCATTGACTATTTCAAGTTCTTCTTGAAAGCCTTTTAAATCTTCTTCATACTCGGCTGCATCTTCATAGAGTTTTGCAATTTCAGCATTTTTATCCCTATTGTTGTTTGCTTTTTTTGGAGCAGGGTTTTTTTCTTCTTCATTTGCGGCACAGGCTTCTTTAAGCTCCTGCATTTGCATTTCCATATACCGTTTTGTTTCTTGAGTAGCCATATAATCAGTACCTCACAATATTTTTTTTGTATTTTAGATAAAACTACAGTAATTTGAAGTTAAAGAAGAAAACATCTTCATTTCTTAGGCTTATATAAAGGTTGTGAAATTTATGTAATTGACAGGGTAGTTTCTTTTTAAATTTAGCATGATAAAATTATAGAAAAAAAAGGAAAAGAGATGTCAAATACTTTAATTCACAATCCAGATGAGTGCAGATACGAATACCATATAGAGGGACATGTAGCTTATATAACATATGATGATCAGGATGGCAAGATGCACTTGACACATACTATTGTACCGCAAGAATTGGCGGGAAAAGGTCTTGCAAAAGCTTTGCTTGAAGATGTGCTCAAAGAGATAGAAAAAGAGAATAAAAAAGCTGTGGCGCAATGTTCGTATATTGTCAAATATCAGGAAAAAAATCCTGACAAGAGTCACCTGTTTATATAGAAACACAACAGCCTTTTTGCATAAGCCTGTCCAGCCACAGGGCATGCCCTTGGGTTAATGAAAGCCTGTTGTAAGTGAAGTCCAGCTCTTCCAGGTTTAGCAGATTTTCAATCTCGTCAGGCAGGGTGCTCAGCCGATTCTTCCAGAAAGTCAGCTTGGTTAAATTTGTCAATTGTCCGATTTCAGCAGGAAGGGATGAAAGCTGATTTGCGCCCAGTTCCAATGTTTTTAAATTTTTGAGCGAAGCGATCTCTTTTGGTATGCATGAGAGTCTGTTTTCCTGCAAAAGAAGCAGTTTCAGATTTTTTAAAGACCCTATCTCTTTTGGCAGTTCTTCCAATTGATTCCCTGCAAGATAAAGTTCTTCAAGCTGTGTCAGAAGGCCTGTCTCCGGGGGCAGTTTCTTCAACCGGTTTCCCAGCATATAAAGTTTTTTTAAATTCTTAAGACAGGCTATTTCCGGCGGCAAGTCTGAAAGCTGACTGCCAAGAAGATTGAGCTCCTGCAGTCCGAGCAATGATTCTTTGTCTCTCGGAAGTCCTCTGAAATAGCCACCTTTGAGATAGGAATCATGCGCTATCCACTCTAAATCGGATATATTGTTTTTATCAGCCCAGTCCCAGATTTTTTGAATCATTGGATCTTTACTGATTATGAAATCCCAGGAGTTTTCCAAAAAGTTTATCTTCGGTAAGACCCATTTTGGCAGATGTCATAAGATTGTTCTCTTCATAGTACTTTACAAGTTCCTGGGCATCCTGGCCTGTCATCATTGCCTGATAGCCTAGTGCGGCATGCACTTCCTGTATATGAACATCTATTCCTTCTTTTTTTGCCAAAGCTTCAACGATAAGGGCAGTTTTTACAACTCTTTTCGCATCTTCACGTACAGATTCTCTTAGCTGAAGAAATTTCTCTTTGTCTTCGAGGAACTGTTTGTGCTCTTCTTCTGTGTAGTTTTTTGTTTTTTCGCGCACTTTTGCATCTATCTCCTGCTCGACGATATTCTCAGGCAGTGTGAAATCAAATTTTTCAATTAAAGCATTTATTATCTTTGGCTTAAGCTCCTGCATATACAGTTGTGAAAGTTCTTCGGATATAATCTGGTCTGCAAATTTTTCTTTGAGTGTGTCAAGTGTTGCCGAGGGATTGCTTAAAATTTTTTGGGCAAAAGCATCATCGGGTGTTTGGGCTTCCTGCTGTTGAATTTCATGAAGTTTGACAGCAAATTTAGTCTCTTTTCCTGCCAGATCTTCTGCCTGGTAGTCTGCCGGAAAGGTTACGGTAATGGTTCTCTCCTCGCCATACTCCATTCCGATTATCTGTTCTTCAAAACCCGGAATAAATGACTGGGATCCGATTTTCAGGTTGAATTTTTCTGCACTGCCGCCTTCAAACGGTTTCCCATCAATAGAACCGGCAAAGTCGATGACAGCGACATCACCTTCTTTTACTGCCCGAGGTTTGCCTATTTTGGTAAAGGGAGCCTGCTGTTGTGCAAACTCCTGAAGTTTTGCCTCCACTGCTGCAGGATCGGCTTTTGGCTTTGTGAAGTCGGGGATGATATCGTTATAGTCTATATCTGTATTGATTTGAGGACTTGTTGAGAGCGCGACCTCGAAGTAGACATTGTTCTCCTGCTGTTCATATTTTTTCAGGAGCGGTTGTCCCAAAATAGTATCTATGTCTATATTTGCTTTTTTGATGCCGGTATTGATGAACTCTTTGAAAACTTCGCCTGCTGCTTCCTGCTCAATATTTTCACTTTTTGACGTATCGTTATTTGTCTTTTGTGTTAATTTTTCTTTAAATTCTGCCACTTTGTTTTCTATTATATTGTTTTCGATCGTACCACTCAAGATAAAGTTAATATCATCGATTTTTTTTACTGAAACTTCCACTATGGTCCTTTTGATTTTTAATTATATTATTTTAACATTATTGTATAAAAGTAACTTTTTATAAGGAATTGGATAAATAATAAAAGATTTTTTAAATTTTTGGAATGGCAATAAGAGGGTATAAGCCATCCCTAAAGGATGACCTATATATACAGAAATTATACTGCTTCGACGTTAGGCATTTCCATCGTAATACAATCACGATTGAGCATATCAGTACATACGTACACACATAATGCACATCCTTTACATCTGTCTACATCAACCCAAGATGTATTTCCGCTTTTATCAAACATGAGTGTATTGGCTTCCGGGCAATACAGAGTACAGGTATTACACTTGTACTCGGCACACATGTCAGAATTAACTTTTGCTACATAATACATTTATTATCCTTTTATATGTCGAACTTAATAATTAAATCAGCAGTATCCAAATCGATAGAATTTGCCATTTCAAAAGTCTTGCTGATTACATCCATATTTTTTTGGAGTAACTCTTCTTTTTTCTTAAACTTTTTCTCTATTGCAGAGTCAAGCATAGCTGTACCGCCTGAAGATACAAATGATGTTCCCAGGAATCTCTCTTTTACCGCTGTTTCAATGTTTTCAATACTTACAAGGTTTATAAGTCCAAGCATCATACCCATCATTGCCATATTTGTTGCCAGCTCTGTTCCTGCCGTATCAAGTGCAAGTTTTGTTGCATCAAACTGAACAACAGTAGCTCTTAAGTCTTTTAAAACTTTTACATCATCTTCATCAAGTACATTTACTTCAGAGTTGATGATAATCAAACTGTCAGGCTTAAGACCTGTGTAAAACGGCATTGTATAAGACTTACCGTGTGTTACAACCTGTGAGTGGTAAATCATGATAATATCAGGATATACAACTTCACCAACTTCATAAATCGGCTCTGTTGAAGCTCTTACATAAGCCTCAACAGGTGCCATTCTTTTTTCAGAACCAAAAAACGGTACCAAAGATGCATATTGACCTGCATTATCCATTGTTGAACCAAGGATGTGAGCAGTAGTTACAACACCTTGTCCGCCTAATCCGGAAATACGTATGTTATATCTTTTTTTTCTTGTTTTATCAGCCATATTAATTTACCGCCTCTGTTTTTTGAGCTTTTCTTGCCATTCTTGCTGCTTTTTCTTCAGCTTCTACACGTTCGATGACTTCTTTTGCTTCATCAGTCATGTATTCTTCAAATGTAAAACGATCTTTTTCCTGTGCTTTTGCATCAGCAAACACTTCATGTGTAGGAATTGAATATTCGATATTACATGATGTATATGCATGAATAAATGTCGGTCCGACTTCTCTTGCAACAAAGATTGCACGTCTGATAATCTTAGCCGCTTTTTTGATGTTTGTCGGAGACATTCTTACAGTATAGACACAACCGGCTGCTCTGGCAAGCTCTGTTGCCGGCATTTTACCGAAGTCTTTTCCTTTTGGAGCCATTTTAAGAACAGCACCTTTTGGAGACATTCCAGAAGATTGTCCGCCTGTATTTCCATAAACTTCATTGTCAAGCATGATAGTCGTGAATTTTTCGCCACGAATCCATGAGTGCATAGTCATTGAGAATCCGATATCCATAGTACCACCGTCACCGGCAATAGTAATAACATCTTTTGTTTTATCAGGAAAACGTAATCTGAACGCACGTGTCAATCCTGATGCCATAGCATTTTGGTCACCGTAGTTACCATAGATAAACGGTACCGCAGCCTGAGAAATAGCCAAACGGCCACAACCGGCTGTACCCAGTGTTACTGTATCTTCCGGATTTGGAAGTGAAGCAAAAATCAGTCTGATATAGTATGCCATCCAACAACCAGAACACATCGGATGCTCTTCAACGAGCTCTTTAAACTGCCCCATATTACCTGGTCCGGCTTCTTCTTGTGTTTTTCCAAACGGACCGTAGTCAACTAGCTCTACATAATCTTTTGGTAGATATTTTTTAAATCTCTCTGCCGGAGTTATATATTTTAAACTCATTTTATCTCCTTTTTATAGTTTTAGGTCGTATTCTAAGCCAAGTGAGTTATGAATTTCTTTCATAATCAACTCAACCGGAAGTGTCATACCACCGTATACTCTTGGTCCCTCTGTAACAATTCCGCCATTTGGAATCGCCGCTTTTACTTCTTTACATAACCAGCCGATAATATTGTGTTCAGGGACGATGATAGATTTTGCATTTTTAACTGCATCTCTGATTTCATCAATCGGGAACGGTCTGATAGCTCTTACTTTGATTAAACCAACGCTTAAACCTGCTTCCTGTGCATATCTCCATGCTTCTCTTGCCTGTGCAGCTGCACAACCCGAAGCGATAAGGAATACTTCAGACTCAGGATTTTTCACTTCAATCGGTCCGCCAAGATATTCATAGATATATTTCATTGCACGTTTGTTTGAATCCCAGATTTCCTGTTGCCATACAGCATGAATCAGGTAAGACATAAAGTTTGACTTTTGAACAGGAGCATCACGCTGGATTCTTGCAGGTGGAGTTTCATTGTCCATCGCAGGAACCGGTGCGGCTACCGGATCAAATTCAGTCAGTGCCATATCTTCCGGAGTCATGTCAACATAACCTTTTGCGTGTGTTACGAAGAAACCTTCAGTAGCAACTGCAACAGGAATGTATACATCAACTTTTTCAGCAATAGCAAAGGCTGCCAAAGTGAAGTCAAATGTGTCCTGCTGATTTTCAGCATGTAACATTACGGCACCACAATGCATCATATATGCCATTTCGATATTATCAGGCTGAATAGACAACGGTGCATTGATAACACGTGTTAATATTCCAAGGACAGCCGGAACACGGTGACCTGGCCAAGAAACAATAGCTTCCAAACCGCGAAGCAGTCCCGGTCCTGAAGTAGCTGTAAAAAGACGTACACCCGCTCTTGCAGCACCTGCAATAGCAGACATGGTACCAAGCTCTTCTTCAGCTCTGTAGTACTCTTTAATGTGGCCTTGCGCATATATGTCACCTACAAGGTGCATTACCTCTGACTGTGGTGTAATAGGGTAGGCGATTGCCATATCAACACTTGCTCTTTTAACAGCTTCTGCCATTGCCTGCGCACCTGTGATAAAGTGCTTTTCTCTCGGAGCTTCTTTTAACAGATAGTTAATATCTACTAATGTTTTTTCTAATTTTTTTTCTGGATTTGGACTCATTGATTATCTCCTTTATTCAACTTCAGTAACATGTTCACCTTTTCTTGTCATGATGAGACTTCTGTACTCACCATAATCAGCAGGTGATAATGTAGTCAAATCTTCTTTAGGTAAAGATGGATTTTCAGGTGGTAAAGTAGTTTCCCACTCAATGCCTAGTTTGTTTCTTTCTTCAATCACAATCTCTTTAAATTTGTGAATATCGTCTGCATGAAGGTCTCTGATTGATGCCATAGCCTCTTCATGACCCATATAGGCACATAATGCTACAGTGTAGCAGTCAGTACCTGCACGTATCATTCTAAGAGTAAGATTTGCATAGTGACAGTGTACACCGACAAAAACACACGCTTTGATCTTGTTATCCAAAATCGTCAGGTTAGGGTGATTAGGATTAATCTCTGCCTTCACATCGATTTTTGGATACTTTGGTCTGTAATCCGGCATTGGAATAATTTTACAGTTTGGAATTTCAGACGCCAGCTCTAAAAGCGCTTCTGCTTTTGCAGCTACATCATCTTTCCAGTCCCATAATACTTGTGGACCAGGGAAAATTGTCGGGTTATCTCGAGTCAGCAATGCTCTTGCTGCATCTCTCATAGCCTCTTCTTCACTTACTTTATTTCCATAAAGCAAAGCCTGCCCTTCAGGTGCAAGTTCAACTCCCATATATGGTGCCGATTGAGGCATATACCCAGCCGGACCTTCTGTTACTTTTTTTAACATTGTTACCTCCTTATTTAGTACGAATACGAAAAAGTTTCGATAAATTACATCGAAATGCCCTAACACGCAGTTAAGCTTAGTAACTATATTTTAATCTTAAGACTATCTTCCTTCATCTAGTTGAATTTGCGAATTATTATTATTAGCATTTTATATTATTATTTATAAGATAAGGATTCCAAATAAGCAGGGAAAACAGAGCTCCGCATATAGGAGGCTACAGGGGGTATAATTTCTCTTTGTCTTTACTCTTAAAGTAAACATAAAAAAATTATTTAATTTATCAAGATTAATTTTTTGGAAAAATTCTGTAACTTTTTCGCCTATTTCCCCTGTAGACGCTATTAGAATTTTAGTATCTGCAGGGAGTTAGGAGAGAAAGCATAAAGAAAGGTGTGTAGAATTTACACAGTATAAATTACTTATTTATACTGAATTGGGGAAGAACCAAAAAAGGAAATTTTTGACTGAGTAGTTTTATATCATCTTCTATGCTCTCACCGATAAAGATTAAGAGTGATTTTTCTTTATACTCCGGTAACTCTTCATAGCTGGCATCACCAAAGGAGTAATTGATAAATATAGGATTGGCGACATCAGTCACTTTTACAATACCTTTTGTCCTGTAGATGCTCTTAGGAAGGGCACTGAGGAGCTGGTCTATATCATTAAATGCCACATTGTCTTTGAGATAGGCTACTTTTTGGGTGATAGAGTCTTTGCCGGTATGATCAAGATGCTTGTAGTCTTTTGCCAGGCCGATGACTTCATCTATTTTATAAACGCCTTCAAATACCTCTTTGTTTACCAGACCCTGCTGGGCATAATGAATCATATAGTTGTTAAATACTGTCTCTCCTGTGAGATTGTTTTTAATGTTATACTCTTCTTTAATCTGTATAACCTCTTTTTTTACTTCTTCAAGCTGTGCAGGTGTTACCAAATCGACTTTATTGAGTATGATAATGTTTGAACCGCCCAACTGATACTTTGCGGTAGAGTTCTCTTTGTATGTATCAAAGTTTTTTGTATCGACAACACATATAATGCCCTCTATTGATATACCGAGGTTCTGCAAAGAGAGGAAAATCGGAAAAGGTTCTGATGCACCGGAGGTTTCTACAAAAATTATGTCAGGACTGTATTTGCTGATAATTTCACTCACACCGCTTTCAAATTCCTGTGCCAATTTACAGCAAATGCACCCTTCGGAAATTTCAAGTACCTCACTGTGTACATTTGTAAGAATTTTACTGTCAACTCCTACATCACCAAATTCATTGACAACTATTGCTATTTTCTTATCTTTAAAATATTTTTTGACAGTATTTGTAAGCATGGTAGTTTTACCAACACCTAAAAATCCTGTAATTATAAATGACTGTATGATGGGATCTTCCTTTAATGATATGGAATTATGTTTGTATAGAACAAATTGTTCTGGAGTATTATAGTATATTTTGGAAAAAGTAACTACTGTGTTGAATAACAGTAGTTACATTATGACTATTTTTTTGGAGATTCTAAAATCTGTTCAAATCCGACTTCTTTACACCAATCAACTGTCAAGTCAAATGCTGCTGAAGCAGTATCAAGATTTTTTTGAATAAGTTCTTTCTTTTTCTTGAACTTTTTCTCAATAACCGAGTCAAGTGTAGCCGTACCGCCGGAAGCTGTATATTTTTTCAGGAATCTGTCTTTGATTCCCTCTTCAATAGCCGGCTTGCTTACAGTGCCCAAAGCTCCAAAAAGTGCACCCAGCATTGCCATGTTTGTTGCAAGTTCAGTTCCTGCCATATCAATAGCAAACTGAGTAAAGTCTTTTGTAAGCACTTTTACATTCAAATCACTCAATGTTTTTTTATCATCATCAGTCAAAAGATCTCTGTCACTGTTGATGATTACAAGGCCGTTTTCTTTGATACCGGCATAAAAAGGCATTGTGTATGATTTACCCATAGTAATAACCTGCGGGTGAAAAATCATAATGATATCAGGGTAAATAACTTCCCCTCTGTCATAAATAGGCACTGTCCCTATTCTTGCATAACTTTCAGATGGCGCCATTCTCTTTTCAGCACCAAAAAACGGATTTGATACAGCATAGTAACCTTCTGTATCTGCAGCTGTAGCAGCAATGTGTGCTGCTGTTACCGCGCCTTGGCCGCCAAGGCCAGGCATTCTGATTTTTATTGAATCTTTTGCCATTATATACGCCCTTCTTCTTTACATTTTTTCAAAAATTCTTCTGCTTCTGGTGAAACATGTTTGTAAGATGCAAATCTGTCTTTATCCTGATCTTTCATCTCACCAAGGCCTTCATTTGCACTTAAACCGATTTCAAGAATACACGGTGTGTAAATATTAAGGAAAGTCGGTCCGATTTCTCTTGCAACCAAGATCGCTTCTCTGACTGCTTTGGCAACTGCTTTTGGAGCAGAAGCTGTCATGTTTACAGAGTAGTGACATCCTGAAGTCGTTGCCAATTCCCACATAGGAACTTTGTCAAACTTTTTACCAAGAGGCGCCATTTTAAAGACCTGTCCTTTGGCTGTAGCACCAGACTCCTGTCCTCCGGTATTTGCATAGACTTCATTATCAAAACAGATTGTAGTGATATTTTCCTGTCTAAAGAAAGACTGAAGTGTATAGTCAAGACCGATATCAACAGTAGCACCGTCTCCGGCTAAAACAACAACATCTTTCTCAATATCCGGAAATCTCCAGTCAAGCACTCTTTTGATTCCTGATGCAACCGCATTTTGGTTACCAAAAAGTGAGTGCACAGTATGAAGCGCGATATGCGGGAACATTAAAGATGTACAACCCGTAGAGTTTACAATAATAGTATCTTCCGGTTTTGGCAGTGCAGATAATACATATCTCAGAGCAGCCGCTTCAGGACAACCGGCACAGAGTGAATGCTCTTCAAGCAACTCTTTTGTGTCAGGAAGTTCTTTGATACCACGCGGTTTGTCCATTTTGACTGACCATGTAGCTTTTTCCTCAAGATCTATAATCTCTTGAGGCATAATATCACGAAATTCTGGATTTATTTTATAGATATCTAATGCCATCTTATGCTCCTTTTCCCGGGTTGATTTTTTCCATTACTTCCGCAATAATTGCTTCAGCAGGCATACTCATACCGCCAGCAACTCTCGGTCCGCCGATAATGTCTGCTTCACACTTGTTGTAGAGTTCTTTTCTTACTTCTTTTTCCAGCCATCCGACAACATTGAATTCAGGTACAAATATGTGTTTGATACCTTCAACAGCTGCAAGAAGTTCTTTCGCAGGGAAAGGTCTGATTGTTCTTAGCTTGATAACTTTTGTTTTGATACCAAGTTTCATAAGCTCTCTGTGTGCTTCTTTTGCCTGGTTTGATGCCGTTCCGCATGTTACGAATGCAATTTCTGCATCATCTTCACCGGTAATGTGAATAAGACCTTTCAAGTAATGCTCTGCATAAGGGCGTGAACGCTCTACCGCTGATCGTACTTCCCACTGCCAAGAAGCGTGTGTTGCATACGAAATATAGTTAGACTTCATTACAAATGGATCTCTTAAGAAACGTCCCGGAGGTGTTTCAGAATCAATCGGAGGCAACGGAGCTCTGTACGGATCATACGGCTCTAATGCTATATCATCAGCCGGAAGCATAACTGCCTCTCTTGTGTGTGATACAAAGAAACCGTCAACAACTGTAATAATCGGAACATGTACATCAGGCTTTTCAGCTACTGTAAATGCTGCAATTGACATATCGAAAAGTTCTTGAACATTTTCAGCATACCAAATCATACATCCGGTTTCAAGCATAAAAGAAACTTCCAGGTTGTCAGGTTGAATAGTCAGTGGCGAGTTAATACCACGGGCCATTAAAACCAGTTGACAGGGGATTCTTGTTCCAGACCACTGAGGAAAGTTTTCCATCGCTCTGAGTGTTCCCGGTCCGGAAGTTGTTGTCACTGTTCTGGCGCCTGCCATTGCACAGCCTGCAACTTCAGACATTACACCAAATTCGTTTTCCCCTCTAAAATAAGTACCGACATACCCTTCAGCCCATAATTCACCGATAAGGTGTGCTGCTTCTGACTGCGGTGTAATTGGGTAGGATACCGAGGCATCTACCGTACATCTTTTCATTGCTTCTTTTAAAACTTCAGAACCAGTCATGAAGTGTTTCTCTCTAGGAGCTTCGAAAAGCAAATAGTCTGTTGAAACTAATTTTTGTCCAGACCAGTTGTGTGTGTTTGTCATATCACTTCGTTTACTCATTGTTTTATACTCCCAACTCTGATTTAACTTCTTTAGCTATTTTGATGAACTTTTCAAGATCAGAAGCATGTTGGTCTCTAATAGTAGCCATTGCATCTTCATGTCCGGATAAAGCACACATTGCTATAGTGTAACAGTCTGTTTCTGCTCTAACAATCTTTAATGCAACATTTGCATAATGACAGTGAACACCGATAAAAATTGCTGCTTTGATTTTGTTTTCCCAAATCGTCAAGTTTGGATGATTTGGATTGATCTCAACTTCAGCATCAATTTTTGGATATTTTGGTCTGTAGTCATACATTGGAATCATGTTCGCATTCAGAACTTCTGCCATCTCTTTGATAAGAGTTGCTTTTCTTTTTGCTTCATCGCTCCATGCGTAAAGTACTTGTGGACCGGGGAAAATTGTTGCATTTTCTTTTGTCAACATCTGTTTTGCAATTTCTCTCATTGCCGTTTCTTCATCTACCACATCTTCTAATAAAAGTGCTTTTCCTTCTGGTGGTGTTATTACACCTTCATACGTAGCCGCAGGATATGGTGAATAATACGCAGGACCTTGGTTTGCCATAAGTTCTCCTATGATTTTTTTATTTTACTCTATTTTTTACTTAAATCTAAAACTTAGACTTAGACTGCTTCAACGTTAGGCATTTCCATCGTAATACAATCACGATTGAGCATATCAGTACATACGTATACACATAATGCACACCCTTTACATCTGTCTACATCAACCCAAGATGTATTTCCGCTTTTATCGAACATGAGTGTATTTGCTTCCGGGCAATACAGAGTACATGTATTACACTTGTACTCTGCACACATGTCAGCATTAACTTTTGCTACATAATACATTTTTTCTCCTATAAATGACTTAAACATAAAATACCAGTCTATTGAAAATTCAATCAATTCTAAGTATCTTTATCAATTTTGCGGCATCAAAAAATATAGAAATATACTTTTTATCAGCAACATTTTATGTTTTCAGTTGGGAGTTTACTTGGAAAGTCCTTTAAATTCTCTTTAATTTATGAGATAAATATTTTTTGTAAAACAATAAACCTGCACAAATAAGTTGTTTTGCCGGGTCTTATGCTACTTTTTGAAGCAATGAGGATATATTGGTGTTACAATATGTAGCACTTAGGATAGCCAGATTATCTCAAATGGCTGTATAGTGAGATTTAACCTAAATATTAGCTGTAGTAATCTGTGACTGATTCTATTTTTAGCCGAGCTTAAAAGTTATAATGTTTAAATTGCTGCCATATAAACAAAAAGGGGTTCCATATGGTTCAGGTTAATAGTATTATAGATCCGTCAGCACTTAATGATGTGTTGCATGGCTTAGAAGATGAGGGAATACAGGGTGTTACTGTAACAAGAGTATTAGGAAAAGGTTGCTGGGACGGTACAGAAACCGAATTGACAGAAAAGGTAATGGTTATTGTTATAGTTCCCAACAAGATATATAAAGACAAAGCAATGGAGGCTATTCGTGCAAATGCACAGGATATAGATCACGGTGCAGGAAAAATCTGGGTCGTGCCTGTGTTGGAGGTTGAACGTATCCGTACAGGTGAAAGAGATTTGGATGCTCTGCAAAAGACTATAGTGAAAAACAAAAAAAGATCGAATGATATTGATTTAGATGCTTTTAGTGCTATTGATACACCGGCGAGCTAAATATCTGCATTAGAAAACAGGAGTTTTAATGGAAAAAATTATACTGCTCATTCCGGGTATTCCTATTGTAATAGCATTTTTGCTGATTTTTGTGAAGAAAAAAGAGTTTATTCCGAAAATCAGTCTTATTTTGTCGAGTATGATAGCCTTGCTCGGACTGTACGGAGCGTATTATGTCATAAGTAATGATACACAAATCACGGGATTTGGCGGATTGCTTATATATAATCAGCTTTCAGCTGTTTTGGTACCCTATGTTGCAATTCTTGGTCTTGTCATTCGTAAATATGCTACGAAATACATGTGGGACGAAGCAGGGTATAAAAGATTTTTCATTCTTTTGAACTTTATTTTTGCGTCAATATATTTACTGGTTATGAGTAACAATCTGATTGTTTTGGCTCTGGCATGGCAACTGATGAGTATCGGTCTGTATTTGCTTGTTTCATTTAATGTCGGTTCAAAAACAGCTGTAAAAAATGCAAGATGGACTATGTACATACATAAAGGTGCCGATCTGGTTTTTTTACTGGCCGTGATACTGACCTATAAAACATTTCAGAGTCTGGACCTTGCAACATTGAGCGAAAAGTGGCTTCTTATGTCCAAGGGTCCGGTTGAAGATCCTGTGATCTTTGTTATAGGACTGCTTTTCTTGATTGCCGCGATGATGAAATCGGCAATAGTGCCGTTTCATATCTGGCTGCCTTACACTTCAGAAGCACCAACTCCTGTATCGGGATTGATGCATGCCGGTGTTGTCAATGTTGGCGGTATACTGCTCAATAAGCTTGCTTACCTGTTGATGCTGACTCCGGGTGTGCTTAATATTGCTTTTGGCGTAGGCCTTTTTACGGCAATATTTGCATCGGCTTTAATGCTGGTAGTCTCAGATATCAAGCGTTCTCTTGGATACTCTACCGTAGGACAGATGGGGTATATGATCATGGAAATCGGTTTGGGTGCATTTTCACTTGCCATCTATCATCTTATTGTGCATGGTATATTCAAGGCAACACTTTTCCTGGAATCAGGCGCTTTGATCAAATATGCCCGACATGATCCTAATATACCCGAACGCCTCTCCTATAAAGTATTTTGGGAGGATAAAACAGGCAACAGGAGCAACAGACTCTTTTATCTTATTGCAATTTTTACCATTTTGCCTGTTCTGGCTTTTATAGGTGTGAAAATGGTATTGAGCGAAGAGTTCTTTGAATTTAATGCGGCTATTGTTATACTGGCCTTTGCCTGGTTGACAGGAACTCAGCTTTTCCTGTCATTCTTTAAAGTGTCAAAATCTGACTCGATACAAGTCATTCTGGCACTTGTCAGTACATTTGTTCTGATTTTGTTTACCTATGAGTTTATCGGTCTGACACTTGAGCATTTTTTATATGGTGAGGATGCCTTACTCTTTTACAAAGCGGCAACACTGAATGTGACGATGGCAAGTTCCATGGTTATGCTGGCTGTCATTATGACCATTGGCTGGCTCTTTATGTATAAACAGCATTTTGTGGAAATTCCGAATGCCGACATAAAACCAAATAAAATGAAGTGGCTTTTTTACAAACTGCTGGCAAAAGAAGGGTTCTATTTTGAAATATTTAAGCGTTCTAAAAAAGGGAGACTATGATATCTAGTATTTTATTATTTGTATTGGCTGCAGGATTTCCTTATTATATTTTCCTGGAAAAAAGCAAGAAGATTGGCAGTAAAGGTATCTTTTTATTGAGCGGATTTTTGCTTTTATGTGCAATTGTTCTCTCTTTTTTTATAGTAAATGAACATCCGACTTCACTTGTCATGATATCTTTTTTCAGTGCATTGTATACTATATACAGGGCTACAAAAACAACAAATTTTTATAAACTCGGATACTATTTTGTTTTTATAAATGCTCCGTTTTTTATGCTTTTTGAAGACAAGGGAGCCTTTTACAGTCTCTCTTTGCTGGTTTCTCTTCTTGGGATCTATTTTATAGGAAGGTTTTATGAAAAAAATTACGGCAGTGCAAATTATCTTGCCGTAAGAGGTATAACACTTGCCACACCTTATCTGAGCATCTATATCACTGTGTATCTGCTTTGTATAGCTCTCTATCCTCCCTTTCCCAATTCGCTCTTTTTTTTGAATTATCTCTTTACGGGGGAACCGTTTGGGCTTTGGTCTATAGTTGTTATAACGCTTTTTATAGGAAACTTTTTCTTGGCTATGAGAGTTATGGAAAAGTCACTTTTTGGAAAGCCGAATTTAAATATTCACTATGTGGATTTAACTTTTAGAGAAAAACTGTTGCATTTATCTGTTGTTACAGTCTTACTCGGACTGAGTATATATGGACTGAAGGAGCTGCTTTTATGAGTACAATCATGCAAAAACTTGATGCTGTCAAATCAACGGTACCCCATTACTGGCCAATCGGTGCATTTATTCATCACAACCCTTTAAAAGGTTTTGAACATCTCCATTTTAAAGAGGGAGTGGCCAAGGCGCAGAGTATCTTTGGCGGGAATGTTTACATGCAGCCGTCGTATTATCTGAATCTTTACAAAGAAGGCAAAATCAATTCTGATTTGCTCGAAGCAAACTTAAAAGAGATACTCAAAAGTGACGGATTGCAAGAACATTATGATCTGGCAAAAAAATGTCTGATAGAAGTCAATCCGAAATGGAACAGTCTTAGAAGTACTGCAGATTTAAACGAACATGAAATTGATGAAGATCTGTTGGCATATCTTGATGAAAAGTTTTTCTATCACAATAAAGAAAAGTGGATAGAAAAACTGACAAAGCATATGACACTCTATGAGATCAATGATATTCTTTTTGATCGTGATGACAAAGAGATGATAGAAAAAGATATTATTGAGTATATCACCAGGTTTTTGGATGAAGAACAGACAACCATCACTATGCCAAACAGAGAACTGGGAATGTTTGAAACATTCAAACTGTATGAAAACTTTGACTATGCGAAGGATTCCGAATCTTTTGTAAATGAGACCCTTCAAAAGCTGAAAGTGAAAAATGTTGAGCAGTATCTACTGGCGCATATTTTAAAACTGCACGGATGGGCCGGATTTATAAAGTACCGTTCCGAGGATCCTGACTATTTTTCACAGCAGGAGTATCCGTCATCACTGATGGACTATATGGCTATCAGACTCTATTTTGAACTTGCCTACCTTCAGCACAGACAAATCAAGAACTTTGAACTGCTGGACTCTTTTGTGCAAAAAAACAGTGCCTGCGTCATTTTGAAAATACTGCAGGCAAAAGGGGATCTGCCCGGCAAATATATAGATGCTATACAGGAGCATCAAAATTATGAGCAGATTTTGGAAAATTATGTGCAGGATGAACTGAAACTTGATGCCAAGCAGGTGCACCTCTCAAGTGCCCAGCTGAACAATAAAGAGATTGCCTTGACAGAGTTGGCAAAAATCATGGAGACATTACGCTCCCATGAGGGATATATCTGGCTGAAGTCTCTTGAAGACAGCTATATTCATGCTTTTATTGATGAGATGAAACTGACTCAAACAGTTAATGGGCAGAGACCTCTGGCTTCTGCCACATTTTGTCTGGACGTACGTTCGGAACTGATGAGAAGGTCTCTTGAGAGCAGAGGCAGTTATGTAACATACGGGGCAGGAGGTTTTTTGGGTTTTCCTATTGCCTTTGTGGAGTTTGACAAGGCGCATGAACAGTTTTTATGTCCGGCGGTGGTAAAACCCGGCAATATTATATTTGAACTGCCAAAAGAAGCGCATGAAGAGTACAGTTCGAAAAAAATTATGAACAAAACTACGAAAAAAGTTTTAAGTGATCTGAAAAACAATCCTTATACTCCTTATATAATGGTAGAGGCAATCGGCTGGATCTTCGGAATAAACCTTTTTGGAAAAACATTTTCTCCAAGAAAAACAAACAGGTTTTTGTCCGGCTTTAAGGCACAAAAACCTAAAACCACATATACTCTGGACAAACTCTCAGATCAAGAGATAGAAATGTATGTCAATAAAATGCACAGATATGTGATTGCAGAAGCTTTGAAAAACAGTGCATCGCAGGAGTATACGGCAGAAGAGATTCAGTCCATTCGCAATCATTTGGTTTTTGAAGAAGAGTTGTCACTGGATATTCCAAAAGAGTTGCTGGAAAAACTGCGCACAAAGTATAAAATAACACGAAAAGATTATGAGTATCAGAAGAACAAACTCAAAATGGTCGGATTTACTCTTGAAGAGAAAGTGCAATACCTCTACAGCTTTTTGATGATGATAGGCCAGGTGGATAATTTTGCCGAGTTCGTCATTCTCTGTGGACACCAAAGTGTTTCGGACAACAATCCGTTTGAGTCGGCACTTGACTGTGGCGCATGTGGCGGGAGCAGCAGTTTGCCAAACAACAGAGCTCTTTGTATGATAGCCAACTCGCAAGATGTAAGAGAGGCCATAGCCAAAAAAGGTATTGTCATTCCTGATGATGTTAAATTTATGCCGGCTTTACATGTAACGAGTACAGATGAGATAAAGTTTTATGATACAGACATCCTAACGCAAGAAGAGATGACAAAATTTACAAAAGTTATGAAGGATTTTGAAGAAGCTTCAAAAATTTCGCGCCAGGAGAGAATCACCCAGTTGCCGTATACAAATACCCAGGAAGATATCATTGTAAAATCAATGGACTGGTCAGAACCAAGGCCGGAGTGGGGATTGGCAGGAAATATGGGTGTTTTTGCCGGTCCAAGAAGTTCTATAAAACATATGGCATTTAAAAACAGACTCTTTATGCACTCGTATGAGGCTTCTTTGGATAATGAAAATGCGGATATTCTGACAAAAATTTTCAACGGACCTCTTATTGTAGGCGAGTGGATCAACATGGAACACTATTTTTCTACAGTAGACAATGCCGTTTATGGGGCAGGTTCCAAAGTCTACCACAATATTGTTGCCAAAGTCGGGGTTTTTAACGGTAATTACGGTGACCTTAAAATAGGACTTCCTACGCAATCTGTTATGCTGGAGGGTAAAGCCTACCATGAACCTGTCAGATTGCTTACGTATATGGAAGCTCCTTTGGAAGCAGTGGGCAAGGCGGTTGAAAATTCGGTGGCCAAAGAGTTTATTTTAAATGAGTGGATACGACCTGTTATCATTGACAAAAAAGCGAAGAAGGTATATTCGTATGAATCAGGTGATTTTAAAGTTATAAAAGAGTTTTAATAGTATGTTTTCTTAACCATACTTTTAAGCGCAAAGTGATATAAACAGAGATTACTCTATACAAAGGAAATATTAATGTATACAATAGAAATTGACAAAGAATGCAGTTGCTTTAAAAAAAGCGGGTTTGAAAACAATATGACATTTGATTCAAGAGAAGACATGATCAACAAGGCAAGAGTGTTAGAGTGTCGTATGAATCAAGAGTTTTGCATGAAACACTTTTTTCAGGCTGTAGATTACGGTGACAAAATCATCATTCACAGTACTGTAAGACCTGTGGAAGACGAAGATGAAGATATCGAGGATGCAAGAGACCTGGTGCAAAGAAGCGGTGTAACCATCGGATTTGACGCAAGTGAAAGCACACCAAACGGAAAAGAAAACTGCAGCACTCCAAGTTCTGATTTTTAAAGCCAGGCATCTTTTTTGGAACCGGTACTTCAGTGCCGGCTGTTGCAATAGTCCTGCCACTCTCAGCCGGCACTGAAGTACCGGCTTTGTGCCTTTGAAGACTAAGGGCTGGGTTAAACCCCGGGTTCCAAGCAAACGTCAAATTTTTTGAAAGCTTTCTTACTCTCCGTAAACTGTAATACAGGATTGTCGGTCATAATCCCACAGTAAAAATGTTTTATATTTAAATTCTGTATCAATATGTTTTATTTTTGAAATTTGAGCATTTCTTGCTGCAGTAATAATACTTGTGTCTTTATCTGCATCTCCTAATTTATAGCATAAGGTTGATTTTTTTAACGTGTCAATTTTTGAATAATCTACTTGATTTCCATCATAAACCATATTTGCAGGAGTTGCAATCATTTTATGTGCACATCCACTAAATCCCATTGTCAGTGTTATCGCTGTTAAGGCTAAACCAATTTTTTTTGTCATATATAATCCTTTTATTGTGATAAAATAATAAAAACAAAAATTATTAAATATATTTGTTTTTATTTTTGAATTTGTATAATATATGATAGTAGATAAAGAAAAGCTGAATAGCAAACAGGTAAAATTACTTTTACAGTCTTTTGCTATACTTACAAAAAAAGTGAGTGAAATTTGATGCAGGATTATCTTATTGTCTTTATTGTGCTGTATATGCTTTTGGAGTTTTATGAAGTGCAGTGGCAAAAGGCTGGGACACTTATGGACATGTTGGCACGGATGTACCGCTATTATCATAAAAATGTTCTTCTTTTTCTGATTATGCACCCGACCTTTTATTTTGCCGTCTGGTTTTTGTTTTATACCCACTATAATCCCTATGCTTTGGCATTACTCTCTTTTAAAACTGCTGATATTGTAAGTAAAATTATTATGATTGATCAGGTTTTTATAAAAAAAGAGATATCAAAAGAGTTTGCCCAGGTATTGCTGACTCCCATAGGACCGTATTTGCCGTATGTGGGACTTTTGCTTTATCCGTTTTTTATCTATATGGCCTCAGTGTGAAAATACAGAAGATAGAAAGACAGATAAAGAAAAGAGCACTGAAGACCCCTTTTGTTACCGCGCTGCGACGGGTGGAAAATGTTGAATTTATACGGCTAAAGATTACATGTGACAATGGTCTGTTCGCTTATGGTGAAGCGCCTGCCACCAAAGCAGTGACAGGAGAAGACCTGCAAAGCATTGCAAATGCGATTGGCGGGTTGCAAGATGCCTTGCTTGGCCTGACGCCGGGTGAGGCTTTACATGTAATCCATGGCAGTACAATGGGTTCGAGTGCAAAAGCCGCTCTTGATATGGCAGTTGTCTCTTTGCTGGCACAACAGAATAATCAGACACTGTTACAGTATCTCGGTACAAAAGATTTTTCTCCGATTTTTACCGATATTACTGTCAGTCTCAATGATGCAGACATAATGCTCTCAGATGCGAAAAAAGCTTTTGACAATGGATTTCATATTTTAAAAGTAAAGCTTGGCAGTGATCTGGAGCATGCTGTTGCAGTTACAAAAATGATTAGTGAAACGCTTGTAGATGCAGAGGTGCTCATAGATGCCAACCAGGCGTGGAATCTTGAACAGTCACTGTACTATGTTGAGGCGGTAGCGGGATTACATGTAAGCCTGATTGAACAGCCTGTAGTTGCAGATGATTTACAGAGCCTCAAAACAATAACCCAAAAAAGCACTGTTCCCATTCTTGCGGATGAAGCGGTATTTACTCTTGAAGATGTAAAAAAAGTGTATGAAGAGGGCTGTGCAAATATGATAAATGTCAAACTGATGAAGTGCGGCGGTGTGAGCAGGGCACAGGAGATTTTGGAATATGCCAGATCCAACAACATAGAGTGTATGCTGGGGTCTATGCTGGAGGGACCTGTCTCTATACATGCGGCTCTTTGTCTTGCCTTTGCATACAGAGATGTTGTAAAGTATGTAGACTTGGACTCTCCTTTATTGTATAAAGATACGCCTGAGATTTTTGGAGAATTTGGTATAATACGCAACACAATACAGAGTCTTGCAGGTTCGAACATTTATAAAGGTTGAGAAATGAAATATGATTTTTCCGGGGTTTTAGAGGGTGATTCGGAGCTGATTTATACCGAACTCAGAGACAGATATTTAACCTGTATAGAATCATATGCCTGTGAGCAGGTGATAAAAAAGTTTTATCTGCGAATTATTAATTTATTTCATCAGTCATTCACTTCGAATGATATAAATACTCTCTACAAAGAGCTGGCAATGTATAAAATTTCGATGAATGTTCCCTACATTATTATGACCAACGAAATATACGGGCTGAAAAACCTTTTGTTATCCAGAATTGCGCAAAATATTGAGAGTAATAAAATTTTGAATCTCATATCCCTGTTTAAAGAGATAAACAATGGTGTTGCCTATATCTATCTCTCGAGATATACACAGGAGATTTATACGGTCAATAATAATCGGCTCAGTTCTTTATCTGATCTTTTGGACAAAGACATTATCATAAAACATTATGAAGCGCATTTAAACTGGCTGAATGATTTGGCAAAACATATTAACAGTTTTGACAAAAATGATTTTCCCGAACTTGACGGGATGCAGTGTGAATTTGGACACTGGCTGCACAACAGTGCAAAAAAAATCATCCAAAACAATTCAAAGCTCAAGGCTCTGACACGGTTGCATAATGATTTGCATATGTTTGCAAAGAAAATATTTGTAAATTTAAAAACATCGGAGTATCATGTACTTATCTCCTATTTGGAAAAATGTGAGCTTATCTCTTTGAGCATCGGTACAGAGTTGGCACTTATTGACAATATCGAGATGAATAAAAAAATGACCAAGGACAATCTGACAGGTGCGCTCAATCGAAATTCCCTGGAACTGATATTTAAAACCCAATACGAACTCTCTTATGCCACAGGGAACTCTTTTGTTCTTGCAATGTGTGATTTGGATTATTTTAAAAATATAAATGATACCTACGGGCATGTCGCCGGAGATAAAATGTTGCATTTTTTTGTTGCAATTGTGAAAAAACATATCAGAACTTCTGATATTGTCATCCGATACGGAGGCGAAGAGTTTATGATAATTCTCTCAGCCATACAAAAAGAGGCAGGTTTCAAAGTATTGGAAAAGATACGCCAGGCTTTTGAAGCCGCGGTACTTGAATCGGATGGACAAAAGTTACAGGCCACTGTAAGCATGGGGGCTATGTGGATTAAGCCTGATAAAGTATACAGGCATACCCTGCTTGACGAATATGTAATGATTGTGGATAAGATGCTTTACTGTGCCAAAGAGAACGGAAGAAACACGATTGAGGCTATTTAGAGACAACAAATCTCAGCCAGACAAAGCCCAAAAAACCTGCAAGCAATGAGGCCAGCAGTATTCCTGTTTTTGCCTGAAAAATCAGTGTGCTGTTGCCTGCAAAGGCCAAATCAGCGACAAAAATACTCATCGTAAAACCAATACCGCCCAAAATGGCAACACCAAACAGCTGACTCATGCTGCTGTTATGCGGCAGTCTGGCAATGCCGAGCTTCACACTCAGGTAAGAAACCCCGAATATACCAATGACCTTGCCCAGCAGAAGCCCAGATACTATACCCAGGGAGACAGGATTGGCTAGACTTTGACTAAATGATGTAAAATCCAAACTGACACCGGCATTTGCAAGTGCAAAAAGAGGAATGACAAAGAGTCCTATGGGAAGATGAAGCGCATGCTCAAGCCTCAGAGCAGGAGAACTTACCAAGTCAATTCTGTCTTTGAGGTTTTGCAAAAGGGCTCTTTGTTTTTCATGCATTGTGTGATCGGTGGCAATGGGATAGTTGTCATATTCGTCAAGCAGATTTTTTGTATGTGTTGTAAAATCCAAAGGAGTATAGCTGGGCTTGGAGGGAATTGCAAAAGCGGCAATAACACCGGCAATTGTCGCATGGATACCTGATTCGAGCATAAACAGCCACATAAAAATGCCTACAATGAGATAGGGCAAAAGCATGTGAATGCCAAAACGGTTAAAGGCCACCATAATGAAAAATGACAAACCTGCCAGAAAAAGAGGGAGAATATGAATTTGTTCGGTGTAAAAAAGTGCAATAACTACAACGGCCCCAAGATCATCTACAATAGCAAGCGCAATCAGGAATGTAACAAGTGCCGGAGAAATTCTGCGTCCTAAAATCACCAAGGCACTGATGGCAAATGCTATGTCTGTGGCCATTGGTATGCCCCAGCCGTTTGCACCGGGACCGTCTGTATTGATGCTCATATATATGAGTGCAGGAAAAACCATACCGCCGACAGCTGCAAAAATAGGCAAAATGGCAACTTTGATATTTGAGAGTTCTCCGATGAGAATTTCCCGTTTGATTTCAAGTCCTATCAAAAAGAAAAAGAAGGTCATCAGTCCGTCATTTATCCAATGGCTGAGTGACTGTGAAAGTTTCCATGAACCTATAGAAACAGATATGGGCGTATGAAATATATCATAATAGAGTCCGGAAAAAGGTGAGTTGGCAAGGATAAGAGCAAGAATAGTTGTAAAAAATAAAATAAGTCCCGTAGTTGTTTGTGCATGAATGAAATTTTCCAAAGGAGTGGAAATTTTTTCAAAAGCTTTTTCCCACGGTGCGTATAACTTCATTTGCCATTCCTTAAATATCAGAGATCAATTATAACACTAAATAAGAATAAGTTGAAATATGTGTATAATTTGTGTATGAATTTACAGAATTTGAAAAATAAGACCATATTGCTGCTTGGAAAGAGCAGGGCTTTTAGTGAAGATGAGTTTGTGTCACAGCTGAAGTTTCATAATATTACCCTGTGTAAAGAAGTTACCAATGCGGTTACTCTTGTTGTTGAGGGGCGCATGATGAGTCCGTATGAGCAAAACCTGAGTGATACCCTTTATGAAGAAGAAAAATATGAGTTTATGAATATAGATTTGTTTGAAAAACTTTTGGCAGAAGAGATTGACAGCGATACGCTGCTTATGAGTCTCAAACTCTCCAATGACAAAAAAAGATTAAAAAGTTTTTTGCAAAACAGCTGTATAGAAGATGCGCTTTTTTTTAAACTCTTAAAAATGTACTCTTTTGGCGGTGAAGATTTTTTCGAAAATGATGACAATCGTGATGTCTCTGCTGCTTTAATAGCAAGGTTTTATGAAAATATAGAGAGAAACCATAATGTACAGTATGCGACAACGGGAATTTATCATCTGATAGTACAAACAAAAAACGAACAGCTTTTAGAAGCCATTGCTTTTTTGGAGCCGAGCAAAAAACATCCCAAAATTATAAAAGCACTTGCCCTGCATGAAAAAACGCCCACAAATGTGTTGAAAATGTTTTTAAAAAAAGGGGATGAAGCAACAAAAGAAGCGATGGCGTACAATGTCAATCTGGATAAAAATATAGCCCGTGAGTTGATAAAAAATAAAAAACTTGCCGAGATTGCAGCACAGAATATCAGGCTCGATGAGGAGATGTTCTCACTTTTGTCTGAGTGCAAAAATGCTTTGGCGGCAAATGAGACCTTAAATGAAGCTATGCAGCAGGAGCTTGTTACATGTAACGATGAGACAATTCATTTTGCTTTGGCTGCAAACAAGTGCTTACATGTAATTACATGTAAACAGCTGCTTTGTCTAAATAATGAGAGAATCAGACAAGTAATTTATGCCAACAGTGCAACGCCGAGAGATATTCTGAAGTCTGCCTATAAAGAGGGAAACTACAGTGAATCGCTGAGTCGCAACAATGCGACACCGCAAAATATTTTGGAAGAACTTTTTAAATGCGGGGATGCACAGATACTTCTGAATTTGGCAAAAAATGAAAATACTCCGGTAGATATTTTATATCAACTGCAGCTTGAGAGCCGTTTTGAGCGGGCAGTCAAAACAAACAAAACCTTTTCAAAACATATACAAAGTGAAAATATAGGATGGTTAGTATGAGAGCAGGAGAATTGACACAGGCTCTGCAGGCACTGGTCTTGCAAAAAGTGCCCACATTTCTGTGGGGAGCACCTGGAATTGGAAAGTCTTCGATTGTCAAACAGATTGCAGAGAAAAACAAGCTTGGTTTTATTGATTTGCGTTTGGCTTTGATGGACCCGACAGATTTAAAAGGCATCCCTTTTTATGACAAAGAGTCACACACCGCACTTTGGGCTCCGCCTGCTTTTTTACCGAGTGAAGGCCAGGGGATTTTGTTTTTGGATGAGCTTAACTCTGCAGCGCCTGCCGTGCAGTCTTCGGCGTATCAGTTGATACTTGACAGACGTGTCGGTGAATATGAGTTGCCTGAGGGATGGGCTATAGTTGCTGCGGGAAACCGTGAGGGTGACAGAGGCGTGACCTACCGGATGCCGGCTCCTCTGGCAAACCGTTTTGTGCATTTTGAACTGGAAGTGAGTGTGGATGACTGGCGCAACTGGGCATACAAATCCGGACTTGACAGTCGCATAATTGCCTACATAAGTTACAAAAACGAGCATCTCTTTACCTTTGATGCAAAAAAAGAGCATAAAAGTTTTGCAACACCCAGAAGCTGGGAATATGTCGGGAGTATTTTACAAAGTGCTCTGCCTGCATCTGTGCTTTTGGAAACAGTGAGCGGTGCGGTAGGACGGGATGTTGCCGTTTCATTTTTGAGTTTTTTAAAAGTGATGGACAGGCTGCCCGATATTGGGAAGATACTCAGTGCAGATGATTTTGTTTACAGTGATGAGGTCGATGTTTTGTATGCTTTGAGCTCTGGACTGGTGAGTCACTATCTGCAAAATCCAAGCGATGAGCGATTGGAAAATTTACTCCGATATACGCTCAAGCTCAAAGGGGAATTTGCCGTGATGATAGCACAGGATTTACAACGAGCGGGCATCACTATGGAAGGCTCAACTGTCTTTAAAGAGTGGGTAAAAAAGTTTTCCTATCTGTTGCAATAGCCGACACGAACACACTGGTCTCAAAGGGTGTTTTTCCCGGAATCCGTACTTTAGTCCGGGCTGAGAATGACAAGAAAGTTCAAACAGTCGGCACTGAAGTACCGATTCCGGGAGGATGTGTAGTTTTTTCGGAACGCGGACTTCAGTTTGGCTACCAAAATACAGCATCTCTTCGGAACCGGTACTTTAGTGCCGGCTGTTGCAATAGTCTTGCCACTTTCGTCCGGACTGAAGTTTGCGTTCCGAAAAACAGGAGTGAAGGAAAAATATGCAAAAAACAGAAGAAAAAATCTCGCAGGCAAAAGCAAAACTTTTGCTTGAATATCCTTATTTTGGAACCCTTGCCTCCAAAATCGATGTTGTGATGAATGATGATATTGAAGCCTTTAAAAGTGACGGTAAAAAGCTTGAGATCAACAGCGATTATCTGAAAAATCTGGAACTCAGTGAAATGGAATTTGTCTTTGCCAACGGGGCGATGCATGCCAGCCTGGCTCATGAGATGCGTAAAAACAAACGCAGTGGCTGGCTCTGGCAGATGGCTACGGATATGGCAGTCAATGATATGCTTGTACAAAACGGCTTGGATATGCCCTATGGTGCACAATACAGGGAACGTTTCAGCGGGATGTATGCAGAGGAGATTTATGCCGAGTTAAAAGATGATATTCTGCGTGATGACGAAGACTTGGAGTATGAAGCCGATGATGCAGGTGATGTAGAGCAAAAAGAGAACAATGAGCAGGAGCAACAGAGTTCAGAACAACAGTTGCAAGAAGAAATTTTGCAAGAACAGCTTTTTGCAGAGGAAGCCATTGCTCTTTTGGAATCCAAAATGCACAAAGGTGAAGCACCGGTGACGATTGAGCGTTTTTTCCAACTGAGTGATTTTGGAAAAATTGACTGGCGAAATGAACTGAGGATTGCACTTGACCCGTATTTTCGAGATGATTATGTCATGATGCCGCCTTCTAAAAAACTGCTCTACAGCGGTATATACCTGCCTTCGAATATTTCTCAGACCTTCCGTCTTGTGATTGCAGTGGACAGTTCCGGCTCCATTGATACAGTGCTTTTAAATGAATTTTTGAGTGAAGTAAACTTTTTAATGACATTGGTGCAAAATTATCAGATTGAACTGCTTGTATGCGATGAAAAAATCCAATCACACAGTACTTTTTATAGTGGAGAAAGATTGGAAATTGATATAAAAGGCGGCGGGGCAACAGACTTTCGTCCTGTGTTTTACTTTATAGAAGAAAACTTTGATGATGTGAAACTGCTTTTGTATTTTACAGATCTGGCAGGAGTTTTTCCGAAAAATGCACCGGATTATGAGGTGAAATGGATAAGTTCCAAGGAAAAGGAACTTCCGTTTGGAACACTGATAAAGATGAATCAGGCTTGAAAAACAACCTGGTTTCTTCCGTTCTTTTTTGCATTGTATAAAAGCATATCGGCTGCATTAATATTCTCCTCAAGAGATTCCTCTTCGTTAAAGAGTGTTGCACCTATTGAGACAGTGAAATTTATATACTTGTCATCTTTTAGGTGATATGAGAATTTTTCCACTTCTTCTCTGAGCCTGTTGAAAATTTCTTCTGCACTGTACTGATTGATATTTTTCAGTACAACACAAAATTCTTCTCCTCCAAACCTTGCTACAATATCATGCGGATTTGTAGAACTTCTCAGGATATCTGCGAGGGCGATGATGATTTTGTCTCCTGTATCATGACCATAAGTGTCATTGATATTTTTAAAGTGATCTATGTCTATCATCGCGATGGCAAATCTTTCACCGCTGTTTTTAACTTCGTCGATATATTCATTTATTGTGTCAAAAAAGTATCTGCGGTTATACAGCCCTGTGAGGTAGTCACGGTTTGCGTAGTTTGTGATCATCTGTATATTTTCCAAAGCTTCTATGGAATTGTTAATGCGGCAGGAAAATTCCTCTTTGGAAAAAGGCTTTTTAACATAGTCATTTGCTCCGTGTTTTAAAAAGAGTGCCGTTATCTCTTCATCTTCATTTGAAGAGATGACAAGAATACAGAGTTCGTTTTTGGTATATGTTTTTCTGATTTCTATGGTTAACTCCAAACCATCCATGACAGGCATATTGTAATCAGTCAGAACAAGAGAGATGTCAGGTTGGGATTTGAGCATACCGATCGCTTCTTCTCCGTGGGCAACGCTGATGACCTGAAAAAAAAGATTTTCAAGCATTGTCTGCATCTGCTGTCTAAAGATTCTCGAATCATCCACTACAAGCACTTTGTGCTTTTTGTTGTTTTGCAGACGCTCTATGGTGTGGATGATGTAGTTTATGTCATCTACACCGCTTTTGTTGACATAGTCAATAATATTTTTTTGAAGAATTTTTTTTCTGAATTCTTTGTCAATATTACCGCTTAAAACTATGGCATGAATCTTTTTTTGCGTTACATAATCAACAATCTCTCCGTTTGGCGCATCAGGCAGGTTGATATCCAAAAGTGTAACGAAATAGGAATACCGTGCGATAAAGAGTTTTGCTTCTGCCATTGTGTACGCCACATCGACTTCCAAATCAAGAGCAGAATGTAGCTTTTTTGCAATAAGTTTTGCCAGTGTTTTATTATCTTCTACAATTAAAATTTTTTTATTCATATTTGAACGAATCCTATTATGTTATAGAGAAAGTATACAGTTATTAATCTGAGATTATACTAAGAATGGCTATTATCCGTGTATGAATTATAAAGCCTTGATACTTGATAAATTAGACAGGAAACAGAATATTTTTTTAACAGGCGGTGCCGGTGTTGGAAAAACGACTGTTACAAGAGAAATTATTGCAGCATTTGAGAGGGAGGCAAAAAAAGTTGCAAAACTGGCTTCAACCGGAATGGCAGCTACACTTATAGGCGGGCAGACACTGCACAGCTTTTTTGATTTGGGGATTGCTTCGGATGTGGATGAGTTGCAAAAAAATGCAAAATTTGAAATTAAAAAGAAGATTAAAAAACTGATATTGAGCATGGATTTAATCGTTATTGATGAGATTTCCATGGTCAGTGATACACTTTTTGCAATGATAGAACTGCGTCTTAAGCAGGCAGATTTTAATGGCTCTTTGCTGGTCGTAGGTGATTTTTTGCAACTCCCTCCGGTTGTACGCGGTTATGGCGAAGTAAAATTTGCTTTTGAATCACCTGCCTGGCAGAATTTCTCTTTTGAAACAGTGGAACTGACACATATTTACAGAACAGATGATCTTCGTTTCATAGAGCTTTTACATGCAGTGCGATTTGGCAGGATAGATGAACAGACGCATAATCATCTGAACGAATTTATAAAGCCATTGCCAAATGATTTGAGTCAGTTTACATTTTTGTTTGGAAAAAATGTTTCGGCTGCAAAACACAATAAAGCCCAGCTTGATTTTATAGATGAGGCTTTACATGTAAAGGAAGCACAGATTGTAAAACATCTCAAATCAACGCAGGACAAAGAAGTGGAGCGTTTTATGGATGATGCCAGAATAGATAAAGAACTTGCATTGAAAGTGGGTGCTCCTGTTTTGTTTACACGAAACGCCTGGAACTACTTTAACGGAGAAAGAGGCACTGTTGTGAATGTGGATGAGCGCTATGTGTATGTGCAAAAGAGTGACGGCAAAGTGGTAAAACTTGAGCCGAGTGCACAAAGTAAGGCCGTATGGAAAGAAAAGAGTGTAGAGGGAAAAAAAGAGATGGTGGAAGAGAATGTTTTTACGGTCTATCAGTTTCCAATAAAACTTGCGTTTGCGATAACCATCCATAAGTCACAGGGGATGTCCATCGAAGATTTGATTATAGAGACCAATGAGATTTTTGCACCTTCTCAGTTTTATGTGGCACTTTCACGTTCCTGTAATCCTGCAAGACTCACACTTATTGCCCCAAAAAGGCAATGGTATGAGCTTGCATATGTAAATCCAAAAGCTTTGAATTTTGTACAAAAGGAAGAGGCTTGTTGAAAAATGTAGAGAGCGGCATACTTTTTATGCTTGGTGCGGCTTTGATTTCTGCACTCAACGGAGCGTTGACTAAAATACTCTCCGAAGATATTTCTGCTTTGGAAATTGTCTTTTTTCGCAATCTTATCGGAATTTTTATCATACTGTATGCGCTGCAACATACGGCACCAAAACTTACAGGCGGAAAGATTTATATGCTTTTTACCCGCGGGCTTTTTGGATTTATGGCAATGATCCTCTTTTTTTATACCATTAGCGTTATTCCTTTGGGCGAGGCGATAACTCTGAACAAAACTTCTCCCTTTTTTGTAACACTGTTTGCCTATTTTCTTCTGCATGAACGTTTAAACAAAAAAACACTGCTGGCACTGTTTATAGGCTTTTTCGGCGTTGTTCTCATAACCAAACCTTTTGGAATGAGCTTTTCATATACCCATTTCCTGGGTATTTTGGGCGGTTTTTTTGCAGCAGCAGCATATACAACGATAAAAAAAATAAAAGATATATATGACTCACGTGTGATTGTCCTCTCCTTTGTGGGTGTAGGAACATTTTTGCCGGCATTGTTGTTCCTGACTGCACCCTTTGTCAATGCTCCTGCTTCGTTAAGCTTTTTGTTCCCTGAGTTTATTTTGCCGACTACATTGCATGTATGGCTTTTGGTGGTTTTTATGGCATTTATATCGACACTCTCTCAATGGCTCCTGACAAAAGCATACAGTGCGCAAAACTTAAGTATTATAGGTGTTGTCAGTTATACAAATATTCCCTTTGCCATAGGTTTTGGGTATCTGCTTGGTGACAGTTTGCCGGATATATTGACATTTACAGGCATAGCCTGTATTGTATTTGGAGGTATTTTGGTAAGCAGGCGTTAAAGAATGAAATTATTTCATTCCACTTGCTGCAAGGGTTTAAGAGTATACAAACCACCATATATATTTATTAAAATTCCATCAGGGAGTTTTTTTCGAAGCTTCTTTATAAGTGTTCTTATAGAAGCAGCACTGTATTCTTTATCATTGTCCTCCCAAATGTTAACAAAAATATCAAATGAATTGAGCGATTTGTTTACATTGAGACATAATAGATGCAAAAGTTTCGTTTCATAATTACTTAACAAAATCAATGTATTATTGACAAAATATTCTTTTGTATCCAAATTATATGTTGAGATTGTATTCAAGTGTATAATATTCTTGGTAAAAGATTCAGTTTTTAATAATTCCAATGCTATATCTATACTCTGTGTTAATTCTTTTCTTTTGATAGGTTTTACTAAATAGTTAAGCATTTGCATACTTAAAGCCTCAAGCAGTTTTTCTTTTTCAGAGTGTGCAGTAAGTATAATGATTTGTGTATGTTTGGAGATTTTTCTTATCTTTTTTGAAAGTTCCAAGCCTGATAAAAAGGGCATTGTAATATCTGTAAGAACAATGTGAGGGGAATGTGTCTTGTATAAACTAAGCGCTTCTTCTCCGTTGTCAGCCTCATAAACAGTACAATTGTATCGACTTTTTATATAGGCAATATGATTTTTCCTTGTGGTGTACTCATCTTCTGCATACAGTAGTGTAAAATTTTTCATAATATTATGCTAAACAGCGCTCCTTTTTGAGTGTTTTTGACATACAATTCTCCTTTTAGACTATTTTCTACCAGCATCTTTGCCATATATAGACCAATACCGATTCCGTTTGATTTAAATTTGGTTGTGAAGTAGGGTTCAAAAATTTTCTCTAAAATTGTTGTATCTATACCGCCTGCATTGTCTTCAACTTCAATAATGGCTTTTCCATCTGCATTCTTTAATGTAATATGAATTTTCCTATATTCCATATTTTTATTTTTAAATGCATCGACAGCATTAATTAAAAGTACATGAAGGACTTGAATGAAATCATTGCTGTTTATCTTTGCCGAAATGCTTTGGGAAATATCTACTTTTACTGTTATTGTTTGTAGTTTTGTATCGATTAATCGTAGTGCCTGAGAGATAAGGTCTTCTAATTTTGCTACGGTTATATTTTTAGAGCTCTCTTTAAAATAGTTGCTGAAATTTTCAATAGTCTGGGACATGTGTTGTGTAATTGTTTCTATTCGTTCTATATCTGTATCTAGTGTTTTTGGTGTAATTTTTTTTGTATAAAAATCAGCATCAATTTTCATTGCTACTGCATTAAGTTCAGATAATGGCTGTCGCCATTGATGCGCAATATTTTGTAACATTTCTCCCATTGCAGCTAATTTGTTTTGGCGCTGGAGATGATTATTTTTATGTTGATTTTCTCTTTGCAGCGTGTGTATTTGTTTTGATAATATTATGGAAAAGGAGAAAATTTCAAAAATAACAGTTATCTCAAAGAGGTATGCAATAGGTTTGCTTAAAAACCCTACATAGTAAAGCATGGTAAAAATCATTCCACCTAGAGAAACTCCCCAAATAAAAGCAAAATATTTTGCATATTTTTCTTTTTTTGTTACTGCAAGATAGATACTGACAGCCTCTAAATATAAAGCAAAAATAATGGCCAAAGGTGTCATATATTTTAGAAGATAATTCTGGTGTGAATTAAACAGAACAATCAAGACAATTAAAAACATAATTAACACAAAGGAATAATAAATTTTATTATAATTATGTAAATTTAAAAATTTATTGACAAAAAGAAAAATGGAAAAGACTACTATAGCCAAATAATAAACAGGCATATATGCCTGTTGGTAAATCAGTGTTTGGTTGTCTTGCAGAAAATATGCGATCATACCGCTTAAAGAAAGGTGATGTATAAAAATCATTGCTATAAAAAGAGCATAATAAAAATAACTTGAATTGTCACTGTGAATACTTATACTTATTGCATAGATAAATGCAACAAGCAAAATACTAAAAAAAACAGTTAAGAGAAGCTGATGACGAAGTTCTTCATTTTTATACACTTTGTAATCTTGTAGTTTTAGATGAAAATGGAGCGAGTGGGTCATAGGACGAAGTGCAAAAAGAAAAGTTTTTTCTTCATGGGGACGAAGTGAGACTTCAAATGTGAAAAAAAGTTCGTTTCTGAATTTTTTTCTTTGCAGAACACCGTTTTTCTCTTTTCTTTTGAGTGTATTATTCGCATCGATTTCATAAAAATCGCAAACAGCAAGGTTTGGTGCATCAAGGGTAAAATAGCGTATTATTTGTTTGTTTGAAGTGTTTTTAAGAATAGATTTTATCCAAAGTGTGTCTTTGAAAATATATCCAAAATTAAAAAAATCTTTTGTGCTGTTTTGAAATAATATTGATTTTTGCAGTATGTCACTCACTGATTTTTGACTGTTTTTATCTAAAAACCAGGAGCTTTCTTTCAAGACATTAAGATTATTTGTATTTTCGCTTATACTCGTAATGCTTTGTGCATTAACAGATAATTGCATCAGCAAAAGAAGAGAAAAAAAATACTTATATGTTGAAAATTTCAATAATGGGCCTTATGCAGTTGCAATATTATTTCGAAAGTGTATCATTTTTACATAAAGAGAATCTTTTTATCCGTTTTTTTATAATAATTAATATTTTTCACATTTGGCACACACTTTTTTTATAGAATTTCGTGAAATTAAAACATAAAGGAAATAAATGAAGAAAGTAATACTTGCAGGAATACTAACAATGAGCGCCAGCCTTTTTGCAGAGGTCGATTTAAATGAACATAAAACTATTGACAAGATAGCATTAGCAGGATTAAATGCAAACATAGCAAAAGTTGATAAAGCTGCAGCCGGTCGTTGGTATTTATATCAGGGAGAAACAGCTGTTTGGAGAAAAGTAAGAAATGATGAATTTGAACTTGACGGTGCAATTGAAGAGGCATATACGCATTTTCTAAATAAAATAAAAGAAAATAAAGACATAATTGGACAAACAAGTGTATTAAGACTGGGGGCACAGTTTGGAAAATATAACTTTAAAAAACAAGAATTTCCTCTGTCACTTATGAGTAAAAATTCGTATATATCATATTATGGATCCGTTTTGGCATATAACGGGAAGACTAAATTGTCATTTGATAATATTAATCCTAATAATACAATACTTCCAATGATAAAAGCAGATGCTAAGCAATTTATGAAAGCAAGAAAGAACAGCAGAGGCAGTGTAGATAGAGATTTGACTGCAAAATATTCTTATGTAATTAAAAAAATAATCTCTTCATCTGAAAATATTGAACAATGTCAGGAAAATTTTCGCGGATGTAGTGATGATATTAATGTGAAAGTGATCGGACATATAACGAAGCTGGAAATTTTAGGCAAAGATGGCAAAGTTTTAAAAACATATGACAACTATAAGTAAAAGTACAGATAACTGAAAAACGAAGGAATTAAAATGAGTGAAAAAAAACAAAGAGTAGAGGTCAATAGATAATGAAAAAAGTTTTATTAACAGTAAGTATTTTAGGTATAGTTATGTTTTCTGGATGCAGTTCTGATTCAAAAGAGTCTTTAAGACAAGAAATGAAAACACTTTTTCAAGATTGTTATAATTTGAAATATTCAAAAGAGGAATGCAGAGAAAAAGGTGTAGAACTTGGAGAAAGAATCAAAGACTTCAACAGAGGAGCCTCTTCAGAAGATAAAATCCGATTATAGTCTATAAAATTCTATCAAGAATGCAAGGTAGTGCAATGAATAAAATGATAATTACTATGATAATCTTACTGAACGGATTAGTCTATGCTGATTCTTATAGCAAAAAAAATATTTTAGGAGTATGGGAGGTTTCGTCAGTAAAACCAAATGGTTTTGCCTCCTTTGGAAAAGAATTTTCAAAAACCAGAGGTGAAATTTATACTCTTTCCTTTAACAAAAGGGGAGAAGTGAAAAATAAAACTACAAATACTGTGTATAACTATGAAGTTGTCAATGGAAATTTGAAAATCTATCCAACGAAAACATATAAAAAAAACTATAAAATCAAAGATAAAAGACATTATGACCTGTGGAAAATCTCAAAGAACTACGAGAATTGTTACCAAGCTAATATAGTGCAGAAAAAAATTCCGGGTTATTATCGTAAAAACGGGTATAAATGGTGTAAAGTACAAGAGTATCCGAAAATTATATTTAGTGTGTTTCCGTCTTCTTCTCTGCCACAACAAACAATGAAAAATCCCAATTAAGCTTTTTGGCAGAAAACAAAGGTTATCATTTAAATATATTAAAAAAGGGAAAGAGTAGATGCAAGCTGCGGACAGAAGTGTTACTATTGCAATAGATGAACTTCCTGATAATGTTGTTATTTATAAATTTGAAAAGAATGATTTTATTTTTGTGGATTTAAATAAAAATGTTGAGAAAACTGAAAATATTTCCAAGAAGAAGCTGATAGGCAAAAAATTGACAGAAGCGTTTCCCGGGGTAAAAGAGTTCGGGCTTTTTGATGTTTTGTTGCAGGTCCATGAAGACGGCAAAGCAAGAGATCTTGACACAAGGCTTTACAAAGATGAGAAGCTCAGCGGCTGGCGATATAACAGTGTAAGAAAACTGCCAAACGGTGAACTGATAGTCTTTTACAAAGATATGACGAGGTGTAAGCAGATGGAAGAAGAGTTGTATTATCTGGATAAAGAAACAGTGCTTGAGAGAAAAAAAGTGCAACTTCTTGCACAGGCTTTGGAACAGACTGATGACATGGTGTTGATTACCGATGCAAACGGTATCATAGAGTATGTCAATGATTCTGTGATTGAAAAAACAAAATATGAGAGAGAAGAACTGATAGGCAACAAAACAAATATTTTTAAATCAGGAAAACATACACAGGAGTTTTATAAGAATCTTTGGGAGACAATACTCGCTGGAAAGAATTATCATAATATTCTGATTGATAAGACAAAAGATGACAGGCTCTATTATGCAGACTTGAAAATAACACCGCTCTTTGATGAAAACAGAAATATTCAAAACTTTGTTTCGACAAGTACAGATATAACAAGCCGCATTGAAATGGAAAAAGAGCTGAAGAAACTGGCAACCATAGACAGCTTGACGGAAATATACAACCGTTACAAAATAGATGATGCGATAAATATAGAAATACAAAGATATAAACGCTATAAAGAACCGTTTTGCATACTAATGTTTGACATAGATCATTTTAAAGTTGTCAATGATACATACGGCCATGATATAGGAGACAGAGTGTTAAAAGCTTTGAGTCGTCTGGTTTTGAAGCATATTCGCAAAACTGATATATTTGGTCGCTGGGGAGGTGAAGAGTTTGTTGTCATACTGGAAAATACAACAAAAGAGAAGGCTGTTGTCATTGCCGAAAAAATAAGAAAGAGAGTTGAGGCATATACTATAGATAAAAAATATAAAATCACGATCAGTATAGGCGTTGCCGAGTATCAGGAGCCGCAGACGAGAGAAGAGCTGGTGAAAAAAGCAGATGACGCTTTGTACAGAGCGAAACAAAACGGGAGGAATCAGGTTGTTGCTGCATAAAAATTTATTGTTGGTTTTATTGTTGGCGGTTGTCAGTTTCAGCGGATGTGTATCGCATCAGGATAAAGGGTATTATGAGAGAGCAAACAAGGCAAGCGAGAAAGCACTGCAGAAGCTAGACAGAGAGTAAAAACTCTCTTATCTAAAGATTTTTATAACTCTTTTTCGTGTTTTGCCAAGTACTCGGCAACACCTTCGGCGTCAGGTTTCATACCCTCGTCACCTTTTTCCCAACCGGCAGGGCACACTTCACCGTACTCATCAGTAAACTGCTGTGCATCGATCATTCTGAGCATTTCATCAACATTACGTCCAAGTGGAAGGTCGTTGATAACCGCATGACGAACAATGCCTTTGTCATCTATTAAAAATGAACCGCGAAGTGCTACTGCATTGTTTAAAAGTACATCATAAGCACGGGAAATATCTTTTGTCAAGTCTGCAACAAGAGGGAAATTGATACGGCCGATTCCGCCTTTTTCAACCGGAGTTTCTCTCCATGCAAAGTGAGAAAACTGTGAATCAACTGAAACACCTACAACGTTCACACCTCGTTTTTGAAATTCATCGTATCTGTGAGAAAATGCAATGATTTCTGACGGGCAGACAAAAGTAAAGTCTAACGGGTAAAAGAATACAACTGTCCCTTTTTCACCGAAATTTTCGCTTAATTTGAAGTCTTCTACGATTGAGCCATCAGCTAAAACTGCTGTAGCTGTAAAATCTGGAGCTGGATTTGTTACTAACATATATATGTCCTTGTGTTTAATTTTATAAACCGATTCTATCTAATTTTTACTAATAAAAATCTATATTTTTTGAGTTAATTTATAACTTTTGATTTTGCCAGTGCGGCTTCTATCTCTTGGGTGCTTACATCACCGTCAAGCTTTAACGAAACATCGCCGTCTTTTCCGCTGACAGACATATTTTTGATTTTGCTTTTTGTGGCATCACTCATACATTCGCATTTTCCTGTGGCACAGTTTTCTACCATGGAAACGATATTTTGCTTTTTGACTGCACCACTGAAGGAAATTTTTACACCGCTGTCTGTTTTATTTACTTTTCTGTTCATCGCATAACTCCTCTTTTATGATTGGCAATAACTTTTTTTCTATTAAATTGAGAGTTTTTTCATACTCCGCTTCTGCTTTGCCGCTTGGATCTTCAAAGCTTACATGTAAGGTCTTTACCGCTTTGGCAAAGACGGGACAGCTCTCTTTTGCAGCGTCACAGACCGTAATGACCAGATCAAAAGGAGTATCCAGCACCGTTTCAATCACCTTTGAATGATACTCATCTTTCCAATACCCTTTTTGTTTGAGCAGTGCCTGTGCGTGAGGGTTTACCTTGCCGCTTGCTTTGACACCTGAACTTTGGGCATGCACACACTCACCAAGTTTCGCATTGACAAGGGCTTCGGCCATGATGGAGCGGCAGCTGTTGCCGGTGCAGAGAATTAAAACTTCTTTTTTTTGACTCATATTTTACATGCTCCGTTTTGGGATGATTTTTTCAAAGGCGGCAAGGCTATTTCCAAATGCCGAATTTCTCTTAAAGCCTCTGTGCGAAATCTGTCAAGCGGTGAGCGAATAGCATAAAATCCCCAGGTGCCTTTTCTCTCAACTCTTAAAAACCCGGCTTCTTTGAGTATTTTCAGGTGCCGTGAGAGACGAGACTGAATCATATCAAGCGATTCCTGCAAATCACAGACACAACACTCCCCGTATTCATCCAAAAATCGCAGTAAAAGGACTCTGGTTTCATCATTTAATGCCGAAACAGTTTTTAAAAATATTTCCATTGCATCCTCCGTTTGCAAAATTATAGCAGATAAAAACACAAATATCAAGATATATTGATTTATAGATTTTATTTCGTTATACTTTCACCAAAGCGTACAAATTATGCACAAAAGTTGTAACAGCCGGCACTGAAGTACCGGTTCCGAGGTCTTTTTGGAATAGAGATTGCGTCATGAAGTGAAGTAACTTTTTGGGAACCCGTACTTCAGTGCGGGCTTTGTGTCTTTTAAGCCTGATGCCATTAAGTTAAACAGCTTTTTCGGAACCGGTACTTCAGTGCCGGCTGGGAGCAGTAGGGCTGCAACAACAGTATTGATTTTAAAAATAGTATAAAAGGTGAAGTATGGTACTTGCATTTGGTTTGTTTTTAGTGACATTGGTTTTTATCATCTGGCAGCCCAGAGGTTTGCAGATTGGGACAACGGCGGTTATTGGCGCTGTCGTCGCTCTAGTGCTGGGTATAGTGAGTTTTGATGATGTGCTCACAGTGATAGATATAGTCTGGGATGCGACACTCTCTTTTATAGGCATTATCATCCTTTCCATGGTACTGGATGAAATAGGCTTTTTTGAATGGGCAGCCATTAAAATGGCGCGTCTCAGCGGTGGAAACGGAAACAAAATGTTTGTCTATATTTTACTCTTAGGGGCAGTTGTGGCAGCTTTCTTTGCTAATGACGGGGCAGCTTTGATTTTGACACCGATTTTACTGGCAAAGATGAAATACCTGAAAATGAAACCCTTGCCTATTTTTGCTTTTTTAATGGCAGGCGGTTTCATAGGCGATGCCGCATCAAATCCTCTGGTCATTTCAAACCTGACAAATATCGTAACAGTAGGCTACTTTGACATAGGTTTTGTGGAGTATGCCAAAAATATGTTCCTGCCAAATCTTTTGAGTATTTTTGCTTCCATTGCTGTTTTATGGATTTACTTTCGAAAGGATATTCCTTTACATGTAAACGTAGAAGCCTTGCCTGAAGCCTCTACAGTCATAAAAAGCTCTGTAATGTTTAAAATTTCATGGGCTTTTTTGGTACTTTTGATGTTGGGCTATTTTATAGGCGATAGATTTCACCTGCCCGTGTCTCTCTTTGCACTCGGCGGGGCTTTGGTGTTTTTGGCAATAGCAAACCATTACAAGACCGTCAAACCGATTATGACAATCAAAGCGGCACCCTGGCAGATTGTATGGTTCAGTATCGGGCTGTATGTTGTGGTGTACGGCTTGAAAAATGCAGGATTAACGGACATCATTGCCTCATGGATAGCAATGCTCAATACACAGGGCACAACGGCAGCTGTCCTAGGTACGGGCTTTTTGTCGGCCGTTATCAGTTCTGTGATGAACAATATGCCGACAATTATGATAATGGACATCGCCATAGATAAAGTCGGCTATGCAGGCAATGAAGCTTTGGTATATGCCAATATACTCGGAGCAAATCTTGGACCGAAAATGACACCCATAGGCTCTCTCGCAACACTGCTGTGGTTACATGTACTCGCACAAAAAGGACTCAAAATAGGCTGGAGCGAATACATGAAAGTAGGACTTATAGTAACACCTCCTGTTTTATTTATCGCACTTTTGGGATTAATTTAAGTTTTTTAAGTTTTAAGCCGATATAATGAGTATGATATATTAATGCAAGGAAGTAATATGAAAAGAAGCGGTTTTACTCTTATAGAGTTAATTTTCGTAATTGTGATCATTGGTGTTTTGGCAGCAGTAGCTGTTCCGAAATTTAAAAACTTGAAACAGAGTGCAGAGGCGAATAATATCATTAAAGTTACGACTGATATGGCAAGTGCGGGTGCATCTACAGCAGTAAATCAAAGAGACTTAGAAGATAATGCGACATATGCACTGCAGGATTTAGTAAATCTTAATGGTAAAAACTGGGTTTGGACGGATGCAAATACATCTCAATACCAAGATCCAAACAATGCTAATGCGGTTGTTGCACAGATTCAAATGACGGATAACTCTACCATTGTTTATGGTGTTGATTGTAATCAGCTTGGTGATCCTCAAACAAAAGCAAAATGTGCCAAGTTGAATGACAATAACAGCACGACAGCACACACTATAACATTTTAATTATATTATAAAGAAGGGATAGTCTCTCTTCTTTATATAAAGGGCTTGTTTGAAAAAAGCATTTACACTCATAGAACTAATTTTTGTTATTGTAATCATCGGTGTTTTAGCCGCAGTTGCTATACCAAAATTTAGTCACCTCTCTTCAAATGCCAAAATCTCTTCTGAAATGGCAACGGCTGCGACGGTGCAGTCTGCACTCGATGATATTCATGCCGACTGGATAACCGCTGAGGGTACATTCAGCTGGGGAAACGGCAACAGTATTGACTGTAACAACGGGAGTGATACTCTTTTTGACTGTGACAACGGTTACCCTAAAAAACTGGGTGAGTGTGCAGCAACAAATTCCCAGGCTTTTAAGTATCTGCTGAAAAATCCGGCAAGTGTGGATGCAAAATGGAGCTGCACGGCAAACAACGACTACCACGGACCGGCATCAAGCACAAACAGCGGTATTGGCGAAAACAGCAGTGACAAACCTGACAGTACAGACCATTGGGAATACAATGATGTCAACGGAACTTTTATACTTATAGAGGGATAGAACTTTCTTATAAATTTGACATTTTGTGTATAATCCATAAAGCAAATCCCAGTATAAATGCACTTACAATTGCTATACCGATACTCCCTGTCTCTATATCCATTCTGACTCCTTTAGTTTGCCATATCGACCATATTCCACATTGGCAGGAAAATTCCAAGTGCAAGCATTAAAACAAATCCTGCAATTGCCCCGAGCAGTATAGGCTCTATCAGTGTAGCAATATTGTCGACAATATAGCTGAATCTGTCTTTGTAAATCTTGACAACTTTTTGCAGCATTTTATCCAAACCGCCACCGGTTTCACCCGCTTTTATCATCTCAACAACCATATTTTCAAAAAGTTCTGTCTCTTCAAAACCCTGGTTCAGACTTTTCCCCTCTTCGATAGCACTCGCAATTCTGTCTACTTTTTGTTTGATGTAGACATTGTCTATAATTCCGGAGGCTATGCGGAGGGCTTCAAGCATGGGAATTCCTGCTTTGACAAGTACGCTGAACACATAGACAAAACGACTGATCATTGCAAAAAAAGTTGCTTTGCCGATAATGTAAATTTTAAGTATCAGTTTATCCAAAAACATATGAACTTTGTCGCTCTTTTTATACATGTAAGAAATAGTAAGCGCCAAAAATACAGCACCAGCAAGAATATAGGGACCATAGACACGTAAAGCATACTCCAGCCAGAGTAAAAACTTTGTCGGCAGAGGCAGTTCCATTTGTGAACTTTCAAAGATAGATTTAAACTGGGGAATAACAAAAATTGTCACAACACTAAATGCAATACCCATGGCTGTCACGATGACCAGCGGATAGCGTGTGGCTTTTTTGAATTTTTTTCGGTTATCCAGAATGTCTTGGAGTATATCGGTGAGATGTGTGAGTGATTCGGCTATTTGGCCTGTCTCTTCACCAAGCTGAATCATGGCAACAGTGAGACTTCCAAGCTGCTCTTGAAACGGAAGCACGGAAGCATAAAAACCTTTTCCGCTCTCTATGTCGTTTAAAACTTTTTCAAATATGGCTTTGAGCGCTTTGTCTTCCTGGTGTTTTGTTACTTCGCTGAGTGTATAGTTGAGAGGAAGCCCTGCATCAAGCATAATTGCCATTTGATCGAGCAGTGCTATGAGCCTCTCCTGATCAACTTTTCCCTTGCCTATAGGGTCGTTGTATTTTGCCAAAAGGTCTTGAAATGACTGTTCAAGCGGTTTTGAAGTCTCTTGAATTTTTACAAGAACGCCAAGTTCCATTTCAAAAAACTTCTCCATGGCTTCTATCTTGTTTTGTGCTTCGAGAACAACGGAGGAACGTTTTTTTCCAAATTTGTAATCAATTTTAAAATACTTCACTCTAATGTTCCTTGGTTACACGCAGTACTTCCGCAACAGTTGTTATCCCTTTGAGTACCTTGTTCATTCCGTCGTAAATCATTGGCTTGTATTTTCCCGCTTTTTCTGCATACTCTGCCAAAACTATTTTATTTGCATTTTCAGAGATAAGCTTTGCGGTATCTTCATCAAGAGCAAAAACTTCTGAAATCATTGTTCTGTTGAAATACCCTGTAAAATCACATTTTGAGCACCCTTTCCCTTCATAAACAACAGCGTCAGGCTTGATATATTTTTCTACTTTTGGCAGTTGGGATTTTTGTATTTTTACCTCATGCTTGCAGTAGGGACAAATCTTTCTTACAAGACGCTGTCCTACAACACCGATAAGAGAATCTGAAATCAAGTAGGGTTTTAGCCCCATCTGTACCATTCTCGGTATTGCTCCCGGGGCATCGTTTGTGTGGAGTGTTGAGAGTACGAGATGTCCGGTAAGGGCAGCCTGGGATGCAGCATCAAGGGTTTCGCTGTCACGAATTTCACCGATGAGGATAATATCAGGATCCTGGCGTAAAAAAGATTTTATTGCTCTTGCAAAAGTGAGTCCTGTTTTTTCGTTTACCTGGATTTGCTGTACAAGAGGTAGTCTGTACTCAACAGGATCTTCTGCCGTCATAACCTTGTTGGAGATGCTTTTTATCTCATTGAGTGCCGCATACAGAGTGGTTGTTTTACCAGAACCCGTAGGTCCGGTAATGAGTAAAATGCCGTGAGGCGAGGTAATCAGGTCATTAAATGCTTCCAGGTTTTCATCTGCAAAGCCCAAATCTTCGAGTTTTAAAAGAACTTTTTCTCTGTCGAGGATTCTCATAACGATAGATTCGCCAAAGATAGTCGGCGTGGTAGAGAGTCTGAAATCATAGGCTTTGTCAAAAAGGTTCAAAGAGAATCTTCCGTCCTGGGGAACCCTCTTTTCGGATATGTCTATATTGCCTAAAAGTTTGATGCGTGAAGAGATGGCATGGTAAATCTCCATATCAAAAATGAAGTTTTCAAACAAAACGCCGTCTATACGGGAGCGTACAATCATTCTGTCATTGTCTTCGGGTTCTATGTGGATATCACTGGCTCTTTTTGCAATAGCATCGCTGATGAGCAGTCGAATAAGCCGCATAACAGCGCTGTCTTCTCCCTCTTTTTTTAATCCCTCTGTCTGTAACTCTTTTTTTACTTCATCTATAAGGACTTTGGTTTTTTTAAGCGTCTCTATTCTTTTGAAAATAACATTAATGTCATCTTCATAGGCCAAAGAAATTTTCATCGGTTTGATGGATATGCTTCTTTCCAAATTCTCCAAAGCATCATAATTAAGCGGATCGCTGGTTGCCATATAGATGAAGTCCTCATCCTCTTTAAAAGGAATGGCATGGGCGACTTTTAGTAAATTTATCGGGTACCTTGCAACAATTTTTTCAAAATCAATTTTTTCGCCAAAAAGGTCGACAAAAGGAATTTTGAGTTGAGTTGCAAGCATTTTAAGCAGTTCTTTTTGTGAAATATACCCCTCGTCAATAAAAATTTCACCGAGTTTTTTTGTAAAGTTAAGCTCTTTTTGTTTGGCCAGAGCAGATTCAAGCTGCTCTTGTGTGATATATCCTTTTTCAATCAGCAGGTCACCGAGTCTTATCTTTTTGTTTATCATTGAGTATGCTCCCATTGTTTTAACAGGCTTTGCGCTGCATCCGAATTTTCATACTGCAAATATATATGCAACAATTGCCTGGCTTTGGCACCCTGATGCAGTGCATAAAGAGATTTTGCATAAATTATCCAGGATTGTGCATCACTTTTGTTAAGCTGATTTGCTTTTTTTGCCCAAACTATCGCTTTTTTGTAGTTGCCTTCTTTGTAATAGTTGCGTGCTATGACAAGTGCTACGGCATAATTTGGAGTCTGTGCAAATCTCTTTTGAAGCTCCTGTGTACCAGCACTTTGCACTTTGATCATAGGGGGTACTGTCTTTTGTGCATTTTTTTGTATTTGCAACGGCGGAACTGCTTTTTTAGCTTTTTCTTTTTTTTCTGGCACTGTTTTTTGCTGCAGGGCATCATTGTTTTGTGTCCGGATAACATAGTCCAGTTTTTTTCTTTGTGCCAGTTTTATATAGGGATCAAGGTCTTGCAAAGTGTCTGATTCATTACATACAAGGTGGATGTAAACAGAAGACTGCTGCAGTTTGCAATTGACAAAACCAAGAGTCTCGAGATGCTTTTTTTCATTTTTGATTCTGTTTATATAGCGTGGAGATGCTACCAAAAACTGCAAAGAGTATTTTTTTGCATCTGTTTGCACTTTTTTTGATGCTTTTTTGACTTTTTCTCTTTGCACTTCTTTTTTAGGTGCTGTTTTTTTTACAGGATGCGCACTAACAACAGCTTTGGGTTTTGCAGGAGTTTTTCTCTCAGGAAGAGTCGATACCTGCTCAAGCGCATAAAGATAAAGAAGCAGAGCTGCGATAATTACAGAAACAGCGACAAGGGCATATTTCAGTTTTTTTTTCATTGCATATTTTTTACAGCGTTTTTGCAAGTCGTCAAAATTATGCATTGATCAGCCCTCCGTCTATGGCAGCCATAGTCAGAATACATTTGTTAAATGCTTTGTAATGCTCTTTATCATTTTTTTGTGCATAGTCAATGAGTAAAAAGGAGGTATAGAGAAGTTTTTTGAGTACGCGCATATTGCCGTTACTGAGTCTGTATATATCTTTTATATGTTTTTTTGTGATTTCACCGGCAAGCATAGAGGCGTTTTTATTTTGCAGTTCTGTGTAAATGTACTCTCTGCACTCCTGCATTGAAATATTTTGCAATTTGAGAACCTTGTGCGGTCTTGATGCAAACTGTGGCTCTTTGAGTATCTTTTGTGACTCATGCTCATGCATAGCGAGGATAAACCAGAATGCCTTGGAATCTGCCAGAATCCGAATGATTTCAATCATATCTTTAGAGAGCAGCTGTGCTTCATCGAGCACTACTATATAGTTTGAATTCTGGTATAAAGAGATGACCTGCTTGATGAGTTCTTCTAAGGAGTAGTTGGCAACTTCTGTCTGCGTTTTTTGAATTAGAATTTTTACGAAGTCTATAGGTTCCAAAAAAGGAATGTCAAATTTGATAATGTCATAAGTAAACTGTTCTTCGATGTAATTTAAAAAAGCACTTTTTCCTACGCCTGGTTCGCCTGTTAAAAAGAGGAGTTGTTTTGTATTGTTGTTTAAGATGCTCTCTATTGTATTTTTTATGTGAAGCACTTCACTGTTTTGATGATAATGTTCAGAACTGTTTTGTTCTTCAAAACACTGGGCAAGTTCTAAATAGTTCATTTGGCAAACCTACCCATTGGTTGTATTCTCAATGGTACTGTTTTTGTCAAAAGTTGATTGAAAAAACGGATCTTTTAAATCAATGTCTCTGAGTGTCGGCATAGCTTTTGTCGTTACAACATGGGGCTGTATGATAATAAACATCTCCGTTTTTTGTTTTATCTTCTCTTTATAGTTAAAGAGAGATCCAAAAAACGGGATATCTCCCAAAAGAGGTACTTTTACAGAAGAACCGCCTTTAGTGATGCTGACAAGCCCGCCAATGACTATTTTTTCATTGTTTTTTATACGTACAATAGAGGTCATCTGCTTTATTTTTGTATCAGGCGGAATCTCCCGTGTAGCACTTGAAGCGGTGTTTGTTGTGGAGGTGTTGTCAGCGAGTTTGGAAACCACAGGATTTATTTTCATAATGATTTCATTGTTTTCGCTGACTTCGGGAATAACATAAAGAGTAACACCTATAAAGGTCGAACCGACAGAAAAAGTGTTGGTTCCGGCCGCTGTGCCGCCTGTCGTTGTCACGGAACCTGTCTGGAATTTATAGGAGAGTTGCTCTCCTACATTGATAACAGCAGGCTGGTTGTTCATTGTGACAACTTTTGGGTTGGAGAGGACTTTGATGTCCCCGTATGTTTTTAAATATTTTAAAAACTTTGCTGTTGAAAAACTGTATGCCAGATTATAGGAAGGTTTGTTTAAAAGTGTGGCATCAACAGCTCCGGGGTCATTGCTTATACTCCCGCTTAAAGAGATGTCAAGTTTGCTCCAGTCGATGCCTGTTGAGGAGCTGTCATCATAGGTGAGTTCTATTATTTTTGCTTCTATAGCCACCTGTTTGTGCATTTTTTTCAGTAAAACATTAAGGTATCTGTCTACCTTTTCCAGGTTCTTTTTTGTTGTGGTGATGGTTAAAAGAGAAGCATCTTTGTTAATGAAAATTCGTACATTTTCTTTTGTATGAAACAGTTTTGAAATATTACTGTACAGATTGTCCCAATAAGTAAATTTTGATTTTGAGCTAATAGTGGTAAAATCATTGGAAGATGAAGTTCCTCTGTTTTGGCGTCCGTTGTTGCCTCCGGCACCGCCGCCACCGCCAAATCCGCCGCCACCGCCAGAAAGGCCACCTGCGCCTCCTCCTGTATTACCTGCCGCAATACCTGCTGCTCCTGTTGTAATGGACTTACTGCTTTCACTGCTTAACTCACTTAGATATATATAATCAACACTGAAGGTTTTTGTTCGCAAATACTGTACTTCCAGGGTATTTTTTGTAGGCTCATAGGTATAAAAAAGATTTGCCTCGTTAAACAGAAAGTCTAAAAACTGCTCAAAAGTATAGTTGTTAATATTGACATAATCCAGTTTTTTATGAAGCATTTTTTTGGATACGTCATCATTGAATACAATAGAGAGCTTACAGGTAGCACTTAATTCTTTTAAAATCGAAGCGACTTCTATAGCACTTTTTTGTTTTTGTTTGTAGGCACTGAGTGAGAAGAGCTGGTTTTCACAAACAGTGGATCCAAACAGGGTATGTGCGAGGAACAGTAAAAGTAGTATTTTCATTTTTCTTCTCTTTTTGCTTGTTTGATTTGGATAAGGTGGTTTTTTTGCAAATGCAGTATTTTTAGACGGCTGCGGTTTTGCAAAACAACGGATTGTTTATATATTTTCTTTATTTTATAGCCCTGGATTTTTTCACCGACAGTATAAAATCTGTTGTTGACAAAGGCACGGTTGTTGTAAATTGCACTGAGTACAAAAGAGTTGCTCTGCCTTTTGGTGGCATGGCGTGTATGCAGTATTTTCTGACTTTTGTAAAAAGGGTCATAGTTGACAATGGGCAGAGAGTTTGCATATAAAAAAGGAAAACACACAGAGGCTAAAATCACTTTTTTCATTTCTCAACTCCATAAAATTTTACTTCAAAAGAGAAAAGCGGTTGATTCGTTTCTTGCAAAAAAATGTGCAGGTTCTCAACTTTTATCAGCATGGTACTTTTTTCTACGCTGCGCAAAAAAGAGAGTTCATTTAAAAATCGTCCGCTGGCATTGACATCGATGACCTTTTTCAGTTTTAAATTCCCTATGTAGGGTTTGTTCTCATTGTGCAGAGTGATGGCTTGAATCAAGACACCTTTGTGCAAAGAATTATCTAAAAGTTTGTCCAAAAAGAGACTGATTGACTTTTTGGAAATAAACAGAAAACTTTTTGAATCCAGTTTATGCTGAAAATAATTCAACTGCTCTCTGTCTTGCTCAATTGCTGTTTTGTTTTTTACAATCTCTTTTTTTAAACGAACTGTTTTTGCCAAAAGCAGCCTAAGAGTCGGTTTGCTTAACTCTTTTTGCAGTGCTTCTGTCTTTTTTAGGTTGGCATCAAACTCATCCAGGGCAGAGGAAAGAAACAGAAAGTAAAAAAGAGCAAACAGTATAAAAGGAATAGCAATATATATGCCAGTTTTTTTTCTGGAATCTAAATTCTCTATCTCTTCAAATTTATCTCTTAGCATGCTACTCAACTTCTTTTACACTGATATAGATTTTACTTTTATAGACACCGTCTTCATAAGTAATATCTTTCGTCATAACATTTTTATATCCCAGTTCTATAAGATCATGCATAAACTTGGAAATGTTACCTCTTTTAGCGGATTGCGAGATGAGTTGAATCTCAAATCTTTTTTCATCTTTTTGAAATATAGAGGAGGCGCTCAAACGGTACTTCTTCAGTACTTTCAGAATGTCATTCATCATTTTTTGCCGTTTTATCCCAATTTGTCCTATCATAGGAATAACCCTGAAAGTCGTTTCGTATACAAATATTTTGTCTTCAAGCCCTTCTTTTTCTTTGAGCAGCCGATCATTTTTCTTTTTGATCTTTTTGAAACGAAGAGAGAGGTCTTCTATCTTCTTTTTTCGCTCTTTTGCTTTGACTTCAAGGAGGGTAATTTTTTCCTGCTGTTGGTTGAGATAGTAGCTGACAAAGATGCCGATACCTAAAAGAACAACAATTGTAATAAGTGTTTCTATAAGATAGCGAAAGCCCGTATACTGCGATAGCGGTTTTTTTCTTTCAAGGTGTGTTAAATTAACCTGATGAAAATCTGCTCCCTGATGCAGCCCAAAGAGATACTCAAGCAAGACAGAAAGAGAAGGTGTTGCCTGCTGTATATGGTATGTCAAAGGTTTTATAACAGGTTCAAAGCCATATTGAGAGAAAAAATCTCCTATGCCTTCGAGGGTGTGTCCTTCAAAATCTATGACAACTGTATCTATGCCGGTCAATCCGAAAAGACCGCGTTTATGGTTGATAGAGTAGACAATCTTTTCTATATCTTTTGAAAAGACTTCAATGACGGTATCTAAAATCAAGGTCTCTTCAAGCCCGTAGTTGTCACGGTTAAAGCCTTTTTCCTGCAAATACTCTTTGAGCTTTACAAGTTCCAGGCCTGTCCGTTTCGAGATAGCATTGAGTGAATTGATAACCCTGTGACCGATATACCTGCCGTTTTGGTATATCGCTCCGAAAGCTTCGTCGTCGCTGATGTAGATATACAAATCATTTGATTTTTTCTCTTCTTCTGTTTTATAAAGTGCTTCATATATCAAAAAACGGGGCAGGGCAAGGTCGACTACATCTATTTTATATGAAAAATTCGCAATATAGTGATTGAAATCATCAAGAGAAAGGGCAAAAGCTTCGATGAGATACTCATGGTCAAGCTCATACTTGATAAAATCAACAGCATACTCTTTTTGTACATCAAGTCCGCCCTCTTTGTACATTTTGAGTTCTGTTTTCATTGCGAGTTCATCATCGCTGATTGTATTTGCAATTTTAAAAGAAAAAGAGTGAATATATTTTAAGGGAACAACAACTGCAGTGAAAAGTTCAGGGTCCTTGTTCTTTGTATCAAAAACAGGTTTTTGTCCGTCATAAATAACAGTATGTTCATTATCAAGAAGAACTATTGCATTTTCAGCCAAAAACCAATCCTATTTTCTTTTATTATAACAAAATATGAATTAGGTTACCTTAAGTCACCGCTGAAATGGTCAATTGTAATGTTTTTTTCTTCGTTATTGTAACTTAATGTTATCACAATATCACTGGCCAATAATGAGTTTTGTGTTGTTTTGTTTCCGTCAGTTCCGTTGTGTACGCGTCCGAGTGTATCAAAACAGAGAATGTTCTCATTTGGAGTTACCGTAAATACAGCATGTACTTTATAATGTGTATCAATTGTTGTTCTGTCGGTGAAAAAATTCTCTTGAGCGATACATCCTATAGTATAATCCATACTTCCGGACGGATTCCTTTTGTCATAATTGAGTCCTTCATATCGGGTTGTATTGAGTTGGAGTTCTAAAAAATCACGATCGTTCTGAAGGTAATGCGGTTTAAAATAGTAAAATCCTGTTCCGGCTAAAACCCCTATGATAATTATGACAAAAATCAATTCTATTAATGTATAGGCCTTTGTTCTCATGGTCGTTGCAGGCTCCTTGTTACGATTCTGACGGGAGATATATAGTCTCCTATCTTCTTATTGCTGCTGTTTGTCTGTACTGTGATGTTTATAAGAACATAGCCGTTTGACTCTTCTGTCTGAATTCTTTTTTTTACGTTGTTGCAGTTTGTCCCGGTTGCATTGTCATAGTCATCTGCATAAAGATAATATGTTGAAATATTTACATCTGCTGTAAATTTGCCGTCTGCCGAATCAAGGCTAAAGAGTGTCAGGCACTCGGTACTTCTGTCTGTCCCTTCAATCTTTAAAATTGCTGTCTCTAAAACACTTTGGGAAAAAATTTCTGCCTGCTCTTTTATATAGCTGTCGGCAAAATGTTTTGCAGAAATTGAAGTGTACTTGAGTGTCAGTACACTTGCTCCGGCTAAAAGAAGAATGATGAAAATGGCCATTAAAAGGTTAAATCCGCTGCGCATTAAAATACCACCTTCATTTTGGAAAAATGCACCGGGTGGGCGCCGCGAATCTGTTTGTTGACATCCAGAAGAATGCGTATCGTGTAATCAACTTCACTGAAGTTGAAACCGTCTATATTCTGCATCAAAACAGAGACATTTCCCACTTTGGAGTTGCCCTGTTTGTCTGCACAAAATGTTTCCTGCTTCCACGGTCTGTAGTTTGAAAAGAGAAAAAGAGTACTGTTGACATCTTTGCTCTTTAAGCCAAGATCTGTGATACAGGTGGCATTTTGATCGATATCTTCTCCTCTGGCGATAGCATAAGCGCTCTCAACCAAAAAATATTTTTCATACAGAAATTGCGGGACAGGGTTGTCAAGAGAGATATTTTGATCACTTATTGTGATATCATAGGTGTCCTCTCTGTTGCTTTCATGCCAGCCGAAACTCGAAGCTATATTTGCACTGTCACTTTGTGAACGGTCAAAACTTCCTGCGAATATAAGAGCTGTTTTACTTGTATCTATGGCAGTGCCGTCTATATCGTATGAGGCGACTTTTGTACCGGTTTTTGTTGCCATATCAAAAAAGCCACTGTATCTTTTTTCAAGGTATAAGTCATTGGCTCTGCCTATCCACTCAAGTACAGGTTTGGAGCTTGTCAAATCGCCTATATACTCAAAACTGCCGTCATTGGGGTTGTATCCAATGGTACTGTAGACGATGCGCTGCGTTAAATAATTACTGATTTGGTTGACAACAATCTGAGACTCCAAAGAGAGGTTTGTAAGCTGTTTTGCTTTATACTCACGCACTAAAATTGCCTGCATCGCTTTAAATGAACCCGTAGCCAAAAAAGAAATAATGACAATGACAAATATCATTTCTATGAGGGTTGCCGCTCTTCTCATTGCCATACTCTTCTGTTTACTTTGATTTGCCCGATATTTTGGGCAATAAAAGGAATTTTTACAAAACTGTTGCCTAAAACATTTCCTTTTTTATTTGCCTGAACCGTGACTGTTATGAACTTTGTATTGGTAGTATCGGTGGCATTGGGAGGATAGACAATTGTGTACTGGGTTGCATTGAGCGTAATGTCATCTATATAGTTTTCCGTTACACTGAGGTTATAGTCACGTGAACTGCTGGAGTTTTTTGCATTGAGCGTGATAAAATCATCCATATCATCCAAATCATTGCTGTCAGACCCAAGTACAGAAGCATATTTTTTATGAAAACAGTTCCGAGAGCCTTTCATACCGCCTGCTCTGTAGCCTGATGTTTCATTACAGTCATAAACACTGTTGCCGCTGGTCACAAGAAGAATGTCATCAACTTTTGTATTTTCTTCATCCCATGCGGTGGATTTAATCAAGCCGACATAGGCTACGGCATTAAACATTGCTTCTTCTTTTAAGCTTGTTGTGGATGACTTGATGGAGAGCTGCAGAATTTTAGGCAATACAGAAAAAGCAATGGCGATGATAACCATAGAAAAGATAAGTTCTATCAGCGTAAATGCTTTTTTCATCGCAGCAGCCTGATTCCTCGAGAATTTTTGGAGACATTGACATCAAAAGAGACACCGTTGACATTCCCGCTGCTGACACCTGTTCCGCTGCTTTGTGTATTGAAATTGTATTTGATACAGGGGTGCTCACTGCAACTGCTGCCGACACTTTCGTTATAGTCACTGCCAAAATTTTCATGGACATACCAGATCCACGGACTGACATCCAAATGAATATAGTGAGTCAGTGTATTTTGATTTGGATTGTTGACAGTTATGCTAAAGGTGCCGTTTGTATCAAAACTGACTGTTGCGCTCATTCCGTCATCATCCGCCGATTTTTTCGTTGTAGTTCTTGAAACATTCAGAGCAAGGATGTCTCCGTTTGTATTTTCGTTTTGAGGGACATAGTGATACCAGTGACTCAACTCTTCTGTCAAATTCAAATCACTTACATAACTGTCTGCAAGGCTGTCATAGACCAGTACTTTTGCCTGCACGGTATCAGTTGTCTGAGAAGTTGCCAAATCCTGTGTATAGAGTCTTGCATAGTAAAATTTACTGCTGTTGTTTTCCGGAGTCAATCCTCTGTTTATGACACTGGAGCTTGTTGTGTTTACCTCTGTGACCGTGATAGTACGAGGTTCTTTTGGAGCGTTGAAGACTCTGTAGACATTGAGGGCATACTCTATTTGTGTAGAGTCTCCGGAACTGAAGTTGCTGTCATTGACTGTAGCATTCAGGTTCATATTGCTTAAATTTTTATCATGTCCGGTTGTAACGGTATTGTTTATACGCTCAAAATAACTTGCATTCGCATCATCATTTGTTGTGTTGAGATCTATTTTTACACCGACATCTGTTGCAGCGCACAGAGCATCAAAGTTTTGTGTTGTCTGGTTCTGCTCATTTTGTGCCCGGACATTAAAGGCGATGCTGATATTGGCATCATTGACATTCGCCATGTATCGCCAGTCCTGATCCGGATTGTTGCGTGTAAAGCTATAGTTTATGATGGAAAAATGATGTGGTGCAAAGGAGACTGTTGTCGAATTTTGTTCTATCAGTCTTTGAATGTCATTTGTGTCATCTGCATCTATTTTTGCAAATTCATTGCCGTTTATCTCTTGTATAGTGATATTAAGTTCGCCGACTTCACTGTAGCTTGCATTGACATCATTTTTTTGTCCGTTGACAAAGGAAAAATTTTCCATCGTAAAGCTTCCAAGAGTACATGTACTTTTTGTAATATTTGCGTCCACTTTAAAAGAACTGTTCCTTGTTTCATTATAGTCTGTGGAGGGATTGCCGTTTGCATCCAAAGCTTGAAAAGTGGTGTTGAAATCTGCGCCTGCAACCAGAGGTAAAGTTGTGACATTCAATGTGAAATTTACAGGGCGTACGGCATAATTATCATTTGAATAAGAGCTGTTTGTGTCCAAAGAGGTATTGTTTTGATCTCTTCCCTCTATGTAAACCTGAACACATTTTACAGCGCGGTCTATCGTCATATTGTCATAATAAGCACAGCCGCTTGCATTGGTATCGTTACATGTAGTGCTGGTTGCGTCATCACATTTTACGACATTGGCAAGAAGATTGCCGCCACAGTCTGTAGTGTTTCCGTCATCATAGTATTTGAGTGTAACCTTTGTAATGTCTGCCACGCTTGGAGCAGTCTGCGTCAGTGCATCTTTTGAGAGGATGTAAAGACCATAAGGCTTATTGACTATTTGTGTAGTAAGGTTGTTATCCCAGTCATTTACCGCGTTACATGTAACGCCGCCAATAGAACTGACTGCATTAAAAAGCGTGGTTTTGTTGTTGTTTTGATTGCCGCCACCACATTGAGGGACAGCTCTGCTGGTTCCATTATAGTTGTTGCCGCTGTTTTCATTGTTGTAAAGAGTCTGAATGTCATTTGCGCTGAATTGAGTATTAAAGATTTTGAATTCATCAACGGCTGCACCGATAGACTGTCCATTCGGCTCATTGTTATTATTACTCTGGTAATCACTGTTGAAAAGTAGGCCCAGTGCTCCGGACGGTGCTTGAGTAAAATTAAGAGCTTCTGTTGTATCAACATAGACTTTTGTTGTGTCATTGTTACCATCAACAACAAAACTTAAAAGATGCCACCCTGACAGGTTTTGAGGATTGTAACTTTGACATTCGTAATTATTTCCCTGCATACATAAATACCAATTGTTGTTTGTTGTATCAAGAGCAAAATATATATAGTCATTACTGCTTCCTGGTCTGTCTGCAATATTGAAATATTTTGTATTACTGAAAGATACATGCCCATTTTCATTAAGAGGAAATTTAATCCAGGTTGTCAATGTATAGTTTGCAGGAAGTGAAATATTGTTTTGTACTAAAATTGCTTTATCAGAACTATTCGTAGCATTGATATCTCCTCCGGTATAAATTTTCCCATCCGTAACATTGGCATCATTGAGAGCCGTTGCATTATAATCACTTCCAAGAGTTCCGTCGTTTTTTATTTCGTAAGTATTGCTGTCACTGTCCCAGCTACACTCATCCATACGGTAATCAATAATTGGTTTTGGATAAATATCTGCTACTGATGTATAAGGAATAACAATAAGTTCGCCAAAAGAAATATCATCATAATTGGAACTACTTATTTGTCCACAAATAATTTCTACTTTTGATATACCGCTTACACTTCCCTCGTAAAGTTCTGAAACATCAAATTTGTAGTTTCCTGATTGGTTGATATCAAAAGTTGTGATAAGTGCATTGCTGCTGTCATAGACTTTTATTTTATCTATCTCGTCTGCGGAGACATCTCTCATTCGTGAAATGAAAATTCTAAATGCTGCCAAATTTCCTGTTATATTGCCATCTAGCAAATATACTTTTGATGTCGCTTCCGGAGCATCAGGATAAAAAGAGTTGGAAGTGTCGTCAATATCATAATTGTCATCACTGTCCGTATAATCGCCAATATGAACTCTTTGTATAAAATTTACAGCTGTTGTTGTTTGTTGAGATATCAATTTTAGAGCAGAAAAATAAAAATCATCAATGTCTCTGACAAACCAGTTTCCACAGTTTGTTTCGTTCCCAAATCGATTATAACAACTCCCGTGTACAGCAATATCATGGTAGCCGCTAGTCAGACTGAGTGTCGTATCGAGTGTTATGGCAGCACTTCCGCTTGCCCCTGTCCCCACAAGATTTCCATCAATATAAACACGAATAGCACTGTCAATTCCTACCGCATTTACAAGTTCTACTGCGGTAATATCACTGTTTTCACTCAAATAAAATTTTGTAGGATTGTTAAGGTAGTAGTCATATGTGTCTTCGGTGTCATTTGTGAGAGGTTCAGAAGGAATAAAGCTGCTCTCAACATTATCACCAGGATGCAAGTTTCCTGTTAGCTGAATATCTGCATAAAGAGAGATTGAAAAAAGAGATAAAAGTAATAAAATTTTTATAATAATTCTTTTTTGCTGCATTGCATCTTTTTCCTGAGATCAGTTTGTTTATTATAACTGTTATTTACATTAACTTTTCTTTAATGAACCCTCTGTTTTAGCGTTTTTGAACAGTGTTGTCAAAAATGCGCTATTATTTGTGAACGTTTAAAGGACAGAAAACAAGATGATAACGGAATTTTTATTACATCATTTTTCTTATTGGATATTGTTCTTTTGGAGTATCCTCGAAGGAGAAATAGGGCTGACACTTGCCGGATTTTTAGCCAAAAAAGGAGTATTTTCTATTGAGAAAATTATTCTGATTGCTACTGCCGGCGCTTTGATCGGCGATATACTTCTTTATATAAGCGGTCGTTTTCTTATCAAAAAAAAAGATTTTCTACCTGTTCATTATAAGAAGCGGATAGAAAACATTGAACACTGGTTTCACAAGCATGGCATTTTAGTTATAATATTTGAGCGATTTATATACGGAACACACATTCCTTCACTGCTTTTTGTCGGTATGTCAGGATTTTCGTTTTGGAAGTTTTTCATTGCGGATATTATCGGTGTTTTCTTATGGTCGGTTGTATTTACATCGCTGGGCTATCTGTTTGGCGAAAGCATCATCGGCATAATGATTGTTTTGCAAAAACATTTGTCTGTACTGTTTCTGGTACTGTTTTTTGTTTTGATTATCTTTTTGCAAAATAAAGAGGAAAAGTAAAATGTTACAGTCAAAACCAATCTCTTGTACCAGAACAAATATAAGGATCAAACATGAAAAAAGTCGTTATTTTAGGCGCAGGTTTTGCAGGCTTGCATATATTTTACAAAATTCGCCATTGCAGCAGGTGACGTTACGGCGCTTGCACAGCCAAAGCTTGGACATGATGCCACGCTTATTGCTTTAAATGTACTTTACGGCGGCAACAGAGATATTGCTTTTCATTCACCGCTTGCAAAAATGATGAAATTGGGATTTGACAACTATCTCTACTATAACAAAGGACATATGCCTCCGGATTTTGTTCTTGATGCAACAGACAGACTTGTGAAATTTTTATAAGGGGTATAATTGTACATGTGGAATATCTTAAGTTTTAATACATTCATTGCACAGGATATATTTATTTTCTTTTATTATATCTTTGCTTTGTTTGTGCCGGTGTTGGTATGGAAGATGCGTTTTTTTCTTATAAAAAGATTTTCTTTTTTGAAAGAGAGGGCTTTAGGCAAACAAAACAAACTTGTGCTTATTCTTTTTTTTGGTGTGATTTTTTTGTGTATGGAGTTGTGCCTGCGAATACTGTTCGAAGGAATGATCGGCTATTTTGACATGCATGATTATCTTTATAAAATTTCTCAAAAAGTATGAAAAATTAATAAAATAAGGGTTATAATTGTTACATGTAAATAATAAACGGAGTATCAAAAATGGTAGATTTTTTAAAAAAAGCAATGGATTGGGTACTTGAAAAAGAGCAGGAAGCGGCAAAAAAATGCTATGTAAATCCTAAAGATGTTGAAAAACAGATAGAGATTTTAGAGGAAAAAAGAGCCGAACTTCGTAAGAAATTTGAAGAAGAAGATGCCGAATTCGGGCATATACTCAGTAAACTCTCATTCATCAAAGCAAATGCAATGAAGTGCGAAAAAAAGTAAGATGCAAAACATTATAGAAGCAATACTTTTTGGTTTTAGTGAAATACTCAATTACAAAATAATGAAACGTGCCTTGGCAATAGGGGCAGCCGTTACCATTGTCTGGTCGATCATCGGCTATTTTATGTGGGGCGGACTTATCTCTGTCGCCGCAGGTTTTATTGATTTGGTACCGTTTTCTATGCTTCGTTCAAACGGAGCCTGGATCTTCTCCTCCTTTTTATGGTTTTCTCTGGTATTGGTTACCTTTGCCTTGATTTTGGCATTTTTTGGCAATATGATTTTAGAGAGGGTTTCTAAAGAAAAGTACAGCTCCTTTTCACTGCTTGTTGTATTTTTAAGTGCTGTATTTTGGGCTGTAATATGGTTTTTTAAAGGTGCATATTTGCATGAGCAGTTTTTAAGACTTTTTAACTGGTTGCCGTTTGAGACAGTACAGGAAAGTCTGGCATATTTGCTGGGGATCTATTTTATCTACAGCGGTATCATTGTCAGTATGTTGCTGATAACAAGCTTTTTCAGTGAGGCATTGCTGGAAGATATCAATGAAGAGCATTTTCCCTATGAACCGCTTTTACAGGAAGATGAGGTCAAAGCAAGCGAAAACAGACTGCTGGATATAGCGATATATACGGTGGTTTCGATTGTTGCTTTTCCTTTGCTGTTTATCCCTGTGCTTAATTTTGTTTTGCAACTCGGCTTATGGATTTGGCTTATTAAAGATACTTTTGTCAACGACAGTGCTCTCTTGGTGATACCAAAGGAAAAAAGAGCAAAGCTTTCCGGATACAAATCGGGCTTTTTTGTTATCAGCGCCGTCACAGCACTTTTTAACTTTTTGCCGATTTTTAATATTTTTGGACCGTTTTTTGGAGAAACTGCAATGTTTTATTATTTGAAAGAAATTCAAAAGGAACTGTAGATGAAAATTGCATTTTTTGAGACAAAACCGGAAGAAAAAGCTTTTTTTCAAGAGCATCTTAAAGAGCAGGAACTCTTCTTTTTTGAAGAGACTGTCAATGAGGCACTCAAAGAGACGCAGGAGTATGATGCTGTTTCTGTTTTTGTACACTCTCGCATCACCGATGAAATTTTAGAAAAACTTCCGGCACTGAAGTACCTGCAGACAAGATCAACAGGCTATGATCATATAAAATGCGATACACTCTACCGGCGCGGACTGCTTGTCTCGAATGTTGCAGGCTATGGCGGTCCTGCTGTCGCAGAGTTTGCATTTTCACTGCTTTTAAATGCCACAAGACATACACATATGGCTCTGCAGCGCACAAAACAAAACAATTTTGACTACAGTGATCTTCAGGGTATGGAAATCTCGGGAAAAACACTGGGAATACTCGGTCTTGGAACCATAGGCTCGCAAATGGCACAAATTGGCAAAGGCTTTGGAATGAAAGTAGTCGCCTGTTCAAGGACAAAAAAACCGATTGTCGATACGTTAGGGATTGATTTTTGTGATTTGGACTCTGTGATAGCACAAAGTGATATTTTGATGCTGGCACTTCCTTTGACACCGGCTACAAAAAATATTTTGAATGAAAAAAATGCAGCAGGACTAAAAAAAGATGCCATTATTGTCAATACGGCACGCGGAGAGCTGATTGAAGATGTGCTGTACGGAAGAATGAAAAATATTCTCTGTCTCGATGTTATAAGCGACATAAAGTACATTCATCGAAATAACATTCTCTACACGCCGCATATGGCATACTATACAAAAGAGGCTCTGCAAAGAATTATGCAGATCTCTTTACAAAACATGAAGGCGTTTCTTGCAGACAGACAGTTGCCAAACTGTCTGAAACTGGCATGTAATCGTGAGTACAGTTAGTGTTTTTTTGTACTTGTGTCCGCTTCATGTTTTGTAAGCAGTGATGCAAAATCTTTTTTGATTTTTTCATAGAGTTTTGCAACAATATTTTTCCCTTTAATCTCTTTTTCAATATTTTTAATCTCTTTTTGCAGCATCTTATACTCAGGCGCATGTTTCTTTGTATAACCCAGATAGACTGCTTTTTCAAGTTCATCCTGTGCCAAATCAAGCAGCTTGAGTGCTTTGTCTTTCTCTTTTTTATTGAGTTTGGATGCTTCGACTACCAGGCTTTGTGCCGTAATAAGCGGCAAAGGAACAATGGTTGTTTTAATGACTATACCGTTTAAGGCAGTGACAAGCATTGAAAAAGCCTCTTTGGCTTTGCCTTTGTTTAACTCTTTGAGTGCTTCTTTTGTCGCAAGCGGATACATACCCATCGGCAGATACTGTGTTGTCATTACCATTTCATCTTCTAAAGGCATGAGAATGGCTCTGGCCGCCTGTGTATCATAATCATCCAGCAGATCCTGCGCAGATTTTATGATGTGTTTGACCAGTTTGGCATCTCCTGTAAAATCATGGACCTCTATGGCATCTGCAACCGGTACGAGTGTGAGTTTCGGATTGTTTTTGAGTGCCGTGTCAAAAAGTTTAGTGGCTTTGTTGAGGGCATCTTTTGCTGTTTTTGTGTCTCTTTTTTGCAAAGCTTTAAGGGCTTCAACTGTCTGTCTGAGCGCCTGTGCAATCTCTTTTGGTGCTTTTTGCAGGGTTTGTCTGTGTTGGTCTGCTTCTTGATTGACAACATCTTTCAACCTTCGCATATCCTCTTTTTTTGCATCTGATTGAAAATATTTAGCATCCATTTTACGCATAAATTCTTCTTTGGATTGGGATTCTTCCACCTTTGCCTGGGCAGCAGCGTGACCTTTTACCAAAGTCGGATTATTAATGGCTCTCTCTTCTTTTTTTGAAACACTGTCATTGTAGCTTGCATAGAGTGCTGAGCTTGAAAGCAGTACGGCTGCCAATACTGTTGATAATATAACTCTTTTTTTCATAACTTTATCCTTTTAATATCAAGTTTATTTAGTCTAATTATGAAATATAATTGATAACAGACAGTAAACACTGTATTGAAAATAGTTGTATATTATTGGATATTTGTTTACTGAAAAAGGAGTACAATACTTTATAAGAGCAAAAAGCAAAAAGTATTTCAAGGAGTGCAAGGATGTCAAAAAATATTAAATGGTTTCAGGAAATCGGGATAGAGGATGTTGCCGAGGTTGGCGGGAAAAATGCTTCCCTTGGAGAGATGTATCAGAATCTGACAGCGGAAGGTGTCCGTGTGCCCAATGGTTTTGCCGTTACATCGAGTGCTTACATACATGTACTGGATGCAAACAATGCCTGGGAAAAACTGCATGCACTCCTTGATAATCTTGATGTCGACAATGTTGATGCCCTGCAAAGTGCAGGAAAAAAATGCCGTGAGATAGTTTATAATGCAAAACTGCCGGATGATCTGCGTGAGGATATTGTAAAGGCGTATGAAAAACTCAAAGAAGAGTACGGGGAGAGTCTCTCTCTGGCTGTTCGCTCCTCTGCTACGGCTGAAGATTCTCCGGAAGCCTCATTTGCAGGACAAAATGACACGTATCTGAATATTTCAAGTGCAGAAGAACTGCTGGATGCCTACAAACGATGTCTGGCATCAAATTTCACAGATCGCTCTATACATTATAAATATGATAACGGTTTTGACTATCTCAAAGTCTACCTCTCTGTAGTTGTTATGAAAATGGTGCGCAGTGATATCGGGGCGAGCGGCGTCATGTTTTCACTTGATACCGAGACAGGTTTTAAAGATGTTGTTTTCATAAATGCAGCACTCGGACTTGGCGAGAATGTTGTGCAGGGAAGCATCAACCCTGATGCTTTTTATGTGCATAAACCGACATTCAACAAAGGGTTTCGTACTGTTCTCAAACGCTCTTTGGGTTCCAAAGAAAAAAAGATGATTTTTACAGATACGATAAATCTGGACAATATAGCAGTGGAATACACAAAAAACATACCGACGACAGCACAAGAGCAGAGCCGTTTCTGTATAACAGATGAAGAGGTAATGGTCCTTGCAGATTATGCCATCAAGGTGGAAAACCACTACTCAAAAAAAGCCGGTTTTACGAAACCGATGGATATGGAGTGGGCAAAAGACGGACTCGACGGGCATCTGTATATGGTGCAGGCACGCCCTGAAACGGTTGAATCTCAGAAAAAAGGCAATATTCTTGAAACCTATCATTTAAAAGAAAAGGGCAGGGTTCTTGTCACCGGTCAGGCTATCGGTACAAAAATAGGACAGGGAAAAGCCCGATACATAGCAGGCGTCAAAGATCTCAATACCTTTAAAGCCGGTGAGGTACTGGTCGCAGATACCACAAACCCTGACTGGGAACCTATCATGAAAATAGCCTCTGCCATCATTACAAACAAAGGCGGAAGAACCTGTCATGCGGCAATTCTTTCACGGGAACTTGGCATACCTGCGGTTGTAGGATGCGATAATGCCACAGAGGTGCTCAAAGATGCTGATGAAGTGACTGTAAGTTGTGCCGAGGGAGAAGAGGGCCATGTGTATGAAGGTCTTTTAGATTATGAAATCATAAGAACAGACCTTTCAAATCTGCCAAAAACAAAAACAAAGATTATGATGAACCTCGGAAATCCTGATATTGCTTTTTCCCTCGCCTCTTTGCCTGTTGACGGAATAGGTCTTGCAAGAATGGAGTTTATCATTAACGAGTACATAAAAGCGCATCCGATGGCTTTGAAACATCCCCAAAAAGTGGATGAGGCAACACGAAACAAATTGGAAGAACTGACACGTGCTTATGATTCGATGGAAGATTTCTTCGTTAAAACACTCTCAGAGGGTGTGGCAACCATCGCTTCTTCTGTATACCCGAAACCCTGTGTGGTTCGCATGAGTGATTTTAAATCAAACGAATACGCAACACTGCTCGGCGGTGAGGTTTTTGAGCTTAAAGAAGATAATCCGATGATAGGTTTTCGAGGCGCTTCACGATATGCCCATCCAAACTATGAGGAAGGGTTTGCTCTGGAGTGTGCGGCTATGAAGCGTGTACGTGATGAGATGGGATTTGCAAATGTTATTTTAATGATTCCTTTTTGCCGCAGAGTGGATGAAGGAGAGCGTGTTATAGACACTATGGCAAAATATGGACTCAAACAGGGTGAAAACGGACTTGAAATTTATGTCATGTGCGAAATTCCCAACAATGTTATTCAAATAGATGCTTTTAGCAAAATATTTGACGGTTTCAGTATCGGAAGCAATGATCTGACACAGCTTACACTTGGAGTTGACCGTGACAGCGAAATCGTTGCCTTTGATTATGATGAGAGAGACGAAGGGGTCAAAGAGATGATACGGCTGGCAGTGGAAGGTTGTAAACGAAATGACCGTCACAGCGGCATCTGTGGCCAGGCACCGTCAGATTACCCTGAAATGGCGGAGTATCTTGTGCGTCTGGGTATTGATTCTATGAGTCTGAATCCTGACAGTGTCTTAAAAACCATAGAAAATGTAGGCAAACTTGAACAAAAACTTGGGAGAACATGATGAAATACAATATTCCGGCAGATGTACCAAAGAACAAAGAAGAAACATACAAAAAAAATCTCAAAAGTGCGACAAACGCTACAAACCATTTGATGCTTTTTGCAGGAGACCAGAAAGTCGAGCATTTGAACAATGATTTTTACGGCAAAGATATTCCGCTTGAAGACAACTCTCCGGAGCATCTGTTCAAAATTGCTTCACGTGCAAAAATAGGTGTATTTGCAACACAGTTTGGGCTTATCAGCAGATATGGGCGTGATTATAAAAATGTTCCTTATCTTGTAAAGCTCAACTCTAAAACAAATCTTGTCCCTTATGAGAAACAAGACCCGTATTCAAAAGCATGGTTGAGTGTCGGTGAGGTTGTTTCCTTTGCCAAAGAGAGTAAACTTGATATAAAAGGTGTCGGGTACACGCTTTATCTCGGCGGTGCGTATGAGCATGAGATGCTGACCCAGGCGGCGAGTATTGTCCATGAAGCACATAAAAACGGACTTTTGGCTGTGCTGTGGATTTATCCAAAAGGCAAATTTGTGAAAGATGAACATGACGGGCATTTAATAGCCGGTGCCGCAGGTGTCGGAGCAGCCTTGGGTGCTGATTTTGTAAAACTCAAAGTGCCATATGATAAAAAAGGAAAATTTGATCCGAAACTGTTGCGAGAGGCTACAATGGCAGCTGGCAGAACAGGTGTTCTGTGTGAGGGCGGCGCCAAAACAGATGAAAAAGAGTTTTTGACACAACTGTACGAACAAATTCACAAAGGCGGTTCTCGAGGAAATGGTACTGGGCGTAACATTCATCAAAGGCCGTTACAGGAGGCTGTAAAAATGGCAAATGCCATTTATGCAATAACTTCGCAAAATGCTACAGTAAAAGAAGCATTAAAACTACTCCAATAGGAGCGAGAAATGAAAACAGAATATGACTTAATTATTATTGGTGCAGGTCCTGCAGGAACTCCAACGGCTATGGCAGCAGCACAGTTTGGTATAAAAGTTTTGTTGATAGATAAAAGAGAAGCACCGGGCGGGGAATGTTTGTTTGAAGGATGTATTCCCTCAAAAGTGCTTGAAAATGCGGCAAACAAATATTGGGATGTGCTCACCTGCAGTACTTTTAATGTAGAGCGTAAAGGAAGCGAACAGATACATTGGGAAGCTGTTTTAGAAGATAAAGATATGATTTTGAAAAAACGCTCTATGGCTGCATTAAAGCAGATAGCCAGATTACCTTCACTCGATTTTAAACAAGGCAAAGCAGCCTTTGTTGACGGGCATACCGTAGAAGTAGGTGGAGAGCTTTTTGGTTTTAAAAAGGCACTGATTGCGACAGGTGCAAAAAGTTCAATTCCTGATATAAAAGGGAATGGGGTTGACAAAGTTTGGACAAACAGAGATTTGTTTTTTGAAGAAGAGATACCAAAAGAGTTACTTTTTATAGGTGCTGGTGCTATTAGTTGTGAATTGGTGCAAATGTTTGCAAAACTTGGCACAAAATGTCATGTGCTGGAGCGTGGTGAAAAAATCTTAAAGCACATCAGCAAAGATGCAACAGACATTGTTTATAACAATATGCTTACACTTGGTATCAAAGTAGACTTGAATGCAGTGTTGGAGAAGATTGATTATGAAAATGATAAATTTATCATACATTTTAAACAAGAAGGTAAAAAACAGATTCTTGAGTATGACAATGTTGTCATGGCAACAGGTCGTGTGGCAAATCTTGATAATCTGGCCCTTGAAAAAGCTAAAGTGGCATATGATGAAAAAGGGATACTGGTTAATGAAAAACTGCAATCATCGCAGGAACATATTTATGCCTGCGGCGATTGTATCAATAGCCCAAAATTCGCACATACTGCAAGTTATGAAGCTGGTGTAGTTGTACACAACATGTATGCGCCAAGCCCGCATGTAGTCGATTATGACAAAAACAGCTGGGTACTTTTTAGTGATCCTCAAATCGCTGTAGTCGGAATAGATGAAAATGTTGCAAAAAAAAGAGAGATAGAGATAAGCACAGAAGTCTATAACTATGAGATAGATGCCAGAGCACAAATAGACAAAAGAACAGACGGCTTTGTGAAGTTTATTATTGACAAGAAAACAAAAATTATCATAGGTGTAGAGATTGTAAGTGCAGATGCTTCATCTCTTGCGGGAGAGGCTTCTTTGATAGTAGCAAATAAAATGACTGCTATGGACGTATTAGGGACAATTCATCCGCATCCGACACTGGGTGAAGCTTTTGGTAAATTGGCACAGCAGATATTTTTTAAATCTATGATGAAAAAAAGCAAAAGCTAAGACAAAGGCAACAGGCAATAAATGAAAATAAAAGAGAATGATTATGAAAAAACGTATAGCAATTAACGGACTCGGAAGAATAGGCAATCAGGTACTTCGGCATTATATTAACAATCTTCCAAAAAACTGCGAAATAGTTGCGGCAAACACTTCAAGTGTAGAAGATGCTGCGTACCTTCTGAAATATGATTCTGTGCATGGGCGGGCAGATTTTTCTATTGAAACAAAAGAAAACAAACTTATCATTGACGGGCATGAAATTACAATCGTCAGTAATCACAATCCTCTAGAACTGCCGTGGAAAGAGTTGGGTATAGATATTGTTATAGACTGTACAGGACGTTTTACGGATGGAACTTTGGCTGTGCAGCATATAGAAGCAGGGGCAAAAAAAGTGCTTATCTCTGCACCGGGTAAAAATGTCGATTTAACAATTGTAAAAGGTGTGAACCATCAGGAGTATGACACTGCAAAGCACCATATTGTCTCCAATGCTTCGTGCACGACAAATTCACTTGCACCTGTGATGAAAGTGCTTGAAGAGAGTTTCGGTGTGCAAAATGCCATGATTACGACAACCCATGCCTATACATCTTCACAGGTAACAGTTGACAAACGTGCAAAAAAACGCAGACGCGGTCGTGCAGCGGCTATAAACATTATACCGACGACAACGGGTGCGGCAGTCGCCACGGTTGAAGTTATTCCGGCATTGGCAGGAAAAATGGAAGCGATGGCACTGCGGGTGCCTGTTCCCGACGGTGCTATAACCGAAGTTGTGGCATTGTTGCACAGAGATGTGAGCATAGAAAGTGTCAATGAAGCTTTTTTAGAAGCTTCAGAGGGTGAATTACAGGGTATATTGGAGTTTACAAAAGATGAAATAGTCTCAAGTGATATATTGGGAAATCGTCACTCCTCTATAATAGACGGACTTTCGACATCTGTTATAGGTGGAAGAATGGTTAAAGTAATGGCGTGGTATGATAATGAATACGGGTATTCACAAAGACTGCTTGAAGTAACTGATTATATGGCTTCAAAATTATAAAAAGAGAGGGTAAAAGTATGAAAAGAATTGTAGCGACTGTTTTGGCAGGGAGTTTATTTTTTAGCGGATGTGCAACACGCGGTGTCAATGAAATAGATCCGAGTGCTGTGAATTATGAATTGAGTTATCAGGTTGGCACAATTGAATCTGTGAAACCTGTTGTTATAAGAGATAATGGCACAGGTACATTTATTGGAGCGGTATCGGGTATAGTGTTGGGCTCACTAATCGGTAAAGGCAGAGGAAGTGCTCTGGCAACACTTGCAGGCGGTTTAGGCGGTGCATATGCGGGAAGCCAACTGGGTAAAGCCAATGCCCTTGAACTCAGCGTTCTTCTGGATGACGGACGAAGAGTTGTGGTCATTGCCAAAGGTAAGGATTTTTACAAGGGCGAAAGAATCCGTATAGTCAAAAGAAATGGTCGTGTATATAGCGTCGAACCGTTTTAAGCATGTATAAGTAGTAAAACATGAACAAACTACTGGCTGAAGAGATGTACTATCTGATGGTTCTTGGACGTGCTTTTGAGTATGCGGCAAAAGAGAATTATATGCAAGGCAATATATCCGGATTTTTACATTTGGATATTGGACAGGAAGCTTTGAGTGTCGGTGCGGTAAAAGCCTTTGAAAAAGGCGATATTTTTTCAGGCTATCGTGAACACATTATGGCAATGAGCCGTGGACTTGAGCCTAAAGCTGTTATGGCGGAACTCTTTGGAAAAGTTACAGGGGTAAGCGGCGGCAAGGGCGGTTCTATGCACCTTTTTGAACCTGCGCATTTCTTTTACGGCGGGGATGCCATTGTCGGAGGACAGCTCCCTAATGCCGTAGGCTGTGCCTATGCAAGAGCTTTTTTGGAACAAGATGAGGGTGTGATGGCCATCTTCGGTGACGGAGCTACAAACGGCGGGGCTTTTTTTGAATCACTCAATATTGCCGCCACACACAAACTTCCCCTGCTTTTTTTGTGTGAAAACAACGAATATGCAATCGGAACAAATATTCAGCGAACGGCGCCGTTTCGCGAACAGGCAAAAAAAGCAGAACCCTATATGATGACCTATACCGTGGACGGAATGGACGTTGAAGCTGTGTATGAGGTAGTGAGTGAGGCAAAAAAACAGATAGAATCAGGACACGGTCCTGTTTTTGTAGAAGCCTTTACATGTAGATACGAAGGACACTCTGTCAGTGATGCAAACAGTTACAGAAGTGCGCAGGAGATGGCACACTGCAAGGCACGAGATCCGATACAGAGGTTTAAAAAAGCCTTACATGAAAAATGGCTCTGCACGAATGAAGAGATACAAAATATAGAAAAAAAAGCACACGAAGAAGTGGAAGATGCCGTGAAATATGCCGAAGAATCCCCTGAACCAGAGGCTGATGCTCTGTTTGAACATCTCTTTTACGAGGAGCGTGAAAATGTTGTATCGTGAAGCTTTAAACAAAGCACTTGATGAGGTGATGCAGGCAGATGATACGGTGGTAACACTGGGAGAAGATGTCGGACTTTACGGTGGCAGTTTTCGTGTGACGGAAGGACTGGTGGAAAAATACGGTGAGAAAAGAGTCATTGATACACCTATAGCGGAACTGAGTATTGTAGGGAATGCCGTGGGCATGGCTATAGGAGGTTTGCGACCTGTAGCAGAGATAATGACGGGCAATTTTTCTCTGCTTGCCTTTGATCAGATTATCAACCACATGGCAAAACTGCACTATATGAGCAACGGTAAAATCATATTGCCTATGGTGGTACGGTTTCCTCAGGGCGTGAGTCGTCAACTCGCAGCCCAGCACAGTGAAAGTTATGAGCAGATGCTCTGTGCGGTACCGGGACTAAGAGTGTTGAGTGTGAATGATGTCAATTATGCCTACCATGCACTCAAATATGCGATTTTGTCAGATGATCCTGTTGTGTTTATAGAGCATGAACTGCTGTATAACAAAAAGGGCGAGGTGGATTTTACACAAAAACTGAACCCTTTTCAGGCAAGAATAGCCAAAGAGGGCAGAGACATTACCATTGTGAGTTACCTGAAAATGGTTGATGATGTGATGCTGGCAGTCCCAGAGATAGAAAAAGAGCTTGGATGTTCCTGCGAAGTGATAGATTTATGCTCCTTGAACCCTGTAGATTATGAAACACTGAAAAAATCTATAGAAAAAACTTCCCGTTTTGTAATGGTTGAAGAGGATCACAAAACAGGAGGCTACGGAGGACAAATAGTTTCCTGGGCGGCAGAAGAGATGTTTTATGCCTTGGATGCTCCGCCTTTGCGCCTGGCAGGAAAAGATGTGCCAGTTCCCTATAACAGAACTTTGGAACTCTTGAGTATTCCTACACCGGAGTCTATTGCTCGTGATATAGTGGCATGGGGTAAGAAAAACGATGTATGAAATAGTGATGCCACAGCTCTCCGACTCAATGGACGAGGGCAAGCTTATCAGCTGGAAAGTCAAAGAGGGACAAAAGGTAGATGTGGGAGATGTGATTGCCGAGGTTGAGAGTGACAAAGCAATTATGGAGGTACAGAGCTTTAAAAGCGGGGTTGTTGCAGAAATAAATGCAAAAGAGGGGGATGTTGTTCCTGTTGGAAAAGTTATTGCCCGGATTCAAACCAGTGAAAGTAAGAATGAAAAAGTTGTAAAAACGCCAGGAACAACAGTTGTTGAGAAACCGGTGGCAAAACAGGCAGAACCAATCCCCAAAACACCTGTTGTCAAACATCTTCAAAAAAAAGAAACAGGCGGTATATCTCCAAAGGCAAGAGCCAAAGCGGCACAGTATGGTGTCGATATGCAGAGTGTTTTGCAAAAAACAGCCAAAGATGCCTTACATGTAAAGGATGTGGAGGCATATTTAAGAGAACATTATTTTACACCAAAAGCATTACAGCTGTTGGACAGGTACGGCTTGGATCTTGCAGGATTTACACTCAATCATAAAATAGACGAAGCAGAAGTGCAGGAGTTTATTGACAAAAATGAAACACCCCTGCCACAGCCTTTGAGTCAGATGCAAAAGGCGATTATTGCCAATGTGACGGCTTCTGCACAAAAGCCTGTGTACCGTTTGTATGAGCATATTGATGCAAAACTTTTTGTGGAGCATGATGCATACAGCATAACCGCCTGGCTGATAAAGATTTTTGCAAAAGTGATGATGCAATATGAAGCATTTCGTTCACGCCTGCAAAATGATTCGCTTGTTATAAGTCCCAATGCCTCTATTGCCGTTGCTGTGGCAGATAAGAAAAATCTTTACATGCCTGTTGTCAAAGATGCGAACAAATGCTCCATAGCAGAAATTTCGGCACAACTGCAAAGCTTTAAAACAAAGCTCAAAGCAAATTCTTTTACTGCAGCAGATATGCAGGGATCAAGCTTCGGTATTTCAAATCTTGGAATGCTGGGTGTAGAATCTTTTGATGCAATGATCAACAAAAATGACTCGGGTATCGCAGCGGTAGGAAGTTTGCAGGATGGGAAGATATCTCTCACCCTGAGTGCAGACCACAGAGTGATAAACGGCTATGAGGCAGCACTCTTTATGCAGGATGTCAAGAAAGAGGCACAAAATCCTCTTCAATTTAAGGACTGAAAGATGTATGACATAATTTTTATCGGTGGCGGATTGAACTATGCAGGAGCAATTGTTGCGGCAAAAAGCGGCAAAAAAGTGGCTTTGGTTGAAAAAGATATGCGTCAGCTTGGCGGTGTCTGTTTGCATAAGGGGTGTATTCCTTCAAAAATGTTTTTACATTATGCCAATGTTGTGTATGCGTCAAAAAGTGATATTTTAGAAGGACAAACAGCACTTTCAATGCAAAAGCTTTTTCAGAAAAAAACAGATTTGATAAACAATGCCTGGCAGGCAATTAAAAAACAGTGTGCGCATGTAGATTTAATAGAGGGCGAAGCCCGACTCAAAGAACCCCATAAGGTAGAAGTCAACGGTAAAATTCTTGAAGCAGAGCATATCGTCATGGGCACGGGCTCTTCGGCTTTTATTCCTGAAGGCATAGAGTATAATGCCAAGGATATTATCGTCAGTGATGAGGTACTGATGATGCAAAAGCTGCCGGAAAAAATTGCCATTTACGGTGTCGGGGCTATAGGTTTGGAAATGGCAGGTTTTTTCGCAACGGCAGGCACACAGGTAACACTTGTCAATCGCGACGACCAAATTTTAAAACACTCAAACCCGCTTATTCAAAAAGAGATAAAAAACCAGCTTGAAAAAATCGGTGTGAAAATTCTTGAGATGCATAAAATACAAACTGCAAAAAGTACAAAAAAAGGTGTGCATATCACTTTTGAAGACAAAAGCAGTATCTATATGCCTGTTTTGCTTGTTGCAGCCGGGCGCAGACCGAATGTTGATTTTCTTACATGTAAAGAGATAGAAGTTGAAAAAGGCATTGTCACAGACAGATTTTTTGAAACAACCCTGAAAAATCATTATGCCATAGGGGACTGTAACGCAAAACTTCAGCTCGCTCATGCTGCAAGAGCAGAGGTTTTAAATGTTGTAGAGCGCATTTTAGGGAACAATCCACGTCCTCTCAATCTGGACCATGTTGTCAAATTTATACACACCCTGCCTATGAGTTATGCTGTAGTCGGAAAAACTGACGGTTTAAAATCAAGCATTGTTCCTTTGAGTCATTTTCCCTACTCTGTATATAATCATGCTGCAAAAGGAGTGATGATTACATATGCGGATCAGGAAGGATTTATCCTTGGTGCCGAAATTCTGGCACCGAATGCAGAAGAACTTGTCGCCATCGCAGGTATGAGTTTGGCTGGTGAAATGGATGCGGCGCAGGCAAAACGGACGATTTTCGGGCATCCGACATTCAGTGAAGCTTTAGAGAGAACATTTTTTAAGTTATGATTGTCCATGACTGGGGTGAAATTGCATATGTTACAGCAAACAGACAGATGCACGCTTTACATGTAAAGGCACAGCAAGATGCACAAAATCACCTCATACTGTGTTCGCATCCTGCGGTTTTCACAGTGGGCAGTGATGAGCAAAGGCATTTCAATGTACCCACCGTGCAAAGCGACAGAGGGGGTTCCGTTACCTGTCACTCGAGGGGACAGAACATCTTTTATTTCTGTTTTCAGGTAAAACAGCCGGCGCGATTTTATAAAAAAGTTCTTGAGGCTTTCGAGAGTTTTTTTATGAAAAATCTGCCTGCAGTCAGATATGACAAAAACAAGCCCGGTTTTTATATACAAAATCGTAAAATCGCCTCTTTGGGTTTTCGCTACTCCAGAGGGGTTTCTTTGCATGGTGTTGCTTTGAATGTTGATGTGGATTTGGACTTTCATTCACTGGTTTCACCGTGTAACCTGGCAAATATTGTACCGACTTCTTTAAAAAATGAAGGCTTGATTCTCACGTCAGAAGAAGTAAACGAGCAGATGGTACATTTTATAGGAAAATATTTTGAAGATGCCGTTTAAACCAAAAGTCAAAGTGCCTGCTCCGGAGATTTTACAAAATATGCAGGATATTTTGGAAAAAAATATTTTGACAACAGTATGCGAAGCGGCAGCCTGCCCAAACAGAGCAGAGTGCTATGCGCGAAACAGTGCAACATTTATGATTTTAGGCGATACCTGCACAAGAGCCTGTGCTTTTTGCAACGTAAAAACAGGTCATGGCAGAGCTGTCGACATGAACGAACCGCAACGTCTGGCGAAGGCTGTCCAGGAGTTAGAGTTGCAGTATGTTGTGATTACATCGGTGGACAGAGATGATTTGAAAGATTATGGATCCGGGCATTTCGCACGCTGTGTCCAAGCGATAAAAGAGAAAAATCCAGAGATAAAAATAGAACTTTTAACGCCTGATTTTAAATACACTCAAGATGCCTTGCAGACAATTACAACAAGCGGTGCTGACAAACTGGCACACAACCAGGAAACTGTCAGACGATTAAGTAAAAGTATACATCCGCAGAGTGATTATGACCGTTCATTAAAAGTTTTGGAGTATTATGCCAGATATTCACCTTTACATGTAAAGTCCTCTTTGATGTGTGGGCTTGGTGAAACAAAAAAAGAGTTGCTGGTCACAATGCAGGAGTTGTTGGATGTCGGCGTGAGTGAATTGACACTCGGACAGTATCTGCAACCGACGCAAAAACATCATAAGGTAGCAAAATATTACCCACCGGAGTTTTTTGATGAAATGAAAGAGGAGGCTTTGTGTATAGGATTTCGTGCAGTAGCTTCAGGTATTTTGGTAAGAAGTTCTTATTTTGCAGAAAATTTGGGAGATGACTAATGAGCAAAGCAAGGTTGGTTTTAGTGCGTCACGGACAAAGTATATATAACCAAAAAAATGTTTTTACAGGATGGACAGATGTTGACTTAAGTCAGCAGGGCAGGGATGAGGCAAAAAAAGCCGGAAGAGTGTTAAAAAAGCATAATATTTACCCGGACATTTGTTTTACATCATGGCTGAAACGTGCCATTCATACAGCACAGATATTACTGCAGGAGCTGGAATGGGAGCATATAAATATGCTTAAAAGTTATAAACTCAATGAAAGACATTACGGAGACTGGCAGGGCAGAGATAAAGATACAGTCAAAAAAGAGTATGGAGAAGAAAAATTTCTGGCTGTTAGACGCGGGTATGACGTGCCGCCGCCACCTTTACATGTAAACGATAAAAGATGTGTATGGAATGATAAAAAATATGCGAATGTCAACAGAGCGCTTTTGCCTTTGTCAGAATCTTTACAGGATACAAAAAAGAGAGTGCTGCAATATTATAAAGAGCAGATTTTTTCGCAACTGCAGGAGAAAAAAACTGTGCTGATTTCGGCACACGGCAACTCTCTGCGTGCCTTGGTAATGGAACTTGAAAAGATGACTCCACAGGAGATAGTGCAATTTGAAATACCGACAGGCGAGATTATAATGTATGATTTTGACAGCGATATGAAGATACTGCAGAAAAATGTTTTGATAGGTTAAACCCGAATTATGTATAATTCGACACTTTAATAAAAAACTTTATGATAGGTAAGTTGGATATTTAGAGAAGGAAAAAAATGGAAAAACTAAAAGAATTTTTTGCATATGGCGAAAAAGTTCCCGGCTATGATGTACGGGTACTCAATGAGAGAGAAGCAAGAGCTGCCGCGGCAATTCTTTTTGTAGGTGCATTTATAGGGCTTACAAACGGAGTGATGCTTGGGACAGCAGTATTTTCTAAATACTTTGTGACGTTTTTTGCTATTGATTTTACACTCAGAGTGATTCAGCCACGATATGCTCCGAGTCTGTTATTGGGACGTTTTTTTGTAAGCAATCAGACACCGGAATATGTCGGAGCCGAACAAAAACGCTTTGCCTGGGCACTGGGCATGATAATAGCCTGGCCGATGTTTTATTATCTGGTGCTTGATTTTCAGCCAAATCCGCTAAAAGTTCTTGTGTGCCTTATCTGTATGGCACTGCTCTTTTTTGAAGCAGCTTTTTCCATTTGTCTGGGATGTAAAATTTTTAATCTGGTAAAAAAGAATAAGGCAACACACTGCCCTGGCGGAGTGTGTGAGATGAAAATTAAAGAGCCTATTCAGACATTTAATCCGGTGCAAAAAAGCATTCTGATTATCACTGTGATTGTAATGGCATACGGAGCCTATGCCTACATGACGAAACTCCCGGACAGAACAAATCTGACAAAAAAGATAAAAACAATGATGCTCAGTGATGAAGAACTGCAGAGAATTTAAGATGAAAAAGCCGATCAAGAATTTGAACAAGACGATTTTTAGGAATGAACTACTATTTTGCTCTTTTAACGCTTATGCTTGGTCTCGGCTTTGCATTGCTGAGTGCCTATGTGATTTACACATACTCCAAACAAAAAAAACTGCAAAAAATCTTAGAACAGCCAATACGTCAAGAATATATAGCAATACTCAAACGTATTGTGCTCTATAACAGACTCAAAGAGGAAGAGCAACAGCGCATACATAAATCTATTTTGATTTTTATCAACACAAAAGAGTTTACAGGTATCAATATTGATGTGAGTGATGAAATGAAAATAGTGATTGCTTTTCATGCCTGTTTATTGGTGTTGCATGTAGAGTTTACAGCCTGTTATGAAAATCTTTCGACAATTTTGATATATCCTTATACTATGGTTGCAAGGCAGGTGAGTGCCAACGGTGGTATATACACCAAAGGTGAATTTTTGCTTGAGGGACAGTCAGCAAGTGATACCGTTGTCATCTCCTGGCACGATGCAAAAAAAGATGCCTATCATCTCCATGAAAATAATGTGTTGCTGCATGAATTTGCCCATGAAATAGACTTTCTTGATGGCAGTGCAGACGGAACACCGCCATTGCCGTATACAAAATATCACGAGTGGGCAAAAGTGCTTTCAAGAGAGTTTAACAAACTCAGTGATGTTGCCCTGAAAAATCGTGACTGGGGGAAATACAAGCTTTTAGGTGCCTATGCCGCAACAAATGAGGCAGAATTCTTTGCCGTTGTTACGGAGCGTTATTTTGACAAGCCTGAAGCTTTGAAAAAACACTTTCCGGAACTCTTTGAAGAGTTTAACAGCTTTTATAAAGGGCAGCCCTAAAGTTTATCTGTAATTTTTTCTCATTAAGAATAAAAGTTTCAGAGTGTGCTATAATTCGTTCGATTTATGGGGCTGGACCCTGTACTTCAATAAGGAAAATCGATGACGAAAGAGTATATATTTACTTCAGAGTCTGTAACAGAAGGGCATCCTGACAAGATGGCAGATCAGATCAGTGATGCAATTCTGGATTATATTATTGAGCATGATACCAATGCACGTGTAGCGTGTGAAACACTGGTATCAAATGGTTTTTGTGTAATTGCAGGCGAACTGAAGACGACGGCGTATGCCCCAATGCAAGAGATTGCAAGAGAAGTGATCCGAGATATCGGGTATACCGATGCAACGTATGGTTTTGATCACAGGTCAGCTGCAGTATTAAACGGCATAGGAGAACAGTCTCCTGATATCAATCAGGGGGTTGATCAGGCCGGAGGAGAAACCGGAGCAGGCGATCAGGGGTTAATGTTTGGATATGCCTGTCGTGAGACAGATGTGCTGATGCCTTTGCCTATTCACCTCTCCCACCGTTTGACAGAACGCCTGGCAGAAGTAAGAAAAGAGGGAATTATTCCCTATCTGCGTCCTGACGGAAAGGCACAAGTCAGTGTAAAGTATGTAGACGAGAAGCCTGTTTCTGTAGAAACTGTTGTTATTTCCACACAGCACGCACCTGAAGTATCGCAAGAGCAGATCCACAAAGATGTTATAGCAGAAGTGATACGAAAAGTAATTCCTGCGGAGATGATGGATGAAAACACTGTTTTTCATATCAATCCGACAGGAAAATTTGTAATCGGCGGTCCTCAGGGAGATGCCGGACTTACAGGTCGTAAAATTATTGTTGATACCTATGGAGGCAGTTGTCCACATGGCGGTGGTGCATTTTCAGGAAAAGATCCGACAAAAGTTGACCGTTCAGCCGCATATGCAGCGCGCTGGGTTGCAAAAAATCTTGTAGCCGCAGGAGCTTGTGACAAGGTGACTATTCAGGTTGCCTATGCAATCGGTGTAGTACAGCCTGTCTCAATTATGGTTGACACGCACAATACCGGCATAGTGGCAGAAGAGAAAATCCAAAGCTGTATAAAAGAGCTTTTTGATCTTTCCCCTGCCGGAATAATCAAATCACTGGATTTATTAAAGCCAATTTATCGAAAAACGGCTGCTTACGGACATTTCGGCCGTGAAAATCTTGGTTTCAACTGGGAAAAAACAGACAGAGTTGATGCAATAAAAGAGTATTTAGGCATCTAATATAGTTTAAGTGTAACCTATAAACTACAGTTTTTAAACTAGCTGAGCGCTTTTAGCTGTATTTAAAAGTCTACAGTGTATAGTTGCATTTTAATAAAAACAAGGAGAATAAAATGTCAGTTGTAATTAATGATACATGTATTAACTGTGGAGCTTGTATAGATGAGTGTCCGGTAGAAGCAATCGTAGATGAGGATGATAATCCAACAGGTGAGGATATTTATTATGTGTATCCAGACAAATGTGTAGAGTGTGTTGGACATCATGATGAGCCTGCATGTGCTACTGCTTGTCCGACTGAGGGTTGTATAACATGGGATGTTGTTGGGCCAAGTCCACAGCACCGTGAAGATATCACTGAAGAACAGCGTTTAAACCACGAACCGGTAGTAGAATAGTTATAAGAGCACTTCTGTGCTCTCATAACACTCCTTTTAATTCATTTAAATCCATAAAATTTACATTTTAAACTAAAAACAATCTTTTTTTAGATACAATTCCATTCTAATTTTATATTTTCAGAGGAGATTTGATGGAACGTACACTATCAATAATCAAACCAGATGCAGTTGCAAAAGGTGTTATAGGCAAAATTTTAGATCGTTTTGAAAGCAATGGTCTTAGAATTGCAGCAACAAAAAAACTACAGCTTTCCCGTGCTGATGCTGAGGCATTTTATGCTGTTCATGCCGAGAGACCTTTTTTCAACGACTTAGTTGATTTTATGATCAGTGGACCGGTTGTTGTTTCAGTTTTAGAAGGTGAAAATGCTATGCAGAAAAACCGTGATTTAATGGGTGCTACAAACCCTAAAGAGGCTGAAGCAGGTACTATCCGTGCAGATTTCGCTGAAAATATCGATGCAAATGCAGTTCATGGAAGTGACTCGGTTGAAAATGCTGCGAATGAAATTGCATTCTTTTTTGCTGAGAGAGAAATTTCTTAAGTATATCCGATGAGGATTGTGCTTAGAAAAGTAACAAAAACTCCTTTAGACTTTGAAGTCACCTCGAATGAAATGACTTTTAAAGGTTTTTTGGAGTATCATAGTGCAAAATTGATTCTGCTTAAAGCAAGCATCAGTGGAACACTGGAAAAATCCTGTGATATATGTGCGCAGGATTTTAATCTTAAAGTTAGTGAAGAGGTCGAATTTTTCATTAATGACGGAATATACGAAGATGACAGCAGCACTCTTTTGGATGTTGTTGAGTCTTTGGACGGTAATGTGGATCTTGAAGAGATTTTACACTCAGAGATCGAACTTATCAAAAGTGATTACCATTCATGTGGAAATTGCTCTAAACCAGAAGAAATTGAGTTTTAAACTCTTGCCTCGTTTGAGGCAAAGCTTTAGTCGTCTCAACGGCGCAATTGAAAAATTAAATTAAGGAAAAAAGTTATGGCAGTACCTAAGAGAAGAGTCTCTCATTCCCGTTCAGCGAAGAGAAGAACTCATTATAAAATTTCTTTAGCCCGTCCGGTTAAAGATAAAGACGGAACTTATAGATTACCACACCACATTAACCCAACTACCGGTGAGTATAAGTAGTCAATGGTAAAAATTGCTATTGACGCAATGGGCGGGGACTTTGGTCCCGAGCCGATTGTAAACGGATGCATAAAAGCACTCAAAAAGAAAAGATTCACTCCGATACTTGTAGGAAATAAATCAGAAATTTTACCTCTGTTACCAAAACGTTATAGAGATAAGATTTTAATTGTCGAGTCTCAGGATATCATTGCAATGAGTGATGCTGCAACAGATGCAGTAAAACGCAAAGAGAGCAGTATCTATAAAGCTGTGGATTTAGTTAGAGACGGTCAGGCAGACGGTGTGGTTTCAGCCGGACACAGTGGTGCCACAATGACACTTGCCACTTTAAGACTTGGTCGCCTGCAGGGTGTTTCCCGTCCTGCACTTGTCACATTGATGCCAACAAAAACAGGGCGTCGTTCTGTTCTTTTGGATGTGGGGGCAAATGTAGATTCCAAACCTGAGCATTTGGCAGAATTTGCTGTTATGGGCGGTTGTTATGCAGAAGATGTTTTAGGTATAGCAGAGCCGAGTATCGGGCTTTTAGCCAATGGTGAAGAAGACTCCAAAGGGAACGAAGTCACAAAAGCAGCCTTCAAAATTTTAGAAGGTTACAAAGGCTTTAAAGGAAATGTCGAAGGCGGTGATATTTTTAACGGAAGCTGTGATGTTATTACATGTGACGGCTTTGTAGGAAATCTGGTCCTTAAAACAAGTGAAGGTGTTGCCTCTACAATCTCACAACTGATTAAAGACTATATAAAAAAATCTCCTATTCGCATTACCGGTGCACTGTTAATGAGAAAAGTTTTCAAACTTTTAAAAAAAGAGATAGATTATGCCGAAATAGGAGGAGCTCCTCTTATCGGTATAAAAGGCTGTGCAATTGTCAGTCATGGAAAAAGTAATGCCAGGGCAATTGAAAATGCAATTTATCAGGCTATTGATTATGTCGATACCGGCGTTAACAGACATATTATTGCAAGGCTTCAAGAGTTAAAACAAAAGGATATCTAAATGGCTTACGCTGCATTTCGCTCTATTGGTGCCTATGTGCCCGAAAAAATACTTACAAATGAAGAACTCTCTCATATGGTGGACACTTCAGATGAATGGATTACCAAAAGAACGGGAATTAAAGAGCGTCACATTGCTGCTAAAGATGAATTTACAAGTGATTTAGGTGCAAAAGCCGCGCAAAAAGCCTTAGAGCGAAGCGGTATAGAAAGCTCTGAGATAGATATGGTAATAACCGCTACAATTTCACCCGACTACTTTTGTATGCCATCAACCGCAACAGTCATTGCTACAAAACTGGGTATCAAAAATGCCACTGCTTTTGACATTTCTGCAGCGTGCACAGGCTTTATCTATGTTTTGGCAATAGCAAAAGCATTTATAGAATCAGGGATGAAAAAAAACATTTTAATCATCGGTGCGGAAAAACTCTCTGCTATTACAGATTACAGTGACCGCGGTACATGTATACTCTTTGGTGACGGTGCAGGGGCTGCTGTAATTTCTGCAACAGATGATAAAAGTGAAGCTATTATAGATGTACATACAGGTGCTGACGGTCAATATGCAGATTTGCTAATGACACCAAACGGCGGCAGCGGTTCTGCACATGATGCACTTGAAAGTGAAGCGGGAAGCTGTTTTATGCAGATGAAAGGCAATGAAACTTTTAAAGTAGCTGTGCGTACGCTGACAAAAGATGTTAAAGAAATTTTAGAAGAAAATAACATAAAAAGTGAAAATATCAAACATTTTATTCCGCATCAGGCAAATTTGAGAATTATCAAAGCTGTTGGCGAAGCTTTAAAAATGAGAGATGATCAGGTCGTAATCACTGTACAAAAGTATGGAAATACTTCAGGAGCTTCCATTCCGATGGCTATTAATGATCTGTATGAATCAGGGGAACTTGAGCCTGGTGAGCTGATGCTGCTTGACGCCTTTGGCGGAGGATTAACCTGGGGAAGCGCCCTTATCCCTTTTTCACCACTCAAGTAACATTTTTATCCAATTTCTGCGTTGGATAATAATGTCTTTTCGTCACTTACTATAGTAAGCTCCTCAAATATATTTATATCCGCCTTGAACTAGAATAAAAATGAGAACTTGAGAGGCGAAAAATATTTTTTTGCTTCTTAATTGCCAACTATTTCGGAACCCGTACTTTAGTGCGGGCGAGAGTGGCAGAAAAACGCCAATAGCCGGCACTAAAGTACCGGTTCCGATGATATTTTGTTAAAATGCTAAAGCACCGTTTCTAAAAGAGCACGTAGGCTAGGTTTTAACCCAGGCTGATTTGTTTTAAAGCTACAACAACTCTTTTATAAAACTCTGCTTCATCCGGCAGGTTTAAAACAGCATCTCTTAGCTTTTCACCCCACATCGGATTAGGAAAGCAGCTGTCATTTTCAAATCTTGCCATTACATGTAAATGGACGCGCGGAAGCATATTTGCAAATGATGCCATATTTATTTTGGAAGGTTTGTAATATTTTTTCATTTCATCTTCGATGATATCAAAGATTTCAAAGAGCTGCAGGCGCAGCTCTTTTGGCATGTCTCCAAGCTCTTTGTAAGGCTTTTTTGTGAAGATTTTGAGCCAGGGAATTTCACTCTCTTCTTTTTCTATAAAAAAATTTTCATCTTCATAAATGATGAGAGTGTCCATAAAAACTAGTCTCTGTTTCGGTTTCTGTTTGAAGAACTTCTGTTGCCTCTGTATCCGCCGCCGTCACGGTTTCTTTCGCCGCCAGAACGGTTTCTGTCTCCGCCCGAACGGTTACGGCTGTTTCCGCGGAATCCGCCACGGCCTCTGCCGCCTTTTCCTCGACTGTCATTGCGTTTTCCGGCACGTTCCAGGATAGCAGCGAGTTTGTCAGCAGGAATACCGATATTGCTCGGTCCTTTTATATCTTGTCTGTCCAGGATCATAGAGATGAGTTTGAACATGATTTTTTCTTCGTCTATATCTTCTTTGAGACGGTCAAGAATTTTATGTGCCTCATCATATATTTTTTGGTCTTCAATTGTTTTGACCATTTTTTCCACAGTAGATTCACGCAAATCATTTTTGCTTGGCACGAATGCATGATTCATTGAGGTACCGACTTTTTGTTTGATACGCTGCAGTTCTTTAAACTCCAAAGGTGTCAACAGTGTGATAGCCTTTCCTTTTGTTCCTGCACGTCCTGTTCTCCCGATACGGTGAACATAAGACTCAGGATCAAAAGGAATATGATAGTTGAATACATGAGAAATATTGCTTACATGTATACCGCGGGCAGCCACATCGGTTGCCACAAGGACTTTGACAGAGTCGTTTTTGAACCCTTTGATAACAGTCTCACGCTGACGCTGCTCCATGTCACCGTGCAGACCGTTCGCCAGATATCCTGCATTTGAAAGAACATTGCTTAATCTGTCAACTTCTGATTTTGTTCTACAAAAGACAACTGATTTTGTACTGTTTTCAGCATCCATAAGACGAATAATCGCATCATCTCTTTCGTGCTCATCAATGACATAATACTCCTGTTCGATATCGGCATTTGTTGTCTCCCCTTTTGTGATAGAGACAAAAGCAGGGTCTTTTAAAATCTTGTTTGCAAGATTTTTAATCGGCTGCGGCATAGTTGCCGAGAAAAGCAGAGTTTGTCTGTCTGTTGGAAGATAAGAGAAAATTTCAGTGATGTCATCCAAAAATCCCATGTCAAGCATCTCATCTGCCTCATCAAGTACAACGACACTCGGTGCAAAATTGTTGAGCATATTTCTTTTTAAGAGATCAAGCATTCTTCCGGGTGTTGCTACGACAACACTTGCACCGCGACCGATAAGGTCAAGTTGGCGCTTATAAGAGCTTCCCCCGTATACGGTAACTGTCTTTACATTCAGATTACGGCCATATTTGAATATTTCATCACTGACCTGTGTTGCGAGTTCCCGTGTTGGTGTGATGACAAGCATCTCCACTTTGCCGTTGAGTTTCATGTTTGAAAGAACCGGAAGTGAAAAAGCTGCTGTTTTTCCTGTACCCGTGTGTGCCTGTCCGACCATATCACGGCCTTCAAGTATGATAGGAATTGCCTGTTCCTGAATAGGAGAGGGGACTGTAAAGCCGGCGAATTTTACACTTTTAAGTATTTCGGGTTTTAGGTTTAACGAATCAAATGTGATTGTAGGTTCTTCTGTAGTTGTTGTTTGTGTTTCTTGTGCAGTTTCTTGCATCATTATCCTTTTTTAACAGGCTTTTGAAGCCTTTTTATACATAAGGAGATGACGCAAGTTCTACTAAAATTTCCACTTTAAGTCTATCAGGGCATCTTCCCCTTAAAATATTTATGGAATTATAGCTAAATTTTTTAATATTTACAGTAAAGTTGCAAATATTTTTAATTACTTAAGTTTATAATGCTACAAAAGAGCAGGTAAATTTTTTTGTAGTCTGGCCTGGAATGATAAAAGAGCGCTCGGAGTCGGCACTAAAGTACCGATTCCGAGAAGTTTCTCAGCAGTTTTTTGCTTAACTTAACGGCATTGAGACTTCAAGTCTGGGCAAAATCCAGTATAATACGCAAAAGAAAATTATAGAAGGTTTTATATGAATGAAAACATCTCTTTAGTCGTTATTGCTTTTTTGCTCCTCTCATTTTTACTGGTTTTATATTTTTATTTAAAAGAAAAAAACACGAACAAACGTTTACATGTAAAGGCAGAAGAGTTGCAAAGCAGTTATTTTACACTCAATGGTTCGTATGAACAGCTAAAAGAAGACTATAATGCGTTGGAGATTGAATATGCAGTTTTAAATGCGAGATACAATGATGAGATGAAAGCATCGGCTGAGAAATTGGAAGTTTTACAAAAAGCAAAAGAAGAACTTTCACAGGAATTTAAAATTTTGGCAAATAAAATATTTGAAGACAAGTCAAAACAGTTCAGCAGTGCAAACAAAGAGCAGCTGGAACTGCTTTTAAAACCGTTTCGCGAACAGATAACAAATTTTTCAAAAGAGGCAAGAGAACAGTTTGAAGTGGAACTCAAAGACCGCCATCTGCTCAAAGATGAATTGCATCGCCTGAAAATGATGAATGAAACACTGGCACAAGAAGCGCTCAACCTGACCAATGCCCTCAAAGGCGAGAACAAAACGCAGGGAAACTGGGGTGAACTGGTTTTGGAAAATATACTTGAACAGTCAGGTTTGCGCGAAGGTGTTGAGTATGAACTCCAAGCCACACTCAAATCAAACGAGGGCAAAACCTACAGACCCGATGTCATAATACATATGCCGCAAAACAGAGATATCATAGTGGATTCCAAGGTCTCACTGACTGCGTATGAACGGTTTGTCAATGCGGATGAGCCTGAAGAAAAAGCAAAAGCCTTAAAAGAGCATATTGCAAGTATCTCTTCACATATAAAAGAGCTGAGTGCAAAAAACTATGAAAAACTTGAAGGGGTCAATACGCTTGATTTTGTTCTGCTTTTTATGCCGATTGAGGGAGCTTTTTTACTGGCGCTCGAACAAGACGGAGAATTTTTCAAGCGTGCATATGAAAACAATATTTTAGTCGTATCTCCTTCTACGCTGCTTGTAACGCTCAGAACCATAGAGCACATCTGGCGAACGCAAAGACAGGAAGAGCATGCAAAAAAGATAGCCGCAGAAGCAGAAGCGATGTATGACAAACTTGTATTATTTGTTGAAGAGATGAAACACATAGGAGCCTACCTGCAAAAAACACAGGACTCTTATGACAAGGCGATGAACAGACTCAGCACGGGACGCGGCAATGTTATCAAAAGAGCGCAAAATATGAAAGCACTGGGATTAAAGCCGAAAAAAGAGTTGCCGCTCAAGAGTGAAGATGATGGAGACGATACATGAAAATAGAGACAAGGTACAATTATGAAAAGAGCTGGACGCTGACATCTGAGAAGGATATTTTAAAAATAATAGAAGAAGAAATAGGCAATGATGATGTAGAGGGTGTTTTTACTTATATAAAAGAGGCTGTGAAAAAGGGTAAGGTAATAAGTGTCGGTTCATGCAAATTTAAAATAACAGAGAAAAAGGGATAAAATGTTTCAAAATCAGGATATAGCAAAACTGCTGTTGCGAATAAGTTTGGGTGTGTTGATCCTGTTTCACGGAATTCACAAAGTCATACATGGTATAGGCGGTGTTAAAAGTCTGGTTGTCAGTGCGGGATTGCCTGAGTTTTTAGCCTATGGCGTTTACTTTGGGGAGTTGATAGCGCCAATTTTTATTATTTTAGGGCTCTATGCCAGAGTTGCAGCAACTGCCTTGGCTTTTAATATGTTTGCGGCAATCTATTTGGCATATGGATTTTCACTGACACTTTCAAAGTTTGGAGGTTTGTCCTGGGAGACACCGTTGCTTTATCTGATACTGTCTCTGCTTGTCATACTTCTTGGAAGCGGAAAATACGCTGTAAATTCCAAATAGAAAATGGAGATTTTAAAGCTTAAAGCCCGCACTGAAGTACGGGTTCCAAGGGTGCTTAAAATGTAAGTTTGACATGTCAGCTTATAAATTTTTTGCAGCATAGATTTCAGTCTGAATGCCATTAAACTAAGGAACTTTTCGGAACCCGTACTTCAGTGCGGGCTTGTTTCTTTAAAGCCTGATACTTAGGGATGTTTTACTTTTATAGTAGAATTCAAACTCCACCCGATAAGCAACATACAAACGATAACTCCGTATGCCGGTAGAATATTGTAAGTATTTAACAAATAGACAAGCCAAAGCAGAATTGCTCCAAGCGGCGTCGGCACACCCGTAAAATATTTATCAACCGCACCGGCGTCGGTATGCAAATTGAAATGGATAAGACGGCGCAGCCCTGATATCACATAGTAGATACTTGCAATTGCCGCAAAAATAAACCACAACCCATGCAAAGAAGGTGCATATGCGGCTTGAAATATCAAAAAGACAGGAACGAGAACAAAACTTAAAAAATCTGCAAAGCTGTCAAGCTGTACCCCAAACTCATTGGAGAGTTTATACTTTCTTGCAATTTTTCCGTCAAATATATCAAAAGCACCGCCAATCCATGCCAAAACTATCGCCAAAGTAAAATTGTTCTGTGTGATAAAATAGGTTGCAAGGAGTCCTGCTGTGATGTTGACAAAGGTAAACATATTTGCGAGATTAAAGTGAGAAGAGGGTGTCCATAAAAATTTCATATAAATAGCTGCCTTTGTAAAATATAAATGAAATTATAGCAAAATCATATTAAACAGAATAGAAAGATATGATAAATATTATCAATATCATTAAGCTTGCTGTAAGTAGAACTGAATTATTATTGCATATCAAAATCATAAATAGGAATTTTATGCTAAAAATTATTAGACTCAGTATATTATATTTTTCTTTTACAGCATTGCTGAGTGCTGCCGAACAAACATCAGTCAATGAGAAACGTCTTCACTCTGTAAGAAAAAATATAGACAAAGAGGCCTTGATGCAGGTAAAAAAAGTTTCTCCAACAAATAATATTGAACACATGTTTGAAGATGCCAGAGTCTCAGGTCAGCTTAGGATTATGTTTGCCGGATATGAGCAAAAAGAACAAAATGTGGCGAATAACTATGCGACTGCACTTGGCGGAAAGTTAAAGTATGAGTTGGCAGAACTGCAGGGTTTTAATGCGGGTGCGGCTGTTTACATATCACATGATTTAGGCTTTGCAACAGGTGAGGGGACTCGGCACAACAGTGAACTCTCTTCAAGTGACGGCAGTTATACGCAGTTTGCCGAAGCATATATAAATTATAAATATAAAGCATTTAACATAAGGGCAGGACGCCAGATTTTAGACACTCCACTGGCTGACAGTGATGATATCCGTATGATAAGTAATACTTTTGAAGCGTATGTTGCATCTTATTCGGATGGCGGGTTAGAGATGATGGCCGGAAATATTCAGTCATGGCAGGGAGTTGATGCCGGACTGGATACTCCATGGGAAAAAACGGGTAGCCGAGGGACAAATTTTGGCGGGCTAAGCTATCATAATGTATGGGAATTAAATCTTTGGGTTTATAATATTACAGATGTAACAAATGCATTTTACCTCGATGGAGGGATTCAGTACCATTTTAATGAGGATATGATCCTTCACTGTGTTTTGCAGTATTTAAATGAAAGAGAGTTGGCTTCAAGTGCTTATGACACTACGATTTATGGCGGGTTGTTTGAATTTGTAGTAAAGGGAATCAGTTTGAGTATTGCCTATGACAAATCTTTAAACGACCCTGCCACAGCAAGTTTTAGCGGATTTGGCGGAGGAACACTTTTTAGCAGTATGGATACACTCATATTGGATGATATTGCGGATGACAGGGATGCGCATGCTTTGGTATCCTCAATTGGTTATACAACAGAGATTTTTACTCTTTTGTATGCCTATGGTGATTTTAAAGGAAATGCAAACAGTTTGGGTGAGAAAGCACATATAACAGAACAAGATGTAAGTTTAGAGTATAATATAGATAATGAATTATTGTTTGCATGTGTATACAGTATGCAAAAAGATAAAGAAAACTCTGTAAATACAGACCATGACTGGAATCGTGTTCAGTTTATGCTTAATTATAATTTTTAAAAGAGACAAAGTGAATAAAATGAAAAAATTAATAGACTGTGAAAAAGGCGAAAAAGTAAAGGTTTTAAAGTTGGCGACAAATTATGATTTAAAACAAAGACTTATCTCCTTTGGCATTATGAAAGATACACAACTGCAGGTACTAGAGCATGCCCCGCGAAAAAAAACAATAGAAGTAAAAGTAGGAAAAATGCGAATTGCCTTACGTGCCGAAGAAGCAGAACTTATTGAGGTTGAAACAATATGAATGAAGAAACAAAAGTATGCCCGATTATTGCCAATCATATTAAAGTAGCACTGGTGGGACAGCCGAATGTCGGTAAAAGTATGCTGATTAACTCTGTCTCCAATGCTCACTTGCATGTAGGAAACTTTTCCGGTGTGACAGTGGATAAAACAGAGGTGTTGTTTGATTATAAACATTATCATTTTACTGTTGTTGATTTGCCCGGAACCTATGCATTTACGGACTATACAATAGAAGAGAGAGTCACAAGAGATTATCTTTGCGCGGAAGACTATGATATTATTATCAATGTTGTAGACTCTACAAATCTGGAAAAAAATCTCCAACTCACAGCAGAACTTTTTACGATGAGTAAAAAGATGGTCATTGCCCTGAACATGAGTGACGAAGCGGATAAAGAGGGCATAGAGATAAATGCCGAGTATATGTCCGAACTGCTCAATGTCCCCTGTGTAAAAGTTTCAGCAGCACAAAAAACAGGGATAGAAGAGTTGATAAACATGGTTGTTGATGTGCATGAAAAGCCCAAACTTGAACCGAAGCTTGTATTTAGCGAACCGGTTGAAGAAGAGATACAAAAGATAGTCTCTTATCTGAAAAAGCACAAATATGAAGCAAAAAACAGTTATAGAAATATTGCAATCAATCTTTTAAAGGAAAACAGAAAAACCTATGAAAAACTGCATGATGATCCGATTTGGATAGAGTTGCAGCCTCTTTTGATAGAAGCGTCCAAACACATAGAACTGCACCATGATACAGATGACATCAAGGAAGCTTTTGCCGAAGAATATGCCTCTTTTAACCGAGGTATTGTTGCTGAAGTCGTGAAAGTAACAAAACAGGAAAAAGAAAAAAAGACAATTACGGAAAAGATCGATTCTGTTTTGATTCATCCTTTATACGGTATTCCTATATTTTTGTTTTTAATGTGGGGGCTTTTTCAGCTTACCTTTGTCCTGGGTGCAGTACCTATGGAGTGGATTGACGGATTTTTTGGTTGGTTTGGAGATGCCATCGGTGCAACAATCACTAATGAGGATATACGTTCTTTGGTTGTTGACGGGCTTATTGCGGGAGTGGGAGCGGTTGTGCTTTTTACACCGAATATCATTATCCTCTTTATAGGGATAGCCTTGCTTGAGAGTACCGGTTACATGTCGCGGGTTGCTTTTTTGCTCGATGGATTTTTCCATAAATTTGGTTTGCACGGACAGAGTTTTATTCCTTTGGTAACCGGTTTTGGATGTTCCATTCCTGCTTATATGAGTGCGAGAATCCTCAAAAATGACAGAGACAGACTGCTCACACTTTTTATCATCAGTTTTATGTCCTGTGGGGCAAGGCTGCCTGTGTATGTGCTTTTTGCCGGAGCATTTTTCAGTGAATCAATTGCAGGTAATGTTCTTTTTGCTATCTATATTACAGGTGCAATGCTCGGGCTGATTGCTGCCAAAATTTTAAAAATTACGGCTTTTAAAGGGGTAGATGAACCTTTTGTTATGGAGATGCCAAAGTACCGTTTGCCATCCTTCAAGCTTGTATGGCATACGGTAGTTTCAAAAACACTGATGTATCTGAAAAAAGCGGGGACTTTTATTGCCGGAGCTACCATACTTATCTGGTTTTTAAGTAATTATCCACACAATACGGAGTTAGAAAAAAAATATGAAGTAAAAATAGAACAGGCACAAACAGCAGAGGCAAAAGCAAAACTGACAAACGAATTTGCAAGTAAAAATTTACAACAGAGCTATTTGGGACGAATCGGTGCATTTTCCGAGCCGCTTTTTCGTCCGCTTGGACTGGATTGGAAAATGGCGGTGGCACTTGAAACCGGCTTGGCGGCAAAAGAGGTCATTGTTTCAACACTGGGTGTATTGTATGCACTTGGTGAAAATGTCGATGAGACAACCTATTCGCTAAAAGATGCCATCAGCAAAAACATCTCTTTTGCATCAGCTGTGGCGTTTATCGTAATAATCATGGTATATCTTCCGTGTTTTGCCGCTTCTGTTGTATTTACCCGTGAAGCAGGTGGCTTGAAGTATTTCTTTTATCTGTTGGCATTTACGAGTATTACGGCATATATTCTTGCATTTTTGGCATATCATATAACACTCTTACTGGGTTATTAACCCATTATTAGATTAGATTGGTTAAAATAAATTATGCAAAAAATATTAATGATTGAAGATGACTTGGAACTGGCAGAGATACTTACAGAGTATCTCGAACAATTTGAGTTTGAGGTTGTCACTGAAGACGACCCTTTTAAAGCAGTAAGTATATTAAAGTTAGAGCCTTTTGACTTGGTTATACTGGACTTGACATTGCCGGGTATGGACGGGCTGGAAGTTTGTGAAGCAATTCGTGAACGCCAGGATATTCCTATAATCATTTCAAGTGCGAGAAGTGATGTGACAGACAAGATAAAAGCACTGGAACTCGGTGCGGATGATTACTTGCCAAAACCGTATGACCCGAGAGAACTTGAGGCAAGGATTCACTCAGTACTGCGTCGTTATGAAGCAAAAAGTGAAGAAAAAGCAGAATCAAAAAGTGATTTCAAATGCGATAAAGAGACGATGACCATTACCTATAAAGGTCGCAAGATTGAGTTGACAAATGCAGAATTTGGAATATTGTCTTATATGATAAGCAAACAGGGTCTGGTTGTGTCTCGTGAAGATTTGATTCATAATGTCAATGCCATTAATGAAGACTCATCCAACAAAAGTATAGATGTAATGGTCGGACGCATCAGAAACAAGCTCGGAGACAAATCCCTCATAGAGTCTGTCCGTGGTGTAGGATACAAGCTCCTCAAATGATCAAACGTCATGCTGTTTTATTTACGGTACTTTTTGCACTTGTTGTCTCTTTGACAAGTCTGAGTGCAATCTTTTGGGAGTTTTACAAACTTAACAAAGAACAGTATATAAACCACATTTTTACAAAATACTCAGTAATCACCCAAATATACCGTGAACATCAGCAGCGCCAGAGTTCAGAGATTATGCTTGAGGCAAATCTGGCTGTGTATAATCTTGAAGTCACCAAAGATGAAAAACTGAAAAAAGAGATATTTGAAAAAGGAAAAGTTCTCAAAAGAGAGGGATTTAAAAGTTTTAAAACCTCCTTGCTTATCAATGACAAAGGGTTATATACGAAAAATATCGTAACAAATCTCAGAGCGACTATGATTCAGTATAAAAGAAATATATACTTTCATATAGAAACACCAAGTGGTGATATCCTGATCAAAGACAACGATTTAAAACCTTATAGCTATATTAATCTGCTCTATTCCTATATTACAATATTTATGATTATCAGTCTCTCTTTTATTCTGATACTTCAAAGACTGCGTCCTTTAATCAGATTGAGAAAAAAGATTGAATTGTACGGTAACGGAAATATGGACATTTCTTTTAAAACAAACCGTGAAGATGAAATCGGTGCAGTTGCCAATGAACTTGAAAATGCACGACAGAAAATAAATACTGTGTTGGAATCCCGTACACTCTTTTTAAGAAATTTGATGCATGAGTTGAAAACGCCTATAGCCAAAGGGACTATCGCCACACAGATGCTTGATTCGCAAAAACAAAAAGACAGATTCAGCTCTATTTTTAAACGCCTGGAGACACTTGTAACTGAATTTGCAATGATAGAAGAGGTGACAAGTCTGAGCGATAAAAAAGATTTTTCCGAGTACAGGCTGCTTGATGTAATTGATGGAGCTATAGATATGGCTATGGTTGACAAAGAACATGTCACAGTAAAAATCAGCGGAAAAATAAAAGTACATGTAAACTACAGACTTTATACGACAGCTATTAAAAATATGATTGACAATGCAATGAAATATGCTACCGATTCGCATATTACAATTCGTATGAATGACAAAAACGAACTTTGTTTTGAAAGCAAAGGCGCATGCCTTTCGCATCCTCTACAGTATTACATAGAGCCTTTTACAAAAGACAACCCATCGAAAAACAGCTTTGGATTAGGACTGTATCTTGTTGACTCTATCCTTAAAGCACATGGGCAGGTTTTGGCGCATGAGTATGAAAACGGAGTCAACCGTTTTATATTTGCATAAGTTTAAAAATGTAAACTAATGCAATGAATAGATACATGTACAGCTTCATATTACTTGTTTTTGCACTCTCTTTTTTTGCATTTGGCTGGGTGAGCCATACTGCCTATGTGCCCTATGAAAAAGAGCAGGAGCAAACACTGCTTGATACAATTCGCGAAAACAAAACTTTAAACGTTGTTCTGCTCAATGCTCCTTCGACCTACTATATTGGTCCGGATGGTCCACAGGGTTTTGAATATGATTTGTTACAGTCATATGCAGAACATTTGGGAGTGGATTTAAACATTACAACAGCACATACTGTCAAAGAAGCGATAGCACTCTCCAAAAATTCAAATATTCATATCACATCTGCATCTTTGTCAAAAACACCACACAGAGAAAAAAAATTTCACTTTGGACCTTCGTATTTTGAAGTCGAAGAGCAGGTAATTTGTAACAGAGGAATGTTGCGCGGATCAAATTTTCCAAGAAATGTGGAGGAGTTGGCAGGATTAAATATTATGGTAGGTGCTGATACGAGTTACAGCGAAACGATAAAATCACTGCAGGCAGACGGATATGAAATAAATGCAACGACAACTTCAGAATACTCAACAGAAGAGTTACTTGAAAAAGTTGCCAAACATGAGATAGACTGCACAATAGCGGATTCAAATATTTATGCACTTAATTTGCGGTATTTTCCTGAAATAGCACTTGCTTTTTCCATCAGTAAAAGAGAACAGTTGGCATGGCTGCTCCCAAAAAATGCAAAAGAGCTAGAAGCTGATATGTATGCCTGGCTCAATGATTATAACCAAAAAGGCAAGATGACACAGCTTAAAGACCACTATTACAGCTATATTCTTTTCTTTGATTATTATAATACAAAAATGTTTTACAAAAGAATGAAAAGCAGACTGCCAAAGTATGAAAAATATTTTAAGTATGCTGCAAAAAGATTTGACATTCCGTGGACACTGTTGGCATCTGTTTCGTATCAAGAATCACACTGGAATGCAAAAGCCAAAAGTTTTACAGGTGTTCGCGGGTTGATGATGCTGACACAACGTACAGCAAAGATGTTAGGTGTGAAAAACAGATTGAATCCGAAAGAGAGTGTAATTGGCGGAACACGGCATTTAAAACAGATGATAAAATTTGTTCCCAAAGAAGTAGAAGGGGAGAACAGACTAAAATTTGCCCTGGCTGCTTACAATATAGGTATGGGACATATAAAAGATGCGCAAAAGCTTGCAAAAAAACTGGGACTTAATCCAAATGTCTGGAGTGATTTGAAAATAGTACTGCCTCTGCTCTCGCAAAAAAAGTATTACAGAACTTTAAAATACGGATATGCAAGAGGGGCAGAGCCTGTCAAATATGTTGAGTCCATCTATAACTATAAAGATATTTTAGATAAACAAAACAAGGTGTTGAAAACTGATCTAGTGACTTCCAAGCTCCCCTAAAAATGTTTCCATATCATACTTTGTTCTGTATTCCGGAGTCATGATGTGAATAAGTATATCGCCCAAATCAACAACAATCCAGTCACCGCTTTCATCTACATTGTTAAAATGTTCGGCAGGTTTGAGTTCATTTTTTAAATGGTCCAAAAGGGCAGTGGTGTGTTTTTGTCCAAGAGAAGAGGCTATAACCGCATAATCAACGAAATAGTTTTTGTCACGAAGATCAAAAACCTCTATGGATTCCGCTTTGTTTTTATCGAGTGTATCTACTATGTTTTGTATTCTGTCTTGCATTGTGTTCCTTGTAATATTGTGTTATTTCGTCTCTGACTTTTTTTGGTATTTTTGAACTGTCAAAATTTTCTCTTAAGCCTGATGAAGATATATCTTCATTTATATCAAGTTGCATGAAATTTTTCGGTATGTTTACAGCATCTCTTGTGACGACTATAAAAGTTACCAGTTTTTTCAGTTCATCATAAGCATACCATTGATGCAGTGAAGCTAAATTATCCGCACCTATAACCAGATAGACTTTGTCATAACTTTTCAGCAAATTTTTGACGGTTGTAATCGTCGGCACTTTTCTTTTCAACTTCACTTCAAAGGCACTGACTTCCACATCTTCGTAAGAAGCAAAAATATCTTTGAGCCATCGGAGTCGTAATTCAGCCGGAGCTGTAAAAGTTTTTTTAAACGGATTTAAAAAAGTAGGCATTACAACTACTTTGTCAATAAAGTCCAGTTTGCCCAAAGCCTTGACTATTGCCTCATGTGCGATGTGTGGAGGGTCAAATGAGCCTCCGTAAAGTGCTATCGTTTTCATTTAATGCGAATTATAACTAATTTTGGATAAAATTACCCAATTATTTTATATTAGGAACTATAATGGCACTAAAAATAGCAATTAACGGATTTGGTAGAATAGGTCGTTGTGTGGCACGTATTGCACACAAAAGGGATGATGTGGAAGTTGTCGCTATAAATGACACTACAAGTATTGATATGATGATATATTTGTTAAAAAATGATTCTGTTCACGGAACATTTGCAAGTGAAGTTGTGCAGCTTGATGATGAAAACATTGCAATTGACGGTAAGAAAATAAGAGTTTTTTCTGATCGTGATCCAAAAAACCTGAAGTTTGCCGAATGTGGCGCTGATATGGTTTTGGAGTGTACCGGTGTCTTTTTGACACAGGAGTCCGCGCAGGTGCATATTGACAACGGCGTGCAAAAAGTACTTTTTTCTGCTCCTGCGAAAGACAAAGCAACACCGACATTTGTGATGGGTGTCAATGAAGAAAAATATGCGGGACAAAAGATCGTTTCAAATGCTTCTTGTACAACAAACTGTCTGGGTCCTGTTGCCCGTGTTCTTGATGATGCATTCGGTATTGAAAAAGGCTTAATGACGACTATCCACTCTTATACCAACGATCAAAATATTTTAGATGTGAAACACAACAAAGACAAACGCCGTGCCCGTGCCGGTGCTATAAACATGATTCCTACAACTACAGGCGCAGCAAAAGCCATCAGCCTTGTAATGCCTCAGCTTGAAGGAAAACTGCATGGGCAGTCAGTACGTGTACCGACACCTGATGTTTCTATGGTTGATTTAAATGTTGTCGTTTCCAAAAATACAACAAAAGAAGAAGTGACGGCTGTTTTTAACGAAATGGCAGATACAAGACTCAAAGGGCTTTTGCTTATGGACAAAGAGATGAGAGTATCTCAAGATTTTGTAGGCTCGCAGTTCAGTGCAGTTGTGGCAGAAGATTTGACACAGGTTATCGGCGGTAACATGATAAAAGTTATGGCATGGTATGACAATGAGTGGGGTTATTCGTCACGACTTTTAGATATGGCTCTTCATATTTCAAAATAGGACAAAAAATTTGGAACTATTACACCTTAAAAAATTAGATATAGCAAATAAGAAGGTCTTCATTCGATGTGACTTTAATGTGCCTATGGATGAGTTTGGAAATATTGCAGATGACCGTCGGATTCGTTCTGCCATAGCCACTATCAACTATTGTCTTGATTTGGACTGTGCTGTTATATTGGCATCTCATCTTGGTCGTCCGAAAGGAGAAGTTGTAGAAAAATACTCTTTGGCTCCTGTCGCAAGGCGTTTACAGCAACTTTTAAAGCGTCATGTAGCGTTGGCAAAAGATGTTGTCGGTGAAGATGCTATGCAAAAAGCAAAAGATTTGCCCCGGCATGAGGTACTTTTGCTTGAAAATTTGCGCTTCGAGCCGGGGGAGACAAAAGATGATGCGGAGTTGTCAAAAAAGCTTGCATCAATGGCAGAGTTTTATATCAACGATGCTTTTGGTGTCAGTCACCGAGCGCATGCATCTGTACACGGCATTACAAAGTTTTTTGACAATGAGCACAAAGCAGCCGGCTTTTTGCTTGAGCGTGAGATTCAGTACTTTTCAAAACTTATGAACAATCCTGTCCGTCCGTTTGCTGCTATTATCGGTGGAAGCAAGGTTTCAGGTAAACTTGAAGCACTTGTAAATCTGCTGCCTAGAGTTGACAAAGTATTCATCGGCGGAGGCATGGCTTTTACATTTTTAAAACAGATGGGTTATGAAATAGGCGCTTCTCTTGTGGAAGATGACTTACTGGAAGAAGCACAAAATATTATGGATGAAGCAAAAAGACTGGGTGTGAAATTCTATCTGCCAGTGGATGTTATAGCAGCAGAAAAATTTTCTGAAGATGCTGTCAGTAAAATTGTCACAGTGCAAGAGATTCCACAAAAATGGATGGGACTTGACATCGGTCCTGCAACTGTAAGACTGTACAGAGAGGCGCTCAATGATGTCCAGACAGTACTGTGGAATGGACCTATGGGCGTCTATGAAATGGAAAAATTTGCCAGAGGTTCTTCAAAAATAGCACATTTTGTAGCAGATACCTATGCCACGACAGTCGTAGGCGGTGGTGATACTGCTGATTTGGTAAAAAGAGTGGGCGTTGATGAAGACATCAGCTTTATCTCTACAGGCGGCGGTGCTTCATTGGAGTTGCTTGAGGGCAAGGTTCTTCCGGGTGTACAACCTTTGATGGTAGAAACTACAGATAAAAAGGACTAAGATGATTATTGCAGCGAATTTGAAAACAAACCTTACAAGAAAAGCGACACACAAATATATGCAAGAGTTGGATTCCTGTGTGCAAAAGAGTTCACAAGAGGTTATAGTTTTTCCTGCAATATCATCCCTTGATGCTTATAAGACGGATATCACTGTAGGTGCCCAAAATGCATATCCTGTTGAAAAAGGAGCTTTCACGGGTGAAATAGGGCTGGAACATCTTGCAGAGTTTGGCATTAAAACTATACTGATAGGGCACAGTGAGCGTCGTCATATTTTGGGTGAGTCCCAAGAATTCATAGCTGAAAAATTTCACTATTTTAAAGAACAGGGTTTTAGGATTATTTATTGCGTAGGCGAGCCGCTTGCTGTGAGAGAGTCTTCAAAAGAGGAGATGCTTGCATATTTATATCAACAATATGAAGGCATTGATACCCAATATGAAAACCTGATTATTGCCTATGAACCTGTTTGGGCCATAGGTACGGGCAAAATACCGACGCTAGAGGATATAGAAGATATTCACTCCGAATTGAAGAAAAAATCATCTGCACCTCTTTTATACGGTGGCAGCGTGAAAGTCAACAATGTTAAAGATATTTTGCAGGTAAAAAATGTTGACGGTGTTTTAGTCGGCAGTGCAGCATTATATGCTGAACATTTTTGTACAATGATAGAGTCGGCAGACGAGTTAGACCACATCTAACCGAAACCCGTACTCCAATTCGGGCTTTGCGTCTTTAAAACTAAAATTTTAATTATAAAGGAAAAAATCGAATGATAATGAAAGGAAAAAAAGGCTTAATAGTAGGTCTGGCAAACAATAAATCCATAGCATACGGCATAGCAAAAGCCTGTGCGGCACAGGGAGCTGAAATGGCTTTTACATATTTGAATGATGCCTTGAAAAAAAGAGTAGAACCTATAGCAAAAGAGTTTGGAAGTGACTGTGTATATGAGTTAGATGTCTCAAATGAAGAGCATATGTCCGGGATTGCTGCTAAAATTGAAAAAGATTTTGGAAAAATCGACTTTTTGGTGCATTCTGTTGCGTTTGCACCAAAAGAGGCACTCTCTGCACCTTTTATGAAAACAACAAAAAGTGCATTTCAGATTGCCATGGATATTTCTGTCTACTCTTTTATTGATTTGACCAATCGCTTGGAATCTGTTTTGTCTGATGATGCTTCCATCTTGACACTTTCCTATCTTGGCGGACCAAAATACATTGTAAATTATAATGTAATGGGCGTGGCAAAAGCAGCCTTGGAGTCGAGTGTACGTTATATGGCAGTTGAACTCGGTGCAAAAGGGCAACGTGTCAATGCTATCTCTGCCGGACCTATCAAAACACTTGCCGCTGCAGGGATAGGTGATTTTAAGCAGATACTGAACTGGAATGAAACAAATGCTCCATTGAAGCGAAATGTAACAATAGACGAAGTCGGCAACTCTGCAATGTATCTGTTGAGCAATCTAAGCTCAGGTGTAACAGGTGAAGTGCATTATGTGGATGCAGGGTACAACATCATGGGTATGGCAGCCGCAGCTACTAACGAAGAAGGCAAAACTGTCTTGGCATGGGATACCAGAAAATAGGATTTCTTAGCTTACATGTAAGTTAATTAAGTTTTTGGAACCCAGATTTCAATCTGGGCTGAGAAGACAACAAAGTTACAGTCGGCATTACAGAAAAAAATTTAGTTTTTCTCACAAGTCATGCTTTAGCATAGAAAGTACCGATTCCGAAAAAACCCGGAACCCGTACTTCAGTGCGGGCTAAACTGAAAAAAAACGGATTATTTCCCTATAACAGGCATATTTCCCAGTTTTTTCACATGAGAATCCTTTTCATCAGAAGGATGTAATTTTAAATATGCTGCCGCTTTGTCAACATACTCTTGAAGTGTAAAGTTCCTTTCCTTGTCCTCTACATATTTTTCTTCCCTGTCGTTGCTGGTATTTGTAGCGTTCATATCTACTTTTTTCATATATTTTTTTTGCACTTTTCTGTCTTCATTTACAGTAGGTGTCCACTCATTTTTGAGCCAACTGTCGAGATTTTTTTGTATTAATCCCGGTTTTGCTTTGCCGTTTGAGTTACTTATCTTATTTAAATCACTGTTTTGTGATGGTGCCACAGGAGCGTCTGTCGCGCATCCACTGAGTAATATAAAGAGTGGTATTGTTAGTGATGTTGTAATTAATTGTTTCATATTGTAATTATATCTTATTTTGTATAATAATTCATCACTTTAATGAAAAGTTAAGAGTTGATTATGCTATACTACCCGTGAAATTTGTAAAAGGATAAGGAGAAAATATGAAATTTACAAAAATGAGTTTGGTGGCAGCGCTGCTAATAGGTTCAAGTGCGTTTGCAATTGAAAACACAAAAGTTAGTGGTGATGCTAACTTGTTTTATGAAACAACTGATGCGGGAAGCAATTCTTTTTTTGATAAAGACAACAGTTCAGCAGATGCCTCAATCAACCTAAATGTTACAACTGATTTAGTAAAAAATTCGACTGTGGCAATTAGTGCTGGTGCCGGTTATACAGTACTTACAACATTAGGTTTAGAGCAAAACCTTGTAAGCAGTGTATGGGGTGGTGCACATGGGATTACTCCTAATACATCAAGTCGCGGTGCACATGTAAATACTCCTAACTGGATGAATGAAGCATGGATTGCAGCAACTGCTGGAAAAACTACAGTAAAACTTGGGCGTATGGAATTAGATACACCATTAGCATTTACAGAAACATGGTCTATTGAAAAAAATACTTTTGAAGCGGCTGTAGTTATTAATCAAGATCTTCCAGACACTACGTTAGTAGGTGCATATGTAGGTAACGGAAATGGTACAGAAAGTCTTGGTGGATCATCTTTGGCAGCAGGTCCAATTGCAACAGCACCTTTAGTAAATGAAGGTGGTAAGTTTGATACATATGGTAAATCAGGAGCATATGCTGTTGGTGTTATAAATAATTCATTTAAACCATTAACTGCACAAGCGTGGTACTACAGTGTTACTGCAGTTGCAGATGCTTATTGGTTACAAGCTGATTTAGATGCTAGCGGCTTAGGTGTAGCAGGTCTTACTGTAGGTGCACAATATTCTAATATTAAATCTGTAGCAAGTGGAGCAAAAGCTGATGATGTATATGCTTTACAGGTAGGGTACGAAATGAAAGATCTTTTTGCTGCAAGTTTGTCTTTCTCATCAGTAAACAAAGGTGGTTCAATCGGTTATGCCGGTTTCAATACTGCAACAGCAGCAACAACTGCACAAACAAAACTTTACACAGAAGTATGGTGGAACTATGGACAGGTTACTATGAGTGATACTGATTCAATCCACTTAACAGTTACATCACCTGTACAGGGTTTATTTGATTTAGGTGTTTATTATACAGATGTTAACCATAAAGCAACTGGTAGTCAAGATCTTAAAGAACTTACAGTAACTGCTGGCAAATCATTTGGACCATTAGATGCAACATTAGTATTTATTAATACAGATGCAGCAACAAATGACAATATAGTACAAGCATATTTAACTTTAAACTTCTAGTCTAAACTTTTCTAGCTCCCTTTCGGGAGTTAGTCTTTTCTCCTCTTCTTCAAAAAAACTAACAAAGATATTTTTTTAACTTATGATATAATATCTTTATGGCAAAAATTAATGAAATAGAATTTGCATATCTGTTTGGCTCCTATGCAAAAAATAATCAAACAGAGAGTAGTGATATAAGACAATACTCTGAATATATACGAAAGGGTTTATAGCAGAGATATGACACTTTTTATGAAAAAAACAGCCTATATCCTTTTTATGTTACTGCTCATCTCAATCATTTCTTTTTTAGCTATTCACGCTGCACCAAACAGTTTTTTTGGAGCGGGAGAATTGAATCCGAATATGACGAAAGAGGCAATAGAAAAACTAAAAGCTGTGTATGGACTGGACAAGTCACTTCTTGAGCAGTATATTTCTTGGGTGAAAAACATTACTATGCTTAATTTTGGCATATCATTTGTAAGTGGTCAGGATGTAAGTTCTGAGATACTCAAACGCCTGCCTGTAACTCTGTGGATGAACAGTATCTCTTTGGTTGTTGTTTTCATGCTATCTTTATATCTGGGTATCGAAGCAGCACTCTCGTATGAAAAAAAGAGCGACTATATTATTCGTCAAATATCTTTAGTCTCTTTTTCTATGCCCTCATTTTATCTTGCATTGATTTTTATTATTCTTTTTGCCATAAAACTTGAATGGTTTCCTATAGCGGGACTTCATTCGATTGAAGCAAAAGAGGGTTTTGCAAATTATACAGATATGGCATGGCATGTGACTTTGCCAGTGTCGGTAATGATTTTTACAGGCTTGGGAAGTATGATAATTTATATCCGGTCACTGACTCTGGAGATACTCAAAAGTGATTATTACTTTTTTGCACGTGCCCGTGGCTTAGAAAAAAAAGAGCTGTTACGATATTATATTTTACCAAATTTGATGCCACCTGTTATAACTCTGTTGGGGCTTTCTTTGCCCGGACTCATCGGTGGGAGTGTTATTTTGGAGTCTATTTTCGGTATAGAGGGGATGGGACAGCTTTTTTACATCTCGGCATTATCACGAGACTATCCCATCATTATGGGGATTTTAATGATAACCGCATTGTTGACACTTGTGGGGAATATGTTGGCAGATCTACTTTTGTTGAAATTAAATCCTTATATGAATAGAACATAAGTAAGCAGGAACAGCCGGCACTAATGCACCGGTTCCAAAAACTTTTCTAGCTAAAAAGTGCCTCCAACGCATCAACACTCTCTTTTTTCTCTTCTACGGTACCGTCTTCGTTTGTAGTGACAGCATCATTTTCTACAAGTTCTATCTGTAAACCTGTGAGCATTGAAGCCAGACGGATGTTGATACCGCTTTTTCCGATTGCCTTGCTTTTTTGGTCGGCAGGCAGTGTAATGATGGCTTTTTCATTTTCGCCCTCTTCGTTTTTGACAATTTCTACATGAGAGATGATAGCCGGACTCATTGTACGTGATACAAAAAGTTCAGGAATGGTAGTATATTCTATACAGTCAATGTTTTCACCAATCAACTCTTGGCTTACCGCATTGATACGCACACCCTTGACACCGACTGTTGCACCGACAGCATCCACTTGCGGGTGTGTGCTTATAAGAGCGATTTTTGCTCTCTCACCCGGAATACGGGCTGACTTTTCTATGATGACCGAACCCTCTGCAATTTCTGGCACTTCAAGTTCCAAGAGTGCTTCTAAAAATTTTGGACTTGTCCGAGAAAGTTCGATTTGCATCCCGTTTTCTTTGTCCATATTTACACGCCTTACAACCGCTTTTATGTGATCACCCACTTCAAATATTTCGCCTTTTATACGGCTTTTCATTGGTAAAACTGCACGAATTTCATCCACTTCGATGTATGTGTTGTTTTGTGCATCAACACGTGTAACACGACCGCTGACAAGTGTACCTACTTTGGATTTGTATTTGTTATAAATTTCATCTTCCACAAGTCTTTGTATATGGTACTCTATTTCACGGTGAAGTTGTGAAGCGGCTGTTCTGCCATAGTCCTCAAGGTCATGGTCAATTTGGAGTTGATCTCCGATTTCTACCTGATCATCATACTCTTTTGCTTCGGTAAGTGAAATATATGCGGGGGCAATCTCTTCATCCTGGAGTTTTTCATCATTATCAGCAACAACTGTGATTGTCTGAATAATTTTTAAATTTTTTGTATCTTCATCAACATCTGCTTCAAAAGCAAAGTTTTGTCCGATTACACGTTTTGCAGTTTGTACAAAAGCAGTTTTCAGTGCTTCCATTACTTTTTCAGGTTGTAAACCCTTTTCATGACCGATTGCTTCGGCTATATCTAAAATTTTTTCCATAGGTATTTCCTTAGTATTTTTAAGAAATCTGACATTGATAATTGCTATGACGGGGGATTTCTTAATTGAAGTATATAATTGTATCCAAAATCTACTAAAAATAGCTTTAACCCAATTTTTAGTAGATTTTGAGTATAATCCAAAACTTTTATGAGTTATAAAAAGCCGCAATGCGGCGTGGACTTCCTGTCGAAGGAAACCTGTGCGCTGTAAGTGAAGCGAGGAAGTACCCTCGGGGTATTAACGCAGTCAAAGGAATCAAGGTACCCCATGAGGGTATATTTTCTTTGACATGTAAATAGGGAATAAAAAGGTTCCCTTGAATGTATAGAATAAATTAAAGGAATAAGTAATGGATTTGAAATTTGCAAGAACTGATTTAGAAGCAAAACCGAAAAAAGTTGATTTAGCTAAATTGGATGCAGAAGTAGAAAAAAATGAGAGTATAATATTTTATTTTGACAGAGAAAATTCACATAAAGATTTACTCGAACTGCAAGACCATTACGAAGCAATGGGAAAAAGTTTTTATATGAGTGAAGTAAAGTACGGATTGTCAGACAATGACTACATGTACCAAGTTCACATCATGAGCTAAAGAGCAGTTTATGAGTAAAAAGTTATTTATTGAAACCTTGGGTTGTGCTATGAACTCTCGTGACTCTGAACATATGATAGCACAGTTACGCGAAAAAGAGGGGTATGAAACGACACAGACCCTTGAAGAGGCCGACCTTATTTTGATAAATACCTGTTCTGTGAGAGAGCGTCCTGTTCATAAGCTTTTCTCCGAGCTCGGCGGTTTTAACAAACGAAAAAAACCTTTGGCTAAAATCGGTGTATGCGGATGTACCGCTTCTCATCTCGGTGAAGAGATTATAAAACGGGCACCCTATGTTAATTTTGTTCTGGGTGCAAGAAATGTTTCTAAAATCGGTGAAGTTTTACATAAAGACAAAGCTGTGGAAATAGACATAAATTATGATGAGAGTGAATTTGCTTTTGATGATTTTAGAACATCCCCCTATAAAGCATATATCAACATTTCAATAGGCTGTGACAAGCGGTGTACATTTTGTATTGTTCCAAAAACACGCGGAGATGAAATTTCGATTCCTGATGATTTGATTATAAATGAAGCAAAACGCGCAGTCAGCAACGGTGCAAAAGAAGTATTTTTACTCGGGCAAAATGTCAACAATTACGGGCGCCGTTTTTCATCAAGTGAACATGAAAAGGTAAATTTTACGGAATTATTGCGAAGACTTTCAAAAATAGAGGGCCTGGAACGTATCCGTTTTACTTCACCGCACCCTTTTCATATGGATGATGAATTTATAGAAGAATTTGCCAAAAATCCTAAAATCTGCAAATCTATGCATATGCCACTGCAAAGCGGTTCAAGCAAAGTGCTCAAAGATATGAAACGCGGGTACACAAAAGAGTGGTTCTTAAACCGTGTGCAAAAACTGCGCGCAGAGTGTCCTGATGTAAGTATATCAACAGACATTATAGTAGCCTTTCCCGGTGAGAGTGATGAAGATTTTGCAGATACAATTGATGTGATGAAACAGGTAAAGTTTGATCAGATTTTTTCATTCAAATATTCTCCTCGTCCTGAAACAGAAGCACAGCATTTTACAAATACGGTAGATGAGGAAGTGGCTTCAGAGAGACTTTCGTATCTGCAATCATTGCATAATGAACTTTTAGATGAGATCAATGCAAAGTATTTGGGACAAACTTTTCGTGTTTATTTTGAAAATCTAAATAAAGATAATTTTGTTTCAGGCAGAAGTGATAATAACCTCGTAATCAAAGTCAAAGGGAGCGAAGAGTTGTTAGGAGAGTTTAGAGATGTTAAAATTACTTCTATCGGCAGAACAATTTTAACAGGCGAAGTCGTTGCTTAAGAAGATAAGCCGTTCTCTTGCACTTTACCTCCTTCCCTTTACAGGCTCTTTGCTTATAAAACTACTCTACCTTACAAATAAAAAAGTTTTTCATGCGCCTGCAACACTTGGTGAAGAGAACTTCATAATGGCTTGCTGGCACGGGGAACTTTTGATGATTCCCTATGCCTATTTACACTACAGAAAAACTCCTCATGTAAAACTTATAATTTCAGATCATTTTGATGGCACACTCATCGCAAAAACACTCAGTTATTTTGGTTTTAAAACGATTCGGGGTTCAAGCAGACGCAATGCTGCAAGAGCGCTTTTGCAAGGGATAAAGGCTTTAAAAGAGGGATATGACCTGGGCATTACCCCGGATGGGCCAAAAGGCCCACGGCATGAGGTTGCTGACGGGATCATCGTCATGGCACAAAAAGCAGATGTGAAAATTACCCTTGTAGAGATCAAACCGAGCAGTTACTGGCAGCTGAATTCATGGGATAAGTTTGTAATTCCCAAACCTTTTGGTACAATTACCTATTATATAAGTGATTTGCTGGATATAAAAGGGCTTGAACTTGAAGAGGCCAGAGACTTGATTAAAAAGGGGTTACTCAAACATGAACAATAAATTTTTTTTTCCGGCTTTGGCTGCTCTTTTTTTAGTAATTATGGGTATCTACTTTTTGGTCAATCCCTCTTATGAAAAGTCCATAGAAGCGAAATATTATTATGAGATTGGTGATTATGAAGAAGCCTATAAACGTGCCAATGAGGCCTTCAGCCTAGACATATACAACCGCATGGCTGCAACAATAATGGCACAGTCCAAAACTTCCATAAAGTATAAAAAATACATAGATCAGGCAAAAGAGTATATGACTGAGATTAATCTTATAGCAGCTAAAGAGACCATAAGTGATGCGGACAGAGCCAAAATAAAACTGATGAGTGAGATAATGGTGGATTCTTATAAAAAACTTGCTCCAAGCGTAATTACAGATAAAAAGTTAGTACGTGAAGCAGCAAAATATTATAAAGATTTTGAGAAGCTTCTTGAAAAAGTCAATAGATAAATACAAAAAAGATTTTCTCACCTCCCTGGAAGAGCACAGAGGCTATTCAGATTTAACGATAAAAACCTATGCAGATGTTCTGAGTGAAGCATTCGGATACATAGAGACAGTGGAGGAAAACGGGCATACCGTTTTAAATTTGATGCCTTACAGGATTTTCATCGCTGGTTTAAATGCAAAAACAATTAGTAAAAAATTAAGCGCTGTTCGAAGTTTTGTTGCATTTGTACAAGAACAGGGTTTACATGTAACCTTGCAGGCGGATGAGAGTATAAAGGTTGCAAAGACACTGCCAAAGCCCATCTCTCATGAACATATTTTGGAAGCTTTGCAAAAGTGTGATTTAAAAGAAAAACTGCTGGTGAGTATGTTCTATACTGTGGGGTTGCGTATTTCTGAGCTTGCATCACTGGAACTGGAAAATATTTCGGGTGAATGGATACGGGTTACAGGAAAAGGTAATAAACAAAGAGATATACCGCTTCTCAAATCCACAAGAACACTCATTGATGAATATTTGTCAACTTTTGTGCTAAAAAAATTTCTTTTTGAAAAAAATGGCGAAAGATTAAGCGAAAATAGTCTAAGATATATGATAACTAAAATATTTAAGCGTGTAGCCTTGAAAGTCACACCCCACCAGCTTCGTCACTCTTATGCCTCCTCTTTGTTAAACGGAGGTGCACCGATAGTGGATGTCAGTGAACTGTTGGGACATGCATCCATGGCAACAACGCAGATATATACAAAATTAGGCAGTGCATTGAAACAACAAAATTACAACAAAGCACACCCCTTAGGGGAGAACGAGTGCTGAGCAGATTACTGGAATCTTTTTACCTTAAAGTCCTGGTGAATATTGTTGTCCAAAAAGAGAGTACCCTGGTTCATATAGAATTATATGGAAAAAAAGGAGTAATCGATGAAGTAAACTCTGAATTTCAAACAACCTCTCTCACTACACAAATGTATGATTTTATTTCTGAATACACAAAAGAGTCTCCCTATTTTTACATAGCTGTTTTAGATACATCTTTGGTGCAGGGAGCTCTTCCTTCATGTGAAAAAAACAAGTTGGATCATTATTTTGATTTGTCTATGTCAAAATACAAATGCTTTGAGAACAGATGGACTTTTTATACTGCAAAAAATGATATTTATGAGATAGAACGCAAATATGAAGATATTGGTGTTGATATGATATTTTCTCCTTTTGTTCTTTTGGCAAATTTTTTTCAGGATAAAATTAATGGAAATCTTGCAATGTATGTTCTTGTTCAAAACAATGTAATTTCTGTGGCTATTTTTGAACATTCAAATCTTCTTTATGCAGAACATCTGGATATGATTGCATCTGATGAAGCTGAAGATATTACACTTCATGAAGGAATAGATGAAGATATTGATACAAATCTTGATCTGGACCTTGATGAGGGCATTGATTTGGAAGATATAGATGTTGATGAGAATGACTTGGATTCTTTAGATGATTTTGGTGATATTGAAGATCTGGATTCGATTGAGGACATCGATGAGTTTTCCGAAAGTAAAGATGTTGAAGAAGAACTGTTTGAGAGTGAGAATGCGTTGCCTGAAGATGAACAAAACGAATCTTTTAATGAAGACTATCAGCGGTTTACACTCATTCAGTTGGCTGTTTCACACTTTTACAAAGATGAAAAATATGAAAGCAGATTTGTAGAGAATGTCTATATTGCCGATGGTACAGGGGTGACAAACGATTTAAAAAAGTATCTTGAAGAAGAGATGTTCTTTAATGTTTATGTAAGACAGGCTGATCTTGGAGCCGAGTTATGTGAACTCACAAAGCTGGAGCTTGGTTTATGAAATACAGCTATATAAAACCAAGAAAAAAGACGCCTCTGACACCGGAATTGCAAATAGTGTTCACTTTTTTTGCGATGACACTGTTAATGCTTCTTGCAACATATTCGTTTTTGCTTTATAAAGATTATACATTCATACAGGATAAGCAATCAATCATAGAACACAAAAAAGAACTTGAAGCCAGTATCAGTCATATGCAGAATCAAATAAACTTTATTCAAAAGCAAAAGGCTTTAGCAGAAAAAGTATTTACACAAAATATGGTATTAAAAGATTCTATCGCAAACCTGTTTGACCTGGTACCGCAACGCATCACGCTTTCACGGGCACAACTTTTAAAAAACGGTTTGATACTGTATGGTATAACACCAAACAAAGATGTCTATAATTTTATGCTCCAGGCGCCATTACGTTCAATATTTCATAAAACATACAGCAGCTTTTATCCTGCAAAGAATGGTTGGCTTATGTTTGTATCGACAAACTATATGGATGAATCACAGACAGAGAGGTTAGAAAGTGAAAATTAAAATTTCCCGTCACTATTTATATATTTTACTGATATCTGTTTTTCTGTTTCTGTTTGTGCTTGTTTTTTCTTTTGGACTGCTTATTCCTAAGGGAAAAGAGTATCGCCAATCCAGGCTTGAGCTGCGAAAAGAGAATGCAGAGTTGCGTAAATATCAGGATTTTTATGACAAAACTCTCAAAACACTCAAAGATTTACAGAGTAAGAACAGACATATTATAACTGCATTTGATATGACATTTAACCCTGACAGGTTTGAAAAAAAATATAAAACTTTTTTTTCATCCTTACATGTAATGAAAGTGGAGCGCTCAAAAGATGAAGAGGGTTTTGCAACATATGAAGTCAATACAACATCCAAAATCAGTTCACCAAAAAATTTCTATAATTTTTTGGATGCACTCAACAAGGCTGACTGGATTATAGGCGTTAATTTTCCTATAGATTTTAAGCGTGAGGGAGAAATGATTAAGTCATCATTCACAATGAAAGTTTATACCAATAACAAAGATAAAAATTCTACTGCTTCCGGGTCTGTGAGTAAATAGCCCCGTAATTTCGGTTCTACATGTAAAGAACGCATTCTTTCTTTAAAATTTTTTGGCATATTGACGGGTTTTATATAGGGTGCAATCAAAATATACTCTGCCGTCATCGTCACCACATACTTTCTGCCTATGACTAAACTGTCTTGAATTTGTAGCAATTTTTTTTCTTCGCCACTCATGAGATGATTGATTGATTTGAGATATTTGTCAATATGATAGATGTCATTTCTTCTTGTAGGTGTTTTTTTAAAGCAGGCGAGTTCATTTATCTTTTGCAAGGAAGTACTCTGTATCAAATCCCTTACATCCGCATCCATGTAGGCAAAACTTTTTTTGATACCCTGTGCATATTTTTGTAAAAGAGGGTTTGTGTAGTTGTGCCGAAAAATATTGCGTGTATACTTTTCGTCCGCATTACTTGCATCTTCAAAATATCTAATGTTGTTTCCATGCAAATATTCAAGAAGTTCCTCTTTGTTTACATGTAACAGTGGTCTGTAAAGCATATAGCCGTTGCGCTGTGTTTTTTCCTGCATGCCTGCAAGTTCTGCACAACCGGCACCTTTGCAAAACTGCATAAGCATCCATTCAAACCTGTCTCCCAAATGGTGGGCTGTGAGGAGGGTGTCGTAACTATTCTGCTGTATAAGAGATTCAAAAAAATCATAGCGAATTTGTCTGGCATTGGCTTCAAAATTAGTTGTAATTTTTTGTGCGTGATGGACATTACATGTAAAGCCGTACTCTTTTGCCAAGGCTTTTGCATAGGCTACCTCTTCTTTGCTTTGTTCTCTTGTTCCGTAATCGACAATGGCAATATCAAATTTGATGTCATTTTCCAAAAGAAGAAAGAGCAGGGCAGTAGAGTCGCCTCCGGCAGAAAATGCCAGCAGGTTTTTTGTTGTTTGTAAGGCCTTTTTAGTCTTGCTTTTGAGCATTGTCTACGGTTGCTGTAAGAATATTTCCGACTAGCTCGGTAATTTTAGCAGGATAAATCTTGCCAAAATCCAAATCTTCATCAAGCGTTCTGTCATTGACATAAATTTCACCGTCAATCTCCGGTGCCCAGATAAGTTCTCTTGCGCTTAAAAGATACTCATGTTCATCACTCTCCCCGTCTATGACGATTTGTGTGGTTTTGCCGACCTCTTTTTGAAGAGATTTTTTTGTGCACTCTGCTGCAATATCACCAAGAATCTGTGCACGCTCGGCTTTGACTTTTTCTGAGATTTTATCTTGCATATCATGGGCTGAAGTCGTCTCTTCGTCAGAATAGGAAAAAACATTGATGCGGTCAAAGCCGAAATTTTGTGCAAAATTACACATCTCATCAAACATTGCCTCTGTTTCATGCGGATGTCCGACGATGAAACTTGTGCGTACAAAAGAGTCTGGCAGGCTTCTCATGTAGTTCAGCAGTTCGAGTGTTTTTTCTTTGCCGAATCCGCGTTTCATAATACGCAGCATCTCATCGTTAATGTGCTGGATAGGCATATCAAAATAGTTGTGAAACACTTTGCTTTTTGCAATATTTTTCAGAAGTTTCATGCTTGTAGTTGAAGGGTAGAGATAGAGAACTCTCGCAGATTTTACACCCTCAATCAGTTCAATTCTCTGAATAAGCAGAGAAAGTCCGTCTTTGATATTTTGGTCACGCAGATAAGAACTTGAATCCTGTGAAACAAAAGAGAAATCCCAGTAGCCTTTTTTGACAAGTCCTTCAACTTCCTTGGCGATAGAATCTAAATTACGCGAGTTTAATTTACCTTTAAAAGAGGGAATCGCACAAAAACTGCATGTCTGATTACACCCTTCTGAGAGTTTGATGTAGGCATGGTATGTGGAACCTGTTACAACACGCTCAGCACCGTCAATAAGGTACACTTCATCAGAAAAACGGCTCTTTTTCTCAACCAAAAGCTCATCAATTTTGTCATAATCACCCACACCGGTAAAAATATCAACCTCGGGAATCTGCTCCGTCAACTCCTCTTGATAGCGCTCGCTCAGGCAGCCTGCCATTACAAGAAGTGAATCCTCTTTTCGTGCATCATGCAGAGAAAGCACGGTATTGATTGATTCTTCTTTTGCCGCGTCAATAAAACCGCAGGTATTGACAATAATGACATCGGCTTCTTCATTATTGTCTGTGAGTTCAAAATTTTGTAGTTTTCCCATCATCACTTCTGTATCGACCAGGTTTTTGGTACATCCGAGTGAAACTATGTGGAGTTTGTTGCTCATATCTCTTCTTTGTATTGTTTTTGCTTCATGGCAATTTAAAATTCATTTTCTGAATGGCTTTTTTGAAACCCGTACTTTAATGCCCTCTTGGAACCGGTACTTCAGTGCCGGCTGTTGCAATAGTCTTGCCACTCTCAGCCCGGACTGAAGTCCACGTTCCAAAAAAGCTGCTTCATTTAAGGCAATAAGATCAAAATTGATTTTAAATTACGATATATTTGTGTAATTATACCGTATAATTAGCCTATGAAAAACTATGATGTAATTATTCTTGGTGCCGGGGCGAGTGGACTGATGTGTGCAGGCAGTCTGAGTAAAAAAATGAGCATTGCTATAATCGAGGGCAATGAAAAAGCTGCCAAGAAACTCAAAATTTCCGGTGGAGGTAAATGTAATATTAGCAATGTCAGTGTGCAGATAAATAATTTTGACGGTGAAGAGAGATTACTCTCAGCAGCCTTTAAACGATTCACGAAAGATGATTTATTGGACTTTTTGGACAGAAACAGGGTAGCGTTGGAGCTGCGAAAAGGACGCTACTATTTTTGTAAAAATTCTTCGGATGATATTATCAATGTATTGAAAAAAAATGCAAAAAACAGTGAAATTATTTTGAACAACAAAGTGTTACATGTAAGCAAATCAGAAGATTTTTTTACAGTTACGACAGACAAAAACAAATACACGGCAAGAAAAGTTGTTGTAGCCACCGGTGGAAAAAGTTTTCAAACGCTTGGTGCAAGTGATGTAGGGTTGCAAATTGCAAAAAGCTTTGGGATCGGTGTGAAAGAATTTACGCCTGCACTTGTCGGGCTTACACTGCAAAAAGAGCAGTTTTGGATGAAAGAGCTCAGCGGGCTGAGCTGCTATGTACATGTAAAGGTGGCAGATAAAACGCTCAAAGAAGAGATGCTCTTTGCGCATAAAGGCATTAGCGGTCCTGCCATACTTTCTGCTTCACTCTATTGGGAAAAAGGGGAAATAAGCATAGACTTTTTGCCCAATAAAAATATTTTAGATTTGGTGCAAAAGAGTAAAAAACTGGTGAGTTCACTCATCCCTTTGCCAAAAAGACTTGCAAAAGCTCTTTTGTCCGCGATAGATTTTAAAGACAAAGAGTGTACAAAACTGAGTAAACACGACAAAGAGGCATTAAAAACATTGCACAATTATACCTTTGCTCCTGCGGGAAATTTTGGTTTTAGCAAAGCGGAGGTAAGCAGAGGCGGTGTCTTGGCAGATGAGCTTACATATAATGGTTTGGAATCAAAAAAAGTAAAAGGTCTCTATTTTATAGGCGAAGTTGTAGATGTAACGGGCGAACTCGGGGGCTATAATTTTCAGTGGGCATTTTCAAGTGCCTACAGTTGTGCTAAATTTATAAAATAAAAAATTTAAAGTTTCAATTGTTTCATAAAATTATTTGCAATCATTTCACCTCTGATCTTAAAAATATCTGCGGCTTTTTTTTCATACAGTCTGTCTATAGTTTCTGAAAAAAGTTCCAGCCATCTTTGAAAACTCTCTTTGTTAAGTCCGGGCATATCCAAGTGCGGTGTTATGGGGGTACCGTTATAACTGTTGTCGCCTGTTGTCATCGCTGCCCAAAAGTCTGTCAGAAGATTGAGATGATGCTGCCATTCATCCGAAATCATCTCATCCCCAAGTTTTTCAATAAAAAAATCAGCGATAAGGTCGTCTTTGAGTACACTGCTGTAAAAGCGGTCAACCATAACGCGAATGTTTTTTTTCGTAATAGTTTGGTATTGCATAAAACCTCGTTTGTCTGTTTTGTATAAAATTATATTATATAATAGCAGAGGTTTACTTGATATAAATCAATCAGAAATACATTATAATCTTTGATGTTTCTTTCATTTGGCTATAATTCCATTAATGAAAAAGAAACCAGAATTTAAAGTAGTATCACCCTATGAACCGGCGGGTGATCAACCGACAGCTATAAAAAAACTCTCCGACTCCATACTGAAAGGGAATCGCTATCAGACACTTGAAGGGGTCACGGGGAGCGGAAAAACCCATACGATGGCACGCGTTATAGAAAATGTAAAAATGCCGACTATTATTATGACACACAATAAAACGCTTGCCGCACAGCTTTACTCAGAATTTCGTCAGTTTTTTCCAAACAATCATGTCGAATATTTTGTTTCTTATTATGATTACTATCAGCCTGAAGCCTACATCCCGCGTCAGGATCTTTTTATAGAAAAAGATTCCGCTATCAATGATGAACTTGAACGTCTTCGACTTTCCGCTACGGCAAACCTGCTTTCGTATGATGATGTTATCGTCATCGCCTCTGTTTCTGCAAACTATGGTTTGGGAGATCCTGAGGAGTACCAAAACATGGTGCAGTCTTTGGCCGTCGGTGATGAAATAGCGCAGAAGAAACTGCTTTTGCGTTTGGTGGAAATGGGATATTCCCGAAATGACAGCTATTTTGACAGCGGGCATATTCGCGTGAACGGAGAAAGCATAGATATCTATCCTCCGTATTTTGAACAAGAAGCAATCCGTGTCGAATTTTTCGGTGATGAAATAGAGGCAATTTATACCTTTGATGTTATCGACAACAAACGTCTCGAAGAGCATAAAAGTGTTACTGTTTATGCGACTTCACAGTTTAGTGTTTCTCAGGAAAAAATGGCTGTAGCTGTCAAACGCATAGAAGAAGAGCTTGATGAACGTTTGGCATATTTTCAAAAAGAGGGAAAATTAGTCGAGTATCAAAGACTCAAACAGCGTGTCGAATTTGACCTGGAGATGTTACAGACAACCGGAATGTGCAAGGGTATTGAAAACTATTCAAGACTTTTGACAAATAAAAAACCGGGAGAAGCCCCTTTTACATTGCTTGACTATTTTGAACAAAACCATAAAGAGTATCTTGTTATCGTAGATGAATCCCATGTTTCTCTGCCGCAATACAGGGGGATGTATGCGGGTGACAGAGCCAGAAAAGAGGTGCTTGTCGATTACGGCTTTCGCCTGCCGTCAGCCCTCGACAACCGTCCGCTAAAGGCAGAAGAGTATATAAACAAAGCGCCGTATTATCTTTTTGTCTCGGCGACGCCTTCTGAATATGAGCTGGAGATGTCGGCAGTCAAAGCGGAACAGATTATCCGTCCGACGGGACTGCTTGACCCTGTTATAGAGATAAAGCCCTCAGACAATCAGGTAGAAGATATACATGATGAGATTAAAAAGACCATTGTCAAAGACGAACGTGTTTTAATTACGGTTTTGACGAAAAAAATGGCAGAGGCCCTGACAAAATATTTGGCGGATTTGGGCATTAAAGTACAGTATATGCACTCAGATATTGACACAATCGAGCGAAACCAAATTATTCGTTCATTGCGCTTGGGTGAGTTTGACGTGCTTATAGGAATCAATCTTTTACGTGAAGGGCTGGATTTGCCGGAAGTTTCTCTGGTGGCAATTTTGGATGCGGACAAAGAGGGGTTTTTACGAAGTGAAACGGCGCTTGTACAGACTATAGGACGCGGAGCGAGAAATGAAAACGGCCGGGTCATTCTGTATGCAAACAAAATGACAGGCTCTATGCAAAGAGCCATAGACAAAACAAATGCAAGACGGGCAATTCAAGAAGCGTATAACAAGAAGCATGGCATAACGCCAAAAACAACAAAACGGGCCCTGGATGAAAATCTTAAAGTTGAAGAGCATGGCGGGCTCTACCAAAAATACAAAAAACAGGATAAAATACCGCCAAGTGAAAGAAAAGCAATGATAAAAGAGCTTTCCTTAAAAATGAAAGAGGCTGCCCGTGAGCTAAATTTTGAAGAAGCGGCACGACTGCGTGATGAAATCACAAAAATTAAAAAACTTTAGATTTGCTTTTTGGAACCTGTATTTCAGTGCGGGCTTTGTGTCTTTCAAGATTCAAGACTGGGTTACAGAAAAATTTAGCAATTTAGAAAGCAAAAAGTAACAAACAAGGAGCAACAATAAAATATGGAAGATACATTCAGTAATTTGGCAACATACGGGTATATAGGACTTTTTTTATACTCTTTAGGCGGCGGATTCATCGGACTTGTAGCAGCAGGTGTTTTGAGTTTTATGGGGAAGATGGATTTGACACTTTCGATCAGTATTGCCTTTTTGGGCAATGCGCTTGGAGATGTTTTACTTTTTTGGCTGACAAGATACCAGAAGTCTATGATGGTTGAGGGGCTGCGTAAACATAGACGTAAACTCGCACTTGCACATATACTTATAAAAAAACATGGGGATTGGGTTATTTTTATTCAAAAGTTTATATACGGTTTAAAAACTGTCGTACCGATTGCAATAGCATTGACAAAATATGATTTTAAAAAATTTGCTGTTTTAAATGTTTTTGCAGCTGCTGTATGGGCTTTGGCATTTGGTTTGAGCAGTTACTACTTCGGGGCTGTTTTGAGTAAGTTTGCCCTGTATATTAATGATAACAAATGGATAGCCCCTGTAATTTTGCTTACTATCGGCGGAGCAGTTTGGATCTATCTGGAAAAGGCTACGAAAAAAAAATAGCTTGAAAGAGAGTAAGAGTAAAAAGCCAAAAAGCTTTTTACTTTTCTACCTTGGGACCTGCTGCAGAGAAGTCAAATTCGCTGTCGGCATCCTGGTATCTTTTAAAGTTTTCCACAAACATATCTGCAAGTTTGTCGCGGGTTGCGTCAAAGGCCTCTTTGTCTTCCCAGGCATTTCTGGGGTTTAAAAGGTCAGGGTTGATGTCTCCCAGCGTTTTAGGTACCTGCAGTCTGAATGTTTCTGTTGTATCAAATTCACTTTCATTGATGGTACCGTCAAGTATGGCATTGATGCATGCACGGGTGTCTTTTAAACTCATACGTTTGCCGACACCGTATCCTCCACCGGTCCAACCTGTGTTGACAAGGTAAACATTTACATTGTGTTTGTCAATTTTTTCGCCGAGAAGTTTGGCATACACTGTAGGATGCAGCGTCATAAATGCTTCACCGAAACATGCAGAGAACGTTGCAACCGGCTCGGTAATACCACGTTCTGTTCCGGCAACTTTTGCAGTGTATCCGCTGAGGAAGTAGTACATTGCCTGTTCTCGGGTCAGTTTTGAAACCGGAGGCAGTACACCAAACGCATCGGCAGAGAGAAAGATAATGTTTTCAGGGTGTCCTGCCATTAAATCAGGCTTGTGGTTTTTTATGTGTTCAATAGGATAAGAAACACGGGTGTTTTCGGTTTTGGAACCGTCATCATAGTCAACTTCACCGTCATCATGCATAACAACATTTTCCAAAAGTGCATCTTTTTTGATTGCACCGTAAATTTCAGGTTCACTTTTTGCGTCAAGGTTAATGACTTTTGCATAACATCCCCCCTCAAAGTTAAAGACGCCGTAATCATCCCAACCATGTTCGTCATCACCGATGAGGGCACGTTTTGGATCTGTTGAGAGTGTTGTTTTTCCGGTTCCGCTCAGTCCAAAAAACAGAGCAGTGTCTCCGCGTTCTCCAACATTTGCAGAACAGTGCATGGAGAGTTTTCCGTCAAGCGGCAGCCAGTAGTTCATCATTGAAAAAATACCTTTTTTCAACTCACCGCCATACCAGGTACCACCGATTATAGCCATGTTTCTTTCGATATCAAAGAGAACAAAAACTTCAGAGTTCATGCCGTGTTCTTTCCATTTGTCATTGACAGCTTTACAGGCATTTAAAACAGTAAAATCAGATTTAAATGATGCAAGTTCGGAAGGAGTGGGGCGAATAAACATATTTTTAACAAAATGAGACTGCCAGGCAATCTCTGTCACAAAACGAATAGATTTTTTTGAAGCGGGACTTGCGCCACTGTATACATCAGTCACATAAAGATTTTTCCCAGAAAGCTGTTCACGGGAAAGATCCAGAAGCTCATTGAAAATTTCTTCACTGATTTTTTGGTTGACATCTCCCCATGCTATGTATTTATTAGATGGTTCACGGTCAACAAAATATTTGTCTTTGGGTGAACGGCCTGTAAATATACCTGTATCTACAGCAGTTGCACCTGTTTTGGTTTTTCTTACTTCACCATTTTCAAGTTCATGCTTGATTAATTCATCATAGTCAAGGTTATGATAAATTTTTCCGACATTTTTAAGTCCTAAATCTTCTAATTCTTTTGTTATGCTCATAGTTTACCTTGTGGTATATGTAATAATTGATACTTTTTAGCAGTGTATCATCTCTAGAGCGAAATTATACTACTTCTAAACATAAATTAAAAGTAAAATAGATTGTTTTTCAAAATATTATAGAAAAGAAAAAGATATTCGCAAAAAGTTTGAAAAAGAAAATTGGTTTAAGGATTTTTTGGTAGAATTTTACTCTTCATTTACTACAGCTCGATTAACTCAGTGGTAGAGTACTACCTCGACAAGGTAGGAGTCACTGGTTCAAATCCAGTATCGAGCACCATCACAACAAAATTTATAAAAAAATCACATATTTGTTACTTAAGTTCCATTGCTTTTTATTCCAAAAGATGTATAATCATAAAAAACAGACAGGAGTATACAATGGAAAGAAAAATTATAATCGAAGGTGATATTTCTATAGTAAGTCTGAGCAATGTCGGGACTTTTGAGGAATTTAATTTAGAAAACGAGGAAATCAACGAAGAATCAGAAATAAAAAGCATTATGGAAGAGATTGATGCTTATGCGCAAAGCGGTGAGCTTGATGCTGTAACTGACGTATGTACATATAAAGTCATGAACGGTGAGGAGATTGAGTATCTTGCATGTGCTGATGAAGAGAATGAAGAAAAAGAAATTTCAATGGAGAGTTTTAAACTGGTCAATCAAACACTCAAACCTATTAAAAACCTCTTAACGAAAGCATGCAAGGGCGATATAATATATCTAAGAAAAGAGCAGGGAAAAGCAAATATAATGCTGAGTCTTGAAATAAACAACAGCGATGAGGCTATGAGCTTTTCCTATTTTGACTGCAGTACAGACCTGGATGAGTATGATTTATTGCGTGAGAGTTACTATGATGTAGTCTGTGATACTTTTTTACCAGAATCCCTGGCAACACAGGAGAATAAAGCTACTGTAGAAAATTTTGTTTTTGAACCGCAGATTATTTACGGGGAACTGTATAAAGTCATAGAAAATGAAGAGGGGCTGAAATCTTTACAAAAAATAGAATTTCCAGGATATTATTTTCAAGATGCCCAAAGAGATATTGACGAATAGGGAGATTATTTAAAGGGCATTTTTGACATGATAATCTCTTTTTGATCTACATAGCGCCTGCAGTTTTTTCCTCCCAGACTTTTACAGGTTTCTTGCCAAAGTCTGGAGTGCCCATCATTTCTTACAGCATTTTGATGGAGTTTAAAAAGAAGAGCATGGGCATATTCATGAGGGATTACATCCGAAATCATATAAGGCATACTCTCCTGCATTACCTTTTTGTTTAAAAATATCTTTATCTTTCCGTTTTTGTAAGAGGTCAGACCATAAAGTCTTCCCGGCACTTTATCTGTAATAATAATTGGAAACCTGTAAATGAAACCAAAATTGTCCTGCATGTGTTGTAAAACATCCTGCTCTTTTGCCTGTATTTGATTGATATATGTTTGTGGAAGAGGATTGTGCTTAAATTGATAGCTTTGGTAGGAGTTGAAAATGAGAATACTCCCAAAAATAAAGATGACAGCTATAAAAATGTATTCAAGTTTTTTACCAAAGATGTTGCAGTCCTGTTTGGTGGAGCTGTGCGGAATCGAACCATTTCAAAAATAAGCCTCTTTTTGAACTGGCTTTAAAAAAGTGGTATATATTGTTGTGCATAAGTTTTTTTATTATCCTTTTTTATGCTAATTTTGAGAGTATCTCGTTACTATGAGATTGTTTTAGTTTGTTAAACTGTTCAGCTATGGCAGTCAGATGCATAAGTATCGCAGCTCTGTAAATTGCCACATCTTCTAGCGCTTTGACAACTCCTCCTGCTTTTTTAACAGTTTGTTCAATGTAGTCTATTTTTTCAATTATGAGATAAACTTTGCTTATAGACTCTTTAGGCATAAATTGCTCTATCGATGATGAACTTTTTAGCAGTTTTTCCCATCCCTGTACTATCAGCTAAATCAACTTTTATGCCAAATGCTTGAGTGAGTTCATTTTGTATCTCTTGTATGCGGGATATTGCACCAAAACCATACCTGCTGACAAATTCAGGCTTTGCTTCTACAAGAATATCTATATCGCTATTCTTATCAGCTTCATCACGAGAGTAAGAGCCAAAGAGCGCTTTGATGACAAACCCCTCTTTTTCATACTCTGATTTAACATTTTTTAAGTATGATAGTATTTGGCTTTTCTCCATGAACTGCACCTATATTTTTTTTAAATTATACTACATAATTACTTATTTAATTTATTAATTTTCATAAGACTGTTCTGCAAAAATTGAGAGTTGTTTTCGACCAAGGAAAAATTTGAACCATTTGGATGAACAGGCATCCCTTCATTTAGGTATTTATAATAGGTTTTTAGTGGGATTAAAAAATTGTTGGATGGTAGAACTATGCGGAATCGATTATATCCTATTTTACGGACTTCTAAAGGCTTCTAAAACTATTAATTCCCCAAATAATCCCCTGAAAATCACTTTGACGGTTCAAGATACAAGGTAGTTATCTAAAGTATGAAAACCCCTAAAATAGGAGTTATCTGAGTTGTCTGATAGTTTTTTACTTTTTATCTTCTTGTTTAAAAAAGAAAAAAGCTTATGCTGCATCAAGCCCAAACTCTACATGAAAATTTGTAGCTTTTACTTCTGGCACTAACGCATTGTTTTCTTTGTGTAATTCTACTATACCATATCTTTGTAATGTCTTTAGAGTTCTTGAGAGATTTGATTTTGCACGACCTGTCAGACTCTCTAGCTCTTTTAGTGATTTTGGATTATTGGTTAAGATTACCTGTAATAATTCCTGATTTTCACTAGACAATATTTGAGCTAACGATTTAATAGACTCAAACCAAATTTTTGGTTCATCTTTTTTAGGTTTATAGATACCTTTAGCTATTTTAATAGTTCTTTGTTTATACTGTTTTTTTGACATAATGCCAACTTTTATAGTTTTCATCTTAGTTATTCTCCATATAATAATCTACACTCTTCCAAAAATCTTCTAAAAGTTGTGAAGCTGATTCAAACTCATAAGCTACTATATCCATCTGTTTATGAATATGATCATAAGTCTCTTTGTTAGCTCCGTATTTTTTAGATGATTTAAAACTATGTGCATTGTCATACCCAATAACTCTGTGATTATTTTTATCATGCAGAGTTAATGAATACCTGATACCATGAGGTATTGTTTTACTTGGTTCTATTTGATAAGCCTCAAACTTTACCCAATACCCACTATCCATAGGAAAAACTTCACCATGTAAGTTAAGTAAGTTTTCTAAATCATCCACTTTGTTCCTTTTGTTATCATCTAATGATAATATTATATTATATAAACTATACTTAATTTTCTGTTTTTTTGTTTAATTTAACAAAATAAAAAGGATCTTGAATAAATAGATCTAAATATTATCCTCTGGTGAATATTCAATAGTATTAGCCATCATACATCTTTTTTATTTTGATTTGTATCTGTTTTACCAGATATACTTTCGCCAATTCTAATATCAAGTGCAATTTTTTAAAAGTAAGTTGAAAGGTAGGGTTAACTGATAACCTGCTAATCTATTTCAACCAAAAAATAAGAAGTAGCATGAGATATAAACAATTAACCCTAGAGAAACGATACCATATTTCAGCTTTGCAAAAGGCTGGATTAAACCAAAAAGAAGTTGCAAATGAACTTGGTGTGCACCCATCAACAATAAGCAGAGAGCTTAGAAGAAATAATGATAAGATAAGAGGCTATAATGCAGAGCTAGCTCAGATTATTTCAACAAAAACTGAGATGCAAAAAAGAAAGAGACACTCACTCACGAAACCTATCGAGAAATATATCAGAGCGAAGCTAAAACAGGACTGGTCGCCAGAACAGATATCAGGTCGTATGAAACTCGATACTGGGGTATCAGTAGTTCATGAGACTATCTATCGCTACATTTATACCAACAAAAAGAATGGTGGTAAACTTTACCAGTACCTCCGACACAAAAACAAGAAGTATCATAAGCGAAGTAATGACTATATGGCGAGAGGTACTATTATAGACCGTATCATGATAGATAAGAGACCAAAGATTGTAGAGAAAAAGTCTCGCATCGGAGATTGGGAAATTGACACTGTAGTTGGTAAAGATCATAAAGGATTTTTAGTTACTGTAGTTGACAGAAAATCAAAATTTGCTATCATTAAAAATGTACCAACTAAACATGCCGAAGTAGTAACCCAAGCGCTTATAGAGATGCTCACACCAATGAAAAAGATCACTCATACAATTACAAGTGACAACGGCAAGGAATTCGCATATCATAAACAAGTAGTAGCTGCACTGAACACAGATTTTTACTTTGCTAATCCATATCACTCTTGGGAGAGAGGATTGAATGAACATACTAACGGATTAATCAGGCAGTATTTACCCAAGAAAAGCACCTTTTTAAATGTCTCAAAGGATGAAATCATTATGATTCAGAACAGACTTAACAATCGACCTAGAAAAATCCTTGGATATAAAACTCCATATGAGGTGTTTTTTAGTGAAATGAGTAAAAAGTTAGCTAGTTAAATTAGGTGGAAATTGCACTTGATATTAGAATTGGCGTTTTAATATGTTTGTTGGATGTGCGGTTGAATGGGCGCAATAGATTAAGATAGACTATTTAGGAATTTTATAGACTTTGTTGGATTGACTTGGATGGAATGTTGGTGGAGCTGTGCGGAATCGAACCGCAGTCCGAAACCTGGCTACTCCCAACGTCTACATGCTTAGAAAGGTTGTTTAATCTCGTCTTGCTTCACACAACCTGCAAAGCTACGCAAGACCAGTCTCAAGGATTCGTCTTGAGCTGAGACAGACTCAAGATATATCTAAATGAAGGGTTATACTTCGAGTCCTGCTTATTTAGAATCCACAGGTGAAGCAGCCCGCCTCTTTAAGAGGGGTTAAAACTTAAGCTACTGCTAAAGCTGGGCGATAATTTGTATTGTTTGCGTTTAAGCAATTGTGAGCCGTCTAACGGAATGCTCAGTCCGACATGCAGTTGGGAACCACCAGATCCCGTCGAAACCAGGTCAGCCCCATATTTATTACTTATTTTAAAAGTAATAATATATTATACCAAATATATTTGTTAATTTGTAAATAGTAGGATGCTTTTTTAGCTGGTTTATTTTATCCATGCTGCTATTTTATCTGAGAATTTTGTGATTTTGGCAGTTAAAAAAGAGAGAGAGCGAGTGTAGTAAAGCAAAATAAAATTAAATTTTTTGCCATTTCTGATTAAGAAAAGAAGAACTTTTTCATAGTAAAGGACTATATCACCTGCCGGTACAGGTTTTATATTTTGCAACTTTTTTATTTTCCTTATAAAAACAGTGATAAAGATGCTCAAAAACAAGGGGTACAGGAAAGGGAGGGCATTCAGCTCTCGCATAATTTCTACAGAAAAGTCTAAAGAAAATGGCAAAGAGAGAATGCCTGCAAGAAGCAAAATCCAAGGCCAAAGCAGAGAAAAACTTGTACTGACCCCAAAAGGAGCTGCAGCCGGCCGAACCAAATACAGCAATCTTATCATAAGCAATGTTGTATTTACAGTGCCGATAACAAGAAGTACGGAAAGCATACTGCTCCAAGGTGCTGCAAAGTACGCGGTATAGCTCTTTAGCAAAAATTTTGCTGTCATGCCGCTGCTATAGGGTACAGCTGCCAATGCAAGAGCAGGTATACAGAGTCCGAGCCATATCGCATATCTTTGCAGTTTATTTGTGCTGCCAAGCATGCCGACACCTAAAAAAAGAGCTCCTTTGCTGAGGCCATGATGCAAAGCAAAAAAAGTGATACCGGCCAAGATACTCTTCCAATGCTCAGGCAGATAAAATCCAAAACCTATAAGCATAGTCATAATCCCCATCTGGCTTATGCTTGAATAGGCTAAAAGTGTTTTGGGATTACGTTGTGTCAAGCCTATAATGACTCCGTAAAATTGTGCTAAAAGACCTAAAAGTATAATGCCTGCTGCCCAGTAGAGGGAGATGATCTCTCCTAATGGAAGGAATCGCAACCATCCCAAAAGTCCGGCATTTATCATTGCACCGGAGAGAACTGCACTTGCAGGTGTGGGCGCTACGGGATGCGCAAGAGGCAGCCATACATGTAAACCGATAATCCCTGCCTTTATACCAAAAGCAGTAAAAAGCAACAGGATTACTAAATTTTTATTCGGGTTGTTTATAAATCCTGTTCGTACAGATTCAAATGAAGTTACATCAGATGTCTGCGCCAGTAATAAAAAAGCAACAAAAAGCATCACTTCGCCAATAACAACCAAAATTATATAGACTAATCCTGCATCAAAGGCTTCCTTGTCTTTATTAAAGACGACAAGTCCATATGAAGCAAAGCTCATTAAAGTAAAAAAAAGATAAAAGCTGAAAATATTCTGAGATATTACAAGTCCAAAGTTTCCGGCCATTGCAAGCAGAAAAAAACTATAAAAAGAGATCTGTCTGTCTTCTTTGGAAAAATATGCTTTTGTGTAGATGCCGGCAATAGACCAAAGGAGTGCACTGCCAAATAAAAAAAGAGTTCCTGTGGCATCGAGTCCGATCTTCATACCAAGAAGCAACCATGGAAAATTCCAATGAGCGATGCTAGGCGAGACAAGTAAAGCGGCAAAAAGTGCAGGGATACCTGCCCATGCAGCAAGCGATAAAGTTATAGGACGGATTTTTTTTAGAGACAACAGGGGAACCAGCATTAGAGGCCAGAGTACACCCAATAAGAGCAGGCTGTTTACAGACGTTTCATACATTTTAAAAAAACTCCCGCTGGGTAATGAGATGCACCCATGCTAAAGGACTCCAGGGAGAAGCGGCGAACAGACCAAAAGAAAGAGCAAAAAATGCTGTAATAAGCGGCGGCCATAAGAGACTGAGTTTTGTTTCCCCTTTTGAAAAATTATGTTCATCAGGCCAGGATTTTGGAGGTGCCAAAAACCATGCTCGATAAAGTATAGGTAAAAAGTATCCTGCATTCAGGAGACTGCTCGCAGCAAGTACAGCTATTACCCACCCCTGCCCGGATTCCAAAGCACCAAGTCCCAGGTACCATTTCGTAATAAATCCTGCAATCGGAGGTATACCGATCATGCCAAGGGCGCCGATAGTAAAAGACACCATAGTCCAGGGCATGCGTTTTGCGATGCCGTTCATTTGGCTTACCTGATGTACGCCAAGTGTTTCTGCAAAATTTCCTGCTCCAAAAAAGAGAGTGATTTTCATAACACCTTGGTGCACAAGATGTATAATTCCCCCTGTTGTTGCGATGGGACCCACTATGGCAATACCAAGGATGATATAAGAAACCTGGCTTATTGTAGAAAAAGCCAGCCTTCGTTTGAGATTATCCTGAAAAAGTGCCCTGAGAGAGCCGTATATGATAGTGATGGAAGCTATAATAGCCAGAGGTGTTGTCAAACCAAGAAAAGCTGCTGTTTCAAGTCCGTATACTTCATATACAACGCGTACTATACCGAATGCTCCTGCTTTGACAACGGCGACTGCATGCAAGAGAGCACTTACCGGTGCCGGCGCCACCATGGCTTGCGGCAGCCATCCATGCAGAGGAAAGAGTGCTGCTTTGACACCGAATCCTGCAATTAAAAGGATGAAAATTGCTACAAGAGCCGAAGAATGCTCTTGCAGTATTGTTTGCACAAATCCTTTTGGCGTAAACTCAAGTGTACCGGTTAATGTATAAAGCCATACTGTTCCCAGCAATAACAAGGCACCGCCGACAAGAGTATAAAGAAGGTATTTGCTGCCTGCAAGACGGGACTCTTCAGTACCTCTATGGATAATAAGAGGGTAGGCAGAAAGTGTCAGTATTTCATAAAAAAGCAAAAAAGTGATGAGGTTTCCGGATAAGGCAATGCCAATAGTGGCCGTAATACAAAGATTGAAAAACCCGAAAAAACGGCTGCTATGCGCAGATCCCTCCAGATAACCAATAGCATAGATTGTGGTTATAAACCACAAAACACTTGAAAGCCCTGTAAAAAAAAGAGCAAAAGGTCCGGCACGCAAACTGATATCAAGATTCTGGATAAGCGCAAAACGTATTTCATAATGTTCTCCGTAATAGACACCGACAAACATCCATATGACTAAAACAAGTGTTATAAAAATCCCTGAAAGGTTCAAAAGTGTACGAAGAGTATGTTGCTTTTCTGAAAGTCTGAAGATTATCAGAGCAGGCAGAAATGAACTTAAAACTACAAACAGGGGAATGTATGTGTTAAAACTCACGGGGCTGCTCCAATGTTTCCAAAAGGATTTCCGATATGTATCAGCGAAAGCAGTGGTGTGGCAAAAAAACCTGTCAAAATTGCCATAATTGCAAGAAACAGAGGTACAAGTTCCATTGAGAAAGGAATGTTTTGTGCCTTTTGTGTACGAGTGGTCTTTGTAAAAGTGAACCCTAAAACCTTGAAAATATATCCTGCAGCCAACAATCCGCCCAGAAGAACTACTGCGGTTATTCCCCAGTTGTTGTCTGCAAGTGATGCTTCAAGGAGAAACCATTTGCCTATAAAACCGCCACTGAGGGGTAATCCGATAATACTCACTCCCGCTAAAGCAAAAGCAGCAGTACTCAAAGGAAGCCTTTGTGCAATACGGTCCAAATCAATGATACGGTCATGCCCGTGAAAATGCAATAAATTTCCTGCTACAAGGAACAAAGCACTTTTTGCCAGTGCATGTGAGAGCATAAGATAGATAAGTGCGCTCCATGCTACAGACACCCCTCCCAAAGCCAAAGAAAAAGCAAGAAAAAGATAGCCTACCTGCGCTACTGTGGAGTAGGCTATGAGCAGTTTCAGCCGAGTCTGCACAAGTGCCTGAACGGAGCCCCATAAAACGGCTATGGATCCAAGTACAGCAAAAAATATTTCAAAATAAAAATTATGCAGAGGAAAAAAAAGAGATATCCATAAGCGCAGTTGTATATATATGGAAGCTTTGATGATGAGCGCCGACAATACTGCACTTATAGGGGCAGGAGCACTGGCATGTGCCGGCGGAAGCCAGAAATGCAAAGGAAAAAGAGCGCTTTTAAGAAGCAAACCGGCACTCATCAGACCCATTGCAGCCCATGCTGCAGGGGTAGATTCTATTGTATTTGAAAGAATGGCAATATCTACACTTCCAAAACCATGATACAACAGAGCGACGCCTAAAAGATAAGCAAGCGAGCCAAGCAGTGTCACTAACAAATACCGCATAGCTCCTGTCAGTGCCTCTTTTGTATTGCTCAAAGCAGTCAGGGCGGCGGAGGCCAGTCCGATAAGTTCCAAAGTTACATAAAAATTAAAGATATCCTGCGATAAGAAAAGGGCATTAAGCCCGGCTATGAGAAACAGCCAGATTGGCCAAAACCAAAGAGACTGTCTGTCTGTAAAGTACTTTCTTGCATAAACACTTATTCCGATTCCTGTAAGAGCAGTTAGCCCAAGCATAACAAGACTTAAACCGTCTATGTAAAGATTTATGCCCAAGGGTGCATCCCAGCCGCCGACAAAATGATAAAAAGCACCTTGCGTACGTAGTTTCAGAGCAATAAAAACTACAAAAAAGAGTGTGAGTATGAGTGTGGAAATACCGATAGCTTTATTGAATTTCGGCACAAGAAAGGAGAAGACTCCTCCTGCAATCGGCAATAAGATCAAAAAGATTTCCCAGGGTATCGCTAAAATAAGTTGCAGAAACATTACTTTTCTTCCAGGCTTGAAAGCTCTGCTTTGCCTGTTTTTAATGCAATTTTTATCATAAAAACCAGGGCCAGGGCCGTTGCGGATATAGCAACAACTATCCCCGTAATGACCATGGCATGCGGTACCGGGTCCGGCTGTGTGCCTGCAGTGCGCATGGAGAGGGAGACAAGTAAAAGAAAAACACCGCTTCCCATAATGTTTATGGCAAGCAGTTTTCGCAAAAGATGGGCCTGTACAATGAGTGTATACAAACCTGTACAAAAAAGTCCGATTCCGGCGACAGCATAGAAAAACAGTGTGCTCACTTCTCTTCCTTTGGTTGTGCAAAAATAGTAAAAAAAAGATTAAACAGAGTTATTGCTATTGAAACAGTTGCAGCGGCTTCAAGAATAAAAATGAAATAAGAAGCCTCTGTTGCAGAAAATTCAAGAAGTGTATCAGAAAACAGTAGTGTGATTGCCGAAACAAGAACAAAAGCAAGCAAACCTGTACTTGCAAGAAGTCGTACAAAGAAATTTTTATAAGACAAATCAAGTTTCCACCCGCTTAAAAAGATTAAAATTCCAGTAGCACTTAAAATAGAACCGGCCTGAAAAGCACCGCCTGGAGCCTGCGCTCCAATCCATAAAATATAAGCACTCAGCAAAAGCAATACAGGAACCAAAATCCCTCCCAATCTTTTTAATACAGGGCTTTTTAAAAGAGACTTCGCCTCTCTTGCTGAACTGCCCAATGAATAAACTCCCAAAAGAGCAATAAACAAAACCGCCATCTCAAGGAGGGTGTCATAGGCACGGAAGTTCATCAATACCGCTGTTACAGGATTGGAAACACCGCTGTTTTGCATTTGTGAGCCTACTGTTTGGGCAAGACCCTGTGTCTGTTGAGGTAAAGATAAAACGGTATACGTTAAGCCTGCAAAAAGAAGAGCTGTTAAAATGAATGTAAAAAAACGTACCATACTTTATACCCTCTCTTGTTTTAATCTATATTCATTTTCTTGAGTTTGACCAAAGCACTTAACAGCAGTGCCCCTGTAAGCCCGGCACCAATAACCACTTCGGCCATAGCCACATCGTAAGCACCCAACCGTCCCCATGCAACAGATATTAACAAACCAAAGACGATAAAAAAGACAATAGCCTGAAACAAGTCTTTACATGTAAGTGTTTTATAGGCAACAAACAACAATGAACTTGAGAGTAACATGTCAAAGACAAATTCTACGATTGCTAACGTTTCCATATTTTTATTCCATTGCGAAATGCGTTTTTTGCGATTAAATGTGAGACACCTGCTCCTGCCAAAAAAACCAAAAACCAGATAAGCAGCAGTTTTCCTATCTCAAAGAACGAATCTGCCTGCAAACAGAGTGCAAGTACAATGAAACCGACACCGATATTGTCAGCTTTTGTCAAAGCATGCAATCGGGTATAAACATCCGGCAGCCGTAAAAGCCCGACTGTGCCGGCTAAAAAGAAAACTGCTCCGAACAGGAGAAATATGATAGAGAGAATGTCAATCATTTTCACGCCTTTTTTGGTTTTTTCTGCTATTGCTTTGGACAAAGGCTATTGCAGTGACAGCAGCGAGTGAAGCAAAAAGCAGTGCTATGTTGCGCAAAGCGGCATGTCCGTTTATTTGCGAAAGCAAAAGCAAAATAATGATGGCAATCGTACCAAATAACTGTGATGCCAAGATTCTGTCCTCATTTGTCGGACCATAGGCAAGACGCCATATGCCTGCAATAAGGTTTAGAAACAAAAATACTGCAAGACCTGTATAGATAATATTCATCATTTGCATACCTACAGGGATACAGGAGTTTTAAATCCCGGAGGCTTGACTGCAAGAACCGAACAGTCTATCTGGTTGAGTATGTCTTCTGCTGTATTTCCCATAATGACTCCGGCCAAACCTGTTCGCGCGACAGTGCCCATAACAATCAAATCAATTTGCAGTTTTTGGGCAAACTGGGGAATGATTTTATTTGGCAAACCTCGCAGCAGATGAATATTCGGTTTTAGGAATTTTAACATATCACCGATTTGCGTATGTGCTGCATCACGTAAGAGTGCTTGTAGCTTTGAATCATGCAGATGCTGCATCTCCTGTGCATATTTAATAACTTCTGAATCCGGCATCTTTATAAATGCACCCTGCATGAGTGCTGTTTCTGGAGCATCCCATACATGCAGTACATGTAATTGGGCTAACTCGCTGACAGCAAGAGAACTTGCTATTTGAAGAATTTGATGGTTTAGTTTTTCTTGTGTATCTGGTTCTTCTTCCGTTTCAGTGTCAATATTTACATCGACAGCAGCCATGATATGATTGAAAGATTCAGGGCTGTTTTTTTTGATAAACCAAACCGGACATGGACATTTTCGTAAAAGATGCATATCATTGCTCCCGAACAATCGATGCATCCAACTTGCATTTTCCGGAATTTTGATGACCAGATCATAATTGTCTAGCAAAACATGATAGATTATCTCATAAAAAGGCGTTCCGAAAAATACTTTAATTTCGATATCTGACTGGTTTGAAACAGTCTGTGTCAAATCTTTAAGCTCTTTTGTTTTTTCTTTTTTTAAAAGAGTTTTTACATCCATATCCAAAAAGTTTTTCAAAATACCAAAACTGGCTTTTGAGTTGCCAATAACACTCGCAACTGTCAGTTTTGCCTGATTGTCTGTTGCCAACTTGACAGCGCGTTGCAAAATGCTTTGGCTCACTTGTGTATCTTCAATAATGCAGAGTATGTTTTTAAATCTTTTCATTTGAACTACCTTGAGTGTTGGTCTTTTTGGAAAATATCTCATCGATATAATCTTCAATGAGCAGGACCTCTTGTTTGATATTTTTGCCAATATCCAAAACATGAATCAACAACAAATTATTTTCAATTTCTACTGAAAGTGTACCCGGAAGCAGGTTTAATACATTGACAATCATATCCTGCTGTACTCCTTTTGGAAGATGCAACTGATACTTTAGCAAACCAGGGTTTATCGGAAGAGCCGGATGAAAAACACGCAACATGACATCAAATCCTCCCAAAAGAGAGCGTACAAGATAAAACGGAATAAATTTCAGGAATGCAGTAAAGTTCCAAAAGACAGGAGGAACAAGGATAAGACTGATTATGGATGAGAGCAATACAGCAGGAATGCCAATCCAAAGAGAAGAGATGTCCCCGTCTGTCAGTATTACCCACATAATAAAAAATAAAAACATTCTTTTGGAAAGAACAAAGAGAAAACGGGTTCCAATTTGAATATTTTTCATAGTATGACCACCTTGTATAATAACATTGTACACTTTTTTCTCAATATTTTAAAAAGATTCACAGCGGCTCCCTCAGAATGTATTTTAATTCCAGCTCTTTTTCTATAAGTTTATAGTATTCACTGAGGAGTTTTTGTTTTGCCTGAAGTGTTATGATCTCTCTTTGGTTGAGCGTAAGCAGGTTTCCTATGCCAAGCTTGTAGCGTCTTCTTTGCGCATCTTCAACTTTCTGTTTGAGTGTCACCTCTTTTTTTGCAAGATTTATAATCTCTTTTTTGGTTTTTATCTCCTGCAGTACTGTAATGATGGCCGTTCTTAGTTTGCTCTTTTGGAGTGCTATCCTGTTTTGCAGCAAAAGCGTTTCTTTTGTATAGGCACCTTTTTGTCCTTTGTAGGAACTTCGCTGTAAAGGAAGATTGAAATCAAAAGTAGCTTTGTACCCTTCTTTGTATTGCAAATCATAGACACCATAAAAATTGACATCCAGTTTTGGGTACTTTTTGACTTCATTGTACTTTTGTTTAATTGTTATTTCTTTTTCCTTTACATGTAACGCTTTGAGAAGCAAACTGTTTTTAAAGGCTGTTTGAACTGCTTGATCCTGCAGCAGCTCCAAAGAACTTTGCTTTGGCAATTCCGGAAGTGTATACTTGGCATCAAAATCTTTTTTGCTAATATTGAGATATTGCAAAAAAGAGTAAAAAACTTTTTGAAACTGCATATTTGTCAGTACAACTCTCTGTTTTCTGTTGATAATTTCACTTTCTATCTCTGTTAATGCTATTTGCGGCAATTTTCCGGTTTGAATACTTTTGTCAATAAATGCAAAATTAATATATGCTTTGTTGAGAAGTTCTCTGTTTGCTTGGAGCAGTTCTTTGTGAAGTAAAAGTTTATAATAGAGCTTTGATACATCAAGATAAAATTTGATGATTTTGTCCTGTGATTGCAGTTTTGCTATTTTTGTCTTTTGTTGGGCAAGGGAGAGATTCTTTTGGTTTTTGCTGATGCTGTTAATGATATTGAAAACTGGAAGATGCAGGTTGACAATGGCTTCTCCCTTTTTGGATGTTTTTATGTTGTTGTACTCCTGTGTTCCTGTTGCTTTTCTGTATGCGGCTGAAAATTCCACTCCGTTTCCAAGAGACTGCCTGAGTCCTGCTTTTGTAAACTCTGCTGTAGAGAGCGGGTACTCTTTTTTTTCATAGTTTGCATCAAGTTTTATATCAAAAGCACCCTTGTAGAAAATTTCATTATATTCTTTAATGTAAATATCACCCACTTTTTCGTAGTAAAAAGGGTTTTTTTCATTAAAATAGTTTATGATGTCTTTTTGGACAAATATTTCCTGGGCAAAACCGTAACTGCATAAAAGAACGATAAGCAAGCTTTTTATCTGCATTTAAAAACTCGATTCATCTATTTTTACATGGACCATTTTTGGCGGTTGTGCCGATATGAGTCTCCATATTTCATACCAGATAGGAACCGTTGAGAGCCGTACCCATATCTTTGCCTGTGTTCCGTTTCTTAAAAGATGTGACGGAGGCCATTTACTGTCTTTTTCATTTTCTACAACAAGTGCATAGTAGTTATTCTGATCATATGCCGTTTGTTCTGTTGTGGCAATTTTTCCGCCGTATGTTCCGTGAGAGATTTTTGGCCATCCGGAAATCTGCAGAGCGGGCCATCCGTAAAATATTATACGGGCTTCAAGGCCTTTTTTGATGAGTGGCATATTGAAGTTGGAGACTTCAAGGCGGATGGCCCTTGTTGTTACTTTTGGAACAAAAAAGAGAATCTTCTCCCCTTTTTTGAGAAGTTTGTTTGTGTCATTTTGATAGATTCTGACCACATAACCATCCGATTTGGCTTTAATGTCTTTATTCTCATAGCGCAGAAGTTTTACACTTTCGTTTTGCAGATTCTTTTTAAGTGTATTTATGCTGTTCTTTGTTTCCAGCAATCTGTTTTTTATGGTGTTTATCTTTTGTGTCAGTGTATTGAAAATCGCATCTTTTTCATTTTGGAGTACTGATATCTCTTTGTAGGCATTTTCTATTTTTGTGTTTATTATTGAAAGTTCTGCTTTGGTTGATATGTACGCATTGTTTTGTACCTCCAGTGCTCTTTTTGATTCTATACCGTCTTGAAAAAGTTTTTGCGTTCTTTTAAAGTTGATATAGGCAATTTTTTCCTGGTTGGTCAGTGCGGTTTTTTTCTCCTGCAGAGCAAGGATTTTATTTCTTTGCTGTGATATTTTTGTAGTAAAAGCTTTCATTTTGTTTTCAAGGTTTTCTTTTTGATTGGTGAGGTTGTTTTTTAGATTTTCAAGTTTAATTGCAAGATTGCTTATCTGGTTTTGTGTCTGCTGTTGGATATCCTGGAGCCTTTGCAGATAATCTTTGTCCAAATCTCTCATTGAAAAAAGAAGTTCCCCTTTTTTGACTTCCTGATTTTCTTGCACATAAAACTTCTCTATTACGCCATCAACGGTTGCAACTATGTTGTACTCCCGTTCAGTAGGGTTTAATGCGATTACTTTTCCTATACCGAAAACAGTTTGTTGCCATGGCAAAAAAAGCAAAATTATGAAAATTGATATAATAGAGAAGGTAATAAGCATCCAGTGTTTTATAAACTTATGCGGTTCAACGAGTTCCAATGATTTGTATTTTTTCACTTTTCTTCACTTTCAAAGACTTTGGAGAGTTTGTCGATTTTGTAAAAACCCTCAATCATGTCATAAATATAATCTATTTTTTCAATAAACTCTTTTAAGGCACCGACAACAGAGATAATGAGGATCTCAGCTGCAACGAACTCTCCAATAGGGACAATGCCTTCAAAAACAAGATAACCGCCCAAAATGAAGAAGGATGCCAAAATAAATCCTTCTGTAACAAAAGTAAGCGCAACCTGTTTGATGATTATTGCAAACATTTGCTGTCTTTTTGAAATGTATTTTGTCAGATATCCATCCAGCCTGGATGATATGCTTTGGCTTGTATCGTTTAAGAAGGGAATACTTTGCAAAAAGTATATGGCATTGTGTTTTGCATCAGACCGTGCGACTGCATTTTTTGGGCTTTTTCTTCCTAAAAATAAAATCATAATCGCAAATATAATTATAAAAACCACGCCCAGTACAAAGAAGGAAACATCAAACAGAAGAAGAAGCAGCAGGCTTATGACAACTTTGATAATAAGGCTGGAACCATTGAGGAGCAAAATCGGAAAAAGTTTCTGTATGTGTACAACATCAAAAAAGTAGTTCATATATTTGTCGATTTTATCTTTGTTTTGAAGGTTGTTTTTATTGTTGATCGCAAGTTCAGAGACTTTAATGGCATTTTTTACAAATATTTTTTGCTCAAATTTTTCTATGATGTACTCTTTTATGACTTGCAAAATTGCAATAAGTGAAAAAATGACAATTACGACAACGCTTAAGACAGTAATGGAGATAGAAGCATGTGCAAGTACGCTGTTAATAATAAATGCTGAGGTCAACGGACTCACAAGCAGTAAAATTGCTTCAATAACAGAATAGTACAGAAGATAAAAAATATTTTTTTTATCTTTTGATGCAATACTTTTGAGCTGCTTGAAAACATTACTAAAAATTTCTTCATTTGTCATGTTGTTTTTTGCCCCTAAATCTAAATTATGCCATACAAAACTGCTTTATATGCTTGAATACCGCTGCCGAACCATTTTTTCAATGGCAACTGTAACATAAATCAGCACTCCAACGGCAAATATATTGAGCCAGTCATGCAAACTGATCGGTGCAGTATGAAACATTTTATTCATAATTGGCAGATATGTCAGGGCAACAGAAGCGCCTAGCATACAAAAAATACCGATCCATATCCAGAGATTGCTGAAGAGTCCCAGCTTAAATATGGAAAAACGCAGTGAACGGGAATTGAGCAAATAAAAAGATTCTCCAACGGCAAATACATTGACTGCTATTGTTCGGGCCTCTTCCAAACTGTTTCCGTGCATGAGTGCCAGTTCAAATAAGCCAAAAGAGCCGCCAAGGAGCATAGTACCCACCAAAAAGATACGAATCAGCATCTCTTTTCTTAGTATCGGAGCAGATGGCGGATGCGGCGGTTTTTGCATCAAACCTGGTTCCTGCGGTTCAAATGCCAGAGCCAGTCCGAGAAAAACTGCAGCTGTCATGTTGATCCACAAGGCCTGAACAGGAAGAATCGGGAGTGTGACATTTGCTAAAATAGCAACCATGATGACAAGCCCCTCTCCAAGATTTGTTGCCAATATGAAACCGATAAACTTGATAATATTTTCCAGTACAGCCCGTCCCTCTTCGACAGCTGCCTCTATAGAAGCAAAATTATCATCAGTCAGTACCATATCTGCCGCTTCCTTGGCAACTTCTGTCCCTGTGATCCCCATAGCAATTCCGATATCGGCTCTGCGAAGCGCAGGGGCATCATTGACACCGTCTCCTGTCATTGCAATAATTTCATTGTTCTTTTGGAGGGCTTCGACGATACGCAGTTTTTGTTCCGGTGTTACTCTGGCAAATACCGAAGCATTTTTTGAAGCTTCGAGCATTTCTTTTTCTTGTAAATTATTCAGTGCATTTCCTGTAATAACGACACTGTTTTCATCTTTTTGCGAAGAGTGGATTAATCCCATCTTCCTGGCAATTGCTGTGGCTGTTATGGCATGGTCCCCTGTAATCATTTTTACATTTATGCCTGCCGTTTTGCATGCTTCAATCGAAATTATTGCCTCTTCTCTTGGCGGATCTATCATACCCTGAAGACCGATAAACTCCAAATTGTGAGAGATATGTTCATGTTCGAGGGTTATTTTGTGCTCTATGACAAGTCTGGCAAAGGCCAAGACCCTTAAGCCTTTTTTTGCCATAGACTCCACCTGCATAAAAATGTCATTCTCATCGAGAGGGACAGGCTCGCCGTTTATATCCAAAACAGTACTGCATCGCTGGGTAATACTCTCTGCAGAACCTTTTACATAAATGATATATTTGTTTGTTTTTTTGTCAAAATGCAGAGTTGCCATATACTGGTATTGCGATTCAAAGGGGATCGCATCTATCCTTGGCATGTCAGCTCTTAATGCGTCAGTGTCTATTGCCGCTTTTTTTGCACAGACCAGCAATGCTCCCTCCGTAGGATCTCCTTCTATGCTCCATGCCTTTTCACTATTTTTGAGTGTGGAATCATTGCATAAAACTCCTGCTTTGAAGAGTTCCAAAAGAGTCCGGTTCTTGCCGCTGTCATAATTTTTGTTTTCTTGGAGGATCTCTCCATCTGGCGAATACCCGACTCCGCTTATCTCAAATTTCTCATTTGCGCAGTAGAGTTCCTGGACGGTCATTTCATTGCGTGTCAAGGTCCCTGTTTTGTCTGAACAGATTATTGTGGTGCTTCCCAGGGTTTCTACAGCCGGAAGATGGCGAATGATTGTATTTCGTTTTGCCATGCGTGCGACACCGATAGCCAAGATAATTGTCATAACAGCAGGCAGACCTTCGGGTATCATGGCAACACTCAGAGCAATGGATGCCATAAACAACTCTTCCCAGGATTTACCGTGCCATAGCCCTACAGCAAATGTGACTGTTGCCAAAAAGAGAATTACCAACAATAAGAGATGACTGAATTTGGATATTTTACGTGTCAAAGGAGTATCCAATACGGTTGCATCATTGAGCAGCTTTGAAATATGACCTATTTCTGTCTCATCGCCTGTTGCAACAACAACACCTGTGCCTGTACCGTATGTGACAAAAGTTGACGAATAGAGCATATTGGTACGATCCGCAAGAGAAACATCTTCGGGAAGTATTGTATCTGTTTTTGAAACAGGGGTTGATTCTCCTGTAAGGGCGGATTCGTCTATCTGCAGTTCACGGGATGAGAGAAGTCGCATATCAGCAGGGACTTTGTCTCCTGACTGCAGCAACACAATATCTCCAACCACAAGTTTTTTTGCATCAATCTGCTGTTTTTTTCCGCCACGCAACACAGTGCTTACTGTAACTAAAGACTCTGACAAAGCGGCCAGTGCATTGAGTGCTTTGTTCTCCTGGATGAATCCTATGATGGCATTGAGCAAAACAACACCAAAGATCACACTGGCATCAACGTAGGCACCCAGATATATTTTTATGACAATAGCCGCCAGCAAAATATAGACCAGTGCCTGATTGAATTGACTTAAAAAACGAAGGAGTGCAGATTTTGTTTTTTTGACACTTAAAAGATTCGGACCATATTGTTTGTACCTTTTTATTGCCTCATCTTCTTGAAGTCCTTTATTCAAATCCGAGCTTAAGGTTTCCAATATCTTTTTTTGATGAAGAGCATGCCAGCTGTTTTTCATATCTAACCCTGTTTTTATTTTAAAATCAGGTAAATGGTACTCTTTTTTAGCTTAATGATAAATGTTATCGTAAAGGGATAGACCATTTGGCATAGTAGGCAATAAGCCTGAGGGTCAGTGCAGCAAAAAAGAGGATAGAAATATTTGTATACGTGGTTACATGTAAAGTATGCAGTGCATATAAAATAACGGCAATAAGAATAGAAACTGTTCCGTAAAAACCTGTTTTTAAAACAAAAGGTACTTCGTTGATGATGACATCACGTGCAATTCCTCCCCCTACTGCGGTCAGAAAGGACATGGCAATAATGCCTGTGAGATTGAAACTGCTCTCTATGGCAATCAGTGCCCCCGAGATACTGAATGAGACCAGACCGATAGAGTCACTTAAAATAAAAAGAGCTTTGTTCTCGATAGAGTTGCGGTGATGAAATTTAAAAATGATAAGAAGCAGCAAAACAGAGATGACAATCAGTGCCGGATAGTTATGCGAAAAAGTAAAAGGAATTTTTGCTACGGTAACATCTCTCATGATCCCGCCGCCAAGAGCCGTTAGAAATGTAGCGACTAATACACCGAGCAGATCAAGCCTGTTTCTGGTTGCCACAAAAAAGCCACTCATTGAAAAAGCGATAATGCCTATGTACTCTGCTATTTCAAACACAGAGCAAGCCCTTCAACTATTGCTTTTTTTTCCAGGGTTTTGATTTTTTTCTCAAGTGAATCAACCGTCTCTTCAGGGAGTATTTGTAATGATTTTTGCAAGATGATTTTTCCCTCATCATAATTTTCATTGACTTCATGAATGGTGACACCGCTTGTTTTTTCTCTGTTTTTTATGACAGCTTCATGTACAAAGCGTCCATACATGCCGGCACCGCCATATTTTGGCAGTAGAGAGGGATGCGAATTGATTATTGTAAAATTAGATGTAAGCGAAGGAGAGAGCTTTTTCATGTAACCTGATAAAAAAACACATTCGCATTGATACTCTTTCAGCAGCCGGTAAATAGTTTTATCAGGATCCGTATCTGTCTTTGCATTGACAAGTTTACATGTAAGCCCATATTTTTTTGCTTTTTGCAAAACCTTGGCATCTGTGTTGTTTGAAATCACCAAGGCAATGTTGAGCGATAAAATTCCTGCATTGACAGCTTCAAAGATGGCATCAAGACCGCTTCCGTTATGCGATGAAAGTATAGCTATGTTCTTCATGTTTTCTACCTGATTTTGAGTGTGATGAGTGCCAAAATATTCGAAAGAATAGCAATGATCCAAAAACGGACGATAATTTTGTTTTCCGCCCATTTTTTCATTTCAAAATGATGGTGAATCGGTGCCATTAAAAAGACCCGTTTTTTACGGAGCTTGAAGCTGCCTACCTGAAGAATAACGGAAAGCGTCTCTATAACGAAGATGGAACCAATCAGAAGCAGAAGTATCTCACTTTTACTGATAATTGCCAGATATCCCAAAAAAGCGCCTATGGTCAAAGAACCGCTGTCTCCCATAAAAACTTCTGCAGGATGGCAGTTGTACCATAAAAATCCTGTAAGCGCACCTATGAGGGCACTGGCAATAATGGCTACTTCACTGACCTCAAAATGAGGCATGAGCAGGTAAGCACTGATTTTGACATTGCCTATAATATAGATGATAATACTGAAAGTGGCAAGGGCAACGATGGAAGGCACTGTTGCAAGACCGTCGAGTCCGTCTGTCAGGTTGACTGCATTGGAAGTGGAAATAATGACCAAAACCCATAAAAGAACGGCAAATGCACCCATGTCAAGAAGAGGTGTTTTTAAAAAAGGCACATACAAATCGGTGTTAAAATCAGCAAAGTAACATAAAAAACACGAAACAGCAAGGGCTGAAATGATTTGAAGCAGCAGTTTTGTTCTTGCTTTAAAGCCTGCAAGATTTTCATTTTTTTTGATTTTTGCAAAATCATCCCAAAAGCCTATGAGCGAAAAAAGCACAAGGGTAAGCAGTCCGGCCAAAGCATACGCATTGTCAAGACGGACTGTCAGAAGTGTGGCAATAATGGTAGCACCTATAAAGACGATGCCTCCCATTGTAGGCGTCGAGACTTTTTCCTGATGTCTTTGCGGTGCCCATTCGTTAATAGGCTGCACACTGGATGTTTTTTGGGCCCAGCGTATAAATTTTGGCATTAAGTACAATGTAAGAGTGAGGGCAATAAAAAAAGCGATTCCGGCACGAATAGTAATATAGCCTAAAATATTTATGTCGAGAAACTGATGTATAAAATATAGCAAATATTTGTCCTGATTAGAGTCTTGTTTGTTATTTGAAAGTGACATTATAGTATAATCACGCAAGAAAATTATTAATAGGAATAAAATTGAGTAAAAAAGCAATTTTAGTCATAACAGACGGTATTGGCTACTGTGAAAAAACAGAGCATAATGCATTTTATAATGCAAATAAACCTGCGTATGACAAATTTTTTAATGAAGTGCCGCACGCTCTTATAGAAACCTTTGGTTTGAGTGTCGGACTTCCCGAGGGTCAGATGGGCAACTCTGAAGTTGGGCATATGAGTATAGGCAGCGGACGTGTTCTGTATCAGGATCTGGTCAAAATATCATTGGCGCTTAAAGACGGTTCTTTGGAACAGAATGAAGTTTTGCAAGAGCTTTTTCAAAAATCGGACAGGCTGCATTTGATTGGATTGATGAGTGACGGCGGAGTGCACTCGCATATAGATCATTTTATGGGTATAGCTGATATTGCGGCAAAAAACGGCAAAAAAGTCTTTTTGCATCTTATTACAGACGGAAGAGATGTCTCTCCAACATCGGCACAAAAATATTTAGAAGAAGTAAAAAAGCATTTGAACGAAAATGTAACAATTGCTTCCATATCCGGGCGTTTTTATGCAATGGACAGAGATAACCGCTGGGAACGGATCAAGCGTGCCTATGATGCTATTGTATCTGCACAACCGCAAACAGACATGACGCCTGAAGCCTATATAGGGCACTCTTATTCACTTGGAGAAACCGATGAGTTTGTCGAGCCGACTGCATTTGCAGGATATGAGGGGATGAAAGAGGGAGACAGTGTCCTTACTGTAAATTTCAGAAGTGACAGAATGCGAGAAATGGTAACGGCACTGGCTGATGAAAATTTTACAAAATTTGAAAGAAAAGTACAGCATGTAAACCTTGCAACAATTACCGAATATGACAAAAATTTTCCCTATCCTGTGATGTTTAGAAAAGATGTGCCAAAAAATACTTTGGCTGAAGTGATTGCCAGCGCAGGGCTTCGTCAGTTACATACCGCAGAGACGGAAAAATACGCACATGTGACCTTTTTCTTTAACGGCGGAATTGATGAACCGTATGAAAATGAAACACGGGTTTTGATTCCCTCGCCAAATGTGAAAACATATGATATGAAACCGGAAATGAGTGCAAAAGAGGTTGGTGAGGCTGTTCGTAAGGCAATGGACGGGGAGTATGACTTCATAGTGGTAAATTTTGCCAACGGAGATATGGTCGGACATACCGGTGATTTTGAAGCGGCAAAGAAAGCTGTTGAGGCTGTTGACGAAGAGTTGGGAAAAATATATGCCAAAGCAAAAGAAAAAGAGTATGCATTTGTGTTGACAAGCGATCATGGAAACTGTGAAGAGATGCGGGACGAAAACGGCAATGTGCTGACAAACCATACGGTCGGAAAAGTATGGTGCTTTGTGGATGCACAGGGTGTTGAAAAAGTAAAACCGGGCGGGCTCAACAACATAGCCCCGACGGTTTTAAAGCTGATGGAACTTCCGATTCCAAAAGAGATGGATGGAGCTTTGGTAGAAGTATAGCCGACACTACAGAAAAAAATTCAGTTTTCTCACAACTCATGCTTTAGCATAAAAAGTGCCGATTCCGAAAATGTATAATTTTTCAGGAACCCGTACTTCAGTGCAGGCTTGGGTGTTTTACAAAAAAATTAAAGGAAGGTATAATGAAATTTAGCGGAAAAAATGTTTTAGTAACAGGCGCAAGCCGTGGAATAGGTGCAGAAATCGCCAAAACTTTGGCGGGATTTGGTCTAAAGGTGTGGATAAACTACAGAAGCGGCGCAAAAGAAGCGGATGCGGTAAAAGAGGCAATCGAAGCAGAGGGAGGCAGTGCGGCGGTTATCGGGTTTGATGTAACCGATGAGACAGCTTTTATTGACGGGATAAAGACAATAGTGGATGCGGACGGTGAGCTTTCCTATCTTGTAAACAATGCAGGCATTACAAAAGACAAGCTGGCATTGCGTATGAAAACAGAAGATTTTATGGCTGTTATTAACGCTAATCTTACCTCTGCTTTTATCGGATGTCGCGAATCTATGAAAGTTATGCGAAAGAAAAAATTCGGTTCGGTTGTCAATATTGCTTCGATTGTAGGCGAAACAGGCAACGGCGGACAGACAAACTATGCAGCGAGCAAAGGCGGGGTTATCGCAATGACAAAAAGCTTTGCAATTGAAGCTGCGACAAGCGGTATACGATACAACACTATCACACCGGGATTTATTGCAACTGAAATGACAGAAGTGCTGAGTGATGAGGTGAAAAAAAGTTTTACAGACAAGATTCCTATGAACCGTTTCGGTGATGCAAAAGAGGTGGCAAACGCAACAGCTTTTTTACTTTCGGACTATGCAAGTTACATTACGGGAGAAACTTTAAAAGTTAACGGCGGAATGAACATGGCATAAATGTCCTCTAAGATATTTATGCTATAATTACAGGATTTTAAACTTAAAAAAACAGGAGCTATAATGGCACTTTTAGATGATATTAAAGAAGTAGTAGTTGAGCAGTTAAGCGTTAACCCAGATGAAGTAAAACCGGATTCAAAATTCGTAGAAGATTTAGGTGCAGACAGTCTTGATGTTGTAGAACTGGTAATGGCTCTTGAAGAAAAATTCGACATCGAAATTCCTGATGATGAAGCTGAAAAAATTCAAACTGTTCAAGATGTTGTAAACTATATCGAAAACAAGTAGTCAGTTTTTTAATTTTTCAAAGAGGTTAGTCATCTCTTTGAAAGCAAATATTTTTAATAGTTAATTTTTGTATTGATTTTTAAAAGTATTTTATTATTTTATGGAGAATATTCAATGAAAAGAGTGGTAGTTACAGGTCTGGGAATGATAAATTCAGTAGGTCACGATAAAGAGAGTTCTTTTAAAGCTATATGTGACGGTGAATGCGGAATAGACATCATCACTATATTTGACCCTGAAAAATTCAGTGTAAAAATAGCCGGAGAAGTCAAAGACTTTGATCCTGCTACGGTTATGCCTCCCAAAGAAGTAAAAAAAGCAGACAGATTTATCCACCTTGGACTCAAAGCTGCCAAAGAAGCGATGGAAGATGCGGCACTTCCTGAAGATACAGATATGGAAAGATTCGGAATCAGTGCAGGTTCAGGAATCGGCGGACTCCCTTCCATTGAGAAAAGTTCTGTTATTTTAGAGACGCGCGGACCAAGAAGAATTTCTCCGTTTTTTATTCCGGGTGCTCTTGTAAATATGCTGGGAGGATTCGTTTCTATAGAACACGGAACAAAAGGACCAAACCTTTCAAGTGTAACAGCCTGTGCCGCAGGAACACATGCAATCAGTGAAGCGGTAAAAACCATTATATGCGGCGGAGCCGATAAAATGCTGGTTGTTTCGGCAGAGTCTGCTATAACAGGTGTGGGAGTCGGCGGATTTGCCGCGATGAAAGCACTCTCTACAAGAAATGATGATCCCAAGCATGCCTCTCGTCCTTTTGATGCAAATCGTGACGGTTTTGTTATGGGAGAGGGGGCTGCGGCTCTTGTTTTGGAAACATACGAAGATGCAGTTGCGCGCGGTGCAAAAATATACGGTGAAATTATCGGTTTTGGTGAAAGCGGTGATGCGAATCATATTACAACACCATCATTGGACGGTCCTGCCCGTGCGATGAAAGCTGCCTATAAAATGGCAGGTGAACCGAAACTTGACTATGTCAACGCACATGGAACCAGTACACCGGTAAATGATAAAAATGAAACAGCAGCGCTGAAAGATCTTTTGGGCGGAAAAGAAAACTGTCCTCCGATGAGCTCTATCAAAGGACAGATCGGTCACTGTCTCGGTGCAGCAGGCGGTATAGAGGCTGTTACATGTTTGATGGCGATGCGGGACGGTATCATTCCTCCGACAATCAACTATGAAACACCTGATGAAAACTGTGACTTGGATTATGTTACTGAAGGTGCGAGAAAAGCAGATCTAAACATTGTTATGAGTAACTCATTTGGTTTTGGCGGAACAAACGGCGTTCTTATATTCAAAAAAATCTAATTGACAAGGATTTAATTTGGCTACATACTTAGACTTTGAATATAAAATAAAAGCTATTCAAGAAGATATAATCTCTGCACAGGTTCGCCATGATCAAGGCGCAGTTGAAGAGTTGAAAAAGAAATTAGATAAGGAAGTTACAAAGATTTATAAAAATCTTTCTGACTTTCAAAAGCTTCAACTGGCACGCCATCTTGATCGTCCTTATGCACTGGATTATATTAATCTTATAATGAGAGACAAGTATGAAATACACGGAGACAGACATTTCCGTGATGATGCCGCTATTCTTTGTTATATTGGGTATATTGACAATCAAAAAGTTATGGTTATCGGCGAGCAAAAAGGGCGTGGAACAAAAAACAAGTTGAAGCGAAATTTTGGTATGCCGCATCCTGAAGGCTACAGAAAAGCACTCCGTGCCGCTAAATTAGCAGAAAAATTCAATATTCCGCTTCTTATGCTTGTAGACACACCGGGTGCCTATCCTGGTATAGGGGCAGAAGAGAGAAACCAGAGCGAGGCAATTGCGAGAAATCTGCTCGAACTGGCAGAACTGAAAATTCCTACGGTTTCTATTGTTATAGGAGAGGGCGGTTCCGGCGGTGCTCTTGCCATCGGCGTTGCCGATAAATTTGCAATGATGCGTTATTCTATCTTCAGTGTTATTTCGCCTGAAGGATGTGCTGCAATTCTTTGGAATGATCCTAAAAAAGTAGAAACTGCTACAAACGCACTTAAAATCACCAGTGCAGATTTAAAAGAGCTTGATTTGATTGACGATATTATAGATGAGCCTTTAATCGGAGCACACAGAGAAAAAGAAAAAGCAGCACAGGTTCTTAAAGAGTATTTTTTACAAAAAGTGGAAGAATTAAAAGCTATGAGTGAAGAAGAGAGAATGAATGCACGCTATGCAAAACTCACAAAACCGGGTGCTTTCAAGGAGTAACTCTACTGCTCTTTTTCCTCTTTTTTTATCTCTAAAAGAGGATCAAATTTTGGGCGTTTCAGCCTTGGCGCCTCTTTTGAAAACTTAATTAAATCTTCTACCGTTTTTATATCTTCATCCAAATTCTCCAGACTTAACAAAAACAGTCCATAGGTTGTAATGACATCGCTCATGGCTCTGTGATGCCTGGCTTCCGGATTTAATCGCAGTGTTTCATTCAGATAGGAAAGTGCATATCTGTAAGAGACAATAGTTCTTTCAGCCAAGGCAAGAGAACAGAGACTCCTGTTTAGCAGGGGTTCCAAGCCGATTTTTTGCAGGCTTTTGGATATAAAGCTGTAATCAAATTTGACATCATGGGCAACAAACACGGCATTACCCAAGAAGAGTTTAAATCGTTGCAGAACATCTTTGAGTTGAGGCGCATTTGTTGTATCATCGACAGTTATGCCTGTAATCTCCGTGATATGAGGATTAATTTCTTTGGTATGGACCAAAGATTCAAATCTGTCTATGATTATTCCATTTTTTACTTTTACAGCAGCAATTTCAATGATCTGGTGTTTTTCTATTTTTGAACCGTTTGTTTCGATATCAACGATACAGAATTCTGCCTGATGGATAGGAATAAATTTTGTATCGAAATAGTAATATCCCTGGTGTCTGATTACATGTAAACCCTGTGCCTTCCAGAGTTCTATGGAAAGTTCAAGCTCTTCGCTCAGTTGCTCTTTGAGTGTTTTTAAAGAGAGCCCGCGTGAAGAGAGTCGTGAAATGCTTTTGGCATCAAGATTGAAATTATCAGTGAGCATTGTGTATAAACTCTCTTACTTTAGCTGCATCTTTTTTCCCGTGTGATATTTCTACACCGCTGCTGACATCAAAAGCATAAAAACCGTACTTTTTCAGAGCCTGAATGTTGTCGGGAGTTAAGCCGCCGGCAAGAATTATTTTGGAACATTCAACGCCCTCAAACCATTCTGCATTAAGTTGTTTTCCTGCACCGCCATATGCTTCACAGTAGGCATCAACAAGTCTGTACTCATCAGCATATTGGAGGACATCTTCTTTTTTTTGTGCTCTTACAACTTTGATATAAGGGATTTTCAGTGCCTCATAAAATGCCTCGTCTGCTTCAAAATGAATCTGGGCAAGTGTCGCACCAACCTCTTTACATGTAGCATTGACTGTCTGTGCATCGACGTTGACAAAGAGGGCTACTTTCTCAACAAAAGGAGGAAGTTTTTGAATAATTTTTTTTGCCTCAGCAGGTGTTAAGTAGCGTGGAGATTTTTCATAAAATACAAATCCAAGTGCATCAGCTCCGGCATCTATTGCCGTCATAGCATCCTCATAAGAGGTAATACCGCAGATTTTTGTACGCATTATATTTGTAAGCTCTTTATCGCTTTGGCTCTGTCTTCGTGCTTGAAAACATAGCTGCCGGCAACAACAACATCAACGCCGGCTTCTTTGAGTGCATGGATATTTTTGTCACTTACCCCGCCGTCTACCTGGATAAGACATTCGGGATTGAGTCTTTTCCTCATAGCATCAAGTTTTTTTGCTTTTGGAAGTACGGAATCTATGAAAGATTGCCCTCCAAAACCAGGATTCACACTCATAAGCAAAACCATATCCAAATCACCAAGAAGGTATTCCAATTCTTCGGGAATTGTGTTGGGATTGAGCACTATACAGGGTTTGATACCAAGAGAGCGGATTTTTTGTATGAGCCTGTGCGGGTGTTTTTCTTCTTCTATATGAAAAGAGATATATTTTGGCTGCAGAGGTGCGAAAAGCTCTACAAAAAAGGTGTTGTTCTCGACCATAAGATGAATATCCAGGGGTTTTGTAGCAGCTTTGGCTATGGCCGAAACCACAACCGGCCCTATCGTCAGATTGGGTACAAAATGCCCGTCCATGACATCTACATGTACCAGATCACACTCCGCTTCACATATTTCCTGTACATCCCGTGCCAAATTTCCAAAGTCTGCCGAGAGAACGCTAGGGGCTACTTGCATATTCTTCCTTTTAAATTATTGTGGAATTATAAACTATAATAGCTTTTACCTTGTTAAGAAAAACAAAAACTTGTCATTATCAAAGGATAAATCAACCTGAACACCTTTTTTTCCTTTGGCAACTTCTAGCAGTCCTTCAACATTATGGTAGGTTCTCGGAAGAGTAATATCCACACTGATGTGTTCGTCTGCCAAAAGTGTTTTTACTTTTCCTCCGACAATGTTGACAAGTTCAGCCAGAGTATCAAGTATCATCTCTTTGTCGTCAGTACTCTCCCCAATAAGCAGTTCGCAGGCTTTTTTCGCAATGCCCAGCGGAAAAACAAGCATAACCATGCCGTCAATGTCTCCGTAAAAACCGATAGAGCTCGCTATTTTTCCATCTTTGTCAGTAATTTCAATTTTGTCTACTTTTGCCGCATCTTTTACTGCTTTTGAATTGGTCATCATCTCTATAGTGGCTACAGTCGCATCAATAAATCTTGGCAGTTCTGTTACCAGTACTTTGTTAAGTGCACGTTTGTTCTTTGTCGCAGCTGCACTGCTGGCACCAAGTTCGTCCAAAAGTTCTTTGTTTTGCAAAATATCATCCATCTGTTCAAAAAACATGATGCCGGCATCTTCAAGTGTCTCTTTGAAAGAAAGAGGTGTTTTGTCAAAAGACATGCCTACAAAACATATGGTGGCATTGTATTCGGCAGAAGATGATGCAAGCTTTGAGAAAAAATTAAGAGCATGAATATTCATACTGACAACTTTGTAGGCATCAAAGATAAAAAGTCTAAAACCGACATGCAGGGAGTTGTTGTGATAGGCTATATTAAAAGTATTGCCTATTTCCGCATCCAAAAATGAAGAAACAGTGTATATGATGGCATTGCCCGTAACTCTTGTTGCAACTTTTTGTCCCATTTGCCCGAGATATGTGTCTTCTATGATGACATCATAGGCATTTTCTACTTTTGCTTTTTGTAAAAACTCTTCTTTTGTCTGTGCAACTATCGGGTTGTGCCCATTGTTGTGCAACTCTATTGCCAGAGCGGCTCTTTGTGACTTGTCTTCACTGTAAAGGAGTATATTTTTATTTTTTTCTTTGAACCCGTCTGCAAACAGAGAAGCGATTTGCTGAGTTTTAAAGAGTGAAAAACTTAAATCGCCATCATAAAATTTTTTAAAAGCATCATATTTCTTTTTGTCATAATCACAAAAACCGACGATTATATGGTTTTTGCTTCTGACTTTTTGAAACATTTTTACAAAAGTATCCAGACCGTTTCTGTTGAAGAAAATAACTTTTTTTAGTGAAACAAGAATCATCGAAGCATTGCTTTTGAGTGTGGCATCTATATCTTCTATGCTCAGAAAGGAACTTCCTGACGAACCGTCAAGGAATCCCTGAGGGTGAAATACGCCGATTCCTTCTCTAATTACCGCTCTCATGAAATCTCCATCAGTTTTGAAAAGTCATCATAGATGTCGCTGACAAAATCAATTTGAAAGTCAATAAAATCATTCAATCCGGCTTCAATAAAAACAGGTTTTGACAGGGTGTAAAAGAGTAGCAGATGCATCCATTTTCCAAGTTTGTTGTTTGTTTCATCCTGAGACGGTTTAATGCCGGAAGATGCCTGAATGATATCGGCAATATTTTTGGGCATTTCCCATTTTTGGGAAATTCTTTCGCATATATCAAACAGGTCCATATTGCAGAGTCTCTGCAATATGGTGTTGAGATCAATCTCATCTACACTTCTAAGAAGCTTTACATCTTCAATTTTTTCACAAAAGAGTGCTTCGGATACTATGATACTTGCAGGGAGCAGAGCAACAGCACTCTGAAGGTCTTTATCTTCTATCTGCAAATAAGCGGTAATTTTGTGCCAGTCAACAGAGAGTCCGGCCTGTAAATCATAAAAAGAAGATTTGTTCAGTTTGAAGAGTTTCCATTTTGCGGGAGAAAGCAAAGAGATCATATAGTTGTAAGCCGCCTGCTGTGATCTTGAGACACCAAGTATGCCAAAAATCTGAGAAACATTTGTGACTTCATTTTTAAACCCGTACAAAGGTTTGTTCACCAACTCTTTCAAATAGGCATTGAGTGCAGGGTCATTCTGTGCCACTTTTGCTGCTTGAACCAGATCACCCTGATCAAGCAAAGCGAGCGTCTGTTTTAAAATCTTTGGTGATGGCGGTATTTTTTCTATAAATGCGTCTATCTGTTGTAATGTAATCAAATTTTACTACTTTATGTTGGATATTATATATTCTAACGAGATTAAGATAAAATTCAAATAAAGTATAGAAAGTATATTCTCAAAAAAAACAAAACAGGCTTAAGTTGCAGTTTTGCTTTTGTTTGCTATAATTCGCAACTTTAAAATATCATTCAAGGATACTCAAATGGCAAGAAGATGTGCTATCAGCGGCAAAGGCCCGATGAGTGGGAACAATGTTTCTCATGCAAAAAACAGAACAAAGCGTCGTTTTTTATTAAACCTAAGAACAGTTCGTATTACATTAGAAGACGGTACAACGAAGAAGATTAAGATTTCTGCAAGAGAATTACGCACACTTAAGAAAAATTCGTAGACTATAGGAATCAGTTTTGAATCTTTTACCAAGGATTCGCAAGTTCCTAAATTGGGAGAGCCCTCCCAAACCTGATCCCAAGCTTCTTCCTGAAGTTTATTCCCACCTTAAAGCTTTTCGTCTCCCTTTAATTTTAACAGTATTTGTAATGTTAATAGGAACATCCGGATATGTTCTTATAGATAATTTTACAATAATGGATGCAATTTATCAAACGGCCATTACTTTTACTACTGTTGGGTTTGGTGAAATTGCTCCAATATCAAACGCAGGAAGAATTTTTACTATCAATTTAATTATTGCAGGGTTTGCAGTATTTTCAAGTGCTATAGGTATTTTGGTTTCAGAACTGAACAAGGGGCATATTGTTGCCATAATGAAGGAGAGAAGAATGCTGTACAAAATAGCAAGACTTAAAAAGCATTTTGTTGTGTGTTATCATAATGATTATACAATAGAAGTAACAAAACAGTTGCGAAAAAACCATATTCCTTTTATTGTGATTGATCCAAGAGCTGAAATCCATGAATGGGCAATAGAGCATAAATATCCGCATTTTTTGCAGGCACAGCCTCATGCTGAGCTCTCAATGCTCAAAGCACATCTTTCTTCTGCAAAAGGTTTGATTACTTTGTCGAGTTCCATTGCTGACAATATTGCGCTGATTGCTTCGGTGCGGCTTTTTGAGAAAGAACATTTTTTGCCTCGTCCCTATTATGTGATATCCTCAGCAGAAACAATGAGTGATGTGGAAAAGCTGAAAAAACTTGGAGCAGACACTGTCGTTTCTCCGACAAAACTCACAGCGCAGAGAGTCTCTGCAATGGCAGCCCGTCCCGATATGGAAAATCTGCTTGAAGAATTTTTATATAAAAGTGACAATCCTTTGGATATGCAAGAGATCATAGTGCCGCGTTACAGTTGGGCAGTTCTCAAAAAATTGAAAGAGACACATATCCGGGAAATTGCAAACACATCAGTTGTGGGAATTACCAGAAAAGACGGAAAGCTTATTGGCATGCCAAAGGGAGATACCTTGGTGACAAGTGAGTCGAAACTTCTAGTGATAGGCACACAGGAAGGCATTAAAATAACAAAAGATCTGATTTCAAAAAGAGTCAAACCTAAGGAGTTGAAGTTTGTATAAGTTGATAAAAGTTGATGGTGGGGTTTGTACGGCAGAAGGTTTTTATGCGGATGGTATCAGTGCAGGATTAAAACCGAACAAAGCAAAAGATATGGCTTTTGTTTACAGTGATACCCTGTGTGAAATAGCAACAGCATTTACAACAAACAAAATGACGGCAGCACCTATACGCCACTTTAAAGCAAAAGGTGAGTTTCAAACAAATTTTGTACTTATTAATTCTAAAAATGCCAATGCTATGACCGGAAAAGCAGGTATTGAAGATATAGAAGAAATTTTAGCCACCTTGCCGGAGGAAGTGCACAATCCTGTAATGAGCTCAACAGGTGTTATCGGTGTACGACTGCCAAAAGAGAAGATTATAGCCGGTGCCAGACTTTTTGATTTGAAAAAACGAGACGGCAGTTCGGCGGCGGCAGCGATTATGACAACCGATACTTTTTCAAAACAGATTGCCTACAGAGTTGAGCTTGAAGACGGCAGCAGTTTTCACATTGGTGCAATGGCAAAAGGCGCGGGTATGATTAATCCCGCTATGGCTACTATGCTCTGTTTTATCACAACTGATGCCAAAATTGACAAAGATGAAATGCAAAATATTTTAACTGAAAATGTAAAAACAACTTTTAATGCCGCAAGTGTTGACGGAGATACCTCGACCAATGACACAGTCATGTTGCTCAGCAATGCAAAAAGTAAAGTCTACCACAGGAGAGCATTCAGTGAGGCTCTTTATAAAATTATGCGTTTTTTGGCCCGTGAAATGGTAAGAGACGGAGAGGGCGCGACAAAACTTGTTACCTATGAAGTGAGTGGGGCAAAAGATGATGCGGAGGCAGAGATTGTGGCCAAAGCGCTGACCAATTCTTTACTTGTCAAAACGGCACTCTACGGAGAAGACCCAAACTGGGGAAGAATCGCTTCAACAGTCGGTGCAAGCGGTGCTGATGCGGATGAAGAAAAACTGCGTATTGCCTTTGAAGATGTCTGTGTCTATGACAGGGGAACACTGTATTTCGATGCAGTGATGGAGCAAAAAGCCGGTGAGATAATGAAAAGAGAAGCATTTACCATTTATTGCGATTTGGGAATAGGAGACGGAAAGTTCACAGCTTTTGGCTGCGATCTCGGGTATGAATATGTCAAAATAAATGCAGATTACAGAACATAATCCTCTTTAAACGCCACATAGCGTGAGGCAGAGGCATAAAGTTCTTTTATCTCCTCCTCGCTCAATTCTCTGACAACTTTTGCAGGGCTTCCCATTATGAGTGAGCGTGGCGGAAAAACTTTGTTTTTTGTCACAAGCGAACCTGCTCCGACTATGCTCTCTTTGCCTATAACCGCACCGTCCAGTATAGTAGCGCTCATGCCGATAAGACAGGCTTTTTCTATGGTACATCCGTGCAGCATGACGCGATGTCCTATGGTCACATCATCTTCGATGATTGTCGGATTTCCGTCACTTTTGTCCTCTTTTTTGTAGTGCGTTACATGTATCATACTCAAATCCTGAATATTGACACGATTGCCGATTTTTATATAATGCACATCACCGCGAACGACACAGCCAAACCAGACAGAGCAGTCCTCTCCGCAGCTGACATCCCCTATAACATCTGCAGAAGGGGCTATCCAGCTCCTGTTACCTATAGTCGGAGTTATATTTTTGTATACATGTAACATAAGGCGTGCTCCTTTAACTTTCTATGAAGAGACGGTTAACCAGTTGCTGCACATAGGTAGAGGTCTCTTTTTTGGTTGCTTTTGCAATGCGATTGACATAGTCTTCAAGAAGTTTGTGGTTGTTGATAACCTTTTGCCCCTCTTTTGGTTTGATTTTTATATAGGATCCGTCACTTTGCAGTTCATGTGCAAGGGCATTGTCGGAGCATTGCAGTTTGAGAATCTGTATAATTTTCTTTTTGGCATCTTCATCTTTGATGGCAGTTAAAAGCTCTATACGCCGCACAAGATTTCGGGGCATCCAGTCTGCACTTGAGATATAGACTTTTGATGCATCATTTTTAAAATAAAAAGTACGGGCATGCTCGAGGTATTTTCCCAAAATGGAAACAACTCTTATATTTTCGCTGACATCTTTGATACCGGGCTTCAAACAGCAGATACCACGTACAATAAGCTCGACTTTTACACCGGCTATAGAGGCTTTGTAGAGTGCTCTGATGACATCATCGTCAACAAGTGAGTTTATCTTTGCAATGATATGTCCGTTTTTTCCCTGTCTTGTTTCATTGTGAATGAGTGAAAGGACTTTAGGCTTGATTTGTGAAGGAGACATATATAACTCATTGAGTTTTCCTTTTTTGCTAAAGCCTGTCAAAAAGTGAAAAAAGCGTGTTAAGTCATTGGTGATGGTGTCCTTGCTCGTCATATAACTCATGTCAGTATATATTTTTGCAGTGGAAGGGTTATAGTTTCCTGTGCCTAAATGGGCATACTGCTTGAGTTTTCCGTTTTTTCTTCTTGTGATCAAAGCCGCTTTTGCATGGACTTTAAACCCTTGAATTCCGTAAATAACATGGGCTCCTGATTTTTCAAGGGCTTTTGCCCAGATAAGATTGTTTTCCTCGTCAAAACGTGCTTTAAGTTCAACCATAACGGTAACCTGTTTTCCCGATTCACTGGCATCCATCAAAGATTTGACGATAGGCGACTTTGTCCCTGAACGGTAGAGTGTCATTTTTATAGAGACAACATCAGGGTCTTTTGCCGCATGTTGAATGAGATTTACCACAGGGTCAAAACTCTGATAAGGATGGTACATCAAGACATCCTGCTTTTCCAGGATAGAGAAAATATCTTCATTGTTTTCAAAAGGCGGCAGATTTTTTGGTTGAAATGCCGGTGACAAAAGATGTGCAAAGTTTTTGTTCGATACTATCTGCCAAAGACTTGAGAGATTTAAAAAGGTATGGTATCTGTAGATGTCATCTTTGTATATATGTGCATGACGGTTAAAAAAGTTAATGATTTCATCATCAGCATTTGAACCGACCTCAAGCCGGACCATTTCTCCTTTACGGCGGAGTTTGAGCCCCTCTTCAAGAATCTCCATAAAGTCATCAGCTTCCTCTTCTTCTATGGCAATATCAGCATTTCTTGTCACGCGAAAAGGGGCATATTTGATAAGCTCATAGCCCGGAAAAAGTTCATCAACATGCTTTTCCACAACACTTTCTATCGGTACATAGGTTCCGTTTCCAAGCTCTACAAATCTGTTTAAAACACGGGGAACACGTATAATTCCAAAGCGTTCTATGTTTTCGTTGTCCATATCGCGAAGTTTTACGATAAGTCCGAAACTCAGGTTGTTAAGGTGTGGAAAAGGATGTGTGGCATCTATGGCAATGGGAATAATTACCGGATAGATGTTTTCATTGAAATACTGGTTGAGCTTATGTTTGTCCTGATTGTTCACTTCATCATATGTCTTTACACTGATACCATGAGGCTCAAGTTTTTTAAATATTTCACTTCTGCAGTGCTCGACAACCTGCTGTTCCTGATGCAGATAGTTTCTTATTTCACGAAGCTGTTGCAGAGGTGTCAGCCTGTCGGCCCCTGAGACGATAATACCCGCGGCAAAAAGCTTTTTAAGTCCTGCCACGCGAATCATATAGAACTCATCCAGATTTGTCCCGTAAATGGCAAGAAATTTGAGACGTTCAAGCAGAGGCAAAGATTCATCCTGTGCCTGTTTGAGGACTCTTGTGTTAAACTGTAACCATGAAAGCTCACGGTTTAAATAAAGATTGGGATTTTTAAGGTTTATCATAAAATTTTCACTTTCTTTGGTAAGTTTTTTCTTTATTATAGCAAAGAAATTATTACTATTTGATTACACCTGTGCCGCTCATGTTGGCTGCGTGGTAAATTGTCACACCGTTTTTTCGGGCATAGTACTCTAAAAGCAACTTCTGCAGTGTCGGCTCAATAGAAGGGGTAAACCATGCATTGTTGCTTATGGCAATCATATATTTTACATTGCCATTGTAGAGCTCTTTACATGTAGCCTCATAACAGACGGCATTTCTGAACCTGATACCTTTTATGACAAAGTCTGTCGGTTTTTTTGCCGTAACAAAATCACTTGATCCTTGAAAAAAAGTATCGTTGATGAATTTTTGTGCAAATTTTGGCAGAGGAATGTACTCGCCAAAGGGTACCAGAATGAGTTTTTTGGCAACCTTGTATCTGCCTTTGTCAAACATATAGGTGACATTGTAGTTGAGATTGTTTTCACGCATCAGTGCACCGGCAATGACAGTGATTTTTTCAGAAGCCTTACGAAGTTCCTGCATCAGTTTCGGCATTTCATTCATAAAAAGAGGGAAGACAGATTCGGGGAATATGACAACATCATAGCCTTCTGCCTGTGCCTGACGGATTTTTTCAAAAATCATGGCAACGGTAGGGTAGAGGCTGCTTCTCTCCCACTTGACACTTTGGGGGATTTCTGTTTGTACCAGCTTTATTTTCAGGGGCGCATCATGCTGCTTGGGATAGCCGTAGTTATAGGCAAAAACGAGAAGCAAAAGAGGCAAATATCTGTATTTTTTGTTTTTTATCAGTGAAGGCAGGGAGAGGGCGAGCAAAACAGCCGCCAACTGATATTTGTAAACACCTATATAACTGTTGACAAACAAGAGCTCAATTTTCATCCAGTTCCAGCCAAGCGGTTCAAAAAAGCTGAGCCCAAAAAGCAGTAGGGCCCGTATATAGGGCTTGTCTGTAAAGGCAAGCGGTGCAAAAAAGAGAAGATAGAGAATGCCGAAGCCGAGAGTAACAAAAGGCTCCATATAACCGACACCCTGGTATTTAAAACTGAAACCGATCCAGTAAAACCAAAAGAGTCCTATAAAAAAACCGCTAAAAAGAACCGCTTTTTTAGGAATGCTAAGAAGCAGTGCTATTGCTCCAAGTCCAAAAAGGGTATTGAAAAATTTATTTTCAATGCTAAAATATTCCAAATAGATAAAAGCACTGAAAAGTGCAGCCGTGCCAATTGCGAGTAAAATATTTTTTGTTAAGGAATTCATTTTGAAATTGTACTGAATTTAAGAGCTTATTAGTATATTTTTTGTATAATCGCTGCAATTTTATAAGAGAAGGAAGCACAAGATATGGAAATTATCTCCCAACTACTACCGTTTGTATTTTTAATTGCAATTATGTATTTCGTAATTATTCGCCCACAGCAAAAAGAGGCCAAGGCCAAAAAAGAGATGATTGAATCTCTTAAAAAAGGTGACAAAGTCATCACTAACGGCGGTTTTATCGTTGTTGTTCATAAAGTTGAAGAGAACTTTTTGACAGTAAAACTCAATGATGATACACTCGTAAAAATTACAAAAGATTCCATTGCAAAGAAGTTCGAGGATGAAGCTTAATTATCGCATAGTCATCTTTGCTCTGGCAATAGTGTTTGGAATTGTATTTTCTCTTCCATCCCTTTTACAGACCCAAAGCGGCAAAAAAATAACCTTAGGCCTTGATTTACAGGGTGGACTGCATATGCTGCTCGGTGTGAAAACCGAGGAAGCGACTAAATCACGTATTAAATCAATAGCGGCAAGTATCAAACACTTTGCAGAACGCAATGATATTTTAATAGACGGATTGAGCTTTGACAGCAAAAGTGTAACTTTTGAAGTGCTTGATAGTGACGAGATTAAAAACTTTGATGATTTTTTATCAAAACTTGAAGGTGTGAAAGTTACACACAAAGGTTCTGTCATAACCTTGAGTCTGACGCCTAAAGAGATAGAAAAAACAAAACAGCAGGCAGTCTCGCAGGCAATTGAAACGATCAGAAACAGACTTGACCAGTTCGGACTCTCAGAGCCCGTTGTCGCACGTCAGGGAAAAGACAAGATACTTGTAGAGCTTGCGGGGATTAAAACACCGCAGGAAGAACAGCGTGCACGCGAGTTGATTTCTCGTGCGGCAAAACTTGAGATGATGGCAGTTGATGAAGCCAGAAATGCACGTGTTTACAATATGAGTGACGCAGATGCGGCGGCATACGGTGATGTGATTTTAGAAGATGTGAAAAATCCTAAAATCAAATATCTTGTGCATGAAATCCCTATTCTGGACGGCGGGATGCTTACCGGTGCAAATGTCGGTTTTGACCAAAACAACCGTCCGGTGATTAATTTTAAACTCAATGCAGAGGGTGCTGACATCTTCGGTGATTTTACCGGCAAAAACGTAGGCAAACGTCTGGCAGTCGTACTTGACGGGAAAGTCTACTCTGCACCGAACATTAATGAACGCATCGGCGGAGGCAGCGGACAGATTTCCGGAAACTATACAGTGCTTGAGGCAAAAGATTTGGCGATTGCACTGCGTTCGGGTGCATTATTGGCACCAATATATATGATGGAAAAACGTTCTGTCGGCCCAAGTCTGGGTGCTGACAGCATTAAAGCATCTATGATAGCGCTGATAGGCGGTTTTATTCTTGTTATTGTTTTTATGATGGTTTATTATCGTATGGCAGGGGTAATTGCAAATATTGCCCTGATTGCAAACCTGTTGATTCTTTTGGCGGTTATGAGTCTTTTTGGTGCGACGTTGACGCTGCCGGGTATGGCAGGTATTGTCCTGACGGTCGGTATGGCGGTGGATGCGAATGTCATTATTACCGAAAGAATTCGTGAACTCATTTATGAGGGAAAATCTATGCACAAGGCCATAGAAGAAGGCTACGCAAACGCAATGACGGCAATTTTGGATGCAAATATCACGACGCTGATTGCTTCTGTTGTCTTGTATGTCTATGGTACAGGTGCTATAAAAGGGTTTGCCATTACTATGAGTATCGGTATTTTGGCATCTATGCTCACTGCAATTCTCGGAACACACGGAATTTATCAGATGCTTGAACCTAAAATGGGCAAAAGCAAAAATTACCGTTTCTGGTTTGGGATTAAAGGATAATTATGGAATTTTTTAAGTATAAACAGCCCATTGATTTTATGGGTAAATCAAAAATTGCGATGGCAGTTTCAATTATTCTTATCTTGGCTTCATATGCGATTTTGGCGACAAAAGGACTCAATTACGGGATCGACTTTGCCGGAGGAACGATTGTTCAGGTAAAGTATGACACAAAAGCCCCTATCAAAGCGATGCGGGAAAAACTGCAGGCAGACAAACTTTTTGACGGTGCTTCCATCAGTGAGTTCGGTTCTCCGGATGAAGTTGTCATTCGTATGAAAACATCGAGTGCGAGTGTAGCAAAAGACATCGGTGATGTTGCAAGAGCAGCACTGCAGGGTACAGGCAATTTTACGATTCGCCGTGTTGATATTGTAGGTCCAAAAGTAGGTTCAGAGTTAAAAGAGAAAGGGCTTATGGCACTTTTTCTCTCTATAGCCGCGATTCTTGTTTATGTGGCATTTCGATTTGAATGGCGATTTGCCGTGGCTTCTATAGCCGCGTTAGTGCATGATGTCTCGATTGCAATGGGTGCGGTGGCTCTCTTTCAGATTGATGTCAATCTTGATGTACTTGCTGCAATACTGACACTTTTGGGATATTCGCTCAACGATACAATTATTGTCTTTGACCGTATCCGCGAAGGGATTACAAAATCCAAAAAAGCGAATTTGACAGAGATTATCAATGAATCTATCACAAGAACGCTTGCCCGTACGACACTGACCTCTTTAACGACCTTTTTTGTGGTTTTTACACTGTTTATGTTTGGCGGAGAGATTATTCATGCCTTTGCATTTACGCTTTTGGTAGGTATAATCGTAGGAACATATTCGTCCATCTTTGTTGCTTCACCGTTGTTGATACTGTTTGGTTTTGATGTGAAAAACTATCATGCAAAACTGGCAGAAAAAGCAAAAAGAGAAGCAGAAAAAAACAGAATGCGCGAACAGTTTGAATCAGGAGTTATGTAATGGATTGGGGTAAAGTAGTATACGTATTTTTTTCATTAATGAGTCTTACATCGATCGCAGGGTTTTTATATGAAAATACGGCTATTTCATTGTTTATAGCCGCAAGTGTGAATCTGATTTCAACAATTTTAAAAATCGGTGTGCGTAATCTGCTTTCAGCCGAACTGTTGGCATCTTCTTTGGTGGCAGACCTGCACCTGATTCCGGCATTTGTCTTTTTGGTTATTGTGCAGAATGATTCCTGGGCAATTGCCCTGGCAATCGGTGCATTGATTGCCAATGTATTTTCAATGGGACTTGTCTACATTGAGAGCAGTAAAACACACGAAGAATATTAACAGGAAGAATAAAATTGGAATATAACGCAAAAACTATAGAAAAAAAATGGCAGGAATATTGGAATCAAAACGAAAGTTTTGAGCCGAGTGAAGATTTTACCAAAGAGAAAAAATACATTCTTTCAATGTTTCCGTTTCCAAGCGGACGCCTGCATATGGGACATGTAAGAAACTACTCTATCAGTGATGCTTTTGCGCGGTACCACAGACAGCAGGGCAAAAATGTTTTACACCCGATTGGCTTTGACAGCTTTGGTATGCCTGCGGAAAATGCTGCTATAAAAAACGGTTCACATCCTAAAAGCTGGACCTATGACAACATTGACTATATGAAAAACGAATTTTATTCTCTGGGTTTCTCTTTCTCACGTAAACGTGAATTTGCCACAAGTGATGAGCTTTATACGAAGTTTGAACAGGGCTTTATCATAGATATGTATAACAAAGGTTTGCTGTACCGTGAAAAAGGGATGCTTAACTGGTGTCCGCATGATCAGACTGTTTTGGCAAACGAGCAGGTAGTGGATGGATGTTGCTGGCGATGTGACACACCGATTGTCAAAAAAGAGATGAATCAGTACTATTTTAAAATTACTGCTTATGCAGACGAACTTTTAAATGATTTGAAAAAACTTGAAGGTGGCTGGCCAAAACAGGTTCTGACGATGCAGGAAAACTGGATAGGCAAGTCAAACGGACTTGCTTTTGATTTACACTTTGATGAAGCAAGTCAAGCAAAACTTTCGCATACATTTGAGTGTTTTGATGTTTTTACAACAAGACCTGACACCATTTACGGTGTGAGTTATACGGCTTTGGCACCTGAACATGAAATTGTTTCGTATATGATTGAGAACAAACTGCTTGATGCGGATGTTGTCGCAAAAATTGAGACTATGAAAAACACCTCTTCAATCGAGCGGCAAAAAGAGAAATCGGGTGTTTCTCTTGGTTTACATGTAACGCATCCGCTCACAGGAGAAAAAATTCCTGTCTGGGTGGCAAATTTTGTGTTGATGGATTATGGAAGCGGAGCGGTTATGGCCGTACCTGCACATGATGAGAGAGATTATGATTTTGCTAAAAAGTATGACCTGCCTGTAAAACCGGTTATCAAGCCTTTTAAAACAGAACATGACTTTTCAAAATCTGCTTTTACAGAAGTCGGTGAGCTTATAAATTCCGGCGAATTTACAGGGATGAACTCTCAAGAGGCACAGGAAAAAATCATAGCTGTGTTTGAACAAAAAGGTTTGGGCAAAAAGACGACAAACTATAAACTCAAAGACTGGGGTGTGAGTCGTCAAAGATACTGGGGTGCACCTATTCCTTTTATTCATTGTGAGGCGTGCGGTCTTGTTATGGAGAAAAAAGAGAATCTTCCTGTGGCTCTGCCGGATGATGTAGAGATTACAGGAGAGGGAAATCCTTTGGAAAAACACCCGACATGGAAACACTGTAAATGTCCGGAGTGTGGCAAAGATGCTGTTCGTGAAACAGATACGATGGATACTTTTGTAGAATCCTCCTGGTATTTCCTGCGTTTTTGTGCATCGCCTCAAAACTGGGAAAAAGAGGCATTTTCACCTGAGCAGATAAAATACTGGATGCACCAAAAAGGGCATGAAGGTGTTGATCATTACATCGGTGGGATAGAACATGCGATTTTACACCTTTTATATGCGCGTTTTTTTACAAAAGTGTTCCGTGATTTGGGTTATATTGATTTGGATGAACCTTTTGAGAAACTTTTAACCCAGGGAATGGTACTTAAAGACGGGGCCAAAATGAGCAAATCAAAGGGCAATACGGTTGACCCTGATGCCATCATTGAGAAATACGGTGCAGATACGGCACGTCTGTTTATACTTTTTGCCGCACCGCCGACACAGGAACTTGAATGGAATGACAGTGCTGTTGAGGGTGCCTACAAGTTTATAAAAAGATTTTTTGAGCGAACTGCAAATGTCTTTACATGTAACGAGAAGCCTGAAATCAATCATGCAGACTTGAGTAAAGAAGAGAAGTTTGCCCGTAAAAAAGTCTATGAAGCACTCAAACGTGCCGAAGATGTTTATAATGAAAGATACACATTTAATACAATGATTGCCGGTGTCATGGAGGCGATGAATGCGCTCAATGCACAAAAAAATGCAGATGTATGGACGGAAGGATACTGGATACTCAGCTCGATTATGGAACCTGTTATTCCTCATACCTGTCATGAAATCAGTGAGCAATATTTCAAACTGAACAACCTGGCTCCGCAAGAAACAGTAGAAGAAGTTTTTGTAGAAGAGAGCATCTCTTTGGGTGTTTCTCTCAACGGGAAAAAAAGAGGGGAAATTGAAGTTGCCGCTGATGCTGATAAAGAGACAATTATTGCAGCAGCAAAAGAAAATATTGCCAAGTGGCTTGAAGGCAAAGAGATTGTCAAAGAGATTTTTGTTCCTAAAAAGCTTGTCAATATTGTTGTAAAGGGCTAAGAATGAGAAAATATTCACATGCATTGAAGGTATTTGTTCTTTTGATTCTTCTTGTTTCAATGAATGCATGCGGATATAAGCCAAGTTCAAAGTATGCCAGAAGTGTCATTGGTTCAAAAATATACACACATGTTGTCATTTCAGCTTTGGATCCCCAAAATACCGTTTTAATAAAAGATGCGGTAGACAGCGCCATTGTGGAAATTTTTCATGCCTCTCTAACAGACAAATCCCATGCCGATACAACGTTGAATTTTTCTCTGACACCACCGAGTTATTCGCCAATTCAGTATAATGCAGAAGGGTATATTATTGCATATCGGGCAAAAATTGTTTTAAAGATTGCAAGAGAATCAAAAAATATTAAAAAAACGTATACGGCAAGAGGTACCTATGACTTTTCGGTTGTACCAAATGCTGTTATAACAGATCAGGAACGATTTGATGCGATAAAATTCAGTGCCATCAAGGCTATAGCATCTTTTGTTGCACAGGTCTCAGCAGAAGGATCACAACTATAAATCAGGAGAAGATTACATGACTATACAAACAATCATAAGTAAAGCTGTCAAAAGATTAAAACTCGAAGGAAAATTACTGACTCCTGACTTTTATGCAGAAGCATTTTGCAAAGAGGCGCAAAAAGCAAATATGCAGGTTGAAGATTGTCAACATATTGACAAGTTCAATGCCATGCTCAACAAAGACTTACAAAAAGAGCTCAAAAAATACAATATAAAAACGATGCATGAGTTTGTGCGTTTGCTGATTTCAAAACTCAACAGAACCAACCCGACGCAGTGTTCAAACCTGCTTGAATCCCAAACATTACTGACAAAAAGGGTACTGCAGGTTATTACTGTACTGCACAACAAAGAAGCGGGTGAGCTTGCACAAAAAACTCTGGAACTTATAGAACATGGTGCCCAGCCTGAACAGTTGGACCAGTTTCGACAACGATGGGTCAATTTTTTAACTACTTATGATGATGCTTTTTTGCAAAAATTGAAAGAGTACGGTGATGTAGATACGCGGGATTTACAAAAAACTATTGAAAATTTACATTTGGAATGTGTTGGTGCACAAGAAAACCAAAGTGTGGATTTACAGAAAATATCAAAACTTTTGATAGCTTCTTTTGTTCCCTCCATTGCTTCAAGTGTGAATGATACGATTGCAGCTTTGAGTGAAAAAATCCAGAAAAATCCTGAACTGCTTGAACATGAAAGTGTTGAAAATGAAATCAGGTCAGCCATATCTTTGCGCATAGCACTTGACAAAAAAACTGTCAAAGAGATGGTAGAGTCTATTGACGGAGTTCTCGATAAACTTTCACTGCGTCTTATAGACATGATAGAGAGTTCTGACAACTCAAATGCCGAAATACAAAAAATAAAACTTGAGTTGGAATCTTATACGGAAGAATCAACTGTAAACTTTGCACTTGCACATAAAAAACTTTTTACAATTGCTGTTGCCTTAGAGAAAAATACACATCTTTTAAGTAAAGATTTGCAGGGACACAGTGAGGAAGTCAAAGCTTTGAGCAAAAAAGTCCGTACACTTGAAAAAGAGCTTGAAGAAGCAAAACAGGAATCAAAAGAAGATTTTTTAACGAAGTTGTATAACAAGCGCGCGCTTGATGAGTTTTTAACGATGAAAGAGGCAGAATACAAACGCTATGGACATAATTTTGTCATTGTTATGTTTGATATAGACTTTTTTAAAAAAGTAAATGATACCTATGGACATGAAGCCGGGGATGCGGTTTTGGCGGCATTTGCCAAAATACTCAAAAAAGAGAGTAGAACAGTAGATATAGTCGGGCGTTTTGGAGGCGAAGAATTTTTGGCACTTTTAAGTGAGACGGATTTGGAAGGTGGTGTGACTTTTGCCCAAAAGGTGAGAAAGCATGTCGAAAAGACTCGTTTTGTATATAAAGGCAAGCGTATTAAAGTGACTGTGAGTGCCGGTGTCGCGCAACGAAGTGATCATATTTCACTTGACGCGACGATAAATTCTGCCGATGAGTATCTGTATAAAGCCAAAAAAGAGGGAAGAAACAGAGCGGAGTATAAAAAATAAACGTGTTAGAGGAATTTCTTAGCAGCAAACCATTATATTATGACACCATAGACTACACCCGTATGCCCAGAGTATACGCAAAAATCAAAGCTTCATTAAAATTGCCAAAAATTATTCATCTTGTGGGAACAAACGGAAAAGGGACAACAGGACGTTTTTTGGCGTCAGCCTTGTACTCTTTGGGGTTTACTACGGGGCATTATACCTCTCCGCATATACTGACTTTCAATGAACGCATTTGGTTCAACGGAGAAAATGTCAGTGATATACTCTTAAACGAAGCACATCAAAAGCTTTTATCGCTGTTGGACCCCCAGGATGCAGATTCATTAAGCTACTTTGAATATACAACACTTTTGGCAGTTTTTTTGTATCAGGAGTGTGACTATATTGTTCTTGAGGCAGGGCTTGGCGGAGAGCATGATGCAACAGCGGTATTTGAAAATATTTTAACGCTTGTGACACCGATTGGTTTTGATCATGAAGCTTTTTTGGGTTCGGATATTTTGTCCATAGCAACGACAAAACTCAATGCTATGCAAAAAAAAGTAATTGTGTCCAAACAGCCACATAAAGAAGTGATGCAGATTGCCAAAAAAATCGCACAGGAAAAAAATATCCATGTCGCAGATTACAGTGAACTTTTAGATGCACAAGACAAAGCGAAGATTGAAAAAATTGCCAGGTATCACAGGTTGGCGTGCTATTTAAAAGAAAATTTAATGGCAAGTATCGCGGCATTAAAGAGTCTGGGCATTTCGTACGAAGCAGAAGACTTTAAGCATGCAAAATTATTTGGCAGACTTTCTCAATTAGAGACAAACATACTGATAGATGTGGGACACAACACGCTTGCGGCACGTTCAATTTATGAAAGTTTAAAAGAGAATAAATATATATTGGTTTATAATAGTTTTAAAGATAAAAATTACAGTGAAATACTTACTGTTTTACAGCCGATAATTGAACATGTGGAAATTATAGCTGTAGAAGATGAAAGAATAGAAGAATTGAGCAAACTCAAAAAGGCAATAGAGGATTTGCAGATGAAACACACAAGCTTTCAAGGGATAGATGCAAATAAAAATTATCTTGTTTTTGGCTCCTTCAGTGTTGTGGAAACATTTTTGAAGGTGCATGGTGGATAATCATTTTACGGTTACTATTCATGATGACAACGGTGTCAAGCAGTTTAATGTTCACAAGTTTATAAAAAAAGCTTTTTTGTATACCGGACTTTTTTTACTGAGTATTGTACTGATTGCCGCAGGAACTATTTTGTATTTAAATGCCAGTGTAGATAAACTGCAGAGTAAAAAAAATGAAGTGGCACAGGCATATAAAGAGATGCTGCGTCAAAATCAAGCCTTGCAAAAAGAGATGAAGAGTACAACACATTCCCTTTTGGCAAAAGAAAAAGAGCTTGATGAACTTTCAGATTCTTTGTCTCAGATTGAAACGCTCATAGGGCTCAAACCTCTTGCGACTGAATCTTTGGCCGAAAGAGTAAATATGACAATGCTCAGTTCATCGCACAGAGCAACACTGCTGGAACTTATACCAAGCGGATCCCCTGTAAAATACCATGGAATTACAAGCAAATTCGGCTACAGAATACACCCGACACTGCATAAAAAAGAGTTTCATCGTGGTTCTGACATGAAAGCGAAATTCAATACTCCTGTGTATGCAACGGCTGACGGTATTGTTGAATGGGCAGGGCTGCACAGGCGCAGCGGTTTTGGAAAACTTGTCATACTCGAACATGTGTATGGTTTTAAATCGTACTTTGGACATTTAAACAAAATTGTGGTAAAGTCAGGACAATTTGTAAAAAAAGGTGATTTAATTGCCTATACAGGCAATTCCGGGCTCAGTAACGGACCGCATTTGCATTATGAAATACGCTTTATTCACCGTGCATTAAATCCGTATTATTTTATAAAATGGACACAGCAAAATTATGATGAAATTTTTAAAAAGGAGAAAAAGATACCATGGCAATCTTTAATAATGGCAACATCACGGATAAAAGTGATAAAACAGATGCAAACACAGCAATTGTCACAGCCGGAGCAAAAATCAAAGGCGAAATAGAACTTACATGCAATCTTTATATAGACGGAGAGTTAGAGGGGTTTATAAAGTCGTCCAAAGAGGTGAATGTGGGTAAAAACGGACATGTAAAAGGCGATATTACAACAAAGCGTCTCGTGGTTCAAGGCCTGGTTGAGGGGAGTATACATGCAGACCGTGTTGAAATAAAAGCGGCAGGACATGTAAATGGCGAAATTACCTCGCTTGAACTTGTCATAGAGGCCAAAGGTATTTTTCAGGGAAACTCAATAGTAAAAGAAACAGGAAAGTAATGTCACAGGCAATTTTATTTAATCATTTTAAAAACAATGCACAAAAAGATGCCCTTGAAGTTTTGGTATGTGAAGATGCAAAAGAAGCATATGAACTTGAAAATGTAGCAAAGTTTTTTGGACGGGATGTTGTTGTTTTTCCCGATTTCAGACCAGGTTACGGTGATGATTTGCGTTCTTACAAAGAAGAGTTGCACGAACTCTGTTTTGCTTTAAGAACATACCATTTTTGCGCGAAAAAACCGCTTGTAATATCTCCTTTAAAAACACTTCTCTTTCATTTGCCAAAAAAAGAGCTGCTCGGTGAGATGAGGCTTGAATTTGGCTCAGAGATTAATCTCAAAGAGTTTAAAGAGCAGATGCTTTACTGGGGATACACTTTTGTTGATATGGTACAGGTTGCAGGTGAAATTTCTCATCGTGGGGATATTATAGATATTTTTGTACCTTCTTCCGAAAATCCGATAAGAATTTCCCTCTTTGACAATGAAATAGAACAAATAAAATCCTTTGCCCTTGAAACACAAAGAACCCTCGGCGATGATTTGGAAAGTGTAGAAATACGAAGTGCTTTTTATGCTCTGGATGAAGCATCCTACAATGCCTTGCATCAAAAAATACAAAAGAGTGAATTTGATGCACTCAACAAAGATGTAGCCTCTTTGGGCTTTTGGCATCTTGATGAATTGGCAGAGAATTTTTTAGCAGGCAAAAATGTCAAACTTGTCAGAAATTTAGACAATATACTCAAAGATGCCTACGGTATAAACAATCCGCAGCTTCCAAGAGATGCTTTTGATCTTGAATTGTTAGAAGAAAACGATGCCGTCAAAGAGTTGGTTGTTGTCAATGCCGCCCAGCTTTTAAAAGTACATCCAAACAAGAAAGTAACGCTCATTGCTGCAAATAATGCGACAATAAAACAGGCCGGTATTTATGATACAACAGGTTTAAGCATTGTAGAGGCTCCTTATATATTAAATATTATTACACCTGATGAGCTGGTTATATCACTGAACAAAGCCGATAAAAAACGCCGCAGAAGAAAAACCTCTATTCTTTTGGATGATTTAAAAGCAGGTGATTATGTAGTTCATGAAGATTATGGTGTTGGTATCTTTGAAAAAATCGAAAAAACCGAAATACTCGGCGGAGTCAAAGACTTTATCGTCATTAAATATGTTGGTGATGATAAAATACTGCTGCCTGTAGAAAACCTCGACTATATTGACCGTTACATTGCAGGAGGCGGTGCGACACCTGTACTGGACAGGCTGGGAAAAGGAAGCTTTGGCAAACTCAAGGCAAAGGTAAAAAAAAGGCTGCTTGAAATTGCAGGACAGATTGTTAACACGGCAGCAGCAAGAGCGCTTATAAAAGCACCAAAGATTTCCTTGGATAAAAAAGAGCTGGAGCAGTTTCAGGCACTTTCAGGCTTTGAATATACAGATGACCAGACTCAGGCTGTTGAGGAGATACTCTCACAAATGAGTTCAGGGCATATAATGGACCGACTTTTAAGCGGAGATGTCGGTTTTGGTAAAACAGAAATCGCACTCAACACTATTTATGCAGCCTACAAGTCAGGCTATCAGTCGGCATTTATTGTACCAACTACACTGCTTTCAGCACAGCACTGGCGTTCTTTGGATGAGCGGTTTAAAGATTTGGGTATCCGTTATGCAAAACTTGACAGATTTGTCACCACAAAAGAGAAAAATGCAGTTATTAAAGGGCTGGCAAGCGGTGAAATAGATTGTGTTGTCGGGACACATACGCTTTTTGGACTGGAATTTAAGAAACTTGGCGTCGTTATTATAGATGAAGAACACAAGTTTGGCGTGAAGCAAAAAGAGAAAATCAAAGAGCTCTACCATAATGTGCATCTGCTCTCTATGAGTGCAACACCGATTCCGCGATCACTCAATCAGGCACTCAGTTCCATAAAAACAATGAGTCAGCTATTGACAGCGCCGAGTGAGCGCCAGGGTGTAAGGACTTTTGTAAAAGAGTATGATGAAAAGCTGATAAAAGAGGTTATTTTGAGAGAACTTCGTCGTGGCGGTCAGGTTTTTTATGTGCACAATTCAATTGACCATATGCCTATAAAACTGGGAGAACTGCAGGCCCTGTTACCTGACTTGAGAATGCTGATGCTGCATTCTAAAATATCGGCAGTGGAAACAGAAAAAGAGCTGCTGAAATTTGAAGCAGGCGAATATGATGTCATGATAGCCACCTCCATTATCGAGAGCGGTATTCATATGCCCCGTGTCAATACCATCATTGTAGACGGTGCAGACAGATTTGGTATAGCAGATTTGCATCAGCTTCGCGGGCGTGTAGGTCGTGGACACAATGAGGGTTTTGCCTATTTTATTGTACAAAACAAAGAAAATTTGACAGATGAAGCCAAAAAACGCCTTTTGGCATTAGAATCGAACTCCTTTTTAGGCTCGGGTTCTGTGCTGGCACATCATGATTTGGAAATTCGCGGCGGCGGGAATCTTGTAGGAGATGCACAAAGCGGACATATTAAAAATATCGGCTATTCTCTGTATCTTCGAATGCTTGAAGATGCTATAAAAGAGTTGAGCAATACAGCCGAGGGAGAGCGGGCAAAGGTAGATGTAAAACTGAGCATATCCGCTTTTATCAGTGATGAAATTGTACAAGAAGACAGGTTGCGTTTAGATATCTACAGAAGACTTGCCCAGTGTGAAAGTGCTGTGGAGATCTATGAAATAGAAGAAGAGGTAATAGACCGCTTTGGCGAATTGGACATTCCTACCAAACAGTTTTTTGAATTGATGGTTATTAAACTTTTGTCCCTGGAGAAAAAAATCAAAACGATTTCAAACTATGGACAAAATATCACATTTACCTATTTAAATGAGTCCAAGGAGACAATAAAATCAGATTCGAAAGATGATGATGACATTATTAAAGCAACACTGTACTATTTAAGAAACAGCAAACCAAAAGTGCTCTAGTTGGTCTATATTACTCTTTTTTTAAGCGCTTTCGGTGCTGCGACTTTATTGCCGGTAGTGAGTGAAGCTGTATTGGTTTATGATATTACAGCCGGTTACAATATTTATGCTCTGCTGGGTGTTGCTACACTCGGCAATACCCTTGGTTCCTGTTTGAACTACTTTTTGGGCAAAAAAGGGGTTGATTATCTGGCACAGAAAAAATATGTAAAAATGAGAGCGTATAAAAAAGCCGAATCAATGTTTGATCGTTACGGTGCCATCGTGCTGCTGCTCTCCTGGGCGCCGATAATCGGTGACCCTATTACTTTTGTAGCCGGTGCTCTGCATTATAACTTTAAAAGATTTTTTTTGCTTGTTCTGTTTGCAAAAGGTATTCGTTATATTCTGTTGGCACTTTTTTTTATCTGATTTTTATCTCTTTGGAAAAAGCTTCAAAAATTCGGTAGGTACTCCAGTGATAGGGCATAAACTCCGGGTGCCACTGCAGACCCAGAATGAAGTCTTCATTGTCTGTTTCAATGGCCTGTATGAGGCCGTTTGTATCTTTTGCTGCAATTTTCAGCCCTTTTCCAAGTGTTCTCACTGTTTGATGATGCAGGGCATTGACTTTTAATTTTTCGGCTTTGAGAATTTTATGCAGATGGCTTTTTGGTTCTATTTTGATGGTGTTTTGAGGCAGCAGAGAATGCGGATGTCTAAAATCCAAATCCATTTCCGGTATATGCGGGTGAAGTGATCCGCCCATAAAGAGATTGATAAGCTGCATGCCTCTGCATATTCCCATAACGGGAATGTTTTGTGTGAGTGCGCGCTCAAGTAAAAAGAGTTCCATTGCATCACGCAGTGGTTCGGTTTTTTTTACACTGGGGTGCCTGGATGTATGAAAAGTATGCGGATCAATATCCACACCTCCTGTAAGCACAAGCCCATCCATTTGGGTGTTCTTGTCCCAATTATCAGGATGCAAAAACCTTGCATTCACACCAAAAAGCGTGAGCAAAGCACGACTTGTCACCCAGGCACTGCGACTTCCTTTGCTTGAGCCTGTTATGATTATATTTGTTTTTTCAGCCATACATTTACCTGCTGCAACCACTTCTCTTTTTTCAAAAATGAAAAAGGGTCAGTGAGGTATTTGCTGTATTCGCCGGCAAGTTGTGCAAGCATCTCTTTGTCTTGAGCGAGTTTTTCAATGATGACCCAGCTGTTCCAGGCATCGTAGGTGTGCCACTCTTTTTTGTCAACCTTGGAGTTTGGAAGGCGATAATGATAGGCAGGACGTGGTGAAATTTTTTCTTCGGGAAGTGTCTTGAAAACCTGATTGGAATCTATCCAGGCAAGCAGAGGCAAGAGGTCCAGCGCGCGATTACGGGTAGGGTTATATTGCATATAGTCACAGATAAACCGGTTCATATCCGGTTTGTAAGAGGCTTTGAGTACTTTTTGTATATACTCCTCTTCAAAAGGTTTGATATAGGGGCTGATTCTGCGTACAATATCAGGTTGCAGCCATAGCACAAGCGTCTCATAAAGAATGAAAAAGGCCCTGAGTGTATCAATAATTTCTGTTACTTCAAAAGAGAAGGCCTGAGGATTGATATGAAAGCCAAAGGCATAGAGAGGATTGGCATCAGTTCCAAGTGCTCCGTTTATTCGAAACGTCTCTTTTATCTTCTCTATAATTGCAATTTTATCCAAAGGAAGCGGCGGTGTTGTGATTTCATAAGGCACGATAGTTTGAGAAAGGGTGGCTATGAACTCTTCCAAAGCCAGTGCAATTTCTGTTTCGATAAACTGATCAAGTCCTATATTCTGCAGCCATTTTTGCAGACCCTGTGAAATAAGAAACTGAAAATCAAGGATAAGATTAAAGTCGCCACAGCAGGTATCTCTGATTTTGTAATGATAAGGATTTATTTTTTCCATACTGCCGGATTCTAGAGTTTCAATAAGTAATTCTGCACTTTTTTGTAACTCTATGGCACTGTATTCAAGTTCAAAGCCGACTTTTCGAAGCTCATTTGAAGCGTTGATACGTACAGGTGGTTGCATAAAATGATTCATACTGCAATTATACTGTTTTTAAAGAAAAACAGGGAAAAGATTTGGCTATAATTCTAAAAAACAAACGAAAAGAATTATACATTGAAAATAGCATTTATAGGCGATATACTAGGTCAGCCTGGACGTATTATGTTGCGGGATTATCTGAAGAAAATAAAAGAAGAACACAAAATAGATTTTGTCATTGCAAATTATGAAAATGCTTCTCACGGTTTTGGGTTGACACTCAAAAATGCAAATGAACTCTTCTCCTACGGCATCGATGTTATGAGCGGAGGCAATCATACCTGGGATAAAAAAGAGATTATTCCTCTTTTAGATACGCATGAACTGCTGCGGCCCCATAATTATCCTGAGGAAGTACCGGGAACCGGTCTGCGTATTTATGATATAAAGAGTGAAAAACTTGCTGTCCTTAATATAATGGGGCACTATGCAATGCCCTATACTGACAATGCCTTTCGCTGTGCAAAAAATACGGTTGAGGAGCTGCACACGCAGGAGATAAAAAATATTTTTGTTGATTTTCATGCTGAAGCTACAAGTGAAAAACGTGCACTGATGATGATGCTTCAGGGAAAAGTAAGCGGAATTATCGGGACACATACTCATGTAGGCACTGATGATTTTCAAATTGTAAACGGTACGGCATATATGAGTGATATAGGGCTTACAGGGTGCCGTGACAATATTATAGGCATGGACAAGGATGTTCCTGTAAAACAGTTTTTGACAGGTCTAAAAGGGCATTTTGATATTCCAAAAAAGTGTAAAAAAATTCTGCAGATGGCTGTCATGCAAATCAACGACGGCAAATGCAGTGAAGCATATAAACTGAAAATTTTTGATGACAGCAGAGTGATTAGAACCGAGGCATGGCTGGATTAGGCGGCAGTTACTCTGTAGTAGTTGTCATTTGCAATATAGGTATTGATAAATTTCTGTTTTAAAAGAGTGTTGCGTTGTATGTTTTCAGGCTGTTTGACCTCTTGTGTTAACGCTGTTTTGGGTTTTTGCGCAAGAGAAAAATAGTGAGAATTTTCACTGTAGGCATTCTGGGCACTGCTGATTTTTTTTATTTTTTCAAATTTTGTTTTGGCATACTCTTTTTTGGGTGTATTTTGCTGTTGCAGTAACTGCTGGTTGTGTAATGACTTATAGTTTGAAATATAATTGAGTGGTATTTTTACAGAAGAAGCAACAACTTTTTCAAGGCTTTTTGAGAATACTTTTTCTTGCTCTTGAGAGAAATTGTCTCTTTCATTTTGCGTATTCTTATCTATTTTTGATGTGTGCTTGTTTGGTATATATGTATTGTATGATGAAACAAACATCTTTTTTCCCTCTTCAAAATTTCCGCAATTAGTCTATTATACCATAGAATCTTTGATATAATTATAAAAAATATTAAGGCATATTTATGAGTGCAAATATAGTAATAGTTGAGGATGAGGAAGATTTGCTCGAACTGTTGGAATACACCCTGGAAAAAGAGGGATTTGAAACAATAGGCTTTTTAAATACAAAAACAGTTGTGCAGATTTTAGATGAAGAAGATATAGATTTACTTATAATGGACAGGAACCTTCCCGGTGTTGAAGGAAGTGAGTTTGTTGCAAAACTACGTGATGAGGGGCTTGATATACCCGTTATATTTTTAAGTGCAAAAGACAGAGATGAAGATATTGAGAGTGGCTTTTTGCGAGGCGGAGATGATTACATCACGAAACCGTTTAATATGAAAGAATTGGTCCTTCGCATCCGATCTGTGTTAAAAAGAACTTCAAAAAAATACAATAATTCAAAATTGCTTTTTAGAGATTTACTGCTTGACAAAAGCAGCAGAACATTACATGTAGACGGAAGACCTGTTGATGTGACAAAGCTTGAATTTGATCTTTTAAGTGAATTTATCTTAAATAAAAACAGTGTACTTGACAGGGATTATCTGCTTGAAAATGTTTGGGGTGACAGTGAAAACCACCAGTACAAGACTGTCAATGTTGCCATCAACAGGCTCAAAGAGAAGATAGACCCGGACAAGTCAAAAGACTATATACAAACAGTTCGCGGAGTAGGGTATAAAATATGTTAACAAATTGACATATTTTTAGCTTTCTTGATTTTTCTTGGTTATATTGTTGCTCTTAGGAGTAAGAATGAGAGATTTTCGAACGATTATAGAAGTTTTCAAAGAGCATATTGCGAATGGATCAAATACGAAAGTATATGATAAGGATGTGGCAAATTTACTAAATATTTCCCAATCAAAATTTGCAACAATCAAAAAAAGGAACTCTACCCCTTTTGTTGAGATATTAGAGTATTGCCATCAAAAAGATTTGTGCTGCAGTGAAATTTTTTTTGATTAGATTTTTGACTGAACAGTGACCTTTTTTGCCTCAAACATCTCTATCGCCTTTTGGATCATCGGCTCTTTTGTGATGTCTGTGCCGTTTGTTTCATCTTGCACAGAAGGCTCGTCACAGTTTGTGACACAGCTTGCAGCACCGCCTGCTTCAATGTCCTCGACGGTAGAGCCGCTTTGCATTTCGGGCTGTTGTTCGACGGGTTGTGATGCCTGTGTCTGTGGTTCCTCTTCTGTTTCTAACTTCGTGCAGGCAACTCCTTTTATTTTTGTCTCAAAACTAAAGGTTTCACGAACAAGCTGTTTAATGACCGCATATCCGTGTTTGAGCACTTTTTTACACTCTTCGTCCGCACAACTTTCCCAAGTCAGTATGTTCTTTTCATAGGAAACAAAGCGAATATTTTTTGTAAAACACTCACCAAGTGCATAGTTTCTGTCTGTGATTCTTTCTATGAGCGTTTGAAAAGTGAGAAGATGCTCATTGGGTGGTATTTCCTGCGTATTTTCTGCAGAGGTTTCTTTTGCGACTTTGCCGTTCATCTCAGGGGTAGTTTCCTGCATTTTTATTTTTACAGGAGAGGAGGTTTGCACCTCCTTTTTCTCTTCCTGTGATACAATAATTTCAGGACGTTTTACATCTTTTTCAAAAGATTCTATCATCTGATCAATTTCCCGTATTTTAAGCGCTTCTGTCATCTTGAAAAATATCATCGAAAGCACAAAGGAACCATCGGCATTAATGCTGAAAAGATATTTTGATTCACTCAGTATTCTAAAAAACCTGTCAAGTACCAGTGTAGAAAAAAGAGCATCCTGATTATACATTTTATCTTTGAGATAAGCGATGAGTTCGTCTACAACCATTTCACTTTCGTAATCTTCCAGTTCTTTTGTATACTCTACCAGCCGTGCATAGTCTTTTGCAAAAACAGTATCGAAAAGTTTACTGATAAATTTTGGGTCAACCAGTCCGAGCATATCTGTAACGGTACGAACATCAACATGGTTTTTTGAGTAGATTATTGCCTGATCAAGCAATGTCAGCGTATCACGAAGACTTCCGCTCCCGCTTCTTGCGAGAATTTCAAGCGCCTCTGTTTCATACTCTATCCCCTCAAGTTGCAAAATATGGGCAAGATGATCAACGACCTTGTTTGTGGCAATACTTTTAAATCGAAAATGCTGTGTTCTGCTTAAAATTGTTGCAGGAAGTTTGAGCGGGTCAGTGGTTGCAAGGACGAACTTGACATATTGGGGCGGTTCTTCAAGTGTTTTAAGCAGGGCATTAAAAGCCTCTTTTGTGAGCATATGTACTTCATCAATAATGAAGATTTTATATCTGGCAACGGCCGGTTTGTATTTTGTCTGTTCTATAAGGTCACGAATATCGTCGATTTTACGGCTGCTTGCCCCGTCCATCTCTATGATGTCCATATGACGATTCTCTTTTGCCATCACACAGTTGGAACATTTGTCACAAGGTTTATGGCTCATTCCTTCTTCGCAAATGAGTGCTTTAGCAAAGATACGGGCAGTTGAAGTTTTTCCGCTCCCGCGCAGCCCTGAAAACAGATAGGCATGAGAGAGTCTGTTTGAATCAAGTGCAAGTGAGAGAGTCTGTGCTATCGTCTCTTGACCGATAAGTTCATCAAAGTTTGACGGACGATATTTTCTGGCTAAAACTTCATGCGCTTCTTTCAAATTCATACTCCAAATTCAGGTAAATAGATTTTAGCAGAGAGTGGATTAAAAGATGATTTAATGAAACTGTTTTTCCTGGTAAATCAAAGGTACAAATACAAAACCTGCATATTCCTCTTGCTGTATTCTGCCATCTTGAAGTTTTTTAAACTTAAAGATGGAATTGCCTACCGGTATGACAAGTACACCGTTGGGTTTGAGTTGTTCAAAAAGTGAAAAAGGAATTTCCGGTGCACTGGCAGAGACCAGTATCTTGTCAAACTGTTCTCCCGGTTTTCCTAACTCTTTGCCTGCTTTTTCGATACGGCACTGCCCAAAACCAAACTGCGAAAGGTTTTTTTGTCCAATACTGACAAGCCTCTCAATACGTTCCATGCCCGTAACATGACCGGTTTCACCTACAATGGCGCACAGGAGTGATGTAGTCCAGGCGGAACCTGACCCTATATCCAAAACAGAGTCTCCTTGGTGTGGTTGAAGCAGTTCAAGCATAAAAGCAACTGTTGAAGGCTGAGAGATTGTCTGTCCTTCGCCGATGGGCAGGGGAGCATCTCTGTAAATTGCTTCTTCAAAACCTTCGGGCACAAAATATTTTCTGTCAATCTTTTCAAAAGCTTTTATGATTTGTGGTGTTTTTAAAACGCCAGAATTTTGCATGCTTTGAATGAGTTCATGGTTTGTACGCATATTTGCTCCTTTTGTCTGAAATTTATCTGCAATAAAGTATTCTTTCCATATCATAATGTAAAGCATCTTTTGTTTTGATGATGTTTTTAAATTTTTTTACAAGGATGAATTATGAAATTAGACAATACAGTTATAATCGTGGCAGACTTAGGGGAATTAAAAGCATATAAAACAGTAAAACATGAAGATATTTATAACAATGAATTGAAAATTAACTACTCTTTGGAATTGGTGAATGCTGAGGATTTTATTGAGGGCAGAAAAAAACTCCATGAACTCAAAAGTGATGCCAATGGCAGAAAAGGACACGCAACAATTGAAGAACACAGTGTTGAAGAGACGATTGCAAAAAGAACACTTACTGAGGTGGCAGAAGATATAGATATGATTGTACAGCAGATACAGCCAAAATCTCTGTTTTTAGCGTTTCCACAGGAGAACAATGCCGAACTGCTTGATAAACTCAGCCAGGAAACAAAGGCTGTTTTGAAAAAGAATGTGGCGCTTGATTTGGTGAAAATCGATAAAAACAAACTGTTTGAGTATTTTAACTAATGGGAACTTTTAGTTGATATAGAGTTAAAAGATTATATAATCTTTTAAAAATATCAAATGGTTCTCATGAAAAAATTTAAAGAGTTGCGTAAAAAAGCAAATAAATTTATATACAAAAGCTATGAAATTCAAGAAGATGAAGATAAAATAGCTCTGCACTTTCACTATCAACTTGATGAAGAAGGAAAAACGACTGACTTTCTTCATCGTCTCAGCATTAAAAAAAATGAAAAAATATCTACAGATTTTTCTATGCAAAATATTGTTTTTCATATCGGCCTTGCAGAAGCCATCAGTTACTACAAAATCGCTCTGCCGCAAGAGTTTGTCATAGAATGCGGAACAATAAACGAAATGCAGAAAAAATGGTTTGAAAAGCTTTATTTTAATGGGCTGGGGGAGTATATTTATCTCAATGGCATCGAGGTAAAGCAAGAAGATCTTGTTCATTTTACATGTGAAGGCAAGACATTTGACAAAACAGCTTTGTGCACACAGCAAAACATCATCATACCGATTGGCGGAGGAAAAGACTCTCTTGTAAGTTATGAGCTTTTAAAAAAGGAGTTTCCTGATGCATTGATGTTTTCTATGAACCCTATTGTTGCTTCACAAGAGATACTGAAGCAGCATCCAAAACATGCGATAGAACTAAAAAGAGAGCTTGACCTGGAGAAAATTCTAGATTTTAATGCGCGTGGCTACTTAAACGGACATATCCCTTTTTCCTCCATTGTCGGCTTTATCTCCATCTGGCTTGGTCTGCTGTACAAAACGAAGTACATCGTCCTTTCAAACGAATCAAGTGCCAATGAAGAAAACATCATCTACAACGGACAGAAAATCAACCATCAGTACTCAAAATCTATAGAGTTTGAAAATGATTTTCGGGAGTATGTTTTTAGTTTTATAACGGAGGATGTAGAGTATTTCAGTTTTTTGCGTCCTTTGGACGAGATACACATTGCCAAGCTTTTTGCCAGCTTTGCAAAAGAACACTTTTTTACGTTTCGCAGCTGTAATGTTGGCAGCAAGCGCAATGAATGGTGTGGCAAATGCCCAAAATGCCTATTTACCTATATCATGCTGTGCAATTATATAGAGGACGCTGCACTGCAAAAAATATTTGGCAAAGATATGCTTGACGATTTGGCACTGCAAGAACTTTTTGACGGACTTTCCCAAAGTGATGCCGTCAAACCTTTTGAGTGTGTGGGGACCTATGATGAGGTCAATTACGCATTAAGCAAAAAATATTATTCGTATTCTCAACAAGAATTGCCGTCCCTGTTGAAAACCTACAAACCAAAAAATATGGAATATCCTTTACATGTAAACTATGACGGGCAAAACAATCTGCCGCAAAAATTCAAAAAGAACCTCAAAAGCCATGTTGAAAAACTTAGTTTCTGATTTAAAACAGTATAAAAGCATCGGGATTTTCGGTTTTGGTGTAGAAGGGAAATCTTTTTATAATTTTGCACAAAAATATTTACCGGGTACTGAACTTGTTATCATAGATAAAAATCATCCTTCTTGTGATGAGAATTATTTGGACAGGCTCCATGAAGCAGAACTGATTATCAAATCACCCGGCATCTCTTTGTATAATTTGGACATTGATTATCACTCTTTTCATTTTTCTTCTACAACAGCACTGTTGCTCAAGCATTTTAAACATCAGATTATCGGAGTAACGGGAACAAAAGGCAAAAGTACCCTTGTAACACTTATAGACAGTTTGTTGAAAAATGCAGAAAAAAAGAGTATTTTATGCGGCAATATCGGTATACCCGCTTTTGATATGCTCGAAGAGATCAGCGCTGAGACAAAAATAGTGATGGAACTCTCCTCTCATCAGCTCTTACATGTAACGCATTCCCCTCATATTGCGATTTTGACCAATCTGTTTGAAGAACATTTGGATTATTACAAAGATGTACATCAATACTATGAAGCCAAGTTCAATATATACAGGTATCAGAGCAAGCAGGATATTTTTATATATAATCTGGCGCAAAAATTGGACTGCGGATATAATGTATATGAAAATGAACTCAAATACAGTGTGGATTTCAGTCTGCAAAACGGGTTTATTCATCAATCTACTTTGCAGATACTTGAAAAACTCAAAGAAATTTTGGCACTCGGTGATGAGGCATATATGCAAACACTTAACGCTTTTCAAACGCTTCCTCACAGGCTGGAATTTGTCAAAGAAGTCAAGGGTGTGTCTTATATAAATGACTCAATAGCAACAATTCCTCAGGCTACCATAGAGGCTGTGAAAATTTTAAAAAATGTTGATACGCTTATAATCGGGGGGAATGACAGAGGTGTGCATTATGAAGTGCTGATAGATTTTTTGCTTACAAGTGATGTCGCAAACATCATACTTTTTTCAGATACAGGGAAAAAAATTTATGATGCTTTACATGTAAAAGTGAAACAAAAAAATCTGTTTTTGCAAAAAAACTTGCAAGAGAGTGTCAAAAAAGCCTATAATATAGCAAGAAAAACCGTGTTGTTCTCTCCTGCTGCTTCGAGTTTTAACGAATATAAAAACTTTGCAGAGCGTGGGGATGAGTTTAAAAGAGCAGTTAAGCAATTAAAAGGATAGACAATGGCGTTTATAGATGTGGATGAAGATAATTTTGATGTTGTTTTGGCAAGAGAATTTGAAAAAGAAAAATTTGTCGTTTTAAAGTTTGGTTCTTACTACTGTGATGCATGCCAGATTATGGACATGGAGCTTGAGGAGTTGTGTGACAGGCTTGCGAATGTTTCTGTTTTGAGCATTGACAGCGGAAAGTCGGAGTATCTGACACAGCGGTATTTTGTTGAAGAAGTGCCGACTACTTTGATATTTAAAGAGGCAGAGAAACAGCTTTTTTACAGAACAGGGATTACTCTTGCCGATGATATGATAGATGTGATTTTGAAAGAGTGTTAAGGACTTAATCTCAATTTCGGAACCGGTACTTCAGTGCCGGCTGTTGTAATACTCTTGCCACTCTTAGCCCGCACTGAAGTACGGGTTCCTAAAAACATGAACACTAGCTGTTTGTGTTCATACTTTCAAGAAACTCTTCATTCGTAGATTTTTTGCCCATAGTGTTGTAGATAAATTTGAGTGCTTCGACTTCGTTATCCTGTTTATGCAGCATCTGACGAAGAATAAATACCTTCTGCAATACTTCTGGACCGATAAGGAGTTCATCTTTACGTGTTCCTGATTTGAGAATGTCAATAGCAGGGTAGATACGTCTGTCTGCAATTTTTCTGTCAAGGACGACTTCCATATTTCCTGTCCCTTTGAACTCTTCAAAGATAACTTCATCCATTCGGCTTCCCGTATCAACCAAAGCTGTGGCAATAATAGTCAAACTGCCGCCGTTTTCAATGTTTCTCGCCGCTCCGAAGAAACGTTTTGGCTTATGCAGGGCATTTGCATCCACACCGCCTGAGAGCACTTTTCCGCTTGAAGGGGTAACTGTGTTGTAGGCACGTGCAAGACGAGTGATAGAATCCAGGAGAATAACGACATCACGACCAAGCTCTACTCTACGTTTTGCTTTTTCTATGACCATCTCGGCAACTTTTACATGGTTTTTTGCAGGCATATCAAAGGTAGAACTGTAGACTTCTCCTTTGACGCTTCTCTCCATGTCTGTTACCTCTTCTGGGCGTTCGTCCACAAGAAGTACCATCAAATCAACTTCAGCATGATTTGTCGTAATACCGTGTGCGATCTCTTTTAAAAGCTCTGTTTTCCCGCTTCTTGGAGGCGCAACTATCAAACCGCGCTGTCCCTTTCCGATAGGACAAAAAAGATCCATCATACGGCCTGTCAAGCCTTTTTCACGGTATTCGAGTTTGAGCTGTTCTGTCGGATAAAGTGGTGTGAGGTTTTCAAAAAGAGGTCTTTTCTTACTCTCCTCCGGAGGAAGGGAGTTGACTGCTTCTATCTTTATAAGCGCGTAGTAGCGTTCCTGATCTTTTGGGGGACGAACCTGACCCGTTACAACATCTCCGTTTCGCAGAGCAAAGCGTTTGATTTGTGTGTTTGATACATAGGCATCATTGATACTTTCATTAAAACTCTGATCGATTGAACGGATAAAACCGTAACCGTCTTGCATAATTTCCAAAATACCGCTGAAAAGAATATAGCCGCCCTGTGCAGTCTGTGCTTTGAGTATTTCAAAGATTACATCCTGGCGTTTGAGTTCATTTGGCTGTTCAACACCAAGCTGTGTCGCTATATCAACAAGCTCTTGAATGCTTTTTGTACGAAGTTCTTCGACACTTGAGCCTTTTACAGGAGTGTGTGTTCTGGATTTTGAATTGTTTTTATGATTGTTTTTAGTGTTTTTACGCGATTGTGTGGAAGATTCATTTTCACTCATATGTATGACTGCCTTAATTGATTAGGATTGAAATTGTAGGAAAGATTCAAAGATACCTTGTGTATCTGTCTTGTTGCTGGAATTTTACAATAACTCTGACGCTATTGTCAAGTTTTTGCATTTTTAGGCGTAAAGTTCTTTGTTAAAGGTATCAAACTCTTTGAGTGTTTTTTCCAGAAGCTTCTGTGTTTCTTTGAAAATGTTGAGAGGTTCCTGTACTTTTTGCAGTGATCTGTCAAACATTTCTACAATATTTGTTTTGATAGTATTGTTGCGTGCCTCACTGTTGTTTTCATTGGGTTGAAACAGTGCGGCTATTTTTTTGGCAAGCTTTGTTACCGGTGATTTTGGGGCATCTTCGCTTAACTCCTGTATAAATTTGTCTATATAAGGCTGGGCTGTTTTCATGAAAGCTTCTATCTCTTTTTGGTCCTGAGCATCGATGCCGTTTGTATCTATGGAGAACTTAAATGAGGACATTGAGGAAAAGCTCATTGATGTTTTGCGTGAACTGCCATCTGTCTCATAGTTTGCAGAGGCAGACTTCTCGTTTGCAAAGTCCATTGTTATGACGTCTCCGCTTGAGGTTTTCATGGTAATGTTCAAATCATGGCGGTAGTAACTGTTTGCTGCATAGGATGTGTTCATTTTTCTTTTCTTCTCTTTTTTACTTTTAATCTATATCGGTAATAATGAAAAATTATCAAATGTAAATGATGTTTTCTATACAATTACATTATGAAGAACAAGTATAAAATTTTAGTAACAAATGATGACGGATATGAGGCGAAAGGACTGCTGTGTCTGGTGGAAGCTTTACGTGAGCTCCCAGATGTGGAGGTGACTGTTGTGGCTCCGGCAAATGAAAAGTCTGCCTGCGGGCACTCTTTGACCCTGACAAGACCTTTGCGTTTTGTCGGGATTGAAGAGAACTTCTTTAAACTCGAAGACGGAACACCCACTGACTGTGTGTACCTCTCTTTGAATGCAATTTTTCAGGGAAACAAACCTGATCTTGTTGTCAGCGGGATAAACAGAGGCTCAAATATGGGTGAAGACATTACCTACAGCGGGACAGCGGCAGGTGCTATGGAAGGTGTTTTGCACAATATTCCCTCTGTTGCGATTTCGCAGGTAATGGATTTTACCAATCCCAAGGGAGATTTTACGCTCGCTCAAAAAACAATCAAAAAGATAGTGACAAAAATACGAAATGAAAAGTTCCCTCTGCCTGAGAGAGAATTTTTAAATATCAACATTCCTCCGGCAGTTGAAGAGGCACAGATAAAGATAACCTATGCAGGGTACAGGGTCTACTCGAATGAAGCCGATGTGCACAGTAATCCACGAGGCGAGAAACACTACTGGCTTGGGCTGCATCCTCTGAATTTTCGAGCAAGAGAAGGTGTCAAAGGTGTGAGCGATTATGAGGCGATACGTGACGGATATATATCTGTGACTCCGATAATGCTTGATTTGAGTGCGTACAAAAGCATGAAAACATTAGAAGAATGGTTGGACTGATGCAAAAATATGATCGTATAAAACTTGTGTTAAAGGATGATTTTTCTAAACTCGAAGATGCTAAAATATTACTGCTGGGTGTCGGCGGTGTCGGCAGCTTCTGCCTGGACTGTTTATACAGAAGCGGTGTGAAAGATATCACGATTGTAGATTTTGATACCTATGACAAATCAAACCAAAATCGTCAGATGTGGTCGGAACTGCATGAAGGTGAGACAAAGGTGAATGCCTTAAAAGAGCACTATCCGGAGTTACATGTAATCAACAGACGCATAGACGAAGCGTGGGTGCAGGAGTTTGATTTTGAACCATATGACCTGGTACTTGATGCGATAGATGACAGAAATGCAAAACTCGCAATCGCACAAAAATGCCATAAAAAACTCATCTCTTCTTTTGGAAGTGCCAAAAGGCTTGATCCGACAAAGGTTCAGGTGGGTGATATCTGGAAAAGTTACGGCGATAAATTCGGTGCAAAAATTCGGTATGAATTGAAAAAACGCGGTTTTAACAAAAAATATAAAGTGATTTTTTCAAGCGAGGAAGCAGTCATAAAAGAAAAAGGCAGCTTTATGGGTGTCACGGCAACTTTCGGTCTGACCATGTGTGCCGAAGCAATCAAAAAGCTAAGAGAGGAAAAATAGGATTTGTTTGATTTTTTAGAGAGCGACTGGTTTAATATAGGGCTTGAGGTTGTTTTTATAATTTTAATCTCTTATGATGTAAAAAAGTATTTTGAGACAAAAAAGAGAGAATATATCATCAATATTGTCCTGACAATAGCTTTTGCAATATGGGCGCTTTATCCGTACTATAACTCCTACATCGGTTGGGAAGAGGAACAGAAAAAAGAGATGCTTTCGCACTGCAGCGGTGACGAAAACTCTACGAAGCTTTGCAAATGTCTGGATGATGCCACTTTCAAAGAGTATACCTATGATGAGTATAAAAATCTGGACAAAAACAGTACGGAGTATAAAGAGTTTGTAAAAGATGCAAAAGAGGAGTGTCTGGATGATTCATGGTTTTGATTTGAGTTCTGATCTTGTTTGTGAGGGGATTGTCGGTGACGGCTGTGGAGGCGGACGTATTTTTTATGTTCAAGATGAAAAACTGAAAACCTTTGACCCCGTGACAAAAAAGTCTATGATACTCCTGGATAATGTGAGAAATGTTCAAAAAATCAGTAAATCTGCCTGTATTATTACAATAGAGTGTTCAGATCAAACCAGAGAGTTTGATCTTTCATCACTGTAGTTTTCTGACACATACCAGTTTGTTTGTATTGCATTTATCCGTTGATGAGATGAAACCGTTTCCTGTATAGACGGTATAAGCATTAAATCCGTCACTGCTTTTGTCTATATCTTTACTCCAGTACAGCGCAGTATCAAGGTGCCTGAATTTTGCTTTGAGTTTTTTTGACTCCCCCAGGTGTTGCAGTTCCTTTTTTGTCGGCAGTCGCCAGTCATCTTTTTGCGCTGCATGTAATGCTTTACAGTAACTGTTTGCCAGTTTCCATATACCGTTAAACTTCTGCATATCCTTTGTATCAAGCCATTGTAACTCTTGCGCTGTATCTGTAACGCTGTTTTGTGCCTGTGCACAGGAGAACAAAACAAAAAGCAGTATAAAAATTTTTTGCATTGCCAAACCTTTTTATTTGAAACTCATGAGCGCATACCCGTCATTTTGGTATCTGATGGTATCTAAGAAACTGTTTTTTGAAATCTTTACAAAAGGCAGAACATCTTCTTTTTCAATAGCATTATGTGCCAGAGACATAGCGCAGGCAGTGATGGTGACATTTTTTCTTTTTGCAAGTTTCTTGAGGTATTGCTGGGATTGTTTTATATCTGGGACATCTTCATCCGGTACTGTCATGTCGTAATCTTTTGCCACCATTGCAACGCAGGAGCCGTGAAGTGTCAGTGCTACTTTTGCAGTATCTCCCTGTTCTTCAATCATATCTATAGTTTTTCCGACAAGCCACATACGGCTTTTTATATAAGATGCATCAGCCGAACTGCAGTCAAAGACAACTTTATACTCTCTGGCATTGACAAGTACACTAAAAAGGCTGAGAATTAAAAAAACATTTTTCATATTCTTACTCTAAGCCAAAAACATTTGAAAGTGTGTTAATGTAGTTAAAGTAACCGGTAATAGCAACTGCTTCGACTATTTGGACATCACTCCAGCCGAGTTTTTTCAAGTTGTCTATCTCTTCTTTTGTAACTTTGTAGTTGTCTTTTTTGGATGCGCGTATACAGAAGTTTAAAAGTGCTTTTTCTGCTTCATCAGCATCCAAATCATCGACACCCTGTAAAACTTCTTCGATTCTCTCCTCACTCATACCTAACATTTTTGCGATACTTTTATGGACATCTACACACATTTTACAGCCATTTTCCAAAGATATAAGCAAAGCGATAGACTCTTTTATATCGTATGAGAGTGTTGTTTCATCCAAAAGGTATTTTTGTATCATTGTGTCTGTTGCAAAGTAAACTTTTTCATCAAGAGCCAAGAGTTTGAATATCTCTCCGAGTTTTCCTGTTTTTTCTAAAATAGGTCTTGCTTTGTCCTGAATTGCAGGGCTCATTTCTTCAAATTCCGGTAGTTGTATATATGCCATATTTTTTCCTTTGTATCTAATTTTTTTTGAAATCTGCAGGGTCTTTATATTCTATTGTCGGCAGCAGATATGCAGTAATCAGTAAAATAGTACTAAAAATTACTACAACAAGTAAAGCGTGATCTTCAAAATAATGAAATATTTGCACTTTTCCCAAATCCGGACCCATGAAGTTTTTTATCTGAGGGTAAAAAAGCGTAAAAACCGCTCCACCGACCATTCCTCCCAAAACGCCGACAAGAGCATCTATGCGGCCCTCAGATACCGAAACAAAAAAAGCAGAGGGACATTTTCCTAAAATAACCAAGCCGATACCAAAAAGTATTGCCCCCGTGATAAGTCCTGCAAGTAAAACAGGTTTTACAGAATAAGAAGCATAACCAGTCTGTACCAAAATATAAAATCCCAGGCTTGAAAGTGCAACGGTTGTCATCGCCATACGAGGAACAAGGGTATCTTCAAAAAGCATAAAACCAGCCATTTTTTCAAATTTATCCAATCTTGAGTATAAAATAACGGCACCAAAAACAAAGCCTGTAAACAGTACCGTCCAAACAGAACCATGCCCTTGCCTTGCCACTATATCAAACATATGTACAATTCTATCTGTCATTTTTGCAAACCTTTTTTTTGTAAAAAAATCTTCCTGTTATCACACCTGTTCCCAGCGCAAAAACGGCAAAGATTATACCACTGAGTGCCAATTGACTGCCACCGGACAAAATATGCCCGGCATTGCATCCGCCTGCTAGTCTGGCACCAAATACAAGCAGAAATCCGGCAATAAAACTCCAAAGCATACGAGATTTGACTGATCTGTTTTTTCTCTCTTTCCAGAGTGTGGGGATAAGACTCAAATGAAAAGACTTTGTTACAAAAATTGACATAAAAAGTCCGCCAAAGAACAGACCGATCAGCATGACACCTTCCCATGCTCCGGATTGTTGTATCTCTGCTGTATAAGCATAACTATCTGCATCAAGTCCAAATAAAACAGTTGCAAGGTACGCCATTCCGGTTGAAGCACCGATAGGACGATTCGCTCCAAAAGTTGAAAAACTAAAATAAAAAAGTAAACTCATTGCAATTCCGCCAACCCACCAAGGTATCTGTCTAGGCATATAAACTCCATTTTAAATAAATAGTGTAAAGCTACACTTTACAATTTGAATTATATGATATAATTCTTAATCAGTTATTAATTAGGATGAAAAATGGATTATAAAATGTCTGAACTTGTGGCAAAAACAGGTGTTCCAAAATCGACTATACTTTACTATATAAAAGAGGGACTCTTGCCAAATCCTGTAAAAGTAAAGGCAAATGTTCATAAATACAGTGATGAGCATATAGAGCTCATCAAATATATCAAGTATATGAAAGAGGAGATGGGTAGCAGTAACGAACAGGTGAAACTGGTTTTAGAGAAAAAAAACAATTCATTTTCAAGTTCTTACACAATGCTGGCACCGCTCATGAATACTTTAAGCGGTATTGAGATTCACAGCGAGCACTACAGCAAAAAAGAGTTTACAGAGCATTTTGATATTGATGAGGAACTCCTGGAAAGGTTGCTTGCTGATGGTGTTTTAATGCCAATAGGGGAGAATGATTATACTCAAAAAGAAGCTTGTATAGTGAATTTGATAGAGAACTGCAGGGAAGTCGGGGTTGATTATGAGTTGATAAAAGAGTATGTAAAACATGCTCGGGAATTGGCAAAATTGGAACTTAAAATGCAGGAAAAACTATGTGCACTGCGAGATGATAAAAATTTTTCTGCTTTGTGGAAAATAGTATTTGATACACTTTTTAAAACCAAAGAGTATATTTTCAACCGTGCAACATACAAAGAGTTCTACAGAGCAATCAAACAGGAACTGATTGGAACATAGACTTTTTAAAGGTATAGGTAAATATGCTTCCTTTTCCTGGTTCGGATTTTATATCAAGATGTATATCGGCTTCATCTATGATTGATTTGACGATGCTCATACCTATGCCAAACCCGTTTTTATATTCATTTTCCCTGTAGTAGCGTTCGAGAATTTTTTGCGGGTTTTGGATGCCTTTTCCATAATCTTGGATACTCAGACATATATTCAGTTCATTGTCATGGAAAAGCTTTATCTCTATTTTACTTTTTGCAAATGAAAACTTTATGGCATTGGAAAGTGTGTTGTCAACGATTCGCTGCAGTTTAGTTGTGCTGAAAAACAGTACAGGTTGTCCTACCTTACATGTAAAGAGAAGTTCTATCTCTTTTAACTGGCAGATAAGTTCAAAATAAGAGACACGCTCCTGTAAAAAGTCATAAAGGTTAATGGGCTCATTTTTGTATTCAACTCTGTTTTGTTTTATGAGATAATCCATGTCATTGTAAATGGTGGCAAGAGAGCGTGTTGCTGATTTTATGCGGTTGAAATATTTGTTTTTGCCGTAAAGCGCATCAAAAAGGTCAACATTTACATTGATGATGCTCAAAGGGGTGTTGATTTCATGCATAGACTCTTTGATAAAATCATCGAGCTTTTCATTGACTCTTCTGAAGGGTTTTGAAAAGCTTTTTAAAAAATAAAAAGAGAGCAGCAAGATGAGCGTAATGATTCCAAAGGCAATGAGGCTGGCTTCAAAAAAAACAGGAGCGAAAGAGATTTCTGTTTTTGTGACCAAATAGTTCGCAAAAAAGTATTTTTTATCCGGGAGTTCTGTGATGAGGTATCTATGAGAACCTTTGGAATGGTATCCTGGCATATAGGAGGGGAGGGGTTCGTCTATCTGTGTATAGACCGGAGTAAAATCTTTTTTGTAAAGACCTGAGGCAAAAGAGGCAAATTTTGGAAACTCAAAGATCTCCTGAGGATGGTTTCCAAAATTGTCCATGGCTTTTATGATATGTGCCTGAATGGATTTGAGTTCCACTTCTGTTTGCACTTCCTGCAGGTTTATTTTATGATTGATATACAATGACAAAGGCGTCAGGAGTATAAAAGAGACAATCAGTGTATAAATAAGACTGTATTTTTTTACAAACTTTTCTTCATTGACAATCAAGTCGGTATCCTATGCCGTAAATATTCTCAATGACATCCTTTGGCAGTTTTCTTCTTAAGTTGTTTATCTGCACTCTCGCATTGGCAGCTTCAACATTGTTCTCCCAGATCTCTTCATACAGCATTTCAAAAGTGACAATCTGGTTTCTGTGTTTGATGAACAGAGTAAGAATATCATTTTCTGTTTTGCTCAGTTGAATCTCTCCCGATATACCGATAAGTTTTCGGTTGTTAACATCATACCGGTAGTCACAGGGAAGTTGGAGCATATCACTGTCGGTTTTAAAACAGTTGGATTTTAGGGCATGTTGTACTCTTAACTGTAATTCGATTAAATCAAAAGGCTTTTTAATATAGTCACAACAGCCGTTTGCATACCCCTGCAGCATTGCATCGGCACTTGACATGGAAGTGACAAAAATTGTAGGAATGTTCTTTCCCTCATCTCCAAGTTCTTTTCTTAAAGAAAATCCGTCAAATTCTCCGGGGACATTGACATCCAGAAGGAGCAAGTCATACTCTTTGCAAAAAATGGCATCAAAAGCATCACTGCTGTTCTCAAAACTGTCTACTGTATAGTCTTTTGAGCTGAGAAATTCTTCAATGCTCTCTTTTAAAATTGTCTCATCTTCGAGCAAAAGTATTTTCATTTTATCTTTCCTCTTGAAATTTTTTGAGAGTTGGCATCCAGCAAGAGGGATATTAACTCTTCTTTTGTGTATCTGTTGAGTTTGTTACGTAAATTTTTCTCCAAACAGGCCCTGTCTTTTTGTGTTGTGCATTTTTTCAGTGAAACAAGCTCTTTTGCTGTTAAGTCGGTATAAGGGTCAAAAGCTTTGTCTTTATTGACAATAGTAGAATAAAGATCTTTTCTTGAGTAGCTGAAAAAGCTTTCAAGTTCATTCTCAAAACTGCTGAAAAGTTTGAGTTTTTCTTGTGAAAGTATAAGTATAAAGTAACCTATACGTTCTGCTTTGGAGTTGAGAATGACTTTTGATATGTAGAGATACTCTTCGGTCTGCACAGAACCCAGACTTTCAAGTTTATTCAAGTCCAGTCTGCGGAGATTTTGAATGTGATTGATGTTTGCTCCGTTGTTTGCCACTATCATATTGGCAATCCGAGGATTGTTTTTTAGCAGTACGGACTGGTTTTGGTATTTGTCATCGAGGAGTGCAATCATATCTATATCGTACTGGGCAAAATATTTTTCAAGGGAAGCAAAACGTTGAATGACTTCCACAAACCCGAGACACTTTTTGTTCTCTACAATAGGAATAGAAGCGATAAGCACAAGCCGTCTTGCCGCTTCATAGGAGAGATGCGGGCTGAGTGTTTTTTTCATCTCTACCAAGTCAGGACGGTAGGCTTTGACATTGACACCCGCATCACTGTTATCCCAGCTGCGTGCAAATATAGTAATGTCTTTTGAAAGAATCTGAATACGGATTTTTGAACCGCTGAAAGTTTCAAGTGCCTTCATATGTGTCTGGAGAATTTCATAGGCTTTTTTTGCATCATTGTTTTTAAGCGCACGCTGGAGTGTTTCGTTTTGAGAGAGGGCAAAGGCAAAATTAAAAGCCCGTGCCTTTTCATTTTCTATCTGTTTGTTTAAAATATTGAGTAAAACAGTATGCACTCTGTCAGTAAACTCCTGCTTGTTTTGTGTATAGAAGTAGCCTATAAAAATTACCAGCATTAACAATATTACAGCGAGATATTTCTGATAGAGTTTCATGTTCTTTTTACTTCATACATAAAGAATGTGTATTATTTTTTATAATAATACACAAATCTTGGCGTTAAATTACTTAATTTTGACGTATGCACATCCCTGTCTTTGCAAATTAACGATTTTAATGATGCCCGCAGGTGTTTTTTTCACATAATCCTGCAGTTGCTCATCTTTGACATGTTTTTTCTTCATAGTGTTGCCACAGGCAAAAAAGTTGATGTTGTCTCCGCCAAGCTGTTTTAAAGATTTAAAACGTGAAACTGTTCCGGCACCTGTCGGGCCTCCGTGCTCACAGTAAGGCATTTTAACAAAACCTGTGCCCTTAAAATCTTTCATCATGTATTGAAGACATGGACCAAAAGCGACAACATTTATCTCATACGGAATAAGATGTTTGTCAAAATAGCTGGCTGCGTTATTAATAGTATTGAGCATCAGGTGTATACGTTGAATATCGGGAAAATCACACTGATAGACTATTTTGACTACATCATTTTCTTCTTCTGCGTCACTGTTTTGCGCATAGAGACCTGTTCCGAGCAACATAAGTAATGCCACTGTTGAGAGTTTTTTGAATAATTTCATTGTCAATCCTTTAAAAAGCTGCTGTTATTTGAATAGCAATACGGTTCCCCATATTGTCTAAAACTTTTTGTGCATTTGCATTACCCGGAGCTTTTGCATCCCGTATCATGTAGTTCAGATCGACTCTTGTTGCTCCTTTGAATCTGTATGAGGCACCAAGCGTTAGGGTTTTAAAGTCACGTTCGCCTTTGGTGTCATTGGTCAGACGGTTTAAGTAGTCATATCTGCCAAATACTTCAAACTTTCTCTGAACGATTTCATACTGAAGATTCACATATCCGCCATCCGCTTTGTTTTCACTGCCTGCAGCGAATTGAAACTGCCAGTTTTCAGTCTGCGGATCAGGATCTGTATCTTTTGCACCGGTATAAATCATCCCAGAAGCTCTCATATATTCTCCTTCGACTCTGATGCCGTCTTTATGGTAGGTAAAGCCTAAACCGTATCGTTTGCGGTCTGCATCAATTTGGGTTGTTGCTGTTCCGTTGTTGGAGAGAAGTTTTCTTTTTCCGCTTTGTCCCCAGACAAACATTTTGAGTGAATTTGTATAGTATCCTTTGCCGGGATTTGCAAAAATTTTCTCCAGTGCAAGATATCCGTAGTGGGTTGCCTGTGCATTTGAACTGCTCATACTGATACCGTTTCCGTTTCCGTACATGTAAGCATAAGAGATGTTCCATGAATCTACCAGCGGCAAGGTGTCGAAAATCTGCACACCCGTATCTCTAAAAGCGCCGATTGGTCTGTTGATTTCTGTGCTGGTATAGTGAACTGTCTGTGCACCGCCTGCTGCTGCACCTGTCTGTGCTGCTCCTACTTTTGTTACCTGTCGTTCTAAAAGCTGTTGAAATGTCATAGAAGTAAACTCGATGTAAGGAGAAACAAAGACAGCCTGCAAGCCCTCTTCACTTCCCGGATATTTGAACATACCGGCTCTGACTTTTGCCCCTTTTATATGTTTGAGAGTTACAGAAGCATCTGTAAAATAAGTACCGACATTTCTATGTCCGGCAAGATTGTTGACACCGTTGTTTCCAAACTCTGTCATAAAAAAGTAGTTGACAAGGTTGTCATTGTCAGCCATCCCTCTCATCGCCAAACGTGCCCGAAAAAGACTCATACCGGATTGCGATTCCAGGTCAGGGTTTAAAAGAGAAAAAGGTGTTTTGTTTTTACCGTCAGGAGCAATCAAAACTTTTCCCTCGTCTTTTTTGTAATTTGCCTGAATGAATCCCCAGACTTTCGGTTTGTGACTGCGATATGGAACGATTACCCCTTTTGGTGCAAAAAACTCCGGTTGATACCCTTGCAGCTTGAGCCAGTCGGCCGCCTCAATTTGTGAAGCACAGACGAGACCTGCCAGTCCAAGAAGCTTTATTTTTAAAGTTGTTTTCATATTTTCCTCCTATGAAAGATGTCGGCAGTGTAAAACAAGAGTGTAAAAAAGAGAATTTTTAGAACCTTTAACTAAAAGCAAAGCTTTCTAAAAGTACTATATCTAACTTTTAAAATATACTTAAGGATTTTGAATGGCTGAAATACATTTGGATACCAAAGCTTTTTTGGTCTCAGAAACAGATACGAAAGGGATTATCCGTTTTGCCAATGATGAGTTTTGTCATTATGCCGGATACAGTGTTGATGAACTTGTTGGCAAACCGCATAATATTGTCCGTCACCCAGATATGCCGCGTGCCGCTTTTAAAGATTTGTGGGAGACGATAAAAAGCGGGAAGCGATGGCGGGGCTTTGTAAAAAACAAGGCAAAAAACGGTGACTACTACTGGGTTTTTGCCACGGTGTACCCCTTTACCTCCTGTGATGGGCAACCGGGTTATATCTCCTGCAGAAGAACAGTTTCAGAAATGGAAAAAGAGAAATATGAAAAAATTTATAAAGAGATGAGAGCAAAGGAGCGCCACAATGGTTAATTTTTTAACAAAGATTTCAGTAAGAAACAAGATGCTGCTCAATGTTGCAGTGCCTCTTGCGGTCATTGTCATCATAGCCATAAGTGCAATTTACAGTCATTTGCAAAACAGTCAGCAGTATGAAACATACAGCATCATCGTCGATCTGGATCAAAAAATTTCCAAAGTTGTGCATGAGACACAAAAAGAGCGGGGTGCAACTGCCGGATTTTTGGGTTCAAAAGGGAAAAAGTTTGCACAAAAACTTGTCTCGCAAAAAGAAGAGACTGACAAAAAAATTCAAGAACTGCAAGAGTATCTGCAAAACGGGAATGTCATCAGTCTGTTGGATAAAGATGTCAAAGAATACCTTGAAAAAGCATTACAGGATCTCTCAAGGATAAATACCATTCGTTCTCAGGTGACGGCACAGAGTATGGGAGCAAAGGAGGCGATTGCCTACTATACACAAATGAATGCAAAGTTTTTAAATTTTATAGCAAAAGCTTCTTTGCAGGCAGCGGATGCACAGCTCAGTGCCGAGACCCTGGCGTATTATGATTTTTTACAGTCCAAAGAGAGAGCCGGCATAGAGCGTGCAGTCGGAAGTGCCACTTTCGCAAATGACAAGTTTATCAAAGGGGCAAAAACAAAACTGGCAGGACTGATCTCTGAACAAGAGGCATTTATGAGCAGCTTTGAGACCCTTGCCTCAAAAAAAGATATTGCATACAAGAGAGAGATTCTGCAGGGTAAGGTGATTGAAGAAGTCAAACGGATGGAAACCATTTTGCTGAGTGCCAAAGAGATTGGCGGTTTTGGTGTGGATGCCACCTACTGGTTTGATACGATTACAAAAAAAATAAACAGACTCAAAAAAGTGCAGGAAAAAATAGAAAAAGGATTGAACGGCAGTGACAAAAGAAGCAAAGAACTCTTTCAGCTTGCCATAGACATCGCAAACTTTGTACATGAAACACAAAAAGAGAGAGGTGCTACAGCAGGGTATATAGGCTCAAATGCCAAAAAATTCGTTACCAGACTTCCGGCACAGAGAGCCGCAAGTGATAAAAAACTGGCAAGGCTTAAAGGTGATATCAAAAGTTTTCATTTTCAAAACTATCCGCATGAATTACAAAAACGCGTAAATCAATTTTTGCAAAAAATTCAAGAATTACAGGGTGTAAGAAAGCGTGTGACATCACTGGATATTGATGTAAAAAGTGCTCTAAATACTTATACTGCCGCAAATACATCTATGCTTGATACGATTGCCTATATGACACATTTGGCAACAGATATAAAAAGCGGAAGAAAGCTCATTGCCTATTACAGTTTTTTAATGGCAAAAGAGAGAGCGGGCATAGAGCGGGCAGTGCTCTCAAATGCTTTTGCCAGAAATAAATTTCTGCCGGGTATGAAAGACAAATTTGTAAAACTCATAACAGAACAAAAAAGCTTTTTGAGAGTATTTCGCTCTGTAGCCCCTTCCTATCTGGTGGCATATTATACAAATCAGATGGCTATACAGGCAGTGCAGGAGGTTGAAAAGATGCGAAAAATTGCGCTTGAGGCCAATACCATAGGCGGATTTGGTGTGGATGCTTCTTACTGGTTTGATACCATCACGCAAAAAATCAATCTTTTGAAGAAAGTGGATGACCACCTGAGCCAAAATCTTACCCGGTTGGCACATGAAAAATATGAGAATGAAAAAAATGCGCTCTATCTGTATCTTTTTGTAATGCTTTTTATTATTTTGTTTACAGCAGTGCTTTCGTGGCTAATCAGCAAAAATATCACACACTCCGTTTCAAAAATAAGCAAAGGCATGGAACAGTTTTTGGAGTTTTTAAACAGAAAACACAATGTAATCGAAAAGATTGATTTGTCTGGCAGTGATGAACTCGCCCGTGTTGCAAAAATGGTCAACGAACAGACAGATACAATTAATGAGGGAATAGAGAATGATATGCTCTGTGTCGGAGAGTCAATTCTTACTCTTAATAAGGTACAGCAGGGTTCTTTTAAATGCAGAGTCAATTCCGAGGCAACAAACTCGCAAATCCAGACTTTGGCAAATACAATCAATAAAATGCTCGATACCCAGGAAAAAGTGATGGACGATATACTCGAAGGTCTTGAAAAGTATGCAAACTATAACTACCTGGATAAGATTGTTCTTGATGCAAAAATTACAGGAGAGACAAAAGCGGTTGTAGAGAGAGTCAACAATCTTGGCGATGCCATCACAAAACTTTTGAACGATTCCTATAACAATGCAAATGCACTGCTTGAGCGGGCAGATATGCTTGAGTCAAAAATGCAGGAATTAAACAGTTCTACGGCTTCACAGGCAAAAGAGCTGAGTGTGACAACGCAGGCGGTCAATACTATAGCGCAGACCATAGAAGAGACATCCCAAAAAGCAAATGAAGTTGTCAGCCAGTCACAGGATATTAAAAATGTGATGCAGGTTATCAGTGATATAGCGGATCAGACAAATCTGCTGGCACTTAACGCGGCCATTGAAGCGGCACGTGCGGGTGAGCATGGACGCGGATTTGCCGTAGTGGCTGATGAGGTAAGAAAGCTTGCAGAGGGAACACAAAAATCACTGGCTGAAATCAATACAACAGTGAGTATCCTGACGCAGTCCATTACCGATGTTGAGGCCAATATTGCCGAACAAAGCGAGAGTGCGAATTCTATTAACAAAGCAGTTGATGAGGTAAATGCTATGACAGAGCTTAATGCACAGACTGCGGCTGAAGTCAATGAGGTGGCACGGGATGTCAAAGAGATGTCTCTCAAAGCCTTGAGCGAAATAGAAAAAAATAAATTTAACAAAGTGTAAAGTTTTGATATAATCATACAACTAAAAAAATTTAATAAAGAGAATAGATTATGCAAAACAACATAGAACCGATGACACTTTTTGGCTACGAGAAGTTACAGGCCGAAGTGAAAGACTTAAAAGAGGTAAAACGTCCCGGCGTTGTCAAAGCGATTGAAGAAGCGCTTGAACACGGCGATTTAAAAGAAAATGCAGAGTATCATGCGGCAAAAGAGCAGCAAAAAAGCATAGACAACCGCCTTGCAGAGCTTCAGGAGATTTTAGGAAATGCCCAGATTGTTGATCCTAAAGATCTGCAGCACACCAAGGTGAGCTTTGGCTCAACGGTTGTCATGACAAATATGGACACAGACGAAGAGGTAACCTACACGATAGTTGGCGGCTGTGAGAGCAATCCTGACATAGGGCTCATCTCTTTTAACTCTCCTCTGGCAAAACAGCTTCTTGGCAAAGAAGAGGGTGACGAGGTCAAAGTCCGTCTCCCCGGCGGTGAAAAAGAGTTTGAAATAGACGAGGTGAAATACCAGGATATTGTTTTTGAGTGTAAAGAGTAATGCAAAACAAGAGTAAAATAAATGTAGGCGTGGTCGGGGCAACAGGCTACACAGGGCTGGAACTTGTCAAAATGCTCATAAAACATCCTTTTTTTCATTTGGCATACATCGCAAACTCTGAAGGCGGAACGACCATAAACAAGCTCCATCCTTCTTTAAACGGTGTGTGCGAAGATGAGGTGCAAAAAGCAGATATTGATGCAATGGCGCTTACATGTAAACTGGTTTTTTTGGCACTGCCGCATAAAACAGCAATGGCTTACGTCAAGCCGTTGTTAGAGAAGGGTATCAAAGTTGTTGACCTCTCAGCTGACTACAGACTGCCGCAGGATATTTATGAGGCATTTTACTGTCCCCATACAGACCCAAAAAATCTGGAACATGTTGTCTACGGACTCCCTGAACTCAATCGTGAAGCGATAAAGTCTGCAAAACTGGTTGCAAATCCGGGATGTTTCCCTACATCCGCGATATTGGGACTGCTTCCGTTTATGGACAAACGTATTACGGATACACCGATTATAATTGATGCAAAAACAGGAGTGAGCGGAGCAGGCAAAAAGCTCAGTGAAGTGACACATTTTGTGAATGTCAATGACAATCTTTTTGCCTACAATCCTTTGTTGCACAGACATGCTCCCGAAATTGCAGACAAACTGAATGTCTCTTTTGACAAAGTCAGTTTTGTACCGCATCTGGTTCCTGTGACGCGGGGTATGATAAGTTCGATTTATATACAGGTCAGTGATGATTTCGATGCCCTGGATGTTGTAGAAGAATTTTATAAAAATGACGTACATGTAAGGGTGAGTTCTGTGCCGGTGGATATGAAAAATGTTGCCGGAACAAATTTCTGTGACATCTATGCCCAGAGAAAAGGCAATATACTTTTTATATCTTCAAGCATAGACAACCTGATGAGAGGAGCATCTTCTCAGGCTCTTGTCAACGCCAATCTGATGATGGGCATTGATGAGACGACGGCGATACCAGATATAGCCTATGTCCCCTAAACCGGTTATTATTCAAGAGGGTGCGTTTATTGTTTCTGATGCGCACTATTCACACCTGCGTCCGGAACTTTTATATTTTTTACGAGAAATACACAGTAAAAATATGGCAGTACCCCAGCTTATTCTGATGGGAGATATCTTTGACGCTCTGTTTGGGTCTATAGACTTTACATGTAAGCAGAACAAAGAGGTTATAGCACTTATCAATGATATTTCCATAGATACGGAAGTTGTCTATCTGGAGGGGAACCATGATTTTAATATAAAAAATGTTTTTCCAAAGGCCAGGGTTTTTTCGATTAAAAACCAGCCGGTAAAAGCATTGTATCAAAAGAAAAAAGTCTATCTTGCACATGGAGACTTTGACGGGGAGAGACTCTATAAACTCTACACATCTTTGATACGAAGCCCTTTTGTTCTTTTTGTTTTAAAGTATATAGATATATTTTCAAAACATGCGATTTTGAAAAATCTTGACAGCTATTTGAGTAAAAAAAATGACTGTCAGAAATTTACGGGTTTTAGAGAATTTGTACAAAAGCGTTTGGCAGAAAAATATACCTGCGACTACTTTATAGAGGGACATTATCATCAAAACATTTCTTTTGACACAGACGGTTTTTACTATATAAATCTGGGTGCTTTTGCTTGCAATCAAAGATACTTTATTGTAAAATCAGCTCAAGACATAGAGTTGTTGGAAGAAAAAAAATACTCTAGGGAGATATAAAAGATGGATGAAAAGTCTTTAAAAGTTGGTTCCAATGAGATGGAACTTGTTGATTTTCGCATATTCAAACAGGAAAAAGACAAGGTTTATGAAGGTATTTACGGTATCAATGTCTCTAAGGTCAGAGAAATTATACGTTTGCCAAAACTGACAGAGCTGCCAAGTACACCGGAGTTCATAGAGGGAATATTTGATTTGCGTGAAGTGGTCATTCCTGTTGTCAATCTGGCAAAATGGATGGGTGTGACTGAACCCGAAGATGCAAAGAAAAATGCCCGCGTTATTATTACAGAGTTTAACAATGTGCTGATAGGCTTTATAGTTCATGAAGCAAAACGCATCAGAAGAATCAGCTGGAGTGATATAGAACCGGCAACTTTTATGAGCAGTTCCTCAGGACTTGAGAGCAATAAAATAACTGGAGTAACAAAGATAGAGGGTGATAATGTTCTTTTAATCCTGGACCTTGAAAGTGTTGTTCAGGATTTGGGACTGTATGAACCTGAAACAGATTCGGCACCGGAGAAAATAGAAACATTTTCAGGTCTGGCAATGGTGCTTGATGACAGTGCAACGGCTCGTAAAATTGTCAAAGATGCATTGATGAAAATGGGCTTTCATGTTGTAGAAGCGATGGATGGAGAAGAGGGTCTTAATAAACTGAAAGATCTCTATGAAACTTATGGAGATAATTTGGCAGATAATTTAAAAATAATTATTTCAGATGTTGAAATGCCAAGAATGGACGGTTTTCATTTTGCGGCGAAAGTCAAAGAAGATGAAAGGTTCAGTGATATTCCTATAGTCTTTAACTCCTCAATCAGTGATCATTTTAGTGAAACAAGAGGTGAGGAAGCCGGCGGAGAAGCTTATTTGGTTAAGTTTAAGGCAGGTGCATTTTTTGATGAAGTATCACGTATTGTACGTGCACATATGAAGAAATAGGGAGTGTAAATATGGATGAATTTCAAGAGATACTGCAAGATTTTTTAGTTGAATCGTTTGAACTTGTTGAAAAGCTTGACGAAGATTTGGTCGAATTAGAATCCCGTCCGGATGATTTGGAATTGCTAAACGGGATATTTCGTGTCGCACACACCGTGAAAGGGGCTTCATCGTTTTTGAATTTTGACACCTTGACACATTTGACACATCATATGGAAGATGTGCTCAATAAAGCCCGTCATGGAGAGTTGAGTATCACTCCGGATGTTATGGATGTTATTCTGGAGTCTATTGACCTGATGAAAGCACTTTTGGAAAAAATCCGTGACACGAGCAGTGATGAAGGCATAGATGTGGCCGCCTGTGTCGCAAGACTTGACAAAATAAGCAACGGTGACCTTTCAGGACTTGCCGATGCAACAGCAGCACAGGAAAAAGAAGAACAAGAGCCTGCGGCAGCTGAAGAAGAGACTCAGGAAGAAGAACCGGACTATGACAATATGGACCCTGATGAGATAGAAGCTGAAATAGAAAGACTTTTGGCACAGCGCCAGGCCGAAGACAGAGCCAAAAGAGAAGCAAAAATAGCCGCGGGTGAAGAAGTGCCTGTAATGCCACCAGAACCAAATGAAGAAGAGCCGAAAAAAGAAGAAAAACAAGAGAAAAAAGAAGAAGCTCCAAAGGCACCGACTCCTGCTCCTGTTTCACAAAATAAAAAAGCATCGCAAAATGCTTCTGCTGAGGATCCAAAGGCGGCAGCACCGGCAAAACGTGCACCTGCCACGGTTGAGCAGACGATTCGTGTGGATGTCAAAAGACTTGACCATCTGATGAATCTGATCGGTGAACTTGTTTTGGCAAAAAACAGATTGATTAAAATCAATGATGATGTTGAAGAGCGTTATGAGGGAGAAGAGTTTTTAGAAGAGCTCAACCAGGTTGTCTCTATTGTTTCTCTTGTAACGACTGATTTGCAAATTGCGGTTATGAAAACGCGTATGCTGCCAATAGGAAAAGTTTTTAACAAATTCCCTAGAATGATCCGGGATCTTTCCCGCGAACTCAACAAAAAGATTGAACTTGTTATCTCCGGTGAAGATACAGAGCTCGACAAATCAATTGTGGAAGAGATCGGGGATCCGCTTGTGCATATTATCCGTAACTCCTGTGACCATGGTATAGAGACGCCAGAAGAGCGTCTTGCAAAAGGAAAACCGGAAGAGGGTACGATTACACTCAAAGCCTATAATGAGGGCAATCAGATTGTGATTCAGATAGATGATGACGGAAAAGGGCTTGACCCGGAGATGCTTAAGCAAAAGTCGCTTGAAAAAGGCATCATCACTGAAAAAGAAGCAGAACAGATGAGTGACAAAGAAGCATATACACTTATCTTTAAACCGGGATTTTCAACAGCTGCAGCTGTGACAAGTGTGTCCGGACGCGGTGTCGGGATGGATGTTGTCAAAACAAACATCGAAAAACTCAACGGTATCATAGATATTGACAGTGAAATAGACAAGGGTACTTCTATAAAACTGAAAATTCCACTGACTCTGGCAATTATTCAGGCACTTCTTGTAGGTGTTCAAGAAGAACATTATGCCATTCCTTTAGCCTCTGTTCTTGAAACGGTCAGAATTTCAAAAGATGAAATATATACAGTAGAGGGACGTTCTGTAATGCGATTACGTGATGATGTTCTTTCTTTGGTGCATATCGGAGATATTTTTGAAGTTGAGCGTATTTTGGATGCGAGTGAACATGCCTATGTTGTTGTTTTGGGACTCGGAACAAGCAAACTGGGGCTTATTGTAGATATTTTGGTAGGGCAGGAAGAGATTGTTATCAAATCTCTCGGCGAGTACCTCAAAGGTATTGAAGGGATTGCGGGAGCTACCATCCGCGGAGACGGAGGAGTGACACTTATCGTTGATGTCGTGGCGCTTATGGATATGGCCAAAGAGACAAAAGCCACGCAGATAAGCTCGTCAGATGAATCTGCGGTGAAAGAGAAAACAAAAGCGAGTGACTATACTGTAATGATCGTTGATGATTCCAAAACAGACAGAACGATTATGCGAAAAGCACTGGAACCTATGGGGATTACTCTTGTTGAAGCGAGTGACGGACAAGAAGCACTTAACCTCTTGAAATCAGGCGATCACAATATAGATGCAATGCTCATTGATATCGAAATGCCAAGGATGGACGGATATACACTTGCCTCGGAGATTAAAAAATACAACAGATATAAAAACCTGCCGCTTATAGCCGTAACATCAAGAACAAGTAAATCTGACCGTATGCGCGGGGTTGAATCAGGTATGGTTGAGTATATCACGAAACCTTATTCTGCCGACTATTTGGCAAGTGTTGTACAGAGAAATGTTAACTTTAAACCGGAGTTTTTATAATGAGTGATAAATTAAAAGATATTATTAACAAACAGGCTGAACAAAATGACAGTGTTGTTGATCAGCTCGATGATGTGGTACAACTTGTCGGATTTGTCATAGGGGATGAAGAGTATGCAGTACCTATTCTTTCCATTCAGGAGATTATCAAACCTTTTCCATGGACAAGAGTTCCGCAGGTGCCTAAGTATGTTTTGGGTGTGTTTAATCTTCGCGGTTCTGTTATTCCGCTTATAGATCTGCGTACAAAATTTGGACTGCCTCCTAAAAAACAGAGCGAAGATACACGCTTTATTGTTATGCGAAACGGCTCTGATGTGGCAGGATTTGTGATTGACAGACTCACAATGGCAATTCGCATTAAAAAAGAGAATGTGGGACCGCCGCCTGATACTGTCAACGGTGATGACACTATTATAGACGGTGTAGGAAAGCAGGCAGATAAAATTATTACTATTTTAAAAGTGAACAAACTTTTAGAAAGAGATTTTTAGCCTTTTTGTCTCATGCCTGAAAACCTACTGCGCACTACTATTGACAAAGAGAGTGTTTCCCTTGAATTTTCAGGGGAATTGACACTCTACAATCTTCATCAAGCCCAAGAATTCATTGCAAAAATCGAGCTCTCAAATTTTAAAAAAATTACTGTTGATTTAAGAGATGCCCGCTATCTTGATACCGCCTTTGCTCTTTTTTTAACTGATCTGCAAGAAGAGTACCATGTAAACATAGAGTGTACAAATACAAACTTTTTGCATACACTTGCATTGACCAAAGAGCATAAAAAAAAGCTCGATAAAAAATACAAACCTTCAAAAGAAAATATATTTGAGTGTATGGGAAAAACTTTTTATCGCTCCTACCTTTCATTTATCTCTTTTATGGAGTTTATCGGGAAGGTTTTTGTCTCTTTTTTGCTCTATTTTAAAAGTGTTAAAAATATCCGTATAAAAGAGATAGCCTTTGAAATCAATGAAAGTGCACTGCGTGCTCTTGGCATTGTAGCATTGACAAGCTTTCTGATTGGTTTGGTGACAGCCTATCAGGCTGCTTATCAGCTTCAGAGATACGGAGGCAATATTTTTATTGTGGATATGATGGGTATTTCTATATTCAGAGAACTTGCCCCCTTGATTACGGCAATAGTCATCGCAGGCAGAAGCGGTTCAGCCTATACGGCACAGATAGGGGCGATGAAAATCACACAGGAGATTGATGCTATGCGGACTATGGGCTTTGACCCATATACTTTTTTGGTTTTGCCAAGAATAGTTGCTCTTGTTGTTATGCTGCCGATACTCATTTTTGTAGCAGATATTATGGCTATGCTCGGAGGCATTATCGTTGCCGATTTGAGTCTGGACCTGCCGCCGGCACTTTTCATTGACAGACTGCAAGAGGTAGTGGCAATGAAACATTTTTATGTGGGACTTGTCAAAGGACCGTTTTTTGCATTTTTGATTGCTTCTATCGGTATTTACAGAGGGTTGATTGTCAAAGATGATACACAAAGTATAGGCTACAATACTACAAAAAGTGTTGTCGAGTCACTTTTTGCCGTAATTGTATGTGATGCGGTTTTTTCTATAGCCTTTACAAATCTGGGGATATAATGGAACTGATTAAAGTACGCGGTGTCAAAACAGTTTTTGGTGACAAAGTAGTGCATGACGGGCTCAATTTACATGTAAACGAAGGTGAAATTTACGGGCTTTTGGGACCAAGCGGCTGCGGAAAAACAACACTGCTGCGTGAAATGGTCATGCTGCAGGAGTTTCACTCAGGAAGTATTGAGATTTTGGGACAGAAAATAGAGAGTATCAGTGAAAGCCAGGCACAGGAACTCAGGCGAAAATGGGGTGTATTGTTCCAGTTTGGTGCTCTTTTTTCTTCTTTGACTCTGGCGGAAAATATTGCGTTGGCGCTGCGGGAGTATGCAACACTCTCCCAAAAAATGATAGAAGAAATAGTGGCATTTAAACTTGATCTGGTAGGTTTGAAACCAAGTGATGCATTTTTGTATCCTTCGCAAATAAGCGGAGGTATGCGAAAAAAAGCGGGGATTGCCAGAGCTTTGGCAATGGATCCCAAACTGCTTTTTTTGGATGAACCTACAAGCGGACTTGATCCGATTTCTGCCAGAGAGTTCGATGAACTTATATTGCAGTTGCGTTCAATGCTGGGACTTACTATGGTAATTGTCACACATGATTTACATTCTATATATAATACTTTGGATAGAATGGCTATAATTGATAATAAAAAAATTGCCTATGAGGGCAGTTTAGAAGAGGTTACTTCTGTGAAGAATGATTTTATACAGACTTTTTTTAGAGATACAATATGAACAATAAAGTAAATTATACATTGATAGGGTTTGTCGTTTTATTGGGAATGCTCAGCATACTCGGATTTGTTTACTGGATGCTCAAACCTGAAAAAGCAGAGGCGACACAAAAGTATATTATATATTTTAACGAATCGGTGTTGGGACTCAATCTTGATGCACCTGTGAAATACAAGGGTATAAAAGTAGGCAAAGTAATACGCTTGCGCATAAATCCGAAAAACACCGAACAGGTGGAGGTGACAGTCAGTATGCTAAAGACGACACCTGTCAAAGAAGATACGGTGGCAAAGCTTACTGCACAGGGCATTACCGGACTGAGTTATATAAATCTGACAGAGGGAAGCAATAATGCACCGCCGCTTAAAGCAAAAAAAGGAGAAATGTATCCTGTAATCAAGTCAGCTCCTTCTTTTTTCGCAAATGTGGAACAGTCGCTGGATTCGGTCTCTGAACTGTTGCTTATGACGCTTGACAGAACCAATGAGCTGTTGAGTGAAAAAAACCAGGAACAGTTTTCTAGATTTTTACACGAGAGTGCTATGGTTATGGCAAAAATTGATACAATACTTGATGAAAAAACCATTGCACACCTGCAGGCAAGTGCGAAAAATATGGAACATATCACAGCTCAGATTGATAAAAGTATTCCCAATATGAATAAATTGGTTGCACACAGCATTGCATGGGAAAAGAAAATCAATGACTCTTTTTCGAGTATCAAACAAACATATCTGGAAATGGGACATATTATGAATGATATGGCAAAATCTTTTTCTGATGTACAGAATAACGTTGAAGATATTACAGTGCAGTCCGTACCGTTGATTAACAGCACTGTGACACAAATGCAACAGACATTGATAAATTTAGATGAGCTGTTAGAACATTATGACCGCAGTCCGAGTGATATTTTATATAAAAAAGAAAGATACAAAAGGGGACCTGGTGAAAAATAGATTATTAATTATATGCCTTACATGTATCGCGGTAATAACAATTACCGGATGCACATCGCCGACACCGGCGCAGAATCAGTACCGACTCAATATACAGCCAAAAGCAGTAAAAGTACAGACAGGCAAATGTCGGAAAAAAACACTCAAAGTAGAGCGCTCTTTTGGTGACAAACTCTATATGTCCTTGAAAATGTATTATGTAGAGGGAAAATATGCACAATACTCTTATGCCCAGTCAAGATGGGCGCAGACGCCAAATGATGCTCTAACATATGCTGTTACAGAGTATTTGCGGGATCTGAAGCTTTTTAAGAGTGTGCAAAGTGCAGAATCAAAAACAAAAAACGACTACAGACTGGAAATAAATATAGAAGATTTTATGCAGTATTTTGATGAAAACGAAAAAAATTCTTTTGTCAATGTTGTCATTACATGTAACCTGGTTGATGAAGCGAGTCATAAAACAGTAGCGACAAAAACTTTTCATTTCAAACAAAAAACTTTGTCAGATGATGCAAAAGGCGGGGTTGTTGCACTCAGCAATGCCTTGGATGAAATTTTAAAAGAGTGTGGTTTATGGCTGCAGGGAGTATGTCTTGATAAGTGAAAAAGAGTACAAACAAAGAAGAATACGTTTGGGACGTAAACTGAAGCCTTTGAGTGTAGCTGTCTTGTTGAGTGCAGAGCAAAAAACACGTTCCAATGATACACAATATCCATACCGGCAAAACAGTAATTTTTACTATATGAGCGGTTTCACAGAAGACAATTCTGCTTTGGTTATTGTAAAAGATGCAAAAAAATTTCACACTTTTTTGTTTGTTGCCAAAAAAGACAAAATGCAGGAACTCTGGCATGGAAAAAGGCTGGGAAAAGAGAAAGCCAAAGAGCTTTTCATGGTGGATGATGTTTTTGAAATTGATGAGTTTGAAGAAAAACTTAAAGAGTTTACAGAAAATAAAAAACATATCTATCATGATTTCAAACTGGAATATGCAAAGGTTAAAATCTTAAAACGCTTTAAAAAAAGCATACAAAGTTATGAGAATCTGGCGACATATATTGAAAAAATGCGTCTCATAAAGTCGAAATCTGAAATTAAGCTTATTAAAAAAGCTATCAATATTACAAAAAAAGCACATCATAAAGCGATGAAATTGAGTGCGAAACTGCATTATGAGTATGAACTGCAGGCAAATTTAGAGTACATTTTTAAAAAAAACGGTGCCTACAGCGATGCTTATACCTCTATTGTAGCCTGTGGAAACTCTGCCAATACTTTGCATTATGTAAACAACGATAAAAAATTGATGCAAGGTGATCTGATACTCATAGATGCCGGATGTGAATACCGGTATTATGCAAGTGATATAACGCGCACAATTCCTGTCAGCGGAAGTTATACAAAAGCACAAAAAGAACTCTATGAAATGGTTTTACATGTACAAAAAGAGATTATAAAGATGATTTTCCCTGGCGTGTTCAAAAGTGTACTGCAGAAAAAATCCGAAGAGTTGCTGTGTCAGGGAATGATAGATTTGGGAATATTGCAGGGAGAACTCAAAAAACTGCTAAAAGAAAAAGCACACAAAAAATATTATCCGCACGGTATCGGACACTGGATGGGGCTCGATGTGCATGATGAATGTCCCTATAAAAAACCAAACGGCAAAGAGATTCCGCTGCAACCCGGTATGGTTATGACCATAGAACCCGGTATTTACCTTGATGCAGCAGATATAAGTATTCCTAAAAAGTACAGAGGTACAGGCATAAGAATTGAAGACAATATTTTAGTTACGAAAAACGGCTGTGAAAATCTCTCTTCACATATTGCAAAAGAGATAGAGGAAATTACTCGTAAGAGTAACTCCAGCCGGTGAGATTCTCTTTTTTTGCTTCATCAAAGGCATCTGAATCTGCCAAGAAATCCATGACATGCATTACTGTATAGGGAATACTTTTTTGATCCTCCGGCTTTACCAGTAACATAGGCATGGGGGTGTCTTGTGCCTTGCTGAGTGCAAAACCCACTGGCATAAGCTGACTCATGAGTTCTGCAGGTTTGCCTATTTTATGTTCCTGCAAAAATTTTTCCAGTACGGCATCCTGAATATCTTTTGGCAGTGCTTCTTCTGTATTTAAAAAGAGTGTAAAGTGAATGGGTGTCTGTTTGAAATGATCCGGTGCCGGTGCCGCCATAATGATGTACTCTACATTTTTTAAATGCTCTTTTATCTGTTGTCTGTTGAGATATCGGTCTGTTTTTATTGCCTGGGCTTTCATGATTGCTCTTTTTTTATGACAAAATGTCAGTTTTTAAATTTGTTTGGAATTTTAACATATAAGAGGAGGAAGAACAAGAAAAAAACAGTCGGTACTTCAGTGCGGGATGGCAATATCTATAAAGATTATGGTACAAAATATGCTTAATTATTTGTATCAAAGAAGGATATATATGCAGTTTATCGAAGCACTTAAACTTAGAAGCAAGCTTTTTTTTCTTTTTCTTTTGATTACTGTCGGGCTGTTCGCTCTTGGCTTCATAGGAACAAACTATGTCAATGCAATGAAAAAAAATATGGATTCTTTGTACTTTGGTTCTTTGATACCTGTAACAGAATTAAATGAGATAGTCAAAACATACAGTTACGATCTGGCAGCTACTGTTTACAAGGTGCGTAGAGATGAAATCAGCCCCAGTGAGGCAGCTTTTAAAATAGACACATCTTTAAAATATATCAATAAAAAATGGCAAAGTTATAAGTCTCATTTTAAGACAGAAGAGGAATTGTATTATCTCGAATATGCTGATTTGGAGATTAATCGTGCCAATAATTATTTTTCCAAAGTTCTAAAAGCCGTGAAAGCTTCCAAAAATTTAGCGCATATATCAATAACAACACTTGAAAAAAAAGTTGAGACAATTCATAATGTTTTGGAAAAACTGATCAATTATGAAGTCAATATGGCGAATTATGAGAGAAAGAAGTTTTTATATACCTATGATTCAATTTTGCTAAAAATTGGTACTTCACTCGGACTTATTATTGTGGGACTGCTGATAATTCTTTTTTATGTATTTGAGAGTATTCAAAAAGATCAGACAAGACTTGAAATTGCAGCGAAGAAACTTAAACTTGTCAATAAAAAGCTTGAAAATGCCTCTTATACAGATTCTTTGACAAATCTTCACAACAGAAGATATTTTAATTTTATTTATGAAAGAGAAGTCAAACGTGCAAAACGAAATAAAGCCTATATTACATTTATGATGCTTGATATTGACTATTTTAAACAATATAATGACACTTATGGACATCTGGCAGGAGATGAAGCACTTAAAAGTGTTGCAAAAGTTTTAAAAGAGACACTCAAACGACCGGGAGACTATGTTTTTAGACTTGGCGGTGAAGAGTTTGGAGTACTTATGAGTGATACGAGTGAGACAAACAGTGCAAATATTGCCCGGGAAATCTGCAATGCTGTAAGAGGCCTTGAAATAAAACATGAAGCTTCAAAAGTACATGAGTATCTTACACTCTCTATTGGAGTCGTTTGTTGTGTAGCAGATGAAGCGCTGGATGAAGATGTATTGATTTCACGGTCTGATGAAATGCTTTATGAAGCAAAAGAGGCCGGAAGAGACAGGTATATAATCACATCCAATGCCTCAAAAGCAAAAATTGCCTAGTGTCCGTTTTTGAAACGAAATTTTTCTTCAGTTAAAAGCGGGCGAAGCTTTTCTTTTATATCTCCCTGAAATTCCATCCAGTTTTCTTTAAGAGTGCCTCCGCAACCAAGCTTTTTTTTCAGTAATTTTAAGAGGAGTGCCAGTTCATTTTTTGGTCTGTGGAATTCTCCAACCAGTGTAACTGTTTTGCCTCTGCGTTTTTCTTTTTTAAAAAGTAAAAAATGTTTCGCGGGTTCTTCCGTAATGTTTGAAGTTTTTGGAGGGCCGGGATTATGAACTTCAGCCCAGCTGTCATCATCTATACTCGCACCGATAAAGAGATCGAGTTTTTTCCCTCTACTCATTTTTTTCTCCAAGATAGCGAAATCGTGGTTGCATACAGCCATTGACAGATACAGTTTCAAAAAACATACTGTAAGGCCGTACCCAGAGTCCTTCGTCTCCATACAGGGCGCGATAAAGAACCATAAGCTCTTCTGTTTCAGAGTGCCTTACGGTATCAATCACTTGATACCTTTTGCCTTTGTAGTGTTCATAAATACCTGTTTTCATCAGCAAACGCTCTGTGCCAAAATACTCATCTGTTCTTGTGTGTAATTCTTATCATGAAGCGTATCTGTGACATCGCGCAGGGAGTAAGTTTTGTGATTATAAAGAACAACAAATATTTCATCCCCTTTTTGTAAAAAAGTAGTTTCTCCATAGGGCGTATATCGTGTAGCCCCTATGCTGATAAGCGCTTTTTTGGGGTAGTTACATGTAACTGTATAACTTTTTAAATCTTCGAGCGGTCCAAAATCTTTTTGGGTATTTATCTGTTTGCATATCCATTGTGTGAGTTTTTCATAAAAGTAGCTGTAACCGCTAAGTGCTACATTTTCGCCATAGGGATGCAAGGCATCATTGCGACGTAAAAAACTGCAGATGCTGAAGTCATCCATTACGCCGCCCTTTTCAAATTTGTCAATTGAAATGAGTTGCGAAGCAAATCCCTTGGAGTTTTGTCCCCAGTTTTTTTTGTCACTGATTTTTTTGGCACCGCTGACACGAATAGAGCAGTCGTTATATGCACCGAAATATTTTGGTTCAATAGCCGTGATTTGTCCGTTTTGATAGGTCAGTTCACACAAAAGTCCTACTTCGGGTTCTGCCTGGACATTGACATCTTCTTTTGGCAGTTGTATCAGTGCAGAAGAAAGCGGATAGGTGAAAAGTATCTCACGCGGACGAGAAGTCTCTTTCTTTTTTTCACAGGGCAGGTAGAAAGGGAAAAGCCCTTTTGGCGCGGCCTCATCCTCTGTTGCAATATTTTTGAACTCTTCAAGTTCTCCGGCCTGGGCAAGGTGCAGGGCAAAATTGCCGGCGATTCCAAGACCCAAATACTCTTCGTATTTTTTCATTTTCAGAGTGTTCCGGCTTCTTTGGCAGCAGCAAACTCTTCATAGCTTCCCTGAAAGTCGGTATAGGTATGATCATCATGCAGTTCTATGATGCGTGTGGCAAAAGCGTCAAGAAGTTCACGGTCATGCGAGACACAGATAACATTGCCCTTAAACTCATGCAGTGCTTCACCAAGGGCAACAATCGCTTCAAGATCAAGGTGGTTGGTCGGTTCATCAAGCACCAGGAAGTTACCACCCTCAAGCATCATCTTGCTAAGCATCATTCGGTGTTTTTCTCCCCCCGAAATCGCTTCGACATTTTTCTCCTGCTGCTCTCCGTTAAAAAGCATTCTTCCGAGACAGTTTCTGATTTCTGATATTTCCCGTTTGGGATCAAAGGCACGCAGCCAGTCATAAAGTGTGCCGTCGCCTTTGATAATGTCCGCTGTATCCTGTGGAAAATAGGAAGATTCAATTGTTGCTCCCCAGGTTACAGTACCGCCACAGCTTGGTTTGAGCTCTTCCATAATTATTTTTACAAGTGTTGTTTTTCCTACACCGTTGCCGCCGATAATGGCGATTTTTTCACCCGGATTTACTTTAAAAGTAACATCTTTTAAGACTTCATTGTCTCCGTATGAATGACAGATATGCTCAACATTTAAGGCTTCATCTCCCATGACTCTTTTTGGTTTGAAAACGATAGAAGGATCACGGCGGGATGACGGTTTAATCTCTTCTATATTTAATTTTTCAAGCTGTTTTTGTCTTGAAGTTGCCTGTTTTGCTTTTGATGCATTGGCGCTGAATCGACGAACAAAAGCTTCTAGTTGCTCTTTTTCTTTGAGCTTTTTTGCATTGTCGAGTTCCATCTGTTTTGCCATGACATTCGCCGCAATATACCAGTCGTCATAGGTGCCGGTAAACTCTCGGATTTTCTGGTAATCAACATCAAGAATGTTTGTGACTACTGCATTGAGAAAATGTCTGTCATGCGAGATGACAACCATCGTTCCCTCATGTCTTTTGAGTTCGTTTTCAAGCCAACTGATTGTTTCAATATCAAGGTTGTTGGTCGGTTCATCCAAAAACAATACATCAGGCTTTGGATATAAAACCTGCGCCAAAAGAACTTTGAATTTGTCAGCAGAGTCAAGTGTGCTCATCAGTTCATTGTGCTTTTCAGCCGCAATTCCGACATTTTCCAGAATTTTTGCAATGTTTACATCGTATTCATAGGTCGGGTCTTCTTCCACACAAATAGTTTCAAGTTCAGCAAGACGGTTGTTGACAGCATCGTCTTCAAAATCACCGGACATATAAATTTCTTCTTTTTCTTTGATAGCATCATACAAGCGTCTGTTTCCGTACAAAACAGCATCCATAATTGTAAAGTCTTCATAAGCATACTGGTTTTGTCCCAAAACGCCGACTTTGTTTTGTTTTGGAATGATGACTTCCCCGTCATATTCATTGATTTGACCTGAAAGAATTTTCAAAAATGTTGTTTTACCGGCTCCGTTTGCTCCGATAAGACCGTATCTTTTGTGACGGTCTAGTTTTAAGTTTATGTCTTGAAAAAGCACTCTGTTTCCAAAGCGCATTGTTAAGTTTTGTACTGTTACCATATTGTTTAGCCTAGTTAATATTTTTCGCGATTATATCTAAAATATGGTTAAAAAAAGACTACCTGGTTGCGCCCGGAAGCTTTTGCCTCGTATAAAGCCTGATCAACGCGTTTTAAGAGTGATGTTTCCTTTTCTCCGTTTATGTACTCTGTAACGCCAATACTTACTGTGATTTTTTCTACATGTTCAAAAGGATGTTCTTCTACACTTTTACGTATTTTTTGGGCAAGTTCCATAGCCTGTTGTGTATTTGTATGGGGGGCCAGCAGCATAAACTCTTCACCGCCCCATCGTCCGAAACTGTCCGTTTTTCTTATGGTTTGCAAAACAATACGACTCAACTCCTGCAAAATATAATCGCCCACATCATGTCCATAGGTGTCATTGACATTCTTAAATTTGTCTATGTCAAGCATAAGAAGGCTGAAAACTTCACCGTAGCGTTTTGTTCTTTTTATTTCATCTTCTATAAGTGTTGACATTTTATATCGATTATACAGACCTGTAAGCGCATCTTTGGTTGCAAGTTTTTGAAGTTCTTTTTCCAGGGCAACCCGTTGTGTTATATCACGGCTTGTGGAGACAAAGTAGCGCACTTTTCCATCTTTGTCTTTTATGGGAGAGATGATTTTTTCATCATAGTACAGACTTCCGTCTTTTCTTCTGTTGATTAAAGTATTCTGGTAGGTTTTCCCGTCCAAAACAGTTTTCCATAAATTACCATAAAACTTTTTTGAATGTTCTCCTGATTTGAGTATACGGTTGCTTTTTCCTATAAGTTCATTCTCTTCATATTGCGTATTCTCGGTTGCAGCAGGATTTACATAAATGATTTTTCCGTCAACATCTGTAATCTGTACCATTTCATGCATCTGTTCCACAGCCTGTGAAAGAAGTTTTAGCTTTTCTTCGCTCTCTTTGAGCTGCTGCGCCGCTCTTTCATTTTGTATGCGTTGTATAAGAGTTTTTAATTTTTCATTCACAGCATCCAAATCTACCGGTTTGAGAATGTAGCCGTCTATTCCAAGGTTAATGGCTTTGTGTAAAAATTCACTGTCATTGTGGGCTGTTATGAGTATAATAAGTTGGGAAGGATTGATTTTTTTGATGGCTTCAGCCATCTCGAGTCCACTCATTTTTGGCATACGGATATCTGAAATAACAATATCCGGATGGTGCTTTTTGTACAAAGACAGCCCCTCTTCTCCATCTTTTGCAATATAAAGCTTAGTGCAAAAACGCTGCAAAAAGCGTGAGAGCATCTCTCTTACATGTACTTCATCTTCCACATACAATATAGCAATATCATTCTTACTCATCAAAGTCTATCCTAAATTCTGCACCTTCGCTGGTGTTTTTTACGCTCAGTTTTGCGTTCATATTTTCTTCAATCATCATTTTAGACATATACAGACCCATTCCTGTTCCTTTGCCCTGTTCTTTTGTCGTAAAGTAGGGCTCAAAAACCCTGTCTATAACCTCTGGAGTGATTCCGCCACCATTATCACGTACTATTACTGTATGATTCTTTAAAATAATTGTAATTTTAGCGTCACTGATATTTCTTTCAAGCAAAACATCTTTTGCATTGTTTATAAGGTTTAAAATAACCTGCTGCAGTTCATTTTTGTACCCGACTATTTCAAAATCTTCACCAAGCAGCGTAACTTTGATATTGTTGTTTTGCAGTTGCGCTGTTTGAATAGAGAGAACTCTTTGTACCGCTTCTTTTACACTGAAGCGTTCCTGTGTTTTGTCAACCCGGTAGAAATTTCTAAAATCGTCAATGGTATCGGACATAAACTGAATTACTTTTTTTGTTGATTTTATGAAGTCATCAAGGTACTCTTTTGTAATTAATCCGTCTTCATAATCGTATTTGAGATTTTGAACGGCTATGCTTATCTCGTTAAGCGGTTGCCTCCACTGATGGGCAATGGCGCCTATCATCTCTCCCATGGAGGCAAGTTTACTCTGCTGTTGGAGTGTTTCAAGCTGTTTGATATTTTCATTTGTTTTTTCTTTCACCAGTTGTTCGAGTGTTTCATTGAGTTTGTTAAGTTCTTCTGTGCGTTCTTTGACTTTTTTCTCGACATCTTTTTTTGACTCTTCTAACTTTTGAAGCATAATCTGCAGAGAGTCTGCCAACTCTTCGATTTCATCATGCGTATGAATAGTATTGAAGTCAATGTTGTTTTTTGACGTATCATCGGCAATGGCTTTTGCAGCCTGGGTGATTTTACTGAGCGGTGTAATAAGCCGGCGGACAAGTATAAGTGAGATCAAAGCAATAAGCAAGGAGACTAACAAACTGTAAAGAGCAAGTGAGCGAATAAAATTTTCATAGTCTTTTTGTAAAAAACTGCTTGTAGATGTCAGTGCAATGTATATGAATTTATCTTTTGTATAGTGAAGTGTTGTATAGGTAAACAATATATCGTCTTTATAATAACTCTGTTTACTCAGATCAAAATCATAATCAAGCCTGTAGTCTTTGTGCCCAAACACATATCCGAATGTTTTGCTTTGGTCCTTATTGTAAATATAGTATTTGTTTTTGTCTGCAAGATAGATGTTTTTAGGGCTGTTTTTGTCATCATATTGTTTAATCACCCGAAAAAGTTTATTGATATTTGCATTGATGATGAGCATACCAAAGAGTTTTTTGTCAATATATATTGGTAAAGAGATGCGAATAGTCGGCGTAAGCGGATAGGAAAGCTGTCCATACTCTTCATTGAGTGTTATATCTGAGACAGAAACCTCTTCCGGATGGAGTTTTATTGTTTCTTGAAAGTATTTTTTTGCTGCTTTGTCTTGCAAAAGACTCTTTTTCTGAATATGTACTCCCTGTTTGTCTTTATATGTGACAAGGAGTTCCCAACCGGTTTTATATAAAAGACGGATGTTGAAATAGGCATCGTTGTGCGATAAAAGAGCGATAAAGTTTTTTTCAAGAGAAGACTCTATTCCTTCTAAAGTTCTGTTTGTTTTTTTATCATAATTGTAAGGATTGTAAAATGCCCGCGAATATGCTGCAACATCTTCATTTTTTGAGAGAACTTTTGCATCATAAATAACCTGTTGGATGTCATTGTGAATACTTTCTTTGTTTTGTTTGAGCTCAAAGTTGAGATGTTCAAGGGAATTCTCTTTTGAATACTGCATCATAAGAGAAAAAGATAAAAAGACAATCACAAGTATTCCGACCGTGGCAATAATAAAAGTGCCGATGGCAACCTTTGTTGAGAGACTAATGCGCATAGGTACTGTCTTTGAGAATTTGTTGTGCGAGTTTGTTTGTTGCCTCTAAGACACTAAAAACATCTGAAGGTGTTTTGTTCTTTGGTGTTTTTTGTGAGAGCGCAGTTGTATGCTCTTGTATATTATAGTAAACGCGCAGTTCTGAAACAGTCCCGCTGATGAGGCGCAAGGCATTATATACAGAGTTTGGTGTGATGATTTTGTCACGCGGAATAGTAAGTGTTGCTGAGTTGAGATTGCCTCTTTTTTTGATTTTTGTAAGTGTCTGCATGAGTTGCAGACTTTGCATAAAGACATCAGAGGGAGCTTTTGATTCATACTTTAGCAAAGGAACAAGTATCTGTTTTTGCGTCAAATGATAACTGACAGTCTGGATGTTTTTGTAGAGTTTGACAGCAAGAATATAGGTCTCATTCGGAGTATACTCCTGGTTTAAAATTGTATCAAGTTCATACGATATTTTCCATAAGAGATTATAAACATCAGAAGGTGTCTTGTCCTGGTATATTTTTTTCTCGAGGTAGTTTCTGTAGGAGATAAAATTATAATTATATTTTTTTGTATTGTAAACAAGGTTGATTTCATCATCAAGTCGTAAAATGAGTTCATATACCTCACTTGGTGTTATTTTTGTATTTGGTGCATCAGGGATTTGTGAGGGGTAAAATCCTTCGAGTGATTTTAGTTTTGCTGTTTTTTCCAAATCTTCAAGTCCCTTAACATAGACATAAATAGGCTCAAGTCCATAGACATACGGTACTTTTTTTGCTTTGAGCTGGATGCCTCTTCTCTCTTTGATTCGCATAATTTTATGCAAAATATATTCGCTGAGTGCATAAACTTCATTAGGTGTTTTGGTAAGTGATTTTTGTGGATACTGATTGAGCGGATGAGAAAAATCAAAAGCAGGCAGAAGTGCTTTTGCATACTCAAGATTTTGGACGACATCCGAAGGTGTCTTTTTTGTTTGGAGTTTTTTTGGTGGAAAGCTTCTTTCTATTCCCAAACGGCGAGAGAGTCTGTTAAGCTCTGCTTTGACGGTTTGCAGAGAGTCATATACTTCTGTGGGAGAGATGACTTTGTGCTTGGCTTTTGGTACAGGTACGGGCGTCATCCAGAGTTTTTTTTCAACTTCACTTATCTTTTTTATCAAATCTATTGAGGCATAGAGTGCATGATTCGGATGAAGGTTTGGTCGTTTTGGCGGCATTTTTACATCACTGTACTCTCTTTGTGAAGAGCGTAAAAATTCAATACGCTCAAGAATCTGCTGTGACTGGATATAAACATCACTTGGGGTAAATCCCTGTCCCAGCAACTCATCAAAACCAAGAGAAACTGTCCAGAGTACTTGGTAAACATCACTCGGTGTTTTGTCTTTGTACTGTTTGTAAGCAAAGTACTTTTTTTGGTTTTTGAGCAGGTAGTGAATCTCTTCTTTTAGTCGTATGACATTGTTATATACATCCTGCGGGGTAATTTTTCTTGGAGGAACAGGCGGAATGGCAATAGGACCAAAGTTGTGTATTTCTCTGTATTTGTTTACTTTTGTCAACACCTCAAGTGTTTTTTGAATAACATGCCGCGGCAGTTTGTTATGTTGCTGTTCAACCTCTTTAAGTGGTTTTGTGATGCCGTTTTCTTTGCGCAGTTCTTCAACCATCTGTTTGAGGACAATAGACTGAGAATAGACATCAGAAGGTGTTTTTACCGAAGCGTATAAAAATATCCCAAAGAGTAAAAAAAGCTGTATAAATTTCATATTCTTCCCGTTTTCTTTTCATTATAGAACAGAAAACTTTTGTACTTTCTTAAATACACATTTGAGCATTAAAAGTACGGGTTTCTTTAGCTTCTTATTATGTGCTACAATAACATTATGCAAATAAGAGAAATGACACTCAAAGAACTTTATCCCGTGTATGACCTGGTAAAACAGCTTTACACAGAGCTGAGCTACGATGAATTTGAAGACCTTATATACGATATGCGACACATGGAATATAAGATGTTCGGTATTCTGGAACGCGGTGAACTGGTATGCTACGGAGGTGCAGCGGTGCAGACAAGCCTCTGCCATAAAAGACATCTCTATGTTTTTGATTTGGTCACGGATGAAAAATATCGTGAAAAAGGTTATGCAAAAATGATGCTGGAGTATCTGCAGGATTATGCCAAAACTGCCGCCTGCGAAAAACTTGTACTCTCCTTCAAATGGCAAGGAAAAAATGTTATTCAAGTGTAAAAATTTAGTTTTTTTCTGCAGTGCCGACTTTGTGTCTTAACTGTGTAAAACCTGCATAACAAACAAATATTCAGCCACAGCACTTTTTGTATTTTTTGCCACTTCCGCAGGGACAGCTGATATTTCGCTCTATTTTGGAGTTGTAAAGTGTTCCGTCTTTATATTTCCATTGGCCATCTTCCTGCACAAAAAAACTTTTTTCATGCAGTACATGTAAGGTATCGTTTTCTTTGTAATAGGCTTTAAACTCGACCGTATCTGCCGTTACATGTAACACATCAAGCCTCAGCCACTCTAATGCAGGCGTATGTCGCAAATCTTCAACTGTCTGTGAAACAGAAGTGTGTGCCAAATATTCCCAGTCTTTTTTTACAAATGCCTCATATCTGCTTATCATTAACTCTTTTGGTGTCATAAAAGTTCCGTTTTTTAGATAGAATTATACTGTATATTGAACCATTTCAGAACTCAGACTTTTATAGCCTTGATAGTCGGCACTGAAGTACCGATTCCGAGACACAACGGAACCCAGACTGAAAGCTTATAATCTTGTTCGTAAGCAAAAAGGTAAAAACATGAAAATAAAATCACTCTATATTGCCGCACAGGAAAAAAATGCAGGGACACTTTTTGTCTCTATGGGCATGATGGAAATACTCAAGCGTAAACTGCATCGTGTCGCTTTTTTTCGCCCGATAATCTTTGACAAAAACATACGTGACGGTGATATAGACTTTATTTTGCAGCGTTATAATCTCGATATAGACTATGCAGCATGTTATGGTTTTGACATTAAAGAAGTCGAAGAGATGATTTCTAAAAAAGAGGACAATCTTCTGATAACCCGTCTTATAGACAAATTCAAAAAGCTTGAACGTGAGTATGATTTTGTACTGTGTGAAGGGATTCGGCGTTCTTTTTTAACCTCGACCATCAGTTATGATTTAAATGTCAAAATCGCCCAAAATTTTGCTGCACCCGTGATAAGCGTCATTAAAGCCGACAGTGCCACAACAAAAGAGATATATGAAAATGTTTTGATTGAAAATGAGTATCTGACTTCTGAGGGATGTACCCATTTTGCCACTTTTGTGAACCGTGTCAATGATGAAAAGTACAAGCAGCTGCAAAAAATGTTTGAAAAAGTGCCTTATACAATTTATCTTTTAAAAGAGGTAGAGGAATTGAACTTGCCTACTATTGAAGATGTGATAGAGACGCTTGGCGCAAAAAAGATACTGCTTGAGAGCTATGACCATACCAGAGTGATAAGAAATGTCAAAGTTGCAGCATTGACACTCGATAATTTTTTAGAACATATCGAAGAAGAAGATTTGGTCATTGTTCCCGCTGACAGATCTGACATTATTTTAGGGCTTTTTGGGGCCTTGCACTCTTCAGGTTATCCGAATATTGCTGCGATTATTTTTCCTTTTAGCATGAAGCTTAATAAAAATATTCAAAAGCTCATAGAAGGGCTAAACAGCTTCAAAGTGCCTATACTCTGTGTCGATACCGATACTTTTGAAACAGCAAGAGATGTCATGAAAGTGCACTCAAGACTGCGTGCTCATTCTGAGAGAAAAATCGCACTTGCTTTGGGACTTTTTAACAGCAGTGTGGATATAAAAAGCATAGAAGAAAAGATAGCAACAGCCTACAGTGATATTATGACACCTCAGATGTTTGAATACAAACTTTTTTACATGGCATCGCAAAATAAAAAAAGAATCGTGTTGCCCGAATCAAGTGATGAACGCATTTTAAGGGCAGCAGAAATAATTTTAAGAAGAGGGGTCGCAGAGATTATTTTTATAGGTGATGAAGAAGAACTCAAAGGGCGTTATCTGCGTTTGGGGCTTGATTTGTCCGCGGCAACTGTAGTCAATCATCTCTCATCCCCATTGATAGAAAAGTTTACGGATGTTTTTTACGAGCTGAGAAAACACAAGGGCATCACAAAAGAGGCAGCCAAAGATGCAATGTTGCATGTGAACTATTTTGCCACAATGATGGTACAACTCGGTTATGCCGACGGTATGGTCAGTGGTGCTATTCATGCAACGGCAGATACCATTCGTCCCGCTTTGCAGATTATAAAAACAAAACCGGAATTTTCTGTTGTTTCAAGTGTCTTTTTTATGTGTCTCAAAACAAAGGTGCTTGTGTACGGTGACTGTGCAATCAATCAGGACCCGGACGCGCAAACGCTCGCAGAAATCGCCATTGCATCGGCGCAAAGTGCAAAAATGTTCGGTATTGAGCCAAAAATTGCCATGCTTTCATACTCGACGGGAGAGAGCGGGCACGGCTCTGATGTTGACAAAGTAAGAACTGCCACAAAAATTGTACGCCAAAAGCGACCGGATTTACTTGTAGAAGGGCCTATTCAGTATGATGCGGCAATTGACAAAGAGGTGGCAAAAATCAAACTGCCGAACTCAAAAGTGGCAGGGAAGGCGACGGTATTTGTATTTCCTGATTTAAACACAGGCAACAATACCTATAAAGCCGTACAACGCTCAAGCGGAGCGATTGCCATAGGACCGGTTTTGCAGGGACTCAACAAGCCGGTAAATGATTTGAGCCGAGGCTGTCTGGTGGAGGATATTGTCAATACCGTAGCTATTACGGCTATTCAAGCGGGGGAAAACCAATGAGAGTTGCAGTAATCAATGCCGGAAGTTCTTCTTTAAAATTCAAACTTTTTGCAATGCCGGGTGCAAAAATTTTGCAAAGCGAACTTGTAGAACATATAGGCGAGCCAAATTCGCCTGTAGCAAACCATTTTGAGGCGATAGAGTCTTTACATGTAAACTTTGCAGAGATTGATGCAGTAGGGCACAGAGTAGTTCACGGCGGTGAGCAGTTTAGAGCTTCTGTTCTTATAGATGATGAGGTTATGCAGGCTATAAGTGATTTAATTCCTTTGGCACCTTTGCATAATCCGGCAAATCTTGAAGGTATAAAAGTCGTTCGTCACTATGCGCCAAACATCCCCCAAATAGCTGTTTTTGATACGGCTTTTCATGCAACACTGAAAAAAGAGGCATTTTTATATGCACTTCCCCATGAGCTGTATGAAAAACATCAAATCCGCCGTTATGGTTTTCACGGGACGTCTCATGCCTATTTACTGCAACAAGCGGCATTATTGCTTGGGAAAAAAGCAGAAGATACAAATATTATAAGCTTGCATCTTGGAAACGGAGCAAGTGCCTGTGCTGTTAAAAACGGGAAAAGCTGCGATACTTCTATGGGATTTACTCCGCTTGAAGGGCTTGTGATGGGAACAAGGAGCGGTGACATTGACCCGGCTATTGTTTTATATCTGCAAGAGTCTTTACATGTAAAGCCGAATGAAATAGATGAAATGCTCAATAAAAAGTCAGGACTGCTTGGTTTGTGCGGCGAAAATGATGTACGAAAGATACAAAACCGCAAAGATGATGCGGCAAAACTGGCACTCGACATTATGGTGCGACGGATTCAAAAGTATATAGGTGCGTATATGGTGTTGCTTGAGGATGTGGATGCCATAATATTCAGCGGCGGTATAGGCGAAAATTCTGCATATGTTCGAGAAGCGGTTATGAATAATAAAATACTTAAAAATATAAAATCATTAGTGATAAAAACAGATGAAGAGTTGCAAATAGTAAACGAGTGTTTGGAAGTTTTAAAAAGATAGAAAAATCATACAGGCATAAAAGCCTGCATAAAAGGGGTGTGAGGTTAACTACTAAAGAGGAGTTACGTTCTCAGCCTGTGGGCCTTTTTGACCTTCACCAACTTCGAAAGTTACTCTTTGACCTTCTTCAAGTGAAACACGTCCACCACCGTTGTTGTTCACTTGACGGAAATGTACGAATACATCTTTTCCACCATTGTCTTGTTCTATGAAACCATAACCTTTTTCGTCGTTAAACCATTTAACTTTACCGTCTTGTAATTCTGCCATTGTCTAGCCTTGTATATTTATTTTGTCAAAAAATTGGGAGAGTCTTTAGGAGGTTTTAACACATAGATCAAAAAACACACTAAAGATGAATTCACGCCTCATCTTTCACTTGGCAACAGTATATCAGCTTTTTTTTAAATTACCAAGAAAATATGTAAATTTAAATAAATTCTTTGTACGAAGTTAAGATTTTGTGCATAAAACCGATAGTAATACATAAAGTTCTATAACAACCAGTCGGCACTAAAGTACCGATTCCGAAAAAAATCATTGAGAAGGCAATATTTATGGACATATCTTCAAACAGTGCAATTAAAAATTTATACACAAAAAAACTCTCTGCTGATGATGTCAAAGCAATTAAAAAAGAGATAGCGCAAAATATGAAAGAGATAGCCTTACATGTAAACAAAAAGCCAAACGGTGTAGATGAGACAATAAATAAACTGATTTCCAATTTTCAGGATTTTCAAAGCTTTTTGCAAAGTGTAGGCTATGACGGTAAAAAATCAATAGCTGAGTTGTCAAAAGAAGAAGGCGAACGTATGCTTAAAAAGATGTTTGAAAAGGCAGATTTTCAAAAGCTTGACATAAAAGTATAAACACAAAAAGTAATATTTAATAAATATTTATGTAGAATCTCTGTAATAATTTTACAAGGCTGGACAATTGAGCATTTACAGAGAATATGACATACGCGGAATATATGAAAAAGAGCTAAATAAAGAGAGTGTCACAAAAATAGGCTATGGGCTTGCATCTAAAATAGAGGGCGAATATGTGGCAGTGGGATATGATGCCAGAAGCCACTCGCCGATTCTTTTTGAGTATCTGGTGGCAGGGCTCAATGCAGGCGGGAAAAAAGTTCTTGACATGGGGCTTGTGCCGACACCGGTAAACTACTTCACAAATTATCAGGAGTGGGATGGCATTGTGCCTTCGGCTTCTGTTATGATAACAGGTTCGCATAATCCGAGTGAATACAACGGTTTTAAGATTACGGTAGACAAAGCGCCTTTTTTTGGGGAAGATATTTATGCGCTTGGGCGTGAGTGCGAGACGATGCAAATGCCGCCAAAAGTACCAAGAGATGTAAGTAAAATCAAGGCGAAAGAGCGTTATATAGACTTTATGGTCAATGAATTTCAACACCTTAAAGGGTTGCAAACAAAGATTGTCTATGATTGCGGCAATGGTGTAGCAGGTGTTGTGCTGCCTGAAATCTTTGAAAAACTCGCATTACATGTAAAGGGAATATATGTAGAGCCTGACGGAACTTTTCCAAACCATCATCCTGATCCTTCGGTAGAGGAAAATCTCAAAGATGTCAAAGCCCTGCTTGAAAAAGAGGGGGATATTGCTTTTGCGTATGACGGGGATGCAGACCGTATAGCGGTGCTTACGCATAAGAACAACATCAAAGGCGATATGATGGCACTTTTATATGCCATGAAGATGGACAAGCCGACCGTTGTAGGAGAAGTGAAATGCTCACAGGTGATGTATGATGAGTTGGAGCGTCGTGGTGCCAAGGCCGTGATGTATAAAACAGGACATTCAAACCTCAAAGTGAAAATGAAAGAAATCAATGCTGATTTGGCATGTGAGGTGAGCGGGCATGTCTTTTTTAAAAACCGTTATTTTGGTTATGATGATGCGATTTATGCAACACTCAGAATGTTGGAACTGGTACATGAGGGGATAGATTTAGATGCAGAACTTGCCAGACTCCCGCAAGTCTATTCTACCGAAGAAATTAAAGTAGAGACAACAGAAGCACAGAAATTTAAAATCATAGAAAAAGTAAAAGAACTGCTTAAAAATCCGCCTGCCGATTTTCCTGTTATAAAAGATATGATAGACGTGGACGGTGTACGCATCAACTTTGAAAAAGGCTGGGGGCTTGTACGGGCGAGTAACACAACACCGGTTTTAGTGACGCGATTTGAATCAACAGACAAAGAGGAAGCCAAACGCTATGAAAATGCAATCAATGATTTAATAGCCCAGGCAAAAGAAAGTTTATAATTTATATGTATAATAAAGATTAGTTAATCTTAATTAGGTAGAATTCCTGTAAAAAATACGGAGTTTTGCCAATGCTTTACTATACAATGCTTTTTCTTGCTTTTCTTTACTTTAAAATTGCCCGCGTTTACAAAAAAGAAGAAAAATCCAATCTCAATATGAATATTCAAAACACTCTTGTTTTTATTGCTATCGTGGCTTTGCTTGTGTATGGTTTTACCCATAAAACATGGTACACAGTTTTACTTGCCGCTTATCTTTTTCTTATTCTTGCTTCACTCATGGTTTCTGCTGTCCAGGTAGGTGTTTTTATAGAAGGAAAACCTTTTGTCAAGCTCAGTCATTTATATAGGTTTTTGGCACCTATAGGTATGCTTCTTTGGTTTGCCGATATATATTTATGGGGCATTTAACAACGAATTTGTTATAATGTTTTCATTGATAAACTTAAGGAAATTTTTATGAAAACCCATACACTTTTGATGCCTCTGGATATGCACCTGCACCTTCGTGACGGTGTAATGCTTGAAAATGTAGCGCCCTTGACGGCATACAGTTACAGCGGGGCCATAGTGATGCCCAATCTTGTGCCTCCTGTTGAGACAAGAGAAGATCTTTTGGCGTACAGAGAGCGGATTATGGCGGCTGTGCCAAATGATTATTTTGAACCCTACATGACACTGTTTTATAAAAATTATGATAAAGCTTTTTTAGAAAGCATAGTAGATGAAATAACAGCGATTAAACTCTATCCTGCGGGAATTACTACAAATTCAGAGGGCGGTGTCAGCTCTTTTGATATAGAAGAGATGCGTACTACTTTGGAGACGATGAGCAGTTTGGGTATTCCTTTATGCGTGCACGGTGAGACGGATGGTTTTGTGATGGACAGAGAAGCGGAGTTTATGAGTATTTATGAACTTTTGGCACAGAATTTTCCTGATTTGAAAATTATAATGGAGCATATTACAACCAAAGAAGCGGTTGCCATGCTGGACAAATATCCGAATTTGTATGCGACGATTACTGTACATCACCTGCTGTTAACGCTGGATGATGTCATCGGCGGATTGATGCGGCCGCACCTTTTTTGCAAACCGATTGCCAAAAGACCGGAAGATTTGGATGCACTTTTAAGTGTAGCACTTGAAGCGCATCCAAAAGTAATGTTCGGATCAGATTCTGCGCCGCATCCTCAGCATAAAAAAGAGTCCTGTGGCTGTGCGGCGGGTATTTTTACCGCACCGATTTCACTACAGCTTCTGACAGAAATATTTGACCAGTTTGACAAGTTGGATAATTTACAGGCATTTGTCAGTGACAATGCACAAAATATTTACGGAATCTGTCCTGAGTTTAAAGAAGTGACGCTTGAAAAAAGACCCTTTGTAGTTCCCCAGAACTATGCAGGAGTTGTGCCTATGTATGCGGGTGAAACGATAGGATGGGCTATAGAGAGTGTCGATTAAAATACTGCTGCTTGAAGATGACCTTCTTTTTGGGGAGACCCTGGTGGACTTACTCGAGGAAGAGGGGTATGAAGTGCTTCATTATCCAAACGGGCAGGATGCTCTTGATGCCACCTATGATACAAAGTTTGATATTTATCTTTTGGATATCAATGTGCCTCTTATAGACGGTATTTCTCTGCTCGGTGATTTACGCTCTGCCCAGGATGAAACACCTGCCATTTTTCTCACTTCGCATAAAGAAAAAGAGATGCTTCATCGTGGTTTTGTAAGCGGTTGTGATGACTTTTTAACAAAACCTTTTGACAATGCAGAACTTTTATTTCGCATACAGGCGCTTATAAAAAGAACCAAGATAAAAGAAGCGGAATGTATAGGTGAACTGTGTCATGACAAGCTGCATAAATGTATTTATTATAATAAAACGGTTTTGGAACTTTCAAAAAAAGAGTATGAACTTTTAGCATTGCTGATGAATCATGTCAACTCTCCTGTACCAAAAGAGCTGATATATGAAGAGTTGTGGACAACGGCTGACGGAGGAGGAAGTGATGGCGCTATACGCGTCTATATAAACAGACTCAAACAATTACTGCCTACTATGTGCATAGAAAATATTCGCGGCATCGGATACAAACTTGTTTCGTAATCTTCGAATAATTATCTTTATTTATTACTTTTTTACTGTAGCAGGTTTTTTACTGCTCGGATACTACTTTCTCAACGTATTACATGTAGAGAATCTTTATATGTTTGCTTTTATTGTTCTTTGTATTGTTATACTTTCAGGAGTATTTATATCCAAACTTGCAGTTGATCCCTTGGCTGAGTATGTTCAAGAGTTGCAAAACCTTTCAAAAGAGACCCTCCATGAGCTTAATCTGCCTATCAGCACCATTACAACAACGACACAGCTTTTAGGTAAAAATTGCCATGATGAGAAAATACTCAAACGCATTGGACGTATAAATACAGCCTGTATGATGCTTAAAGAGCGTTATAATGAATTGGATTATCTGATTAAGATGCAAACAAATCAAAAGATAAAAGAGGAGTTTTTTGTTGATGAGTTAGTCAAACAGAGAGTTGGCTTTGTAAAAAAAATATATCCTCAAATGAAATTTAATCTTGTGTTGGAAAAAATGCCTGTATTGAGCGATCAAAAAGGTTTGGGAAAAGTAATTGACAATATTATTGATAATGGGGTAAAATACTCAGGCACTTCAAGAAATATAGATATTGAGGTAAAAAACAACAGTATAAAAATAAAAGATTACGGAATAGGGATGGATGAGGTTGAACTTGTTCGTATTTTTGACAACTATTACCAGTCAAATAAAAATATGCAGGGTTTTGGCATAGGATTAAATCTTGTCAAAAGATTTTGCGAAAGAAACAATATAGAATTACTGTTGCAGTCATCAAAAAATATTGGAACAACAGTAGAATTAAAATTTAAACAGGAATATGAATGCAAATAACAAATGATATAATGACATATGCAGAACAGGCCCTTGATTATGGTGTTATGGGAACCTTGATTCTTATGAGTATTGTCACTTTGTGGCTTTTTATTGAGAGAATGATGTTTTACAAGAGTGTACGTATAGAAGATTATAAACACAGAGACAATTTAGAACTTGACTTAACGGACAATATCAATGTCATCAGTGCAATAGGAACAAATGCACCCTATGTGGGTCTGCTTGGAACAGTCATCGGTATTATGATCACTTTTTATACTTTGGGTGATTTGGGTGCAGTAGATGCAAAAAAAATCATGATAGGACTCGCTCTTGCACTCAAAGCTACGGCGATGGGACTTGTTGTGGCTATGCCGGCTATTGTAGCCTATACAATTCTTCTTCGTAAAGTTGAAAGAATTTTAACAAAGTTTGATGTGGCCCATGAAGTGTAAAAAACAGTTTAAAAAGTTTGACCAGATCAATGTCATTCCTTTTATAGATATTATGCTTGTTCTGCTTGTCATGGTGCTGACAACAGCTACTTTTATAAAGCAGGGCGTTATTCCCGTGAATTTGCCAGAAGCAAAAGCAACAGAAAAAGAAGATACAAAAAAAGAGGTGACGGTTTATGTGAATGCAAAAAGTGAGATATTTTTTGACAAAGAGAAAGTAAACCTCAAAGAGTTACAACAAAAACTTTCTGCTGTTTCCAAAGACCAGACGGTAGTGCTTCGAAGTGACAAAGAGTCCAAGTTTCAGGACTTTGTAAATGTGATGGATATTTTAAAGAAACTGGGACACGAACAGTTGTATATAGTTACGAAAGAGTAGTTTTACATTCAGAGGTGCCCTTTAGTAATTTGTCTGCAGCAGTTTAAACTTTTTTTCTTTTACAGATGTTTTTTTGTTTGCAGCCTGTGGCTTTTTTAATTCAGGTGCTTTTGTATTAAAACTCTTTTTTTCTATTTTTTTTGCATCTTCTTGAAAGAGTGTTGAAGCGAAGAAAAATAAAATCATTATTATGACAACACTTGCATAAAGTAAAATATAGTTTTTTATATGCCCAGACTCAAACGGGTTTTCAATCTTCATTTAAACAAAAACCTTCATCGATTTTAATTTTTCATTTTCAATGCTTGTCTGTTCTATTTGTGAGATTAATTCTTTATCTATGAAAGCGGCTGCGTGTTTTTGCACCAAAGAAACCAGTGTGGCATAGGAACTCAAATCGACTGTTTTTTTTCGTAAGGCAGAGTGTGTGATAAAGTTTAATATATCTTCATCTTTGAGCAAAGGGATGTTTTTGAGAATGTTTTGTGTCATCAACTCATTAAGAGCATCATCATGAAGAAGTACATTGTCAACGTTGGCTTTTGCGATTTTTTTGTCAAGACCATGTTCAAAAAGTTTTTTGCTGACTTTTGCTCTAAAACTGTTTGTGCTTTTTGTGTGAATGGTTCCCTGCAGATCTATTTTTGGTAAAACACCACCAAATGCAATATTTCCTATAAAGACTGTTATTATGAAAATTTTATTACTCATCTGTTTTCCTTTCGTTATGTATAAGTGTAGTCATTATAAGACAATAAATTATAAATCAGCTCTTTTTTTGCATAAATTGTAACCATAGGCAATCAATTCTTCTGCTTTGTCGAAGTCAAAAGTGTTGCACAGGTTTCTGGGTATATCTATTTCTATATCAGAAGGATAAGCTGCAAGTTTCATACGGGCGAGTGCTCCCTGGAGTGTTTCAAAAGATTTGTTTGCAATGCTGTACATATTGTCTTCTTTGACAAATGTATCGGGTAATGAGAGAGTCTTCAGATAGTGTTGCAGTTTTTGCCGTATTGGAGTGTCAGTTTTTTTACGTTTTTTTATTGGCATATCAGGAGCAGCTTCAGCACCCAGGTTTACCGAAATAGTAAGGTCTGTATCATCATGAAATGTTGGCGCAATAGGTACCGGATTGAGTACCCCGCCGTCAACAAGTTTTTTTCCTGATGGTGTGATAAAAGGAGTGAAAAAAAGAGGCAGAGAGATGGACGCTCTAATGGCACTTAATAAAGAACCACTGTTAATCCATACTTCTTTCTCAGCTTCTATATCTGTACAGACAGCTGTAAATTTTATATCTAAAGATTCGATGAGGCAGTCGCCGACAAGGTTTTCAAGCTTTTGCATCAGTTTCTGCCCTGATACAAGACCGCCTGAACCTTTAAAGTCAAGCAGTTTTAGCATTTCAAGAGTATCTATCTGCTGGAGCCACTCTTCATAAATATGCAGCACTCCGGCTGCATAAAATCCACCGACGAGTGCACCGATAGAACATCCTGAAACAGATTTTATTTCGTAATCGTTTTCTTCGAGGTATCTGATGATGCCAATGTGGGCCAGACCACGGGCACCACCGCTTCCAAGAACCAAGGAGACAGTTTTTTTACTCACTGCTTCTTACATCATTCCCGGCATTCCCATTTGCGGAGGCATTCCTCCTCCCATATCTGCTGCAGGAGCTTCTTCTTTTGGAATTTCAAAAATTGCCGCTTCTGTAGTAAGGAGCAGGCTTGAAACGGAAGTCGCATTTGTAAGCGCAACACGTTCAACTTTAAACGGATCGATAATACCCGCTTCAAACATATCTACATATTCACCTGTTGCCGCATTGAAACCAATATTTTCATTTTCTGCATTTTGAATTGCATTGACAACAACACCTGTGTCAAATCCTGCATTTTGTGCAATCTGTTTTATAGGAGCTTTCACGGCACGTAATATAATCTCAGCACCGATTTTTTGATCGCCTTCAAGGTTATCAATATTTACTTTTGCAGCAGCATGAACCAGTGCCGCTCCACCACCGATGACTATACCTTCTTCAACAGCTGCTTTTGTAGCCGAAAGCGCATCATCAACACGGTCTTTTTTCTCTTTCATTTCAGTCTCAGTTGCAGCACCGACTTTGATGACGGCTACACCACCGCTGAGTTTTGCAAGGCGTTCTTGCAGTTTTTCTTTATCATACTCGCTGGAAGTTGCTTCAATCTGTGTTTTTATTTCAGATATACGGGCTTTGACAGCTTCTTCACTTCCTGCACCGTCAACGATGACTGTATTGTCTTTGTCTATGACAACACGTGATGCCTGGCCAAGCATAGAAATTTCTGCACCCTCCAAAGTATAACCGGTTTCTTCAGAAATTACAGTACCGCCTGTCAATGTTGCAATATCTTGCAGCATTGCTTTTCTTCTGTCTCCAAAGCCTGGTGCTTTTACAGCGGAAATGTTGAGTACACCGCGAAGTTTGTTCACAACAAGAGTTGAAAGTGCTTCACCCTCTACATCTTCAGCGATAATAAGTAAAGGACGGTTTGTCTTTTGTACCTGTTCTAAAACCGGCAGCAGATCTTTGAGTGATGCAATTTTACTGTCAACCAGTAAGATATAAGGATTCTCGATTTCTGCTGTCATTTTTTCAGTATTTGTAATGAAATACGGGCTTAAATACCCACGATCAAACTGCATACCTTCAACAACATCAAGCTCATCTACGATACCTTTTGCCTCTTCAACAGTAATTACACCGTCCTGACCGACTTTTTCCATAGCTTCTGCTATCATGTTTCCTATTTTTGCATCGGAGTTTGCAGAAATAGTTGCAACCTGTGCAATTTCATTTTTGTCTTTAATAGATTTCGATGCGGCTTTTAGGTGCTCCAAAATTGAATCACATGCTTTGTCCATTCCGCGTTTTACTTCAACAGGGTTTGCACCTGCCGTGATGTTTCTAAGCCCTTCGCTGAAAATCGCATTTGCAAGCACTGTTGCCGTTGTTGTTCCGTCTCCGGCTTCATCCGCAGTGTTTGAAGCAACTTCTTTTACAAGTTGTGCTCCCATGTTTTCCAGGTTGTCCTGTAGCTCAATTTCACGGGCAACAGATACACCGTCTTTTGTGATACTAGGCGCACCATAGCTTTTTTGTATCAAAACATTACGACCGCGAGGTCCCATTGTCACTTTTACCGCATCTGTGAGTTTTTCAACTCCGCGTGCCAGTTTGTTTCTTGCGTTATCTGAAAATATTATCTCTTTTGCCATTTGTTAAACTCCTTATATTTTTTAATTTTTTTACTTAACCAATGATTCCGAAAATATCATCAACATCTATTACTATATATAAATCACCATCAAGTGTAACCTCATTTCCGGAGTATTTACCAAAAATAACTTCATCACCTTTTTTTAGCTCACTCACCTCTGAACTTACTGCTACAATTTCCCCGCGAGAAGGCTTCTCTTTTGCATTATCAGGGATAATAATACCTGAACTCGTAGTATTAGCCTCTTCAACACGTTTAACCAATACTCTTTTTCCTAAAGGTGTAAAATTCATTATATCTCCTTACAAATATGATTAATTTATGAGAAGAATATTACAAGAAAAAAGTAAAAATGTCAATACCTTTAGTCATATTGACTAAGCTTACCTTATTCTTACATGTAAAGTTCTTTGACAAGTTGCTGTATGTGTCCAAATTACTCAATTAAAAGCCTGTTTTAGTAAAAATAAAGTTTAATATATGTATAATTCCACCCTCTTAAACGATGTCAGGGTAGCTCAGCTGGTTAGAGCACTGGTCTCATAAGCCGGGGGTCGGGGGTTCAAGTCCCCCCTCTGACACCATTTTTAAGATAATTTTACATATTCCGGATTAGCTCAGCGGTAGAGTAGGTGACTGTTAATCACTTGGTCACTGGTTCGAATCCAGTATCCGGAGCCACATCAATTATAACCCTTTATATACAAACTTTCCAACAAATTTATTTACTCACAGCATTTTTTTCAAGACTCATCGGTATTTGCCTGTTTTTTATCAATTTCTGCTAGCATAACACAGAACAAAGGATCATAATTATGAAAACACTTTATATAATAAGACATGCTAAATCGAGTTGGAAAAATATGGATTTGGATGATTTTGACAGGCCTTTAAACAAAAGAGGCAGGCATGATGCTCCAATGATGGGCGAAAGACTTCGCAAAAAAAAGATTATGCCTGATCTTATTTTGTCGAGTCCTGCAAAACGAGCGAAGATGACGGCAGAGAGTATTGCAAAGAAGGTTCACTATAATCAAAAGAAAATTGTTTATGACCAAAATATTTATGAAGCTGACGTGAGTACGTTGGAAGATATACTTATGGATATTGACGACAAATACAATACCGTGTTTTTGGTAGGACATAATCCGGGGCTGAATGAATTAGCAGAGCATTATGCAGGTTATACAGAAAATTTGCCAACCTGCGGCATTGTCAGTATCGCTTTTACATGTAAACAATGGAAAGATATAGATAGTGACAATGCCAAGTTGCTATTTATTGATTATCCGAAAAAATAAAAAAACATTTATAAAGAAAAATTACTTTTTATAAAGTATGCTTATTTTGCTAATAAATACTATACTGAGATAATTAATAATTCAAAGGAATATTTTATGTATACGGTACAAATGGAAAAAGAGTGTGAGTGTTTTAAAAAAAGTGAATACGAAAACAATGTTACATTTCAAACACAGCAAGAAGCATATAAGTATGCAAATATAGTAGCTGAACTTATGAATGAAGAGTTCTGCGGGAAACACACTTTTGATGCACAGTTGGCCGAAGGTGATAAGTTTGTAATAAGAGTGGCTTTGAATGCTACCGCGGTTTCTGGTTGCAGCACAGGTGTGAGTTGTGATGTTGGCTGTGAATCTACCGATGACTGGTCTCTTGAATCAACACAGAAGTCCAATGGCGGCAGCTGCGGCAGTGGATGTGGTTGTGCTTAAACACAACTATTTTGATATAATAAAAAAAATAGAATCTACAGGCAGACTAAAAGAGAGAGTATTAATGAAAAAAGCATTTACATTACTGGAACTGGTATTTGTAATAGTTGTGATTGGGATATTGGCTGCTGTTATTCTCCCCAGAGTAAAGACAAACCCGGTTGCTGAAGCAGCTGTTCATTTACTTTCACAAATCAGATATACACAGCATTTGGCAATCATAGATGACAAGTTTACCCAAAATAATACTTGGTACAAAGACCGGTGGCAAATTGTTTTGAATGGCAACAGGTTTTCCATAGTGAGTGATAATAACACAAGATTTGCAAAAGATCCGCAAACTGACACTGATATAAGTAGTGTAGTTTTAAAAGGGGTAACTTCAGTTACAACTTCTGGCGGCTGTGCCAATCAGTCTATAATCAGTTTCGATCATTTAGGCAGACCGCTTGTCGGAAGTCTTGCCGCAACAACGGCTGCATATACTGTACCGGGTAATAATGGTGCACTTTTAACCGTTGATTGTAATCTTACACTTGCAAACGGCAGTGATGAGAATGTTACTATAACTATCAGACCGGAAACAGGATATGCGAGTATTGAACCGTGAAGCGCACTTACGCTCCACCACCAATTTCGGCATGCAGGTCAAGATAATGTTTGTCATTTCGGGGCATAGTATCACTCATATCACGGGCTTCTTCAAGTGCTTTGATAACTTCATCGAGTTTTTCATAAGGCAAATGTACTTTCCAGTCATGGTCGTCATCCCCTTCAAGTGAAATTCCTATACTAACGACGGGACTGCTGAAGTCACCATACGGTTGTTCAATATGAGCAACACTTATCTCTCCATACCTTGAATTCGGCAACTGAATTGTAGCTATTGATAATGCTGATTTAGGCATCTCTTCTCCTTAATTGTCAAGAGCACATAATAATCATAAAAAGTTATTTTTTCTGATTCAAATGTCTTGTATAAAATCTTATCAAATAAGACTGAAAATCTTTTCTTAAATAATATTTAATTATTTAACTACAGTAAAATAAACCGGAGATTATAAATAATTATATATCAGATTTTATTATATTATAAGAATTTAAATAATTATGATAATCATTCATATAAAAAGAGGATCTAAAGTCAGTCAGTATGCCCCTGCACGCAGTATATAAAAAAAAGAATCTATAAGTATGCTTTTATTTGAAGAAATAAAATTAGATTGTTTTTTTAAATTTTAGAATTAGTTTAATTTCAGTATATTGTACATAGACTTTGAAAAACTCTTTACTGAGTGCATGTCATTGATTGCCATAGTCGTCACATCAGATTTGATACTATGGTTTCTTGCAATATCTTTTATTATAAGAGTGCTTTTTCTGTAAGCATCCGCAATTCTTTTGTAAATTTCATCCATCTCTTTCATGGAATCTTCATCTCCCTGGATGGCTTTGTTAAAAGCCTGAATATTTTTGAGTATTTGATAGCGTATGTTTTTGTAAAACTGCTGTTCTTCTTTTGTATGTGCATTATAAAAATAATCCAAATCATACAGCATATCTTTTATGACTTTAGCGGCAGTGGCAAGATAATTGACTTCTTTTATGAGTCTGTTTAGCTTATCATTGTACTCTTCATCATTATTGACAGCAGAAAGTTCAGAGGCATAACGGTATATTTCACCTTCCAAAAGACGTATTTTTTCATATACTTTTTCAAATTCTACATTAAAACTGTGGGTGTATTTATCTAAAATTTTATCTATCGCCATATGCTCGTCAAGAACTTTTGACGGAGGCACATTGATGGCAAGCAGGGCAAACTCCTGAACTTTTTTCAAAAGATGCTCTATCTCTTTTTTGAGTGCTTCTATAGCAATTTGTGGAACTTCTGTAGATACATTACATATAAATTTTGTAACTTTGTCCTGTGCCTGGTGAAAGTATTTTTGTGTAAATGCCGTTAAAAATGATATAAAAGGATACCAGATAAGAACGCCCAGTATGTTAAACAAGGTATGAAAAATTGCAATTTTTATAACGCCGTCTGTATGCGGAAATGCAAAATTTACCAAACTAATCAATTGATATAAAAAGAGTAAACTGATAACTCCGGTAGAGACATTGAAAAGCAAATGGGCCAGTGCCACTCTTTTTTTATCCGCAATACCGCCAATACTGCCAAGTAAAGCTGTTACGGTTGTTCCTATATTTGTTCCAATTACAAAAGCAGCTGCAGCTTCAAAACCGATTACATGTGTGTAAAGCGCACTTTGTGCAATGGCTATGGAAGCTGAACTTGATTGTATGACAGCGGTTAAAGCGAGTCCTATTAAAGCATACCAGTAGGGTGTCGAAAACTGATATGCGGTCATATCAAAGTTTCGGGCACTGTCACTAAAACTCTCTTTCATTCCCTCAAGCCCTAAAAATATAAGACCAAAACCAACCAAAACACCAAAATAGTTTTTCCATTTGGATGTGTCAGAACTTAAGACCTGTCCCATGCCTCCTATTCCTATAACAGCATAGGAGAGCAGTTTTATATCCATGTTAAAGCCGATAACAGCAACAATCCATGCAGTGACAGTTGTTCCTATATTGCTTCCGAGTATAATGGCTATACTGCTTTGCAAACTCATCAGCTGGGTTCCGACAAGAGAAAGAGCCATAAGTGTCACTACGGAAGAGCTTTGAAATACAGCTGTTGAAAAGATTCCTGTAAGCAGGCTTTTAAAATGTGTTTTTGTTGCATTTTGGACAAATCGCTTAAAAGCATACCCTGCGGAAGATTTGATTTGTTCTTCAAGGTAAAGCATTCCGAAGAGGAAAAGTCCCAAACCGGAAAAGGCTTCAATCCAAATCTTATAATGCTCCATCTAGTGTCCGTTGCCAGGTTGACGCTTTCTTTTCAGATTGTCGGCGGGAACATAAAATTCTAAATTTCCGACCTTTTTAACCATGACAGCATTACATGTAAGCAAATTGTTCAGGTTCTCTCTGCTTTTTTCATCAAAAAGCAGAGCAATATCCTCCGGAGTCAAAGGACGCTTGTCTAAAGTATTGAGTACATCTTCTTTTGTATAATAGGAATTGTTTGGCTCTGCATGGAGCCGTGAAGCTATATGGATGGGTAAATCGGCATCAAACATAAGGGCTATGGTATGCAGCTCTTTGTAGCTTATTCCTGTCACAGGGTAGGCCGGAGGTCTGTCTATCGTACCGATATCTACTCTCTGACATTTTATTTTATGCAAAACTTCATTTAGTTTTTGTATCTCCTCTTTTGTATCATTCAAGCCATGTACAAAGAGAATCTCTATAAAAAGTTTTCCTCTATATTTTTGAGAAAAATCTATGACTTTTTGGACAACATTTTCTATCTTGATAGAAGGATGGGGTCTGTCTATCTTTTTAAATATTTCATGGCTTACAGCATCAAGAGAAAGTTTTACCTGGTCAAGTTTTAAAAGGGAGTTGAAAACTTTTTCAGTAACAAGCGTAGCACTGTTTGTCAGTATCAATGTTTGAGTATCTTCTTTTATCTCATTTATGGCATCTATAAGTCTGTCAAGATGAGGGTAGAGTGTAGGTTCTCCGTTGGCAGTCAGTGTTATGACATCTATTTTATCATGAAGGTGCTTACGCAGTTCAGTAATAATTTCATCAACTGAAACGATAAGTGTCTGTTCTTTTACTGTCGCACTTGGTGCCAGTTCGCAGTAAAGACAGTCAAAATTGCACTGTTTTGCTGATGGTGAAAGATCCACACCCAAACTCATACCGAAACGGCGTGAGTTGACAGGTCCGAAGATGATATTATTTTTTGCTGACACGGTGGCACTCTTGTATGAAGTGCTTTGCATTTTCAACAGGAACATCTGGAAGGATTCCGTGTCCGAGGTTGAATATATGGCGTTTTCCCTGCATAATATTTTGAATCTCTTCTACCGCCTCAGTCGTTGCTTCTTTTGAGTATAGACGGCATGGTTCCATATTGCCCTGAAGAACATATTTGTCACCGAGTTTTTCTTTGGCCAGTTCCATAGGTGTGGACCAGTCAACACCGAAAACATCGAAATTGCCGTATATTTTATCTAAAAATGCCGGAATGCCTTTGGGAAACATAATTACAGGAATATGGGGATATTTTTCTTTTAGATATTCGGCAATTTCTACCATATATTTCCAGGAAAACTCATCATATTTGTTTGGCTCAATCGCAGCAGCCCAAGAGTCAAAAATCTGTACAACATCTATGCCTGCTTCTATCTGTTTTTGCATGTAAAGTTTTACGACCTCAGTCACTTTTGCAAGAATTTTGTGCAGAAGTTCAGGGTTTGAATACATCATTTTTTTGCATACATTGTATGTTTTTGTTCCCTGTCCTTCTATCATATATGTTGCAAGTGTCCACGGGGAACCTGTAAAACCTATGAGAGCTTTGTCCTCAGCAAGCTTTGTTTTAATGAGTTTGATGGTGTCATACACATAGGTAAGTTTGCTCGCAGCTTCTTCCCCGCCTGTGAGCCTGTCAATATCTTCCTCATTCTTAATCGGGTCAGAAAATTTCGGGCCTTCTCCTTTGACAAATGACAAATCCATACCCATTTCATCAGGAATTACAAGGATATCGCTAAAAAGTATAGCCGCATCAACACCAACTATATCTACAGGCTGAAGAGTGACTTCACAGGCCATTTCCGGATTGTGACAAAGATTTAAAAAATCTCCTGCTTTGGCACGTACTGCCATATACTCCGGCAGATAACGCCCCGCCTGTCTCATCATCCATACGGGAGTGTATGGTGTCTCTTTTCCAAAACATGCATCTACAAATATTTTATTTTTTATTCCCATTTTTTTTCCTTAGTGATTGTGTCCGACTTTACTTAAAAAATACAAACCGACAGCAACGGCAGTAATAGATAAAGCCAAATAGAGTAATTCTAACGGTGTCTGGTAGCTTGCAAGTCCCACTTTTTTAAAGAAGCCTACAACCAAAACCATCACAATTACTTTGGATATTTTGTCTTTGAGCTGATCAAGCGAGTGAATAGACAAAATTTTGTTTTCTCTCGTAGTATCTTCTCTCGCCGCATCAATATCCGAGATAAACAATTCATACAATCCGAAAGAAAACAACAGCATAACAACGCCGATAAGATATAAATCCACGGCACCTATAATTCCACCGACAACCAGTTCATGAAAGTGCTCCGGGTGATGATGGTTCACATAGGTGTTTATTACAAGTTTAGCTGTATCATATATGTCAAAACTTGCAACAATAAAAAGCGCTACAGCTCCGATCAGACCGAAAATTACGGCCATTAAAACCATAAAGCGCGAACTCCAGAGTCCGCTTTCAAAGATTTTTTCAATCATTTACGATCCTTCTTCCATCTCTATCCATTTTTGGGCAATTCTTACTGCATTTGTAGCAGCGCCTACTCTTAAATTGTCTGCAACGACAAACATATGCAGCATATTGTTTGAAAAGAGGTCATTTCTGATACGCCCGACAAATGTTTCATTTTTGTCTATGCATGCAGCAGGCATAGGGTAGAGTGCTTCATCAGGATTGTCCAAAACCACTATGTTGGGTGCTTTTTTTAGGATTTCTCTTGCTTCGTTTGCATCTATTTTAGAATCAAAAGTCATAGTGATTGATTCTGCATGACCGCGAAGTGTCGGAACACGAACACAGGTAGCGCTCAGAGCAATTTCTTTGTGCATGATTTTTGTTGTCTCGTTCACCATTTTCATCTCTTCTTTCGTGTAACCGTTGTCTGTAAATACATCAATTTGAGGGATGACATTGAGTGCAATCTGATGGTTGAATGCCTTGTGCTCTGCTTCATCAAGTTTAAAGGCAAAAAATGCCTGCATTTGGCTGACCAGCTCTTCCATAGCGGTTTTTCCTGCACCGCTGGTTGCCTGGTATGTATCAACATCAACACGAACCAAATCATATGCTTCGTCAAGAGGTTTGAGTGCCTGTACCATTTGGATAGTGGAACAGTTTGGGTTGGCTATGATTCCTGTTTCTTTCCATTGCGCAATATCCTGAGGATTGACCTCAGGGACAACAAGAGGAACATTCGGATCCATTCTGAAGTGAGAGGTGTTGTCAATTACAACAGCACCTGCTGCAACTGCGGAAGGGGCAAATTCTGCGCTGACACTGCCTCCGGCACTAAAGAGGGCAATATCCACCTCTTCTTTTTCAAAGACATCATGTGTCAGTTCTATAATATCAAAGCTTTCCTTGTTAAACTCTACCTGCTTGCCGACGCTTCTTGCACTTGCAAGCGGTACCAGTTTTTTAAGAGGAAAATCAATTTCTTCCAATACTCTTAAGATCTCTTCACCGACAGCACCGTTTGCACCGACAACAGCTACATTATATTTTTTCATTCAATTTTCTCCTGTTCTATTTTCTGTTATTTAAAAAAAGTTCGTCTTTTTGAATTTCACTGGTTTCACTGAGTATGACAGAACGCTCCACTACTGAAAGCAACTCTCGAATATTTCCGGGCCAGGTATATGATAAAAGCTCACTTTCTGCCTCAGCAGAGAGCCTTTTTGTATCAAAACCATACTTTTGACAGTTGTGTGCAATCATCTTTTGTGCAATTTCCAATATTTCGTCTTTTCTTTCTCTCAAAGGTGGAATATGGAGAGGAATAGTATTGAGTCTGTAATACAGGTCCTCTCTGAATTCTCCTTTTTTTATCTTCTCGTTTAAATTTGCGTTTGTTGCCGAAACGACGCGTATGTCTATTTTAATGGCTTTTGCAGAGCCAAGTCTGCGCACCTCTTTTTCCTGTAGGGCCCGAAGCAGCTTTGCCTGAACACCATAGGGCATTTCCCCTATCTCATCCAAAAAGAGTGTTCCTCCGTTTGCCAGTTCAAACTGTCCCGCTTTAGCTTCGGTCGCATCGGTAAATGCCCCCTTTTCAAAGCCAAAAAGCTCACTCTCTATCAAGTTCTCAGGAATTGCCGCCATATTGATAGCAATAAAGGGTTTTTTTGCTCTTGGAGAGTTTTTGTGTATATAAGAAGCAAAAACTTCTTTGCCGACACCGCTTTCTCCCAAAAGCAAAATACTTGCATCTGTTTTGGAAGCCTTTTGGGCAATGCCTAAAACTTTTGTAAGTGCTTCAGACGAGCCTAAAAAATCATTCGTCGTTTTTTTGCTTTTTTGCGCCGATTTTTTTACTTTTTGGACAACTGCCTCGCGTTTAATCGCATCGACAAGCGTGTCTACATCAAAAGGTTTGAGCAAAAAATCTTTGACACCAAGATGGATAGATTCGATAGCCCGACTCAGTGTTGCATTCCCTGTCATGATAATAACTTCGTATCTGCCGCCCAGTTCTTTGACAAATTCTATGCCGTCCATTCCGGGCATATTGATATCGGTAATGACCAGATCAAAACTGTCATCAAGGACTTTAAGTGCATCTTTGGCATTTTTAAATGTTTTTACTCTAAACTCTTTGTAATCGCCCATAGCAATTTCAAGAGATTTACGCATATTGATATCATCTTCGACTATGGCTATTTTCACAAAAAGTCCTGTTTTTATTCGGCTATTTTAAAGCTGATATTCTAACAAAATTATCATTAAAATCGACTTTGAAGCATTGTGTGAAAAAAGTAATTGTGGTATTTGTGTGTGAATTGACTGTATCAAAAGAGTCATAACTCTTTACATGTAGTCCGAGTTTTTGGAAAAAATCAATCATTTTTTCTTTTTTTTCTTTTATGAACTTTTCAAATGTTTTATTGTTTTCTTTTTGAAAGATTACAGATTGACTGATGCTGCCAGAGCAGGACTGCATTGCTTTTGAAACAAGAATTTGTTCATTATAAAGTTGAAAATCTTTTACCACATATTTATAGGATATGTAGTAAAAGTCAGCATATGCTAAAGTAGAAAGTAGAATAAAATTAACGAATAATATCCGCATATTTAAGCTTTATTTCCATTTCTACTTGACATAGACCATCTTTAAAGCTTGTCTCTACTATATTAGTATTTCTTAAACATGCTGCCACATGTGTACGAATTGTTGATTTTTTAATCATCATATTCTTCACATAATCATTTCCCTCTACGTACACACCTTTTACTTTTTCTGCAATAAGACGATATGCATCTGCTATGGCAGCTCTTTTTGCTAAGGCTAAGGCTTGTGCTGGTGAACATGCTCCATTGCATGGTGCAACACCTTGCCCTACAACGCTGATTCTGAGCGGTTTGTTACACTGCAGAACTTGTGTGTTCTTAGGTAGTGTCGGTAATGTTTTTTTTGCTGTTTGAATAGTTTTTACTTTTTGTTTCACTATCGGCGGCTTTTGTGCATTACATTGTTTAGTAGTGTTGTAACTTCTGTATGTTCTATCTATATATGAATGACCACATTCGTCAGTGCCACACTGTTGTTTATAGGCACAGGCTGAAAATCCTAATGCTAAGATAGTAATAACACTTCCTGTAATGATATTTTTTTTCATGCTAAGTTCCTCTTTATTAAGTAGTATTTGACTTTCAGCAATTACTATTCCAAGTCTAAAGAAGGAGATGTGTCTTCCTCATCCTCTTCGCTTTTTTCTTCTTTCGGACAGCGTGAAATACTGACAACTTCATCCCCTTTTACTATATAGACCCCGGAAGTGTTTCTGCTTGATTTGGAGATTGTCTGCATATCAACACGTATCATTTTACCGGCTTTTGTGAGCGCCATCATATCCATGCCCTCATCTACCATTAGGCAGCCGACAATATGTTTGCCTGTTTTTGCAGTCATTTTCATGGCAATGACACCGGAACCGCCACGGTTTGTCAGTCTGTATTCTCCTGCATCCGTACGTTTTCCTATCCCTTTTTCAGCGACAATCAAAATCTCCTGATCATCACTTGCTATAATGTTTGCATCGACGACTTCATCACCTTCGTACTTGAACTTAATCCCTCTTACTCCACGTGTACTTCGTCCTTGTTCCCGGGTTTTTTCAATTTCAAATTTGATGCACTGTGCAAGTTTTGTCACAATAAAGAGGTATTTAATGCTTTTGTCCGCAATTTTTGCTGTAATGAGCGCATCATCCTCATCAAGAACAATTGCTCTGACACCGTTGCTTCTGATATTGCTGAATTCGCTTAAATTTGTTCGTTTGACAATTCCGTTTTTTGTAAAGAAAACCAAAGATTTCTCTTCGCTGAAATCAGTTGTCGGAATAATAGACTGAATTTGCTCATCCGCCATTAAATTAAGTAAATTGACAACAGCTTTTCCTTTGGCTGTACGACTTCCTTCAGGTATACGATAGACTTTCAGCCAGTGGAGTTGTCCTCTGTCTGTCACAAAAAGGAGCGTATCGTGCGTATTACATGTAAAGAAGTTTTCTATAAAGTCATCTTCATAGGTTGTAACAGCAGTTTTTCCTTTGCCTCCGCGTTTTTGCTTTTCATAGCTTGCAAGCGGTACACGCTTGATGTATCCTCTGTGTGTAATTGTGACAACCATCGGTTCATTGGGAATCAGGTCTTCTATGTCTATATCATCATAGTCATCTTCGATGTCAGTTCTTCGTTTTGTGGTATATGTTTGTAAAATTTCATCAAATTCATCACCTATTATACCGTGCAGTACTTTTTCGCTTTGTAGAATTGACTCAAGAAACTCAATTTGTTTCATAAGTTCTGCCAATTCATTTTCTATTTTTTCAATTTCAAGTCCTGTAAGACGACCAAGACGCATTGCAACAATGCTTGCAGCTTGGATTTCTGAAAAATCGAACTCTGTTACCAGGTTTTCTTTTGCTTCTTCTTCATTTGTGGAAGCACGGATAGTACGAATGACTTTATCAATAATATCTATTGCTTTTTTCAAACCTTCCAAAATATGTGCACGCGCTTTTGCTTTTTCCAAATCAAAAATTGTACGACGGATAATAATAGTTTTTCGGTGGTTGATAAAATGCTTGAGTATGTCAATAAGACCAAAAATTCTTGGTTCCTGGTTTAAAATGGAGAGCATTATGATACCGAAGGTTGTCTGCATTGCAGTTTGTTTAAATAAATTATTTAAAACAATTTCACTGATTGTGTCACGCTTGAGCTCAATGACAACGCGCATACCGTCCCGGTCGGATTCATCTCTGATTTCGCTTACCCCGTCTATCATTTTGTCTTTAACCAAATTGGCAACGTTTTCAATAAGACGGGCTTTGTTTACCTGATAAGGAAGCTCATCAATGACAATGACGTCTTTGTTTCCTTTTTTCTCAATATGTGTTTTTGCACGTACTTTTATACGGCCACGCCCTGTTTCATAGGCATCCATAATCCCTTTTTTTCCAAATATAATGCCACCTGTCGGAAAATCAGGCGCTTTGATATGTTCCATGATTTCAGAAAGTGTAATATTGGGATTTTCCAGGAGTGCTTTGAGTCCGTTCATAATTTCAGTAGGGTTGTGGGGAGGAATGTTTGTTGCCATACCGACCGCAATCCCTGAAGAACCGTTTATTAAAAGGTTCGGCACACGTGTCGGCATTACATCCGGTTCTTTTGTTGTACCGTCATAGTTGTCTATCATATTGACAGTGTTCTTTTCCAAATCTTTTAAAAGTTCACCTGCATATTTTGTCATACGGGCTTCCGTATAACGCATCGCAGCAGCTGAGTCACCGTCAACCGAACCGAAGTTTCCCTGTCCGTCTACAAGTTCCATCCGCATGGAAAAATCCTGCGCCATTCGCACGAGTGCATCATAAACAGCTGTATCTCCGTGAGGGTGGTACTGACCGATAACATCACCGACGATACGTGCTGATTTTTTATACTTTGCACCAAATGAGAGATTGAGTTTGTCCATTGCATAAAGAATTCTTCTATGAACAGGTTTGAGCCCGTCTCTTACATCAGGCAAGGCACGACCGACAATAACACTCATAGAGTAATCAAGATAGCTGTTTTGAAGAGTTTCTTCTATATTTATACTTTGTATATCACCATTGTTTAACAAGTTGCTCATTGAAACACCTAAAATTTAAATTTATATATATTATCTTATTGTCGCTTAATAAAATGTTTAAAACTGATGAATTTTTGTGTAATTGAATAAATAATAGAGGAATTGTAAAAGCTGCTTAAAAATTAATCAGTTTAAGCTGAAAAAAAAGATGTAATTATTCTATACTTTGTTTTGAAAATATTCAACAAAAGGATTCACATGAAGAAATGGTTATTAGCATTTTTATTTGCTTTACCAACATTCGTATTTGCGGAGGATACAGCAACACTTGATACAGGTGATACAGCATGGATGATGATGTCAACTGCATTAGTATTATTGATGACACCTGCAGGTCTTGCACTGTTTTATGCAGGTATGACAAGAAGTAAAAATGTACTCAATACATACGCTATGGTTTTTGGAGCGTTTGTAGTTGCATTTGTCGTTTGGATTGCTGCCGGTTATTCTATAGCATTTGGTACAGCAGAGTCTGCCGCTGTTCAGAATGTAATGGGTGGATTCGGTAATGTCTTCTTAAACGGAATCAGCTGGCATGATTTAAGCGGAACATATCCTACCTATGTATTTGTGGCATTTCAGGGTACATTTGCAGCTATTACAGTAGCTATTGCTGCAGGTTCGGTTATAGAACGTATTAAATTCTCTACATGGCTGGTATTTGTGGCTCTTTGGGGACTTGTCGTGTATGCTCCTGTTGCTCATATGGTTTGGGGTGGAGACGGTGCTTATCTCTTTGATTTAGGTGCTTTAGACTTTGCCGGTGGTACAGTTGTCCATATGAATGGTGGTCTGGCCGGTTTGGTTCTTGCTGTTCTTGTTGGCAAACGTGTCGGATATCCTAAGTCTGCAATGAAACCTGCTACAGTGCTTTTGACTGCGCTTGGTGCAGCTCTTTTATGGTTTGGCTGGTACGGATTCAATGCAGGGTCTGCATTTGGAGCGAATGCCATTGCCGGTGTAGCACTCCTGACTACAACGATAGCAACTGCCGCAGCTGCTATTACATGGATGCTTGCTGAGTGGGTTATTTATAAAAAGCCTACATTGCTGGGACTTGCTACAGGTGCTGTTTCTGGACTTGTCGCTATTACGCCTGCTGCCGGATTTGTTGGTGTGGGTGGTGCTTTTATCGTTGGTATCGTTGGAACGCTCTTCGCTTTTTGGGGTGTGACTGTGCTTAAAAAGAAACTTGGTTATGATGACTCTTTGGATGCATTCGGTGTTCACTTTTTAGCTGGTTTGTTTGGTGCACTTGCAACCGGTCTTTTGGCTTTAAAAGACAATGATCTGTTATGGGACGGACCGCTGAAAGAATCAGGTGACAGAATAGGACAGTTTATTGTTCAGGTTGAGTCTGTTGTTATTGTTGGACTGTTCACTCTTATCGGTACTGTTGTTGTTTACTATGTTGCTACTGCATTGACTGGTGGTTCACGTGTAAGTGAAGATGAAGAAACAATGGGTCTGGATGAATCTGTTCAAGGTGAAAGATACATGAATAACTAATCTCTTTTTGGGATTAGTGTATTGATTTTGTAATCAAAAATGGTTACAATTGATAAATAATAAAACTTTGGAGTAGTGATAATGAAAAAAGTAGAAGCGGTTATCAAACCATTTAAACTGGAAGATGTAAAAGATGCACTGGCAGAAATCGGTATTGACGGTATGACAGTAAGTGAAGTAAAAGGCTATGGCCGTCAAAAAGGGCATAGCGAATTGTACCGCGGTGCCGAGTATGTGGTTGATTTTTTACCGAAAATAAAAATGGAAATGGTTGTTACAGCAGACATGGTAGAACAGGTTACGGCAACAATTGTTGAAGCAGCACGTACAGGTAAAATCGGAGACGGTAAGATTTTTGTAAGCGACATAGAAAAAATTATCAGAATTCGTACAGGTGAAACTGACGAGGAAGCTATCTAAACAATAATGCTTTCTCGGAACCGGTACTTCAGTACCGGCTGTTGCAATGTCTTGCCACTTTCAGCCAGGACTGAAGTCCGCGTTGCAAAAAAATGCTTAACTTAATGGCGGTATCCCACCCCCTTTGGCTTCGCTGGCCGCTATGGCACTCAAGCCGACTCCTTTACAAGGAGTAGAAAATCCACATATTGACTTCTTTGGCATTTAAAAATAATGATTTAATTTTTAAAATATAAAGATTTTGCTACACTCAGCTTTTAAGTTCAATTTAAACCCGAATTATGCAATAGAAAATAATAAGTAGGTTCTATGCTTGTGTCCAAGGGATGTTTAGAAAATTGTTGTGCCAACCTTTTTGGTTGGTCAATAATTTTATGAATGTGCCTTGGGTACAATGATAGAGACTTTCTTGAGTTTTCTGTTGCATAATCCGGGTTAAAGGTTTATAATGTCTGAAGCTGATTTCAAATACATACTGGATACTTTCTTTACACTTTTTTCTATGGTTTTGATTATTTTAATGGTTCCGGGTTTTGCCATGCTTGAAGCCGGACTGGTAAGAACAAAAAATGTCTCTTCTGTTTTGACGGTAAATACCATGATTTATGCGGTAGCATCTATGGCATTTTTACTTGTCGGCTACTCTCTTGCGTTTGGTTCCTGGGAAAACTCTTCTATGAGTATATGGGCGGCATTTTTGTTTCAGATGGCATTTGTCGGTAAAACTATAAATATTATGAGTGGTGGAGTGAGTGAGCGTGTAAAAATTATACCACTGATGATATTTACGGTTGTTATGGGTGCTGTTATTTATCCTTTGATTGTTAATGTAAGCTGGGGCGCTGATCTTCTTGCGGGAACAGTGTTGGATATTGACATGTATGATTTGGCAGGTTCAACTGTTATTCACTCCACCGGAGGCTGGGCATTGCTGGCTGCGATTTTGATTATGGGACCAAGAAAAGACAGATACAAAGACGGAAAAATAAAAGTGATACCTGCATCAAATGTACCGCTTGTGGTTCTTGGAGCACTTCTTTTATGGATAGGATGGTTCGGATTTAACGGTGGCAGTGTCGGTTCTATTTCAAGTATCGAAAATGCCGATACGGTTGCAAAAACGATTATGAATACAAATACGGCAGGTTTGGCGGGTGCAATCATTGCAGCTGTTATCATGTATGCACGCTATAAGCTTTTAGATATCACAATGATATTAAACGGTGCGCTTGGAGGGCTTGTTGCAATTACTGCAGGACCTGATTTGTATGACATGTACACACCAATCCTGATTGGTGCCATTGGCGGTGCACTTGTTGTTTTTGCTGTACCAATGTTTGACAAATTAAAACTTGATGATCCTGTAGGTGCACTTTCTGTTCACCTTGTCAACGGTATTTGGGGTACACTCGCTGTTGGTATTTTTGTTGATAAAGTGTCACTGGTTTCACAACTCAAAGGGATTGTAGTCATCGGAGTTTTTGCATTTGTGAGTTCCTATATTGTTATTTACATTATCAACAAGATTGTTGCATTCAGAGCAGAGGATGATATTCAGGTAGAGGGGCTTGATGTCAATGAGGTTGGCGTTGAAGCCTATCCTGAATTTAAACGCGCCATTTAAAATAATGTATGCTTAATCACTCAAAGTCTCTTTTTCTTTCTTTGCTCGTTCATGCGCTTATTCTGCTGAGCCTGTTTGGTGTTTATAAGTATGTGGTCTCATCTGCCGCATTTGTTGAAGAAGAAAAAAGAGTGTGTGTAAATTTGAGATGTATCAAACAACAGGCTGAAGAAACACATAAGAAGAAAAAAGAGAGAAAAAAAGTTATCTCTGAAAAAAAAGCGAAAAAAATCCCGCAACATAAAAAAGTGATTCCTCCCAAAAAACAAAAAACCCAACAAAAACCCAAGAAAATTAAGAAAAAAATTCCTTTAAAAAAACAGATTAAAAAGAAAGAAGAAACGATAAAAGAGGCGAAGATTGAAGAAAAGACAAAACTGGAAAAAAGAATAGAACAAACAGCAGAAGAGAAACCGGAAAAAAAAGTAGAAGAAGTCGTGAAAAACATGCCTGTTGCAGAAGAAAATCTTCGCAGGGAAAAGAGGACAAAAAAAACTGTTGAAAAAAAGGTGAGTGAGAAAGAAGCGTATTTGCAGGAAAATCTGGCACAGATTGCCCAATTGATAAAAGAAAACCTCTACTATCCGCGAATGGCACGTAAGCGAGGCATACAGGGTTCTGTTACTGTTCGCTTTATGCTGTTAAAAGATGCTACTGTTATACAAATTACAACAATATCTTCAAGCAGTGGTATCTTGACGCGTGCGGCGATTAAAACAATCGCTGAGCTTTCAGGAAAATTTCCAAAGCCGAAAACAGATATAATGTTGAGTGTACCGATTCGATACTCTCTCCAATAACAGTTTTACTCAACAGGCTTGAAATACTCTTTTTGGGCACCGCAACCCGGACATTTCCAGTTCTCAGGAAGATCCTCAAAAGCTGTTCCGGGAGGAATGCCACTTTTTTCATCACCGATTTTCGGGTCATAAATATGACCGCAAAACACACATTTATATTTTTGCAATTTATCCATAACTGGCTCCTGTTACTTATTATATCTTATTTTCCTGCATTGAGCAGTGCCTGTTGCAGATGATATGCAATACGTGTAATGTGTACCGATGAACGTTGCAGCCACCGAATTGCTTCTAAGTGGTAGGTGCCCTCATCTATGCTAACTGTCCCGTCGGCCATTAACAGTGTTATTTCTTCTCTCTTTTGTTCTGTTTTCCTGTCAATGTCATAGTTGCTCTGCTGTGTATAATTGGCTAGTTCCTGTAAGGATGTTTTTTCAAGGAGTTGCAGACTTGTTTGAATAAGCCCAATAAATTGATTTTTTTCTAATACCAACAAGGGTGATGACTGAAGAAACAGTGCTTTGTGCTCATCTTCACGGCATCGGTCAAAAAGCCGTTGCAGATGGTCAATAACATGAATGAGACTGATAAGCCGTTGCCAGTTTGCATCCTGTGTATTTTTTAAATTAATTTTGTCTAAGAAATTCTGTGTTTCATCTAAAAGCTTGTCAAAAGTATGCAGATTGATTTTGTGTGCATTTTTTTTCGCTCCAAGTAAATAGAGCATATACCGCAATAACGTTTTGAATTCATTTTCAAGAGATTTTTGCACAACACTCAAAGCCAAAGGGATATTTTCAAGTAATGCAGGATCAAAATCCTGTATATACTTTTGTTTTGGTTCGGGTATGATTTTTTCCATAAGATGCGCAAAAGGTATTGTAAAAGGTATAATTGCAATGACACCTAAAAAGTTGAAAAAAGTATGAAACAGTACTAAGACAATTTCAGCCTGTTGCATGAAAAAACCGGGCGCGAAAGATTCAAAGAACAGAGTGTAGGGTGCTATTAAAAAAAGCGCGGCAATACCGGTAAATATATTGTATACAACATGTGAAAAGCCGGTTCTTTTTACTTCTGCAGAGCCACCTATGGTTGCTAAAGCCGCTGTAACTGTTGTACCTACATCCATGCCGACTACCAAGGCTGCTCCCTGCTCAAAACTGATGGCACCTCCGTAAATCATTGTGAGTGTCGCTGCAACACCTGCGCTTGATGACTGTGTGATAATTGTGACAAGAATCCCAAGTAAGAAGAGCTCAAATCGGCCAAAAAAAGAATCTCCCGGAAAGTATTCAGGTGAAATGATGTCTTTATAGACAGACATGCCCTCTTGCATAAAGCTGATACCGACAAAAATTAGACCAAATCCGGCAATGGCAAAACCGATATCCGCTGCTTTTCCTTTTGAAAAAAGTTTTAAACTTGACCCTACAAGTATAAAAGGCAAAACCAGAGTGCCCAGTTTGAGTTTAAATCCGAGAAGTGCTACCATCCATCCTGTAATAGTGGTACCGATATTTGCGCCAAAGATAATACCGAGTGCTTGGGGAAATGTTAATAATCCTGCAGATACAAACCCTACAGCAGCAACTGTTGTAGCACTTGATGACTGTAAAACAGCGGTACTGACAGCTCCTGTTATAACTCCGGTAGTGGGTGTTTTTGTAAAACGAATTAAAGCATTTCTGATAGTATCTCCGGCAAGAGCATGTAAACCCTGGGTCATGATAATCATACCAAGTATAAAAATACCGATGCCCCCAAATGCCTGGGAAAGTGTAGTCCATGAATGCATAACTATGTTGTTCCCTCTTTATAGGATAATGTTATTATGACATAAATTTCTAATGATTGTTTGAAAGTGAGAAAAGTTGGTCAGTAAGGTTGATAACCTTGATAGTATGCCAAAGCAATACAAACACTACCCAATACTCAAAACCTATTACGATGTTTTAGTCTGCCAGAAGCTTGTAATCAAGTGCATGATGCTGTATATTCCATAGAGGATATTAATCCTAGCCTTTTAGAACAAGCTGTACGTGAGCAGACTGGATTTGAGGTGAAGATTAGTAAAGAGTAAAAGTGTAGAGCCTCTTTGAGACTCATTACACAAAAAGGTTTATTGCTTTTGAGTCTAAATCTTTCATTTGCTCTATAAAGATTAGTTTGTCATTGTAACTTTAATGATACTCTTTCATTATCTATTAAAATAATTGAAGAATCTAATAACTGTTGTCCAGTGATATCTTTGTTTTTATATTTTTTTACAATATCTGCGGGTATCATAAAATGATATTCAATCGAATGATCTGAATCATCGTCATTAATAAAGTTCTTAGTGTAACCAATAACAATTATATCATAGCCATAAAGAAGGTGATTACTATCTAACACATTTAAAGGATTTAAAATTTTTCTCACTAACTTATCAAATAATTTTTTACCAATATCATATTTATTTAATTTTAATGAATTATATACGGTTGCATTTTTAAATTTCATTTGTAAATAATTTTTATGCTTAAACGAAATTTTATTAATTGAGCCATATTCTAAAACTGAATCTGCTAAATAACCTTCTATTACTATAGAATTTACATATTTTAAAATACTATTTTTCAACTTTTCATTATTAAGGCTTTTATAAAAAATCTGATTTAGATAATCACTTGGCTGATTTAAAATGATTGTTATGTGATCTTCATCATATGAACATGGATATTCACCAGTATGATATAAAAAATTAGATTGTTTAGGATAATATCCTTTTTTAGAGACTGAAAATTTTATTTCAGCATCACATACCCATGTAGAGTACTGTTTATCTCCAATTACCCATTTTCTATTATAAGAATTTATTTTTGGTTTAATAGTATAATTTTTTGAAAATATTATGGTTTTTTCCATTTTTGCATTAGATATCGAATCTTTGATTATGTAATCTAATTTTACATTGTTCAACGGCTTACTATTAGAATCAACGACATTTATCGTAGCTTTATAAACTGATACAGGTGTTTTTTCTACAACTCTAGGATTTGCACCTCCACAACCATTACTAAACACTACAATACCCAGCACTATTAATGCAAGTAATACTCTTTTTTTCATTTTAACTCTTTTTTGATAGATTAACTAGTAAACACTAGTTGCTAGAAATACTATAACATCATATCATTCAGTTAATCTTAAAAACTAGGCATGAACAGTTGAGAAATGCTGATGAGCTACCATCTGAAACAATAGATAACTTCTATAAACAAATCGGCATCAATGTTAAAAAGCAACGAGAGTTAAAAGGTCTCACGCAATTAGCATTGGCTCACGCACTTGGTCATAAGTCCGTCGGTCTTGTCTCTCAGGCAGAACTTTATCTCAAAAAGCAACACTTTAATATCGAGCATCTCTATAAAATTTCTTATATTTTAGAATGCAATCTTTGTGACCTGCTTGAAACTAAAAACTTATAATTATTATCAATACCTAAAACTAAACTAATTTCATACTGATGTGGGTGGGTTACCCTTATTCATACTCAGAACATTTAGCAATTCTAAGATAAAAGATCACTCATACAATTACAAGTGACAACGGCAAGGAATTCGCATATCATAAACAAGTAGCAGCTGCACTGAACACAGATTTTTACTTTGCTAATCCATATCACTCCTGGGAAAGAGGATTGAATGAGCATACTAACGGATTAATCAGGCAGTATTTACCCAAGAAAAGCACCTTTTTAAATGTCTCAAAGGATGAAATCATTATGATTCAGAACAGACTTAACAATCGACCTAGAAAATCCTTGGATATAAAACTCCATATGAGGTGTTTTTTAGTGAAATGAGTAAAAAGTTAGCTAGTTAAATTAGGTGGAAATTGCACTTGATATTAGAATTGGCGATGTAAAATAATTGCTGTAAGCATGCCTAAAAATATTCTGTTCTTTGAACCCAATGCTATCTCTCTTTATAATGATTGCGTGAGAGTATAGCAAATTATCAATAAGTATGAAATAGGGTTGACACATCAGAGGTGTTTTTTAGTGAAATGAGTAAAAAGTTAGCTAGTTAAATTAGGTGGAAATTGCACTTGATATTAGAATTGGCGTTCTAATGATTGTTTGAAAGTGAGTAAAGTTGGTGACCCCGAGGAGAATCGAACTCCTGTAACATGGATGAAAACCATGGATCCTAACCGCTAGACGACGGGGCCACTTTTTGTAGTTGTTTTTTGATTAGTTGTGCCGAAGTTTAAAGTGAATCGTACATAAGGTACGTGAACTTTAATCTGAGGTGCAAATAACAAAAAAATGGTGTCCTGTGATGGATTCGAACCATCGGCCACATCATTAAAAGTGACGTGCTCTACCAGCTGAGCTAACAGGACTCTTGCCTCTTATTGTTAAGAGGTCGAAATTATAGACAAATACAATTGATATGTCAAGAAAAAAGAGTGAAAATTTATAAATTTTATAAGAAAGCATAGATTTATTTACAATTAAATGCTTTTTAACTACAATCGTTTCACGAAGAGGAGTTTTATGAAAAATATTACAAATATACTAATGGCTTTTTTTATTGTTTTTATGAGCGGATGTTCTCAGAAAGTGACTGTACAGGCACTTGAGCCTGCACAAATTGACAGAATATCGCAAACAAAAGTAATAGCAGTGACAGATTTCACACATGACAGAGTAGGACTTTCGAGAAAAATAGAGGCAAAGCTTTCTAATTTTGAGATAAACAATAAAAAATATTTTACTGTTGTCAGCAGAAACGATATAAATAAAGTTATAGCAGAGCAAAAACTGCAAAACAGTGGTCTTGTCAATGATGAAAAGATTGTCCAGGTTGGAGAACTGATAGGCGCGCAGGCTATAATTTCTGGAAATGTAAGCCCTGTTACCAAAGAAGACAGTTATTTTTATGAGGCTCGTGTCCGTTGTGCAAATAGAAAATGTACAGAACTCGAAACATACCGTGTGCGCTGTATGAAACGGCTTATAGGACTTTCTGCAGAAGTAAGAATAGTGGATGTTGCCAAAGGCGATATCATTTATGCTGATACTTTAGGCAGAACAAGTTCATTTAAGCACTGTGCTGATGATTCGCGGGCGATCCCGTCAAAAATGATGGTGGCGCAAAAGCTTGCCGATGATATAGCAGATACATTTATTTATAAGCTGACTCCGCATTACAGAAAATTTCATGTAAAATTACTTGAGGATCCTGATTTGGATTATACAGATGAACAAGAGAAACTTTTGAAAATCTCTTTAAAATATATTGAGCAGAGGCGTTATGACAAAGCAGAAAAATTTTTGAAAGAGTTGATTGATGCGACAAATATGAAAAGTTATGTGGCATTTTACGATTTGGGTGTGATAAAAGAGGCACAGGGGAAATATGAAGAGGCGAAAGAGTACTATGAATATGCGGACGATTTGATGATAGAGCCGGTTGAGGAGATTAATGAGGCTGTTGTCCGTATCAACTCTCTTATCTCCAAAAGAAAAAAAACACTTGAGCAGTTAAACAGATGAACAAATTAAGCCTACTCTTTCTTATTACAGGGCTGCTTTTAGGCGGTTGTGCTGCAAAGCAAAGAGTTGTTGTTGCAAAAAAAGAGCTTCCGTCATGGTATATGCAACCTCCACAGTCTGACAGTTCTACGCTTTATGCACTGGGGGAAGGTGAAAACCAGCAAGATGCCATTACGAATGCCTTGAGTCTTTTAGCCTCGACATTACATGTAGCGGTTTCATCAAATTTTCGTGCAAAAACAGTTGTAAAAGAGGGAAGTGTCAACAGCTCCGAGGCAACATACATCAATGAAACACAAAGCAGTGTTGAAAAAATAAAAATCAGCGAATATGAAATACTCCATACAAAAAAACTCGGCTTTAAAAGATATGCGGTGCTTATAAAGGTCAATAAACAAAAGTTGTTTCAAGGCTTAAAAAATGAACTGGACCAAAAACTGAAAATATACAGGAGCAAAGTCAAAAATTTACAAAAATGTGATGCACTCAAACGCTTGGCATATTATAAAAAGATGAAAAAATCATTTACATATATACAGAATGCTCTGATAGTGATGAAAGTGCTGCATAAAGGCTTTGACGAGACAAAATACATAGCATGGATGAGTAAAGTAAATGAAGAGTATGATTATCTTCTAAAACATATCAGCTTTTGGGTAAATTCCAATGTGAAAAGTCTGGCTGAACCACTCAGAAGTGCCCTGACCAAACAAAAGTTTATCATAAAAAATGTGAAATCAAACATGCACTATACTGTTTTTATTCATGCAAAAATCAAAAAGGCAAGCGCGTACGGTTTTACGCTTGCCCGCAGTGAAATATCTTTTGTAACGAAAAACTATAAAGGGGAAGTGTTAGGAGAAAATGTCATACATGTAACCGGACAGTCTTCCCAGGGCTATGAAATAGCCAGGCAGAATCTTGTCAAAAAGCTTCATTCGCTCATACAAAAAGAGGGCATTTCAAAAGTGTTAAATATTGGTATTTAGTAACCGTTTACTTCTTGGGAATATACTTGCAATAATAATAAAAAGAAATAGTAATAACTGAGGTATAAAAATGATTAATAAAATACAAGAGGTAAAAAAAGAAGTTGCAAAAGTAGTTGTCGGGCAGGAAAAGATGATAGATTCTCTGCTGATTGCACTGTTGTGTGAAGGGCATATCCTTATAGAAGGTGTTCCTGGACTGGCAAAAACAACAACGGTCAATGCACTTTCAAAAGCTCTGGGGCTTGACTTTAAGCGGGCACAGTTCACACCGGATTTACTCCCTTCGGATATTTTGGGGGCTGAAATATACGACCCGCAGAACAATCAGTTTAAAATCAAAAAAGGTCCGATTTTTACGAATCTTTTGCTTGCGGATGAAATTAACCGTGCTCCGGCAAAAGTGCAGTCTGCTTTGCTTGAAGTGATGCAGGAAAAGCAGGTGACAATCGGTGATACGACATTTAAACTTGATCTGCCGTTTTTTGTCATGGCAACACAAAACCCGGTAGAACAAGAGGGCGTCTATCAGCTCCCTGAAGCGCAGCTTGACAGATTTATGCTTAAACTTGTCGTCGGATACAACACAAAAAAAGAAGAGCTTGAAATCGCAAGAAGAATTTCAAGCGGAAATTTTGAGACAATCAATCCGGTTTTGAATAAAAGCGAACTTGAAGAGCTGAAAAAAGTTGTACGCGATATACATGTAGACGAAGAAGTGGAAGAGTACATGATAGAACTCGTCAATGCAACAAGACATCCTGAAGAGTACGGACTCGAAGAGGTCAAAGAGTACATTCAGTTCGGAGCTTCTCCCCGTGTGAGTATAGACATGTTCAAAGCCGTGAAGGCGATGGCATTTATGCGTGGCAAAGACTTTGTTACTCCTGTTGATGTTGCTTATATTGTAAAAGAGTTGATGCGTCACCGTATTGTACTTACATACGAGGCTGAGGCTGAAGGTATCACGACAGATGAAATCATTCAAAAAGTGCTTGAAACTGTAGCGATACCATAAGGTCGCCATAATGAGCAAACTACAAAAAATACTTGTACGGGCCCGCCGTCAGGTTTTTAGTGAGATGGTTGGAAACAATCCGTCTATTTTTCAAGGCGAGGGCTATGACTTTATAGAATTGCGTGAATATATGCCCGGTGACGACATTCGACATATTGACTGGAATATCACGGCAAAACTGCAAAAGCCTTATATTAAAATATTTCGTGAAGAAAGAGAGTTGAATGTAGTCGTGGCATCAATGCTCAACGGCAGTGTCTATTTTGGCTCCAAACGGTTTAAACAGGATGTTATTGCAGAAATTACAGCCATGCTGAGCTTTTCGACGATAAAAAACGGTGATTTGCTGAGTTCCTACATCTTCAGTGATAAGCTGGAATCTTTTTTAAAACCGAGTAAAAAGCTTTTTCAGGTCCATAAAAGTACGAATGAAATTTTGGATTTTGATCCTTTGAACAAAAAAGCAGACTATAAAGTTTTGGCAGATACTCTGTTTAAAAGGCTCAAAAGAAAATCTTTGATTGTCATTGTCGGAGATTTTTTTGAAATCCCTGATTTTAAAGTATTGGCAAAAAAACATGAAGTAGTGGCTGTTATTGTACGTGACAGACTTGAAGAGAGACCGCCGGAGATGGGTTTTACCTCTTTGGTGGATCCTGAGAGCGGTGCTGTTTTAGAAGGTGATTTTAATGCACAAACAGTCAAAGAGTATGCGAAAAAAGTTTTAGTGCATGACAGAAAACTTTATGCAACATTCAGAAAACACCAGATTCGATTTACAAAAGTTTATACAGACGGAAAAACCGGTGTTTCCTTACGACGATTATTTGAGGGCAGATAGATGCAAAACCTACAACAAAATGAAATTCCTTTGCATGATATTAAGCCGCTTATAGAGATACATGAGTACTCTTTATATTATCTTATCGGAGTGAGCCTTTTAGTTGTTCTGATACTTTCGGGTTTTATATATTTGGCATACAAATGGATGCAAAACAGAAAAAAATACAACAAAAGAGCAGAGCATTACAAGAGGCTATTTTCGGTAGACTATTCAAATCCGAAAAAAGCGGCATATGATTTGACATTTTACGGAGCAACTTTTAAAGATGACAGTGAACGTCATTTAAAAGCCTATGAAAATATGTTGCAAATACTCCAAAAATACAAATATAAAAAAAATGTAGAAAATTTTGATACAGATACTTTACATGTAATAGAGTTATATAAGGGAATGATAGATGTTTGACGGCATATATTTCGAATTTCCAAAATTACTGTTTGTTATATTCTTTTTTATAGCATGTGAAACACTTTGCAAAATGAAGCTGCCTTCAATTTACTTTCCGCATGCTTCACAGTTTATGAAGAGCAATGTTTCTGCATCAAAACTGCTTTTCTTTTTAAAATGGCTCACAATTGTTATGATGATTTTGGCACTTATGTCGCCGGTAAAAGACGAACCGTATGAGTTGAAGCCAAAACACGGGCATGAGATAGCCCTTATTCTGGATGCTTCGGGTTCTATGAAAGAGCGTGGATTTGACCCGCTCAACCCCGCTGCATCACGCTTTGATGTTGTGAAATCAATTGTACGGGATTTTATAAACAAAAGAGAAAATGACAATATGGGACTTGTCGTTTTTGGTTCCTACTCTTTTATCGCTTCACCGTTGACATATGACAAGCATATACTGTCCCGCATTGTTGCTCAGCTTGAAGTAGGAATGGCGGGAAAATATACAGCCCTGTATGAAGCATTGGCACAGGGAGTGAACCTGTTAAAAATGAGCAAGGCAAAATCAAAAGTGGCTATTTTGCTTACAGACGGCTACTCCACAGCCGGAGTGGATAAAATTCCTTTGGATGTGGCACTGGATATTGCCAAAAAAGAGGGGGTAAAAGTTTATCCGATAGGGATAGGCGCTCCTGATGAGTACAACAGAGCCGTGCTTATGAAAATTGCAAAAGAGACAGGCGGTGTTGCCTTTGGTGCTGCAAATGCCTCACAGCTTAAAGAGGTCTATGAAAAAATTGATGCACTGGAAAAATCAGAGATAAAAAATGAAACATTTTCCTATAAAAACTATTACTATTTTTATCCGCTGTTTATAGCATTGTTGTCTCTGCTGCTTTATGTCTATTTACGAAATAAAAGAGGGAGTGTAATATGAGTTTTTTACATCCGGAATTTCTTTACTATATGTTACCGTTAATTGTTATACTCTTTGGATTGTTGCTTACACAAAAAGAATCGCATGCAACATTTTTTTCAAGCGAGGTGATGCAAAGACTCAGAGTCTCTTCAAACACTTTGACACTCAAAGCAAGAAATGCACTCTTTTTTCTGATTGCTGTATTGATGACACTTGCTTTGGCAGGTCCTGTCATCAAAGACGGAAAGATTGAAGTGACGGCTAAGAGTGCTGATATTATGATAGCTTTGGATATATCAGATTCTATGTTGGCAGAAGATGTTTATCCAAACAGATTAAAACTGGCAAAACAAAAGGCTCTTGAACTCTTGCGTCTGGCACCAAATGAGCGCATCGGTGTGATTGCATTTGCAAAAAATTCCTATCTGGTGTCGCCCTTGAGTTTTGATCATGAAGCTGTTGCTTTTTTACTGAAAAAACTTAACACGAATTCTATAACAGAGCAGGGCACAGACTTTATGTCGATGCTGCAGGTTGTCGATAAAAGTATAAAAAAAGATGCAAAAAAATATTTGCTGATATTGAGTGACGGCGGAGACAAAAAAGATTTTTCTCAAGAGACTGCTTTTGCAAAAAAGCATGACATAGCGGTATTTGTGCTTGGTGTAGGCACACCGCAGGGAGCACCGATAAAGCTTGAAAATGGAGAGTTCATCAAACAAAACGGAAAAATCATTGTTTCAAAACTCAATGATAAAATTGCAGACTTGGCAACAAAAACAGGTGGTGTTTATATTGAAAGTGTCAATTCTGATGCCGATGTCAAAGCAATGCTTAAAGAGATTGAGCGTCACAGTAAGAAAAAAGAGCTCAAATCCGAGCAGATTGAAAAATATATACCATTGTTTTATTATCCTTTGGGACTGGCACTTCTGCTACTGCTTATAGCGACATCTTCTATGAGTAAACGGGTAAAAGTCGAGGTGCCGGGATTGTTTGTTTTAGCCATTTTGCTCGGAAATCCTGCTCCGTCATATGCGGGATTGCTGGACTTTATGCATCTGGATGAGGCAAAAAATGCCTACAAACACAAAGAGTATGAAAAATCGGCAAAAATATATGACAGTTATGCAAAAAAGAGCAACCGCAGTGAAAGTTACTATAATGCAGCCAATGCCCTGTACAAGGCAGGAAAGTACAAAGAAGCGGTTCGAAATTATGAAAAAGCAACTTTTGATGACAAAGCTGCACGTGCGAAAAATTTTTCAAATATGGGGAATGCCTATGCAAAAATGGGTAATGAAGCAAATTTGAAAAAGGCGATAGAATCTTATGAAAAATCTTTAAAACTTCATGAAGACAAAGATACAAGAGAAAACCTAGAAGCCGTAAAAAAAGCCTTAAAGAACAAAGAGCAGAAGAAACAACAGCAGCAAAACAAAAATCAGAAGAACAAAAATCAGAAAAACAAAAATCAGAAAAAACAGCAGCAGAAGAATCAAAAAAAACAGCAGAACCAGCAGAATAAAGATAACAAAAAGAACGAAAAAAAGCAGGATAAGAACAACCAAAAGAACAATCAGCAGCAAAACAACAAGCAAGATTCCAAAAACTCCAAAGGCAAAAAAGACAAAAAGAGTGAGCAGAGAAAATCTCAAAAGCCGAGCGAAGAAGAGAAAAAGCAGCAAGAAAAGAATGGCGAACAACAAAAAAATCAGAAACAAAAAGAGCAAAAGAAAAAAGAACAGCAGCAAAAATCTCAGCAAAAGAGTGCGGAGAAAAAACAGAAAAAAGACAAAAAGAAGTCTGCTTCCGCATCAGCTGCACAGGCAGAAAAAATGAAAAACAGGATGAGTGATGCAGAAGAGGCAAAATGGCTTAAAAGCCTTAATAATGAACAAAGTACGTATTTATACAGATTAAACCAAAGTAACAAGAAGAAGGAAAACAGTAATGAAAAACCTTGGTAAAATAATAATAATTTTTAGCCTGCTTGCAACGGCAGGATATGCAAAGGTTGTGGCAAAGGTATATCCTAAAAGCGTTGTCAGCGGAGAAGTCGCAACCTATACCCTGACAATTACAGGCGGTGAAGTCAATAAACCGCTTATCAGTACAATATGCGGCAGCAATGTATTGGGGACAAGTTCTCAGACAAGTATTGAGATGATAAACAATGATTATAAAAAAAGCTATGTACTGAGTTATCAGTTTATGCCGCAAAAAAGCTGTGTGATTTCACCGGTGAGTGTTGAAGTAGATGGAAAAACAGAGCAATCCAACAGTGTAAAAGTAACGGTAAAACCGGCAGTACAGGATAAAAATGCCGATTTTGTACTGAATTTGATTCCCTCAAAAACAGAGTTGTTTGTGGGGGAACCGTTTACGCTCAATCTGGTGCTGAAACAAAAAGAAGATGCCGAAGCCGTTGACAGTAAATTTATAGCGCCGGATTTTAAAGGCTTCTGGATCAAAGGCGAATCACAGGCAACAAGAACTCAAAAAGACGGGTATGTCATCACAAAAGCAAGCTACAGACTGGCTCCGCAAAGAGAAGGAAATCTTACAATTAAACCGGCACAGCTTAAAATTGCGACAAGAATTTCTTCAAGGGATGTCTGGGGAGGTTTTATGCCTCAGATAAAATGGAAGAGCTATTTTTCAAATCCGGTGGAGTTACATGTAAAGCCTTTGCCTAATAATGCAAAAATAGTCGGTAACTTTACAATTGAAGCGACTGCCGACAAATTGGAGATTAATCCTAATGAAGCAGTGAATGTTACCGTCAAAGTGACAGGTGAAGGTAATTTGGAAGATATTAAGAGTTTTAAACCCTATATACCGGGTGTAAATGTTTTTGATGAAAAAATAAATATCAAAGGCAATACTCTGACACAAAAGTTAGCCTTTGTTTCAGATAAAGATTTCACAATTCCGCCTTTTTCACTGGCATTTTACAATCTTAAAACAAAACGGGTAGAAAAAATCTCTACACAGCCCATTCATATCAAAGTAAACGGTGCGGTGAAAAAAACAGCATTGAAAATACAAAGAGAAGAGTCTGTTCAAACTCCTGAACAGCCTTTACATGTAAAGGACAGAGCAAAAGTCTATGACAAACTTTCTATAGGTATAGCTTTTGTTGCAGGAGTTATCATTGGAATATTGATTATGATATTTGCAAAACCGGTGAAATTTTTGAAAAAAGAAAGAGTATTGAATCTCAATGATGAAAAGCTGTTGCTTATAAAACTGTTGCCGTATAAAGACAAAGATAAGGAAGTGAAAAAAGTTGTAGATATTTTGGAAGCTAATCTTTACTCTTCAAAAAAAGAGAAGATAGATAAAAAGCTTGTAAAAGAACTGCTGAAAAAATATGATATATCCTAATCCAGGATATCATGCAGTTTGTTGGCATTGGCCATCTCTTGATGGACTTTGTCCCACTCTTCGTTTTGAATGTTTTGTTTGAGATTTGTAAGCTCTGTTTCAAAAAGTTCTATAGCTTCAAGCAGATTCTCTTTGTTCTGTCTGAAAATATCTTCCCACATATAGGGAGAACTCTTTGCCAGACGACTCATGGAACGAAACCCACCTGCAGCCAAGGCTAAAATTGTGTGCTTGTTTTCCTGCTTTAACACAGTGTTGGCAATAGAATAAGAGATGGCATGGGGCATATGTGAAATAAAAGCGGCATGACGGTCATGCTCCTGAGACTTCATAAAATGTTTTTTCATATGCAGCGATTTAAATATTTTTTTGGCAACCTTTGTCTGCAGTTCTCCACTCTCTTCAAGATCGCACAATACAACAACCTTGTCGTAGTAAAGATTTTCAACCGCGGCATGCGGGCCAAAGTTTTCTGTTCCGGTCATAGGGTGTGCGGCTACAAAGTTTTTGCGTATCTGCGGCGGGACAGAGGCTACAATTTTTTCTTTTGTGCTTCCCAGGTCGATAATGGTGGTATCTGGCCCGACATCCGTCAGTTCTTTTAATATTTTAATTACACCGTTGACAGGAATGGCAAGAAAAATAACATCACACTTCTTCACCTCTTCAAAAGAGACTATTTTGTCTACCAGTCCAAGGCAAAGGGCATCCTGTGTATGCTTTTGATTATGATCATAACCTACAATAGAGTCAACATAATTTTGTTTTTTTAATGAAAGGGCAAGGGAACCTCCCATCAAACCTAATCCAATAATTGCTATATTCATATTTGTTCTTTCTGTTAATTTGTAAAATTATACTCAGTTTAGTTGATAATTTTGCTAAAATCAGATAAATCTATGGTACTGATGATAAGTTTTAAAGTTTGTGAACCTAGAAAAATTTTGATTCAGACTAGCAATGTTAACAAGAAACTTCTGTATGTTATTGATAAAGTTATTATGAAATAAAATAATATACAAATTTATATCCCTATATTACGGGCTTAAAAAGTTAGAAATATTATTTCGTAATAACTCAATATTTTAAAGTTTCAGCACCATTACCTTCCTTGAATTTAGCTTTGATTATCTTCGCAATGAAGTTTGGAAGGTCATTGATGCTTGTATCCACTTAAGTAATACTTTTTAAAGCCATGTGTTATTTGTCTTCTAACTGGTCAATTAGCACTTTGCTGAATTCCTGTCTTAAATATTCAGGTATCAAACGCAAAGGTAAAATGTAATCTTTAAATAATTAAAGCAAAATAATGTTATTCATAAAAGGTACATAAAATTGACTATATTAAGTTTATTGAGTTTATTTATTGAGGGGGGGTATAATTAAGATTATTGAGAGTTGATTTTAGCAGAAACCGTTTAATATTAGTTGTGCATCCTTTTTAGTGATTCTTCTTGTAAAATGACATTTAGGATAAGTACTACAGCCTAGGAAAGGAGTGTTTTTATTTGCATTTCTTAAAACTAATGGTTGATTGCAAAATGGACATGAACTACCAACCGATAATTTTTCAGTTTTTTTACTGTCGCTATCTTTTTCGATAATTATATCTATTGCTTCCTTTTGTATATTCTCTTTTGGTTTAGCAATTTTATATTTTTTCTCATACTCAAAAACAACAGGGGAATGGTGTGCAATTAAAAATTTTGCTAGTTCTTGAGCTTTTTCAATAGTAACCATCTTTGATGCACTTTTAAAGGCTTGTAGTGTGCTTATATTATCGATTTCATCTCTTCGGGTATTGATATAAGAGTCTGCTCTATAAAATTTTTTTGGTAGTGTTTTGTTTGTTATATATGTATTTGGATTTAATAAAACTGCATTACTTAGAATAGGGAATCCACCTAATACTTTGATGCGCTTTCCAATGTCGAAATTATTATTTATAAAATCACCGAGTAATTTTGCATGCCTTTTACTTTGCTCTATTGGGTTTGGAAAGCTTTTAATTTTATTATTATATTTTACATTGATAGAGTTGTCGTCATTTATAGTTACTTCACCACTAAAACTTTTACTTTCTATTAACTCAATACCAAAGCGTGTAATAAGCATATGGTCAATTTGTGCACTTTCTCCGTTATACTCAATTCTTAAATCATGCAACACAATTATATGTTTACTGTCTTTTAGATAAAAATCTATATAGTAGGCATTTTGTTTTTCTGCTTCATAGCCATTTTTTAAAGCTAATAAGTCTTGTTTTATAAGAATTTTTTGTTTTTCGCTTGTACTTTGATTTAATAATAATTTAAGTGCTTTTATTGATTTTGGCTTTGAATCAAATTCTTTCAATATCATAATGTAATTATTATCCTGTTTAATTGTTGATTGAATTATATCTAATTATATTTGTATCAAGAAGGTCGTAATAGTAGAATATAAATTTTGTACTTTTTTTGTATCATTTTTTTACAAGAAAATTGCAAAATTTTAAGAGAAAGCTTGTTTATAGAGACGCTATTTACTGGTTACATTTGCATTACAAATGCACTAATTTCAGTTTCGTTTTACTTAATATTAACCACATAATGGGTAAAATCTTTACTAATTTTTTAAATGGAATATGAATGAAAATACTTTTGTCTTTTTTGCTGGTTGTATTGACAACTAATATATATGCGCGTGTAGTGAAAACTATTGATTATAATGGATTAATCCACCTTTCCAAGCCGGTTGCCTTGAGAATTTTAGGATTTGGCGAAGGTGATGACATAGACAAAGAGATGGTTGACAAAGCGATTAAAAAATATTTTGATCAAGGCTATTTTAATGATATCTGGACAGAATTTGATGAAAAGGGAAAACTGACTTTTTATTTTAAAGAAAAAGCAATTATCTCCAAGGTGGAACTCAAGGGCTGGAAAGAAGATGATGATGAAGTCAAAGAGTCTGTCATTCAAATCAAAAAAGGGTCGTTATATGATGAAAAGAAAATTGAAGCTGCTAAAAAAAGAATCATTGACGCAATTTCACAAGAAGGTAAAATTGACAGTGTCGTAGAAGTTGAAACGACATATTTGGAAAACGGAAGTGTAAAAGTTACTTTTGTTGTGAACGAAGGCGAAGAAATTATTATCAAAAAATTACAATACAGTGGTGTATACGGCTTGGATCCGGATGATTTTGATGATGTTATAGCCAATAAAGAGCAAGAATTCATGGGCTGGTTCTGGGGACAGAATGACGGTAAAATGAGTCTGAGAGATTTGGAATACGATAACCTGAGAATACGTGACTATTATATGCAGTACGGGTATCTGGATGCGAAAGTAGATGAACCTTTTGTGCGGGTTGATTTTGACAACTACAGTGCTGATATGAGTTATCTGATTTCAGAAGGCAAACCATATAAAATAAGCAAAATTTCTGTCAATCAACTTGTCCATGTTGCAGATGATGCAAAATTACGAGATGCCATCTCGCTGAAAAAAGATGAAACTTTCAATATCAAAACTTTTAGAGAGGACTCAAAAAAGATTAAAACACTTGTTGCAGATTTGGGTTATGCTTTTGTTCAGGTAGTGCCTGACTTGAAAAAAGACAAAGAAAACCATACAGTCGAAGTAGTGTTCAAAGTTATGCCCGGCGAGAAAGTAAGAATCAGAAATGTATTGATTTCAGGTAATAACAGAACACTTGACAGGATTATTCGCCGAGAGTTGTATTTGGGACCGAATGATATGTATTCATTGACGGATTTGACAGATTCTCGTGCAGCACTTGGAAGGCTTGGGTTTTTTGATGGCAATACAATTGAGGAAAAAAGAATTGATAACAAGACTATGGATTTGATTGTTAAAGTCAAAGAAGCTCCCACGGGCAATATTCAGCTGGGAGGCGGCTATGGAAGCTATGGCGGTATTTTGCTAAGTATAGGTGTGAATGACAGAAACATTTGGGGTTCTGGGATTAATGTCGGAGTAAAGGCTGAAAAATCTGAAACGACGCAAAACTACTCTTTTAATATTTCAAATCCTCGTCTTAATGACAGTGATTTCAGTGGAAATTTTTCCATTTATCATTCTGCTACTGATTATATAGACTACTCTGTCTTAAGTGATGGTCTGGCAATGGGAATTGGACATCGTTTTACACGTTATATTAATGGCTATCTTGGGTACGCTTTTTCTAGTAACAGTTACACTTTTGGAAACGATTTTAATGCGAGTGCATATGATATAAATGCTTTTGAATCATATACAAAAAGTAGTGTAACGGTTAGTGTAAAATGGGATAATACCGATGATTTTTATTTACCTCGTAAAGGTTTTACACTTTCTCAAAGTATTGAAAAGTCAGGATTAGGAGGAACGGCAGACTTTATAAAAACAAGAACCAACTTTTCCAAGTATTACGGTTTGGAACATATTTTGGGATTTGATGCTATTTTTAGATATAAAGCAAGATTTTATGTCCTTATAGATAACGGATATATACCAGTCGCAGAAAAATTTTATATGGGCGGGATTGGAAGCGTGCGAGGCTATCAGGCATATTCACTTTCTCCAACCGTAGCAGATGCCAATGCAACAGATGGAATAAGAAGAATAGGCGGAACACAAACTTTTTCAAATAATATAGAATTGAGTATGCCTTTGATACCAAAAGCAAAAATGCGTATAGTGGCTTTTGTAGACTGGGGAATGATTTCGGATAATGTAACAGATAATTTACTAACCAACAATATTTCAAGAGCCGGATACGGGCTTGGACTGGAGTGGTTCTCACCTGTCGGCCCGATTCAGCTAATGTTTGCCCGTCCGATAAACCCTCAGGATGGCGACCAGACTGCAAACTTTGAGTTTACAATGGGACAGAGATTTTAGAATTTTACGCTAAAACTGTTATGTTCACACTCTAGTTTCAGTACGGCTTCTTTGGCGAGATAAAGTTTTTTTGAAGAGTTTACATGTAATGTGTTTTTTTCAAACACTAACTCAAAATCCAGGTTTCTTGGCCTGTGGCTTAAGAGTGCTATACTTAAAGAGAGCAGAAAACTGAGTGTTTTCGTAATCTGTTCTTTGGGAAGAAGTTTTTTGTAGAGTTGCAAATGGGTACTTGACGGCAGTTTGTTTTTAGCGTACTTTGTCAATGTGGCAATGAGCATGATGTCGTGATGTCTGAAACCAAACTCCAGGGCACTTTTTATCAAATAATAGGTATGCTTGTTTTGGGAATAAAAATGGACACTGCTTCCTGCGGGATATAGTTTTGCGGCTAAGGCAAGATTGTATCTGTATTTGTAGTCTATACCAAAATATGCATGGGTTAAATCAAAGAGTTTTTTAGCCAATAAGCTTAAATTATTTGAAAACTGTCTGTCTTTTATATGCGAATCTATAATATAGCGCACGGAGGTATTGTAATTGTGCGGAAATTTATGTTTGGAGTTCCTTAGCAAATCACTCAGATATACACCCTCTCGTACACCTACACCGCTTGTAATTACTTTTGAGATATTTATCTTTTTGATAAGTCTTTGTAAAATAAGCGTACCGGGTTTAATGACATCAAATCTGTTACTGTTGATAAAAAGGCTTTTGAGTTCTTTGTTGCTTTTTGCATTGAGCAGTTCTTCTATAAACTCCTGCAAGAGAGTGACCTTAAATTCATAAGCGTGAAGTTTATTCAGCGGATATGTTTCTCTCTTCATGATAGAACTGGATATTGCCCGAAATGTTCCGCCGATTCCGATGAGTGTTTCAACTTTCATAGCAGGAAGCATTTGGAGTTGTTCGTCAATATACCTGATGGCACCTTCTATGTCATCAGCATCAAAATAAAGCTCTTTAAGACGTACTGTTCCAAGTTTGAGAGATAGAGGATGGGAGACATTGTTTTTGTCTATATAGGCAAGCTCAGTAGAACCGCCTCCTATATCTATGCTGAGTGCATTTTCCTGCATTGGCAAAAGATTGGCACAGGCAATGCCTCCGAAGTACGCTTCTTTTTCGCCACTGATAATTTTTATATTGAGTTTGAGTTCTTTTTTTACTTTTTGTAAAAAATCTTTTTTATTGGGGGCATCTCTGAGTGCCGAAGTTGCAACACAAAAGAGTTTGTTTGTCTTAAAAGAGTTGCTGATCTGTATAAAGTCACTCAGTGCATCAAAAGCTCTTTGCATAGGAGTCTCTTGCAGAGCTCCTCCGTGTTTGTAGGCATCTTCAGAAATTCTGACCTTTGACTTCTCTTCATGAAGCAAATGAAAAGCAAAACGTGACACTTTCTCATATATCACCATTCTCACTGAATTGGAGCCTATGTCTATGATTGCAACACGCTTTGCCAAAGAACTACTCTTCTATTTCTAAATTTTTATATTTAAACTGCAGTTCTGCTACAGTTTCAACATTATCTTTATCCGGCACTATGCAGTCAACAGGACAAACAGATATACAGGCAGGTTCATCATATATGCCGACACACTCAGTACATCTGTCGGGATCAATGTAATAAATCGGATCACCTTCTTCTATTGCCAGTGTAGGACATTCTTCTCTACATGCATCACATGCTATACATTCATCATTTATTATTAAAGCCATATTCAAAAACCTTATATTTTATATTTATTTTTTAATCTGACGATTTATAGCAAATTAAAGCTTTATTATTTTTGAAAGATTACCTCTTCTTTGGAATTATACAGGATAATTTAGAATTAAGCTGCAAAGATGCTACTGTTCCGTCAATTCCGTCTTTTCTGTTTCTTATGCTTATTTTCGCTCCTAAGGCATCTGCGGCGCTTTTTGCCAGGAAAAGACCAAGACCGACGCCGGATTTGTTTCCTTGACGCTTAAATGGTGCAAATAAATCTATACTGTCATCAATTCCACATCCCTCATCTACAACCTCTATCAGTAATCCGACATCATCCTGTGAACTTCTGAGTATGATAGATTTGTCCTTGGGCGTAAATTTAATGGCATTTTGCAAAAAGTTTTGCAGAATCTGGTTTAAAAGACTTATCTGCAGTGTTGCCATAAATCCGTCGGGTTTAAAATCCATATGCAGCTGTTTGCCTTCGTTTTCGGCAAGCAGTTTGAAGTCATTTGCTTTTTGTTTTAAAAAGGCTATGACATCCACCTCTACAGGTCTGTCAAGCTGCGCTCCTTCCTGACGGCCTATGTTGAGTATGTTTGTTATAATTATATTCATTTCATCGACAGTTTTGTTGGTTGTTTTGATAGCTTCTATATACTCTTCGGGTGAGCGTTTTTTTATGAGAGTTACCTGGTTTTTTAATTTTATAACCGCCAAGGGAGTTTTCAGTTCATGTGCGGTCCCTATAAAAAGCTCTTTTTGATATTTGACAAAATTTTCAATTCTTAAAATCAGATGGTTGAGCGTTGCCCCCAAAGGTTCAAACTCTTTAGGAAGTTTTTTCATATCTATCTCTGTGATGAGGTGCTCATTCATATTTGCCAGTTTGTTTGAAAATGTCTGAATAGGAGCAATAAGCATTTTGGACAAGGCAATAGCATAGATAATAACAAGCAGGATACTTGCTATATTGATAACAAAGATATATCTTTGAATCTTTTTCAGAAGATGCTTTGTCTGTGTAATATCTTTTGTAATTTTCAGATAGCTTTTATCATCAAGGTTAAAGGGATAGATGAGCGTTAAAAAAGTATGATTATTTTGAGAAGTTTCATAAATATCCATACCGGTATGAGAATTTTTCAAATTAATGATGCCGACATTTAAAGAGAAAAAGTTTTCTCCCATTGATTCATCTGTCTGAAAAACTGATTTGTATGCAGAAATATTTTTGGCATATTGTACCAATTCCTCTTTTTTTTCATCATATATTGATTTTTCTATATAAAAATACAAGAGAGATGAAAAGATGATAATGAGTGTCAGTGATGAGAATATCAGTTTGATTAAAAAGTTTGTCCGAATACTTCGTGAAGAGAACATGATATAACCCCATAAATATTTTTATGAAATTATATCATTATTTAAAATTTTATTAGATTTCTTTTGGAAAGCAGAAGCGGTAGCCTCGACGACGTACAGTTTCTATAGTAGTGATTGATAATGGTTTGTCCATTTTTTGTCGAATCTGATTGATTGCTACTTCAATGACATTTGGCGTAACAAGTTCAGGCTCTTCCCAGATAGCGTCAAGAAGCTGTTCTTTGGAAACAATCTGATCACGATGACGTGCAAGGTGAGTCAGTACTTCAAAAGGTTTTCCTTTGAGCTCTATTTCAGTCTCTTTATAGGTAATTTTTTCTTCTTCAGGATTAATTGTCAAGTCTTCAATCTCTATGATATTGCTTCCGCCAAAACGCAAACGCGCTTCAATACGAGCGATTAATACGTCAAAATCAAAAGGTTTTCTGATGTAGTCATCAGCACCGGCGCGCAGTGCCTCGATCTCACTTTCATTGTCATCTCTGGCTGAAATAACAACAACAACTGTCTTAGGAGTTTTTGTTTTGATATCACCTATGATATCCACTGAATTTCCGTCTGGAAGCATCCAGTCCATCAGAACCAAATCATAGTTACGGATGTCTAAATAGTATTCACCGTCTTTTAATGTCTCTACTACATCACTTTGGTAACCAAATTCTTTGAGTCCTTCTGCTAACATTTTGTTTAATGTTACTTCGTCTTCTATAATTAATATACGCATTAATTCTTTCCTGTGCTTAAATATTTGGTGGAATAATAGCATAAATTTAGGTTACTTTAAAGTTTTTTTCAATTTTTTTTAAAAAAAAATGAAGTTAGGATTAAGATTGGAAGTTTGTAATATTGCTTACACTGACCTTGCAGTCGGGTAAAATGGAGGGTTTTGTGATTTTTAGATATAGAGTATTTATTTTTGAAAAGTTATTTTTAAGCTCTCTGCTCAAATCATGAAGTGCATCTTCAATAAGTAAAAATTTTTTGTTTTGCATATCTGTTTTTATAAATTCTGCCACCTCCGCATAGTTTATAAAAACATTGTCCTCAAAATCATATTCTATTGCAACATCAATAATGACTTCCTGCTCATTTTGTCTCTCATGTTCCAAAATACCGATGATACATGTAAAGCGTAACTCTTCTATATGAATTTTCAAGTTATATGACTCTTTTTTCTTCACCCTTGATGACACGAATGATATTGGGGATATGTTTATAAAACAGAATAAATACAATAAATACAACCGGTGCATGCGGCATATTCGGATGAAGAACAAAACTTGTAACAAGCAAAGATAAAACACCCGTGAGGGAAGAGACGGATGAGATGCGGACTGTTTTAGCCATAACAAGCCACACAACAAGAGCAATTGTTGTCTCCAGCGGCAAAAGAAGCATCATAACGCCCATTCCTGTTGCGATACCTTTGCCTCCTTCAAATCCAAGATAGGGGGAAAAACAATGACCAAGAACTGCCAAAACAGCAATAGCCCATAAAACGGATTCGTCAAGCCCCATGAAGTAAGCAACAGCTAAAACGCTGACACCTTTGAGTGCATCCAATGCAAGGGTTGCAATACCGAGTTTTTTTGCCAGGTCCGGATTTTTTTCCTTGACAACGCGTAAAACATTTGTAGCACCAATACTGCCGCTTCCTGCAGACTTGACATCAACACCTGCAAATTTCTTTGCAAGCAAAAGACCAAAGGGAATACCTCCAATGAGATATGCAGCAATATAAAACTGTACATTGATATTAAATAAAAAATCCATAAATTACCTTAAAATATTTGAGTGACAGCATTCTACAGTTTTTATGCTAAATATATTTTGATATAATTGCATAATAATAAAATTATGAAATACAGGATGATTTTTTGCAGTTAACAAATGATGAATTAAAAAAACGAATTTCCGAGCTCAAAGAAAAACTGAGTGTCACAGTTGTTGCGCACTTTTATCAGCGTGATGAAGTGTTTGAACTTGCTGATATTACAGGCGATTCATTGGAATTGGCTATGAGAACAATGGCAGATGATGCAGAATTTGTACTCTTTTGCGGTGTCGGATTTATGGGACAGAGTGTGAAAGTTCTTTCACCGGACAAGCGTGTTGTTATGCCAAAAATTGCCTGTTGTGCAATGGCCCGTATGATTGACTCGCTTTATTATGATGATTCTGTGAAATTTTTAGAAGATAACGGCATTGCCAGAGAAAACATATTGCCAATCACCTACATAAACTCCAATGCTGAGGTAAAAGCAAAAGTAGGAGAGATGGGCGGAATGGTTTGTACAAGTTCAAATGCCAAAAAAATCATTACAACAGCATTGGCGGAGGGGAAAAAAATTCTTTTTGTTCCTGATCGATGTCTTGGACAAAATATTGCCAACCAGATGGGACTTAAATCTATGGTGATTGGACAAGCTGGTGATCCCAAAGAGGCAGACATTATCTGCTATGACGGTTTTTGCTCGGTGCATCAGCTTTTTACACTGGATGATATAGCTTTTTACCGTAAAAAATTTCCGGGTATAAAAATTGCAACACATCCTGAATGTGATCCTGCTGTTTGTGATGCCAGTGATTTTGTAGGTTCAACCTCACAGCTTATCAAATATATTACAGAGTTGCCCGAAGATCAAAAAGTGGCAGTCGGTACAGAGTTTAATATGGTAAACCGACTGCGACCAAAAAATACCTATGTGTTAAGCTCTACAAAACCGGAATGTCCGACAATGAATGAAACAACGCTTGAAGATGTTTACCTGACACTCAAAGCAATAGATGAGGGTGCGCCGATAAACGAGATAGAAGTTGATCCAAAAACGCAAAAATGGGCAAAAATCGCATTAGAGCGAATGTTGGCATTATGATAGAACAGTTTGTAAAAGAAGCCTTGGCTGAAGATGTGGGGCGTGGTGATTTATATGCACTCGTAGAGCCTGCGGTACCTGCAAGTGCTAAAATCATAGCAAAAAGTGATGGGGTTGTCGCGGGACAGAAGTATATAGACGTTTTGGCAAAGCTTGAAAACTTTTCTATTCAATGGTTAAAATCTGACAGGCAGTCATTTCACAGTGGAGAAACGATTGCGGTCTTGGAAGCAGATTCGCATACACTGCTTCGCTGTGAAAGAACAGTTTTGGATATGCTTTTACACGCAAGTTCTATTGCTACACTGACAAGAAGATATGTTGCAATAACAGAGTCGTATAAGGTAAAACTTTTGGACACAAGAAAAACAAGACCATTATTGCGAATATTTGAAAAGTATGCAACACGCTGTGGCGGTGCTGTAAATCACAGAATGGGACTTGATGACTCTCTGATGATAAAAGACACCCATCTCAAAACAATTCAAAATCTGCAAAGCTATATAGAAAATGCAAGAAAGGTTATTCCCTTTACTGCAAAAATTGAAGTAGAGGCCGATACTCTTTTTATAGCACAGGAGGCTATGCAGGCGCAGGCAGATATCGTTATGTGTGACAATATGACACCGGCTCAGGTTGAAGAGGTTGTGGCTTTTAGAAACGAAAACTATCCGCATATCCTTTTAGAAGCGAGTGGAAACATCTCTTTGGAGACCATTGAGTCTTATGCAAAAACAGGAGTAGATGCTATCAGTTCAGGTTCATTGGTGCATCAGGCCAACTGGATTGATTTGTCAATGAAAATGGATTAGAGGTCATAATCTATGGCTGATGATGCTGAAAAAACAGAAGAGATCATTATTCCCAACAAAAAAGGAATACATTTCTTTTTCTGCGTTAGCCATTGCGGCACTAAAGAAAAATCTATTTTAGATTTTTATGAGTTCTTCTAGGAGATATGTATGGCTGATGATGCTGAAAAAACAGAAGAACCCACCCCCAAGAAAATAGAAGATGCCCGAAAAGAGGGAAATGTTCCAAAGTCCCAGGACACTTCGGGAGTGATAACACTTTTTGTTGCCATACTTGGTATTTTAATGCTTTTTCCTTATATGGCAACACATATGATCCGTCTTTTTCAATACTATTTTTCCCTCATAGGCATGCCTGTAGACAAATTATTTGCAATAGATATTACCATTGTTACTATAAGGGAGTTTTTGCTTATGGTCATTCCTCTGGCTGCTGCTGTGGCGATTGCCGGTGTAGTGGCTGCACTTGCGCAGTTTGGGTTTCTATTTACTACAAAGGCTATCATGCCGGATTTTAAAAAGATTGATCCCATCAAAGGAACAAAGAATCTTTTTTCTTTAAAAAAGCTTATTGAAGGTGTGAAAGTAACACTGAAATCTTTTACAACCCTGGGTGTCGGATTTCTGTTTTTCTTCTATTTTATTGAAGAGTTGCCCACAGTTGCACTCTTCGGACTGCATGATCAGCTTGTCTGGCTCAAAGATAAAATGATAATTATTGCTTTTGTGATGCTCTTTATTATCTTTATCTTTGCAATAATAGATATAATTATCGTAAGAAAACAGTATTTTGACGGGTTGAAAATGTCAAAACAGGAGATTAAGGATGAAATGAAAAATATGGAGGGTGATCCACTCATAAAATCAAAAATCCGACAGATTCAAATGGAAGCTTCTCGAAAAAGGATGATGGCAGAAGTTCCAAATGCCGATGTGGTGATAACGAATCCTACACATTACGCTGTTGCCATAAAATATGACGAGGCAAAGGCACGGGCTCCGATTGTCATTGCAAAAGGAATGGATCATATAGCACAGCAAATCAAAAAAATAGCCAGAGAGAATCATGTTCATATTGTACAAAACCCCTCTTTGGCCAGAAGTCTTTACAAAGAAGTTGATGTCGACAAGCCTATTCCCGAAGCATTGTTTCATGCTGTAGCCGAAGTTTTAGCCTATGTTTACAAGATGAATAAAAAATAGTATATAATTATATTTAAAAAAGTAGACATTTGAGAGCTTTTGATGATATAAAAAATGCAAAACATATAGTAATTCAAACAGACAACCTTTCATTTGCAAATGCAAATGCTCTGTATTCTTATGTATTGACTCTGCATAAAAAAGTCTCCCTGGCTGCTATTGAACAAATTGATGAGAAGTTTTCTTTTTTACCGTGGTTTACCCGCGTACGTGAAACTGTACCAAAGCAGGCAGACTGCATAATAGAAGCAAAACCTGATGCAACAGAACTCTATTTTGCATTAAAACAAGAAGGTGTTTCTATCAATCCAAAAATGGCAACAGCACTGTTTGGGGCTCTTTTGGAATTTACACAGGGATTTTCAAATGCAAAATGCACGGGTACAGCTTTTGCTGTGGCTGCTGAGCTTATAGAACTGAAAGCTGATCAGTTTACATGTAAAGAGTTTTTACAAAGAAGAGAACCCTTGTCATTGTTTCGTTTGAAATCTATACTGTATAAAAAGATGCTGCAGAGTGATAATGCGCAGGTTATGAATATGTATGTCTCAGATGAAGATTTAAAATCAAGCGGTGCAAGGTTGAAAGATGCAGAAGAAATAATGAAAGAAGTATTGAAAACGGTACATGTAAAAGAAGTCAGGCTTTATAAAAGTGACGAAAATAACAAAATATTAAAATCAATTAAGGAAATATAATTTGAGAAACAAAAAAAACAGATCTTCGGTTGGCGGATTTTTTATAACGGCCCTTCTTATAGGCGCAGGAGCATATGTCTATTTTTCTGCAATGTTTGAAAGAAATGCTCCTGTAGTTACACTGCAGACAAATGGTTACTGGAATCTCAAGAAGCCATTGCCGTTAAAGATAGAAGATGAGAGCGGTATCAAATCATATAAAGTTATTTTACGAACCAAAAATGGTGAGAGTGAGTTGTTATACAATCAACTGCTGTATCCCGAAAAAGCAGTTAGTTTGAAATTGGAACCGCCAAGAGGTGCTTCAGCAATCAAAGACAAAAATATTGAAATTATTGTACAGGCACAGGATGCGAGTAAATGGAATTTTTTAAATGGCAATACGGCGGTAAAATCTTTTAAACTGAGAATTGACAAAAAAAGACCGCAGGTAAACATTGTGAACAATTCGTATAAAATATCCCGGGGAGGTGCGGCCCTTGTGATTTTTAAAGCGGAAGATGAAAACTTAAAAGAGTTGTACATAAAATCAAATCACAATAAACATTTTAAGGTAGAACCTTTTTATAAAGAGGGATATTATATAGCTTTGCTTGCCTGGCCTGTGCAGGATGAAGGTTTCAAAGCAACAGTTGTAGCAAAAGATTCTGCGGGAAATGTAAGAAAAACCTATGTTCCGCTTTATTTGAAAAACAAAACATACAGGCTTTCAAAAATTACAATTTCCGATAAGTTTTTAAACGGAAAAATTGCCGAACTGGCTGAAGAATTTGATGAGACTCAGGGAGTAGAGGATCCTCTGGAAAGATTTAAAATTATTAATGAAAATATACGAGAAAAAAATGAGGCGTTGATACATAAACTCACGTCAGATGTTCCACAGGAAATGATCAGTGATTTTAAAATTAAAAAAATGTATCCTTTGAAAAACGGAAAGGTTGTGGCATACTTTGGAGATCATAGAAAATACTACTATAAAGGTCGGTTTATCAGCGAAGCCTACCATTTGGGTTTGGATATGGCCAGTCATGCAATGGCTCCTGTACGTACTCAAAACGGCGGGAATGTAGTATTTGCAGATTATAACGGACTGTATGGGAATTCACCTGTTATTGCACACGGATTGGGGCTTTATACTCTCTACGGACACTGCTCAAGTCTGGAGGTCTCCGCGGGTGATGAGGTAGCACCAAACAGTGTTATTGCAAAAACAGGAAAAACCGGTTATGCGATGGGAGATCATTTACATTTTGGTGTATTGGTGCAAGGTATAGAAGTCCGTCCTCAAGAGTGGATGGACAAAAAGTGGATAAAACTTAATATTAATGATATTATTAAGAGTGCTAAAAAAATCATTGATGGCAAATAAAGGATAACAGATGTATCAAACAACAATCAAAAAAAGTGTGGAGCTTGTCGGGATAGGCTTGCATAAAGGTTCTCCTGTGCGCTTACGATTAGAACCTCTGGAGTCAAACAGCGGTATTGTGTTCTATAGAAGTGATGTGGATGTTTCTATTCCCTTGGTTCCTGCGAATGTTGTTGATACGAAAATGGCGACAGTTATAGGCAAAGACAATTATGTTATTTCTACAATAGAACATCTTTTGTCCGCGGTATATGCATACGGCATTGACAATCTTCGTGTTGTTGTTGATGCGGATGAAGTACCCGTGATGGACGGGAGCAGTGCAAGTTTTTGTATGCTTTTGGATGAAGCGGGCATACAGGAACTCGATATTCCAAAAAAAGTAATGATGATTAAAAAAGAAGTAGAGATAAAAGAAGGAGAAAAATATGTAAAACTTTCTCCTTCTCCTGATTTGAACTATGACTTTACCATTAAATTTCCTCATCCTGTTATTCAAACACAGGCGTATGTATTGAAATTTACCAAAGAAAGCTATAAAAATGAGATTGCCCGTGCAAGAACATTCGGATTTTTACATGAAGTACAGTACTTGCGTTCAAAAGGACTTGCTTTGGGAGGCTCACTGGAAAATGCAGTGGTTTTGGATGATAAAAAAATACTTAACCCTGAAGGTTTACGATTCAGTGATGAGTTTGTACGGCATAAAATTTTAGATGCAATTGGAGATATGAGTCTGATTGGAATGAATTTCATAGGAAATTACGAAGCATTGGCAGGAAGTCATGATCTCAATCATAAATTGACACTGGCTCTGCTTAAAGATGCCGACAATTATGAAGTGGTAGAACTTGTCGGTGAAAAAACCAGAGAGTTAGAAAAAGCCTATGCCTAAGGTTGATATTTTATGTATAGCATTGGGTTCACCGATTCTTATTGGTATATATGCAGAGAATAGACTTATAGAAACGATACAGAGCCATGAAAAAAGTTCGGATGCCCTGCCTTTAATCTATAAAGAGATATTTGACAAATATAGTGTGAAAAAACTTTTGTATGCCAATGGACCGGGAAGTTTTATGTCCATCAAAGTAGCCTATATATTTCTAAAATCACTGAGTATATTAAAAAAAATACCGCTTTTTGCAACAGATGCTTTTTATTTTAATAAAAATCAGCCTATCAAAGCGATTGGAAAGCTATATTTTGTTAAAATTAACCAAGAGATAAAAACTCAAAAAATAGAAACAGCACCGCAGGCAGATTTTATATTGCCGGATGTGTTGGATTATAAAGAGTTTAGCACAAATACAGCGCCCCTTTATATGATAGGTGCAGTTGGATAGGATAATCAGTGACAATAAGTGTACCGGCAACATCTGCAAACCTCGGACCAGGTTTTGATACTCTGGGTTTGGCAGTAGATTTGAGAAACAGAGTTGAGTTTCATCCCTCGAAATTTTTCAGTGTGAGTATAAAAGGTGAGGGTGAAAACAACCCGAGACTCAAAGGAAACAATCTTTTTATCAGTATTTTTAATGATCATTATTCAAGATTGACAAAAAACAAACAAAATTTCAAATTTACATTTTACAATCAAATTCCAATGTCCCGTGGACTTGGAAGTTCTTCTGCTGTCATAGTGTCAGCGATTGCTTCTGCGCATGAAGCGGCAGGTATAAGGGTTTCAAAACGCCGTATATTAAATCATGCACTTGTGTATGAGTCGCACCCTGACAATATAACACCTGCTGTGATGGGTGGATTTAATGTTGCAACAGTTGAAAAAAACAAAGTGTTTTCTCAAAAAAAACATCTGCCGGATTATCTCAAAGCTGTAGTTGTCATTCCGAACAAGCAGATGAATACCTCAAAATCCAGGACCGTGCTTCCTAAATCCTATTCGAAAGAGAATGCGGTTTACAACCTTTCTCATGCAGCCTTGACTGTAGCTGCATTTTTTAATGAAGACTGGGAAATGCTGAAACTTGCAGCACAGGACAGATTTCATCAAAAAGCAAGAATGAAAACACTGCCGGAACTTTTTTCTGTACAAAAGGTAGCCTATGAAAGCGGAGCATTGATGAGTACTCTTTCAGGGAGCGGTTCTACATTTTTTTCACTTGTTTATGATGAAGATTCCGCGATGATTGCCAACAGAATGAAGCAGAAATTTCCTGACTTTAATGTAAAAGTTTTGAATTTTGATAATGATGGGCTTATAATAGAGCGATAACTCTATTAAATAAAGTAAGATTTAGATATAATGGCAAAAAAATTTCATCAACCAACGAGAATGTGCGTTTCTTGCAGAATAAGAGAACCGCAATGTAATCTATTGAGACTGCAATGTTTTAATGGTGAATTGACAGCATTTGACGGGACGAAAAGAAGTTTTTATTTATGTCAAAGTTGTCTAAAAGAAGAGAAAAAACTTCTTCGAGCTTTAATGCGTCAATGCAAAAGCCCAGATAAAGATAAACTTATGAATAAATTAAAGGAGATCATCACTGATGATAGAAAAAGTTAGAGTACACGAAATTGCAAAAGAGCTGGGAATAGCTTCTAAAGATGTTTTAGAAAAAGCAAAAAAAATGGGTCTTGAAGTGAAATCTGCACAGAGTGTAGTAACAATGGAACAAGCAGAAAGTTTAGCAAATTACATAATGAATGGTGATGATACTGCTGAAGCGCAAAAACCAAAAGTTGTAAAAAAGACATCTAAAAAAGTTAATGATGATACTCCTGAAGAAACAAAAAAAGATGAACAAGAGAGACCTGTAGCACAAGAAGAAGCTGCAACCGAACAACAAAGTACAGCCAAAACCCAGACCGAAGTCCAAAAAGAAGCTGAAGTTGAAAAAGAGACAAAAGCTGAAAGTGCAGAAGAAAAAGAGAAAAGTGTTGAAGAGAAAACACTCAAAAAAGAAGAAGCACCGAAAAAAGAGGTGAAAAAAACGACATTAAAGGTTGTGTCGCCATCACTCAGACCTGCTATTAAAAAATCAGGTTTAAAGATTGTTAAAAAGAAAAAACCGAAAGTTGAAGAAACATACAGTATGCCTCAAAAACAGGCATCAGTATCTTCTTATGGAAAAATGAGCGCAGAAGCACTTGAAGAACTGGCTCGTAAAAAGAAATCTACTACAAAACAGGCACCGACATCAAAAAAAGACCAAGGAAAAAAACTTGATATTTTTGGCGGTTCATTGGCTGAAGTATCCATGGATATGGATGATCAGGTAACATTGTTGGATTTAAATGCAACAGAACGCGCTCCAATAGCTCCGGAAGAACCTAGAAAACCAAGAGCGCCGAAACCGGCCGGTAGAAATGCAAACAAAAAACAGGCACCGCGTGGAAGAAAAGTTTCTCGTGACAAAAGAAAAAAATATGCAAAAGCATCTCATGAAGAGGAAATTGTCACACATGTGGAAATTCCTGAAGATATTCGCGTCTATGAGTTTGCCGAAAAACTAAAACGTCCGATGTCAGACATTATAAAAGTCCTTTTTGATCTGGGTATGATGATGACGAAAAACGACTTTTTGGGCGCAGATGAAATTGAAATACTTTCTGAAGAGTTTGGCGTTGAAGTGACTGTCATTGATCCTAAAGATGAATTTAATTATGTTCAGGAAACTGATGAAGAGGATCCTAACGCTGTTGAAAGACCGCCTATTATAACAATTATGGGACATGTTGATCATGGTAAGACTTCATTACTTGACTCTATACGAAAAGCAAAAGTAACGCAAGGTGAAGCCGGTGGAATTACACAGCATATAGGCGCCTATACGATTGAACAAAAAGGCAAAGCAATTACATTCATAGATACACCGGGACACGCTGCTTTTAGTTCTATGCGTCAACGCGGTACGGATATTACAGATATTGTTATTATTGTTGTTGCTGCTGATGACGGTGTGAAACCGCAAACACTTGAAGTCATAAAAATTGCCAAAGATTCAGGTGTACCGATTATTGTGGCTCTCAATAAAATGGATAAAGAGACGGCAAACCCTGATCTGGTTAAAGGTCAAATGGCTGAACACGGAATTTCTCCTGTTGACTGGGGCGGGGACGTAGAATTTGTTCCTGTATCTGCAAAAACAGGTATGGGCATTGATGATTTACTTGAAAACATTCTTCTGACTGCAGAGGTCTTAGAACTCAAAGCCAACCCTGAAGCACCGGCAAAAGCAGCAGTTGTTGAATCATCTCTGGAAAAAGGACGCGGTCCTGTTGCAACTGTAATTGTGCAAAACGGAACTTTAAAAGTCGGTAACAATGTAGTCTGTGGCAGTTCGTACGGTCGTGTAAAAGCTCTTATCAATGAGAACGGCAAACAGATTAAAGAGGTCGGACCATCACATACAGCAGTCGTTGTGGGTCTGAATGAAGTTCCTGCAGCCGGTGAAATTATGATGGCAATGAACAGCGATAAAGAAGCCAAAGAGTATGCACAGAAACGTTATGAATATGAGAGAAACAAAGAGCTTTCGAAATCAACGAAATCTACATTGGAAGATATGACTTCTATGATTGCAGAAGGCAAACTCAAATCTCTTAAAGTCGTTCTTAAAACGGATGTTCACGGTTCACTTGAAGCGATTAGAAGTTCATTGACAGAACTCAGAAATGACGAAGTGAAAATTGATGTTATTTCAAGCGGTGTCGGCGGTATTACAGAGAGTGATGTCGAACTGGTAAGCAACTCTGAGAACTGTGTGTTGTTAGGTTTTAATGTCCGTCCGACAGGTTCGGTAAAAGCACTTGCAAAACAGAGAAATGTAGATATCAGAACATACTCTATTATTTATCAGCTTCTTGATGATATGACTGGAATGCTTACAGGTATGATGGCGCCGAAATTTACAGAAGAAAATACAGGTCAGGCAGAAGTAAAAGATGTCTTTAAATCACCAAAAGGGATGGTTGCAGGATGTCTTGTAGTTGACGGCAAACTGATTCGCGGCGGACTTGTGCGTGTTATTCGTGAAGGTGTTGTTGCATACGAGGGTGAGCTTGTATCACTCAAACGCTTTAAAGATGATGTTGAAGAAATAGGAAACGGCTATGAATGTGGTGTGATTATCTCTAACTATGATGATGTAAAAGTCGGTGATGTGATTGAAACATTCAAAAAAGTTGAACAAAAAGTATCCTTGTAAAGAAGACAAATGAATGAAGCACAGATAAAGCTGAAAAGAACGGAAGCTCTTTTAGCCGAACTTATTCCCGAAGCACTCAGCCAGCTCAATGACAACCGTTTGCATGAACTCAGTGTCATTGAAGTGAAATGTTCCCGAGGAAGAAGCGACGCAAAAGTTTATATTGACCCGAGTAATTTCAGCGAAGAAGAAAAGAGAGCCTACCTGAAGCAGTTAAGAAAAGCCCGCCCTTTGGTAGAAGATTTTTGTTTGAAAGACCAGGGGTGGTACAGATGCCCAAAACTGGCATTTGAATTTGACGAACAGTTGAAAAAATCTCAAAATATTGAAGATTTGTTTAAAAAAATAGCCAAAGAGCATAAAGGAGAAGCATCATGAGTTTGCAAGGTGATATAGAATCCGTAGTCAAATCAGTAGATTTGGAACTTTATGACACGGTTGTTGTGAATGAAAATGATGAAACAATTTTCAGGGTAAGCGTCATTTCTTCCGAAATAGAAAACGGCAAACGCAAAGGGGTCAGTCTTGATGAGTGCGTAGAGTTAACACATTTAATTTCACCGTTGCTTGATGTCACTCCTCCTGTTTCCGGTGAATACAGATTAGAAGTGGGCAGTCCGGGAATTGAGCGAAAACTGACGACGCTTGAGCATTTTAAAAAATCTCTTGGTGAAAATGTTTCATTACTTTTAGATGAAAAAGAAAAACTCAAAGGGAAACTTGTCAAGGTTGAGGGAAGTAAAATCTTTATTGAAAAAGATGGAGAGATGCACGAAGTTGATTTTAATGCCATAAAAAAAGCAAAAACTTATTTTGAATGGAAATAGATCATAATTTTTATATGAACCTCGCAATAAACGAGGCTTGGAAATATCAAGGATTAACCTATCCCAATCCTGCAGTCGGTTGTACGGTAAGAGGTGAACACGGCGAGCTTTTAGCCGTGGAAGCACACCATAAAGCGGGTGAGCCTCATGCTGAAGTCAATGCTCTTAAATCTGCATACTATAAACTTACTCAAAACAAAGCAATACTCAAACTTCACGACTCTGAAAAAATTCATACTTTTTTACTCCAAAATCATAAAAATATTTTTAATAACTGCTCTCTTTACTCTACCTTAGAGCCTTGTTCACATGTAGGGAAAACACCCTCCTGTGCAAATCTAATAGCAAATCTCGGTATAAAAAACATTTATATCGGGGCAGAAGACATAAATGCCGTTGCAGCCAAAGGCAATGAAATCTTAGCAAAGAGCGAGTTACATGTAACCATACATGTAGAAGCACAAAGATGTAAAGATTTGCTTTTGCCCTTTTTGAAATTTATGAAAAATAATTTTGTTTTTTTCAAGTGGGCACAAAGGCTTAACGGCACAACAGATGGGGGAATTGTAAGTTCTGAGGCATCAAGAAAAAATGTCCATGCTATGCGTAATGTATGTGATCTGCTCGTCATCGGCGGCAATACGGTCCGCAGTGACAGACCGACACTTGATGCGAGACTTGTGAATGGAAAAGCACCTGATATTTTAATACTTTCACGTGAAAAAGATTTTGACAGAACCATTCCTCTTTTTAGTGTGCCAAATCGAAAAGTAACTATAGCAAGTGATTTTTCAGTGCTCAAAAACTATAAAAATATTATGATAGAGGGAAGTGAAAAAATGTACGGACTCAGCCGTGATATTACTGATTATTATTTATGCTATCTTGCTCCTAATTTTGGCGGAAAAGAAGGTTTTAAAAATATTGAAGATAAATTTGATATTTTAAATGCAGGCAAAGAAGCAGAAGATATAATACTGTGGATGAAAAGAAGGATATAAGTTTATGAGCATTTTAGACCAAAAAGGTGACGCAAAACAAGAAAAAATCGTCTCTATGTTTGATGACATCGCAGCAACGTATGATACGGCAAACCGTGTTATGAGCATGGGTGTGGATATTTCATGGCGCAAAAAAGCCTGCGATTTGGCTTTTGAGTATTACGGCAAAAAAAGTATTGATAAAATTGTAGATGTTGCCTGCGGTACCGGAGATATGATGGGTTACTGGAAGAAACAGTCGCAAAAATCCGGTGTCAATATCAGTGAATTTGTAGGTGTTGATCCATCAAACGGCATGGTTGATGTCGCTCGTAAAAAATTTCCAGATTTTTCGTATCATATTGCAAAAGCAACTCAAATTCCTCTTGAAGATGCAAGTGCAGATTTTTTAAGTATCACCTACGGCATTCGCAATGTTGTTGAGCGTCAAGAAGCATTTGATGAATTTAATCGTGTCCTTAAAAAAGAGGGACTTGTTGTCATTTTAGAATTTATGAAAGATGAGAACAAAAACATTCTTAAAAAAATCCGCGATATTTACATGCACAAAATTCTTCCCTATGTGGGCGGTGTAATTTCCAAAAATTTGGAAGCTTACACCTACTTACCGGACTCTATTGAGAACTTTGTAACCATACAGGGCATGCAAAAAGAACTGGAGAATGCAGGTTTTGAAATGCTCCACACCCAAAGTTTTTCCATGGATATTTCAACACTTCTTATTGCTCGTAAAAAGTAGTTACTATTTAAAATCTAAACTTTTGTTTTAATGCCCTGAAGTTATGCAAATTTTTTGGAACCCGTACTTCAGTGCGGGCTTTGTATTTCTAAGTTACACTTTAGCGTTTAAAACCTAAATTCCAAGGAAATATTAAGTTTTTTCTTACATTAATGGTAGTGAAACTTTTGTCTGGATCGTATATACAGTCATTTTATAGAGTTGTAAAATATAACAAAATATTGTACAATTTTATAAAGGATTGATTATGCAAGCTGTAAATTACTCTTATGCAAGGAATAATTTAAAATCTATTATTTCTGAGGTATGCCAAAAAGATGAAGAATGTCTCATCACAAGTAAAAATAATCAAAATGTGGTATTGATACCTCTTAATCATTATAATCAAATAAAAGAAGAGATTAAAAAATCACTTCAAAATATAAAAGATGGTGATTTATTTAGTGTAGATGAGGCATTTGAAAAAGTTTTTGTAAAATATGAAGATTAAAGTTTTATTTACTTCAAATGCAGTACATAAGCTTGATAAGATTGCAGATTATATTTATGAAAAAACCCAATCAAAGAAATTAACACGGAATTATTTAAAAAAATTACGTGAATTTCTTGCTTCTACATTACAAAATTTTCCAAAAGCGGGGCGGCCTGCTGATGAAATCTATAAAAATACGAGAAAATTAGTTTATCAAAGTTATTCAATCATATATAGTTATGATGAAGAAGATCATATTGTTTATATATTGACACTTTACAGAGAAAACTTACCTTGAAAAATGGAATATAATATGCACACACTCAGCGTTTCAGCACTCAACGAACAGATAAAAACTGTTCTTGAAAGCACCTTTGAACGTGTTTTTGTCGAGGGTGAACTCTCTCGCATTACTTTTCACAACTCAGGACATATCTATTTTACACTCAAAGACAAAGACTCGGCTGTAAGCTGTGTGATGTTTCGGGGAAATGCTTCAAAGCTGAGATTTCGTCTTGAAGAGGGGATGAAGGTTATCATAGATGGAGCTGTGACACTCTATAAACCGCGCGGAAGTTATCAAATTAACTGTTTTTCCATTGAGCCTGCCGGACAAGGGGCTTTGGCATTGGCATATGAACAGCTCAAACAAAAGCTCTCTGCGCAAGGCTATTTCGCTCCAGAGAGAAAAAAAGAACTTCCGAAATTTCCATCTCGCATTGCTCTGATTACTTCAGGGACCGGTGCAGCACTGCAAGATATGCTGCGCGTAGCAAATTCACGATACAGACTTTTGAAAATTGATGTCTATGATGTGCTTGTTCAAGGCGAAGGTGCTGCATTTTCTATAGTAAATGCTCTCAAAATCGCCGATACAAAAGGGTATGATATTATAGTCATAGGTCGCGGCGGCGGAAGTATTGAAGATTTGTGGGCATTTAATGAAGAAAGTGTTGCTGATGCTCTTTTTCATGCAAAAACACCGGTAGTCTCGGCTGTCGGGCATGAAATTGACTGGGTAATCAGTGATTTTGTGGCAGACCTGCGTGCCCCGACACCCAGTGCTGCTATGGAGATGATACTGCCTGACACCAATGAACTCTATCAGTATTTAGACTCTTTATCAACACAGTTAACCCAAAAAATAACCCATAAAGTATATAATCTACAGCAAGAACTGTTACATGTAAAGAACTCTTATCTCCAACATTCAGTGGAAAAAAAATTACAATATCGCGTTGATGAGATTAAAAAACTGCAAAAAGATTTTGCGCAGGCAATTACCTTTCGTCTGCAAAATTATAAAAAAGAAGTGGATTCATTACAGCAACGATTTCCGCAAACAATTCAGAGCGTGTTAAATATTGCGCAAAATCAACTTTTAAACCTGCAAAAAATGCTAGAATCCAATAATCCAAAATACAAAAATAAAAAAGGCTTTGCACAGATTGTAAAGGATTCACAGGTAGTGGATTTGTCTTCACTCAATGTAGATGATGTATTTGAAGCTCAGAGTGATACATATATAGTCAGTGCAAAAGTCTTAAAAAAGGAAAAAATCAGATGAATTATCCACAATTTTTTGATGCCGTACAAAGTATACCACTCAAAGACCCTTTGGCGCAGGTTTTAGGCGCTTTTGAAAACGGAGAATATGAAATAACATACTTAGAAGTTGTCAAAGCAGCAGGGCACTCCTGCCCGACAGTGGCCGGTGCTTACATTATGGCAAGCGAGGCTTTAAAAGCTTTATACCCAAATCAGCGAGCCGTGCGCGGTACTATAAAAGTAGAGTTTAAAGAGTCTATAGAAGAGGGCGTTGCCGGAGTGATAGGCAATGTTATTTCACATATTACAGGTGCAACGGAAAAAAGCGGATTTAAAGGATTAAATGGACAGTTTGCCCGCCATTCTTTGATGTTTTTCAATGCAAATATAGACGCATCTGCAAGATTTACAAGAGCAGATACGGGAAAAAGTGTAGATGTAAATTATAATCCTTCGACGGTACCGGCTTCACCGAATATGATGCCGTTAATGCAAAAATTGACAAGCGGAGCAGCCAGTCCTGAAGAAATCAAACATTTTGGTGAATTATGGCAAGAGAGAGTAAAAAGAATTTTTGAAAACTTAGAAGAAGTCGTCGAAGTTACGGAGTTGTAAACTCTGTAACTTATTTTAAAATCAGATCAGGGAAGTAGGTATTTAATATTACAGCCGTTGAGGCGGAGAGTTTTTTGAGCAGTTTGTCAAACTTGTCTTCTTTGTTCCATACAGGATGCAAAACACCGCTTAGCTTTGCCAAGGCGTTTTTTGCATCAAATTCGACCCCGATATTGTCAATGAGACCGACTTTTTTTGCCTGTGCTGCCGTAAATATATGGGCATTTGCATAGGTGTCTCTTTTGTTAAAATCCAAATGTCTTGCATCGGCAACATCTTTCGTAAACATATCATATGTTCCTTGAATGACCTTGTTTAACTCAGCGACTTCATACTTTTTCCATGGCCGGTCAGGTGTGCCTATCTGTTTGTAGCGTCCGGCTTTTACTACCTGTGTTTTGATACCGAGTTTTTGCATGATGCCGCTTAAATCGGCACCCTGCATAATCACACCGATGCTGCCTATCATACTGCCTGGGTTTGCTATTATTTTATCAGCCCATATGCTTGCATAATAGCTTCCGCTTGCCATGGTGCCTTTGGCATAGGCTATGACAGGCTTTTGCTCTTTTAGTCTTTTTATGGCATACGCGATTTCGACAGAAGGTGAAACGGCACCACCGGGAGAATCGACAATGAGCAAGACACCTTTTACAGCACTGTTGTTTGCGGCTTTATTTATTTTTTGTACAACTTCTCCGGCATCCATAATCGGACCGCTGAGATTGATTTTTTCCAAATTATAGCTTGTAAACTCTTTTTCACTTGCCGGAGCAAAGAGTAAAATCAAAATCAGCACAAAGAGCATGGCTTTGAAATGATTTTGGATATAGTTCATAATTGCTGCGATGGGAGAAAATATCTTTTTCAGTAATTCCATTTATTCATTTCCTTTTGCAAGTTTTCCGTTAATGAAAACTTTTGAGATATTATAGCGATGCAGTATTAAATGAATGGCTAACTCTTCATTTGGTTGGGCATCCAGGTCAAGAACAAGCATATCTGCATTTTTGCCTTCCAAAATTTCTCCCGTATTGAGTCCCAGTGCCTGGGCGGCATGGACGGTGACTCCTTTTATAAGTTGTTTTGCGAATTCCAAGAGAGGCGCATCACTGTGCATAAAAAGAGAAATTTTCATCTCTTCAAACAGATCAAGCTGATAGTTTGAGCTTAAACCGTCAGTCGCAACAATCCAGCGAATCTTTTTTTCATCTAGTTTTTTGATATTGAGTGTAGGATTGCCAAGGAGTCTGTTGGATATAGGACAGTGAATGATGGTGTGATTCTGCTCGGCAATCTTTTCTAACTCTTCTTCATTTGTTTTGACCGCATGTGTGAGCAGTGCTTCAAAACCGTCAAAATAGTTCAAAAACTCTTTGGCATCACTGATGCTTCTGTCCTGTTTGAGCAGTGTTTTAAAAAATTCCTTAAAATCACCGCTGCTTGAATCAAGCCAGTTGCGTTCGGCTTCACTTTCCATAAAATGTGCCGTAAGTTTTAGATTTTCATTTTTAACAATCTCGAGAGCTTTTTGTATAAGAATCGGGTGAACAGAGTAGGGGGAATGAATGGCAACTGCAGGATAAAATCCTTCCCTTTGAACAGCTTTTGAGGCATCTAGCCGCGCAAGAAAATCACTAAAAAGAGCATCCGCCATCCCTGCCTGTGAACCGATAAGTTCATTGAAAAATACAACATTCTGTTGAGCGTTTATACATGCTTCAAGATCCATGGCATGAGAACTTATGGCACCAAAGGTTGTGATACCGCTTGTAAGCATGGCATCTATTGCTTTGTCCATACATGAAAGGTCACAGCCTGCGATAAGGTCTTCACGATTTTCTATAACACTGTAGAGCCAGTTTAAGAAATCACCGTAACTGAGCTGGTTTTTATTGGCAGAGAACTCTACATGTACATGAGCATTGATAAGGCCGGGCATAAGCAGAGAATTTTTTTGCAACTGTATGATTTTTGCTTCTGGAAATTTCTGCTCCAGTTCTTCTAAAACACCTATGCAGCGGATAGTTTTGTCAAATGCAATTGCCTTGTCTGTAAGGAGTATATCCGGTGTTAAAATATAATTGGGAACGAGTATTGTCATCTTTTTTTCTTTTTTTCAAATTATACACTTTTTTTAATATTAGTTTGGATAAAATAGTCCTTCAGAAGATAAATCATCATAATAAGGGTAAAAATGAAAATAGTAGTTATTCAAGGTCCAAATTTAAACATGCTCGGAATCCGTGAACAAAATATTTACGGTCCGATGAAGTTAGAGCAGATTCATGCACAGATGAAAGATGTAGCAACCCAAAACGGTGTGGAAATAGAATTTTTTCAAAGCAACCTCGAAGGTGAAATTGTAGATAAAATTCAGGAGTGCTACGGTGAAGCACAGGGATTGATTATCAATGCTGCTGCCTATACGCATACTTCTATTGCAATTCGTGATGCGATTTCTGCCGTAAGCCTGCCTACCATAGAAGTACATATCAGCAATATTCACCGACGTGAAGAATTTAGACAAAAAAATATGATTGCACCTGTCTGCACATCATCTGTTGTCGGTTTCGGACCTTTTGGCTACCATTTGGCTATGATGGGTATGCTTCAGATTATGAACGAAATCAAAGCGGCCCAAGAAGCGCAGGCGCAAGCACAGAAACAGGCCTAAGTCTTTACATGTACAGAAAATGCAAGATAAACAAAAGATTAACCTCTTTTTACAACTTGCATTTCCCTTATACTGCCCGTGGCAAAAGTCGGCATAGATATGAAACTGTTGTAGGTATTGGTGGAAATGTCGGAGATGTACGTCGAAGATTTGAACATCTTCTTGTGGTGTTGCAAAAAGACAAAAGAGTATCAGTAGTAAAAACATCATTGATTTTAAAAAATCCTCCTTTTGGCTATACAGACCAGGATGATTTTTTCAACTCAATACTTGTTTTAAAAACTTCAATGCAGCCAAGAGTTTTTTTACGCTATTTACTGGGATTGGAAAAAAAATTTGGCAGAAAAAGAACTTTTGAAAATGCACCAAGGACGCTAGATTTGGATATTATATTTTTTGATAACCGTACAATACATACACAAGATTTAATTGTGCCACATCCTTTTTATGCGCAAAGAGAAAGTGTAATGATACCTTTGTCAGGTGTTGGTAGATGAAAATATTGACATTTACCGGGCGCAGTCCGTCAGAGGCACTCAAAAAAGCAAAAATGGAAATTGGGGATGAGGGGATGCTCATTGAAACCAAAGAGATTCAAAAAAAAGCTTTAGGCAGAGAAGCCCTCTATGAGATAGTAATCGGTATAGATGAAGAAATGATTCCGGCTACTTATAAAAAAACAAAAAAACCGCTTTCCAAACAGCAACCGCTCAAAGAAGAGAGTCGGGAAATACTTTTTGATATTTCCAATGCGGCACAACAAATTTCTAAAATTTCAAATGTGACCGATCCTTTGGAGAACCTATATCAGCCTTCACCGTTGCAACAAACAGCTGCTTCTGTTGAACCCAAAGAGCTAAAAGAGATAAAATCTGAAATCAATAAACTGACAGATAAGGTAAAAATTATTCAAAATATGTTTTGGGATGAAAAGTCACCAAATCTTTCGAGTCAAATTCCGCCGGAATTTTCTGAAATTTATCGTCTTGCCTCACAAAGCGGAATGAACAGGGAACATCTGGATACTCTCATGCAGGTTACTTTGGAACATATGCCGTTGAAAATGCGAGAAAACTCTTCCACTGTAAAAAGGTATTTTCAAACAATACTTCGAAAAATGGTTCCTATCCGAAGAGAAACACTGCCTAATATAGGTGCGAAAAAAGTTATTATGCTTGTCGGACCAACAGGTGTGGGAAAGACAACTTCTATTGCCAAACTTGCTGCCAGATACTCTTTTTTAATGGAAAAAAAGTACAAAGTCGGACTGGTTGTGCTTGACACCTATCGTATAGGGGCAGTCGAGCAGTTGATGCAGTATGCACGAATGATGAAACTTGGAATTGAAACAGTTGTTGATCCTCCGGAGTTCTCAAGCGCTCTGGAATCTCTCAAATATTGTGATTATATATTGATTGATACAATGGGATCGAGTCCTTATGACAGAGTGAAAATTGAAAAAATATATGAGTGTCTGAATGCAAACAACACGCAATACAATGTGGATGTAGTACTGGTAATGCCAAGTTCAATTAAATATGAAGACTTAAAAGTGACCTATGACAGCTTTTCAACACTGGGCGTAGATACACTGATGTTTACAAAGCTGGATGAGACAATGGGTTTTGGAAATATTTTTTCGCTGGCTTATGAAACAAAAAAACCGATAAGTTATTTTTCTGTAGGTCAGGAAGTACCGGAAGATTTAGTATGTGCGAGCAGTGATTTTTTAATTGAGTGTCTTTTGAACGGATTTAACAGGAGTAAGGTATGATTGGGAATCAGGCGCAAAAGCTTGAAGAACTAGTTGCTTCAAATTCCCAAAAGAAAAAATCAAAAAAAACACGTTTTATCGCAATTACAAGCGGTAAAGGCGGGGTAGGCAAAAGTACTATAAGTTCAAACCTTGCCTATGCGTTGTCTCAGCAGGGTTTGAATGTGGGAATATTTGATGCAGATATAGGACTGGCCAATCTGGATGTTATGTTTAATGTAAAAATCAAAAAAAACATTTTACATGTACTCAAAGGTGAAGCGACGGTTAGCGATATTTTAATTCCTATTACCCGTAATCTTATTCTGATTCCTGGTGAGAGTGGTGATGAAATATTAAAATATTCCGATATGGCACTGTTTGACAGATTTATGCAAGAAGCACAGGTCTTGAACAAACTTGATGTAATGATTATAGATACGGGAGCCGGGATTGGAGAGCATATTCAAATGTTTTTAAATGCGGCAGATGATGTAATTGTTGTAACCGTTCCCGATCCTGCAGCAATTACCGATGCATATGCAACGATTAAAACAATTGCGACACTCAGAAATGATGTATTTATGATAATGAATCAGGTGAAAAATGAAAAAGAGGCTTTTGGTGTTTTTGAAAAAATTAAAAAAGTTGCCAAGGCAAATATAGGTGAAAAACTGGATTTGCAGTTGATTGGGAAAATGAATGCTGATGCAAAAGTTTCAACATCGGTAAAGCAGCGTGCACTTTTTAGAATGCTTTATCCTGCATCACAGCCGAGCAAAGACATAGATGCAATTGTGCGTAAAATTACACAAAAGCTGGAACGAAATGTGCTGGTTACATCCAATGAAAGTGGATTGTCAGGTCTGTTTAAAAGATTAATGGATCATTTTTAAGTCTTATTTGGGGTAGTTATGTTTGGTGAAAACTTTGTTTATTTTTTTACTGTTCAAGGGTTTTTTGTAGGAATAATCTTTGGGTTGTTAAAATCTTTTGATGCTGAAGGGTTATTACTTTATACATTTTTTATTACCATCTTTTTTTATCTTTTTTCACATGTAATTGTTGCACTTTATTACAGAACAATAACGGTTAAAGCCTATAATTTTCCAAAAGAAACCCATGAAACAGAACTAGATGTTTTTGTAAAAGAGATAAACAAAAGAGAAAAACTGATAGACTCAGCGTGTAAAATTACAGATATTGCTGTCAAAATGAACTCTGAAGATGTAGCCGGACAAAAATTATGACAAAAAATGCTTACCTTCAAGATCTCAAACACAAAGAAGATGAACTGGCACTGCAATATCTTCCTGCCGTAAAAGCAATGGCTTTTCGGCTCAAAGAGCGGCTTCCAAGTTCGGTGGATTTTAGTGATCTTTCAGCAATCGGGACAGAAGAACTTATAAAACTGGCAAGGCGATATGATGAAAAGCTCAATGACTCTTTTTGGGGCTATGCAAAAAAAAGAGTTTATGGTGCAATGCTTGACTATTTGAGAAGTCTGGATATTTTAAGCCGTGCCAGCCGTAAACTTGTAAAAGCTATAGATTATGCAGTTCAAGAATATATGCTGACACATGATGAAGAACCGAGTGATGAAGAACTGGCAGATATACTGGGCGAAAGTATTGAAAAAGTTCATGAAGCACGCATCGCTTCAAATATTTATACAGTCATGCCTCTGCATGATCAGTTGCAAATTGGTGATGAGGGTGCAGCGCTTGTTCAAATTGAAAAAGAAGAGTTGATTGGCGTAATAAAAAAAGTTCTTTCCTCTTATAAAGAGAGAGAACAGATGATAATTCAGCTATACTACTTTGAAGAGTTGACTTTAAAAGAAATTAGTGATATTTTAGATATAACTGAGTCCCGTATCTCACAAATTCACAAGTCTGTAATCCAAAAAATTAAAGAGAGTATAGGAGCATAACATGGCAGATATACTATCACAGGAAGAAATCGATGCGCTTTTGGATGTTGTTGAAGATGAAGGTGAAAATGTCTTAGAGAGTGATGAAGATGCTCTTTTGCCTCAACGGCAGGTAACTCTCTATGATTTTAAACGTCCAAACAGGGTTTCAAAAGAACAGCTTCGTGCATTTCGCGGTGTTCATGACAAAATGGCCAGAAGTCTGGCTTCTCAGATATCTTCAATTATGCGTTCTATTGTTGAAATACAACTGCACTCTGTTGATCAGATGACCTATGGTGAATTTTTGATGAGTTTGCCAAACCCTACAAGTTTTAATGTGTTTTCGGTGAAGCCTCTTGAGGGAAGCGGCATTATAGAAATCAATCCTTCCATTGCTTTTCCTATGCTTGACAGATTGCTTGGAGGAAAAGGAGAACCTTTCGATGCAAGTCGGGAATTTTCAGATATAGAACTCAGCCTGTTTGAAACAATACTTCGTGTTATGATGAGCACGCTAAAAGAGGCATGGGCTCCTGTTATGGAAATTTATCCGGCAATAGAATCCAAAGAATCTTCTCCGAATGTCGTTCAAATTGTTGCACAAAACGAAATTGTTGTTATGGTGGTAATGGAAATCATCATAGGGCACAGTTCCGGTATGATGAATATATGCTATCCTGTTATCTCATTGGAACCTGTTTTGCCAAAACTTGCAAGCCGTGATTTAATGTTAAACGAAACAAGTTCTAAAAAAAGCAGAAATATGGAGCTGAAGGTTCTTCTCGGTGGGGCAAAAGTAAATGTAGAAGCAAATTTGGGTGATGCAGATTTAACTATGCATGATATACTTGAATTGAAAATCGGTGATGTAATCAGGCTCTCAAGTGCTGCAGATGACATTGTGACTGTTGCAGTAGATGGAAAAGAGAGATTTCGTGGTGAAATAGGACTGCGGAGGTTCAGAAAATCAATTAGTATTACAGAGATTATTGAAACAGAAAAAGATACCGTCAAGCGTGCACTTGAGAATTTAGAAAAACAAAGACACGAAAAAATTTCCGGGGTTAAAGATATAATTCATGAAGGTGAAACGGAATTTGAAAACAAATATGAGGAGTAAAAAATGAGTGACTTTATAAAACTATTTGAAGATGAAACAGTTGGTACTATTGAAGCACTTATTGGAACTGCTCCAACTTTAGAGTTAAAAGAAGAACAGGAATTAAGCATCATTTCAAACATTGTTCCGCCTATTGTTTTGGTGAAAATCAAGGTAAGCGGAGATGTGGATGCAGAGGCAATGGTAGCGTTACCACCAAATCTGGCAGCATCACTTTCAGATATGATGATGGGTGAAGAAGCCAGTGAGAGAGAAGATGTAAGCGAAGACGATATGGATGCTACAAAAGAGATAGTATCAAATATTTTTGGTGCTATTGCAAATACGCTCTCTGCTCAAAAAGAGTTGCCTGTATTGTCTTTCAGTATTGAAAATATAGAATTGGTCGGCGATAATGATGAAGTAAGTCTCGAAGCTTTCAGCAGAATGTATGTATATAAGTTTAACCTGGAATCCGTGCATTCATTACTGATGTTTATTATAGATGAAAAATTAAAAAATGTCCTGTTTCCAGCAGAATCTTCAGAAGAAACAGTAAATGCACATGACCATGCGAGCAGTGCCGATACTTCGGAACATGTAATATCAAATTGTGAAGAAGATATTACCTTGAGCAGTGAAGAGATGAAAAACATTGCTCTTATTATGGATGTAAAACTTCCTGTAAAGGTAAGAATCGGGAAAAAAAGAATGTTGCTAAAAGATGTACTGAATATGGATATCGGCTCGGTTATTGAATTAAACCAACTGGCAAATGATCCGTTGGATATTTTGGTAGATAATCATGTGATAGCACAGGGTGAAGTAGTTATTGTAGATGGTAACTTTGGAATACAAGTAACAACGATAGGCACGAAAAAAGAAAGATTAACACAGCTTAAAGGTTAATAAGAAAGTTTGAGGACATAATGAAAGAAAAAGTTTTAGTGGGAATGAGTGGAGGGGTTGATTCAACAATTACTTCTTTATTGTTAAAAGAGCAAGGGTATGAAGTTGAAGGATTATATATGAAACTTCATTCAAAACCCGGATATCATGAAATTCACCAGGCACGTGCACAAAAAGCTGCTGACTTTGTCGGTATTAAATTGCATGTACTGGATTTACAAAAAACATTTAATGAAAAAGTATTTCAACCGTTTATTGATACATACGCTGAAGGAAAAACTCCAAATCCGTGTGCCCTGTGCAACAGAAATCTTAAGTTTGGTGAAATGATAAAATTCGCTGATGAAATCGGTGCAGAGTATTTGGCAACCGGACATTATATTAAAACAGATGGAAAGTATCTCTACTCTGCAGATGATGATACAAAAGATCAAAGTTATTTTCTTTTTTATATTAACAGAGAAATTCTACCAAGATTAAAATTTCCATTAGGTGAAAGACATAAAAAAGATATAAAAGCGTTGGCTGCATCCATAAAAGGATTGGAATCATTTTCATCTCAGGCAGAATCAAGTGAAATCTGTTTTGTGGAAACAACATATACGGACCTTTTAAAAGACTATGTTCAGGTTGATCAGCCGGGAGAAGTTCTTGATCAAAATGGCAATGTTATAGGTGAACATAAGGGATATATGCACTATACGATTGGAAAGCGTAAAGGCTTTACAGTACATGGTGCCCATGATCCTCATTTTGTACTGAGTATTAATCCGAAAAAAAATCAAATAGTTGTCGGGAAAAAAGAAGATCTGGCATGTTATGATGTGAAACTCAATAATCTCAATATGTTTGATGACAGAAAAGAGTTTGACACAACAGTGAAACTGCGTTACAGAACTAAAGCAGTCAAGTGCCATGTAAAAATAGAAGCAGATGTAGCCTATCTGAAACTCGAAGAGAGTGTATTCGGTGTTGCAGTCGGACAGGCCGCGGTATTTTATGATGATGATAAACTTATAGGCGGCGGCTGGATTATAGAGTCTTAGCTGCCAACAAACTTCTATAAAAAGTAACAAATAAAAAACTTCAAAAACTTTTTCAAAAACCCACCAAACATTAAGCAGTCTCTAAGCAACACTCCCCTATAATTCCCATCCACAAACAGAGAGACCTTGTTTAAAAGGCCTGAAGAGACTTCGAGTAGAAGCTTTTAAAAATGTTTGAGATCATTGAAAACTAAGCAAGTAAGAGACTCTTTAACTTTAGAGTTAAAGAGATAAATTACTTAGAAATAACTAATAAACAACAACCGTCTATTCTATTTTGAAATCCATACAGGCTTGCCTGTATGGTTCCCTTAATAGTAATAGATAACTATACAGTCTAGTAATAGAACCTTAAGCAGTTTTATTAAGACTTAAAATAACAAAGCCAATGATTTAATAATCTTGGGCAAAAGATCAGTAATAAGTTTACTTATCTTTCTGTAATAACAATTATGGAGAGTTTGATCCTGGCTCAGAATGAACGCTGGCGGCGTGCTTAACACATGCAAGTCGAACGGTAACAGATGGTAGCTTGCTACTATGCTGACGAGTGGCGCACGGGTGAGTAATATATAGATAATGTGCCCCTTGGACCGGGATAGCCATTGGAAACGATGATTAATACCGGATACTCCTTCTTACCATAAGGTAAGTCGGGAAATGGATTCCGCCAAGGGATCGGTCTATATCCCATCAGCTAGTTGGTAGTGTAAGAGACTACCAAGGCGATGACGGGTAGCGGGTTTGAGAGGATGATCCGCCACACTGGTACTGAGACACGGACCAGACTCCTACGGGAGGCAGCAGTGAGGAATATTGCACAATGGGGGAAACCCTGATGCAGCAACGCCGCGTGGAGGATGACGCATTTCGGTGTGTAAACTCCTTTTATATGTCAAGAAAATGACGGTAGCATATGAATAAGCACCGGCTAACTCCGTGCCAGCAGCCGCGGTAATACGGAGGGTGCAAGCGTTATTCGGAATCACTGGGCGTAAAGGACGCGTAGGCGGGTTGGCAAGTCAGATGTGAAATCCTACAGCTTAACTGTAGAACTGCATTTGAAACTGCCGACCTAGAGTATGGGAGGGGGAGATGGAATTAGTGGTGTAGGGGTAAAATCCGTAGATATCACTAGGAATACCGAAAGCGAAGGCGATCTCCTGGAACATAACTGACGCTAAGGCGTGAAAGCGTGGGGAGCAAACAGGATTAGATACCCTGGTAGTCCACGCCCTAAACGATGTTCACTAGTCGTCGCTCTGCTAGTCAGGGCGGTGATGCACTTAACAGATTAAGTGAACCGCCTGGGGAGTACGGTCGCAAGATTAAAACTCAAAGGAATAGACGGGGACCCGCACAAGTGGTGGAGCATGTGGTTTAATTCGAAGATACGCGAAGAACCTTACCTAGCCTTGACATTGAGAGAACCTGCCAGAGATGGCGGGGTGCCCTTCGGGGAGCTCGAAAACAGGTGCTGCACGGCTGTCGTCAGCTCGTGTCGTGAGATGTTGGGTTAAGTCCCGCAACGAGCGCAACCCTCGTCCTTAGTTGCTAGCAGGTTAAGCTGAGCACTCTAAGGAGACTGCCTTCGTAAGGAGGAGGAAGGTGAGGACGACGTCAAGTCATCATGGCCCTTATGGCTAGGGCTACACACGTGCTACAATGGGGCGTACAGAGTGTTGCGATACCGCGAGGTGGAGCTAATCACTTAAAGCGTCTCTCAGTTCGGATTGGAGTCTGCAACTCGACTCCATGAAGCTGGAATCACTAGTAATCGTAGATCAGCAATGCTACGGTGAATACGTTCCCGGGTCTTGTACTCACCGCCCGTCACACCATGGGAGTTGATTTCACCCGAAATCGGGAAGCCAACCTTCGGGGGGCTACCGCTTACGGTGGAATTAGCGACTGGGGTGAAGTCGTAACAAGGTAACCGTAGGAGAACCTGCGGTTGGATCACCTCCTTTCTAGAGTAAAGAAGAGTCATTCGTTTGACTACTTCATTCAAAAGAAAATCTCACAGAGATCGTTTATTGGTTATCTTTTAAGTCTTACTTGCTTAGTTTTCAGTGATCTGTGTTCATTTGAATTACGATTATAAAATGGGGAATTAGCTCAGCTGGGAGAGCGCCTGCCTTGCACGCAGGAGGTCAGCGGTTCGATCCCGCTATTCTCCACCATTTCTTAGCGATTTGCACTTAAAAAAGAAACTCACATACTAAAGTATGCTTCGCTTCTTTTTTAAGCACAACTCATCTAAGAAACAAGTTTTAAATTAAATATAAGTTCTTAAAGTCATAAGAATTTATATTTGGTTTAAAAACCAAACGATCATTAAATTACAATTGTTAAAGTCAACAACTTTAATTATAGAGATATAATTAAAAACTAAATAACTACAATAACAGATCATTCATCTTGTTTAATGTATTCATACATTAAATAAGGTAGTGAACGCAACATAGAATAAAAAGATATTAAGGGCCATAGGTGGATGCCTTGGCTAGTAGAGGCGATGAAAGACGTACTAGGCTGCGAAAAGTCTCGGGGAGCTGCCAAGAAGCTTTGATCCGGGAATTTCTGAATGGGGCGACCCAGCACGGAGCGATTCGTGTTACCACCTTCGGGTGGGGCGAACTTGGGGAAGTGAAACATCTCAGTACCCAAAGGAAGAGAAATCAAACGAGATTCCGAGAGTAGCGGCGAGCGAAATTGGAATAGGGCGCATACATTTAGCATATTTGTTAGCAGAACATTCTGGAAAGGATGAGCATAGAGGGTGATACTCCCGTAAGCGAAAACATTTATGTGGAACTAAGGTATGGAACGAGTAGGTCGGGACACGTGTTATCTTGACTGAATATGGGGGGACCACCCTCCAACCCTAAATACTACTACTAGACCGATAGCGAACAAGTACCGTGAGGGAAAGGTGAAAAGGACCGCGGTGAGCGGAGTGAAATAGAACCTGAAACCTATGGCTTACAATCATTCGGAGCACTATTAAATAAGTGTGACGGACTGCCTTTTGCATAATGAGCCTGCGAGTTGTGGTATCTGGCAAGGTTAATCGAACGAGAAGCCGTAGCGAAAGCGAGTCTTAATAGGGCGACATAGTCAGATGCTGCAGACCCGAAACTGAGTGATCTATCCATGAGCAGGTTGAAGCTGGTGTAAGAGCCAGTGGAGGACCGAACCCGTAGAAGTTGAAAATTCTTGGGATGACTTGTGGATAGGGGTGAAAGGCCAATCAAACTCAGTGATAGCTGGTTCTCTCCAATATATTTAGGTATAGCCTCGAGCATTAGCGTATAGGGTAGAGCACTGACAGGGCTAGGGCTGCTTACCGCGCGTACCAAACCCTATCAAACTCCGAATACTATACGTGTAACCTCGGGAGTCAGGCGTAGGGGTGATAAAATCCTATGTCGAGAGGGGAACAACCCAGACTAACAGCTAAGGTCCCAAGTTTTATCTAAGTGGAAAAGGATGTGGAGTTGCTGTGACAACCAGGAGGTTGGCTTAGAAGCAGCCATCCTTTAAAGAAAGCGTAACAGCTCACTGGTCTAGCATTCTGCGCCGAAAATATAACGGGGCTAAGATAAACACCGAAGCTTTAGATTTTACAGTTTTACTGTAAGTGGTAGGAGAGCGTTCCATTCAGCGCTGAAGGTATACCGGTAAGGAGTACTGGAGCGGATGGAAGTGAGCATGCAGGCATGAGTAGCGAGAAAAGAAGTGAGAATCTTCTTCGCCGTAAACCAAAGGTTTCCTACGCGATGCTCGTCATCGTAGGGTTAGTCGGGACCTAAGTCGAGTCCGAAAGGGGTAGACGATGGCAAATCGGTTAATATTCCGATACCGACATTACATCGTTTGAGTGATGGGGGGACGCATAGAGTTAAAGGGGTCACTGATGGAATAGTGGCTCGAAGGACGTAGGTCGACGAGTAGGCAAATCCGCTCGTCAAGCGACCGAGATCTGACAGGCTGGTCAATCTTTTCGGAGAGCGACCAGAACCCTTGATACTGTCGTGCCGAGAAAAAGCCTCTAAACGAGATGTAATGTTGCCCGTACCGTTAAACCGACACAGGTGTGGTGAGATGAGTATTCTAAGGCGCGTGGATGAACCCTTGTTAAGGAACTCTGCACAAACTAGCACCGTATCTTCGGTATAAGGTGTGCCCTAAGTGTTATGGGATTTACTCCCAGAAGCACTGACGGGTCGCAGCAAAGAGTCCCTCCCGACTGTTTACCAAAACACAGCACTCTGCTAACACGTAAGTGGATGTATAGGGTGTGACGCCTGCCCGGTGCTCGAAGGTTAAAAGGATTGCTTAGCGCAAGCGAAGGCATGAATTGAAGCCCGAGTAAACGGCGGCCGTAACTATAACGGTCCTAAGGTAGCGAAATTCCTTGTCGGTTAAATACCGACCTGCATGAATGGCGTAACGAGATGGGAGCTGTCTCAACAAGGGATCCAGTGAAATTGTAGTGGAGGTGAAAATTCCTCCTACCCGCGGAAAGACGGAAAGACCCCGTGCACCTTTACTATAGCTTGACACTGCTATTGGGATATTCATGTGCAGGATAGGTGGGAGCCGTTGAATCCAGGACGCCAGTTCTGGAGGAGGCAACCTTGAGATACCACCCTTGAATATTCTGATAGCTAACTCCGTACGATTATCTCGTGCGAGGACAATGTCTGGTGGGTAGTTTGACTGGGGCGGTCGCCTCCTAAAAAGTAACGGAGGCTTACAAAGTTCGGCTCAGAAGGGTTGGAAATCCTTCGTAGAGTATAATGGCATAAGCCGGACTGACTGTGAGACATACAAGTCGAGCAGAGTCGAAAGACGGTCATAGTGATCCGGTGGTTCTGTGTGGAAGGGCCATCGCTCAAAGGATAAAAGGTACGCCGGGATAACAGGCTGATCTCCCCCAAGAGCTCACATCGACGGGGAGGTTTGGCACCTCGATGTCGGCTCATCGCATCCTGGGGCTGGAGCAGGTCCCAAGGGTATGGCTGTTCGCCATTTAAAGCGGTACGCGAGCTGGGTTCAGAACGTCGTGAGACAGTTCGGTCCCTATCTTCCGTGGGCGTAGGAACGTTGAGGAGAGCTGACCCTAGTACGAGAGGACCGGGTTGGACGTGCCACTGGTGCACCAGTTGTCCTGCCAAGGGCATAGCTGGGTAGCTACGCACGGATGAGATAACCGCTGAAAGCATCTAAGCGGGAAGCCAACTCCAAGATGAACGTTCCCTGAAGTACGCTTGAAGACTACAAGCTTGATAGGCTGGATGTGTACGCACAGCAATGTGTTTAGCTGACCAGTACTAATAGTACGTTTGTCTTTTTACCAAGTTCTTAAATGAACACAATTGCTTCACTACCTTATTTAGTGTATATATACTAATAAGAGATATGTTAGTAGTTATTTGGAACCGGTACTTTAGTGCCGGCTGTTGTTGATTTTACCAATTCTAACTTAATGAGCAATCATTTATTCTATGTTTCGAAATGACATAGAACATACAAAAACTCACTCAACTGGTCCTTGTAAGATCAGATATAAATACATCAGTCAGATGTCTTTATATCTGATCTTGTCTAGGTGGCTATAGAGAGAGGGAAACGCCTGGTCCCCATTCCGAACCCAGAAGCTAAGCCTCTCATCGCTGATAATACTGCAGGTTTCACTTGTGGGAATGTAGGTCGCTGCCTAGTTGATCAGATTTTTCTTTCTAACTTTCAATCTTTTTAATCAAACAACTGACTTTTTTACCAAATCTACCTTTTACTAAGTAATTCTATGATATTATTTTATATATAATTTTAGGATGATATATGAAAAAATATATAAAAGATCAAATTAAAAAATCATATGAAACAAAACAGGCTATTTATGAAAATGATGATTTACTTTCTAAGATAGAAAAGGTGGCGTATGAGTGCGTGAATATATACCGTCATACAAACAAAAAAACAATTCTTGCAGGAAACGGAGGCAGTGCTGCGGATGCACAGCATATTGCTGCGGAACTTGTGGGCAGGTACGGTTTTGACAGACCTTCCATTCCTTCATTGGCGCTTACTACAGATACATCAAATCTTACTGCCATTGGCAACGATTACGGATATGATCAGGTCTTTTCCCGTCAACTTGAAGGAATGGGACAAGAAGGTGATATTTTTATCGGTATTTCAACTTCTGGTAATTCACTTAATATTATTAAGGCATTTGAGTCTGCAAAGAAAAAAAAGATTATGACAGTTGCTCTCACGGGTCGTGATGGTGGTGAAATGGCAAAAATGGCTGATATTGCCCTTATTGTTCCTTCAAATGCAACACCTAGAATTCAGGAAGCTCATATATTGATAGGACATATTCTTTGCGACATCATTGAGAAAGAGATATTTGGTGAGGGTGTTGGCAGATAAGAGATGAAAAAAGCACTTTTTTTAGATAGAGACGGTGTTGTCAATGTTGAAATAGAGTATCTCTATAAGAGAGAAGATTTTGAATTTATTGATGGTATATTTGATTTGTGTAAACATTATCAGAATTTAGGATATTTGATTATTATTGTAACAAACCAGTCTGGTATAGCGAGAGCATATTATACAGAAGAAGATTTTGAGTTGCTTACAGACTGGATGATACAAGAGTTTAAAAAGAGAAATATTGATATTGCAAAAGTCTATCATTGCCCGCATCATCCGGATATTAATATAAAATGTAGTTGCAGAAAACCTGAACCGGGAATGATTTTGGAAGCACAAAAAGAATTTAATTTGGATTTAACACATTCTTTAATGATTGGTGATAAGGAACGGGATATTGAGGCTGCCATAAATGCCGGTATTTCAGAAACATATTTATTTGATGAAATGAATCAGATCAGAAGTTCCAAAGCAACAAAAACAGTCAGTAAACTTGATGAAATATGGAAATAAAATGCTGATACTCAACAGTGGTGGTACATTTAACAAACGATACAATGAAATAAGCGGAGAACTTGAAGTTCCTTATGACAATGCAGCTATTGAAAGAATTTTATTCAGTGCTCAGGAAGTGTACAATCTTGCAGGAGTCGTTTACAAAGACAGTCTGGAGATGGACAGTAATGACAGACGTATGCTTGCTGATATTATACGGGAATCAACAGAAGATACTTTTGTGATAGTGCATGGCACCGACACTATGGAGCTCAGTGCCGAGTTTTTGGATGAAGTATTTGATGACAGAAAAATCATTATTACGGGCGCTATGAAACCGTTTGAAATTGACAATATTGAAGCATCCTTAAATCTTGGTATGGCTATCGGATATGCAAAAGCGGTAGAAAAAAATGGTGTTTATATATGTATGAGCGGCTTAGTCGAACCTTGGAAAAACATTCAAAAAAACAGAAATATAGGGAAGTTTGAAGTTGTCAGATAAAATAGCCTGTGATCACTGTCATTTAGAATTTTCAAAAGATGTAATGATACAAGAGGATGAACATTACTTTTGCTGTAACGGCTGTCAGGGTGTATTTCATTTACTTTCAGATGAAGGATTGGACGGTTTTTATGATAAGCTGGGCAATAATAAACTTGCACCGCCTTCACAGCAGTACGAAGACTCTTTAAATTTTGATTCGCCGGCATTTTATGAACGCTTTGTTACACTCAATAAAGATGGCTTCTGTGAAGTTTCTTTGGTTATTGAGGGTATTCACTGTGCTGCATGTGTCTGGCTGAACGAAAAAGCTTTGACAAATATGCAAGGTGTTATTGCTACGAACATCAATTATACAAACAACAAAGCAAAGATTGTCTGGGATGATGATACGGTCAAACTCTCCAAAATTATAGATATGATTCGTGCCATCGGATATGATGCATACCCTTATGATGCTTCACTGCAGGAACAAAAAGCAGATAAGGAGCGAAAGGAATATTACACACGGATGGCTGTTGCTGTTTTTGCGACGATGAACATGATGACGATTATGGTTGCGCAGTATGCCGGTTATTTCAGTGGTATATCTGAAAATATCAAACATATACTCAATATCGGAGAGTGGGTTTTAGCAACTCCTGTACTTTTTTACAGTGGATGGCCTTTCATTCGCGGAATGTATTACGGGATGAAGACAAAAACAGTAAATATGGACACACTTGTTGCTACTGGGGCGATACTAACCTATATATACTCTATTTATATTACTGTTACGCGCAGTGGTGAAGCCTATTTTGATTCGGTGACGATGATTATTACTTTTGTACTGGTTGGAAAATTCTTAGAGGTTTTAAGTAAAAAAAGTATTGCCGATACTTTGGATATTATGAATCATCATCTGCCAAATGATGTTAAAGTTGTTGTGGATAAAAAGATTAGTACGAAAAATGTCAATGATGTCATTGTAGGCGAAATTGTTTTGGTAAATTCAGGAGAACGTGTTGCTCTTGACGGTGAGATACAAGAAGGAAGCGGAAATTTTGATGAATCAAGCCTGACCGGTGAGAGTGAGCCTGTTTTTAAAACTGCAGGAGAGAATATCATCAGTGGAACGGTAAGTATTGATGCCGATGTCAAATATAAAGTTACGAGAGATTTTGCACACTCCACAATGAGTAATATTGTAGCCTTGCTGGAAAATGCAATGAATAACAAGCCAAAAATTCAGCAGTTGGCAAACAGGCTGAGTGAATATTTTTCCGAAGTGATACTGGCACTCTCTTTTATAACTTTTATCGGATGGTATCTTTACTCATCCAATTTTGAGCAGTCTTTTATGATCAGTATTGCCGTTATAGTGATAGCCTGTCCCTGTGCCCTTGCTCTGGCGACACCTGTCGCAACACTGGTCGGTCTCTCTATCGCTTCAAAAAGGGGGATACTTTTTAAGGAAGCTGCTCAGCTTGAGACAATGGCAAAGGCAGATGTTTTATTACTTGATAAAACAGGAACGATTACAAAAGGTCGACCTGAGGTTGTCAAAGAGGAGATATTTCTGCCGTTTCACAAGTCTATGCTTTATTCGTTATTGCTTAACTCAAAACACCCTGTTGCCAAAGGTGTGGAAAAATATATTTTTGATGAGGATTTGGATCCCTTAGAACTGGAAAGCTTTCAAAATATACCTTCGCAGGGTTTGAGCGCGATGTATGACGGTAAGATGCTTGCAGGCGGGAACGCGAAACTCATGCAAACCATAGGGATTGACGTCTGTAGTTCAAGCCAAAACAGTGAATTTTATTTTGCGTACGGCGGAGAACTTTTGGCTAAATATGAACTTTTTGACATACCGCGTGAGGATGCAAAAGAGGCTATAGCCAAAATTAAAAAAATGGGTATAGAGATAATTATGCTCACAGGAGACCATGAAGAGAGTGCCAAAAAAGTAGCGCAACTCGTTGGAATTGAACAGTACAAATATGAACTGACACCTCAGGACAAAGCCGTATTTATAGAAAACCTGCATGAAGATGCCAAAGTAACCGTTATGGCCGGGGACGGGGTGAATGATATTTTAGCTTTGGCAGGTTCAGATATTGCAATAGCAATGGGCAACGGAAGTGATATTGCCATAGAGGTGAGTGATGTGGTGCTTTTAAATGATACATTCAGTTCACTTTATGACAGTTTTAAAATCTCTAAAAAAACATTTACAATGATAAAAGAGAATCTTGCACTCTCTTTTATTTATAACGCTATTACAATTCCGTTGGCAATGGCAGGATATATTATTCCTCTTATTGCCGCAATTTCTATGAGTATCAGCTCATTAATAGTAGTAGGAAATTCAATGAGAATCAAATTTGGGTATAAGGATTAGAGTATGAGCAGTTGGGTAATAGGTATGATGCTTGGAGTGTCTATTTTTTTAGGAAGCATAGCTGTTGTGGCTTTGATATGGGCGATAAAGAAAGGGCAGTTTGATGATTCGGAACATTTTTTAAATGCGGTAAAATTTGACGGAACAGATGATTTAAATGATGCTTATGAAAAAGAGCAAAGAGTAAAAGAGTTAAAAGATAAAAAGAAAGAAAGTCTGCGAAAGAAAGATTACAGACCTGAATGACGGTAAGAATGAGTTACCTAAAAAGGTAACTCTAAAAATACTATTTACCGATTGTTTGAGCAAAAGCTTCTAAATCAGCGTCAGAATAACGAGCAACCTGCCCTTTCATGATACCTTTCATTGGTCCGCCGAAAGTTCCAGCTTTATACCCTTTAAGAGCCTCAGCAATTTCAGCGTGAGTCATGTTAGCAACAACTTTAGATTTACCCATTGCTTTCTTTTCCCAGTTAGCACCATGACATGCAGCACAAGCTTTCCCGTTTACTGCAGCAGATGCAGCTGTAACTAATGCTAATGTAGCGATTGAAGCGATTACGATTTTTTTCATTTTGTTTCCTCGTATAATTTATTTTATGAGTAAATAGGTTCTTTTATTAAAGTTTTTTGACTTTTTTATCAAGAAATATTACTCTTTTAAGATTGAAGTACTAACTTCAAATCTTGTAACTATCACAGTCTATGACTAAAGGTAAAACAACATTTTTCTCCTTATAGCAGAATATAAAATTTACCAAATTTGATCTACTGACTACATCATTAAGCCAGTTGGTATCTTTAGTTGTTAATCACTTATTACAAGCTGTTGGGGTAGCTGTTATTTTAGCACTTACAACATATAGATTAACGAGGCTGTGAACTCTAACATTAAGTTGTTAGGCAACCAAAGATTACACGACAAGGATTACAAAGATGTATTATGTAGGTATAGATATTGCAAAGAGTTTTCATGTTGTTTCTGTTATCGATGATAATGAAACTAAAGTTATTAACAAACCTTTTAAAATTAACAATGACTTAAAAGGATTTGAGAAACTACTTACTATTTTAGATAGTGTCACTTTAGAGAAAGATGACTTTCTTATTGGTATAGAAGCAACAGGTATTTATGGTGAAAATCTTTTAGAGTTTTTAAAGTCTAAGGGGTATAGTGTTAAACTATTAAATCCATTCCAGACTTCAAGGTATCGAGAGCAAATAACTATGAAAAAAGTTAAAAATGACAACATAGATTCTTTAGTAATAGCACTCTTTTTAAAAGATGGCAAATACTCTTCTGGTTATGTGACTGATGATGAGTATCAAAGTCTTAGAACACTCTATCGTAATCGTGCTTCTATTCAAGCAGATATGAAAGAGGTTAAAAAGAGAATACTAACTCAGATAACGGTTACATTTCCAGAGTTTGAAAGCTTTACAAATCCATTTACAATCAGTGGATTAGCACTGCTTGAGAAATATCCTACTGCACACCACTATAAGCATAGCAGTGTAGATAGAATCATGAAAGTTTTTAGTCATATTCAAGGGAATAACTTTAATAAAGATAAAGCCCTAAGACTACTAGAACTCTCAAGAGAATCTATCTACTCAGGTAAAGCCAAAGATGCACGAGCTATCGCTATTAGAAGCACTATTAGGCTTTTAAAAATGTACCTTAGTGAGTTAGATATTATTGAAGCTGAGATAGTTGCTTTACTGGATAAAAAAGGTATTAACTCTCAAACACTTGATGAACTTCCAACTAAAAATAGTTTAATAGAGAATCTTAAAACTATACCTGGGGTAAGCGATAAGACTATTGCTGCTGTTATTAGTGAGTGTGGAGACCTAACAAGGTTTCCATCCATTCCTAAGTTCATAGGCTACCTTGGGTTATTTCCTACTGAAAACAGTTCTGGTAACTCCAAGAGTGTTGGACATCTTAGTAAAAGAGGCTCATCCTTAGTTAAGCATGCACTTTATCTGAGTGCTACAAGTTGTTTGATACACAACAAACAGATGAAGCAACTCTACGATACTAAACGAAGTCAGGGTAAATCTAAAAAAGAGGGTTTAGTTGCTGTCTCAAGAAAACTTGCAACCATTATCTACTCTATTTTTAAATACAATACACCCTATAATCCAAATCGTGTATTTACAAATTAGTCATAAACAGTGATAAGTTAAAGATCCCAAGTTAGTACTTAAATCATTACTAAATTGTTAACCAAAATAGAAAAACTATATAGTTTATTCTATAGTTTGATTATCAAAATACTCTGTTCAAATTCAACAAAACTGAACTCAAAAAAGAGTATTTAAAAAATCAAACTCTGCAAGAATTTCATCTTGCATCGCTCTTTGAAATAATATTGTTACTATTCTGATGCCTATTTTTTAGTTTCCTTGCTTTTTAAGTTATTCTTTATAAAAAGGCTTAATTTCGAATTCAATTTATATTATAATGGGTAAAGTCTTAAATACTTGTTAATGAATTAAAAGGTATCATTTTATTAAAATTTATTTAGACGGATGGGAAGATGCGATACATAGAAGATGACTTAAAAGAAAAAACAATACTTATTACAGGCGGTGCGGGATTTATCGGTTCAAATTTAGCATTTTATTTTCAAGAAAACCATCCGGATGCCAAAATTGTGCTACTTGACAGTTTTCGAAGCACAGAGACACTGAGTAACGGAAATTTAAAAAGTTTTGGACATTTTAAAAATCTCATAGGCTTTAACGGTGAAATTATCAGCGGTGATATTAATGATAAAGATTTACTGCTTGACTTGGAAGTAAATTATGACTTTGATTATATTTTCCATGAAGCGGCCATTTCTGATACAACGGCACAGGAACAGGATTTGATGATAAAAACAAATGTCAATGCCTATAAAGATCTGCTTGATTTGGCAGTGGCACATAATGCCAGTATGATATATGCATCTTCTGCCGCAACATACGGAAATGCTGAGTCTCCGCAGCGAGTTGGGCGAGAGGCACCAAACAATGTGTACGGTTTTTCAAAACTCTCTATGGATCATTTAAGCCGTGAGTATATGAAAGAGTGCGATATAAATATAGTAGGGCTTCGTTATTTTAATGTGTACGGTGCACGTGAATATTTTAAAAATACAACGGCTTCAATGGTGTTGCAGTTTGGACATCAGATACTTGCAGGAAAAAATCCCCGTCTTTTTGAAGGCAGTGATAAAATTCTTCGAGATTTTATCTATATAGAAGATATTATACAGGCCAATATAAAAGCAATGCAGCCAAATACAAGCGGTATATACAATGTCGGAACAGGAAAGGCGAGAAGTTTTCAGGATATTGTTGATATTTTGCAAAAAGAGCTGGGTACCTCTTTGGAATGCGAATATATTCCAAACCCGTTTATCGGTTCGTATCAGTTTCATACAGAAGCAGATATAGCAACAACGAAAGAGGCTTTGGGCTATACACCGGCTTATGAGATGGAAGAGGGCATAAAAGAATATATTCCTGAAATTAAACGTATATATGAGGCAGAAGTAAAATAGATGCAGGTATTTAAAGAGGCAAAACCAAACATTTTGGTTCTGGGCGATTTGATGATTGACCACTACCTTTGGGGAAGTTGTGAACGAATCTCTCCTGAAGCACCTGTGCAGGTTGTGGATATCAATAAAGAAACGACAGTTTTAGGCGGTGCGGGAAATGTGGTTAACAATCTAAAAGCTTTGGGTGCGAATGTCAGTGTCAGCAGTGTGATGGGTGATGATGACAATGGTAAAGAACTTGTGAAAATGTTGCATGCTATTAATGTCAATACGCAAAATTTAATTATAGAGAAGAACAGAAAAACATCAAAAAAGAGTCGTGTTATTGCCGTTTCCCAACAAATTCTCAGATATGACAAAGAGAGTAAAAATGACATACTTCCAAGAAGTGTACAAAAGATTTTAGATTCCCTTGCAAAAAGTATTGATACCTATGATGCAGTGATTTTGTCCGACTACGGCAAAGGCGTGTTGACACAGGAACTTTCACAGGGCATCATCAAACTTGCAAAAAAACATAATGTAAAAGTCTTGGTTGATCCAAAAGGAAAAGATTTTTCAAAATATCGTGGAGCTTATCTGCTGACACCAAATAAAAAAGAAGCGGTTTTGGCAACAGGTATTGATATAAATGATGAAGCATCTTTAAAAAAAGCACTCTTGAAACTGAAAAATGAGTGTGATTTGGATGTTTCTTTGATAACACTTTCAGAAGAGGGAATAGCAACATTTGAAGAGGAAGTAAAAATTTTTCCTACCGTTGCCAAAGAAGTATTTGATGTAACAGGTGCGGGTGATACGGTGATAGCCTCTATTGCATTTGCTTTAAGTGTCGGCAAAAGTCTTGAAGAGACAGCAGCATTTGCAAATCTTGCAGCAGGTGTCGTGGTTGGCAAAATAGGCTCGGCTACAGTAACCATTGATGAGATAGAAGATTATGAGGCTTCTTTGCATAAAAGTACCTCGGATGCGCATATTAAAAATTTTGAAGAGATCGATGCCATTGTGCAAAGATACAAAAAAAGCGGTAAAAAAATAGTCTTTACAAATGGCTGTTTTGATATCTTGCATGTAGGGCATGTAAAGTATTTGCAAATTGCCAAAAGTTTTGGGGATGTTTTGATTGTCGGGCTTAATTCTGATGCCTCGGTTTCTCGTCTCAAAGGTCCGAGCCGTCCTGTAAATCCTGCGGAGGACAGAGCCTATTTGCTGGCTGCACTTGAAGCGGTCGATTTTGTCGTGCCTTTTGAAGCAGATACACCCTATGAACTGATTAAAATGATAGAGCCGGATGTGCTTGTAAAAGGAGGGGATTATGCAGGAAAAGAGGTTATAGGTACGGAATTTGCTGGTGAGTTACGACTGGTTGATTTTGTCGATGGCAAAAGTACAACAAAAACAATAGAAAAAATACAAGGAAAAATATGTTAAAAAAAATCACTTTAATGGCAGTTTCGGCTGTGGCTGTATTTGCAATGAACAGTGCAAGTATCAATATAAACAATGAAGATTTAGAATTAAATGCAAATCTTGATGTTGGACAGTTTAATGAGAATGTTGAACCGGAAACAATGTTTGTGGGAGTTCGATTTTTAGATGCTGATAATGCAAATCGTGTAAACAATGAAGCACTGTATGAAGTTAGTTTTTTAATGAAAAAAGAGGTGGGTGAGAGTGACCTGTCTGTTGGTTTGGGTATTAAAGCGAACTATACAAAGGATTACAGAGCTTTGCCTTTGGGAATTGTATTTGAGTATGCTTTACCTTCGGCAACAGTCGTCCCTATGGCTTTACACGCAGATGTTTATTATGCGCCAAAAGTTTTAAGCTTTGACAAAGCAAATAAATATTTTGAATACAGAGTGGAATGTGATGCCGAGGTTATCGATCATGGTCATGTTGTGCTTGGATACCGGCACATCAGAACTGATTATGATGATCTAAGAGGAAATTTCACATACAATGCATCAGGATATATAGGGTTTAAATTTGAATTTTAAACTGCTGACTGTTTTACAGCTTCTATAACCTCAGAAGCTGTAATGCCTTTCATGCAGTCGTGATGCTTAAGTGGGCATTCCCGCTTCATACACGGACTACAGTCGAGTTCATGCCGTACGATGATACTCTTTTCATTTTTCCACTGCGAAGTCTCTTTATATCTTGTCGGTCCAAAGATAGCTACTGTGGGTACTTGATACGCGGCAGCTACATGCATAGGTCCACTGTCGTTGGTAATAAAAAGAGAACATCCGCCGATATTTGCGCATAACTCCTCTATATTTGTTTTTCCGGCTAAATTTATATAGTTGTTTACATGTAAAGCTTTGAGATTATCTTCTATCTCTTGTGCCATTTCGACCTCATTGGGCCCGCCGAATATTATAATGTCATACTGTTTGCTAAAATAAGCCGCAACTTGGGCAAAACGTTCGGGGTACCATCTTTTTGCACTGCCGTAGGTTGCACCGGCATTGATACCAAGTGTCGGTTTTTCAAAACTTTTTGCCTTTATATAAAGTTTGAGCGGTGGAATTTCCTGGGTAAAATCATCTACATTGACCATGGCAATTTGTGTGTACTGCTCTACCAAGTGTTGGTTTGTTCTGATCTTCGGTGTGTGTGAAAGAAGCAGTCTTGAATGCCACGAAGCCCTTGCACAGCAGATGACGGTGCTTGTAAAACGCAGTAACAGAGTAGAGTGGATTTGATCCCGAAAGCTGACTGCCAGATGAAAAGTTCCCAGCTCTTTTGCCAGTCTGTAGGTTGCCACAAGACGCGAAGATGCTTTTTTTGTCTCATCAACAATGGCACGTTCACATAAAGGGTGGTGTTTGAGTGCTTCTATGCTGACATAACTGCCGACAAAAGTAAACTGTGCATTGGGATATTTTAAAGCCAAAAGTTCTATGGCCGGAGTTGCCATGATGGCATCACCCAGCCAGTTTGGCAAAATGATTAAAATTTTCATATTAGATGCGCTCACTTGCATTGACCTGTTTTCCTACCTCTTTTGTAATGAAAATATACAAAGGAGAAGAGCCGACAGTCAAGGTTTCATCTTCTATTTTTTCACCGGTTTTGGAGTAAACATCAAAAAAGTCTTGATTTTGGAGGGTTGTTTCTTTGAGTGACCAGTGGATTTGAAGTATCTTGTCATTGACAAGTACCTGCATTGTGTAGTAGCCTCGTTTAATATCCATGCGTAAAAACTGCGCATTTTCAAGTGTTTGAAGCATGTACATGTAAGTATAAAAAGCTTCTCTTTTTTTAATCCCTTCTCTGTTGTCAACCAGACCGTAGCCGGGAGCTATGAGCTGATGCCAGGAGACGGAATCGACCTGCTGGGAAGCAAAAGTCAAAAGATAGTAGCGCAGCATATAATCAGCATAGAGTGCTTCACTGACACATTCATACTCACTTGTCGGTGCATAAGGTGCCGTATTTGAGAGAGGCCAGTTCACTTCGGTTACATGTAACTCCTGCTTTGTTTTTAAAGAGAGCCACACCAGAGTGCTCAGCAGGGCAATTTTATCGCTTAGGGTAAATCCGAGCTGTGTATTTTCAGGAGCACCGCGTCTGTCAACATATAAAAGTGCCGCAATGCCGTCATATCTGCATTTGCAAAAGTTAAAAAGAGTGTGTACAGTAAAGTAAAATTCAAAATCTATAACACCGCTGCCAAGGAGCCGAATGTCGGGAAATTCCTTTTTTTTCAAATCATATGCAACTTTATAAAAATCAAGATATTCGCGTACGGAGAAAAATCCCCACTTTGCACGGTTGAGTGTTGAACCGATTTCATAGCGTGTTACAGAGGTGCCCAAGCTTGTAAAGATTACATGTAAATTATTTTTAAGGAGTTGTAAATCTTCTATATGTTCACGGTCCTGCAGGATTTTAAGTATAATCTGCTTATTGCTGTTTTGCTTGATAAATGCTGCAAGTTCATTGAGTCGGTCCATCTCCCAAAGTTTAAAACGGACAAGAATGCTTTTTACTTTCAACTCTTCAAGCATTGCCTGTGTCTCTTGAGTGTTTCTCTGCCAGTCGACACCTAAAGAAAAAAAGTTTGCTGTATTAACCTCTTTTCTTTTGACAAAGGGCATCATTAAAATACTCAAGGGAAGAATAATCAAAGAAGAGACAAATGTGAAAAGCAAAGAAAATTTCTCTTTTTTACGCATAGACTTTTTGTATCTCTTGTCTTGCAGCGGTGCCGGTTGGTCGGAATAGTCATCCCAGGTAAAAGGTTTTTTCATAAGTAGGATTATATCCTTTTTAGGATAAAATACATAAAAACTGAGACAGATTATAAAAATTATGTAGTTTTTTGGAACCTGGATTTTAACCTGGGCTGATTTGCTTATATGCCTAAAAGACGAAGCTAAAGCATCGTTTCCGAAAAAAATAAAAATTAGTTTTGAATTCTTTTGTTAGGATAATACGGAATGAGAATATTGGTCGTGCGTACAGACAAGCTAGGCGATTTTATAACAGCGTTGCCGGCAATGTATCTCCTTAAACAGCATAATCCTAAAAATAAAATCATAGCACTTGTCGCTCCTGTGAACAAAGCTTTGGCACTTACATGTAACTTTATAGATGAGGTTATTGTAGATGATGGAAAAAGCTCTGTTTTTTCACTTGTCAAAAAGCTCAAGCATTCAGATATTGATGCATCAGTCACGCTTTTTTCAAATACAAGAGTGGCGCTTGCACAGTTTTTAGCAGGCATACCAACAAGAATTGCTCCCGCAACAAAAATAGCGCAGATCTTTTATAACAAACGAATAAAACAGAGACGCAGTGAAGTTAAAATGGCTGAGTTTGAATACAATCTTGCACTGACACAAACTCTTTTTCCGGATATTAAACTGCAATATCCAAAACCACTGCTTCAGTTTGATAATGCCCAAAAGGAGTATGAAAAGTTTTGCCAAAAGTATAATATAACAAAAGATGTTATAGCTTTTCATGTAGGTTTTGGCGGTTCTTCGGATGCCAACTGGAATTTGGATGAGTATGAAATACTGATTCGTGAAACCTTACATGTAAACAGGTATAGCGTAGTACTAACTTTTGGTCCGGATGAAAAAAGCCTGGAAGAAGAGATGCAAAAGCGTCTGCAAGATACTGATGCTGTTTTTTATCTTTCAAATGACGGCATAGTAAATTTTGCAAGACTTATCAGCAGTTTTAAACTTTTTATCTCTACTTCTACAGGTACCTATCATTTGGCATCTTTAGTAGGAACCCCGACGATGACATTTTTTGGTGACTCAAAGTTTGCAAGTGCGCAGAGATGGAAAGCCGTTGGGGATGAAAAACTGCAAACACATTATATGTTGCCGAGTGATAAAGCCAAGCGTGCAGAGATGTTTGAAGCAGTGAAACAGGATTTGCTAAACGTATAAAAATATTCAGGCATACATCAGCCGGCACTGAAGTACCGGTTCTGAGAAACACTTTGGAACTCAGACTTTTAATGCTAAAGCATAACTTAGAAAAAAACTAAATTTTTTCTGTAGTCTGGGCTGAAAATGGCAAGAAAGTTCTAACAGCCGGCACTGCAGTACCGGTTCCGAGAAATATTTTGGAATCGGTACTTTAGTGCCGACCGGGTTTTTTGTTTTTTTGTTCTTTATTGAGTTCATAGAGTTTGATATATTTATAAAAATTCGTCACCATATGCGAACAGGCGATGACAAGTCCCACATAGCCGTCTCGAAATCCCTGTTTGAAAAAATAGGTTTTAATGAAAGAATAGGCTCCGTTAAAGAAAGCTTTTGCCGGAGAGGAATATTTTTTTCCTGCATTGTTTTTTGCAAAAAGAGTGGAGTAGGTGTTGGCTTTGTTTATAAACTGCTCTATGCTCTGGTAGCTGTAATGCAGTACGTTGCCGTCTAAAATCTCTGTATGCAAACCCTCTGTGATGATGTCTTCATGGACATCATTGTCATTATACTTTGTGACGGTTCTATTGTAGAGGCGTTTGATTTTTTGATTGTTCCAGCCACAGTGTTTGACTTCTATATTTTTGTAAAAAGCTCGAAAATTTAGAATATAGACAGTGTGCGCATCAAGCTTTTTTTGTTGCAGTGTCTTTTTCAAAGTATCATCGATGACTTCATCGCTGTCGATGATGAGAATCCAATCATTTTTGGCAAAACCTGCCGCTCTGTTTTTACTCCAGCCAAAACCTTTAAATTCGCCTTGGACTAAGTTTACATTTGAAAACTGTTTTGCAATCTCCATTGTTTTGTCAGTAGAACCGTTGTCATACACCACAACATCTTCAAATTCGCGCAGAGATTGGAGTGTTTTTTGTATAGTTGCTTCGTTGTTTTTTGCTAATACGACAGCAGAGATATTACCAATCAATTTCTTTTCCTTTGAGTCGTTTTTTGAAGTTTTTTCGTCTTTTGTTTTGAACAGAATACTCTATAACCTTTTGTACAAAATCTTCTTTGACTTTGCGGTGTTGCATATACTCCTGCGCAATGATCTGTAAATCTGCATTGCTTGCCCAGAGTTTTGCAAAGCTTTTTGCTCTTTTATTTTTATTTAGGGAACAAAAATCCATGCGGTTAACATCTACTATTTTAAATATATAGTTTTCAGCTTCTTGTTTGATCAAAATATTTCCCGGAGAATAGTCATTGTGAAATATACCGGCATTATGCAGTTGCAGACTGAAGCGGGCAAAGGCTTTTAGAATTTTTTCTCTTTTTGGAAAATTTTTATCGAGTAAAGGTTCTCGGATTGTAAAATCATAATCAAATTTTTTTGCCACAAAATAACTCTCAGCCAGAAGTCCCTGTCTGTAAAACTCAATATACCCAATAGGTTCAGGTGCAAAATTGCCTACTTTTATGGAGTTGTCATACGATTTTTTTGCTTTTGAATCCCGAAAACAGGTATAAAAAATGCGACGAAAGAAGTTTGGAATTTTAAAAGATTTGACAACAGTCTGTATCTCTTTGTAAGAAATTATTTTTAGTTCATTGCGGGCTTTGTGAATAGAGTTTTTGTTATCCCTGAAATATTTTTGCATGTGCAGCAAAAAATCTTTAAACTCATTTTCAAAAGACGGATTTAGTTTGTATTTCATAGAACTCTCATAAATAATTTTGTATAATAAAAATAATTATACAAAAAAAGGCATTAGCTTGAAGTTAAATTTTAGAAGAGGCAGTGCGTTTGCATCTCAAAAAGCACGAGAATATTTAAAAGACAAAAAACCGCAAGATATAAAAAGTATAACAGTTATCCGTCATGCGGCTATCGGCGATTTTATGAACATACGTCCTTTTTTGATAGAACTTCGTAAATTTTTCCCCAATGCAAAAATTACTTTAAGTGTTGTAAAACATTATATGTACGGCATTCCAGAGGATCTGACAGATGCATTACATGTAATGAGCAGATATAAAGAAGACGGTTCAAAAACAGGACTTCTTACGCGGATCAAAGAGGCAAAAGAACTGCCTCCTCAGGATATTATATTTGATTTGACAGACAGTACTTTGAGCCTTTTACTGGTTTTTTTGTCTCAGGCAAAATTAAAAATAGGTTACCCGTATAGAACTATCAGAAGAATGTTTTTTGATATAGCGACACTCAGAAGTGATTTTGTTGTGGAGGCTGTTTCTGTGGAACATATGCTCAATATTTTAGGGGCAAAAACAGAGTTTCCGCTTCATTACGGATTGGAAAAACTATACCCGAAAACAGAGGATCTCAAACAAATTGTTTATTTTGCCGGTGCTTCGACAAAAAGCAAGTGTTGGGAGGAAGATAAGTTTCGGGAGTTAATTGCAAAGATGTCCCAAAACTATCAGGATTATGATCATGTTATTCTTCAAGGTATCGGCAAAGATGAAAAATTTTATGAAATTTACGAACCGCTCAAAGAGAGAAAAAACATAAAACTTCAAGAAGTTATGCCCATAGAAGAAGTAATGCACTTTTTGGCAAACAGTCGATGCCTTGTTTCTAATGACACCGGTGTACGAAATATGGGCATTGCATTGGAGATTCCGACAGTAGGCATCTTTTTTCATATACCGCCGTTTCGGTATTGGCCACGCGAAGAGAAGCATGACTGTGTTTTTAATGTTGAATATACCTCACCGGAAGTTGCGGATGTATTCGCCGTTACAAAACAACTCATAGACAAACTGTATGAAAAATAAAAATATTTTGGAATTGTGTCTGGCACACGGACTGGGTGGGCTTGAGATGTTTGTGGCAAGTTGTTATGAAGAGTTTTCTAAAAAGACTACATGTAAAGTGGTTGTAGCACCGCAAAGCAAACTTGATGACTATCTTGATATCAATGACAAGTTTTATCTTAAACGAAATAAATTTTTTCCATTTATACCGGCTTTGCAACTAGCTAAATATATAGATGAAAATGACATTGATATAGTACATTTTCATTGGAGTAAAGATATCGTAACGGCTGTTTTGGCTAAAGTACTGAGCAGAAAAAAACCAAAGCTGGTGCAGAGCCGACATATGGGAATGACCCGTTTTAAAGATGATTTTTACCATAAATGGCTTTATAAAAATATTGATATGATACATGCGGTAACCCTGCAGGTGAAAAAACAGCTTGAAAAGTTCATTCCTACAGAAGTAAGACCACAACTTGAAATGGTCTATCTTGGCGTAAAAACTCCGGAGACAGATGCAGATAAAGTGGCGCAATTGCGACAAAAATATCAACTTAAAGATGCTTTTGTTGTCGGAATTGTCGGCAGAATAGAAAAAGGCAAAGGACAGTATAAAGTTTTAGAAGCTGTAGCAAGGTTAAAAGATGCAAATCTAAAAGCAGTTGTTGTGGGAGCTTTTATGGATGATAATTATGCACAGGAACTGCAGGCGTATGTAAAAAAGCTGGGTATAGAACAACAAGTGATTTTTACCGGTTTTACAAAAGATGTGAATGAGCATATGCAACTTTTTGACGTGAATGTGCTTGCCACAGAAAACGAAACCTTTGGACTTGTAGTCATTGAAGCGATGGCAAACAGAATTCCGGTCATAGCTACATGCAAAGGGGGGCCATTGGAAATTATAGATGAGGGTGTGGATGGACTGCTGTTTGACGGAAGTGTAGATGACTTGGGAGAGAAAATCCGATTTTTATATAATGATTTACATGTGAAGGAAGGAATTGCTCAAGCAGCTTTTAAAAAAGTAAAAGAAAAGTTTGATTATACTGCACAGCTTGAGAAACTCTACAGAGTAATAAGATGAAAAAATTTACACTCCTTCAGAAGCTCCGCAATAAAATAAGAATCAAAGGCAGCGTCGTTTTGTCGCTTTCAAAAAACGCAAAAATTACCAACTGTGATATTTCCATAAAAGGAAAAAATAACAGCCTGACTATTGAAGACGGTGTAACGATACGATACACACAGATAGAAATTTTAGGAGACAACTGTTCCATACATATAGGTAAAAATACTATTGTGGGTCACGGTTGCTATCTCTCAGCAAAAGAGGGCAAAAAATTAATTATTCAGGATGAGTGTATGTTGTCTAGAAATGTGAAAATTATGACTTCAGACGGGCATTTTATTTATGTAGACACTGCTGTTATCAATGAAGGGAAAGACATTGCAATAGGCAAACACGTCTGGCTTGCTGATAACGTTACTGTTTTAAAAGGAGTAGATATAGGGGACGGAAGTGTGTTAGGCATCAATGCTACTGTGACAAAAAATATTCCTGCTTTTTCTATCGCTGTTGGCAATCCGGCTGTTGTTGTGAAAAAAGGTATCACGAACTGGATGCATTAATGATTCCAACTTATATTTTCTTTTAAAATTTCAGCAGGATTGCCTGCAATAATACTTTTTTTCGTAGTGAAAGATTTTGTAATTGTTGTATTTGCACCGACAATACAGCCATCCGGAATTACAGACCCTTTGAGTATAAAACTTCTCGCCCCTATCCAGACATTATTGCCAATAGTGATTTTTTTATCTTGATTGATAACAGTATGCTGCGCATTATAAATAGCATGCTGGTCGGTATCCATAAGGATACTTTGCCACGCTATCATAGTGTTGTTCCCGATTTCAATCTCTTTTGCACAGATTATGGTGGCGTCACCGGTGATATCGAACCTGTCTCCTAAAGTAAGGTTTCCGCTGACCATTATTTTTGCACCTACGCCAATTTTTGTTTTGCCCTGAAAATGAATCTTTCCTGTAATTTTTAAAATAGTGCGTTCATAAGCATAGTCCATCATATCTGTCCCACCAAAACCTATGCGAACAATGCCGGTTTTTACTTTGGAAAGTTGCACTTTTCCAGATAACGAACGCAGTTTTGTTTTACGGGAAACTATTATAGGCAGAAGAACTGCCTGTGAAAGTGGCAAAAGTCTCAGGTTGACATAAATACTTTTTGGAAGTCCTGCAGTATATCGTATGAGTTTTACTATTTTGTCAATGTTCATGTTGCGTCTCTAATCTTTGAATTGTGTTAAAAAGTCCTGTAAAAAGAGCAAAAAAGATCATAGGATTCATGGTGTGGAAAGTATTATGTGTAAATGAAAATATTATAAATGATATTCCAAACAAAAGGCTCATCAGTTTGTATTCTTTATTCTTAATTTTAAAGGTTAGTAAAACATAAATAATAAGTAAAGAAATAAGTAGACCGACAATACCAAGCTGAGTAGATATTGTCAGAAAAGTGCTATGATAGTCAGCAAATCTTGATATTTGTTGAGCATTGAAATTATGTGCTTTGGCGTAGACTGTTATATTGTGTATGTTATAAGCGAGTCCTGTGCCAAGTAATGGGTGATCAAGAAAGGTGTCAACCCCTACAATAGTCAAGGCTATTCTTGAGCCTCCACTTCCTGTATAATTGTTATGCGTAATTACATTGTTGAAATCAGTATAAAGTTGATTTACTCTATTGTCAAAATTTTCACTAAAACTATAAGCTAAACTAAAAGTAAGCAGGACTATAATGAAAGAACTTATAAAGGCTTTTATCTTGTCTTTCATGGAACTGAAAATTGTGAAAAATATCAAACTTATAAATATAATTTGTCCCGTCCGACCTCCATTTATAAAGAGGTTTGTTGTTGCCGTAAGAAAAAAGAGGATATAGAAAAATTTGTACTTTAGATTTTTTTCATAAAAGAGTTTAATTAATAAAATACTTATCGTAAAAGCCAAAACCGTACTGTATGTCATATGACTCATAAAAGGGGAAGGATCATTTGGTGAAATATTTTTATATTTTATTAATTCAAAAAATATGGCATAAGACATTATTTCACTTAGAAACATGCTTAATAAAAAGGCTGAGATTATATGTGATGTATATTTATTGTCAAAAGAGCTGTAAAAAACAAAAATAATGAGTAAATGTCTATATTTTGCTACATATCTAAAAGTAAGTTCTGCATTACCGTGCCAAAGAATAGAGAGAAGACTAAATCCTATAAGCAGTGCTATGGTTATGCTAAGGAGATTATTTTTGTAAAGTGCAAATTTTTCTTTCCAGTTTCCTTCCACTATCCATAAAAGGATGGCCAGTATTTCAAAAAGATTTGTAGCTGCTTTGGAAATTGGAAAACTAAAGGCATATCCAATTAAAAGATAGCTGATATATTTTTTATAATCTATTTGTTTTTGCATATTGATTGGATTTTACCCTAAGTTGTTATTTTATATTTGCAGCAGAAGTGTACAAAAATATTCCTAAAAAAGGTATAATTACGAATACAAATCAGAAAATATGAGTTAATATGCAAAAGAAATCTCCTTTTTTATCAATAGTCGTTCCCTGTTACAATGAAGAAGACGTTATAAATGTATTTCTCAATAAAATTTTTTCTGTTTTAGAATATGTAGATGAAGACTTTGAAATAGTCTTTGTAAATGACGGGAGTCGTGACAGTACTTTGTCTGTGCTCAAAGAAAAATCCAAAGAGTATGACAATGTACGAGTAATAAATCTCTCAAGAAACTTTGGCAAAGAGGCGGCACTTACAGCCGGGATTGATGCATCCAAAGGGGAAGTTGTCGTTCCTATAGACGTTGATTTGCAAGATCCGCCTGAGTTGATACTTGATTTTATCAAAAAATACAAAGAAGGCTATGATGTGGTCGTTGGTAAGCGTGTCGATCGTACAACAGACAGTGTTGCCAAACGTATCAGTGCCGAATTTTTTTACAAAATTCATAATAAAATTTCAGATATTGAGATTCCTCATAATGTCGGTGATTACAGGTTAATGTCTCGGCGTGTTGTAAATGAGCTGAAAAAACTGCCTGAGAGTCAGCGTTTTATGAAAGGGCTTTTTGCCTGGCTTGGGTTTAAAACGGCGGTTGTCGAGTACAAAAGAGATGCGCGTATTGCCGGAGACAGTAGTTTTAATGGCTGGAAGTTGTGGAACTTTGCGCTTGACGGTATCACGAGTTTTTCAACGGCACCGCTTCGTGTGTGGCTATATATAGGTTTGGGGCTTGCTTTTATCTCTTTTATTTATGGTTCATGGATTATCTTAAAAACGCTTTTGTTTGGCGCAGATACTCCCGGGTATGCTTCTATGATTACGGTTGTACTCTTTTTAGGCGGTATTCAGTTGATGGGCATAGGCATACTCGGCGAATATATCGGTAGAATATATGTAGAATCAAAAAACAGACCGATTTATATAGTAGAAAATGAATATTAAAAGCCATATTGTTCAGCTGGCAAAATATGGCTTTTTTGGAGTCATAGCAACGCTTGTGCATCTTTTGACTGCTTGGGCAATTATTTACTTTTTTGCGGCCTCTGTTTTTGTTGCCAATACTTTAGCATTTTTTACGGCGTTTGTCTTTTCTTATGTTTTTCAGACGCTTTATGTATTTCACAGCACTTTTCATTTTAAAAAATTTATGAAATTTTTTTTGGTGCAGTATGGAACTTTTCTGTTTTCTTATCTGCTTTCTGATATTTTTCCGATTCAAAACAGCTATTTGCACACACTGGTGATAGTTGCTATAATGCCGCTTATTACATTTGTTATTCATAAGTTTTGGACATTTAAATAATTTTTTTGTCAATGCCATTAAGTTAAGAAAATTAATGCTTTTTCGGAACCGGTACTTCAGTGCCGGCTGTTGCAATAGTCTTTCCACTCTCAGTCGGCACTAAAGTACCGATTCCGATTAAATGGCTTTGTGCTCTTTTCAAGTTTAAAGTTTAGGTTGCAAATATTTAAAAAAGGAAGTTGATTTGTTTTTAGAACAAAGATTTAAAATTATTCAGATAAGTTTGCTTGTTTTGGGTCTGTTTTTAGCGTGGTTTTATGCACAGCACCAAATACTTACGGGTGATCAAACGCAAATGCTTTACAAGGGTTATATGGGGGCATATAATCATGTCTGGATTAACTACGGCAATGCGGCAAGTGCGGTCGGTAATGTACCGGGAAGTATGATTTCTTATGTGGTAGCACTGCCTGTGATGCTTTATGATTCTCCGATGTCACCGATGCTTTTTTTGATATTTTTGCATCTTGCTTCTTATTTTCTCTTGGACAGTGTGCTCAAAGATATATACAAAACAGATGTTCGTTTGATCTTTTTGGTGCTGTACTGGCTCAATCCCTGGTTTTTGTTTGAAAATATTTTATACAATCCGTCATATCTTTTTTTCTTTTCTGCCCTGCATATTTGGACTGCCTACAAACAGCGTGAGAAAAGTTCTTTTGTTTATTCTTTTTTACATGTAACAGCTATAGGGTTGGCGTTGCAGTTTCATTATTCGTGGATTATACTTGCGCTTATTTCACTCTATCTGCTTTATAGAAACATGGTAAAAGTAAATTGGTACGGCGTGTTGTTTGGAACGCTTGTTATTGGTATCTCTTTGGTGCCTTATTTGCTGACCGTGATGCAAAACAGTGCAATAATCCATCATGCTGATGATACGGGACGGTATATAGGCTGGGGCGGTGTGCATGTCTATCCTGTCCTGAAGTCATTTCTTTACTGGTTGCGCTATGGTTCTTTTTTCTTTCCAAACAAGCTCATTGCCAGTGCACATTTTGACTGGCTGGGGGCTTCGCATTTTGTGCAGATGATTTTTGTGTATGGGTATAAAGCACTTGTTTTTTCAGTAGGTGCTTTTACAATTTACATATCTTACAAAGCAAACAGATATTTTTACACACTTGTCAAAGGAAAATTATTTACAAGACATCAACCCATAGAAACAAAACAGGAATGGCTGCTTCTGTATGTGTTTGGTGCACTTGTCGGGGTGTTTGTCAGTTCTGTTTTGTCGCCGATTATTTTTAGCTACTGGCACCTTATCATTGTTTTTCCTTTTGCCATTCTTCCTGTTGTGATTTATCTTAAAGAATATGGACAAAAGTATATGACAAAAATATTAATTTTTATCGTGTTGTATTTTACTTTTATCAATATAATGGGTGCGTTAGACAGTCGAAAATACTCTATCAATACCAATTACATCCAAGATACTGAAGCGTATATCAAAAAGAGTGTCATTCAATAGGTGTTGGCTTTAAATATAAAATGAAAATTAGATTTCATTCGAAACTCACATGCTTTTATGAGTTCTTCAACACTTTTTGGAGATAATCCAATGAATTATTGACAGAGGGAAGCAACAGATGGAATTAGACTTCGCAAAATTTACAAAATACTCCAAGCCGGGACCAAGATATACCTCGTATCCTACAGCGTTGGAATTTAATGATGCCTTTGGTTATGACGAATATATAAAAAAACTGCAAACACAGGACTCTTCTCGTCCTTTGAGCCTTTATTTTCATTTACCGTTTTGTAAAAATGCCTGTTATTTTTGTGGGTGTAATGTTGTTTTTACCTCAAAAGAAGATAAAATGATTCGGTATATGGAGTATCTCAAGCGTGAACTGAAAATTCTCTCAGAGCATTTGGATTGTAAGCGAGACGTGATTCAAATGCATTTTGGCGGAGGTACGCCTACTTTTTTTTCTGCTGCACAACTAGATGAAATCATAACTGAAATCAAGTCCTATTTTCCGAATTTTGTCGCAGATGCAGAGATTTCCTGTGAAATAGACCCGCGCCATATCAATGAAGAGCAAATGCGTGTGATGAGTGAACACGGATTTAACCGTGTAAGTTTTGGTATTCAGGATTTCAATGAAAAAGTGCAAGTTGCTGTGCATCGCGTCCAGCCGTACAATATCACAAAAGATGCAATGGATCTGGCACGCAAATACAATATGGACTCAGTCAATGTTGACTTGATTTACGGGCTGCCTTTTCAAACACTTGATACATTCAAAGAGACGCTTTCGTTGGCATTGACGTTAAATCCTGACAGGTTTGCGGTATTTAACTATGCACATGTGCCATGGCTGAAAAAGACAATGCGCAAGATAGATGAAACAACACTGCCGCGTCCTGATGAAAAACTGCAGATTATGCAGTACACAATTGACTTTTTAACAAACAACGGGTATAAAATGATAGGTATGGATCATTTTGCGAAACCAGAAGATGAACTTTTTAAAGCCATAGACAAGGGTGAGTTGCATAGAAACTTTCAAGGCTATACCACCAAAGGCGGAGCAGACTTGATCGGAGTAGGACTAACTTCCATCGGAGAAGGGGTTGATTACTATGCTCAGAATTTTAAAGATATGCCTTCGTATGAAGCAGCAATTGATGCGGGCAAACTGCCGTTTGAACGGGGAGTGGCTTTGAGTGAAGATGATATGATTCGCCAGCATGTCATTATGGAACTCATGAGTAATTTCAAGCTTGATATTAAAAGATTTGAAGCTATGTTTGGGTTGGAATTTAAAAAGTATTTTGAAGATGCACTTTTGGATTTAAAACCTTTTATGGAAGAAGAATTAATAACAATGAATAATGAGTATATAGAGTGTTCCCCAACAGGCACCCTGCTCATTCGAAATATTGCCATGCCTTTTGATGCCTATATGAAGCGTCATGCCGGCAGTGACAAAACATTTTCAAAGACGGTGTAAGTATGAGTAAAAAACCAGAAGATATTTTTAATTTTAATGAGATCGCTGATGATTGTGTCAAATGCGGGAAGTGTATTCCTGTGTGTACCATTCATAATGTCAATGCGGATGAGGTGACTTCTCCACGTGGATTTATAGACCTTTTGGGAGCGTACAAACGCGGAAATCTGGAGCTTGACAAGACGGCAAAAGATATATTTGAGAGCTGTTTTTTATGTACGGCCTGTGTTGAAGTGTGCCCCAAGTCACTGCCGACAGATATGATAATAGAGCAGGTGCGCAGTGACATTGCACAAAAATTCGGTATAGCATGGTACAAAAAAGCCTTCTTTTTGCTTCTGCGTCACAGATGGCTCAATGACATTGCATTTAAGCTTGGGTATACCTTTCAGACCTGCGGATTTAAAATCAAAGATGATATTAATTCTATGACATCACGCTTCAATCTGCCGATTATAAAATCTGACAGATTGATGCCGAGTTTGACAAAAACATCTTTTTTAAATTCTCATCCTGAAAATATAAACAACGGCGGAAAGCGAAAAGTAGCTGTTTTTATAGGCTGTTTGGCAAATTACAATTACAAAAACATAGGAGATTCTCTTTTAGAAATTTTAGAAGTGCTTGAAATTGATGCATTTTTGGCAAAAAGTCAAAAATGCTGTTCTGCGCCTGCGTATTTTACGGGAGATTTTGATACAGTTGATGCAAATGCAAAGTTTAACATAGAATACTTTGAGAGTTTTGCCAAAGATGTTGAGGCTATTATCGTTCCTGAGGCTACATGCAGTGCAATGCTCAAAATAGATTATGAACACTATTTTCATGACCAGCCGGAGTGGAAAGCCCGTGCCAAAGCGGTTATGGAGAAGGTTTTTATGGCTACGGAGTGGCTGCAGCACCATACCCATTTGGAACATCTTCTGGCATCCAAGAAAAAAGCAAGTCCGATAGTAACCTACCATGACCCCTGTCATGCGAAAAAGATGCAGGGCATTCACGAAGAACCGAGAAATCTGATTCGCCAAAACTATAAAATAGTGGAAATGAGTGATCCGAATTTATGCTGCGGATTTGGCGGTGTGACCATGCAGACAGAAAAGTATCATTTTGCAAAAGCTGCAGGTGTGCCAAAAGCGGCCATGATTAAAGAAACAAAGGCGGAGATTGTCAGTGCAGAGTGCAGTGCCTGTCGTATGCAGATAAACAATTCTATGCACAATGCTGGGGTTGAGACGGTTTTTAAAAATCCGATTGAACTTATAGCAGAGGCGTTAAAAGAGTAGTATGAATCATTTTGTCTGGAACGCTGACCCTATTTTAATTTCATTTGGACCCTTGCAGGTACATTGGTACGGGCTGTTGTTTGCTGCAGCGATACTTTCGGGTCTGGAGTTTATGAAATGGGTCTATCGTTTGGAAAACAAAGATGAAAGCACGATTGAACCGCTTTTTTTGTATGCGGTCGTCGGAATAGTTATAGGAGCAAGACTCGGTCATGTCCTGTTTTATGATCCGGATTATTATCTGGCACATCCTATGAAGATTTTTGCCGTATGGGAAGGCGGATTGGCCTCTCACGGTGGTGGACTGGGTGTTTTGATTGCTCTGTATTACGGATGTAAAAAGTATAAAACAGACTTTTTATGGCTGATTGACCGGCTTGTAATCCCCACGGCACTTTTTGGTTTTTTTGTCCGCATGGGAAATTTTATAAATTCCGAAATTATAGGCAAACCGAGTGACCTGCCCTGGGCTGTTGTCTTTAGCAGGGTGGATATGATTCCAAGACATCCTGTGCAACTCTATGAGGCTTTGTCGTACCTTTTTATCTTTTTTGTATTGACATTGATTTATAAAGGAAACTATAAGAAGCTGCAAAAGGGCTTTTTGTTTGGGCTTTTTCTTGTGTTGGTTTTCAGTGCAAGATTTTTAATTGAATTTGTCAAAGTTCGCCAAGCTGATTATTCATTAGGAATTGATTTGACAACCGGGCAGCTGCTTAGTATTCCCTTTTTGATTGTAGGCATTGGCCTAATGGCGTGGAGTTATAAAAAGAGTCAAAAGGTTTAAGCCTTAATATCTCTTTTGGAATCCAGACTTCAGTCTGGACTATGCGTCTTTAAAGACTAAAAGGTGAAGCAAAAACAAAGCAGTTTACCTGTCTGAATAATGTTTCTTTTTTTCCTTTTCAACAGATTGTTTCCAAAGAAAGTTTACTAAGAAGTACCCTGCAATGGAACCAAAAACAGAATAGATCGTAGTACCAAAATAAAGAGGTATGAAAATATTGTCTAAGTTGTTTGAAAACCATTCAAGTGTCATTTGTACAGGTTCCGGTTGTATGCCAAGCAAAAATGAACCGGTCAGGTACTCCATATAGTACATTGGAGGCATTGTCAAAGGATTGCTCAGCCAACACATGGCAAGAGCTACAGGTACATTGAATTTTATAAAGGGCACAAAAAGCAAAACGGCTGCCATCTGCATAGGCATAGGAATAAATGCTATAAAGAGACCTATAAGTACACCGCGTGAAATCATTTTACGGTTTGTTGCAAGATACTCTGGGGGTATTTTATATTTTTTTATTAAATCTCTGAGTTTTTTATGTTTGGAGGTTTTTTTTAAAGTTTTTCTTATCATCTCTGTACTTGTTTTATATAAATTATATTTGACCATGATTATAGCAGGAGAGAACTTATAAACAGCAGTGAAAAATGTTTTAGTGCAGGTCTGCACTCGGTTTGTCTATATAATAACCCTGTGATTTGTTTACACCCATTTTTATGAGTTTTTCATGTATCTCTTTCGTTTCAACATATTCTGCTATTGTTTTTATATTCATCTCTTTGGCAAAGGAAATAATGACGGAGGTCAAAACTTCTGAACTTTTGTTGTTTAGAATGGATTTGATAATACTGCCGTCTATTTTGATGAAATCTGCCTGCAGTTTCATAAGGTATTCAAAGTTTGAGTACCCTGTGCCAAAATCATCTATGGCAATACGGCATCCGTAGGATTTCACTTTCTTTATAAAGCGTTCAACGGTGTCAAAGTTTTTTATACTTTCACTCTCGACAATTTCAAAAATAACTCTCTTCCCTATGCCATAGTTTTGCAGCATTTGAAAAATATATTCATTCATATTGTGATCCAGAATGTCTTCAATGGTTAAATTAATGGAAAAATCATAGGTGTTGTCTTTAAAAGCTTCAAAACTCTTTCTGATCACAATTTTTGTCAGTTTTTTATAAAGTTTGGCTTTTTTTGCAATTTCCAAAAAGTGCCATGGTGTAATAATATTGCCTTTCTTGTCTACAAGCCGTATCAGTGATTCGTATTTGGTAACTGTACGCGTTTTGTTATCCATAATAGGTTGAAAAAACATAACAATTCTGTTCTCAAGGATGGCATCTTTTATCTCCTGAATCCATTTTAGATTATTTTCATATTCTTCGTTGAGTGAGGCTTCATCACTGTAAAAAACGATATTTTTTGACTCTTTTTTTGCAAGTTTGAGTGCCATATTTGCAGTAGGCAGGAGAAGTTCTGTTTCTTCAAAAGAGATACCGACGGTTATGTTTAAATAGATATCATGGTCTTCAATTGTAAGAGGATGTTTGTGTATCTCTTCTATAAGTTTTGTGAGATTATTTTTGAGTGTGTTGCGGTTTTTCTCTTTGGAGAGTAAAACAAACTCGTCTCCGCTGAGTCTGAACAGTTTGCATTCCGGATTCTTTTTAAGATTTTCCTGCAAAAATTCAGAAAATTTTATAAGAACCTTGTCTCCGAATTTTTCACCATAAAGATCATTTATCTGACTGAAAGTATCTATGTTTATCAAAAGAAGCGAGAAATTGTTTATCTCCTTTTTTGCTTCTATCAGGGCCCGTCTGTTTGGCAAACCTGTCAGAGAGTCTGTGTAAAACATTTTGGTTAACTCATCCTGGGTATATTCCATGAGTTCATTGTGTTTTTCTTTGAGTTTTTCTTTTGTGTTGATATCTGTTTTGCGAATAAAATATTTGAGTAAAAGATATATACCGCACAAAGCGGCAGTAACATTCAAAAAGAAAAAAACTTCCTGTGCCAGCGGCGGTATGGTGTGATTGTAATGTGTAATCAGGAGAGGATCTATGACTACTGACAACACCACCAGGGCTACAAATGAATAGAGCCAGTACTGAGACTTTTGCTCTTTTTCATGAATAAGCGAGGCAATAGGGGCAAAAAATGCCCAAATCATGACATAGCTTCCCTGTGCGAAGCCTCCTAAGGTCCACATGAGCAGAAATGGTAAAATAAGGACCAGTAACATTTGGACTTTCTGAATGATTAACAAATTTTTATTTCGCCTGTAACACCAAAGGTTTATAAATGAGACACAAGAGTAAAAAAGAGGGATGAGTGCCGGAATATACTGTTCAAAAGCGATATAAATAAGAGCCCAGACAAGGCTTACGGGCCCTATAATCATCGGTACTATAATAATAGATGCTTCTTTGAGTTCATCTTCACTGACCTGTTCAGTGTTAAGCAGTATATGTAAATAATGTTTATAGGCTTGAATCATTCGCTAACTTTTAATTTTTTGGTAATTATATCACAAAATTATCACAAGTATTGCTGAAACAGCTATTAAATTTTATTATCTGATTTATAAACAAAATGTGATACAAAGGGAAGAAAATATGCTAAAATTAGATATATTAATTGAGGGAAGAAAATGTCATTTGAAAAGCTGGGAGTTTTTAAGCCGTTACTGGATGCTATAAAGGATTTGGGCTATACAGAGCCTACTCTGGTGCAAACAAGGGCTATCCCCTTGGTACTGGCAAAAAAAGATGTTTTTGCAACAGCACAGACGGGAACGGGCAAGACAGCCGCTTTTGTTTTGCCGATACTGCAAAAACTGAGAAAACCTGTACAGGGCAAAGGAATTCGTGCTGTTATACTTTCTCCTACACGGGAGTTGAGTATACAGATATATGATGATATTACGGCTTTATCAAAATATATGGAGATTCGGACAACGATTCTGGTTGGCGGCAAAGATTTGCAAAAGCAGCGTGAAGCCTTGAAAAAGGGGACGGAGATTGTTATTGCAACGCCCGGACGTCTTTTAGAACATATAGAAAACGGTCTGAGCCTCAAAGATGTAGAAATCTTTGTGCTTGATGAAGCGGACAGAATGTTAGATATGGGTTTTACCAAAGATATTCGAAAAATTCATCCGCTTATGCCAAAGAGACATCAGACACTTCTTTTTTCGGCAACATTCAGTGACAAGGTACGCAGGCTCTCCAAACTGATTTTGACCAAACCGGCATTTATAGAAACAGCGAAGAAAAATACAACGGTAGATACAATCAATCAGGTGGCCTATCTTGTGGATACTGCAAGAAAAGCCGAGCTTTTGGCGTATCTCATCGGTTCAAGAAACTTTCCTCAGGTTTTGGTTTTTACAAGAACAAAAGCAAGTGCCGACAGACTTTTTGAGGAACTGCAAAAAGACGGACTAAAATGTGGGATTCTTCACGGAGACAGAACAAAAGCAAACCGCTTAAAAACACTCAAGCAGTTTAAAGAGGGTAAAACAAGAGTATTGGTGGCAACCGACATTGCTTCACGTGGTTTGGACATAGAAGAGTTGCCTTATGTCATTAACTACGAACTGCCTTCAATTCCTGAAGATTATGTTCACAGGGTCGGTCGTACGGGGCGTGCAGGACGTGAAGGTGAGGCAATTTCTCTCATTGATATTTATGAAAAATATGACATAAAAGATATAGAAAAGCTTATAGGGCAAAAAATTCCTCAAGAAGTGGTAGAAGGTTTTGAACCGGACCCGACGATACGAAGAAAAGATGTGGATGAAGTCAAACTCAAAGCAGAGCATAAAAAGCCTGAAAGTAAAAGAGTTCGTCACTACAGTAAAAATACCACAGGTATACAGACGAAACGAAATCCGAAAAAGCGTAAGACAACCAAGAGAGACTAGTCTAAAATATCGGGCAGAGGCTTTCCTATATGATAGCCCTGGAGCATATCAATCCCAAGTTCTATAGCCTTGTTTTGTATCGTCTCGTCTTCTATATACTCAGCAATGGTTATAAGGTCAAGCTCTTTTGCCAAATTGATAATATTTTTAAAGAGTTTTTCATAATGTATGTCTGATGCAATATATTTGACTATGGAACCGTCAATTTTAAGATAATTGAGATTCAGTTTGATGACATTTGAAAGATTGGAATATCCGCTTCCAAAATCATCCATGGCAATTGTGATCCGGGCATCTTTTGCTTTTTGTATAAATTTACAGAGTGCATCAAAATTGTCAAACTCCTCACTTTCTAAAATTTCCAAGGTTAACTGCCGGGCAATATTTTCTTGGACCGCCTGCGTAAAAATGGCTTCGCAGAATTCCGAATTTTGAATATCCAAAGCGGAAATATTAAAAGAAAAGCTTAAAGAAGGGTTCTTTTTGGCTATTTGAATAACCTGTGTAAACATTTGCAGAGAGAGTTTATGATAAAGAGGTGTCTTTTTGGCTACATCCAAAAAATACCATGGAGCAACAATCTCTCCGTTTTGTCTCTCTAGGCGCATAAGTGTCTCATATTTGATGATTTTGTGCTGTTTGACATCATATATGGGTTGCAGATAGCTGTAGACCTTGTTATATTGCAGGGCATAATCTATATCATCCAAAATACGTTTGTTTTTTTTGTTGTGATTCATATTTTCATGATACAAGGCTAAGAGCATATTGTGTTTTTTTGCAAACTTCAAGGCTATTTCGGCATGAATAAATGGATTGGAACTTTCAACAACTTCTCCTATGCCGGCTTTCATACTGAGTGTAGTTTTGTATCCCTCACAGGTAAATTTTTGGTGATGCAAAGCAGAGAGGATATCTTCTGTTTTTTGCATAAATGCTTTTACCGGCATTGTCTGTGTGTTGACTATGCAAAACAAGTCTGCATGGAGTTTATACAGTTTCAGGTCCAAAGAGATATTTTTTTGCAGCAGTTTTGCAACATATTTCAGATATTCATTTCCGTAGGCATAACCGTAAATATCATTCAGCATACCAAAATGTTCAATATCCAAAATGGCAATAAAAAAGGGAATGTCATTGTGTTTTTTAGCTAAGTCATAAACAAGTTTTTTGGCATTTTCAAGCTGCGTAAGTGCATCAACATTGTAAGCCTTTTCAATTTCGTCTGTTTTTTGTGTCACAATACTGTTTAAACGTTTGACAACGATGAAGTTGAAAAACATATAAAACAGAATGATAAAAAATACAGGGACAATCAAATACAGAATTTTACTTAAAAGTATATGTTTGAGTGTGATGATGTCCTCAATATTGTAATCGGCACCGACAACATATTTTTTACCGTTTTTTGTCTGTTTAAGGATGTAGACACTGTAAAAGTCTCCCCATTTGTCTTTTGAATGATTAAAAAGAGGTTGGTTGAAGTTTGTAGTGTTAAAAAGCTCTTGCAGTTGTGGGTCTGTATATGTATCAAAAGAGTAGATGTCACTGCTGTTTTGTTCCAAATCTTTTTCTTTGGCACTTGAACTTGAAAATCTGATGATATTGTTTTTATCCCGGACGAAGGAGTATACATATGCAAGATGGGTATTACGGATAAACTGAGTAAGATTTTTAATATTTTCAAAATCTTGTGCATACGAAGGCTTCTTTGCAAGCAAATTATCATCATGGTAGGTACTTTTAAGAATCAAAGGGACACTGTTTGCACCATGGAGCAGTTCTTGTTTAATATTTGCATGCAAGGCTTTTTCGGCCGTACTGTAAGAATATAATCCGTAAAGAAAGAAAAAGAGTGTGTATATGAGGATAAAAACAAGTAAGTTTTTGAAATTTATTAATTTTGAATTGAACATGTGGAATTATATTGTATAAAACTTTCTTATACTTTAAAATTAATGAATTTTCATGGAAAATTTAAGTAAAATATCAGTATTAAAAATGAAAGAGTAATAATGAATACAGAAGTAAAAACAAAATATCTAAAAGATTATAAAAAGCCCGCCTATGCAATTGAGAGTGTTGATTTGTTGTTTGAATTATTTGAAGAAGAGACACTCGTGACAAATACTATGCAGATAAAAAAAATAGATGCAAGTGTGAATGATTTAACTCTTGATGCTGTGAATCTGGAACTTTTAGAGCTTTCTTTAAATGCTTTAAAGTTGCAGGAGAGCCGTTATATTATCGAAGAGGAACACCTGACTGTTCTCAATGTTCCTGATGCGTTTGAGATAAAAATAAAAAACAAAATATATCCGCAAGACAATACAGAACTTGAAGGGCTGTATAAATCAGGCGATATTTTTTGTACCCAGAATGAGCCTGAGGGATTTAGAAGTATTACACCTTTCCTTGACCGTCCGGATATCATGAGTCTGTTTACAACGACGATTTTTGCAGACAAAAAGAAGTATCCTGTTTTACTCAGTAACGGCAATAAAATTAAATGTCATGATGATTTCAATGAACGCCATGGGGTGACCTGGCAGGATCCGCATCCAAAACCTTCGTATCTTTTTGCGCTTGTGGCAGGAAATTTGGGCAGCATAAGTGATGAATTTACAACAATACAAGGCAATAAAGTCGCATTGAATATTTACTGCGATTTGGGAAATGAGCAGAAGTGTCATCATGCCATGCACTCGCTGAAAGCCTCTATGAAATGGGATGAAGAGAAATACGGGCGTGCCTATGATTTGGATATATACAATATTGTAGCGGTTGACAGTTTTAACATGGGTGCAATGGAGAACAAGGGACTCAATATTTTTAACTCCGCCTATGTACTGGCAGATACCGATACAGCCACTGATGCCAATTTTATGGGAATAGAGTCTGTGATAGCGCATGAGTACTTTCACAACTGGACAGGAAACCGCATTACATGTAGAGACTGGTTTCAACTCACACTCAAAGAGGGACTGACAGTTTTTCGCGACCAGTGCTTTTCAGCAGATATGAATTCAGTACAGGTGCAACGCATTGAAGATGTAAAAGCACTCAGAGAAAGACAGTTTGTCGAAGATGCTTCCCCGACACGCCATCCTATTCAGCCGGAGTCTTATATATCTATGAACAATTTTTATACAGCTACGGTCTATGAAAAGGGTGCAGAAGTGATACGCATGGTTTATACACTTTTGGGTGAGAAAAACTACAGACAGGCAATGGATTTGTATTTTGAAACCTTTGACGGACAGGCGGTTACCACTGATGACTTTTTATGGGCGATGCATCAATGCGGTGATTTTGACTTGGAACTTTTTAAAAGATGGTACAAACAAAGCGGTACACCGCGTTTACATGTAAAGGAGTCGTTTGAAAACGGGACATATAGCATAGTATTAACACAAAAAGTTCCAGATGATGTTGATGGAAAAAAACAAAAGCCTTATTATCACCCTTTAAAGATGGGGCTTTTAGATAGAGATGGTAATGAGATTTTGGCAGAAACTTTGATAATATCGAAAGAAAGTGAAACTTTTGTATTTGATAATTTAAAAGAAAAACCGGTACTTTCGATAAACAGGGATTTTTCTGCACCGATAATTGTAGAACAGGAAGAAAATAACTATGCTTTTTTAATGAAGTATGATACAAACAGTTTTACGCAGTATGAGGCAACACAGAATTTTGCACTCCGGACAATCAATGAAATTATAGAGTCGAATGCAATCAATAATGATTTTGTAGATGCCTATGGACATTTGCTTGATTTGGATGTCGACTTGTCTTACAAAGCACTGCTTTTGGAACTGCCGTCTGTTTCAGCAATTATGCAACTGCAAAAAGAGATAGATTTTGACGTGATATATGATGCACAGGATCAACTGTTGTTGCATATAGCGCAAAAATACAAAGAGAAGTTGTTAGATATTTATAAGCAAAATCATCTGCCTGCATCAGGAAGTTTAGCAGCAAAACATATTGCAAAACGAGCTATAAAAAACAGAGCATTGAAAATTCTCTCTATTTTGAAAAATAGTGAGGTCGCAGAGTTGGCACAAAAGCAGTATGAAGAATCACTTACGATGACTGACCGTATTGTTGCTTTGGATGTTTTGGAAAACTTACATGTATCGTATGCTGAAGTTGCACTGCAGGATTTTTATAACAGATATAAAGATGAAACACTCGTCATGAACAAATATTTTGCAATTTTGGCATCTTCGAGCCGTTATGATGTGCTCGAACGTGTTGAAAAACTTCAAAGAGACAAAGTATATGATGAAAAAGTACCTAATCTTGTCCGCTCTTTAGTCGGTTCTTTCGCGCGAAACCATAAACATTTTCATGCCAAAGACGGAAGCGGATATAAATTCCTGGCTGACAAAATCATAGAAATAGATAAAATCAATCCGCAAATAGCTTCAGGGCTCTGCGGTGCTTTTAAAGTCTGTGATAAAATGAACAAACATAATCAAGAACTGATAAAAAAAGAACTCTCGCGTGTAATTTCTACACAGGGGCTTTCAAAAAACAGTTTTGAAATTATTGATAAAATATTAAAATAAACTTAATTTATGGAGTTACTGTTTTTACAAATGCCCTGTTTTAGGCATTTTCAGACTGTTGTGTCTTTTGCTTTTAAAATTTATCTAAAAAAGAAAGAAAATCATGTGATAACATTGTGATATTATTTTGATAAAGTTACCAAGAACTTAAATTATAGAGGAAAATTATATGGCAAGATTAGTTGTATTAGGTGGTGGTGTTGCTGGTCATACAACAGCTACATTCGCTGCAAAATGGTTAGGCTCAGATCATGAAGTTGTTGTTGTCACTCCAAATGCCAAGTGGAACTGGATTCCGTCAAACATCTGGGTGGGTGTCGGCCAAATGAAAAAAGAGGATGTGACATTTGATTTAGCGCCTGTTTATGCAAAAGCCGGTATTGATTATCGTCAGGCAAAAGCGCTCTCTTTAAATCCGGAAGGTTCGCAGTCAAGTGATAAACCTTTTGTGACTATTGAGTATACAAGTGCTGACAAAGCAGGACAGACTGAAAATATAGAGTATGATTATATTGTCAATGCGACAGGACCAAAGCTGAATTTCGGAGCTACTCCGGGTTTAGGCGAAGGTAGTCAATTGGGTGAGCATACTGTTTCTGTCTGTACAGCTGACCATGCAGTCCATGCTTCAGAAAAATTAAATGAAGCCATTGAAAAAATGAAAGGCGGTACCCGTCAAAAATTCCTAATAGGAACAGGACACGGAATGTGTACATGTCAGGGGGCTGCATTTGAGTATATTTTCAATATTGAGCATGAATTAAGAAAAGCCGGTGTGCGTGACATGGCAGATATGAAATGGATTTCCAATGAATCTTTTTTAGGTGACTTCGGTATGGGCGGACTGCATATGAAAGTTGGCGGCTATGTTGTTTCTTCCAAACTGTTTGCAGAATCCCTTTTTGCCGAAAGAAATGTTGACTGGCTTATCGGTGCACATACAAGTAAAGTAGAAGCCGGAAAAGTTGAGTATGAACTGCTTGACGGTTCAACTGGTGAAGAAGAGTTTGATTTTGCAATGCTTATTCCTCCTTTTGCGGGTGTTGGTTTAAAAGCCTACAACAAAGCCGGTGAAGATATTACTGATACGGTATTTGCTCCAAACGGCTTCATGAAAGTGGATGCGGACTATACGCCAAAGCCATACGAAGAGTGGAAAGCAAGTGACTGGCCAAGAACATACCAAAATCCTACTTATAAAAATATGTTTGCTGCAGGTATTGCTTTTGCTCCGCCACATCTTATCTCTAAACCGATGAAATCACCAAACGGAACACCGATTAATCCGACGCCTCCAAGAACGGGTATGCCTTCTGGTATTATCGGAAAAGCGGTTGCACACTCTGTTTGTGATATGATTACAAAAGGCGAAAATGCCCACCTGCATGAAGCGTCAATGGCTGAAATGGGCGCTGCCTGTGTTGCAAGTGCCGGAAAAGGTTTGTTTGACGGAACTGCGGCTGCTATGACAGTCTATCCTGTTGTTCCTGATTTTGAAAAATATCCGGGAACAGGGCGTGATACAGACTATACATTTGGTGAAATAGGTCTTGCTGGACACTGGATTAAACATATTTTACACTATCTGTTTATCTATAAAGCAAAACTAAATCCAGGTTGGACATTAATTCCAGAATAAAAAAGAGGAGATATTATGAGCGAAGTAAAACATGTTGAAGAAGAGGTAAATTTTCAAAAGAATGATCAGTTTACATTAACAATGATACCGGGGGCATTTGCTAGAAAAATGCGTACGTGTGTAATCTGGCAGTTTATCAGATTTATAATAATCAATATAAAAATGATTATAGTTGTAGGTAAAAGTCATTAACAAGAAGAGTCTTGAAATTTTATTCAAGACTCTTTCGTGTATAAGGTATAAAAAATAATGGTAAGAGAGATTATAACGCATCCTACGCCCCTGAGTATAGAATACGCTGTAGACATAAGAAAATTTGATGATGAATTGTTTGCCTTGATAGAAGATCTCAAAGATACTATCAATGAAAATAATTTGGATGCTTTGAGTGCTTATCAGATAGGGAGTTACTATAACCTGATTATTGTAAAAGATGATGAAGGGAAGCTGATAGAGATGATAAACCCCCGGTTGATAAACCATAAGGGTACTGTCACGGCTACAGAATCAACGCTGTACTATCCTGGAAAAACAGCACAGATACAACGGTTTGAAACTATCAGCGTTGTTTATCAAGACAGAAACGGAAATGATAAGTCACTGCAGGCAAGTGGAGATTTTTCTGTAAGAATTCAGCGAAAAATAGACTATACCTTTGGCGCTACTTTTGTGCAAAAAATGTCCAAAGAAGAAAAAGAGAAGTTTGAAAAAAATTTAGAAAATGGTATAAATACTACAAATGCCGATTACTGTCCTACGGTCTTTTTCAGAGACAAAATTTTGAAACTCATACATGTCGTTATGTTTTTTATGCTTCTTCCGCTTGTAGCATCTTTCTTTATTGATAAGGAGCAGACGTTACAGACTTTATGGACATATCAACTTTATACGATATACGGAGTCCTTGGGTTAAACATAGTTTACTTTTTTTATGCTCAGTATGAAGGAAAACTTTATGTCGCATGCAGTAGTTGCCAATTGGGCAATATTGTCGGAACAACTGCAATATCTTTGGTGAAACTGTTTGTCATTACAGTTGCGTCATACTTTTTGTTACATGTAGGATAATGGTATAACAATGAAAGAAGGCAGCATCCATTTAAGAGCAGTAAAAGGTATATTTGTATCTTCAAAGTCAGATATATTACAGCAATGGATATCGTATGCTTCTGTAAAAGAGATCCTTCATTTACATAAGATAGATGAAAAAGAATTTATAGAAAAATATGCCAGCGGTGTATTTGACTACTTTATGGGTGTAATCGCGGGTGAGAGAGATATCGGTGACTGTCCTGTTATGCAGGAGTTTTTGGCCTATTTGAAACATCGTGAAATCAGTGCTGACGAGTTGTTTGAGATATGCAGTAATTTTCGTCGTTCTATGGTAGAGTTCACGTATGATGCGAAGATAAATTCAAAAGAGATCTTTGAAGAAATTTCGTATATTTTTGATAAAAATTTTAAAGGTATTTTAAAGTATTATACAGACAGTATTTTTCAAAAGCTTATTGACGCAAGACAGGAAGCACTGCGTGCTTCTCAGGCAAAAGAGTACTTTCTTTCCAATATGTCTCATGAAATTCGCACGCCTTTAAATGCTATTTTAGGCTTTGTAAACCTTTTGATGGATGAAGATATAAGCAATAAACATAGAAATTATTTAGATATTATATTAAGCAGTGGCGAAAACTTACTGAGTATTATCAATGATATTTTGGACTTTTCAAAACTGAGAAGCGGTGAGTTTACGATTGAACCAAAGATTTTTTCTCTGCATGAAGAGCTAAGCCATACGATGGAGCTTTTTGTAGCCAGTGCAAATTCAAAAAATATTACCATTACTTCATTTATAGATCCTCGTATTCCAAAAGAGTTGTTTGGCGATGTCCTTCGAATTCAACAGATAGTCTCAAATTTTTTAAGTAATGCCATAAAATTTACACCCGACGGTGGTGTGATAAAGGTTGAAGCAAGCTGTCATGACAACCAACTGAAAATCAGTGTAACAGACAATGGAGTCGGCATAAACGAAAAAGATATGGAAAGTATATTTGTAGCATTTACACAGGCACAGTTTAGCCAAAACAACAACAAAGAGGGAACGGGTCTGGGTCTGTGTATATCACACCAGCTTGCAGAGTTAATGAATGGAAGTGTTCATGTAGAATCACAGGTGGGAGAGGGCAGTACCTTTTGGCTGGATATTCCTGTTGCAGTGCAAAATGATGAGTGTCAGGTATTTAAAGATATCAGTGATTTTCAGAAACTAAAAATGGTACTTTATGCAAAAGACAAAGTTTTGGATTTCCGACATGAATCCTTTTTGAAGTATGCTGAAATTTTTGCGATGAACATCAGTGTTGTAGAGACGCTGGACTGCGAGTTTGACATATGTATATTTGTACATGAGACATGTGACATAAACATACAAAAAGAGATTATCTACTCTGGGAAAAAATATATAGCACTTATGAGCAAAGAGTATGATACATATGAACACTATGCGCACATCAAAGCGATGAGTTTTCCTCTGTATTGTTCAAAAATTCATAAACATTTCAATGAGCTGCTCAACCCTGAATTATCATTAATTCATAATAAAAAAATATCCAATAGATTTAAGGGACATATCCTGGTTGCTGAGGACAATGAGGCAAACCAGGAATTAATGAAGATTGTCCTCAACAGATATGGCTTGACATTTGATTTGGCTCACAATGGAAAAGAAGCGGTTGCACTGTATCAAAAAAACAAATATGATTTGATTCTTATGGATGAACAGATGCCTGTTATGAACGGAACAGATGCCGTCATTAAAATTATCGAATACGAGGAAAAAAACGGTTTAAGTCATACGCCAATCTCTGCCCTGACGGCCAATGTGTTAAAGGGGAGTAAAGAGAGAGATTTACTGAACGGATTTGACACATTTTTAGGGAAGCCTCTGGTTTTAAAAGAGTTGGAACGTGTTTTTATGGCATATCTGAAACTGGATTCCTACAGTGTTATACAGGAAGATAAAACAGATATATCTTCCACTGACAACCAAAAGATTACAGGGTTGGATGCGAAGAAACTGATGAAAGAGTTGATGTTGAATGAAGATGAACTTATTATGCTTTTGACACTTTTTATCAAAAAAATGAAAACGACCCTGAGTGACTTGGCAAAAGCGGTTGCTGCAAGAGATTATAAAAAAACAGCACTTCTGGCTCATAGTATTAAAGGGTCAAGTGGAAATTTCAGAATTGAAATTTTACAAAAAAATGCAACTGAAATGGAAAGAATGGCAAAACTTGAAAATGCAGACTATAATTATGAGAAAACCCTGAAAGAAATAGAAGAAAAGATTGCATCCATTAAAATAAATTAATCTTCTATATAATAGCCAATTCCTGAGGCATTTTTTATAATGTCTGTTTCAAGTTTGTTTCGCAGTCTCCAAACCAGTGTTCTGACACTGTTTTCTGTAGCACCGTGCTCGTCCCAGACATAGTTCATTGCCTGCTCAAATGATACAACCAAACCAAGTTGGGCAACAAGAAGGCGTAAAAAAGCATTTTCTTTTTTTGTAAGCTTGATTTTTTTCCCTTTGTAAAAGGTTTCGCATATACTGATGTCAAGATGGTAATCACCACCCCCGAACGGAACAATTGGTTTGTCTTGTGAACGCTTGGAATAGAGTAATTTTTCCAGATTCAGTTTATCTACTTTGAGTGAATTGATATTCTCTTTTCTCTCATTTTCCTGTTGGTATTTGAACAAAGCCATTTGAATAGTTGCATGCAGAGATCCGGGGTCAAAAGGTTTTACAATATATCCATAAGGTTCAGTAAGTTTTGCCTGGGCAATAATGTCATCATCACTGTACGAAGTGAGATAAATAAAAGGAATATCATATTTTTCTTTTATAGTTTTTGCAAGTTCGATTCCGTCATTGCTTTCTTGTAAAGAGATATCAATAATAATGACATCCGGATTGTGTGTAGCTATTTTACTTTTTGCCATAGGAGCATTATCACACATCGCCACCACACTGTATCCGTGCTTTTGTAAAGACATATTTAAGTTAAGTGATGTGATTTCATCATCTTCGACTATTATTACTTTTTGTTTTTCCATATTCTTTTCCTATATTAAAAAAAAGTGACCAATTTGTGATAAATTAAGTCTTTATTATATTATAACTTTTTGTTATTTACAACTAAATTCATATATTTTTAAGAAATTGTTACAAAATGATACTGTAGTTATGATATAGTTTGATGAAAGGACGTATAAATGGTATATTATGTATATATTTTACAATGTAGTGATAATAGCCTGTATACAGGGATAACAACAGATTTGAAACGACGGGTTTCTGAACATAACCATTCAGAAAAAGGTGCAAAATATACTAAAATCAGAAGACCGGTAAGATTGGTATATAATGAAGAACATACAAACAGAAGCAGTGCTTCAAAGCGTGAATATGAAATAAAAAAATTATCACGGTCAGAAAAACTGAAAATTATAAAGAGGAGAGTAGATGAAATTTGAGTTAAAAGATGAGTATATAGAGTTGTATAAATTATTAAAAGTGTTAGATCTTGTAGACAGCGGCGCACAGGCAAAAATGATTGTAGCTGACGGATATGTGACCCGTAATGGAGAAGTTGAACTGCGCAAACGTGCCAAAATAAGAGCAGGCGATGTGTTGAGTGTAGGTAATGATGTAACTATAGAAGTTGTTTAAACTTCTATAGTATAAAAGAACTCAGTAGTCCGATCAGCCCTCCAAACACACCACCCCATACAACCAGCCAGTCAAGGTGCTCATGTATCATTTTTTGTACGATTTCTTTGACCATTTGAGGCGTCAGTTCACTTAGTCTTGCATCTACAACCCGTTCGATTGATTGTATCATATCGTCATTTAAGGATGAATGGGTAAGGTGGTGTTGCAGGGTGTTATTAAATGCTTTGGATGTGACTATTTTTATGACTGCTGATTTGAGTTTGTTTGTAAAAGGTTCTTTTAAAGTGCTCAAGGCTTTTTCTCCGCCGAACATCCCTAACATGCCGCCAAAAGAGGACTCCATTACTGTTTTGCTTAAAGCATCAAAAGCAGGTGTAAAATCTGTCTCTTCTATGATAGGTACAAGGTTTATTTTTTTTTCTTCATTGGCAAAAAACTTTTCCAGCTGTTCTTTTGTGAAAAATTCATTCATGATAAGATTTTTTATAGCACTTTTAAATGCTTCAAATCTCTCTACGATAACACCGGAACCATACAAAAAAGGTACTTTTTCAAAGAGCATGTGAATTGCCAACTGATTTGTCAAGGCACCAGAGAGTGCAAACAGACCTGCATATAATAAAGCTTCTTTGTATAAAGGCACTATAAAAGATATTCCAACTAGAAACAGCGCAGTGAGGTTTGTGATAAAACTTTTATGTAATTTCATACTATTGCTCCTTTTTAAATGTGAAATTATATACTAAAAGTGTATGATTATAAAAAATATTACATGGATGAGGGTATGAAACAAAAAACATATGAACTTTTTAAAAATGAAAGTCTAGATACGATAGTAAATGAAATTGAAAAAGAGCTCAAAACAAGAAATGAGTCACCATTTTGGAGTGATAAAGTGGCCCCCTTTTCACGTGCAATTTTATCGGTACTGATTCCTTTGCGGGACAATGATCTGTTGTTTACACCGGAAGGAGAGTATATAGAGACGTTGACTCCCGAAATTTTTCTTCGATGGAGTGATTTTTTGAGTTTGAAAACACTGGCTTTTACCCTTGCACACTCTAATGAGGCAAATAAATTAGTACGGACAAAACTTGAAGAGGAGAAATGTGGGCAGTACACACCGATAGACTTGAATGAGTTAGGGACATATTTAAGCAGGTATACGGTGAACTTGGAAAATGAAAGTCTGGACTTTCCAATAGCCAATTATAATCTGCACCAAGGGGTCAGTAATGTTATAAAATCATTACTCTGATTCGGATTTAGTAAAAAATAAGATAAAGAGCACCCCAGAGAAGAAAAATCAGCAATCCAAGCACTCCGAATGTTATCGCAATTCGGAGTGTCAGAAAAAGAAGAAATTTTAAAACTGTTTTTAATCGACTCATTGCCTGTAGGATACTGTTTTGAGATGTAACCCTTTGGTTGCATACTCCATTCCACCCTTGAGGTTGATTACTTTATACCCAAACTCTTTTGCAAGCCACGGCGCGACTATGGAAGTTCTGCTGCCTGTATGGCAGATAAGGGCGAAAGGTTTTGTGGTGTCAACTTTTTTATGTAATTCATTTAAAAATTTTCTTACATCATAGTTTCCTCTTGCATCCCAAAACATGATAGGAATTGCACCTTTTAAAAGACCGGTCTCTTTCCATTCTCCCGGTGTTCTGATATCTACGATAGGAATATTTTGCTTGAGTAATTCTTGTGAAATATATTCATTTTTTACTTCTGCTGCTAAGGACAGAGCAAAGAGCATCAGCAGTAAAATTGCTTTTTTCATGGTATTTTCTCCAAATATTGTTCGAGTTCTTAGAAATCTCTTGTATAATTATACTCATAAATAAATAATAGGCTTACAATGGCAGCATCTAAAAAAGCAATCGAGAATGCAAACAGGCTTCGGTATATCCGAGCACTGGAAAGATTTAAAAAAAGTATTTTGTCCTACTTGCTAAACAGCGATGCCCTGGACCATGAAAAGTACAATAAAAAGATTGACAATGCGCTGAAACTGCTCAATCGGGTGGAAGAGGTGCAACTGTACAAGGGTGAACTGCAGGATCTGCAACAGCTCGTAAAAAAAATGATAGGCTATAAAGATTCTGATGAAGATATTGATAATATTAAAGAAGAACTGCTTTACAGTATAAACCAGTTGGAAAAAAGTAAAAATGCCAAACGGTATAAAAAAGACAAGCACTCTCACTCCAAATATGAGGAGTGGGAGTAAACAAAGAGCTTATTCTTCTCTTTGTGTTTGACTCAGCATAGTGTCAAGAAGTATAAAGAGTTCTTCTGATGCTTTTTCCATATCTTCGAAGTTGTGTAAAATATCCTGAGCATGTTCCAATACCTCTTCTTGCGCGTTTGTTTTATCAAGGAATGCAAGGTTTTTGTTTGCATTTTCATGGACAATATTATGAGGTTGTGCTATTTGCGGATAAGCCGAAGTATTGCTAAATCGTTCTTTTCCTTCATGATCATACCATTGTCCAAGATTACATTCATGAGAAGAGACTGCTTTGAGTACTTTTTTCAAAGAAATCAAAGAGTTATATGCTCGTGATTTATATAAAATATGATCTATTTTTGCCAGTACAATAAATATACTGTTTTCCATATAGTATGACTGGTCTACAATTTTTGTTGAGGAGTCACTCAGTTCAATGAGTGTCGTTTCAAACTCTTCTATTTTAGCGGTAGAGGCATCTACTGTCTCTTTCATCAGTTCAGAACTTGTCTGAATTTCGCTCATACCCTGCTGGAGTGATTTTATAGAGATTGAAATTTCGCTTGTAGCCTTGTGTGTACGTTCTGCAAGTTTTCTGACTTCATCTGCTACAACTGCGAATCCTCGACCATGTTCACCTGCACGGGCTGCTTCTATGGCAGCATTAAGAGCTAAAAGATTTGTCTGATCGGCAATATCGGTAATAAGCTCGATGACTGATGTAATATTATTTGTTTGTGAAGCAAGTTCGTCTATATTTGAATGGTTTGTACCTACCTGTTCATTGAGTTCATGCAGTCCATTGACAACAGTGTTGATATTTGCCCGAGAGTCATTTGCAAGTTTTGCAGCAGAATCTGTAGCATGTGTTACTTCTTTGATTTTTTCTATATTTGTTTTTAAATCAGATTGAATAACGGTAAGAGATTCGGATACATTGACGCTTTTTACACTCAGTTTTGAGTTAAAAGAGTCTCTTTGTGCTTTTTGATACTGTTCACGCATAAAATCTATACTTTTACTGACATTTCTGATAGCAACCAGGAACTCTCCGTGCATTCCTTCAGTAGAGATAGGTTTGGAAAAGTCACCCTGGGAGGCATTTGTTATAGCAGTATTTACTTCATGAATCATATTTTCAGTGTGTTCTATAAGGATTTTGAGTGCTTTGCCCATAGCATCAAGTTCGGTGTCTCCCTGTGTTCTGATTTCATTCTTTTTGCTGAAATCACCATTGGAAGCAGTCTCTATCAGACATCTGAATCTGTTGATACCTGAAACTATGGAAGTTCTGATTTTTGTAGTGAGCAAAAATAATATAATGATAATAAGGAGACTTGAACCAAGTACAAATAATTTGTAAAATGTTATGGCGCTTCTCATGGCTTTCATATCTTTTATAAATTGTTCTTTTTTGTTTTTTACAAATGTTTTAAAATATTTTCGTGACTCCATAGCCAAAGGCGAGAGTTTTTGATGATAAACGTGGTAAATGCCTTCTTTGTTGTTTTTAATATCATCAGTGCTTAAAGAATCTATATACTTATATGCTTCATTGATAAATTTCAGTGTTGAATATTTTGCCTTTTTCAGAAGTTCTGCATTGGAACCGTTTTTGGATACTTTTTCAAGTTTTTTGAAATTTTCTGCAATTGCACTGATATTTTCTCTGAGCTCTCTTTTGTCTTTTTCAATATCGCCGCCGAGCATAACATCTCTGTCATTTCTGCTGATATAGTTCATTCTTTTTTCTATATCATAGATAGTCAGAGATGTGTCAATGGAACTCTCTTTTATCTCATTGAACTCTTTTTCTATGCTGTTAAGCGCATAATATGTAAATCCGGCTGCACCGACGAGAGATACAACAATAACTATTGTTAATAGCCACATCAGTTCTTTTATGCTTTTGTTTCTAAACATGAATATGTTCCTTATAAGTAAATCACAAGATTGTCACATAATAATATGTTATATATTATGACTGACTTAAAGCAAGGGCTTTTATGATAAATTTGTGACTTTTTTCAATAGTTTTTACTTTTTTTCCAGCTTGTGCTACAATTCCTTCACAATAGTAGTTTATAAAGGATTCTTTTTGTCGATAGCAGAGAAAGAAATTAAAAAATTTGAGCATGGTAACTGTGCTGAAAACAATGTATTTTACCAGGCGATGGAGGAGGTGATTTACTCGATTGCCCCGTTGCTTGAGTCTGATGAGAGATACAGCAGATTCGGAATTTTAGACAGATTGGTCGTTCCTGACAGGATTATAAAGTTTAAAGTGACCTGGCTGGATGACAATAATCAAATACAGGTAAATACAGGATACAGAGTACAGTTTAACAACGCACTCGGACCCTATAAAGGAGGACTCCGTTTTCATCCGAGTGTGAATGAAGGGATTTTGAAGTTTTTGGGTTTTGAGCAGATTTTGAAAAACTCACTGACGGGTTTACCTATAGGTGGTGCCAAAGGGGGGAGTGATTTTGATCCAAAAGGAAAAAGTGACTTTGAAGTTATGAAGTTTTGTACAGCCTTTATGACAGAGTTGCATAAATATATCGGGCCGCGCATAGATGTCCCTGCCGGTGACATTGGAGTCGGTGCCCGGGAAATCGGCTATCTCTTTGGAGAGTATAAAAAGATTACATCTTCATACGAAGGTGCTTTGACCGGAAAACCCTATTTTTTCGGAGGTTCTTTAATGCGTCCCGAAGCAACAGGCTACGGGGTGGTCTATTTTACACAGAGTATGCTTGAAATTGAAAACAAAGAGCCTCTTGAGGGAAAAATATGCACAGTCAGCGGTGCTGGAAATGTTGCTTTACATGTAATCGAAAAGCTGCAGGAGATTGGTGCTGTTGTAGTGACATGTTCGGATTCTCACGGGACAGTGTATGATCCAAGAGGGATTGACCTGGCTCTGGTAAAAGAGTTAAAACTGAATCGAAGCAATTCTTTGGAAATGTATGTACAGACACATACAGAGGCAAAATATACGCCTGTATCAGAGTACCCTGAAGGGGAGCATGCTGTTTGGAATATTCCGTGTTATGCGGCTTTTCCGTGCGCTACGCAAAACGAACTCTTTGAAGCGGATGCGCAAAATCTTATAGAAAACGGCTGCGTGAGTGTTTCTGAGGGTGCGAATATGCCATCGACTCCAAATGCTATTGCTTTGCTGCAATCGCATAAAGTATGCTTTGCACCGGCTAAAGCGGCCAATGCAGGGGGTGTGGCTGTGAGTGAATTTGAGATGAGTCAAAATGCTTCTATGAGTAAATGGAGTTATGAAAAGGTGAACTACAAGCTTCAGGAGACGATGCAGATGATCTGTAAACGGGTGGCGCTTACGGCAAAAGACTATGGAGTAGAGGGGAATTATGTTGATGGTGCAAATATTGCAGGATTTAAAAAAGTAGCTGATGCTATGATAGCTGAAGGTATATAATAAAGGATTTCCAATTAAAAAAGTTCAATTAATTTTACTGGCTTTTGTTTTTATATTTGCCGGGACATTGAGTGCAAAGGTAAAATACTCAGAGTTTATAGATGCACAGTTACAGCTGGTGTATCAAATGAATGATGCAAATCTCTCCCAGGAGCAGATAGAAAATTTACTGCAAAAACAGGAGTACATGTATGATCAGGAACTCAATACTATCATCTCAAACAAACAGCAGTATATTGAGAATGTGCAGGATTTCAGCAAGGAAATATTTTCACTGAAAAAAATCATTGCGATTAACAGACGGCTGGGTAACGGATATGCCGTAATCAGAGATGAGGCACAGTTGAAGTCGTATGAAATTGTCAAAAATCAGAATATATTGATTAAAAATGTACTTTTGTCGTTGGATGTACCGAATATTCAGGATTTTGAAGAAAAATTAAATGTTTATACGGCACAGAATCAAGAAGCCCTGAGTAAAATTACAGCAAAAGACTATAAACATATTTTGGCACTCAAAGATCCTTCTCCCATCTTAAAAGCGGCAAAAAAAAATATAGAGGAATACTATGCGCTGCAGGAGATAAACAGTGATTTTATAGCCTTTTTATACAAAGCAGAGAATAAACTCTACCGACTGAACAAATATGTCAAATACCATATAATCAAGCCTGTTGTTTTTATTAACTCCTTTACGGTGGTGAAAGCTGTAGATGGGTTTTTAGAGTCGTACGGACTGAGTGTTGTGAAGCTTATTATTATCTTTTTGCTGATTTTGGTAATTTATGTTTTAAGAAAAGTTTTTTATATCGCATTGCAAAAACTGTTTCTTCAAATAGACTTTTTAAGCAGATACTCTGAACAGATTCTTGAGAAACTGCGTAAAAGTATAGAGATCCTCATCCTGATTATTAATGTAAACATGGTCATATATGTTTACAATAATTTCAGCTCCATAGAGGAAGTAAGTCGTATATTTAACATGATATACGGCTTTTATTTTACATATATTATTTATATTATTGTCAATACGGCAGCCATTATCAAGCTCAATACTTTTGAAAAAGAAAAATCAAATATAAAAAGCGAACTGATTAATGTCGGATTGAAAATTATCAATTTCTTTATTGTTATTATCGGTTTGCTGATTGTTCTGTATTTTGCCGGTGTTGACTTGACCGCTGTACTTTCTGGTCTTGGAATTGGTGGTTTTGCGGTTGCTTTTGCAGCAAAAGATACAATTTCAAACTTTTTTGGAACACTCTCTGTCCTTTTCAGCGATGTATTTTCACAAGGCGACTGGATAGAAGTTGACGGCAAAGAGGGTGTTGTTGTTGAAATCGGTTTGCGTGTGACAACACTAAGAACCTTTGATAATGCTCTTATTGCCATTCCAAACGGCACCTTTGCATCCAAAGATATAAAAAACTGGAACAAAAGAAAACTTGGACGCAGAATAAAGATGAAACTGGGTGTAAAATATGACTCCAGACAGGAAGATATTAAAAATGCCATCAAGGAAATCAGAGAAATGCTGCAAAATCATCCGAAAATTGCAACAAAAAATACAAAATATGAGCATGAGATTGAGTATGGACATATAGCAAAACTTGTTTCTAAAGATGATCTTGAAGGTGTCAAAAAGACACTGCTTGTGTATCTTGACGAGTTTGCAGATTCAAGCATTAACATACTTGTATACTGTTTTTCAAAATCAGTGGAGTGGGAAGAGTGGCTGAAGACGAAGCAGGATGTTATGGAAAAAATAATGATAATTTTTGAAAGAAACTCTTTAGAATTTGCCTTTCCGTCTCTCTCAATTTATAATGAAACAAAGGATGAACATGAATAAGGGTACGAAAAGAGCAGATATCAAACAGGGTGCTTCTGTTGCCATCGTTTTAAAGCAGGATCAGGAAAGCGGCTATTTAACAGACGGGATTGTCAGAGATATTCTTACAAAATCTGCAACACACCCTCACGGTATTAAAGTCCGTTTGATGAGTGGCGAAGTAGGACGGGTAAAGGAGATATATTGATTTTTCGCAACACGGACTTTAGTCCGGGCTGAGAGTGGAAAGACTATTGTAACAGCCGGCACTGAAGTACCGGTTCCGAGAAAGTATTGATTTGCTTAACTTAATGGCATTGACGGGGGATGTTTTATATCATTTTACTGATGTAGAGCCATCCCTGCCAAAGCGCAGCTGAGGAGATTCCGGCCGCAAAACCTGCAATAATATCATCTCCCATCACGCCGACGCCGCCTTTTGCTTCACGGTCTATTCTCCCTATAATAGAGGGTTTTGTTATATCAAAATATCGAAAAAGAACAAAAGAGAGAAGTGCCTGCACCAAAAACCCATTTTGAAGATCCGTTATCTCAGTGCTTGCAACACCGACAGCGGGTGCAACACTGAGTGCAAACCACATCCCGGCAAGTTCATCTATCACTATTCTTTGGTCATCATGATTGCCTGTTTCATCTTCATATTTGTTAATAACTTTAATGGCTATAATCGAAATAAGCAGTGCCGCCAAAAAAAGTGTAGTTGCATCAAAGTAGACAAGTATTGCCATACCAAGCGGCAGTGAAGCCAGTGTTCCCATAGTTCCGGGAGCTTTAGGAGAGAGTCCGCTGTAGCCTAAAGTGAGAAAAAACCAGTTCATTGTTTTCCTTATGTCAGTGATGTTGTTTGATAGAGTTTCATTAACTCAAGATAAAAATCTTTTTCTGTATGTTCTTCAAGCAAACCTTTTACCGGAAAAGTGTCATAATAGAGTTTTTCAAGATTTTTAAACCTGTTCGGAAAGAGTTTAGAAAGTAAAAATGATGAAATTTCTTTCCGTATAAGAACAGCAGGAGGTAAAAGTCCTGCCTCCAAAAGTGCCAAAATTGAGTCCGCATGGTAAGAGATCTGATGATGCTGTCCGTGAGGACAGGTATTTTTGCTCACAAGCGTTTTGCACTCATCACAGTACACATACTCACTTGCAACGGTAATCTCGATATCTATGCCTGTAACTTTGTCTATGATCGATTTGTTTGAATTACAGTCATAAAACATGCCTAAACCGGCATGATTACGGCCAATGGTCAGTCTGTCGCAGCCATAGTTTTTTGCGACAATTGCATCGACAATAATTTCATTGTAGCCTGCAAAGATATAGCTGTTTTCAAGAGGAATAATAATTACCCGGTTTTTAGGAAGAAAATTATTGATAAAATACTCTAATGCTTCTTTTCGTACTTCATACTTTAAATTTGCATTGTCATAAGGTTTGAGTAAAAATATAACAAGCAGATCGGTACTTTCAAGTGTTTGGCGAATCAGCCTTTCATGGGCACGGTGAAGCGGGTTGACTCCCATCATCAAAGAGGAGGTGTGTTTTGCTCCTATGAGTTCTTTTGCTTTTTGGATTTTTATTTTGTTTTTGTGTTTTGTTTTACTGAGAATGGTATAGTTTCCGCTAAGTGCCCAGGTGCCTATTCTTTTAATGGTGGCCATGACACCCGGATGGGTGAGGTCATCAGTGCCGTAAATATGCTTTACCCGTTCCTTGGGATTAATTTGAAAAGTTTCTTCGACACACAGCACAGCAAACTCTTTACCATTGCAGATAATAGTAACTTCTTCGCCCGGCTCCAAGGTAGGAATGATTTTTTCATTTTTTTTGCCCGAAGGAGCCAATATAAAAGGGAAGGGAAAAGACTGACCGTTTACAAGACCGGTTTGCAGGACTTCCTTGGATTCCTGTTCATTCATAAGTTTTGTTACAGGGGCCAAAAGGCCTTCTGTAACGAGTTCAAGAACAGAAGCAGCCTCTTTGTCTATATAAATTGTTTTATTTTTTCTTGATGATGTCATATTTTTTTCTTTTTTCCCATAAACTCTTGCGGCTTATCCCAAGTTTTTTTGACAATTCTGTATCCGGATATTTGTCTTGATAGTTTAAAACAATAAATTTGACATAATCTTCTATTGGCAGGATTTCTCCTTTGTCAAAAACATTGCTGTCGCTTTTTATCTCTATAACAGGGTAGGCGACTTCCTCAATTTTATCACTGCTGGCGATAATGGCTTTTTTCCCCTGTATCAGGTCACAAAAACGTTTTTTATCACTTTTTTTGAGTGCCTGATAATCAATGATATATATAATTGAATTTTGTGGCAGCGAAGCTATCTCATTTAATGCTTTTGAATCACTTAATGATAAAAAATGTATGGGAAGATTTTTCTTTTGGGCATATTCAAAGGCGAATGCATCCGCATATTTTTGAAAATTGGATGATACGAAAAGCGGCAACTCAATTTCATCCAAATTCTGTTCATGTTTTGTATTGGAAAATGTGTGTGCAAGATATTTTTCATAGGCTTCAGTGCGTTTTTTGAGTTTTTCATAATCCTGATAATGGTCAATTTTCCGTACAAGCTCTTCAATCATGAAAGGTTTGAGGATATAGTCCTTTGCCCCGGCACTCAGTGGTTTTGAAACCGTGTCATTGCTAATGTAGGAAACCATTAAAATAACGATAGAGTTCTTAAATGTTTCTATAAGCGGGTTAAAATCCTGTCCGTTGATGTTTGTCGAGAGTAAAACAACATCATAGTTGTTGCTCCCGATGGCATCTCTGGTGGATGTACACATTTCACATGTGTGACCAAGTTCACCTAGTTTTGTTGCAATACTCTGGGCTAAATACACTTCATTTTCTATAATTAATATCTTCATGTTATCCTATTATCTTCCAGTTAAAATATTTTAAATTTGCATTGGCAATGACTCCAACACCTTCACTTCTGCCTATAAAACCAAGTTTCTCTGTGGTTGTTGCTTTGACATTGACTCTTGCTTTGTCGATTTTGAGTATTTCTGCAATAGTTTTTCTCATTGCATCTTTATAGTTTGCAAGTCTTGGTTTTTGTGCGGCTATTGTAATGTCTGCATTGACAATTTCAAAACCGTAGTTATAGATTTTTGTCACGACTGTCCGTAACAGTTCTTTTGAATCTATACCTTTGTAGGCACTGTTGTTGTCCGGAAAAAGCATGCCTATATCACCCATGCCTGCAGCCCCTAAAAGGGCGTCTATAAGTGCGTGCAGAGCAACGTCTCCGTCACTGTGGGCTTTAAATCCGTAATCAGCATCTATCTCTACACCACCAAGAAACATTTTTCCTTTTTCGTCAAAAGCATGGACATCAAAACCGTTGCCGCTTAAAATGTCACTTGATGGTGCTTCGAGGCATGGAAGCCTGTTTAAATCATGGGTAAAAGTTATCTTGCAGGCATCTTCATCCCCTGCAACAAAGGTGCGGGTTCCTCCGTAGGCAACAATGGCACTGCTCTCATCTGTAAATTCAGTAGGTGTCTGCAGGGCTTTTTGAAGTATTTTAGTGCGGGAGAGTTGGGGTGTTTGGATTTTTTTGACTTTGTCTCTGTCTATTGTCGTATTTTCATATACTATGGTGTCTGTTACGGGTAAAAAAGGAACGATACAGTCAGCTTCTTCTTTTTGCGCAAGTATTCTTTGAAGCAAATCTTCGCTGATACAGGCTCTTGCTATATCACTGACAAGAACATATTCACTCTTTACATGTAGTAAGGCATTTTGCAAAGAGTCTTGTCTGGAACTGCCTCCTTTTACAAAAGAGTAATCGGCATAGTTTTGCATAAAGGCAATATCTTCTTCGGATGAAACAATAATAATTTTTGAAAAAAGCCCGCTGTGAGCAAACCTGTCTGCTACAAACTGCCATAAAGGTTTGTGCTGTATCCGCAACCACTGTTTTTTTACAGAGGTGTCAAAGCGACTAGAACTACCGGCTGACAATAGTACAAGCGTTAAATCAGACAAATAGTCTCCTACATATATAAAAGTGTTACGAAATTATACACATAGAAAGCTTTTTTTTATCTTGAATGTGTAAATTTGTCATTTTTATGTTCACATTTTTTGACTAAGCACTTACATAAATAATCTCATCAATTGTTTCACTTTATGTTAGATTAACTTTATTTGATTATATTTCCATCATATATAAAGAATGAAAATATAATATTGAGGAGTAACTTATGAGATCTTCATGGGTAAAAGAGCGAGAGGGTGATTCTGTAAGAACACAGATGCACTACGCAAAGAAAGGCATCATCACACAAGAAATGGAGTATGTTGCAAAAGTAGAAGATTTGTCTCCTGAACTGGTTCGTAGCGAGATAGCACGCGGTAGACTGATTATACCGGCAAATATAAATCATACTTCATTGGAACCAATGGCTATCGGAATTGCAAGTAAATGTAAAATAAATGCAAATATCGGTTCTTCTGCCATTGCCTCTGATGTACAGGGTGAAGTAGAAAAGATGGAGGTCTCTCAACACTATAAGGCAGATACAGCAATGGATCTCTCAACCGGCGGCGACCTGGATGAAATCAGAAAAGCTGTTATTGCTTCTTCAAAGATTCCTATCGGAACAGTGCCTATTTATCAGATTTTGCATGATGTCGGGAATAAAATCGAAGATTTGACTATAGAGGTTATGCTTGAAGTGCTGGAACGTCAGGCAAAACAAGGGGTTTCTTACTTTACAATTCATGCGGGTTTCCTGCTTGAGACTATGCCTAAAGTTGCAAAACGCAAAATGGGTATTGTCTCTCGCGGGGGATCTTTAATGGCTGCCTGGATGATGCATTATCACAGAGAAAACCCTTTTTATACGGCATTTGATGATATTTTGGATATCTGCGCAAAGTATGATGTTTCTCTTTCATTAGGAGACTCTCTTCGTCCCGGTTGTCTGGCAGATGCGTCTGATGAAGCACAGCTTGGTGAACTCAAAGTGCTTGGAGATTTAACGCTTCGTGCCTGGGAAAAAGATGTGCAGGTTATGATTGAAGGTCCGGGACATGTTCCAATCAACCAGATTGAACGTAACATGAAGATACAAAGAGAACTCTGCCACGAAGCGCCTTTTTATATTTTAGGTCCTTTGGTTACTGATATTGCAGCGGGATATGATCATATCTCTTCTGCAATCGGTGCGGCTGTCGGCGGATGGCACGGTGCAAGTATGCTTTGTTATGTAACACCAAAAGAGCATCTTGGTCTTCCAAATGCCGATGATGTCCGCGAGGGAATTATCGCTTATAAAATTGCGGCACATGCTGCTGATATCGCCCGTGGCCGTAAAGGTGCACGTGATGTTGATGATGCTATGAGTGATGCACGTTATACATTTGACTGGGAAAAACAGTTTGAATTGGCACTTGACAGCGAACGCGCTCGCGAATACCATGATGAAACACTGCCTCAGGATGTATTTAAAGAAGCAGAATTCTGTTCTATGTGCGGGCCTAAATTTTGTTCATACAAAATTACACAGGAAATTATGGACAACCCTGAGGGAATAGAAAGAATTATTCAAGACAACAAAGATAAAGAAGCGGCAGAGGCTGAAGCAGAAGCTTTAGTTTAAAGTCTGGCTTAAAAAGAAATTGATTTTAAACAAGACAATATTTATCTTATTTAGATATAGTACACTTTTAAAGCAAAAATTGTCAAAAAGTTTAAATAGTCGGCACTATCCTTTAGGGTCAATGCCAATAAGTTAAGCGACTCTTTGGGAACCCGTACTTTAGTGCGGGCTGAGAATGGCAAAAAAATTAAATAAATTAAAGGAAAACGAATGACTGAAGAAATTGTAAAATCGGCACTCTCAAAAGTTATGTATCCAGGATTCACCAAAGATATCGTAACATTTGGTTTTGTAAAAGATATAGCAATAAAGGGAAATGATGTAAGTTTCACTGTTGAAATTACATCATCAGCTCCGGAAGTAGCACAACAAATTAAAGATGAAGCTACAGAAGCTTTAAAATCAGCAGGTGCAGAAAATGTTACTGTAAATATAAAAGCACCGCAAATGCCAAAAGAAAGTTCGTCTCAAGGCAAAAACATCGCACCGCAAATCAAAAACTTTTTGATGGTGAGTTCAGGCAAAGGCGGTGTCGGAAAATCAACTACTGCTGTAAATATTGCAATTGCACTTGCGCAACAAGGCAAGAAAGTAGGTCTTTTGGATGCTGACATTTATGGTCCGAATATCCCTCGTATGTTAGGTATTTCTGATCAAAAACCGGAAGTAACCGGAAATAAAGTACTTCCGATGAAAGCATACGGTATTGAAGTTATGTCTATGGGATCACTCATGGAAGAAGGACAGTCGTTAATCTGGCGCGGTGCTATGATTATGAAAGCGATAGAACAGTTCTTACGTGATATTTTATGGTCAGAACTGGATGTTTTAGTGATTGATATGCCGCCGGGAACTGGTGATGCACAGCTTTCACTTGCACAGGCTGTTCCTGTAACTGCGGGTCTGACTGTAACAACACCACAGTCTGTTTCACTTGATGATTCACGCCGTTCACTCGATATGTTTAGAAAATTAAACATTCCTATAGCCGGAATTGTTGAAAATATGAGCGGATTTATTGCACCTGATACCGGTGTTGAGTATGATATTTTCGGAAAAGGCACATCTCAGCCAATGGCGGATGAGTTTGATACGAAAATAATTGCCGAAATCCCAATTGAGCCGGCTATCCGTACCGGTGGAGATGAAGGAAAACCAATTATTTTTGCAGACCCGTCATCAGAAACAGCAAAACGTTATATGAAAGCTGCTGAATCTATCTGGAGTACAATTGAAGAGATCAATGCAAACGGCGGAGTGGACAATCAGTCTGTTCAGCCGACAACACCACCGGGTGTAAGTGCATGTTCAACAGGTGCTGCTTCTGCACCTAAAGAGCAAAGCGGCGGCGGATGCGGCTGTAGCTAAAAACTTATAAACAAGCAACGCTTTTTGCGTTGCTTAAGCTTCCTCTATATCTGTTTATCGTAAGTGCTCATCCTCTGACATCTCCGGTTTATACTCAACAATTTTATTTCTTCCTGTCGTTTTTGCCACATACAAAGCAGTATCTGCGTATTTGATACATTTCCAAATAGTATCACCGTCTTTGGGAAATTTGGATATACCTATACTCATGGTTTTTTGTATGGTTTTTCCGTTGCCGACATCAAAAACAAGTTTTGAAAATTCAGAGTGAATTTTTGAAGCGATCATTTTTGTTCCTTCATCTGTGGCATTGTGCAGCAGGACAACAAACTCTTCTCCGCCGTATCGAATAGCCAGGTCTGATTCTCTGATACTGCTGCGGAGTACTTCTCCTATTTTGGCAATGACTTTGTCTCCTACATCATGCCCGTAGGTGTCATTGACTTTTTTAAAGAAATCAACATCAAGCATTAAAACACTGTATGTTGTATTGTCCCGTTTTGCCTGATTTGCAAAAGTGTCTATAAATTCTTCGAGAAATCTTCTGTTATAAAGTCCTGTCATTGCGTCTCTGAGAGAGGTGTCACGGAGTTTGGACATTAAAATTTTACTCTCTATAACCGGTTTAGCCGCTTCAAGATAGTTTTCAATACTTTTAATAAAACTATTGACTCTGTTTAATTCATTTTTTTCTTTGGTTGTAATAGAAATGACAAGAGAGTTTTCATCATTAATGGTAAAAGGAATACATATATATTCCAATCCTTCACAACTGCATTCTCGGCATAAATTGACAAATTCACTTGAGATTACTGCCGTATTTGTTCTGTGTGCTCTGCATAATGATGCATCTTCATCCACTTTGTCATTGCAGACACTTTTGCCGTTGGAGATGTAAATAAGCTTTCTTACAGCCTTGAGTGTATCTATTTCATAAAATGCAAAATGCGAAAGTTCATATTTATTACTCAGTACATCTACAATTCTTTGATAGACTATCTCTTTTGTAAGATCATGCTCAATCGTCTTTTTAAATTTATATATATCTGAGAGTTCTCCGATGATTGTTTTTGCCTCTTGAAGAGGATCACTTGAAGAGACACATCCCTGGGGAATAAATGTTGCAAGGTTGTATTTTATGTCGCCAAAGGTCTCTTGCATTTTTCTAAAGAGCGTATTAAGCTGATCGACAATGTTTTTGGCATCACCTTTCACTTTTGTGGTAAATTCATAGGAAAAGTCTCCCTTGTAGGCTTTTCTTATTCCTTTTTGCATATTGGAGAAAAGCTCCATATAGGGTGTTACATAATGGTTGATCAGCAGTAATACAATGACAATGAAAAGAAGATTTATTCCAAGTATTTTCAAAATGGTAAACATCCCTGCATTACGCATATCTGTAATGTCAAACTCCATACTGATGGCTCCGAGTGTATCTCCTCGCTGAACATTGTGACAGGAGAGACAGTTTGGACCGTTTGCAACTGTGGCTTTATAGGGAATAGTAATTCTAAGCATAGAGTTTTCAGTCGATTCTGAAATTTTTTGAACCATCTTTCCTGTTTTTAAAACTTCTTCATCAATCGCATCTCTTGCTGTTTCACTGTTAAAGCCTTTTCCATATTGTTTGATGACTTTATCAGATCGGACAATCCACAAGTTTTTTATTTTATCATTGTTGGAGCTGATTTGGTTGAGGAAATAACTTCTTTTGTCCATAATGCCGTTGACCATATGTGCTGTCAACCCATCTTTGACGATAGCTGCAGCCATTGTAGCTTTTTGTGTGGCATCTTTTATGCTGTATTCCCTGAAATTTAAAGAGACATTTACGATAGTGGCCAGGCCAAGACCCAAAAGCATTAAAGCGACAAAGAGTAGGAGTTTTGATTTTGTTTGCATAGTGTTCACTTATAATAGGATTGTTTTTAATATATTAGCCAGAAACAAATTAATTTAAAGTGAAAAATGTTATTTTTGTCTATAAGTTACATTTTAGTGATAAAACAGAGGTTTCGAAGAACCAATGCAGTGCGGGCTGAGAGTGGCAAAAAAGTAACAACAGTCGGCACTGAAGTACCGATTCCGAGGAGTCACTATTTTTCGGAACCCATCCTTTAGGGTGGGCGAGAGTGGCAAAAAAGTTCAAAGAGTCGGCACTGAAGTACCGATTCCGAGGAGTCACTATTTTTCGGAACCCATCCTTTAGGGTGGGCGAGAGTGGCAAAAAAGTTCAAAGAGTCGGCACTAAAGTACCGATTCCGGGAGTCACTGCATTCCGGAACCCGTACTTCAGTGCGGGCTTGCAGGCAGAGAAAGTACCGATTTCAAGAAATATCTATTCTACCGTAACACTTTTTGCAAGGTTTCTTGGCATATCAACATCATTTCCAAGACGAATCGAAATTTCTAAGGATAAGAGTTGTAAAACAACCATCATTTCAAAAAACTCCAGCATATAGTGTTCATGTTTTTTTGTCTGGATGAAGTCATCCGCCTTGTCAAATTCCAAAGGACTGATGGCACAGATAGTAGAATCTCTTGCACTCAGCTCCTCAGCATTGCTTTTTGATTTTTCATAAAGCATATGCTGCGGCAGCAGGGCAATGGTGAAGAGTTCCGGATCGGCCAGAGCAATAGGTCCGTGCTTCATCTCTCCGCTTGGATACCCTTCGGCATGGAGATAAGAGATCTCTTTGAGTTTTAAAGCACCCTCAAGGGCCAATGGAAAAAAGACATCCCTGCCGATAAAGAAAAAACCGTGTCCGTGCAAGTAGCGTTTTGACAACCGTTTGATGCGTTCATGCAGGGTATCACTGACTTTTACACTTGCAGGAATGCTGCGCAGATGGTGTATATGTTGTGCTATTGCAGCTTTGGTGAGTGTTTTTTTGCTTTGTGCTACATGTAAAGCAAGCATCCAAAAAACCGTGACCTGAGTTGCAAAGGCTTTTGTCGAAGCCACTCCTTTTTCAATGCCTGCCCGCGTGAGTATCGTTTTGTCGGCAATGCGGACCATGGAAGAGTTGTCAACATTACATATAACAAGCGTTTTTAATCCTGCTTTTTTGGCCATTTTGAGTGTCTCAAGTGTATCTGCAGTCTCACCGCTTTGTGATATAACAACAAAGAGTGTATCTTCACTCATGAGAGGTGAACGGTAGCGAAACTCTGAAGCAACTTCAACAGAAGTTTTTATTTTTGCATAGCGTTCAAACAGGTAGGAGGCTGTCAGGGCCGAATGGTATGAAGTACCGCAGGCACATAGTTTTATCTCGTTGATACCTTCGAAAAAATCCTTTCCCAGTTCATCAAAAATGATTGCATCATCACTCAAACGTCCTAAAAGCGTATCGGCAACAACAGAACTCTGTTCATATATCTCCTTTTCCATAAAAAAACGGTATCCCTCTTTTTGTGCGGAGAGTTTGTTGTTTGTAAGCTGTATGAAATGAGGTTCTTTTTTTTCACGGTTCTTGTCAAAAATAACAAGCTCATCATGTGTTGCATAGCCGTAATCACCGTCTTCAAAGTAATTGACTTCACCACACTGTCCGATAAGCGGTGTGTCCGAGGATGCAAAATATTTTTCATTTGCTTCGTTGATGCCTACAAGCATGGGAGAACCGTTTTTTGCAAAAAATATTTTATTTTTTTCTTCTTTCGTGACTAAAAGAATCGCATAGGCCCCTTTGAGTTCAAAAATTGTTTTTTCAAAGGCTTCAAAAGCATTTTTGGTATTTTTCAGGTTTTTTTCAAATTGATGTACAATCACTTCGGTATCTGTCTGGCTTAAAAAAATGCTACCTTCTTTGAGGAGTTCTTTTTTTAACTCCGCATAGTTTTCTATAATGCCGTTATGCACGACATAAGAGTGTATTCCAGTATGGGGATGGGCGTTGAGTTCTGTTGGTTTGCCGTGTGTTGCCCAGCGGGTATGTCCGATACCGACTGCAAATTTGTCGGTCACAAAATCTTTTGTTTTTTCTTCAAGGTTGACAAGTTTGCCTACGGATTTGAAATTGGAAAATTCTCCATTACTCAACACTGCAATGCCGGCAGAATCATAACCTCTGTATTCGAGCTCTTTCAAACCGTTTAATAAAATTTCTTTTGTATTTTTGTTTCCTATATATCCGACAATTCCGCACATGCAGACCCTTTATTTTGTATTTTCTGATAATAATTCATAGATTTTTTCAACATTATTACATATATTGTTTTGTTTTTCCATTAAAAAACTGTCTCGGACTTTGTATTTGCTTGAGTGGATTTTTGCTGTGATGATATTGATATGCAGCTCTTCAAACTTGTGCATGACATAGGCCAAAAGCCCTATCTGGTTTGCCGTATGAATTGTCAGTTCGGCATGCGTCATTGAGTGTTCACAGTCAATTGCAATCTCTTCTCTTTTAATGTGAATTTTTTTGAGTTTGACCTCTTTACTCATGTCAAAAGCATTGTCAATGGTGTCTTGAATTTCAACGAGTACATTAGAGTCTACATTTTGTATAAACTCGATTTTAAAATATTTAATGCCGTCAAAGAGAGTGAAAATTTCCATCGAAGCAACATTGAGATGTGCCAGGGTAGCTAGAAGATAACCGATATTTAAAGGGATACGCCGATAAATTTCTATACTCAAAGAGTTGATGTTTTTGACTCGAAAACTGTACTCTTTTGTCTCTTTTGCAATTTTGGCAATACTGATAATGTCCTGGGGTGCATGTTTAAAGAAAAAAAGATTGGATTCTATTGTTAAAACTTTTTTCTGCAACAGACTCGGCAGTTCTTTAAACTCGTCAAGATTTCTGACTCTTGCTTCTATGAGCAGTCTTTTTTTTGCATCGGTAATTCTTCCAGTGTTTTGGGCAATCTCAAGAGCACTTAAATACAAATCATGTAAAAGTTTTGCATTAAAAGCGTTGTAGATATCTCCGCCGACACCGCTGATATCGGCATAGGTGAGGATGTAAAGCAGTTGAAGGTTTTTGGCATCGCCCACTTTTGACATAAATTTATAGAGTGTTTTTTCATTGTGTATGTTTTCTTTGAAGGCTACACTGCTCATAAGAATATGCTGCCGAACAAGAGTGACTGCTCTTTTTGTCTGCTCTTCATTCAAATGGATATGTTTTGCAAACTGCACAACAAGTTTTGCGCCGACTTCACTGTGATCCTGCCTTCTTCCCTTGCCGCTGTCATGGAAAAATACGACAATTTTGAGAATCAGTTTTTCTTCTTCGCTCAGTGTATCAAAAAGATTTTGCAAAAAAGGCTCTGTAATGTTTTCCAGGGCTTGGACACATTTGATGGAATGAATATCAACAGGGTAGTGATGGTAGCCGTCAAACTGTGGCAGATGCATGACTTTTCGAAAATTCGGAAAAATTTTTGGAAGGATTCCCGCATCATAAAAAAGTTTTAAAAAGGAAGCTATATGGGCTTTTGTAAAGAGTTTTTTTATGAGAAAATAGGTTTTTTCACTCAGTGGATGGGAAACTTTTGCAACAGTAAACTGATGCAAAAAACCGGCATCAAAACGGTAGTCTTTGTCTTCCAGGTCAAGAAGCAGTTGCAGTAAATCTGAAATTTTTTGCTGAGGCAGCTTGAAGGAAGCATAGAGTCTTGCATTGTACTGATAAAAACCTTTTTTGAGCCTGTTTCGTTTGAAAGATGCTATATGTTTGGCATCATAGATATAGGGACGTACCATTTTTTTTACAAAAATCTGTGTGAAGTTATTGATACGCCATCCGGCTTCCAAAACTTTACCGGCAAGTTTTTTTTGGTCTTTGAATCCTAATAGTTTACTCACTTGAGGAATATACTCAAGAAGCAGTCTGTCTTCTTGTTTGTTTGCTATGAGGTGCAGGGCGCTTCTGACTCTGTAGAGGAGTTCAAGGGCTATACGGAATTCTTTGTATTCTTCATCACTGAAAACAGTACCGCTGAGTTCTTTGATACTGTTAATGCCATAAATTGTTTTGGCTACCCAGTAGATGAGATGGGCATCCCGTAAGCCTCCAACACTCTCTTTTATGTTTGGTTGCATAGAGGTCGGGTATTTTTTTCTTCTTTTTTGTGCTTCTTCTATTTTGGCAAGGAGAAACTCTTTTTGTTCATGCAGACGAATTCTGCCAAGTTCTCTCTGCGTTGCATGCCAGGTAAAGGGAGATCCTGTGATAAACCTGGATTCCATTAAAGAGGTTTTAATGGTTATATCCTGTATGCTTGCTTTAAAGAGGTCGTCAACCTCGTGGACTCTGTGTCCGAGTTTCATCCCTGCATCAAGGGCAAGATAAAACAGTTTTTCGATAATGAGTTCAGAGTTGTACCCTTCAACATCCTGGTAAACGATGAGCAGGTCAATATCACTGTGTACACAGAGCTGTTCTCTGCCATAACTTCCAAGGGCTATAATGGCTATGGGTATGGAACTGCGCATAGGCAGGTAGTTGCCAAATGCTCGACGCAGGACAGTTTTATACATCAGTTCGATGATGGAGTCGAGTTTTTTTGTGTGGCGGACAAGGAAGTCTTTGCCCTGGTTTTTTGTAAAAAGTTCGGGAAGCGATTCTTTATACTCTTTTATGTATTGTTTAAAAAGTTTGGACAGCTCAAAGTCTGAGCCTTTTTTTTCTAATACATTTTCTATTTCTAAAAGTAAATTCATAATTGATTATATTGAATTTTTGCTATAATTTATCTTTAAAATTTAAAAAAGCAAAAATAGTCGACAATGGAACCTATTTTTGGAGGGTCAATGCCGTTAGGTTAAGAAAAAAAGTTCGATATTCTTTCGGAATCTAGGCCTTAGTTTTGAAAGACACAAAGCCCGCACTGAAGTACGGGTTCCGAAAAAGCCGCTTAACTTAATGGAACCCATCCTTTAGGGTGGGCTGAGAGCGGCAGTAAAAATAAAAAGGGAAAATAAAATGACAATTACAAAAAGCGTAACATTCATAGCAAAAGAGGGCTGTGAAGAAAAAATGAAAGAACTGCTGTCTGCAATGGTAGCACCGAGCAAGGCAGAAAAAGGCTGTATTTTTTATGAAATATTTCAATACAAAAACGATAAAAAAAGATTTATGGCAGTTGAGACCTGGGAAAATGAAGCTGCACTGAACGGGCATAAAGCCTCTGCCCATTATAAAGTATATAAATCTTCATACGAGCCATACTGTGAAGACAAATACACAGATGAATTAGAAGTGTTGGGCTAAATCATGGACAATTTATGGAATGAAAAAAAAGCGGCTGCATGTAAAAGTGATTTGGATTTGAGGGTATACAGCTCAAACCTGTTGGGACAAAATGATGAACTGGTACTGCACGGAGGCGGCAATACCTCACTCAAAAGCAAAATAAACGGCGAAGATGTCTTACATGTAAAGGGAAGTGGCTGGGACTTGGCAAGCATAGAAGCAGAAGGTTTTGCACCTGTGAAACTGGATGTACTTTTAGAAATGGCAAAACGTGAGCATTTGAGTGACAGTGAAATGGTACACCTGCAACGAGAGGCGATGACGGATAAATCTGCGCCGAATCCTTCGGTGGAAGCGATACTGCATGCGCTGATTCCCTACAAATTTGTGGACCATACCCATGCGGATGCTATTGTAACGATTTCAAATTCAGTGAACGGGGATGAGCATATTGTCAAGCTTTTTCCAAATTTTTTAATTGTTGATTATATTATGCCGGGCTTTGAACTGGCACATACAATTTATAAAATGACAAAAGATTTGGACTGGGAGAGTATAGACGGCATCATTTTGCATCATCACGGGATTTTTACTTTCGACAATGATGCCAAAAAATCTTATGACAAAATGATAGAAGCCGTCACAAAAGCAGAAAATTTTTTGGACGAACAGGCTGTTGTGCATATTGAACATAATTATGTCCACAGTGACTGTGATATCGGAAAAATAACAAAGGTACTTTCTGCCGCGAAAGGCTATGAAGTCTCTATCAATATCAATCAGTCGCCTTTGGCAGCATATTATGCGTCACAGCCGAATTTAAAAGAGTTTGCATCACGCGGTGTCTTGACTCCTGAGCATATCATACGCACAAAAAGAGTACCGCTTGTGATGGAAGATACAAATTTGGAAGCAGCAGTAGAAAAATATATGCAAGAGTATAAAACCTATTTTGAAAAATATGCCACTGATGAGGTGATGCTGAATCCTGCCCCCAATTATATGATTATAAAAAATCTCGCAGTCATCTCTTTTGGAAAAAACAGAAAAGAAGCGGCAATAATCAATGATATAGTAAACCATACCATGTTGGCAGTATTGCGCTCAGACAAATTAGGCGGCTACCAAAGCATCAGTGAAAAAGAGAGCTTTGCGATGGAGTACTGGGAACTGGAACAGGCGAAACTGAAAAAGTAACAAAGGCGGCACGAAAGCGTAATTTATCCCGGAACCCGTACTTCAGTGCGGGCGAGAGTGGCAAGAAAGTAACAGCAGTCGGCACTAAAGTACCGATTCCGGGAAATTTCGGAACCCGTACTTCAGTGCGGGCTAAACTGAGTAAAAATTTAAAGAGGGCTTTACAATAAAAAATGAACCACACAAAACTGCATCATATCAGTCTGAAAGAACATTACCAATTTATAACATTTCGTACACAAGACAGCGTAGATGCTTATGTACAAAAAATTCTGGCAAATGATGAAAAAGAACATATAAAACAGTTTCAAATAGACAGTTATTTGGACATGTCAAAAAATGGTGCCTATCTGTTTGATGAAGCTATTGATGTCTTTGTAGATGTTATTTTAGAAGAAGACGAAAAACTTTATGATGTGGAAATGATGGCAGTTATGCCAAATCATATTCATTTGTTATTCAAGCAAAATGAGGATTTAGGTAAAATTATGCAATATATCAAAGGTAAAAGTGCGGTTGAACTCAATAAACTTTTGCAAAAATCAGGAAAATTTTGGGCAGACGGGTATTATGACAAACTTATAAGAGATGAAGAACATTATGTAAAAGTTTATAATTACATAAAAAATAACCCTCTCAAAGCCGGACTCACAGATGAGCGGGTTTTTAGTAAATATGAGTAACAAAAGTCGGCACTGAAGTACCGATTCCGGGAGTCACTGCATTCTGGAACCCATCCTTTAGGGTGGGCGGGAGCGGCAAAAAAGTTCAAAGAATCGGCACTGAAGTACCAATTCCGGGAGTCACTGCATTCTGGAACCCATCCTTTAGGGTGGGCGGGAGCGGCAAAAAAGTTCAAAGAGTCGGCACTGAAGTACCGATTCCGAGGAGACACTGCATTTTGGAACCCGTACTTCAGTGCGGGCAAGCGTGGTAGGAAAGTTAATGAAAAGGAAAAATATGGCATATCTTTTAGCAATAGATGCAGGTACAGGAAGTATTCGTGCTGTACTTTTTGATACGCAGGGGAAGCAAATTGCCGCAGAGCAAAAAGAGTGGACACACCTCGAAGAAACAGGTGTAGCAAACTCCATGGCTTTTGATTTTGAAAAGAACTGGCTGCTTACATGTAACTGTATCAAAAATGTCATTGCAAAATCAAAGATTAATCCTGCAGATATTTTGGCACTCAGTGCTACAAGTATGCGTGAGGGAATTGTCCTGTATGATAAAAACGGCAAGGAACTCTGGGGCGTTGCCAATGTTGATGCCCGTGCTTCAAAAGAAGTAAAATATTTAAAAGAAAAATTTCCGGAAATCGAAGAAGATTTTTACCAAAAAAGCGGACAGACCTTTGCTCTAGGTGCTTTGCCCCGTTTGCTGTGGCTTAAAAACAAGAGACCAAAAATCTATGAAAAAGTGGCAAATATTTCTATGATAGGTGATTGGATTTTGGCACGTTTGAGCGGAGTAATAGCCGTTGACCCAAGTAACGGCGGCACTACAGGAATTTTTTCTCTTGCTTCGCGCAGCTGGGAAAAAGAGATGGCAAAAAAAGTCGGTATAAAAGAGGAGATATTCCCTCCTGTGCTGGAAACGGGAACGATTCTTGGCAATGTAAGTGAAAAAGTTGCAGATGAAACAGGATTGAGCCCCTTGACGAAAGTTGTGATGGGCGGAGGAGATGTGCAACTTGGTTCTGCCGGACTCGGGGTTGTCAAAGAGGGTGATGTGGCAGTTTTGGGTGGAAGTTTTTGGCAACAGGTGGTCAATATTCCAAGCAGTGTCAAACCGCCAAAAGATATGAGTATACGCGTCAATCCGCATGTTATAGAAGGGCTTTCTCAGGCGGAGGGCATAACATTTTTTTCTGGGCTTGTTATGCGCTGGTTTCGCGACGCTTTTTGTCAGACAGAAAAAGAAGAGGCAAGTCTGTGTGGTAAAGACGTTTATGAAGTTTTAGAAGAAAAAGCACAGAAAATTCCCGCAGGTTCTTATGATATTTTACCGATATTTTCAGATGTGATGAAATACGGCAAGTGGTACCATGCCGCGCCGAGTTTTTTAAATCTCGGACTTGACGCTGAGAAATATAATCATATCTCGATGTTTCGGAGTTTGGAGGAAAATGCTGCCATTGTTTCAAGCATTAATCTGCAAAATATAGAGGTATTCAGCGGTATAAAAATAAAAGAGATTGTCTTTGCAGGCGGAGCAAGCAAAGGAAAACTGTGGGCACAGATTTTAGCGGATGTAACGGGCTGTGTGGTGAAAATTCCAAAAGTGACCGAGGCAACCGCACTTGGTGCGGCAATGGCAGCAGGTGTAGGTGTCGGTGTTTATAAAAGTTTAGCAGAAGCGGCAAAAGAGTTGGTGGTCTGGGATAAAAAACATATGCCCAACGAGAAGAATAAAGAAGTTTATGCAAAGTTAAAAGAAAGATGGCAAAAGGCGTATGAAGTGCAATTAAAGCTAGTTGATGATAATATCACGACTTCAATGTGGAAAGCCCCCGGACTTTGAAGAAGTAAAGTCGGCACTGAAGTACCGATTCCGGAGCCATTCTTGGAGTGGGCTGCAAGCGCTAAAAAAACAGGTAAAAGAATGAATAACAGAATAAATTTTGAAGATGCAATAAAACTTTATGAAAGAGACCTTTTTGAACTTGGTGAACTTGCCGATGCAAAGCGTCAGGAATTACATGGTAAAAAGACATATTTTAATATTAACCGGCATATAAACCCTACAAACGTCTGTGCAGATGTTTGTAAATTTTGCGCCTATTCGGCAACACGCAAAAATCCTAACCAGTATACAATGAGCCATGAAGAAATTATGAATATAGTCGACAACATAGTGGCACATGATGCAAAAGAGGTTCACATAGTTTCTGCCCATAATCCTAATGTAACGCTCGATTGGTATTTGGGTATTTTTAAAAAAATCAAAGAGAAGTATCCAGCCTTACATGTAAAGGCATTGACTGCTGCAGAAGTGGACTTCTTGTCTCGTCATCATGGACTTACATATGATGAAGTGCTTGATTTGATGGTAGAAAACGGTGTAGATTCTATGCCCGGCGGGGGAGCGGAGATTTTTGATGAAAAGGTCAGAGATTACATCTGTAAAGGCAAAGTGACATCAGATCAATGGTTTGAAATTCATCGTAAATGGCATGAACGCGGGAAAAAATCTAATGTTACTATGCTTTTTGGACATGTAGAATCTCGTGAAAACCGCATAGATCATATGATGCGAATTCGTGAGTTGCAAGATATAACGGGTGGATTTAATGCTTTTATACCGCTTGTTTATCAGACAGAAAATAATTACCTTAATATCGACAAACCGATTACGGCAAACGAAATACTCAAAACCTATGCCATTGCAAGGCTGGTTCTTGACAATGTGCCGAATTTAAAAGCGTACTGGGTGACATCGACTGTGAATCTTGCACTTGTCGCACAGGAATTCGGGGCAAATGATTTGGATGGGACGATAGAAAAAGAGTCCATCAACTCTGCAGCAGGAGCCGCGAGTGCCAATGGGGTGGATGTGAAAGAATTTACGGGATTGATAAAAAATTCTGGCTTTATTCCTGTTGAGCGTGACAGTGTGTATAATGAGATAAAGGTCTGGTAAACTGGTCGGCACTAAAGTACCGATTCCGAAGAATATGCAGTTATTTCGGAACCCGTACTTCAGTGCGGGCGGGAGTGGCAGGAGAGTAAAATACCGATTCCGGGAAGCTATTGTTTTTGGACCCCATCCTTTAGGGTGGGCTGGGAGTGGCACGACAGAAACAACAGTCGGCACTAAAGTGCCGATTCCGAAGAATATGCAGTTATTTTGGAACCCGTACTTCAGTGCGGGCGAGAGTGGCAGGAGAGTGAAAAATGGACATATCGGTAATCATTCCAACATATAACCGATACAAACTTTTAAAAAGAGCCATAAAATCAGTACTCGCTCAAACATACACACCAAAAGAAATTATAGTGATAGATGACGGTTCTACCGATACTACATGTAACATACAAAATGATTTTCCAAACATTATATACATTTATCAAAAAAACAGTGGAGTTTCTGCTGCCCGGAACAAAGGTATAGAAATCGCCAAAAGCGAATGGATAGCTTTTTTGGACTCAGATGATGAATTCTGCCCTCAAAAGCTGCAAAAACAAGTAGATTTTCATACACATAATCTGGATATTTTAATGAGTTATACGCACGAAAAATGGGTGAGAAACGGAATTACGGTAAAAATACCTAAAAAATATAGAAAAATAGGAAAAGATGCTTTTTTAGAAAATCTGTCATATTGTAATATTGCTCCGTCATCCGTAATACTTCATAAAAGTTTACTCGAAACAGTAGGGCTTTTTGATGAGCATTTAGAAGTCTGTGAAGATTATGACCTGTGGCTTCGTATTACATGTAAGCATAAAATAGGGCTTATAGATGAAACACTTATTATAAAATATGCCGGGCATGATGCACAACTCGGATTTCGAAAAAATATGGATGTATACAGAATAAAAGTGCTCAAAAAACTGCTGCTTACATGTAATAGTGAAGAAAAAAGGCTTTTAATTCAGTATGAGTTAGATGGAAAAATTTTAGAGCAACAAAAAAGACAGAGGCATAAAATACTACATCACAGTTGACCTGCAGGAAAAAAATGCAAAAGTGTATAAGCTTCAAAATAACAAATATATAAAAATGTGTGATGTAAGTGACGGGGTTGTAGTATTTAAAATAGATGCATGCAACAAAGAACTGCCGTTTAATTTTAGCAAGATTTGGAAACAGTCGGCACTGAAGTACCGATTCCGAGAGATGTGCAGTTTTTCGGAACCTATCCTTTAGGGCAATGCCATTAAGTTAAGCGGCTTTTTCGGAACCCGTACTTCAGTGCGGGCTTTGTGTCTTTCAAGACTAAAACCTAGGTTCCAAGAAAACATCAAGTTTTTTTCTCACAAGTCATGCTTTAATATAGAAAGTAGCGATTCCGAATGTCACATCCTGCAGGGTAGGTTGAGATAGTAGCAAGAAGGTTGGTAAGCAACGGTAAATATGTAGAAGATAATGCCAGTGTGTATTTACAAAAGATCTGGATAAATACAGAAATATTGTTTTAAAAAAACTATACAAAAGCTGTTGGGACAAAGAAAAAAGAACGCCAATTCTAATATCAAGTGCAATTTCCACCTAATTTAACTAGCTAACTTTTTACTCATTTCACTAAAAAACACCTCATATGGAGTTTTATATCCAAGGATTTTTCTAGGTCGATTGTTAAGTCTGTTCTGAATCATAATGATTTCATCCTTTGAGACATTTAAAAAGGTGCTTTTCTTGGGTAAATACTGCCTGATTAATCCGTTAGTATGTTCATTCAATCCTCTCTCCCAAGAGTGATATGGATTAGCAAAGTAAAAATCTGTGTTCAGTGCAGCTACTACTTGTTTATGATATGCGAATTCCTTGCCGTTGTCACTTGTAATTGTATGAGTGATCTTTTTCATTGGTGTGAGCATCTCTATAAGCGCTTGGGTTACTACTTCGGCATGTTTAGTTGGTACATTTTTAATGATAGCAAATTTTGATTTTCTGTCAACTACAGTAACTAAAAATCCTTTATGATCTTTACCAACTACAGTGTCAATTTCCCAATCTCCGATGCGAGACTTTTTCTCTACAATCTTTGGTCTCTTATCTATCATGATACGGTCTATAATAGTACCTCTCGCCATATAGTCATTACTTCGCTTATGATACTTCTTGTTTTTGTGTCGGAGGTACTGGTAAAGTTTACCACCATTCTTTTTGTTGGTATAAATGTAGCGATAGATAGTCTCATGAACTACTGATACCCCAGTATCGAGTTTCATACGACCTGATATCTGTTCTGGCGACCAGTCCTGTTTTAGCTTCGCTCTGATATATTTCTCGATAGGTTTCGTGAGTGAGTGTCTCTTTCTTTTTTGCATCTCAGTTTTTGTTGAAATAATCTGAGCTAGCTCTGCATTATAGCCTCTTATCTTATCATTATTTCTTCTAAGCTCTCTGCTTATTGTTGATGGGTGCACACCAAGTTCATTTGCAACTTCTTTTTGGTTTAATCCAGCCTTTTGCAAAGCTGAAATATGGTATCGTTTCTCTAGGGTTAATTGTTTATATCTCATGCTACTTCTTATTTTTTGGTTGAAATAGATTAGCAGGTTATCAGTTAACCCTACCTTTCAACTTACTTTTAAAAAATTGCACTTGATATTAGAATTGGCGGAAAAAAACCGCTGAAGAGCTTCATACTAAGCAACTATTCAGTTAAGTATGACTATAATTCCAACTCTTTCACAAAGGCCTGTTAGCTCAGTCGGTAGAGCAAGTGACTGAAAATCACTGTGTCCTTGGTTCGATTCCGAGACAGGCCACCACCTCATGAACATCATTACAAAATAAATATTATCAATATCTCATTCAAATAAAAAGTAAAACTTTGTTATAATGAACAATAATTTTACAAGGATTTATTATGGGTGCTTTAAAAGTAGAAGAAATACCACGATATACGTATGATGATTATAAATTATGGGATGGAAAGTGGGAACTGATAGCTGGGTATCCGTACGCTATGTCTCCTGCTCCTATGATTAAACATCAGAAAATAAGTAATAATATTGGATGGGAATTGAAAAGTATTTTTCAAGACTGTCCAAAATGTCAGGTTTTGCTTCCTGTTGATTGGAAAATTGCAGAAGATACTGTTGTTCAGCCAGACAACAGTGTGATATGTCATGAACCCAAAAATGATGCTTACATTACACAGGCTCCAAAAATTATTTTTGAAGTATTGTCCAAGGCAACTGCCAAAAAAGACAGAGGTGTAAAATATGATTTGTATGAAAAAGAGGGTGTGAACTACTACATCATGGTTGATCCTCAAGAAGAAAATGCAAAAGTGTACCAGCTTCAAAATGGCAAATATATAAAAATGTGTGATATTAGCGATGGGATTGTGACATTTAAAATTGATGAATGCAACAAAGAACTGCCGTTTGATTTTAGTAAAATTTGGAAATAGTCGGCACTAAAGTACTGATTCCACAGTATTTGGGAACCCGTACTTTTAGTGCGGGCGAGAGTGGCAAAAAAGTTCAAACAGCTGAGATTGTATGGTTTATTAGCCAATATTTTTAATATAAGAATTTGTGGAATTAAGTTATTTTTTACATTTTCCGACTGTTAAATTAGCTCTGTTCTTTTCTACAGTTTTAGTACTTATACCTTTGACTGCTGTTAAATCATCTACATTTTTAAAACAGTGATTTGTTCTGTAGGCTAAAACTGCTTCAGCTTTTTTCGCACCGATGCCGCTTAGTGTTGTCAACTCTGTTTTACTTGCATTGTTTATATCTACTGCACTAAAAAGCAGTGTAGCACTTATGGCTAATATAGCTAAAAATTTCATGGAAATCCTTTTTTTGATTTGAATACAGTGTACATAAAAAAATATTATTTAGCTAATTTTATTGTAAATTGTCAGAATATTGTGTGTGCTTTTAATAGTAATGGGTATTTTTGTAACCTGGAATTGTTAGTCGGCACTGAAGTACCGATTCCGGGAAGCTATTGTTTTTGGAACCCATCCTTTAGGGTGGGCTGGGAGTGGCATGACAAAAACAACAGTCGGCACTACAGAAAAAAATTTAGTTTTTTTCTGTAGTTTGTTTTAGCATAGAAAGTACAGATTCCAGAAAAATTGAAATGAAAGAGAACATTTTATAACTATATAAGTAAAAAAAGATTATAATTCAAAAAATGAATTTTAGGAATACCGTATTGCAAAATGATGAATTGATACTGAATGTACTTAGAAAGATAGAAAGCTCAAGAAGTCAAAAATCTTTGGCTGATGAATTGGGATACAGTGTAGGAAAAGTAAACTATGTTCTTAAAGCCCTCATAGAAAAAGGCTTGGTAAAAGCCGAAAACTTTTTCGCTAACAAACATAAAAACCAGTACAAATACCTCTTGACAGAAGATGGCATAAAAACCAAAATAGACCTTACAAAAAAGTTTATCGCCAGAAAAAAAGCTGAGTATGAAGAACTGCAAAGAGAGTTGGAAACAGTCTATGACAATAGCAATAGAAAAAACAGATTATGTAATACTAACAGAAAATTTTTCACCTTTTAAGATAATAAGAAATAAATTTTTTACTACAATTCAAATTTTAGATATACTGAGTACTGCTCTTATAAAAAATACGAAAAACTCTTAGTAAACTATACAAATATGTAATTTAATATTATGAGAACAAAGGAACAAAATGTTTAACAATAAAAATATATTAATCACAGGCGGAACAGGTAGTTTCGGGAAAAAGTATACAGAAATGATACTTGCAAAGTACAAACCTAACAAAATAATTATTTTTAGTCGTGATGAATTAAAACAGTATGAAATGGCACAATCTTTTAATGATGATTGCATGAGGTATTTTATAGGGGATGTTCGCGATGCACAGCGTGTTGAATATGCTATGGATGGTGTTGATTATGTTATTCATGCGGCTGCTTTAAAGCATGTTCCTGCAGCTGAATATAATCCAACAGAGTGTATTAAAACAAATATTGATGGTGCTCAAAATGTGATAAATGCTGCTATTAAAAATGAGGTTGAAAAAGTAATAGCACTTTCTACGGATAAGGCATCGAGTCCAATTAATCTTTATGGAGCAACTAAACTGGCGTCTGATAAACTTTTTATAGCTGCAAATAATATAGTAGGAAAACGAAAAACAAGATTTGCAGTAGTTCGTTATGGGAATGTTGTTGGAAGTCGGGGTTCAGTAGTTCCTTTTTTTAAAAATCTTATTGAGACAGGTGCATCTGAATTACCTATAACCGATGCCGATATGACAAGATTTTTAATTACCCTTAAAGATGGTGTACAGTTTGTTTTAAATAATTTTGAGAGAATGCATGGAGGAGAGATATTTATTCCTAAAATTCCTTCAATGAAGATGACTGATTTAGCCAAAGCCTTAGCTCCAAATTTGCCACATAAGATTATAGGTATTCGACCGGGAGAGAAGATGCATGAGGTGATGATAACAGCTGATGACAGGGTAGTCGAATATGAAACCTATTATGTTATTACCCCAACAATTCAATTTAACCATCATGTTGATTATACAGCTAATGCTTTAGGTGAGGAAGGTAAAGATATAGGTATAGGGTTTGAGTATAACTCATTAAACAATACACAATGGATAAGTAAAAAAGAGTTTTTAGCAATGGAACAAAGTTTATAAGATGAAACAATTTATTCCTTATGGTAAACAATTTATAGAGCAAGATGATATTGATGCTGTCGTAGATGTATTAAAATCAGACTATTTAACAACGGGTCCGGTAGTAAAAGTATTTGAAAAGGCTCTTAGTAATTATTGTGGAGCGAAATATTGTATTGCTGTTGCTAATGGTACCGCTGCTTTACATTTGGCTTCATTGGTTTTATTAAATAAGGATGAAAAAGTTTTAACTACACCAAACTCATTTTTGGCTACTTCCAATGCTATTTTGTATGCAGGGGCTAAACCAATTTTTGTCGATATTGCAAAAGACGGGAATATTGATTTGGATCTGTGTGAAGAGGAGCTTAAAAAAGACAGTTCTATCAAAGCCATATATGCTGTTTCCTTTTCAGGTCGCATGGTCAATCAAGAGAAGTTGAAATATCTAAAAGATACCTATAGTATTAGAATTTTAGAAGACAATGCTCATGCTATTGGAGCCGTGTATAATGGCATCAAAGCAGGGAGTTGTACAAACTCTGATGTTTCTATCTTCTCTTTTCATCCTGTGAAGCATTTGACTACGGCTGAAGGTGGAGCGATTACTACAAATTCAAAAGAGCTTTATGAAAAGATGCTTACATTGCGAGGTCACGGAATGGTTAAAACCCCCGATATGAAACCTTGGGAATACGAGATGCGGGAACTTGGATTTAACTACCGTATTACCGATATGCAGTGTGCTTTAGGTGTCTCTCAACTTAAAAAGCTACCTCAATTTGTAAAGAGAAGATTTACAATAGCAAAAAAATATGATGATGCCTTTAAAGATTCTATAGTTAAACCACTTTATACTTTTGATGGCAAGTCATCGTATCATCTCTATGTAGTGCAAGTTGATTTCTCAAAACTTACTCTTTCAAAAGAAGAATTGTTTCATAGGCTTAGAGAAAAAAATATTGGTATTCAGTTGCATTATATGCCCATTAATAAGCAACCTTATTATCAAAGTTTAGGTTATGGAGATGAATACACGCCTAATATGGATAACTATTACAAAGAGTGTTTCTCTCTTCCAATGTATCCGCTTTTGAGTGATGATGAACAAGCGTATGTTATAGAAACTTTACTAGAGGTTTTAAAGTAGATGATGAAAAAAGATGCAATAGCTATTATCCCGGCACGAGGTGGCAGTAAACGAATACCGAAAAAAAATATAAAAGATTTTTTTGGTAAGCCTCTTATTGCGTACTCTATACAAACAGCTTTAGAATCCAAATTGTTTGACAAGATTATAGTAAGTACTGACGATGAAGAGATAGCTAAAGTAGCTAAAAGATATGGTGTTGAGATTATCAACAGACCAAAAGAACTAGCAGATGACTTTACAGGTACTGATGCAGTTATGGAACATTCAGTCCAACATTTAAAAGACCATGGAGAGATTTTTGAATATGTATGTACTATTTATGCGACTGCTCCACTTTTACAAAAAGAATATCTTGTAGAGGGATTTGAAAGACTAAAAGATTCGGATGCTATCAATGCTTTTAGTGCTACCTCCATGCCTTTCCCTATTCAAAGAACTTTTAAATTGACTGAGGATGGCAGATGTAAAATGTTTTATCCTGAATACTATATGATACGCAGTCAAGATTTAGAAGAGGCGTATCAAGATGCAGGTCAGTTTTACTGGAAAAAGTTAGGTGAAAAGTCTGATGAAGTTATGTTTGGTAAAGATTCTATTCCCATATTGTTGCCTAGATACTTAGTGCAAGATATAGATACTTTAGAGGATTGGAAAAGAGCCGAACTTATGTACAAAGTCATACAGCAAGATTTTAATGAAGGAAAAAGATGAAAAATAATAAAAAAATTCTTTTTCGAGCAGATTCATCATCAATTATAGGGATAGGTCATATTATGCGAGACCTTGTTTTAGCAAAGCAATTTAAAGGTGCAGATATCACTTTTGCTATACAAAATTTAGAAGGTAATATAAACCAAAAAATAATTGATTCTGGATATAGAGTTGAGATACTAAACTCAAATGACTTTGAAGAGTTTAATAAGCTTGTGAACTCTTTACATGTAGAGATGGTAGTGATAGATCATTATGAGATCGATTTTGAATTTGAAAAAAAATTAAAAAAGTATAATCCAAATATCAAGCTGATGGTACTTGATGATACCTATGAAAAACACTATTGTGATATACTTTTAAATCATAATATTAGTGCGGATGAAAAAAAGTATAAAAATCTTGTTCTAAAAAACTGTAAACTTAAATGTGGTAGTAAGTATACACTTTTACGAGATGAATTTATAACAGAAAAAAAACGACTGCAAAAGAGTCCAAAAAAGAAAGTTAAAATAACAATGATATTTGTAGCCATGGGTGGAGCAGACCATAGCAACATAAACATAAAAATACTAAAGGTTCTCCAAAATTTTAAAGATATAAAAGTAAATTTAGTAACAACAACTGCCAATAGAAACTTAGAAGCAGTGCAAAAATATTGTAAAGATAAAAAATGGATAAAGCTTCATATAAACTCAAATAAAATAGCAAAACTTATGGGTAAGAGTGATTTTGCGATTGTTACTCCTAGCGTGACAGTGAATGAAGTATGTTTTATGAAACTCCCATTAATAGCTATTAAAACAGCTTCTAATCAAGATGATATATATAAATATCTTAAAAAGAAAAAATGTTTTGTACTCAAGCAATTTTCTGAAAGTATACTTAATATTAAACTAAATTTAATAATCAAAAGAATAAAGAAATAAAATGAAAATAGCTATTTTAACATCACAGAATCAATGGTTTATTCCTTATGCAGAAGAACTAAATAAAAAAATTCAAAATTCAAAATTATTTTTTAATCATTTTCTTATAAATGATAACTTTGATATTCTTTTCATATTAAGTTATCATAAAATAATTGAAGAAAAATATTTAAAAAACAATAAACATAATATTGTTGTTCATGCAAGTGATTTACCTGCAGGTAAAGGTTGGGCACCTATGTTTTGGCAGATTTTAGAAGGTAAAAATGATATAGTATTTTCTATGTTTGAGGCATCTAATGGTGTTGATGATGGCGATATTTATATGAAAAAAACTCTTCATTTAGATGGTGATGAATTAAATCATGAGTTAAGGGACAAGCAGGCCCTTTTTACAATAGATATGTGTTTAGAATTTATAAATAATTATGAAATATATAAACATCCTAAAGCACAAAAAGGTGAGGAAAGTTTTTACCCTAAGCGAAGTACAAAAGACAGTGAACTGGATATACAGAAAACAATTAATGAACAATTTAACCTATTAAGAATCGTTGACAATGAAGAATATCCGGCATTTTTTTATAAAAATGGTCAAAAGTATATCCTAAAAATTGAAAAGGCAGATAATGAAAATAGGTAATTTTGATTTAACAAAAGATAGAACTTATATCATAGCAGAGTTGAGCGCAAACCATAACGGAGATATTGAGATTGCAAAAGATACTATAAAAGCAGCTAAAGAGATAGGAGCAAATGCTATAAAGCTTCAAACATATACAGCTGATACAATGACACTTGATTGTAAAAAAGATGATTTTATAGTAAAAGGCGGTACTCTTTGGGATGGAAAAAGTTTGTATGAACTTTATAAATGGGCATATACCCCTTGGGAATGGCATAAAGAGCTATTTAAGTATGCTAGAAGCATTGGTATAGATATTTTTTCATCTCCATTTGATAAAAGTGCTGTTGATTTTTTAGAACAGTTTCATCCATCAGCATATAAGATAGCTTCTTTTGAGATAACAGACTACGAACTTATTCGATACACTGCAAGTAAAGGTAAACCTATTATCATATCAACTGGAATTGCTACAATAGATGAAATACAGGATGCAGTAGATATCTGTAGGGGTGTGGGAAATGATGATATAGTTTTATTAAAATGTACTTCAGCTTACCCAGCGCCATTAGAAGATGCAAACTTGCAAATGGTACCAAACTTAGCACAAACTTTTGGAGTTATTAGTGGTTTTAGTGACCATACTTTAGGTTTAACTGCTCCTATAGCAGCGGTTACTCTTGGTGCGAAAGTGATTGAAAAACACTTTATACTAGATAAAAGCATAGGTGGAGCTGATGCTGATTTTAGTCTTGATAAACAAGAATTTAGTGATATGGTAAAAGCTATAAGAGATACTGAGAAATTGCTTGGAAAAGTTGACTATAGTATGAATGAAAAAAAGAAAAAATCTCGTCAATTTGCACGAAGTCTTTATGTGGCTAAAAATATAAAAAAAGGTGAAAAATTTAATGAAGAAAATGTAAGAAGTGTAAGACCAGGATATGGAATACATCCTAAGTATTTGAAAGATGTTTTGGGTGAAATATCTGATAAAGACTATAAGTTTGGGGATAGATTTGAAAGATAAATATTTATATATTGTTGATATGAGATTTAAACAAAATAGTTTTGATTTAAGTAGTTATCTAAAAGATATTAATGCAAATATATTATCATTGACCCCTTATTCTAGCTTTTTATTGAATCAAGCTAAGAAAAAATTTATTACTTTTCATGATATAGTAAAGATTGAAGAATTTCATAAAAATGTATTTAAAGAATATAAAGAGTTTGAAGAAATTTTTATTGACTTTAAAGAATTGAGTTTTTTATTTAGAGATTTTGCTTTTTTGATAACTTTTGAAAAATATTTTAATCAGCTCAAAAGTTATTTAAAATTAGCCAAAAAAGAAAATAGACAAATTTTTTATCTTACAGATGTAGATGGTATAAAAAGAGAAGAGAATTGTTTTTTATATAAAAGTTGTTTATTTGATAATCAATATGTGGATAAAATTATAAACATAAAAAATAAAGATGCAAGTTTTTATAAAAAGAATAAACTACAAAATATTTTTAATACTTTAAAATATAAAAAAGATATATTTGAAAATATTATAAATAAATATATTTTAAGAAAAGATACAAGCTTACCATATGATATGATACATTTTTTAGATGTCTATAATGATTTGAATCCGGTAACGAGAAAAGAGAGTATTGAAAAAAAACAAATTTTTGATTTCATAGGAAGAATAAACAAAACTATAATAGATAAAAAAAACAGTCTATTTAAAAATCAATATATGAAATTATTAGATGATATTACTGCTCATCTAGCCAAATATGATGAAAAATATATAATTATAAAACCTTTTTCTTTTTTATCCAAGATGCAAAACTATCGACAAATACTTATAAATAAAAAAAATTCAATTCCAAATATATTTATGCAACATGGCAGTTATTTACAGGAAAATATTTTTTTAAAATACAATGAAATATATCCTGCTGATATAAACTTTGTATTTAATGACTTTACTAAAGAATTATTTCAGCACAGAGGAGCTAAAAAAATTGAATCTATAGGTAGTATAAATTTTAACTATTCTATAAAAAAGAAGAAACAAGAGTTTGACTTTTTATATATTACATATTGTACATCTTATGCTTATTCAGGAGTACATATCTTTTCATATGAAAATAGACTGTCAATCGATGCAAACAATATATATAGAAGACACAAAGGTATTATAAAACTTTTTGGAACTAAATTTAAAGATAAAAATATATGTATCAAAATCCAACCTGGTATTATGCTTGGGACAATGTTATATATACCATTTTTAGAATTAAGTCAGAATTATCCAAATGTAACTATAGAATTTAGTATTCCAATTCAAAATTTAATTCCGAAAAGTAAATACATAATTAGTGACTATTTTTCGTCAGAGTTTATAAATAGAGAATTGCACTATAAAAGAGATATAATCTTGTTTAGTGGGCAACCTCTCTCCTTACCAGAAGACACATTGGAAGATATGAAAAAAATGTTCATTTTAGTTGATTCAGTTGATGATTTAGAAGAAAAAGTTAGAAATATTGAAAATATAACAAAAAACAGAAAACGATATGATGACATTATAGAGTATTACTCTTCAAAGCAATGTGATACAAAAAAAGTAGTTACTGAAATATTAAAAAAAGAATTAAACAAAAGTGAGATGAAAATATAATGTGTGGATTTGTAGGATATTTTGGGAACGAAAATATAGATTTAGAAAATGCACGTAAAAGTATCAATAGTCGTGGACCAGATATGTCTAGTATTGAAAGTGGGCTAGAATGGAAGGTGGCTTTTAATAGATTGTCGATACATGATTTATCTGAAAAAGGAATGCAACCTTTTCGATATAACGATATAGTAGTGTATATGAATGGTGAAATTTTTAATTATATTGAATTATTGGAAGAACATAAAAGTGAATTTATCTCTAAAAGCGGTTCAGATGTTGAGATAATACCATTTTTATATAATAAATATGGCATTGATTTTTTAAATAAATTAAATGGTATGTTTGCAATAGTGCTGATTGATGAAGAAAATGATGTTAAGTATCTAATAAGAGATAGATTTGCTGAAAAACCTTTATACTATTTTTATGAAAAAAACATACTTACATTTGCATCAGAAGTTAAGGCTATTAAAAAAATAAAAAAATTAGAAATAGATAAAACTAATATTCAGATTAATTTTGCTTGTTGGTTTCTACCACAACCGTTTTCTCTCTATAAAAATACTTTTAATGTAAATCCTGGGTCATATATTAAATTTAAAGATGGAAAGATAGAAGAAACTAGGTGGTATAATCCATGCATAGAGACTTGTAATAATAGCGAGGAAGAGATAGAAAATAGATTTATAAAACTTTATAAATCTGCGATTGAACTAAGATTGAGGAGTGATGTGCCAGTTGGAGTATTTTTAAGTGGTGGTTTAGATTCTACATCAATTGCAAAATTTGCTAAAGAAGCTACAAACAATGATTTCTATGCTTTTGGAGCAGATATATCAGGTAAAGATTTACAAGAAAATAACAATACAGATGTAGAAATACCTATTAAATTAGCTAATGAATTAAATATAAAATATGAAAAGAGTGTATTAGACTATAAATATTATAATGAAAATATTGTAAAAATTATTCATCATTATGATGAAATCTTTATAAACTCAGGTATTTTAGTGTTTTATGAACTTGCAAATTTAGCTATAAAGAATGATACTAAAGTAATATTAACAGGTGTTGGAGGAGATGAATTATTTGGTGGATACCCTTGGCAAGCTGGATTGGCTAGAAAAATTGATAAAATATTTAGATTTACATATAATAAACTTCCTTATAGTGAATTTATATCAAAATTTACTATTAATTTAAATCGTAAAATAGCTACTGCTTATCAGCTATTGTTTGATTATAAAGTCTGGCATGTTGAAACACTATCTAGTTTTAGATATGACTTTAAAAAAGATAAAGAAACAATAGAGAAGCGTTTAAGAGATAATGCTTCTATCTATTTTAAAATTTCAAATAATCATTTTCAAGAATATGATATATATAATATAATGGGATATGTTAATACATTTACATTGATAGGTTCAGGTAATCATTTTGTAGACATTGCAACCATGAATTTTTCTGTAGAGAATAGAAGCCCCTTTTTGGATTATAGACTCTATGAGTTTCTTATGTCAGTTCCCGACACCTTGAAAAGTAAATATGGACAGAAGGGTTTATTAAGAAAAATTTTAAAAAAACATTTACCAGGTTATGTGACAAAAGCAAAAAAAAGTGGACCAACGATGCCTATTAATACATGGTTTTACGATAAAAAAATTAATGAAAATATACTCAAATTTATTAATAAACATCAAAAATATCTTGATGAATATTTATCGTTAGGTATTCAATTAGATAAAGAGTGGGTATCAAATAAAAAAAACTCATTAAAACTTTTTGCAATAATTAGTTTTATAATATGGCTGAAATTTAATGTTTTAGAAGATATAAGTAATGAGAATATAACATTTGAAGAATTGATTACAAACTAAATGCAAGAACATAGCCTAAAAAAACGATACAGCATTAAACTCTTTGCAAATATCATAAGTGCTATTATAGGTGCTATTTTAGTAGCTATTGTACCAAAAGCATTAGGTCCTGTTGCTTACGGGCAGTTTGTATATCTTCAAGATTTTTTTATGAAAGCGATTGGTTTTTTAGATATGGGAAGTTCTATCGCTTTTTTTACAAAACTCTCAGCTAAGCATACTAGAAAAGAGCTTATCTCATTTTATTTCTTATATTCTATTGCAGTATTGTTTATAGTATTACTTTTTGTATATGGTGTTAAAAGCTTGGGTTACAGTGAAAAACTTTTGCCAAATATACCAAGTGAATATATTTTTATGGGTTTACTGTTTGGTTTTCTTTCATGGTTTACTCAAATATTTATTAAAATATCAGATGCCTATGCATTGACTGTATCAGTGGAACTTATAAAAATAGGGCATAAAATAGCATCTCTTTTGTTGCTTTTGTATTTTGTTTATGTTACTGTTTTTGATTTGCATAAATATTTTTATTTTCAATATATTGCATTAGTATCTTTTTTATTGATAATTTCTTGGCTGTTTGTTAAAAAAAGGATATTTGAAAATGTTTTTAGTCTTAAATTTTCAATTCTAAATCTCTCAAAAGAGTTTATAGAATATTGTCATCCTCTTGTGATATACAGCATAGTAGGACTAATTGCCGGTTTTTTTGACATTTGGCTACTTCAAAAAATAGCTGGAAGTGAACAAACCGGGTTTTATGGTCTTGCTTATAGTTTAGCAGCTATGTGTTTTTTATTTACCTCTGCTATGACACCTATCATCACTAGAGAATTTAGTAAATCTTATGAGAAAAAAGATTTAGAAAATATGAGAAAACTTTTTTATAGATATATACCTATGCTTTATAGTATAGCTGCATATTTTGCGGTATTTATTTCTATACAGAGTGAAAATGTATTGGCAATATTTACAGATGAAAAATTTCAAAATGCTTATCCGGTTTTAATGATAATGGCATTGTACCCTATTCATCAAACTTATGGACAGCTTAGTGGAAGTGTATTTTATGCTACTGGGAAGACGAAACTTATGCGCAATATATCTTTATTTACACAGCCACTAGGGATGTTTATATCTTTTGGACTGATATATATTTTAGACTTTGGGGCTATAGGACTTGCCGGTAAAATACTTATTCTTCAACTAATTGGTGTAAATATTCAACTTTATTTTAATGCTAAATTTTTAAACTTTAAGATGAAGTCATTTGTATATCATCAAATTTATTCCATAGTGTTTTTTGTAGTCATCGCTTATATATCAAGTCATGTTTTTAGTTTTACCTCTCCTTTGATAAATTTTTTGACATCAGGTACACTATATACAGGTTTTGTTATAATAGGGGCATATATATTTCCAAAAGTTTTTGCAACTAATCGAGATGAGATAAACACACTTTTTTTAAGGTTAAAAAATGTCACTAAAAAATAAACTAAAAAACAATGAGTTAACTATTGGTAGTTGGATAATGATAGGCAATACCATGAGTGTTGAAGTTATGGCTTTGGCTGGTTTTGAATGGCTTGTAGTAGATACAGAGCATACTTCAATAGACTTAAAAACAATTCAAGATTTAATAGCGACCATTCAATCAAGTGGAATAAAAGCACTTGTAAGAGTAAGTAAAAATGAAGAAGTAATCATAAAAAAAGTTTTAGATATGGGAGCTGATGGCATCATAGTGCCCATGGTAAATTCAAAAGAAGATGCGCTGCAGGCAGTAGAGTTTGCAAAGTACCCACCAATAGGCAAAAGAGGTGTTGGACTATACAGAGCTTCTAAATATGGAACAGGTTTTGAAGAATATAAAAAATGGGTGGAAGAAGAGCTTGTAATCATAGCTCAAATAGAGCATATAGATGCAATAAATAATATAAATGAAATTATAAGTGTAGAAGGAATAGATGGTACTATTATAGGTCCGTATGACTTAAGCGGTAGTATAGGTCATCCTGGAGAGTTTGAACGAGATGATGTAAAGGATGCTGTGCAAACTGTACTCGATAGTTGCAAAAAAAACAATATCCCCTCAGGTTTTCATGTAGTAGATACAGACCCATCAAAATTACAAGAGAAGATAGAACAAGGTTGTACATTCTTAGCTTACGGGATAGATTACTTTTTTATGCGAGATTTGGCTATAAAAGGGATGGAAACAATTAAAAAAGGATTAAAATCATGAATATCATTTCGATAATTCCAGCAAGAATGGGCTCAAGTAGGTTTCCAGGTAAACCGATGGCAGATATACTTGGAATGCCAATGATAGGACATGTTTACAAAAGGGTAAAAATGTCTAAACTTTTGAGTGAAGTGTATGTAGCTACATGTGATGAAGAAATTTATAATTATGTAGAATCCATAGGCGGAAAAGCTGTTATGACAAGTGATTGCCATGAGAGATGCAGTGACAGGTGTGCGGAGGCTATGCTTAAAATAGAACAAGATGAAAATATCAAAGTTGACATCATGATAATGGTGCAGGGTGATGAGCCTTTGACATTTCCTCAGATGATAGATGAAGCAGTAGAACCTATGCTTCAAGATAAAAGCATAAAAATTACAAACTTAGTAGCCGATTTAAACACGGTAGAAGAGTTTGAAAATCCAAATGAAGTAAAAGTTGCTATGGATAAGAATAATAATGCCCTTTATTTTTCAAGAGAACCAATACCAAGTAGAAAAAAAGGTGTTTTGGATGTTCCTATGAAAAAACAAGTGTGTGTCATACCGTTTACTAGAGATTTTTTACTAGAGTACAATGAAATGGAACCAACACCTTTAGAAATAATAGAATCAGTTGATATGATGAGAATTCTTGAAAATGGGGGCAAAGTTAAAATGATAGACACAGAGTATGAAACAAAAGCCGTTGATACAAAGGAAGACTTGGAAAAGGTTGTGAAGATTATGAAAGATGATGAGTTATTTGAGAGCTATATATAAGTTAAGGTATGAATAGATGAGACTCGCTGATGATGAAGTAAGCTTAATAAAAAAAGCTTTTTTTGAAACTTTTAAAGATGGTGAAATTTATCTTTTTGGAAGTCGTGTAGATGGTACAAAAAGAGGTGGGGGATATTGATCTGTATATTATTCCCAAAAATCAAGATGAGTTAAGAAAAAAGAAGATTGATTTTTTAGTAAAATCAGATGAGTATATAGGTGAGCAAAAAATTGATGTAGTAAAGCTAATGGGAGAAGAGATGAAAAGTAAACCATTTATAAACAGACTCAATAGACTAGAAGAATGAGGACTTGTAGATAAAAATGAATGGTTGAAGTTGAGCAAAGATAGAAATGAGATAGCTTATGCGTATAGTTTCAATCAAGATGAAGTAGTAGATAGTATCAATCTTATTTATGACATTACTTATAAACTTTTATCTTTTTATGATATTTTTTATAAATATTGTATTGATAAATTTGACTTTATAAGAGATAGCGAGGTATTAAAGAGATAATGGTGAATATAGAAATTTTAGAGAGGATTATAGATATGGTTAAAAAGGATGAGTTAATGAAGGAGAGTGCATGTCATTGAAAAAAGCTGTGTTTGTTTTAGTTAAAAATATATATTCTAGTATACCTAAAATAATACCAGGATATATGGGTAAAAGATTTCGTGCGGAGAGTGCAGAATCTTTAGTTGTTGTTGATGAAGTTACCACAAAATATGGTAAATTAAAATATTATTGCATGGGTTGGATTCCTTTGTGGCGTTCACAAACTCTGTTTATTAAAGAGCCTGAGATGATAGAGTGGATAGATAAAATGGATAAAAATGAAACGCTATGGGATATTGGAGCAAATGTAGGCTTATATTCTGTTTATGCAGGGTTAAAAGGCATGCAAGTTTTTGCTTTTGAACCATCGGCACTGAATACATTTTTAATTTCAAAAAATATTGAAATAAATAATTTAAAAGATAATGTTTTTTTATTTCCCGTAGCTGTATCTGATAAAAATGAATTTGGTTATTTAAACATGACAAGTACTGATTTAGGGGGGGCATTGAACGAATTTAATGAAACAGACATACAAACTGTTGGAGAAGGTAGTTATAAAGCAGAAGTGGTTTTTAAACAAGGTATGTTTGCATATTCAACAGATGAATTGATAGAAAAATATGGTTTTGAAGTTCCTGATTATATAAAAATAGATGTAGATAGTATTGAAGATAGAATAGTTTATGGTGCAAATAAAACATTGTCAAATAAAAAGCTCAAAGGAGTATTTTTAGAACTTGATGAAACAGAAGAACGGACACAGAAACTGATAGATTTTTTATCAGACCGAGGGCTGAAATTAAAAGAAAAAAGACAGTCTCCTTATTTTAAAGATAGTAAGTTCAGTACACAGTTTAATTATATTTTTGAAAGAGTATAAAATGGTTTATTTGGTAACAGGAGGTGCTGGATTTATAGGGAGTGCAATAGCAAGCAAACTCTTGTTTGAAAGACATCAAGTGTATATTATTGATAATTTGAAAACAGGATATAAAGAAAGCGTACCATCAGAAGCCATATTTATCGAGGGAGATTTTAGTAAAAATGAGACGATTGCTAAATTAAATAATACAAAATTTGATGTAATTTTTCATATAGGTGGTCAAAGTTCTGGGGAGATAAGTTTTGAAGACCCAGAATATGATTTAAATACTAATACATTATCTACTTTGAAGTTATTGCAATATTGTGTAAAAACAGGATGTAAAAAATTTGTATATGCTTCTACTATGTCTGTATATGGGGAACAATTCAGTAAAGAACAATTTTCTGAAGATGATGTTGAAAATCCAAAATCATTTTATGCTGTTGGCAAATTGGCAAGTGAAAAATATATGAAAATTTTTGCACAACAATATGATATAGAGTATGTAGCATTAAGATACTTTAATGTGTATGGTCCGGGGCAAAATCTTGAAAATTTAAAACAGGGCATGGTTAGTATATATCTGAAACAATTTTTAGATGATTCTTTTGAAAAGGTACTTGTAAAAGGTGATTTAAATCGTTTTAGGGATTTAATATATATTGATGATGTTGTTGACATCACTATAGAGTCTTCAAGAAATGATAAATTTAAAAACAAAATCTTAAATATTGGGACAGGTAAAAAAACAACAGTCAAACAGATATTGACTTTAATAAAAGATAATTTACAAAGTACAAAAGATATTGTCATATCAAAAGGTACTCCTGGTGATCAGTTTGGGATATATGCAAATAATCAATTATTACTCAGTATATATGATAGACCATTAACAAGTTTTGAGCAAGGTTTAAAAAAAATGATTGAGTGGATATATGCAAAATAAAGTAGGCAAAAAAGTTGTTATTTCTGCTAGAACAAGAATAACAAATTCTAAACTAAAATTTTATTCACGAGTAAAAGATTATGCAGAATTGCATAGTAGCGTACTGGGTAAATACAGTTATGTTTCTCAATATTCAATTGTGAATAAAACAAAAATAGGGAAATTTTGTTCAATTGCAAATGGTTGTTATATAGGACTTTGGGAGCATAATACAGATGTCAGTACACATTCTTTTTACTTATATGAGCATAGTGGTAACTTTGTTAAAGGCTATAGAAACTATAAGAAGGATGATATAGAAACAATTATCGGTAATGATGTTTGGATTGGTGCTAATGTAGTTGTCAAAAAAGGTATTGAAATTGGTGATGGTGCAATTGTCGGTGCTAGTGCAGTTGTGACAAAAAATGTTCCTCCTTATGCAGTTGTTGTTGGAAATCCTGCAAAGGTTATCAAGTATAGATATAATAGAAAAGATATAGAGTGGTTAGCGTCATTACAATGGTGGAATTTTTCAAGAAAAAAGCTTAAAACGCTCATAAATAAAGGTGCTTTTGATGATTTTACAGTATTTAAACAATTATTGAAGGATAAACATATATGAATATAGTAGCAACAAGTCCAAGTTTTTCAAAAAATAAAATCTTACAAGAAGAAGTATATAAATATTTTCCAGAGGCTAAGTTAAATTTAGATGGCAAAAGATTTAATCAAGATGATTTGATAGAGTATATCAAAGATGCTGAGGCTTTGATTGTTGGACTGGAACCTGTGAATGAAGAAGTGCTTCATCATTGTAAAAATTTAAAAATAATTTCAAAATATGGTGTTGGTCTTAATAATATAGATAAAAAAGCATGTAAAAAAAGGGGCATAGCTATTGGCTGGACAGGAGGAGTAAATCGTCTTTCAGTAGCAGAGATGGCACTCGGGTTTATGCTTATGTTTAGTCGTAATCTTTTTATGACAACAAATGAACTTAAAAGTGGTGTCTGGAATAAGTCCGGAGGATTTCAACTGAGCGGAAAAACAGTTGGTATAGTTGGCGTGGGTTACATAGGCAAAGAATTAGTGAGACTGTTGAAGCCTTTTGGGTGCAAAATACTTGTGAATGATATTATAAATCAAGATGAATACTATACTCAAAACGATTTGATAGAAGTGAGTAAAGAAGAACTTTACAGAGAGTCTGATTTTATAACAGTGCACACACCACAAGATGAAAGCACATATAATTTCATAACTTTAAATGAAATGAAAATGATGAAAAAAACAGCATATTTGTTAAATACGGCCAGAGGTGGTCTGATAAATGAAAATGATTTAAAATATGCTTTAAAAAACGGCATAATCGCAGGTGCTGCGATAGATGCTTATGTTGAAGAACCACCTACAGATAAAGAATTTTTAGAACTTCCAAATCTTATATGCACACCGCACATTGGTGGAAACGCAAAGGAAGCTGTAGAAGCTATGGGTATGAGCGCTATAAAACATTTAAGAGAGTATTATAAATTATGATAAGAATTCAAAGTGGAGAGTGCCATATGTTAGTACTCCTAAAAATTCAGTGCAGTGAGGTATTAAATGCCAAATCGTAAGAAAGTTGTTATTTTCGGTGGAAGTGGTTTTTTAGGTTCGTATGTCGCTGATGAACTGTCTCGTAGAAACTATGATGTAGTTATTGCTGATATTCATAAGTCAAAGTATTTACAAGTAAATCAAGAGTTTCAAACTGTAGATATATTAGATATGAACAGTATAAAAAATGTAATTAATGGCGCTGATATTGTATATAATTTTGTAGCGATAGCAAATCTTGATGATGCTATCCACGACCCAATCAATACTATGAATATAAATGTTATGGGGAATCTAAATATACTTGAAGTATGTAAAACAAGAAAAGTAGAAAGATTTGTGTATGCAAGCAGTGCTTATGCCCTTAGTAATGAGGGTTCTTTTTATGGCATTAGTAAGCAAACATCAGAGAAGCTAACGGAAGAATATTATAAAAGGTATGGTTTGAAATATACGGTTATTCGTTACGGCTCCTTGTATGGAGAGCGGGCGAGTCATAACAATTATATTTATAATCTTTTATATGATGCCTTAAAAAATGGAGAACTTCACTACAAAGGTGATGGTCAAGATCTAAGAGAATACATTCACGCAGCAGATGCAGCAAAACTTTCAGTCGACATTTTAGAGGATGAAAGTTACGAAAATGAGCATATTATCTTAACAGGAACTGAAAGACTAAAACGTATAGAACTCCTTACAATGATAAATGAGATCATGCAAAACAAGCTAGAGCTGAAGCAAATTACAGATAATAACATGGGACACTATAAAATTACTCCTTATTCGTATCATCCAACTGTTGCCAAAAAGTTGGTGGCAAATCCGTATATTGATTTAGGTCAGGGTCTTTTGGAATGTATTCAAGTTATTCATGAAGAGCTGGAAGCGTAGATGTTGTTTTTGTCTTATATATTAGATGAACACACACCTGCTTACGGGAATAAAAATAAATTTGTACAAATAAAAAAAAGTGATATTTTAAAAGGGGATGTTGCTAATGATACAACAATATCTACTACTGTTCATATAGGTACACATATAGATATGCCCTACCACTTTTATGAAAAGGGACAGACTGTTAAGGATTTTAATGCTGATTTTTGGGTATTTAAAAAACCACTAATTGTAGAGATAGTTCAAGAAGAGTTAATTATAAACGAAAAATTGACAGCAAGATTAAAAAACATCACAGATATTGGTTATGATATTTTAATTGTAAAAACAGGTATTTGTAATAGTCGAAATAGTGAAAAATTCTGGAAAGAGAATTATGGTTTTCATGGAGATATTTATAATTTTTTAATAGAAAATTTTCCATCTATCAGAGTGTTTGGATTTGATTCTATATCGGTTTCTAGTTTTGCTTACAGAATGATAGGAAGAGAATCTCATAAAAGATTTTTAAATCCTCAAAAACCTATACTTTTACTTGAAGATATGGACTTGAAAAATATCAGCGAAAATGTACAGTTTAAAGAAATTATAGTGTCACCGCTTAGAATATCTCAGTGTGATGGCTTACCATGTACTGTATTTGGAATATTACATGATTAAAACAATTTTATGGGATTTTGATGGTGTTATACTTGATAGTATGAAGATTAAGGGGGATGGTTTTGTAGAATTGTTCCATGGTTATGACAAAAAATATTTACAACAGATTGAGAAATATCATTATGAAAACGGTGGTGTTTCAAGATTTGATAAAATTAGATATTTTTATACTGATATTTTGCATCAAGATATTTTAGAAGATGAAATTGTAAAACTAGCAGATAAATTTGCTCGGATTATTAAAATGAAATTATCTAACAAAGAAAACTTAATTATGGAAACCATTGAATTTATAAAAGCGAATTACAAAGAATATAATTTTCATATCGTCTCAGGTGCAGAAAATCGTGAACTTAATGATTTGTGTAAACAGTTTGAAATCACATGCTATTTTTTATCAATCAATGGAAGTCCAACTAAAAAAGATATTTTAATAGCTAATATTATGGAGAAATATAATTACAAAACTGATGAAACAATATTAATCGGTGATGCCATCACAGACTATAATGCGGCTAAAAAGAATAAGATAAATTTTTATGGGTATAATAATTCAGAGTTAAAACAGTATGGAAATTATATTGATACATTTTTGGAGTTTAAACTTTGAATCCAAAGGAATTAGAGGAGAATTACCAAAATAAAAAAAGTAATTTTCATGCCTACATTGATAAGATAAAAAGAAATGCCAGATGGGATATCTATACAATAATTAATGCTACTTTAGTTAAAAATCCATATGCAAGTGTGTTTCCTAAAAACTTTTTTACAAATAATATTCAAAAAGACAATAATCTGTTTTTATTCACAAGAAAATTAGTGAAATATTATATAAAAAATATTTATCTTTATTTTTCATATGTTACTGCTTTTTTTATCTATAAAATTTATTATAAGAAACAAAGAAAAAACAGATTAGAAATTATTATTGATACTTTTGGACTTATAGATAAGACAAATGAAAAGGGTCAATTTAGTGAAAATTATTTAACCGGTATCTATGAAATATTTGAAAAATATCATACTCAGTATGCTATTTTATTAAGACCTTATGGCGTTGGTCAAAATCCATTAAAGTTAAAACACTTTTTTAAAATAATAAATCAAGATAAAAAGGATTTTGTATTTGAGTATGAATTTTTGAAATTAAGTGATTTTGTGAAACTGTTTGGACTTATAGTAGTGTATCCGTTTAAAACATTAAGACTGTTACAAAAAGAAGAGAATGATATTGATAAAATATTTAATAATGCTGTAGTTAATGATATTAAATATTTTAGTTTTGATAGTTTAACAAGATATATTTTAGGTAAAAATTTAGCTCAAATTGAGAGTATAAAAACAATATATTCCTGGAGTGAATTTCAAGTGATTGAGAGAAGTTTTAACTATGGAATTAGAAATCATAATGATAAAATAACATTAAACGCATTACAGTTTTATTTAAATTATGAAACTTATTTTAATGCTTATATAGATGATTTAGATTATGATATGCTTGCATCACCTCATAAGGTATCTGTTAATGGAAAATATTATGTATTAGATAGAGAAAAAGTGAAATATGATGTTGGAGTTTCATTAAGATATAAAGGAGTTTTTGAATTTCAGGGTATCAAAGAAGAAAAAAATGTACTTTTGCTCGGTTCTTATATAGAAAATGATACAAAATATATGATAGAAAGGATAGAACATTTAGATAATGTGATATTTAAAAACCATCCAGCAGTTAATATACATAAACTTGGTAATATCCCAAATAATATTGAAATTTCGAATAGCAATATTTATAAACTTTTTGAAAACACAAAACTAGTAATAAGTACTGCTTCTGGGACTTCTCTTGAGGCAGTAACCTGTGGATTATCTGTAATAATAATAGCCAGTCAAGATAATCTTACCGCTAATCCATTAGTGACCCATGGAAAAGGGAAGATTTGGGATATTGCGTTTACTAAAGATGATATTGAGAAATTGTATAATAAGTTATTGGTATATAGAAAAAATTATAAAGATGAAATAAAGCAAATTTCTTTGTGGTACAAGGAAAACTTTTTTAGAGAGCCAACAGAAGAAAGAATTAAAAATATATTTGGAATTGAGGAAAATAATTTATGAAAGTATTACTGTTAGCAGGCGGTTTTGGAACAAGACTCAGTGAAGAGACAGACATAAGGCCAAAACCTATGGTTGAAATAGGGGGTAAGCCTATTTTATGGCATATTATGAAAATATATTCAGAGTATGGTTTTAATGATTTTGTTATTCTCTTAGGATATAAAGGCTATTATATTAAAGAGTATTTTGCAAACTATTTTTTACATCAAAGTGATATAACTATAGATATGTCAAATGGTAAAATGGAAGTGTTAAATAATTCAAGTGAACCATGGAAGGTAACATTGCTTGATACAGGGCTGAACTCTATGACAGGAGGACGAATTAAACAGGCACAAAAAGTTATTGGTAATGAAGCGTTTATGCTCACTTATGGAGATGGGGTAAGTGATGTAAATATAAAAGAATTGGTAGCATTTCATAAAAAACACGGTAAAGCAATGACTATGACCTCTGCTCAACCAGATGGACGTTTTGGTGCACTTAATATCTCTGAATCACATCAGGTAACAGATTTTTTAGAGAAGCCAAAGGGTGACGGTGGTTGGATAAATGCAGGGTTTTTTGTTTGCGAACCGAAAGTTTTTGACTACATTACAGGTGGAGATGCAACTGTTTTTGAGCAAGAACCACTGCAAAAACTTGCTAAAGATGGAGAAATATTTACTTTCAAACATGAAGGCTTTTGGAAGCCGATGGATAGCTTAAAAGATAAAAATGATCTTAATAAACTTTGGGATGAAGGTGTTGCCCCTTGGAAGGTATGGGAATAGCAATGTTCAAAAATGTATACAAAGATAAAAAAGTACTTGTTACCGGGCATACAGGATTTAAAGGCACATGGCTTACTCTGTGGCTTTTAAAACTTGGGGCAAAAGTTATAGGCATCTCAAAAGATATTCCGACAAATCCTTCAATGTTTGAAGAGTTACAGCTACAAAAAAAGATAAAGCATTATCAAGAGGATATAAGAAATTTATCTAAAATGAATGAAATTATAGCCGCAGAAGCGCCGGAGTTTCTTTTTCATCTGGCAGCACAGCCGATAGTTTCAACATCTTATGAAAATCCAATTGACACAATATCCTCAAATGTAATGGGAACGGCAAATATTTTAGAAGCTCTTAAAAACTCAAATCATAAATGCAGCGTTATAATTATCACAAGTGATAAAGCGTATGCCAATGTAGAACAGGTATGGGGCTACAAAGAGGATGATAAAATGGGTGGTAAAGATATTTACAGTGGTAGCAAGGGTGCTGCTGAGCTTATTATAAAATCATATTATCACTCATTTTTTAAAAAAGACAATTGTAATGTTAAGTTAGCCATTGGTAGAGCCGGAAATGTTATAGGTGGCGGAGATTGGGCAAAAGACAGGATTGTAGTTGACTGCATGCACGCTTGGAGTAAAAATCAAAGTGTGGAGATACGAAGCCCAGAAGCTACGAGACCTTGGCAGCATGTGCTTGAACCTTTAAGTGGATATTTAAATCTAGGGCAGGTTTTGTATGAAAACAACTCTTTGCATGGGGAAGCGTTTAACTTTGGACCAAGGGCAGAACAAAATCACACAGTTAAACAATTGCTTGCAGATTTAAGTCAGTATTGGCATTTTACAAATGCCAAAGATGCTTTTACTATTACAGGGAACATACCTTTTCATGAGGCAGGATTGCTAAAACTCAATTGTGACAAAGCTCTCTTTTATCTGAAATGGCAGGCAAATTTAGAGTATAAAGATACTATTAGATTTACCAGTGAGTGGTATTATGACTTTTATAACAATAATAACAATATTTTAGAAAAAACTTTGGAACAGATAAATGAATATGAAAGTATGGCAAAAACGCGAGGTTTGCAATGGACGGAGTAATTTTAACACCGCTAAAACAGATTTATAATCCAAAAGGTGATATTTTTCATGCCATGAAAAAAAGTGATGAGGGGTTTGATGGATTTGGAGAAGCTTATTTTTCAACTATATACCTAAATGATATCAAGGGATGGAAGAAACATACTCAAATGACTTTAAATCTTGTAGTGGTTGTTGGAGAAATAGAATTTGTTGTGTATGATGAAATAAATAAAGAGTTTTTTAGTGTAAAACTTTCTCAAAAAAATTACCAAAGACTTACTGTAAAACCAAATTTGTGGATGGCTTTTAAAGGTTTAAGCGAAAGCAGTATGTTATTAAATATCGCTTCAATTGAGCATAATCCAGACGAAGCAATAAATTTAGATATTAATGAGATAAACTATGAATGGTAAAAAAAGAGTTCTTGTAACTGGCGGAACCGGCTATGTTGGTTCAGATCTTGTGAATAAACTTTTAATCAATCATAATATAGAAATTGCACTGGTTGTTCGAGATTCAAAAAGTGCCATAAAAATATTTGGGAATGCGGTTATATATATCGAATGTAATAACCTAACTGAGTTTAATGACAGTGTTTTACAATTTTCACCTGAAATTGTAGTTCATCTGGCTGCATATTCAACAAGTTCAGATGAACCAAAAGATATAGTTAAGCTAATAGAATCAAATATTGTATTTACCTCTAATCTGTTAATTGCATTATCAGGTTGCAAGTTGCAATTGTTTATAAATACAGGTTCTTTTTCCGAATATCATATCAACAATATAATAAGCCCAACATATTTTTATTCTGCTACAAAAACTTCTGCAAAATATATAATTGAGTACTATGCCAAAAAGAACTCTTTTAAATTTTTAAATATGATTTTGTTTACAGTTTATGGAAAGAAAAATGCCAATAAAAAGATTATTGATTATGCTATAGATTCTCTAGACTCGGATGAGGCTGTTAATATGAGTGATGGTAAGCAGATATTGGATTTTGTACATATAGATGATGTTGTAAACCTTTATTATAACCTTATTCTTGATTTTAATAATATTAAAGCTTCTAAAATTGACTATGACGTGGGAACAGGAAAATGTATATCAATAAGAGATTTGGTAAAGACTTTAGAAAGTATTACAAATAAAAAAGCAAATATTGCATGGGGTGCGAATAAAAGTCGTAAAATTGATACAATCAGAGCATGTGCAGATATAGAAATGTCGCAAAAAGAGTTGAATTATAAAGTGAATATTTCTTTGGAAAGTGGTTTGAAAAAATATATTAAGGATAAAATTTAATATGAAAAATCCTTTGATTAGTGTCATTATTCCAATATATAATGCAGAAAATTATCTAGATGAAACAATACAGTCAGTGTTGAAACAAACTTATGAGGTTTTTGAACTACTGCTTATAAATCATAATTCAACAGATAAAAGTGTTTCTATTATTGAGGAATATCAGCAGCAAGATAAAAGGATCAAGGTTGTAAATTTGAATATGAACAAAGGCGGACCCGCTTATCCTAGAAATGAGGGTTTAAAAATTGCAAAAGGTGAATATATAGCTTTCTTGGATTCTGATGATGTATGGTTACCGGAAAAGTTAGAAAAACAATTAGCATTTTTACAAAAAAATAATGCTGACGTAGTTCATACATTGGCATATGAAATTGATGAAAAATCTGAATTACAAGGAAATTTTGATAATCAAAAACTGGTTAATTTTTTAAAAACTGTTATAAGTATGAAAAATATTATTTATTATATCAATTATATAAATGTAAATTCTGTATTGTTAAAAAAAAGTGCTTTAGTTAATTTTGAAGAAGAGAAAAATTTGATTGCGGTAGAAGATTGGCAACTTTGGATAAAATTAATTAGAAATGAAAAAAAAATTGTTTTGCTCAAAGAAAAGCTGTTGAATTATAGAGTTCATAATGCTTCAATTTCAAACAGAGAGACAGATATAGGTTACAGAAAAGCATTGTATTTGCTTTCATTGATTTTTTTAAAAAAAGAGATACCGATGAGACATTATGTATTTAGTTCTTTGTTACAAATTTGTAAGATTATTTTTAAGAGATACAGTTATGCCTAAAAATTTAATTATTGGGAAAAATAGTAATCTTTCTAAAAGAATGAATAGGTATATAGATAATTCCATATTACTGTCTTCAAGAGAAATATTGGAAAATATAAATATTTTACAAGAGTATAAAAATCAAAAAATTAATATTATTTTTAATAACTTTCAACCTGCAACACAGCTAAATAATTTCGATAGCAGTAGTAGTTACATCACTAATGCCATTTTAATTACTTCTTTAGTGCTTGATTACTTTAAAAATGCAGACATCAACAAAATAATATACACAAGTAGCAGTTCTGTATATGGAAATAATATTTTATGTAATGAATCAGATGAATTAAAACCTATGAACTTGCATGCCTCTTTAAAAGTTGCAAATGAGAAATTGATTGAAAAATATTGTAATGAGTATAAGATAGACTATACGATTACCAGGATTTTTAACATGTATGGCGGAAATGATAAATTTTCTGTTATCAGTAAAATTATAAATGCTCATAAAAACAATCAAGAAATAAAAATAGTAAACAATGGAAATGCCATTAGAGATTTTATACATATTGATGATGTGGTTTTTATATATAGTAAACTGTTAAAGATACAAAATATTAAAATACTTAATGTAGGTACTGGTTTTGGCAGTTCAATAAAAGGGATCTTGGAATTTTTGTCAAATAATCAGATCGAAATTAAAACAAGCAATATATTTAGAGATGAGTTAAAAGTTTCAACCTCTGATGCAAGATTACTGGTTGAAGTAATTCAAAAAAATGATTTTATCAATGTGAAAGAATATTTACAACAAGAATTTAATTTATGAAAAAAATTGTAATAATGGTTACTGTTCCTGTTGTTTTAGAAACTTGGCTAAAAGGACAGGCAAAATTTTTATCTAATTATTATGAAGTTGAAATAGTTACATCATATTCAGATAAAATCCAAAGTATTAAAGAGTATGAAAATGTATCTGTAAAAATAGTGGATTTTAATAGAAAAATTAATATTTTTAAAGATTTAAAAGTTTTGATACAGCTTACAGTGTATCTGTTAAAAAAGAAGCCTTTGATTGTTTATACACTTACTCCAAAAGCCGGATTACTTGGAATGATTTCATCATGGATAACTAGAGTTCCGCATAGACTGCACAGTGTTGTGGGCCTTCCTCATTTGGAAGCGACAGGAATAAGAAAAAAAATATTGACAATAACAGAAAAGACTACATATTTTTTTTCCTCTAAAATATATTGTAATAGCAAAATTTTGACTGCAATAGTTAAAAACATGACAGCGAAAGAGGTTGCTATAATTGGAAATGGTTCAGTTAACGGTGTTGATACCGAGTTTTTTAAAGATAAGTTTTCGGAGAGTCAAAAAAATAAAATCAAGGATGATTTAAAGTTTAAGAAAGATGACTTTATAATAACTTTTGTAGGAAGAATTGTAAAAGATAAAGGTATTAATGAGTTGTTAAGTGTATTTGATTTGTTAAGTGATAAATATCCTAAAATTAAATTATTATTGATAGGCGATTATAAAAATGAATCAGACCCGATTTCTAAACAAAGCCATCAAATAATAAAAGAAAATAATTCTGTAAAATATATAGAATTTCAGGATGATATAAGAAAATATCTTTGCATTACTAACCTATTTGTTCTTCCTTCATACAGGGAGGGACTGCCAAATGTTCTCATAGAAGCAGGTAGTTTTAATATACCACTGCTTGCAACTGATATAAATGGGTGTAATGAAGTAATAAAACACAATATAAATGGAATGCTGGTAAAGAAAAAAGATGAAGTAGCTTTGTTCCATGCAATGGAAAAATTTATTATAGATGAAAAATTTTACAATTTTGTTAGATGCAATGTAAGAGATAGTATTGTCAAAAAGTATGATCAAAAATATTTTTGGAATGAACTGTTAGGTGAGTTAAAGAAACTAGACATGGATATATAGATGAAAACTATTTTATTAACAGGGGTAAGAGGTTTTATCGGGAGTTATTTCCAGTTAAAATATTCTCAACACTATAAGATAAGAACTTTTTCTTTTTTACAGGAGAATTTTGATGCTCTACATGTAAAGGGCGTTGATGTTGTTGTACATTTGTCTGCTTTGGTACATCAGATGGGTGGAGCGAGTAAAGAGGCGTATGAAAAGATAAATGTTACGCAAACTTTGGATCTGGCCAAAAAAGCAAAAGCATCTGGCGTGAAGCATTTTGTGTTTATGAGCAGTGTGAAAGTATATGGGGAAGAGAGTGATGTTTGTTATACAGAAAGTACACCATGTTACCCTCAGGATGAATACGGTAAAAGTAAATTAAAAGCCGAGCAGGAACTTCAAAAAATCGAAGATGATAATTTTATTGTTTCTATTATAAGAACGCCTATTGTTTATGGGTATGGGGTGAAAGCTAACATAAAAAATCTTATTAATTTGGTTCGCAAAGTGCCTGTGTTGCCTTTTGGAGGAATTGAGAACAGACGCAGTATGATCTACATTGGGAATTTATGTTTTTTTATGGATGCTGTCATTGAGCGGCAAAAAGATGGCATATTTTTAGTGAGCGATGATAAACCGTTTAGTACCATAAAACTTATAGAGCTTATAGCTGAAAATTTAGGAAAAAAAGTTTATCTTGTTCGGGTGCCGTTTTTTGAGAGTTTGTTGAAGGTTTTAAAGCCATCGTTTCATAAGAGGCTTTATGGGAGTTTGGAAGTTGACAATAAGGATGCAATGAAAAAACTTTTTGGCAAGGCTGAAGCATCGCTTCCGTTTGGTGCGGAAGAAGGGATTGATTTTATGATAAACGGTGAGAAAAGTTTAAAGGACTTAATGATATGAAACTGTACCTAATATTACTCCTGCCATTTGTACTGTTTGCGCAAAAACCACAACTTTTACTTTTGCAAGTCTATAAAGATCAAAATATTACAAATTGGGTAATGAGTGAAAAACTTGATGGAATCCGTGCTTACTGGGATGGGAAACAACTTATAAGTCGTGGAGGAAAGCATATTTATGCTCCAAAGTTTTTTATAAAAGATTTCCCCCCTTTTGAATTAGATGGGGAGTTGTGGAGCAAAAGGGATGATTTTGAAAATATATCTTCTATAGTGCGAGATAAAGTACCATCTGAAAAATGGAAAGAAATTACATATTACATTTTTGAAGTACCTCATGCAAAAGAAGGTCTTTTGAAGCGTTTAGAAAAAGTAAAACCATATGAAAGTGATATCTTACATGTAATAGTTCAAAGAGAGGTGAATTCAAAAGATGAACTTTTTAGATTTTTATCCGTAGTAGAATCAAAAGGCGGTGAGGGTGTTGTGGTGCGAGACCCAAATATGGCATATATAGACAAAAGAACATCAAAAGCCTTAAAAGTAAAATCATTTAAAGATGCCGAATGCAGAGTTGTCGCTGTCAACCATGGTAAAGGAAAACTTGCAAATATGATGGGATCGCTAACCTGTCGTTTAGATAACAACGCAACCTTTAAAATAGGCAGTGGATTTACAAATAAAGAGAGAATGGATCCTCCTAAAGTCGGTGATATTGTAACATTTAAGTACCAAGAGTTTACAAAATACAAAAAGCCAAGATTTCCTGTGTTTTTGAGAGTTAGATATAAAGGAAGCGATCTGTGATCTATATATTTTTATTTTTATTGTCATTTATGCTCACTTATTTTATCAAGAATTATGCCATTGAAAAATCCTTGGTTGCCGAGGTAAATGAACGGAGTTCTCACACGGTGCCTACGCCTCATGGTGGGGGGATTGCTATAGCTGTTACTTGGTTTATGGGGTTGAGTTATCTTTTTTTCAGGGGAGAGATTGTTTCATCTTTGTATTATGCTTTAATGGCGGGGGTTGTGCTTGCTGTTGTAAGTTACTTGGATGACTTGTATGAACTTTCTCCTAAAGTAAGGCTTGTCACACAGAGCAGTGTCGCTGTTGGTGGGTTAATGGCTCTGGGTGGTTTAGGTAGCTTGGACTTTTGGCTTTTTAGCATTGAAAATCAACTGGTTGCTAATATCATTGCTTTTGTGGCGATTATCTGGTTTATCAATCTTTACAATTTTTTAGATGGAATTGACGGCTATGCCGGAAGTGAAGCTGTTTTTCTTGGAGTTGCCGGTTTTTTACTTTTTGGCGGGGTGCATTTTTTAGTTTTGATTGTGTCTGTGTTAGGATTTTTAGTCTGGAACTGGCATAGAGCGAAGATATTTATGGGAGATGTCGGGAGTACTTTGCTTGGGTATACTGTAGCGATTTTTGCTATATATTATGCAAATCAAGATGCTGTAAATTTATGGATATGGATTATCTTATTTGGCGTGTTTTGGTTTGATGCGACGTATACTTTAGTCAAGCGGTACCTCAATGGAGAAAGGCTTTTGGTGGCACATAAAAAGCATCTATACCAAAGGCTGACGCAGGCCGGATTTTCCCATGACAGAGTTGTGTTTATGGCTATGGGGGCGAATATGGTTTTATTTGTCTTGGCGTATTTTATCAGTCGGCACTGAAGTACCGATTCCGAGAAATTGTTGCATTTGGAATCCGTACTTCAGTGCGGGCGAGAATGCCAGGAAAGTACCGATTTCTGTGAATGTGTACAGTTTTTTGGAACCCACTCTTTATGGTGCGCTGCACATATAGAGTGAAAACTGTGAGTTTACAAATGTGTTATAATGATGTTTATAATAAGAGAGGAAAGTATAGTATGAGCGTATTAAAACTTAAAGATCCAGAGAATAATAAACAGTGCGAATAGATAAAAAAATATTAAACTTTTTAGTAATTATAGTACTCTCTTTTATTACGTTTTGGTGGACATTTTTTATCTATCATATGCCGTTTGAGTTTGAGGTTGTGGCAAGCGTCATCGTCATTCGTATGCTTGCATCACGCTTTATACTGCGAGACTACTCTCTCTCTTGGTCAAAAGCCTCACAAAAGACTTTTCTTATTAAAAGTGTTGTTTATTTCGCCGCATTTTTTGTCTATGTGCCTATATTCTATGGCAAGGTTCGTTTGTCATTTTTGGCATCAGAACTCTTTTTATATCTTTTTAGCATTAATTTTTTGATGTATGCATATTATTATTTTACCAACAAATCAAAAGTAAAGAAGACAAAATCAGTGGTAATTTACGGTGCAGGGAAGGCTGGAATAAAACTGGCATCCGAGTTTCATGATTCTAAGTATAAAATAGAATATTTTGTGGATGATGACAAGGCTTTGCAAAACCGTTCTGTAGATTCTGTAAATATACTTTCTGAGCAACAGCTCAAAACAGTTATGAAAGATAAAAAGTATGATTTGCTTGTTATTGCCATGCCGTCTGTTCCAAAAGAGCGTATCAGAACGATATATGACAATCTCTCAAATTACTTTGAAGTTATTCAGATTCTTCCTTCTATTGATGAAATTTTAACGGGAAAAAATCTTTCGACACAGTTAAAAGATCTCTCTGTAGAAGATTTGCTTGCACGCCATCCAAAAGATTTGGACAAAAAAAAGATAAAAGCATTCATAAAAGACAAAACTGTTTTGGTTACAGGTGCCGGTGGGAGCATCGGGAGTGAAATATGTCGTCAATGTGAAAAATACGGAGCGAAGAAACTTATACTTTTAGACCACAGCGAATACAATTTGTATGCTATTTTGGAAGAGATTAAGAATGTGGATGCTGTACCTGTTATGCAAAGTGTAGTAAATTCGGAACTTTTAGATGAAACATTTCAAAAGTATAAACCTCAGATAGTTATACATGCCGCAGCATACAAACATGTACCGCTTGTTGAATCAAACATATATGAAGGCATCGTCAATAATGTCATAGGCACTAAAAATGTTATAGATGCGTCTATAAAGCATGGCGTGCAAAAGTTTGTGATGATATCTACCGATAAGGCAGTGCGTCCTACAAATGTTATGGGAACGACTAAGCGTATTTGCGAACTGTATGCCCAAAATTCAAATGGACAGGGAACAGACATAGTCGCTGTGAGGTTTGGTAATGTTTTAGGCTCTAGCGGAAGTGTTATTCCAAAATTTAAAAAACAGATAGAAGCAGGCGGACCTGTTACCGTAACACATCCTGATATCACACGATATTTTATGTTGATACCCGAAGCCTGTGAACTGGTTTTGCAGGCAGGTGCTATAGGAAGCGGCGGTGAGATTTTCATACTTGATATGGGTGAACCGATAAGGATAGTTGATTTGGCAAAAAAAATGATTGACCTGAGCGGAAGTCAAAACATTGACATTACATATACAGGTTTACGACCGGGTGAAAAACTCTATGAAGAGCTTTTGATAGACGAGAGTGACACAAAAACAGAATATGAATCCATAACCGTGACAAAACCTACACCGTATGATTTGAAAAGATTGAATGAAGATATAGAAGCACTGCTTACATGTAATGATACGCTGAAAAAACTCAAAGAGATAGTGCCGGAGTTTAATCATCAAACAAATTCCTAAATTATCAAAATTTTAGGTTATTTTAAAATTGTTTGGATAGAATTCTGCCATACATTCCGGATTAGCTCAGCGGTAGAGTAGGTGACTGTTAATCACTTGGTCACTGGTTCGAATCCAGTATCCGGAGCCACTTCTTTTTATGTTATAATTCCTCAACTTTTTAGAGGACTAAAACTTGACAGATACTTCCCATGAAACAAAATTAACACTTCTTTATATTTTTATAGCTTTTGCTTTTTCTATTGGTATGCGCCTTGTTTGGGTATATCATTTTAACGGATATGCACCGTTTTATTTTAACGGGCAGTTTATGATTAATACCAATGATGGTTATGTTTGGGCGGAAGGTGCTCGTGATTTACTTTCCGGAACCGGAACAAATCCGGATGCAAAAGAGTATTTTGATAAATTTCATCAGTTGCATGACCTCTCACCTGTTTCAAGTGCTGCTTCCCAACTTACAGCATTCTTTGCAAAAATCCTGCCTTTTTCTTTTGAGAGTGTTATTTTTTATTTACCGGTATTTTTGAGTTCTCTTGTCGTTATTCCCATCATTTTGATAGCCAAAGCGCTGAAAAATCTTGAGATGGGGTTTATTGCCGCAATATTTGCATCTGTTGCATGGAGTTATTATAACCGTACAATGGCAGGGTATTATGATACCGATATGCTCAACATTGTGCTTCCTATGTTTTTGCTCTGGTCTGTTATTTGGGCGATTAAAACCAATAAAGACATATATCTGCTCTTTACCGCTTTAGATATCCTGGTTTACAGATGGTGGTACCCTCAGTCTTACTCTTTGGAGTTTTCATTTTTCGGATTGATTCTTTTTTATACTTTGGTGTTTGATCGAAAAAATGTATTTAATTATAAACTGCTTGCCATTATGCTGTTTGCTATGATGAATACAGACGGATTGGTTCGTCTGGGTTTTGTTTTAGCCGCTTTTTATACATTTAAGCAGGAAAAATATGATAAGTATATTTACTATATCTTAGGGACTTCAATTATTGCATTTTTTGCAACCGGTGGATTTGATCCGATCTGGTCGCAGTTAAAAGGCTATATTTTTAGAGAGAGTGTCAGTGCGGGGACTAAAGGACTGGGACTTCATTTTTTCACGGTAATGCAAACAGTCCGAGAAGCAGGGCATATTCCTTTTGAGACTTTTGCAAATCGTATCAGTGGCAATACTGTTACATTTGTCATTTCTTTGCTTGGTTACATGTATCTGCTGTACAAACACCGTATTATGCTCTTTTCACTGCCTCTTGTCGGGCTTGGATTTTTAGCCTATGTCGGTGGACTTCGTTTTACAATCTATGCCGTACCGATTTTAGCTTTCGGCATTGCCTTTTTAATTACGCAGATTGCTTCAAAAATGCCTACGCAGAAGTTGAAAGTTTTAAGCATGAGTGCTTTTACTCTGCTGGCACTGTATCCAAACTATAAACATATAGAGGCGTATAAAGTACCTACTGTTTTTAATGCGAATGAAGTGAAAGTTTTAACTACCCTGGGAAAAAAAGCAAGTCGTGAAGATTATGTTGTAGCATGGTGGGACTATGGCTATCCAATTCGATACTATGCAGATGTCAAAACTTTGGCCGATGGCGGAAAACACAGTGGAAGCGTGAATTTTCCACTAAGCTTTATGCTGACGCACACACAGGAAGAGGCTGCAAAAATGGCACGGCTTGATGTAGAGTATACGGAAAAAACATACGATTTTGGAGATAAAAACAAGAAAGAGATAGAAGACAAAAATATTACAGTTTTTTCAAATATCGAACAGATGACAAAAGATTACGGATACAAAGATACAAACGAATTTTTAAAGAGTTTGCAGTCTGATATTAAACTGCCGAAAAAAACAAGAGATATCTACTTTTATCTGCCTTTCAGAATGATAAACATTTATCCGACGGTAACACTTTTCTCAAATTTGAATTTAATGAACGGAGACAAAGGCAGGCAGCCATTTTTCTTTGTAAGCAGGAATTTTAAAGATATTGGCAACAAAATTCAATTGGCACAAAATGTGTTTTTAGACAAAAGAAATCTGCAGCTTACTCTTGGAAATAAAACATTGCCGATAAGACGTTTTGTGCAAACTTACTATGACAAAAATATGAAACTACACAAACAGGTACAGGTTGTTAATCTTTCCTCAAATTTAAATATTATTTTTATGAAAAACTATAATACTTTTTTAATAGTGGATGAACAGACATATAATTCACTCTATATACAACTGATGGTGCTGGAAAATTATGATAAAAAACTTTTTGAACCTGTGATATTAACACCACAGGCTAAAGTATATAAATTGAAAATATAAGAATTAAAGAACAGTCGGCACTAAAGTACCGATTCCGGGAAGTATTCAGTACTTAGGAACCCATCCTTTAGGGTGGGCTGAGAGTGACAGTAAGCAACAACAGTCGGCATTAAAGTACTGATTCCTGGAGATGTGCAGCTTTTTCGAAATCCGTACTTCAGTACGGGCTGAATTTAAGTAAATATAATCAAAGGTTTACTATAATCATTTCACTAAAAACAAAGGATTCTCTTGCAAACAACAATCAGAAAATGTCTTTTTCCGGCGGCAGGCTACGGGACAAGATTTTTGCCGGCTACAAAAGCGATACCAAAAGAGATGCTCCCCGTCCTTACAAAACCGCTTCTTCAATACGGGGTGGAAGAAGCAATAGAAGCGGGGCTTACTACTATGGCAATCGTTACGGGGCGTGGGAAACGTGCAATTGAAGATCACTTTGATGTTTCTTATGAACTCGAGCATCAGATTAAAGGTACTGCAAAAGAGAGTTATTTGCAAGAGATAAGAAAAGTAATAACAACCTGCACCTTTTCCTATACGCGACAAGTTGAGATGAAAGGGCTTGGACATGCCATACTGACAGGTGAAACTCTTATCGGAAAAGAACCTTTTGCCGTCATACTTGCGGATGATTTGTGTGATAATGAGAGTGCGAGTGTTTTGGCACAGATGGTAGAACTTTACGAAAAATACAAGTGCTCTATCGTTGCTGTCGAAGAAGTACCTTATGAAGATACTAACAAATACGGTGTGGTAGCAATAGAAGAGCAGCCCGCACTGAAGTACGGGTTCCGGGAAGATGAATCAGATGCAGGTGAGACAAGGAATCTAGACTTTAGTCTGGGCGACAAGGATATTGAAGGTGAGATACGGAACCCAGACTTTAGTCTGGGCGATAACGCTTTTAAAATTACAGATATGGTAGAAAAACCATCCCCGCAGGACGCTCCGTCCAATCTGGCCATTATAGGCAGGTACATCCTTACTCCGGATATATTCGATATTTTGCGTGAAACAAAACCGGGTAAAGGCGGAGAAATTCAAATAACCGATGCACTGCTGCAACAGGCGAAACAAGGCAGAGTAATTGCCTATAAATTTCAAGGAAAACGCTTTGACTGTGGCAGTGTAGACGGTTTTGTTGCAGCTACAAATTATTTTTACAACAAGAGTTGTTCATGAACTATAGTCATAATTTCAATCCGACTATCTCAGATGAAGATGTTTTTGCTGAAATTGTAAAAGAAAAGAACTCTATCGGCTATTATACACTGCCGCTTCAAGATACATCTGTTTATAAAGAGTATGCCAAAACAGTGAAACAAACTAATATAGCCGTTATCGGTATCGGCGGAAGTACCCTTGGTACCTATGCTGTTTATAAATTTTTAAAACACTCAAAAGATTTAAGGAAAAAACTTTTTTTTCTTGAAACTACAGACCCTATTGATATAAAGTCCAAGATTGAAAATATTGATTTGGAAGATACACTTTTTATAGTGATTTCAAAATCCGGGACAACTTTGGAAACAATTGCATTGTTTAAGTATATAAACTCTTTGGTTACATGTAACAGAGAAAACAGCGTGATTGTCAGTGAGAACGATTCCAAATTAAGTGATTATGCCCGTATACACAGCATGAAGATTTTTGAGATTCCGAAAAATGTGGGAGGACGCTTTTCTGTGTTTTGTGCAGTCGGTTTACTACCTTTGGCGATAGTGGGTATAGACATAGATGCATTGTTGTCCGGTGCGAGAAAAGTACATGATGAGTTTTTTGGGACTCATAAAGAGCAGCCCGCACTGAAGTACGGGTTCCAGGGTACCTCTGCAACCGCTACTTCAGTGCCTCTCCACAACGATGACACAGGCAATATCTCCGGAACTGCTACTTCAGTTCCCCTCCACAACGATAACGCAGGTAATATCTCCGGAACCGGTACTTCAGTGCCGGCTGACAATGGCATAAATATTAAACAACGCCTTTTAAAAAAAGCCCGATTTTTAGTCGAATACAAATACAATTACAACATAAATGTAGTCTTTTCCTACTCCTCACGCCTTGAAGGTTTCAACAAGTGGTATATTCAGCTTTGGGGAGAAAGTCTTGGTAAAATTGATATAAACAATACACGTCAGGGATTGACACCTATCGGTATTATCGGTCCGATTGATCAGCACTCGTTTTTACAGCTTATCATCGAAGGCAGACGAGATAAAACGGTAACTGTCATCAAGGTGGAAAATTTTGACAATGATTTGAAAATTCCGGATGTAAAACTGGAAGGGCTTGAAGAGTTACAATATCTTAATAATATTCCTTTTTCCGAATTGATAAACAAACAGGCGGATGCAACGATAGAATCAATAAACAGCCAAAAAGACATCCCGTGTGATGTGATAACAATAGACGGTGTTTGTGAAAGTGCCATTGCCGCTTTGATGTATGAATATGAACTGTTGACTTCCCTGTGTGCAAAACTGATGTATATTGATGCCTACAATCAACCCGGTGTTGAAAACGGCAAAATTATTTTGAAAAAGAAATTGAAACAAGACAGAAACGATGACAGCTTGCAATAAAAACAAGAGGCTGATTCTTTATACACTCAGTTTTTATATGCTACAATCAGGAAAAAATATTTGAGTAGGATATATGCAAAAAACAATAAAACTTTTACAAAAAAATGATGAACTCACAACAATAGATACTGAACTCGATATATATCTTGAAATTCCGCATCTGGCTTATGCCGAAGTAAAAAAAGAAGACGGCGGCAAAGCACTGCTTTTTACCAATGTTGTTGATAAAGAAAACGGTAAAAAATTTGAAGAACCGGTCATGATGAACCTTTTTGGATCTTACAGGCGTTGTGAGCTGCTTTTTGGACGAACTATTGAGTCTGTGGCAGATGAAATTACAAAACTGCTGCATATGAAACCGCCCGTAGGCTTCAAAGAGAAAATTTCTATGGCAAGTGAACTCTTTTCACTCAAAAATATTTTTCCAAAACGTCTCAAAGGCGAGGGAGAATGCCAGCAGATAAAATATTTAAAAGATGCAATAGATTTATATAAATTACCGGTCCTGACAACCTGGGAACAAGACGGCGGACCATTTATAACAATGGGCCAGGTGTATACGCAGAGTCTTGACGGCGAAATGGTAAACCTTGGTATGTATAGGCTGCAGGTATATGATAAAAATCATTTGGGCATGCACTGGCAGATACATAAGGATTCTTCACACTTTTTTGACCAGTATCAAAAAGCCGGCAAAAAAATGCCTGTAAGTATAGCTGTAGGGGGAGATCCTTTGTATACCTGGTGCGCAACTGCTCCTCTGCCTTATGGCGTGAATGAACTTTTAATGTATGGATTGATTACCAAAAAGCCTGCACAGCTTGTAAAATCTTTGACAACGCCTTTGTATATTCCCAAAGATGTGGATTATGTAATAGAGGGCTGGGTTGATCCTGATAATCTGAAAATTGAAGGTCCGTTTGGTGACCATACAGGATACTACACTTTGGAAGAACCTTACCCTGTGATGGAAGTTTCAGCGATAACGATGAAGCAAAAAAGAACTTTTTTAGCTACTGTTGTCGGAAAACCGCCGCTTGAAGACAAATATATGGGTTGGGCAACAGGAAAAATTTTCTTTCCTTTGCTTAAAACAACTGCTCCTGATTTGCTGGATTACCACATGCCGGAAAATGCAGGTTTTCACAACCTGATACTTGCAAAAATGCAGCCACTTTACAAAGGACATGCAAAACAGTTTATGCATGCTTTTTGGGGTGCCGGACAGATGAGCTTTGTCAAACATGCCATTTTTGTTGATGAAAAAGCACCAAAACTGGAGAACTATGAAGCTTTTGCCACATATGTTCTGAATCGTTTTACTCCTAAATCACTATTTATTACAGAAGGTATCCTGGATGCGCTTGACCACTCATCTCCTGAGACTTTGGTAGGCGGAAAGCTTGGCATAGATGCTACTGGTGCAGACAGCGTTGAAGCGCCTCAGCTTTTGGGAGATGCAGAACTTCTCAATAGAGTAAAAGAGCTCATTCCTGATGTTGTAGATTTGCATCAGTTTATGCAGCGCACAAACAACCCTGTTACAGTCATCAGTGTAGATAAAAAAAGAAATGTAAAAGAGTATTTTGATGATTTGCTGGTATTGAGTACACATGTAAGAGTGGTTGTATTTGTTGATGCTGAAAAAAATGACATACGGAACTCTTATATGCTGATTTGGCGTGTCACGAACAATATGGATGCACTGCGTGATGTATATACATCGGGACTCATGGTAGGTATTGACGGTACAAATAAAAATTCCTTGGATAATTTTACAAGAGAATGGCCTGATGATGTCGAATGTACACAGAGTGTTGTTGAAAAGCTAAAAGAAAAAGGAGTCTGGAGTCTGGACGAAAAACTCGTCGGTAAGTTTCAATTATAGAATTTTTTGTGTTTTATGTGATAAATTTTATCACTGTAAGGAATATATAATAATTTCTAATGTAATATCAATGAAAGATATTTCACTTCAGGAAAAGTATATGAAAAAAATTTTATTAATTGCACTTTCTTTGGCTTTTTTGACGCTTTCTTCGTCAAATGCTGCTATTTACAAAGGGCAGCGTGTTTTTATTAAAAAATGTTTAAAGTGTCATGACTCCGGACAGAATTTTGTTGCAAAGTATAAAATGAAAAAATGGAAAAAGCTTATGCGAAAGAAAGGCAAAGCTTTGGCAGAAATCCACCTGAAAAGTGAAAAAGCCAAAAAATCATGGAAATATTTTAAGAGTAAAAAATATGCCAGAAAATCAAAACATTTGAAACAGTTTTTAGTTGAATATGCCAAAGACAGCGGGAATGTTCCTGCCTGTAACTAAATAAAATGAAGCATAATCGCTTCATTTTATTTTTCTCTCTTTGTAAAACTCTTCTTTTTAGATAAAATAGCAAACTTTTTAATATTATTTATGAAACAAACGAAGGAAAAACTATGGAAAAAATGTGGTCAGGCCGTTTTTCGGCATCTGCTTCAAATCTTTTAGATCAATTTAATGCCTCGATAATGTATGATCGGAAGTTATACCGTGAAGATATAGAGGGCTCCCTTGCACATGCCCAGATGCTTGCAAAACAGGGTATATTAACGCAAGATGAACTAAGGCAGATTCAAGAAGGTTTGGCTCAGGTAAAAAAAGAGATTGAGTCAGGCGAATTTGAGTGGAATATTTCTGACGAAGATTTGCATATGGGCATAGAAAAACGCCTGACGCAAATTATAGGAGATACCGGGAAGAAGTTGCACACAGCAAGAAGCAGAAACGACCAGGTTGCTGTTGATTTTCGTCGTTATGTTCTGCGAAAAAATCTTGAAATTGCGAAACTTGTGAAACTTTTAATGAAAGAGATTGTGGGTGTCGCAGAAAAACATACAGAGACGCTTTTACCGGGTATGACACATTTGCAGCATGCACAGCCTATTAACTTTGCGTTTCATCTTGGAGCGTATTTGGCAATGTTTCAACGTGATATTGAGCGGTTTGAAAGTTCGTATGAACGAAACAATGTGTCACCGCTTGGATGTGCCGCTCTTGCGGGAACACCGCATAATATTGACAGACAATACAGCGCAGAACTTTTGGGTTTTGAACGTGTGAGTGTCAATTGTCTCGATACCGTGAGTGACAGAGACTTTGCTCTTGAAATTCTTTTTAATATATCGACGATGATGATGCATATTTCCCGTTTGAGTGAAGAGTTGGTTCTCTGGTCCTCTTATGAATTTGGATTTATAGAACTGAGTGATGAATATTCCACAGGAAGTTCAATAATGCCGCAAAAGAAAAATCCGGATGTTCCAGAACTGCTTCGCGGAAAAACAGGCCGTGTTTATGGTGCACTGGTCGGACTTTTGACGGTTATGAAAGGTCTGCCTCTTGCCTACAACAAAGACACGCAAGAAGACAAAGAGGGTGTATTTGACGCAGTAGAGACGGCTGAAATCTCTTTGGAAATTTTAAAAGAAGCGATAAAAACAATGCAGGTAAAATCGCAAAATATGCATTCTGCCTGTAAGGTAGGGCATCTCTCGGCAACAGACCTGGCTGACTATTTGGTTGAAAAATGCAATATTCCGTTTCGTGAAGCCCATTTTATTACAGGAAAAGCAGTGGCCAAAAGTGAAGAACTTGGCATTGATTTAAGTGAAATTGCATTAAAATATTTGCAGGAAATTGATGAGAGAATTTCTGAAGATGTCCTTGATTTTCTTGTGCTGGAAAATTCTATGAATGCCAGAAAATCCCAAGGCGGTACGGCAACACTAAGAACACAGGAACAACTGGACTATTTTAAAAAATATTTGGAGGAGCAATAAAAAATGAAAGTAAGCGTATCACACAAAGAAGGAATGAAGTTTGAGGCAAAAACCGAGAAAAGCAGTTTTATTATAGACTGTCCGGTAATTTCACCTGTTGAGTATTTCTTGGCAGGTATCATTACATGCAGTGCAACTGACTTGATACTGATACCGAAAAATCAGGGAAAAACAGTCACTGATTTAGTGGTAGACGGTGATGTGGTTCGTGCGGAGGATCATCCTCGTAAATTTGTAAAATTGCATTTGACCTACAGTTTTAATTCGGATGCAGATGATGTAACAGCGGCAAGATGGGTAATGGCTTCGGTTGAAACGTATTGTTCTACTATCAACACTATTCGAGATACAACAGAGATTTCCTACTCCATCACACATAACGGCAAGCTGATTCGTGAAAATGAAAAAATGATCAGCGGCGGCGGAGCGAAAATAGATATGGGCGAAATCGAGTCTTGCCCAAGCTAGAGAGTTTCTCTAGCTATAAAAAATCTTTTGGATCGGCATCACTGAAATGGCCCCATTTGAGTTTTGCTCCACCCAGAATATGAAAATGCAAATGTTTGACTTCCTGTCCGCCGTTCTCTCCTACATTTGTAATGACTCTGTATCCTGAGGTCTCAATCTTGACCTCTTTGACAATTTCCTGAATAAACTCTGTCATCTTTGCCATAGTCTCACCGGTAACTTCGTTAAAGCTGTCTATATGCAACTTTGGTATTGCCAAAATATGCACAGGTGCTTTAGGATTGATGTCATGAAAAGCTAAAAAATTTTCATTCTCCAAAACAATATTTGCGGGTATTTCTTTATTTACGATTTTACAAAAAAGACACATAATTCTTTCCTTCATTTCTTATTATTGTAGCACATAAAAGCTATTTATAACAAATTTTTCAGTATAATCACTACAAAATTAAATAACTACGGAGACTCTATTGAAAGAGTGGTATGATAAAATAAAAGAAGCACCAAGTGTAGAAGCTTTAGAAGAGATTCGAATTGCTGTCTTTGGAAAAAAAGGCATATTAGCTGCCGAATTTGCTAAAATGAAAGATGCTCCCAATGAGCAAAAATCTCAAATCGCAAAAGATTTAAACAAGCACAAGAGTGCATTGATGAATGAGTTTACTGCAAAAAAAATTGCCTTGCAAACGCAAGAGTTGCAACGTGCTATGAAAGAAGAGGCCATAGATGTGTCAATGTTTGGCACAAAATCTTCAGCAGGGGCACTGCATCCTGTGATGGAAACAATGGACAGAATTGTAGAATATTTTTCATGTATGAATTTTTCTGTAAAAACAGGGCAGATTGTTGAAGATGATTTTCATAATTTTGAAGCACTCAACCTTCCAAAATACCATCCGGCACGAGATATGCAAGACACATTTTATTTTAAAGACGAAATGCTTTTACGCACACATACTTCACCTGTACAAATCAGAACAATGCTGGAGTCAAAACCGCCGATTCGTATGATCGCACCGGGTGCGGTTTTTCGCCGCGATTATGATTTGACACATACCCCGATGTTTCATCAGGTTGAGGGATTGCTTGTTGATGAAGAGGGAAAAGTCTCTTTTGCCAATTTAAAGTTCATTCTGGAAGATTTTTTAAAGTATATGTTTGGTGATGTGAAGGTTCGTTTTCGCCCTTCGTTTTTCCCTTTTACGGAACCTTCTGCGGAAGTGGATATCTCCTGTGTGTTTTGTCAGGGAGAAGGCTGCCGTGTCTGCTCTCATACGGGATGGCTGGAAGTACTTGGCTGTGGTATTGTAGATGAAAATGTATTTGAAGCGGTCAATTACAAAAATGTCAGCGGGTATGCTTTTGGTTTGGGAGTAGAGCGTTTTGCAATGCTGATTCATCACATAGGTGACCTTCGCTCACTTTTTGAGGGAGATATTAAGTTACTGGAGCAGTTTCAATGATAGTTACGAAGAGTTGGTTAAACGAATGGATTGACCTGGAAGGAATTTCGACAAAGGAACTCGCTGATACTTTTAACGCTATCGGTCTGGAGGTTGACAGGATTCACGAGTATCGTGTGCCTGCAAAAATAGTTTTTGGAAAAGTATTAGAGTGTGAAAAACATCCCGATGCAGACAAACTCAATATCTGCCAGGTTGATATAGGGTCGTGTATCCGTCAAATTGTATGCGGTGCTTCAAATGTAAGAGCAGGGTTACATGTAGTCGTGGCAACTATTGGGGCTGTAATGCCGTCAGGACTTGTGATAAAACCTGTCAAACTTCGCGGAGTAGATTCAGAGGGGATGATATGCTCGGCGTCAGAAATCGGTCTGCCTGATTTGGGCAAAGGTATTATTGAACTTGATGCAAGTGTAGGAACCTTTTCGCTTGGACAGGAAGTCAATGAAAATCCTCTTTTCAATGATGATTTGATTGAAATAGAATTGACAGCAAACCGTGGAGACTGTTTAAGTATTCGTGGTGTTGCAAGAGACTTGAGCGCTGCGTTTGACAGACCTGTAAAAGAGTACGAACAAACTGACAATGATGAAAAAAGAGGAATAGGACGTATTCTCTCTTTAACGCATGAAAAAGATTTGGATGTAAATTTGCGCTACAAAGCCATAGATTTAAAAGAACTGGTTCTGCCTTTTGTTGTCAAACTCCGTCTTGGGCAGATAGAAGAGTCCCGAAAATGTGATGTTGAAGCAATGACACTCTATGTGACGCATGCTACAGGTGTGATTTTGAGAGCCTACAGACATGAGTTCTTTACAAAAGATGATGAAGTGATGGCGAAGATTATTCTTGGCGAAGATGAAAACGGATATGCCTGTATCAAAACACAGGAGGGGCAAATTGCTTCCATAGTCGGTATTATTCAAAAAGATGAATCCAAAGTGACAAAAAACGAGGGAATTGTTCTTTTGGAAGCCAGTTATATTCCGCCTGATATTATTTCTAAAAAAATGGCCGAGAAAAAAATTGAATCAGGTCCAATGTTTTACAAAACATCACGGGGCAGTGAACCAGAGTTGAATGGCGGACTTTCATACTGTATTGACCTGATAGAATCAAACTCTGTTTCATCAACATTCAGCGGCAGTATAGAGTTGTCTACGTCATTCAGAGAAAAGAATGTGATTGTCACAAAGCAGGAAATTGATGAGATAATTGGTGCAAATATTGACAAAATCGTTATTACAAAGATTTTGAAAAATTTAGGTTTTGATGTTTCCAAGTCATCAGTTGACAAGTTTGTAATTTCCATACCGCAGTTTCGTCACGATATTACAAACAAGCAGGATATTGTAGAAGAAATTGTACGGATGGTCGGGATAGACAATATCCCTTCCAAGCCCTTTCTTCTCAAAGAAGCAAACAGACTTGAAGACAACTATTTTGAATACAAAAAGCGTTCTGTCTTTAGACACAGGTGTGCACAGAGCGGATTTTTTGAATCTGTTCATTTTGTTTTTGATGAGAAAAAGATTTTAGAGTCTTACGGATTTGAAACAACAAAAAAAGACCTTGAACTTTTAAACCCGATTGTACAGACTTTAGACACTCTGCGTCCTACACTTTTAACAGGTCTGCTCAAAGCAGCATCTTCAAATATTAAAAATGGCTACGCTTCTGTCAGGCTCTTTGAAATAGGTTCTGTTTTTACACCGACCAGGGAAGAGTCTTACAAAATGTCATTTGTTTTCAGCGGGGACAAAGAGAATGAAAATCTTGCCAACAGCGGTAAGCCTGAAAAGGTCGATTTTGCCTTTTTTGTGCAGAAGATAGCGGATGTAGTTGGTGATATAGAGTTGCGTGAGTATACGACAAAACATGCCCTTTCCCATACCTATCAGTCAGCAGAGGTTTTGTTGAACAATGCAGTGATCGGAGAACTTTTCAGAGTGCATCCTGAAGTTGAAAAAGCCTATGATCTGCATAGAACATATATGTGTGAACTTGATTTGCAAAAAATTCCTTATGCATTGAAAACCGCACAGCAGAGATCAAAATATCAGGCCTCTTTTAGAGATTTGAGCATCATAATGCCAAAAGATATGAGTTATGAGAGAGTCAAAGATGTGATTCATACACATGCGCGCAAAGAAGTTGTGCGCTTTTATCCTGTTGACAAATACAGTGATGAATCATTGGGTGAGAACATCAGCCTTTCTCTGCGCTTTGTACTGCAGTCTGATGAAAAAACTTTGGAAGAAGAAGATATCACAGCGGCAATGGATTCTATCCTCGATGCATTAAACAAGAAACTTGGAATTGGTCTGCGATGAGTACGGTAGTTGTTTCTCCTGCTGAGTCTTTTTCTCTGAAAATTTCAGAAATTGCCCCGGACAAGTCTATTTCACACCGAAGTGTTATGTTTGCAATGCTAAGCAAAGGTGTCAGTGAGATAGAAAATTTTTTACGGGCCGAAGATACGATGAACTCTTTGGAAATTGTAAAAAATCTTGGTGCAAATGTCGAAGATGACGGAAAAATCATTAAAATATCCTCAAACGGCATACAGGAACCGTTTGAAATACTTGACTGCGGTAATTCGGGAACAGGTATGCGCCTTTTTTGCGGACTGTTAAGTTCTGCAAACGGACATTTTGTTCTTACGGGAGACAAATATCTTCGTCGCCGCCCGATGAAACGTGTTACGGAACCGTTGATGAGCATCGGTGCAAAACTTGACGGCAGAAAAAACGGAGATTTAGCGCCGCTCTCAATTCGCGGCGCTTCTTTGAAAGCTTTTGATTATGAGAGTAAAATTGCTTCAGCACAGGTGAAAAGTGCAATGATTTTGGCAGCACTGCGGGCAGACGGGGTGTGCAGGTATCGCGAGCCGGAACTTTCACGTGACCATACAGAACGAATGCTCAAAGGTATGGGGGCAGATATCAAAGTAGATGGTTTGACAACGACTGTTACACCGTTAAAAAAACTTCTTGAACCTTTAAAAATTCGAGTTCCTGCTGATCCTTCCTCTGCTTTTTTCTTTGCAGTTGCGGCTGCGATTGTTCCGGGTTCTCAGGTAATACTTGAAGGTGTTACACTAAACCCTACAAGAATAGAAGCTTTTAAGGCATTAGAACGTATGGGAGCGGATATCTCTTACGAATTAACAGATGACAGGTATGAACCTGTGGGCAATATACATGTAAAGTATGCGCCTTTGCACTCAATTGTCATTGAGGAAAACATCTCATGGTTGATTGATGAACTGCCGGCACTCTCCATAGCTATGGCATCTGCAAATGGCGAGAGTATTGTCAAAAATGCCAAAGAGTTGCGGGTCAAAGAGTCTGACAGAATTTCTACGGTTGTTGAAGGTCTGAGAGCCTGCGGTATTGAAGTTGACGAATATGAAGACGGGTACAAAATTACTGGCGGAGCATTGAAAAAAGCCAAGGTTGAGAGTGACGGAGACCACAGGATTGCTATGAGTTTTATTATTGCAGGAGTGAAATGCGGGATGGAAGTGAGTGATTTGGAGTGTATAAACACCTCTTTTCCAAACTTTTTTGAACTTTTAAGCAAAATAACTGAAACGGAGTTTACAGAATGAAAATAGAGCTTGCAGAAAACTACGGTTTTTGTTTTGGTGTGAAACGGGCGATTAAAATTGCAGAAGAAAATACAAATGCAGCAACCTATGGTCCGTTGATTCACAACTCTAAAGAGATAGCAAGACTGGATAAAGATTTTAAAGTAGGCCTCGTTGAAGATTTTCAAACATTCAAGCCGGGAGATAAAGCAATAGTTCGGACACACGGTATAGTCAAAGATGAACTTGCGCAACTCAAAGAAAATGGCATTGAAGTGGTGGATGCCACCTGTCCGTTTGTGACAAAGCCACAGGAGATAGCTCAGGAAATGAGTGAAAAGGGGTATGATGTTGTCATCTTCGGGGATGAGTCACACCCTGAGATAAAAGGAGTAAAGTCTTATGCAACACACGGTGCAACGGTTGTTACAAGCGTTCAAGAGTTGCAGAATCTGAAGTTTCATGAACGTATAGCACTGATTGCCCAGACAACAAGAAAAGTAGAAGACTATATGGAGATTGCAAATTATCTGATTCCCCGCCACAAAGAGGTACGTATTTTTAACACGATATGCAATGCAACATTTGAAAATCAGGAAGCTGTGAGAAAACTTTCTAAAAAAGCAGATGTCATGATAATCATCGGTGGAAAAAATTCATCAAATACCAAACAGCTTTTTAATATATCTTATGAAAACTGTCCAAACAGTCATCATATTGAAGATGAAAACGAATTAGAGAGCGAGTGGTTTTTGGATAAAAAACATTGTGGTGTTACTGCAGGTGCCTCCACTCCGGACTGGATTATACAAAATGTTATCAATTCGATTGAAAAAAGTATAAATTAATCATAACTTTGTTATAATCACGACAATTTTTATGTAACAGAGGATAGGCAATGGCGTTCGATAACGAATCATTTGAAGAAGAAGAAAATTTTGCAGAGATGTTCGCAGCAAGCGAAAAAAAGCAAGAAACAAGTCGCATCGTAGAAGGTGAAATAGTAGAGATACAGGCTGATGAGAACAGAGCATTAGTAAGTGTAGGTGATAAACTCGAAGGTATATTAAGCCTTGACGAAATCCGTGATGAAAACGGTGAGTTGAAGTTTAATACCGGTGATAAAATTAAAGTTATGCAAATGGGGTACTACAATGAGCGTCCCAAAATATCATACAAAAAAGTTTTAGAGCAGGAAAAAACTATAGAGTTTATTGATGCACACAAAGAGGATTTTGAAGACCTGGTTGTTGAAGGTGTCATTACGAAGAAAAATCGTGGCGGATATGTTGTTGAGGCTGATGCAGTTTCATTCTTTATGCCGCGTTCTTTAGCAGCATTCAAAGAGACTGACGATGTTGTAGGGCGTAAAATCAAAGCACAGGTTGTGAAAATTGATCCGGCTGAAAATTCGATTATTCTTTCACGTCGTAAACTTTTCAATGAAGAGCGCAAAAAGAAAAAAGAAATCATTGATCAGCTCATGGCTGAAGATGTTATCGTTGAAGGGACTATCAAAAAAATCACCAGTTACGGTATGTTTGTAGATGTCGGCGGTGTTGACGGTTTGGTACACTACAATGAAATCTCTTATAAAGGTCCGGTAAATCCGTCAAAACTTTATAAAGAGGGTGATGTTGTAACTGTCAAAGCAATCTCTTATGACAAAGACAAGCGTCATCTTTCTTTATCTATCAAAGCTGTTCAGCCTGACCCTTGGGCAGAAGTTGAAAGTGAACTGGATGAGGGCGACACAATTACTGTTACTGTTTCAAATATTGAAGCATACGGTGTTTTTGTTGATCTTGGAAATGATATAGAAGGTTTCTTGCATATTTCAGAAATCACATGGAACAAAAATGTAAAAAATCCAAATGATTATCTGGAAGTTGGACAGGAAATCGATGTTGAAGTAATAGAAATCAATTCTAAAACACATAAACTTCGTGTTTCATTAAAAAGACTATTACCAAAACCATTTGATGAATTTGTTAAAAAATATCATGAAGGTGATGTGGTGACCGGTACAGTTACATCTTTAACTGACTTTGGTGCATTTGTCCGTATAGACGGTGTTGAAGGCCTTTTACACAATCAGGATATTTCATGGGACAAAAATACAAAAGCAAAAGATGTTTTGAAATCCGGTGAAGAAGTTGAAGTAAAAATTGCCAAAATCAACAAAGAAGACCAAAAAATATCTTTAAACCGTAAAACACTTTTGGAGTCACCTATAGACAAGTTTGCTACAACACACAAAGTAAACTCTGTAGTCAAAGGGACTATTCGCGACATTAAAGACTTTGGTGTATTTGTTTCTCTCGAAGACGGTGTTGATGCACTTATTCGTGATGAAGATTTGGCGCCACTGGTAAAAGAAGAGTTAGAGCCGGGTCAGGAAATAGAAGCTGCAATTGCAAACATTGATACCCGTCGTGACCGTATCCGTTTATCTGTTAAAAAATTGGATTATATCAAAAATCAGGCAATGCTTGAAGAGATTAATGATACAGAATCACACTCTCTCGGTGACTTGATAAAAGATAAATTTAAATAAGCTCAAGCTTTTAAATGCAAAAGATAATTAAATGGTTTGCCCCGCTTTTAGCATTGGGGGTAGCCGTGTTTATTGTCTTTTTTCTAGTATCTATAAACTCACAGGATGAAGTGATAGATACGCAACCTCTGGTTTTAAAAAATGAAACTGTTTTTAAAAAACCGGAAAAACTGTGGCTGAATCATTTTTCAAAATCTGAGAGGCTCGGTTATTTTTATCCTGTGAATGAAGTGTATATTACACTTGATTTGAATGAAAAAATAACTAAAACTATTACCTATAAACTGTCAGCAAAACTTTTAGATCCCTATCAGCTTTTTTGTCTCAAAGAAGAGTTGAAAAGACATAAATTAAAGTATTTTTTAAAAAAAGATACTAAAGGTATAGATTTACTTATTTATTCACAAAATGTAGATAAATTAAACAAATTGGTAAAAGTGCTAAAAAATTATAAAATTAAGGCCACTGTTGCGCCTTATAAAAAGGAAGATTAAATGCAGAAATATACAGTAGTTGTGTGTGACCATATCCATGAAGCCGGCTTGAAAATGCTTCAAGAAGATGAAAATATCAACTTCATCATGGCAGCTGATGTGGATAAAAAAGAGCTTGTTGAAACAATTATTCCAAAAGCAGATGTTGCCATCACAAGAAGTTCAACGGACGTTGATGAATTTTTTATAGAACATGCAACAAATATGAAAGCTATTGTTCGTGCCGGTGTCGGTGTTGACAATGTCAACATTCCCGAGTGCTCCAAAAAAGGAATCATTGTAATGAATGTACCGACTGCCAATACAATTGCTGCGGTAGAACTTACTATGACACACATGCTTTCATGTATGAGAATGTTTCCGTATTCTCATGACCATTTGAAAAACCAGCGAATCTGGAAGCGTGAAAAGTGGTACGGATATGAACTTAAAGGTAAAAAACTCGGTATTATCGGTTTTGGAAATATAGGTTCCCGTGTTGCGAAACGCGCAAAAGCATTTGAGATGGATATAGTTGCCTATGATCCGTATATCGACCCTTCAAAGGTAACTGATTTGGACATGACCTACACCAAGAACTTTGATGATATTTTGGCATGTGATGTTATCACGATACATACACCGAAAAACCAAGAGACAATTAATATTATCGATAAAGAAGAAATTGCAAAAATGAAAGACGGCGTTGTGCTTGTCAACTGTGCACGTGGCGGACTCTATAACGAAGATGCTTTGTATGACGGACTGAAATCCGGTAAAATTCGTTTTGCCGGCATCGATGTGTTTGTTAAAGAGCCTGCAATTAACAATAAACTGCTTGATTTGGACAATATTGTCGTTTCTCCTCACTTGGGAGCAAATACCTATGAGTCTCAGTACAACATCGGAACACAAGCGGCACAAAATGCAATCGCCGCGGCGAAAGGAATAGCCTATCCTAATGCGATGAATTTGCCGATAGATGAGAGTAAAATACCTCCTTTTGTAAAGCCATTCTTGGAAATGGGACAAAAAATCGGTTTTCTGGAGTCTCAGATTAATAAGTCTAAAATAATCTCTATAAAAGTAAAAGGGCAGGGAGAAATAGCAAACTATGTTGATTCTCTTGCAACTTTTGTGACAGTTGGTGCTTTGAGCCACAGTTCAGAGACTATAAATTATGTAAATGCAGACTTTGTTGCCAAAGAAAAAGCTATTGAAGTTGAAGCGGTTAATTTGGGAGACTCAAAAGTTTACAAGAACCTTATCACTGTGAAAATCACAACAAATGAGGGGACAACATCAATTTCAGCTACAATTTTTGAAGACGGAGTACAGCGTATTGTCGCAATAGACGGTTTTGACATTGAATTCCCTCTCAAAGGTGATATGGTTCTGTTTAAAAACTCTGATGTTCCCGGTGTCATTGGCAGTGTAGGAACTATACTTGCAGACAACAATGTCAATATTTCAGATTTTTCATTGGCAAGAAACGAGCAGTCAGAAGCGCTTGCTGTAATTTTGGTAGACAATGCGGTAAATGATACTACCTTGAATGAATTGGCATCCTTAGATGCCTGCATAAGTGTTAACTACGCTCGTTTATAAAACTTTCTTCTCTTTTACAAATTTTTGAAACCCGTACTTTAGTGCGGGCTGAAAGTGGCGTAAAAGTAAGTAATAACAGTCGGCACTGAAGTACCGATTCCGAAGAATGTGTGGTTTTTTGGAACCCATCCTTCAGGATGGGCAGAGAGTGGCAGGAATGTTTTAACAGTCGGCACTGAAGTACCGATTCCGAGGAATGTATGGCTTTTTGGAACCCATCCTTTAGGGTGGGCAGAGAGTGACGGGAATGTTTTGGCCGTCGGCACTGAAGTACCGATTCCGATATGTTTTTCTGAACCTCTGCTCTTAATGTTAAAGTACGGGCTTGATCTCTTGAGAGTTTCATAAGCTGTAAGTGTTTACTGAAAAGTAGTTCCGCCGTCAATGACTATTGTCTGTCCTGTCAGCCAGGATGCTTCATCAGAACACAAAAATTTGCATGCACCTGTCAAATCCTCAGGAACACCCATACGAGAAAGCGGAGAGCGTCTGACAACTTCAGCTTTTACCTCTTCGTAGTTTGGAAATGCCTTGAGTGCGTCGGTATCAATCGGTCCGCCGCTTACGGCATTGACACGAATATTTTTCTCACCGAGTTCAGCTGCGGCATAACGTACCATAGCCTCAACAGCGGCTTTGTTTGTTCCGTGACCTGCATAGTTTGGCGTATAAACAAGATTACCCGTAGAACTCATGGAAATAATGCTGCCGCCTCCTGTCTTTTCCATTCTTTTGGCAGCTTCCTGTGCACCGACGACAAAAGCATCTACCGTTGCCGTATAGATATTGTTGAGACCTTTTGGCTTGAGGCGCATAAACGGTCCAAATCCGCCGACTACAGCACGTCCTGAGATGATTGCATTGGATATGAAGTAGTCAAGTCTGTCAAAATCTTCGTCAAAATCTTTATAAACATCTTTATATGTGTTTGGCTCTAATATATCCAGTTTGTAGGCACGGCATTTTACTCCGTAATTTGTCTCGATATCTTTAATAATTTCATTTGCGGTATCAGCGCTTGAAGCATAGGTAAAGGCAACATTACAGCCTTCTTTTGCAAAAGCATACACAATTGCCTTGCCGATTCCGCGAGTTCCGCCGCTTACAAAGAGAGTTTTGTTTTTCATACTTTAGAGTCCTTTAATATCGTAGTTTTTCATTACTTCTTCAATCTTTTTCATGTTTTCTTTGCTTGGAGCAACAAGAGGCAGTCTGTACTCCAGTGTCTCTGTAAGTCCTGCTATATACATTGCCGCTTTTATCGGAATAGGATTTGACTCACAAAACATCACTTTGTTCAAAGGGTAGAGTTTGTCATTGATGGCTTTTGCCCCTATAAAATCACCGCTGAGCGCTTTGCTGACGAGTTCTGATTTCAGGTCAGGCATAAGATTGGATGTAACTGAAGTGATTCCTGCTCCGCCGTTTGCCAAAATAGGATAGTCAATCGCATCATCCCCTGAAAATACTTTTAATTCGGGTCTGCGCGAAAGCAGTTCTACAGTACGCTCTAGGCTGCCTGTCGCTTCTTTGACTCCGTAAATATTTTTAACATCATCAAAAAGTCTGATAGTCGTGTCTGCAGAAATGTCCACACCTGTACGTCCGGGAACATTATAAAGCATAAACGGCAGTTCGCTGACAGCTTCTGCTATAGCTTTATAGTGCTGGTACAGACCCTCTTGCGAAGGCTTGTTGTAGTAAGGCGAAACAGAAAAGATAGCATCAACACCACAGCTTTGCGCATGTTTTGCAATTTCTATCGCTTCATGTGTTGCATTGCTGCCTGCTCCTGCCAAAACTTTTGTCTGCGTGCCTTTACAGACTTCTACGGCAATTTCTATACAGCGTTTGTGTTCATCATGTGTCAGTGTGGCGCTTTCGCCTGTTGTCCCTACAGGACACACTGCATTCATACCGTTGTTTATTTGGCGTTGTATTAACGCAGCATAGGTCTGTTCATCAAGTTTCCCGTTTTTAAACGGAGTTATCAGTGCGGTTGAAGAACCTGTTACTAAATTCATTCTAAGTAGCCTTTAAAAATAATGGCTAATTATAGCTAAAAAGTATTAAATTTTTTCAGATTCGAAGTTTTTAATGTAGCGTTTTCTTTTCGCCTCTTTCATTTTTGAATTGTCTGCAATGATAAATCCTTCGACCACACCATGGAGTCCTTCATTGACACTAAAATCGAAAAAGCGGACAGCCCCCTCATCATACAGTTCTGCATACTGTTTAAACAAAGTCGGCACAGCCGTTCCCAACTCTTTGAGATATTTTTTTAAAACAACAAACCCCTCTTTGTAGGATCTGTATTTAAAAAGCATGTCAAACTCCTGTTTTTCTTCATAGCTCATAAAATAGGGTGTTTTTGCACTCATCATATCGGTATTGCAGGAAAAATGCAGAGAGTAGAAGTAGACAAGTGCCGCAACGGCCTGTTTTGGTGTGTCTGCATTAATGGTAACTGTGCCATAGGTATAAATGATATGCGGATTTTTTGCCAAATAGGCACCCACGCCCTGCCACAGATTGTCGAGTGCCCGTGAGCCCCAGTATTTTGGCTGCACAAAACTGCGTCCGAGTTCTACGGAGTTGTTGCAGTAGTCTTGAAAATGTTTACTGAAATCACACAGGTTGTAGGTATACAGTCCTTCCATACCACGGTTTTTTATGATTTGTGCGACTTCTCCTATGCGGTACGCTCCGACAATTTCAAGATCTTCTTCATCCCAAAGGATAAGATGTTTGTAGTAGTTGTCATACAGGTCATTGTCTTTTGCTGTGCCTGTGCCTCCGCCGATTGCACGAAAAGAAATTTCTCTCACACGTCCGAGTTCCTGCATTAAAAAGGGTGCTTCATCCGCCTGGGCGAGAATGATTTTTTTGCCGTCAAGTGTATGTCCCAAAACTTCGGCATTGTTTACCTCTGCACGCAGAAGCATTTTGTTGTGTGCTGCTGTGATAGTTGTTTCCGTTTGTAAAACACACTTCTTTTTTGTTCCAAGGGTATAAAGATGCCGGTAGAAAAGTTTGAGATACTCGGCAATGCTGATATTTTCATCAGAAAAAGAGCTGAGAGGAATAACTCTGCCTATATTGAAGACGAGCGGTTTTTTTTCTCCTGCTGTGACAAATTCATGCGGGAGCATTAAAAGACCGCTGAGCTTTTTAGGCAGCAGGAAAGATACAAAATAAAACAAAAGACTGTTGCGTCCTTCAATCCTGACAGGCAAAATCGGTGTTTTATTTCTTTTTGCAATTTTTAAAAAACTGGCTTTCCACGGGGTATCTTTAATCCCTTTGAGTGAAAATCTGTTGACAACACCTGCGGGAAAAATGATTACCGCCTCTTCGTTTGCCAAAGCTTCATTGATGGCTTTGATACTTGTTTTTGTAATGGCTCCTGTAATGTTGTCAACGGGAATGATGATGTCACTTGCCTGTGTCACTCCCATAAGCATGCCGTTTACCATCAGTCTTACTTTTTTGTTTTCTCTTACACTGGCGATGAGTTGCACCAGTGCAAAGGCATCCGAGGCCCCTGTGATATGATTTGCGACAACCAGTACTCTGCCCGTTGAGGGAATGTTCTTAAGTTCCTTTGGTTTGATTGTGTAGTCTATGTCTAACAGTTCAAGCATACTGTCAACGAACTCCAGTCCATGCAGATAATGGTTTTTTTCATGAATTTCATTGTATTTTTCTTCATGGAATATTTTTTTGAGTCTTTTTATAAAAAAATTGTTGACAGGTGTCGGCAGATATTTGACTGCTTTCTTAAAATTTGTTTTGTAGGCTTTTTCTATATCCAACATATTATATTTTCTCCTTTTCTATAAGTATGCTTCTTGTTTTGCCGTCAATCTTTTTCAAAAGTGCCGGCAATAAGAGCAGATCTACCAGCAGGGCGATGAGTAAAGCAATGGCTGTAATGAGTCCGAAATTTGCATTGAGCATAAACTGTGAAAGACGGAAGACTATGAATGCACTGCTTAAAACGACAGTGGTCAGTACCATTGCCAAACCTGCATACTGCATAACATAGGCCAGGGCATTTTCAAAATCAAATCCTTTTTTTCTCGCTTCTTTGTATTTGATTAAGAAGTGAATTGTGTCATCTATGGCTATACCGAGAATGATGGCACCTGAGATGGCTACACCCAAATCTATGTTAATGTTGAGCCAGCCCATAACACCTATGACCAAGACAATAGGCAAGATATTGGGAATTAAAAAGAGCGGTATCATTTTTATATTTTTAAAAATAAAAAACATAAGCAGAGAAGTGGCGGTAATAGCAAGCAATATAGATTCAATAAGAGTTTTTGTGACATCAGCCTGCATATGTGCAAACATTTGGGTCTGACCGTTAACCTGTGCAGAATAAGGCGTGTTTTGCCACCACTTCTCAATCCACTCTATCATCTGCAGATCTTTTGAGGTATCAACGACATTCATAGATACAGTGAGTCTGAGCAGCCGTTCGTTGACATCCATTTTATCATTTATTTCCATACCCTGCGGCAGTGAGAGTGAATACAGCAGAAGATATTGGGCAATAAGATTGTTGTTGTCTGGTATGCTTTTGTTTGCATCAATGACCTCATTGAATTTTTTGACCACATCTACAAGCGAAGAGGTATGTCTGGCATCCGGAAATTTTTCTTTGAGCGCCTGTGAGAATCTGTCAACTGTTTGCATGAATTTTGCATTTTTAATCCCGTCTGTGATTTTTGAATCTATGACAACTTCATAACTCATCGGACCGGTAAGGTTTTTTTCTATCACATTGACGGTTTGACGAAAGGGAACATCCTCTCTGAAATATCTGACCGCATTGGAATCCACTTTGAGGTTTGTCAGTCCAAAAGCTATAAAGCTAAAGAGCAGAAGTGTGGCAATGATAATTTTGTTGTCATGCTTTATGATGAATTTTGCATATTTTTTGGCAAAGGCACCGAGTCTGTTTTGGACAGCCGTCTTTTGCGTGACTTTGACCTTTATATTTAAAATTGCCAGGGCTGCAGGAACAAAAAGTATCGTAATGACAAAGGCCAATATGGCGGCATTTGCTGTTGCCAGACCTAAGGTCTTGATGGGAACAATATCTGAAATACCCAAAGAAGCAAAACCGACAGCGGTTGTTATGGAGGTTAAAAAAGTAGGCAGGAGGTTTTTCTCCAAAGTATCATGAATTGCCGCATAATTGTCAAGTCCTGCTTTTCTGCCAAGCAGATAGATCCAAAAAAGGTGCATAGCATCGGCAATGCCGATAGCAATGATAAATACGGGCATATTTGCCGTAAAATTATTGAGTTTGTAGCCAAAAACTGTTTGCAGTGACAGAACTATAGTAAAGGTAAAAACAACGACGGCTATTGTCAGAAAAACACCGGAAATTTTACGAAAAATAATCCACAGCAGAAGCATTGCTATCAAAAGAACAAGCGGTGTAAAGGTTTTGACATCATACTGACCGAGGGAACTGAATGTTGTATTGACAACAGGTCCGCCTGCGAGATAAAATTTGTAACCGCTCTCTTTTTCCTCCTGGATATATCTGTTTATATCCTGCATAATATGTTTGGAAGCCCCAATGGTGTTGCCTGCTTTTGGTGTCAAACGCCCGACTATCATAGTAGTTTTGGCATCTTTTGATATAATACGGTTGACAATTAAGTCTTCACTCAAAGCAATTTCTTTTTTCTTCTGTAAATCATTTACATGTAAAGCGTCAATATCTTCTATAAAATTATCTATGAGAATGTCATCTTCGTCCTGCGGGTTTTGATGGACATATTGGTAATTTGTAAGTGAATCTACTCTTGCTATGTATTTTGTCTGCCAGAGTTTTTGGGTGAGCCGATCTATTACATGTAACGCGTTTTTGTTAAAAATACCGTTTTCATCGCGAAAAACTATGATGATGGAGTCATCATTGCCAAAGGTATTTTTAAAGGCATCATACTGTTTGAGTGTTTGTGACTCTTCGCCAAACCAGATTCTGTAGGAGCCGTCAAACTGTGCATATTTGAGCTGATAGGCAAGTACAACAGTAATAAGCGGAATCAGTGTGACAATAAACCAGCGAAATCTGATGATGAAATCTACAAATTTTTTCATTTTTTCCTCTATATTAAAAATAATAACCGAGTTTTAGACTGATGCGTTCATGCGCACCCATCAGTTTAAAAGCCGTATTGTAATTTTTTGACGGAGATATGTATCTGTAGTCAAAATTAAGTTTGAAAGTATCCATAACACGGGTTTGATACTCCATATAGTAGACCTGTTCATTATAATCAAGGTCAAGTATGCCGCCGCCGACGATACTTGCATCGTTGCCCTGGTTGAAACTGTAACGAAGCCCTAAAAAGAGGTCATTTTGAAAAAGTTCAAACAGTGCCAGATCATCTTTTTTTCCGCTTTGCAGTGTAATATAACGGTAGTATTCCACAAGCAATCCCAGATCAGCCTCTTTGTAAACCTGCGAGAGCGTATGTTCCGCACCAATGCCTACATGTATATAATCAGAAACAAGTGTATCATCAAGAATGTCGGCAAAGGTGGCTTCAAGCTTGTAGAGTGTTGCACCAATTACAAGGGTATCATAGGTCATAAACTTGTTAACCAAATAGGCATTTTCTTCTGTTGTAACAGTATTGTCAGCCTGGAGTGTTTGTGTATAGTAGCGTTGGGAATCGTACCCGTTTTCAAAGACAAAAGCATAATCAAGTGCATATTGGGTGTCTGTGCTGTCTGAATATTTCAGGTAAATACTTGGTCGGTAGGGGCTGGCTTTTGTTTTGAGTTTTTCTTTATATACCAAAGGCAGAGTAACATTTGGCGCTACATTGAGTGTAGCGGGAAAATAGTAATAGACATAAGGATAGGCAGGCATTTTCCTGTTTTGTTCATACAGTTTTATAATGGCAGAAAACTCTCCGCTTTCTGTGTAATGCGTATAAGCGGCATTGATGACACCGAGTTTGTCTGTGTAAAAAGGGTCAGACCGCAGTTCGTCAGGATTAAAAACATTGACAATATTGCGTACTTCAAGTGCACCCCAGAACAAAATATTTTTTCCAAGAAGGATGGAATCATTTTCAAAATCATAACTGCCGTAAAGTTCATCCAAACGGATAAAACTTCTGTTGGTATGTTTCGCTGTTTTTTGCAAATCATAATAATCCTGTTGTACTCTGGCTTTTGCAAACCCTGTAAAGTTTTCTTTGATGTATTTTGCTTCAAAATTGGCAGACAGCAGTGCATTTTGTTTCTCTTTGCCTGCAGGAGCTTTCATATAGGACTGCAGTGTCAGGTTGATATTGCCCTGATAGCTGATGTCATCGAGGAAACTTGCTGTTTCTTTTTGTGTTACTTCTTCGCTTACACGCAAAGGCTCATGCAACACTGGACTTATTTTTGGAATATTTTTCTTTTGTGGCTTTTTTGTAATTTTTTTGTAATTTTTTTGTAATTTTTCAACTTTTTCAACTTTTTTTTGAAATCTGTATTTATATGTATTTACAATAATAGGCTTTGGATATTTTTTTGAGAGTTTTTTGAGTGCTGCTCTGGCATCACGGTATTTCTCATAACACCCGCAGCGTACACTGTTGATATTGCTAAATGAGATAAGTCTGCATGTTTTTGGGTAATTGTGTGCTGCAAAATCATAGGTCGAATTCTTTTTGAATTTAAAACTTGTCAGTTGTACGGAGTAGCAGGTATCATCAGATTTTGCATAAAGGATACTTATGCAAAAAAGCAGTAAAAAAAGCAGTTTCATAATTATTTTTTCAAGACGCGTTTATGAAAATTTCTCTCTTTGAGCCCGGTTTTTATTTTTTCGTCTTCCCAGACTAAAATGGTCTTCTTGCCGTTTTGATGGTTTTTTATTCTCATCATGCCTACGCGCCATACGCCTTTTATCTTTTTGTAGTCATCAAAAAAAGCTGTTTTAAGCAGTTCATGTTTTCTGTCGTAATAGTCCACTTTTTTTATCAAAAATGTTTTTGCATTCACCCATGAGATCTGTTTTGTATAGCCTGAGTTTTTACTGACAGGCACTCTTTTGCCGACATAATATTTTTTGCCGTTGAGCATTTCTTCTTTGGCTTCACCTGTAAAAGTGTATTTTTTCGCACTAAAAGAGCTGAGATCCTCATAAGAGAATTCCGAACCCATAAAAGAGCCCGATTTGTTTTTTGAAGCAATCCGTTTTACACGTTTTAATGCCGGCAGATAGAGCCACTGGTCATCATCTTTGTTGATATGCTCATAATTGAGAAACTTTGTTCCTTTTACATCCGCAGGCGAAAGAAAGGTCATCAGTGATTTGTTTCCGGATGCTTTTTCAAGAATGATCATTTTCATATGACGTTCACGTTTTTGATTGTTGGCATTAATGAGCGTCATTTTCATAGTTGAGGAGGAGTCTTTGAAACCGTTCATAACAGCTTCACATTTGTTGGCAACTTCCTGGTTTGAAATGGCAAAAAGAGCGGATGAAATAAGGAGAAAGAAGAAAGTTTTTGACACGAATAAGAACCTTGCATAGTATTATTTTTACTAATGGTAGCACAGAAACTTATTTTTTGTGATATTTTTTTGATAAAGTTACAAAAGAATTACTTTTATGTAACTTTATGTTATAAGTATTTATTATTTCTTTAAAATAAGGGTTGTCGATTTGTCAAAATTAAAATACTTTTGAGCAACTTGTTGGACCTTCTTTGCTGTGACTTTATTGACCTCTTCTTCATAATGTAAAAGGGGTTCAATGTCTCCCCGTACAAGGTAGCTGCCAAAAAGATTAGCCACAGAGGTTGAACTCTCAAGCGAATAGATAAAATCTGATTTTGTGTTGATTTTGACTTTTTCAAGCTCCGCTTTTGTCACCTTTGTCTCTTTCATCAGGTTTATCTGTCTGATAAGCTCTTTTTCTACCGTCTCTGCCTTGACACCGGGGTTACATGTAGCCATAAATATAAAAAGTCCCGGGTCTGTGTTTTCCATATTGTATGCATAGACAGAGTTGACAAGACGTTTTTTGTCTACAAGTTCTTTATAGAGCCGTGAACTTTTCCCCGAGTAGAGAATTTCGGAAATAACGCTGAGTGTGACCTGGTCAGGGTCTTTAAAATCAGGAATATGAAAAGTAATAGCGAGCATTTCCACTTCACTCTCTTTGTGGACGATCACTCTTTTTGCTCCGTCCTGTTCCGGTTCTACAAATTTTACTTTTGGGATTTTCCCATGATTTTTTATTTTGCCAAAAGCGGCTTTTGCACTTTTAAAGACCTCTTTTGGATCGACATCCCCTGTTACCATTAAAATGGCATTTTGCGGCTGATAGTAGGTCGCATGAAAATCTCTTATGTCCTTGATGGTCCATGTTCTGATGTCATTCATAAACCCGATAGGTGTCCAGTGGTACGGGTGGTAAATGTAGGCATTGTTAAAAAGTCTGAAATAGAGATATCCCAAAGGATTGTTGTCGGTTCTCCAGCGTCTCTCCTCTGTAACAACATCACGCTCGGGTTGAAACTCGTCATCTTTGAGATTGAGATTTTGCATAAGTTCGGCATAGAGTTCTATGGATTTGTTTAAATTGTCTGTGCTTGATTTGATATAGTAGTGCGTATAGTCAAAGCTTGTTGAAGCATTGTTCACCCCTCCGATGCTTTTGACCTCTTTGTCAAATTCACCGGCTTTGAGATTTTTGCTGGATTTAAAGTTCATATGCTCAAGCATATGGGCTATGCCTGTTTTGCCCATGACCTCATTTCGGCTGCCGACTTTGTAAAAAATGTCCGTACTGATGACATTTGAATGGTTCTTCAAAGGGATGACTACAATCTGCAGTCCGTTTTTAAGTGTTTTTGTTTCGTATTTTGGGAGTGATGTCGCCATAAGTGTTCCTAGTGTTAAGAGTATTGTAAGTAGTATTTTCATTGTTTTCTGTCAGCTCCGACGGCCTGTGCAATATTGTCAAAACCGTCTGCTTTGAGCAGTTGTATGAGTTCTTTGTTTATGTTCATGATCATATCGGGACCGTGAAAAATCAATCCGCTTAAAATCTGTACCAGTGATGCGCCTGCCCGTATGCGTTTGTATGCTTCTTCCGCAGAATCAATACCGCCGACGGAAATCAGTACTGTCTTTCCATAGAGTTCGTTTGCAATAGCGTCAAAGATTTTAAAGCTTTTTTCTTTAAGGACGGCACCGCTGAGCCCGCCTGTACTTTTTGGATGTTTGACAAGTGAGTAGTCTATAGTTGTATTTGTCGCTATGATACCGTCAGCTCCGGCTTGAACTGCCATTTTTGTTAAATTTACGGCGTCTTGTATTTCCATGTCCGGTGCAATTTTTAGCAAGATCGGCATTTGTGTGAGTTTTTTTGCCTGTGTAAAAAGGTTTGTAATAAACGCTTCATTTTGCAGATCCCGTAACCCGGGTGTATTTGGTGAGGAAATATTAATTACAAAATAGTCACCCAACCCGTCAAAAGCTTTGATAAGATGCGTATAGTCATTAAGAGCCTCTTTTTCAGGTGTTGTTTTGTTTTTTCCGATATTGATACCAATGGGTGTAGTAAACGGAGTGCGTTGTTTGAGTCTCTTTATGACTTTATAGGCACCGTCATTGTTAAAACCCATGGCATTTTGAATGCTTTGTTCCTCCACATGGCGGAACATTCTTGGCTTCGGATTTCCGGCCTGGGGTTTTGGGGTGACTGTACCGATCTCGGTAAAACCAAATCCCAAAATCTGCATACCGCGTATCATTGTTGCATTTTTGTCAAAGCCGGCGCCAAGTCCTACCGGGTTGTAAAAGGTACGTCCGAAAATTTCCTGCTTCAGACTTGCATCATTGATGAAATGAGATTCCAAAAAGAAGTTAAAGGGAATCTGACAAATATTTGGCAGGCGTAAAACGCATTCGGCAATATGATGTGCAGTTTCCGGCTGGAATTTAAAAAGATAAGGTTTTATAGATTCATAACTTAACATAACTGTCCACTTGTATAAAATTGGATTATTATACACAATCTAAGCTAAATAACTTCTCAAACTCTTTTGGCGGTACCGGTTTGGAACACAAATATCCCTGGTACTCTTTACAGTTGATTTCTTCTAAAAGTTTGAGCTGTTCTTTTGTCTCGACACCCTCGGCGACGACATTGAGATGCAGGTCATCGGCAATACCCACTATCATATTGATAAAGGTCAAATCATCTTTTGTGTAAATATTGTCTATAAATGCTTTGTCTATTTTAAGGGTATCAAAAGGAATATCTTTGAGATAAGACAAAGAAGAGTAGCCGGTGCCAAAATCATCCAAAGAGAGAGTGATTCCCAGTTTTTTAATATTTTTGATAATATTTAACCGTTCTTTGAAATGTTGTATAAGGACAGATTCTGTCAATTCTATGTCAAATTTGCTTCTGTCTATGTCCTGTGTATATTTTTGTATCTTTTGCAAGAGTTTTGGGTCTTGGAATTGCACAGCAGACAGATTGACAGAGATTTTTATATTTTTTAAAGGAGTCTGTTCCCATTTTTTTATTTGAGCAACAGCTTCTTGAATAATCCATTCTCCAAGAGGAATAATCGTTCTGTTTTCTTCAGCAATACCGATGAACCTGTAAGGAGGAATGATTCCCTCTACAGGGTCTATAAGTCTGATAAGTGCTTCGCATCCGACTATTTTTTTGGTTTTTATATCTACTTTTGGCTGATAATAGAGTTTGAAATGATTGTGTTGCAAAGCATCTTTTATGATTTGCTGCATATGTATTTTTTCCTGAACCGCCTTGTTGATGGCATTTGTAAAAAACTGGAAATTGTTTTTTCCAAGCTCTTTTGATTTGTACATTGCAATATCTGCATTTTTTAGCAGTGTCTGGACATCCCTGCCGTCTTTGGGATAGATGGCAATCCCCATGCTGGCAGTGATCTGGTACTCCTCATCCTCAATCCTAAAAGGCAATGAGAGTTTTTCTTTGAGTCTTTGGGCAATCTCTATAATTGTATTTTCATTTGAAAAATCAGGCAGAATTACTACAAACTCATCGCCTCCCAGACGTGCGACAATATCATTTTCTCGGGTTGTTTTTAAAAGAACCTGAGCAATGTGCAAAAGAATTTTATCACCAAAGGCATGCCCTTTTGAATCATTTATATTTTTAAAATTATCCAGATCCAAAAATATAATGGCAAACTCTTTTTTGTCTCTTTTGTTTTTTGCAATCAGCCAATTGATTTTTTCTATAAGACTCAGCCTGTTATACAGGCCGCTTAAAGGGTCTTTTGTCGACAAATTATAGAGTTCTTCCTGTTCCTGCTGCAGCCTTTTGAATGTCATATTGAGGGAGTAGCGGATACTCTCAATCTCTTTGACAAAAAAGTTTTTTGGAGGATTTCGACTGTAGTAGGCATACTGGCGCAGTTTCTCAAGAGGTGTGATGATGTAGATTTTTGACAATACCCATAAAAACAGTATAAAGACAAAAGCGCTTACAAGAAAGGCGACAAGAATTTTTCTTATCTGTTGTGCAATGAGTCCATGCGTATAGGCTTCATCAATATATACATTTGCATAATAATATTTTGCTTGGAGTCCATGAAAAGTTTTAATGGAAAAAGAGTAACACTGTTGTGTGAAAATATTCGTATTTGTAATTTTGGAAATCGGGAGACACTTTTGTGTTGAGTGATTGTGATCTTCATATCTGATATTTGCATGGTAAATAATATTTTGGCTGTTATCAAGAATATGTATATCTTTGACAGTGGGATTAATGATAATAATATTGTCAATATGGGAGGCAATAAAGTTGATGTCTTTTTGTTTTAAATTTTTTTCCATAAAGTGCTTGAGATTTAACACATCGGTCTGTATGCTTGTCTGAAGCAGTTTGCTTATCGTCTCTTTTGAATTTTCAAAAAAATTATAAAAAATATATCCTTCGAGTGCAAACGCAACAAATATAATCGACAGGATAAAACTCTTTATGGAAATGGAGTTCATAAAATGATATCGTCCTTTTTGTATCCATACTGTTGTATATATTCCAAAAGCTCCTGTGAGGGCTTGTTTATCCATTTGATAAGACTCAGGGAGTGACGATACTCTTTATAGCTTACATGTGAAAAGTATTTGGAAATAACTTTATAGGATGCTTTTGGATTTGTTTCTATGGTTGTTATAGCTTTGTCTATCACTTTTTTGAGTTGTATAAGCCTCTGCTTGTCATTTTTTATAAGAGTATCTCTTGCACACAGTGCATCTATGACAATAATACTGTTAATATCTTTTGTTGAGGCAACCTCTTTGAAATTCTTTTTTTTCAAAGCAATCTCATAAGGCGTGTAGGTGGCAATGAGTATGGCTTTTTGGGGGTCATTTTCCACATCCTGGATTTGCCGCTGATCTTTGTTTATAAAGTTTATCTTCTCTTTACTGATGGCATTTTTTTTGAGAAAATCAAGTAAAATTTCCTGATTGATGGAATCAACTTCAAGATAGGCATCTGTTTTTGTACTTTTTTTGAGTGCCTCAAGTGTTCTGTTTGACAAAATCATATCGCCGCCGTTTGAGCGGTCTATCAAAATAACCGCTTTGATATCATGGGTGGTTTGTTTTAAAATATTGTATTCATGCTGTGTGGTGGTCACCATATCCGCCTTGCCGATACTGTACAAATCGGCTGCTTCTGCGAGAGAGACACTGGTAACTATTTTTATATTTAAAGAATCAAGTTTTCCTGTTTCATAGGCATAAAACAAAGGTGCATAGCCTATCCATTGATTTGTAGAGATGACAATCTGCTTTTGTGGTTTTGAAGAGCAGGCACTCAAAAGAAACAGTAACAGTATAAGCAGCGCTTTTGTCAAAATATCTCCAGTATTTAATATTAACACATTATAACTTTTATTAGTGAACATTTTAATCTCTTTGACCTTTGATTGTACTTAATTTTTTTGTTACTGAAGTCGTGTTAGAATAATAAAAAGTTCTTAGGAAAGGAGTAGTTTATGAGTAAAGTTTTAGTCCCGTTGGCAAACGGATTTGAAGAGATAGAAGCGGTGAGCATCATAGATGTTTTAAGACGTGCAGAGATTGAAGTTTTGGTTGCATCTTTAAGTGAAGAGATGCTTGTAAAAGGAGCGAACAATATTGTCATTCAAGCGGACTTACATGTAAAGGATGTCAATGCCGACATGATTGATATGGTCGTTTTGCCTGGCGGATGGGACGGTACCTATGCTCTGGCTGATGATGAAAATGTACAGAGAATTTTGCGTGAGATGGATGCCAAAGGAAAAAATATCGGAGCTATCTGTGCAGCCCCGTTTGCCCTGAACAAAGCGGGTGTTTTAAAAGAAAAATATACCTGCTACCCGTCTGTAGAAGAACAGATACGCCAAGAAGGATATATGGGAGACAAAGCAATGGTCGTTGAAGATCAAAATGTGATGACTTCACGCGGACCGGGTACGGCCTTGTGCTTTGGTCTGAAAATCGTGAAAAAACTCAAAGGAGAAGAGACGTACAATGCACTCAAAGCAGGGCTTCTGGCAACTTACTGCGAGTAGCCTCTCAGGCTGCCTGTTTTTTGGCAGCCTGAGTTTTTGCATGTATTTCTTCAAGTTCTTCGAGTCTTTCCATCTTTTTGTAGTGATGCAGGTTGAGACTGACAAATTTATATGAGAGATAAATAATGACCGGCCAGCTTAAATACCAAATTGATTCTGCTAAATATTCCATAATTTCTCCTAGTAATGATGCGGGTCAGATTTGACTTCATCTATTGTGATTTGTGATTTGTCCATTGAACGCCATACAAATATAATATAAAGCAGGACAACCGGAACAAGGACAGAGACAATACTCATCACTTCAAGTGTGTAGTGACTTCCTGAACTGTTTTGTATGGTGAGTGAACTTTGTATATCTGCAAGTGACGGGTAAAAAACAGAAGCGTCCAGTCCCAAAATCAAAAACAATACAAGCACTGTAAGTATAACGCCCAATCCGCTAAACCAGATGGCTTTTTGTGCTTTTTTCGTTACTGCGATAACTACTCCGTATAACAATGTGAGAACACCGACAAGCAGTAAACCTGCTAAAGCCGGCATATCCATAAAGCTGTGTAAAAATTTCATACTTTCAACACTGACAACAAGGGTATCGGGATCATAACGCAAACCGTCCATAAACAATATTGTTGCCAAAACATAAAGAAAAAGGATCAGAAACATCCCGAAGTTTACAATAACAACCTTTTTGACTCTTGCCGTAACAGTCGGCACATCGACATTATTTAAAAAATACAAAGCACCCTGAAATCGTGAAAGAAAAACAAGCATCAATCCAAAGGCAACATTAAAAGGGTTTAAAAGTGCTTCAAGCCCGTAGCTCTGCATCGTCCAGTGTGAGAGGTTGTTTTCATTGACAATGAAATTACCGCCGCTAAAGAGTGTCGCCACTGCCACACCGATTAAAAATATCCCGAGGGAGCCGTTGATGTAGAGCAGGGTCTCATAAAAACGTTCCCCGTAAAAATTGTCCGGTTTTTTTCTGTATTCATACGCGACAGCCTGAATAATAAAACAAAAAAGAATGCCCATCCAGACATAATAGGCACCGCCGAAACTTACTGCATAAAAAAGCGGCATTGCGGCAAAAAGCGCACCGCCGAACATGACAAGCATTGTAAAGGTAAGTTCCCATTTTCTCCCTAAAGAGTTGACTAAAACATCTCTTTCATCTTCTGTTTTTGCCAGAGTATACAGCAGTGTCTGTCCGCCCTGTACAAAGGTCATAAAGACAAAGAGTGCTCCTAAAAGACTGATTAAGAACCACCAGTATTGTTGTAAAGTGAGTAAGTCAAACATTTAATGTCCCTCCGGCCCGATTTTTATCTGTTTTAACATGATTTTTACTTCGGCTATTAAGAGTGCTGTAAAAAGCACTGCAAAGAGCCAAAAAGTAATCATAACGCTTGTTGAGGCAATGTTGGAAGCTGCCATACCTACCGGAAGCAGATCCTGAATAGCCCAGGGCTGACGTCCCGCTTCTGCTACTATCCATCCGGCTTCCTGTGCGATATATCCAAGCGGAATGGTTGCCACTGCGAGGTAGAGCAGCCACTTTTTGTTGTGCATTTCGTTGGTCATGGCATAATAAAGTGTTACCATAAAAAGAACCAAAAACCATGTGCCAAGCCCTACCATTGTATGAAAACTGTAAAAGCTCAGTGCAACATCGGGGACAGCATCCTGCGGTTTTTTCAAATAACCGTAGCCCATATAAGCCTGATTTGCTTCAAAAGTTTTGAGTGCTTTTTCAGCCTCAACAAGATTGCCTTCTTTTTTGAACTTTTTATAGGCGCCTAAAGCGGCCACGGCAGTTTTCCCTTTTTGCATTTTTTGCGGTATGGACATAATGCCGTATTTCTCGCTTCCCTGCATCAGGTTGTCTATACCCGGTACAAAAGCATTCAAATCATGGTAGCCAAGGAAAGAAAGCGCACCCGGGATTTCAAAACTGAAAAGAAAGGGATTTAAGTCGTCACCTATCTCTTTTGCGGTATCAAGTACACCAAAGGCAACAATTCCGGCGCGTTTTTCTCCATCATACAAACCTTCCATAGCGGCAAGTTTCATGGGCTGGTTGAGAGCTACCTGGTGGGCTGATTCATCACCTGTGGTTAACAAAAAAAGTGAGGTAATAAGCCCGAAGCTTGAGGCTACAATAATGCTGCGTCGTGCAAACTGTGTATCGCGTTTTTTAAGCAGATACCAGGCACTGATTCCTATAACAAAAAGTGAAGCAAGTACATAACCGCTGCTTATTGTATGCAAAAACTTGCTGACTGCATTCGGGTTGAAAAATACTTCCCAAAAATTCAACATTTCGTTTCTTGCCGTATCGGGATTGAATTTCATACCAACAGGGTGCTGCATCCAGCCGTTTGCTACCAAAATCCACAGTGCAGAGAGGTTTGAACCGATCGCAACAAGCCATGTGGAGGTCAGGTGCATTTTTTTGCTGACTTTGTCCCAGCCGAAAAACATAACGGCAAAGAATGTCGATTCCATGAAAAATGCCATAAGCCCTTCAATGGCAAGCGGTGCACCGAAAATATCGCCGACAATCCAGGAGTAGTTCGACCAGTTGGTACCAAACTCAAACTCCATAATAATACCGGTAGCCAGCCCTATGGCAAAGTTAATGGCCAAGAGTCCCATCCAGTATTTTGTTGTCTGTTTCCATTTTTCATCGCCGGTTTTGACATAAAGAGTTTCCATAATGGCAACGATAAATGTCAAACCAAGTGTAAGCGGTACGAAAAGCCAGTGATAGAGTGCTGTAAGAGCAAATTGCGCCCGTGACCAGTCAACAAGCACGTCAGTGTGTTCCATATTATTTTTCCTTTGTGAGTTGTTGCAAAATATATTGACTTCTTTGTGTATCAGTTTTGAAGTTTTCCTGCAATATATTTGGGAAGAACAGCCATTTTATAACGGCAAACATAACAAATAGTTTTACAGCTATGAGAATCCAAAGGGTTTTGCCTGTTCTCATATTTACAAAACCATCATAGTACAGATAGAAAACGGATCGAAAAAAGTTTGTGATATGTGTTTTCATGGCGGAATATTATTCCAATCAGCATTAACAATTAATAAATGTAAGTTATTAATTTTATTAACTTACATAATAATAAGTCTTTTAGAGGAGTTTTTTAAATTCTGCCAAAGGAACAGGTTTGGATATCAGATAGCCTTGATAGTAGTCACATCCGTTTTCCTTTATAAAGTGAGCATGCTCGACTGTTTCTACTCCTTCGGCTATTACTGAAAAATCAAACTGTTTTGCCACATCAATAATAATTTTGACAAGCTTTTTGTCATTTTCATTCTCAAGCATATCCCGTACAAAACTTTGATCGATTTTGAGATAGTCAAACGGCAGATTTTTCAGATAGGAGAGTGAAGAGTAGCCTGTGCCAAAATCATCCATGGAAAATGCAAATCCGTGCGCTTTGATATGGAGCATTTTGTCAATGGTCTTTTCCAGATTGTTTAGCATCACAGATTCTGTAAGTTCAAGTTTGATACAGCGAGGATGTACATTGTGTTTTTTTGCACTTGCAAGCAAAAGTTCTTCAAAATTATCCTGGGAAAACTGTTTCAAGCTGATATTTACAGCAATATTTTCAAGCGTATCTTCGAGTTCTTTATACATTGCAAAAGCGTTCTCTATCACCCAACTGCCTATGTTGATGATAAGGCTGGACTGTTCTGCATACTCTATAAAAGCATCTGGAAACAGAAGCCCTTTTGTCGGGTGATTCCATCGTATCAATGCTTCGGCAGAAACAATTTTATCTGTCTTTGTCTCTACAATAGGCTGCAGGTAGAGTTCAAACTGTTTTTCCTGTATGGCAATTTTGAGTTCATTGTGCAAAAGCAGTTGCTCCTGTATCTGTCTGCTCATTGCACTGTCATAAAAAGAGGTTTTGTTTTTTCCTCCTTTTTTTGATTCATACATGGCTATATCTGCATGTTTGAGTATAGTGGTAGTATCAAGCTCTTCGGGTGTGAGTATTTTTATGCCTATACTGAGTGATATATAGAGTGTTTCATTTTCTTTGTGTATCGGTTCTTTGAGGGTTGTATGAATTTTTTCCGATAAGTACAGAGCTGTTTCATGCATCTTTGCAAGATTTGCATCAGTTTGCGAAAGGAGAATGACAAACTCATCCCCTCCGAGTCTGGCAAAAATATCTTCTGCTCTGAGAACTTTTCTGATTCTTTGTGCAAATATCTGCAATACATAATCACCGACATCATGTCCGATAGAATCATTAATATTCTTAAAGTCATCCAGATCAATGAACAGCAGGGCACCATACTCTTTTGAGCGGTGAATTTTTTTCATAAACTGCTCTAAATAGTTGCGAAAAGAGGCTCTGTTGGTTAAACCGGTCAGAGAATCATAAAAAGCCTGGTACTCCAGTTTTTTTTGATTCTGTACCTCTGTTGTGATGTCTTCTACCATGCCCAGTCCGGAAATGATATTGCCCTGTGCATCATACATGGGAATTGCATGCAACCGTATCCACAGATCCAGGTCAGTGAGTGTTGTATGGTAAATACCCTCATAAACTGCTTTTTCATTTTTAAAAACTTTTTGCAGGGGTTCTATTATAGATTTGTCTTTGAGTGTTTTCATGTCAAGGTTGAAAAGTTTTTCCTGAGGAACCTTTATAATTTTTGCAAATGCTTTGTTCACCTGGGTCAGTACGAGGTCTTTGCTGTAGGTGAAAACACCGATAGGAAGTTCTTTGAAAATTGATTCAAAATTGTTTTTTGAAACTTCGAGTGCTTTTTTTGTTGCTAAAATTTTATATTTGCTTATTAATGTTGTTACAATATTTTTATTGTATTTTGCCGAAAAAATGGAGAGCATAACCAAAAACAAAATGATAAGATAGCTTAGTGCATTAAAAGCATTCGATTTATGTGCCAAAAGAGTGTAAACAAGCGGAAGCAGCAGGACAAACAAATAACTGATACTCAGTTTTTTGAAATAAGAGAGTGTAATGACAGCACCGGCTGAAGTTCCGGAAATAATAATTATAATAAATGTCTGATGCACATGGTCAGCAGTTGTAAATAAAAACAAAAAACCTGCACTGGTGAGCAGAGCTGAAAAAATGGTGGAAAAATTAAAAATTGTTTGTGCTTTTTGAAGGTTTGTTTTATTATGTAAAAACTGTCTTACATAGTAGCTTCTGATTATAAGAACAGTATAAAGAGAGAGCAACCAAACAGCAAGCAGAACCCTCAGTGCTGTCTCTTGCCAAAAAAGAGCGGCAACTACGGTAACTATAAAAAGCAATGAAACAGAAGAGGCATAAGAATCCAATGCCATCAGTCGCATCAGTTCATATTTGATTTGGTTCTCTTTTTTCATAATTGATTATACAGCAACTCTTGTAAAAACAAGATTTTTCAAACTTTTTTCTTCGTCATTACTTGCGAATTCAGGCAGGTTTTCCAGTCGTTTTTCAAATGTAAAACTCGGTGCGAATTTTTCTATCATCTCTATAATGAAGTTACTTTCCAACTCAGGAGAATTCAGACATGCCAAAAGTATGCAGTTCTTGCTTGCAAGCTGCGGCAGTTTTTTTATAAGTTTTTCATAATCTTTTGTCGCTTCAAAACTGCCTCTTTGAAAGCTCGGCGGGTCGATGATAATCATATCGTAAGGACCTTTTCTTTTGAGTGAAGAGAATGATTTGAGTATGTTGTATGAGAGAAAGCTCACACCTTTTGGGTCGAGATTGTTTAAAGCATGGTTTGCCATTCCTGTTTTTAGGGCACCTTTGCTCATATCGACATTGACAACACTCTTTGCACCTCCGAGCTTTGCCGCAACACTAAATGCACAGGTATAGGAAAAGAGATTTAAAATGTGTTTGCCTTTGGCATTTTCGCGTACAAAGGCACGCCCGTTCTTCATATCGGGAAAATAACCGCTGTTTTTGTTGGAGAGAAGGTTGATTTTGAGTTGCATGCCGTTTTCTGTTACATGTAAATCCTGCGGAATTTCTCCTGTAATCACTTCACTCGGTGCATCTTTAAGATATCGTCTTTGTATTACAAGTGTTGTATATCGCGTGTTACATGTAAAGGCTTTGAGCATCTCTAAAAGTTCTGTCTCATTCTTTTTTTCAAAATACAAAGCAATACTTAAAATAGTGTCAATGGAGTCTACTGTAAGATGCTTCCACTCCTCGTAAAGTCCGCCACGACCATGAAACAAGCGTTTAAACTCTTCATTACATGTAAGGGCGTTTTTCTCAAGGTGCTGTTGGAGTTCTTTGAGTGTCATTTATACTTTTTCCCAAAAAGTTCCCTGCGGGGTATCCATTAGATGAACACCAAGGCTAAGAATTTCATCTCGAATCTTGTCCGAGAGCGCGAAATCTTTCTCTTTTTTTGCGCTGTCTCTTTGTTCTATGAGGGTATTTATTTTCTCTTTTGTATTGTCATCTATGCCAAACTGAAAATACTCAAAAGGATTTTGTACACCAAAGCCCAAAATTTCTTCTATGTATGCCAAATTTGCCAGAGTCTCACGCTTGAGCAGTTTGTGTTTTCCTGCAGTGTCGAGTGTTTCGTTGGCTTTACTTATCATCTCATCAATAAGGGCCAGAGCCGTTGAGACATTCATATCATCATTAAGAGATTTTAAAAGCTCTTTTTTAAAGGGTGTTTCATCATTACACGCAGACAAACCAAAAAGACGTTTTTTCAGTCTGTAGAGTTTGTCAAGACGCTTTTTGGAAGCTTCCAGATCCTGCGTGTTAAAATTAAAATTACTGCGGTAATGTGTACTTAAGAGGTAAAACCGCAATACTTCGCCGTCATACTCTTTGAGGGCATCTTTGAGAAAAAAGCTGTTGCCCAGTGATTTGCTCATCTTTTCGCCTTCAATATTGACAAATCCGTTATGCATCCAGTAGTTGGCAAGTTCATGTTTTGTGGCACACCGTGTCTGTGCCGCTTCATTTTCATGGTGGGGAAAAAGCAGGTCAGCTCCGCCTCCGTGGATGTCTATGGCAAAAGGCGTATCTTTGTAGGCCAAATGCTTTTCTATCATGGCAGAACACTCCAGATGCCAGCCCGGACGACCTGCACCAAAAGGAGAAGAAAAGGTAACACTGTTGTCCTTGACACTTTTCCACAGGGCAAAATCGGCATGATTTTTTTTGTAGCTAGAACTCGCGACCCGCTCCTGCTTGTCTTCTTCGTTTTGGCTGCGGTGTGAAAGCGTCAGATACTCACTGTCGCTTGCCGTATCAAAATAGACATCGCCATCAGGTGTTGTGTAGGCATGTCCTTTGTCTATGAGCTTTTGTATCAAATCAACCATCGCTTCAAGGTTTTGTGTTGCTTTTGGCTCCAGTGTCGGTTTTTTTACACCGATAGCTTCCATCTCTTTGTGGTATGCCTCTGTATAAAAGTCTGTAATCTCCTGTATCTCTTTTTTCTGCTCTATCGCTTTTTTGATGATTTTGTCATCTATGTCGGTAATGTTGCGTGCATAGATGACTTCATATCCGTTTGCCTCCAAAACACGCGTAAGCAAGTCAAACACAAGCGCTGATTTTGCATGTCCGAGGTGGGCATCATCATAAACGGTAGGACCACAGACATAGAGTGTGACTTTTCCTTCTTTGAGCGGAATGAATTTTCGTTTTGTTTTTTGTACAGAATCAAATATATGCACGGAGAATTTCCTTTAAATAGAGTAGTAATGCGATAAGTACAACAGAACTTACAGCCAGATAGATGAGATTTTTTGAACGAAGTATAGCAAAAAAGTTTTTTATCCCAAAAACTTTGAGGGTAAAAAAGAGACTCACATAGCCGCCGATGGTACTTGCCAGTGCCAAACCTGCCACGCCAAAAGGGCCAATAAAAGCCAAGGCAAAAGTAATGTAGGCGACAAGAGAAACAGTCGCTATTTTTGCGGCTTTTGCCTGCATCTCTTTTGCATAGAGCCAGAGAACAAAAAGTTTTTGTATGCCAAAAGGTAAAAGTCCGAGCATATACATTTGCAGTACGGCACTTGTGTTTTGGGTATCCTGGGCGTCAAAGGCACCTCTTTGAAACAAAAGCCAGATGATTTCATGAGAAAGGATGATGCCTCCAAGAGTACTGCATGTAAGCAGAAATGCCAAAAACCAGAAAGCCTTTTGCAGATTTGCAAGCGCTTTTGCTTCATCATTGTTTTTTAAATAGCGTGCGATTCTTGGAAACAGCGCAACAGATACGGCAATGGCAAAAAGTGCCAAAGGCAGTTGAAAAATGCGGTTGGCATAGTAAAGATAGGAGATAGAACCGGTGACTAAAAACGAGGCTAAAAAAGTGTCCAAAAAAGCAGAAACCTGTGCGGTAGAGTTTCCCCAGACCGCCGGAAAGAAATTTGTGCGAAATTTTTTGGTATCCTCTTTTATATTTTTAGATTTGACTCCAAAATACTTCACGCCGCCAAGAAGCAGTTTTGCCAGTCCGAGTTTGTATATGGCCAGCAGATGGACGCCGAGTTGCAACACTCCGCCAATAATGACCCCGTAACTTAAATAGTAAACAATTTCACTTTGGCTTTTGTCCTGAGAGAGGTACAAAGCAGCAATGAGTGAAAGATTGAGCAGGGCAGTTGCAAATGCCGAGGTTGCAAAATGGTGTTTGTACTGCAGCATAGCACTCAAAAATGTAACAAAAAATATAAGCGGAAGGTACCAAAAATTGATGGCAACATAGGGAGCGGCGAGGGCAATGGTGTCCGCATCAAAACCTGTGGCGATTGCTTTTGTAAAAAGCTGCGGTATGAGATTGACAAGAAGGGTGAGTATAAGTATGACAGAAGTGAAAACAAGGAGTATATTGATGCTAAAGAGCGCCTTGTGTCTGCTTCGTGTAAACGCAGGTATAAAAACCTGACTGAAAGCACCTTCTGCAAAAATTCTGCGAAAAAGATTGGGGAGTTTAAAGGCGATGAAAAATATATCGCTGTATATGTTTGCACCAAGTGCGGATGCGGTTAAAAGGTCTCTGAAAAATCCCAATACACGGGAGATGAGAATTCCAAAACTGTTGGTGAAAATTGCTTTAAACATAGGCTTCTTTGTCGATATAATATAAGTTTTACATAATTTTAACAAATCTTTGGTTAAAATCTTTCATAAAAAAAATTAAAAAAAGTATGGTAATTTCATTATGGCATTATTTGGTTCTGATAAAAAGACTAAAACAGTAAGAAAAGTTCGTCCGACTGTCGTACGAACGCAAAATGTTGCAAAAGAGATTTTTAACATTGCAAAATCATACGATATAAAGCCGGAATTGCTGGATTTTAACATACTTGATATTCAGACTTATACGAGAATAAAAAAAGACAAAGAAGAGAGTGAATGGGAAGAAGTCACACCCGAAGCCCTGCGTGAACTCAACAATGAAGAGAGCTTTTTAAACCCTGATTTTCAGATTAAACAGACATATGAGGTGGAAATTTTTTCCAAAAGGCTGGATGAAGATGAACTCTGTAAAAATTTCAAAACAGCAGTTGGGGCCAATGCTACAAAGTGTAAAGTGTATCTGAGTATTGCAGCGGGATCAAGTGTTGAGTATTCTCCGAGATTCGAAGACAGTTTTTTGGATCTTATAAATAAGAAAAAAATACGGGCAGGAATTCTTGTGCATATTTTTGATGAGATGCTTCCTGATGTGGTCTCAAAAATCTCTGCACGAGTCAGAGTGGCGCAGCACCTTGAATTTTTGCAAAATGAAACACATTTGATAGCAGAAGGGATTGAGCCGACACCTACAACAAATGATGCTTTGATACTCTATTTTGAAAAAAATAAAGAGTTTGATGAAAATGAGAGAATTGATTATGCGTTAAGAGGGTTTATACAAAGTGTCAAAAAAGATGAAGTGCTTATAGAGTATATCAAACCAAAACCCGGAAAACCCGGGCGTAACTGTCGTGGCGAATATATAAAACCTGCCGAGCCTGTCGTCAAACATGAACCGACTTTTAAAGTTGACAGTACGATACGAGTCGTTGAAGATGAAAAATCAATAAAATATATTGCCAATGAAAATGGTTATATTGCTTTTGAAAACGATACTTATGTGATAAAAAATGACGTTGATGTAAGAGAAGTCAGTTTCAAAACGACAGGATCTATCAAAAGCGGTGTGGACTCTGATGTGGAGATGTCTGTAAAAGAGACAGATGCCGTCAAAGATGCTGTTGGAACAGGTATGACTGTTGAGGTAAGTAAAATAAAAATTGAAGGAAATGTCGGCTCCAATGCAAAAGTTATAGCAAAAGAGGCTACTGTAAACGGACAAACGCATAAAACTGCTGTTATCAAAGCAGACAACTTGGAAATAAATGTCCATAAGGGGAAAGCCTATGGGAAAAATATCCGGGTTACGAGACTCGAACATGGTGAAATTGACGGTGAGCAGGTAAAGGTTGCACAAGCTTTAGGTGGTATAATTCGAGGCCGGGAAATAGATATAGAAATTTGTACTTCTCATGTCAAAGCAATTGCAACAAAACGCATTGAAATACAAAAACTTCAGGGCAGTGAAAACATTTTTACGATTGATCCTTTGTTGCAAAAAGAAGCCAAAGAAAGCCTGGACGAGAATCAGCAAAAAATAGAAAAACTGGAGCTGCAGCTCAAAGAGTTACGAGAAGAATTAAAAAAACAGATGCATTTGCTCAAAGAAGCAACACCGGCTTTTATAGAAATTAAAAAAAGACTTTTGCATTACAAAAAAAACGGAGTGAAAATGCCTGCTTCTTTTGTAAAAAAATACAAACAGTTTCAGGTCATGCAGGAAAATGTAAAGAATTTAAAGACCGAAGTTTCAGTGACACAGGATGCGTTAAACCTTTTAACAACAAAAACTTCTTCTTTTCAAGAAAATATTTTTGATGCAAGGATTATAAACAGAGACAGGTGGATAGGGTACAACGAAATTAGATTTAAACTGGTCGACCCTCCTATGGAACTGGTTTATAAACCTATGGAAGGTTCCCGTGAACAGGTTTTTGGACTCGTTGAACTGGACGAAGGCGAATATGCCATACGTCCTATGAATGAAGAGGAAATGAAATAAATATGATAGTAGGCTTACACGGAAAAATTGAATATAAAGAACCAAAATATGTACATGTAAACGTACAGGGAATTGTATATGAGGTTTTTATCTCTTTACACACATTTTCTGCTTTGCCAAAAGAAAATGTTTCTTTGTTTGCAACACACATCATTCGCGAAGATGCACAGCTGCTTTTTGGTTTTATGGATATGGCAGAGAAAAAAATGTTTTCCCGTTTGATCAAAATCAACGGCGTCGGTCCCAAGGTTGCTATGGCAATCTGTTCTACCTATACACCTTCCCAGTTTGCTGCAATTATAAATAACAAAGACGTGAACGGTGTCAAAAAAGTACCCGGAATAGGGCCTAAAAGTGCCGGGCGAATTTTAGTGGAACTTAACGGTTTTGATGCTGAAATACTCGGTGACAATGCAACACCGCAGGCCTCACAGGCATTTAACGAAGCCAGTGAAGCACTGGAAGCTTTAGGCTTTAAAAAAGATAAAATAGCAAAGGCATTGAGCGCATGTGAGGGAGACGATACCGCTTCACTTGTAAAAGGTGCCCTTAAACAACTCCAAACAATTTAAAAGGAAATATCTATTGAAATTAACAATTTTATTTGGCGGTGCAAGTTTCGAGCATGAAATAAGCATTGTCAGTGCCATAACATTAAAAGAGAAATTAGCAGGTTTTGATTTGACATTTGTATTTTGTGACAGTGATCATACTTTTTATCTCATAGAACCTGCAAAAATGAAAGCAGTCACTTTTTCAAAAGGTGCCTATAAAAAGATGCCTCTGCTTACACTCGCACAGGGCTCTTTTGTACAAAAAAGCATGTTTTCAAAGAGTCAATACAACAGTATCGTGTTAAATTTAATTCACGGGGCGGATGGAGAAGACGGGACAATAGCCGCACTGTTTGATTTTTACTCTGTAAAATACATTGGTCCGCGTGTGGATGCCTGTACATTCTCTTATGACAAGCGTTATACAAAATATTTGTGTGAAGCCACAGGTGTCAAGTATGTAAAATATGAAGTTATTCATAAAAATGAACATTGCAATATAACGATACCGTATCCTTTTATAGTCAAACCTGCTTCTCTTGGCAGCTCAATCGGGGTAAGTGTAGTCAAAGATGAAAGTGAACTTGATTATGCACTCGATGTTGCTTTTGAATTTGATGACACACTCATTGTAGAGCCGTTTTTAGAGGGTGTCAAAGAGTATAATCTGGCAGGATATTACGCAAACGGCATGATGCATTACTCCATTGTCGAAGAACCGAAAAAAGAAGAATTTTTAGATTTTGAGAAAAAGTATATGGATTTTTCAAGAAGTGAACAGGTGCTTCAGGCGGATGTCAGTGAAGAGTTGGCACTGCGTCTGAAAACAAATTTTGAAAAAGTCTATCGTGGTTTGTTTGAAGGTGCTTTGATACGCTGTGACTTTTTTGTTTTCAATGATGAAGTACTGCTCAATGAAATCAACCCTATTCCGGGTTCTATGGCAAATTATCTTTTTGAAGATTTTGCAGCCTCTCTTGAAGAACTTGCCTCCTCTTTACCCCATTCAAAACGTCCAAAAGTGACTTATGATTATATTCACTCTATTTCTCAGGCCAAAGGCAAATAGATGGCGGTAAAGTCAATACAGTATAATCAGCATACTTTTGACATTAGTTATGAAATAGTGAATCCTCAAGCAAAGGTTGATTTGATAGTCCTGCATGGCTGGGGAAGCAATAAAAATCTGATGAAACAGACATTTTCTCCCTATATGGACACTTTTCGCCACATCTATATAGATTTGCCGGGTTTTGGTAATTCTACATGTAATGATGCTTTAACAACTGCTGATGTAGCAAGAATTGTAGAATTGCTGATGATTCATATGAATGCTTCAAAAGATATTGTAATGGGGCACTCTTTTGGCGGAAAAGTTGCTTTGTTGCTGGAGCCGAAACTGCTTGTTTTGGTTGCAAGTGCCGGTATTTATATACCAAAGCCTTTGAAAGTACAGGCAAAAATAGCACTTTTTAAGGCATTGAAAGTTTTTGGTTTATCCAAATTCCGTTCGCTCTTTGTGGCAGATGATGCCAAGCAACTCAGCGAATACATGTATCAGACTTTTAAAAATGTGGTCAATGAAGATTTTAGTGATGAATTTTCAAGATTTGAAGAAAAAGCATTGCTTTTTTGGGGTAAAGAGGACAGTGCCACCCCACTTGATTCGGGAAGAAAAATCCAAGAGCTTATCAATGATTCTGCTTTGGAAGTATATAATGGCGATCATTATTTTTTTATGAAAAATGCAGAGGATATTTCTTTAAAAATTCAAACTGCGTTTTTAGAAACAATGCAACACTAAAAGGGAGTATGCAATGCAAGAGTATGAAACACTGCTGGCCTTTGTAACCAATGTTCTTTTTGTCACACTTTTAGGCTGGTACCTTATTACAAACCTGCAGTGGTATGATTATAAAATTGAGAGAGTGATTTTCAGACATCATAAACCGCATTGGCATATTTTGTATTTTATTATTCCTTTTATCGCCTATTACACAACAGGGAAGTTTTTCATTATATTTTTTATATTTGCTTTTGTCCCGAGTATTATTATCTGGTATAAAAAGCTTGATAAAAAGCTGGTTTTTACATGGCGTGTCAAAAGATTTTTGATTCTTTTGGTTTCGCTGACATTGTTTCAGGATGTACTGTGTACGCTTAAAGAGGGCTGTGCAACATACGGTGTTTTTATGCCTTTGGCACTTGCCTATATCGGCAGTTATATAATAGAGAAGTTTCTTTTCAAAGTCTACATGAAAGAGGCGAAGAAAAAACTGCAATCTATGAAAGATTTGGAAATTGTCTGCATTACCGGCAGTTACGGCAAGACAAGCATTAAAAACTTTACAGCCAAAATTCTCTCGTATAAATTTAATGTCTATGCAACACCGAGAAGTGTAAACACTTTAGGCGGAATTGTTGCGGATATAAACAATAATCTCCCTGAAGATACACAGATATATGTATGTGAAGCAGGCGCAAGAGAGCGCGGAGATATTTATGAAATTACGACTTTTCTGGAACCGCAGAGAGTTGTGGTCGGGCGTGTGGGTGAGGCACATATAGAGTATTTTAAATCTTTGAAAAATATTATCGCTACAAAACTCGAAATTATTAAATCACCAAGGTTGGAGCAGGCATTTATTCATACCTCTGTGACAGATGAACCGCATGAAAAGGTAACTTTTTTCGGTGATGAGATAAAAAACGTACAGGCAACGCTCGAAGGTACTGATTTTGAACTTGAATCAGATGGGAGAACTTTACAACTGCATACAGATATTCTGGGTGCTTTTCAGACGATGAATATTGCCGTAGCGGTAAGAATAGCAAAAAGTTTTGGAATGAGTGATGAAGAGATAGTTGAGGCTGTCAAAAACCTCGAACCGGTTGAGCATAGACTCCAACTCATAAAAGCCGGTGGAAAAATCATTCTTGATGACGGATATAACGGAAATATTGACGGTATGCTTGAGGGTATACGTTTGTGTTCACTGCATGAGGGCAGAAAAGTCATCGTTACACCGGGACTTGTTGAAAGTACGGATGAATTGAATCTGCAGCTGATTGAAGCAATCAACAAAGTCTTTGACATAGTGATTGTTACCGGCTCCTTAAATGCAGATCTTTTTGACAGGCATTTACATGTAAAGAACAAAATAATACTCAAAGACAAAGCATCAATGGTTGACATTTTGGCCAGTCAGACAAAATCAGGCGATATCATACTCTTTGCCAATGATGCACCGAATTTTATATAGGATTTTTGTATGTTAAATGCTGTCGATAAATTTATGAAGTATATATCTTATTTGACTGCAGTGATTCTGGCATTACTGGTTGTTTTGGTTGTATTTGATGCAACAAGCCGCTATCTTTTTTCTCACGGTTCTACGGCACTGCAGGAGTTGGAGTGGCATTTTTTTGATGTGGTTATTTTACTCAGTATTGCCTTTGCTCTGCGTCATAATACCCATGTCCGTGTTGATATTTTTTATGAAAAATTTTCGCCAAAGACACAGGCCCTCATTAATATTGTCTCGGCTCTCTTTTTTGTACTCCCTCTTTCAATTTTGATTATTTATATAGGAATAGGATTTGTGGAGATGAGCTTTGTGCAGCATGAAGCCTCTTCAGATCCGGGCGGTTTGCAATACCGTTGGATTGTCAAATCTTTGATGCCGTTTGCTTTTGTTCTTTTGGTGTTGCAGGCACTCAAAGAGCTTGTAAGCGACATTGAAAAATGGAAATCACTCTAATGGCATTTGTAATGTTTGGTGTGGCGCTTGCACTTTTACTTTGGGGAATCCCTGTTGCCTTTGCCTTTGGCGGTGTGGCAATGTTTTTTGCCTTTTTCATTCCTTCTTTGGGATTTGATGTTTTTAATATACTGCCTTTTAGAATTTACGGCATTATGAGCAATACTACGCTTATGGCAGTGCCGCTTTTTATTATGATGGGACTGATTCTCGAAAAGTCAGGTATGGCGGAAAAGCTGCTGATTTCGATGAGTGCGCTTTTTAAAAGTGTTCGCGGCGGTTTGGGTGTAAGTGTTGTTCTGGTCGGCGCACTTTTGGCAGCTTCTACGGGAATAGTTTCGGCTTCTGTGGTAATGATGAGTGTCATTGCTTTGCCGTTGATGCTTGGAGCCGGGTACAATAAAAGCCTGGCATCGGGAACTATTGCCGCAAGCGGAACGCTTGGACAGATTATACCGCCTTCGATCATTCTTATAGTGCTGGGTGATGTGATGAGTGTCAGTGTCGGTGATTTGTTCAAAGGTGCGGTTTTGCCGGGACTGACACTTGTTTCACTCTATATAGCCTATATTCTCATTCGTGCTTTCATGAACAAAGAAGATGCTCCGGCACTGATGAGTGAAGAAAAAATCAGTATGTTTGCCGTACTCTCTGCTATAATCCCGCCGCTTTTGTTAATGCTGGCGGTTTTGGGTAGTATCTTTACCGGTATCGCCTCTCCGACAGAATCAGCGGCTTTTGGCGTACTCGGTGGCGTCATTTTATCGGCATACAATAAAACACTTAAGTTTGCGATGATAAAATATGCTCTGTTTGAGACGATGAAGCTCAGCGGTATGATTTTTATGATTTTAATCGGTGCGACAACTTTTAGTCTTGTTTTTAACGAACTCGGCGGAACTGATTTGATTTTGGAATTTTTCTCGCAAGACATAGGAAATGTCTGGGTATTTATAGCTGTGGCAATGCTGAGTATTTTTATACTCGGATTTTTTATAGATTTTATAGAAATAAGTTTCATTATTGTACCTATTTTAGTCCCTGTTATGGCTGCTTTTGGAATAGATCCCATCTGGTTTGGCGTGTTAATAGCCATGAATCTGCAGGCATCATTTTTAACACCGCCGTTTGGACTTTCGCTTTTCTTTTTAAAAGGGGCCGCCGGCAACAGTGTTACAACGATGGATATCTACAAAGGTATTATCCCTTTTATCGCTTTGCAGTTGTTAGGTCTGGGGCTTGTCGTGGCTTTTCCTGATCTGGTTTTTGCATTTTTGTAATGCTGTCGCCATCAGTCGGCACTAAAGTACCGATTCCTAGAGAGTCTGTATTTTTTTCGGAACCCGTACTTCACTGCGGGCTGAGAGTGGCAAGAAAGTAGCAATAGTCGGCACTGAAGTACCGATTCCGGGTGAGTCTGTGTTTTTTTTTGGAACCCGTACTTCAGTGCGGGCTGAGAGTGGCAAGAAAGTAGCAATAGTCGGCACTGAAGTACCGATTCCGGGTGAGTCTGTATTTTTTTTCGGAACCCGTACTTCAGTGCGGGCTGAGAGTGGCAAGAAAGTAGCAATAGCCGGCACTGAAGTACCGATTCCGGGTGAGTCTGTGTTTTTTTTTGGAACCCGTACTTCAGTGCGGGCTTTAGGCTGGTTTTATTACTGTTGCCATAGCGATTTATAATTTTTGAAGGAGAATGAATGGAAGATATTTTATATGCTCCCTGGCGGGATGAATATGTTACACAGGAAAAAATAAAAGGGTGTGTTTTTTGCCATATCAGTACACACCCGCAAGAGGATGCGTCTTTACATGTACTCTACAGAAATGAACACTGTTTTATGGTGATGAACAAATATCCTTATACTCCGGGGCATTTTATGATTATCCCCCATATGCATACGGACAAACTTGAAGAGCTGCCGAGTGAAGTTTGGCTGAATATGTCCAAACTTGCACAGCAGAGTGTCAAACTGCTCAAAGAAGGATTAGGTGCAAACGGCGTAAATATCGGTATGAATTTGGGCAAGGCGGCGGGTGCAGGAATAGCCGAGCATATTCATATGCATCTTGTTCCAAGATGGGAGCGAGATACGAACTTTATCACTGCTGTTGCTCATACAAGAGTCTACTCAACAGATTTTGAAAGGATTTACAAAAAAATCAAAAGTTTCATTCCAAAGTATATAGATATTAAATAAAATTTGATGTATACTAAAAGAAAAAGTAAGGATTGAAAATGTCAGATGCAGTTATACAGGAATTGGCGGAAAGAAAGGCTGAAATAGAAAAAGAGTTGGAATTACTGTTTAAAATGAATATGAAAATAACAGACTGGGATGTTCCCGAAGCGGATGATACAGAGGCGGCAGATATTATTTTAAATATTATGGAAAAAAAGATTCAAAAGCTTAGAGAAGATGTAAAAGCCGGAAAATATGAAAATTATTAATTACAAAGGAAAAAGAAATGAGCGCACATAAACACAAAGAACATTTAGAAAAAATCAAAGATGCAGTTGTCAACAGTGACAAGCTGGATGAGAGCCAAAAAAGTGACAGTGTCAAAAGAATTGAAGAGTGGATAGAAGAGGATAAAGCATTTGGAACGCTTATGGAAGAGCTTCTGAATATCAGTGAATATTTTGAAGTTTTATTTGCAGAATTAGGTTTGAGTAAATAATTTTTTATGACGCAGTTTTTAAGAATCATTGTCATAGCTGTATTGTTAATTACAGTTTTTTTGACAGGAAGCTATCTTTATGTGACCAATAAAGTAGAGACTTTAAAAAATGAAAAGTATTTTGAAGTCAGTAAAGATATGAAAAATGAACTGCAGAGTCTGATTAAAGAAAAATCTGAGGCGATTTTGCTGGTGACTTTGGCACTTTCTGCAAATCAGAATATAAAAAATGCGTTAGAACAGAAAAATCACAGCAGTCTTTATCTTGATAATTTAATTACAACTCTGCAACGCTACTCCTCTTTAAAAAATATCTGGATACAGTTTATCGCATCCGACGGGAGAAGCATTTACAGAAGCTGGAGTGACAAAAGAGGAGATGATCTCTCTCTTGTGCGACAGGATGTAAAGCAGGCTATTCATGACCCTAAAGTTATCTCCACCGTCAGTACCGGAAAATTTGATATGACTTTTAAAGCAATGGTGCCGATCTATGAAAGAGGCAAGTTCATAGGTATTGTTGAGACCATCGCAAAATTTGACTCCATAAGTGAAAAAATGAAACGCAGTGGCAATGATCTGCTGATAGTTGTTGACAAAAGTTATAAAAAGCAGTTGAGTGAAGCCTATTCAAATACTTTTGTTGAAAATTATTATATAGTCAATCCCTTTAAGAGCAACAGGCTGCTTGAAATAGTCAAAAATTCGTCAATTACAAAATACCTTGATATTCCTGAATATAGAGTAGACAAAGAGCATTCTCTTTTGATTACAACCTTCCGGTTGCCGGATTTGAATGCAAAATCCATGGGCTATTTTATCATTGCAAAAGATTTGAGACTGATTGATCTTTCAGATATTGAACAGGCTAAAAACAGTATTTTGGAAGTAACACTGCTCATTTTTTTATTGATCATTGTGCTCTTGTATTATGCTTATAATGTAAATTACAAACGCTTTATAGAAGAACAAAATGAGATACTCGAACAAAGTGTAGAGGAAAAAACCAAAGAGCTGGAACTGCAGTCAAATGTTTTGCGATTTATTGCGCATCATGACCATTTGACAGAACTGCCAAACAAAGTGTTGCTTTTAGACAGAATTGAAGAGGCTATAAAACACTACAAAGCAACCGGCGAACAGTTGAGTATATTTTTCTTAGACTTAGACAGCTTTAAAGATGTCAATGACACCTACGGACATGAAGTAGGCGATGAATTGCTGTTAGAAATTACCAAAAGGCTGCAAAAGTGTATAAAAAATGATGATACTCTGGCACGGCTTGGCGGAGATGAGTTTGCCATATTGCACAGAAATACAACTCATTTCAGTACAATAAATCTGATTGAATCTATCTTGATTCAGATGAAAAAACCGTTTAATATAAAAAATATAGAAATATATACTACATTCAGTATTGGTGTAGCCCTGTATCCTCAAGATGCCAAAAAAGCGAGCCAGCTTTTACGCAATGCTGAAACTGCCATGTATAAAGCAAAAGACAGCGGTAAGAACACTTATCAGTTTTATGAGAAAAAAATGACAGAGATGGCACTGCAGAAAATTCAACTCGATGCAGATATACGCAAAGCCTTGAAAAACAGAGAATTTGTAAGTTACTTTCAACCGAAAATAGATGCAAGAAACGGAAAAATTGTAGGATTAGAAGCATTGATTCGTTGGATACACCCGCAAAAAGGTTTGATTAATCCGAATGATTTTATCCCGTTTTGTGAAGAAACAGGCTTAATTCTCGAAATTGACAAATACATGCTGACGCATTCAATAAAACAGATACTGAAATGGCAGCAAAAGGGTCTTGAATTTGGAAAGGTTTCTGTAAATGTGTCTACTAAAAAGATAGAAAGCGGTAATTATATTGAAGAGCTTGCTTATACTGTTGAGCGTTTGCAATTTGATACAGCTCTTTTGGAACTTGAAATTCTTGAAGGTCAGATTATGAAAGATCCTCAAAAATCTATAGATATTTTAAATAAAATACAAAACTTGGGTATTTCCGTTTCTATAGATGATTTTGGCACAGGATATTCATCATTGTCCTATCTGAAAAAACTGCCGGTAAACAAAATCAAGATAGACCGTAGTTTTATTACAGATGTTCCAAAAAACAAAGATGATGTTGCAATTGTCAAAACAATTATATCTTTGGCAAAAAATTTAGGCTTGCAAATAATAGCTGAAGGTGTTGAAACTAAAGAACAACTGGACTTTTTAGTACAAGAGGGATGTTATGACATTCAAGGGTATTTTTTCTCCAAGCCGTTACCCGTAGATGAATGTGAAGCATTTATAATTGCAAAAAACAAAGGAGTATAGTATTTCTATGCAAATGATTGTAGACTCTTTGAGACACAAGGGTAAAATATTTAAAAAGATGCAGGAGATTTCTCCAAAAGATTTGGGTATAAGAAATAAGATAAAAATTTATAAGGCAACAGATATACGCGGATATTTTTGGGCAATTTTTGCTGTGAGCCAAAAGAGCAGAATATTGATGAAAGATGTTCATAAATTTGAAGAGATTTATGCAAAGTTGACACTCTACTGTGAACACAATTTTAAACATAAGATTTTGTTTATAGATGCACCCTTATGCTCAAAAGCCCAAAAAGCTTTTAAAGAAGCAGGATGGAAAATCCAATAATGCTTTTGTGTGATATAGGCAATACTTCCTATCATTTTTATGATGAAAACAGAGACTATAAAGAACATGTAAAGAGTTTTGACCCCTCCTGTGTAAAAGAAAAAGTCTATTATATTTGTGTGAACAAGGCTCTGCATGGAAACTTGCAGTCTTTGCCAAACTGGATAGATTTATCTGAATATATTGATAAAAAAAAATATTATCAGACTATGGGAATTGACAGAATTTTTGCCGTAGAGTCTGTTTCCGACGGTATTATTATTGATGCGGGGAGTGCTGTGACTGTTGATGTTGTAAAAAACGGACAATTCATGGGCGGTTTTATTTACCCGGGAATTAAAGCAATGCAAAAAACCTATGAGAATATTTCTCCTGCGCTGGCATATTCATTTAACTTTGAGTGTGACTTGGATATAATGCCAAAAAATTCACAAGATGCCATAAGTTACGGATATTTAAAAACACTCTATAGTGAAGTAATGTCCCATAACCTGCCGGTCATCTTGACAGGTGGCGATGCCTTGGAATTTAAAAAGATATTTAGAGATGCAAAAGTCGATGAAAAACTGATTTTCAACTCTATGAAAAAGATTATATTACAGAATGAGGATAGACTATGCTAACAGTTGCACTGCCAAAAGGTCGTATAGCCAAAGAAACTTTGGAAATTTTTGAAACTATTTTTGGTGACAGTTTTAAATTTGATGACAGAAAACTAATTCTTGAGACGTCGAAATTTCGTTTTTTACTTGTGCGTAATCAAGATGTGGCAACCTATGTATACCATCAGGCAGCTGATATTGGGGTTGTCGGGCTTGATACCCTGGAAGAACAGGGCCTTGATGTTGTCCGTTTGCTCGATTTGCGTCGTGGTATTTGTAAAGTGGCGATAGGCATGAGAAAGGGTGAAAAGTTTGATTTGACAAAACCTGAGCTTAAAGTAGCCTCCAAAATGGTCAACATTACAAAGCGTTACTTTGAAGAACGGGCTGTGAGTGTAGAAATTATAAAGCTTTACGGTTCTATAGAACTTGCCCCGTTAATCGGTCTTGCAGATATGATAGTAGATATTGTTGAAACGGGAACGACTATGAAACAAAACGGTTTGGAAGTTGTGCAGGACATTATGACAAGTTCGACCTATCTAATAGCAAACAAGAACAGTTATATTGCCAAAAAAGATGAAGTTTTGGATATTTACGAAAAAATTAATGAAGTTATAAAAGCAGAAAATGACTAATCTTGATCTTTATGCCAAGGCAGAACATCTTTTAGGTATAGAAGAGGCTACAGAGGCACTTTATGATTTATACCGCTCGGAACTGGATGACTATAGTGTAAAAACACTGCTGGATGTCGGATGCGGTCGTGGCGGATTTATGCAGCGAATGAGTAGCGACGGTGTTACATGTAAAGGCATTGATTTGAGTGCTGTAATGGTTGCTGAGTGTAAAGAGCAGGGATTTGACGCCGAGTGCATTGATATAAAAGAGGTTGATGGCAAATTTGATGCCATTGTAAGTATTTTTGATGTTTTAAATTTTATGGACAGAGAGAGTCTTCTTTCTTTTTTGGAATCGGTTGCGGACAAACTCAGTGATGAGGGTGTTTTTATCGCTGATATCAATACGCTTTATGGTTTCAGTGATGTGGCAGAAGGAACGATGAGCAGTGAAAATGAAGAAGAATTTTTAAATGTCGATGCCATATTTCAAAACAATGAACTGCATACAAAATTTACACTTTTTGAAAAAAAAGAAGATGGAAGTTACACAAAACAGCAAGATACAATTGTGCAGTACTTTCATAAAATACAGATATTTCAAAAACTTTCAAAACTCAAACTTGTAGAAAAACAGACTTTTTCTCTTTATGATACACAAGACAAAACACTGCTTATCTTTAAAAAAAGAACAGAGTAGCAAAGAAGGAGGAAAAGCAGAGTAACGATTCCGGAATATTTCGAAACCCTCGGACTTCAGTCTTGATGCATTAGGTTGGGAAAAAGCATATTATTTTTCTGGAACCCATCCTTTAGGGTGGGCTGAGAGTGACAAGGATGTAACAACAGTCGGCACTAAAGTACCGATTCAGGAATATTTTGGAACCCGGATTTTCTATGCTAAAGCATGACTTGTGAGAAAAACGGTGAGTTCCGGCACTGCATTCCTGATTTTGAAAAAAAATGCAAACTAAGTAGCAAAAGTTTCTCTGTCTGCATGTTATAATAGCACTATAAATAAAAAAGAAAAGGATTTACCCATGAGTAAACACAAAGCAAAAATAGAAAAAGTATTTGAGCATCCGCTTTCATCTAATATTGATTATAAAAAACTAATACATGCGTTAGAACATTATGGTGCAAAAACAGAGATGACAAAAAATCATCATGTAAAAATATTTTTAAATGACAAAGAGTATGTTATGCCTCTTCCTCATCAAGATACAAATATTTCAAAAGAGATAGTGGTAGAACTGCGTCATTTTTTAGAAAGTGCAGGGCTGACTCCAGAAAAGCTGTAATCAGCAGAAGAGGGAGGAAAGAGTATTTTTACTCTTCCTCTTCTTTTGTGTTTTCTTCCTGTACAGGCTTCATAGCAGGGAAGAGTAAAACATCTCTTATGCTGTGCTCATTTGTCAGCAACATTACAAGTCTGTCTATTCCTATTCCCTGTCCCGCTGTTGGTGCCATGCCATAGCTGAGTGCTTCAACAAAATCACTGTCCATTTCATGGGCTTCATCATCTCCGCTCTCTTTTGCAGCCATCTGTCCTTCAAAACGTGTAAGTTGGTCTATTGGGTCATTTAACTCACTGAAAGCATTGGCAATTTCACGGCCTGCTATAAAGAGTTCAAACCTCTCTGTAATTTCAGGATGTGCATCACTTCTGCGAGCAAGCGGAGAAATTTCAACAGGATACTCTGTAATAAAAGTAGGGTCTATCAGTTTTTTCTCAACAAATTCATCAAAAAGTTCACCCTGAAGCTGCCCCAAATTCATTCCGGGTTTAACCGTAATACCTTTTTCATTCAAATAGGCAATGATTTTTTCTTTGTCTTTTGTAACATCTGCAGGAACTCCGCCAATCGTTGTTAAAGACTCTATAAGAGGAATCTCCTGGAAGTTTGCAAAATTGACTTCCAAATCACCGTAAGGCAAAAGTGTCGGCAGATTTAAATGTTCAAAAAGGTACTGGAAGTACTCTTTTGTGATTTCGATTAAATCTTTGTATGTTTTGTATGCCCAGTAAAACTCTATAGAGGTGAATTCAGGGTTATGTGTTGCATCCATCCCCTCATTTCTAAAGTTACGGTTGATTTCAAAAACGGCTTCAAAACCGCCGACAATGAGCCTTTTAAGGTAAAGTTCCGGTGCAATTCTGAGGTATCTGTCAACACCGAGTGCATTATGATGTGTAACAAAAGGTTTGGCATTGGCCCCGCCGGCAATAGGATGCATCATAGGTGTTTCCACTTCCAAAAAACCTTTGTCCTCAAAGAAACGGCGTGTCAAAGAGATAACGCGGGAACGGATTTGAAAAGTTTTTCTGACTTCCGCATTCATAATCAGATCAAGATAGCGTTTTCTGTAACGAATCTCTTTGTCAGTAATACCGTGAAATTTTTCAGGAAGCGGTGAGATGGCTTTTGTCAGGAGTTTGAAACTGTCTACATGCAAAGAGAGTTCTCCCTGTCCTGTTACAAAAGGAAAACCGCCGACTTCAATGATATCTCCGACTTCTATGTTTTTTTTAAACATAGTGTTGTAGAAACCCTCAGGAAGATTGTCGCGTGTAATATAAACCTGTAGCATACCGCTTTCATCTTCAATCTTTACAAAACTTGCTTTTCCCATAATACGAAGAAACTTTATACGCCCGCTTACAATGTAGTGACGCTTTTCGTCACGTTTGTTTTCCATCTCGGCCACATCAGAGTTGACATTCAAATATTTTTCGATAGTTGTATTTCTTTGTGAATCATTTGCATAAGGATTGTACCCTGCATCTTTTAATGCATTTGCTTTTTCTATTCTTTGCTGTATGTATTTATTTTCAAAAATCAATAGTTTTCCTTCTTTCTTAGTTGTTTTCTTTTTCTTGGCACTCTTTACAAACGCCATATATCTGCATAGAGTGGTCAGTCATTTTAAAACCGAATTTTTTTGTGATTATATGTTGGCGCTTTTCTATCTCATCATCCAAAAATTCTGTGATTTTTCCACATTCTGTACAGATGAGGTGGTCGTGATGTATTTTTACACCAAGTTCGTATTTTTTTCCCTGTGCTCCAAATGAAAGTGAGGTAACAACCTGGGAGTCTTCAAGAAGCGAAAGTGTTCTGTAAACAGTTGCTATACCTGTTTTTAGTTCCGGGTATTTGTTTTGCAGGAGATGATGTAAATCTTCAGGAGTCAGATGTTCATCCGAATTGTACAGAGTTTCCAATATCACTTCACGCTGAATCGTAAATTTGAGATTATTCTTTTTTAATAATTTTTTGAAATCATTCAGCAGTTCTTCATATTCCATGGTTTTATTGTTGAAGTTTGTCGTTACATGTATCATAATTATTTCTCTTTTATTTGATTTTTGATAGTGTCAATTTGCTGCAAGGCTGCTGCTGAGATGTTGTCTTCAATTTTTTGTTGCATATCAGCACTGCCCTGTGAGATTGTTGTATTGATATCATTTGAAATATCCGTAGGGTCTATTTTCATAATATATTTTCCTGTTTCGACTAAAACAGGAAAGAGTATACTTGTTTTGAGTGCAGAATCAAGTGTCGTTCTTATTGCCTTGACATTATAAACCGCATAAGCAATAACTGCTGCTATAAGAAAAAACTTGCTTGAACCTACGATAAATCCCAAAATTTTGTCTATCGGACCAAGACCGCTTACTGCGCTTAACTTTTTAAATGCAAACCCTATAAGAACCATTACCAGCCAAAAAAGTGCCAGTGTTACCAGAAAACCTGTAAAACTTATAGCCGATTCGTTTGAAAATTTAAATATCGTATTACTCAGATACAGTCCGACATCATCACCAAATCTGGATGCTACGAATATACCGCCTATGATACCAATGAGTCCGAAAATTTCTTTAAAAAACCCGTTCAGTATTCCTTTTAAACCCAGGAGTAGAATGACAACTCCTACAATAATGTCAAAATAGTTAAATTCCATTTTTCACTTCCATATGCATTTGATTTTTTCCGTTTTGCTTGGATTTGTACAGTGCCTTGTCAGCTCTTTCTATAAGTGTTTCCGCCGTATCGCCAGGATAGTACATTGTCGCACCCAGACTCATGGTTACTTTCAAAGATTTTCCCTGATAAAAGAGTTGATTTGAACTGATAAGCGTTAAAATTCTTCTTGCAATTTTTTGGCAGGTTTGTGCATCTATTCTGTTGAGTATAATCAAGAACTCTTCGCCACCGTAACGAAAAACTTTATCACCGTCACGCAATGTTTTTCTTAAAAGTCTGGCAACAAAAATCAGTATTTTATCACCTGCAATATGTCCGTATTTATCATTGATATGTTTGAAATCATCTATATCCAGAAGAAGTATGTGCAGTTCATACTCTAATTCTTTTTTTGCACAGAGTTTTTGAAGGTATGTATCAAGTGCCCGTCTGTTGAATATTTTTGTCAAAGAATCCAGGTTTGAGCTCTCTTCAAGTTTTTTTACCTGTGTGCTTAACTCTGATATAACCTGATTTGCGCGTTGTACCTCTTTTGCCATGTGATTTTGAATCTCATCAAACTTTTCTTTTATTGAAGGCATATCTATGAGCTGATTTTCATAGCTGTGAATAGTCTCTTCATGAATTTGAGTCAGTTTGGCAAATTTGTTGTTTGTATGTTGATATGATAAAAGTGTTTTATTTGCAATTTCTTTATAAGTGTTGGTGAATGCCAGTTTTGCATGTTCTACTGAGTCTATATCCCCGTCATTTATATTTTGAATAGTCATCACAGCATCCTGCAAATAGGTGATAACCTGTTCCTTGTTAGGCTCTTGTTGTGTGTCAATATTTTCAAGCAGCTCATGATACATTTGAGTTACTAATGATTTTAAGTCACTTTTTGTCATAAATCTCCAAATAAAAATATTCACAATTATACTAATTTAAGCATAAAAAAAGCTTTTCTCATAGCAATTTTAGCTATTTTTTGATAAAATTCCAAAAACAATAATATATAAGGTCTGATAATGAGCACTTGGAGCCCGTCTAGCTGGAGAGAAAAACCGATATTACAACAACCGACATATCCTGATAAAGCAAAACTTGAAGCTGTTTTAAAAGAGTTGAAAAGCTACCCGCCATTGGTATTTGCAGGAGAAGCACGTTCATTGAAAGAACAGTTGGCCAATGTGTCACAGGGAAAGGCTTTTTTACTGCAAGGCGGTGACTGTGCCGAGAGTTTCAGTGAATTTCATGCAGATAATATTCGCGATACTTTTAAAGCCTTGATGCAAATGGCGGTTGTTATGACCTATGCCGGCGGACTTCCTGTTGTAAAAGTAGGACGTCTCGGCGGTCAGTTTGCAAAACCGCGTTCCTCAGATACGGAAACAAAAGGGGATATTACTCTTGACTCTTACCGTGGGGATATTATTAACGGTATAGACTTTGACGAAAAGTCACGTACACCGGATCCGGAACGTATGATAAGAGCCTATAACCAGGCAACGGCTACACAAAATCTGCTCCGTGCTTTTGCATCAGGCGGATTGGCTGACTTGCACCAGGTCAGTAAGTGGAACCTGGATTTTGCCCATAAAAGTGAAGTGGGTGAGAAATACGAAGCATTGGCAGAGGATATAGAAAAATCATTAAAGTTTATGGAAGCCTGTGGTGTAACTTCTAAAACATACAGAACATTGCGTGAAACAGATTTTTTTACTTCCCATGAAGCACTGCTTTTACCGTATGAAGAGGCTTTTACAAGACAGGATTCTCTTACCGGTGACTGGTATAATACTGCAGCACACATGGTATGGATAGGGGATAGAACACGCCAGCTTGACGGTGCGCATGTTGAGTATATGAAAGGCATTAAAAACCCTATAGGCATTAAAGCGGGACCTACTATGAACCCGGATGATCTGGTACGGTTGGCTCAGGCGGTAAATCCTGAAAATGAAGCAGGGCGTCTCAATATCATTGTGAGAATGGGTGCGAACAAAGTCGGCGAGCATATGCCTGCATTGATTCGTGCTGTTGAGAGAGAGGGACTCAACGTTGTCTGGTCATGTGACCCAATGCACGGAAATACTATAAAATCATCCAACAACTATAAAACACGTCCTGTTGATGCTATATTAACCGAGATGAAGCAGTTCTTTCAGGTACATAAGGCTGAGGGTACATTTGCCGGCGGAGTTCATTTGGAGATGACAGGAAAAAATGTTACGGAGTGTATCGGCGGTTCATTTACTGTAACAGAAGAGGATTTAAGTTCTCGTTATCATACACACTGTGACCCGCGTCTCAATGCTGATCAGTCATTAGAGTTGGCATTTTTAATCGCTGATTCTTTACAGGATGCGAATAAATAAGGAGCTTTTCCCTAAGTTGGAACAGTCGGCACGGAAGTGCCGATTTCGAAGACTCACTGCAGTCTGGGCTGTGCGTCTTTTTTATCATACCTGAAAGATATTTTCTTTTTTTACAGGTATAAAGTCTGCTCCGTAACAGAGTCGCTGTTGCAAACCTCCGCGTGCGCTCAAATCAACTACTACACCCAGATTTTTTGTCTGTATACTTTGTGTAATTGTCTCATAGATTTCAAAAGCAATATCTTCGGCAGTAAACTTTTTGTCTCTGAGTGAGGTCAGGTATTTTTTAAAATCACGTAAATCAAAGGTCTCACCACTGCTGGTAAAGTTGATGTAAACAGTTCCTCTGTAAGGCTGTCCGCTGTGTGCCAGAAACAGAAGTTCACGAGACATATACTGTATGCCTGTATTTTCTTTTACATGTAAAGGTGTTAATTGCATATTATCCTACTCTTAGCGGATTGAGATTTCTGTTTAAAAATCTGTATTTTTCCAGTTCTTTGTACTTTTCTTCACCATTTGCATAACTGAAAGTCGGATGGATGCTGATATTGCCTCGTGGGTAAAACAGACCTACAACTTCAAGATACTTCGGCTGCATCAAGGCGACCAAATCTTTGCCTATTTTATTGACGACGTCTTCATGAAACTCACCACTGTTGATAAAACTAAAAAGATAGAGTTTGAGTGATTTGCTTTCCACCATTTTTACATCAGGAATATAGTTGATAATGAGTGTTCCAAAATCCGGCTGATTTGTTTTAGGGCAAAGTGATGTGAATTCGTCTGCATTGAGTGTCACCCAGTAGTCCATTTCAGGATGAACATTTTCAAAAGTTTCTAAAAGCTCGGGTGCATATTCATATTTGTACTCTGTATGTCCGGCTCCGAGTTGGCTGACCTCTTGGGCGCGTTTTTCTTTATACTCTTGTTCATCCATTGTTAATCTCTTCTTCTTTTTCCTGAATTGTTAAAAGCTCTTCAACTTTTTGCTCATACAACGCTTCCATATCTGCCAACTCTTTGGCAAGTTTGCTCAGACCTGTCTCCTCATAACATTTCGGATCGGATAAACAGGTGTTTTTTTCTTCTATTTTTGCTTCTAGTTCTTCTATCTCGGCCGGAAGTTTTTCCAGGGCTATTTTTTCTTTAAAAGTAAGTTTGAGTGTTTTTGGTTTTTGCGTTACATGTAAACGCGGTTTTTCCTCTTTTTTTGTCGCCTCTTTTTCCATAGTGTTCAGCTCTTGCAGCTCTTTTTCTATCTCCAGATACTCGGAGTATTGCTGATGTGACTCTTCAATGGTTTTATCAGGCTTAAAAATAAAGAGTTTTTTGGCGATTTTGTCAACAAAATATCTGTCATGCGATACAATAATGACGGCACCGGGAAAATTTGTCAACTGTTCTTCCAAAATATTAATCGTAGGAATATCCAGATCATTGGTCGGCTCATCCAAAATGAGGATGTCAACATCCTGTGTAAAAAGCAGAGCAAGGGCAACACGGTTTTTCTCGCCGCCGCTGAGTACACCTATCTTTTTGTCTAAAAATTCACGCGGAAAGAGAAAGTTTTTAAGGTAGCCGTATACATGTAAATCACTGCCTCGTACATTGACACGGTCGCCGCCGTGCGGACAAAAAGTCTCTATGAGGTTTTTGTCATCATCAAGCATCTCTCTGTGCTGGTCAAAATAGCCTACTTTGAATTCTCCGCGTTTTATCTTGCCGCTTGTCGGCTCTATGCGTCCAAGCAGAGCTTTTAGCAGTGTTGATTTTCCACTGCCGTTGGGCCCGACAATGGCGATGACATCTTTTTGCAGTATGCGTGTTGTAAAGCCGTGTAACAGCTCTTTGTCACCGAGTTTGAGAGACAGATCTTCGACTTCAAAAAGCATTTTTTGTTTGTTGACGCTTTTGTCACGGTTAAAATGTTTTGCTTCTCTTTGGAGTTCTACAGACATTTTTCTGATTTTGGCAGGATTTGTTTTTGCCTCTTCGCGCAGTTGCATCAAACGCTCTTTGCGCCCTTCGTTTCGTTTGAGCCTTGCACGCACCCCTCTGGCAAACCACTCGTTTTCTCTTTTTAGAATGCCCAGCAGATTGTCATGCTGCTTTTGCAGGGTTCTGAGGTACTCCTCTTTTTGTGTGAGGTAGTCATTGTATCCGCCCTTGTATTCACGCAAAATGCAGTCTTCGACTTCAACACTCTTTGTCGCAATTCGGTCAATGAAATATCGGTCATGCGAGATAAAAACAAGAGTGAATTTCTCTTTGAGAATCAGCTCTTCTAAAAATTCAACCATATAAACATCAAGGTGGTTCGTCGGTTCATCAAGAAGCAGGACATCCGGTTTTTGCAAAAGGAGTGAAGCAAGTGCCACACGCCGCTGTTCGCCTCCGCTTAAGAGCATAACAGGCTTGTTTTCATAAGGTTTGAGCTGAAAATGCCCAATGATACGCTCTATTTTATCATCTAGATTCCAGGCATTATGATGTTCAATATAGCGAGAGAGCTTTTCATGTTCTTCCAAAAGCAGTTTGTTTTCAAAATCTTCACTTAAAAGCAGTGAGAGTTCATTGTAGCGCTCTTTTGCGGCATTGAGCTCTTTAAGACCTGCTTCAACTGCCTGACGGACAGTGTGGCCTTCTTCAAATGCCGGACGCTGGTCCAGCATTTTGATTTCCAAATCATTTTTGATGATACGGCGTCCGCCATCAGGTATGAGTGTTCCGTTGAGTATTTTCATCAAGGTGGATTTTCCACTGCCGTTTTTTCCGATGATGACTATACGCTCACCTGCATCCACATGAAAGTCAACCTCAGTGAGAATTTTTTGTGCCGAATAGTGTTTGCTGATTTTTTGTAGATCAATTAATGCCATAATATAGTTTACTTTTTAATAGAGATAATAGCATTTTGGTCATTAATAAGGGCTTATTTATTTTAATAGATTATAATCTTGTATGTCATAGGAGTAGAATCATGTTACAGGTAATAGCAGAAATAAGAAAAAATGAACATCAGTATATGGAAGTTCTTAAAGAAGAAGGAAAAGAGTTCTTTTACAGAAAAGAGCGGTATGGCAGTGAGTTTTCTTTCATTGCAATATATTGTGAATGTAAAATTGCAATAGACTTCAATGAACTTAAAACAAGATTAAGAAGTACCGATAAATTTATTACCTTAAATGATAAACTTCATTGTATCATTCAGGATTCTGTGGATGAGGAACATTATATCAAAGCCGCCGAAAATATAAACTACAATCTCTTGCATCTAAACTCAAATAATGACTATTATATAAGTACGATTCACTCTAAAGAATATGAAGCAAAAGATTATGCAAATATGATATATGAACTGTTTTGCAGATTGGAAGATGCTTTAGAGAATAATTTAAAAAATATTGTTGTATATCAAGACTTCGTTATTTAAATTATAATATTATACGGACTCATTTAAAGGATTTTATTTGGGTTTATTTATACATATTCATCTTATTGCTGCCATTGCCTGGATAGGCGGTTCCATATTTATGTTTATTTTGGGTGTTACACTGCTTGATAAAGAAAAACAACAACAGGTTTATCCGGTAATAGGGCCTATTTTCGGTTACTTTGAATTGGTTTCCATTGTTGTTTTACTGTTGACCGGTACTGTGATGATTGTAGATAATGGTTTGTACCATATGCTTCTGACCCATGATGATAATATTATAGTCCAGGAGTTACGCAAAAAACTCATAATTGTAGCTGTTATAATCGTGGCAACAATAGTTCATTTTTTTATTGCATTTCGCACAAACGGGAAAGAGCGAACGAAAATACAAAACATTTTGTCACGCGGAACTTCCCTGCTCATATTTTTTTTAAATCTTTTTGTTCTGCATTATGCAATTATGATTCGCGCAATGCTTTAATAGGTACTTAATCTTTCTCTTTCGGGCATAATTCTTTTGCCGTAAACCATTTTGCTATCCCTTCATCATTATAGTGATATTCTCTTTGAGAAAGAGGGATGACACTGTTTCTCATTTTAGCTCTTACAATGCCAACAACTATAAATGTAATCAACAAAGTAGCGCCTGCTATAAAATAATCATACATGTACCAGACGATAAGAGCAGTAAACACAGGAGTAAACTGCAATAAAAATTTTAGTAAAAAAGCGATGATTTGACATTTTTTTGTCTTTAGAACAGGAGTAGGTTCTATTAAATCTATATAATCATTTTTCATAAAGTTATTATAGCAAAATAAAAATATTATAAACTTGAGTTAAAATGACTAAAGAATATTGATAAAACTTGCAACTATTAACTTTTTTTGGTAAAATACTGTCAAATTTTAAAAAAGGATTACTATTATGGCTAAACATCAATTTCAAACAGAAGCAAATCAGATTTTACAACTTATGATTCATTCACTTTATTCCAACAAGGAGATTTTCCTTCGTGAACTTATTTCCAATGCATCGGATGCACTCGACAAACTGAATATGCTCGTTTTAACAAATGAAGCATACAAAGGCATAAAGTTTGATCCGAGAATAGATATCAAAAGAGACAAAGAGAAAAAGACTTTGACTGTTTCAGATACCGGAATCGGTATGAACGAAGTAGATCTTTTGAATAATCTCGGAACAATTGCAAAATCAGGAACAAAAGCATTCTTGGAGAATCTGACAGGGGATCAAAAAGTAGACTCTAACCTGATTGGTCAGTTTGGTGTCGGTTTTTATGCTGCATTTATGGTGGCTGACAGCGTTGAGGTCATCACGAAAAAAGCAGGGGAAGAGCAGGCTTACAAATGGACGAGTACCGGAAATGGTGAATTTGAAGTAGAAGCAGCAACAAAAGAGGGACACGGAACAGAAATTATTCTTCATTTAAAAGAGGGTGAAGAGGAGTTTTTGGAAGAGTATCGCATAGAGGCTGTTGTAAAAAAATACTCCAACCATATTCCGTTCCCGATTTTTATGGACAAAGAGAAGCATATTCCGGCTGTTACCGATGATGAGGGCAAAGAGACAGAGCCTGCACGCACTGAAATAGAAAATGTACAAATTAACTCTGCAAATGCACTCTGGACGATTGCCAAAAGTGAATTAAAAGATGAAGACTATAAAGCTTTTTATGAAACACTTGCACACTCAAACGAAGAACCGTTAAAATGGATGCATCATAAAGCAGAGGGTGCTATAGAGTACACGACACTCTTTTATATCCCAAGCAAGGCACCGATGGATATTTACAGAGTTGATTATCAGCCTGGTATCAAACTCTATATTAACCGTGTCTTTATTACAGATGATGACAAAGAGTTAATGCCTACATACCTACGTTTCTTACGCGGTGTGATTGATTCAAAAGATTTACCGTTAAATGTAAGTCGTGAAATTTTACAGTCCAATCCGGTGATGGCAAAAATCAAAAACGCTTCGGTGAAAAAAGTGCTTTCCGAACTTGCTAAAATGATGAAAAAAGAGCCTGAAAAATATGACACATTCTATAAAGAGTTTGGAAATGTACTTAAAGAAGGACTTTACAATGATTTTGCCAACAGAGAAAAGATTTTAGAATTACTCAAATTCCATACGTTGAATTCTGATGAAATGACGACTATCGAAGAGTTTGTGAAAAATGTCGATGAAGACAAAAAAGAGATTTATTATCTTGCGAACAAAGGCTCTGTTGACATGCTCAAACACTCTCCTGTGCTCGAAAAATTCAAGGCACGCGGTATCGATGTGCTTCTCTTAAATGAAGAGGTAGATACTATCATTTTCCCGATGGTGACAGAATATAAAGAGTATAAACTTATTCCTGCATCAGATGCGAAATTTGAAGAGAGTGAAGAAGAGAAAAAAGCAAAAGAAGAACTTGAAAAAGAGTTTGAAGGCCTTGCAAAAGAGTTTAAAGAGACACTGGGTGAAGCTATAAAAGAAGTTGAAGTGACAACGGAGTTGACAGAATCTCCTGTTGCTTTAAAAACAGACAAAGAAGACCCTTCTTACATGATGGCACAGATGATGAAACAGATGGGTCAGGGCGGTGAAGTGCCTGAGCCGGCACCTATTTTACAAATCAATCCTAAACATGAATTGATTGCAAAATTAAAAGATTCGAGTGATCAGAATCTGATTGAAGATGCAGCGCATGTATTGTTTGATCAGGCAAAACTCTTTGATGGCAGAGAACTTGATGATACTGCAGATTTTGCAATGAGACTCAACAGAATTATAGCAAAAGCATTATAACTTTTTTGGATGAGTGCAATCGTAGCACTCCTCCAAACTCTCTTCTTTTATTTTTCTTTTTTATCTGTTTCACACAAATTATATGATATCTTATGATTATGTTAAAAAAATTAAAATTCTTTTTAAAACCATCGGACAGACAATCTGTTGATCAACTGCTGCATGAAGCCAAACGGGTATGCACTTTACTGGGAACAGGGGTATTGCGTGATTTGAAAATTGACGGTTACCGGTATGATATTTCGATTGCCGTACACGAATTAGGATTAGACACAGAGTTGGTTTCTCAACTGGTTGATGATTATGTTGCTCAGGTAATCAAGGCAATTGTGCAGTTTGAGAGTTATTTGGCTGCACTTCAGGATTCACAGGACAATCATGACAATTTGGATTACACCCCATTGAGAGAATTGGCACATAAAAATCTTGGCGTTGCAAGAAATTTACGCATAAAAGATGCAGAAATACTTCTTTATGAATTAATGAAAAAAGACAACCTGGACTATTTGCTTGCCTGTCTGGAGGCTTTAAAGGTTTGCGCCATCAAACTGAGTCCAAAGTGTGCTTATGATACACTCAAGCTTATTGAAGTGAAAAGTTCTTTATAAATAAAGAGCGTCTCCAAGACAGTTATCTGTTTTTTAAGGAATGAGAAATCTGTTCAAGTTTCCCTTTTGGCTTGATGGATATTTTTTCTTCTTTTTTGTGTATGGGCAAGGCAAATGCCAAAAGTATAAATATAAATGAGAAAACAATTGCGCTTAAAGCAGTAAGGACAAGTTTAAGCTTAAAATCTTTCATATTGTTCCTTTAGGAGTTTTCTTTTTGCTCATTCGTCATATAAATCCAAAACTCTTTGTGTGTATATCCTTTGTTGAGAAAAAAGAGCTGTAAAATTGTAACTCTGTAAAGAGTAACAAGCATTTTTGCATAAGGAATAAAAAGACTTAAGCGTATGAGCAATGGCTGTTCTTTGTCTCCTTTGGATTCTATCATCTCTTTCATGCCGATATTGTTACTTAAATATATTCCAAACATAATTGAAAATACAAAATTCAAGATAAGACCAAAAATTATATAAGCCATGAAGTTCTGTTCGTACATACCTGCTATCATCTGAAAAACATCCTAATATTTTATCTGTCAAAAACATTTTAGCTAAAAACAATTAGTGTTTAGTTTAAGTGATGAAATTAAGTCACCAAAAAGTAACAATTGTGCAGTAATTTAAAAATAAAGTTTTTTCAACAACTTTATTTAAACATCTTTATACTATACTAAGCCCACAAATTATGAATAAAGGGTAATTTTATGGAAGCAAACCTCATTATGGAGGGAGTTAAATTTATGTTTTTAGGAATGGGAACAGTGTTCGTATTTCTAATTATAATGATTCTTTCAGTCAATCTGATGTCATTGATAATACATAAATTTTTTCCTGAACCACAGGCAGCTGAAGAGACTGTTTCTGGGAATGCAACACAGCAACAACAAGACAACAAAAAGATAATTGCAGCAATAACAGCTGCAATTGCACACCATAAACAAGGTTAAGGATTATAATGGCTAAGAAATTTATAGATGTAATGGATACAACTTTCAGGGATGGTTTCCAGTCAGTATTTGGCGGACGTGTATTGATGGAAGATTTTTTTCCGGCAGTAGAAGCCGCAAAAATGGCAGGTATTAACCACTTTGAATTTGGTGGGGGAGCAAGATTTCAATCATTATACTTTTATTTGAGAGAAGATGCATTTGAAATGATGGACAAGTTCCGTAAAATTGTAGGTCCGGATGCAAATTTGCAGACACTTGCCCGCGGAGTAAATACTGTAATGCTGGATACCGGTTCAAAAGAACTGATAGACCTGCATGCAAAAATGTTTAAAAAACACGGAACAACGACAATCCGTAACTTTGATGCACTCAATGATGTGGAAAACCTGAAGTATTCTGCTGAGAGAATCAAACATCACGGCTTGAAACATGAAGCGGTTGTCACTATGATGGACTTACCACCGGGATGTCACGGTGCTCATAATGTCGAGTTTTATGAAAAAACACTTCGTGATATTCTGGACAGCGGTCTTCCGTTTGACAGTATCTGTTTTAAAGATGCAAGCGGGACATCAAATCCTCAAAAAGTTTTTGAGACCATTACAATGGCAAGAAAACTTTTAGGAGAAGATACACACATACGTCTGCATACACATGAGACTGCCGGTGTTTCTGTAGCTGCTTATATGGCTGCGCTTGAGGCGGGTGTTGACGGTATAGATATGGCAGCTTCTCCTGTAAGCGGTGGAACATCTCAGCCTGATATTTTGACAATGCTTCATGCAACAAAGGGAATGAATTATGACCTTGGCGGACTTGAACTTGGTAAAATTCTTACTTATGAGAAAGAGTTACAGTCATGTCTGAGTGATTATTTTATGCCTCCTGAAGCGACAATGGTTTCTCCGATTATTCCATTTTCACCAATGCCTGGCGGTGCTTTGACTGCAAATACGCAAATGATGCGCGACAACGGCATCATGGATAAATTCCCGGATGTTATCGCGGCAATGCAGGAAGTAGTAGAAAAAGGCGGTTACGGTACATCGGTAACGCCGGTTTCTCAGTTTTATTTCCAACAGGCGCTTAACAATGTAATGCAGGGACCATGGAAAGCCATTGCCCCTGGTTACGGAAAAATGGTTTTAGGATACTTCGGAAAAACTCCGGTTGAACCGGATCCGGAAATTGTTAAAATTGCTTCAGAGCAGTTAAAACTTGAGCCGACAACAAAAAAAGCACTTGATTTGGCAGATGCAGATCCTGCAAAATCTTTAGAGAACTGGATTAACAGACTCAAAGAAGAAGGTATAGAAATAACAGAAGAAAATATTTTTATAGCGGCTGCATGTCAGGAAAAAGGAATCACTTTCCTTAAAGGTGAAGGTGAGTTAAACGTTCGTAAAATATCAGAAATGAAAAAAGAAACAGAAAAAGATTGTGAAGGAAGTTCAATGGGTAGCGGAAATTATACAGTAGTAGTAGATGGTCAAAAGTTTAGTGTTCAAGTAGCAGAGGGTGATGCAGATATTCAGGTAACAGCAGTAAATGGTGAGAGCACTGCTCCATCAACAACTTCGGCAGCACCTGCTGTGTCAGGAAATGATGTAGAAATCAAAGCACTTCTTCCGGGTAATGTTTGGAAAATTGTCGCAAATCCGGGTCAAAGTGTTAACGAAGGTGACGTAATCATGATTTTAGAATCTATGAAAATGGAAATAGATGTTGTGGCGCCTCGAGGTGGTGTTATTAAGTCTATTAATGTAGCTACAAACGATAAAGTTGTAGAAGGTCAAGTCGTAGCAGTATTAGGATAAGCGAATGAAAAAAATTGTACTTAAGTTTTTAGCTCTTATAATGCTCTTTGCATTTTCAAATGCAATGGCATCAGAGCATGCAACAGTTGCTCAAGAAGCACAATCAACACATAAAGAAGAAAACTATCATCCAAAACCAATGGGTGAAATGATAGTAAATTTTCTTAAATCAACAGGAATTGTCGCTCTTGTAAGTCCAAGAGATGATGAGATGAGTGCAACAGGGCAAAAAATGAGTGATTTTCATAAAGGTCTGGGCCGTGTGATTATGATTCTTATCGTCTTTTTGCTTTTTTATCTTGGAATTGCAAAAGGGTTTGAACCATTGTTACTCTTGCCAATTGCCTTTGGCGGACTGCTAGCGAACATTCCTATAGCCGGTATTGCAGGAGAGCATGGTTTCCTTGGTGTAATTTACAATATGGGACTTTCAAATGAGCTTTTTCCTATTATCATTTTTATGGGTGTCGGGGCAATGACTGATTTTGGTCCACTGTTGTCAAACCCTAAAACAGCACTGCTTGGCGGAGCGGCTCAGTTTGGTATTTTTGGAACACTTGTGGGTGCTGTTGCGCTTGCACATTACGGCTTTGTTGATTTTACCCTGCAGCAGGCTTCTGCAATTTCGATTATCGGCGGGGCGGATGGTCCTACATCCATCTTTATCGCAACGAAACTTGCACCGGAACTTTTGGGAGCTATTGCGGTTGCATCATACAGTTATATGGCGATGGTGCCTATTATTCAGCCTCCTATTATGAAAGCACTGACAAGCGAAAAAGAGAGAAAGATCAAGATGACGACACTTCGTCATGTTTCCCGTTTGGAAAAACTTGTTTTCCCGATCCTTGTTTTGATGCTGGCAATTTTGGTTTTACCGGAATCTACACCGCTTATCGGTGCATTTATGTTCGGTAATTTCTTAAAAGAATCAGGTGTTGTTGAACGTTTGAATGATACATTACAAAATGCCCTTATCAATATTACAACTATTTTCTTGGGACTTGGTGTCGGTTCGAAGCTTGCAGCTGATCAGTTCCTTGTACCTGAAACTTTGTTTATTATGGTTTTAGGAATTATTGCATTTTCTGTAGGAACTGCAGCAGGTGTATTGATGGCGAAGTTTATGAACCTTTTCCCTGGGCACAAAATCAATCCGTTAATCGGTTCAGCAGGTGTTTCTGCCGTTCCGATGGCGGCACGTGTGTCAAATAAGGTCGGTATGGAATATGACCGTACAAACATGCTTTTAATGCATGCAATGGGTCCGAATGTGGCAGGAGTTATCGGTTCAGCAGTAGCAGCTGGTGTGCTTATTTCACTTTTTCAGTAATTAATCGGCACGAAATTCAAATAGCGGCGCAATTGCGTCGTTATCTCCTCTTCCCGCACTATGAATACACTTCCTTCTCAATTTCTACTATCTTAAACCCCAATACTGCTGTTACAACTTGAAACAACAGCTGAAAATATTTATGCATAAGTATGAAGTTTGGCTGACATATCAAATAATATTCGCATAATTGTATCGAACAATTACATTTTTGAATATTCACTATATAGAATAAAAATATAATAAATTGTAACTAATTAAATCAGGCGAACAGGTGACAAATACAGAATTATTATCTACAACAAAAAAACTTACTGTTTTATATGCGGAAGATGACCTGGAGATGAGAAAAAGTACAACTGCTTTATTGAAAAATTTTTTCTCTCATGTATATACTGCATCTGACGGGAGGGAAGCTTTAGCGGCATATAAGAACAATCTTGCGAATATCGATCTTGTAATTACAGATATTTTGATGCCACACTTAAACGGCATAGAACTTACAAAAGAAATATTATCTATAAATATAGAACAAAAATTTATCGTTATATCTGCTTATAATGAAACAAGCTATTTTATTGAACTTATTAATACTGGAGCTGTTATAGGGTTTTTGCAAAAACCTATTAAGCGTCAAGAACTGTTGAATATTTTAACGACTGTATCTCTTTTTTATAAAGAGGAATATGAAACAATTCTCCCCTTTCAAGATGGATTTTTATGGAATAGAGAGTTGAAAAAACTTTTTTTGGAAGGGAAAGAGATTATATTGAGTGCCAATGAAACTAAACTTTTAGATCTGTTTTTAAGCTATCCTAATACTGTTTTTTCTGCTATTGATCTACACCTTTATCTTTTTGAAGACACGAAAGAGTTTTCGGAAGATTCTATAAAAAGCTTTATTAAGCGCCTTAGAAAAAAAATCCCTTCATCCTCAATACAAACACACAAAGATTTAGGTTATTCTCTGAGTATCTAGTTTTTGACACTTTCTTGACACTTCTAAATAATATAATTTTTCTAATAGAATTTTACTAGGATATTTTATGGAAATACAAATGAAGCAAGATGAGCTTATTGTCTCAAAAACAGATACGAAGGGGCGGATTACTTATGGTAATTTATATTTTATCTCAATATCGGGTTATTCAGAAAAAGAGTTACTCAATGCTCCACATAATATTTTGCGACATCCCGATATGCCGCGTGTCATTTTTAAACTTTTGTGGGATCGTATTCAAGTCAAAAAGTATATCAATGCTTATGTGAAAAACCTTACAAAGAACGGAGATTATTATTGGGTTTTTGCAAATGTTACTGCATCTTTAGATGTCCATGGAAATATTGTAGGCTACTATTCGGTTAGAAGAGCTCCCTCTGCAAGAGGTGTACATATAATTGAAAAACTCTATAGAGAGTTACGTCAAGCTGAAGCGAGTGGCGGCATAAGTGCTTCATTGAAAATATTGGAAAAACAATTACAACAAGAAGGGAAAAACTACGATGAATTTATTCTCAATCTTCAAAAATAAAAAAAGAAAAAGTGATGAAGCACTACTGGATCAGATAAACAGTGTCATGGCAGACGCGGCAAACGGCAACCTTGAAAAAAGAGTTACCAATATTCCGGAAGATTCTAAATACTATAATATGGCATGGAATTACAATAATTTATTAGACCAGGTTGAGGCATTCATGCGTGACAGTGAAACTGCTATAAAACTTGCAACTAATGGTGATAACAGTATAGTGATGTTTCAAGATGGATTTAAAGGTATATTTGCCCGTTCAGTTGAGCCGATTAATAAATCATTAGAGGGTATTAAGTCAGGAATACAGTTAAAAACACAGGGAAATCTTTCGAAAAAATTTAATGAAATCGGAGGCGGCAGTGTTGGCGGTGTTTTACAGGTGAAAAAAGATATAGAGTTTGGTAATGAGATATCCAAGACAATTTTACAAACATCAAAAGATACCAGCAAAGCATCGCAGGACAGTATCCAATCGATAGAATCTGTTCAAAAGAATTTTGAAAAACTTGATGAAAGCATAACTGAAACAGTAAAAGGGATTGATGCCCTCAATCAACAGTCATTAGAAATTTCTACCATTGTTGAATTGATTCAAGATATAGCAGAACAGACAAACCTGCTTGCGCTCAATGCTGCGATAGAAGCCGCACGTGCCGGTGAACACGGCAGAGGTTTTGCCGTTGTTGCCGATGAAGTAAGAAAACTGGCAGAAAGAACACAAAAAGCTACGACAGAGATATCTATGACTATTTCAACTCTAAAACAAGAAACCAATGAAATATCGGAAGAGTCTGAGACAATGTATGAATTAGCAAAAGAGTCTCAAAAATATCTGGAGAGTTTATATACGACACTGAAAAGTTTTAACAAATCAGCAAAAGAAACTGCCGATAATGCAAATCATATTAACAATATTTTCCTTGTATCCGTTGCAAAAATTGATCATATAGTCTTTAAATCAAAAGCATATTCGACACTCTTAAGTCAGAATATTTCGGAACCGTTAGCAGATCATCTTTCATGCCGTTTTGGAAAATGGTATCTTAATGACGGTAAAAAGCAGTTTGGCAAAACAAAAGTGTATAACAAACTTGATGCCCACCACAAAGCAGTTCATGACTCTGCCATAAAAAACATGAAGTTTGCCGAGAGTAAAACAGCTCTTTTCCCTGAAAACACAGAAGAGATTATCAAAAACTTTACTGTTATGGAAAATGCAAGTAATGAGCTTTTTAATTTACTTGATTTAATGATAGAGGAGTAAAATAGTGCCACTGCAGGAGTTGAAAAATTACGCCAAAGAACTTCACTTGCTTTTTGTCGAAGATGATTTAGATGCGCGAACAAGCACATTTGAGATGTTGAAAAATATCTTTACCCATATTACAGTCGTTACAAACGGTCAGGAGGGAATAGAAAAATTTAAAAATGAAAAATTTCATATAATTATCACAGATATAAATATGCCTGTAATGAATGGTCTTGATATGATAGAACAAATTCGCCAACAAGATACAAAAATTCCAATCTTCATTTTATCTGCCTATAATGATGCAGAATATATTTTACGAGCGATTCAGCTTGGGATTGACGGATTTATTATAAAACCGCTTATCTATCAACAGTTTCTTACAGTTTTAAAAAAAGCATTGGAAAAGATTCACCTGGAGACACTTGCTAAAAATTATCAAGAACACCTTGAAAGAGAAATTAAAAAACAAACGCAGGAGTTGAGGCATAAGCTATATTTTGATGATTTAACCGGTTTGTGCAACCGCTATGCTTTGTTTGAAGATTTAAAAAAAATTACGGTACCAATTATTTTTATTATAGATATCAATGGATTTAAATCTATTAATGAAATTTATGGCGCAGAGACAGGTTCTTTTGTATTACAAGAGTTTGCTCATTTTTTACAACATTTTACTGCAGGTAAAAACTATAAAACCTATAGAATTTCTGCAGATGAGTTTGTTGTTTTGGATGACTGTGAATATATTGACTTTGAAAAATATGAAATTTTTCTACAAGACTTCTTCAGAGAGTTTGCATCTTTTCGGGTTGTAACTGAGCAGGACATAATTTCCATAGAAGTTACTGTAGGTATATCAACTTCACAATATAATTCGTACGAATATGCAACAATTGCATTGGAGTATGCTAAAAAACATAAAAAACAGTATATGATGTATTCCAATACTATTGATAACCGATCTGCAAAACAGGATATTCTTATCTGGAAAGACAAGATTAAAAATGCAATTGAGAATAATGATATTGTTACAGTTTACCAAGGTATCGTCAATCAGGAAGAAAAAGTAGTCAAATATGAAGCACTCATGCGACTTCGTGATGAGGATGGCACGCTGATCTCTCCTTACTTTTTTTTGGATATTGCAATAAAAACAGGACTCTACCCGCAACTCTCTTCGTATGTAATATTTACGAGTCTGAAAAAGATAAAAGAGATACAAACACCTATTGGCATTAATTTTACAGTCAATGATATTAAAAACAAACTTTTTATCGATGAGATTGAGGACTATATTCGAAAGAATCCTGATGTCGGTTCATTGGTTGTTATGGAGATTACTGAGAGTCAGAGTATGGAAAATTTTGATGATATAAAAATATTTATTAATCGTTTTAGGAAATATGGTGTAAAATTTGCCATTGATGATTTTGGCAGCGGATTTTCAAATTTTGAAAATATTTTAAACATAGCACCAGACTATATTAAAATAGATGGTTCGCTTATAAAAGATATTGACAAAAATGAAAAATCTTTTATTCTTGTAGAAGCGATAGTGGAGTTTTCTCATAAACTCAATATAAAAGTAATTGCTGAATTTGTACACTCTAAAAAGATTTTTGAAATATTAAAATCTTTTCAGGTGGATGATTATCAAGGTTTTTATTTTTATGAACCAAATGAAAAAATAATTTAGGAGAAAAAAATGGATAAAAAAATGGCACTAAGCAAGAAGCAAATCGGACTTGAAACTTCTATGGTTGCAAACAAATTAACAGATGAGTGTATTTATGTAAGCTTATTTGGACTGTTGGATTCAGCTCGTATAGAAGATGTCTCAAAAAAAATAACCAAAATCAGTGAATCAGACAAAATTGTATGCGTAATATTAGATTTATACAATGTTGATGCAATTGATACAGCAGTTGCCGGATATATAAACAGATTGGGAAATATACTTAAACTGATGGGTATTGAACCTATTATATGCGGTATTAAAGCAGAGTTGGCAGAGAAGATGGTAAAAACAGATATTCAGTTTAGCGGAATACAGATAATCAGAAATTTGCAAGATGCACTGCTTGTGAGTTTTAAAGTTACAGGGTATGAACTTATAAAAACAGAAAAATAGTTGTATTATGTCACTTGTTTTCCATATTTTAGATGAGATTGAAGCCTATCAGTGTGCAAGACAAATAAACGAAATAGCGAAAGAGTTTGGTTTTTCCCGGTTTGATGCAGGCATGTTTTCAATTGCAGTTACAGAGATTGTTATTAATAGTATTCGCTATGCAAAGGATGTCAAAGTAAGTTGCAGATATACACAAAACAACAAAGGGCTGGAAGTTTATATTGAAGACAAAGGCAAAGGTATAAAAAATATTCAACACTCCTTACAAGATGGTAACTCTTCTGCAAAAGACAGTCTGGGATTTGGGCTTGGTGCTGCAAAAAGATCGGTTGATGAGTTTTTGATTGAAAAAAGTGATACAAGCGGAACATCAATTATTCTTAGAAAATATATTGATGAACCTACATATGAATACTCTCCAGTTTCTGTAAAAAAAGAGGCAAGTCAGTTTAACAGTGATGCATATTTTATTAAACATTATGATGGAGATAAAAGTTTATTTGCTATTATTGAAGGCAAAGGAGATGATCTGTCGGCATATAAAACCGTACAAAGTGTAAAAGGACTTCTGTTGGAAGAGTACCGGTTGCCCTTAAAAGACATTGTAAGGTATATCAACCTTATGCTTTCGAATAATGATGCTTTTGAAGATATCACTCTTGTGCTGTTGCGTTTGTTGCCTGATAAACTTGAATATCTGATTTTGGGAAATGGTTTTATTCTCTCTTATCCTGAGATGAAATTTCAAGCATATACGCAAGCTTCCTGCCTGAAATTGCCTGAAGATTTATCAGTACAACAAGAGTTGCTTCCTGAGCAGTTTTGTATTGTACTGGCAAGTGACGGTATTGAGTATAATGATTTTTTAAATAAAGAGGTCTGTAATTTATCAACTTTAGAGTTGGCAACAGATATTTTCAATAAATATAATCTTGATGATGCTTCAACGATAATAGCTGTAAAGAGGGAAGAGAACAATGTCAGAAACTAAGCAGTCCCTCGCCCTGCATCAATATTTAAGTGGCATCATTACAAATATTCCCTACGGGATTCTTACTGTTTCAGAAAATTCAGAAATTAGTATGCTCAACAGTAATATATTAGAAATTTTAGAAATCAACGAAGAAAATTTACATAATTATATAGATAAAGATTACAAAAAACTTTTTTTTGAGGTTCCGGAAATTATTGATATCTATGTGGAGAAAATGATTCAGAAAAATCAACTAAGCGTTGATATAGAACAGTTTTCTTTTAAAGATAAAATTTTGAATATAAAAATGAGAGCGATGCTTGACGGGACGATTTTTATTATAGAAGATATTACACAAAGGGTCCAGCAGGAGAAGAAACTCAGAGAGTTAAACAAAACACTCGAAGAGCGGATTCAACAAGAAGTAGCGAAAAACAGAAAACAGGATCAGCAACTCCAACAACAATCCCGTTTGGCACAAATGGGAGAGATGATCTCAATGATTGCACATCAGTGGAGACAGCCTCTTGGTGCCATTGCCAGTACATCTGTTAACTTATCTATGAAAATAGAGCTGGAATCTTATAATCTGAATAATTTACAAGAGCAGGAAGCGTGTCAAAATTATTTTTTACAACAGCTAAATGTTATTGAAAATCTTGTTCAAAACCTGACAAATACCATTGATGATTTCAGAAATTTTTATAAACCAAACAAGCAGTCAATTTTATGCACGTTTGAAGAAGTTATTGATAAATCATTAAATATCATTCTTGCATCTTTGAAAAATAATAATATTCAAGTGACTTTTAATTATATTCGTTTAGAAAAAATAAAAATGTATGACAGCGAAATTATGCAGGTTATTCTAAATATTTTAAAAAATGCACAGGATAATTTTCGGGAAAAAAATATTTCAAACCCTTGTATTGATATAACAGTTAATAATAAAGTACTCTCAATCTGTGATAATGGAGGGGGAATTTCAGAAAATATCCTACAAAATATTTTTGACCCTTATTTTTCTACTAAGAGTGAAAAAAATGGTACAGGACTTGGACTCTATATGTCTAAAATAATTGTTGAAGAACATCACAACGGAAAACTTACTGTTAAAAACAGGGATGATGGAGTTTGTTTTATGCTAGATTTAAGAGAAAAGACTAACTGAAAAACTTGTACTGTTTTTATGATTCCATTACCGAAACAATCAAAGGGATGACATTATGACTTTTTGTTTTATCTATAAAACCGCTTGCGCCTAAATCTTCTGCTTCTCTTTTGTTATTGTCTCCTGTCATTGAGCTGTTGACAATTACAGGAATATCTCTTGTGAGCAGATTGGCTTTTAAATTTTGAATGACGGTAAAACCGGACATTTCCGGCATTTCAATATCTGTAATTATTGCCGGTATCTCTTTTACAGATTCGCCGAGCGTTTTAATGTAGTCAATCAGTTTTTTACCATTGTCAAAAAGTTTGATATTGATGTTTGCTTTTTGAAAAAGCTGTATAAGGTGTCGCTGTGCTGTTTTTGAATCTTCTGCAATGAGGACGGTTCCGTATTTCAGCTTATCGGGAATGACAATATCTTTTAAAAATTCTATATCTTTGTCTACATTTACAAGTGCCTGCGGTAAGACATCAGCAAGAAGTTTTTCATAGTCCAGGATAAGACAGAGGCTTCCATCTTCAAGCCTTGTGTCATTCATGACTACACCGTCTTCTTTGAGTCTGTAACTGTCCGGTGCGTGCATCTCATTCCAGTTCTTTTTGATCACTCTGTAGGCGGACATAATTCTCAGTCCTATAATAATACCGTTAAAGTCACAAATTAAAATTTTGGAATGAGAAATTTCATTTTCATTTAATGTTACATCCAGCCATGCAGGAAGATTTAAAATGGGTATTTGCAGGTTTCGAAGAACGATTGTCCCTTCAAACAAGGGATGAGCAGAGGGTATCTGTGTCAAAAAATGATTTTTAGATTCGACCACTTCTCGGGTTTTAAAGATATTGATAGCATAAAAAGCTGAGTCTCTCTTCTCACTTACCCTAAAGACCAACAGTTGTAATTCATTATTTTTTGCCAGATTTGTGGCAGCGTCGACATTGTCTAATACAGACATATAATACCTTTAATTTTAAATAGGCATTAATAGTAGCGAAAATAAAATGAATTTGGCTTGAATATTAGTAATGAAATGTTAAAATAGCTTTATAATATCATTCAGGAAAGAATTTTTGAAAATAATAGTAACATTACTTTTTATCACTACCTTTTTGTTTTCCAACGTATACTATTCAAAAGTAGAACCTTATGAAATAAGAACAATTGCATCAAATGTTTCGGGCAAAGTGCTTTACACAGATGACAATATGACTGGAAAAAAACTCACATCAAAAATCTTTATAAAAATTGATTCAGAACTTGATGAAGATGAATTAAAGGCTGTTGAGAAAAAGCTCTCTTATCAAAAAAACACCTTGCTTTTGAATGAAAAAATACTGCAAAATCTGCGACAACTTGTAGAAAAAAAGCGAGAAAATTATCAAAAAATCAAGCATTTAAAGATAAAATCCAGTATAGAAAAAGACAAAGAGTTTTATGACCTGCTGAACAGTGAAAACTCTTTTCTTGCAACACAAAAAGAGATAAACAATCTAAAAACCACTATAGCCGATTTGGAGTTAAGACGAAAACAGCTTCTAAAAACCATAAAAGACAAAAACATCAGTGCCAAAAACTTTGTATTGTATGAAATCTCCGTCAAAGCGGGTCAAACGGTAGGGGTTTCTACCCCTTTGGCCAAAATTGCAGATACCTCCAAGGCTCTGCTGAGTGTTTATTTGGATAAAAATGATTTAAAAAATGTGAAGAAAAAAGTGATATATATCAACGGAAAAGAGACACCGTATAAAGTCTCACGTGTTTCTTATATAGCAGATACAAAAAATATTTCAAAATACAAAGCGCAAATTATTATTGATGCGCAAAAAGTATTTTCCGGATTGGTAAAAATTGAATTCAAAGCGAGAAATAATGAAAAGTAGTCTTACGGCCTGTCCTCTTGACTGTTATGACGCCTGCGGGTTAGTGTATGATGAAAAAAAACTCAAACCTCTTAAAATTGGGCATACAAAGGGATTTTTATGCCCCCATCTCAACCATTATGACAAATTTGAAAGGATAGAAAAAGCACGATTTCAGGGAAAAGAAATTACGATGGAAGAAGCACTGTTGAAACTAAAAGAGTTGCTTGCAGTAGAGTTTAAAAGTGATGTTTTACATTACAGAGGCAGCGGAAATTTTGCTTTGATGCAGGAAGTGACAGACCACTTTTTTGCGAATTTTGGGGCAACGCTTACGGATGGAAGCTTGTGTGACGGAGCAGGAGAAGCCGGAATAATAGAAGGCAGAGGCAGCAACAAAAATATGCCTTTGAGTGAAATTGAAAAATCAGATGTGATTATATTCTGGGGAAGAAATCCGCATACGACTTCTTCTCATATACTACCGCTTATAAAAGACAAAACCATTATAGTGATAGACCCGATTAAAACCAAAATTGCCCAGATGGCTGATTTACATGTACAGATAAAACCGCATACAGATATATACCTTGCATTGCTTTTAGCACGATTTGTATACATTAATGACAGTTTGAATGAAGCGTTTATACAACAGTATGCAAGTGAATTTGAGGAGTATTACGAATTGACACAGGGTGTGCGCATTAAAGCAACACTTGAAGATATCGGTGTGACTTTGGGCGATATTGGCGATATTTTACATATGACTATAGATAAAAAAGTTGCTATTGTCTGTGGTGTAGGTATTCAAAAATACAGAGACGGGGCGGATGTGATGCGCAGTATTGATGCCTTTGCCGTCTCCCTTGGCTTTTTTGGAAAAGAGGGCTGCGGTGTGGCATACCTTGGAAATTCCAAAGAGGGAATCAGCTCTCCATTTGAAACAAAAGCCAAACGAGTCTCCAAGGTCAATACTGACTTTGATGCGTTTGAAACCGTGTTTATTCAGGGTGCAAATCCTCTTGCACAGATGCCAGACAGTTTGAGAGTCAAAAATGCTTTACAAAAAACACAAAATGTAGTTTATTTTGGTTTGTACGAGAATGAAACAAGTGCAATGGCAGATTTGGTGATTCCTGCAAAAACCTTCTTGGAAAAGAATGATATACGTACCTCCTATGCCCATAACGGACTGATGGTGATGCATAAGCAGATTGAGAGTGACATCGGTATCAGTGAGTATGATTTGGCAGCGTATCTGTGTCAGGCATTTGATATAGAAATTAAAGCAGAAGAGGAGTATCTGCAGTATTTTAAAAATTTTGGTGTGAAAAAAATTAACGGATGTTTTGAGGTTGAAAACAGAGAAGCAGTTCCGTATCAAAACGGTTTTGATACCAATGACGGTGAATTTGTTTTTTTGGAAGAGTTTGAGACTCAGCAGAGTGAGGCTGAAGATGAATTTAATCTCATAACACCCAAGAGTCCCAGAAGTTTAAATTCTCAGTTTTACAGAGAAAAACATCTCTATATACATCCCTTTCATGGATATAAAGACGGTGAAGAGATTGAAATAAGTTCACAAAACGGAAGTGTTGTTCTGAGAGTAAAAAATGACAGCAGACTGCGTACAGATACTGTGCTTATATACAGCGGCACACCGGGTGTCAACAATCTGACATCCTCAAAGCACTCTTATGAGGGTAAATGTGCTGTTTTTCAAGAAAATAAAGTTAAAATTGCTAAAAAATAAAGAGAGTAGACAAAATGAACATTAAAGAAATGGATAAAAAATATGTTTTACCGACATATGCACGGGCAGATATAGAGTTTGTAAGAGGAAAAAACGCTACTCTCTTTGACAGTGAGGGGAAAAAGTATATAGATTTTACTTCCGGTATCGGTGTTGTTTCAGTCGGTCATGCAAATGAAAGAGTGAGCAGGGCTTTGTGCGAACAGCTGGCAAGTGTGACACATACATCGAATCTTTACTATATAGCACCCCAGGCACTGGCTGCTCAAAAAGTTGTCGAGACAAGCGGGTATGATATGCAGTGCTTTTTTGCAAACAGTGGTGCAGAAGCAAATGAAGGAGCTATAAAAATTGCCAGAAAACACGGGGAGCGTGACGGAGAGATAAAAAGATACAAAATAATTACACTCAACCACTCTTTTCACGGACGAACCATTACAACAGTCAAGGCAACAGGGCAGGAGGCGATGCATAACTATTTCGGACCTTTTCCTGACGGTTTTGTGTATGCAGACGGTATAGACGAAATCGAAGCACTGCTGGACGACCATACAGCGGGTGTAATGATCGAACTGATTCAGGGCGAGGGCGGAGTAGAGCCGCAGGACAAAGAAAAAGTACAGGCACTGGCAAAGCTTTTAAAAGAGCGTGAAATTCCTTTGATTGTCGATGAAGTACAAACCGGTGCCTATAGAATCGGTGAATTTACGGCATCGCAGGCTTATGGAATCTCCCCTGAGATTATCACCCTGGCAAAAGGCATCGGAGGAGGTGTTCCTGTAGGAATAGTCATGACAACACTCAAGCATGTTCTCAGCGCAGGAGATCACGGATCGACATTTGGCGGAAACTATCTGAGCAGCCGTGCTGTATGTGAAGTGGTAGATATACTCAATGAAAAAAAACAAAGCGGTGATTTGGAAATAACCTCTTTGATGTTCAATCAGTCTTTGGAAAAATTTTATAATGCCAACAGGGAAATATTTACACAAAAAGTCGGGATTGGTATGATGTGTGGTCTGCGTGTCAAAGATGCAGATACACTGACAAATATTATAAACCTGGCAAAGGAAAATGGTGTCATTATGCTTAAAGCAGGAAGAAACACATTAAGATTTTTACCACCGCTGACAATTACAAAAGAGGAAATTGATGAAGGCTTCAGTGCTCTTAACTCTGCTATGTCTCAGCTGTAGTTTTCCTCTTTTTGGAGCTGATGGCAATGCTGGTCTGGAGCAATTCATATCTTCTTACAAGCAGTTGCAGTTTCAGTATGATTATGAAAAAAATGAAGCGGAGAGTTCCAAACTGCGTGACTCATGGATAGTTCCTGTTCAGATCAATTACAGTTATTCCAAAAACAATGCTTTTGGTGTTGGACAGTCAAACCAAAATGCGGCTATTCGCATAAATCAGCCAATTTTTCAAAGCGGAGGGATCTATTACGGCATAAAATTTGCCAATGCGAGTAAATATTATACGAAATACTCTATTGATGTGGCAAAGCGAAAAATGATTAAAGATACTATTGCTGTTTTGATGCAGATAAAACAAACAGAGTTCAAAGAGCAAAAGCAAAAACTGCAAATTAAAAACAGTGAAATAAATCTGCAACAGAAAAAAGAGGAGTATTTCAGCGGACAGCTTGATTCAGGGTTTTTAGATGATGCTGTGATTCAAAAAAATACAGCCTTGTCTGTTTTGTACGATATTCAGGCTGCGAAGGAAAAACTTGTAAGCTCCTTTCATGCTTTGAGTGATTTGGATTATACAAAAGTCACTATTCCGAAATTAAAACTTTTAGACAATGACGAGTTTTTACAACATAATATAGTGCTGCAAATGGATAGAGCCCAGACAGAGAAAAACAGATACAATAAAAATGTTACTCTTGCAAAATATCTTCCAAAGGTAAATCTTACAGCAGGATATAACTGGAAGCTCACGACAAATCAGGCTTTTCAGGTAGGTCCGACAATAGTCAGCAATTCAAATGAGTTAAACTATTATGATTATGGTATTGCCCTTTCAATTCCACTCGATATCAATACATTCAGAGATATAGAATCTGCAAAAGTAGACTACTTAAAGGCAAAAATTGTGTTAAAAGACAAACAAAGAGAATTGAACTCTTTGTATGAACAGGTTATGCACAATATAGAAAATTATAATAAAAAGATAGCGTTGAGTAATGAAAATATCGTATTATATACGAAGCTTTTGGAAGATACAAAAAAACTTTTTAAGGCTGGGTACAAGACAGAATATGATGTGCAAAGACTTGCAAATTCTTTGCAGATACAAAATATAGATACAAAAATATATGAGCTGGACAAACAGTTGGAACTCTTGAATCTGTATGAAATGTATATCAGCAATGAAAAATAAACGGGAAAAAGAATGAGTCAAAAATTTAGTGAATATATGGCAGAGTGGCTGTATGGTGAAAACGGCTATTATGCAACATACAAAAATATAGGCAAAGAGGGTGATTTTTATACGGCAGTCAGTACAAGCAAATTTTTTGGCGGTACCATTGCCAGGCATATTATTTCACTTGTTGATGAAGGTTTTTTGCAAAAAGATGCGGTTATTTGTGAAATAGGGGCACATCACGGGTACTTTTTGGCGGATGTGTGTGAGTTTCTTTATACTCTGCGACCGGAGCTGTTGTCAAGTTTTGAGTTTGTTATTATAGAACGCTTTGATGATTTGCAGAAACATCAAAGAGAATATTTTTCAGAAAGTTTTGGTGATGCTGTATCTTTGAAACATTACAAATCTCTCTCTGACCTTACATGTAACAATGCCTTTTTTATAGCCAATGAAATATTTGACGCATTTCCCTGTGAACTGTATTTTAAAGGCAAAAGTGCACGGGTACAAAACCATGAAGTGATTTTTGACGAAACAGACGAATGGGTGGAGCAAAAGGCAAAAAAATACCACAAAGACAGAGGGGAAATTGCACGAGGATATGAAGCATTTGCAAAAGAGATGGCAAATGCTGCAAAGAAGTTTGAATTTATAAGCTTTGATTACGGTGAGATGCAGGCCCGTCCCGATTTTTCACTCAGAATTTATACAAAGCATGAAGTGCATCCGTTCTTTGAAGAGGGTTTAAACACAGAAGAACTCTTTGCAAAAAGCGATATCACCTATGATGTCACCTTCTTACATGTAAAGGATGCCTATGAAGAGGCAGGGGTGAAGTTTGTAGAATTCAAAGCGCAGATGGTCGCACTCGTTGATATGGGTATTTTAGAACTTTTGGAGATGCTTAGGGAGCATGCTGATGAAAAAATATACAAACAGGAACTTGAAAAAGTAAAGATGCTCATCATGCCAAACTTTTTGGGGGAAAGATTTAAAATGATTCGTTTTAGAAAAGGTTCCTAAAGGGAACCTATCATTTTCATTAACTCTTCGGGTCTGTTGGAGTTTTTAATGGCATTTTCTTTTGAGATAATATTTTTCTGAAGCAGTTCTATGAGTTGTTGTGTCTGTGTTGTCATATGGGTCTCTTGCTGGTTTAACTGCATTTGAGAATAAATCTGGTGTACTTTGTCTTCTCGTATTTGATTTTGGATTGCCGGATTTGTAATAAGTATCTCTTGTGTGGCTACTTTGCCTCCGCCTATTCTTGGAATAAGTGTTTGTGAAATTACAGCGACTAATGAAGATGAGAGCTGTGCTCGAATTTGGGCTTGTTCTTCTCCGTCAAATACATCAATAATACGGTTAATCGTTCCCGGTGCAGAGTTTGTATGCAGGGTTCCAAATACCAGGTGACCCGTTTCTGCAGCAGTGAGTGCGGCACCGATAGTTTCGGCATCTCTCATTTCCCCGATGAGAATAATATCGGGGTCTTGACGAAGTGAGTATTTGAGTGCTGTGGCAAAAGATTCTGTATTGCTTCCTACATCACGTTGGGAAAAAAGAGATTTGATGTTTTTATGAACGAACTCCACAGGATCCTCAATGGTGATAATATGACGACGTTCTGTCATATTTATCTCATGCAGCATGGAAGCGAGTGTTGTTGATTTACCAGAACCCGTAGGACCAGTGACCAAAATAAGTCCTTTTTCTTTTTTTACCAGTTCTTTGAAAATAGGCGGATTTCCATATTCGTCCAGTGTCGGAATTTCTATAGGAATCATACGAAAAGCACAGGCAATTCCGTGAATGGTTCTGTAAAAGTTTGCACGAAAACGACCAACATCTTTGAGTTCAAATGAGAAGTCCAGTTCATTGTGCTCTTCAAAAACTTTCTTTTGTTTGTCTTCAATGAGAGAATAGGCCATCTCTTCAATATCATTGGCGGTAAGGACAGGAAGATTCAAAGCACGTAACTCTTTGTCTATTCTGATTTGCGGTTCACTGCCTACAACAAGGTGTAAATCCGAAGATTTAAATGCCAAGACACTTTTTAACAGCTTTTTGATATCTAAGCGTTTCGTGGAACTCTCTGTTTTTACTTCTTCATTCATAAAAAACTCCTTTGGTATTGTTCTTCATTAAAACCGACAAGAACATCATCGTTATACTCCACGACAGGACGCTTAATCAGCAGGTTTTCTTTGCAGAGCCACTCCTGTTGTTGCTGCTCGTCCAGGTTCAGTTCTTTGAGTTTGAGATTTCTGTAGGTGGTGCTTCTGGTATTAAAGAGGGGTTTGATGCCGACTTTTGACACCCAGTAGTCTACTTTTTCACACGGAAGCTGCTGTGTTTTAAAATCAAAAAGTTCATACGCCAGATTGTGTTTTTTAAAAAAAGAGAGTGCTTTTTTGACGCTGTCACAGTTTTTAATGCCATAAACTTTTATCATGGCACTACTCAATGATTTTAGGAACGATGAAAAAATCATCTGCACTTTTTGGAGCGTGCTTTAAAATTTCCTGGCTGATGGTACTGTCACATTTTGGGATATCTTCGCGTAAAGGTGTTGCTCTGTCATCCATAGCAAAAGTACTATCCACTTCACTTGTATCCAACTCACTTAAATTATCTACAAAACTTACTATTTCTGAGAGCTGCGATATAATTTCTTCACGTTTATCATCGCTTACATGTAAATAGGAAAGTTTTTCCAGTCGTGTTAATAGTGTGTCATCTACTTGCATTGTCTGTCCTGTATAATAGTTTATTTTGATTTTATCATATATTTGATAAAACTTTAACTTATTTATGGGTAATATTAGAAACTTTATAAAACAATCGATATAGATATAAGGAAGAATTTTTGAGTTTAAAAGAAAATATTGAAATGGTAAAAGAAGAGCTGACATCAGAAGAAAAGTTTTTTGAAAAAGCAGTGGTTACGGAGAAATTTGTAAAAAAATACAAAAAAGCAATGATAGGTTCTGTTGTGGCAATTGCACTGTTTGTTGCCGGTGACATTGCATACAATATTAACAAACAGCATACACTTGAAGCGGCAAACCAGGCACTTTTGACATTACAGAAAAATCCGAAAGATGAAGCGACACTGGCAACTTTGGCAACTTTAAGTCCGAACCTGCATGATCTTTGGGTCTATTCCCGGGCCGTTGTGAGCAAAAATATAAAAGAATTGGAAAAACTGCAAAATTCTCAGGCTTTACTGCTTGGTGATTTGTCAAGTTATGAAGTGGCACAAAATCTTCAGGATAGCAATAAACTTGAAGAGTACACTGAAAAACAGGATGCAATATACAGGGACTTGGCTCAGGTGCAACTTGCAATTTTACTGATGCATGACAAAAAGATAGAAGAGGCACATTCAAAACTCAGTATGATCAGTGTGAACTCTCCATTGGCACAGGTTTCTCGTGCTTTAATGCACTATGGAGTAAAATAGACTTTGAAAACATATATATTTTTAGCATCAATTATGCTTGTATTGCTGAGCGGATGTAGTACAAAAGAGGTTTTTACACCAAAAAAAGTTTCTTATGACTGGAAAAATCATGCCAAAATTGAAGATGAAATAGTTGATATTTCATCAAATACGGCACTTTTGGATAATGGAAAAGTTTTAGACAGAGACGGAAATATAAGCATACAAATAGACAAAGAGCATCAAAGAGTACTCGGTGAAAGTGACGGTTGGGTTTTATCTGCCGCAATTGACGGAAACTTGACGCTTACATCAGAGCAATCAGCGAAAATGACAAAACATTTTGCCTTAAAAAGAACAATAGCAACCGCAGGTGTCAAAGATAATATTCTGGCAGTTTTGTTTGCCAATAATGAAATAGCCTTATATGATATGCATTCAAAAGAGCTTTTGTTCAAAGAACAGGGCGGCAAAGCGATAGCCAATGATATTCGAATTGTTCAGCCGTACTTTATGAATGATCTGGTTATCTTTTCAACATTAGACGGCAAAGTCATCATTGTGAATACAAAACTGAAAAAAAGACTCAGAACTGTCATAGTCTCGTCTGATGACTATTTTAACAATATTGTCTATTTCAGTATATTTGATGATAAAATCATTGCCGCAAGTGATTCCAAAATCTTGTCACTTTCGCAAAAAGAACTGCGTGCCAAATATGAATTACGAAATATCGTGCATGATGAAAAAGCTTTGTATATTACAACAAAACAGGGAGAAATACTCTCCTTGACACCCTCTTTGCAGGTTGATTCTAAAATAAAGTTTCCCTTTGCACACTTTTTGGGGATGATCAGTGATGGAGATAATTTATATGTTCTGGAAAAAGAGGGGTATATGATAGTGGTCAATAAAAAAACATTTGATTATACCGTTCACGAAGTGGATTTGGATGACGGGCTTGTTTTTGTTGGTAAAAAAGCCTTCTTTGTAGATAATGAGAAAATTTCTATACAATAGATGTCAAACGAACTGGAAGCTTTTTTAGAGTATATTACTGTAACAAGAGCTTTGAGTAAAAAGAGTGTAGAGGCGTACAAAAGTGATCTGTGTGCCATTGAAGAAAAACTCTCCAAACCGTTGATTTTTCTTGATACACAAAAACTTATGACTCTCTTGTCTTCGTATGAAAACAAACGCACACTCAACAGAAAGCTCTCCTCCGTCAATGCCTTTTTTGAATTTTGCTACAGACAGCAATTCAGCAGTGAAAAAACGAAACTGAAATTTGCAAAAATTCCAAAACTTCTTCCGAAATTTTTATCTTATGAAGATATATTACACGGTCTGGACCTGATAGACAGAAGCAACTGGATAGGCTTGCGAGACTATGCCCTTATACTGTTTTTATATGCAAGCGGCACGCGTATCAGCGAATGTCTGGAACTGGAACTCGGCGATATAGAAGGCGGATGGTTACATGTAAGGCACGCAAAGGGAGAAAAAGAGCGCATTGTTCCTCTGGCAAAAGTTGCAAAACAGGCAATAGATGCCTATCTGCTTACATGTAACATGCAAAAAGAGTATGTCTGGTGTAATTACCAGGGAGGAAAACTCAGTCGAATTTCCGCGTATAAAATAACACAAAAATATCTTGGAGTCTCCCCCCATGTACTGCGTCACTCCTATGCAACTTCACTGATTCGTGGTGGAGCCGATTTACGGGTAGTACAGGAACTTTTAGGGCATGCTTCACTGCTGACAACACAAATATACACCCATATTCAAAAACAGGATTTAAAAGATACTGTAGAAGTATGTCATCCTATGGCAAAGGAGTCACTGTGAATACAACAAACAACAAAATATTTTCCTATGCTTTTTTGGATTCGCTCTTTTTTACACAGAACAAATGGCATCAGCACGGTGTTTTGCTGCATACGCTTCGTGTGACATATTATGCCCTCAAAGCGGGAGATTTCAAGTTTTTTGCTGCAGGACTTTTGCATGATATCGGAAAGCCTTTTGTTGCCTATAAAAAAGATGCAGAGGATTATGAGTTTCATGAATGGAGTTTTACGGACCATGAAGAGAAAAGTTATCAGATTATAAAAAACTGGCCTTTTATCAGTGAATACACGAAAAAAATTGTACGCTATCATTACCTTATCCGGGATATTAAAAAGTCAAAAAAAGAAGATCTCCCCAGATATGCCCAAAAAAAAGAAATCTGGGATGCTTTGGACGAGGATTTGCAAGAGGATTTACAAAGGTTTTTGCATTATGATGATCTGGGAAAAGGTAAAAAAAGAAGAGATTAATACAACTGTAACAATTTCGCTATATAATGCTTCATCGGAATCGGTACTTTAGTGCCGACTATTGGGTGTGCAAAAGTCCAAATTGTATGAAGTACCGGTTTTAAAAAAGCTGTTTAATTGGGCTGAAGGACATATTTCACATAAAGGTTAAAAAAATATGAAAAAATTTATGCCGATTCTTCTTATCGGAATTATTGTTATTGTTATTGTTACACTTTTTCTCTCTTTGGAAAAAACGCAGAAAATGGTTGTTATCAAAGAGGGAAATCTTAAACAGTTGCCTTTGAAAATGGAGTTGCATAAGTTTCAAGACAGTGACTGTGGCATGGTCATAGATGATTTGACATATGCCTCTCAGGTTGTCGCACCCGATGGGAAGACCTGGTTTTTTCATGATCATGGGGATTTTGTGCATTGGCTCAGTGACAAAAAATTTCAAGACAGGGCCGTTATCTGGGTGATGAGCAGAGATACGCACCGATGGATAGACGGAAGAAAGGCCTATTATACATTAAATGAACTGACACCTATGGGGTATGGCTTTGGAGCTTATGAACACAAAAAAGAGGGCATGGTCGATTTCGATACGATGCGTCTAAAAATGCTCCGAGGCGAAACAATGAAAGATCCAAAAATAAGAAAACAGCTACTGGGACAATAGTGTGGATACGGTAAATTTATTGACAATTGTCACTATCGCTTTTTTAGGCTCTTTTGGACACTGTATCGGTATGTGCGGGGGTATCGTCCTTGCTTATTCAACCATTAAAATTGAACCTGCAAGCTCCAAGGTCTCCAAAACAGTGGCTCATCTGCTGTATAACTTTGGACGTGTGTTGACCTATACAATTTTAGGAGCACTCTTTGGAGCAATCGGCGGGGTGGCAACTTTTAGCAATACCGCAAACGGTACACTGCTCATCATCGCAGGAACTGCAATGATTTTGGCAGGTTTGTCGTTAATGGGAAAAATAAAATTTCTTACATTGATAGAACATTCCATCTCTTCATCAAATTTTTACAAAAAATCTTTTCAGGCTATTTTACACTCAAAATCAAATACAAGCTTTTTTATTCTCGGTATGTTAAACGGACTGCTTCCTTGCGGTTTTGTTTACTTTTTTGCCATCACGGCTGCAAGTACGGCAAGTCCGCTTTACGGTGCTTTGGTAATGTTTATTTTCGGTATCAGCACTATTCCGGCAATGTTTTCTTTAGGATTTTTATCTTCTCTTGCCTCTGCGACGAGTTTTAGAAATATGATGATGAGCCTCTCTTCAGTGGCTGTGATTTTATACGGGATATTTACGATTTACAATGGGTATGATTATTTGACGAATCCTCTCAGAACACTGTTGCAGTGTCATTAGAGGCGTGAAGTAAAAAGCTTTGGATGTGCTTTTTTGAGTCTGTTTAATTCCTGTTCGAGTTTTTTACCTATACCGTCTTTTTTTGTTTTGAGTTCCTGGAGAAACTGAATACGTCGTTCAACAAAATAAAAATATAACAATCCGCTGATAGCTGCCGCATACAGACACCATAAAGAGGTAAAACCGTAAGGTCTGAGAATATATATAACAACAAGACCGATGAGGTTTAAAAGTCCAAAAAGTTCTATGGCAATACTGCTGCTGAGCATCAAAGAGCCGCAGGTTGTGAGTATATAAATGCCCGCATCATAAAAGTTTTCAGTCCATGGATTTTTGTAATACAGTGTGTTGTTTACAACACTGACACTTGTTGGTACTGTTGAGAGTCCGTACATTGTATAGACAGCAAGACCAAAACCCAAAATTGCCAAAATTCCAACCAGCTTTTTTTTGTATCCGTCTTTTTCTATGAGCCAGATAGCCAGAGGAATGAGAAAGGGCAGCAAACCCTGCGCATAATAGACAAAAATACCTGCGGCAATCTCCAGGGCACGTGTATCAATATGCCCACCCATTCCAAGCCAGACAAAACCTTCATCAAACTGATGCAGGGCAAATAAAAGCGGCAAGAGAGCAAAAAGAACTTCATTGGGTGTACTCACTTTTTGAAGCGTGAGGATACCTACCAACCCGATGGCTCCGGAGAGAGTGAAGTTTAATACTGCAAAATATATATCCATACATGACTGCCTTTTAGCTGTAGAGTGGTGTTCCCTGTTCTTGATGCCATGAGAGAATGTACTCCCATGCTTCTTCTGCATTGTCTGCAAATGTAATGATCTCTGTATCCTGCGGGGCAATGACACCCTCATCTTTTAAAAATTCGAAATCTATTGCTTTGTTCCAGTAGCTTTTGCCGACAAGCACAACAGGAATTGTCTGTGATTTTCTTGTTTGAATCAGTGTCAGCGTCTCAAACAGTTCATCAAAAGTTCCAAATCCGCCCGGATAAATCACCAAAGCTTTTGCACGGTTTAAAAAATGCAGTTTTCTGATGGCAAAATAGTGAAACAAAAAGCACAAATCAGGGGTAATATAAGGATTAGGATACTGCTCATGCGGCAGTTTGATATTGAGCCCTATGCTTTTGGCTCCGACATCATACGCACCGCGGTTTGCTGCTTCCATAATGCCGGGACCGCCTCCGGTCATCACGGTGACACGGCAGTCCTCAGCACTCTTTCCGCTTTTTCCTACAAGCTGACCGAATTTTCTGGCATCATCATAGTAAATACTTTTGCCAACCATCCGTTCTGCAACATAGAGTTCATGTAAGAGGTCTCTGTTGTTGGGTTTTTTCTGCAGCATTTCCCCAATGGCAGAAAGCCGTTTCATTGCAGTCTCTTTTTCGACAATCCGTGCACTTCCAAAGACAACTATGGTATGTTCTATGCCGTGTTTGTTCATTTGGAGTTCCGGTTTGAGATAATCAAGTTCGAGTCGGACACCTCTTGCCTCATAAGAGTTGATAAACTCTTTGTCTTCTTCCGCCATCGCATATGTCGGGCTTTGCATAATGGTTTTTATCAGTTCTAATGACTGCGGGTCTTCTTCTTGCAGTTTTGGATGTTCCCAGGGTAAAACGGTTTTTTTCATTTTCATTTATCATTCCTTACAATATATGTTCAAAATAGAGTCCCCATACGATGGTAATGACACCTAAGAGAGAAATCCACAGTGCCGATTTATAGGTATTTTTTATTGTACCAAACCATAAGGCATAAATAGCTTTAAGGAGGTTGTTGCTTCCTGCGGCTATCATTATAGCGGCAGTTGTCTGGGTGTTTTCGATAGAGAACTTGCCTGTCAGTATAGAGAGTATAAAAGGATCAATATCGGTAAATCCGACTAAAAAAGAGAGTATTTCCAGGCCTGATGTTCCGTAATGTTTTGTCACAAAATGGGTAATGACAATCATGGCAACAAACAAAAAGGCAAACAAAAAAGCAGTTTTGAGTTCCAAGGGATTGTGGTCGACAATTTCAACATTTTCTTGTGTTTTTTGTTCGCTTTTCAAATAAAACAGAGAAATCAGAAATCCTGTAAGTGCCAGGAGTATAAAAGGAAAAAGCAGACTTTTTCCAATCTCAATATTAAAAATCAAGGCAATAACAATGAGACGCAGATACATCACCGAGGTTGCCGAAATAATCGCTGCATCTATGACGGCATATCCTTGCAGCTGTTTTGCCTTCCTTGCCAGGACAACAGTTGTTGCCGTTGAAGAGTAGGAACCGCCAAAAATTCCTGTCAGGTAGTAGCCTTTGGAGGGAAAAAAGTATTTCTGCAGTATATATCCACTGTAACTGATACCTGAGATCACTACAACAGCCAGCCAGATTTTAAAAGGAGAGAGCGGAATGTAGGGAATTATTTTTGTATCGGGAAGCAGAGGCAGGATGACGACAGAGAGGAGTATCATTTTGCTTAATGTTTCAAATTCGCTGATATTTATCTCTTGTGTAAACTTCTCAACACCTTTGTTGACATTCAATATAAAGACAATACTGACATACAGAAGTGCTGTCATCCATAAGGCCTCTGTCTGAATCAGAGCGCCAAAAGAGTAGACAAGGAGCATAACAATGTAGAGTAAAATACTGCGTTGGTTTTCTTGAAGATTTTTTTGATAGAGCAGGGCATACAAGAGTGTAATTGACAAAAACCCTCCCGCATACAGAATATGCAGACTCGAATCAACCGCAAACAAAACAAAGCCTAAAATTCCTACAAAACTGTAGGTGCGTACATCTCCAAAGAAAAGATTTTCTGTTTTGGAAGTAATATACTGTTTTCTGTATGATTTAACTTCGAGTCCGACCAAAAAGCTAAAAACAGTGACAACCAGAAAATGTACCAAATCAATATTTAAACTCATTTATAAATTAATCCTTTTGTATAACAGCTCTCATCAAAAAGGCATACGACACTGTGATCAAAGCGTAAATACTCTTTGTTCTTGTCTTTATAATCAACCTGTGATAAAAAATGTTTGAGGGTATTGATCCGTGCTGTTTTTTTGTCATCACTGTGTACAACATACCAGGGGGCAAAGACAAAGGAGGTTTTGTTAAACATCTCATCGCGCGCATTTGAGTAGGCTTTCCAGTGTTTTTGTGCCTGTTCGTCAATCGGGCTGAGTTTCCACTGTTTGAGCGGATCTTTTTTTCTCTCCTGCAGTCTTTTTTTCTGCTCCTCTTTGGAAATATCAAGATAATATTTGATGAAAATAATTTCCGCATTGACTAAGAGGTGCTCAAAATTGCCTACCTCTTTCATAAAATGTTCATACTCTTTTTGTGTGCAGAAATTCATTACTTTTTCCACGCCGGCTCTGTTGTACCAGCTGCGGTTGAAAAACACCATTTCCCCTCCAACAGGAAGTTCCTGGACATATCTTTGAAAATACCATGATTTTTTGTCTACATCACTGGGTTTTCCAAGTGCGACCACTCTTGCATCTCTGGGGCTTAAGTGCTCTATAAAACGTTTTATCATACCGTCTTTTCCGGCAGCGTCACGACCTTCAAAAATCACACATACTTTTAAATTTTTTGCGATGACCTCTTTTTGAAATTTTACGAGTTCAACCTGCAAAGTGTACAGTTCTTCTTTATACTCTTTTTTTGTCATTACAGCGCCTCCTCTCCATAGCGTTTTTCATAATATCGGACAACTATGCGTTTTACCATGTCGTTAAATACAAACCAGACACTTACATAGCCCCATAAAAAGAGGGCCCACTGCCAGTTAATACGGGTCATGAGTCCAAAACTGTACAGACCTATGGCTGTGCCGATGAGTGCTGTCAAAAAAGATGCCAGGAAAAGCGGCCATGACGGAAACGGCTTTTTAAAGAACCAGTCAGCAATACGGGTGTTAAAAATCGTATAATGCCCGGCGAGAATAAGCTTCACAAAGAAGAGTGTCTGGACAAATCCCAAAAATGATTTATCATCATGCATATCGATCCATGAGGGAACTTCCGGCAGGAACATTGCTGTATCGGGATGTGATTTTAAATAGACCATTGTGATATAAAAGATGGTAAAAGAACTCAGCACTCCGGCAACTCCAAGCCAACTCGAGAGAATAAAGACGATTTTCATATCCCATCGTACCGGTTTTTCTTCTACTTTTGTGTTGTCATAAGCAATTGCCATAATGGGAATATCATTGAGCAGTGCCAAAAGAATGATCATAATCGCGGTAATAGGGTAAAAATCAAACACCACAATAGCCAGTGTCATAAATGCCAAAATACGAATGGTTTCTGCTATACGGTAAACAACATAGCTTTTCATTCTCTCAAATACAATACGTGCCTGCTCAATCGCATCTACAATTACATGTAAACCCGGAGCCATAAGTACAATATCCGCTGCTGCCCGCGCGGCATCAGTCGCACCGCTTACCGCAATTCCACAATCGGCTTTTTTAAGTGCAGGAGCATCATTGACCCCGTCACCGGTCATACCGACAATATGGTCTGCTTTTTGGAGTTTGTCTACTATAAAGTATTTGTCTTGTGGAAAAACCTGTGCAAAACCGTCGGCATTTTCAATAATTTTGACAATTTCACTCTCATGCTGACGGACAGTTCCCTCAGGAAGCGGCTGCGCATCAAGCTCTTTTTGCACTTCTTCGACTATCTGGGTTACCTCTTTTTTGATTTCCTCTTTGTCCGCATCTTTTTGCAAAGTCTTCAATATTGAACGTACGATAATTTCGGAAAGATAGATGTACTCTTTTGTACTCTGTCCTTTGAGTTCTTTGATGTTTTCTATATCCTGTCCGATATTTAAAATACCGGCAATATATTTTGCAACAGCGATATTGTCACCGGTGACCATTTTCACTGCCACACCTTTGGCATTTGCTTCGGCTATGGCCTCTTTGGAATCTTCACGCGGAGGATCAAAAAGCGGAATGAGTCCGGCAAAATGGTAGAAATCCTCTTCGCATTTTTTATAGGCCACACCAAGTGTTCGAAACCCTTTTTGCGCAAAATCATCCACCTTTTTGTAGGCTTCTTTTTTATCAAACTCTTTTTCATCACATAACTCTATAATAACCTGGGGAGCCCCTTTGGTATAAATGAAGCCATCCTCAAAGACGCCTTCTGTTTTTTTATGCACCGGATCAAAAGGGATGAACTTTTTCATTTTTGATTTTTGAAGTTTTTTGCTGAGATGATGCGCCTCAATATAGTCAAAAATCGGTTTTTCTATGGGATCTTCATTCTCTTTTTTACTGGCATATGCAGCATAAAGCAGTAACTGCTCCTGTGTAAAGTCTCCGACAAGATACGGCTCGGCAAGACTCATAATGTTTTGTGTGAGCGTGCCTGTTTTGTCTGAACACAAGATGTCCATACCCGCCGCCTCTTCAATGGCTGAGAGTTTTGTAACGATGGCTTCTTTGGTTGCCAGGACTCTGGCACCCAGTGCCATAGTCACTGTTAAAACCGCAGGCATCGCCACAGGAATCGCCGAAATGGTTAAAATAAGTGCAAATATCAGCAGGTCCAAAAGCGGCTCGCCTCTGGAGACTCCATGCCAGATAATAATCCCTATAAGGACAACTGTTACAGCAATGAGAAAATCTCCCACTTTGATAACCATTTTCTGGAAATGTCCCTGCTCCTCTTTTTCGGCCTTGGCGACAAGACCAACCGTTTTGCCAAAGTAGGTGTTGATTCCTGTAGCTGTTACACGTGCTATCATCTCACCCTGTTTGATAATAGCATTGGCATAGAGATCCTCTTGGGCCTGCTTGTTGACAGGCAGAGATTCTCCCGTTAGTGCAGACTGGTCAACCTGCAAAAACTCTCCGCCGCCCAGGAGTTTACAGTCTGCCGGAACAACATCCCCTATTTTTACTTTGATAATATCATCGGGTACAAGCTCTTTTGCATCAATACTCTGCCATGTTCCCTCACGCAATACAAGTGCTTTTCTTGCCAGTTTTTTCTTTAAAACGGCGATGGCACTCAGTGCTTTTGACTCTTGATAAAAATCAACAAAAGCATTGACAAGCAGCATAAACAAGATGACAGCAAAATCTTCCCACCTGCGTGCAATGGCAGAAAGAACAGCAGCTGTTTCAATCATCCATGGAATAGGTCCCCAAAATCGTCGTAAAAGTCGATGCAGCCAACTCTCTTCTTTTTCATTTAATTCATTGTAGCCGTATTTGTTCAGGCGTTCCTGTACTTCTTCTTGTGTCAATCCGGTTAAATTATCATCATATGTTTTCATTCTCATAACCTTGTTGTATTTGCTCTAAAAACATTTTAGCACAATATGTTATAATAAAAGAAAAATAAAGGCTTATTTTATGAAGAGCTCAATTCTTGAGAGTATAAAATCGCTTCCTCCTCTTTCAAAAACTATTATTGACATTAACCGGGTTTATGCGGATGAAGAGGCAGGTGTCGGTGACTTGGTCAAGGTTGTGGAACGTGATCCTATGATAGTTGCCAATTTACTTAAACATGCCAATTCCCCTTTGTATGGTTTTGGGAGAGAGATTAAAAGTGTTGCACAGGCTGTTTCACTTTTTGGTATGAGCATGACACGCTCTATTGCGCTTGGAAACTCTGTGCGTAAACTTTTAAATGTAGATATGCAACCTTACGGAGTAACAAGTGAGAAATTTGCAGAAATCTCCAGTATGCAGGCAACGCTTATGCGTAAATGGTATGCAAAGATAGATAAACAAAAGGCTGATACATTGTATTTGGCTGCATTTTTGCAAGAAACAGGGAAAATTCTGATAGCAAGTGATGTCATCCAGGAAGATGAAGGTGTGAGTTTTCAATCAGAAGCAGAACATTCCAACAATTTGGCAGAGCTGGAAAAAGCATATGTAGAAGTGACAAGTTCTCAGGTAACAGCAAAAATCTTTGAGCACTGGAGTTTTGAGAAAGAATTTGTTGAAATGATTCGTTATGCGGACAATCCTTCGAGTGCACCGGAAGAGGTACAGGAGTATGCTGCTGCTTTGAATATAGTCAAGACTGTCATTCCTGTTAATAATCCTTTGTCAGAGCAGACAATAAATTTTGGACTCAAACGTGCCAAAGATACCGGTTATGATTCAAGCATACTGCAAGAGGCAATCAATGATATGCTTGATGCTGCAGAGGTTTCTTCATGAGCAAAACAGTTACAGTCATAGATACATTCGGATTTTTCTTTCGGAGTTTTTACGCACTTCCTCAGCATTTACGTACAAAAGACGGTTTCCCGACCGGACTTTTAACCGGGTTTACCAATTTTATTTCGAGTTTGCAAAAAGAGCACGACAGTGACTATATCATCTTTGCCATAGACTCCAAAGGCGATACTTTCAGAAATGAAATAGATGTCAATTACAAAGCAAACCGAAGTGCTCCTCCGCCGGAACTCACACAACAGCTTCCCGTTGCCATAGAGTGGATAAACAAGATGGGATATAAAACACTCGGCAAGAGCGGTTTTGAAGCGGATGATATTATTGCCACAGTCGTGAAGTGTGCAAAAGAAAAAGGCTACAAAGTCAGAGTTGTTTCCCATGACAAAGACCTCTACCAGCTCATAGATGATGACAAAGTAGTCATTGTCGATGCTATTAAAAGAAAATATGTAAATGAAAAAGCATGTTATGACAAATACGGCGTAACACCCAAGCAGTTTGTAGACTATCAGGCAATTCTCGGCGACAGTGCGGATAATGTTCCCGGTGTCAAAGGCATAGGAAAAGTCGGTGCCGAGAAACTTTTAAAAGAGTACGGCACGCTTGATAATATTTATGCGCATATCAATGAGATCAAGGGCGCGACACAAAAGAAGCTCATAGCGTCAAAAGAACAGGCTTATATGTCAAAAGAGTTGGTAACTTTGCATCCTGATGTGTTTGAGTGCAAAGATTTTGATTTTGAAGAGTATAAAATGGATGTGGAAAATCCGTTTTTAAATATATATGACGAACTGGTCAAGTATGAACAAAATGCAATTCTGCGTACGCTTCATGCAAAAAACATGGTCAGCCCCGAGCGTCAGGAAAGCGCCAAAAAACTACAAGAGTCCTGTGAGGAAAAAGCTTCAAAACTGGATTTTAAAGCGACACTGCTTACAGACGAAACAGAGTTGAACAAGGTTCTTGACAAACTCGATGCAGATACACTCGTTGCTTTTGACACGGAAACAACGGGACTGGATTATATAAAAAACAAACTTGTCGGTTTTAGCTTTTCTTTTAATGATGAGGAAGCCTATTATGTTCCTTTTGGGCATTTTTATTTGGGTGTGGCTGATCAGGTAAGCAAAGAGGTTGCCAGAAGTGCTATGCGCCGTATTTTCAACTCTCGTGTAGTGGGTCATAACATAAAATTTGATTTGCATTTTGTTTTACGTTTTTTAGATGAAAAAGAGCTGCCTGTATATTGTGACAGTATGATTTTGGCATGGCTTATTAACCCGGAATCTGCTTTAAGCCTGGACAAACTTTCTGACAAACTCCTAGGGCATGAAATGGTGCATTTCAAAGATACGGTAAAAAAAGGGGAAAACTTTTCTACCGTGGAACTTGATGATGCCTGTGTGTATGCCGCAGAGGACGCTTTTATAACACGAAAACTCTATAAACTCTTTTTACAAAAACTGGAACTCCAGGATGCGACACACCTCATAGAAGAGGCAAAAACAGTTGAAATTCCGTTTATTCATACACTTTTGAAAATGGAAGAGGAGGGGATAGAAGTCGACACAGCCTTTTTAGAAAAGTTTTTGGTTGAGGTAAAAGAGACACTCGAACACTTGACAAAAAGTATCTATGAACTTGCGGGGAGTGAGTTTAACATCAATTCAACACAGCAACTCGGCAAGATACTTTTTGAAAAACTCGGGCTTCCTGTGGGAAAAAAGACAAAAACAGGCTATTCTACAGATGAAAAAGTACTCAGTTCTTTAAAAGAGAAGCATCCCGTCATCCCAAAACTACTGGAGTATCGTGAGGTTCATAAACTCTACTCTACCTATATTGACCCGCTTTTAAAATTGGCGGATGAGGATGAACACCATAGAATTCATACCTCTTTTGTGCAAACCGGTACAGCAACAGGAAGACTGAGCTCAAAAAACCCGAATTTGCAAAATATTCCGACAAGAACACCGCTGGGTGCAAAAATCCGTAGAGCATTTGTAGCCGGTGAGGGCAAAAAACTCATTGGTATTGATTACTCGCAGATGGAACTGCGCCTCTTGGCGCATTTTTCACAGGATCCTGTTTTGGTGGATGCATTTATGCATGACAAAGATATTCACTTACAGACGGCTGTGGTATTATTCGGTGAAGAGGAAGCAAAAGCAAAAAGAAACATAGCAAAAACCGTTAATTTTGGACTTTTATATGGAATGGGGCAGAAAAAACTCTCAGATACTCTGGGCATTCCAACAAAAGAGGCAAAAGCAATTATAGAGAAGTATTTTGCATCCTTTCCGACAGTTAAAGCCTACTTTCGTTCTATAGTGGAAAAATCAAAAGAACAGGGATATGTAGAAACATTACTCAAACGCAGACGCTATTTTGATTATGAAAACGCCACACCGATGTACAAGGCTGCCTATGAACGAGAAGCGGTCAACACTGTTTTTCAGGGAAGTGTGAGTGATATTATAAAACTCAGTATGAATAAAATCCATACTATTATCAATGAGGAAAAACTGCCGGCTAAAATGTTATTGCAAATTCATGATGAACTGATTTTTGAAGTTGATGCAAAAGAAGTTGATGTACTCGGAGAGAGATTCCGAAATATTATGGATCATATTGTAGAACTCAAAATACCTCTGCGGGCAAGTTTAAATATCGGGGATAACTGGGGAGAATTAAAATAATGGAGTTTCGATATATAGGAAAAACAGGCTTGAGAGTCAGTCCAATATGCCTTGGAACTATGACTTTTGGGACACAGACACCTGATGAGAAGGCTGCTTTTGAAATAATGGACAAAGCCTATGAAGCAGGTGTGAATTTTTTTGATACAGCCGAGTTGTATCCTGTACCTCCTTCTGCCAAACTTGCAGGAGTGACAGAAGAGATTGTAGGCCGATGGCTCAAAACAAAACCGCGTGAGAGTATTATACTTGCTACAAAGGTTGCAGGGGCTGCAAGCGGTTGGTTTGTTCCGCCTGTTCGTCACGGACTGACAGCAATAGACAGTTTTCATATTGAGAAGGCGGTTGAGGGAAGTCTTAAACGTTTGGGGACTGACTATATTGACCTGTATCAGATGCACTGGCCGGATACTGTAGTGCCGATTGAGGAGAGTCTTAAAGCCTTTGACAGACTTGTACAAAGCGGTAAAGTGCGTTATATAGGAACGTCCAACGATACGGCCTACGGTACTTCAAAAGCATTAATGACAAGCGAATTCAAAGGATATGCCAGATTTGAGTCCATTCAAAACAATTTTTCTCTTTTAAATCGCAGATTTTTGGATGAACTTGCTGTGCTTTGTGAAAAAGAGCAGATTTCGCTTTTGCCGTATTCGCCGCTTGCAGGCGGAGTCTTGAGCGGCAAATACAATCAGACAAATAATACAACAGGAAGATTTGCAACGTATGTACAATCAAAAAATGCCAGACAAAGAGCCATGGCACAAAGATTTCTTAATGACAAGACGCTCGCTTCGACGCAAAAATATTTAAAAATAGCGCATGATGCAGGGCTTGATCCGGTAACTATGGCAATTGCCTGGTCCAAACAGTTTTCTTTTGTTGCATCCACTATTATAGGTGCCACGCAACCGGCACAACTTGATGCAAGTTTGGCGGCAATGGATGTAGAACTTTCACAGGAAGTGCTTGACGCCTGCGATAAAGTGCATCAGGAAATTTTATATCCTATGGGCTAGGAAGTGTTTGACTGGGTTTGCTGAAATGATATCCCTGTGAGTACTCAATGCCCAGGTCTTCAACAATCTTTTGCACACTGGCATTGTGTACAAATTCGGCTACACAGGGGATATTGGCATTTTTTGCAAAAAATGCAATCGCTTTGGTGATTTCATAACTTTTTGGATTGGTGTCAATGTCTTTTATATATTTTGCATCAATTTTTAAAAAGTCTATATCAAGATCCAAGACTCTTTCAAAGTTTGAATATTCAATACCAAAATCGTCCAGAGCAAGGGCATATCCCTTTTCTTTTAAAGCATTTAACTGTTGGATATGGTTTTTCTTTCCGCTTGCACTGATGCCTTCAAGTATCTCTAAAATAACACGGGAAGGGTTTATACTGTATTTGGCAGATTTCTCATTTAAATAATCCAGAATATAGTGACGTGTCAAATCATCTTCTGTAAGATTTATTGAAAAGATATACTCATTATGTGACATAATTTCAAAAGTTTTGTCTATCATGATTTTGGTGATTTCCGGCAGAAGACCGGAGGAGTGGGCAGGTTTCAAAAAGAAGTAGGGAGAAAAAATTTCTTTTTCTGTTTTTATTCGGGCAAGTGCTTCAAATTTTGTAATTTCACCGGTGCTGTTGTCCCGGATACCCTGAAAAAAAGGAACAATATTATTTGAAATAAGGGCATTGTGCAAAATATTATTTGCCTCTATAAACTCTTTTCTTTTTTGAAAAAAAATATTTTCTTCCTTGTTGTCAAAAATATAGAGAGCACTTCTGCCTCTTGTTTTTGCATGTTTCAAGGAGATAATCGCATGTTTAAAAAGGTTTGTGCTGCCCGTGGCAGCTCCGTAGGAAAAAGAGATATTCAAGGCTATGGAATCTATAAGCAGTTCATGTGTGTAAAAATACTCTTGTATCTTTTTAACATTTTGTTCTACATTGGCATCTGCATGTAAAATAATGGCAAACCTGTCTGCTTCAAGCTTGCATATTTTCGGATATTGCAGTTTTGCTGTAAAGATATCTGCAACATTGGTGAGCAGTGCGTCGCCTACAGAAAAACCGTAAGTGTTGTTGATATAGCTGAAATTATTGATATCGAGAATTAAAAGAGTATGTTCCTGAGTGTCATTCAATAATTTGTCTATATATGTTTTGTTATGCAGTCCTGTTAAATTGTCATAATAAAGCATATGTTGTATTTTGTTCTCTATTTCTTTGTTTTTTAATACAATATTAACAATAAATGCGGCTGTTTCAAGAAGTTTTTTGTGAAAAGGCGTCGGCAGCCGATGTTCAAAAGAGGAGAGGGCAAAGCTTCCGACGGCTTTGTTGTTTTCATCGACAATTGGCATGGACCAGCAGGAACAGAGATTGTAATCATAGGCAACCTGTCTTAAATCAGCCCATCTTTTGTCTTTAAATGTATTTAAAACATACTGAGGCTTATTGTGAAAGACTGCATTGCCGCAAGAGCCGCCACCGGGTCCCGGTTTGAGATTTTCCAGGGATTTTCGTCCTGAATCAGGTATAGAAGGGGCGCAAAGTACACTCATAAAACCGGTCTCTTTGTTGACAAGCATAATGGATGCGACAGAATTTGGCAACAGATGTTCTGTCAACAGGCATAAATGCTGAAGGATATCCTCATAATCGTCATTGAGTGACAGTTTATTTAAAACAGCACTTTGAATGTCAAGAATTTTTTCATACTCTTTTGGAGTGATGTGAAGCTGACCAAGCTGTATTTCATTTAAGTTTTTACATGTAAGCTCTTCTTCCACAATTGACCTTCCCAGAAATTAAATATATGATAACAATATCATATAACCGCTTAATTTGTTTATGATTTTTCTCTTGTAACTGAATAAACAAAGCTAAAAACTTCAGCGATAGCCTTATACATCTGCGGAGGTATTTCTTTGTCAAGTTCCACCTTGGACAACAGTTCCACTAAATCTTCGTCTTTTTTGAGAGGAACACCGTTTTCTTTGGCAAGCTGAATGATTTTTTGTGCAGTTTTTCCTTCCCCTTTGGCACTTACAAGAGGTGCCTGGTCTTTTTCTTTGTTGTATTTGAGTGCGACTGCTTTTTCTTTCATGCTTTTAGCTCAAATCCCATTTCCAGGTCGTCATTTATTTGTTTTTCATAATCATTTTGCTGCACGTTAACAAAGCGAATCTCTTTTGGCAGGATGTTTACATGTAAGAGCTGTTTTTTCAGGTTTTGCAGATTGCTTTGCAGGAGAGATTTCAGTGTTTTGTTTTGGGTACTTATATTGATACTGAGTTGATTGTCCTGAAAAAGTGCCAGTCTCAGGTCAAGCTCTCCGTAGTTTTTGAGCTGCAAATGGATATCGCAAAAAAATTTATTGTTTTTTGCATTTTTTACAGTTATATTCCCCTCTTCAAGTTCATCCCATACATAAGGGAGATAAAGTGATGAGGCATTTTCCAGGTGCGAAAGCAGTTGGCTGTAATCTATCTGAAGCAGAAGTTTATCTATATGTTTGAGTATTTCGTGTTTATTTGGCTGTGATGAATTTGTTAATGCTTCATGGGTTCGCAAAAGAACAGCCTTCAAGTCCGATGAAAAAAGTTCTTTTGGGTTTTGTGAATTTTTTATGTTTGCTTCTAAAAAAATACCGGAATTTTGCAGTTTTGTTTTTAGCTCTTTTGGGTTTATCTCTTTGATATCTGTTAAAAAACCTTCAAGTGTTTTTTCCAAGGGCAGCGGATTTTTGTTCTGTTGTAAGGTCTGTAAGAGTTCTTTGAGTGTCGAGTTTATGTTTGTCAAATTTTTCAGTGTCGGATTGTTCTGCAGCAAATCAAGCAAAAGTTTGTCCTGTTTTGCTGTTGAATTGACAGAGCGTTGCAATAAAGCTTCTAAGACGGAGCCCAAATCTTTTGACTGTGTCAGCGTCTGCATCTCCTGAGGCGAGGCACTTTTCAACACCTCCGCCAATGCTTTGTTAGTGTTTGGAAGGATTACATGTAACTGTTTGGAGGAGGCATTGTTTAATTTTATCATAGTATAAGTTTATCATACTTGAGTATAATACGCAAAAAACAGATGTTTTCTCGGAACCGGTACTTCAGTGCCGGCTGAGAGTGGCAAGATTATTGCAACAGCCGGCACTGAAGTACCGGTTCCAAAAAATGCTTAACTTAAGGGTAGTGAGGTTTTAATCTAGGCTTTAGTCTTTAAAGCCTAAAAGACGAAGCGAAAGCATCGTTTCCCGAAAACATAAGAACTTTTACAAAAATTATAAAAAACAGAGAGAGAAAAAATGGATAAAAAAATAGAAAAGATTTTAGATATCTGGCATAAACATTTTGCAAAAGAAGCAAATCAGTACTCCGAATATGAACCCTCGGATATTGAATACTTTGTAGGCTGTATGCTGTATAACCATTTCGCTTTTTCCAAAGCACATCACAACCTTAAAACTATGGATTTGAGTTATGATTTTTTGTCTGCCTGCGGGGATGAATATGAGATGATACAAAAGATGATAGCCGAGATAAAGTTTGAAGATGAAACAGAAGCTTTGGCATTTTTACAAAATTATATAGAAGAAGCAAAAGCAAAATATACAAAACCCGAACTTTATTTGCTTGACAGGCTGGATTATCATGTCAGTGCAATGGCAGAGCGTTATGCAAAAAATGTGGATGTGCAGAAAATAGATTTTCAAAATCCTTTGTTGAAAAAATAATGAAAAAGTACCTCATAACATCCGCTCCTTCTTATTTTCAACTCAGAAAATATATGCCTGATTTTGCACTCTACCGTGACAAAGAGAATGAAAACTACGCCATAGAAGCACAAAACTTTGTGCAGATGTGCAAGCCCCTGCACGAACTCAAGGTGTTTTTGCATCAAGAATATAACTTGGCTAAGGAATTGGGTGCAGATGGTGTGCATTTGACATCACAACAGTTTGATGATATTGCAAAGGCAAAAGAACTGGGGCTTGAAGTCATCATCAGCACACATACGCATGATGAAGTACATGTAGCCGAGGCGATGGGAGCTGATTATGTGACGTACAGTCCCGTATTTTCGTCTCCGGACAAGGGTGAACCCAAAGGTGTGCAGGATTTACAAAGCATAGCAGGGATGACAGATGTCAAAATTTTTGCCCTTGGCGGGATTGTCACGCAAGAGCAGATTGATGCGATAAGTGAAACAAAGGTCTACGGCTTTGCTTCTATACGTTACTTTTTAGGCTGATTTAGGTAGATGATTTTTGCACTTACACTGATAAGGTGCTATAATCAGAAAATATAATTATTGGGAAGAGTATGGCAAGAACAACAAAAGAAGAGCGTAAAAACGGAATAATTTCTGCGGCACTGGAACTTTTTTCTGAAAACGGATTTTATATTACAACCATTCCTGACATAGCGAAAAAAGTAGGTATGAGTGTCGGCAACTTTTATAACTACTTTAGTTCAAAAGATATTTTGGCAAAAGAACTCATTATGTATATCTCTGAATATTTAGGCAAAAATATCCGTGCTATCAATGAGAGTGATATAAACACAGAGGAAAAAATTGAAAAAATTGTCTCCATGTATTTTGATACGGCCAAAGAGAGACCGGAAATGATAGAATATTTTTTGCGTGTCTATCTTTCAAACAGGGAAGTGTTTAAAGACGGATGTGAGGGAATGATATGTGTTTCTCCTTTTATTACGGAAATGATGATATTTTTTGAAAACGGTGTGGCTTCAGGTGAGTTGCATGATCAGGATTTCTTCTCAGCTTTTGGGCTTTTCATGGGCTATCTGGGCGGTATGGTATTTCTTTACGGTGAGAAAATTCTTCCTGAACCATTGGATGATTATAAACAGTCAATTTCTGAGAACATTTATAATGCACTCAAAACAAGAACATAAATTAAAGGTTTTTTGGCTGCAGGGCCTTACATGTAACGGGAATGCCCACTCTTTTTTAAATCTGGATTATTTAGGCGAACTTTTAGAAAAGACAGAATTTTTACAGCATCCCCTTTTACCCTCAAAATACGCTTTAAGCGAAATGGCAGAGTGCAAAACAGGCTGTGATGTTTTGATATTTGAAGGGGCATATGATCCGTCTTTAAAAAGGGCAGGTGTTTTTGTAGACAAAATACTCCGCCATTATGCAAAAAATGCCAAATACATTATAGCAGTCGGTACCTGTGCCAGTTTTGGCGGCATATTCAAGGCAACTTCTCCCCAGACAAATTCCGGTATACTTTTTAATGAAGCAGAAAAAAACGGTCCTCTGCAGGAATATAATGCAAAAATAATCAACCTGTCCGGGTGCCCGGTTCATCCGGAGTGGCTGGGTTTCACACTGAATATGATTATTGACAGGCGCAAGATTGTTCTTGATGAAGAGCACAGACCACAAGAACTTTACAGCTCCCTGGTGCATCACGGCTGCACACGAAACGAATATTTTGAGTGGAAAGTGGATGCAAACCATTTTGGAGAAAAAGAAGGCTGCCTGTTTTACAAGCAGGGTTGTCGTGCACCGATGACACACGGATCATGCAATACAATTCTCTGGAATGGTGTGAACTCCAAAACAAGATCGGGAACACCCTGCTTTGGCTGTACAGAGAGTGACTTTCCAAGAACAAATCTTTTTGAGACAAAAACAAATATGTCCATACCGGCAGATGCTCCTGTCGGTGTACCAAAGAGAGCCTACCTGACTGTAACAGGTATTGCAAAAACATTCCACATAAAACGACTTGAGGAGCCTCTGATTGATTACAAAAACAATACTTGAACAGATAGAGGGTGAAGCCTCACTCTATTTTGATATGAAAGGCAATATCGTCGATTTTGTAACCATAGCCTTTCCGCATTTCAGAGGTATGGAAAAGATGCTTGAGGGCAAAAATGCTATGGATGCTTTGGTAATTACCCCAAGAGTGTGTGGTATTTGCGGGCATTCCCATCTTTTGGCAAGTGTGCGGGCAATAGAAGATGCCTATAAAAACAGCGATTCTGTTGTTGAGATAACAAACAAAGCAGCAAAGGTACGTGAAATAACACTGGTTTTAGAAATTATTCAAAACCATCTGAAATGGATTTATTTGGTGCTTGTTCCGCACCTCAGAGAACTTTCAGAGTCCGAAGAACTGCTCAATACTCCTCTTAAAGGTGCCTATGGTGCATCATTGGCAACAAAAATCCTGGCAATTTTTGCCGGACAGTGGCCGCATTCCTCTTATATGGTTCCCGGAGGGATTACAAGTGATTTTACCTATGTGGACCTTACAAAGGCAAAAAGTCATTTGCAAAAACTGACAGAGTATTTTGAAGCAGAGACTTTAGGCGTGAGTGTTGAGGAGTTTTTATCTTTTGAATCATGTAAAGACTTTGCACCGCTTGAGAGTGATTTTGCAAAAATTGAGCAGTTATTGATAGATTTGGAGATGCACAAAAAAGGTCATGCAAAAGATACATTTTTAAGTCTTGGCATACATGAGTTTTCTCATGCTGCAAAAGTAAAAGGGACGAAGCTTTTCAAGGTAGCTTCCAGATATGTAGAGACACAGGATGCCTATACGCCGGATGAGAAGAGTTATGCAAAAAATGCGCTTTATAAAAACCAGTTTTACGAAACAGGTCCGCTTGCACGTTGCATGGCAAAAGAGTTTAAACTCATAAAAAATATGCACAGAAGATTTAAAGACAGTGCCTATACCCGTGTTATGGCACGCATTTATGAGACCGCATATCTTCTTGGATTTTGCAAAAAACTTTTGGATGAAGTAGATGTAAGCGAAAAATCATGCGTAGAGAGTGCTGCGCTTAAAAATATTTCTGCAAAAGGAGAGGGTGTTGTGGAAGCACCCAGGGGACCGTTAATTCACAGAGTAGAAATAGAAGGCGGGATTATAAAGTCTTATGAAATCATCACTCCGACACAGTACAATATAGCAAGCGCTACGAAAGAAAATCCTTCCCCCGCACAACAGGCAATGCTGCATTGCTCACAGGCAGATGCAAAATTCATATTTCGCACTTTTGATGTCTGTTCTGTGTGTACTACTCACTAGTTCAGACAGCTGTTTAGTTCTAAAACCATATAAGAAAAATATAAATTTAGTTCAATTTAATAAATATTATATTTGTTTAAGTTATTCTTTTGTAAGATAGTGAATGATTATTCATTTATAGAGAAGGAGTCAGCTATGGCGGATAGAATTGAAGGTGTAAAAAAACTCTTTACATCAAAAAGTGCACGCGTTGAGACAAACAAAGGGGATGCTTATTATGAAAAGCTGTTTGAGAAGTGTCAAGCCCGTATTGAAGAGTTAAAGACGCAACAACCGATTAATAACAGATTGGACATTACTGATGTTTTGGAGATGCAGGGAATCGAGAGAAGGGATTTTTTAAAGTGGGCAAGTGCAGTAACCGGTATGCTTATGCTTCCGGCTTCTTTTACTCCGCTTGTAGCTGACGCTGCGCTGCTTATGAACAGAGCGCCTGTTATCTGGCTGGAACTCTCAGACTGTGCCGGAAACTCTGAGGCATTACTGCGTTCAGACGGACCGAAAATTGATGAAATTGTGCTTGATATCATCTCTTTGGAGTTTCATGAAACACTTCAGGCCGCCTCTGGGCATCAGGCTGAAAAACAGCTTGAAGATGCGATGGAGACTTTCAAAGACAAATACCTTCTGTTTGTTGAGGGAGCGGTACCGCTTGGTATGAACGGACAGTTTGGAACTATAGGTGCAAGCGGTGAGACTATGCATGACCACTTGTTGCGTGTGGCAAAACATGCAGCTGCTGTTGTTGCAGTCGGAAGTTGTGCGACTTTTGGAGGAGTGCCTGCGGCTGCTCCAAATCCGACAGGTGCGGTAGGTGTGATGGATGTCATACAGGGCAAACCTCTTATCAACATTCCTGCCTGTCCTGCCAATCCTGCAAATATGGTAGGGGTTATCTTGCACTACATCCTAACCGGACAGGTTCCGGAACTGGATTCACTGCTTCGTCCGAAGTTTGCTTTTGGCTATAGAATTCATGACAACTGCGAAAGACGGGCGCACTTTGATGCAGGTGAGTATGTGGAAGAGTGGGGTGACGAGGGTGCAAAAAACAACTTCTGTCTCTACAAAGTCGGCTGTAAAGGTCCAATGACATTCAACAACTGTTCTATAGTAAGATATAACGAGGGTGTGAACTGGCCTGTTGGTGTGGGCCGCGGATGTATCGGCTGTTCAGAACCGGATTTCTGGGATAAATATGCGTATGAGAGACCAATGGCAGATGCAAAAATTAAAGCACCTACCGGCGGTGTGGAAAAAACTGTTGATGAGTTTGGTTTGGGACTCTTGACCGCAGCGGGCATAGGTATAGGTATTCATGCAGTGGCCAGTGCAGTAGCAGGGAAGAAAGAAGATGGAGGAGAAGCATAATGGCAAAGAAACATATAGTAGTTGACCCTATAACAAGAATCGAGGGTCATTTAAGAATAGAGGCAATTATAGATGAGAACAATACAATTGTAGATGCGTATGCTTCCTCAACACTCTTTAGAGGGATTGAGACAATTTTAAAAGGCCGTGATCCACGCGATGCGGGATTGTTGGCCATGCGTATCTGTGGTGTTTGTACGGGAACGCATTATCAGCGAAGTATTGAGGCTGTAGAAGATGCTTTTGACATTACTGTTCCTAAAAATGCACGTTTGGTGCGTAACCTTATTCAGGGGGCACTCTATATGCATGACCATTTGGTGCATTTTTATCACCTGCATGCACTTGACTTTGTGGATGTTGTTTCAGCACTCTCGGCAGATCCGAAAAAAGCGGCAAAAGAAGCAGAAAAATGGGCTGCAGTAGCCGGAACAGTCCCGTATGAAGGATATGGAGATCTCAAAGAGGTCCAAGAGAGAGTAGCCAAGTTTGTCAAACAGGGCCGTCTTGGAATTTTCGGGAATGGTTACTGGGGGAACAAACATTATAAACTGACTCCGGAACAAAACCTCATTGGTGTTGCACATTATCTCAAAGCACTGGATATTCAAAGAGATATGGCAAAAATGCAGGCTATATTTGGCGGGAAAAATCCGCATCCTCAGTCTATAGTTGTCGGTGGGGTGACCTGTGTGCAGGATATTCAAAATCCTGCAAGAATTGCTTTGTTTAAACAGCTTTTGCAAGATACCACAAAGTTTGTCAAGCAGGCCTACCTTCCGGATGTTTATATGGCTGGAACAATGTATGCCGATGAAGCAACGGATTCGAAAGCAACATTTACTGAACTTATGCAGGGCAAAGGTGTCGGCGGAACCGGCGGAGGTCTGCTTAACTATATGACCTATGGTGATTTCAGACTTGATGATACCGGTTTTTACAAGGCAAAAACACTTTTTCCAAGCGGACTGGTTTATGGTGGTGATTTGTCAAAAGTTGAAGATGTTGATCCGCAAAAAATTGCAGAAGATGTTACACACTCATGGTATGCAGGTACAGGAAAACCCGAACATCCGTATGATGGTACAACCATTCCGGAATATACCGGACTTGATAAAAAAGAGGATGGCATAGCCTACCTTAAAACTGATGAGAAATACTCCTGGATCAAGTCTCCGATTTATAATGATACCCGTGTTGAAGTCGGACCTTTGGCACGTATGGTTGTCGGTGTTGCCAAAAAAGATGAGAGAATAACAAAATATGTCATGAACTTCTTAAAACGCGGTAATTTACCGACAGCGGTACTCTTTAGTACAGTCGGACGTACGGCAGCCCGTGCTATTGAGACAGAGCTTATGGCTGATGTTATGGTTGAGTGGGTAGATGAGTTGGCTGCAAATGCTGCAAGCGGAGATTTGCGAACATGGACAGAGTTTGATTTTGACAAAGTAAGTGTGAAGACAAAAGGAATGGGACTTGCCGAAGCACCTCGCGGAGCACTCGGTCACTGGGTGAGAGTAGAAAACGGAAAAATTTCAAATTATCAGGCAGTAGTGCCTTCAACATGGAATGCTGCACCACGGGATTACAAAGGCCGTTTGGGAGCATACGAAGCAGCACTTATCGGTACTAAGGTGGCTGATCCCGAACAGCCTCTGGAGATTATACGTACCATTCATAGTTTTGATCCTTGTATCGCGTGTGCAGTGCATGTTGTTGATACAAAGGGTAAGGAACTCGGTGTCTATAAAATAGATACCGGTTGCAGTATCTAAGGAGAACAATTATGAAACCTAAATACAAACAAGTCAAAAGGATGACAGCTTTTATGCGACTCAACCACTGGGTTGTCGCATTCAGCATGATAGGTGCGGTAGTAACCGGACTCTATATAGGGCATCCTTATTATCAGACACTGATTGCTGAGCCTGCTGTTATGAAGTATGTGATGGCATGGAACCGATGGGTGCATTTTATGATTGCAATCATATTTGACGTCAGCAGTATTGTCATTGCGTATCTTTATTTCTTTTCAAGATTTGAAAAGCCATATAAAAAGATCATCCCGACGGCAGGAAACATCAAAGAGTTTTTTGAAGTAATCATCAACCTTGTTATGCTGAACCGCCGTAAAAAGTTTGATTCTACTCACAGTGACAGTTTCAATACTGTTTTCTTTTTGCTGTTTCATTTAATGCTTGCATGGATGCTTTTGACAGGACTGCAACTCTATGTACACGGGCTTGAATCCGGGCTGAGTTCTATAGGGTCATGGTGGCCCTGGATGTTGCATTTGGTGACAGACTGGACCCTGCCGGTTTCATCATGGATGATTGGTTCAACGGCAACGGGAACAAATATTATGGATGTGCGTATTGTACATCACATGACTATGTGGTTTATCCTTTCCTGGGTGGCTTTTCATATCTATTATCAGGTATGGCGTACCATATTTTGGAAAGAGGGAGACATTGGTATTGTTGTCAGCGGTACCAAATTTGTTAAAGAGAAAGAAGCATAGCGCTTCTTTCTGACACAGAAAAATCATTTTAAAGGCATTCAATGGCATTCATCTTGGAATTACACACAACATCTTCTCAAAACTATCTTTATAATACAGTCGTATCTATTGTAAAAACCTGTGATATTGTTGCGGACATATCGCAAAGAGAAGGAAAAATCATTTGTGCTTTTGCATCAGAACATGAAAATCTACAAGCGTGTCTTGATACAATTGCACAAAAACTGCCGGCTTCCATCTTTTTAAAAGCTTCCAAAAGTTATGCAAACGAGGAAGAAGTCTCTTCGAAGACAGAATTAAAGAATGAATACCCTTTAAACCTGGGACTTTGCCCCTCCTGTCAAAAAGAGATGTTTGATGTAAGCTCACGCAGATATTACTATCCTTTTACATCATGCAGCTGTTGCGGAGGCAATTACAGTTTTTTACATGCCTATCCTTATGCACGACAAAACACCTCTATGAAATTTGTTGTTCCCTGTGCATCGTGTAAGGAAGAGATGCAAAGTGCCGGTTTGAGAGAATCGCATCACATTAACAGCTGCCAGGAGTGTGGTGTGCCGGTACGTCTTGTGAACAAATCGAGTGAACGCTATGCCAATGATGCAGGAAGTTTTCGTACGATGTTTGAGGTGGCGGCAAAAGCACTCAATGATGATAAAAAGCTGCTCATAAAAACAACGATGGGATATCGTCTTTTTTACAAAGCCGATACAATGCATGATGACTCCGTGCTTATGATGATAAATGCGGCCAAAATAACAGACCATCTCTCCTTGATTACAGAGGAGTTTAATGCGCTGCTTGGTATTGAGCGACCGATCTTACATGTAACGCTTAAAAATGAAGCACTTAAAGAAAAGCTTGGACGCAATACTGCCTATGTAAAGTATCCTGATGATGGATTTTGTATTTTGTTGGGAGCAGAATTGCAAAAACTTGGCGTAGATTTTATTGCCTATGAAGATGCTGATGCTGCCTGTGAGGCTGATATGCTGATGGATTATGACCTTGAAATCAATCCGCAAAAAGACATGAGAGTCTTTTTAAACAAAGATGTCTCTTTTATTGCCCAGGGAGAGAGAGTCTCTTTCCCTTCACATAATCTGAAAAAACGAAATGTTTTGTCTATCGCTGACGAATATATCGGCTTTGCAAAAGAAAATCAGATGTTTTTTGATAAAATGCAACACTTTGACTCTTTACATGTAGAGCAAGTAAATGTCATAGAGGGGACAGAAGAAGTGTATCATCCAAATCAGCATATTTTTATGCCCGAAGAGGCTTCTTTTATGTCTGTGATTGCAGAACATGAGGTATTCGGACAAAAATGTGTCGGAGCCTATTTTGACGAAGAACCCTCTTTTTTGTATTATGACGGTAAAAATGTTCTCAGAGTTGTGCCTCCCAAGGCTTTTGATGGCAAAAACATCATAGAAGATATAAAAAATCTCAGAGAAGGGTCTGACAGACTTGTTGTCAATTTGGAAAAAAACATGCCCCGCATTTATAAAAAGCTGCTTCATCTGCAAAAGAAAAAAGATGTGAAGCTTTTTGAAGCAGTGGCAATTTTACTCGGAATTGAAGATGAAACAATGCGGGGCGTTGTCAATGAAGCGATGAAATTTGTGGGAAAAGGCGGTATCCAAATTGACACCCATGTAAGTGACAACCGTTTTGACCATGCGGCTTTTCTCTCAAGCATTATCTCATACCAGTTGGCTGATGTAAGTACTTCTATCCTCGCTTATTCCATATTTGAGAGTTTTGGGGATTATTTTAATGATATTTTACAGGAACTCAAATCCAAAACAAAAGCCCAACACATTGTACTGTGCGGAACACATTTTTCAAACCAGTCACTTTTTTCAAGAATGCAAAGAAATTTGAAAATGTCTCCGCCTCTTATGAACATGAATTATCCAATTGGCAAGGAGAGTGCTGTTGTCGGCGGAGTCTATCTGTAGAAAAAAGATATATATCAGCGGTATTGTTCAAGGCGTTGGATTTCGCCCGTTTATTTATGCCTTAGCCAACAGGTACAGGTTATGCGGCTTTGTTTTTAATGACGGCAATGGCGTTGTTGTTGAAGTACAGGGGGAAAACGAGACGCTTCTTGAATTTATCAAAGAGATCGATTTTTCAGCGCCGCCTTTGAGTAGAATAGATACGCTTGGCATTGAAGATATACAGCTCAAAAGTGATGATGGTTTTAGTATTGTAAAATCCCAAGACAGCGCTCTTTCAACAATGCTGAGCCCGGATATGACACTGTGTGATGACTGCAAGCGTGAAATGTTTGATAAGAAAAACCGCCGTTACATGTATCCTTTTATCAACTGTATCAACTGCGGACCGAGATATACCATTATAAAAAATCTTCCATATGACAGAAAAAACACCTCAATGCAAAACTTTACAATGTGCGATACATGTAAAGAGGAGTATGAGGACCCGACAAATCGCCGTTATCATGCGCAGCCGATTTCCTGTTATGACTGTGGACCAAAGTTGGAATTTGTATCTTTAATGGAAGAGTGTCAGGCTCAGAACAATGAGGCTGTAGAAAAAATATGTGAGTGTATAAAATCCGGTAAAACAGTGGCTGTCAAAGGACTGGGCGGCTTTCATCTTGTATGTGATGCAAGAAATGAAGAAGCGGTGATGCTTTTGAGAATTAACAAGCACAGACCAAGCAAACCGTTGGCTGTAATGTTTGAAAATATAGAGTCTTTACAAAAAATCTGTCAAGTTTCCAAGCGTGAAAAAGAACTCATAGTTTCAAAAGAGCGTCCCATTGTTTTGGTAAAAAAGAAAAGCCGGCAACAGGTATTATGCAAATACATTGCTCCGAATATAGACAAAATCGGTGCATTCCTTCCCTATACACCCTTACATGAATTGATTTTAAAAAAACTCAAATTCCCCATAGTAGCCACAAGTGCAAATTTAAGTGATGAACCGATTATTCAAGATCAAAAAGAACTCTTTAAAAAATTGCCCCTTGTTGTGGAAGTATCGCTTAACCATGACCGTGAGATTATTAACGGCTGTGATGACAGTGTTATGATGCAGATTGCCGATCAAAATATCACATTACGGTTGGCACGGGGTTTTGCCCCACTGAGTTTTGTAACAAAGATACAAAAGAGTAAAAAAATCCTGGCACTCGGTGCACAGCAAAAAAGTACAATTACTTTGGCTTTTGAGGGAAATATTGTTATGTCACCTCATATCGGGGATTTAAATACAGTTGGAGCTATGGAATATTTCAGACAGACTGTGCAAACTTTTCAAAGACTTTATAATTTTCAGCCTGACATTATTGTATGTGACAAACATCCAGGATATGAAACAACAAAATGGGCCAAAGAGTACATACAAAATCATCCCTTATGTGAACTTATACAGCTGCAGCATCATTATGCGCATGCTTTGGGTACGATGGCAGAGTATGCTTTGGATGAAGAAGTTTTGGCATTTTGTTTTGACGGTACAGGTTTTGGAGACGATGGAAAGTTATGGGGTGGTGAAGTGCTTTTGGCAACACCAAAAGCGTACAAAAGAGTCTGCCATATGGAAGAATTTTTTTTGATAGGGGGTGAAAAAGCGATAAAAGAACCAAAAAGAGTTGCACTTTCCCTTTTATTTGATATTTTTTCTCTTGAGGAAATAAAGAGTATGCCCAATGATTTTGTATCTTCTTCGGATAAAAAGGAGATACAAACGCTTTACCTTATGCGAAACAGGGGTATAAACTCTATACAGACTACTTCTGTGGGAAGACTCTTTGACGCTGTATATGCCTTGTGTGGTTTTTTGAATCCTTTAGGACATGAAGGAGAGAGCGGGATGATTATGGAGAGTCTTGCACGCGAATTTAAAACAAGAAAGAAGTATACTTTTGAGGTAAAAGATGATGTGATATCTTGTAAAAATCTTATCAAGGAGATACTTGCCGAAGAGAAAAAAGAGCTAATACCGGCAAAATTCATGAATGCTCTTGCTGCGATGATAATACAAATCAGCTTACAACATAAAAACAAAAGAGTAATACTCAGCGGAGGCGTTTTTCAAAACAGTTATTTACTGGAAAAAGTTGTGTCTCTTTTTCAAAAAAATCATATTAAATATAATATTGCATCAAAAGTACCGGTAAATGACGGTGGTATATCACTGGGGCAGGCCTATTATGCATTACATCAAAACAGTATCAAGGAAAATTATGAATAAAAAAGTAGCACTTATCGGAAGCGGCAATGCATTTTTTAAAGATGAAGGAGCCGGTCTGTATGCCGGAAAGTTTTTAAAAGAAAATTTTGATTTTGAACCGGAAATCGAAATAGTCGATGGAGGGACACTGGGCTTTAGACTAATGCCTCTTTTGCAGGAATATGATGCAGTCATTATTGTAAATACAGCCTCTGATAATATGAAAAAAACGGGAGAGATCAGTGTAAAAACAACTGATGAATTTTTAGACGGAGAGCTTGTCAAAAAAACTGCCAATGAAGTCGAAATTGCCGAAATGCTGCAAATTTGTTCTATGAGTGAAAAAATGGCAGAGACAACGGTCATCAGTATTGTTCCAGAGGATATTATATCGGTAGAAGTGGCATTGAGCGAAGCTCTTGAGTCGCATTGGCAAAACTATATCAGTGTTATTTTGCAGACCTTGAAAAATATGGGAATTGTTGTAAAGGAAAAAGAAAAAAGATGCTCTTTGGAAGATATTTTACATATATTTGCCAATCCGAGTATAGAATTTAATCGTGGTTTTTAACAGGAATATAAGATATATCCACAACTCCTGTAATTCCTCAAAGTTCAAAGCAAATTATTGCATCTGCATTATCGGCTTACAGGATTTTTGAAACTTTCAATAATAGCTTCCAATGAGACAGGATGTTCATTTTTACTTACTTGAATTCCCTCTTTTTGCAAGACAGTAATGACAGTATCAATATATGTACCAAAAGTCTCCTGCATAGTCATACTTAATCCTATGCATACATCAATTTTTTGTGGCACTATACCGATGATACTCGATTTAGGGATCTCTTTTCCCATAAGTTCTAAAATATCAAAACACTGCAACACACCTATTTCATGTGCTCCGCCGGAATTGAGACCATATCCTGTAAGCTCATTTGATGGTATATGATAGATACTGCCGGGTTTGTCATCTATCTCAATGGCATCAAGAATGATGATATGTTTATACTCCATAAAAAGATTTAAGAGATTTATGCCTTCAACACCGCCGTTGAGAATATCTGTCTGCGGAGAAAATGTGTAGTTTTTTTCCAGGTATTGTGAAGCATAGACAGCTACACCATCATCAAATTCTAAAATGTTTCCTACGCTCAGGAGTGCCAATTGTTTCATGTCTGCTCTTTAAAATAATTTTGTATGAGAAGTTCTAAAGCTTCTTCTTTTGAATAATTGAATTTAAATTCAAACTCTTTGAGATAATAGTCAAAAAGTTTATGGGAAACACCTTTATATACAAGAATCGATTTTTCAAAATATTTCCAAAAATCAAGAATTTTGTTTTCTTTGTTTGAAAGTCGGATGAGTTTGCTTGCTCTTTGAAATTTTTTAAACTCTTTGGTATACGTATCTTCAAGGTTGTCTTCTAGAAACTGATTTTTATATTTTTGCAAAGAGGGCATTAAAAGTGTATAAATATATCCATTATAGTCAAAAGTCAAAAAATTGTATGCATCAAAGATGGCACCGCTTTTATGCTTTTTTGATTTTTCTAGATAAAAATATTCTTCATATTCTACGGCATTGTCTCTTATTTTCATATAATGTTCTTCACTGATATTTGCACAAAGCATTCTGAAATCCTGATAATAGTTTTTTGCACAGACATAGGAGATATGCAGCAGTTTCGATGCATCTAAAGCACTTTTGTTGTCTAAAAAAGCCTCCATCAGAAAAAGTACTGTATTTACTCTTTTTATTGAAAGCTTTTTTTTGCATTGTGAACATTTGATATTGTGTGAATGCAGACGATACATGTAACCACCGCAATATAAACATTCGGTTTGCCATTGCATTGTAACTCCAAAGTTCTAAAATTATATAAGAAATACTGCTTTTTAGCTTTCTTTTACATAATATAGTATAAAATCTTTTAAACCTGAATAAACATTCATTTTTAAAGGATAAAACTTTATGGAATTAGGATATATGATAATCTTCTATTACGGGATACTTCATGCATTTGGGCCTGACCATTTAACAGCTATTGCGGATTTTTCTATCGGAAAGTCTATGAAAAAAACCATGATGATTACAGTTATGTTTGCATTTGGCCACGGATTGACACTTTTTATGTTTGCAAAGATCTTAGAGGTGTATCGATTGCCTGAGGCAATAACAGCATATGGAGATATTATCTCTTCAACTGTTATTATCGGAATGGGAATATATCTTTTGTATATGGTCTATACGGACAAAATCCATCTCAACAAACATATGCATGACGGAAAAGAACATATTCATATCTATTTTGGAAAAGAGCATACACATACCGAAAATATAGAAACAGCATCAGCATGGACCATGGGAGCGCTGATGGGTATGGGCGGAGTACGAGGTATGCTTGTTACTCTTGGTGCTCTTCATGACAAGAGTATAAATTTCGAGATGATACTCTTTTTCATAGCAGGGGTAAGTATTGTGTTTGTTTCTTTCGGAGGCATTATTTTATATCTCAACAAAGAAGTTTTGACAAACAAAAAGAATGTAAGAAGAGTCTTTACAACAGCCGGTTTCATATCGGTTCTTGTAGGTGCTGATATGTTATTAGGATAAGGAGAAAACATGTGTGCAGATTGCGGATGCAGTATAACAGGAACAACTTTAGGAGATGGGCATCACCATCATCACGACCATAGCCATGAACACCAGGCAGCACATGAAACACTGCATCATAACCCACAGCTCAATGATTCTAAAACGATTAGTGTCATTACAAAAATTTTAGATAAAAACAATCATGAAGCAGGACATAACCGTGCCCATTTTGATAAACACAATGTCTTGAGTATTAATCTGATGAGCAGCCCGGGAAGCGGAAAAACGACACTTTTGGAAAATATGGCTGATATGGCTGATTTTAAGTTTGGAGTCATCGAGGGTGATTTGGAAACAAGCAGAGATGCTGAGCGGATTAAAGCAAAAGGGATACCGGCATATCAGATTCAAACAGGCAGTGCCTGTCATTTGGATGCTTTTATGGTACATAAGGGTCTGCATGAAATGCCTCTTGAGGAGATTGATGTCTGTTTTGTGGAAAATGTCGGCAATCTTGTCTGTCCTGCATCTTATGATGTCGGTACACATCTGAATATTGTCCTTGTTTCGGTTCCTGAGGGGAGCGACAAGATAGAAAAATATCCTGTAATGTTTCGTCAGGCTGATTTGATACTTATTACAAAAACGGATTTGCTTGAGCATTTTGAGTATGATGTGGAACATGAAAAAAATGAAGCACGAAAAATCAAGCCAAATGTAGATATTTTGGAAGTAAATATCAAAGACAAAGCCTCCGTTGAAAAAGTGATAGACTGGATAGAGTTTAAAAGAAAGATGAGAGGGTAATATGTGCTTATCAATACCAAGCAAAGTAGTAAAGATAGACAAAGAGCGTAATGTTGCGGTTGTTGATACTATGGGTATCACAAGAGAGGCAGGACTCGAACTTATGGAAGAAGATGATGTACAAATCGGTGATTATGTATTATTGCATATCGGTTTCATTATGAACAAAATAGATGAAGAGGATGCCCTCGAATCACTCAGAGTTTACAATGAAATTTTAGAAAAACTTGATGAGGAAGAGCGGCGTTCTTTGGTTGAAGAGGATGATAACTGTCCAAACAGAGGTGCATAAAATGAGCCAACTCCAGTTAAAAGATCTGTATGACGGTTTTCGAAATCCTGAGGTAATCGAGGGTTTTGCAAAACTTATAAACGAAGAGGCAAAAAAACTTCCAAAACCGGTTAATATCATGGAAGTCTGTGGCGGTCATACACACTCTATCATGAAATTTGGTCTCCCGCAGCTTCTGCCAAAAAATATAAACTTTATCCACGGACCGGGATGTCCTGTATGTATTATGCCAAAAGAGCGGATTGATCATGCCTACATATTGGCAGAGCTTGATGATACGATTTTGGTAACACTCGGTGATATGATAAAAGTACCCGGAAGCCACGGCAGTCTGCAGGATGCTCGTGCAAAAGGTGCGGATGTGCGTTTTGTCTATTCTCCGCTTGATACACTCAAAATTGCTCAGGAAAATCCGGATAAAAAAATAATCTTTTTTGCCATCGGTTTTGAGACAACAACGCCTATGACAACTTCACTTATAGATATTGTTATTAAAAAAGAGATAAAAAACATTTTCTTTCATATCAACCATGTCACGGTTCCTGAAGTCATGGTGGAGCTTATAGACAGCAGAGATGAACATGTAGACAGCTATAACAACAGAATTGATGCTTTTTTGGGGCCTTCACATGTAAGCGTTATAACGGGAAGTAAAATTTACGAAAAATTCCCAAAAAAGTATAACAGACCTGTAGTGGTTGCAGGGTTTGAGCCGGTCGATGTCATGGAAGCTATCTTGATGATAGTCAGACAGTTCAATGAAGGCAGATGCGAACTTGAAGTGGAGTACAAACGACTCGTTTCGTATGACGGCAATAAAAAAGCACAGGCACTTATAGAGAAGTATTTTGAAAAAGCCTCTCTTTTTAAATGGCGGGGACTTGGAAATATTCCCGATAGCGGATACAGACTCAAAGACGAGTATGCTTATCTTGATGCGGAACATATTTATGCTGATATTTTACCAAAAGAGGAGATAGAAGACCATAAGCTTTGTATCTGCGGTGATATACTTCGAGGAATGGCAAAACCAAACGAATGTACGATCTTTGGTACAGCCTGCAAACCGCAGACACCGCTTGGCAGCTGTATGGTCAGCAGTGAAGGTGCCTGTGCGGCGTATTATAAATATGGAAATCTATTATGAACAAACAGATAACTTTGGCCATGGGTAATGGCGGAGAAGAGAACAACGAGCTTATCTCCAAAATTTTTTACAAAGCGTTTAAAAATGAGATATTGCAAAAAAGTGAAGATGCCGCGGTGATACATGGCGGTGAACTTGCATTTTCTACAGACAGTTTTACGGTAAGCCCTCTTTTTTTTCCGGGAGCAGACATAGGAAAGCTGGCTGTATGCGGTACATGTAACGATCTTGCCATGATGGGTGCAAAGCCGAAATATCTTACATGCAGTGTTATTATAGAAGAGGGGTTTTCAACCCGTGAACTTGAAAAAATAGTGCGCAGTATGAAAAAAGAGCTTGAAGTCAATGGTGCTGTAGTTGTCAGCGGTGATACAAAAGTTGTTCCCCGTGGCAGTGTTGACAAAATCTTTATCAATATAACAGGAATAGGAGAAATCCAAAAAAAAGGGATAAGCTCCAACAATATCACAACTGATGATGTTATTTTACTGAGTCGTGATATTGGGTGTCATGGTGCAACCATCTTTTGTGCTCGTGAGGGAATAGAACTCTCAACTGCTTTAGAGAGTGATTGTGCATCACTGACCCATCAGGTGCAGGCTTTGCTCGATGCAGGTGTGAAAGTGACTGCTATGCGGGATGCAACGCGTGGCGGAGTCAGTGCCGTACTGAATGAATGGGCAAAACAATCCAATATCTGTATAGAAGTGCAAGAAGATGCTGTTCCTGTTTCGCAAGAGGTAAACGGAGTATGCGAGATGTTGGGGTTTGAAGCACTCAACCTTGCAAATGAAGGTACTTTTGTTTTGGCAGTGAAAAAAGAAGATGAGCAAAAAGCACTTGATATACTGCATGGTTTTGAAAATTCCAAAAATGCTGTTACAATTGCCAGTGTCACCCAACAATACAGTCAAAAAGTTATATTGTTAAGCCCGTACGGAACAAAAAGGTTTTTAGATACCCCTACAGGGGAACTTTTGCCCCGTATCTGTTAAGGGTTTTCAGAGGCGCGCTTAAGCTACTTATGTAGCAAAAGAGCATAAAAAAAGAAGCTACAATAAATTATAATTTTTTTATAAAGGGAAAACTATGTCTTTAATCATGTTAATAGTAATGAACCTGGCTGTTATGGCATCACTGTATGTAGCACTTTTTATTCTAAGCAGTTTTTTTGGTATTTATATTGATCAACAGAGTATGAGTGGGCTTTTTATGATGGCTGCACTTTTTGGTTTTGGTGGAAGTTTTATTTCTCTTTTTATGTCAAAATGGATGGCTGTCAGAGGCATGGGTGTGGAGCTGATAGATACACCGCAAAACAGTTTTGAAGAGTGGCTTTTGGGTACAATTCACAAGCTTTCAGTTGAGGCAAATATAGGTATGCCGGAAGTTGGTATATTTGATGCACCACCGAATGCGTTTGCAACAGGCTGGGATAAAAACAATTCTCTTGTTGCTGTGAGTACCGGACTTATTGAGAGTATGGACAAAGATGAAATAGAGGGCGTTCTTGCACATGAGATAAGCCATATAAAAAATGGTGATATGGTTACGATGACACTTATGCAGGGGGTTTTGAATACTTTTGTCATATTTATCTCCCGTTTACTTGCTTCTATGGTTGCGCGGGACAGAAACGGCAATACAAACCATATGATGTATTTTGCGATAAGTTTTGCCTTAGAGATGATTTTTTCTCTGTTTGCTACTGCTATACTGATGTGGTACTCAAGACACAGAGAGTATCGTGCAGATGAAGGGGCTGTTGACTTGAGCGGACCACAGGGAATATACTATGCACTGGCGAAATTAGGGCGTATTCCAAAAGAAGAATTGGCACTCAGTGATGATTACAGAGCATTTGGAATAGTCGGATTTTTAGGAAGTTTTTTTGCCTCACACCCTCCTATAGAAGCACGACTTGAACATATACAGGAATACAGCAGAAGGTAACAGATGAACAGAAAAAAAAGAGTTATTATTCTCGGTGGTGGCTATGGCGGTATCAAAACACTGGAAACTTTGGCCAACAATGAAAACATCGAGGTAACGCTGATAGATAAAAACCGCTATCATTATCTGCAGACAGAAAGTTATAATCTTGTTGCATTGAACAGTTCTTTGGATGATATCATCATCCCTTTGGACAGTCTTGTCAAAGGGATAGATAAAAATTTTTGTTTTATCCAGGATGAAGTTTTCAAGGTGGATACACATAGGGTTACATGTAAAGAAGGAGAATATTTTTTTGACTATCTCATAATAGCAGTAGGGGTAAAGACACTGCTTCCTTCTATTTTTAAAAATGATCATCTTTTTGAAGTTAAAAATCTCTCAAATGCTTTGCATTTGAAACAATCTTTTGAGGACACCATCGTAAAACATCTCAAAAAAGAGAAAAAAAATACGAACATAGTTGTTATCGGCGGCGGTTCGAGTGGTGTTGAGATTGCTGCTGAGATGCAAAATTATCTTTTAAAATCAAATTTGGCACAGGAGATACAAATCTCTTTGATTGCAGATGCTTTTTTGAGTGAACTTGATGAACACTCCAGAAAAAAAGCACTGCAAACTTTACAAAACAGCGGCATACGCATACTGCAAAAAATGGTACAAAAAGTTGAAGCAAACAGCTTGCACCTTGAGGATGAGCTTATAGAGTTTGATTTTGGGGTTGTAGCCATTGGACTCGAAGTAAGTGAATTTATAAAAAATCTTGGCTTTGAAAAAGAGAAAAATCTTTTAAAGGTCGATGAGTATCTGCGAGTAGATGAACATATATTTGCTATCGGGGATTGTGCATTTTTAAAAGACAAAACAGGTGAACCGTTACCGCAAACCGCACAAACCGCAGAACAAAGCGGAGTCATCGCTGCAAAAAATATCCTCCGTACAATCAAACAAAAACCGCTTATCAAAGCAAACATAAAAATTTACGGTCTGGCCATAGCCCTTGGAGGAAAATTTGCCATTGCAACAGCATCATTTGTAAAAGTAGATGGAATACTCGGGTATTTGGGAAAAAAAGCGATAGAACAGTTTTACAAAATTCCGCTTAAGTTGAAGTCATAAGTTTTTTTAAATGAAAATTACTCTTCTTGTCAGTGCCTTTAATTCCTTGACACAGGTGGCATATACTTACTTTAAAGACAGAAAGTACAGTGTTGATGTGGTATTTGCCATCAATGAACAACAGATGATAGATGAGGTTTTTTGTTTTGGCCCCGATTTTATTTTGTGTCCGTTTTTAAAGAAGTTTGTACCCAAAGAGATTTATGAAAACATCGATACTTACATTGTCCATCCTGGTGTACTGGGTGACAGAGGGGCGTATGCGATAGATAATGCCATCAGGCTTGACAAAAAAGAGTGGGGAGTTACTGTTCTTAAAGCAAATGGAGAATTTGACAGTGGTGATGTTGTCATTACACAAAATTTTGGGATGCGGCAAGCTTACAAAGCAAGTATATACAGAAATGAAGTCATAACAACTTTTTACAGTATGCTTGACGGTTTTTTAAAAAATATACAGAGCAAAAAGTTTACATCGCAGTTAAATTTACCGATGCATCAGGCTCTGTCTCAAAAAGACAGAGCGATTGACTGGCAGAAAGACACAACACAGAAAATTCTAAAAAAAATATATATGAGTGATTCTCATCCTGGAGTAAAAGATGAACTTTTAGGAGTAGAATGTTACCTGTACGGAGCATGGAGAGAGGAAAAACTAAGAGGTAAACCAAAAGAGATTCTTGCCAAACGAGACGGTGCCATCTGTCTGGGAACTGTTGACGGAGCGGTCTGGATTACCCATCTCAAAGAGCCAAACCGTTTCAAACTTCCTGCCACCTATGTTTTAAAAGAGCGATTACAAGGTGTCAAAGAGCAAAGACTGCCTTTGATTTTTGACAAAAGTTATAAAACTTTTTATGAAATAAGCTGTGATATAAAAGAAGAAGTGGCATATTTGTATTTCAATTTTCACAACGGTGCCTTCAGCAGTGACAAGTGTATGAAATTAAAATATGCTTTTGAATATATTAAAGAGCAGGTGAAAATTGTTGTGCTGATGGGCGGAGAGGATTTTTTCAGTAATGGCATTCATCTGAATATTTTACAAGACAGCAAGAAAAACGGCGAAGACGGCTGGAGCAATATCAATGCAATGAATGATTTGGTAAAAAGTGTTTTGTTTGCCGATGATGTAGTCACTGTAGCTTCTCTTCATAAAAATGCGGGAGCAGGCGGTGTTTTTTTGGCACTTGCCTGTGATTATGTTGTGGTAAAAGAAGGGGTTGTGCTTAATCCTCACTACAAAACATTGCGTCTCAGTGGCAGTGAGTATCACACCTACAGCTTACCAAAGCGGGTCGGTAAAGAGTATGCTGAGAAGATTTTAGAGGAGTGTCTGCCTTTGAGTGCAGGCAAAGCAAAAGAGACAGGTTTGGCGGACAAACTTTTTGCTCACAAAGAGTATAGAAAAGAACTTGAAAATTTTTGTTTGGAACTTATTTGTGATGAGGAAAAATTAGAAGATTTTTTATGGGACAAAGAGGAATACATAGAATCACATAAAAAACAGATAGAGCATCATCGTGAAGAAGAAATAGCAGTGATGTACCCGGAATTTTGGGAAGAAGGCAGCTCTTTTCATAAAAAACGCTATGAATTTGTCTATAAAATATGCCCTTTAGAAACACCACAGCGACTAAAAGCTACAATAACGAATAATCATTCAGGAAAAGCAAATGCATGAGTACAGTGTAGTCCAGGCACTATTGGAACAGATTGAAAATATTGCCGAAGAAAATGAAGCAACAAAAGTAACAAAAATCATTGTAAAAATCGGTGTCATGAGCGGTATAGAAGCGCATCTTCTTGAGGTTGCGTTTAATACCTTTAAGGAAAAGACCATAGCCGACGGTGCGGAGTTTGTCATGAACATTCAGCCGCTCAGGATAAAGTGCAACAGTTGTGAAGAAGTCAGTGAACTTGAAAAAATTCACTACTGTTGTCAAAGTTGTGGTTCGGTTGATGTCAATGTAACAGACGGGGAAGATATGTTCCTTATGAGTTTGGAAATGGAGTAGAGATGCAAGAGTATTGGGAAGCGTATATGAAGCCTATGGACGGGCATGCGGCGATGGTGTCATTGAATGCTGGTGTGGCAGACAGCGTGCCGGATGAAGAGTACATGTATGTAGGATTTGTCAAAGTAAAACTGAATAATCCAAAAGAGGACGGTCTGGTTTGGGAACAAGAGGGTGATGATGTCGGATTTATAGAAGACAGGCTGGAGATGGAGTCTTTGCGGTATCGCAACGGAAAATATATAGGACGTATTATTACACAGGGTGCAGTAAATTTTATTTATGCTCTGAAAATGGATTTTGAATGGAAAAATACAGTCGAAGATGCGATGAAACATTTTCCTGAGTATAGCTATGAGTTTGGATCACGCATAGACAGCGAATGGGAGGTTTATCAAAAACTTCTCTTTCCGACTGTAAAAGAGTGGCAGATCATCACCAACCATCATGCCTGCGACAATCTTAAAGAACAAGGCGATGACCTTCATCAGGCAAGGGCAATAGAACATAAAAGCTACTTTACATGTAATGATGACAGAGAAGGATTTGTGCAAAAAATTCAGGAGATGGGATTTGCAGAGCAAAAAAGAAGTGAAGTGCCTTTTAGAGATGAAACAATGTACGGTATTTCTTTTTACAGAAAAGACAAGCCCTTTTATTATGACATAGATGCTTTGACTGTGGAACTTATAGATGTAAGTGAAGCTTATAATGGAAAATATGACGGTTGGGAGTGTGCTCTGGTAAAACCACTATGGCAGACTCAAAAAAAGTAAAGTTTGTATTTTCGATACTTTCTTGAAACCTGGGTTTCAACCTCACTGTCATTAAGTTAAGCTTTTTTATTTTAAAAGTTTGCCTGCAAGAAAGCCGCTGGCAAATGACCATTGCAGGTTGTAGCCTCCGCAGGGACCGTCAAGGTTCATAACCTCGCCGCAAAAATACAAACCGTCCATAATCTTACTCTGCATTGTTTTAGGATTGATCTCTTTGAGGGAGATGCCGCCTCTTGTTATCATTGCCATTTTGAAGCCGTCATGTCCTGTAACGGTGAGGGGTGTCCATGCCAAGAGTGAAATAAGTCTGTCTCGTTTTTTCCCTTCGAGTTTTTTGTATGGTGTGTCTGGCTCTATGTCTGCTAATCGGCACAGCTCAAGGCCAAGTGCTTCCGGTAAAAGAGTTTTGAGCAGTTGCAAGATGTTTGTCATATTTTCTTTTGCACTCTCTTTTTTAAAATGTTCGCGTATCTGTTCCTCATTTTTTCCTTTTGTCAGATTCAACAGCAGTGGCACTTCACCGTATTTTTTTAAAAGCGGTGTGACTTCTCTGGCAAAATCAAGCACAACGGGTCCTCGTATGCCGGAGTTTGTAAAAATCAAATCACCCTTTGCCCGCAATTTTTTATGTTTTTTCAGATTGACACGCAGTTCAACCTTGGCAATGGTGTCAGCCCGACAGTTTTTGACCCAGCTCTCTTTTGTTTTTAAGGGCATCATGGCAGGGGAGAGATCGGTTACTTTATGCCCGATTTCACTGGCAAGATTGTAGCCGTCACCCTCAGCACCAAGCACAGGGTAACCAAGCCCACCGGTTGCGATGATGACATTGGGTGCATAAAAGATATCTGTTTGTGTTTTAACCCCGTCTATGTGATTGCCGGTTGCCAAAAGCCTTGTGGCTCTTTGGTTACATGTAACGCTGACGCCGAGTCTGAGCATCTCTTTTTGGAGCCCGGCAATGATGGTGGTAGAAGAGTGTGATGTGGGAAAAATTCTAAATCCGTCAGGGGCATGGGTCTCTACACCGATTTCATCCATAAAAGTGACGAGAGCTTTGTTGTCAAAGGCTTTGAGTGCATCTTGCATAAAACGCCCCTCTCTTCCAAAACGTGCCATGAAATCTTCATTTGAAAGGGTGTTTGTAAGATTGCATCTGCCACCGCCTGTGGCTTTTAGTTTGGAAGCTATTTTTGAGAGCTTTTCCAAAAGGAGGACTTTTTTGCCTTCACGTGCCGCAACTATTGCTGCAATGATTCCGGCTGCACCGCTTCCGACAACGATGACATCATAATGTTTTTTATTCTCTGGTTCAATCATTCTGTAATTTTAGTATAATTGCATTAATGAAAACTTATTAAAGTACTTCTCTATAGATAACCCCAGTTTCAGAAGCTTAAAAAGAGGGCTAATGTAAGGCAAAGATTCGTAGGAGCTACTAGTAGCTTCAAGGATTTTTAACGAAGCAGTAGCTCTCTTTTTAAACTTCCCTTCGGGCAAAGAGCAAATAGCCCTGTTGCGTCGTTAGATTCCTTTGGATTAACCAGTTAGTCCTGCAGAAATCTGCCTAGCACTAGAACTATTTGTTCTTTGCTGAATTTGGGGTTATCTATAGAGAGGTACTTATGGGCGATAGAGAAAAATGTTATAAGTGTTACAGACCCAAAAGTTCCTGCATGTGCGGGCATTTTGAGCATATACAGACACAAACAAAATTTGTCATTTTGATGCACCCCAAAGAGTTTAAAAAGGTCAAAAACAATACAGGGCACTTCACGCATCAGAGTCTTGACAATTCTGAACTTTTTGTCGGCATAGACTTTACATGTAACACCAGAATTAATGAGATCATTGCCACACATGAGAGTTATATACTTTTTCCCTCAGAAGATGCTGTGAACCTGACAACTGCAAATCCAAAAAGAAGCCAAAAGCCTCTGGCGATTTTTTTGATAGATTCTACGTGGAGCTGTACAAAAAAGATGTTTACACAAAGTAAAAACCTGCAAAAACTCAAACACATGAGCTTTACAACGACAAAAACGTCACAATATCAAATAAAAATACAGCCGGATGAAAATTATCTCTCTACAATAGAATCGACTTTGGTTGTTTTGGAGTTGTTGCAGGAGTGGAAAATAGAGCAGATTAAAGAAGAACAGTTAGCCGGTTTTTTAAAACCGTTTCATGCAATGATAGCGTACCAAAAAGAGCTGATACAAAATCCACGCTCTCACGCGGTACGCTTTAAGAGAAGAGTAAACTAGGCTTGAGTTTTTAGTGCCTGTACCCATTCATAAACAACGTTTTGGAGTTGTTCATTTGGAACTTCTAAAAAACTGATCTCAAAACTGTCATCCAATTCACAAACACCTATGCTTCTGGGACGCACTGCAAGCATTTTAGCATTTGGCAGCTGTTTGCCAAAACAAAATACAATGTTTTTTGCATCTTTGATTTCAGGGGCAATAGTAGCGTCCTGTAATGAGGATGTGTGTTGATAGTGATCGAAAATCGCTATAAAAGTAGCTACAGGGTGTTCTTGTATGCGTTCTTGAAAATATGCAATAATTTCATCTGCATTTTTGAAACTTGTTTCATTTTTCTTTACATGTAATGAAAAGACGGGATACTTATCCATAAAATTTGTTTTTGTCATCAGCTAATCCTAATTATAATTTTGCTAAAAGTATATCTTATAATAATTATAATTAGATTAGATAAAAAACTTACTTGGGAAACATAATGGAGCCAAGGCGAACCATATTTGACCCGCACTCAATAGCGAGCTCAAAATCCTGGCTCATTCCCATAGAACAGATTGTTGCATTTGGAAGCTGCTCATAGATTGCATGGGTCGTCTCAAAACTTTTTCTTACAAGCTGCTCATCATCACTGTGTGCGCCTATGCTCATAACACCTTTAAGGTGTATGTTCGGACACTCCTGCATAATCTGCTTGTAGGTTTCTATGGCATCCTCAGGCATAACACCGTGCTTGCTCTCTTCTTTTGCTGAATTGATTTGCAAAAGGCACTCAAGCGTCATCTCTTTTGCCAGAAGTCTTTTTTGCAGTTCATGGGCAAGTTCCAATGAATCAAGTGCCTGAAAAAGACTTGGATTAATATCTAAAAGGTTGTTGATTTTGTTTTTTTGCAGATTGCCTATAAAATGCCATTCAAGCGGCAATTCTTCAAGCTCTTTTGCTTTTGCTTTTAAATCCTGTACCTTATTCTCTCCAAAAGCACGCTGACCGATATGGTAAAGTCTTTTTATCTCATCAGCCGTTGAGTATTTGCTCACAGCAACAATTTTTACTATATGGTGTTCACTTACCTTTAGACGTGCCGTCTCAACCCGTCTGATAACATCATCTATATATAATTTGTACTCTATTTCGTCCATTTTATTATCCTACCAATCTGTTAATATCGTTAAAAATTCCAAGTCCCATCAGACCAAAGAGTATGACCCAGCCGGCTATTGTCAGGTTAATGACTATTTTTTCGCTTGGTTCTCGTCTAAAGAGGAGTTCATATAAATTAAACATGATATGTCCGCCGTCAAGTGCCGGAATAGGGAGCAGGTTCAGTACCCCGAGGTTTACAGAAATCAATGCCGCAAAAAACAAAACACTCATCCAGCCTACTGCCGTTGCATCGGAGGTGAGTTTGACAATGGAGATAACTCCGCCCATTTCAGAAGCCGGGACATCCCCCATCACGAGTTTTTTCAAACCGGTAAAAATCAAAGTAGAGGCAAAAACAGTCTGATCGGTGGCATATTTTAATTTGTCTGCGAAGTCGAGTTCTTGTTCATGCATGACACCCGCAGCCGATATGCCTATCATTTTGCGTTTGACATCTTCTCCGTACATGTTTTTGGCGGTTTGCAGTTTTGGTTTGAGTGTTATGAGTTTCAGGTAGCCGTTTCTGTCCACCTGCAGTGCAACAGAGCCTTTTGCCTCTGCAATCATTTGTGCCATCTCTTTCCAGCTAGTGATTTTTTTGCCGTTTATACTCATAATGGTATCATTGGACTCAAGACCCGCGACATAGGCAGGGGAGTCTTTGATAACCGTTCCTACAACAGGGGCTAAAACCTGAGGATTGCCAAGTGCTATAATAAAATAGAGTATAAATGCAAGCACAAAATTTGCCGCAGGACCCGCCAGAAGAATTAAAATCTTTTGCAGAGGCGTTTTTGTATTGTAGCTGTCTGCATCGTAACTTTTTTTACTCGGGTCCGCATCGTCTTGACCTTTCATCTTGACATAGCCGCCAAGAGGAATGGCTGAAATACTCCACTCTGTGTCAAAAGCCCGAAAAGTAAAAAGACGTTTTCCAAAACCTATGCTAAATACTTCTACATAGACACCCATAAGACGTGCTACGGTAAAATGCCCAAGCTCATGGAAAAATATAAGTCCGGAGAGGACTAAAAGTGAAACGATCCAACTCATGCTTTGTGCTCCTTTACAATCGCTTGTTTAAATCCCCAAAGATACTCCAGGCCCGAATAAACAGTTAAAAATACGGCAAACCAAAGAAGTGCCGCTCCATATGGCCAGTGCATCAGTAAAAAGCCTATGACTATCATCTGTGCCACTGTTTTTACTTTTCCGGACCAGGAAGCTTTGACGCTTATGTTTTCGCTTACAGCAACAGTACGAAGTCCTGTGATGAAAAGCTCACGAACTATAATGATGTAAATTGCCCAGGGAGAAGCATCTCCCATAACCATAAGCCCCAAAAATGCGGCGAGTGTAAGCATCTTGTCGGCAAGCGGGTCAAGGATGGCACCGAGCATTGTCATTTGATTCCACTCTCTTGCGATATAGCCGTCAAAAAAATCAGTCACAGATGCCAAAACAAACAAAAGCGAGGCAAAATAGTAGTTCCATGTTATATCAAACCCGTTGTCGGTAAAAATTTGGGGATTGAGTATAATCCAAAACATCACAGGCGCAATGAGAATACGCAAAGATGCTAATAAATTCGGCAAATTAAGCAAAAAGTTCCTTTTAATGTCATTTAAGTTCAGTATCCCTTTGGGAACCGGTACTTCAGTGCCGGTTCCGAATGTTATTGAGACTTTAGTCTGGGCTATATGTCTTTAAAGGCCAAAACCTAGGCTCCGAAAACTTTAGTAATGAGATTTTATCTATTTATTACTTATTAAAGCCTAATAGACTAAGATTAGGCATGAAGAAAATATGTCCCTTATGCCAAAACAGTGCAGGTTTGCTATACGAAGAGAATCAAAGGTACTTTGCATGTAAGGTCTGTCATGGAATATTTGTTGATGAAACAGACTTGCCGGATGCACAAAGCGAAAAAGAACGTTATGAACTCCATGATGATAATACCGAAGATGCAGGGTATCGAAAGTTTGTTTCTCCCATTACCGCAAATATTGAAAAAGACTTTTCAAAAAAGGCAAAAGGACTTGATTTTGGGGCAGGAACCTCACAAATCATTACAAAGGTCATGCAGGAAAAAGGTTATGATATAAGTCCTTATGATCCATATTTTCATCCAAACAAAGCGCTTTTGGAAAACAAATACGATTATATTGCTTCGTGTGAGGTGATAGAGCATTTTTACCGTCCCGCAAAAGAGTTTACACTTTTAAAATCCATGTTAAAAGAAAAAGCAAAATTGTATTTAATGACTGATATGTATGATGAACGTGTAGAATTTTCTTCGTGGTATTATAAAAATGATCCGACCCATGTCTTTTTTTATACAAAAAAGACCTTTGAGTGGATAGAAAAAAAGTTTGGATTTTCAAACCTTTTTATAGAAAAAAGGCTGATAATCCTGTCTAATTAGACAGGATCTTCAACTGAAACGGCTTTTTTCTCATGGAAATGGAAATGGCTTTCCAAGTCTGACATGTAAAGCAGAACAGGGACTACGATAAGTGAAGCCACCACTGCCGCTACCGTACCAAATATAAGAGCAACACCGAGTCCTCCAAAGACGGCATCTTTTGCAAGCAGTGTAGAAGCGAGCATAATGGCGATGGCTGTCAGGAAAATAGGTTTTGCCCGTGTCGCACTTGCATAGGCGATTGCTTCGGCCTTGTGCATTCCCTTTTCACTCATGAGTGATTTTGTAAAGTCTATAAGCAGTAAAGAGTTACGCGAACTGATTCCGATTAAAGCAATAAATCCGATAAGGGATGTTGCCGTTAAAAAGAAGGTGTCTGCCGTGAAAATATCCATAATCCAGTGACCGAATATGACACCGATGATAGAAAGAAAAGAACCTAAAAGAATGATACCGCTGAGTGTATAACTTTTATAATAGATAACCATCAGTAAAAAGATAAGGATAAGAGCCGCAATAAAAGCACCGCCCAAGTCTCTAAACGTATCCATTGTGACTTTCATTTCACCGTCCCAAATGAGTTTATAGACTTTTCCTGTTGCTTTGTCTGTGAGTTGCAAATCAAACAGACCTGTTTTTTCGACTTTGTATTCATCACCAAAACTGTTGATAATTGTATTTCTTGCATCAAGCAGAGGATAAACCTGAGAAACCATATCGGTTTCGGCTAAAACATTGGTCATCTGGTGCAAATCCTTACTCATGATCATCGGATTTGATTTTTTAGGAATTACGGTAACAAGTTCCGTGACAGGTACCATCATGCCTTTGTTGTTCATGAGTTTGAGTGAAGCCAGTTTTGCTTTTACAGAATCCAAATCTTTTTTGCTAAATCTTCTTGAAGAGTCCGACAGGCGTAAAAAGAGAGGAATCTGATCGCTGTATTTGTCTGAATTTTTTACAGATATATCCATCCCTTCAAAAGCAAGGTATAAAATATTGTTGAGTTGCTTGACAGTGAGACCTGATTTTGCGATTTTTGTTGTATGGACAATTATTTCAAAACTATCGTATATATCATCTTCCATAATGTCAATGTCAACAAGCCCCTGTGTATTTTGAAAAACTTTTTCAACACGTTTTGCCAGCTTTCTTATGCCCTGTGCATTGTCACCGTATATTTCAGCAACAATAGCCGAGAGTGTCGGAGGACCGGCAGGCGGTTCTACAAAAGAGATATGTGTATTTGGATAGAGTTTTTCACAAGCATCTTGAATAACAGGACGCAGACGCTGTACCATCAAATAAGAAGGCTCTTCTCTGTCATGTTTTTTTGTGATATTTACGACAATTTCTGCAACATTTTCAGAGTTTTTAAACTGACTGCCTTTAATAAGTCCGGCAAAATCAAGAGGTGCACCCATGCCTAAAAATACTTCGGTATCACGCACTTCTTTTTCTTGAGTAATATAACTGCTGACACATTGTGTCACTTGCTGGGTCTGTTGTATCGAACTGCCTGTTGGCAGTTTCACATAGATGGTAAAAGTATCATTGTTTTTTCCCGGCAACATCTTTGCTTTGACAATTTCAGTCGGTGCTATCATTAAAATAGAGATGATAAATGCTATTAATGTACCGATAAGTATCAATTTTCTCTGCGCAGAACTTTGTATGCCTTGCAGTACAAGTTTTTCAAATTTCTTAAACATTAATGCGCTCCTTTGTCATGTTTTGGTCGTTTTAAAATTCTCACGGCAAGGTAAGGTGTAAATATATAAGCTACAAAGAGCGAAGCAATGAGTGCTACGGGAACATTCTCAGGAATAGGTTTCATAAACTGTCCCATCATGCCTCCGACAAATGCCATAGGCACCATTGTCATGATGATGGCAAGTGTGGCGATATTTGTCGGTGCACCGATTTCATCTGTTGCCTTGATCATAATTTCATCATTGCTTTCATGGGCAGATTCGACAGAATGGTAGTGTCTGTGAATATTTTCAATAACAATAATAGCAGCATCAACCAAAAGCCCCAAAGAAAGCAAAAATGCAAAAAGAGTAATACGGTTAATGGTCTGACCGCTCAAATAGGCTACAAACAGAGTAATTGCCAAAATTGCAGGAACCGTAAAGGTTACGATGAGTGATTCTCTCCAGCCAAGTACAAATATAAGAAGAATCGCGATAATTACAATAGATAAAACCAGGTGCATTACAAGTTCGTTTACTGCATCATTTGCACGTTCTCCGTCATTTCTGGTAATGACATAACTGATGCCTTTTTTGTCCAGTTCGCTTTTGTAGTTTTGCAGTTCTTTTTTGACTTCATCTGCAATAATGACGGCATTCGTTCCCTGCAGTTTTGAGACTGTAAGTGTCACCTGGTTTTCAAAAGGCATAAATTTTCCGTTTTTTTCTCGTTTGCTGATAAGTGCCGATTTGAAGTTTTGAATATCATAAGAGTTTGTCACTTTTGCAACCTGTCTCAAATAAATTGGAGAACCCATATACTGTGCAACAATGATGTCTCCGACATCTTTTGCATCTTCTATGGCATTTTTTACGCCAACCATTACAATTTCATTCTCTTTTGTTTTGTTTTTAATCGCAGGTACATTATAGGAAACTGCCTGTACAGCCTGTGTGATTTGTCCCATAGAAAGGTTATAGCCTGAGAGTTTGTTCAAATCCACTTCTATGTTGAACTGGTGTTTGTGACCGCCTTTGAGTGCTGTAACGGCAACATTGTTCAAACCGTTTATATGGTGCTGGATTTGCTTGACTTTGTCATAGAGTTCTGTTTGAGACATGTTTTTGTCATGGGAATAAAAGGCAACACTTACAATGGGAATGTCAATGTCAATATCCAAAGGCTTGATAATCGGTTTCATGGCCCCTTTTGGAAACATGTCGGCATTTTGCATGATTTTGTCGTAGATTTTGAGGTTTGAATCTTCTTTCTTCTCTCCGATATAAAAGGCTGCATTGACAATCCCGACATTGTCCATAGCCGTGCCGTAAATGTGTTCTACCCCTTTAATCTCTTTGAGCTTTCGTTCTAAGGGTTTGACTATGATTTTTTCTACCTCTTTGGCATTGGCACCCGGCAGAGCTACTATGACGGTAGATCCACTGACAACCATTTGCGGATTTTCTTCACGAGGCATAATCATTAAGGCGAGGTAACCGATAACAAGCAGTGAAATTCCCAAAACAGAGGTCAGAGGGTTTCTTAAAAATGTTTTTGCCAGTTTTCCCGCGACATCTTTAGGTGTATATGGCTTATGATGATTCATATTTTTCCCCTTTTAGTCAATGGTTACAGTGGCATACATACCAGGGTAGACTGATTTGTTCAGTGTCTTGAATGATACTTTGATTTTAAATGTGTGCGTCATCGGATTGGAATTTGGAATGATCGCCGTAATCGTTCCGATTGTTTTGACACCGACAGAAGGAATCTCCACTTTTACTTTTTTCCCGTGATGAATGAGATTTAAATTACTTTCCGCAATCTCTGCCGAAATTTTTAAATCACTCAAATCCGAAAGCACAATTGCAGGCATACCGGGCATTGCCATCTCTCCGACTTTGATGTTTTTGGCAACAACAACACCGTCGTTTGGAGCCTTTACATGTAAGTATTTGTATTGATTTTCCACTTCCTGGAGTCTTGCTTTGGCTATGTTTATCATATCCTGCAGATTTTTTGCCGCAAGTTCCATATTTTCCACTTCATATTTTGAGACCATATCTTTTTTCAGCAGTCTCTTGTAGCGTTCCAGGTTCAGTTTGACATTTGTGTACTGGTTCTGATACATTTGCAGTGAAAGCTCTGCCTGACGTTTTGCCGAGTCAATTTCACGTGAATCTATACTATAAAGAATTTGGCCTTTTTTTACCTTTTCCCCTTCGCTTGTGTTTACATTGGTAACAAAACCCATAAATCGGCTTGTGATCATCTTCTGATTATCCGAAATCACACTTCCCGAAAGTGTTAAACTCTCCGCTAAAAGTGAAACGCCCAGTGCCAGTAATAGTAGTAGTTTTTTCATGTTAGTCTTCTCCGTTTGCTAATTTTTCAAGTGCAAGTATTTTTTCTGTTCTTTTGTTCTTTGCTATCTGCAGCTGCAGTATCTTTTCAATCTGTGCAGACTGTTTTATGATAACATCACTCATGGAAACAAGTTTTTCTTTATATCTGCCTTCATAATTTTCATAAATGGCATTTGCAAGTTCCAGTTCTTTTTTCAGTGAGGCAATTTCGACATCAACCCCTTCTATCTGTGTCCGGATTTTTGCAATTTTTAAAAGAATTCCCTGTTTTGCAAGTTCCAGCTGTGACTGCATTTTAAGTTTTTCGATTTTTGATTTTTCGATTTTTGCCGCATCGATTCCGCCGTCAAAAAGGTTCCAGCTCAGGCGTGCACCTATGGTATAGGCTTTGTGTTCGTCGGCATTTCCTAAAAAGCTATTGTCCGCAGTGGAGACTTCTCCAAAAGCTCCAAGCGTCGGATAGTAGGCTGCCTGAGAGACCTTAAGCATATCTTTTGTGATTTTGAGTCCTGTTGCCGCTTTTTGCAGGTCAATATTGCGCGCTAAAATCTCTTCATCACTTATATGTGGCATGCGCACTTCTGTTGCAGGTGTCTGAATATGTTCAATTTTTTGATTGAGTAAAAAACTGATGTAGTGGTATAACAGTTTTTTGTTGGACTGCATCTGTACCAAGAGTCTTTCAACATTTCCCTTTTTTGCCTGTACTTCAAGCAAATCTACTTTTTTAGCATAGCCTACCGCTATCATCTCTTTTGTTGTCTCTTCCAATATATGGATATTGTCCAGAATTTTATTGAGATTTTTTATAGAAGAATCAAGCAGTGCCATATCATAAAAGCTTTTTTTAAGTTCATATTTTTTCTGTTTTTCTATTTTGTGTTTGTCCAAAGATTTCAGTTCTTTGACTTTTTGCATAATGTCAGTGTAAGAACTGAGCATAAATCCTGTAAAAAGAGGCACTTCATATTTGAGTTTGCTCTGAAAAAAGTTTCGGTAACCCGGATAGTTTAGATTTTGTGGAGGTGTAATATATGGATTTACGCCATTGTTTAAATTCGTCATAAATTCTTCAGCACCAAAATCCCCAAAAGTTGCCTCACGCGAAGTCAGTTTAAATCCAAAGACATTTCCCGCATCATTTGAACGTGCCACATCTTGTATAAATGTCAGTGTTCCCCAGTTTTTCCCTGACACTGCATCAATATCCTCTTCTGCAGAGCGTTCATCAAATTTGGCTGCCTTAATTTCCAGATTTTTTGCTTTCAAAAGCTGTAGTGCTTGATCTAGTGTCAATGCCTCGGTCGCTGACGCTGATACATGTAACAGCAAAGAAAACGCAAAAATACTTATCAGTCTATTCATTTTCCAACATCCTTTTCATAGTTATAATAATTTTAAGTTTAAATTATAACATATATTTCATTTTCATATATCACATTTATATCACATTTATTGAAATATGGTCTGTTCTGCAAGAGAAGACGCTTTTAATATTTACAAAAATGATATATAATACTTATGAAAATCATAAGGATAATTAATGTATAGATATATATTTTTAATTAGTATACTGTTTTTTACTGCATGTGAACCAAAATCTCATTCAAATCTTAACGGTAAACAACTTTTAGAGCAAAAATGTAGCAAGTGTCACAATACTGACCTGCCTCCAAAAACTTTTCAGGATGAAAAAGCACCGCCGATGATGGCGGTTGCATTTCATATAAAAGATTTTATAAAAGCAAGTAGTGAGAGTGACAAGATTCCAAAAGCTGTAGAATTTGTAAAAGACTATGTTGTGAATCCAAGTGCTTCAAAATCTTTTTGTGATAAAGAGAGCTTAAGAACTTATGGAGTAATGCCTTCGCAAAAAGGTAAAGTCACGCAAGATGAACTTGAAGCGATTGCTGAATATATGTTTGAACATTTTACAATAAAAAATTTGACAGCAGCACAAGATTTGCAAAACAGGTTGAATGCAATGCCAAAAGGAAAAAGAATTGCTTTAAAACATAACTGTCTGTCTTGTCATAAAATAAACAAAGATTTAGTGGGACCATCTTTTAATAAAATTGCTAAAAGATACAAGGAAAATATTACGCAGATAGCACAAAGCATTAAAAACGGTTCTGCTAAAAAGTGGAAAGGTTACAGAAATGCGATAATGCCGGCATTTGGTGAAAAGATAAGCAATGATGATATTGAAACATTAAGTAAGTGGATTGCTAAGGAGACTTGACATTATGCACATATGTTCTATATGATTCCAATATAACATTATAATAATTATAAGGAATATTGATGAAAATAGTTTTAGCAGTAGATGAAGACAAACAAACCATAGTAAAAAGAACAGGGCAAAGTGCTTATTTTGCAATATATGATGATGACAAAATGGTTGATTTGGTACCAAATAAGCATCACGACGGTGGACATCATGCGCACAGACACAATGAAGAACATAAGCATTCAGAAATGGAACATGAGGAGCATACAAATTCTCATAGAAAAGATGTAGAGGCTTTAAAAGATTGTGACATTATTTTAGTACAGGCTGTTGGTGAAAATATGAAAGAAGCTTTAGAATCCATAGGTTTAAAGGTAAAAAAAATCAGACAAAAACATGGTACAACTGCTGATGAGGTTGTAAAAAACTTTTTAAGCGGTGCTATTTAAGGCAGAAGAATGGTTGGAAGAAGAAAACTACGAAATATCGGGGCAGATCACAGTGATGTTTGTTTTAAGCCTTGTGGTATTTGTGGTATTGATTTGGAATATATTGAACTCTGCGAAGATGAAATGGAGGCTATTCGTTTGTCTGATTATGAGGGACTCTACCAACTTCACGACTTGTAGAGTCGGCAAGAAAAAAAAACAGCAGATTCTTTGATACATAAAAAAGCCTTAAACATAAAAACAGATAAAAAGTAAGAAAAAAAATAAAAAGAACAATACAAAAAACTGCTGAATTTAACTCCGCCGATGACATAGGTTACGGACTTGACATAAAACCGTCAAATCCTTTTAGCCTTTGATTCCATCGGCTCTTGGATTGAGCAAAAAACCGAAAAATACTTTGATATAAAGCATAAACGGAACACTCCAAAGAAGAGCAGACCATAAATAGAGTTGCATTGCGTCTGCTTCGTAAAAAGGTATAAGTGAACGCATCAATGTAGCAATAATGATGAAAAATACCATTAAATGGGTATAAATGTTTGAAGTCAAATGCCTTCCCGTGTGAATCCATCCTATGGTTATCATGACCATTAAATAGGCAAGTCCAAGCCCACCGGCTGTTATAAAATGCCTAAAACTCGAGATACCGACTCCGTCATTAAACAAAATACTCCATCCCATAAAAGCATATCCTAAAGCAAGCATAAGAAAAATCAAAAACAGATAAATAACATAAGGCTGATTGAGTATAAACTTCTCTTTGAGATGATAATCACTCGTAATCGCCAAAACAGCAGCACCGGCAGCCAATCCTATCCATCCAAGTGCAGAGTTTGCAGGGTATAAAAATTCAACAATACTAAAGAGCGTGACACAAAATATAGCCAAGTTTGTAAGTGGCGGTCGTGATATATAAATATCATCAATTGCTTTGTCTTCCATCAGTTCATTGACTGCTTCCATGTTTACACGACGCATTGCAAGTAAAACAAGTACAACAATCGCACCAAGGGAAAGCTTTAAAATTTTCATCGGGTCACTTTGCACTAATTCTGCCATTGTTAGAAAAAACCAACTCTCAAGACCAAAAATAACAAGTAAAATGTAGCCCAAAGAGGCATGTCGTTGGAGCTTATCTAAAACAACATCTTTTGCAAACCAGATAAGCCAGGCAAGCATGGCAAGATTTAAAAATCCAGCAAGATAGACGCCTGTAACATCTATAAACCAAAAGCTCACGCGACCGGCTATCCATAAAAGCATAATATATTTGAGCCGTTTGCCGACAAAAGGTACCATTCCGGGGAAAAGTTCCGGCAAACCGGTTGTTAAAAACGCCATGATTCCGGCAGTAAGTACTCCAAAAAGCATCTCGTAGACATGCCAAACAAGAATATTGTCCATAAACGGGATACTCAAATACCCGCTCCAAACCAACCCCCACAATATCATCGAAAGTATAAAATAGGGAGCCAAAAGTAAAAAGACAGGGCGAAAGCCGTATGCTAAATATGGCGGAATATTCTCTTCATCAGGATAATAGAGGTAGTGGTTCGTCGCATGAAGTTTTTCTTCTTTATGTTGCATTATTTTAACTCCAAAGAATTTAGTTCAAATGTTTCTATGATATCTTTGTCTTGCAGTATTTTTACACTCTGCTCATACACAAAGGCATCATCTCTTTTATCTTGAGGAAGGTCAAAGCTGAATTTTTTGACTATATGTCCAGGATCGGCTTTGAGTAAAAGTATCTCATCACTCAGACGAATAGCTTCCATCATATCATGCGTTATAAAAAGTATAGAGATATTTTCTTTTTGACTTATTTCTATGAGATGTGTTTGCAACTCTTTTTTCAGACCTATATCCAATGCTGAAAAGGGCTCATCCAAAAACAGAAGAGAGGGTTTGACAACCAAAGCACGGGCAAAACTGACGCGTTGTTTCATTCCGCCGCTTAAATCTTTTGGAAATTTTTCAAAATCTTCTTCTTCGAGTCCAAATTTCAGTGCAATTGCCCTGGATTTTTCTATTGCGGTACTTTTTTTCTCACCACGGGCAAGGAGTCCAATGGCAATATTGTCAAGTACATTTTTCCAAGGAAGCAGTCTTCCTTCTTGAAATGTAAAGGAAGTACTTGTGAATGTATTGACAACACTCCCTTCCTGCACATCCAAAAGTCCGGAGCATAAATGCAGAAGTGTAGTTTTTCCACCTCCGCTTGGCCCTACTATTGAGAGTATCTCCCCTTTATTGAGTGTAAAATTTATATCTCTTAAAATCTCTGTAAATCCGAAATGATGTGTTAAGTGTTTTACTTCTAGCTTCTCCATAACTCTACCTCTCTTTTTATCGGTTCTAAAATGATATACTCTATAAACATCAGCGAACCTATCATTATGGTTACAAGTGCCAATGCCGTTGGAGTGTCCAACTGGCTTCTGGCCACTGCCAAGGAAGCACCAAGCCCATCGCTTGTAGCTAAAAGTTCCGCCATGATGACAATTTTCCAGGCCATACCAAGTCCGCTTACCCAGGCAGGAAAAATGTAGGAAAAAATATGAGGAAAATAGACATCTGTAAACTTCATGTGCCATGGCAGATGAAAACTCTCAGCCATCTCTTTTAAAGTACCGTCAAGTGTTCTTGTACCTTGCAGGGCACCTACAAATATAATGGGAAAAGAAGCAACTATGATGGTAAAAATAACTGTTTCATCTCCCATTCCAAACCAAATCATCGCCAAAACTATCCAGGCAATTGGAGGCATGCCTACAAGGATGGTGACAACCGGACGACTCATCATAGACGCCGTTGCAAAGAAGCCGGCGATGAGTCCCAAGACAGAGCCAAACAACAAAGAGAGCCCAAAGCCAACAGAAGCGCGGTAGAGGGTAATGTCAATCTGCTCCCATACCTCTTTGTCATGCAACATGGTATAAAGTGTCTTAAATGTTTCAAGAGGTGATGGCAACACTAAGTTGCCATATACCTGATTGCCAACATCCCACAAAGCTATAAAGAGCAGAATGGAAGCAACAGCTCCCCATCCGCTCCATAAGTAAGCCGGAAAATCTTTCAGTATTTTAAGTAAGAATTTCAAACAAGACTCCTCGTATAATTTATTTTATGAGTAAATAGGTTCTTTTATTAAAGTTTTTTGACTTTTTTATCAAGAAATATTACTCTTTTAAGATTGAAGTACTAACTTCAAATCTTGTAACTATCACAGTCTATGACTAAAGGTAAAACAACATTTTTCTCCTTATAGCAGAATATAAAATTTACCAAATTTGATCTACTGACTACATCATTAAGCCAGTTGGTATCTTTAGTTGTTAATCACTTATTACAAGCTGTTGGGGTAGCTGTTATTTTAGCACTTACAACATATAGATTAACGAGGCTGTGAACTCTAACATTAAGTTGTTAGGCAACCAAAGATTACACGACAAGGATTACAAAGATGTATTATGTAGGTATAGATATTGCAAAGAGTTTTCATGTTGTTTCTGTTATCGATGATAATGAAACTAAAGTTATTAACAAACCTTTTAAAATTAACAATGACTTAAAAGGATTTGAGAAACTACTTACTATTTTAGATAGTGTCACTTTAGAGAAAGATGACTTTCTTATTGGTATAGAAGCAACAGGTATTTATGGTGAAAATCTTTTAGAGTTTTTAAAGTCTAAGGGGTATAGTGTTAAACTATTAAATCCATTCCAGACTTCAAGGTATCGAGAGCAAATAACTATGAAAAAAGTTAAAAATGACAACATAGATTCTTTAGTAATAGCACTCTTTTTAAAAGATGGCAAATACTCTTCTGGTTATGTGACTGATGATGAGTATCAAAGTCTTAGAACACTCTATCGTAATCGTGCTTCTATTCAAGCAGATATGAAAGAGGTTAAAAAGAGAATACTAACTCAGATAACGGTTACATTTCCAGAGTTTGAAAGCTTTACAAATCCATTTACAATCAGTGGATTAGCACTGCTTGAGAAATATCCTACTGCACACCACTATAAGCATAGCAGTGTAGATAGAATCATGAAAGTTTTTAGTCATATTCAAGGGAATAACTTTAATAAAGATAAAGCCCTAAGACTACTAGAACTCTCAAGAGAATCTATCTACTCAGGTAAAGCCAAAGATGCACGAGCTATCGCTATTAGAAGCACTATTAGGCTTTTAAAAATGTACCTTAGTGAGTTAGATATTATTGAAGCTGAGATAGTTGCTTTACTGGATAAAAAAGGTATTAACTCTCAAACACTTGATGAACTTCCAACTAAAAATAGTTTAATAGAGAATCTTAAAACTATACCTGGGGTAAGCGATAAGACTATTGCTGCTGTTATTAGTGAGTGTGGAGACCTAACAAGGTTTCCATCCATTCCTAAGTTCATAGGCTACCTTGGGTTATTTCCTACTGAAAACAGTTCTGGTAACTCCAAGAGTGTTGGACATCTTAGTAAAAGAGGCTCATCCTTAGTTAAGCATGCACTTTATCTGAGTGCTACAAGTTGTTTGATACACAACAAACAGATGAAGCAACTCTACGATACTAAACGAAGTCAGGGTAAATCTAAAAAAGAGGGTTTAGTTGCTGTCTCAAGAAAACTTGCAACCATTATCTACTCTATTTTTAAATACAATACACCCTATAATCCAAATCGTGTATTTACAAATTAGTCATAAACAGTGATAAGTTAAAGATCCCAAGTTAGTACTTAAATCATTACTAAATTGTTAACCAAAATAGAAAAACTATATAGTTTATTCTATAGTTTGATTATCAAAATACTCTGTTCAAATTCAACAAAACTGAACTCAAAAAAGAGTATTTAAAAAATCAAACTCTGCAAGAATTTCATCTTGCATCGCTCTTTGAAATAATATTGTTACTATTCTGATGCCTATTTTTTAGTTTCCTTGCTTTTTAAGTTATTCTTTATAAAAAGGCTTTAAATGATAATTAATATTAAAGTGTATGATAATTAAGCTTAAAGTAAGTATAATGAAAGTAATTATCAAATTCAGTTATGGTTAAAGTCTTTTTTGATAAAATCTATAAACCAGTTAAGGAGATTTTATTATGATTAAAAAAATATTACTGACAGTTTCTCTCGTACTTTTTCTACAGGCAAACGGGATAAAAAAAGTAGATACTTTGGTTTTAAGCGGTCCTATGGCATCTGTAAGCCACCCGCTTTTAAGGATGATTGAAACAGGTGCATTAAACGATGTAGCTAAAAATGTTAAATTTATTATGTGGAAATCGCCCGATGAACTGCGTGCTCTCACACTTCGCGGCAGTGCTGACTTTATAGCAATTCCTACCAATGTAGCAGCAAATCTTTATAACAAAGGTGTAGATATAAAACTTCTCAATGTCTCTGTGTGGGGTATTTTGGGAATGATAACAAGAGATAAAACCAAAAAGACTCTTGCAGATTTCAAAGGGTGTGAGATAGCAATGCCTTTTCGTGCCGATATGCCTGACATTGTCTTTGAAGAGATTGTAAAAAGAGAGGGGCTTGATCCGAAAAAAGACTTTACACTTCGTTATGTAAACTCACCGATAGATGCTATGCAGATGCTTATAATGCGCAGAGTCGATCATGCACTCTTGGCTGAACCTGCCATCTCTATGGCACTGAGAAAAACAAACTCTTTTCCGTTGAAACTTATAGCGCCTGACCTTTACAGAAGTGCAGATTTACAAAAAGAGTGGGGAAAAGTTTTTCATATTGAAGCCAAAATTCCACAGGCCGGCATGGCGGTTATTGGCAAAAAAGATCCATATCTCATCAAACGTTTCAATGAGGAGTATGCAAAAGCGCTTCAATGGTATAAAACACATCCAAAAGAAGCTGGAGAGTTGGTTCATAAATATATTCCAATGCTCCTTCCTGAAGCTGTAGCAGACAGTCTGGACTATGTTCAATTGAATGATGTTAATGCAAAAGATGCACAAAAAGACTTGGAATTTTTCTTTGAAATTTTGAAAAACAACAATCCTAAAACTATTGGTGGTCAATTACCACAGAATGGTTTTTATTTTAGTCCGAAGAGTGAGTAGATAAATCTAATTTTTTTGTTTTTGCAAACCCTGCACCTTTTTTTGTTTTTGCTTTAAGCTCAAGAGCCGTGATAAGTTCTTTGTAATCTATACGGTTCTGATGCATTGTTGCAAAACATTGCGCTACTACTGCTATTGCATTAGGCACTTCACCTTTTTTTTTATATGCCTGTATATTTTTTTCACTGACTTTTATAAGCTTTGAAAATTTTGGAAGGCTGATCTCCGCATCTAAAAGTAGTTTTTTAAATTCTATAAATGTCATGTGGAAGTATAGTCTTTTATAGCTTAACTCTATATTTTATTGACATGTAGTCTGAAATCATATATAATAGCTATAATTTATTACTAATAGTAATGAAAAACTGCATAAAGGGTCAAACAATGGCAAAAGATACAAAAAAAGAGTTAGAGAAAAAGTTGGCAAAAAAAGCTGAAAAAAAAGCTGAAAAGAAAAAGGCAAAGAAAAAAGCCGAAAAAAAGAAAGCTGTGAAAAAAGATACAAAGAAAAAGAGCAAGAAAAAAGCTGATAAAAAGAAAGCTAAATCCAAAGCAAAGAAAAAAGCGCAAAAAAAGAAAAAATAGTTTTCTTATCTAACGAAAGAAACTACTTTCAGTTTCTTTCGTAAATCTTTCCACTGTATAATTATCAAGAATCACATGAACATATATCCGGTATAATTCTGTCAAAAATTCAAAGAAATGGGTATAAAATGTAATAACACTCAAACAAGTGCTATTACATAAAAATCCTGGAGAAACTTAAGCATATACAGAAAAAGTTGAATTTGCTGTATTTGTTTTTTGTTGCGTAGTATCTTGATTTAAAATATCCATCAAGCTTTGTGTATATTGCTGAGAATCCATAGTTGAAGCATCTACTTGTTTCATCTGTGCAATTAGATCAGCTCTTTGTGTCTGATCCATTGAACTCATTTTATCTTTGAGAGCAGTTCTGTCTTCTTGAGACAATGATTGCATGATATCTTTCATACCGCCATTTCCCTGACCACCACCTGTACCGTCCATTTTTCTCATTTGCATCTGCATTTGTTGCATTGAACCATTTGAACTTACTTGCATAGTCTATCCCTTAGCTTAGATTTAGATAGCAAGCAAAAACTATTCCTTGCTATCTATAAATACAACTCTATCACATTTGTGTTAGCAAAACGTTAATAAAGAAACTATTTTTGATTAGTAAATATGTACTCGTATAATAAATTTATACTATTAAGATTAGTCTTTATCATTTTTATGCGTTTCATACTTTTCGCTTCCAAAAGTATTTTTAAGTCCTGCAATAAGTGCTTGTTTTTCCTCTTTTGTAAGTCTTGCCTCTGGATGTGCTATTAGATAAGATGCTAAAGGCATTTCTCCCTCTTCAACTTCTTCGGCTGCTTCATCACCTTTGTTCTTTTTCTGAACACCCCACATGGAAACATTGAAATGTTCACGACCTTCATCAACATGGTGATAGATACTCCATGAAAGCGGTGCTATATTACTGTACCAAGGCCATTTTGTTTCATTGGAATGACAATCTGCACAGGCTCTTTGAAAAAGATCCTGTGTCTCTTGAGTGTCCCATTGCACTTGAGCAACTACAGGCGGATTTGTGTGATCTCTTCCGTACGGTATAAATTGTATTGCAATAAATAATCCAAATCCGATTAATAAGATTTTTTTCATTTGTGATATCTCTATACTATTTATGCAAAAGAGTTTTTAACTGTTTGGGGGTTAAAATCTTTTTTGTCTCATAGATGCACTTAAGATGTGTCATTGTTGCCTGAGCTTTGTATCTGGCTACTTCATCAACAAGTTTTTTCATTTTTTGCGGTGAAGCCCCTTGTTGTGAAAGTTGGACAATTGTTTGCTCTAATGGCATAATCTTCTGTTTAAGATTCATAACACTGCGCAAGGTTTCTTTGCGTACCTGTAAAAGTTCTTTTTTTTGTTTTTTGGTTAAGGCAAGCTTTTCTGAATTCCACATTTTTTTGACCAACATTGTTAAATGCGGTAAACCAGGGTTTTGAATCAGGAACGGTTTGCTGGCTTTTTTCACAGGAGCCGCTTCAAGTTGAGAAGCAGGTGCAAAACTGACAAGTAAGCCTAAAAGTGCAGCGCTGAGTATATATTTTGATTTTGTAAACATTAGATATCCTTTTTTGTAATTGTAATCACTTCGTCTTTATGTTCAAAAACAGTTTTCACCATCTCTTGAAAACGCAGAGGAAAGCTTTTTATATCTTCTTCTTTTGCATTAGGCATTATAGCACTTTTGAGTATTGCCATAGGATTGACAACTTTTTGAGGTGTGTAGGTTACATATACTTTTTCATTTGTGTCTAGTCGGGTAAAACAGACATCAGCATCCATCGCTACACCATAAAAAAGTGTGCCTCTTCGATTGTATTTTCCTGTTGGAATGCCACCAAAACCATAGTCTGTGGTTGCTCCTGTAATGTTTGAAAGTACGCATCCGACAGCACCGGTATTTTCAACAGTCGGCTCTTTTGCAAGTTCTACTTTTATGTAGCCTCTTTGTGGCAATTCAGCGCCATAAAGTGATTTTAAGCCCTCAAGTGCCATGAGATAAGCCCCTGCAACAGTTGCACAACTATGTCCTGCACTTTTGACAATGTCGGCGTAGGAAAAATCAAGTATGCCGTCATTTACACCTAAAAACCGGCTCAAGTCATCATACAAAACTATTTTGTCAATAGTATCAAAAAATTGAGGATATTGCATTACATACCCCCTCCCATTCCCATCCCTTGTCCACGACCCATACCGCCACCTTTGCCCATCATCCCTTTTGCTTGAGAAGATTGTGCCAAGATGTAATCAGCTACGGTACTTAACTGCTCTTGTGTCAGATTTGCAAACGAGGGCATAGCAGTATCAGAAAATCTTGGATATTTCCCTTGAGAGCCGTTTTTGATACTTGCCATAATCACTTCTTTCGCATTTTCGCCTTCAAAACGTTTGTTTCTCATTCCTATTCCTGCAAATGCGGGAGCCGCTTTTTTGCTTGCAACTGCGTGACAAGAGAGACAGCCATTGTTTTGAATAATCTCCTGCGCACTTTGTGCAAAAAGACTCCCTGTTAGGAACAGTGTCGGTATAAGTAATCTTTTCATAATATAAACTCCGTATGTAAAATTTTACTGTTAGTATAAAACGTTTGTGTTAGGGGAATGTTAAGGAAGAGGGCTGACAAAAGTGAAAGCAGAGATGTTTATTGTCATTATTTATAGGATTACTGTAAAATGCCAAAGCATTTTAAATGCCAGGAGATACAAAAGTCCTGCCATAATTTTTTTAATGTGAGACTGCTCGAGTTTAAAGTGCATAAGATAGTTTCCAATGTAGCCACCGATGACGGCACACAGAGCAACCACCGTCAAAAGAATCCAGTCCAAAGGTACATAACTGGCATAGGTAAAAAAGGAACCGAGTGCCGAAAAAGGTACTACAAAACTTACCGCAACGGCTACTTTTTTGGGAGCAAATCCAAGAAGAGTTAAAAGCGGAATGAGGATATTGCCTCCGCCTACACCTAAAAGTCCGGCAATAAACCCAATCACAGCACCGACAAGCAAAAGTGTGAGTTTTGAGTGGGCGGAAAAAAGAGCTTTTTTCTTGCCAAACATCATCATGCTTGCAGAGTAAAAAAGCAAGAGCATAAAGAAAAATTTGACTATGTTTTCATTGATAAAACTGCTGGAATATGCGCCAAGAGGTGCAAAAAGGAGCATTGTCACAGCAATAGGCAAGACAAAGGCATACTCAACAGCTTTGCGTTTGATATTCATAATGCTTGCTGTCACAGTGGTAGATGCTCCTGCAAAAAGTCCGACCGCTTTAGCCACAGTAAAATCAAGTCCTAAAAAATGTAAAATTGGAATAAGCGCTATACCCGAACCCGCTCCGCCCATAGAAAAGACTGTAGCGAGTATAAGGGTGATAGAACCAAAGAGAATATAGTCATGCATTTATGGTATTTTTGGAGGATTGATTCTTTTGCCGAGCAGGGCGTAGCTTTTGCCGACACGGGCGAGCGGTTCATAATCAAGCGTGAGTTTCTCTTTGTCTGTAATGATTTTATCATCAATATACTGGGACTTTATCTCTACGACAAGCGGGATGGTTTTTGAGCCTTTGAGATCTATCTCCTGGTAGAGTTCACAAAAAAAGGCACTCGGTATGCCAGTCACTATTGGAGGGAAGTCTTTGATTATGCTTTTTGTCTCAATGCCAAAAATTTCTGCTTCGCTTTGCGTGTTATCAAGTTCTTTGGAGCTAAAATGCATCTGTTGTAAATGTGCCTCATCTACCATGCATATTGTGCATTTTTTGTGTTCACGCAAATTTTTAAGCGTGTCTTTTTGGCTGCCGTCATTTTTATGCCCTATACTGACTATCATTGTAGGAGGTTCAGAGCTGAGCCCCATGAAATAGCTAAAAGGAGCAATGTTAAGAGTGCCTTTTGCATCTTGCGTACAAATCCAGGCAATTGGCCTTGGGATGATGGTCTGCGCCATAAGCTGATAGCGTTGTGTAAGTGCTTTGTCTGCATAATCCACCACCATTTTAGAGACCTACCATATGTTTTACATTATCCAAAAAGCCGTGTTTTTCAACTGTTGGCTCTTCTTTTTTTGGACCGGTGTAGGCATCTTTTGGCATTTCGTTTTCAGGAGTTCCGTCTACATTGACAACCTGCAGTTCGGGATGAATCAGTTCACGCAACTTTTTTTGTACGACCATTTTTGTTGTCATCAGACTCATAGAACAGCCTCCGCAAGCTCCTGTCAGTTTGATGTAGACAACACCGTCTTTTGTGCCGAGAAGTTCTATACCGCCACCGTGTGAATTGACATATTCGCTTACTTTTGGCAGGTAGTTTTGTACTGCATTATAAATATCTTCATCTAAAAACTGCATGATAAAACCTTTTTGAGTATTTTTATAATTATAGTTGCTTATAATTAAAATTATCTTAGTTTATATAATTATATATCTGTAAATAATTTCAAATTTAGCAAAGACGCACAGTCGGCACTACAGTACCGATTCCGATGAATAGGCTTTTCGGAACCCGTACTGTAGTGCAGGCTGTGCGTTTTTAAAGACTAAGACTCCGGTTACAGAAAAAAATTTAGTTTTTCTCACAAGTCACGCTAAAAGCATTTTATTTCCAACATTATTGTACAATAAAATATGAAAATATTATTTCTTTTGTTTCTGAGTGTTGCTTCACTGTTATGCGCAAAAAATGGTTTACAATACGAAACATCGCCCTATTTAAAACAGCATGAGAACAATCCTGTGCACTGGCATGCCTGGAAGAAAAAAACATTTTTGCAGGCACAAAAAGAAGACAAACCTATATTTCTCTCTATTGGCTATTCCACCTGTCACTGGTGTCATGTGATGGCGAGAGAATCCTTTGAAAATAAAAAAATCGCACAGCTTTTGAACAAATATTTCATATCTGTAAAAGTTGATCGTGAAGAGATGCCGCAGGTTGATGCTTTGTACCAAAATATTTTTGCGCATGTGCATAAACGGACCGGCGGTTGGCCTCTGAGTGTTTTTATGACACCACAAAGAGAAGTTTTTTATATAACAGGATATATTCCTCCAAAAAAAGAGTTTTATTCTGAAGGATTTTCGGATTTAATACGAAAGTTTTCAAAATTATATACCGACAAAAAAGCGCTCCGACAAGAAACAGATAGGATTCAAAAGGCAGTGGCAAGCAGAGTAAAACTCTCAGACACAGAAGACAAAAATGTTTCCCTGACTACACTCAAAAATTCTCTCAAAAAATCTTTTGATACACTTTATACCGGTTTTGGCACAGGCAGAAAGTTTCCCGAGGCCTCCAAACTTGCTTTGATGATGGATATAGCGGATATAAGGGCAGACAAAACATTGAAAAAATACTCTTTTGCAATGCTGGACACAATGGCACTGCGGGGTTTGTATGACCATATAGGCGGCGGATTTTTCAGATACAGTGTGGATGCAAACTGGGAGATTCCGCATTTTGAGAAGATGCTCTATACGCAGGCGGAGCTTATTGGTCTGTATGTCCGAGCTTATGAAAAAAGTCATAAAAAGCTTTATGCAAGCGTGGTGCAAGAGACGATAGCGATGGTACAAAAACGTTTTTTGCACCATGACCTTTACTGGAGTGCAAGCAGTGCAGAGAGCCAGGGCAAAGAGGGAGCATACTTCACATTCAGCCCAGATGAAATAGACAAGGCGCTTAAAAAAAATCCTCATGCCGACGCCATAGAGGATGCTCTGGGATTTAGCACAGAGGGAAACTTCAACAACCGCGTGCATATAAATTTTGATACAGACAAGAGGCCTCCCGGTTTTGCATCTTTTAAGGAGATGCTGTACCATGTAAGGAAAAAGAAAAAATACCCTTTTATAGATAAAAAAATAAATACAGCATGGAACGCTATGATGATAGAAGCACTTTACAAGGCTTCACGCATTGATAAAAAATATGCAAAACTGGCAGAAAAAAATTTAAAAGCTTTGCAAAATCTGATGTTTGTGCGAGGGGAGTTGTATCATCAGACCATAGAGGGAGCTGTGCCCAGACAAAAAGCTTTGCTGGAAGATTACAGTTTTTTGATTGGAGCGCTTATCAGCGGGTATGAAGTTGATTATGATACTGCCAAACTTGATTTTGCCGAGTATTTGGCAGCACAGGCAAAGTACAGGTTTTACAAAAACGGTATATGGTATCTTTCAAATGACGCTTTACATGTAAAGGCCGGGATAAATGACAAATATTATACATCACCGCTCTCAAAGATGCTGCAAAACATAATCAAACTGGCATCGCTCAAAACCTCTTTTGAATACGAAAAACTGTTTCAAAGCAGTATGGAAAAACTCAAAGAAGAGCTTATAAGAGAAGAGTCAAATGCACCGGCTCTGGCACAGGCGTACTTAATGCAGAAACTGGGTGTTGTCGTCGTGAAAAGTTCAAAAGACAATTTGCTCAAAAATGCTAAAATACTACAAACAACAGATTATCCGTATGTATTGAGTGAAGTAAAGCCATATAAAGATTTTTTGGCATGTACCTTGAGAAGATGTTTTGTAAAAGATAAAAATATCAGCAGGATAATAAAAACAATAGACAGAGATTTCATAAGGAGATAAATGAGAAGTATAGGACTTTTAGGCGCGATTTCAATCGGTATAGGCGGTATGGTAGGCGGCGGTATATTCGCTGTTTTGGGAGAAGCGGTCTCTTTGGCACACGGGGCAACAGCAGTTGCCTTTGCCATAGCCGGTATTGTAGCAATATTAACGGCATACTCTTATGCGAAACTCTCCGTTGCCTATCAAAGTGAGGGCGGAACGGTCACTTTCATAGACAAAGCCTTTGGCGACAATATCCTCTCGGGGAGTGTCAATCTGATGCTGTGGCTGAGTTATTTGGTGACAATATCTTTATATGCCACAGCTTTTGCCTCGTATGGAGAGACTTTTTTTACACACAAGTCGCAATGGCTGCATCACGGGCTTATTATTGTTTCTATCATCATTCCGGCAGTTATCAACCTGGTCAGTGCTTCGTTTGTCGGTAAAAGCGAAACTGTTATTGTTGTTATTAAAGTTGCCTTGCTGGTTTTAGTCATTGCGGCAGGTTCTTTTTATGTAGATACAGAGCGTATGTCTCCTGTGCATTGGGGTTCTGCTCTTTCCATTGTGACAGCAGGTATGATTATTTTCGTTGCGTATGAGGGGTTCGAGCTTATAGCAAATTCTGCCCAGGATATCAAAAATCCGGATAAGAATCTGCCTCGGGCCTTTTATGCGTCTGTCATTATCGTGATAGCCTTGTATATTTTGATTGCGGTCATCACAGTAGGGAATGTTCCGGAAAATATTTTGATGCAGGCAAAAGATTATGCCCTGGCAGAAGCGGCAAAACCCTCTTTGGGGCAGATGGGCTTTACCCTTGTGGCATTTGCAGCACTGTTGTCAACATTTTCTGCAATCAATGCTACAATTTACGGCAATGCAAGACTCGGATACATCATAGCAAAAGACGGCAAGCTGCCAAGAGCTTTAATGGATGAGGGCAAAAAATCGGGTGTCCCGTTTAAAGGTGTTTTGTATACCACTCTTTTGAGTCTGGTTTTGGCAAACAGCATTGATCTGACAGAAATTGCCATTATAGGCAGTGCAGGGTTTTTGCTGATATTTTTGCTTGTCAATATCAGTGCATTTAAGCTCTCTCAAGAGATCAAGGCAAACCGTTTTGTTTTGCTGACATCATCTGTATTGAGTTTTTTGGCGCTTTGCACCCTGCTTTTTCATACATACACATCAAACCCGAGAGCCGTTGTGATTTTCATGGGCTTTATTATTATTTCCGGTCTTTTTGAACTGATCTACGGACGATATGTCAGAGGCCACTTTTTTAACAGGAAGTATAAAATCATCAAATAAAAAAGCGCTCTTAACATTATGCTAACACAAAAAAGCTATACTTTGTGTATGAAAAAGTTAGCATATATAAATTTATTGTTCCTGGTACTCTCCTTGCAGGGAAAAACACTTACTTTACAAGAAAGTATAGACAAAACACTGCAAAACCATCCTGATGCAAAATCTTTTGCGTTGAAAATAAAACAGTCGCATACAGGGTATACATCTGCACGTGCAGAATACCTGCCCCAGGTGAATCTGTCTGCGCAATACAATCCTACACAGACCTATATTTTTCCTGTCAACGGACAGTTTAATACAATTAATGATACAGGATGGAATATAGGAGTAAATGTCAAACAGAAAATTTGGGATTTTTCCAAAACAAGTTTGCAGATAGATGCAAGCAGACTTGATGAAGATATCTCGAAACTTTCTTTGAAAGATTTTCAGGCATTGCTTGCTTCAAAGGTAAAATCTTTGTATGAATTGATGGTTGTCCAAAAAGAAGCGATTGCTGTACGAGAAGCGGATTTACATGTAAAAGAAGCCTACTATGCCCAGGCAAAAGCACTTTTGCAGCAGGGACTCAAGACCGAAGCAGATACAAGCCGTTTTTTGTCAGCGGTATATGCGGCAAAAGACAATCTGGCCATTGCAAAATCTCTTTATGCAAAAGCAAAAAATTCTTTGTCTCTTTACATGGGAGAGACAATAGAGGAGAATGTCGATTTGGAAGCTAATGTTTTGAAAAAAGAGTTTCACAGTACTCAAAATACTGTACAGGAGATACTTGAGAGAAATACCGAATTGAAGATCTATGATGAAACCATAGAGAAAAATGCTTTGTTGCATAAATCTGCAAGAGCCTCCCATTATGGTTCGCTTGATGCCGTCGCTTCGTATAATCGTGTCAGCTCTTTAAATCTGTATAATACACAGCTTGTCGGTGTTGTGCTGAACATTCCTTTGTATGCCGGAGGAAAACTGACAGCACAGACACAAAATGCGAAAATAGGACTGCAGGTCGCCAAAGAGCAAAAAGCTTCAAAAATACTCGCTTTAAAAGAAGAAATAAGCAATCTTGTTTTGGATATACACAGATATGATGAGACCATAGCAGCAAAAAAAGCACAGCTGGATTCGGCAAAAAAGACAAAAAGAGTGCTTGACGGAAGATACAAAGAGGGACTCTCTACCTATATAGAAGTTTTGGATGCGAGTTCTCTGGTATTAGAGGCAGAACTCGGACTGCTTGAGGCCTATTACTCAAAAACGCTGAGTATAGACAGAATTGATTATTTACAAGGAAAAATAAAATGAGTACAAAAATGAAATATATAATTTTTACTGTTTTGGGTGTGGTAGCCGCAACTCTGTTTTATAACAAAGTTTTTATTCCAAAACATACATTTGAAACCGTGCATCCGACTCGGGGTGATTTAAACAAAGAGGTCTTTGGGATAGGAGAAGTAGGAGCAAAAAATATTTATGCCATCACCGCACAGACAGGCGGGAAAATTGTGCAGATAAATACAGATGAGGGAAAATGGGTTGCAAAGGGTGATCTGCTTGCCGTTATAGACAGTGTAGATCTGCCCCAGTTGATTGAAGAGGCAAAAATGTCGGTATACAAAGCAAAGTCTGAACTCAAAGCAACACAAAAAGAGCTCAAATCCCTGGCTGCACAGAAAATTTTGGCAAAACTGACCTATGAACGGTATAAAAAGCTAAAAGAAAAAGCTTTTGTCTCTCAGGCGGAGTATGACAAAGCCAAGGCGGACCTGGACAGCATTGAGGCAAATATACAGGCAACACAGGCGCATATAGATTCTTCAAAAACAGAAGTGGTCCGTTTGCAAAAGGCTGTAGAGGCTTTACATGTAAAGCTCTCACGTTATAAAATTTATGCGCCGGTTGACGGCTATGTCATTGCCAAAGAGGCTGAGGTTGCACAAAATGTTCTGCCGACACAGCCTATACTGAAAATAGTTGACCCGAAAACCGTATGGATTAAAGCATATATAGATGAAAAGATAAGCGGAGATGTCAGAACAGGACAGCGTGCAGTTGTGACATTGCGTTCTCAAAGCAATAAGAAGCTTGAAGGGTATGTAAGCCGCATTGTCGCACAGAGTGATGCTGTGACACAAGAGCGAGAAGTTGATGTCAGTTTTTATGCTGTGCCGACTCCCTTTTATATCAATGAACAGGCAGAGGTACTCATTACAACACAAACACTGAAAAATGTTATCAAAATACCTGCTTACTTGATTGTCTATAAAGATAAAAAGGCCGGTGTCTGGATAGAGAAAGAGGGACATGCACACTTCTTACATGTAAATATAACGGCTATAACAGACAAAGAAGCAGCTGTGAAAAATCTGGATACGACTCTTGGACTCTTGGTCCCGGATAAAACCAAAAAATCGTTCAGTGAAGGTATGAGAATTTACAAATGATAAATCTAGCACAAAAAGAGATAGCCCATACTTTTGGAAAGTTTATCGTTACTGCGATAGGCGTAGGCATGCTGCTTGGTATCGTTTTTGTTATGATGGGTGTTTACAGAGGAATGATTATCGATGCGCAGGTTCTTTTGGATGATGTGGGTGTTGACTTCTGGATAGTACAGGAAAATACCCTTGGTCCTTTTGCCGAATCCTCACGGATACATGAAGACTTCAAAGATACAGTAAAGGTTATTGAAGGAATAGACAAAGCAGAAGGAATGACATTTCAAAATCTGCAGCTTCCGTCAAAAAACGGCGCTGTCCGTGTCTTTGCAGTGGGATTTGATCCTTTTGGTGACATTGACCCTGTTAATCCAAAGCGTTTAATAAGCGGACGAGGACTTCGCAGAAATCATTATGAAATGGTTGTCACTGACAAAACAGGTTTTAAACTGGGCGACACTATTCGCTTAGGACGGGATATTTACCATGTGGTCGGTGTAACACACGGAACCGTCTCCTCAGGCGGCGATCCTTTGGTGTATATCAGTCTCAAAGATGCACAGCAGTTACAGTTTTTATATTCCAATGCCCGTATACGAAATGACAGAGCAAGAGGTGTTTCCGGTGTGAATTCACACATGGTCAATGCTGTGATAGCAACGAAAAAAAATGGTTATGATGTTGATGTTATTGCACAGCAGATAAGAAAATGGAAACATAAAGCAGTATATACGGCTGCCCAAGAGAAGACAATACTGACACAAAACCTTATTGAAAGGGCGTCGAAACAGATAGGAATGTTTACGGTTATCTTGGTAATTGTGTCGACGATTATTATTGCGCTGATTATCTATACGATGACGCTGGAAAAAATGAAAGAGATAGCTATAATGAAGCTTATCGGTATACCAAACAGTATGATTATCAAAATGATTGTACAAGAGACACTCATTATGGGAGTATTGGCATTTATTACTGGTAACATTTTTGCACATCTTATTTATACAAAATTTCCAAAAAGAGTGGTATTGGAAACGCAGGATGCTGTAGCACTTTTTATCGTTGTTGTTATTGCATCCATACTGGCTTCCTTAATAGGGGTAAAAAAAGTAATTGCAGCAGATCCTGCACAGGCAATAGGCGGTTGATATGAGTAAACAGGCAATTAGAGTAGAAAATCTGGTGAAGAATTTCGGCAAGGGAGATTCTCTTGTTGAGGTCTTGGACGGTGCATCTTTCAGTGTAGACAAAGGAGAGCTTGTAGCACTTGTTGCCCCAAGCGGTGCCGGAAAAACAACACTGCTCATGATGATCGGCTGTGTGGAAGAACCGACGAGTGGAAAAATATGGCTTGGTGAAGAAAAAGTCTATGACAATGAATGGTTAACAAAAGAGACGCGAAAAATAAGACGCGAAAAAATCGGTTTTATTTTTCAGGCACACTACTTGATTCCGTTCTTGAATATTTTGGAAAATATCACTCTGGTTCCACAGGCAAATGGTATCTCAGACAAGGAGAGTGAAAAAACAGCGATGGAACTTTTAGAGTATTTTGATATTGCTGATAAGGCGTACTCTATGCCTTCACAACTCTCAGGCGGACAGAATCAAAGAGCAGCCATAGCACGGGCTCTGGCAAACAAACCCCAGATTATACTGGCAGATGAACCGACAGCAGCACTTGATTCCAAGCGTTCTGTTGATGTTGTAAAAATGCTCAAAAAGATAGCTATAGAACAGAATGTGGCGGTAATCATGGTGACACACGATGAAGCGATGCTGCCGCTGTGTGACAGAATCTTGAAAATAGAAAACAAAAAAGTTGTCTCTTCAAAAAGTTTCCAGGAAAATACGATACTTTGATATTTTTGTGAGATTAGATATACTTATTCAAACGAAATGGATAGGTATGGATAATAAAAAACTTATAATTACTGTATTTATTATTGTTTTATTGAATATGCTGTTTTTTTTGCAGTTTAACAGAATGCAGATGAAAAATATTTTTAGAAATGCAAATGAGATGGCATTGAGTATTGAACATAAAATGCGTATGAGTATCAATGCGGTAGAGTATTTACATGTAGCCGCAGAGCAGATTTTTAAAAATAAAGAAAATCTCAAGCCAAATGAGGCTTTACATGTAAAGTATGTTAATGAAAACGGCACCTATGCACTGGATGAAAACAAAGAAGTAAACTTATTGGGTTTTGGCAAAAAAGCACTTTCGGACAAAAGACTGCTCCAGGAGATGGAGGCGGCACTGCAACTCACTCCGTTTTTTCAACTGGTTGCTGAACAAAATAAAAATTTTGCCTGGATTTATTACTATTCCAAAAATCATTTTACGGTTCTTTACCCTTATGTTTGTTCTGCAGATTTTCAGTTTACCCCTGTGGTTGAGAAAAAACCTTTCTATCATGATGCAACTCCCCAAGCCAATCCTCAAAAAAAACTCTTTTTGACACCTTTGTATATGGATGCCATAGGCAAAGGGCTTATGGTGACTGTCGGCAAGCCTTTGTATTACAAAAATCATTTTTTGGGGACACTTGATGTGGATATAACATTGAACAATTTTGACAATCTGCTTTCACGTTTGGATTATTTTAATAATCAAAGTGTGATTTATAACAACAAAAACCAGATAGTGGCAAGTCATAATCTGATACAGGATTTCAACCGAAGCAAGATATACAAGATAGATGATTTTCTGGATTTCTCTATACGAAATATGAATGAAACTTTAGAATCTCTGCAATACAAAGACTCTCAATATATTTTTGTCAAAAGACTCCCGTATGTACATTTGCACTTTGTTTATAGAGTACAGGCACACACTCTTTGGTTTAAATCTTTTTTATATACTTTTCCTATTTTTCTTTTAATGCTTTTGAGCCTTTATTTGGTTTTTTTGTATCAAAAATCAAAAATTATCAATCAGAAACTCAAGATGCAGACTATACTGGATTATATGACCGGTGCTTATAACAGAAGATATTTTTTTGAAGTTGCCAGGGCAATTTTTTCCAAAGCGCTGCGAAAACATACCAAACTGGCTGTAGTGATGATGGATATTGACGATTTTAAGAGTGTTAATGATACTTATGGTCACGATGCAGGTGACTTGGCTATCATAGAAGTTAAAAAGATTTTAGAAAAAAATCTGCGAAGATATGATCTGTTTGCACGGTTTGGAGGAGAAGAGTTTTGCGTTGTTCTTGATGATATTTCCAAAGAGGATGCAGAAAAACTTTTTGAAAAAATAAGAAAAGATTTTGAAAACAACATCATTACATACAACAATATGAAAATCAGATATACAGTTTCTTTTGGCATAGCATACGGGATGGCGGATTCTTTGGAAAAAATGATAAAAGTGGCAGATGAAGCACTGTACAAATCCAAGAAAAACGGAAAAAACCGGGTTACACTCTACGAAGTCTGATATATTGAGGGTACCTCCATTGCCCTTAAGAAAAAATTAACAATAATACTACTATAATAATTGAACGACAGTCGGTCAAAAATATTTTCGGAGGGTTGTGTTGGTAATTATAGTTGACAAAGAACAGAAAAAAAAAGATATTGCTCTTGGAACAAAAGCGTTAATTCTTAAAGACGGAATTAACAATATAACAATTTCTCAGATTGCAAAAGCTGCCAACATAGGCAAAGGCACTGTGTATGAATATTTCAAGAACAAAGATGAGATAGTCTTTGAACTGGTTGAGATTTTGATGCAGGAGCATAACAAGAGAAAAGAGAAACAACTCTCACTACATGTAAGCACACGGGAAAAAGTCAAAAGTTTCTTTAGCTTTTTTTATGCCGATGAAGATCAGGAACTGCGTGAAATATACAAGCAGTTTACTGCCATTGCTCTGAGCAGTACAAATGAAGAGATGGTGGCTTTTCAAACAGAATGCTATACGCTTTATGAAAAATGGATGGAAAATATCATAGAAGAGGGCATAGAAAAAAACGAGTTAAAGAGTGAAGCAAAAGAGTTGGTTATGGGTATTTTTGCTTTTGCTCAGGGTACTTTTATTATGAGTGTTACCACAAGTGCCATAGAAGATTTAAAACAAAAAATAGATACGCAAATAGATATTTTATTTGATTTAATGGAGAAATGATTATGAAAAAACTACTTTTACTCACTGTTGTCCCTGCTCTTTTGTTTGGAGATGACCTGAAATCACTTTTGGAATTTGCAAAAGAAAATAACAATCTTGTCAATGCCTCCAAAATAGCAGTACATGCAAAAGCAAAAGAGGTACAAAGTGCCGCAAGCAATTACTTCCCTACGGTAGATGTGAGTGCTTTTTATAAAAGAGATGATAAACCGAGTCCTTTTTTCCCGGGAACAACATACGGAGCAAGGACGAAAATCGGGTTTGACATATATGACGGCGGAAAGAAATCAAATACAAAAAAACAAAAAGAGAATGAAAGAAAATCTGCTTCTTTCAGTTATAAAGAGACAAAAAAATTGACACTTCTTGCCATAACAGAGGATTATTATAATCTCAAAAGTCTGCAGGCCTCTTTGGGTGCAACGATAGAAGCTTCCAAAGCAGTCAAAGCACAACTTGAAAGAGTGCGACATTTTTATGAAGCTGATCTTGCTACAAGTGATGATGTGGACAGACTCCAATCTGCATACGACAGTACTTTGTATGCAATAGAATCTACAAAATTTCAAATTACAGCGCTGCATAAAGCACTTGAACTCAAAGTCGGAAAAAAAATAAACACTTTGGAAAATTCGCAGTTTGACAAAAGAGCAGCACAAAATGAAGAACTCCTTGACAGTATCCAGTCACTCAGGTACAAAAAAGCAGCATTGCAAAATTTAGGCGAAACGGTTGCGAGCTATTATTATCCTACTCTGCGTATAGAAGATACCTATTCGTTTTATGGGTATCAAAATAAGCCGACTTTTGGGGGAGTTCCCATTGCCTACCTTGACAAACAAAATGAGCTGATGGCTACAGTCGGCTTGAGACTTTTTGATTTTGGAACACTCAAAGAACAAAAAGAGGCACTCAAACTGCAGGCTGATGCACTGAATCAACAGATTATTTACAAATCAAAAGAACAACAAATGCAGCAAGAGTTGGCACAAGAGAGAATTCATACAGCCAAACTCAACATAAAAAGTTCAAAAAGTGCACTCAAAGCGGCAAAAAGTGCTTTAAAGACTATCACAGAAAAGTACAATGCAGGCATTGTGGACAATGTCATCTATCTTGATGCGCTCTCGGCAAAAACAGAGGCAAAAGCAAGGTATGAAAAAGCACGCAATGATTTGGAAATAGCCTATGGCATTTATTACTATTACAACAATAAAAATTTAGAGGAGTTTGTCAAATGAAAAAAATATTTATAGCTTTAATCACCCTGGTGAGTCTCTCTTATGCGCAAAAGATTTATGCAACATTTGATGTGGCAGCAAAAAAAAGTGCCAATCTGGCTTTCACTGCGAGCGGAATTGTAGAAAAAGTCAATGTCGATATCGGCTCTATAGTGAGCCAAAACCAAATACTGGCAAAACTGGGAAACAAAGATATAAAAGCAATGCTTGAAAAAACACAAATAGTTTTTAAGTTTGCTTCAAGAGAACTCAAAAGACAGGAAAAAATCAAAAAGCTTATAGATGCAAGCAAATATGACAAAATACTCAGTAATTATGAAAATGCCAAAGCATCGGTTGCCTATCAGCAGGCTTTGTATGAAAAAACTATTTTAAAAGCACCCTTTGCAGGTATCATTTATGACAAAAGCATAGAAGTAGGCGATGCTGTAAGCGGTTTGATGCTTAAAACTGTTTTTAAAATACAAAGTATTCATGCAAGAAAGCTGATATTGGAATTTGATCAAAAATATCACGATATTGTGAAAGTCGGACAAACCTTTGAGTATAAAGTCGATGGGGATAACAAAAAATACAAGGGTGTTATTTCAAAGGTCTATCCGTATGCAAATTTTGACAACAGAAAGATAAAAGCGGAAGTAGAGGCAAAAGATTTTACAGTCGGGCTTTTTGGTGACGGTATGATACTGGTTGACGGAAAATAACGATGTACAAATTAGCGATTAACAGACCAATTGCAACACTGATGTATGTCATTACATTGGTGATTTTTGGCTATATGAGTTTTAAAAGCATGCCCTCGGCACTCTATCCGAATGTTGATTTTCCTATAGTGACAGTCAAAACAATCTATCCGGGTGTTGAAGCAGATACGATAGAATCACAGGTCACAGAAAAAATAGAAGAGGCCATCTCTCGTATAGGCGGAGTGGACAGCATCACATCCACAAGCAGTGACGGCGCATCTGTTGTTATGGTGAAATTCTTCCTGGAACGCAATATTGATGAAGCGACCAATGATGTACGAGACAAAGTCTCAGCTGTTATCTTGCCAAAAGATGCACAAACGCCACTTGTCAGTAAACTCGATATCGGCGGGGCTCCTGTTATCAATGTTTTTTTAACAGCAAAAAAAGATACCTTGCAAAACCTGATGGTATTTGCAGATGAGAAAGTAAAACCGGCTATTCAAAAGATTAACGGTGTCGGTGCTATAAATATCATCGGTTACAAAGACAGAGAGATAAAAATTTTCCCAGATATTTATAAACTCAACAAGTTTGGCATTACAATCAAAGAGTTGAATGATATTATTGCCGAAGAAAATGTCAAAATCGGTGGCGGAAAGCTTATCACCAAAACAAAAGAGATTATCTTAAAAACAAAAGCGGATGCTCTGAGTGTGAAGCAACTTCAAGACATTATAATAAAAGATGATTTAAGGCTCAAAGATCTGGCAACGGTAACAGACTCTTTGAGCGATGCAAAAAGCTACTCGTCATACAACGGTATACCGGGTGTTATGCTTGAAGTGCAAAAAATTTCAGGAACAAATACGATAGATATAGTAAAACGCGTCAAAGAAGCCGTGCCGCAGTTAAAAACAATGGCTGGCGAAAAATATGGTGTAGAACTGCTCCAGGATACAACGCCTTTCATCATTCACTCACTTGAAGATGTGAAATTTGACCTTATTTACGGTGCAGTTTTGGCAGTTATTATCATCTTCGGTTTTTTGAGAAACTTTACTATTACGCTGGTTTCGGCACTCTCTATTCCAATCTCTATCCTGGGTACGATTGCTTTAATGAATCTGATGGGGTATAACCTGAATAAAATGACACTCATCGGTTTAACGCTTGCTATCGGGATTATCATAGATGATGCCATTGTTGTGTTGGAGAATATCTACAAAAAGATGGAAGCAGGCATGGGCAAGTTTGAAGCGGCACTCTATGGTGTGAAAGAGATGGCATTTGCTATTCTTGCGATTTCGGCAATGTTGCTTGCTGTTTTTCTTCCGGTTGCGCATATGAGCGGAATTGTCGGAAAATTCTTTGAAAGTTTTGCGATGACGGTAGGTTTTGCGGTAATTATTTCCTATACGGTTGCGATGAGTTTTATGCCGAGTCTGAGTGCAAGAGTATTGCATAAAGGAGAGAGCAGGTTTTACAATATTACAGAACCGATTTTTCAGCGTATAGACAAATTATATGCTGCAACACTGAGTTTTGTGCTTCGTTTTAAATTTTTTACACTTGTTTTTGTTCTTGGGGTGTTTGTTGCCTCGCTTTCTCTCTTTCCGAAAATCGGTATGGATTTTCTGCCAAAAGAGGATAAAGCAGAGTTTGAAGTAAAACTCAGAGCCGATGCGGGCATCAGTTTGGATGAAATGATACGGGAGTCCAAAGTGATTGAAAATTTAATCAGAGCTGACAAAAATGTTGTTTTTACAACCTTGAGTGTAGGCTATAACAGTGTACACGAGAAAAACAAAGCGCTCATTTATGTCAAACTTACGCCTAAAGGCAGCAGAAAAAAGAATCAAGAAGAGATTATTCAGGAATTTCGACAAAAGCTCAAACCCTTTTCCAAAGAGATGTTTATTACAGCAGCGGCAATTCCAAACATCAAAGGTGCCGGGGTGAGTGTACCGTATCAAATTGTACTGACATCGGATTCTTTTGCTGACCTTGATGTGGCGAGAAAAAACCTGATGGAGTATCTGGCGAAGAAAAAAGGCTTTGTTGATATTGACAGTAATCTTGATGAAGGCAAACCGCAGATTGACATCAATATAGTACGTGAAAATGCCAACAGAATGGGGATTAGTGCAGCACAGATAGCAAAGGCTGTCTCCATTGCCTTTTCAAGTGATTTGGAAATTTCCTATTTTGAGCAAAACGGAAAACAGTACAAAATTACCCTGCGACTGCCTGACAAGGACCGTGTAAGCATAGATGATCTCAAAAAAATCCAACTCAGAGCCAAAAACGGAAAGTTGGTTTTTCTTGACGGTCTTGTCACATTTGACAAGGCAAGGTCTCTGGCTTCTATTTATCACTATAACAGACAAAGACAGGTGACTATCTATTCTGATCTGTTTGGGCTTGATCTGGGCGGCGCTGTCAAGTATACACGTGCAAAAATAGACACATTGCTGCCACCGGGTGTAAACTATAAATTTACAGGCTTTGCCGAAGAGATGGAAAAAACAGCCAAAGCCTTTGGCGTGGCTCTTGGTTTGTCTGTAATTTTAATGTTTATCATTCTGGCAATTTTGTATGAGTCGCTTATTCAGCCTGTTATCATTATGATGGCATTGCCACTGAGTATTATCGGGGTTATGCTGGCTTTGTATCTGACACATTTGCATTTCAGTCTTTTTGTGATGATAGGATTTATGCTGCTTATGGGGATGGTCGGTAAAAATGCCGTACTGCTTGTTGATTTTGCCAATGAAGCAGTAGCGCGGGGAAAAGATGCCAATGCAGCACTGCTTGAAGCGGGAGAAAAAAGACTGCGCCCGATTTTGATGACAACAATTGCGATGATATTTGCGATGCTTCCTTTGGCACTGAGCAACTCTTTGGGAAGTGAAACAAAAGCACCGATGGCAATAGCCATCATAGGCGGTCTTTTAAGTTCAATGGTGCTAACATTGCTTGTTGTGCCTGTAATTTATAAAATGATAAATCCGATTGATGCGTGGCTTCGAAAGTGGTATGAGAAAAAAATACAGAGTGATACTGAATAAGGAGTAGATTATGCAGGTTCTGAAAAAATATTGGTTGGGTGTTGTGATAGCTGTTTTATTGGTTACAGCAGGCGGAATGATCTATAAAAAACTGCATCCAAAAACACTTCCTGCAAATTTGGTTGAAGGGACAGGCCGCATGGACGGTGATCTGGTAAATCTCAATGCAAAATATGCAGGAAGGCTGGAAAAAATATCTGTTGATAACGGTGTACCTGTGAGCAAAGGAATGGTTGTGGGTGTCTTGAAGAGCAAAGAACTTGCAGCACAAAAAGCAGGGCTTGATGCACAGATTCAGGCAAAGAAACAGCAACTCGCAGCACAAAAAATTGAAGAAAAAATTGCACAGAAAACAATTCCGCTTTTGGAGAAAAAAGCAAAAGCACAGCTTGTCTCAGCCCAAGCCTCGCAACAGGCATTTGAAAAAAATATTTTGATACAAAAAGATGTCGTTGCCCAGGCAAAAAGAGATTTCAAACGCTCTCAACGATTGTATAAAAACAAAAGTATTGACAAGCACAAATTGGAACTTGCGCAACTCAAAAGGGATACAGAAAACAAAAAGCTTTCCGCACTGCAGCAACAGCTGAAAAAAATAAAATCAGCAGTAACTCTGGCTCGTATTGCACTTTTGGATGCGCAGGCATCACAGAAAAAACTTTTTGCCATTGCCGCAAATATTCAGGCCCTGCAAGATGGTATTGAAGCCCTCAAAGCATCCAAAGCACAGATAGAAGCGATGATTCAGGAGATGACACTTGTTTCACCTGTTGATGGAATTACGGTAGAAAAAATCGCCAACGAGGGAGAGGTAATAGCTCCTGGTATGCCGGTAGCCACACTTTTGGATCCTCACTCGTTGTATCTGAAAATATTTGTCGACACACTGCAAAACGGAAAAATAAAACTGGGTGACAAAGCGGTAATATTTCTTGATGCCTATCCAAATCATCCGATACAGGCAAAAGTAGTGCGTATTGCCCAAAAAGCGGAATTTACGCCCAAAGAGGTCAGTGTGCGTTCAGACAGAATTCAAAGAGTGTTTGCCGTACACCTCAAACCACTGGCAATTGACCCTTTGTTAAAACTCGGTATACCGGCTGTGGGAGTTGTGTCACTTGATGGCAAAGGTCTGCCAAATTCACTCAATGACATTCCGGTACTCTAAAACAAGATGTCTCTTCTTGAAGTAAAAAATATCCGGGTCTCTTACAAAAAAAGAACAGGCATAGACAATGCCTCGCTCACAGCAGAGAGTGGAGAGATTATCGGTTTTATAGGAGCGGACGGTGCAGGTAAAAGCTCCCTTATGCATGCTGTAGCCGGTGTTATCCGTTTTGAGGGTGAGATTGTTTATGATGGTATCGCGTACCATTCACCCAAAGAGGCAGAAAAAGTAAAACCTTTTATCGGATTGATGCCACAGGGAATAGGGCTTGTTCTTTATGATACTCTGACAGTAGGGGAGCATTTGGAGTTTTTTGCCGATATTCGCAATGTTGCAAAAGATGAACAATTTCTTGCATATAGAGAAAAACTGCTGCATATGGCAGGACTGAGTGCTTTTGTTGAGAGAGAAGCCGGTAAACTCAGTGGCGGGATGATGCAAAAACTCTCACTTATCTGCACACTGCTGCACCGTCCGAAACTTCTTATTCTGGATGAACCGACAACCGGAGTGGATCCTTTGAGCCGTTTGGAACTGTGGGAGATTTTGGACAGCATACGCAAAGAAGAAGGAACAGTAATTTTAGTGAGCACCGCTTATATGCAAGAAGCCTCCAAAATGGACAAAATTTTTCTTTTTGACGAAGGAGAAATCATTGCCAGCGGAACAAATGAAGAGCTTATAGACTCTATCCGTCCGTATGTTTATGAAGAGGTTACATGTAAAGAAGAGTGCCTTGGTTTTAACAAGCGAACATATTCGCTGCTGCCTTTACATGTAAAGCAGGCAGAACCTACTCTGGAGGGACTCTTTTTTGTGAACGCGCTGCAAAAGAAAAAGCTCCTGCCTAAGGTCGTCATAGCAAAACGAGACAAAGAAATTGCAATACCGCCTGTTGTGATGCAGGCATATGGCATTACAAAAAGATTTGGCAGTTTTACGGCAAATGACCATGTAGACATAGAACTCAAACGGGGTGAAATTCTGGGTCTTTTGGGTGCAAACGGCGCAGGAAAAACCACATTTATCAAAATGCTTTTGGGTCTGTATCCGATAGACGAGGGCACACTTACCCTGCTTGAAAAAGTCATCCGCAGCGGAGATGATCGTCAAACGCTCAAGTCCAAAATCGGCTATGTAAGTCAGCATTTTGCACTCTACAATGACATGACTGTAAGAGAAAATCTGATTTATTTTGCCAATATGCATCAGATTCCTCTCAAGACTGCCTTGAAAAGAATAGAGCAGTATGCCAATGAACTCGGCTTTAAAGAGTATATGGATGAATTGCCAACTGCGCTTCCTCTTGGTGTCAACCAGCGTTTTTCCATAGCTGCGGCACTTTTGCACGAACCGCTTGTGCTGTTTTTGGATGAGCCTACAAGCGGCGTGGATACCATTGCAAGAGCACAATTTTGGGAGATACTTAAAAAGCTTAAAGAGCAGTGGCATATATCTATTTTGATAACCACACACTATATGAGCGAGGCGGAGTACTGTGATCGAGTGGTACTCCTCAAACAGGGAAAAAAGATTGCAGACGATACCATAGAAAATTTTTATAAAACACATCCCGATGCAAAGAATTTTGAAGATATTTTCTTGACATATTATAAGGATAGAGAATGAAACTAATAACCATTAAAGCCTATATATTGAAAGAATTTATGGAGCTTTACAGAACGCGTCTGATTGTGATGGTATATTTGATGCCGAGTATGATTGTACTGCTTTTTGGCTATGGAATCCGTATGGATGTAACGCATGCAAGAATTTTGATTATTGATAATGACCAGAGCAAATTTTCACAAATGCTGATTTCAAAATTTGAACATAGCAAATACTTTAATGCAAAGGTGTTACATGTAAGTGAAAAAGAGGCACTGCGCTCTATAAAACAGGCTAAAACCGATGCAGTTTTAATCATTCCCTCTTCTTTTGAAAAACAACTTTTACACGGACAAAAGAGTGAGATCGGTGTTTTTGTGGATGCCTCTTTTCCGACAAGGGCTACTACTATTGAGGGGTATATCAAGGGGAGTGTGCTTGACGGGGCAAGCGAGGTGGCACAAAGAAGCGGTTTGTCTGCAAAAGGGCTTATAGTGTTAAATCAGCGTACGCTTTTCAATCAGGCAATGCGGGATGAAGATGCCATAGTTCCAGGACTCATAGGGCTTGTGCTTTTGGTGGCTCCTGCAATTTTGGCAGCACTTCTTATAGTAAAAGAGAAAGAGCGAGGGACCATTTTTAATTTTTATGCTTCGCCTTTGAGTAAAGGAGAGTTCCTTCTTGCAAAACTTTTTCCTGCTTTTTTACTGCATTCTGTGAATATTTTTATACTTTTTTTGCTTGCAGTTTATCTGTTTGATGTTCCTTTTCGGGGAAGTTTTATGCTCTACTGGCTCAGCAGTGAACTTTATATTCTTATCAGTCTCTCTATCGGTATGCTTATTTCTATCATTACAAGCAGACAAATTGTTGCCGTTGTTTTGACAATTATTATTACCATAATTCCCGGATTTTTATACTCTGGTATGCTGATGCCGATATCTTCCATGAGTGGCGAGTCATATATTGAAGCGCACATGTTTCCGGTGATGTATTATACGCATATTCTTTATGATACATTTTTGATAGGACAGGGTTTGGCGTCTGAAAAAATTATCATGTATCTGCTGATACTTGTCGGGTTTGTTGTGGGACTTTTTACTGTCGGCACCTTATTGTTGAAAAAGGAGATGAGATAATGCGAATATTTGCAATGATTGTCTCCAAAGAACTGCTGAGTTTTTTACGCTCTATAGGATTAGTGGCTGTTGTACTTTATTCGTTTACACTCGATGTTTACATAGCCGGTTCCGGCATACAGATAAAACCGCGCAATGTTGTTGTCGGATATGTTGACAAAACAGGAGGGGGAGTAAGCCAAAAAATACTTGCACGGTTACATCAACCGGAGTTTAAACCACCGGTTGCCTTTCTTTCGCAAAAAGCACTCTCCAATGCTATTTTTAATAAAGAAGTTATGGTCGGAATACTCTTTGACTCTGATTTTGAAAAGAACTACAAGAGCGGGAAAAAAGCACAGATCAATCTTTTGCTCGATGCTACTGCAGCATCGCAAAGTCTCACGACATTTATGTATCTGCAAAATATTGTATTTGACTTCCAATCTGTAAACTTTCCGCTTGAATTAAAGTCACATAAACTTTTTAATCAAAATGCTGACAATCACAGTTTTATGGCACTGACAGAACTGCTTTCAATTATAACCCTGTTGATAGTCATTTTGACGGCCATTGTTTTTGTCAAAGAAAAAGAGGACGGTACCTGGGATATTATGCTGCTTACTCCGATAAATCCCAAAATCATTATTTTGGCAAAAAGTTTTTCTCAGGTACTTATTGTCATGGCAGGCGTTGTTCTCTCTTTGGGATTTGTGCTTTTTGGCCAGTTTGATGTACCGCTCAACGGTTCATTTTGGGCATTTATGCTCCTGACATTTTTGTATTCTGTTTCGAGTGCCGGCATAGGACTCTTTGTAGCGGCTGTGTCCAAAAATGTGATGCAGGTGGCACAGCTTTCTATCATTATTATGATGCCGTTGATTTTTCTCAGTGGTGCATGGACCCCTGTTTATGCTATGCACCCGGTATTTCAGACACTCTCTTTGTTTTCACCGCTTCGCTACTACATAGAAGCAACAGAGAGCATCTTTTTCAGAGGAACGGAGTTTATAGATTTGTGGCCATATTTTAGCGGAGTTCTTCTTCTTGGAACGCTGCTGTATTGGTACGGTTTTAAAAAAATCGGAAAATTGTTTTAAATTAAGGCTCTGTTTTTAATTTTTTACTATAATAAAAGAAAAAGAGGGATTTTTTATGGCATTGGTATATATTGAGCAGGTTGAAGATATGGATGTGGAGGAGATGCAAAAAACTCATGAAAATGAGATTAAAATTTTAAATGCAATAGATAATCTTGCGATCTCTTACGATCGGGGGGAAGCGACACTCGAAGAACTTGAAGCAAAAATCGAGGAGTATGTAAAGCATGTTCATGAACACTTTGCAAACGAAGAACGTCTGATGCAAGAGTATAGTTTTCCTTCCTATGACATGCACAAGACTGCACATGACATGTTTTTGGAAGAATTGAATATGGCTCTTAAAAATTGGAAAAACTATAAAAAGGTTTCAAAAATTACTGATTTTATCCGCAGAGCACCCGAATGGATAGTCTTACATGTAAACACAGTGGACTACCCGACTGCAAATTATCTTGCAAAAAAGATGAAAGGTTTGTAAAACCTATTCATCATCCTCGTCGTCTTCAAAATCACTCAGATCAAATTCAATTTTTACAGGTTCTTCTACAACCTCTTTGATATCAGTGATGTTTTGGGGCGAAATATCAAGAGCCATTGCGACAAATGTTGCCAATGCGTTATCTTTTATAATTTCCTGGCATGTTTCAGAAGTATTGTAAATCGTAAGGATTTGATTTTTTGTAAGTACGTCACCTGGGTTTACCCCTAATTCTGCCGCAATATTATGCAAGTCCGGACGATTCAGCAAAACACCCTCAATTTTCATACAAAAGCCTGTTCTTAATTTTTTATTTGGATACATTGTTACTCCTATTCTTAAAATGTTTCTTTTGGTCGATTATAGCCAAAAAATTCAAGAAAAATATTTTGTTTGAATGGTATAATTTGACTTTAAAATAAAAAAGAGAAAAGAGAAAACAATGCACACATACCAAATTGCAGAATCAGTATTAGATGGCTATAAAAATGAAAAACTGACAGATGAAAGAGTTGATTTTTTAACAGCACAGGTTCATGAACAGCTTGATGAGATAGCCAAAAATAAAGCACTTTATGAAGATTTTTCAGCTCGGGCGAATGCACCAAAAAAGGTAGATAAAATTATTCTCTGGATACTTTTAATGTCAAATGAAAGCATATGCGACGACTATATAAGTGCGTGCAGCAAAAACTACAGAGAGATAATCCCTATAAGTGATTTAGCCGACTTGTTACTCTATGTAATACATTTGAAAAAAGTGCAAAACACTGAACTCGACGGTTTTGATTACTTGGTAGAATGTGAAGAAGCAGGCATAGAGGAAGTAGACCAGTATGCCTTTACAAATGCTCTGCTCTACATTCAAAAACTCAAAGAAAAAGAAGTGGAGATGCAGTTTTAGGAAGAACAGCTTACATGAGATATTCCTGCGACATCAAACAGTTCAGCAGGCTTTTCTCTGTAGTATTTTTCTTCTGTCTCCGATGACTGTTCGCTGTAGGGATCATTCATCACTTCCTGCAGCTCTTTTATAAGTGAATAATCTCCCTCCTGGGCCTTTTTGTATGCCGGAACTAGGAACCATTCACGGAGAATATATTTCGGATTGGTTTGTTTCATCTCTTTTGAGAGTTTTTTGCGGGACTCCGGAGTATCAATGTTAATGTTTGCTTTCCATTTTTCCAACCACTCGGTCCAGCTTTTTATAATCTTTTGATCATATAGAGAGTCACCGTAAAAGCTTTTCGCAATTGCGGAAATATTATCAGGTATGTCAGAGAGTTCACGAAAAAAGAGGGTATAATCGACCGAAGTCTCCATCATCAGTGTTATCAGTTCGTTAAACAAGGCTGCGTCAAAGGTTTTTAGACCCAGTTTGGCAGTCCACATCTGTATCATTTTAGTCTGCATGATTTTGGAAAAACCGTTCATAATTTCATCCAATTGTTGACTCTGCTTTTCATCTGTCTTGAGCAAAGGCTGAAGTGCCTTACAAAACATTTTGAAATTTTGTTCCCCGGCCTGAGGTTGATTCAAAAATGAAAAGTGTGCTCCGCCACCCGTCCAGGGTTGATAGCTTGGATCAAACATGTCTATAAATCCAAACGGACCGTAATCAAGGGTAAAACCGCCTGCAGCACAGTTGTCACCATTGAAATTTCCCTGGCAGTATCCGACACGAATCCAGTTTACTACAAGTGAAGTAAGGCGGGAGCGAAATTCACGGGCAAGCAGCACTGTTTTTTCTTCCAGAGGTAAATTTTTGTCTATTACATCACTGTATTCTCTTTCAATCAGGTGCAAGACAAGCATCTCAAGTTCCTCCATCGCCTTTGGATGCTCATTTTTACGTGCCCTTCTGGCGAAAAGTTCAAGTTGACCCACACGAAGAAAAGAGGGGGCAACACGTGTTGTGATGGCAACATTTTCTTCTATCATGACTTCCGGATCCCTTGAATAGGAACCGTTCATAAACCAGGGCCGTCTTACTGTTTGGGTTTTTGACATAGATAAACTTAAAGAGCGTGATGTGGGAACACCGAGGGCATACATGTGTTCTTGTGCCAAAAATTCTCTAACACTTGAACGCAGTACCGCACGACCGTCAGCTCCACGGCAGTAAGGGGTTCTCCCTCCGCCTTTGAGCTGCATTTCCCAGCGTTTGCCATTTATAACCCCTTCAAAAACAGATATTGCGCGTCCGTCACCATACCCGTTTCCTGTTTTAAAAGGACACTGCTCATAATACTCCGTACCGTAGATGGAAAGGGCATACCCTGTTGCCCAACCGGTACGACGCAAAGGCTCTTTTAGATGTGAAGTGTCACCCGAAAACATGCGTATAAAATCCTCAGATGCAGCCAAGTCATCATGCAGTCCAAGTTCCTTAAAGAAGGTTTTGCTGTGCGCAATGTAAACAGGATTTTCTATAGGAGTGGGTTTTACAGGAACATAGTGCCCGCTGAATACCTGTCTTGGTGCATGATCTGCCCCGTCTGCTGTAGCATTTGGATCAGGATTAAGTCTGTCCATTAGAGAATACTCAGCTAACTGTGCCAGATCATTGAGTGTTTTTATATCTTGCATATATTGTCCTTCATTTAAAATATAATATTTTATATCCCAAATAGCTTTGTAAGAGATAAATTATTGAAACTATTCTTTTCTAATAATAAACAGTGTATGTTTTGAGTACAATATGAACACTGATTTTAGAGATTTTTTTAGCCATATATGAAGGAATATTGAGTGAAAATACGAGTCTATTACGATTACCCTTATGTTTTATGTAAAACTCCTATTTATAGGCATCTTTAAGGATTTTTAGGACTTTAAAACTAATAAAAATAGCTTAAAATGTAGCATTTTTAAGCATTATTTGGCACAAATCTGGCACATAATGTCTAGGTGAATTACTATTTATACTTCTTGATAAAATATATATTTTTTGATACAGTATGACTATAAAAATTATTTCACTATTGCGAGAATGTTTAATGAGTGCAAGCAAAGAAGCTAGAAAATAGTGAGTGATGATATAAAGACAGTAGAATATGCTTTTCATAATTGGTATGTCTGTATGCAGAAGGCTTGATAGTAAACTATATCGTAGTTAGAAGTAGTATATCCGAGAAAAGGATAGCAAGGGTTATTTTTACTGTTGAACAAGAAATGAAAGCACAAAATATAATAAAAACAAAAATGGCTAAAATGATGAATACAAGTAGGGCAGTTGTTGACAGACTATTGAATCCTCAAAACCCATTTAATGACATCACAAACATTAGAATCAGCAATATCTGGCACTTGGTAAAAGATTGGATATAGCCCTAGTGCTTGGATATACTCTATCCTAATAGTTGAAATTAAAGTCTTTTGTATCTCTTGGGAAGAAGAATATTGCAACTTGAATTGGAAGCTTGAAGAGCAGGTTGTTTACAATTTGCCCATGCTCTTAATGATGTTAAGCAGTTTTAACTTTTCTTTTAAACAAAAATTCCGGAGTGAGGCGGGAGTAAGGAACTGTTGAAGGGCATAGAGAGTCGCAAAAAATCAGGCAGACCTCTGCGCTCTTGATTTTAAGACATCATAAAATATGTTATAATTCCGTCGTTTCGATCGGTCGGTCGATTCGTCTCTTCGCCTTTTACACGCTCAGCAAGAGCATACCCAGCTGTCGGTTGTGCTGTACAGTTTGTCCCATGCCAAATATGTGAGAGTTTTTGGTTTAGGTCAGGTATGAGAAGGTGATGAGAGCATAGTATCATCCACAGCGCCACTATCTGCGTGTAGTCGATTCCTCTTTTAGTTTCCCTGTGAGAACCAGCCGCAACTGTATCAATTTCTACTCTTTTTTCAATATATCAGGTACTCATTATGCCTTTTAACTATGATATTACTCATAAATGATATATCTACTTCATCAGACGCTTGATAATACGCCTATCGGTTTTTTGAACAATGAAAAGTGATTGAGTGAGGAACAGATACCAAGTGTTCCTTGAAAATTACTCAAATATATCCCAAAAAATTGGCAAATATTTGAATAATTTAAAGCCCAAACTTTTTTAAAACTGCTTGAGCTTTAGGATTGGTTACAGGTGGACGACAACCACCTTTTTTAAATTTGATTATTTCAGACGGAACATAAATTTTTTTATTATTTTCGTTAAAAAAGTGAATTCCCTCGATCAGGCGACCATCAGAAAGGTACTTTTTAAATGTACGTCTATCAATAGCAAGAAAATGTATAACTTCTTTTTCGATTGTAAGATCTGGTTTAAAAAGTTCAAGCTCTAATTTTAAATCAAGTACAACATCTAGGATTAAGTCGAGTTTAGCTTTCTCAGACATATTTACACTTCTTATTTACGAAAACATATGTTTTCACTATAAATTTTTTTCCCATTTTTACTTATATTTCTCTTTTAGTATATTGTATTTTATTAATTAGCAAATAATTAACTTTTAATATCTTATAGTAGATACACTTAAACTTTTCTTATAAAATACATATTAATATATTTTTTCTTTATTTTTTTCTTTTATTGTAAAAATATTTCTATATTATATGTAATTATTTTAATCTTAAATTTGATATACTTCAATATATTTTATAAAAGGAATTATCATTAATAAACCTCAAATTATTTCAAAAATATTAAAAATTGGGCTAAGTACGTATTATAAATATGTTAAGGAAGATGTTAAGATTGTCAAATTTCTACAAAAATTTGATATCAAAGATCTTGAAGAATTGCTAAATAGAGGGGAGATTTCCAAAATTAATAAATCACTTGATTTTTTGGATGAAATTTATGAAAGTAAAAAAATAGATTATTTGAATAATTTTTCTGAGTATACTTCAAATTACTCCTTATCCCAAGCTAACAGCTATTTTATTGTTTTTTATTTTTCATTTTTAGCCGAACTAAAAAGTTCTATTTTTAATAAGTCTAAAGTTGACCCATCACTATTTTCATCTTATTTTTACATTGTTGATTTTCAACAATTATTTCTAACTTTTTTTAATTATTTTAATCTTAATAGAAAAGTTTCAGATAAGGAGTTAATTATAAAGACTTCAATTATTTACAAGGCTTCAAAAATTGTTTTTAAAAATTGGGATAAAAACATGTTGCTTTTTTTAAGTAATGTTTTGCCAGATAATTTAATTGCTTTATATAATGAAAAAGATGATGCAAAAGATAAATTGGAATCAATATACCATATAATTGGCATTTATATTTTTTCAAATTCAAATTTTTCTAAACTAAATGATGATGAAAAATTAAATGAAATAAATAAACTTTTTAAAAAATATGAAGACTTACCATCATTTGCCAGAATGTCAAATTCTGTAGACACTATTTTAAAAAAATTAAATATTGTTTTTTAAATTTTTGTTCTCTCTTTTAAAGTCTCAATATTAGATATAATTAATCACTTTCAAGACCCGGAACTGCATACTAAAATGCTATAAACCTCATGCTCCAACAGGCTGTTTTTTTAACTATTTAAGAAATAATTTCTATACAACTTTCACCTCCTCCATTTTTTTGAATTCTGATTTGTAATGGTATCCTTTCTTTCATAGTTTCAACATGAGATATAACCCCAATCATTTTTCCTTGACTTTCAAGCATATTAAGGGCATTAAGTGCAACGTCAAGTGTTTCAGTATCAAGTGTCCCAAAACCTTCATCAAGAAATAGTGAATCAATTGATATTTTTTGACTTGCAAGTTCTGATAATCCAAGTGCAAGTGAAAGACTTACTAAAAAACTCTCACCACCAGAGAGTGTGTTAGAGGGGCGTATTTCATCACCTTGATACCTGTCAATTATTGCAATTTGTAGCTGTTGTGCTTCTTTTTGTAATCGTACGATAGAGTACCTATCAGAGAGTGAAACCAAATGTTTATTTGCGATATATACAAGGTTATCAAGTGTAATTCCTTGGGCAAATTTTGCGAATTTTGCTCCATCAGCAGAGCCTATAAATTCATTTAATTTATCCCAAACTGCTTGATCTTTGTGTAGTTTTGAAAGTTCATTAAGTTTTTCTTTGTGATTTTTTCTATTTTTTGTATCTGTATCAAGTCTGTTTTTAACTCCACCAATCTCTTCTAGAAGGGCATTATAAAGTATCTCATGTTTTTTTATATCTTCTTGAAGTGTATCTAATGATTTTTCTGTTATATCACTTTTTTGAAGTTCTGTAAGTTTTTCATGAGCATCTTTTTTTCTTGTTTTTATTTCAGTAAGTTTGGTCTGTATTTTATTATGCAGTGATTGTAACTCTTCGAGTTCTTTTTCTGGAAGTAGGGCTTGAACAAGTACTGTTTCATCTTTAAAATCATACTCTTGTAATTTTTGAGTAAATATTTTATTTATCTCTTCATTTTTCTTTTGTATCTCTTTATGCTCTTCGTTTTGATCTTTCAATAACATATTTTTATTTTCAAGATTATTATTATTTATATTGTAATCATTGATTATACTATTGTAAGATTTTTCTATTGTACTCCATTTTTGTTTGAGTGTTGTAAAGTAAATCTCAACATCTTCTACATCTAAAACAGATTTTATCTCTTCTTTTGTTGCCTGCGCTCGCGTTTTAGCTGATTTTAGCTCTTTTTGAAGTTGAGTAAGTAGCTCTTTTTTGCTCTCTATAGCACTTGTGCCTGTGTTGATTTTTAAATCTATGTCAGTAGATTGTTGTGTGAGTTCTTTAATGAGTTTCTCATTGTCTTCAAAGGCTTTTTTTCGCTGCATAAGTTGTTTTAATCCTAATTGCAGCGAGTCATTATCAAAATTTAGATTATATTTTTCCCAGTATTGTTTTAATTTTAGAGAATCTTCATTAAGTTTATTTTGTTGTTTTTGTAGATTTTCTTGCTTGTTTTTGAGATTAATTTCAAGTTGTGATGCGTTGTTTGTAAGCGTATTAAGGTATTGTTCTTTTTCATGTAGAGTTTTATTTTGGTTCTCTTTTTCTTTAAGCAGCTCATCTTGTTTTGTGCGTAAATCAGCTAACTCTAAAAAATATTTTTCTATCTCCTCAAGCTCTTTTTTGATATTTTTTTCACTCTCTTGTGTAGGTGTAATATTGTGGTGTTTAAAATATTCATTGTGTGTTGTTATTTTGTCGTTAATTTTTTGATACTGTTGATTTGAAGTTTCTTCAAGTGTTGTTATCTTAGTCAGCTCCATCTCTAAGTTTTTTAATTTCTGTTTTTCTTGGGAGAGTTCATCTTCAAGTGTAGTAATTTTATTTTCAGTATCTGAGAGTGCAGATATGAGGCTGTGTTCAATGTAAGGATGCTCTGTAGATCCACATAAATAACATGCTTCCCCTTTTTGAAGTCTTTTTCTGTCCTCTTCATATTTTTGAATGAGTATTTCATTCTCTTTTTTTTCTTTAAGTGTTTTGAGATGTTCCTCTTTTAGTTGTATTGTATCGTTGAGAGTCTTTATTTCTTTGTTTAGAGATTTGATATCATTTTGGTATTTTTGAAGGTTGCTTTCTTCTATTTTTAGCAGCTTAGTATCGTTTGCATGCTCTTCAATCTTCAAAAGTATCTCTTTGTTGGTTTGCCTTGATTTTGTGAAGTCTTCCTCTTGAGATTCAAGTTCCTTAAGCTTATCATTAGCTTCTTGATAGTTTTTATCTATCAAATCTACACTATTTTTTAATTTTTCAAATGCATTGTTTTGCTGATCTAAATTACTTTGAATCTCTTTTTGCTCTTTTTGCATATTCTCAATACTTTGTTCTATATCGAGAATTTCTTGAGAACTTTTTTCGTAATTTTCAAGTAAAGTAGAAAGATCTTTTATATCTGCTGTGAGTGCAGCATCTGTGTTGTGTTCATTTTTAAATTTTTCAGATTCTAAAAGTTCATTTGCAATTTTTTGTTTATTTTGAGAGAGTATATGTAACTTAGCTTCTAAATCAGTAATTGCTTGTTCGTTTTTTGCAATATCTGATGTTTTTGATTCTATTTGAGTAACTATTTCTTGTAGTTTTTGCTGTAATACTTTTACTTGCTCTATTTTCTTACTCTCCCTCTCAAACTCTGTTTTTCCTTGCGTATGGCTTTGTGTGATCTCTCTCTTTTTAGTTTCAAGTATATTTTTTTCTTTTTGAAGCTCCTCAATTTCTATGTGAAGCTGTTTTGATTTTTCTTCACTCTCTTTAAGAGAAGTTTGTAATCTGTTTTTTTCTTCATATTCACTTTTTAGATGCAATGCTTTTGTCGCAAGTTCAAGCTTTTTAAATGTATCTTTGTTTTGTTCTATCTCTTGTTGGATTTGTGCATTTTCTTTGGTATATGTTTCTAGCTGCTTTTGTAAAGAGATTAATTCTTGCTTTTTGTTGTAAGCCTCTTGGAGTTGCTCTTTTTTCTTTTTTTCCTCTTGCTTTTTGTTGTTTTTTTCTTCAAGCTCTTTTTCGAGTTTTTCTCTTTCATCTTCTGATAGACATCCTATGCTCTCAAGCTGAGTTTTGAGTGAGTTTATTTTTTCATTTGCACTTTTTGTTTTTTCATGGACCATTTTAGAAATTTCACTATATATACGAGTTCCTGTAATCTTTTCTAAAAGCTTAGAGCGATCTTTCTCTTCAGCCTTTAAAAATGCATCAAATCCCCCTTGAGCTAACATCATAGATTGTGAAAAACGCTCAAAATCTAGTCCTGTAATCTGCTCAACCTCTTTTGGTACTTTGCTTGTTTTTGACTCAATGATTTTTTCATCAGGAAGTGAGATAAGCTCCATTTTTGCTTGTTGAAAATTACCGTTAGCCTTTCCTCTTGCTCTGCGAAGTGTCCAAGTTGAGCGGTAAAGTTTTTGATTGACTTCAAACTCCACTTCACACATCGCATCGCCTGTTCCTCTAGAGACAATTTCATGAACCTCTGCACCTTTTGAGAGTCGTGCTGTTCGTCCATACAGTGCACAGCTAATCACATCAAGGAGTGTTGTTTTTCCGGCACCCGTTTCACCTGTAATTGCAAATAAAGAGTTGCCTTTTAAAAAAGAGATAAAATCTATCTCATTTTCTCCTTTAAGTGAATTGATATTTTTTGATCTTAATCGTAAAATTTTCATATTGTAACTATCTCCTCTTCAATCTCTTTAAATCTCTGAATCAATTTATCACGCAATTTTGCATCATCCATTGCATCAAGTTCTAATCTTTTTTGAAATATCTCAAATGGGGTAATTGTATCAAGATCAACGAGTTGCATTTTTATATTTTTTGCTGAAGCACTTGAGCGTGCTATTTTTTTAGCTAATATTACAATATTGTTCTCATCGGCATATGTTTGTATCTCTTGGAGGGCAGTATAGGTATCATCATCGCTAATCTCAATCTCAACCCATCCCTCTTTATCTCCAATATTTTGAAGAGATTGAAGAATCTCTTCTTTTGATCCTTTAAGTCTGTAAAGCTTTCTAAAAAGAGGAATATCAACCTCTTGTATAGATCTTTTTACTCCTTCAAAAGTAATAATTGTTACTTTTTTTTGGTTATTTGCCTCGCTAAAACTCAAAGGAATAGGGGAGCCACTATATCGTACATGTTCATAAGTGTCACCAACTTTTTGACTTTTATGCAGATGACCAAGTGCTACATAATCAAAACGCTCAGCTAAAAAGCCACTTGGAATATTCATAGTATTGCCAATATATAAATCTCTTTCAGAATCACTGACTTTTCCTCCAACGGTTGTAAAATGACCGGTAGTGATTACTGGTATATCTCTATTTCCATCAAGAGCATTTTGTGCCAAATCAGCAATATTATTGTAATAATTTTGCATCCCTACAACTAATGCCATCTCTTTTTCTTCATAAGATTGACCACCAAGTCCTTTTCGTATTACTCCATCTCGTAAGAATGGCACAGCACACACAACACCTGCAAGGTTTTTCTCATTATCATAAAGTTTAATAATGCGTTCATCATCACTCTCCTCTCCACTGGAGATTACATGTACATCAACTATTTTAAGAACCTCTTTGGGTGCATTGAGTGTTGCAATGGAGTCATGGTTTCCTGCTACTACAATAGTTGTTGTGCAAGGTGTTTTTTGTAAATCTTTAAAGAAAGTGTAGTAGAGTTCAAGAGCATAATTTGGAGGTGTTCCTGTATCAAAAATATCTCCTGCAATTATGAGTGTATCTATGTTGTGTTTTTTTATTGTTTCTAAGAGCCAGCTAAGAAATGCTTGGTGTTCTTCTTCTCTGCTTTTTCCCATAAATTTTTGACCTAAATGCCAATCAGATGTGTGAAGTATTTTAAGTGGTTTTTTCTTTTTCATCGTATATTCCTGCAGATTTATTAAGAAAATGATAGCAAAATAGAAGTATTATGTCAATAAATTTCCATATATTGTTGATTAAATAGAAAAAATATGTTATTATTTTTCTAAAATAATCTGTTAGGGAAAATATATGCAAGAGCGTATTGCTACAATTTATGAAGAGCTTTATAGCGGAGTAAAAAACAAACACTATTTTGCGAATAAATTCAATGTTACGACAAAAACGATTGAAAATACTATTGCTAAAATAGAAGATATTATATATGATAAAAAATTATCCGCTTACCGCTTTGCTACTTTGTTACCCAAGTATATTCACCATAATTTAGTAGTAAGATTACTGCAAAACAGTATAAGCAATGAAATTGCAAAAGATGACTTTTTAACAATTAGCAATATTCTTAAAGAAAATAAAGAGATTCTTTTGCCAATGATACCAACACAAGTACTCTCTTCTTTGACTAAAAAGCTTATTATGTTGGAAGTTGCAATATGTTCAAACTGTATCATAAAAGTTGAGTATATAAGCAATAAAAAGCCTATGGAAATAAAATATATAAAACCCCATAAAATCAATACATCGGAAAATTCTTACTATCTTTATGGAAGCTATGATGAGCAAAACAAAAACAATATTGGTGAGTATAGATCGTTTGCAGTAAACAGTATGCACAACATCACTCCCGTAGAGTGGTTAAAGGGTGAAAAATTTTTTATAGAGGGTATTGGGAATGCCTATGGAATGATTACAAAGGAGAAGTTTGTTACATTAAAACTCACGGCAAGTGCAGCCAATTATTTTAAAAGAGAGCGACAATTTAGCAAAGAGCAATATGATTTTATTTTAGAAGAAGCTGATGGAGCGGTTGTAATGAAGATGTACTATAACAACTTGCAAGAGGTTATTAAACTGGTGCAACAGTGGATGCCATATATTTGTATTGAAAACAATCCAAACCTTGCACAAAAAGTTTATAGAATAATTCAAAAAAATATGGATGTTTTGTTAAAAAATTATGAGGAGGCATGATGAACAGTAACAACAAATACCCTACAACAGAATATGCAAAGAGTTTGCTTTATAAGTATATTCCCCAAAACAAGAGTGATAAACATGGATTATTTCTTTTTCCTTTACAAACAGGCAGTGGAAAGACACATGCCACCATCCAATACATGAAAGAAAGTGTTGAAAAAGAGAGTAATACTACAGTTATTTATACTGTAAATACAAAACATAATTTACAAGATAGCTACAACAAGCTTGTAAAAATTTTAAATGATGAAGATAAATCCAAGGTAATTATGCTTAAAAATAATTTTGAGTCAATCGTTGATGCTTTTATAGATCATACACAAAAGATAAAAGATTTTAAAATTTTACCAAACTTTAAAGAATTCAACTCATTGCAAGATAGTATTGAGTTAATCAAAAAATCGCCTGATTTAAAAAGAGAAAAATCGATTCGAGATGCTGTTGAATCTAATAACAGAGCATTAAAAAAAGAGATATATCGATACTATAAGTTTGATGAAATCAAAGATAAAGAACAGTTTTTATATGAAGTGGGTCTTTTATATTCTAGTGTAAAATTGCATGAGTATAAAGCTATATTTATGACAACACACAAGCTCTACTATCCAATGTTTGGTCTTGATGGAAATTATACTCTTTACACACACAAACACTTCAAAAACTGTGTGCTTTTTTTTGATGAATTTGATGCACAAAAAAAGATTTTATTAGAAACAATTATACAAGATAAGGTAAAAAGTTCCTATGAATTTTTAGACCTATTTAAAAGTATTGTAAGCACATTCAAAACCAAACAGTTTCATAAAAAGTATAAAATTGATGAAACTGCTTATCAAGAAGTTAAACAGACGAGTGAAGATATATATGACAAATATTCAATTCAGTATGGCTTTAAATATAAATTTGAAAATGAGATGCAAAATGAATCTATCTTAATGGATTCCACACTCTCAAATATCGTGTATGGAAAAGATAACGCAACAAAGATAGATACAAAAAAGAATCAATCAACCCATATAAATATTATTGCAAAGGAGGGGGATCTTTCATTTGCAAACTTATTGAGGGATGTTAGTCGTTTTTTGCGTCGTTTTATTGGAATGATGCGAAGTGCTGTAAAGGCAGAAGTCAGTTTTATTTATCAACAACAAAAAAATAACAATATACCTCTTTATGAGAAAAAAACAAATGTTGAGATAATTCAGAGAGTTGTCAATGATATTATCAAAGAGTTTGGTTACACAATCGAGGATAGGCACTATAAGTATTTACAAGATGTCATCGTGAATGGTTTGTATGAGACACAAAAAGGTTTTAAATCATCAAGGGCTGAACTTTATGAAGATGGCTTTAAAATTGTTAATATTTCACAAATGGATAGAGATTCAAAAACAAATAATTTTGAGTTTTTTGAACTCAACGATAGCCCAGAAAACTTTATGAAAAATTTGTGCAATCATCTCTTTGTTGTCGGTATTTCAGCAACAGCTGCTATTAATACACTTATGAGAAATTTTGACCTATCTTATTTGGCATCAAAAGTAAATTTTATAATCCCAGACAAAGAGGAATTAGATGCAATGGACTCTTTGTATATTGAGGCAAAAAATCAAAAAAATAGGCAAATAGAGATAAAGCATATTCATATAAAAGAAAATGCATCTGAAATTGTTAAGGAGTATTTCGGTGGTATTTTCTCATTATATGATGTAATTGAGCCGATGTTGCAAAAAGATTCAGATAAGTTTCAATTTTTAAGACTAATGCGAATAGTTGATGCGTATAGAGAGTTTTTACTTCATGATGAAATTGAGAGTTTTATGTGTTTGCTTCCTGCCTTTTTAAAACAAGAAGAACTCATATTTAGTCCAGAGAATCTTGCAAAGTGGATCTATATCATGATGAAAGAAAATTATGAGATTTTTAATCCAAAAATTCAACAATGGATAGATCAATTAAAACTTTTAGAACGGGAGCTTCATGGTGATTTTATAGGCGAATTAGTGCATGAACATAGATTGTTTTACATATATAACTCTGAGGATAACAATAAAGAGAAATATCAAGAGATGTTTGATAAGGAAATAGAGAAAAAATCAAAAGTTTTTATTATTAGCACATACCAAACCATAGGTATTGGAGCAAATTTAGAATATGAAAGAGATGGTATAAAAAAAGACTATGATGCAATTTATTTAGATAAACCAACAGCTTTTACTCAAAGAGGTTTTGAAGATGATCAATATGGAAGTGCAAAAGAAAAACAGGTGAGAGCTATATTTGAAGTTGAATCACTTTTTTATAAAGGATATTTTCCAGTTTCAGAGTATAGAAGGTATCTAAAAAATATTTTAAACAAAATGCCAAGCATGATGTCATATTTAAAATTAAATGATAGCCACAACAGTATTATGACTACTATTATTCAGGCGATTGGGAGATTGTATCGTACCGATAAAGACAGTTCAAAAATGTTTATCTATTTAGATAGTGAAATTCTTCATTCTGTAAAAAATTTCGATACAACAAATCAAACTTTACTCCCTGCAGTAAAAAAACTTATAGATTATACAAATAATCTTAAGATTGAAATGAATGATGAAGAGAGTAGGGGAGTACAAGAGAGCATAAACAGATTTCAAGAACGAAATATCAGAACAAGGCAAAAAATCAACTATATGTTACATGTTTTTTATGGGAATGAAAAAAATGTTAATAGTCATACTGTTCAACAGTGGGAAGAAACAAGAAAATATTTACTCCAAAATCCAACAGTAAATACAGATGCCATAGAGTTTGATTTTTGCTACTCAAAAATGCCAAAAAAATATAGGAACAATAAATATTACTACTATGAACAAAAAGATGATTATGGAGAAGTTAAAATATATTTTGAAGATAGTTTTAAAAAAACAAAGGTCTCTCCAGAGAGCGTAATGCTTGATGTTATTGCAAATACTCAAGAGCTTCAAGAGTGTGTTAAACAAAATAATATTTGCTTAGAGTTTAAGTATGATCATCTAATGATCCCTATCGCCTTTAACAATCTCTACAAAGGTGCATTGGGGGAAGTTATTGGAAAATATCTGGTTGAAAAAGAGTGTGGTGTAGATCTGCATAGTTTTAATGTAAATAATGGTGATGAGTATGAACGATTTGATTATAAACTAGAAGATGATAGTTGTTATTTTGATTTTAAATACTACTCCCAACAAACCATAGAAACATACACACAAAAAGAGCTACGAGATAAAGCAGCAGTAAAACTTGCCAATATGGATGCCAATAAAGCACTTATTATCAATATTTTTGCAGAGATACCAGCAGGCAAAAGCAGAAAGCCTTTTGTAGATAAAAATATTATGATAGTCCCTTTTTTAATCGATATTACAAACAGAAAAACCCCTATTGTAGATAAACAAATGATGCAATACATAAAGGATTTTATCAAATGAGACTTGAGACAATAACAAATAAGATTAGTGTAAAAATAAACTATGGAAAACTCTTAGAGAGATACCACATATATAAAATTCGCAACAGCAGTAAAAATGCAAAAGAGTATCAGCTATTTTACTCCCAAATGAGAAAAAATATAAAGCCCTTAGCTCACGCAGTCGATGGAAAATATACACTGGTTGTGCTTCGTGAAAGTGGATTGGTCAGAAAGTATGCTGATAGCTATGCAATGACAGAGTTACATTACACAGAGATACAAAGAGAAAAAGAGTATATTTTGCTTCGATTGTTAAACTCTCTTTTGGCAAAGGAGTCAGCTTATTTTGAGATAGAAAATGATGTGTATGGGCTTTACTATCTTGTTGATGTGCAATCTAGTAAACTTTTAGCGATAAATATCTCTATTGACAGAGATATGTTTCTCTCTTTAAGAGCAACAACTTTTATAAAATCTAAAGAGAAAAAAGATGGGTATAAAATTTATGAAAACAAACTTATTAAGGCGTTTGATGAAGAAGGACTCTATAAAAAAGGCAACTACCGCAATAAAAAATCTTCATATAGATTTTTAGGGCTTATGAAAAACAGTAAAAAAGATTTGATTCAAAACAGTAAAGTCTATGTTCTCATACAATATCTCAAAGAGATGCAAAGATGTTTTGGCGAGATAGTAACAATCGATTTTCATACGATAAATACAAAACTTTATGCCAACGGTAGCGATGAAAAAGACAGAAAGCAGAAGTTAGAAGATCAAGTAAAACAAGCCATAGCAATGCTAAAATCGATCTATATTGTAAATTACACCGATAAAGACCTAACAAAAGAGATAGAAGAACTACAAGCACAAATAGCAAACTATATGGGAAATTCGTTACATGTAAACATCTCTCATCAAATCCAAAAAAACAGCTACAACCTTACTATCACATACGATGAAGATTATTATAAGAGTAAAAAAATAGATGACCCCTATACTCTTCTTCATCAAGATAAAAAGAGCATAGTTCAAAATATTACCATTGAAACGCTAAAAAAAGTTATAAAAAACACTAAATTACTTTATGTATTATTAAAAGAGCTTGTCATTAAACACGAGATAGCCAATCAAACCCTTTTAATGCCATACAATAAGCTGACAAATCAAATAACAGCTATCTATCCACATAAAATCAAAGATGAAAAAGGTAAAAGTAACTATCAATTTTACAAAGCGATTATAGAGGGACAACATATAGAGTATGCCGAGCTTTCTAATGAAGAACAAGCCATTTGCATGGAGATCGCTTTTTACTCTAGGAATAACAATAGAGATTTGGAAGCGATACTATTTAGTGAAGATGATATAGGGTATGTCGTAAAAAGCAAAGAGTTTCCTTTACCAAAAATTCAAGAGATTGGGCGATTGCTTCAAGAGCATAATCAACCAAAATATTTACATTACAAAAAGATTATAGAGATTTGGGACAATGTTTATGCAGATGAAAAAGCAGATTTAAAAGAAAAGCTTTTACAAGAGATGGAAAAACTCAAAGATCCAGTAAGTGGTGAAGTGTTATTAACAGCACTACACTTGGGTAAAAATAATAACGCTTTTAAAGAAGCTCTTGAAAAATTTACCAGCAAAAAGTTAATAGTAAGTCTCAAAGGTAAAAAAGAGAACAGACACTGTATAGAATCGTTAGTAGGGATCCGATACAGCGAAGAGGAGTCCAAATACTATGTAGGCAGATTGAGTAACATTCCAGAAAGCATTGAAAAAGCAAGTCCCTTACGAGAAGTTTATGCCTATAAAGGAAAAAATCTCCTCAACACCATTTTACCAATGTTAGATGAGTATTTTGTAAAAAATGGAGATTTTACTGTTTTACCATATCCTCTTAAATATGTGAGAGAGTATTATAAAACTAAAATTACATCTCAAGGAGAAATTTGACTATTTTTTTCACTTCGTATTACTTCTGTAATATAAAATTGTGCCATGCACCATTTTTACATCCTCAATCATTCTTACAATTTCTGCTTCTAATATTGTTCTTGATTTTGCGCTTAAGAGGAAATGTTGTGCCATTTAGGAATCTTTTGTTTATATATGTAATAATTACACATAAATCTATCCGTCATTCCGCAGTAAATTTTTTTATTTTTTGTGAGGTGTTTATTTTAGGGACTCTTTGAGCTGAAAAATTCACATTAACCGTTTTTATTTTATATAAAAAGAAGATTTAGACTTTATTGAATTCCCTAAAATAGGGACTTTTTGGATTGTTAATTTTTTTACTGCGGAATGTCGGATCTATATAAGATGAAGCTTAAATAAAACATATTAATGTATATAAAAGTTGTTTTGTAGTAGGATGTAGATATGTAATTAAAAAATATAATAAATAAGACACATAGCCTTATTGAAGCAAAAGAGATGAAAAAAATATCTCAAAGCAACATGCCAAAAAAACTAGGTATTTCACCATGAACCTATACGAAATATACAAGAGGCACGAATGAATCTCTTGCTATGAAAGTACTATTAAGTATTTGAAATCTTTTAGATGATGATGGAATTGTTAAAGTGGTTAAAATGTGGGAAGAAAATATAAATGAGGATTTGTAAATAATGCAAGAAAAATTTAAAGAATTTATTTTAAATGATATATTTTGGTTTAATAAGAGCGAATTGAATTTCGGTATTTATAAAATATTCAGACAAAAAGAAGATTTTATAACAAAAAGTCTTGACACTATTGTTTCTACTATTGAAAAAGAATTATCCGATACAAATGAAGAAGATTTTGAAGAATTAAAAAATAAGATAGTCGAATATATTCCTCCTAAAAAAGCAAAAGAGTTATCGATAGACTCTTTAGATGAACTGAGAGATGCGATAGAAGAGTTTGGATATGGCGATAAAGAAGCTTTGTTATCGGAGTTATCTGCATTGGTGTCTGAAGATAAGTATGATTCTACAAAAGTTTATGAATATTTATACCAATTTTTCAATCTCTATTATGAAAAAGGGGATTTTGGCTATACGCCAAGAAGTTTTAGATCTTATACAGTTCCTTACAAATATGAAGAGTGATGTGTCAACCCTATTTCATACTTATCCATAAAGATTCTAAGCTGCTGTTTCAACTTGTAACATCATTTTTTCTTCAAACTCGACAGGTGATAGATTTCCATTTGCAGAGTGCATTCTCTGTCGGTTATAATAAACTTCGATATACTCGAATATAGCCTGATTAGCTTGTGCTTTTGTCTCGAAAATCTCATGATAAATGAGTTCTGTTTTTAGTGTATGAAAAAAGCTTTCTGCCACCGCGTTATCCCAACAGTTCCCTTTGCGTGACATACTCTGAATTATGCCATGTTGTTGTAATAAATCCTTGTGAGAGTATGAAACATATTGACTACCTCGATCAGTATGCCAAATCAAACCTTTTGCTGGTTTTCTTGCAGTGAGTGCCATATTTAAGGCATCATTTACAAGTGATACTTTCATCGTGTCATCCATTGACCAACCAACAATGCGACGGGAGTATAAATCCATTACAGTCGCTAAATATAGCCAGCCTTCATTTGTTGGAATATAAGTTATATCTCCAACATATTTCTCATCAGGATAAGAAGCATAAAAATCTCTGTTTAAAATATTCGGTGCAACTGGTAGATTATGATTGGAGTTTGTTGTATTGATTCTATAGCGTTTTTTCGTCTTTGCAACAAGTCCCAGCTCACACATTATACGCCCTATGCGACGACGAGAAACAACAAATCCATACCTTTGTACCAGTTTATCTTTAATTCGTCGGGTACCGTAGTTCTCTCTTCCCTGCATAAAGATAATTTCAATGAGTTCATTAAGTTTTTTATCTATCTGTTGCATCTGGCATCCTTGCTTTATCCAGTGGTAATAACTTGCTTTATCGACTTGAAGTATTCTACACATCACTGCTATTTGAAACTCGTTTGAGTGTTCTTGTATCCATGCGTATTTTACAGAGTTTCTTTTGCGAAATACGCGGTTGCCTTTTTTAATATGTCACGTTCCTGCTTGAGGAGTTTGTTCTCTGCACGCAGGCGTTTATTTTCCTCTTCTGCGGTTTCTTTAATGCTGTTGCTTCTTGTAAACCCACCTCTTGGTGCTATGGGAATATTATTGGCTTTTTTATACTCTCTAACCCAATTATAAAGCGTTTTTTCATTAACATCCAAGTCCCTAGCAATCTTTGCTGTTGACTCTTCTGAATTTAAAACTAACTGCACACTGGAATCTCTAAACTCTCTTGTATATTTACTGTTTCTCATCTTCTCTTTTTCCTTACTCATACTGATATTTGATCTCAGAATTGCTAAATGTTCTGAGTATGAATAAGTGTAGCCACATCAGAGTATCTTTTAGAAGAACAAGAGAGATGTACAAATGAAACATCACATAGCACAGAGTATAAAGGTGAAGAAACGCTTTTTACATGGAAGACAAAAGATAGTTATTATATCAAATCGAATAAATTTTTAAATAGTGTTTCTTTAAATCTCGAATTTGAAGGCAACTCTTATGTTATTCATACCAATATTGTGGAAAAAGATGAAGATATAAAGGATGATAAAAAGATTAAACAATATAGACTTGTTTCTATTGCAAAAAATGGAAATGATTTAACACTTAATTTTAATATCTCTGACCATGCCACGCCTAAACATACTATTTACTTACTCCTACTTAGTGTGATAAAACAAAAGATTGATAATTTGAATTATGATGATATGTATCAAGATAAAAAGATAAGAGAGTATCTTGAAAGCTTACCTTTTGAAGAGAAGAAAATTACTGCTTCGCTACTAGATGAAAATCAAGCAAAAGCTATTAAGACATTTAAAGAGTTGATAAATCAAGAAGAGTTGACAAGATATATCATAGATACAAAAAAAGATAAAGAAGGTAATCTCAAAAGTGCTGCTAATATTTTCAAAAGTGAACTAAGTGGAGAAGAGGATAAGACACAGCTCAAATCAAAAGTATCTAAATTGATGTTATCTAAAAAAGATTATGCTTCTAAACTCTATAATAAAACATCAGCTAAAGCATATTTGGGGTTGGACAAAAAAGAAAAATTTGAGATAGAAGATAAAAAAGATTTGGAAGTGCTCTATGCTAAAGATGATACTCTTAATTTCTTTTATCGTTTAGACCGTGGTATCAATATGTTTTATGCCGGAGTAGACAGTGACTACTTCATACATAAAAACCTCAAAAGGTTTTTGAGTGTTGAGCTTGATAAGTTTATAAAAAACTACATATTTGCCGATACCGATGCAATACTACTTATGGATGAATCTGCTAAGAAGATAGCTACATTTGCCAGAGTATTTAAAAATCAAGCAAATGTCTTTATCGAGTTACTCTCTAGTATAGAGGAATTTCAAAAGTATCTTTGGGAAAAAAGAAAGATGGTTAAAACAAGCCATTATGTTATCAGTAGTAATAAAATTGAAAATACAGAACTGCTTGAAAAGATACTTAAAAATAGAGGTCAGCTTGATGAATGGGAAAGTTTGGGAATTACAAAGAAAAATGAGAAACCAAACATCATAGAACTGCAAAGCTATAGCTACCCCGTAGATACAAAGCATTTTGATTTAGAGTTTAAGTATAGGGTTTTATCTCAATTTGAGAATATAGAAGAAGAACTCAGCGGACTTCTTATAAAAAGTGAGAATTTCCAAGCACTTAGATTTTTGGAGCCTAAATATACAGATAAAAAAGGCGATGGAAAAATAAAATGTGTCTACATAGATCCGCCCTATAACACAGGTAATGATGGGTTTGTGTATAAAGATAGCTTTAAGCGTGCTTCATGGCTTAGTATGATGAGTGATCGACTTGATATTACTAAAAAAATCATGAAGGATAATGCAGCTATCTTTACAAGCATTGATGATAACGAAATATTAAATCTCTTAATACTACAAGAAAATATTTTTATAAATAGTCTTATTCAAAATGTTGTTGTAAAAAGGTCAACAACGGCTGGCTTCAAGTCAATAAATTTAGCACCGATCACAACCAAAGAATATTTAACTATTTTTGGAAATAATGAAAAGAAACTAGAAGATTCAGTAGTTAAAATTTATGTTAAAGCTAAATATACAGATGATTATGGAACATATATTAAAAATATAGAGAGTAGCCATGAGAAGTGGGAGTTTGTTTCATTGTCAGAATTGTTTTTTGATAGTATTGATGTAAAAACATGGCAAGAAGCCAAAAAGAAACTTGGTGAATCATGGAAAGATGATAGAGAAAAATTCCAAATACAATTTGCATTAAAACATAGTAATGCAGTAGTGGCATTTAAGGATATACACAAACCAACCGATGCAATCAAAAAGATAAAGAGAAAATCACATAAAGATAAAGAAAATGTTTACATCTATAAAAGAGAGAATGGAGATGATATTTATTTTCTAAAAGGTAGAGTTATTACTTTTCTAAAAAATAAAATTAAAAATATAGATGGTAAGCCTGAAATATCAGAAGTTATATCTGATGTATGGACTGATATAAAATGGGATGGCATAGCGAAAGAAGGCAATGTTGAACTAAAAAGTGGAAAAAAACCAGAAAGGTTGCTCGCGAGGGTTATTGACTTATCAATAGAAAAAGATGAAGAAGAAACTATATTAGATTTCTTTGGGGGGAGTGGTACAACGGCTGCAGTAGCCTATAAAATGAATAAAAAATTTATTTCTGTTGAAATGAATGACTATTTTGAAACAAAAATGTTAAAACGACTTAAACATACTATGTTTGGTAATAGTGGTGGTATTGCATCTCAAAGAGAAAAAGGTATATTTCAGTATATAGAGCTTGAACAGTATGATGACATCATAGATAATCTTGAAGTAGTAGATGGAATTGATTACTCAAAAATAGATTTTGGTTATATTTATGAGCCAGATAAAAATCAAATAAACTTTAGAATGGAAAATGAACTGAAAAATCCATTCTCAAAAGATAGTAAATTTGATATATTTGCCTCATTGCTATTCCATGAAGGATTAGAGCTTCAAACAGTTAAATTTGAAAATGAAGTATTGTTTGCTACCTGTAAAGACAAGTATGAGAAAGATTGTGCTGTTGTGTTATCTAACGATGAAAAAAAGGCAAAAAATAAAGTAGCATCTGTTGTAGATAATTATCATAAAGTTTATACAAATGTATTGACACACAATAGTGAACATATCATTGCAGAAACATTTAAGGGTAAATAGATGAAGAGTAGTGACTTAATTCTATTTAGAGATATTTGTGATGGTATAGATAGTAATCTTTACAACACTTTGCAAATGCCTGATGATGAGTTCAAAGAAGATGTTGAAAGTGGAGAGTATTTTAAGTATCTTCCAAAAAATGACATAGAGTATGATTTTGAAGATAGAGAAGAAAAATTAGATGTATCTCTGAGGTATTATCAGCGAATGGCACTGTATTTTACAAAATACTACTTTGAAAAAAAGTATCTCATAGATGGGAATGAAAACAATAAGCTAACATACTGGATGGCAACAGGAAGCGGTAAGACAGTTATCATGAAAGCCAATATCCTTGACTATTTTGAATACATCAGAGATAAAAATCCATCTGAAATAGAAGTTATTATTACCTCTCCTCTAAAAGAGCTTATTGGTCAGCTTCAAAGTGAAATGGGAGAATTCTTTACCGATCCATTTTTTAGAGATTTTAAATTTAACTACAAGATAGAAACAACACAGGGACTTATAAGTAGATATGAAAACGAATCACATGAGATAGTAGGAGAGTCACAATACAGACTTTTGCTTGTGGATGAAGCTCATATCGGACTAGGAACTTCTGAAAAAGGTGCATTTGTTAAGTTACGAGATGATTTAACACAAAATAGCTCTAATAGCTTTATGTTTGAGTATAGTGCAACTTTTTATGATGTAAAAAATAAAGTACAAATCGATGAATATGCACAGAGAATAGTCTTTGAATATGATTATGGAAAATTTTATAATGATAGATATGGAAAAGATTTTAAATTTGGTGTAGTAAAAAAAGATGCTATTGCCGAAGATGAAAATAAAGATATAAAGAGAAATCTTGATACCAATATAGAAGAGTTTCATCAAAAACTACAAGCCTTTGAAAAGTATAATCAAATAACAAAAAAAGAGAAACAATTTGAAGATAGACCGTTGTTAATTATGGCGGGCAATACAGTATCTGCAAGCAATGAAGACAAATCGGAAAATCCGGAGAATAGTGATATAGCAAAAATCATAGGTTATTTTGCAGAGCTAAAAAATTTAAAAGAATACAATGATGTTTTTAATGCAGATAGCGGTGTTTTGCATCTACTTCAAAATAGTTCAAGCGATGGCGAAATACTGCTAACATATGGTGAAGATTCTTCCCCTTTTGGACTGATAACAGTAGGAAATGTAAAAAAGTTTTTAGAAAACAGCAATATACAAAAGCTGGTATCTGAAAATAAGATTATTTCAAAAACAGTAAAATTTACGAATGAGAATTATCTTTTTAAGAATATAGATTTTTCAACAAGCCCAATCAATATATTGATAGGAAGTAGAAAGTTTAGTGCTGGGTGGAACAGTTTTAGGGCTTCACAAATATGTCTTATCAACTTTGGAACAGGTAGCGGATCGACTATCATACAAATGTTTGGACGAGGGGTAAGACTAAAAGGCATAGATAAAGACGGAAAAAGACAAGAGTATAATTATGTTGATGAGACAAATGGAGAGAAGCATACTTTTTTAGAGTATTCTAAGCGATGTAACACTTCTGAGGAAAAGTATGAACAACTTAAGTATCTTGAGACTTTATTTATTTATAGTCTTAGAAGTACATATCTCAGTAAGTTTATAGAAGAAGATACGGATATATACAAAAAAAATATATCTTTCATTAAAAAAATAGAGGTAACCAATAAAGAGAAAAAGTTACCTGTTTTCTATGTTGATAAAACATTTTTGGATGTAGAAAATGAGATTATTTGTGATGTTAATATTAAGGGTAATGAACTTTTAGTAGAGTATGAGATAGATAAAAATAAAAAAAGCACTTCAATTGATCTACCTATAAGGCTTAATTTGCACATAGAAAAAGAGGTAACTCTTAGATATGATGATTTTAAAGATCTTTTACCTTTTCTTGATAAAGCTTATTTTCAAAGTTTATTTGAAAAGAAAGAACAAAAAAATAGTATTATTTTTAAAAATATAGATATTGATTACATTATTGAATTGCTTCAGAATAAAAAAATAGAAGTAATGTATGATGCTAAAATTATCACTCCCATACAGATACAAAAGTTACTAATTAAGATTGCCAATACGCTTATTTCTAAAATAATAAATAAAATAAAATACCTGGAAAATAGTCATAAATATAAATTTGACAAAATAGTGACCTCTGATGATTATACCTTAGAGTATAATATTAAATTTACACTTGATGAACAGGGGAAAATTGAAGAAGTTAGAGAAAGATTAGAAAAAGATGATAACTATAAAGTATTTACGAAAAAGGTTTTAAGTCATTATTATCAGCCTTTAGCAATTGATCCTGCTTCTAATACCAAAGAATTATATGATACCTTTCAATTATGCGGCTATCCAGAATTAACACAAAACATGACAAATATTGTAGATTGTTATGATGCATATTTTAAAAATATAGAATCTGTTAAAATTACGCCTGATAAACTTAATCAATATGAATTTAAATTTCTTTGTGACCTACAGGAATATATTAAAGAGAATACATTAAATGCAATTATTTTAAGAAATAAATCCAACGGTAATATAGGTATTGTTTCAAACACAGAAGATGGTGTTTTCTATCCTGATTTTATTATTTGGTATAAAGATAATGAAGAAAAAGAACATCTTATTTTCTGTGATCCCAAAGGAATCAGAAACTCTGAAACAGAATGGAAAGTTTGTGAAGCTCCTTATGAAGTTAAAAAAATTGAAAAAGAATGGGGTGAAGATGTCACTGTCCACTCGTTTATTATTTCCAATACAAAATTAAAAGATGTTTCATGGAGACCTATTAAGAATTTAGATATTGAAGAATGTGACAAGTTTTTCAACCTTGTTTTCTTTGATGATGAGAAATATATAAAAAGAATTTTTATGGGACTAAATACTGATATATTATTACATTCGGTATTTCAAAAGCATATAGATCATTTTGATAAAAACACTATAGAAGAGTGGCTAGATGATACAAAAAGAGAAAAACATGTAAATGTAATACATAAAATAAAGATTGAAGAAGATATTGATGAAGAAAAAGCAATGCTTTTATATTTTATTGTATGGGGGAAAAGAGATAAATTAAATGATGAACAAATTAATGAAATTTTCCAAGATACAAAAGGTGAAATTACGAATAAAATTCTAGAGGAAATTGTGGGAGAAGGGTTGAATAGTATATTTCCTGGTGTAAAAATTGGTTTAAAAGCCTTGAAATTGATCGTAAATCATCTAAAGTAATAACTTATAATGCCACTAAAATCAAGAAAGTGGTTGCACATTATAACTTTTTATAAATTCTCACAAATTGCTCCTGACTTGCGTGATAAGCAAACTTAAACTTTTCAACCTTTAATAAATTCCTAAAACAAGGGGTTTAAAAAGACATAACTTGTGTACTTAACATGAGTTCGGTTTAAAGTATAATCAATTCTCCCCTCTGATTGTTCATATTTTCATCTGCCATTTCTACACCTTCTTATAAATCTATTGTGAAATTTTAACATAAAAAAATTATGCTTTACTTCACTATTGTTACCAAATAGTATCACATAAGCCTTTCCACCAACACTATAGTTTCATCCAAATCTGCCATTTTTACTAAGTCTTGTGTAAATCCACTCTTGGAAAACAGAAGATATTTTTTTATGGGTAGTGCTAATTCTATCTTTTTTGCTTTTTCTTTGAGTGCTTGGAGTATATCTACTCCAACTTTTTTGTTGCTGTATTTGCATTCACCAACGACCATATACTCTTCGGATATCCCTACAAGGTCGATCTCATCACTTTTGCTCCACCATCTGCCACATTTTAAAAGATTGTTATTTTTGAGTGTATATTCTATTGCTAAATCTTCATAAGTTTTAGCAACATACCCGTTAAAGTTTTCTTTGATTTTTTTCAGTACATAGGCACTGTTGCCTATCTCTAGTTGGCTCTTGTTGCTTAGCACATACAAAAACCAAAATCTAAAAAAGTTATCTTTTATGAAATAGAGTCCTTTTTTACTTTTTTGAGGATTTTTCTCTGTAATAGGCACATCTTTATAAATGATATCCAGCTCTATAAGTTTAGAGATAAATGAGGTGATGTTTTGAACATTCTTTCCTAGTTTAGAGGCGATATGTCCTAGTTTATGCTCACCTGATGCTATTGTTTCTAGTATTGTAAAGTAGGTAATGGGTTCATTTACTTCATTTTGTAAGATATATCTTGGCTCATCATAGAGATAGGAATTATTTGAGAGGATATTTTTTCTAATTGCATCAAAAATATTATCTGCATCATCAAACATTTCAAGATATTTTGGGACTCCATATAAAACGGCATAGAGTTCTATAAGCTCATTTTGGGTTTTATTTTTAAAAAAATGGTGCAAGTACTCAAACTTTAAAGCTTCTAATTTTATTGCACTTGTTCGTCGTCCATAAAGAGGGGAGTTGTAAGAGAGTGTTTGCTCATACATCATTGAGATGATAGAACCACACAATATAAGATGAATATTTGTATTACGAAGTATCTCATCTACAATGTATTGAAATTGTGATGGAGTTGCTTTGTTTATTTTTGTAAGATATTGAAACTCATCTATGATAATGACAAGCTTTTTTTGAGGCTTTTTTGCTGCAATGTAGCTAAAGAGTTGTTGTATGTCACTAAGCTCAATATCTCGCAAAAAATCATCTTCAAAAAAGTCAGCCACTATACTTTGAAACCTTTTTAAGATAATTTTTTCACTCTCTAAAGTAACTAAAAAATAGATAGCAGGTTTTTTACCAATATACTTTTTTAAAAGTGTTGTTTTGCCAACCCTTCTTCTTCCATATAAAACAGTAAATCTAAAGGAATTCTTTTTATACTCTTGCTCCAATGTCTGTAATTCGTTGCTTCTATTGACAAACATTACTATCCTTTTATATATTTTCAATTATTATAATATAAAAACGATTAATTATCAATTTGCCATTTATATCTGTATCAAACTCTCAAAAAGCTGATAATTCTTCAAAAAGTAGCTAATCTCTACAGGCTTTAATCCAAAAAGAAATTTAACAAAGAGTGTTAATGCCTCTGGTGAATAGCTGCTACTTTGAGATTGACTTTTGTAAAACTCCATAATCTTCATATCTATATCTTCATCACTATGATCCTCTTTTATAAAGGCATTAAAAAGTGCTTCTATCTCATCCTTTTGTATTTGTCTATTTTTTACAGCACTTACGATGATAGCATCATATTTTTCCCCTACAATCTTTTCAATCGCATTGAGTTTGTGTATTTCTTGTAACTCCATACCGTTTGGGATAAATATAATCTTGTCTGCATCATACATCTCTCTACCAACTATCCCTATAGATGCTGCCCAGATAGTTACATCTTCTATAATAGGCTCTTTTTTAAGATAAGAGGGTACGATGCTATCACTTATAAGGTAGATCATATCACTTAATGTATACTTTTTTGTATCTTCATTTTTTTGCAGTGATTCTTTTATCTTTGCAAACTTTTTTGAGAGTGCATTTTTGTCTTGAATCTTTACCCCTATATCTATACATATAAGCTCATTAGTGTTGGATATCTCATAAAAATATGCATGAGTTGAACCACTCTCTATATGTTTTTGTATATCTTCATCTACAGGAGTGATGCTAGTCGATTTATTCCATTGTTGAGCGACTCCATTGGTTACAAACTCAAGCAACTGACTATTGAGTGAACTTAAAAACTCTTTTTTATGCATAAATCTAACAGGAAGACGCGCTGCACCTAAAGAGGGTTGTAGCATATTGTGAAAGAAGTAATCTATATCTTCATCATACATCCGTTTTAAAAAACTATACATTAGGTATTTATAATCATTAGATATTTTCCAAGTTTCTATAACCTGCTGCGCTACTAAAAACTTTTTTGATAAATTGCTATCGTTCATCTGAATCCCTTTTCTTTTGTAAAAGTATAACACAATCTTATGGCATATCAGGAAATAGTAATAAATGCTATATTAATTGCTGTAAACTATAACTATGTAACTTTTACGATTTAAGTATCTCATTTTTGTACTCTTTTATAGCACTTTTTGACATATTTTGAATCTTTTGTAAATCTTGTTCTATATCTATCACAGGGATATATCGTTGTATCAGTTCAGTAACCAAGAGAGACTGTTTAATATCTCTTTGCCTTTTCATCAGATCTTTTCGTTCATGTTTGCCAAGCCAGTTTTTATAGACTGCATACTCTAATGGGTGTATCACATTTACAAAAGCACACTTACCGTTTTGAGCTATAAGCATCTGTTTGTGCAGTTTTGAGTTTTCAAGCCATTTTGTACCTGCTATCTCCAGATTTAAGACACCACTAAACACATCTGTCTTTTGCTCTTTTTTTGAGATGGGAGTGATAATCTCTACTACTATATCATCATTATTGACAAACCTGTAGGGAGCCTCTTTGCTTTTTTTAAAACTTTTATCTACATCTATCAAAAGAGATTTTAAAGTTTTTTGAGGGAGTTTCTCCTTGAGTGCAAAAGCTATCTTTTTATTTCGCTTATTAAAAACATCTATATCAAATGTTGCTAAGTGTTGCTCCTCTATAAACACCCCTGCATAAGCCTCGTAAGCATACAAAGAGTTTGTACCGATAATGATAACCTTCTCATCAAGTCCAAGCTCATTGATACGGCGAAAGAGATTAACTAACACATTGGGTACTCTTGCTATTTTAGTAAACTTATTTATCTTTTCATTTTTAAGTAAAAGTTCTTTGCTTTGTTTTAAAGAGGCTTTGAGCTCTTTTTTTTGTTTGTTAAAGGCTTCATATATTGCTACAGTCTTATCATTTTTTCTTCCAAGTGAGACTCTTTTTTTGGTATCTAAGCACTCTTTAAATAAGTACTCTTTACCTTGAGATTTGTTCCAGCCCATACGGAATCGAAACGATTTGTTGTAGCGAATCTGTTTTTCCAAGTAGCTTTTATACTGCATCTCAGAGTTGATATATGTCTTTCTCTGATCATCACTATAATCCACAAAATAAAAGTCCATTAAAGCCCTTAAAAACGATATTTAAAAAGATATTGTACTGTTTTTTCAGTTTTTTTGCAAAAATAGTACAATATTATATAGATATTTCAAAATATAGCCGTATCATTGTAATTGATTCCAAGTAATTTTCCTTCTTTTTATTTTGTTTTAGTATGCATATCTGTAAATAATAAGAAATGCTTGACAAAAGTTAAAAATAATTCTATACTTTCACAAATAAACATCAGGAGATTGCAATGGAAAGATTGGGATTTATCAAAAATAATTTAGAGTCAAGTAGTAGTTCAAATATCATCCCTGTTGATTTTAAACATGCATATGTAACAGGTATAACAGGCAGCGGAAAAACTGCATCGGTTATCCGTCCAAATCTAAAAGATCGTATCAACAAAGGGCATGGAATAATTTTCTTTGACTATAAAGGACATGAACATCGTTATGTAAAATATTTTGCTAAAGAGGCAAACCGTCTGCAAGATGTAGTAGAGATAGGTAAGCCAACAGGAACCTCTATCAATCTCTTAGAGGAACTCGATACAAACAAACTCATAGCATTTATGAAAAATTCTGAAAAGTCACAAGATACTTACTGGATAAACACTACATCCCAGTGGGTTGTAAGTACAATAGGTGTAGCAAATAGTCTCTACGATATCAACAAGTGGATCAGTGAAAATACAGATTTTAGTGCTTATAAAAAAACTTATGATAATTCATTTACGGAGTTGTTAACGAAAAAAATATCTTTTGAGACCTTGTATGATATATTTGACAACATTAAAAATTTCAAAAAATTTCAAATGTTCATTGCTACAATGACGGATCATTTAAATAGAATCAAGGGTGATCTCTTTGCACACTTTGAAGAGTATGATATGCCTCCAAAGGAGATAACTAGTAGAGTTACACTTTTTTATGCAAAATTTGAGGGATTTAAAAAACATAGTAAATTTATGAAAGAGAAAAAACTAAGCCAAGTAGCATCTGATGCCTCAAGTGGAGATAATGGTGTTTTTCAGATGGTAGGTAACATCATAGGTGCCTATGCAAAAACATTTTTTTTAAATAACTCTCAAAGTAATCTCAAAGAGATAATAAATAGCAATAAAATTCTCATTATAGATACACAAGGTTTTGATGATACGATGATAGAGCTTTTCTTTGATGCTATCAATGATCAGCTATTTCATAGAATAAAAAATAAAAATCATAAAGATCTCATACCAATTTCAATGTTTGTAGATGAGGCATATAGAGTTATTAATACAGGTGATGAAATTCGTAATGACATCCTGCGTGAAGCAGAAGTAGAGTTGATATTTTCTTTCCAAAACGAAGAACAGTTTGTAGAAAAAATAGGTGGCAATAAGTGGCTCTCACTTCAAAGAAACTTTGCGCACAAGTATGATATGACACAGCAACATCAACTATATTGCGATGATACACTTCATACAATAGAAAACTTTGAAGAGTGTTTGGATGATGAGCTAAACAGTGCAGAAGCAGACTACAATAATATTCATCGTGATTTTTTTACAAAAACTTTTATATCTGATGGTCTATTACCATCGCAGTTTGTAGTGAACTATATACATCAAATTTTTGAAAAAGACCAAACAGTTGATGTTATTGATATAAGCACAAACGAAAGTACCTGCTTGCAGTTTGTTCCAGCACATATAAAACAGGAATGTTTTGAGGATTATCTATTGTATGACAATTTATCATCTTCAGAAAGAACTTTAAGTATTTTAGTTTGACGCTCTTGTGAATATTTAACTAGAAGGAGACACAATGCAACGAATAACAAACCGTCAAAAAGAGATTCAAGAAGAGATTAGCAATATAAAAGCAGAAGCAAAAGATTTAGAGTATATGCTTAAAAATGATCTCTTTGAAGAAAATGAAATGAGAGATTTTGTTCAAAAGAGACTCAATAAGATGCAACATCTTTTAGAGTTTTTTGAACCAGAATTTTATGATAACATGACAAAGGAAAAAAACTATGAAACCAACACTACACCAAAGATTGCTTAATCTTAAAGCAGGGTATGAAACACTTTTAGAAGAACAACCATCTTACAAGCAAGAGACAACACACATTCTTGATGTTATCAATAAAACGCTATCAATTCCTCAAGAGAAACTGGGCTTTTTTGAAAAAAGAGAGATTAAAATTCTTGCTAAAGATCTTGAGAAAAGTTTAGGACGATTACAAGTTTTGTTTGAGAAAAAAAGAGAAGAGGATAGACAAAGTTATGAAGATTTTAAAAAGAGGTTTGAAATAGCACAACAAATCAGAGCTACAACAAACAACTGTTAATGAACATTAAAATTGTAAAAAAGGAGAAGAGATGCTGCTTACCAACATGTTTGCTCAAAGAGTTGTTAGTGAATTATACAAGCATAAGAGTATAAAGATAGATGATATTTATAACAACAGTGAGCTTGATAGAAGTGTCATAGATTTCATTATATCGGATATGGTGGAGTCAAAATATATGATATTAGATTTGAACGATAATGGCGAAACCATAATAAAAGAGCATAAAGGAGATAAAGAGCTTGATGTAGTAGATGAGGACTCTAATGCTATTTTGATTGACTCAACCAATAAAGAGATACTTGAGTATAATAAGATGAGAGATGGCAAAATACTTTTATCGAGCGGGCAAATCTATTTTTTTGGTAAATATGGTGTTGTATTATTCCGTACATCAGGGCTAGATAGTTATGAAATTGTAGAGGATATTATCATTTTCAAAACTTTAAACAGCATTTATAAGTTTAAAATGCTAAAGAATTTTCATATAGATAATTCTGATTTTCTTAAAAAAGAAAAGTTAGATGAACTAAGAAGGCTAAAAGAGTTGTTAAACAGGTAGTGCTTCAAATTTTGTTTACACAAAATCCTGAGCGATATCTATTTATATCAATAAATCTTATGAAAAACAAACCAAACTACCTAACAAGCATTCCGGCTCTAAATCATCATCACTACGATTGGCACACAACAAGTGTTAATTATGAACGTCAATACCATGAGAGTGTAAAAAAATGGAGTTCATGGGGCATTGAAAATAATATCGCAACTCCGATTCGTGCATATCTTGATTATCTCTATCATAATATTAAGATTGCACGGCGTGTTCCAAATATGCGTATAGATATGTTTCTCTTTGATGAAGATGAAGAAAAAGAGATAGAGGAAAAAATTGAAACGATGCTCAGACCTGCTTTAGATGATGAAGAAGAGATTGAGCTTTTGGAGTTATTTAAAAGGTGGAAAATATGACTTTAGAAGTAAATTATACTCTCAAAGAAAAGCTCGAAGAGAAGAGATTGCACTCGCAGTAAAAAATAATAACATCACTTTTGATAAGAGTAATTTTTCACAAGCGATAGATATAGATAATATTGATGCTTTGGCAAATATGAAATTGGATGCTTTGGAAAAGGGTAAGAGTAGTGCAAGAGATGTTTATGATTTGGGTTTCATTATTACTCATAAGCAAGAGGTATTATCATCAAAAACAACAAAGAGATTTATGGAAAAATTTACAAATATTGATTTTGTAGATTTTCTCTTAGTGAATGAATCTGTTTTTAAAGGAGATGGTATATTAGATGTAGGTGACCTTTTTGACAGTATTTTAAGATTGAAAAAAGGTATCAAGAATATTGATAAAGAAGTAAAAAAAGATTTGACATGAGGAAAATATGAAAGTCGATATTTTAAGTGATTTACATCTTGATTTTTACTTTAAACCACATCTAACAACAAGTGAAAATATCATCTCTTTTTTTGAGAGTATTTTTACAAATAGAGGTACTCAAAAGATTGGAGATGTTTTAATAGTTGCCGGTGATATCGGACATAACAATAAACAGAATATAGAAGTTTTAAAAATATTGCAAAAAAAATTCTATAAACATATTATTTGTGTTCTTGGAAATCATGACTATTATCTTATAGGGAGTGAAGCAAAGTATGCTTTTAAGAACAACTCTTTTTTACGCATTGAAGATATGCAAAAGCGCATCAATCAAGAAGAAAATTTGCATTGCTTGGATGGCACAGTTGTTACTATAGATGGAGTTCAATTTGGCGGTGCAAATAGCTGGTATGATGGAAGTTATGTAAAAAAGTACTTTCCAAGTCTTGATAATAGTGATATTAATTTATTGTGGAGGGAAAATATAAACGATAGTAATTTAATCAAGGGAATCAGTTGGTTTGATGAGATTCATACTCTTGAGATGAAAAAACTTGAAAATATATATAAAAATTGTGATGTTATGATTACGCATGTAAATCCGTCATTTGATGAGAAGCATATAGATAAAAAATATCATAACAGCCCTATAAATACATTTTTTACATTTGATGGAAGTAAATTTTACAAAAATGGTTTTATAAAATATTGGGTATTTGGACATACGCATGATTCTATAGAGTACACGATGGAAGATGTAAATTTCTTATGTAATCCACTTGGTTATCCTTATGAGAGCAACTATGGAGAGGGCATTATAATGAAGAGCTTTGAAATCTGAAGCAAAATGCTATGAACCTTATGTTACAACAGGCTGCGAATATTTTAAATGTGGCATAGTAATAGAAAAAAGTATTTGTATATTTTTGCATCTTTTGTATCAAAAAGTATAAAAAGATGCAAAAATATACAAATAGATAAAACAAGACATAAAGAATGATAAAATTGATTTATAGTTTTTTCTATATAATTTTATAAAAAGATACAAAAAAGGAAATCCGATGATAAATGAAAACAGCATAGAAGTTCAATTGAAAGAGCTTAACAAGACAGTACAGTTAATGATGGAAAAAATGGAAGCAATGGAGAAAGAGCTAAAAGCCAAATCCCCATCATCAGACACTAAGGAACTCTTAACTCTACTAAAAGAGATGGACGAATTTATGAAACGAGTTGATGAAGAAAACGGAGATAATCTTGTAAATGCCCATGATTCACTTACTGAGACAATTAATGGTAATGCAAAAGCTTTAGTTTCCTACCATGAAACAACACAAAAATTCGTCAAACAAGTTTATGCAAAAATAGAAGAAGAGTCCCAAAAACTCAATAGAAGCATCGGTGCAACCCAAAACACAACAAAATTCTATTAAAAATTAAAAAAGGATAAAAATATGGCACACAAACCAACGAATTCAAGAATTGATATTTCCAAACAAAACCCAAAACAAGAAGACGCAACTGAAGCCTTCCAAGCCCTAGCAACCCGCCCACCGGAATACCAATCAAATTTTCAAGTGCCAATTATATCCGAAAACCTCTACCCCTTCAATGACATAAATTTGACAACTGCTAACCAATACGCCCAAATACCCATATTGACAGATAAACTCTACTCAACAAAAGCAATACCAAAACACGATTACATCAGTAAGTTTTTTTCGGATAAAATGCAAATTTCCCCAGATGGCAAACTTGGAGAGAACAACGATGGCATCTACTCTTCAAAATTGTTACGCTACTTAGAGGACCCAGAACTACATACGCAAAATGCTATGAACCTTATGTTACAACAGGCTGCGAATATTTTAAATGTGGCATAGTAATAGAAAAAAGTATTTATTTGTATCTTTTTAGTTGATAAATAATCTTTTGTATCAAAAAGTATAAAAAAATGCAAAAATATACAAATAGATAAAACAAGACATAAAGAATGATAAAATTGATTTATAGTTTTTTCTATATAATTATAAAAAAAGATACAAAAAAGGAAATCCGATGATAAATGAAAACAGCATAGAAGTTCAATTGAAAGAGCTTGCCAAAACACAACAGTTGATGATGGAAAAAATAGAGATAATTGAAAAAAAGCTTGAAGCTAAAACTCCTACATCAGACCATGCAGAACTTGTAACAATGCTAAAAGAGATGGATAAATTCTTAAAACAAATGGATGAAGATACAACACATAATCTTTCAAATGTCCACGATGCACTTACAGGAACAATAAGTAATCATACAGATGCCGTAATCTCCTATGTAGAAACAGCACAAAAATTCATCAAACAAACCTATGCAAAAATAGAAGAAGAGTCACAAAAACTTAACCGAAGTATCGGTGCAACCCAAAACACAACAAGATTTTCTTAAAAAAAGGACTAAACAATGGCACAATTTAATGAATACATACCCGAAAAATCCAAACAAAACCCAAAACAAGAAGACGCAACTGAAGCCTTCGAATCCCTCGCAACCCGCCCACCGGAATACCAATCAAATTTTCAAGTGCCCGTTTTGACATAAAAACTCGGAGATAAAAAATCTCTTTTTTCCCTCAAAAAAATTACATTGAAAAATCCTAAATTCTCAAAAAAGTTATATAGGAAAAAGTTATCCTAAAAAAGGAAAAACTGGGGGCGAACCCCCTACACCCCCCTTGAGGAAAATGACAAAAACAGTAGGGGGTTCGCGATGAAACCTTAAAGTACCTCAAACCCCCATACTGACGACATCTCAAATTTTCCTCTTTGGAGAACAACCTACTATAAAAGTTAATTTTCGGAGCAAACCTTAAACGAAATTTCTTTTGTGAAAAATAAATCTCAAAAATTGATAGAAAATTCGTTTTTTAAGTGATTAGTTTTGAGGAAAAATGCAACGAAAATATGGCTGTATTTTTTGAGGAGAAATGTAGTACAATTCTATAAAAAGTACCCAGATTCAAAAACAGCTTTGGAAGCATAGTATAGTGTTGCAAAAAAGTCAATATGACTTACTCTGTAGGTACTCATACTCGATATAATGAAATAAATGCAAAGATATGAAAATGAAGATCAAACCAATTAAAACTGAACAGGATTATGATACAGTACTGCAAAGAGTTGATGAATTAATGGAGTTAAGTCCTAAACTTGATACACCGCTTAGCGATGAACTTGAAGTTTTAGTAATGCTTATAGAGAAATATGAAGAGAAAAATTGGGTTATAGATGTGCCAGACCCTATCGAAGCAATAAAAGTAAGAATGGAATAAATGAATTTAAAACAAAAAGTACTACAAAATATCATTTTTGACTAAGAAAATGGATAAAAAATGTGCCTAAAAGATATAATAAAAGCTACAAAAAATGATATTGAGAGACTTTTTACTATAACTGATGAAGATATTTCACAAAATGCTTTTGAGCAGATAAAAAAGATGAAACGATTTTTACCACGTAAGATATTTGAATATGAGAAAAAAAGTAAAGAGCTGATATTTATGGCGGGAAGCCCTGGAGCTGGAAAAAGTGAATTTGCAACACGATTAAAAGAGAGTTTGAAGATTGATGTTATTAATACTGATGATGTAAGGAAATTATGTGATGGCTATAGTGGTAAAAATGCTCATTTGTTTCAAAAAGCAAGTTCCAAAGGTGTTAGTATTTTGGTAGATTATGCATTTAAACATAACATCTCTTTTATCTTAGATGGAAATTTTTCAGACTACAAGATACAAAAAAGCAATATTGATAGGGCAAAGAAAAAGGGTTATGATATAAAAATCTTTTTTTGTTATCGATCTCTCAAATTTGCCAAGCAATATACAGTGCATAGAGAAGAAAGGGAGGGTAGGGTTGTTCCTGATACAATATTTGAGAGTAAGTCTATAGGTTCTGCTGAAACAGTAAAACAATTTTTTGGAGATGTTAGAGTAGATTTTTTTGATATAGAAAATGGAGAAATCTATCAAAATATATCAAAAAAGCATTTTTGTGAAAAAACAAATACTTTTTTTGATTATTTTTGACAGATGCATACAAAATGTTATTTTGGGAGAAAGTAGTCAACAGTGATATTTTGTGGGATTGTTTAAGGTTTTGTATTTTTATATAAACAAAGATAAAGGGATTTTAATTATGATAATAACAAATACGGAGACAAAGGAAAAGAGGAAATAATCAGGATGGAGGACAGAGGACAGATTTTCTCAAGACAAGCTCAAAGATTGTTAGGTGACGAATATGTTACTTTTTCAAGACGAGTTCCTGTTGAGCGGTGAGGTTCACAGATGGGATGAATGCTCTAAGCTCCCCATTGTTCCGTAAACCATAGCCATTTATGACGGAGTAATTCACAATGTCATAACATATTTTAATCTTTTTTATATTGTAATCGACTCAAAATATGATACTATTATACTGACTAATCGACTCAAAGGAAAAATATGAGTTCACATGAAGAAGTTAGAAAATGGATATGGCAACATGAAAACTATCCTATATTTTCTTATGACAAAGGAAAGCTCTCAACACTTATAAGTGAAATAGAATACTTACGAGGTGTTCTTGATGGTTACTCAAAACTTTTTAATGAAGATGATATACGAAAAATAGAGATAGACAGACTCACAGATGAAGCAATAAATACTTCTCTTATAGAAGGTGAAGTTTTTAAAAGAGATGGTGTTCGTACATCTCTAAGAAAGAGATTAGATAAAGCATTTGATGCAAGAAGTGATAGTTATGCAACAGCTATAACTGATAGTCTTGTAGAGATACTAATAGACTGTAGCTTAAACAAAGAACCTTTAACACTCCAGAGACTTCATGGATGGCATAACTGCCTTTTTGAGCATCAATACTCTAAACTATATAAAATTAATGTAGCAACTTTTAGAAAAAATGATGATATGGAAGTAATTTCTGGTGCAATTGGGCATGAGAGAGTACACTACCTTGCTCCTCCTGCTGTCAAGATAGATGAAGATATAAAAAGACTTTTTGCATATTGTAATGATAGCGATGAAAACATCTATATCAAAAGTGCTATCGCTCATTTATGGTTTGTTATTATTCATCCCTATGAAGATGGAAACGGAAGAGTTGCAAGAGCAATCACAGACTATATCCTCACGCAAGGAACAACTTTTACACAGTTTAAACTTTACTCTATTTCTACAGCTATTAATAGTGATAGAAAAGTTTACTATGATATTTTAGATAGAACAACAAATCTGTTAAAAAATAGAGAGTTTGATATAACACCATGGATAGAGTGGCATCTTAACATTTTAAAAAGTGCGATGCAAAGTGGCTTGAAAAATATAGAATACCTTGTGCAAAAAACAAAGTTTTGGGATAAATATAGAGAGTATGCACTGAATGACCGACAGATAAAAGTGATAAATAAAATTTTAGATATGGGAAGTGAGAATTTTGAGGGTGGGATAAGTACCAAGAAATATATCTCCCTTACTAAAGTAAGTAAAGCTACAGCAGTAAGAGATATATCTCATCTTGTAGAGCTGGGATGTATTCAGCAGATAGAGGGAAGTAGTGGTCGCAATATTAGGTATAGATTGGATATCTACTAACTGTGCTTACAAGAATCTAAGTAACAAGATGATAAACTTTATGTATGAGATTGTATATCAGAAAAAATATAATATGGCTTGATTTTGTAGTTAATGGTAGGCGATATAGAAGAAGTACAAAGCTTGATGATACTCCTGCAAATAGAAAGCTTGTACAGAAAGATATAGCACCGCAAATTCAAGCAGCAATAGCAAAGGGTGAGTTTGATCCTGAAAAAAAGAAAATAGTACCTACAATTAAAGAATTTGGCTATAAATCACTTGAATTACATAGACATGAAAGAGAGCAAGAAGTAACGAGGGCTTATAAACTTAATTTTGTAAAACATATACTTCCTGATTTTGGAAATAGATTATTATCTCAAATTACTCCAACTGATTTACGAGAGTGGCAAAATAAAATTGTTGATAAAACAAGTGCATCGTCTTTGAAAAAATATAGGAATATTTTTAGGCAAATTTTTGTAGATGCTTTAGAAGAGGAGTATATTAAAAAAAATCCCTTTGATAATATTAAAATACCAAAAGCAGAATATAAAGAGATCACTCCTTTTAGTAAAGATGAGATAGAAAAGATTATTAAAACTGCAAGTATAAAAATGAGGAATTTTTTTATCATTTCTATTTTTACTGGTATGAGAACGGGAGAATTGATAGCTTTAAAGTGGGATGATATAGATTATGATAGAAATGAGATAAGAATTTGTAAAACACAAAATCGAGGTAGAGCAAAAGGTCACACAAAAACAAAATCATCAAACAGAACTATTGATATGCTTCCAATTGTTGAAGATTACTTAAAAGAACAATATACAATCAGTAACAGAAAATACTTAGAAAGTAAGTATGGGGATAGAGATGATTTTAAATTTACAAATCATATTTTTCTTAATAACAAAGGGAAACCTTATTACTCAAGTGATATATTGAATTTATCTTTAAAAAAGATTCTTAAAATGTGTGATATACCTGAGCGGACACTTTATAATACTAGGCATACTTTTGCAAGTTTAATGCTAACAAATAATGAAAGTATCATGTGGGTGTCACAAATGCTTGGACATAAAACGGCAAATATTACTTTTGAAAAATATGCAAGATTTATAAAAGAAGATGTCAAAAATCGTGCAAAATTCATTCAAAAATGGCACATATTTGGCACACATGATAACCCAACACGGCTTAAAGCCCAAAAATAAGGAGTAAAATATGCAAATTAGAGTCTATTACGAAGATACAGACACAGGTGGTGTCGTGTATCATGCAAATTATTTAAATTTTTTATTAGTAAATTTAAAAATGTTCTTTATAAAGTATTAGTTATAATTTAACTTATAAAATAATATTTGTACAGTTAGGAAGAATTATGTCTAAGGGTAGAAAGAAGAAACTTGAAATTCTTTTAGAAGAAAAAACTCCATATAAAAGTTTTTCTGAAATATCTGTGTCGAATGAAATGCTTATATGGGAATATATAAATGTGAGAGATTCCTCTAAAAAACTAGAAAAGATTGCTTTGTCAAGAAAAGCAGATGAAAAGTATTGGACTGATTTGATTCCTTCTCGTGGTTCAATAGCTAAAATGATGCTTACAAAATTAACCACTGATTCTAAAGGAAAGGCCACTTATATATTTGATAAATATTCAAATAAAAAGATTTTATTGAATGAACTGGTATATTCTGTAGCAGATCTTTGTTTAATCAAAAATATAGATAGAAATACTGCTTCCCGATATATCTATGCAATTAATTCTTTTATGGATTATCTAGTTCAAAATAAATATGAAAATATTAAGTCTGTTAATGATATGAATTTAGATTTTCAGAGTTTACTTAGAATAGAACTGTCAAATAAACAAAGTAAAATATTTAATGAATATGGTAAAAGATCATATACTAGAAATATTTTAGTTTATGCAATAAATAAATTTGGAAAAAATGAAAATATTCTTAATCAAAGTATATTACTACGTAAAAAGATGACAGGTTCAAAACCAAGGATGGATTTATCTCAAGAAATTGCTGTACAACTTTTATCTGCTTCAATTGTAGAGATGGATGCAATAATGAAAAAACGAGAGAAACTTGAAAAGGAATGGAGACCTACTTATCATAATAAATCATTTGATTCTTTGGAAAATTTAGCTAATGCATATTTAAATTATCCTCAAATATTTCATAAAAAAACATCTACGAGAGCAACACTTGCTAGTATAGCTAATTATAGAGCAAAGTATGATAGATTATGTTTATCTGTATATGGTTATAAATTGAGTGATCTGAGCGAAAATGATCTTGCCAAATTAGCTTTAAAAGGCGAGAATATTGATGAACTACAAAACCCTAGAATGATGGCCTGGTTTATTGATGATGTATTGATTGACTATCCTCTCAAATGTGGTAAAAAAGTTTCAGCAGATACCCCTATGTCAAAATATTGTCATTGGAATTATAATGCAGGTCTTAGAAGTTTTTTAATAGGGAAAAACACTTATGAAAATCCTTCAGAGCTTTTAAGTCTTTTTTATGAAATTCTATCAATTAAATATCCTTTTATTCAACAATTGGTTCCTTTTATGCTTTACTGGATATTACAGACGGGGTCTAATACTGAAGCTCTTTTTAATATGGAGTGGAGAGAGAAAATTGGAGATAAATACTTTGAAATAGGAGAATATAGTCCGTTTGGCGATACACCGGTTATTAGGAGTTATAAAAATAGAGGAACAAAAAACTGGTATTGGTTTCCTTTGAATCCAAATGAAAAAAATGGTCTTTATGATATATTTTTATTTTTAAAAAAATATTTAAAGGAATTATGGAAATATAATTCTATTTATCAAATTGAAAAATCTTCAAAAAATTCTTTTTGGACTTATATTGTATCTAACCAATCTCACGGTTATGTTGCAAAGCCAGTGAATAGAAATATTTTTAGTTATGAATTATCAAAATTTCTTCAACGGAATAAAATTATTTCAAAAGATGGAAATGTGATCAAAAGCATTGAACTTGCAAGGTTGAGAAATACATTTATAACAGCAGCTGATTTAGCTGGAGCTTCACTCGAAGAAATTAAGGAATGGATTAGGCATGATAGCTTTGATACAAGGTTTACAAATTATGGAAATTCTCCAGATCAAAGAAGTAGAAACTTTAATGCAATTTATGCAATTCAAGAATCTATAATTGATAGTGCAAAAAATTTTAAAGGGAAAATATATACAAAGCATAATCAGAAAGAATATCAATTAAAGAAAAGTTTAAGTTCTTCTTTCTTATCAAGATGTACAGATAATAAAAATCCACATTATACAGGGGTTCAAGATGTTAATGATAATGAAATTTGTATTGATTGGGATAATTGTTTAGCATGTTCAAATTCTAGAGTATTTAAAGAGCACTTACCTAGAATTTGTTACAGGATTATGCAGTATGAAAAATTTCAATCTGTAATGACTGCTGATGAGTGGGAAAATAATTATGGAAGTAAATATTTGATTGCTAAAGATGTGTTGAAAAAATGGATAGATAATGGTGGGACACACGATGATCTTAATTTAGCATGGGAAGAAGCGAAATCAGGTAAAGTGAAATTGCCTGCTATTTTTCCTCAAGGTTTTATGAAAACACTACTTAATAACAATAAACTAGTGAGCTAATATGACACAAAACAAAATGGAAATAATTAATTTTACTAATTTAAAAAATAGTTTTTCGTCAATTGAAAATTTAGCTTTATATCTCAGTGATAAAAAAGTCACGAAATATTCTCATTTTAATGATCAAAGGTGGATTTTTGATACAAGGCCAGACAAAACATCTTTTAGTTTTTTAATAAATAAAAAACGACTTCAAAACAAACCATTAGAATTGTTTTGGAAATTATTTATTTATCTAACTACAGTAGGTTTACCTGAAGTATCTGTCCGAAATAAAGGGAAAATCAGACACTCTTATACGTCAACAACTCTATTTGAATTTTTACAAAAAATTCATTATCCTGGAAATATTTCAAGATCTATTCTTTTTACCCCTGAAGAATGTGATAAATTTATATCTTTTATTAAAGAGAAGAAAACAAGTATAGAGAATCAAAGACAAAAGTTATCGATTGTTCAAGTTTGGTACCAAATTAATAAATATTTACCTTCTATATATCAGCTTCCAACCGATCCGCTGAGGGGGAAAAAAATAATTGAAATTTTTCCTGGGCAACAAAATAGTAAAAGCGAAGATGAGTTAGGATGGGTACCTATACCTATAAATGATGCACTTTTTATTACAAGAGAATCAATAAAGTGGGTTGAAGATTACGGTGATGATATCTTAAATATTCATAAGAAATGGATAGATTACTTTGGTACGAAGCCTAAAATAAGTAAGTTTACAGCTTTTGGAAAAAAATATAATAATACATGTGGAAGAAATACAGCAGTAAAATTTAAATTAATTGAAATTATTATGGAAGAAGTAAAAAAACCATCGTTAGATCATCCTTTTTATGAATTATGGCATATTGGTCATAATCTATTAAAACAAAGAATGGGGTTTACTGAAGCAAATTCTAAAATTTCAAGGGTTTATTATAGTAATGTGGTACGTTCATTGTATGGTGCATGTTTAATATTAATTTTATTCTCAACTGGAATGAGAAAATCAGAGCTATATTCTTTACAAAGAGGTTGTTTAGATACAATTAGTAATTTAGATATTCCTTTGGTTGAAAATGAAGTGCTTAAGACTGATGTTGGAATAACTAAAATACCAATTAGTGAAGTTGGTGCAAAAGCAATTCGTCTTTTAGAAAAGTTGGGTAAAATTCTTTCTAGTCAGGAACAAGGTCCTCTTTTAGTCCCTGTCGAACGAGTAAGGAATGACGATGATCCCAATAAACTTGCATCTGTTCCAACGCATGTTCCTTCAATGATGCAAAAATTCTGTGACATTATCGGTTATGGTAAAGCACCACACCCTCATCAATTTAGACATACTCTCGCAGCTGCTGTTTGGGAACGTACAGAGCAAGCTCCTGTTTTATTAAAGATTCTTTATAATCATTCTAGTTTATCTATGACACTTCATTATTTACGAAGAAATCCTATTATCAAATATGCAAAAAAAGAGTTATTTAGACGTAAATATTTGCCATTGGTTCAACAAGTAGTTCGATATCAACAAAATAATGAAATAGTTGGTCCTGCAAGTAAACGAGTTAAAAAAATGGCCGAATATATTGCAAACAGTGATGAATTTGCAGGGAAAACTGAAAAAGAATTGACACTTGCTCTTGAGGAATTGTTTATGAGTATGATAGAACAAGACCAAATGAAATTATTTTTAACTCCATTTTGTGTTTGTATGCGTTTAAACTCGAGTGCTTCAAAAAGTCCTTGTATGCTAATCGAAGATCATAGTGACACTGTTTTAGCTACATTACCACGAACAGACCGATGTGTTGGTTCTGTATGTCAAGATTCTCTTTTTACACCATTACATCAAGATGCTTTGAATGAAAGCATGGATTTTTATGAAAACTATTTAGATCAAATTCCAGAAGATATGAAAGGCAATGTCCTCATAGCAAAAGTCGCACAAAAAGAAATAAAGAAATATCAAAAAATCAACTGGAGATTAAACAATGCCTAGAGGTTTTACTGATTCAATTCAGAGGGCAAAAGAGTCTTTTGAGGAGCTAAAAAAAGAGTCTTTGCTCAAAGGAAAGAATATTGCTAATATATCGAATGTCGCTAAAAATAGTGGAACAAGTAGAACTAATCTTTATGATCAAAAAAATGAAGAATGGAAACAGCTAAGAGAAGATATCGATTTATTTGCGAAAGAGTTCAAAAGCCTATCAAAGGGAAAATATAAAAATCCAGTTGTAGAAAAATATAAAGAAGAGTCAAAATCTTGGGAGGAAAAATATAAATCTATGTCTTCTCAAAATTTAGAACTTTTAGATAGAATCAATTCATTAGAACAAATTATAGATGAAAAACAATCAACTATTTATTTATTGCAAAAAAGACTTGGTGAGAGAGAAGAACTTCTGTCGAAGCTGAGTAAACAAAAAGAGGAAATATGAGTAAAAAACATTTATTTAAGACGACTGTGTACTATGAAGATACTGATGCAGGAGGGGTTGTGTACCATTCTAAGTATCTTAATTTTTGTGAACGTGCAAGGTCAAACATTTTTTTTAAACACAACAGTACACCAATGAAGAATGGATTTCACTTTGTTGTTAAAAAATTAACTGCTAATTTTTTATTCTCTGCTAAACTTGGAGATTCTGTTAAAGTGGAAACATATGTAACCGAAATAAAAAAAGCTTCTTTAGTTATGAAGCAAGTTATGTATTTGAATCATAATGATAAAAAGTTATTTGAAATGGAAGTTTTACTTGCTTGTTTACATGAAGATAAAGTTTCTAAGATACCTGATGATTTTTTAAAGTTACTGTCTGATGAGAAGGAGCTAAAGCAATAGGTAATATAATGGAAGTAAAAAAAGAAATCACAAAATTGATTGATCATTATGAAACATTTGGTTTAAAAGGCATGTTGCCACAAAACTTACCAGAAGTATTTTTGCAAGAATTTGTATTCGAATATGAAGCTTTTAAAAATAATACTATAGATAAACATGCACCCTCCATGATCCTGATGGCAGTTATTATTTTTGAGCATAAGTATAAAAAAATACCGCTTGAAGAAGTTGAACTAACTGTACAGCCAGAAAAATTGATTGAAAAATACAATTTTTATGGTATGGCAGTAGTTGTTGAAGATTTACGTAGAAAAGGTATTGTTGATATATCTCAAAACGATTTACCAACTGTGGAAAATATTTTCGATTTAAACAGGAATGTAGTAATAGAAATTTAATTTTTAAACTTATTTGAATAATTTTTGATAGAAGTATGCTACATCCCATTTGCTGCCATTTTGTGTTAAGTTTAAAGTTTTTTGTGTAAAATACAACTAAATTCAATAAATAATAGATTAGAAATTTGGAGTTTAAGATGAGTAAAAAAGAACGACATGTACAGCATAAACTTGAATGGTCGTATATTGAATAATTATAACACTGATATTAATATAATAGGGAGTATTCCTGACTATGAACTTATCTATAAAGCTATTGAGCTATTTAGCACAAAAAATGATGAATTAGAGAAACTAATAGTAGCAGATAATCAATTTGACTTTAGAACAGAGAAGTCAAGAAAAAGGTTCTTATCGGCTGTTTATTCAGCATTTTTAAATTTTAATTCAAGTACTCATAAAGAATTATTAATCCAACTTTTCAATACAAATTTATCTTTACAGTCAAAGCAGATGATACTATTTTGGCAATTTTCATTCACAAATCAGCTTTTTTATGAAATTACAAAAAATGTTTTTATTAAATCTTATTTTTCTGGAAGAGTTTCTTTACCTAAAGATGATGTAGTTGCTTTTATAAAAGAGATTATTTCACAAACTCCAGAATTAAAAGATCTGTGGTCTGAAATAACGATAAATACAATTGCATCTAAATATTTAACGATGTTAAAGAAGTTAAATTTAGTAGATGGAACCTCTAAAAAAACATTTAAGCATATACAACTCTCAAATGAAGAATTGCTCATATTTATATATTTTGTAAAAACACTTGAGCCTGAAAATCCAAATATTTTAAATTCCAAATATATTGATTTTTCATTTGTTTCTAAAGATAGTTTTTTAAATAAAGCAAAACAATTGGCAAAAAAAGAACTCTTTGAGATGTCCTACAATGGAGAACAATTAAAAATTGAGCTCAACCAAGCTTACCAAGGAATCAGTTAATGTCATATCAATTAGAGCATAAACAAAAATTTGATGATTTAGATTATAGGTTAAATAATCTTGATGAACTTAGAAGGATAGCTAATGGTGGTAATAGCATATTATTCACGTACCCACCTGAAGATGAACATCTTTATATTAAAAAAGCCATTGAGCTGTATCAATCAAAAGCTCATTTTATAGATATAGCTCAATTGTTGGTTGACTTTATCGATGAAGACGGAATTGAAGAGTTTGAAAATTTATATAGAGATTTTATAAATACTCCACATGAAATATTTAGATCTAAAGATGATCCCGTAACAGATTTATATGACATGATTATCTCTGAAATCAAAAAAGCTTTTAATGAAGGTAAAATACCTATTCTTGTAAGAACTGGATCATTATATGGAACAGGTATAGAGAATAATAATATAATGGAACATAAAGATATTATGAACAATCAAATCCCATTAGTAGTTTTTTATCCATCCAAAATTAAAGATGACACAATATATTTTTTAAATTTTAAAATTGCAAATAAGTACAGATGTACAGTAGTTAAATAAAGAGGAACCATATGTCAAAAATATCAGAAATACTAACACTTGATTTAAACGAAGATATCAAAAATGTAATAGATTTAGAAGATAGATCAGAAAATGAGATACAGCAAGAGATTGAAAGCTATATTGTAACTGAAGGTCTTGCAAGACATTTATCAAACTTTTGTAATCAATATACTTCAAACATAAAAGAAACAGGTGTATGGATATCTGGCTTTTATGGTTCTGGTAAATCTTACTTTGGAAAGATGTTAGGTTACATCATAGATAATCCTACTATAAATGGTACAAGTGCAATAGATAGATTTATGCCCAGAATAAAAGGTGTAAAAGATGAAAGTTTTTTAGAAAACTATATCAGAAGTATTGATTCAATTAATTCAAGAGTTGTCTTTCTTGATGTTGCGAAACAGAATACTGACAATGGTTTAGCTTATACACTTTTTTCAAACTTCCTAAAAAACTTAGGATTTAGAAGTGATCTTTATGGATATATGGAATACGAACTCTTTATAGATGGCAAATATGAGTTTTTAGAAAAGAAATCCCTTGAGCTTTTTTCTAAATCTTGGAATGAATTAAAAGTTAGTAACCGTGAAGTAGCTCGTGCCATGAGACAAATATATCTAGCTCTAGATTATAGTGAAGATGACTATAATGACACAAAAAAAATATACAGTGATGCAATAGATAATTTTGATGCTGTGAAATTAAAAGAAGAACTTGAAAAGTACCTCTCAAAAGTTAAAGATGAAACTTTGGTATTTATATTTGATGAAGCAAGTGAGGCAATCAGCCAAAAGAAATTTACCCTACTTGATCTTGAAGGTATAAGTGAGTCATTTTCAAACTCAAGTTTGGGTTCAAGAGTCTGGACAATAGCAATCGCTCAAGAGAAACTTGATGATGTTATCAACAACTCAAATGTAAGCAAAAGCAATCTTATCAAAGTAACTGATAGATTCAAAACTAAACTACACCTAGAAGCAACAGAAGTTGATGTGATTATAAAATCAAGACTTTTGAAGAAAAAAGATGAATACTATACTAAACTAGTGGAGTATCATAAAAAAAATGATGGACTTATTTCAGATGCAACAAATCTAAAATCATCCTTTCCTACAAAAACAGCTGATGCACACGAATTTGCAACTTACTACCCATTTCATAAATATCAGTTCAATTTGCTACAAAAGTTTTTATTTAGTTCAAATGCCTTAGCAGCAACTCAAATAGCAGCAAGAGGGATGATAATAACTACTTTTGATGTACTAAGAAAACAACTAAAAGATAAAGCTTTATTTGATTTTACAACTATACATCAAATATGCACACAAGCTCAAACGCAACCTCCATCATCTTTGGGTGTAAAATATGAACATGCTAAACAAATACTACAAAATTTAGGTTCAAAAATAGATGGTATTGAGTTATTAAAAACTATCCATTTTTTAAGTGAATCAGAACTTGCATTTGCTAATGTTGAAAACATCACAAAAGGGTATATTTCTGACTTACAAACATACTATGAGTATAAATCAGAAGTGGAAAAAGCTCTTGAGGCACTAGTAGAACAAAAGCAACTGCTACTTACAAACAATAACTACAAAATTACATCTGATGAAGAGAGTAAGCTTCTTGAAGAGATGAATGATTTTGATGTGGAACTGTTTATTAAAAAAAGAGATATGGTAAATTACCTTAAAAAAACAGGTTTATTTAACCAGGTTTCTACTATCAATGATGACGCACAACCGTATAAGTTTAATATCATTACTGATCAAGATGATGAAATTAATTCATCAGCCAACAAACAACTTGGCTTTTGTGTATACAGTCTTTTCAACATAGATGGTTCAAGAGAAGATTTTGTGGAGGAGTTAAAGCTTGAAACACAGTATGATAAAAATAAGATTACACTCATACCCCAAACAGATAAGTTTCATGATATAGATAAGCTTATAGGCGATATTAAAAAATACTCTCATATGGAAGAGAAGTATGCTACAGAGAATGACAATACTATAAAAGCCATTATAAGAGAGTTTTCAACCATAAAAGAAGAAGCTGAAAAATCACTTATATCTAAGCTTAGCGAAGCATATGTTAATGGTTCAGTACTTTACATGTATGATGAAACTTTTTTAAATGCAGACAGCTTTAAAGGTTCTGTTAATCAAGTGCAAAGAAAATTAATCAAGAATATTTATACAAAAAGATTAAACTCTTCACTTTCTGATTCAATAGCACCTAAATTATTAAATGAAAATGCAAATGATAAATTAAGTAGATATTTATCAAGTGATGATTTTGCATTTTTTGATAAGAATGGAAACTTTGTAGGGGATAGTCTTAAAGTAGTTGAAGAGATAGGCTCAAAACTAACAAGATTTATAGATGGTAAATCTTTGGAGATGGAATTTTCACTTGCACCTTGGGGTTATACTTTTGGAACTATAGTAACTACACTGGCAGCACTTTTTAGAGCAGGAAGACTTATAGTTAAATTTAACGGTCAAGACTTCTTTTCATACAATGAAAAAGCAGTACATGATGTATTTACAAATACAACAAAGTTTAAATCTGCTTCATTTAAAATACTTAACAAGTCACTCTCTTCATCTGATAAAAATCTTTTGGTTCAGACATTACTAGACTTGGATTTCAAAACTCATACTGGAAAATCTATTGACTGGAATACAAATGATTTTGACTTGGCAGATGCTGTGAAAATTTTGGCAGATCAGTTTATCGGTGAAATTTCAGGTATGCAAAATACAGTAGAGAATTTTGACACTCTATTTAGCGAGATTGCTGCATTTAAATCAACACTGCAACCTTACACTTCTAAAACTATGGAGTCGAATTACTTAGATAAAATCGAACAATTTTTAGCTTCAAAAGAGCAGTTTAGCGATGCAATATCTAAAATACTAAAAGCACAAAAATTTATTAAAAACAATCTAGACACTGTTAAAGGTTTTAGAAGGTTTTTCCATGATGTAAATGCTGAGCTTAAAAAAGCTTCGAGACAAAATTTAAAGATTGAAGAGTATATAAACGAGTTTGATGTACTATTTAATGAAAATATGGTTAAAAATTTTGCACAACTTCAACAACTTGCACTCAATACCAAAGATGAATACTACAACATGATGAAATCAAGCTTTGAAATTATGTCATCATCATATTCAAATCTTTTAAAAGAAGTAGAAACTGCTATGGTTGAGTTAAGTAGTTATCCAGCAGAGTTAAACAGTATCAACAGTTCAAAACTCAATGCACTCAAATCGTATGCACAACAAAGAGTAGTAAATGATATACGGTTAGAGTATCACACTAAATGTCAAAACAGTGGATATACGCTATCCGATATATTAAACTACATTGATTTATTTCCTTCTAAAGAAACTGAACTAGCAGTGATAAAATCAAGTTTTGTTAAAGAGGCTCCAAAAGTACCAGAACCAGGTGAGCCAGCTAGAAAAGAGATGACAAAGGTATCTTTTAATTTTCCAAATAAAGTAATGAGTGTGAAAGCATATAGAAGATTTTTAGCTTCAAAACTCCAAGAGATAGCAGCAAAAGATGAAAATGACGAAATAGAAATCGGATATTAAAAAATAGGAAATAGTATGAAATTAGCAGATCATGTAGATAGTATAAGAGAGCTGATATACAAAGCTTTTGACAAGCAGTTTGGAAGACTCGGCATTGGAGCTAAAAAAATCATAGAGATTGAAAAGCTTCCTTCACGACTTCATAACAAAAGAGTTAAACTTGAAGAGATTATAAGAAGTCATACTGGTGAAACTGGAAGTTTTGAAGATGGGCGAGAAAAAGCTCTTGAAGAGTATACTTTTACATTGTTTAATAGAATTGCTGCTATAAAAGTGATGGAATCACACAATTTATTTCCTCCTGTAATAACAAAAGAGAGTATTCACGGAGACAGATCATTTGGTCATAAAGTATGGCTTGAAGAAAATCCTCAAAACAGAAGTGAAGAGCTTGATGGCATAAGAGAATACATCAAATATGCTTTTAATAACCTAGCAAATGAACTACTGCTTTACAGCAAAGAACATCCTTACTCATTACTTCCTTATGTAATAGAGCTAAATGAAATCATAGATGCCTTTAACAGTGTAGAAAAAGATACTCAGATAGAAGATGACATCTGGAAAAATGATGACATTTTAGGTTGGTTGTATGAAAGTTATAACAATGCTAAAAAACAAGCTTTTAAAGATAGTAAAGCAAAAACAGAATATGATAAGGTATCTTTACAATCGCAAGTATATACACCAAAATGGGTAGTTGAATTTCTTGTAAACAACTCACTTGGAAAACTCTACTTAGAGATGTATCCAAACTCAAATATTAAAAACCGATATAAAATAGCGAATGCACCATCACAAAAATGCAGAGATATAAAACCACTTCATGAAGTAAAGCTTATAGACCCTGCAAGTGGTAGTGGGAACTTTTTACTTTATGCTTATGATCTTTTTTACGAACTGTATATGGACCAGATAGATAACTTTGGAGCTGATTATGAAGAAAAGGATATTCCAAAGCTTATAATCGAAAATAATCTTTACGGAATAGATTTAGATGACAGAGCTATACAGCTAGCTCAACTTGGACTTTATATAAAAGCAAAAAGAAAAAGAAGAACTATAAGTGATCTTCATTTTAATGTAATCTCATCAGATTTTTACTTACCAGAGTATGAAGATGTGCAGGAGATATTTGAGAGTTCAGAATTAAGTAGTGAGCAACAAAATCTTGTAAAAGATATATGGGATGATTTAAAGTATGCATATAAGTTTGGAAGTCTTATAAAAATAGGCGAAAAGATACAAACAAAAGTGGAAGCTATATATGAGAGAGTTCAAAGAGAAGGACAAGACCTTTTCAATACTGCTAATATACAAGACTACTATATGTTTGAACAAAACTTTTTTAAAAATCTTGAAAATGCAGTTGAAAAATATGCTTCAAGTGTAGGCAGTAGCTTTTTAGCAAATAAAACAGCAGATGCTATGGTCTTTTTAAAGCTTGTTAGTCAAAAGTATGATGTTGCAACTGCAAATCCACCATATACAGATAGTAGTGACTTTGGGAAAGACTTAAAAGAGTTTATAGAAGCTAATTACAAAAAACCATATAAATTCCATACAAATCTCTATGCTACTTTTATAAAAAGATGTTATGAATTGACTGATGAGAATGGTAAGATTGCTATGATTCACCCTGATACATTTATGTATATAAAAACTTTTGAAGATGTTAGAAAGTTTATTCTAGAAAAAACTAATATTAATATATTTGTTCACTATCCTGAAACAGGAGGAGTTTTTGGAATTGGATTAATATATCCCTCATTTTATATTTTAGAAAAAAATATATTTAAAGATGAAGGTAATATATTTTTAAAATTTTTAAATAATAATGCTAAAAAAAATGAAATAACAAACTTTAATAATCTAATAAATGATTATTTTTTAAGTAATGAGAATAAAAATATTTTTACAACTAATCAAAATATTTTTAAAGTTATAAAATCGTACCCATTTATTTATTGGATTAGTGATGAGTTTAGGGAAAAATTTAAACATAAAACTATTGATGAAACGTTAAAGGTACGCCAAGGTATTGCAACCGGAAATAATAATCGTTGTTTGAGATTTCATTGGGAAATAAATAAAAAAGATATTTCTCTAGTGACAAATGATAATAAAAAATGGATCTACTACTCAAAGGGTGGAGATTATAACAAATGGTATGGTAACTTATGGTTGGTAGTTGATTTTGATGAAAAAGGTTATGATTATTTATTACATCATGGTAATCATTTGCCGAGTAAAGAATATTATTTTAAAGAGGGAATTACTTATTCTGGTTCATCAGGTTCTAAAGGAACATCTTTTAGATACTTTCCAAAAAATTATCTATTTGATGTAGGTGGTTCATGTATATTTCCTTATGATTATACAAATAATATTTATTCTTTATCTTTTTTAAATTCAAAGTTATGCACATATATATCATATTGTTTTAATCCAACTGTCAATACTCAAGTTGGAGATATAAAGAGAGTTCCTTTTGTAACGCCTGCTAAAGGACAAGAAGGTAAAATTTCAAAAATTACAATATCTAATATAGAGATTAAAAAGCGTATATGTACTTTTTCTATACTTGAGACAAACTTTGAGAAACCAGCATTTTATTTTAGTAGTTCAAATGATCTAAAACAGAGAGTTTTAGAATATTTGAACTATGAAAACCATCTACTAACTCAAATACTTATCAATGAAGCTATTATAAACGAAGAGATATTTAAAGTTTATGAGTTAAATGAAAATGATATTAAGATGGTGCTTGAAAAAGAGGGACAAAGTATCGGCTCTCTACCCGTTGAAAGTGAAGCAAAAGAGGCTTATTTGGCAAATGAGGTGGTAGAATTTCCATTTGACAGCATAAAAGAGTACATCCAAAACCTTCCAACCATCTTTTTTGAAGAAAGTTTTAAAAGTGACATAATCTCTAAATTTAAATCACTTTATCAAAGCAATAACGACTTAGAAGAATTTTGTATTAAAAACAAAGTCAACCCTATCAATGTTTGGTATTGGTTTAAAAACTCAAGAGTGTTACCAAAACAAAGAATGAATGATATTGCTATGGAATTTTTAGCTGACATGTTAAAAGAAATATTACTAGAAGATGATGATGGTATAGTGCCACTCGTTCCAAATGCAGGAGAGAAAATACTTTATGAAAGAGTACATGAAAAGTTTATAGAAAAAAGTTTTTCTCAAGCTCAATTTAGTTCATTTGACTCGCTTTTAGGAAGAGAAATAAATGAATACATAAACAACTACTTTTTTGAAGATTTAACAGAGCATCTAAACCTTTTTCAGTATTTGCCAAAAACACCATTTATTTGGCATATTAGTAGTGGACCAAATAAAGGTTTTGAAAGCTTTATTATCATCTATAAATGGGGTAGAGACAATCTACTAAGACTTAGATCAGTTTATATAGAACATAGAGAAAGAGCACTAGAAAATAGAAAAATAGATATCCAAAATGACAATAGCCCCAAAGCTCAAAATGAAAAAGATATCATCTCTAAACAGCTAATAGAGATAAATGAGTTCAAAGCAAAAATAGATGACTTGCTACAAAGTGGATATGACCCAAAACTAGATGACGGAGTAGGTAAAAACATAGCACCACTTCAAAAAAGAAAAATGCTAAGCTACGATGTTCTAAATGCTGGACAACTAAAAAAATATCTTAATGCGGATTGGTAGGAGAGAAAAATGGTAGAAGCAATAAATCAAATATATAAACACAGACAAGATTTTATCCTAATAGGACTTACTGGTAAAATAGGTGCTGGTTGTACTACAACAGCTGACTTTTTATCAAAGGATATTTCTGAACATAACCTACCTGATATATGTATCACCGATAAATCTACAGATGATGATCGCAAAAGATATATAGTACAAAAATTTTATAACAAAAATTGGAAACCATTTATTAAAATTATTGCTTCAGATGTCATCACATCTTTTTTGTTGGAAAATGACTTTCAGACTGTACAGGCTTTTTTATCTAATAAGGGTTTAAAACAATTCGATTTAACATTTGAAGAAGAATATCAAAAATTATCTGATAAATTACAATCTTTAAATTTTGAATTTAGAAAAAATACAGATAATTTTCATTATGTTACTACAACATTACCAGACGTATCACAGCAAATTAAAGAGGCTTTAGGGATAGATGAAGATTATGATAACTATGCAAAAGCGTATCAAATATTTGGTGACAATATAAGGCAATTTGGCAGTGCTGTAGATGAAAATAATCCAGATGCAAAAAATATCTATACAATATCTACAAGAATAAATCAATTTATTAAAATAATACATTCGAAAAATAAAGATGATGAAAATCCTACATACATAGTTATAGATGCATTTAGAAATCCTTTTGAGGTAATGTTTTTTAAAGAAAGGTATTCTGCATTTTATTTAATGGGTATTCATGCTGAACAAAAACATATTGAAGATAGATTATCTAGGAAATCAAACATGAATCCTAAAGATATTGAAAAAATGCATAAAAAAGAGACCTCTAAAGATACAGTCGATAAAGAAACCAGTTTTGTATCACAAAATATTCCAGTATGTATACAAAAAAGTGACATATATATTTCTAATAATGGTTTATATGGCGAAGCTATTGGTCATGAGTTTTATGGACAAGTTATTAAGTTCATTTCACTAATTCAACATCCAGGACTTATCACTCCATCACTTGATGAAAAAATGATGCAAATAGCACACACTGCAAAATTAAACTCTGCATGTTTATCTAGGCAAGTAGGTGCTTGTATTACAAATGAAAACGGTTCTTTAAAGGGCATTGGTTGGAATAGTGTTGCAGAAGGTCAAACCCCCTGTTTACTTAGAAGTACAGATGAACTTCTTCAAGGAACGAAATCTTCATCTTATAGCGAGTATGAAAAGTCAGAAAAATTTACAACTTCTTTAGTTGATTTTCAAAAACATATAAATGTAGATAATCTTAAGGGTAGAAATGTTTCATTTTGTTTTAGTGAGATACATAATAAATATGCGAATAAAGAAAGTAATGGAGAACAAGATTGTAAATGTGATAAGAATCAAGTGCATACAAGATCTTTACATGCTGAAGAAAATGCCTTTCTACAGATAGCTAAATATGGAGGAGAAGGTATTAAGAATGGTACTTTATACAGTACAGCTTCTCCATGTGAATTATGTTCTAAAAAAGCATATCAATTAGGAATAAAAAAAGTTGTTTATATTGATTTATATCCTGGTATTGCTCAATCACAAATATTAAACACTGGTTTATACCCACCTAAAGTCGTACTTTTTAAAGGTGCAATTGGTACAGCATATCATAAGTTGTATGATCCAATTTTGTCTTATAAAGATGAACTTAATGCATTGAGTATAAATGCTGAAAAGGAATAAGTAATGGCAACACAACAAAATGTAGATAAACTATTAAAACTGATTAATGAAACCACTGAAGTTCCAGTAGTTTCATTAATAAATTCTCCTGATTGGGGAAAGTTCAATTTTGAAGATATTGAAGAGGATTTAAAAAAACTTTTTGAGATGTTAAATCATCTTAAAATTCTACCATTAAACCTTTTACCTGATACAGAAATATCAAAAATAGTATCTGGATTGGATGCACCAAAGAAAACTATTGATGCAATTAAAAAATTTGATATTGAACAGGCCAATGCAAAGGGTACTAGAGATAGTTATGTTCAATCGATAAAATCTCAAATAGATTCATTTTATATTTCAACACATCTTTGGATTCCATATTTGGCTTATCAAAAAGGTGATGTACAAAAAAATATTGAATCATTAAATGATTCAGTAAAAAAAGCTTCAACAGTTTTAGAGCAAACAAAAGAAGATGTTGAAGCAAAAAAAGTAGAGATAGAGGGTGTCGTTCAAGCAGCAAAAGAAGCCTCTGCAAGTGTAGGAGTATCTCATTTCTCATCAAACTTTAAAAAAGAAGCAGATGACTTAGAAACTAATGCGAATACATGGTTGAAAACCACTATTGGATTAGCAGTGGCAACTTTTTTAATCACTTTATTATCTTATTGGATTTTAGAGATTCCAAAGGATTCGAGTACAGCACAAATAGTCCAAGTACTATCTACTAAATTAATTTTGATAACTGTATTTTTTACTGCTACTCTTTGGTCTGGAAAAATGTATAGAGCAATGATGCACCAAGTTACTATTAATAGACATAGAGCAAATGCATTATTGACATTTCAAGCTTTTGTAAAAGCATCTAATGATAACAATATTAGAGATGCTGTTTTAATGGAAACAACAAAATCTATATTTTCTATTTCTCAAAGTGGATATATAGACAATGATCAATCAAGTTCGCAGCAAACTAATGTTGTTGAAATTGTAAAAAGCAGTATAGAGAAAATAGCAGATAAATAGGTGTATAAGGCTGAAAAACAATGATAAATAATATAACCTGCCAAGAGCTACTCGATCTAAGAGAAAACTATCAATTTGAAGTAAAATCTGCTCAAGGTCAAAATGGCAAAGGTGAAGTTCCAAAAGATATATGGGAGAGTTACTCTGCTATGGCAAATAGTGAGGGTGGACTTGTTTTACTAGGAGCTAAAGAGTTAAAAGATGGTAGTTTAGAGTTTCTTGGTATTAAAAATATTGAAAAAGTACAAAAAGAGTTTTGGACTATAGTCAATAATAGACAAAAAATAAGTTACAACATACTCTCTCCTACAGATGTAAAAGTACTTGTTTGTGAAGAAAAAACTTTATTGCTTATAAGCATAACACCAGCTTCAAGAAAATTAAAGCCGATATTTATAGGCTCAAACCCTCTAACAGGAACCTATCTAAGATACCATGACTCAGATATAAAAGCAAAAGATGAGATAGTTCGTCATATGTTAGCAGATGCTGTAAATGATTCAAATGATACAGTTATATTAAATGGATACAGTATGGATGATATAGATACTGATAGTTTAAGTGCTTATAGAAATCTATATAAAAGTGCTAAAGGAAGTCATCCATGGGCAACACTTGAAGACAAAGACTTTTTAATTCAACTTGGTGGATATGCCAAAGATAGAGTAACAAAAGAAGAAGGATTAACACTTGCAGGTCTTTTAATGTTTGGAAAATTAAGATCTATTTTAGATGGAGTGCCAAATTATCTTGTAGATTATCAAGAGCAAACTGAAAACCCTGAAGATAGATGGATAGATAGAGTTACTACAGATGGAAATTGGTCAGGAAATCTTTTTGAATTTACTCAAAAGGTTTATAGAAAATTAACTGCTGATTTAAAGATACCATTTAAGCTCAAAGACTCTTTTCAACGAGTAGATGAAACACATACACATGAAGCAGTTCGTGAAGCACTTGTAAATACTCTTATTCATGCAAACTATCAAGGAAGACTTGGTATATTGATAGTTAAACATCCAAAAGGTTTTAGTTTTAGAAACCCTGGACTTTTGAGAATTTCCAAAGAAGATCTATTTAAAGGTGGCAAAAGTGATTGTAGAAATAAAGTTCTACAAAAAATGTTTCAATATATTGGTATGGGTGAGCAAGCAGGATCTGGATACCCAAAGATACTCAGAGCTTGGATGGAACAACATTGGCAATATCCAAATATAGAAGAAGATAGACTTTATGAAACCACTACACTTTATATGCCAACGATAAGTCTGTTTCCAGAAGATATACAAAATGCACTTAGTAAAATGTATAAAGAGTACTATACTGATTTAGATAAAGACTCAAGATTAGCACTAATACTTGCTTTTGTTGAAGATGAAGTTAGCAATGCTAGACTTTCAACTATTGCTGCTATTCACCCCGCAGATGCAACCAAAATATTAAAAAAACTAGTTGAAAAAAGTTTACTTATCTCAGATGGTGTAGGACGAGGGATGAAATATCATCTAAATAATGAATTTAGCACACAACATTTGGATGGGAACTTACAACATTTAGATGGGAACTTACAACATTTGGATGGGAACTTACAACATTTGGATATAGTAAAAACAGTAAGAGATAGTAAAAAATCGCCTAGAAATACTGTAATAAAGGCAATATTAGAAGTTTGCACAAATAGATATTTAACTGCTATGGAAGTTGCAACATTACTAAATCGAGATGTTTCATCATTGAGAAATCATTATCTTTCAAAAATGGTCAAAGATGAATTGTTAGAATTAAAATATGAAGAGTTACATCATATAAATCAAGCATATACAACAAAGGTAAATCAATGATTGATAAGTGGTTTAAAAAAGATATAGAAAAAGTTTTAAAAGATAAAAATATTATAGTATTGATAGATGAATCAAGAAAAGCTCAGTTTCTTATCGATAGTTTAGATACTCATATAAAAGAGTATGTAGCAAATGATGAGATTGAAGAATTAAAAGTAAAATATCATATAGAGAAAGAAGCCAACTCAAATCAGAAAGTTATTATATACACTCATATACCAAGAGATAATTTAAAATTCATACGAGAATACTGTGAAATAGATGGTAGTATTGAGATAAAAAGTATTCAGAATTACATTAAACAAAAAATATTTGAAAATTTAAAAGAAAATATAAACTTCAACGATCAAGAGCTTTTGAGTGCTGCAAAAAATAGTATAGGAAAAGATGAAATATATTGGAGAAGTTTGATAGCTGGAACTGGTGGAATATTTGACTTAGAAAAAGAGTTATTACCTTTCGTTCATTCTCCAAATACATTTATAAAACGATATGATTCAGATACAAAAGTAGAATTTTATAAAAAAGTCAATGAATATCTAAAACAACAATATGTTGATAAACCAGCTATTACTTTAGCCAGTGAAGTTGTAAACCATATTTTAGATAGACTTCTTACAAACAAGCTGGATAATTTATCTAAATCAGTTTACACACAATGGCTTGATTCTAAAGAATATGGGAGTAGCTTTGATGAATATTTAAAAAAATACAAAGTTGATGATTCATTAGATATATGGCATGTAAGTCCTTCACACCCTTTTAATGATATAGATATAAAATGGCTAAAAGAGATAGGTGAAAACATAAATAACAGTACAAAAATTATTAATTATTTGGCAAAAATAAATCAGAGAGCTCAAAATAAAGAAGCTAAAAAACGAGGAATTACTTTTTGGAAAGATATAAAAATACTATTAGAGTTTGATCAACAGCAAATAAGTAGTATTTCTTCTGTTGATGAGTGTATTGATTTTTATATATCAAAGCTTTATAAAATTGACCAATCTATTAGAGCTTTATATTCAGAGTTTATAGACAATGAATCTGTACTTACTAGTTATCAAGAGTATTACAAAAACTTGATGAGTCTGTTTTTAGATAAATGGTTTACATTTTTACCAGAATATAGACAAAATCAAACGGGGAAATTAAAAGATATTATAGAATCCAATGATGAAAAAACAGCTATCATCGTTGGTGATGGTGTGACTTATGAGATTTCTCAAAATATATCATCATTGGTCTCAAAAAAATATACACAAGAAAATAATTATATATTGGTTGATACTCCTTCAATTACTGAAAACAATATGAGTCAAATATATGTATCTAGTGGAGAGATTTTTAAAGCTCTAAGCGATAGAGAGAAGTTTTTAGCAAATGAGTTAAGCAATAAAAATATTGGTTTTGTATACCTTGATAAAGTAGATGAAGATACTCAGTTTGACTACTTAGTCTGTCAATATAAAGACATAGATGAACTTGGCGATAAAATGAATAACAAAGCATTGAAATACTTTCCAGATTCTGAGAAATACTTCGCTGAAAGAATAGAATTTTTGCTAAATAATGGATATAAGAAAGTTTATCTTATAACAGACCATGGATTTGTTTTAACAGGGCATATAAAAGAGCATGATAAAATTGAAGTTGACTTTATTGGAAATATAAAGAAAGCAGAGAGGTATATTAGAACAGTTCAGAAACAAAATAATATAAATAATCTCATAGAAAAAGAACAAGTTTATAATGAATATAATTATATTTATTTTTCTAAATCAATGAACCCTTTTAAAACTATAGGTGCTTATGGATTTAGTCATGGAGGGTTAGCTCCACAAGAACTTATTACACCTTATCTATGTTGGAGTAACGATCAGGTAGATATGAATAATTTGAAAGTTAAAATAGCTAACAAGAATGAACTCTCACAAGTTACTGGAAATTTTTATGCTATAAAGTTAGAAGCGAAAAGCATATCAAATGATACTCTCTCCAATGAGAGAAAAATAGTAATAATACAGTTTAATCAAGGAAAACAGATATCAAAGAGTGAAATTATTACTTTAAAAAATAGTGATACTATAAAAAAAGAATTCGAATTCGATGGTTATAATAAGATTGATTTACAGGTACTTGATGCAGCAACAAAAGAGTTGTTGGATAAGACAACCATTACAAAGAAAAATGATAGAGACTTAGGTGGGTTATTATGATGGAATTAACAGAACTAGATAATAAATTATTAGATAACTTTCGAGGCTATGTTGTAAAAAAAGACTTAGTTAGACAAGTGAAAGTTGGTGCTAATGTCCCTGTATTTGTACTTGAGTACTTAATAGCTAATTCATGTTCAACTGATGATGAACAAAAAATTGCCCAAGGGCTTGCAAATGTTAAAAAGGTTTTATCAGAACATTATGTAAATCCTGAAGAAAGTTCTTTAATCCATTCAAAAATTAGGGAAAATGGAAGCTATAAAATTATAGATAAGATTTCTGTTTCACTAGATCCTAAAAAAGATAAATATTGGGCTAGTCTTCAAAATAGTAATATCAAAAATGCAAACATAAGTGATGCACTTGTTAATCATCATGATAAGATGATGATGGGTGGTATATGGGCAATAATTGATGTTGATTATGATCCAAATATAAAAATTGGACAAAATATCTTTCCGTTTGTAATACAAGAGATAAAACCCATACAACTATCATCTTTTGATAATAGTAAAATTATTGATAAAAGAAAAGAGTTCACCAATGAAGAGTGGCTAAATATACTTCTTAGAAGTTGTGGTTATGAACCAGAGGCAGAAGGTATGACTAAAAGAGTTAAAATGCTTTTACTCTCAAGATTACTACCTATGGTTGAGGCAAATTTTAATTTTATTGAACTTGGACCTAGGTCAACAGGTAAATCATTTGTTTTTAAAGAACTTACACCTTATGCTGTACTGATTTCAGGTGGTCAAGGAACAATAGCAAAACTTTTTGTTCATGGTAGCACAGGCAAAGTTGGAGCAGTTGGGCAATGGGACGCAATATGTTTTGATGAAGCAACTGATAAGATATTCAAAGAAAAAGATGCGATTCCACTTATGAAAGACTATATGGAGTCAGGCTCATTTTCTCGTGCTGGTGCAGGTGGGGAAATCACAGGTGTAGCATCTATAATTTTAAATGGAAATATAAATCAGCCAGTGGAGACTGTTTTACAAACTTCACATCTGTTTAGTCCACTTTCAGATGAAGTAAATAATGATACTGCTTTTTTAGACCGAATACATTTTTATCTTCCAGGATGGGAGATGATAAAGTTTGCTCCTAATCACTTTACGACTCACTTTGGTTTTAGTACAGACTATTTTTCTGAGGCACTTAAATCATTTCGAAGAGTAACATTTACTGATGCACTAGAAGAATATTTTTCTTTAGGTAGTCATTTAAAGCAAAGAGATACAAAGCCTGTGAAAAAGACTGTTTCTGGGTTTATAAAACTTATGCATCCTGATGGTAACTACACTAAAGAAAACGTGCGTGAATATTTAATTCTTGCTATTGAAATGAGACGAAGAGTAAAAGAGCAGCTTAAAAGAATCGGTGGAATGGAATTTTGGGATACTAACTTTTCATATATTGATAAAGAGACTCAAGAAGAATCTTTTGTTGGACTTCCTGAAGAAAAAGGCTCTCATTTAATAGAGAATTCTCCATTAAGTCCAGGAGTATGCTATACAGCTACTAGTGATGGCAATAGTTTGGCTCTTGTGAAAATTGAAGTTGTCACTACTTCAGGAAGTGGAAAATTAAATATCACTGGTGTTAGTAATAATGCTGTCAAAGAAAATATAAAAAACACATTTCAGTATATCAAGGCTAATGAAAAGAGTATTTTAAACGAACAACACTCCCTTAAAAACTTTGATTTAACTGTTCAAATAAGTAATTTACTTGGAGCGAGTGTAGGTACAGGTATTGGAAGTGCGGTTTACATGGCAATAGTATCCTCAATCTATAAAAAGAATTTAAAATCTGGTTTAACTATTATTGGAAACATATCAATTGGCGGGGCAATAGAAAGAGCTACAAATTTTGCTGATAAAGTTACCATGTTGTCAGAAAATGGGGCAAAATCAGTAATCGTTCCTATGGACAACCTCAGTGAACTAGCAAACTTACCAGCTAGTGTACTTGGAGACACTGATGTCCCTTTTTATCAAAACAATCAGATGCTAATGCAAAAAAGTATTTTGGTTGATTAGAATAGGAGGGCAGGATGGATATTTTAACTCTAGTTTTAACTCCCTTAACACTTGTTGTTGTACTTTTAGCAATTGGAAAATATCGTTATGAAAACGGTTACTCAAAATATAGTCCCTATAATAAGTCAAAGCAAAAAGACTAATAGACACGGTATTTAAATGATTGAAATTGTTGAGTGTAAATATCATGATTATGGTTCATTTTACGCCTTAGCTCAAGATGGAAAATTATTAGAAGCACCTAATAGATTTTTACTTTGGAAAAAAGACACAGGAGGTAGAGGAGGTCGAAAACTTTCTACAGGTTCTCAGCGTCAATATGCATATCATATGAAGTATCTATATGATGTAATTTTAAATAATGGAAAAGAATGGAATAATATTTCAGCTCATGACATAAGAACTATTAGAGATCAAATGGATAGAGGAGAGGATGGATTAAGTCGAGTAATAATAAATATTCGTACCCATCTATGGAGTGAATTTTATCTTTGGTGCAGAGATCATGGGTATGATCATAACGTCCATATTAAATTCATTGAAACTCAAGGTTTTGTAAATAATGATGATGACATGCTTTCATATACAAGACGTGATCGCAGGATCAAAAGAACTGAGTTTTGGCTTCCAGCCGTAGATAAAAGTCGTGTTTTTCCTATAGTGTCTCATATGACTTGGCAAAAACTTCGTCAAGCTTTAAGAGAGATAGATCCTATGTATGAAGCTATTGCTATAGTTATGATCACAACAGGTCTTCGTATTAATGGAGCATTACAGCTAAAAAAAATCTCATTTTTGCCTTATCCAGAACTAGATCCTTATTTTGATTTAGACTTTAGGTATATCCCAAAAGGAGAAAAAGATACAAAAAAGAAAAAAACTTGTATTTTTCCTATAGATACTTGGGCATATTTGCATGAAAATATCGGTTTTCTAAGACAACAAAGAGCGGAGTTATTTCAAAAAAAACATGGTAAACGACCAGATGAGATGTTTTTAAAACATACTGGTTCTCCTGTAAGAGATTTTGATGTATGGAATGCATTTAAGCAAGCATCAAATGACATAGGTGTTGATGTAGTTCCACATATGCTAAGACACACTTTTGCTACATGGACTGTTTTGATTTGGGCTGAAAAGGAAGGAATAAGACCTACGACAGAATCTTTTTATAAAGACATCCATGATATGTTAAGGGATCAATTAGGACATAGTCAAATTTCTACAACAAAAAAATATTGTAAAACTGCTTCAATGTATCGCTTTAAAAAGATACTCCCAAGGGTATCTGCTAAAGCTATGGAAAAGCCTCATATACAAAAAGCATATGATAGATTATTTGATCTACAGTTTTTTGAAAAAGGCTTATTGGAACAAAAAACTACTTCTACAGAGTTTTTATTAAAATGAACACTTTTTATTTTTTTAATAGCTTTTTAGTAAATTTATACAGAACATTTTGCTATAATTTTATAATGAACAGTATAAATTTTACAAAAGTTCAATTAAACCCTTTTTATTGGTACTTTTATAAAGGTGTACAAATATTAAAAGAAAATAAAATAAATTTTTGCGAACGGGCACGGAGTGAGACTTTTTTTTCCAAAGGTATGACCCCAGTTTTGGAAAACGGGCATTTTGTGGCCCGTAAAGTTACCGCAGATTTTTATAAAAGTGCTAAACTTGGTGATATGCTTGAGATATATACAAAACTAGTTACAATGAAAGCAGCTTCCTTTACACTGATTCAGGAAATTTATAAAGAAAATGAAAAAATATTTGAATTGGAAATTCTTTTGGTATATATTGATTTTGATGGGAAAGTACAGAAATTAGATAATGAAAGCAAAGAACTCATTCTCTCTTTATTTTAGGAAATTATATGAAAAGTATAGATAAAAATGTAGTATATATAGGCTGGGTCAGTTTTTTTACAGATATGTCCTCAAACATGGTTACTACTCTTTTACCTGTTTTTGTCGTCTATGTTTTGAATGAAGGGGTTGATAAGCTTGGAATTATTATCGCTATTGCAACATTTATATCCTATGCTTTTCGAATTCTTTTTGGATATTTAAGTGATAAATATCAAATAGTGAAACCGTTTCTTGTTGCAGGGTATCTTTTATCGACTGTTTCTAAACCATTGTTGGGTTTTTCACACAGTTTTATAAGTGTCGCATTATTGCAGGGGGTAGAGAGAATGGGTAAAGCCATACGAAGTGCTTCAAAAGACTCGCTTATCAGCAGTTATGTTAAAAACAATGCGCATGGCAGAACTTTTGGTTTTCATAAAATGCTCGATATTGCCGGAGAATTGAGTGGAGCATTTTTAATTTTTGTCATTTTTATGTTTATTGCGCAAGATGAAAAATCAATAAGATTCATTTTTGAACTGACGATCATACCAGGGTTGATTGCGGTTGCCATAGTAGTCTTTCTTGTAAAAGATGCACCAAAAAAGATAAAAAAAGATAAGCAGGTTATTAACAAGGAGGATTATAAGTTACTTCCGGTCCTGTTTATCTATTTCGGATTTTTGTTTTTTATCATGAGTGACCAGTTTTTTATTTTAAAGGCGAGAAATGAGGGTTTTTCTTTGGCAACTATTCCGCTTCTTGTAATGATGCTGACGGCTGTACAGACTCTTATGAGTTATTATGGCGGAGTTTTAAGTGACAAGATAGGTGTTATCAGGGTGTTGTTGCTTTCTTTTGTTTTTGGTATTGTCTCTATATCTATGTTAAATATAAATCTATGGCTGGCATTTGCTTTTTTGGGTCTATTTACTGTTTTTAGTTTAAATGCTACCCGTGCATACATTTCTGAATATGCAAATTCCAAAGGATTTGTTTACGGTATTTTTTATGGCGGCATTGCTGTTTTTAGTGCTTTGGGAGCAATTGTTATAGGGTATATTTGGAAAAATTACGGTTTTGAAAATGCAGTGATAGTAAGTGAAGGAGGCATGGGAGTAATGTTCTTGACACTACTCGTCTGGAATATATTTGAAAAATCTCGATATTCCAGGGCGTAAAAGTTCTATATCATACATCATTTGATTGTCCAGAAGGTTGATATTGTATTCTCTTTCTTCACCGGTGATTTGTGCATAAAAGTAATCTATTCCGACAGTTGTAGTGTAGTTAATCCAGTCATACACAATGTCATTTCCCAACAGTGAATTTGTCTCAATCAAAATATTATTATCTTTGGTTATAGAATTTGCTACAATCATGTTTTTTCTGTCATTGTACTGCGTCATGGAGAGCAGCAATGGGTCATAATTGATCTGTGTTGAGAGGATGTTTGTAGCATTTACATCGTAAAGTGTCAGTTGTGATAATATCATTCCTGTTTTAATGATTGGGGTATTGACAAAAAATGAAGCATTGACAATGTCTTTATTTTCTTTTAAATATCTTTCAAGATTGGTTGTTCTTCGTGAAATAAAATAGGTAAATACTTTTTTTTCTTCTGAAAGATTGACATCTTCGTTATAAACACTGATTTCATCATTATAATACATAGTATCGTTTATATCAGCGCAAGGGTGCAAAAACTCGTCTTCTTGATAAAATGCCAACTTTCTGCCTGTCTGTGACTTGTCAGAAAAAATAACCAGAGGTGAAACTGCTTCATGAAGTAGCATTTTGCTTTGCTGTTTGTAGTCAATACCTCCAAAAAGAAGAGAAGAAGAGACAGTATGAACATCTTTTTTATTCATAGTAGGAAAATATATATTTACATTTGGATCAATCTCAATAATGTTGTTTACTCCCTGTGCTGTAAGCGGTGCTATGACATACTCAAATCCATCTGATTCTATTTGCGTCAGAGCTTCTTGCAAATCTGATCTGTTTTCTGTCGAAATTTTGTAGCTTTTGAGCATAAAAGAGTTACTTTTTGTCATCAGATAGGCAAAAGCCGCATTTGTGGTGGTGGATGCGTATTTTCCTATTTTCTTGTAAGGCAGGAGCAGGGCTATTTTTAATTTCATGCCGGCGTTTGATGCGCCAAGATTGAGTACGGCAATGTTAATAATGCGTGCCTCATCCAACTCTTTGTCTGTCAGTTTCTTGTTTGCATGGGAGAGAAAAGAGAATATCTGCCCGTTTTGTAAAAGCTCTTTCATACATTTGTCGTTACATGTATAAGGGTCAAGGTCCTGAATGTATATCTTTGGAATAGGAATATTGGATATCATAAAACTTTGTGCAAAAATGATACAGGGCGCAAGCAGAAATAGTAGTTTTTTCATAGGCAACTCTTTATGGTTTTTAGATCATTTAATGTGATTTTTTTCAACTCGGGGTTTCTCAAAAGATACTGGGGATGATAAACAGGGATGAGTTTATACTCTTTGTAGTCTATAACATGCCCTCTTACATTTTCAAAATTCACATCACCTGTCAGGTGAGTATAGGCATCTTCTCCAAGTGTTACAATGACCTTTGGCTTTATAAAATCCAGCTGAGAAAACAGATAATTTTTACAGGAATTGAATTCGGAGGCAGAAGGCTTGTTTGATTGCAGGGGTTTGCATTTGACAGCATGTGTTATAAAAACATCTTCTATATTGAGATGTACAACTTTTTCTATCATATTTTTTAATGTTTCTCCGGATCGGCCTGTATAGTATGCATTTGCACGGTCCTGTGCCTGTGAAACACTGAAATCTATTATAAACAAGCTTGCATTCCGGTTTCCGTATCCGCTCATGCTTTGCGTTCTTGATTTGCTCAAATCACACAGATGACATGAGGATATATTTTGAGACAGAGCCGCTAATGTTGTTGGCGTTTCATAGTTTGTTTTATCATTTATATTAAAGTGTTCTATATACTCAAAACCGATAGCTTTTAAGCGGTACAGGTTTTGAAGTAAAACAAGATTTTGATAGGATTTCAATACTGCCACCATTTCTGAAAATATGACAAGAGTATAGTCAAACTGCGGTTAAATTCTACTTTATGGATTAAAAATATGTTATTATACATATGAAACACAGGTATAAAGGCAAAGACAGTATGAATAGTGATACTTTTGAAGTTGAAAATTTTACATTAAGTTCATCCGCTGAAGTTCCAGATGTAATATATGAAATTGGGCTTTTGGCGAAACATAAAGTATTGATTCATATCCTCTCATATATACACAATACTGTATTGGTTCAAACTCTAGTACGAGAGATCAACAAGACAGTACCGGATGCAAAAATAGTACTTTTAAAGCATGATGACAAGCAAAAAACTTCTGTTGTAGTTTTTACGATAGATACGGATGATACAGAGCATATAAGTGATGAAGTGCTCAAAGAGCTTTATAAAGACCATTCAAGCAAAAATTTGAGTATTCAAGAGTACAGGAGAGAACTTTTTAAACGTTATTTTACAGACCACCTGACTAATCTTCCAAACTTGTATCAACTTCGCAAAGACCTGGAAAACTGTGAGCAGTGCGGTTTGATTCTCTTGAAAATTGATAATTTTCAGACAATCAATAATTTTTACGGATTTGTAGTTGGCGATTATGTTTTGGAATATGTCGGAAAATACTTAAAAAAAGTCCTTTCGCCAAATCAGGTTTATCGTCTTTCAGGTGCAGAATTTGCCATTTCACTGGATGAAAATCTTGGTTTTTATCATTTAAAGAGTTACCTGAGTGAACTTTACGAAAAGATAAAAAACATAAAAGTCACTTATCAGGAAACACAAATTTTTGTTGATTTTACTTTGGCATCGTCATCAGACAGAATAAACAATAATATTTTTTCCAAAGTTTCCATGGCCTTGATGTATGCAAAGAAAAAGGGTGTTCCCTTTTGGATTTATGAAGACAAAATGCATTTTGAAGATGAATATCGGCGTAATTTACAACTCTCTTCAATTGTTCGCGAAGCGGTGCAAAATGACAAAATCATTCCATATTTTCAGGCGATTCGTGACAACAAAACGAAAGAAATTACAAAATACGAGTGCCTGGCAAGACTCGTAGATATGAACGGAAAGATTCTTTCTCCTTTGTTGTTTATTCCTATTGCTAAAAATATTAAAATTTATAATGAAGTGACAAAAAAAATAATCAACAAATCCTTTGCTGTTTTTGAAAAGAATGAGTTTGAATTCAGTATTAACCTTTCCATAGAAGACATCATGAGCAGCGAAATATTTAATTTTATCCTGAATAAACTGAAAAACTCTCACGCAGCTTCAAGGGTAACATTTGAGCTTTTGGAATCAGAAGCCGTGCAGGATTTTAAAAGGGTAGACAGGTTTGTCAGTGAAGTTGTCAGGTATGGCGCGAAAATAGCGATAGATGATTTTGGAAGCGGCTACTCCAATTTTTCATATATAACAAAAATTGATGCAGATTATATAAAAATCGACGGTTCACTTATAGAAAATATTGATGTGGATGAGGCTTCAAAAATTGTTGTCGATACAATTGTTCAGTTTGCTAAAAAACTGGGAATAAAAACAATAGCAGAATATGTGCATTCAAGTGTTGTTATGGACAGAGTGTGTGAATTGGGTATAGACTATTCACAAGGATTTTATATAGATGAACCATCTGTGAAATTAAATTTATAATAACAGGCAGTATGTTTGAAGTCAACTAAATATATTTCAATAGACAAAGATATCATAAAAGAAAATGCAGTATTTGAGTTTAATCTTTTTATTCCTTCAGAGAAAGAAAAAAAGATGCACTATTTTAAACATGCAGGCACTTTGGTGACTGCAGAGGATGTAGAAAAGCTTAAAGATATCAACGCTGTTTATATCAATGAAAAAGAGCGGGCATATTATCTCAGATATTACAACCAAAGAGTTGCACATGCTCAAAAAAAATACATAAACTTTGAAGAAAAAGCAGCTAAAATATATCATAAAGCGACTGTTATCCTTCATACTCTGTTTTCAAATCCGGAAGATCTCGAGACTTATAAAACATCCAAACATGTGATATATGAGCTTGTGGAAACTGTTGCAGATAAGAATTTTTCTATTGACTCTATTATAAATATAGCTGAACATCAGTATACAATAATGACACACTCTATTAATGTCTGCATTTACGCATTAAATCTTGGCACTTACTTGAAATTTTCCAAAGAAATGCTTGAGGCATTGGGAGAAGCGGCACTCTTGCACGATATCGGAAAAAGTAAAATCAATCCTGAAATTGTTGAAAAAAAAGGACGCTTGACAGAAATAGAATTTACTGAAATGAAAAAGTACCCGATGTTTGGCTATGCCATCGGATTAAAACTGGGAATAAAAAACAAAGATATTCTCATGGGTATCAAGTATCATCAGGAAAGAATGGACGGTTCAGGGTATCCTGCAGGACTCAATGGAGAAAATATTCCTTATATAGCAAGAATTATAGCTGTATGTGATGTTTTTGATGCGTTAACGAGCAGAAGATCCTATAAAGAAGCAATGGGAGTCTTTGAAGCATTGTTGTTGATGAAAACGAAAATGAGTAAACAGCTGGATGTGAAGATTTTAAATAAAATGATAGAAATGCTCAGATAGAATTAAAAATTCTATCTGAAGAAGTTAAGTTATTCTGTAACTTCTACGATTTCAGGCGTACTTTCCCAGATGCCGTGCTTAGTACAGTAACCATGTGCTACAAGAGTAAGTTTTTTCTTCATCGGTCTGATGTTGAAAGTTACTTCAGCATGAGATTTTTCATTTCCTAAAGTTCCAGGAACAAAAGTAGCCGTTGCCAATTTAGTGTCACCGTCATAAAGAGTGATAGACTCGATGTAGTGATCGAAATCATCCGGGTGAGTATATTCGTTACCCATTTTTACGTTTACTGCAAGCATTTCGCCTTTTTTAGCAACACCAGGTACGGTAATGAATGGTGAGTGACGGTCAATTAAATCTTTCTTTGCTTCTCTTTCTACTGTGTCAATGTCAACGTATTTGTTAATCTTTGGCATATTAAATTCCTTGTGTTAATTTATTTAACGTTATTGTATCTATAAAATCTTTAGCATTATCATAAATCAGAGCATATTTATCTTGTCTAAGTTTATACTAAGATTATTTGTTTTTTTTAACACTCTTTTTAACTCGGATTTTATTTTAAATAAAGATCATACTGAGTAAAAGTACAAAACCGACAAGTGAAACTGTCAATGAAAGATAAAAATAGATGTTTTTGTCGGTATCTATTTCTCCTTTTTCCAGATGTGTGATCCATGTGAGGTAGTATTTATAGGTGTATCCAGCCAGAAGCATGCCGCATATCGTGATAAATATACCCAGATAATTGTAAAAGGCAATATGTGTCAACTGCGGTATGGTATCATGTTTTTTTCCTGTTAGCTCGACAGATATAATATGCAGAAACAGTTCAAATTTTTCAATAATAAAACCGAGAATAATAAGGGAGATAGAGGTTCCGATAAGTGCGGTAGTCGCTCTTTCTACTGCCATTAAGTCTTTCGGGTCGATAGAAAATTTTTTTTCTTGCATACTTGTATTTCCTAACTGAAATTTATTTAAGACATATGTGAACCATTTTAAGAGTTTTTAACCAATAAAGAGATAAAATCGCGTTAATTAATACATAAAGAGTCTAAATATGTTAAAACCATTACTAATTGAAATCGGTGTTGAAGAGCTTCCTGCGGTTCCTCTTTTAAAAGAGATGAAGAATATTGAAAAAAAATATGCCGATATTTTAGAAAAATATGCTCTCTTGAGTGAATTTGAATTTTATTATACGCCTCGTCGTTTGGTAATGTGGCACAGAGAATTTCCAATGCAGCAGGCTGACAGTGTAGAAGAATTTTTTGGTGCGCCTTTGGCAGTTGCCTACAAAGATGGCGTCCCTACCAAAGCGGCTGAGGGATTTGCCCGTAAATGCGGAGTTTCACTAGACGAACTCAGTACGGCAGAAAAAGGCGGTAAAGAGGTACTTTACTATAAAAAAGATGTTGCAGGAAAACCTTCGGCGGAACTCTTGCCAGAGATTATACATGCATGGCTCAAGTCGCTTGATTTTGGCAAATCTATGCGATGGGGCAGTTTGCATGAGAGTTTTATTCGTCCTGTACGATGGATAAATGTGCAACTGGATGATACGCTTGTTCCTATGCACATGTATGGTATAGATGCCGCCAAAACTACACGCGTGCATCGTATAGCAAATTTTAATCCTGTAGAAATAACAGGGACAAAAGAGTATTTTGAAACACTCAAAAATGGTGGTGTGACACTTTTTCAACAGACAAGAGAAGAAAAAATACTTGCCGACATTAAAACAATTGAAGATGAGAACAGTGTCAATGTTGAGATAGATGAAGATCTTTTTGCGGAAGTGGTTGCTATTACGGAAAATCCGACGGCGTTGTTAGGCTCGTTTGATGAAGCATTTTTACGATTGCCTCCTGAGGTTATTATCACTTCTATGAAAGAGCATCAGCGTTATTTTCCTGTATTCAAAGAGGGCAGACTTATCAATAAGTTTGTAGTTGTCTCCAATGCCCTGACAGATGATTTTTCTGAAGTAATAGCCGGAAATGAGCGTGTGCTTCGTCCTCGTTTGGCAGATGCGCTTTTCTTTTATGAAAATGACTTGAAAAACGGTTTGAGTACAAAAGGACTGGAAAAAGTTGCCTTTTTTAAAGGCTTGGGCAGTGTTGCGGACAAAATAAAGCGTGAAGAAAAAATTGCCAGTGCTTTATATGATATGTATCAGCCTGATGTAAAAAAAGAGGATTTGCAAAGAGCTATAGAGCTTGCAAAGGCCGATCTGATGAGTGAAATGGTGTATGAGTTTACAGAACTTCAGGGATTGATGGGCTACTACTATGCAAAAGAAGCAGGCGAAAACGAGGCTGTTGCCTTGGCTGTAAAAGAGCAGTATCTGCCTGAGGGTGAAGAGAGCGAACTCCCTTCTGCGCCTTTGAGTGCCATAGTGGCGATGAGCATCAAGCTTGATACACTGCTTGGACTTTTTTCTGTCAATGAAATCCCGACAGGTTCTCGAGACCCTTTTGCCTTGCGTCGTGCAGTCAACGGCATTATCCGTATTGTCAATGAGTACGGTTTTGAATTTGACATTGTTAAGACTTTAAAAGAGTTGTCCGCAAATTATGATGCAATTGATTTGGAAAAACTTGAAAACTTCATTATAGAGCGCATCAGAAGATACTATAAAGTCAATCCGTCTATTATTGAAGCGGTTTTAGCCTCCGGTGAGAGAGAACTCCTGGCACTCGGTAAAAAAATAGAAGCACTCAATACTTTGGTCAATTCGGAAGGTTTTGATGAAGTCTCATCTACTTTTAAACGTGTGGCAAATATCACGAAAGATATTGACCTAAATGCTGATTTACATGTAGATGAAAGCCTGTTTGAAGAAGAAGCTGAAAAAATACTATACAAAAGATACAAAGAAGTGATATCAAAAACTTATGAAAGCTATGAAGAAGAGTTGGATGCACTCCTTGGGCTTAAACCTGAATTGGATGCATTTTTTGACAATGTTATGGTCAATGCAGAAGATGAAAAGCTGAAAAACAACCGTAAAGCATTGGTCGCATCCATCTATAAAAGTATTCTGAAGATTGCCGACATTAAAGAAGTAAGTATATAATTCATTATATTAAAAACTTTTTGTAGTCGAACTTGGTGTGCAAAGCATATACCTGCTGTCTATGTGAAAAGTAAAACAATTGTATGATAAAATAGAGAACCAAGAACAAGGAAGTTAAAATGTCAATATTAAATCTCAAGACTATGACAACATCGCAAAAGTTTATGGCAATGGAAGAGCTTTGGGAAGATATGAGCAAAAACATAAATGATGAATCTCTGACACCACAGTGGCACAAAGCTGTATTACATGAAAGAGAAAAGCAAATTGTAAGTGGCGAAGTAGTATTTGAGAACTTTGATGATGCTAAACAAGATTTATTAAAAAAATTCTCATAAATGAATATACAAATATTAACTTCCGCGAAGATTGATATTTCTAGTGGTGCTGACTTTTATGAGTGCCAATCACAGGGATTGGGACAGTACTTTTTAAATACAATTTTTTCAGATATAGAATCATTGCGAATATATTGCGGAGTTCATATCAAAATTGAAAATTACTACCGTCTTTTATCAAAACGTTTCCCATATGCAATTTATTATAAATATGATAACAAAACAATCTATATTTATGCAGTTTTGGACACAAGAAGCAACTCTGTCTATGTTAATGAAAGACTTTCTTAAATGCTTTACAAAGAAAATACTCTGATAAAAAAAGGAGAAATCCCAGAGAAAGTTTTTCAAGAGACTGCAAAATATAAGCTTTTAGATGGATTTACATGTATGATATAGCCATTATCGGAGCCGGTATAAACGGCTGCTCTGTGGCGTATGAATTTATAAAAGAGGGTAAGCGTGTGCTTCTTTTGGACAAAGAAGGCATAGCAAGTGGAGGAAGCGGTGCTGCAGGTGCTTTTATATCTCCAAAATTTTCCAAAGCCGGCGAGCTTAAAGAGCTGCTTCAAGAAGCCTTTGTCTACTCTTATGATTTTTACGATAAAAATTTCCCTTTAACCTTCACAAAAGCACAGCTTGTTCACATTGCAAAAGAGGAAGCGGATGATGCAGGCTTGGATGTATATAAACAAAGTGCACCGCTGCCACTGCAAAACATTCCGCTTGATTTATACTCGCAATTGAGTGCAGAGGCAAAAAAAAGAGAGAGTGTTTCTATAGATGCCGGTGTCGTCGATGCCCAAAAAGTATGCAGTGATATGTCCTGCGGAGCGACATTTGTTCAAGAAAAAGCAGAGACACTGGTGTTTGATGATGAGTATTGGGTCATCAATGAAAGTTACAGCGCCAAAAATGTTGTGTTGGCAACAGGAGCATATGATATGCTCATCAAAGAGCCATACATCAAACTCCGTGGTGTTTGGGGACATCGCATAGATGTCACAACAACAACGCAAAACTGCTGTTCTGTGCATCAGCATGTCTCTATCTCCCCTTCAAAGAATGGAAAAATAGCCATAGGTGCCACACATAATGTGCATTATCATCCCGAAAAAAATCAAGAAGCGTACAACGCTGAGCAGGGCAGAGCAGAGCTGTTGAAAAAAGCTTCACAAACTATGCAGTTGGAAAATGTGAAAGTCATAAAAGATTATACGGGACTGCGTTCGGGTTCTTTTGATTATCTGCCGATGGTCGGTTCTTTGGTACTTTCAAGCGAAACACTGCTTACATGTAAAGGCTCTTTGCATACGAAAAAGCCTGATTATTCAGAGTATGTCTATTATCCAAACCTTTTTATGATAAATGGAAGCGGCGGATACGGTTTTGTCTTGGCACCGTATCTGGCAAAAATACTGACAGAGCATATACTGCACGGAAAAAATATCAGTGAGAGAATCAGCCCGGCAAGGTTTTTTGCGCGTTGGGCTAAAAAGAGATAATCAGAGAGATTAGATTTTTACGCGTTGCGGCGGGAGCGTTTTGAAAATTGCTTTGACTGCATTGGCACGGACCTCTCTTGCTTTTCCGCCGGCAAAAGGTGAAAGATAGTAGGCCCTCTCTATACACTCGTCCGGGTCATAATTGTTGTCATACATAAAGACCACGTTTTTATCGAGTTTGTTTACATGTAAAGAGAGTGCTCTGGCATAGGCGATGATGGCTTTGTGGTGTCTGTCGTATTTGTTTCCTATACCGAAAAAGACAAATTTTCCGCTGAGTCTGATGTTCGGTATATCAATATAGTTCAGCTGCTTGTCATATCGTGTAAGCTGAGAAGAGGTGATTTTGTCCAGGTCAGCATCAAACTCTTCCAAAATCGGCGTCGGTTCGATGTTTTCCCTGTTATAATTAAACAGATATCTGATCTGGACAAGCTTGCCTTTGTAGTGTTCTTTAAAGCCTGCGTTTAAAACATAGTCTTTTGGACTTTCATTCAGAGGGACAAATTCATCATACTTGTCAAATCCTTCTTCTTGCAAAAAACGGCTCATTTTATAACCGACTGGACTGACTTCAGGGTTATACAAAAAAACAGTTCCTGCGACAGTTTTGCGTTTTTTCTTAAGCATGTTTTCTAAATCATCAACGGTGATTTTTTCCTCTTCGTTCTCATTGATATACATATACTGTTCGACTAAATAGTCCATATCAAAGTTTGTTGAAAATTTTCCAAATACTTGCATTTATTATCCTCTGGCACTTATTAGGCGAATTATACTATAATTCTTTTCATGATTTATATAGCTTTTTTAATTTTCACTTTTTTAATATTACTGTTTGCTTTTTATCAATGGCAATATTTTATGATTTTTCGTCCTACATATATAAAAGAGAGGCGTTTGTGCCAAGACTGCTCCCTTTTAAGTGCGAAAATGGATGATGGTATAGAACTTGAGGGTGCTGTGTATGAGCCGAAAAATCCGAAAAGTACCCTGCTTATGTTTGTAGGTCGGAGTCATGACGGTGTGGCCCTTCTCAACAGGCTATCCCAGGTTTATCCAAAGTCACGAATAGTAGTCTTTAACTATCGTGGTTACGGTAAAAGCGAAGGTGTGGCAAATGAGAAAAATATTTTGCAAGACAGTCTGAAAATTGCAGAGTTGGTGCAGAAAAACTATGGTGATTTTTATCTTTTGGGCTACTCTTTAGGTTCAAGTGTTGCTGCGTATGTTGCTTCAAAACATAAAGTATCAGCACTCTTTTTGATAGGAGCCTTTGACTCCATAGGACAGCTTTTACGCCAAAAATATTCTAAAATTTCTTATATGGCAAAGCTTTTACGGTATAAGTTCAAAACGATGCACTATATTGAAAATGTAAAAGCCGATACTTATTTGTTTGTGAGTCGGGATGATGAACTTATTCCTTTGCAAAATTCCAGAAATTTAAAAAAGCATATAAAAAATTTAGTGCATTATGAAGAGTTCAAAGGACTTTCGCATACGGAACTGTTTTGGGATCCGCGTGTTACAAATAAAATCAATGAAGTTATCACATGAGTGCAGGTTTGTATCTGAAAAAATTTCTAACATTTTTTGTAGAACCGCTTGGCTTGATTGTTACACTGTTGGCAGTCGGGCTTTACATGTTACATGTAAAGAAGATTCGTTTTGCAAAAATACTGTTTTTTTCGGGCCTGTTTTTACTGTTACTTTTCTCCTATCCGCCTTTTGCAAACTTTTTGGTACAGAATCTGGAAAACCAGTACCCAAAATTTGATTATAAACAGCAGGTTAAATATATACATGTACTCGGCAACGGACATAATACGGATCCGTCTCAGCCACTCTCTTCCCAAATCAGCAGTACCGGCACAAAAAGAGTTTTAGAAGGAATACTCATACATAAAAAGATGCCGGAATCAAAATTGATTTTTACAGGATACGAGGGAGATACAAATACAACAAATGCAGCGATGAATGCAAAACTGGCACATGCTTTGGGTGTGGCATATAAAGATATGATTATAAACGGGAAGCCGGCAGATACAAAAGAAGAAGCAATTTTCACCAAAACACTTGTCACAGATAAGCCTTTTGTACTGGTAACCTCTGCCACACATATGCCACGGGCTATGCTGCTTTTTCGCTCACTCGGTATGCATCCCATAGCTGCACCGACAAATTATTACAAAAGTGAGTTCAGAGGGTATCTGCAGGTTCCCAAACCTGTTTATTTTTATATTTCAAGTATAGCAGTTCATGAATACCTGGGTATACTCTGGGCAAAAAGGAGTTTTTTCTGAATTGGTATTTTAGTGCCTCAAGAGTGGAAAAAATAGCAACAGTCGGCACTGAAGTACCGATTCCAAGAGAGTGTGCAGTTCTTCGGAATCCGTGCTTCAGTACGGCAGGAGTGGCATGAAAGCAAAAAAAACAGTCGGCACTCAAATTCGGAACTCGTACTTCAGTGCGGGCTTTGCGTCTTTCAAGATAAAAGAACTTATAAAAGCTTTTTCATCAACTCAATATGATAACTCTCCTGATAATTGATAAAATCAAAAAACCTGGCAAGCTCTTCATCTTTGATAGCATCACTTAACTCTTTGCACATAATTTTTGCAGCCTCTTCTTCGGCAATGCCGTCTTTGACAAACTCTTCCAAATCTTTGACGACATAGGTCATAGTGTGCAATTCTCTCGGAAGTGCTAAAATGCCTAATTTCGCCATCATGTTGCCAAATGACTTGAGATGAAAGTGTGACTCGTCAACCAAATCTTGAAAAACATTAAAATGCAGTACGTTTCTGGTTCGTGCCTGCATGTAGGCATAGACTAAGATAAGCTCATACTCTTTGTACGACTCTTCAAACAAAAAGAGTGTCAATGCGTCAATTTGCTCCTGAGAAAGGTTTTTGTCTCCCCATTTGCGCTGCATATTAAATGCGGTAACCTCTTGATTGTTTTTCTCATCTTTTAAAATTTGAGAAAGATACTCTAAGAGATAGGCGTCATCCGTTTTGATGCGTTCACCTAAAATGTTTTGTGGATAAAATGGCTGAGTCTCTTCTATTTGTTCTTTGAGCGCTGTAATGACTTCAAAAACTGTATTACGCTTATACAAGAGCATATCTCTGTCGTAATTATAATCCTCTCCTGTTTCCAAAGCCTCTTCGCCAAGCCATTTCATATGCCGAAAGGCAATTTGTGAAAAATCATACAAACGGGACTTGATTGTTTCATCGTTTATGGCAAATGAGGCAAAAAGTACAGCAAGCCAGAGTTCATGTTTTTTTTGGTATCTTTTATTCATTTTCTTTATCCTTCTGCACAGGTGCCGTCTCGCAACTCTCTTTCATCTTAAACAGATGCAGTTCTTCATCTGCGCCGTTCTTTCTGTTTTCAAAATTTTGAAGTGATGCCAAAAAGGCACTAAAAACAATCTCTGCACAGATAAGTTGCTGTGCTGAGAGTTTTCCTAGTTTTTCATGTATTTTTTCGACAGCAGTATTTGCGTAGTCCAAATCATTCTCTTTTATCATCTGCGTAAACATCGATCCGATAACTACGGTATCCTGACATCCGTTTGTTGCAAATTTTACATCTTTTATGATATTGTCATCAAGTTTTGTATAAAAGATGACATACTCTTTTGTTTTTTCATCCAGAGCCACACCCACTCCGTCGGCATCATCCATTTTTCCGTAATTTTTCGGATTCATCAGGTGTTCCAGGACTTCAGGGTTCAAGCCTTCTGGCATTTTTACATTTTCAAACATTTGTTTTCTCTTTTGAAATATTTATAATTTTTATAAGTGTAGCAAGAAAAGCATAAATTTACTCTTGAAATTCAATTTCTTCCATAACTTTTTCGGTAAAAAGGTAATCGCTCTTTTTGGCAATTTCATGACATTGGATGCAGGATTTGATCTTGCCTTCAAACCAGACATCTGTTCCTGTCTTGTCATAGACTCCGTACCACCAGTCACTGTTTTTTGTATCATACCCTTTATGCATTTTAACCATCACAACAAGACGTGCCAAATAGCTTCGTCTACTGTTTTTTTTATACAAAGGTTTTAAAATTACAGAGCCCTCGGGAAAGAACGACTGTTGTTCGATATACGGTTTTGTCGCAATCTCATTGGTATAAATATCGACTGCCGCATGGTGGTCATGTGAGTGCAGGAGTGCTTTGTTGATTTTATGCAGTTCTCTCCATTTAGGAAAAATAAAATCCTGCGATGCATCATTTTTAGTATACGCCGCAAAAATATTTGCAGTTATGAGCAGAAGGAGCAGGAGTAGATTATTCATCTTCCAAAGGTTCAAAAACATCTTTGGGTTCGCCGCAGTCCGGACATACCCAATCCTCAGGCAAATTTTCGAAGGGTGTGCCTGCAGGTATGCCATTCTCTTCATCACCCGCTTCAGGATCATAAATATAATCACATACGGTACATCTGTATTTTTGCATGAAATATCCTTCATATATAAAAATCAGTTATATCATATCATAAAAAGAGTCAATACAGAATTATGTCCTCTTAACAATGAGTTAATACGAAAGTGTTAGAATTAGCTATATTTTTTACAAGGTCTGGATGAACATGATACAAAAACTGGTTTTAGGTTTTCTTTTGCCTCTTTCGCTGCAAGCGATGAGTCTGCAGGAGACAATAGATGAGGCATTACAGCACAATAACTCTTTGAAAAAAATCTTTTTGGATAAAGAGGTTTCACAAAAAAGCAGGCGTATAAAGCAGGCACAGAACCTTGGTCGATTTGATGCTACACTCAATTATGACCATTACAACAATGCACGAACACTGGTGCCGTTAACACCAATGCAAATCGTTTCTTCTCCAACAGGTGCCTATGAGATGCCGACAACAAATGATTTGGTCTCTACGGGTATCTCTTACAATGTGACGCTTTTTGACGGATTTGCCAAACAAAACAGCTATAAAATATCGGATTTGGCATATAAAAACACTCTTTTTAAAATAAAACTTGCAAAAGCAGAGCTCATTTACAATGTAGAAAATATTTATCTCTCTCTTTTATCACTGCAGGAGCAGCTCAAAGCACAAAAAAAGTATATAGAGGCAAAAAAGAGTCTTTACATGTATATACAAAAAGCATATAAGCTTGGAGGAAAATCAAAACTTGACATGCTGGAGGCAAAAAATGCCTATGTGGAAGCAGTGGCAAATAAAAATAAGATAACCTCCAATATAGCAATTTTAAAAGCTTCTCTTTCGCAAATGATTGCCTCGGACAAATTTGACAAAGCAGAAGAGGTCAGTGTCACTTTTGAGGGCTTGCAAGAAGGCGAACCGGACCTTAAAAGCTTAAGCCGATTAAAAATTGCTGCACTAAAAAGCAATATAGCACAAAAAAGAGTCCGTACCGCAGAGGCACTGTACTATCCAAAGGTGGATTTCAGTGCATATTACGGCTACAGTATGGGGCCCAATGCAACGACAAATACTTTTGCTCAGACAGGTGTGACATATTTAAACAAAAATGACTTTAACAGTGAAAATGTATGGCAGATAGGTTTGCACCTGCAGTGGAATCTTTATGATTTCGGAGCAAAAAGTGCAGATGTGGCCAAAGAAAAGATTGCTCTGATGCAGTCAAAAATAGACAAAAGCATAACACGGTTGGAGTTGGAAAAAAATTTAAAAATTGCAAATTCCAAAATAGAAATCGCACAGGCAGACTATACAGCTTTGCAAAGTCAGTATGAACTTTTACAGGAGATAGAAAAAGCCCAGCAGATCAAGTATGAAAACAATGCCCTTTCTCTTGTGGATTTGTTGGATACACAGGCAAAAAAAGAGCTGGTCTATGCCCAAATGACAGAAGCAAAATACGGGTATCAAAAGGCGAAATACTATAAAGAATATCTTTTAGAAAAGGAAGTGAAGTAGATGAAAAAAACTGTATTAATTGTTTTTAGTGTTATTGTAATAGCAGGCGCAGGAATTTTTTTGAAAAAACAAAAAGAGCATGTGGCTGCTTTGCCTGCAGCAAAAGAGTATAGTAAAAGTGTAGAGACTACTGTAGCAAAGGAGAAAAATATTTCTCGTACGAGAGAGTTTTTGGCAGAGGTGTTTTCTTTGAAGCAGGCAGATATTGCTTCAAAATTTACAGCAAATATCAAAAAAATATATGTGCATGAAAATGACAAAGTAAAAAAAGGGGAACTTTTAGTGACGCTTGATGATAAGGATATTTTAGCAAATCTTGCATCACTCAAAGCACAGAAAAAAGCATTTATGCTTGATTTAAAAAATGCTCAGGATATTTTGCAAAGAAATAAAAAGCTTTATGCAATCGAAGCTGTTTCCAAAGAGATACTTGATGCTTCGAATGCAAAGTATCAGACAAAACGTTCAGCTGTCAAATCGACGGAGGCAAAAATAACACAAACAAAGGTACAGTTGAATTACCTGAATCTTGTAGCCCCTTTTGACGGTGTTATCGGCTCTAAACTCCTGGATGAAGGGTCCATCGCTCCGGCAGGAAAACCTGTTGTCACACTCAATACACAGAAGCAAAAGCTGACTTTTTCTTTTGCCCAAAATCAGATACCAATAGCCAAAGGACAAAAGGTTTACCTGCAAAAAAGCTTGATAGGAAGAGTCAGCAAGATTTATGATGATGCAAAAAATACTCTGCTCGTTGCCGAAGTCACACTGCAAAAACGCATAGATTTTGCAAACAAATCTTTTGTTCATATCAACGTTGAAATTGCAAATGCAAAGGGATGCAGTGTTCCTTTAAATGCACTTTTGCATACACAAGAGGGTGTATATGTAATGCAATACAAAGAAGGCAAATTTTCAAAGCTTGCCGTTGACCTGCTTTTGGAAGACAACAGAGCGGCTGTCGTATCTCCATGTCCAAAGTATAGAGTGGCTCTGGGTTCTGAAGCAAAACTTTCTATGCTTCCAGCCTATGGAAAGATAATAATCGACAAGGCGCAGACGCATGAAAAATAGTTTTTCCATAGTGGATTTTTTACTTTCAAGACCCTATTTTATTATTTCATTTTTGGCACTGTTTTTATTTTTGGGCCTTGTCGGGTACAACAAAATAGACAGAAAACTTTTTCCGGATTCCAATTATCCAACTGTAGCTGTGGTAATTGTAGAACCGGGAGAATCAGCGAAAGGTTTGGCGGCGAATGTTTCCATTCCTGTGGAAGAGGAGCTGTATACACTGGACAAAATAAGAAGAGTTTACTCAACAACCATTGATGAAGTGAGTGTGATTTCTGCCGAGTTTGAGTATACAAAAAATATTGACAGTGCTACAAGTGATGTCTCCAATGCGCTTGATAAAATCAGGGCCAAACTGCCTGCATCCATTTTAAATCCCCAGATTATAAAAATAACAGAAGCAACTGCCCCGATAGTGACATATGCAGTCAGTGCAAAAGAGGGAAATGTCTCTTTGGAAGATATCAGGCAAATTGTGCAAACACAGATAAAGCATAAGCTTATTAAAGTACAGGGTGTTGCCAATGTGGATGTATTTGGCGGCTATGAAAAAGAGATAGAGGTTATCGTCGATAAAGAAAAACTTGAGCGCTACAATCTTGATATAGCCCTGGTTGTTGCCAAATTACGGGCAAATGATAATGACTTTGCTATTGGATTTATTACAGGAAAAGACAAAAGATATCTTTTGCGGGCCCAGGGAAAACGTGATACTGTAGCCAATCTGAAAAAAGTCAGTATTACCAAAGAGATACAACTGCAAGATATCGCAAAAGTCTATTTTGGACATTATGACAACAGTGCCGAATACTATGGAAATTCAAAAAATGCTATCGCCATTGCTGTACAGAGAACCGGTAATGCTGATGTAATAAGAACAATCGCACGAGTAGAAAAAGAGATACAAAAACTGCAAAACAAATATAAAAATCTCTCTTTTGTAATTACCGATACGCAAAAAGACACTATAGTGCAAAGTACAAACAATATGTTTGAATCTTTGCGCGATGCCATCATTATGTCGACGCTTGTTGTTTTTTTCTTTTTGGCATCTTTTCGTCAAGTTTTGGTTGTTTTGGTTACCATTCCACTTGTTTATGCTACCACTATAGCCCTTATGTGGATTATGGATATAGAGTTTAATGTTGTCACGCTTACCGCCATTATATTGGCACTGGGACTTCTTTTGGATGATGCTGTAGTCGTGATGGAAAACATTGAAAGGCATTACAGAGAACTCCATGATGAGATACACAAAGCTGTCTATAACGGAACCAAAGAGATTATGTTTGCAGATTTGAGTGGAACGATCACAACGATGATAGCCCTCTCTCCTATGCTTTTTGTAGGAGGATATCCGCAGACAATTTTCCAACCGCTTGTAGCAACACTGCTTTTGGCACTGGCAGCTTCGTATGTAATATCTATAACGGCTGTGCCTCTGTTGTCACTGAAAATTCTTACCATCAAATCTCCTTTTGTTTTAAAGAGCGAAGCTTTTTTTGAAAAAATCACAGGAGGATTCAGCAGTGCAATCGCCGATTTTTTTGTGCGTGCCGTCTCTTTGGGTGCAAAGAAAAAAAGCATTGCATTGTTGTATGTGGTGGTACTTTTTCTGCTCTTTTTTACAAGTGTCAAAGGTGTTATGCCAACAGTCGGACAGGAACTGATGCCGCCTATGGATACAGGAGGAGTAAGAATCAGCATCACAGTGGATCCGAATCTGCCTATAGAAGCGAGTAAAAAAGTAGTAGAAGAGGCAAACAAAATCATAACAAAACAGGGAGAACTTTTGTATCTCTCAAGTGCCATTGGAAGCGAAGCGGGTGTTATGAGTATAGGAAGCGGCAGTTCTATAGACCACATCAGCATATCGGCAACCTATGTAGACAGATACAAAAGAAAAGAGAGTATCTGGCAGATAGAACGCAAACTGCGTGAAGCACTGAATAAAATAAAAAATGTAAACAGTGTGGATGTTGTAGATTATGGTGCAACAGCGATTGCGAGTCTTCGTGCAAATATTGATGTAACACTCTACAGCGATGATGTAACAAAACTGCAAAAGGCCGGTGACATTGTTGCGGATGCAATGCAACATACAGGCGGGGTCGTCAGTGTTTCAAGAACCTGGCTTGCGAGCAAAAGAGTTTATGAATTCAGTATAGACGAGAAAAAAGCTGCCTATTACGGTTTAAGCAACGAAGAGATAGCCAAACAACTCCAACTCTTTGTACGCGGGGCAAAAGCAGCCTCATTTTATCTGCAAAACAGTGCGGATTTTGGCATAAGAGTATGGGTAGACAAGAAAAAGAGAGAAAGTATTGAAGAGATTAAAGACTATCTTGTTACGACAAAAAGAGGAAAAATACCTTTGCGTGATATGGTAAAGATCACAATGGTGCAGGAGCCGTCTCTGATTACAAGAGAAGGATTGCAATATACTCTGAATGTGTACGGTTTTCGGGAAAAGGCGGCAATTTCTCATATAATGGCAAACTTTGATAAAGCCTTTGCGGGTAAAGTATTGCCCGATGGTGTGACAATGGAGCAGACGGGAGATATAAAACAGTTTAAAAACTCTGCAGGAAGAATGGTAGGGGCCATTGGTTTTGCAGTTATATTGATACTTTTTACCCTCATCGCCATGTTCAATTCTGTAAAAATTTCAATGATGATAGTCTTTTCGATACCGCTTACCATTATAGGGGCTTCGTGGATGATGCTTCTTATGCACTACCATACCTCTATGCCGGCAATGATGGGATTTATCCTCTTGAGTGGTATTATCGTCAACAATGCGATCCTTCTAATCCATTTTGCACTCGAAAAGATGAAAGAAGGATACAGTACTTTTGAAGCAATGGTTGAGAGTATCAAGATACGAACGCGGCCTGTTCTTATGACAGCGTTTGCAACTTCTGCCGGTATGCTGCCTGTCGCGCTTGGATCTGCCATTGGGTTGGAGCGTTTGGCACCGCTTGGAACGGTAGCGATTGGCGGTTTGATTGTAGGTACCTTTTTGACGCTGCTGTTTATACCGCTTGTATTTATCTGGAGCGTGAAACCGAAGGAAGTCTAGTATTTGATTTTTGCAAGATAAAGCCCGTTTGGAGGTGCCGGTTTGATTTTGTACTTTTGGGTGCAGTTGAGCTGTGCTTGTATTGCATCTTTAGTGAGTGTCAAAAGTGCACCGACCATCAGTCTGATTTGGCTGCGCAAAAATCCGTTGGCCTCAAAGTATAAAACAATGTAGTCTTTGTGCTGATAGGCAAAAGCTCTGTATATAATTCTTGTAGTAGATTTTACGTCACTGCCTGTTTTCATAAACTGTCTGAAATCATGCTCTCCGACAAAAAGAGCGATGTTTTGCTGTATCTGTTGCAGGTTTGCATCCTCTAAAAAAGTAACAAAATCACTTTCAAAAGGATTTTTCTGTTTTGTTTTAATGATGTAACGGTAGCTTCTTTTTTTTGCACTGTATCGTGCATGAAAATCATCCTTTACATGTATGATTCTTTTTACATGTAAAGCATCACAGAGCATTTTATTGAGAACTTTTTTGAGTTTTTCCATATCATCCCAGTAGGGCGGTAAATCTATATGACAGACCTGCATAGTAGCATGGACGCCTTTGTCAGTTCGCCCGCTTGCCACGACTTTCTGCTCAATTCCCAGTTTTTTCAAAACATTTTCAAGTTCGCCAAGGACTGTATCAGATGTCTCTTTTTGTGTTTGAGAACCAAAAAAATGAGTGCCGTTATAGGCTAAATGCAATGCTGCTCTCATGTGAATTAAAACTTATTGACGATAGTTTTTCTATAGATGGCATATGTTATTATCAGCCATGAAAGTGCAACAACAGGAATCGTATAGTATTGAAACATTTTTTCCAAACCTATTGTCATCCCATAAAATAAAACTATGCTTACAAAGAGATATAAATAGACTTTAGACTTCTGATGTCTTACCTGAACTATACCGATGCTTGCGATTAAAAAAAGTGTTATCATCGGAAAGAGACTCAGCAAGGTATCTTTAATGAAGATATGTTTTTTTCTCCCGGCATTCTCTTTTGAGAGCCAGTACTGCAAGGGTTGTTCATAGGTGGTCAAGTCTGCTTTGAGCGTATCGTTGATAAGCATCTCTTGGAAATTTATCTGAGAAAATTTTTCTTTTGAATAACTGTAACCCTCTCCATCCATTAACTGAAGACGTAAAATTCCCGAATCGTTAATAACTTTGGCTTTTTTTGCAGCAATGAGTATCTCTTCTTCCTGTTTTTTGTTAAACAAAAATACCTTGGAAAAGGTACCGTCTTCGTTTTTTGCTCCAATGTATAAAAGCCAGTCCCCAAAACTGTTTCCAAATTCACTAGCTGCAAGATTGAATTTTGCTTCACTCTTTTTATAGGAGAGGAAATTTTTTGACAAAGTAGTCGTATGGGGTGCAACAACCAGGAAGTTAAATGCCAGCAGCAGACTTAATATGAAAGCAGGTTTGAAAAAGGTTCTGATGATAAAACCCGGTGCAATGCCAAGTGAAAAAATAACGATTATTTCATTGTCATTTGAAAGTTTAAACAAAGAAAGTGTTGCTGCGACAAAAAATGTAATAGGCAGCGTATAAAAAAGAATTTCAGGCAGTATGAAAAGATACAGTTTGCCCATTTCCAAAATAGTCAGTTGAATAACCGCCGTATAGGTAGAGAGTTTAATTAAAAATATTACCGATGCTATGACAAACAACGGCAAAAATATGGACATAAAAAGAGCAGAAAAGTTACTCAGTATATATTTTTTTAATCTCAGCATTAGTAGTTTGCCTCGATGTATCTGAGTATTTGAGAATCATACACATAGACTATGAAAGTTGCAAGTGCCAAAAAAGGCACAAAGGGGACGCGTTGTTCCTCTTTTGATTTGTTAAGAAGCAAGAGCATAACCGGCAAAGCCAAGAGGGCTGAGAGAAAAATGGCAACAAGACCAAGTTTGACTCCCAAAAGTGCGCCCATTGCAGCCGCTACCATAATGTCGCCTTCTCCCATAGCTTCTATAAAAGGTGTCCTGTCATAGTGCCTGTTCCAGGATGTTTTCGTTTTTAGTCCGGCTCTAAATACAGATGATGTTAAGTAATAAGAAAGAGTAAAACGCAGGAGTGTAAAACCACCGGCAAAAAGGAGGGCGTTTTCCAGGTTAAGAACAAAACCTTGAATACTCCATGCGCCGAGTATGGCAAAGAAAATAGCCAAGAGGTTGAGTGAATCGGGTACCATTTTGTATCTGAAATCTATAACCGAAAGCGCTAAAAGCATCAAAAAACTCAAAGCTATGAAAAATGCCGGCAGATTCAGTCCGAATTTATTGGCAAGAATGACAAAAATAAAACCTGAGAGAAGTTCTATAAGCGGGTACTGCACAGAAATATGTGATTTGCAGTAGGCACATTTTCCTGCTAAAAAAATCCATGAAAAAAGCGGAATATTATGCCAGGGTTTGAGCTTTTCATTGCATGCAGGGCAGTGTGACGCATCAAAAACAACGCTTTCTCCCTTTGGTATGCGAAGAATGACAACATTTAAAAAAGAACCAAAAAGTATACCGAGTACAAAAGCTATGCCAAGTTCCATCATTTTAAACCACCAAATCGTCTTTCAATTTTTGTAAACTTTTGTAGAATTTTTTCTAATTCTTTACATGTAAAGTCCGGCCAGAGCGTATCTGTAAAAAAAAGCTCTGCATATGCCGACTGCCAAAGCAGAAAGTTTGAGAGTCTTTTGTCTCCTCCGGTACGAATGAGTATATCTACGGCTACTTTGCAGTCAAGCGCATTGTTAAGCATCTCCAGTGTGATGTTTTCATCCTGTTTTTTTAAAGAATTTATTGCACGAAGAATCTCGTCCTGCGAACCGTAGTTCAGGGCAAGACTCTGCACCAACCCGTCACAATGCGCCGTTTTTTCTTCTACCGTTTGTATGGTTTTTTGCAGTGATTTTGAAAAAGCACGAATGTCGCCGATAGCTTCAAACCTGACATTGTTTTGCAAGTAAGAAGGTAACTCGTCTTTGAGATATTTTTCTAAAAGTTTCATTAAAAACTCAACTTCGAGACGTGGTCTTTTCCAGTTTTCCGTTGAAAAGGCATAAAGTGTCAGGCGTTCTATATCTTCATCATTTGAACAATAGGTTGTGATTGCTTTGACGACTTTTGCACCTGCTTCATGCCCTTTGACTCTTTTTTTGCCCTGTTGCTCTGCCCATCGTCCATTTCCGTCCATTATGATGGCTATATGTCTGGCCTTGTTCATCATCTATTCTTGCAGCTCTTTTGCATTTTTGATTATTTCAAAAGATACATGCAGTTTGTCCGCTTTTGGTATGTGCACATTTTTTTGTGGTGTAATAAAGTCTATTTCATTTTCGTCACTGCCAAAGCTTGAGGCATTTTGTAAAACATTGAGACAGACCGCGTCAAGTTTTTTCTCCTGTAACATCTTTTTTGCATTTTTTTCGGCTTTTTCTTTGTCCATTTCTGCTTTAAAACCTATGACTGTAATGCCTTCTTTTTCAATTGTACTTAAAATGTCAATATTTTTTTTCAGACTCAGTTCCCACTTTTCACCCAAATCCTCTTTTTTAAGTTTGGTATTTTGAGGAAATTCAGGAACATAGTCACTCACCGCCGCTGCCATAAAGAGATAGGGCTTTTTTTGAATAAGATGAATATGCTCGTCACGTATGAGTGTCGCTTTTGAAAGCTTGCCTTTTTTTGCAATGCGTATGGAATCGACAAGATACTCAAGCATCTCCTGTGTGTCTTCTACGTCTATTTTATGCATATTGACAGGCAGGTCACGGTCAAATTTTGTGGCGATGAGATTAACATCTGCCCCTTTTAAATAGAGTGCAGTTGCCAAAGCCGATGCCATTTTTCCGCTTGAAAAGTTTGAGATGTAGCGTACTTCATCAATCTTTTCAATCGTGCCTCCGCCGGTTACTATCACCCGTCTGTGTTCCCAAAACTCCTCTTTTAAAAGTTCACGGCAGGTTTGATAAAAAATATCCAAAGGATCGGCCATAGCGCCGTCACCGACAGTCTTGCAGGCCAACTCTTTTGTCTGCGTCTCTAAAATAGTATAGTTTGCAATGCCGAGCATCTTCAAATTTGCCTGAGTGATTGGATTTTGGAGCATATTTGTATTTGCCGAGGGTGCCAAAATTTTCATACCGCTAAAAGCAAGCGCGCATTGCAGCAGCATATTGTCTGCAATGGCATTGGCAAGTTTGGCGATGGTGTTTGCCGTTGCAGGAGCAATGACCATGATGTCTGCCCATTGGGTGATTTTAATGTGGTTATGCTCATTTGCCCAGGACTCGTTTGTGTCATCAAGGACCTGATTTGAAGTGAGGGTTTCAAAAGTGAGCGGAGTTATAAATTTTTTTGCACTCTCACTCATAACAACCTTTACCTCTGCTCCGGCTTTAATGAATTCCCTGACGAGTTCGAGTGTTTTGTACACAGCAATAGAGCCGGTTACACCAAGGAGAATTTTTTTATCTTTGATTAAATTTGTTGGAATATTCATTCAAAATCTCTTCATTATATTTTCTAGTATTTTATCTAAAAATACTTAGAAATACTAAAGGAACTTAATGATTAAGCTGTTTGGTTGTATACTTTAGTATGCAATACATGTAAAGGAGCTTTCATGAACCATAACGAACAGATGAAAAAGTATTACGAAAGGTGTGACATTGACCTTATCAAGGGGCATTTAAAAGAACTGCTGACTGCGGCAAAGAAAGAGATAAAGCAAATTCAGGTTGAAGAGATTGACTTGGAAAATATGGTTTTGATTGATGTGCGGGAATCTGACGAGTTTGCAAGCGGTGTCATCCCTGCTAAAACTGTTTTTACCATTCCTCGGGGGAAGTTGGAATTCGCCGTTGATGACAAACTTGTTGATTTAAGTGATCATCAAATAGTCTGTTATTGTCTCAAAGGGGCTAGAGGTCTGATGGCTGCAAAAACCCTCAAAGATTTGGGTTTTAGCAATGTTGTCAATCTCGAAGGCGGTATTTCAAGTTGGGTAAATGCGCATAAACCGATAAAAAACTATCTCGGATATTTTATTCTTGAGACAAACTAAAGTTTTTTTATAAAAACGACTTTGAGGTAATTAGCCTCTTGAAATTTTTCTGCCACGCGAAAATCTTTTGGAAGAGAGTAGCGTTTTAGCACTTTGTATTTTATTTTTACATCTTTGAAAGCTTTATCTATGAATCTGCCAAAAGTCATCATACTGAAATTGGCAGCATTGGTGGAAGCTACGATAATACCGCCTTTTTTTGTGATTTGTATCACCTCTTTGAGGAGTTTTACATAATCTCTGTTGGCACTGAATGTGTGTTTTTTTGAACGTGCAAAACTCGGCGGATCAACGACAACCATATCAAAAAGCAGTTTTTTTCTCACGGCATATTTAAAGTATAAAAAGACATCTTCAACAATGATATTCTGATTTTTCAAATCAATGTTGTTGATGGAAAACTGTTCTTGTGTTTTTGGTAAACTTCGTTTTGCCAAGTCAACGCTTGTCGTGCTTTTTGCACCGCCAAGGGCTGCAAATACTGAAAAAGCGCCCGTGTAGGAAAAAGTATTTAAAACGGTTTTTCCTTTTGCATATTTGTCACGAATGGCTTTTCTGACCTCTCTCTGGTCTAAAAAAACTCCCACCATTGCCCCATCATCCAAATAAACGGCAAAATTTGCCCCGTTTTCCTTTACATGTAAAGGCTGTGGTGCTTTTTGCCCAGATACAAAGTCACTTTTGTCATCGAGATACATGCCTTTTGTATTAAAGCGTTTTTTCTGATAGATTCCTTTAAAGTCGATACTCTGTTTAAAAGCTTCGAGTATACTCTCTTTGAATGTATAAATACCGATGCTGTACCACGTAAAGAGATAATAGCCTTCAAAATAATCAATACTCAAGCCGCCGATGCCATCGCCCTCACCGTTAAAAACCCGAAAGGCAGTTGTTTGCGTGTCGGCAAAGAAATCTTTTCTGTAGGAGAGTGCCTCTTTGATTTTTCTTTTGAAAAATTCGCTGTCTATGGTTTCATCTTCTTTTTGTGAAAGAACCCAGCCATGTCCTTTGTTCTGTAATCCGTAGTAACCTTTTGCAATGAATCTCTTTTTTTTGTCATACAAGTGAAGCAGACTGCCTTCTTCTTCGAGTTTATGCCAATCTTCAAAATACTCTTTCATAAGCAGAGGATAACCGTTTTGTATCTGCTGTGTAAATTCAGGTTTGAGTATCAGGTCTATTTCATTGTGCATTTTTTTCTCTCAAGTTTGTCATATAGGTTCAGCATATTGGTATAGTCTTTATGCAGCGTTGTTTCTATTAAAAAGTCTGTATTATTGAGAATACCCAAAGATTTTACTACTTTTTCTTTGGAAAACACCTCATATAAAGCTTCTTTGTACTCTTCATAATCAAGTTGCATCTCCTGCATTCGAGCAAGTTCTACTACGAGATGACCGAGTTTGTTTGTCCCGTATTCCAACAACTCCAGTGCCTCGTCATACTCACCCAGGCGCAATAAAATCTGTGCTTTAAATTCAGCCATTGTAAAATTTTTCACAAAGATGACACCGATGTATTTTTCCATATTGAGTGAGTCTTCCAATGATTCAATCTCAAGCATAATTTCCTGCGGGTCATATTTTGTAAAATTGAGTACCATATCACGGATAAGTTTGCCGTTGTTTTTGTTGTTATATATCAAATCCTCTATGGGATAAACTTCTGAAATACCGGGAACAATGATTTGACAGGAGTAAAAATCGAGGTAATCATATTCTCTGATGTAAAATTCTTTCTCCATATCTTGAAGAATCTTTGTAAGATAGTTATATTCATCTTGCGTGGAGTTTCCTTTATACGAAAAAGGAGAATACCCAAAACTCTTTTTGGCACTCAAAAAAGGAAATCCGAGTTTGCCGTTGGAGTCTATAAAGTGTGATTCAAGGTTAAAACTGTCTGAGACAAGACTCATGTCAAAAGTAGGCACTTCAAAACTGTCAAGATTTTCAAGAGAACGTCCCTGCATAAGCTCGGTCATTGTGCGTTCAAGTGAGACTTCAAGAATAGGATGTGCTCCAAAAGAGACAAAAAGTGTAGCATTCTTCGGATCTATCAATGAAATGGCAGTGACGGGAAACTGTCCGCCCAAAGAAGCATCCAACACTTCGACCTTATAGCCGAGTTTTTGCAATGCCTGTACATCTTCATAGACTTTTGGAAAACTTGTAACAACGTCATCAGGAAATTTCGGCAAAGCATAGCCGTTTTTAATGATAGTGATTTTTGCATAGCGTTCAAAAATCTCACTCAGAGCCTGCACCTTTGCTTCCAAAGGGGTGTTTCCCGTCGCCAAACCGTTGCTCACGTAGAGATTGCTTAAAATATTAAGCGGAATGGCAACACGCTCTTGTGTGGATTGTTTGACAAAAGGAAGTGCGACAATTTTGTCTTCATAGTCGCTGTTGAAATCCACCAAATCTTCAGCTGAGAGATTGTTCTCAGGGTTGTACACTGCCATAAGTTCATCGCTGAGATACGCTTCATCAAAAGAAAAAACAACTTCATCAGGATAATATTTTCTCTTTGGCAAATGAAAATCTATAAAAAAGTTGTTTGTCTGCAGACGCTCAATATATTCACCCAAAGCACTTGCCACAGAAGCATCGCTGAGTACACCTTTACCGTTGGAATAAATATGTCCGGGTGCTTCTTTTGAGCTGAGATTCACCGAATAACAGTGAGTGAGGGGATTTTTGTGTTCTTGAAAAACCGTTTCGCATCCGACATCAGACAAAACAGCCTTCATCGAAGATATAGAGCTTTGAAGCGGAGCTTCTTTTGATAAAAAATTCATTAAATATTTTTTCCTGCATTGTTTTTATTGAGTAAAGTTGGCAATCATCATTCCTAATCTTTATTTGTTAGCATTTAAGCACAGTTTGTTTTGTAATCTAAAAAAAGACTCTCTACCGGTATATGTAACTGTTTATGTAAATTTCTAATCATCTCAATAGTGAGTTTCCTTTTTTTATTTAAAATTTCAGATACTCTTGATTTGCTTCCAATTATAGAGACTAAATCTTTTTGTTTTAATCCCTCTTGCTCCATTCTGAACTTTATTGCTTCTATTGGGTCAGGTGCTTCTATTTTATAGTGTTGCTCTTCGTAAGCCTCTACTAAAGTTGTTAGAACCTCTAACTCATCCATCTGAGATGTATTTGGTTTAGCATTCATTAAAGTTTCAATTCTTTGAAGTGCTTCGTTGTAGTTTTGTTCATTTTTAATCGGCTTGATATTCATCTTATAAATCCTCCATATTAATTTTATCGTACTGTTTATGTGTTTCAATAAATTTTATAAAAACAATTTTTGCATAATAGTTTATTGAAACTATCAATCTATACTTATTCCCAGCAATATTGAAAACAACTTTTTCATTTCCGATAATACTGGCATTTCGATACATCTCTTTAACTTCATTGGGATTGTTCCAGTGAAGTTTTAAGACCTCTTTATGCCAAGCTTCTAAAGAACTCTTAGAATCTGCATATTTTGACTGTTCATAAAAATCTTTTAGTTTTTTCTTTGAAATTATTCTCATAGATGGATTGTAACACAGTTCCCGTTTATAGAACTTAAATTATATACAAGATAAAATTTTTAGTGGTTTGTTCGGAGTTCAGCTTCGTTTTGTTATATTTTACACCTTAGATATTTAATTATAGGGGGTGTAATTCGTAATTTTTTGGTGTATCTTTGCTTCTTTGATGAGCTTTTTTTGTATCTCATTCTCCATAGTGTGACCACATTCTTAAAACTCTTACTATTTTATCAAGTTCTTTTACTTCATAAACTAACCTGTGCTATGATGGATAGGCTCATTCATACTTCACACAAAATTGAGCTTCTCTGATTTGTTATCATTCTTTTAATAGTCAAACATTTCTACTAAAAGTTGTGCTATAACCTTTTGTGTTTTAGTGTCTACTCTTCCTAATATTTTAACTATTCTTGACTTATCAATAGTTCTTATTTGATCTAACAATACTAAACCATTTTTAGCTTCAAATTTTATCTTTGGTCTAAATATAAAATCAAAACCTTTACTCGTCATAGGTGCTACAATAACCGTTTTTAGCATACTCATTTCATCTGGAGATATAATAATACACGGCCTTGTTTTTTGTATTTCTGAGCCTACTGTTGGATTTAGTTTAACTAAAACTATATCAAATCTTTTAATATTTTTTACCATTCGTAATCTTCTAAATCACTGTCATTGAGCATATCATTTAAAATTGCTTCATCTTGAATGTTTTTATTTTTTAATAAAACTTCTTGAATGTTTTTTTGCCATTTTTCTCTATTCTTTATTTCTATAGGTTTAATCAACAAACCATCTTTAACAACTTCAAAATCAAGCTGTTTGTTTTCAAGCTGTGCTTGAGCAATGATTGGCTTGGGGATTCTTACACCTTGTGAGTTTCCTATTTTTGTAAGCATTGTCATTTAATAACTCCAAATATATTTGATATGTAATTATATTGTAATAACACTGAAATTGTCAAGTCTTAGAGAGTGATTTTATGATAACGGTCGACTTCAGCGACGCTATCTTTGCGTTCGTTGCTAGGCTTTGTTAAACCTCTTGTATACCAATTTCTTTGAGGTAGTGGAATGTTTCATCATAGTATTCTGGCAACCGTGTCTTATCATCTATTGATCCATTAGGGATAAATATAATCATTCCTTGTCTAGCTCTTGTAAGTAAAACTCTATAAGCATTGAGTAAATAATTTTTTATAATATCTTTATTGATATTTTGCCATTTAGTACCCTTGAATTTTCTAAACATCCATTGGTTGTTTTGAAAATAAAAGTCTCCATCCCAACATACACATGTCCAATCTAATTCTAGCCCTTGAATATCGAACTCTGTTGCGACTTCTTCATTAAAATATGAAGATCTAATATCATCTCTATTATTTAAAAACCAAACAGGAGCATCTACCTGATTTTTTACATTTATTCCAAATGGTCTTAACCTGTATGCACCAGATGAAGCTATAACACCACTTCTTTCACTTCCGATTGATTTTTCTTTTAACCATTTTTTAGCTTTTTCAAAATCTCTTGTTAAAACTATAGGGTAATCATTTTTTAAAAAATTATTATACAGACCCTTTGATTTAATGAGATCAAGATCTAAAATTGAGTGAATAAAGTCTGATAACTTTTCTGATCTAAATGATCTAACTGAAACTGATAAGTGCAAGTTCTCATCTATATTGGCATTAACTGTTAACCACTCTTTTAAAGTATCATCTTTAAGGTAGTTTTTGTCGTCGATGATTAAGTTTGATAAATAGATATTCCAATTTGGAAAATAAGATTGTAATGAGTCAATCCACTCTTCTAATCCAGCCTCCCCAGTATTTATCTCTTGCCCACCGCCTATTAAACAAATTATAGTACACCAATCTTCATGGCGATTCATTACATCAATTAAGAACCTTGGTTCAGATGAATCAAAATCATCTTGGCCTTTTTTTCTTTTCATAAAAGAACTTGTCTGTTCTTTATTCCAAGCCCTTTGAGCTTCATCAAACACTACAACTTTTTCAATGGGGGCTCTATCACTAATTAAAGAATCATCACGAAAATGATGAATATTCTGAATAAATGCATGTGTTTTTATTGCAGCTTCTTTTTTTGTTAGTTTTTGGCCTCTATCTTTTGCATTGTTAACTTCATCTCTTGTTAAAGCTTCTCTTAAAACATCAACTAATGGGCCGTTTCCTGATAAAAAAACAGCATGCTCATTTTCATCAATGTTCATTCTTTCATTTGCAATGTTTAACCCGGCAAGTGTTTTTCCTGCTCCAGGGACACCTGTTATAAAGCAAATTGATTTTTTATTTGTTTCTTTTGAAGTGTCAATTATTTGATTTATTTTATCAGTGGTAATTGACAAGTTAATAGCACCAGAATCTGATCTGGAAATGTCTTGTACATTGTGACCTTTATATAATGCTTGAGCTGCTTCAATTATTGTAGGGGTAGGTTTATATATTGAGCTTTGCCATGTTAATGGGCAAACATTATGTTTTTTTTCAATATTTAAACATTGTTCAATTACATTCAATAAAGAATTCTTATTAGCTAACAAAGGCTTATATAATTTATCTTGTAGTTTCTCAATAGTATTTTCTATGTTATTTGCTTCAGTAGAAATTAGTATGGGAAATAATTTTTGAGTATGACTTCCTTCATGAAAGTTTTTTAAATCTTGTGAATAGTCAATAACTTGTTCAATAGCATTCTTATCGTACGTAGATGAACCAACTTTAAATTCAACAACAAAGATTGAATCATCTATTATGATAATGTTATCAACACGTTTTCCCATTCTAGGAATCGAAAATTCAAAAAAAATATAACCTTCTTTATAATTATAAAATACTTGCTTTAATAATTCTATCTGTTTTATCCAGGCATTTTTTTGTAAATCTTCTAAGGCATGATTATGATGTCTCGCTAGTTCACCAAGAATTTTATTTGTATCATCTTTAGTGAATTTACTTAGATTGTTTGAATAATAAGATCTTTGCACTTTAATCTATTCCTGTGTATTGGTTTAACTATTTATCAACAAACAGTATATTCCAAAAACACTTAAATTAACAAATAACATACACTTTATATGATTGTTAATTTTTGATATTTATTGAAAAATATGCCAAAACATTATTTTTCTTAGTTGATTTGAAAAAATACAATACTTTTATTAAAAATAAAGTATATGTTTTATGCTGTATTTATAAATAACAGCTCATTTTGTATGTTATTTGTCATATATATCGCATAACATGCAAAATGTTACTGAAAGGGATGAGGCAAAGCCTCTTTGTATTTCGCAAGTTTTTCTTCAAATTTCATACTGGCGTAGGCGGGGGAGGTTGAGGGGAGCAGGACTTTTTTGATTTTCAGATGTTTGTACTCTTTGTCAAAAATCTGTTGTGCTTTTTTGCCTGTAAACAATATGGTTTTGATGTTTGGATATTCTGCTAACAGTTTTTCAAAATCATTGACTTCTATATTTTTCAGGTTGGTATCACTGGAATTGTTTGCATCTCTTTGCAGACTTGCAGCACTGTCAAAAAGGGCTATCTTGTGTTTTTTGCACAGGGCAGTTTTATCTTCTTTTGTCTGAACAGGTTCTTTGTAAATCGCAGCCAATATAGGCCAGAACTGATTCCGTGGATGGGCATAGTAAAACCCCTCTTCAAAAGATTTTATACTGGGAAATGAACCGAGTATAAGCACTTTTGAATCAGCAAATATAACAGGTTCAATGGTGTGAAAATGAAGTGACTGCAATGTTTTGTCTAACTGGTGAGATCAGCTGCTATATTTTCCAGTGTTTGTTTTTCGGTTTTTTCTTCACAGTAGATACCTTTGTCTTCAAGAGATTTTATTATCATTAAGATATAAGCATCAAAGGGTTTGAGAAGCGAACTGCTTAAACCTCTTCCTGGCTCAATACTCTGGGGAATAATCGCAAGAAGCGTGACTTTTGGTAAAGTTTCTCCTTGCCTCTCAAGCAAATTAAGACATCCGAGTACTCCGGTTTCGTCATCATCTTCATTTGTACTGAAACTGCGAAAGGTCTCCATAGGGAACTGATACATTGAACCTGGAGCATCCTCAATTCCGATGACATCAAGGACAATTATTTCTTGATATTCCATAAATATATTGAGCAGTTTTTTTCCTTCAACACCGCCGTGAATAATATCCACCCTGGGTTGAAAAGTGTAGTTGGACTCCAGATATTTACTCGCATATAAAGCGATACCTTCATCTTTGTGTAATGTATTCCCGATACTTAAAATAGCAATTTGTTTTTTATTCATGCGGCATTCTAACAAAATTTTTTACTTACAAAATAAAGAAATTGAAATAAGTGAAGTTTTTTATGCAAATGTCTATTTCTTCCCAAAAAACTTATAATAAAAATCTTTTACAAGGCGCATTTTTGTCCGGCTGAGAACCAAATTGCCGCTTTTTATTTCTCCGCTTGTTACTGTCGTTCCTGCTGCTATCATCACGTCATCTTCTATGGTTATTGGGGCTACTAGCTGAGAATCGCTGCCGATGAAGACATTTTTGCCGATGACTGTTTTGTATTTTTTAACACCGTCATAGTTACATGTAATGGTTCCCGCACCTACGTTTGTGCCTTCGTCTATCTCAGCATCGCCCAAATAACTCAAGTGTCCGGCTTTTACCCCTTTGAGGGTTGATTTTTTTACTTCTACAAAATTCCCGATGTGGGTGTTTTCTATGTTTGAAAGCGGTCTTAAATGTGCCATCGGTCCACAGTCGGAGTTTTTTATTATACTCTCTTCTACAACGCTGCCGGCCTTTATATGGGAGTTGATGATTTTGCTTTTTCCGGTAATGCGACAGCCGTTTTCTACGATGCACTCGCCTTCAAAAACAACATCTTCTTCTATATAAATCGTTTCAGGAAGCTGCATCATCACACCTGCGTTCATCCATTTGGTGCGAATTCTGTTTTGCATAATCTCTTCGGCATCTGCGAGGTCTTTTTTGGAATTGACCCCCTTAAACTGTTCTTCATCAACAAGCAGAGGAACAATGCTGGACTCATCCTCATTTGCCATGGCTATGATATCGGTAAGATAGTATTCTTGTTGCGCATTGTCATTGCTTAAATCAGGAATATACCGCTCCAAAATTACTTTTGAAAAGGCATAGACTCCGGCATTGACGGTGGTGACATTGAGTTCTGCTTCATCAGCGTCTTTTTGTTCTACAATGTATTCAACATGATTGTTTCGTATAATGACGCGACCGTATCCGTCAGGGTTTTCAAGATCAAAAATACTCATGATGATGTCTGCTTCAAGTTCCAAAAAGCCTTTGAGTGCATCGGCTGTAATGAGTGGCATATCTCCGTTAAGAACCAACACCTTGTCATATTTTGGTTCTACCTGCATCATGGCTCCGCCGGTTCCTGGAAAATTTTGAGCGTCTTGTTCGACAAAGCGAATGTTTTCAAAATAATTTTGCATTGTTTCAATAACCGCTTCTTTTTGATGGGCAACCACTACGGTAATATCATCAGAAATTTTACGGGACTCTTTTATAATATGGTAAAGCATAGGTTTTCCGCTGATAGTGTGTAAAACCTTTGCTTTGGAAGATTTCATACGGCTGCCTTTACCGGCTGCCAAAATTATTATGCTTATTTTCTCATTTTTCATGTCTGCTCTTTATCTGTTTTTTATGTATCAAAACTCAGTTATGTTTTAGTAACCTGGGTTTTAACCTCAATGCCATTAAGTTAAGCGGCTTTTTCGGAACCCGTACTTCAGTGCGGGCTTTGTGCCTTTCAAAACTAAGGCCTAGGTTAAAACCTAGGTTCCAAAAGAATATCGAACTTTTTTCTTAACTTGATGCATTGGCACTAAAGTACGGGTCCCAAAAAGTTACTTTAAAGTGTAAATATAAATTAATTTTAATTACCGCAGTTTTAATGTGTAATGTTACCATTATTTAATTATAAAGTGTATAATTTCAAACTTATTTATGTTTGCTTACATGTAATAAGATATTTTATACTAAAGAAGATTTTCCCCTTGAAAAAAATTACACAAACACAACTCATCATCTATGTCAGCATATTTTTTATTCTTTTTGACAATTACAGCTTTTTTCACAATGTCTTGCAGGTCTATCCTCTGAACTGGCACAATATAGGCTTTTTGATTTCCCTTGCGGTTATTTTAGTCTTTTTTATGATCTTTTTACTGAGTCTGGTTTGTTATAAATACACGCTCAAACCGATTATTATTACACTTTTACTGGTTTCATCACTGACAAACTATTTTATGAACAGTTATCATGTGGTGATTGATGCAAGTATGATTCGAAATACTCTGCAGACAAATATGCACGAATCATTGGACTTGGTGACACTCAAACAGGTGCTGTATTTTGTCTTTTTAGGTCTTTTGCCTTCTTATTTCGTATATAAGGCAAAAATTGCGTATAGACCGTTTAAGCAGGAATTTTTCGCACGTTTAAAACTTATAGGGCTCTCTTTGGCGGTTATTGTCGCGTCATTCTTTTTGTTTAGCAAATTTTATACATCTTTTGTTCGTGAACACAAACCTTTGCGCTATTCGATAAATCCGGCATACTGGATGTATTCCATCGGAAAGTATATCAATCTGACATTTAACAGCGGTCCGCTTGTTGTCAAACCGATAGGACTTGATGCCAAAATAGTCAATGACGACAATCGCAAAAAACTTGTTATCATGGTTGTGGGTGAAGCAGCGCGAGCGGATCATTTTAGTCTCAACGGCTATAAAAGAGAGACAAACCCTCTGCTTGCGCAGGATGACATCGTGGATTTTCCAAATTTTTACTCTTGTGGCACTTCTACTGCTGCATCTGTGCCGTGTATGTTTGCGAAATACGGCAAATCAGACTACAGCTATAAAAAAGGCATCAGCACAGAAAATGTACTGGATGTTTTGAAACATACAAAAGATGTAGCGATTCTTTGGCGAGACAATAACTCTGACTCCAAAGGTGTTGCGCTGCGTGTGCCGTATGAAGATTATAAAATTCCCAAAAACAACACTGTGTGCGCGGATGGAGAGTGTCGAGATGTCGGTATGCTCGTCGGACTTGACAAATTTATACAAAAGAACAAAGACAAAAATATTTTAATTGTTCTGCATCAAATGGGAAATCACGGCCCTGCCTATTATAAACGTTACCCAAAAGCGTTCGAGAAATTTACACCTACATGTAAAACAAATCAGCTCGAAGACTGTACACAGCAAGAGATAACAAATGCCTATGACAATGCTATTTTGTATACCGATTATTTTTTAGACAAGACGATAAATTTTTTAAAAAAATATGAGAACAAATACGACACAGCTATGATATATATGAGCGACCACGGAGAGAGTCTGGGCGAGGGCGGTGTCTATCTGCACGGACTTCCTTACTTTATGGCTCCTGATGCGCAGGTGCATATCGGTGCCTTGATGTGGTTTGGAAAAAATATGGCAAAAAGAGTGGATGAAGATGCCTTGCGAAAACGTAAAGATGAAAAATATACACAAGATGATCTTTTTCATACATTGCTGGGCATATTTGATGTGCATACAAAAGAGTATAACAAAAAGCTGGATATTTTAAAAGATGAACATTAACCAGCAACTTGTTGTTACTTTTATACTTCTGCTTTTTAGCATCATTTTTTTCGGGATAAGCGATGTAGATTTGCGCCTGCAAGATCAGTTTTTTGATTTTACGACGCATAAATGGATTCTTTTTTGGGGTGAGCAGCCTTACAAGTTTATATTTTACGACGGTATTAAAAAACTTCTCATTGCCTTTGCTGTGAGTCTGTTGCTTGCACTTGTCTTTTTTAGAAAAACAAAACTGGTCAATGACTACAAAAGAGGCATGATTATTGTCATACTTTCTGCTATATTTGTGCCGCTTATTGCAAGTTCCATAAAAGGAGAGACAAATATGCCCTGTCCCAAAGATGAAGTAAGATACGGCGGCGTGTATCCCCGAACGGCAGTCTGGCAAAATTATACTGACGAGTTTAAACTGCATCATCACAAAAGCAAATGCTGGCCTGCCGGACATGCAAGCGGCGGATTTGCGCTTTTGAGCCTGATATTTTTATTTCACAAACGGAGAAATAAAATCATTGCCTCTGCAGTTGCTTTGACAATCGGATGGAGTATGGGGCTGTATAAAATGGTTATCGGCGATCATTTTTTCAGCCATACGGTCATTACAATGATACTTGCATGGCTGATTATATTACTCATCGCAAAGATAGTCAATAAAATTTACTCTTTATAATAATTGTGCTATTATAATGTAATTATAAATTTTTCATAAGGTTTTTGGATGGATTTAGGTACGGTCATTGGTATTGTTTTGATTATGGCTCTTTTGCTTGGGGCCATGACAATGGGTGTTGGTGTCGGTGCATATATCGATATTCCTTCTGTTTTAATTGTTGTCGGCGGTAGTATCGGGGCTTTGATGATCTCCTTTAAACCGGCGCAAATGAAAAAGTTTACCAAAGTTTTTATGAAAGCTATCAAACCTGCCGAAGAGGATGTGGGTGAGCTTATCAAAAAACTGGTAGAGTTTGCAACCAAGGCAAGAAAAGACGGTATTTTGGCATTGGAAAGTGATGTCAACAATGAAGAGAACGAGTTCTTGAAAAAAGGGCTCTCCATGGCAATTGACGGCAGCGAACCTGATACGATTCGCGATTTGCTCGAAATTGATATGGAACAGACAAGTACCCGTCATAAAATTCACGCTTCCATATTTAACCAGTGGGCAGGGCTTGCCGGTGCGATGGGTATGATTGGAACGCTCATCGGACTTGTTGCCATGCTTTTAAATATGGCGGATCCTTCTGCTATCGGTCCATCAATGGCAGTTGCTTTGCTTACAACCATGTACGGTGCAATGATAGGTAACATATTCGGAACACCGATTTACAATATCCTGACTATCAGAAATGATGAAGAGACTATGCTTAAAGAGATGATTCTTGAGGGTATCATGTCTATTCAATCCGGTGATGCGCCTAGAGTGCTTGAAGCAAAACTGCTTGCCTATCTGGCTCCTGCTGACCGTGTCAGTCAGTTTGAATAACGGACAGTACTGATGGGTAAAAAAAAGTGTCCTGAATGCGAGGAGTGCCTCCCTGCATGGCTCGCGGCGTTTGGAGACTTAATGTCTCTGCTTCTGTGTTTTTTCGTTTTGCTGCTTTCCATGTCAAGTATGGATGCAAAAAAGATTTCAGAAGCGATCGGTTCACTCTCAGGGGCGATGAGTGTTCTTGAGGGCGGTACGCAAACAGAAATTTCAAAAAAAAGAATGCTTGAAGCCACGCCTATAGACTCTCAGGACGAAACGAGTGAAGTGGTCAACAGAGTACAGCAGGCTGCAACTGATGCGAATGAGATGATGGAAAAAACACAGTCTCCTGCGATTACCGTAAAAGAAGCCCAAGACGGTTTTGTTATAAAACTGCCGGCAACACTGTTGTTTAAACCAGGCAGTGCTACGATAGAAAACCAGGACGCTTTGTTGTTTTTGAAGCGGATTACGCTTATTATTCAAGAGTTGCCAAATGATATGCTTGTGGATGTACAGGGACATACTGATGACAGAGATCCCGGACCGAACAGTCCTTATAAGGACAATTGGGAACTCTCAACTGCAAGAGCGCTGGCGGTTTTGCATGAGTTGATTTTAGACGGTGCTGATCCTGCACGTTTGAGTGCAACAGGTTTTGCACAGTATCAGCCCATAGCGACCAATGCAACAGCCACAGGACGAGAAAAAAACAGAAGAGTTGAATTGCATTTTTATGGCAAAAAAAGTGAAGAAGCACAAAATATCAACAATTCTATTTTAGATAAAACAGTCGAGAAAAAATGATAAGAGTTCTTTTTTTACTTTTTGCATTGAGTGCTTTGGGTTTTGGGGCAGAATCTCCTGTTGTGCCTACAATGAATCTCAGCCTTTCTGCTCCTGATACACCGCAACAGCTTGTTTCTTCCCTGAATGTACTCGTTGTTCTTACCTTGCTTTTTTTAGCTCCTTCGATGGTCCTTGTAATGACAACATTTACACGATTTGTCATTGTATTTGGGTTTTTACGTCAGGCACTCGGTACCCAACAGGTTCCTCCGACGCAGCTTCTTGTCATGCTTGCAATGATTTTGACTTTTTTTGTGATGGAACCCATAGGAACAAAAGCCTATGAGCAGGGTATCAAGCCTTACATAGCCAAGGATATAGGCTATGAAGAGGCTTTTACCAAAACTACTCTGCCTTTTAAAAATTTTATGATTAGAAATACCAGAGAAAAAGATCTGGCGCTCTTTTTGCGTATACGAAAAATGGAAAATCCGAAAACTGTGGCAGATGTTCCTCTCTCAATTGTTATTCCTGCCTTTATCATCAGTGAATTAAAAACCGCTTTTGAGATAGGCTTTTTGCTCTTTTTGCCTTTTTTGGTCATAGATATGGTCGTGGCCTCTATTTTGATGTCTATGGGTATGATGATGCTGCCTCCTGTTATGATCTCTCTGCCTTTCAAAATACTTGTTTTTGTATTGATTGACGGCTGGAATTTACTGATAGGCAATTTGATTGCCTCCGTAAAATAAATATTTTCTAAGGATGTAAAATTGGATTGTAAATATTTTGGCGAATGTGGTGCATGCAGAGTCTATGAAGATGGGTATGAAGTGCAACTCAATGAAAAAGTACAGATAAACAAAGAAAGATTTTCTCCTTACTTTGACGGAGATATTTCTGTGTATAAATCCCTGGATGAACATTATCGTGCACGAAGCGAGTTCAAAATATGGCACTCCGATGATGAGATATCCTATGTGATGAACCATATTGATAAAAAAGGGGTTGTTCTGATAGAGGAATGTCCTCAGGTCAATGAATATATCGCTGAACTGATGCCAAAACTGCTCTCAGCCATACAAAAACATGAGATAGGCTTTAAGCTTTTCGGTGCAGATTTTTTAAGTGCAAGCTCGGGAGAAATAGTAGTTTCACTATTGTATCACAGGGCTTTGGATGAAGCATGGCAGAAAAAAGCAACAGAAATAGCAGAAGATTTGAATATATATATCATAGGCAGGTCACGCAAACAAAAAGTTGTGGTCGGACAGGATTATGTCACGGAAACTTTACATGTAAACAAGGATGTCTATAAGTTTAAACATATTGAAAACAGTTTTACCCAGCCAAATCCGAGAGTAAACGAACAGATGATTGTCTGGGCAAGCGACAGGTTTTCAGATACGAAAAATGATCTGCTTGAGCTTTACTGCGGGGCAGGAAACTTTACTATACCTTTTGCAAAAAAATTCAATAAAGTACTGGCAACAGAAATATCCAAATCCTCCATCAATGCGGCAAAAGAAAATATGGTTTTAAACCAGGTAGAGAACATAGAATTTGTACGCATGAGTGTTGAGGATTTTGTCGGAGCACTTGACGGCGTAAGAGAGTACAGAAGAATGAAAGATATTGATATCAACAGCTACAATATCAACTCTGTTTTTGTAGATCCTCCAAGAAGCGGAATGGGCGAATACTCCTGTAAATTTGTTTCAAGGTATAATCATATAGTATATATATCCTGTAATCCGCTGACCCTCCTGGATGATTTGGAAATATTGTGCCAAACACATCAGGTGACAGACATGGCGCTTTTTGACCAGTTTCCCTACACACATCATGTTGAAATGGGTGTGAAACTTATTAAAAAAGATCTCAAATGAAAAAAATACTGATAATAAGCAGCGGACCGATAGGTCAGCACTTTATTCAACGGGTTGCAGAAACATATACGAGTGAAAATATATACTATATAGTGCAGACAAAAGAGAAAAAATTCAAAGATGCAAGCCCTGCACGGTTTAAATTTTACGAGTTTGATCCTACGAGTTTTTACAAACTGGCAAATTTACTCAAAATGGAGTTTATCCAGGTTGTTATAGCGATGGATAATCAGATCGAAGTGGAAAATACGATTAAAAATATTCGTGTTGTCAAAAAGCAGTTGCGGGTTGTTGTCTTAAATCAGTGGAATATGACCAATGAAGATCCGAATGTTGTACTCATCAATGCAAACGAGATTTTGGCCTCCCGTTTGTTGGATTACCTGCCAAATGTTCCGGTTATAGCACAGAATGTCGGTATAGGCGAGGGCGAAATAATGGAAGTGCTTGTGCCTTTTGGCAGTTCTTTTGTTTATCGGCATATCGGAGTGATTGAGCAGAAGAACTGGCGTATAGTTGCCATATACAGAAACAGAAAGCTCATTATGCCTTCGCGCAGACGCATGATACAGCCAAATGACACTCTTTTGCTTGTTGGTGAGCCGGCAGTTCTGCGTTCTGTATACAAAGCGATCAAGCGTGAACTCGGACAGTTCCCTGAGCCTTTTGGAACAAATATTCTTTTATATATAGATATGAATATTGTAAATCACTCAAATATTCTTGGGCTTGTGCACCATGCAATGTATATACATGAAAAATTCAAACATGACCTTGTTATAAAAATTGTAAACCCTTCAGATATTGATATTATTGAAAAAATCAAGGATTTAAGAGATCTGGATATTGTTGTCGAGATAGATTATGACAGTATTAATCTGCGATCTGCATTTTTGCATGATGTAAAGTCGTATCATGTCGGACTGGTGATTGTATCAAGAGAGATGTTTGCCGATTATCATGTGAGAAAATGTTTGTATGATGTCCATGTACCGGTACTGAAACTCTCAGAAAAATCTTTTTCCAAGGTGAAAGATGTCGCTTTGATACTCTCAGACAACAGAGACCTGGAAAAAATATCTGCTACTATTTTTGATATAGCCGAGCAGCTGAATTTCAATATAGAACTTTATAATTATATTAACGAACACCAGGATGAAAAAGAACAGGTCATTGAGCATTTTTATAATCTTTCAACGATTTTTTCCAAGTCAATCAAAGTCTTCAAAGAAAATGAAAACCCGATTCGGCTCCTGAAGCACAAAGAAAATTTTATACAGATTATTCCTTTTACAAACAAACTCACAACACGCCATATTTATGCTCTTTTTTCAACTGACAGTGAAAAACTCTATTTTAAACTGGATGATTTTCATCAAATTTTTATACCTGTACAGCTATAAACAGCGTTAATTTATTCCTTTTTTAGTAAAAGTTAAGTATTATCTAGCATATTATAATTTTGGATAGACAATGCAGGTAAACATCCCTTTAAAACAAACAGTTGACAACTCATATGACATTACTATAGATACGATTAAAAAAGTTCATTTTGACAAAAAAGTAGCTATTATTACCAACCCGAAAGTGGCCGGACTTCATCTGGCATACTTCCTTTCAAAAATATCAGCAAAAGAACTTTACATTATTACAGTACCTGACGGAGAAGAGTATAAAAACCAGGATTCTGTTGACTTGATATTGGAATCTTTGTTTAACCACCGTTTTAACAGAAAATCAATGCTTATTGCTTTTGGAGGCGGCGTTATAGGAGATATGACAGGATATACGGCAAGTATATACCAACGCGGTATTGATTTTGTTCAGGTACCTACAACACTGCTTTCTCAGGTAGATGCCAGTGTAGGCGGAAAAACAGGTATAAATAACAAGTACGGAAAAAATCTAATAGGTGCTTTTCATCAGCCCAAAGCTGTCTATATTGACCCTCATTTTTTATCGACACTTCCCAAGCGGGAATTTGGAGCCGGTGTTGCCGAGATTATCAAAATGGCAGTAACCTTTAACAGAAATTTCTTTGAATTTTTAGAAACAGCCGATCTGCATGATAAAGAAGTTTTGCAAGAAGCCATCAAACAGGCTGTACAGACAAAAGCAGATGTTGTCGCCAAAGACGAAAAAGAGCATGGACTGAGAGCTGCTCTGAATTACGGGCATACATTTGGGCATGTCATTGAAAACGAAACAAAATACAAAACCTATTTGCATGGTGAAGCGGTAGCCATCGGTATGGTGATAGCGAACGAAGTTGCTGTGGCTATGAACCTGATGACGTCACAGGAAGCACAGAGGGTAAAAGAGCTTTTGCAAAAGTATGATTTGCCGACTTCTTATACCATCGAAGATGTCAACAGTTTTTATGAAACATTCTTCCTGGATAAAAAAAGTCTGGATGCTTCTGTAACGTTTATCATCCCCGTAGGTATTGGTGGCGTAAAAATTACAGATGAAGTTGATAAAGAGTTGATTCTCAGTGTTCTTCGTACATTTGGAAACAACTGATGCTGTTAAAGTCTTTCATTTTTACTGTTAGTATACTTTTTTCTTCTTTGTTGCAGGCAGATGTTTCTGTTGAACAAAATGCCACAGATACAACAAAAGAAGAAGCCCTTACATTTGAACAGACAAAAGCATATGAACAGCAGATAAACACCATAGAGTCGGATATATCTGATGAAAACATGTGGATGAAAAGTTACTCTTCCTACCTGACATCTATGGATGTGAAGCATAATCTTGATGCCATTAAAAAAAGAATCAGGTATCTTGCAAAACATGCTAAAACAGATGCCGACAAAGATGAACTCATCGCCTTGATATCCAAAGAAAATATTTTGGCTTCACAGATTGAAAAATTAAAAGGCACCAACAGTTCTGCACCGTTTTCAGAACTGATAACGCCGCCAAATATCGACAAAGTACCGGAAATAAACAATCCTTTTGATATTCTTACCGGTCTGTCTATGATAAAAACACTCAATGCTAATCTTGAAGAGTACAAGAAAAAAAGAGAAAGTCTGATAGATTTGATCAGCAAATTAAAACAAGAGAAAAAGATTTATAAAAAAATTCTGCAGCTGCAGCCAAAAAACAAAAAATATGCTCAGATATACAGAAACAAACTTGCACAGCTCGAGATGTTTGAACAGGCACTTGATACTATGAATGTAACAATGAATGTCTATCAAAAACGCCTGGATATTGCAGAGATAAACATCAACAAAGGCATTGAAAAACAGGTTTACAGACTGATAAAAATAGGCATGGCAATACTGTTCGTATTTTTTATATTTTTTCTTTTAAAGCTGGTTGTCAAGAAATATATTACAGACAACGAACGTTTTTATATGGCAAACAAAATCATCACATTTACAAATTTCATCATTATAATTTTGATTCTGTTTTTTAACTATATAGAAAACGCTTCCTACCTTGTAACAATCCTTGGATTTGCTTCAGCAGGTATAGCCATTGCGATGAAAGACTGGTTCATGTCGATGCTGGGCTGGCTTGTTATCGTCTTTGGCGGAAGTATACATGTAGGGGACAGAATCCGTGTAGATATGGGAGGGATGAAATATGTCGGCGATGTTTTAGATATTTCGCTCCTTCGTATGACGATTTTGGAAGATATAACTTTGACATCCATCATGCACAACAGAAGAGCAGGCCGTATTATATTTATACCGAACAACTATATTTTTACCCAGATGATTGCAAACTATACACATAATTCGCTCAAGACGGTTTGGGATGGTGTAAAGATTACGATTACCTTTGACTCCAACCATAAGAAAGCTATGCATATAGTCAAAGAAATCACTAAGAAATTTTCTAAGGGTTATACGGATATTACAAGAAAACAGCTTAACAAACTCAGACAGCATTATAATTTGAAAAACACCAACGTAGAACCAAGAATCTACTCTTTTATAGAAGCAAACGGGATAGATATAGAAGCCTGGTATCTTACCAATGCCTATGCTACTTTAACGCTCAGAAGTGTCATCTCAACAGAAATTTTGGATGCATTCAGGGAAGCGGATGATATTACGATAGCGTATCCTACACAGAAGTTGCATGTATCTATGCAGAGTGAATCACCGAGTGCACATAACGGAGAAATAGTCTAATGCAGAGTAAAAAAAATGTCCGCGGGGCAAAAAAAGTATATTTTAAAACATTTGGCTGCCGAACAAATCTTTATGATTCTCAGGTTATGATGAGTTCATTAAAAGAGTATGAAATAACCCAAAATGAAGCAGAAGCCGATGTCATCGTTATAAATTCCTGCACGGTTACCAATGGTGCCGATACCCATGTGCGTTCCTATATTTCACAGGTAGAAAAAAACAATGGGGGAGCAAAGCTTTTTCTAACCGGCTGCGGTGCCCATACCAAGGGAGAATCTCTTTTAAAAGAGAACCGTATCCACGGAGTTTTCGGTCAGAGTGAAAAGCAGAAGATAGATGCACTTTTGGCAAAAGAAAAACCCTTTTACGAACCGGGTGATCTGAACCATATAGACGATATGATAGTGGATGAGTTTGTCGGCAAAAGCAGAGCTTTTATAAAAATACAGGAGGGATGTAATTTTCGCTGTTCTTACTGTATCATTCCTTATGTACGCGGTGATGCCAGAAGCATGGATGAAAATAGAATTTTAGAGCAGGTCGCAAGACTTGCCCTGAACGGTTTCGGCGAATTTATCCTAACCGGTACGAATGTCGGCAGTTACGGGCAGGATACAAAAACATCTTTGGCAAAACTTATGAAAAAAATGTCTCAAATTCGCGGTGTCAGACGCATACGTCTGGGGAGTGTTGAACCTGTTCAGATTACAGATGAATTTAAAGAGATTTTGGATGAGCCGTGGATGGAAAAGCATATGCACATTGCTTTGCAACACACCTCGCCAAAAATGTTAAAACTGATGAACAGAAGAAATGTTTACAAGCAGGATAAAGCATTGTTTGAACTCCTGGCAGAAAAGGGATACGCAATAGGCACCGATTTTATAACAGGGCATCCGGGGGAGAGTGAAGATTTATGGCGAGAAGCTATGCAAAATGCAAGAGATTTACCTTTGACACACATTCATGCTTTTACCTATTCAAAGCGTGATGGCACACCTTCTGCCACTATGAAGCCGGAGGTAAACGGTAAAACAGCAAAAGAGAGACTGCACGAATTGCAAGAGTTGATTCAACAGAAAAATTTTGATTTCAGAAAGGCTTACAGGGGAGAGCTTGAGGTGCTGATAGAGTCTTGTAAAGAAGGATTCTATCACGGGCTTGATCAGCATTTTAATAAAATTGTTGTAGAGTCTCAAGAAGATCTGGTTGGAAACTGGATTACTGTTACCAACTATGAAGTAAAAAAGGACTTCAATTATGCCAGAATCTAAAACAAACAGAATTGCGATTTATGTATCGGCCTTTATTATTATAATACTGATTTTATTTGCTCTGCTTCGGGACAATGCTGATGCCATAACCCTGAAACAGGCCAAAGAACTGTTGCAAAACCATAATGTTGAAAAGGTTGTTGCTACGAAACAATATGTTTACCTAAAAACAAAAAAAGGATATTATAAAATCCCTTTTTCACAGGTAACACCTAATATGTTTGCTGATTATAAAGTTGAAGTTGACAATGAATCAAATATATTGCTTTATCTGTTACTGTTTATACTGGTTTTGGGACTTGGTTCTTTAGCTTTTAGAAAATGGCAAAAAAAATCATTCAGAGAAATTTTTACTGCAAATGAACTCAAAAATGATACAAATCTTTCTTCTTCTGAGGGAAATGCTCATATTGAAGCGATAAAAAGTGATGTGAGTTTTGATGATATAGGCGGTATCAGCGATGTTAAAGTGGAACTCGAAGAGATTATAGATTTCATGAAAAATCCAAAGCGATACAAAAGTTTTGGTGCGCGTATGCCAAAAGGAGTGCTTTTAATAGGACCTCCCGGTGTTGGAAAAACGATGATAGCAAAAGCGGTTGCGCATGAAGCGGGTGTGCCTTTTTATTATCAGAGCGGGGCATCATTTGTGCAGATTTATGTCGGTATGGGGGCTAAACGTGTGCATGAACTTTTTGCAGCAGCGAAAAAAAATGCACCTTCTATTATATTTATAGATGAAATCGACGCCGTAGGAAAAAAGAGAGACGGCAACAGAAATGATGAAAGAGAAGCAACTCTGAATCAGCTTTTGACTGAAATGGACGGATTTGAAGGCTCAAGCGGAGTGATTGTTATTGCTGCGACTAACAAAATAGATGTTTTAGACTCGGCACTGCTGCGTGCAGGACGTTTTGACAGACGGATTTTTGTAGAACTTCCGACCAAACGAGAACGTGAAGCGATTTTGATGAAGTATCTGGAAAAAGTACCGCACGAGCTGGATGTCAAAACAATAGCAAATATGACTGTGGGATTTAACGGTGCCGCACTGGCAGCACTTGTAAATGAGGCGGCTTTGTTGGCTTTGAGACAGAATGATTTTCATGTTACTTTGGAACATTTTGAGCAGGTAAAAGACAAAGTGATGTTTGGAAAGAAAAAACTTCAAATGCTCAATGAAAGACAAAAAGCATTCCGGGCAACCTATCAGGCCGGAAAGGTAGTGCTGGCAACCTATTATGATATAGCTTTTGAAAAACTGATGCTTTCAAACGAAAAGCTGACACCTGCTACGGATGAGCCGTTTATAAAACAGGAACTTGAATCTCGGGTGAAAATGCTTTTAGCCGGAATAGCTGCCTGTGACATAAAGTACAATGAGCATGCAAGCAGTGCCAAAGATGATCTGGATGAAGCAAAAAAACTTGTGAAAAAAATGTGTGAAGAGTATGGTATGTGCTCGTCATTACTGCCGGATGAAAAAGAGCAGGAACTCCTGCTCAAAAGGCTTTACGAAGAGAGCCGTGTATTACTTGAATCTCTTTTGAAAGTGCTTGAAAAAATCGAATATGTTCTTTTGGAACGTGAAAGTATTAGTAAAACCGAAGTAAAAGAGTATTTAAATGAAGTTTTTTAGCGGATTTTCTTTAAAAAATGAAAAACACTTTTTTGACCCTTATATGTATAAAAGTGATTTTACCGTAAGCGGTTTCAGTTACGGAGCGATAAAAGCTTTTGAGTTTACATGTAAAGCCTTGGAAGAAGGGAAAAGAGTAGATACTTTACAGCTTTTTTCACCGGCTTTTTTTCAAAGTAAAAATGAAAAGTTTAAGAAACTGCAGCTGATGGCATACAGGAAAAATGAAAACGTCTATTTGCAACAGTTTATAAATGCCTGTTTTTTGCCATATGAGAGAAAAGAAGTAGAACGCAGTGTGACAGTATTGGAAGAGCTGGATGAACTTTTAAACTATGAATGGGATATACAGAAATTATATACACTGGCAGATAAAGGTGTAACAATTGAAGTCTATTTAGGTGGAAAAGACCAGATAGTTGATACGCAGAGTGCCAAAGAATTTTTTCTGGATGTGGCAACGGTTACATACGTAAAAGAAGCAAATCACTTTTTGCAGCTTTCATGAAATTTTACCGTATATAAATGCCTAAAACTCCGAGGGTAAATCCTCCCGTTGGTCTGAGCCTCTACGCTTTGGGCATTTATATACTAGCTCCGTGAAATAAAAGAGTGAATATTGATTATTAAAATAAAAAGGAAAAAAATATGAGTGAAATAAAAATAGGTGTAATAACCGCAAGTGACAGAGCAAGTAAAGGAATTTATGAGGATATAAGCGGAGTGGCTATTCAAGACACGATGAAAGAGTATTTAAAAAGTGAATTTGAAATAGTTTACAGATGTATTCCCGATGAGCAGGATGTGCTTGAAGCAACAATGAAAGAGTTGTGTGATGATGCAGGATGCTGCCTGGTTGTGACAACCGGCGGAACCGGTCCGGCACTTCGTGATGTGACACCCGAAGCGACTGAAAATGTATGTGAGAAGATGATGCCGGGTTTTGGTGAACTGATGCGTCAGGTAAGTTTGCAGTATGTTCCAACAGCTATACTTTCTCGTCAAACAGCAGGAATCAGAGGTAAAAGTTTAATTATTAATTTACCGGGAAAACCAAAATCAATCAGAGAGTGTCTTGATGCGGTTTTTCCTGCCGTTCCCTATTGTATAGATCTTATTGAAGGTCCGTTTATAGAAACAAACGAGGATGTTATAAAGGCATTTAGACCTAAATCAAAGTAAAGAATATATAAATTATTGTTTAATAATAATTATTATGTCGTATAAGTACAAGTAAAAACCTTCCTACTTCTGATACAATGGGTTAAATAAAATCCAATTGGTGATATATGAAGTATGAAGTATTTTTACCAGATATCAAACTCAGCAGCATAATTAAGTGCTATGTTGTTATATATGATTTTACTTTACTCTCTGATATGCTTTTTTTGCCAAATGGCGGGAACTTTATAGTTTTTAACAGAGGTATTACCGGCTACTCACTTCTTAATAATAAAAAATATCAGATTCCGGAAGGGTATTCTGCAAGTATAAAAACGGCTAAGTCCCAAAAAAGCATTTTGGACTTAGAAAGCATTCCGCAGGTTGAACCTGCTGTTATGATACTCGCTGAACTTCTGCCAATAGGTTTCTATAAGTTATTTAAAAAAGATGCTGCTTCTCTTTATAACCACTATCTTCCTCTTGAAACCACAGTGATCAATAAATACTTTTCCAAACTCTATATGCATAAAAGTATGGAGCAGGATATTTGTTATCTGGATGATGCTTTTTTGCAAATGTATAATGACCAAAATAATTCTAGAGAATTTATAGAGGATATTTTGGAGAGAATTGAAGAGTATAATTATGAAGTGACTGTAGAAGAGTTGGCACAGGAGTTTGCCTGCAGCCGGCGTACTATAGAGCGTCAGTTTAAAAAATTCATTGGTCTTTCTCCCAAAAAATTTATTTTTGTCTGTAAGTTTTATCAGATCTTTATGGAATATATTTCTGATGGAAAGAAATTCAATGACACCCAGTACATATATAACGACAATGCACATTTAAACAAAGTCTTTCATAATATAGTCGGCCTGTCTCCCAGTCAGACTTTTGAAGATATAAATAAAAAACACACACTCAATGTATATCAGTTAAAAGTTTCAGAAGTCTGATCAATGATTAAAAAACAATTTTAATGCCTACAGGACAGTGGTCTGAACCTTCTATATAATCCAAAATAAAAGCATCTTCAAGATTTTCCGCCAAATCTTCAGATATGAAAAAATAATCAATGCGCCAGCCGACATTTTTTACTCTTGCATTGGAACGGTAGGACCACCAGCTGTATGCGTCTGTTTTGTCTCCATGGACATATCTGAATGTATCTATATATCCATGATCTAAAAATTTGTCTATCCATTCTCTTTCTATTGGGAGAAAACCGGATGTCTTGGCATTTGCTTTCGGATTTTTCAAATCTATTTCACGGTGTGCGGTATTTACATCTCCACATACAATAATACTTTTTCCCTCATCTTTGAGCTTTTCACAATAGGCTAAAAAATCATCATAAAATTTCATCTTATAGGCAAGACGCTCTTCATCCTTCTGACCGTTTGGAAAATAAACATTAAAAAGAACGATATCTCCATAATGTGTCTCAATGATACGTCCTTCATGCTTTGTATCAATGTCATTACATGGTGAGGTATAATCACTCTTTAGCATACTAAAAGTGGCTGTTCCGCTGTACCCTTTTCGTTCTCCGGAATTAATGACAACTTCTGTGAACTCTTTTTCAAACAGATTGTCTGGAATTTGCTCTTTTTGTGCTTTTATCTCTTGCAGGCATAAAATATCTGTGCTTCTTTCATCTATCCATTTAAGCGCTTCTTTGTTAGCTACAGCACGTATTCCGTTAACATTCCATGATATTATTTCTATTGAATCTGACATATAAGACCTGTACTTTTTTTTCAAAATTATAGCACAAGTCTGAGAGTACAATAGAAAAAAGTTGATGTAAATCAATCTGACAAGAATACTCTAATGTTATAATATTTTTTTATAAAAGTAAAAGGGATTAAAATGTTAATAGAATCAAAAGATGTACAACAGGTATCAAATGCAATGATGAATATTTTGCATGAAGAAGAGATAGAAATAATTAATAATTTTCACGATGCGGTACTTGCCAAAGATATTAAAAAAATAGATGAACTTTTTCAGGTTGTTTTGTTTGATGTTGAGGACCACTTCACAACAGAAGAAGATATGATGGAAGAGAGTAACTTTTATGCAATGCAAATGCATAAGAGCGAACATGACACAATGAGAGGAAAAATAAAAGATTTGTTAGAAGAGTGGAATGAAAACAAAGACCCTCAGGCAATACAGACTTTTTTGGAAGAGGAATTCAAACACTGGATTGTTTTACATGTAGCACGATGGGATTCTGAGACTGCAATGCATATCGGTGATACAATGTAATGTAAATTTCCTAAACCAAGCAGTTTAGGAAATTTTTTTAAACAAAGTCTACTTTTGCCAAGTGATGGTTGAGGCCAAGTTCAGCCGGAGTACAACCAAGTGCAAGTCCAACCATTTGCTGCATATGCAGTACAGGAAGTTCTACTTCACGACCGATCGCCTCACTTGCATGTGCAGTCTGCGTATCAAGTTTAAGGTGACAAAGCGGACATGGTGTTACCATCCAGTCGGCATTGCCATCCATCGCACCGGCAATAGCATTTCCTGTTAAAACTGCTGCAGTATGGGGTGCCTGCAATTCAACATGAAAACCACAGCATTTGTTTTTTTCATCATAATCGACAGTCTCCCCGCCACAGGCAATGATTAAGTCATCAAGTGAAGTAGGATTATAAGGGTTTTCAGCAGTTTTATGTGTTTCGTTTTGCAATTCTGAAGGGCGGATATTATGGCAACCGTAAAATGGTGCAATATTAAACTGACTTAGCGGTGTAACAACCATCTCTTTGAGTTTATCAAGTCCAAAATCATCAATAATTGCATATAAAAAGTGTGTAACATCAGAAGTACCTTTATACTCGAGACCTACTTCTGCAAGTTTTTCATTGACTTTTGCTTTGAGCTCTTCGTTGTTGTCAAGTCTGTGCTTTGTCATTGCAGTATTGAGCTGACAGGTATTACAGATAGTAACCATTGTAAGCCCGTGTTTTTCAGCATAGGCAATGTTTCTGGCATTTAAAACCAAAGATAAAAAGTCATCATAGTCTTGAAGATGGGATGCGCCACAACATGAAGCCTCAGTCAGTTCCACAAGTTCTATTCCCAGTTTTTCAGCAACTGCCATAGTTGACATCATTTGTTCAGGAGTACTTTGTTTTGCAGTACATCCTGTAAAAAGTGCGTATTTTAGTTTTTCCATTTATATTTCCTTACATTCTCACATTTATTGAACAAAGTCCAATAAATATTCAATCACTAAAGTTTTTTACTATTAGTAAAAAAGTAGCTTTTAGCTACACTCCTAAAACTTTACAGTTGATGAAGATTTTACAAGTTTTTGAATCTCATCAAGATTTTGGGATTTTGTGATACCCCACGGCGGAACAATTTTACCTTTTGTAAACATTTTAAATGCAACAGGTATATGTTTAACAATTGCCGGACCTTCAGAGTAGAGGACAAGTCCACCCTCATCAAGTACACCGTTTTTCATAATTGACTTTTTAAAGCCGACGGCATGACGAACTGCAACATTGTTTTTGGCAATACCTTCCTGGAAAGCCATTTGGTGCAGTTTTGTAATTTTACCAATAGGATTAATCTCTTTTGGACAGGCTTCGGCACATTCAAAACATTTTACACAGTCCCAGACACCCTGTTTTTCTTCATTGACATCTGCGAGTCTTGATGTTGAGTTGTCCCGTACATCGGCACTGAAGCGATATGCTGCTGCAAAAGCGGCAGGACCGAAGAAATCTTCATTGATTTCAACGGCAGGACAGGCATAATGACAGGCACCGCATTGGATACAAAGATCTGCTTCGTCAAGTTTTTCGGCATCTTCAGGTGATACAAGGTTTTCAGACTCCGGATTTTCATCAATATCTGCAACAAGGTATGGTGTGACAGCAGCGTGTTTTTCCCAGAAGTCACCTTTGTCTATAATCATGTCTTTGACAGCTCTTTTTTTACTCAACGGTTCAATAACAAGCTCATTGCCAAAAAGTTCTACCATATCATTCATGCTCTCTTTACAGGCAAGGGTCGATCTTCCGTTTACTTTTATGGCACAGGTTCCGCAGATACCGTGACGGCAGCTTCTTCTGTATGAAAAACTTCCGTCATGATCCCATTTTATTCTGTTTAGTATATCCAATACAACTTCTTCAGAAGTCACTTCCATATCGTAATTTTCATAATATGGAAGGTAGTCTTCATCAGCATTAAAGCGAAATACTTTGAAGTTTACTTTTTGCGTAGTTATTTTATGTTCTGTACTCATAAGTTATCCTTAGTAATTTCTTTCTTTGAGTTCATGTTTGCCAAGAACAACATCCATATAATCCAATGTAATGTTCCCATTCTCATCCATATATGCCATAGTGTGTTTTAGAAAGTTTTCATCATCACGTTTTTCAAAATCTTCTCTGTAGTGTGCACCGCGACTCTCTTCTCTGGCAATAGCACTCTCAACAATAAACAAAGAGTAGTCAAGCATATGCCCAAACTCCAAAGCTTCCTGCAGTTCGGTGTTAAATACTTTTGATTTGTCTTTTATACGTACATTTTTAAATCTTTTACGAAGTTCTTTTACTGTGTCAATTGCGATTTGCAAAGTCTCTTTGCTTCTAAATGCACCTGCATTTGCAGTCATACACTGTTGCAGCTCTTCTCTTAGGGCAGGCACGCTTTCATTTCCGTTATTATTGAGTAAAAATTCAATTTCTTTGAGTGCTGTCGCCGCATCCTCTTCACTTGCTTTGCGAAGTTCAATAGTATCTACATCCCGTACCATTGTTTTACCGACAAAACGACCAAAGAGAAGGGCTTCAAGCACAGAATTTGCACCCAGGCGGTTTGCACCGTGTACTGATACACAAGAGCACTCACCTGCGGCATAAAAACCTTCTATAAATTCTTCATTGTTTTTACGGGCATGTCCGTCAATATCTACAGGAATACCACCCATAGAGTAGTGTGCCGTAGCAGAAATCAAAATAGGCTCTTTTATCATATCAAGGCCTAAAAATGTCATCGCAAGTTCACGAAGTTCAGGAAGTTTATTCATAATAAGTTCTTTCCCAAGATGTGTTACGTCAAGATATACAGCATCTTTTCTCGGTCCGACACCACGGCCTTCTCTGATCTCATTTAAAATTGCACGCGCAACAACATCACGTGATGCAAGTTCAAGAGCGTTTGGAGCATATTTCTCCATAAATCGTTCGCCTTTGGAGTTATAAAGACGGCCACCCTCACCACGAGCTGCTTCAGAAATTAAAACACCGTTTCCGGAAAGTCCTGATGGGTGAAACTGAACAAATTCCATATCTTCAAGAGGAAGACCGTGACGGGCTACAATTGAGAGTCCGTCACCTGTATTTGCATGGGCATTTGAGTTGATTTTATAGGCACGGGCATACCCGCCTGTTGCAAACATGACAGTTTTTGCATTAAAAACAGCCATTTGCATATCACGAATATTATAGGCAACGACACCTGATACTTTGCCGTCTTTATAGATGATATCAGCTGCATACCATTCATCCCAAAATTTTACACCGACACGATACGCCTGTTCATATACTGTTTGTAAAAGTGTTAACCCTGTTCTGTCTTTTGCAAAACATGCACGAGGTGATGATTGTCCTCCAAAAGGGCGCTGTGCAATTTTACCGTCAGGTTTTCTGCTAAAAGCAGCACCCATTCTCTCTGCCCATCTGATTGTTTCAGGTGCATTTTTACACATAAATTCTACGGCGTCCTGGTCTGCCAGATAGTCAGATCCTTTTACAGTGTCAAATTCATGAAGTTCAACACTGTCTTCATCACTAAATGCTGCGTTGATTCCACCTTGAGCTGCACCGGAGTGACTTCTCAAAGGATGTACCTTTGTTATAACAGCAACTTTTTTTCCTGCATTTTGCAATTCTCTTGCTGCTGCACATCCTGCAAGGCCTGCACCAACTATAATCGCATCGTAAGTATAAATAGGAATACTCATTAACCCATCCTTCAATAAAGAACTAAAATAATGCTGATTATAGCGTGAATAGTCTTAGGCTAGGTTAAATGCAGTATTTGTTTTTGTGAAGTTTGTGTTTGTTACTATTTGAGACATGTGACTCTTTACATCTCTCTTTGGGCTAAGTCTCTTAGTTGGAAAATTCTATTGTTTCCTGTTGTTTTTGCATATTCTAAAATTTCCTTTGCCTGTTTTATTGCCTCTTCAAGTGAAGTGTTGTTCGGTTTGATGACAAATCCGCCTGTTACAGTTATATGTATAGGACCGTGACCAGGTGCATTAAATTTGAGTTCAGAAATACTCTCTCGTATTATTTCCATATCTTTGAAAAGCTGTTCTTTCGATGAGCGTGAAAGAACGACTGTAAATTGATTGTAGTCTGTTCTCGCGATGACATCTATGGGTTGCTCATGCAAAGAAACAGTGTAAGCAACTTTACGCAGTATTGCCTGTGTGACTTCCTGGGTAAAGGCTCTGTTGGATTTTGAAAAATTATCCACCTCAAGAACAGTAACAGCTGTAAAGTTGCTGTCTTTGAGTCCTTTTTTTGCTCCATAAGAGTTTACAAGACCTTTGTAGTTGTTTATTTCTGTTACAGGATCAAGCATGCTGGGGTTGTTCTGAACAACAGTTTTTCTGTTCATCCTCAGTGCAATAGCGTCAGCCTCGAGTGAAAAAATTTCATAATTGCTTTTAGTTTTATCAACCTGAAACAGGTACTCAATATCCTGTAAAATGGCCGTCAGCATTTTTCTGTACCAAAATGTTGCAAATAAAATAAGAAAGAAAGTGATAATTACCAGGATTTTTATAATATCAAATTTTTGCTGATTATAGGTTAGACTTTTAAACAGCATAGTATCTATCTGCTGTATTATTTCATTCAGTGATCTGTCTAATTCTGCTTTTGCTTCTTTTGCAAGTTTTTTATTTTTTGATCCGACATAATATTTATGTGCCGCATTGTTAAATTTGTCAGTTAGTACAGAAAGTCTTTGTAAGTCATCAAAATACTCTTTCTCATTTCTCAGTATATATCTGTCTGTAATGTTGTATTTATAAAGCATTTTCAGTTTGTCGATTTCTTGATGCAGCTGTGTGCTTTTTCCGTTAAACTGTATAAGTGCCAGTTCTATATCGTCCGTATCCAAGTGTGTGAGTGTTTGAATAATCTTTTTTTGATTGTTCAAATTATTGACTTTATCAAAAGAGAGTTGTTCTTCAAATGTAAGCAAAACAGCCAAAGACGCCAAAAAGAAGATAAAAAGCAGATAAAATTTTAAGTGTTCAAAAATTCTTTTAATAGAATATTTCATAGTATGTTTTTCCTAATAATGTTATAATGGCGTTATATTCTATATCGGCAGTAATTAATATATGCTTAATAAAAAGAAGTCTTATTGAATTTAGAAAATTATTTTATATCACAATTTAACAGTAAACACATTGGTGACGACGGTGCATTGATTGACAATATTGTCTATTCCAAAGATGCATTTTTTGAAAACGTGCATTTTAAACGCAGCTGGATGAGTTGTTTCCAAATTGCCCAAAAAGCAATGCTTGTAAATATTTCTGATGCGGTTGCAATGAATGCTGTGCCGAAATATGCACTGTTAAGTGTTGCAATGCCAAAGAATATGACAAAAGCAGAAATGAAAGATTTGGCTGACGGATTTAAATCAGTCGCAAAGCAGTACAATATAGAAATTATCGGCGGTGATACAATCAGTAATACAAAGCTTGATATCACTGTAACCGTTATTTCCAAAACAAAAAAGCCACTCTTGCGCACCAGAGTCAGAGAAAATTATCTTTTTGCTTTTACCGGGGAGCTTGGGCGCTCGGCAAAAGATTTGAAAAAACTGCAAAACCTGGGGAAAATCCACAGAAAATCAAAATTTGTTCATATCAGATTAAGAAATGATTTTGTCACCAAAAGTATAAATGTTTTAAAAGCGGGTATGGATATATCGGATGGTTTATGCAGTGATTTGGGTAAAATTGCATCACTGAACAAAACAGGCGTGCAGTTTATAAAAAAAATACCTAAGCATATTGCATGTAGCGGGGAAGAGTATGAAATGCTGATTGCTTTTGATGCAAGGGATCTCAAAAAAGTCAAAATGTATGCCAGACAAACCAGAACAAAACTGACAGTTTTTGCAAAAGCTGTAAGAAACAAATATACAAACAGATGTAAAGCACATCATTTTTAAGGAACAGAGAAATATGGACAGATTTTATTCACTTGCACATGCAAGTATTGATTTTCACTTTAAACAGACTCCCCGTGATTTTGTAGTTGAGGAGATACCTTTATATGAATTTTCGGGAGAAGGGGAGCATTTAATACTGCAGGTAAGAAAGAAGAACCTCTCTACAAACGAAATGATAGGACAAATTGCCCGTTATCTGGGTATAAAAAACAAAGAAATAGGCTATGCCGGGCTTAAGGATAAAAATGCGATGACAGTGCAGTATATCTCTTTGCATAAAAAATATGAAGAAGCGCTGGAAAATTTTAATTTTGACGGAATAAAAATTCTTTCAAAAACCTATCATAACAACAAGTTGAGAATAGGGCATCTAAAAGGTAATCGTTTTTATATTAAGCTGAAAAAGGTCAATCCTACAAGTGCTGAAAAAATTGATGAAGCATTAAAAAATATAGAAAAATTCGGGTTGCCGAATTTTTTCGGGTATCAAAGATTCGGAAATGACGGAGATAACCATATTCTGGGAGAAAAGTTGGCAAAAGGAGAGGCAAGAGAGCGTAATCCCAGAGTCAAACGTCTCCTTATCAATGCCTATCAGAGTCATCTGTTTAATCTTTGGCTCTCAAGAAGACTTGAGATCAATACGCTTGTGAACAGTTTTAAGGCTGAAGAGATCGAGAGTTTGTTAAACATGCCAAACGAAGAAGTCAAAAAGATGAAAGATCAGAAGCATCCTTTTAAACTTATCAGCGGTGATGTTATGGAACACTATCCGCATGGAAGACTTTTTGACTTTGAAGGCGCAAAAGAAGATTTAGAAAGATTTAATGCACGCGACATCTCTGTTACAGGACTTTTGTGCGGGAAAAAAGTACGCCATGCCACAGAAATTGCAGGAGACATTGAAAAAGACTATGATGATGAAATCAATGCTGACGGAGCCAGGCGCTATGCCTGGGTCTTTCCAACGGAGATAGAAGGGCGTTTCAACAAACACGAAGCACAGTATGAAATGAACTTCACACTCCCTAAAGGTTCGTATGCCACAGTTTTAATAGAAGAAATTGCCAAAAGGAAAATAAATGAATAAGAGACATATCACATCAGCCGTATCCCAGCTGTTCGGTAAATTTGCAAATAAAGAATTTCCGCACTGGTTTCAAAAAATTGTAAACTATTCCTATGTAAAACTGATGGGACTCGATATGAGTGAATTCCATGACCCGGGTACCTATAAGAGTCTGAACGCGCTCTTTACAAGAAGACTCAAAGAGCCAAGAAAATTTTCTTTGAATGCAGAAGATTTTATTGCACCCTGTGATTCTTTGATTACGGAGTGCGGCAGACTTATTGACGATTATGCTTTACAAATCAAAGGCATGCGCTATAAAACTGATAATTTGCTTGGAAAAAATTTTACACAGGCAGAAAAAGATTATGTGCATAACGGAGAATTTGTAAATTTTTATCTTTCTCCAAAAGACTATCATCGGTATCATATTCCGATGAATCTGCAGGTACTTAAAGCTGTACACATTCCGGGAAAATTTTATCCTGTTAATATCCCTTCGTTGAAAAAACGTTTGAATCTTTTTATAGAAAATGAGAGAGTTGTGCTGCTGTGTAAGACACAAGAAGGAAAATATTTTTACATTATCCTTGTGAGTGCATTGAATGTCGGCGTTATGAAAATAAGTTTTGAGACGCGTATACAGACAAATGCAGATGTACAAGAGGAACAGGTGTATGAGTTTGAAAACCTTTATCTTGACAAAGGTGAAGATTTTGGCTGTTTTGAAATGGGCTCTACCATTGTCATATTGGCCGAAGAAGATATGCTAAAACTTTTAGTCAAAGAAAATGACAAAGTAAAGTTTGGAGATACAATAGCAAAATATAACTCCAAATAATATTTTTTATTTATGTTACAAATATACTCATGTATATCAATGTCTTTTGCTTTTCTTAAATTCTTGATTTAAATCAATCATTTATAATTTTTTCAATGCTATTATAAAAACGTTAGTAAATATGTTGAGAACATTGTAAAGTGTTTAACTACTTTTAAAAATAGTGAGGAGAAAATATGTCACTTTCAAGAAGAGAATTTCTTAAAAGTTCAGCGGCAGCTTCTGCAGCAGCAGCTATTGGTATGACTGTACCAGCAGAACTGAATGCAGCAGCAGCGAAAGCTGAAAATAATTGGAGATGGGACAAGGCAGCTTGTCGTTTTTGTGGTACCGGGTGCGGGATTATGCTTGCAACTACGGGAGATGGTAAAGATAGAAAAATTGTTGCGGTCAAAGGGGATCCTGCTGCGCCGGTTAATCGTGGTCTTAACTGTATTAAAGGTTACTTTAATGCGAAAATCATGTATGGTGCGGACAGACTGACACAGCCGCTTCTTCGTGTAAATGACAAAGGCGAATTTGACAAAAAAGGGAAATTCGCACCGGTTTCATGGAAACGAGCGTATGATGAGATGGAAAAAAACATCAGAAAAGCACTCAAAGAGAAAGGACCTGAAGGGGTAGCTGTATTTGCTTCTGGACAGTATACAATTATGGAAGGATATGCTGCCCAAAAAATGATGAAAGGCGGATTCAGATCCAATGCGATTGACCCGAATGCCCGTCACTGTATGGCATCTGCTGTTGTCGGTTTTTACCAGACATTCGGTATAGATGAGCCATCAGGTTGTTATGATGATATTGAATTGACAGATACAATCGTAACCTGGGGTTCAAACATGGCGGAAATGCACCCGATTTTATGGTCTCGTGTAACAGACAGAAAACTTTCAGACCCTGAACGTGTAAAAGTGGTCAATATTCAGACCTATACACACCGTACCTGCGATTTGGGTGACTTTAACATTATTTTTAGACCAAACACTGACCTTGCATTATGGAACTATCTTGCTCGTGAGATTGTGTACAACCATCCAGAAGCCATTGACTGGGATTTCATCAAGAAAAATATTATCTTTGCAGCAGGTCCTGTAAATATCGGATACGGTTTCAGACGTGCAGGTGAAAAATCTGTTACTCCGGTAAGACCTGACGGCAGTGCCGGAAAATATGATGCAAAAGAGATGGAAATTTATAATAAAGAGATGAGTAAGGTTGTCTCAGAGTTAGAAGGTCCTGCGTTAGAGCCATATGGTTACAAAGCCGGTGATACTATGAAAAACACTGCCGGTACTTTAAAACACTGGGAAATTTCTTTTGAAGAGTATAAAAAATCTTTAGAACCATATACATTGGAGTATACGGCAAAACTTTGTAAAGGTGATCCTGAAGAATCACTTGACAGCTTTAAGAAAAAGTTGCAGGATTTGGCAGCGCTTTACATTGAAAAAGACAGAAAAGTTGTCAGTTTCTGGACAATGGGTATGAATCAACATACACGTGGAACATGGGACAATACACTTTCATACAATGTTCACTTTATGTTAAACAAACAGGCACGTCCTGGCTCTGGAGCATTCTCATTAACTGGACAGCCTTCGGCTTGTGGTACTGCTCGTGAAGTCGGTACGTTTGCACACAGACTGCCTGCAGATATGATGGTAAAAAATCCAAAGCACAGAGCTATTACAGAAAAAGGCTGGCATATTCCTGCTGGAACACTGAATCCTGTCGGAAATCAGCATATTATGAAAATTCACAGAGATATTGAAGACGGTGTTGTAAAATTTGCATGGGTGAATGTGTGTAATGCATATCAAGACAGTGCCAATGCAAAACACTGGATTAAAGCGGCTCGTGAGATGGATAACTTCATCGTAACATCAGACGGGTATCCGGGTATATCTGCAATGGTATCTGATTTGATTTTGCCGTCTGCTATGATTTATGAAAAATGGGGTGCATACGGAAATGCAGAACGCCGTTCACAGCACTGGAGACAACAGGTTCTTCCTGTAGGTGATGCGATGAGTGACACCTGGCAGTGGGTAGAGCTTTCAAAAAGATTTACGGTAGATGATCTGTGGGGACCTTATACACTGAGAAACGGTAAAAAACTTCCTGATGTAAGAGAAAAAGCCTATGCAATGGGGTATAAACCAGATACGACTATGTATGAAATTCTATATGCAAATGAAAGAGCGAAGAAAAACTATCCGTTGGCATTGGATCAGTTTCCTCAAAAAGGGTATGACAACTCAGAATGTCTCGGTGATGCAAGAAATGTTGTCGGAAGTGACGGTAAAGTTTTCAAAGGCTACGGCTTTATGATTCACCAGTACCTTTGGGAAGAGTATGCATCATTTGGTAGAGGTCACGGGCATGACCTGGCAGACTTTGTTACCTACCATAAAGTTCGTGGTCTTAAATGGCCAGTTGTTAATGGCAAAGAGACTGCATGGAGATTTAATGTAAAATTTGATCCGTATGCGGCAAAACATGCAAAAGAAAACGGAAGAGGCAGTGAATTTGCATTCTACGGTCCACTTGCCAAAGCATTACCACACGGTAATTTAACAGGTGTACAAGACAAAAAGAAAAAACCGTTAACAGACAAAGCAAAAATCTTTGCCCGTCCGTATATGGATCCGCCGGAAATGCCGGATGAAAATTATGATTTATGGTTGTGTACAGGACGTGTGCTTGAGCACTGGCACTCTGGAACAATGACGATGCGTGTGCCTGAGTTGTACCGTGCTGTTCCTGAAGCGCTTGTCTATATGAATCCTAAAGCTGCTGAGGAAAGAGGACTCAAAGACAATGATTTATGCTGGGTTGAATCTCGTCGTGGTAGAGTAAGAGCTCGTGTTGAGACGCGTGGACGTAACAGACCGCCAAAACCTTTGGTATTTGTTCCATGGTTTGATGAGCGTGTGTTTATCAATAAAGTAACATTGGATCAAACCTGTCCTATGTCAAAACAGACAGACTTTAAAAAATGTGCTGTAAAAATTTATAAAGCATAGACAATAAAGAATTTACAATGAAAAAAGAAGCACTCAGCGACAGAAGAAAATTTATCTTAAATATGGCCAGAGGTGTTGGCTATGCTGCGATTGGCGGATTTTTATGGAGCGCGTATCTTGATGATGCGAAAGCTTCGCCGCTGATACTGCGTCCGCCTGCGGCTATAAAGGAAGAAGATTTTCTCAAAACCTGTATCAAATGCGGATTATGTGTTGAAGCATGCCCGTATGATACATTGATGCTGGCTAAACCCGGTGATCACAGACCTATAGGGACACCATACTTTATTCCAAGGGATATTCCCTGCTATATGTGTGAAGATATTCCTTGTGTTCCTGTCTGTCCGAGCGGTGCGCTGGATGAGTCGAGTGTAACTGTAAACGGTCATCTTGATATTAATACAGCAGATATGGGATTGGCAGTCATTGATGAAAACAGCTGTATCGCTTTTTGGGGAATTCAATGTGATGCATGTTATCGAGCTTGTCCTATCTTAGGACAAGCCATAACGGTAGAATATTCTAAAAATGAAAGAACCGGCAAACACGCATTTTTAAAACCTGTGGTGCATGCAGATGCCTGTACAGGCTGCGGAATGTGTGAACATGCCTGTGTGACAGAAAAACCGGCTATCTTTATACTGCCTCGTGAAGTGGCAATGGGGAAAGCCGGCAGTCACTACATCAAAGGCTGGGATAAAAAAGATGAGTCAAGACTAAAAGATGCTCATGCGATTCATACTACAACAAATGTAAGTAAAAGAAAAGCGGTTGACAAGCTTAATAGTGGTTTGGAAGGTTTGTTGGATGAATAAAATATGGAATAACTACAGATATCTTGTACTCAGGAGATTTGTGCAAATCGGCATGCTGGTTCTGTTCTTTGGTGCAAATGCCTGGGGATGGAAGATACTTGAAGGAAACCTCAGTTCATCTTTGCTCTTTGGTATTATTCCGATGAGTGATCCGTATGCTACTGTGCAGATGATTGCAGCAGGTGCTGTAGTTGCTACTGATTTACTTATAGGTGTTGCTGTTGTAACACTGTTTTATTTTTTTATAGGCGGCAGAGCATTTTGCTCCTGGGTATGTCCTGTAAATATGGTTACAGACAGTGCTGATTATTTAAGAAGGGTGTTTGATATTGACAGAGCACAAAAAATGAAGCAGCCAATTAAAAGAAATGCAAGATACTGGATTTTAGGGTTAAGCCTGATAGTTTCTGCTTTTATGGGTATAGCGGCTTTTGAGTTTGTGTCTCCGATTTCAATGATGCACAGAGGTCTTGTCTTTGGCATGGGCTTTGGCTGGGCAGCTGTTGCTATGATCTTTCTTTTTGATTTGCTGGTATTGAAAAACGGTTGGTGTGGTCATGTATGTCCACTCGGTGGATTTTATTCACTTTTAGGAAAGTTTAGTTTTATTAGAGTGCATCATCTGGAAGAAAACTGTACACTTTGTATGAAATGTAAAGTAGTTTGTCCTGAAAAACAAGTACTTCACATGATAGGCAAAGAATCACTTCCTGTACTCTCAGGAGAGTGTACAAACTGTGCCAGATGTATAGAAGTATGTGATGATGATGCTTTAAGATTCTCAATAAGAGATTTTATTCAAAATAAAAAAATGGGAGAGTAAAATGAAAATTTTAACAAAGATTACGATCGGTTTTGCAACTGCAGCTTTATTACTCGTTGGATGTAATAACAATGCACAGGTAAAACCTCAGGAAAAAACACAGGTAAAACCTATAATAGATGAAAGTCATTTGGGATACAGAGGGACAACTGATCTTTTAAAAGAAGATGTTGTTCCGCCTAAAGTAGAATATCATTCGGCTGCACCGGGAACTTCAAAGAAGTTTAAGCGAGCGTATCAGGATGCTCCGCCGATGATTCCGCATGATACAACTGGAATGTTGCCGATTACAAAAGACAATAATCAGTGTTTGATGTGTCATATGCCGGATATAGCACCATCTATGGGCGCTACACCAATTCCTGTTTCACATTTCACAAACTTTAGACCGCATACGTCTGTCAAAGGTGATGAAATTTTGAAAAACGGAAAAGTTATTAAAAATACTTCTTCTGAAACACAGGCAAATGTATCTATAAAAGTTGACAAAGATGAAAAGCATCTGTATGCAGGAAGATTTAACTGTACACAGTGTCATGCACCTCAAGCAACAAATATGCTTGTTGATCAAAACAGATTCAAACCTGTGTATACAGATCCAAACGGTGCTTCCAAATCATCTTGGGATCAATCCAAGTGGATGAAAAATATTGATACTGCAAAGTAAATAAACAAATGGAAAGAAGAGAGCTTTTTAGCTTTCTCTCTTCCTCTGTAAAAGAGGCAGCAGAGAAAAATAAAAATGAAACAGTCATTATACGTCCACCGTATTTTAATGATGCTGATGCTTTTGTTACAGAGTGTCAAAACTGTGAAGCGCAGTGCGCTACTTTGTGTCAAGAGCAGATTATTATTATCGGAGAGGACAGAACACCTTACTTGGATTTTAGCAAAAGAGGCTGTACATATTGTGATGAGTGTGCAACAGCCTGTCCCAGTGATGTTCTTCTGGTTGAAAACAAAAGGAAAATTTTTGCTGATATTGTGATAAATCAGGATAAATGTTTGAGTTGGCAGGGTGTTATGTGTTTTTCATGTAAAGACCCCTGTCTGGAAGATGCCATAGATTTTAAGGCAATGTTTATGCCTGAAATCAATGGCAAATGCACAAGTTGCGGTTTTTGTATCAGCAGATGCCCGGCGGATGCTATTGATATTGAGAAGGTAAGTGAATGAAATATCTTGTTTTTCTACTAATGGTCATTTCAGGCATACATGCAAAAGGTTTAATACAGCCGGAGTATATTTATAAGGTTTCATCAGGACTTGTAACAGATGTTTTATATAAGAAACAAAAACTCTATTGTGCTACTGATGACGGAAAAATAGAAATTTTTAATACAAAAAGCAAAAAAAATATACAGGCAATCAAGTTAGACAAAATTAAAGATTTTATGGGAGATGCAATAGATTCTAAAATATTTTCTATTGATCTGATTAATGGCTCTTTGTTGATACTTTCTCAAGATAACGGAGGATACAGCAGAGTTCATATTTACAATTCTTCAGCTTTACATGTAATCATTTCAGGAGATGACAGACTCAACATTATCAAAGCAAAATTTATAGACAAAGAGAATATATTGATTGCATTAATTAGTAATGACATTATCTCTTATAATATTAAATCAAAAAAGAAAAACTGGACAACACAGGCTTCTATGTCCAAGTTTTCCAATTTTGCACTTAATAATGACAAAACATTAGTGGCTATTGCGGATGAAAGTGGAGATGTGCATCTTATTTCCACCAAGGAGGGCAAGCATGTAAAAACACTTCATGGAGACAATGTCGACAATATTTTCAGCATTGATTTTAAAGGTGAAGTGGTTTTAACAGGAGGACAGGACAGACGTGTAGGAGTGTATAATCTGAAAAACGGCGATGCCTACTATAAGATGTCACACTTTTTTGTATATGGAGTAGGACTCAGCCCAAGCGGGAAAACAGCTGCATACAGCAGTGATATAAACAACGATGTAGAACTTTTTGATACAACGACAAGAGAGGTTTTGGGAAAATACAAAGCTGATAAAATGATTGTCAACAGTATCTATTTTATCAACGAAAAAGAGTTTTTTATAAACAGCAGTTCGCCTAGAGTAGGGTATTATAAAATCAAATAAGGAGTAGTGGATGATGGAGTTTACACAAAGTGAATTTTTAGTTGAAACTGAAGTTCCCCAAGATGAATTAATCATTTCAAGAACAGATTTATCAGGGAGAATTACCTATGCGAATGAAACATTTTGTGAAATAAGCGGATATTCTCAAAATGAAATCATCGGTAAACCCCACAGTATCGTGAGGCATCCTGATATGCCGGATGCAACATTTGAAGATTTGTGGAATACTATAAAAGCCGGAAAACAATGGAAAGGCGTAGTAAAAAATCTCAGAAAAGATAGAGGTTTTTATTGGGTTGAGGCTCTTGTTTCGGGTGTCTATAAAAAAGGCGAGCTGGTTGAATACAAATCACTCAGAAGTCCCGTTTCTTATGCAACAAAGTTAAAATATCAAAGATTATATGATAAAATGAGAAGTGAAAAGAACGAAAGAATAAGAAAAATAATTTACAGTTAAATTGTAGTTGCACTAGTGCAATGAGCTTCCTGTTGAAGGAAACATAGCGTTAGCGTAGATGACAGAATTACTTCTGGCATCGTAATAAAAGGATGAAGGAGATTTCCTTCATTTTATAAAATAAAATTAAGGAAAAGATAATATGAATGTTTCAAGTATAGTGGTACAGACAGTACCGAAGTTTTTAGATGAAGTGGTGCAGAGTTTAAAAGAGTGTGAGGTTTGTGATTATCATTTACATGATGAAAAAGGCCGTATTATCATTACTATAGAAGGTAAAGATGTCAGTGAAGAGCTTGGAAAACTGAAAGTGATAGAGGCCATTCCTCATGTAATTGCGGCTGATATGCAGATGGCATATTCAGAAGATGAACTCGATGCAAATATAAAAGTGATTAATGAATCAGATGCCGTGCCAAATCTACTCAAAGATGAAAATGTTGAGATTGACAGAGTCGTGTACCATGGGGATTTAAAGAAAAAAGATTCTCAGTTGCAAGAGTTTGCAAAAAGCCTGAGTAATCCTGACGGAGTTGAGTAATGGCAGTTATTTTTACAGCTACTATCAAACTGGATGATGCCGAAAAATGGTTTATAGAACTTAAAGATGAAGCAGACGGTAGAAGTGAAATTTGCTTTGATATGGATGAGTTTGAAAAAAACATTGAAAAACTCGGTGATGACTATGGTGGATACATTGATGAAGTGAAATGGCAAAAAGATGACAATGTGCCTCCTTTTGTTATGGATGAAATCAGAGTTCTTATGGCAGAACACCGTGCAAAGATAGAAGAAGAGAGAGGGGAACCGATTACACCTGTTGCTCAGGAAAACAAGGAGTAAATCTAAAAACTTGATTTATATCAAGAATTACATAAGTTATATAAGTTATAATTTATGTGAATTTAAAAAAGGAAGAGAAATGAAAAAATTACTACTTTCAATGGCAGCATTGCCATTAGTAATCGGTGGATTAAGTGTAAGTGCAAGTGCAGACGGGATTAATATTTTAGACAATATTAAACTAAAAGGCCAAATTCGTCCTCGTTATGAGAGTGTTGATGACGGAAAAGCAACAACAGCAAATGCGAGTGCATATACTGTACGTACAAAATTAACAGCAACAGCGAATCTCCTTGGTGTAGATGGTCTTTCTGCAAGTATTGGTATGATTTCTGTAAATAATTTAGGCTCGCATGAGTACAACTGGAATGGAACATCTTATACAGACGGAACAAAACCATATTCAGTGGTGATGGACCCTCAACAGGCAATGATTTCAAATGCTGAAATTAATTACAGTGTTGATAAAACAACAGTACATGTAGGGCGCAGTCAAATAAATCTTGACAACCAAAGATTTATCGGCACAGTCGGCTGGAGACAGTTCGAACGTTCTTATGATACAGTTTTTGTTGCAAATAATTCTATTAAGAATCTTTCAGTATTAGTTGCGTGGGTTTATGGTTTTCAGGGTGTAATCGCCGGACCGACTGCTGATACGAACAGTGTGCTCGTACATGCTGCATATAAAGTAATGCCGGAACTGAAAGTAACTGCATATGACTATATGATAGCCGGTGCACATGATACTTACGGTATTGCATTGACAGGAAAAGTAAAGACAGGTATGGCAAAACTCAGCTACCGTGCTGAATATGCTTTACAAAAAGATTCTACTATGGAAATCCATAACAGTAACGGAAAAGCAGATGCTTCTTACTATAATTTGGATTTGGGTGCAAATGTAAACGGTATTCTAGCCGGTGTTAATTATGAGTTTTTAAGTGGTACTACCGGAACAGACGGAAAAACAAACTTTAACCCTATGCTGGGAACAAATCATAAATTTAACGGTTGGGCGGATGTTTTTTATGTAGGAAACAGCGGACCACTCGGTGGTTTAAAAGACTTTAATGTCCGTTTAGGCTATACTGCAAAAGGTCTTGGCAAGTTGCTTGCAGTCTATCACACATTTACAGCGGATAAAACGATGGGTGGGCTCGATGACTTAGGTTCTGAGTTTGATGCAGTATATACAAATAAAATTCCTGGAGTAAATAACTTAACAGGTCTTTTAAAGTATGCTGACTATTCAAAAGGTACAGTTGCAGGATACACAAACGACATTCAAAAAATCTGGGTTGGTTTAGACTATAAATTTGCTACAAAATAAAAAGTAAATTTCATATTAACTCTAAGCGTTAAGTTTTTTAGAAACCAGGTTTCAGTCTAGTCTTTATAGGCACAAAGCCCGCACTAAAGTACGGGTTCCGAAAAAACTGATTAGGTTTTTCGGAACCTAGACTTTAGTCATAAGTATCTACACAAATATTTTTGACTATCAAAGTTCTTGTTTTTGGGCTTTAAAGGAAGTTATGACTTCAGTTTCATGATTAGAAATAGTATAATTTAAAGATATTTTTTAAATTTTTATATAGAAAAGAATAAAAACTAAAAAATTATACTATATATATTACTATTTCTAGCGGCAGTACTAAAGTGAATATCTCCTATAAATGCCTAAATAACAGGCTTTTAGATAAAATATATTTGTGTAGATACTTATGACTTTAGTCTAGGCTGATTTGTTTAAAAGTTTATATATTCCTTACATCACACATTAAATCTGAAGTGCATAATATCACCGTCTTGAACAATATACTCTTTTCCTTCCAATCTCATTTTTCCGGCTTCTTTGGCTTTTGCTTCACCGCCGCAGGCTATAAAATCTTCATAGGCAATCACTTCGGCACGGATGAAACCTTTTTCAAAGTCGTTATGGATGGCTGCAGCTGCTTTTGGAGCAGTTGAATTTTTTCTGATTGTCCAGGAACGTACCTCTTTGACTCCTGCTGTAAAGTAGCTCATAAGACCGAGTTTGTCAAAGCCTTTATGTATGATTTGTTCAAGTCCAGATTCTTCTACACCCAAATCTGTTAAAAATTCCTGTGCTTCCTCATCTTCAAGACCTATAAGCTCTTCTTCGACTTTTGCACAAAGCTTGATAAGTTCACAGTTGTTCTTTTGCGCATGTTCACGAAGCGCTTTTACGTATTCGTTGTCTTCTAACAATCCGTCTTCGTCTGTATTTGCACCGTACATAATCTCTTTGTCGGTTAAAAAACGCACTTCACGGTTAAGCTGGCGATACTCATCAGAGTCGGCTTTTTCAAAGTTGCGTGCTAAATTCCCTTCACCCAGAAACTCTAAAAGCTCTTCCGCCATTTCTAAAACAGTTTTTGCACTTTTATCAGCTTTTGCCTGCTTTTTAAGTCTCTCGATTCGATTTGCAAGCACTTCAATATCAGCCAAAATCAATTCACCTTCGATGATTTCAACGTCACGCAGAGGATCAATGCTTCCTTCATTATGTACAATATTTTCATCTTCAAAACATCTGACAATCTGTAAAATCACTTCTGTCTCGCGTATGTTTGAAAGAAATTTGTTTCCAAGACCTTCGCCTTTGCTGGCACCTTTTACAAGCCCTGCGATGTCAACAAAATCAATAGTAGAATATTGAATTCTCTCAGGGTTGACTATTTTTGCAAGTTCATGCAGTCTTTTGTCAGGAACAGGCACAACAGCCTTGTTTGGCTCTATTGTACAAAATGGGTAGTTGGCTGCCTCCGCGTTTTGTGCCTTTGTTAGTGCATTAAAAGTTGTTGATTTACCGACGTTTGGAAGTCCGACTAAGCCTATTGCTAATCCCATGATAACCCTTTAGAAATATTTTTTGAAATTATATCTAAGTAAATTTAAAATTAAGAGTGGTACAATAGGTTAAAAGTTAAAGGATGAATAAATGAGTGTACTTTTAGAATTTTCAATGTTTCCGACATCTGATAACTGTCGAGATGGCAGTTCCGTATCAAAACAGGTGGCTAAGATAGTAGACGCTATAGATAAAAGCGGCGTAGCATACCAACTCACCCCGATGGGAACAGTTGTAGAAACAAAGACAATGCGTGAGGCTTTAGACATCATTGAACTTGCGTATGAGCAGGTAAGCGATTGTGACAGAGTCTATTCTTCACTAAAATTTGATATACGTAAAAACACGAAAAACAGACTGACTTCAAAGATTAAGTCCATAGAAACACAACTAAAGAGAGAAGTCCAAAAATAATGGACTTCCAGCTTTAACCTAATGTTTCTCTGACAATTTTTACAGCTTCTACCATATTTTGCAAAGAGGGCTTCACTTCTTCCCATTTACGTGTTTTAAGTCCACAGTCAGGATTTATCCATAACTGCTCTTTTGGAAGTACCTCTAAGAGAGAATGAATCTGTGTGACAATCTCTTCTACAGATGGAATTCTTGGCGAATGAATATCATAAACACCTGGACCTACTTCCTGTTTATAGCCGACTTTTGCAAAAATTTTCAGCAGTTCATTTCCGCTTCTCGCCGTTTCTATTGAGATAACGTCCGCATCCATAGCTTCTATGGTTGCAATAATGTCATTAAATTCACTGTAGCACATATGTGTATGAATCTGTGTCTCTTGTTTTGCACAGCTTACCGAAAGCTTGAAGTCTCTTACAGCCCAATCTTCATACTCTTGCACTTTTGCTTTTCGCAAAGGATATCCCTCTTTAAATGCAGCTTCGTCAACCTGAATTATTTGTATACCGGCTTTTTGCAAATCATCTACTTCGTCACTGATTCCAAGTGCAATTTGTTTACTGACTTCACTACGCTCCATATCATCCCGCACAAATGACCAGTTTAAAATCGTGACAGGGCCTGTGAGCATACCTTTCATTATTTTTTTTGTTTTGCTCTGTGCATAGGTGATCCACTCTACTGTCATTGGTTTTGGACGGGATATATCACCATAAATAAAAGGCGGTTTCACACAGCGGCTTCCATAGCTCTGCACCCAGCCGTTTTGGGAAAAGCCATAACCCTGAAGCTGTTCTCCAAAGTATTCAACCATATCATTGCGCTCTGGTTCACCATGGACCAAAATTTCAAGTCCGCACTCTTCTTGGAAAGCTACACAGTCATCTATATATTTTTTCATCTCATTTTCATAGCTTTTTTCATCCAAATTGCCATTTTTATATTCCCGTCTGGCATGTCTTATTTCAGGTGTTTGCGGAAATGAACCGATAGTTGTTGTAGCAAGTGGCAAATATTGCAGTTTTTCTTTTTGAAGTTTTATTCTCTGTTCGTATTTTCCATCACGTTCATATTTGTCAATATTGTTGATTCTCTCTTGTACTTTTTCATCATGAATCAGTTTTGAAGTTCTTCTGGAAATGTTTGCTTCTTGGTTTTCTTTTAAAAACTGAAGCTCATTTGCATCTAATGCTTCTTGAGAGTGAAAAAATATTTTACTGATAAGCGCAATTTCATCAAGTTTTTCAATACCGTAACTTAGCCAATTTTTTATTTCAGGATTCATTTTCTCTTCATATTTCAGGCTAAAGGGTACATGCAGCAAAGAGCATGAAGAAGAAACCAGGATATTATTTTTGTTTACATGTAAAGCGATGCTATTAAGCAGATTGACACTCTTCTCAATATCGTTTTTCCAAATGTTTCTTCCGTCAACTACGCCTGCAATAAGCATTTTGTCAGATTTGGCAATGAGTTCAAGTGAATCAAAGTTTTCTTTGCCATATAAAAAATCAAGTCCAAGAGCCCAAACAGGAGTATGCAAAAGAATTTTTGTTGCTTCGCATGAGTGTTCAAAATATGTTACAACTGCAATTTTTATATTTTTAGAAACATTGGCAAGTTTGTCATAGGTCGGTTTTATAAGGCTCAGCACTGTTGTCTCAAGATCTTTTACAAATATAGGTTCATCAATTTGCAAAGTAACACTCTCATCAAGTTTGGCTATTTCTTGAAGAAGATCTTCATATACAGCCAAAATTTTAGAATACAATTCATAAGTATCACCACCGTCTGCTCTTTTTGAAAGCCCTAAAAATGTCAATGGTCCTATGATGTTAATTTTACATGTAAACCCCTGTTTTTTTGCTTCTTTATATTCTGATATGATTTTATCGGCATTTAATTCGTACTCATCTTCAAGTGATAATTCAGGAACGATGTAGTGGTAGTTTGTATTAAACCATTTTGTCATCTCCATCGCTAGGGCATCTTTGTTGCCTCTTGCCATTGCAAAATAGCGTTCTTCCCCCTGCAGATGTGTAAAGCGCTTTGGCACAGCATTTAATGTGACTGCCATATCAAGCATGTTGTCATAAAAGGAAAAATCATTTGTGCTGATATATTCTATACCTGCATTTTTTTGATAGTTCCAGTGTCTTTGCTTCAATGTTTTTGCTACTTTTTCAACTTCACTAAAGCTGCTTTTTTTTGCCCAATAGCTCTCAAGGGCAAATTTCAGTTCTCTTTGTTCTCCGATTCTTGGAAATCCTACTACATACGTATTTTTTGACATAACAATATCCTTTGATTTAAGTCATTTCTGACAATATTTGTATTTGTTTTTATAAAGTTTTTTGATTAAATGATTAGGATATTGAAAGGGGAGGGTGAATACCGCTGCGGCGAAATGCAAAACATACCGTATAAAACGGGCATCTCGGAATATAGTGGTTGAGTAAAACCATCAATTTTGATTTAATGGTAAAGAAGAGATGGCAATGACACGGTTTTGAGCTGTGAAACAATGCTAATGCAGTTGCAAGAAACAGTTCTTTTAGTGACATTCTCTCTCCTTTTTTAAAGTATACCGGAATTATAGCATATTTATTTTATACTTTTTAAAAACTCACTCATAAAACGGACACCTGCACCGGTTCCGCCATATACATTGACATCCCAGGGACTTTCAGTATAAGCGCTTCCGGCTATGTCAAAGTGCAGCCATTTGTCTTTGTTTTCTTCTTTGATGAAGTTGTCTAAAAAAAGTCCGGCTGTAATAGCTCCGCCATAAGGCTTGTTTGAAATATTACAGATATCGGCTATTTCACTTTTGAGCTGTTTTTTCAAATACTTGTTAAACGGCAGGGAAGCTGTCAACTCTCCGGCTCTGCCTGAAGCTTTGGAAATGTCATGTCTGAGTCTGTTGGAATGCCCCATAACACCTGTTGTATACTGTCCAAGAGCTACCATACAGGCACCCGTAAGCGTTGCAAAATCAAACAGATAATCTGCTTGAACTTTTTCCTGTGCGTAATCAAGCACATCCGCAAGCACCAGGCGACCCTCTGCATCTGTGTTTCTCACTTCTATCGTATCGCCTTTGCGAGAAGTTAAAACATCATCAGGTTTGTAGGCATTTCCGCCTATCATATTTTCAACGGCACCGACAAAAGCGTGTACTTCAATATTGAGTTTTAATTCACTGACTGCCTTAATGATACCCAGCACTGCACAGGCTCCGGCTTTGTCCATTTTCATTGTTACCATTGAGGTTGCAGGTTTCAGACTGAGTCCGCCACTGTCATAGGTCAGACCCTTTCCGACAAGAGATATAATTTTCTTCGGATTTTTTGGTTTGTATGCCAGGTGAATCAGTTTTGTATCATGACACGAAGCGCGACCGACTGCAAGCATTGCCTCACATCTTTCTTTTTTGAGTTCTTTATGTCCTAAAACAGTGCATTCAAGAGAATTTTCACGTGCCAGTTTCTTTGCCAGTTTTGCAAAAGAAGGCGGATTCAAATCATCAGGAGCAATATTTACTATATCACGCGTATAACAGGTTGCATCAGCAATTATTACAGCTTCTTCAAAAGCATCTTTTAGCTCTGCTATATCTTTACATGTAAGGTAAATATTTTTAAGTTTTTGTTTCTCATTTTTTGTTTTGTATTTGTTAAACTCATATCCGCCAAGGACCAAACCTTCTACAACAGCTTTTATATTGCTTTTTTCTACTGCAATGCTCGCAGATTTATAGTTTGATGTTTTTAAAGATTTTATTGCTGTAGCTGCCGCACTGCGAATATTGTCAGCACTGCTCTCTTCAATGCCGCACACAAGTATGTTCTTTTCGTACAAAGAGCACAGAGTATCTTGTTTGGCTTTGAAACCTGACTTGTTAAGCAGTTTATAGTATCTGTGTGTGTCCAGATTTTGAGGCATGACAAATTCTACACTCACATTGTTTTTTGCATTATATGCTTTTTCGGTAATTAGTTTTATATTCATAGTGTTCCATTTTGTAAATTTATTTTTCTATATCATAGCAAAATATTAGCCAATAAAGAATAAAATATTAATTTTATGATAGTATACACATATGATAAAAAAACAAATTTTAATACTAGAAGTGAATCAGCACAATTTTGATGTTTTAAATTCATTATTAAAAAAACATGAGTTTACATGTAAGGCAGTGCTGAATTTAAATGAATTTAATATTGTAAAAAAAAATATAGATGAATATAATCTTATTTTGGTAAATACAAGTATTAATTATCTGGACTTAACTCAAACAATATTTGAAAGTAATTTTGACGGTTCTGTGAAAATTCCGACTGTTTTTATAGACAGTGCAGAACTATACAGCGAAGAGAAGCTTGATAAATGTTTCAAAGCCGGTGGATGTGATTATATAAAAAAACCTTTTGCCTCTTTGGAAATAATTGACAGAGTATCTTATCATTGTGAAGTATTTACAAAACTTCAGGAATATAGATTAAGAATGGATAAACTTGCTAATCTTGCAACCGTTGATCAACTTTCAAAATTAACATCAAAAATGCAAATGCAAGTTATTCTAAAATATCAAATAGACTATTATAACCGTTATCAAACAGATACTACTATAGTCTATTTTTCTCTTATTAATATTAATAAAATTATTGGTATGTTTGGTTTGTATCATGGAGAAAAACTTATATTACTTTTTGCAAAAGAATTGAAAAAGTTAATTCGTAAATCAGATGTGTTGGCAAGATGGGAAGGCTCAGATTTTATTCTTATATTGACAAATACCAGTGAAAAATTATCTGAAGTGTTTATTAAAAAAATGAGTGCAGCACTTTCTCGAGCAGAATCAATTGAAAAATCAAATCTTGAAATTGCATTTGGAATTACCAGTTTTATGGAAAATGATGAGATGAAAAATGTGATAGAAAGAGCCAAGTATGCTCTTTATGAAGCAAAACAACAAAGATATGGAAAAATCTTTATTGCCTAGTTTCAATTAGTCAAAATGTAAAATATCTTTTGCCTGAATCATATCTTTGTCTCCGCGGCCTGAGAGGTTGACGATGATGAGTTTGTCTTTTATATCAGGCATCTTTTTCAAATAGGCGACTGCATGGGAACTTTCAAATGCCGGAATGATTCCCTCTTTTTGCGAAAGCCAAACAAATGCATCCAAGGCTTCCTGGTCTGTGACATTGTCATATGAAACTGATTTGTTGTCTTTGTGAAAAGCATGTTCAGGTCCAATGCCCGGGTAGTCAAGTCCTGCACTGATTGAATGCGCTTCAAGAACCTGTCCGTCTTCGTCTTGGAGCAGATAGCTCATCTGACCATGCAAAATACCTGGACGCCCTTTTTCCAAAGAACAGCCGTGTTTGTTTGTATCTAAGCCAAGTCCACCGGCTTCAATACCGATACATTGCACCTCTTTATCATCTAAAAAGTGTTGAAACATACCGATGGCATTGCTGCCTCCTCCTATGCAGGCAAGCACATAATCCGGCAGTCTGTTCTCTTTTTGTAAAATCTGTGCTCTTGCCTCCCAGCCGATAATTGCCTGAAAGTCGCGTACCATCATAGGGTAGGGGTGTGGACCGGCGACTGTTCCTATGATGTAAAAGGTATCTCTTGCATTGGTGACCCAGTGACGGATGGCATCATTCATTGCATCTTTAAGTGTTCTGCTGCCACTCTCAACAGCATTGACCTTTGCACCAAGAAGTTTCATACGAAAAACATTCAGTTCTTGGCGCTCTACATCTTTTGCACCCATAAATATTTCACACTCCAAATCAAGCAGTGCTGCAATGGTTGCTGTTGCCACACCATGCTGTCCCGCACCGGTCTCAGCAATGACTTTTTTATAACCTAAGCGTTTTGCCATCAAACCCTGTGCAATAACATTGTTGACCTTATGAGCACCTGTATGATTTAAGTCTTCACGTTTGAGATAAACCTTTGCACCGATTTCTTTAGAAATATTTTCGGCATAAAAAAGAGGACTCGGGCGCCCTACATAATCTTTTAGATAGTAGTCGACCTCTTTCCAGAACTCTTCATCAAAACGAATAGCTTCATATTCAACTTTGAGTTGAAGAAGTGCCGGCATAAGTGTTTCAGGAACATAGCGACCACCGAAAATTCCAAAATGTCCGTTTTCGTCAGGATCATATTTTGAAGGGCTGGGAATATACATCATTAGTTAACCTCTATCACTGAATATACATCAGTTTTTTCTTGTAGTTTTTTTATGCCGTCAAGGAAGGCAAGTCCTATAATAAAACAACATTCGATACATATGGCACCTGTCTGGTTGACAAGTGTGGCAGCCGCATTTGCTGTACCGCCTGTAGCTATTAAATCATCTATTACGAGGACTCTTGCACCCTTTTCATTTCCAAAAGCATCTATATGAACTTCGATTTCATCCACTCCGTATTCGAGCGCATACTTTTCGCTAATGGTTGTGTAGGGAAGTTTTCCTTTTTTGCGAATAGGCACAAATCCAATTCCGAGCATTTGCGCTAAAGCCGCTCCGAATATAAAACCTCTGGCATCAATACCGGCAATATATTCAAGATTATACTCTTTATATCTTTGGTAAAGATGATTCATCAAAACAGCATATGCCTCTTTGTTGTTGAGTAAAGTAGTGATATCTTTGAACACAATCCCCGGTTTTGGAAAATCTTGTATATCTCTGATTGAGTTTTCCAGGATTTTTTTTTCAGTTTTGCTTAGTGTTATCATTTTCATCCTTATAAAAGTGCGTCAATACGACTTTCCAGTGCTTTAATCTTTGCATTGAGTCTGTCTACTTCCTGTCTGTGTTTTGCATTTCTTTGTTTTAAAACCTTTAACTCATTTCTGAGTTTTGTCAGTTCTTCGCTTAATATATCGACATTTCCAAGAGCACGCTGGAGTTGAATCTGGTACTTTCGAATTAAAATTTCTGCCTCCTGAAGCGTTAATTTCATTAAGTCATTGCTTCTTTGTTCCTTATTTGTAATGCTTTTGAAATAAAACATTTTTACAAATAAATAGATAGAGACAATAGAGAGTATTGTTAAAAGTGACCATTCTCCAAACATAGCTTTTCCTTGAATGTTATTTGTTAGAGTGTTTCTATTTTTGCTACTCTGGCAATGTGACGGCCACCTTCAAAGCTTCCTGCTATCCATGCATCAATGATAGATTCAGCAACACCTTTTCCGACAATTCTCTCACCAAAACATAAGATATTTGCATCATTGTGTCCGCGTGCTACGGTTGCAGTATAAGCATCATGGCACAGTGCAGCACGAATACCGTGGTGCCTGTTGGCTGCCATACTCATACCGATTCCGCTCCCGCAGATTAAAATACCTTGGGAGTTTTCATCTTCCAAAACCGCCGTTGCAACCTTGTGCGCATAATCAGGGTAGTCCACTCTGTCTGCACTATATGGTCCAAAATCAATTACTTCATGTCCTTTGGATTGTAAAAGCTCTACTGTCCAGTTCTTCAGTTCTAAACCTGCATGGTCGGTACCTATATAAAATTTCATTTTCTCTCCTCTAAGATAGTAACAAATGTATAATTGCCTGCACCGGCATAAAAAGTACATATTGATTTAACGGGGTCATTAAAATAATAAGTACAATAACAATCCCGTATCTGTCATATTTGTAATAAAACTCTGCAATAGAATTTATTTTATATTTTAACGCAAGATGCATTAAAAAATGCCCACCGTCAAACTGGGGAATAGGCAGCAGGTTAAATACGCCTAAAACTATATTGATAATAAGCAGTTGGTATATAAATATATAGAAAAATATATAAAACAGAGAGTCGGCAGTTGTCGGTGTACTCATAGCAGTCAGAGTAATTGCTGCGACTGCACCCATAGTGAAATTATAGACAATACCTGCCAAGTCCACCTGCATAGCGGCATTATATCCACCTCTGTTTATGACAGTAAAGGTATTGATCGGAACAGGCTTTGCCCAACCGAACAAAATACCGCCGTCCGAGCCTAACAGCATCGGTAAAAAGTACATAGTAGCAGGCACTATGATAGTTCCGACAAGATCTATGTGTGAAATTGGGTTTACTGTTAAACGCCCTGCATTTTTGGCTGTCATGTCACCGTACATGTAAGCAACCCAACCATGCATAATTTCGTGTCCGATAATTGCAACAGCAAGTGCTAAAACGGCAGCTGCTATTTTTAATAAATCAAGTGAGTCCATAATATTCTTTGTCTTCTTTTTCTCTTTCTTGTATTGCTTTTTTTAAGTGCTCCGGTTTTTCCAGGTCGGCAGGTGTTTTTCCTATTCTGTCCCATCGAATTTTATAATCTTTGTCAATTGAGAAATAGATAAACCAGGGGGTTCCTTCAATATTTTCATAAGGAACACTTCCCCAGAAACGGCTGTCATTGGAGTGGTCACGATTGTCACCCATCATAAAATAATGATTTTTTTCGACTTTGAGCGGGTTTACATAAAAAATCTGTATCGGAAAACGCCCGTTATTTACGATTTTCGGGTCATGATGAATACCGGGATGTTTTTTCATATAAGGATTTTTTACCCACAGTTTACCGTCAAAAATTGCTATTTCATAATCTTTATAATTCTTTTTAATCCATTCGTCACCTTCTTTAAAGTGTAGAAACAGGTTTTTATCAGCAACAAACAATTCGTCTCCGGGAAGAGCAACACAGCGTTTTACAAAATGCTGTTTAATATTTCCGGGGTATCTGAAAATGACGATATCACCGTGCTTTGGGGTATCTCCATCAACAATTTTCAACTCTTTGCTCCATGGAATAATGGGAATTTCCAAAAACGGAATATAGGGCATAGGAATACCGTACGCAAATTTTTTGGCAAAAAGGTGGTCTCCGATCAGAAGGGAGTCTTTCATGCTGCCGCTTGGAATACGAAAAGCCTGGGCAACAAAAAAGATAGTAAAAAGAACAATGACAACAGTCCCTGTCCAGGAGTTTGACCATTTATATGCTTTATGTAAGATTTTTTTCATTGAATTAATCTTTGTCTTGTGCATTGAGTTTTGCGGCTTTGAGAGTATTGCTCAAAAGCATTGCAATAGTCATCGGTCCGACACCGCCGGGAACAGGTGTGATGTATGAGCATTTTTTACTTACATTTTCAAAATCCACATCACCGACAAGTTTGCCGTTGTCTGCTCTGTTGATCCCTATATCTATGATGATGGCACCGTCTTTTACCATATCTTCTTTGATAAGATTAATAACGCCGACACCGACAAGAATAATATCTGCATTTAATGTATGTTTTTTTAAGTCATCTGTAAATATATGACATACTTCAACAGTAGCATCTGCGTTGAGCAAAAGAGCAGCCATAGGTTTTCCGACAATATTCGAAGCACCGACAACACAACAGTTCTTTCCTTTTACATCAATGTCATACTCTTGTAAAAGTTCCATTACACCAAGTGGTGTGCAGGGTACAAAACCGTCCAGATTTGTGACAAGGCGTCCTACATTGTAGGGATGAAAACCGTCAACATCTTTTGCAGGATCAACAAGTTCAAGAATTTTTGTTGTATCTATTTGCGGAGGCAGAGGAAGCTGCACAAGTATTCCGTCAATATTTGGGTTTTGATTCATCATTTTGATGGTATTTTCTATCGCATCTTGAGAAATGTCTTCTGGCATTTCATGGCTGACTGAGTAAAAACCGACTCTGTCACAGGCTTTTTTCTTCATGCTGACATATGCCTGGCTTGCAGGATCCTGCCCTACAAGTATTACGGCAAGTCCTGGAGTTCTGTCTGTTTGTGCTTTTAATTTGGCAACTTCATCTGCCACATTGTTTTCAATTTTTTTTGCAAGTGCTTTCCCATCAAGAATCTGCATTTAAACCTCTTAAATAAATTTTTTGATATTATACCCTTTTAAAATAATATTAGGCTAATGATGAAACATATCTTTTTTTTAATGATTCCCCTGTTTGTATACGCTTCAAGCACTTTTATAACACCGATGGAATATGCTTCACAACTTTATAAAAACCCAAGAGGCATAGGCTGTCAAAATTGTCACGGAGAGAACGGGGAAGGGAAAGTCATAGCTGACTATGTGCATAAAAAAAAGAAAAAAAGTTTTGTCGGCCCAAGAATTAACAACATTGAGTTCGATAGTTTTTATAGAGTTTTAAACCAAAGGAAAAGAGGCATGCCGAGATATTTTTTAACGACAGAAGAAATTCAGGCATTGTATCTGTATCTGCACAAAAACGATAAAAAGAAAAAAGATGTTAAGTAAAATTACACAAGCGTATGAAAACAGGGACTTGGCTGCACTTGATGCTTTGGCTGTGCCAACATTTCGCCACATCAACAAAAAAAACAGTTTTAAATCAGTATTGATGCTTTCTTGTCATAATATTAAACATCTTTCTAAAGTAGAAAGTCTTGAAGCAGAGTGCATTATGTTAAATCTGGAAGATGGTGTAAGCAAAGAAGACAAACCTTTTGCTCTCGCTTTGGCAGCTGTTTTTCTCTCTCAACTTAAAAAGAGTGACAAGAAACTGGTTGTTCGGGTGAATGCTTTGGATAAGGGTGGTTATGATGAAATTGCCTATCTTAATCAGTTTATGCCTGATGCTGTCCGTGTACCAAAAATTAAAAACAAAGAAGAAGTAAAAAATGTACTGGCTCTTTTGCATGATGACATAGACTTGCATCTTTCTATAGAAACAGCCCAGGCCTGGCATAATCTTTCTTCTTTGAAGATAAACAAAAGGGTAAAGGTGTTTTATCTTGGAATTTTAGATTTGTTTGCCGATATGGGGCTTTCACAGAGTTTGATTAATCTGCAGAATCCGACTGTGAAATATATGCTTGCACATTTTTTAGTTACAGCCAGAGCTATGAAAGTAAAACCTGTTTCCTTTGTGTTTCAGGAATTTGAAGATTTAAAAACTTTTGAACAATGGTTACTGCTTGAAAAAGAGATGGGATATGATGCAAAAGCCTGTATCTCACCGGGACAGGTGAAACTTGTACATAAAATATTTGTAGATACAGAAGAAGAGCTAAAAAGGGCAAAAATCATTGTGAAACTCTTTGAGATGCATCGTGATGAGGGTATTACCGGTTTTGTAGATGAAGAGTATGGGTTTATTGATGAGCCGATATATAAAGGTGCCTTGAAACTGTTGGCCGCACAAACAGCTTAAGTGCCTGGCTTAATATCCTGCTAGATTATAAAATACATTGTATCGTATCAGCGTTGTCTCTTTTGGTCTTGGGTATCTGCTGTAGGCATACTCTATAGTCTCTTTGGTTGTATCATCAAGAATATAGTAGCCACTCTTGGAAATAAAGCGAAAACCTGTCATATCTCCGTTTGGATGCAGGTAGAATTCTATTACATTACTTCTGTTTACATGTAAACCCCGTGGGATATTGACTCTTGCAACACGATTAAGGACCTGTTGGGTAATTCTACGCATAATCTCCTGATTATCTAAAATATACTGCTGTTGTCCTGGTGTAAGTTTGCCAAATTCATCGCCGTAGAGTTTTTTGATATTTTGAGAAATATTACTGTTGTTGTGTGTGGCTTTTTTCCTGACACTTTTTGTTTCCTGGGCAGATTTGTCTTCATAAAGCCAGGAGAGTTTTTTTGGCTTTTCCTCTGGCTTTTTTATTTTTTTTGGTTGGGCTTTTTTTTCTAAAGGAATATAGGATTTTTTTGTCGGAAGAGGTTTGACCTTTGGCTGTTTCACTGTTTTTTTGATGATTTTTTTTGTTTTTTTCGGCTTGTTTAATTTTGGTTTTCTGGGTGTTTTCTTTGGTTCATATTTTACAGTTTTTTGTTTTACTATTTTTTTAAGCTGGGAACCTTTTGGCATTGGCGGAACAATGGGTGAAGGTTTGGGCTTTTGTTTTGTTATTCCTGATTTTTTATGCTTCTTTGGCATCTCTTTGAGAGATATTTTAATTCTTTTTTCTTTGGGAACTGCTTTTTTTTCTGTATCCGGTGTAAAAGTCCACACTATCCACAAAAGCAAAAACAGAAGCAGATGTATCAGTAAAGCAACGAAAAAGGCAAAAGAAGATCTGTTCAAAAATAATCCATTATTTAATTTGTGAGATTATATCAAATCAATATTAATAGTGTTGCTGTCGTTTAGCAATACTTAGATATAATTATAAAAAAATAGAGATACAAGGTTGCAAATGAATACAGAGGCATCACAAAAAGCATTTGAAGAGGCACAGCGTTTAATCCCGGGTGGGGTTGATTCACCGGTAAGAGCATTTAAGAGTGTGGGTACAACACCTCTGTTTATCACTGAGGGCAAAGGCGCCTACTTGAAAGATGTAGACGGGAATGAGTATATTGATTATGTCCAAAGTTGGGGACCTTTACTTTTTGGACATCGTGATGAAGCTATAGAAGCTGCTGTTATTGATGCCGTAAAGCATGGTTTGAGCTTTGGCGCACCGACATTGGCAGAGACAGAACTTGCAAAGCTTGTTGTCGGCTTTTTTGACTCAATTGACAAAGTACGTTTTGTAAGCAGTGGAACAGAAGCTGTTATGAGTGCTATTCGTTTGGCACGCGGTTTTACAGGGCGTGATGATATTGTGAAGTTTACAGGATGCTATCACGGACACAGTGATGCTCTTTTGGTCGAAGCGGGAAGCGGTGCGGCGACTTTTGGAAATCCTTCAAGTCCCGGTGTTCCGGCTGACTTTACAAAACACACGCTTTTGGCTGAATATAACAATATAGAGAGTGTCAAAAAATGTTTTGCGGACTCCGACAATATTGCCTGTGTGATTATAGAACCAATTGCAGGCAATATGGGACTTGTCCCGGCTGACAAAGAGTTTTTGCATGCACTCAGAAAGCTTTGTGACGAACACGGTACTCTGCTTTTGTTTGATGAAGTGATGAGCGGATTTCGCGCAAGTGTTCACGGTGCCGAGTCCATAACAGGGGTAAAACCTGACATAGTAACACTCGGAAAGGTGATAGGCGGCGGTATGCCGGTCGGTGCCTTTGGTGCGCGCGCAGAGATAATGGCAATGCTCTCACCTGAAGGTCCTGTATATCAGGCCGGAACTTTAAGCGGCAATCCTGTGGCAATGGCAGCAGGATATACTGCTCTGATGAAACTCAAAAACAATGCAAGAGTGATTGATGTTTTAAACGAAAGAGCCAAAAGACTGGTTGAAGGGATGCAAAGGGCCGCTGCAAAGTACAATATACCTATGCAGGTAGATACAAGAGGTTCAATGTTCGGTTTTTTCTTTAATGACAAACCTGTAAAAAACTTTAGTGATGCAGCAAAGAGTGATGCAGAACTTTTTGCAAAGTTTCATACCGGCATGCTTGAGCGCGGACACTACTTTGCCTGTTCTTTGTATGAAACAGGATTTATTTCCACGGCAATTACCGATGAAATGATAGAAAAGACTGTAGAGTCAAGTGATGCGGTCTTTAAGGAGATTACAAATGTCTGATGACACGCAGGATAAGGTGAATAGCGAAGCCAGAGAGAATGCCCCGGGGCAACGCAAACCAAGAATAAAGCCTATTGTAGAGGCAGCAGACAGTCTCTCTTTGGGTATCTCCATGGTTGTGGCGGTACTGTTGGGTGTCGGTATTGGCTGGCTGTTAAAAAGATGGACAGGTATCGAGTGGCTTTTTTGGGTAGGTGTTTTCATTGGAGTTGCAGCAGCAATATTAAATATCTACAAAGCATATTCAAAACAATACAAAGAATTTGAAAAACTGGCAAAAGAAGACAGATATGCGATAAAAAAACAGCTTGAAGATGATGAGGATGAGGATTACGGTGAAAAAAACTATTAGTATTTTTTTTGTGGTACAGATTCTGATTTTTATCACATATTTTTATTCTCAAAAAATATTTCTCAATATCGAAATTGCATTCTTAAGTGCTTTTTTGATTATACTCGGTTCCTCTTTTTCTTATAGAAAAATGGTGCAGAACAAGGTTGATACTAAAGAATATGAAGACGAAAAAGATCTGCTTGACACAATAGATGATCCGCATGGACTTTACGAAGACGACAGTATAAATAATACTCCGGCAGAAGAGCTTGATTTAAAACAGATTGTCAAAGAAGAAAAAGCAAAAATAAAGACTTTAAGTCTGAAAAATGCAAAACATGGCTTCAGAGGAAGTGTTTCCATTATACGAATCATACCCTATATACTGCTTATATTAGGATTTATAGCTTTGAAGAACAATGAAGTACTGGAGCTGGCATATTACCTTCCGTCTCTTTTGATCGGAATTGTAACCGGTGCTTTGGTCTCTAAAGAAGTTTTAGCTTAAGGGCAAAGATCAGTGTGTTATGATTGGAAGATGTATGGATATTGATTTTTTAGTAATTTCTACATAAAAATCATATTTATCAGCGAGCATTTTGATGTCTGGCAACATTTCACTGTCAATGTTGTCCGCTATAACGGAGATAGAAAAAAGACCATATTTTTTATCATGAAACTTGATATATTCTCCAACAATATAGGAAATTTTTGTTTCAATAACTCTGCTTTTTTGAGATGCTTTGTATATAAAATTTAATAATTTGATTAAATTGTTGGCATTGACAACAACATCAGGAATAGTCGGGTCATAGTTTTTAATAAAATTTATTTCCGAACTGATGGAATTTGAAGCAATGCACAAATCTGTAATCGTAAATATATTTGTGAGTTCACCGTCAGGTTTTTTTGTATTTATTTTGTAGGTTGGTGCCTGGTAGAGTTTGATACCTATACACTCTTCGTCTTCATAGCCGACCGTAATGGCAAAAAATTTATATCTGCCGTATTCCAGTTCCAAAAAGGTTGTTTTGAAGCCAAAGGTTATGTTGGCATAGGTTTGGGCAAGATTAAAAAGTTCACTGGGCTGGACAGATCCCAGTAGAAACTGAGCTTCTGTATTGAGAGAAATTATTTTTCCATTAGAACGGAATAAAATAAATGGATTATAATCGTTTTCTATCCATTTTTGTTCCAATGTCATATTCATCATTATTCTTCGATATAGTTTTTGAGTTTTCGTCCAACTTTAGGATGTTTGAGTTTTTTGATGGCGCTTGATTCAATTTGACGAACACGCTCACGGGTTACACTGAGTTCTTTCCCAATCTCTTCGAGTGTTCTGTCACTCTCATCATCCATAATTCCGAAACGGAGTTTGATAACGGCTTTTTCTCTTTCGTTTAACTGCTCAAGAACCTGTTCAATCTGAATTCTCAAGTCATCTTTTAAAATTGCATCAGAAGGAGAAAGAGATGTTTTATCTTCTATAAAGTCTCCAAAACGGCCGTCATCCTCGCTGCCGATAGGAGCTTCAAGAGAGATAGGCTCTTTGGTGATTTTGATGACATTTTTGACTTTTTCAACTGATAAGCCGACTTCCTGTGCAATTGTATCAACATCCGGCTCTTTTCCGTTTTCCTGCAGGTGTTTACGCATAATTTTATTGATACGGTTAATCGTTTCAATCATATGAATAGGGATACGGATTGTTCTGGCCTGATCGGCAATAGCACGGGAAATAGCCTGACGAATCCACCATGTTGCGTAGGTTGAAAATTTGTATCCTTTTTGATATTCAAATTTGTCAACTGCTTTCATAAGACCGATATTTCCTTCCTGGATAAGGTCGAGGAAAGGCAAACCGCGATTGGTATAGCGCTTGGCAATGGAAACTACAAGACGCAGGTTTGATTTTGCCATTTTTGTTTTGGAAATTTCCGAGATATTTTTACCGCGTTTGATCTGCTCTAAAATATCAGCAAGTTTTTCCGGTTCCATATCAAAGCTGTTTTTTGAAGCCTCTTTTGTCTGTACCAGTTTTTTAATTTCCATATAGGTTGAAACCATTGTTGCTTCAGGAACCATATTGGCAATATCTTCTTTTGTCAGATCCTGAATCTTTTCCACTAAAATTTTATGATTTGCTTTTAATGTGGCATTAAAAAGAGGCAGTTTGTACTCTAAACGTTTCAACTCTTTATCGTACCCTTCATCACTTTTGAGTGTTGTTTCCATTGCTTTTACCAATTCATTTATCAGCTTTGAAGTAGGTCCGAGGTCAAGAAGTTTTTCTTTGAGTACAGATTTTTTATAGGTTACAGTCAAGTAGTAATGCACAATTTCTTCTGTAAGTTCTCCGTCAAGATTTTCAGGTGCTTTTTCTGTGGCTTTTACCCAGTCTTTTTTCGCTTTTTCCAAAGCTTTGAAACTTGTAGATACTTTTTCAACTCTGCTTTTGTCTTTTACAGACAATGTTTTTTCTGCAGAGTCATCATCTGTATCATCATCTCCGTCATCTTTTTCGTCTTCAAAACTTTTAAAGAGTTCTTTGACGCGTCTTTCCCGGTTGATAAGAGGTTCTTTGTAGTCTAGAATGAAATCTATCAAATAGGGAACAGAACATATGGCATCTATAATAATGCTTTCTCCGGCTTCTATTTTTTTAGAAATTTCAATCTCTTCTTCCTTTGTCAGAAGTGGAATTTGTCCCATTTCCCGAAGATACATACGAACAGGAGAATCTGAGCGGGACCATTCAAGAAGTTCATGCTCTTTTAAAATATCAAATTTGTCTGTCTCATTGTCTTCGAGCATTTTTCGCTGGGCGCTTCTGCGTGCTTCTGCTTCCTGGTCATTTAGTTTTTTAGCATGTTCGCTGGATGTATAAATACATTTTTTGTGTTTTTGGAGAAGTTTATAAATATTTTTTGCCTGGGCAGCTGTAGGCTGTTTGTCAAAAAATTCGATTAAAGATTCATAAGTGACACAATCTTTGGACTTGTGCTCTTCAAAAAAGGTCTCTAAAGCTTTGTTGAGTTCTTTTGCTGTCATATGGGAGGGTGCTCCAATTGAGTTAAGGTTTTTAAAAGGTGGATTATACCGAAATATTCTTAACAGATGCTTTTTTCTGAATAAAATTTTGTTGGAACGGACATTGCTTATTACATGTAAATCAATACAGGGGCAATAAATGCAAACAGGCTATTACAGTTCTGCTGCCGGGATGGTAACGCAGTTTAACAGACTTGATACCATTGCAAATAATTTGGCAAATGTGAATACAAACGGTTTTAAAGAAGATCAGCTTATTGTCGGTGATTTTATGCGGCTGTATAAAGAGGCCAGAGATGAGCTTCCAAATAGTGACAATTCCAAAGAGGGTGCGGCATTTCTCAACAGAACAATGACACGGGCACCGCAGATAGTAGACTCTTATACTGACTATTCTGTTGGAAATATGCAAAAAAGTTCAAACTCTTTGGATTTTGCACTTTCTAGAGAGGGATTGTTCTTTGCAGTAAAAACCCCCGAGGGCATACGCCTTACCCGTGACGGTGCTTTTACCCTCAATGATGAAGGAAAGCTCATTACCAAACAGGGGTATGAGGTACTTCCAAGTGATTATCAAAAGTCAAAAGAGGGAATCAGTTTTGCGACAATGGACAGTGTTATAGAAGTAGATAAAAATGGGCAGATTTTTACCAATGTTCCAAACAGTCTCTCTCTGGTGGAAAATAAAAAATTATTCATTGCCCAGCCTGAAAATATCAAAGATCTTATCAAAGAGGGTGACAACCTTTATAAACTTCCAAATACAGACTCTTTAACAAGTATTGAACAAAGCGGTGCAGTCAGACAGGGTTTTGTGGAAAAAAGCAATGTAAATGCAGTAAAAATGATGACACAGCTAATAGAAACAAACAGACTCGTAGGAATGTACCAAAAGGTAATGGACGCTCAAATGAATGACATGAACAGAGATGCAATAGAAAAACTTGCGAAAAAAGCATAACATGACTTTTTTAAGAGCAACCAGTTGCGTGGGCTTCCTGCCGAAGGAAACCCAGTGTTAACGCAGCTAAAAGAATTACTTCTTTTGGCGTACTGAAAGGGACAAACGGTTCCCTTCATTTTATGAAATAAAATTAAGGATAGAACAAAATGATGCAATCACTCTATACAGCTTCAACAGGAATGTTGGGGATGCAGACACAAATTGATACGACGGCCAATAATATTGCCAATGTGAACACTATTGGGTTTAAGAAATCCCGTGCAGAATTTGCTGACTTGATGTATCATGTGATGGAATATGCAGGAACATCAACCAGTGATACAACCAAAAGTCCTACCGGAATTGAGGTTGGTTTAGGTGTCCGTCCGACGGCAATAAATAAAATATTCTCCGAAGGATCTTTAAAGCAGACAGATAACAATCTGGATCTGGCTATTACGGGCAGAGGTTTTTTTAAAATGGAACTGCCTGACGGGACACAGGTTTACTCTAAAAACGGTTCTTTCAAAATAGATCAAAACGGAACGATTGTCAACAGTGACGGATACACACTGGTACCACAGATTGTAATTCCTCCTGATGCGACAAATATCAATATCGGTACCGACGGAACAGTGACAGTGATTCAGCCCGGACAGACGCAGGCAACACAGATAGGACAGATTCAAACAACAAATTTTATAAATCCGGCCGGTTTGCATGCCATGGGTGACAATCTCTATCTTGAAACAGACAGTTCGGGACAACCGGTTGAAGGGATTCCCGGTATTGATGGGCTCGGGACACTGAGACAGGGGTTTGTGGAACTCAGTAATGTTGAACTGGTAGTTGAACTGACAGATTTGATTACCGGTCAACGTGCCTATGATGCAAATTCAAAAATCATTACCACCAGTGACGAAATGCTTCAAACTACAAACAATCTCAAGCGATAACATAGCTGTGCAACTGTATTGATATTTGTTAATATTAATGCAGTTCTTTTGTAAAATTATTTTTTAATTAACTTCATATAACATTTTAGATATAATCGCAAAATTATTTAGTAAAAACAATAGGATTTTAGATGCAAAAAGCAAACATAAATGGAAAAGTTTGGAAATTTGGAAAAGATATAGATACCGATTTGATTATTGCTGCAAGATATTTAAATACTTCAGTACCAGAAGAACTGGCAAAACATGTAATGGAAGATGCTGATCCTGAATTTGTAAATAAAATGTCTCCCGGGGATGTTATCGTCGCAGGCGAAAATTTTGGATGCGGAAGTTCTCGTGAACATGCACCGATTGCATTAAAAGCTGCCGGTGTTGCTGCCATCATTGCACCTACATTTGCCAGAATTTTTTACAGAAATGCATTTAATATGGGGCTGCCTATATTTGAACTCAAAGAAGCAGATGAGATTCAGGAGGGTGATGCAATCAGTATTGATATGAATGCAGGCACAATCACAAACCAAAGTACAGATAAAACATATAAATTTACTCCGATCCCTGCTTTTATGCAGGAGCTGATAGATGCAGGCGGTTTAATGAACTTTGCAAAAAATGAAGTAGAAGGAAAAAAATAGATGAAATCATACAAAATAGCACTGATAAAAGGTGATGGAATTGGTCCTGAAATTATTGACGAGGCTGTAAAAGTTTTGGATGCAGTTGCATCATACAGCGGGTTTATTCTGAAATATGAAGATTTATTAATGGGCGGATGTGCGTATGACATTACAGGTGATCCGCTTCCTCAAGAGACAATTTCCGGAGCATTGAATTCCGATGCTGTTCTTTTTGGTGCTATCGGCGGTGAAAAATGGGACACTCTTCCACGTGAAAAGCGTCCTGAAAGCGGTCTTTTGCGTTTTAGAAAAGAGCTTGGTGTGTATGCCAATTTGCGTCCGGCAGTTGTATATGATGAACTCGTAAATGCTTCTTCATTAAAACCGGAAGTCGTCCGCGGTGTTGACTTAATGGTGGTTCGCGAACTTATCGGCGGTATTTATTTTGGTGAGCCAAAAGGACGCGATGCAACCAAAGGCTGGAACACTATGGTGTATACACGCGATGAAATCGTGCGTATTGCCCATCAGGCATTTAAAATTGCAATGACTCGCAGCAAACGTGTATGTTCCATCGACAAAGCAAATGTTTTGGATGTTTCCCAGTTATGGAGAGAGACGGTCGAAGAAGTAGCAAAAGAGTATCCGGAAGTAGAACTTTCCCATATGTATGTGGACAATGCCGCAATGCAGCTTATCCGTGATCCAAAGCAGTTTGATGTAATGCTTACAGGAAATATATTTGGCGACATATTAAGTGATGAGGCAAGTATGCTCTCGGGTTCCATAGGACTGCTGCCATCCGCTTCCATCGGTGCTAAAATCGGTGTATATGAACCTATTCACGGTTCAGCCCCTGATATTGCAGGACAGGGGATTGCAAATCCTATAGCAACTATTTCTTCTGCATCAATGATGCTTCGATATGCACTTAATGAAGAAGAGGCTGCCAACAAAATTGACAATGCCATCAAAAAAACATTAAGCGAAGGCTACAGAACAGGCGACTTGGCTCAGTTTGATGCAAAAGAAGTCTGCTCAACAAGTGAAATGGGCTCAATTATTGCAAACTACATAGAAAAGTAGGCTGATTTCATATGCAGACTCTGACTTTGGCAAATATTTATGAACTGCAAGGTTTAAAAGAAGAGGCATTGGAAATTTATAAGGAAGTCTTAAAAAAAGACCCAAATAACAGTGATGCCAAAATTGCTATACGAAGACTCTCCGGTATGAGAAAAAAGTTTTTACATGTAAATGTTCAAATGAAAGAGTATTTTTTAAAGATGGATTCCGAAGTTGAGTTCAAAGAGTTTGAAAGGTGGTTATTAAAAGCATGGAACTAAAAGATGTCATATTGTCAACACTGGCTGAAATGGAAGATGAACTGCCGCAAGAGAGTGTAAAAGAAGTGCAACAGGAAACTTTTGCTGAGGAAACCGAAGAACGCCCGCAGCAAAAAGATGATGCGCATACATCCATGGAAAGTGAATTGATTTATTTGAACTCCATAAGAGAGAGGCTTTTGGTCCTTTTTGAAGGTTTTCAAGCGCCAAATAATGCAAATATTGAAGCCAAAGTAGACATGACACTTAACTTTTTAGAATATACTTTGGCAACAATAGACGCCCGTGTTGAAAAGCTGGAAAAAGGAAATCTGTAGATGAGTCAATATAGAGTTTTAATAGATGCAAATGATGAAAAAGGACTTGTACATAAAGTTTCAAGTATATTTTACAGTTATGATCTGAATATTCTCTCCAACAGTGAGTTTGTTGACAGAGAGAGCAACAAGTTTTTTATGCGTAGTGTTGTTGACGGGAATGTTGATAATACAGAACTGTTTAAAGCTTTACACGAAGTATTGCCTGAACACTCCGGCATAAAAATCGTAAAACCTGAGAAAAAAAACATCATAATAATGGCAACAAAAGAGATTCATGCACTTGGCGATATTCTGATCCGTCATGAAGCGGGTGAACTTGAGGCAAATATTGTAGCGGTTATTTCCAATTATGATAATTTGGAATCATTTGTAAAAAAGTTTGATATTCCTTATATCACGATTTCTCATCAGGGATTGGAGCGTCAGGAACATGAAAGTAAAATTATTGAGGCTATTCAAAGTTACAAAGAAGTTGATTTTATAGTTCTGGCAAAATATATGCGAATCCTGACACCAAGATTTGTTGAAACATTTGAAAATAAAATCATAAATATACACCATTCGTTTTTACCGGCATTCATAGGTGCAAATCCTTATAAACAAGCCTACGACAGAGGGGTGAAAATCATTGGAGCGACAGCACACTTTGTAAACAACAATCTTGACGAAGGGCCTATTATCGCACAGGAGACAATCCATGTAACACATGCCTACAGCTGGAAAGATATGCAGCGTGCCGGCAGAGATGTTGAAAAAGTAGTTCTTTCCAAAGCATTGAAACTGGCTCTCGAAGACAGAATTTTTACCTATGCAAACAGAACGGTAATTTTTTAATGGCATTCAACATAGTATTGGTACATCCGCAAATACCAAACAATACCGGAGCGATAGGCAGACTCTGTGTCAATGCAGGGGCTTCGCTGCACTTAATTAAACCTATAGGTTTTGATATAGATGAAAAAGCTGTTCGTCGGGCAGGTCTTGATTATTGGAATAAGCTTGATTTGAAAGTGTGGGAAAGTATTGATGAATTCTTTACATGTAACGATATAACTGATAATGCCTATTTTGCTACAACAAAAACGGACAAACCCTATTTTGATGCCAAATTCAAAGAAGGTGATTATATCTTTTTTGGCAGTGAGACAAAAGGAATACCGGAAAATCTGTTAAACAAATATAAAGCACAAAATATAACTATTCCTATGACAAAAGACGGGCGCAGTCTTAATCTTGCTATCAGCACGGGAATAATTCTTTATGATGCAATCCGTCAAAATTATTCTACCTTTACCGAGGAGTAAGCAATGAACAGTTTGGTTGATACGGTTATGACACTCTTGTTTGTCTTATTTATGGTTTTTATATTTGCCGGCTATCACAAAACAAAATCGCAAGAACGTGAAAAAGACAAAGATCTCAAATCCTAAAATAATTTTTCTGCCCATTTTTCTAAATGATTTTCAAACTTTTCAAACAAACTCTCTGCATTTTTTATAAGTAATGACATTTTTCATCCTTTATATAAATATGTACTAATAGTACAACAATTCAAAAAAAATATAAAAAATATTTCAAATTGTCAAATATTTTTTGACATTCTTTGATTTTTAGACTATACTATTGCAAATCAATATAAAAAGGGTTCAAAATGAATAGTTTCTTGGATATAGTAGAAGAGATTAAAAGCATTATCTCTGATGAAGTTGCTCCGAAAAAAGTTTTTGACAAAGATGTTGCTGCGGTATTGGGTATTTCGCAGATGAATTTTGCAACAATGAAAAGACGTAACAAAATTCCATTTAACGAATTACTGGATTTTTGTGCCAAAAGAAGTATCTCTATAAACTGGCTTTTGTATGGACAGTCTCCTGAAAGTTTGGTTGAAGCAACAAATAAATTCTATATGGTCAAATACTTTTCCGACATCAATGCCAGTGCAGGAGGAGGAAGTGACATAGAGTCTGAAGAGATAGAAGAGCTTGAAATTCCTGAGCAGTTTGTATTTATGCTCGGTGGAGAAAAAGAGCTGCAAAATATAGAAGCTATTAATGTTTCGGGTGACTCAATGGAACCTACTTTTAGTTATAATGATATTGTATTTATTAACAGAAGCAAGACAGATATCAATCGCGGCGGTATTTTTACCATAAGAACCGAAGCAGGACTTTTTATAAAACGTGTACAAAAGAGAATTGACGGAAAACTTGATATAATCTCTGACAATTCTGTCTACAGTACACAAACACTTGATGCAAATCAGGTTGAAGTTGTTGGCAGGGTTGTCAGCCGATTTGGTGATGTAGATTAAAGGATTTTTTTGAAGTATCTGTATTTATCTTTAGCGCTTGTCCTGATGAGCGGATGTTCGCAGACAACCTCACAGACTGCTTCTCATAAGAAGTTGCCAAAAGCAGAATATATCAAAGGTTTGAGCGGAATTTCCCAAGATGTTTCAGAGTATACACATGCCATAAACAAGGGCTATATTTCGTCATTAGAAAAATTTGCCACAATGTATTTTCAGCCGTGGAATATTGACAGCATGGATATTCCGTTAGAAAATGCGATGTGGGCATATAAATTATTTGATGCAACAAACAGTTATGGGGAAAATTTACAGCCACTTGATGATAGTTTTTTTAAACAAATAAAAAATAATTCTAATTTTGAAGCCTATTCCAGTGTAAATAAACAGGCAATTACCCTGAGAAAGGTGAGTATCAGAGCTTTTCCTACCACCAGGCCGGTTTTGAGAGACCCGAATAAAGCAGGCGAGGGCTTTCCTTTTGACTACATGCAAAACTCTACCGTTGCCGCGAATAAGCCGCTTTTTATTTCACACTATTCAAAAGACAGAGAGTGGGTATTTGTCAAGTCCAGCTTTGCTTACGGATGGGTACACGCACGAGACATTGTCTATATGGACAGGAAATGTGCAGAAATGTGGCAAAAGGCACAACAGGTATTTGTTTTACAGGACAATGTTCCTTTGTATACACCCAAAAAAGATTTTTTATTTAAATCCACTCTGGGAACAATGTTTCCAATCATCAGCCAAAATCAAAAAGAGTTTCACATTTTAACTATAGCAGAATACATGTTGAAAGAACCCTATTGTGTAAACACTTCAGTCAATAGGAAAATCGGACATAAGGGAATACTGAAATTTAATGCAAAAAACATCAATCTTGTAATGGGCGAACTCTTACATGTAAACTACGGATGGGGTGGCATATACAATCAGAGAGATTGTTCTTCTACGCTAAGAGATTTTTTTGCACCGTTTGGTATCTGGTTGCCAAGAAATTCTTATCAGCAAAGCAGAGTAGGCAAAGTCATATCTTTAGAAAATATCTCTGATGAGAAAAAAATAAAAATGATTCAACGATACGGAGTCCCTTTTGAAACTCTGTTGTACAGAAAAGGGCATATAGCTTTGTATGTTGGAACGAAAAACAACAAGATAGTTGTTTTTCAAAATCTCTGGGGCATAAAAACACTAAGGCATGGCGTTGAGGGAAGATATATCATTGGTAAAACAGTTTTTAGCACTCTTCAACTGGGAAGCAACTTGTCTGATTTTGATGAGAGTGCCTCTTTTTTAAAAAATCTCAAAAGTATGAATATTGTGACCCGTTAATTATGTTTTTATATCCAAAAGTGTTCCCATCATCTCATTTTGGGTTTTAATGACATTGACATTCACTGCTACACTCTCTTGGGCAATAATTTCATCAGGAATCTCTTTTGCCAAATCCGTTTGACTCTTTTTTGAACCGTTGTTGTCTGCTTCTCTTATGTTTACATGTAAAGAATTAGACTGAGTGGATATTTTTGCATCTTTTGGGACAAATCCTTCTGTATTGACATTTGCAATATTATTTGCAGTGACATTCAGGACATTTGTATTTGCCTGAATGGATGCAATATTATTTGAAATACTCATAAACGCCTCCTCATATGTTCTAATTATAGCATAAAGTTTTAGCGCATAGGAATACTGCCCTGGGGATTGTTTTGATTCATATTTTGACTCTGCATACTATTTGACATAGAAGTTGTTAAGTTGTTTGTTGACATATTACGGGAAGCTTCGCCTTGGTTGGAAGCCAGATTCATAGCATATTGAGATAACTGCAGGGTTGCAGTGTAGTTTTTGGATTGAATTTCTTGTGTTTGTACAATTCTGTCTGCCATTACACCAATTTTGTCTGCCATTTCACCAATTCTATCTGCCATAGTGCCAATATCATCGGAAAGTCTGAGTATTGTTTTTGACATTGTCTGTATAGTATTATTGTAGCTCTCATTTGTATTGTCAGCCTGATGTGCTGCAAGATAAGCTGTTGTTTTTGCCAATACTGTTATTTGTGTACTTAACTGTTCTACATCATCCAAGGCATTGAGTGCATCTTTTGTTGATTGAAATTCTTTTGTGCTGTTGTTTAGAAATGTTTCAAGTTTTGATTCAAAATTTACAACTTCTTTGGCATAAGCCTGTAAAGCTTCATCACTTTTTAGCAGAGTATCTGTTTTGTTCTTAAATGTGTCATGTATGTCATACGCATCTTCAATCGCGCTGTTTAAAAACTGTGTCGTATTGATATTGTCATTTCCAAAAAGCAGGACAGTAGTGATAAGTGACAGGCTGATAATAGTTTTTTTCATGATTTTTCCTTTTGTTGATATTATTAGTATTGTAAAAAAATTCTGTTAGCAGAGTGTTAGCAGCTAAGTGCCCAAATATAATAAATATTGAAGAACAGTTCTTCAATATTTAGTCTAAACCTAGTGCAGGTCAGCGTTGAGTTTAATTTCTCGAGTAGATCGTGATGCAGTGATTTCTCCGGTTAGAGAGTTTTGTCGGAAGTGAAGTCCATTGAAAAAAGAGAGTTGTTTTGCTTTGAAAATTTCCCCTTCAATAGCTATGCCTTTGTTTACTTCTCTGATTTTTTCAAGTTCAGTTGGGTAAATACCTACTTTTGTTCCTTCAAGAATTGCCAGACCGGCATCTATAATACAGCCATCTCCCAAAGGAATACCACAAACAGAGTTGGCTCCCAAAAGACAGTTTTTGCCGATACTGATCGGATTTCCATCTGTCCCTGAAAGAACACCAAGAATTGAAGCGCCGCCTCCGACATCAGAACCGTCACCAACAATCGCAGAAGAAGAAATACGACCTTCCACCATGCTTACACCGGTTGTTCCTGCATTAAAGTTGATGTATGAAGCCCCCGGCATTACAGTTGTCCCGGCTGCAAGCTGTGCACCGAAACGTACTTTGGAAGTGTCAAGTATACGTGTATTGTCTGCAGGAATAATGTGCTGTAAAAATCTTGGAAATTTGTCTACAAAATCAATATGCGGATACTCATTTGCAAGTTTGAGTTCAATTTCAAACTCTCGTAAATAATCAAGTTCTATCGGTTGTCCGTTAGACCATGCAACATTCGGCAATGCACCGAAGGCACCGTTAAGATTGATTTCGCGAAGTCCTACTTTTGCAAGAGAAATTGCATACAGTTTTAGATAGGTTGCTTCTACACTTTCGCAAGGCGCATCTTCAAATATAAAGCATACTTTGAATTCGCCTTCAAGACTTCCGTTGTTTACTATTTGAGAATAGAGTGCTGAAACTACTTGAATGTTTTTGTGTGCATCACCGTGTGCTTCGTCAGAATAAGGGGTAAAAGCATTGAGACAATCTTTTAAAAACTGTAAATTTATGTCACATACGACTTCATTTTGTGTAAAATCTACTGTAATTCCCTGATCTGCAAGTGCCTGGATGAAAATCGCGGCACTGCCAAAATTTTCATCCCAGTTGATTACCGGGTAGGTCGCCTGAAGAGACTTGTTGACATTTAACTGTCCCAAGTCTACTCGTGCTATACCAAAAGCCAAAGGATCTTTGTATCCGGTTGTGTTTGTTTTAATATTGTTTACCAATGCTTTAAATGCATCTGCTGTTTGAATAACGTCCATTGAATTCTCACTTAATTAATTTGATTTGCAATTATACTTAAAAACTACTAACGAAGTTTAGTATATAATTTAAATAATAAAATAAAAAGAGAATATTTTGAACACTTGGCTTGAACTACTAAAAAACGATGATTATCTTGGTATAAAAAAACATATAAAAAATGGCGGGAAACTTTCCCAAAAGAATGAGGCGGGAGAGTCTGTACTTGCCTGTGCATTACGTGCACAGTGCTCAGATGAGACAATAATGCTGCTCATAAGCAACGGGGCAGACATTTTTGACTGCGATGATGAAGGTGTCAGTATTTTTGATATGGCAATTACCTATGATAAAATTGAAATAGTCAAACATCTGATAGAGCAGGGTAAAAAAGTAAATGAAACGACAAGAAAAAGCGGTTTTACCGCATTGATGGGTGCAGCATGTTACGGAAGAGTTGAAATTGCCAAACTTCTTTTAAAACATGGTGCCGACAAAAATGTACGGGACTTAAAAGGTTTCAGTGCCGTAGATTTTGCCAGAAAAATGAATAAAAAGAGCATACTCGAACTTTTTGACTATGATGAAACTGCACCTAAAAATATCGGATATGCAAGGTAGTTTATTCAAAAAACTTCTTTTGTTTTGTGTTGTCGAGAGGTTTCCTTTTCTCTTTGGCAAGCCATTCCTGAAGCAAAGATTCAACAACTTTGCTCAGGCTCATTTTGTAGCGACTGCGTGAGTATTTCATCGCTTCATCCCATGTGTTTTTGTCAATTAACAAACTTCTTGTCACTTCATCTTTTGGTTTCAAGGGTATCCTTGTTATGATGCTTGCAGAAGTTCTATAAAACTTCTGTAGCTGTCAACGATTTTTTGGTTTTTTGTATTTTGTATATAAAATTCTATGGCTTTTTTGCCGAGTCTGGGAATTTCATTTTTAACAGCCCAACTGCTGACGGTGCCTTCGGGTACTTCAAGGACTTCGGCGAGTTGTTTTTGTGTGATTTGAAGCTCTTTGCAAATATCTTTGACAACATTTGATTTGTCTTTTTTGATTTTTCTGTTTGCAGGTTTTAATCTTTTTTGTTTTGGTTTTTTTTGCTGTATCTCAGTAACTGTAGTACAATTCGTATCCATCCAGGCAAGAACATTTGAAGCTTCTAAAACCCAGTCGCGGGAATTAAGCTGTTTGACAACATCTTCACAAAACTCTTTTGCATACATCTGTGCTGTTTCTTTATTGCTGAGTTGGTAGAGTATTGCAAAAGCAAGTTGCAAGGCACCTTTTGAGGTGTTTCCCCAGTCAAAACCATTCTTGGCGTATTGGTATATATCGGTACGACTCGGGAGGTTCAGTTCTTTATATGTTACAAATTTATTGCCCAGTAAAGTCTTATGCCCTTTGAAGACATGGTTATTCATTATTAATGCCATAGTTTTATTTTCTCTTATATGTTAAAAGTGCAATGCTGTTCCTCTTTTTCTTTAAACTCATTTTTATGAGGTGTTAAGATAAACAACATATATAAGAGATAAAAGCAATAAAAGTACCAATAATCAAACTAACATGATAAAATTCTTTGGTTTATAATTTTTTAAATGGTATATGTTTGCGTGAAAGTTCCTCTTGAAACATATCAAAATATTTTTTTACTTCTTCATTGTTTTCTCCGCTTAAAGAGAGTTCCACATTCGGTTTGTTCTGTATAAAAATTGGCAGGGAAGAAAGCTCAATGTTTTTTGGGAGTTTTTGCATAACATCAATGAGTGTATTTTCACTTGTTTCTGCCAGCAGTGTATATCTGTATTTTTTCCTTGCCTGTGAAAAATATTTTTTTATTATTTCACTGCTCATTGGATGGGACATCGAGGGGAAACCCGGCATAAAAAAGAACCTCCTGTCTAAAGCAAAACCGGACATGTTGTTTACCGGATTCGGCAGAAGTTCTGCATTTGGCGGTATCTCCGCCATGTGGATACGATGAGGATATGCCTCGTCACCAAATTTTTTGATAATGTCTTGTTTGAATTTTTCATGTGTTACGGGCTTGGAATTTCTGAAAACTTCCGCGGCCACCTCCCGTGTCAAATCATCGGGAGTCGAACCGATACCGCCAAAAGAGAACATCACTGCTTCTTTGTCGTCGCGTATCATTTTATAGGTGCGTTTCATCAGTCCGACATCGTCTTTGATGACAAAAGAGGCACAAAGTTCATGCCCGTATTTTGCAAGTTCATTTTTTAAAAATTCAAAATGTTTGTCAACGCGTCTTCCGTTAAGAATTTCTGTTCCAATAATAACTGCATAAAAGTTCATAGCATTACTTTTTTACATAATTATAGTATTATTTCATAAACAATTAATAAGGACAGAAAATGTCACATATAGAAAAATTAGAAGAACTGCTGACGAAAAGTGTTATTCCCGATATTACAGAAAGACTCGATGAGATTTTTGAAGAGATAGCCGGAAACAAAGAGGCAACACAGGATGCCAAAGAGGAAATAGAAGAACTCCGTGAATTCAAATCTGACCTCGAAGATGTTATAGAAGACATTAAAAACGGTGATATGGAAGAAGAAGAGGCAAAAGAGCTTGTAGCGGACATATTGGCTGCTCAAGAGTGTGAAGATGAAGAAGATTTTGGATTTAAAGAAGAGGAGGAAAATAAATGAGAATAATTCTTTTAGGCGCTCCGGGTGCAGGAAAAGGGACACAGGCGCAGTTTTTAACCAAGAAGTACAATATCCCGCAGATTTCTACAGGCGATATGCTTCGTGCCGCAATCAAAGCGGGAACTGAGATGGGAAAAATGGCAAAAGCGGCTATGGATGCGGGACAGCTCGTGACAGATGAGATTATTATAGGACTTGTCAAAGACAGAATTGCACAGGATGACTGTAAAAACGGCTATCTTTTAGACGGGTTTCCCCGTACACTGCCTCAAGCAGATGCAGTAACGAATGCAGGAATTGCGATTGATGCCGTGATAGAGATAGATGTACCGGATGAAGAGATAGTCAAACGTATGTCAGGAAGACGCGCGCATCTGGCAAGTGGGAGAACCTATCATGTTGTTTACAATCCGCCAAAAGTAGAAGGCAAGGATGATGAAACGGGTGAAGATTTGGTACAGCGTGATGATGACAAAGAAGAAGTGGTACAGGACAGACTGAAAGTCTACCATGAGCAGACAGAACCGCTCATAGACTACTACAAAGAACAGGCTGAAAAAAATCCGAATATCAAATATATCAGAGTTGACGGCACTGCTGATATCGCAGATGTTGAAAAAGCGATTGTTTCACAACTTGGTGAATAACCGTCTGCTATGATTCGGGTCGGTAGACCCGGATATTTTCACAGCCTTTGGCATCCCGTAAGTACTGTGCATGCAATTGGCTCATGATGCCTTTGTCACAGTACAGAAGATACTCTTTGTCCTGTGGAAGCTTGTCAAACTCTGTTTTTAGTTTGTGAAAAGGTATCTTGAGCGTGTTACATGTAAGCGCAATACACTCTTCTTCCGGACGAATATCTATCACCGTAAAATCACCGTTTTTCAAAGTATGAACAACTTCAACAGGTGCCAGATTTGTAATGTCATCTATTATTTCATCAATACTTAAATATTGTGCATTTTGCACTGCTGCATCAAGTATATCATAGTTAAATTTTTCTGCCACTTTTTCCATACGCTTGAAAGAACCGTGCGTAATTGGATTTTGAGAAATAACACCACAGTATTCGGGCATACTTTCAGCAAAATGGCGTGTGCCGATTTCATTGGCCATGTTCATAATTTCGGGCTTGTTCATTGTTGCGAGAGGACGCAAAATAAGCTTGTTCGTTACCTGGTCTATGAGCGCAAGGTTACGAAGTGTCTGACTTGATACCTGCGCAACACTCTCACCGGTCACAAGGGCATCAATCTCCATAGCATCGGCTACCTGTTCAGATGCTCTGAGCATTAAACGTTTGAGCATAACACCCATGTATGTCGGCGGTGTTGCTCTGAAAATTTCTGTAAGCACATGATCAAAGGCAACGGAGACAAATTTGACCTTGTGAGAAGATCCGAATTTGTTCCAAAGATAGAGGGCAACCTGTTTCACACCTATTTCATGCGCCATACCGCCAAGATTGAAGAAAATAAAATGCGTTTTTATACCCCGTTTCATTGTCAGATACGAAGCCACAGTAGAGTCAAAACCACCGGACATCAAAGAGAGAATATCGCCCTGTGTGCCAATAGGAAATCCGCTGAGTCCTTTGTACTTTGTGGTAATGAGATTGAGCTGATTTTGGATGAGTTCCATTTGTATAATCACATCGGGATGTTTTAAAGAAACACTTTTTGCATTTGAGTTTGCCAAAAGATGCCCACCTACTGTTCTTTCTATATCTATGGAACTGAAAGTATGTTTTCCGGTTCGTTTTACTCTGACAACAAATGTCTTGTCATCCAAAGAATCGGCAACAAGTTCGCATACTTTTGTTTTGATTTTCTCAATAGTATCCATGTCATCAAACTGCAGCACTTCAAGAATCTGTTCAATGCCGGGAGTATCCAAAAGTTTTTGTCTTACCTCAGGCAAAACATCTTCGGGGGTTAAAACTTCCATTTTGTCAGAGAATTTTTTGACTTCGATTTTTGTGTCTATACGCTGTAAAATTGTGAGCAGGTTGTTGTAGAGTTGACCGACCATCTGGCGTTTTGCAGAGGGTCCTTTGATCATAATTTCGGGGAAAAGTTTTAAAATGAATTTTTGCACCGTTGAGGCCTTTAGATTTTTGATTGAATAAAGCTTTCCATGTCGTGAACTATCTCTTCAATACTTCGCTCACCGGAAATGACTTTTAAAATGCCTTTTTGCGTATAAAAATCTTTAATCTGCCCTAAAGGTTCCATATAGATTTTCATACGGTTGTTAAAGACTTCATTGTTATCATCTTCACCTCTGGCGCGTCCAAGCACTCTTTGCCTGGCTGTCTCCTCGCTTACCTCTACCTCAATAACACTGGAAAGTTCAATATCTTTATGCTTTTGCAGGTAGGTATCAAGTGCAAGCATCTGCTCTACACTTCTTGGATAGCCGTCGATGATAATAATGTCAGTCGGAGAAGATTTTATAGCATTGATGATTGTCTCTATAACGATATCTATAGGAACAATTTCGCCTTTTGAGATATATCTGTGTATCTCTTTGCCCCGTTCACTCTCACTGGCAACTTCGGCTCGCAGCATATCACCGGTAGAGTAGTGTGTGATATCAGGGTTGTGTTGTGCTATGAGCTCAGCATCTGTAGTTTTACCGGAGCCTGGAGCTCCGATAATAAGAAAGAGTTTTTTTGTGTGCGACATAATATTATGCCTTTGTTTGTTCACGCAGGCGTATGTGTAAGTCACGCAGTTGTGCATTGTCAACAGGACTTGGTGCTTTAGTTAACAAACAGGACGCTTTTTGTGTTTTAGGGAATGCAATAACATCACGAATGCTTGTTTTTTTCGTTAAAAGCATAATGAGTCTGTCAAATCCTAAAGCAAAACCACCGTGTGGAGGTGCACCGAATTTAAGAGCATCAAGCAGGAAGCCGAATTTTTCCTGCGCCTCTTCTTCTTCGATTCCAAGCAGTTTAAAGACCTCTTCCTGTATCTCTTCTTTGTGTATACGAATAGATCCGCCACCAAGTTCTGTACCGTTTAAAACGATGTCATAAGCGATAGACTCTATCTCTTCTACATCATCTTTGTCTGTGTCTTTTGGCATGGTAAACGGATGGTGCAGCGCTTTTACGCGACCGTCTTCAACTTCAAACATCGGAAAATCGACAACCCATACAAATTCAAAAGCATTTTCGTCTATCAGATTCATTTTTTCATGCTCGGCAATGAAATTTCTGAATCTTCCCATGTAATCCCATACCGTTTTTTTGTCACCTGCACCAAAGAAAACAACATCACCGACTTCAAGTTCGGTTCTTTCAATGATAAGCGCTATGTCTGCTTCAGAGAAAAACTTGGTCAGAGGACCTTTAAGCCCGTCTTCTTTCATCTGGAAATATCCAAGACCATGTGCGCCAAACTTACGTACATACTCTTCAAAAGATTTCATTTCACGTTTTGAAAATATCAGATCAGCACCTGGAACTTTGAGCGCTTTAATACGGTTAACATGTGGTTTTTTTGCAATATTTGTAAATATTTCATTATCACATCGTTCAAAAATGTCAATGACATCTACCATTTTAAGGTCATAACGCAAATCCGGTTTGTCAGAGCCGTATAATTCCATAGCGTCTTTATATGTAATACGGTTAAAAGGAGGCTTGATTTCAACACCACAGGCATCAAACATTGCCACAAGCAGATCTTCGGCTATTTTCATAACATCTTCTTGATTACAAAAACTCATCTCAACATCTATCTGCGTAAATTCAGGCTGACGGTCTGCCCGCAAGTCTTCATCACGGAAACATTTTGCGATTTGAAAGTATCTGTCAAATCCGCCAACCATCAAGAGCTGTTTGAAAAGCTGTGGTGACTGTGGCAGGGCATAAAACTCACCATTGTGCACACGAGACGGTACCAAATAATCTCTGGCGCCTTCAGGAGTCGATTTTGTCAAAATCGGTGTTTCAACTTCCAAAAATCCGTTTTTATCCAAAATATTTCTTGCCGCAATCGCTGCTTTTGAACGCAGGCGAAAAACTTCATACATATCAGGATCACGAAGTTCCAGGTAACGATATTTCAATCTTGTCTCTTCACCGACATTTTTATCGCCAATGACAAAAGGAGTAGGAGCAGATTTGTTTTCTATAATCAGTTCTTTTACAATAATTTCAATAGCGCCGGTTTTCAAACGGGGATTTGTCAAACCTTCTCCGCGAAGACGAACGGTTCCTTTGACTATTAAAACATATTCATCACGGACATTGTTTGCAACTTTATGCGCTTCTTCGGAGTCTTCAGGGTCACACGTAAGCTGAATAAGTCCTGTTTTATCACGCAAATCTATGAAAATAATTCCACCATGGTCACGATAATTATTCGCCCAGCCGGTAAGAACGACATCTTCTCCAACATTTGTTTCATTTAAATCTGTACAGTAATGAGTTCTCAAAATATAGAGTCCTATATAAATAATTTTCGCGATTATACCTAAATATAGTATAATTAACAAAATTATTACACAAATGAGCAATTTTGAAAACAAATACAATTAAAAAAGTCGGTGTTGTTTTACGACCGTCCACTCCTGAACTCAAAGAGAGCTATTTTAAGCTTGAAAAAATTTTTAACAAACATAACATAGAAGTAATTATAGACAGTATCAGCGGGGGCATGATAGGTGTAATGGGGATGGAATTTGAATATCTGTGTGAAAACTCCGATATTCTTGTAACGCTTGGAGGAGACGGAACACTTATATCGACTGTCAGACGCTCTTTTCGGTATGATGTGCCGATATTTGGCATTTATGCCGGCTCTCTCGGATTTTTGGCAGATATCAACCTCAACGAATTAGAAGAGTTTGTTGCCAATCTGGTTGCAGGCAACTACAGAGTGGATGAAAGATCTATTTTGGAAGCCCAGTTTATACAAAACAACAAAGAAGTTGTCCTTTATGCTTTTAATGACATTGTTATCACACGGGCTTCCGTTTCAAATATGATACATGTAGAGACCCTGGTCGATTCAAAAGCATTCAATACCTATTATGGTGACGGTGTGATAGTGGCTACTCCGACAGGCTCAACCGCATACAATCTTTCAGCAGGAGGTCCCGTTTTGTTTCCTCTGACAAATGTTTTTGCCCTGACTCCAATATGTCCGCATTCTTTGACACAAAGACCTGTGGTCTTACCGGGGAAATTCTCCATAGAGATGAAAACACCAAAAGACAAAGCATTGCTTATCATAGACGGACAGGACAAGCATGAATTGGAAATAGGGCAGAGCATACATATAAAACTGGCCAAAAAAAGAGTCAAGCTCATTCACAGAGACGAATTCAACTATTTTGATGTGTTAAAAGAAAAGCTGCATTGGGGTGACTAGTCTATATTGATACTCGAGGAACTGTCAGAATTCTTTTTAATCATTCTTTTTATCTGTTCTGCTGTATAGCTCTTTTGATGAGGATTTTCATTGAGCAGATCAAATCTTATTTGTATGGTAAGTTTGCCGAGTGCTTCTCCTAACTGTTGGTCATCGTTGCTGAGTGTCCCGTCTTTGGAAAGTATGGAAATGACTTTGAGAAAGTTATTGTATTCGTTCAAAACGGCAGGTGAGGCAAAAATAGCAAGTCTGTGTGTCACAAATCGCAGTTTTGTTATCTCTTTGTCCGTCAGAAGAGACTGTTCTGACATGCTCTCCATCAAGTCCAAAAGTCTTTCGTAGGTTGCCGCTTTTAAATCAAGAAACTTGATGTTTTGTTCTTTTTCTATTTCAACTTCTGTCTGCTTGTTCAGCAGGAGCGCGGTGATAAAAACTGTTGCAATGGTACCAAGAATGATGAGGACAATCTCCTGAGTAAAAGGAGTACTGTCTGTCACTTTATATGCATAACGCAGATAGGCATAGCCGGCAATCAGTGTTATAAATGTCAGAAGAAGATAGAGAAGTTTTTTTGTATAATTGTTCATATAAAAATCTGCCTTTAAAAATAATATGCTAATTTTATCTAAATCAAATAAAGATATAATAAGAGCATGAAAACATTGACACACTATTTACTTGCTGTATTTCTTTTGCAAAGCTCTCTTTTGGCACACCAAAACCATGCTGTTGTTTTGCAGTACCATCGGTTTGATGAAAACAGATACCCCTCTACGAGTATATCTATGGAACTATTTACACAACAGATGCAATACCTGGCAGACAACAACTATACTGTCTGGCCGTTTTCTAAAACAGTAAAATATTTAATTGAAAAAAAAGAACTTCCGGATAAAACGGTTTCAATTACTATAGATGACGGATATCGCAGTGTCTATACAAAAGCCTATCCTTTGCTTAAAAAATACAAATTTCCTTTTACTGTATTTGTCAATTCTGTTCCTGTTGTGCATGAGTCTGTTCATTATTTGACCTGGGATGAAATGCGTGAGATGGGAAAATACGGTGCAGAGTATGCAAACCACACCTATTCCCATCAGTTTTTAGTGCGCGATGGCATAAAAGATCCAAAAAACTATAAAAAACATGTTACCAAAGAGATAAAAATGTGTGAAGTGAAAATAGAAAAAGAGCTTGGCGATAAAGTCTGCACTGACCCGAAAATACTGACATATCCTTTTGGCGAGTATGACGAACAACTGATGCAGTTGGTCAAAAGTTTAGGCTATATCGGTGTAGCGCAAAATTCTGGTCCAATTTCAGATGCAAGTAATTTCATGGCTTTGACAAGATTTCCGATGTCGGGAGGTTTTGGAGAGATGAAGCAGTTTGTATTGAAAATAAATACACTGCCTCTGCCTTTGTTGAGCGTTTCAAATGAAGATACGCTTGTTGATGTTTCAAACAATCCGCCTGTTTTGACCCTCACTCTTAAAAAACCGCTTCAGGATTTACAGTGTTATACGGCTGAGGGAGAAAAAATAGCGATGCAGTGGCTTGATACAAACAGTGTAAAAGTACAGTCAAAATCACCTTTGCTCTATCCGAGAAATCATTATACATGTACCGCCCATGCAAAAGGAGATGCCTGGTACTGGTACAGTCATTTGTGGGTTATTTTAAAAGAAAAATAGTCTACTTTGTAAATGCGGCACTCATATAACCGACTACCTGTGACTTGTCTCCGCTTGCATCTGCACTGGTTCTGTAATCAAGCAGTGTCGGTTTCAGACCGTTTTGTATTGCTGCTATCAGCATCGCTTCTACGCCTATAATCCCGCAGGCTTCACAGCCCTGATGTAACTCAGCAGGATTGAGATTGGCTACGGCATCAAGGCAAACGGTATCAAGAGTTTTTGCTTTTTCAATGTCATAATAATGGCTCAGATCCGTACTAATAACAACAACAGTATCTTCATCCTCTAACAAATATTCAATAACTTTTGCCAAATTGGACGGATTTTCATTTCCATAGACAAGTTCCACAACAGAAGCTTCCGGCAGATAGTTTTTTACAAAGGGCATCTGTACTTCTGTTGAGTGTTCTGCATGAGCGTCCGACTGAAAATGTAAGCCGAATTTCTCTATCAATTCATCTGCAAGTTTTTTATCTATAGGCAGGTTTCCAAGCGGTGTTTCATAACTGTCATATTCCGCAACACTTGTACCGTTTAAATAAACACGGTGACTCGGCCCAATCACCACCACACGTTTTGCATGAGAATTTTTTAGTAATCTAAAGGCGATATTTGCCGTAAATGCAGAATAAACATAGCCTGCATGCGGCACAATAACAGCTCTTGGCTTTAATTCAAGGACTGACTCGTCTTTTATGGACTCATCTATTATTTTATTGTAATGAGCGAACATTTTTTGTATCTCTTTTTTGCTTGCGGGATAGAACTGTCCCGCAACCGCGTCTTTTCTTGTACTCATTTCCATACTCCTTCTATAGCTCGTCCGCATTTTGGACAATGTCCCTCAACAAGAGAATTCTTTGTGACTGCATAGCCTGTTCTGTCTATAAGCAAAGTCCCGCAATCCGGACAGTAGGTATCGCCGTGGACGGGAACATTTCCCATATAAACATACAATAAACCTGCTTTTTTTGCTATATCACTGGCACGCTGCAGGGTTTGCAGTTTTGTATATTCGTGATCCTGCATTTTGTAATCAGGATGAAAGGCACTCAAATGCCAGGGCACATGTACGCCGAGCTCATTGGCTATAAATGATGCCATTGCTTCTAAATCTTCATCACTGTCATTATCGCCTTCTATTAAAAGTGTCGTCACTTCCACCCAGATACCTTCTTTGACCATACCTTTGAGTGTCTCTTTGACCGCTTCAAGTCCGCCTTTTAATACTTTTTTGTAATAGGCATCGTCCCAGCTTTTAAGGTCTACATTGGCAGCATCAAGCCACGAGGCCATATCTTTGACAACTTCCGGGGTTTCAAATCCGTTTGTGACAAAAATATTTTTCAGTCCTTTTTGCCTTGCAATGACGCCGATATCTTTGGCATACGGGTAAAATATAGTCGGTTCATTGTAGGTGTAGGCAATGGAAGAAGCACCGTTCTCCAAAGCCAGATCAACCATCTTTTCGGGAGAAATATAGACGCTTTCATCGACTGTATGCTCTTGTGAAATCTGCCAGTTCTGGCAGAACGGGCATTTGAAATTACAGCCGACTGTCCCAAAAGAGAGGGCTGTAGTCCCCGGTAAGAGATGGTAGAGCGGTTTTTTCTCGACAGGATCAACATTCAGTGCACTCGGATGCCCGTAAACAAGTGTTTTAAGTGCTCCGTTTTCATTTTTATTGACACCGCACACACCCACCTGCCCCTCTTTCATTTGGCAATAGTGTTGGCATAATATACATTTAATTTTTTCTTTTTCCGGTATTGTTTCATAATAATTCATATTAGTCTCCTTGAGTTAATCTTCTTTATACAGGAAGACTCAACTAAGGGATATCTTAGCAAAATTATTATAAAAAGTCAAATATTTTTTTCTTAAGAATATTTGAACTATTTTTGAGTATGCATTTCAACTTCTTTGGGTCAAAGTCGCAGTGGTATAATAGTTGTAAAAGGAAAAAATATGTTAAAAAACAAGAAATCTTCGATAAAAGGTGCCTTTTTCGGTGCACTGGCGGGCGATGCTTTGTGTCTGGGTTCGCATTATGAGTATGACGCACAGAAAATCTACAAAGCATACGGAAATAAATCGATAGAAAAATTTATGAGTCCGGGTGAAATGATGGGCGGACAGACACATGGAATAGGGTGGGGAGAACGTAATTATCACCCCGGAAAAAAAGCAGGCGGAACTACTGACTATGGCGATTACAATATAGTCATTTTAGAACATCTGGCAGCTACGGCTAATCCGCCAAGAGAATTTGATGTCGCTTCATTACTGCCACACTGGATGAATCGTTTGGAAAACGGATGGGGCTCATGGATTTGTACGATGACAAAAGAGACCTATGCGCAGGTGAAACAAGGTGTGCCTGTTGAGCGTTTGGGTGGAGGCTCCAACGCCACAGCCATCCGTCATGTAGCAGCCCATGCCTATTATGACAATGAAGAAACACTTGCCCGTGTTGCACGCCAGGCTATGTTTACACATCGTCATCCCGAAGCACTTGAGGGAGGTGAATTTTTTGCCAGAGTTACATATCGTGTCATTAACGGTTCAACTCCGCGTGATGCCATTGAAACAGTGGCAGTACAGATGGGCGGCTTTATAGAAAACAAGGTGGCGCAGGCCATAGTAAAACACAAAGAAGCAACAGATGAAAACAGCGAACTCTCAAAAGAGAAGTTCTGTGATGATCTGGCACTGACATCTATGGCAAAACTCTGGGATGTGGGAAGAAGTGAGCCTATTAAAGTAGGAAAAGCATCTCCCACACAGGGAACTTTACCGGGTTCGGTCTATTTTATACTTAAATATGCTGAAAACAAGAACGGACTTAACGAGGCTCTGGCTGCGAATGCTATGGTTGGCGGAGACAACGCTTCACGGGCAATTGCCATAGGCATGGTACTTGGTGCATACTTTGGCGTAGATGCAATTAATTCTCAATGGAGGGAAACTCTTGATCAATGGGAATATTGTGAAAAACTTTTAGAGACACTGCCTCTTTTAAAAGAGGTATAAAATTCAGTTATATTATGAATTTTGCTATACTTTCGCTTAAAAATTCCAGAAAAAGGATGAGTAATAGAACCTCAGAGCGAAATTACCAGAAAAAACCTTACAGTTATGATGACTTTGTTTTATGAAAAAGCCATAGAAGATACAATACTGGGACCTTATTTTATCCATGAACTCGGAGATGATATGCAAAGTGAAGAGTGGGTTGAGCATATTGATCTTTTGGCTGATTTTTGGTTGGCCAAGATGCTTGGTCAAAAAACCTATAAAGGAAACTTCATAGGTGCACATATTAAACTTCCCCAAATCAGCAGAGAAAGTTTTGACAGATGGTTGGAACTTTTCTCTTTAAGTGTTGATGAAGTCTATGTGTCTGAGATTGCCGAAGTTTTTAAGAAAAAAGGAACTCTGTTTTCGCAACAGTTTATAAATAATAAACTCAAGATTTAGAATCTATGATGAACATGAAAGTCCGATGTTCTTGTACTCTTCGGGTGTTTCCTGTGTAAAATGCTCAAATTCAGGTAATTCATCATAAGGTTTTCTTGCAATGTGCAAAAGTGTCTGTACCATTGAAAAATCACCTTTTTGGGCAAGGAGTATCGCCTCTTGCAGCATATAGTTTTTTAAAACATATTTTGGGTTGGCTTTGAGCATTGCTATATCATAAAGCTGTAAAAATCACTGTCGAGTAAAAGGTAGGGTGTTTGTAAAATCATATCATTAAGTTTCATAGAATAATATTACATGCAGAGGGCTAAAAAGAGGGCAGTACTCAGGATTTACTTTCTTATTTTTTGTGCCAGCTAAGGAAAAGAATTATATAATATTTCCTTAAAAGAAGAAGGAAATAAATTTTGACAGATGAAAAAACTGCTATATACTTTAAAGTGACACCTGCGCAAAAAGAGACAATAGATTTAAGAGCACAGGAGAATGGTTTTGATGATGTTCGTGCATATTTAAAAGTTGTAGCGCTCAGAGCACAGACTTTCAGTATCTCGGATGCAGGCTTGTCTACAGAAGAGCCTGCAGTTGAACTTGGATTCAGTGTAAATAAACTGCAAAAAGAGATACTTGAGGAAAAAGCGCAAGAAAGCGGGGCAAAAGAGCTTGCACAATATTTAATTTATGTTGCCCTGCACGGAGTAGTGACATCAGTCATCGAAATACGCTCAACCGGAAAGCTTGATTCGATGCTTGAACGTATTATGGCAAGTAAAAGGAGATAAAAAATATGCTGATTAAACCGCATGAGGTACAACAGGTAAGCAATGAAGTGATTAATATGCTTCATGACGAGGAAATTGAGATTATTAACAGTTTTTATGATGCAGTCGTGGCAAAAGATATAGAAAAAATTGATGAGCTTTTTAAAGTTGTTTTGTTTGATGTTGAAGACCATTTTCAGACAGAAGAAGAGATGATGAAACAAAATAATTATACCAATTACCAAGTTCACAAGAATGACCATGATACAATGAGAGAAAAGATTGCAAAGTTTTTTGAAAGATGGCTTGTTTTGAAAAGCCCCCTTGAACTGCAGGATTTTTTAGAAACTGATTTCAAAAAGTGGCTGGTTTTACATGTATCCAAATGGGATTCGGAGATGGCCTTGCATTTGGGACATGCAATGTAGTCTTATTTTTTCAGAGATAGACCTATAATTGTATCGAGCTCATCCTCATAAATAATCTCTTTTTCAAGAAGAAGAGATGCGAGCTTTTCGATAACATTCCAGTGTTCATCAATAAAGTTTTTAATATTTTCTTCACCCTCATTCATCCATCTTTCAAGTGCTTTGTCGATTTTTGTATGGTAGTGCTCTGTATCTTTACTGACACTGCTTCCTTTTTGTGCATCCATAATTCCGTTGATATTAATGTAGCCGACTTCTTTGTCCATTCCATAATGTGCTATTGCCTTATAGGCATCATGTGTAGCCTGTTGTAAATCATTTAACGCACCGGAATTCATTCCGTCACTGCTGCCAAAACGCTTAATCTGTGAAGTCCTGCCTGCCAGGGAGACCAATATTCTGTTTTTAAAATCTTTTACGGTCATATTGTCCTGAATTTCATTATAATCATGAGAAATAAAATGCTCATTGTTGTCCCGAGGCGTCAAACTTATATGTTCTATATGGATATGAGGCATCAGTATCTTGGATGCAACAGCACGGCCTGCTTCATAAATAGCTGTCTCTTCAAATATCTGTTCCGCAGAGAGATAGGTCTGTTTTTCGCCATACTTAATAGCATTGATTTGTTCAACCAAAATTTCCTGTGTTATAGCAGGCAAGCCATGTCTTAAGCAGTAAAATGAGGCTTCTTTGCTTAACAATTCAAGTTGTGAACCGGTGAATCCTGCAGTGTGCATAAGCAGTCTGCTCATATCAAAAGAACCGCTTGAAGGTTTGTTTTGTATGATTTTATTTAAAAAATACTCTCTGGCATCTTTGTCAAGATTGTTTACCTCAATGTGAATTTCAATACGACCGGGTCTGATGATTGCACTGTCAATGTTTTCTTTATAGTTGGTTGCCGCTATAACAAAAATATTTTCACCTTTTGTATCGGAAAAACCATCTATTTCGGAGAGAAGCTTGTTTATTGGAACCTCTTTTCCGTTTTCTCCGCCGCGTTTGCCAATGGTATCTATTTCATCTATAAAGACAATCGCAGGTGCATACTCTTTTGCTTTGCTGAAAACCTGTTTTGTTTTTACAGGGTCAAGTAGTTCAAGCCCGGTTATAGCAATAAAAGGCAACTCGGCTTCTTTGGCAAAAGCTTTTGCCAGCATTGTCTTTCCTGTTCCCGGCGGTCCGTAAAGAAGCATACCTTTTGGCGGTGCAACATCAAAACTCTCTAAAAGCTTAGGTTCTTTAAAAAAGTTAATGACCTCCTGCAGTCTCTGTTTTGCTTTATAATGTCCTGCTATATCGTCAAAAGAGACATCTGGTATGTCAAAAACCAATCCGTCCTCACTGAAGTCTTTGATTTTTGTGACCTGTTTAAATCTAATATTGAAAATCTTATAGCTTATAACGCCCCGCTTGCTGGTAATACTGTCTTCTACATCAAGTGTAATGTTTTTTCTGAAAAGTTCTTTTACCAGTGTTTCATCTTCTATAAGAGGATTGACTGTTTCGTTGAGATAATTGAGGGAACTTTTTGAGAGGGAGACTTTAATTTTAACAAACTCACCGGTTTGTATGCCTGAGTCCATTATGTATGCGGTAATTCTGTCAAAAAAAGTGGTGCTGACTTTGTCTTTTATACGTCTTGCATCCAGCTCCGGAGCAAAGTTCAGTATTTGTATTTTTAAAAAATCATCGAAGTTCTCTTCAACTGAAAATTCAATGTTGTATTTTTCTTTGAATCCGTCTTTATATTGTAAAAATACTTTTTTTGCAATATTCGCATAGGCATCGTAGTTCAGTTTGTTAAAAAGACAGATATTCGCCTGCGAAAACCTGGAAACCAGTTCCGGCAAAATTGCTTCCTGCCAGCCACCGCTTCTGCTGTCCCTTTTTCTTTCACGTCTAATGGCTTCAAGAATCATAGATTCAGCCTGAATATAATCCTGTTTTACAAGGTCTTTAAAACGGTTGTCAAGATAAAGCTCTTTTCCGAGACTGGTCGTAATGATAAAAATTGCCTGTGTAAAATCAACCATATAGTTGGCGTTTTCTTCATTGTATATAATGTCTGGATCTTCACTGCAGGGAGCATCTGTAACCTTGTCCCATCCACAGCCGTCACGTAACTGACCGCCTTCAAATATACCTAGAAGATTACTCTGAATTATGTTGTCACATTTTTCAAAAGCATCAAGCACTATAATCGCTTTGGGATTTCTGTGTACAAAGCCTGTCAGCTGACCGACACCGTAGCCTTTCCATCCGGCAGGATAGCCATAGAGTTCACCACCATTTTGTTGATGGTACTGTGTCATATCAAACTTCATGATTTTATATTTTGGCAGATGTTCACTCATAAGCTCAGCCAAAAAAGTTTTTCCGGTTGCAGGAGAACCCAAAAAGAGGTATGTAGCTTTCGGGGCTTTTTTATTTTCACTGATATCATTTTTCATACTGTTGACAACAGTATTTATAGCCTGTTCCTGTCCAAAAAGTTCTTTTGAAAGTTTTTCTTTTAAAGTTCTTGCAAGCTCTATATTGTTGACTGCTTGAGCAACTGGTTCTTTGTCTGCCTGCGCCAATTTTTTTGCATAGTTGTCTTCAATGATTTTTTCATGTTTTTCTACTGCTGCCTGTGCCAGTTCTGCTAAACTCGGTTTGTTCTTTTCTTCTTTGTCCATAGCTGCTTGGGCTAACTCTTTTAAATTTGGCATATTCTCATCTTTTTTTGATATAATATTTTTTAATTTGTGTATATTACTGAATTGTTGTTGAGCCTAAACATAAGATAAAAGGCAGTGGGTAAAAGAGAAAGGCAAATTAAAGCTATGGGCCAAAAGAGGCTCAAATAGCTTTAAATCACTGGGTCGCAGAGAGGTTTTTACTGTGCACCAAATTGGCGGGAGTCCATTTCAGCCATAAACGTTTCTAGAGAAAACGTAATATAGTTTGCCAGATCCTCAGGAGTTTTTTCAAGGTCATTGAGCGTTAAAGGTACAATCTGTATATGTGAATCAGTACCGTTTACAGCATACGTAAATTGAATATACGGGCCCTTTGCTTCATCATGTCCTTTGACGTTTTCTGTAACCAAAACACCAGGAATAAAATAGTCGACAGTCACATCAGGATTAACCTGAACCTTATCAACAAGTTCCACCACTTTTTTTAATTTTTCTACTTGTTCTTCTACCATAATAACACTCCTCGTAATTTGTATCAGCTCTGTAGCCAATTTTTATATTATAACAGATAGCATGGTAGTAAAATAAAACAAACTGAAAATATAAGAATTAGATTAATTATTTTATTTAAGACTGCAAAAAGATTATCATTATCATTTGGGATAAAATTTAGCTATACTTTTATGATTAAAAATTAGGAGAGTATATGCTTTATGATACCGTAGACAGAGCTAAGGTAGAAGAGATGGTACATCGGTTTTATGCTGATGTACTCAAAGATGATATTTTAAGCCCTTATTTTACAAAAGCGCTGGGAAGTGATTTGAAGAGTGGAAAATGGCATGAACATTTAAATACATTAATTGGGTTTTGGCTACTGATGATGAATGCAGAAATTGGTTACAAGGGTGATCCCTTCCCTCCGCATGCATTTTTGGGGCAGATGTACAGAGAAACATTTGAACGCTGGCTGATGCTTTTTAAAAATGTTGTTGATACTATGTTTACTCCTGAAATTGCTCAAAGGTTTTACAAAAAAGCAGATATTTTAGCCGAACAGTTTATTGACAATTTAGATATAGATGAAGAAGAGGAAGAGTAGATGAGTGAACAAGCAAAAATATTAGAAGAAATGCAGCAACTGGTTATGCAAATTCTTAAAACAGGTACAGCCACTGTAGAAGAGGGCGACAGACTTGACGAACTTGAAGAACAAATGCTCAAACAAAAATGCTACAGGCCGACTGACACTCAAAACAGTGCAAATCAGGGTGAAGAGATTGCAGAACTGTTTTTTAGCAATGATATGACAGGTGCAATAAACAAAATGATAGAGTATGACATTACGCCAGAAGATTTTTTCGGATTTGCTGCCTATCATTATGAGGATGAGCCTCGCGTAGGAATGTTTACAAAATCATTTATTGATAATGTAAACACAACTTATAAATCTAAATCTTAAACAACGAAGTTAAAATAGATAAACTCTATTTTAACTTTGAAGCAATGTCTTTGACAGCATCACTTGCATGATTGAATGCAAGTGCAATACTTCCCTGATCCGTAACAACATCACCAATAGTATAAAGACCTTTTACATTTGTCTCAAAAGTTTTTTCATCATACACCGGAACATCCCATTCCCCTGTTTTAACACCTGAATTTACAAGGATGTCTTTTGGAGTAGTACCGCCAAGTGCATAGACTGCTCTGTCATATTCACCGGTAGTTCCATCTGTAAAGTTTACTTTGATTGCTCTTTCTGTACCGGGTTCAACACTTGCAACATCTACACCGAGTTTATTGATAAGTTTGCCATTGTTAAGGTACTTCATGCACATTTCTGTATTGGTCGGATTCATTCTTTTTATTTCAGCCTGTCTGTAATTGAGTGTTACAACACAGTCTTCCATACCTTCCATTTCAATTAAACCATAGGCATACTCACCGGCGGTATCTCCACCACCGACTATCATTACATGTTCACCGTTTTGAACTTTGGAAAGGTTGAAGTTAAGTACACTTTTGAGTTCTTTGGGAAATTTGTATTTTGGTTTGTTGGGTTTACCCATGCGGCCAACAGAAAGAATAACATTTTTTGCTTTCATATTTTCAAGAGCTTCGGCTATGCCGTCTGTAGCATAAACAATTGAAAAAAGTCCATCTTCCTCTTTTTCAATTCTAATTATTTCATGGTTGTATTCAAATTTGTCCAATACGCCGGCTTCACTTAACTTATCATTCATTTGTTGAATATAATCTTCTTTTGAACACTCTTCAAAAGTAACATTGCCAGTAAATTCAAACTTGATTCCCATCCAGTCTTTATCTACTCTTTTGCCTTTTTTGTAAAACTTATGAATCATATCATTATGATGCGGTGCCTTGTCTATAACCATAACATTTTCGATACCGGCCAGTTTTGCTTCTATAGCAGCTGCCATTCCTCCAGGACCTGCACCTATTATTGCCAGGTCTACTGTCTTTGGATTATTTTGCGCCATTTATTTCCCCTTTTTGTCGTAAAATTCAGGCCGTAGTATAGTAAATTTCAGGAAAATACTCTTGTTAATATCTGTTTATGTTATTTTTTTAATATGTTTTTAAAATTTCTCTGTTTATATACCGGTTTGATCTGCTCTAGAGGGGTGTTCGGAAACAATTTTGCGTACATCCTCATGCTCGTCACTGCTTAACCTTTCAAGTATATCAAGCGGCGCAATCGGATTTTTCGCAACCGCTGCCCGAACATTTTCATCTTCGTCTTTGCTTAGTTTATTTAAGATTTCAGGTGTTGTGCTTGGGTTCACTGCAATAGAAATTTTGACAAATACATCCTCATCATTACTGAGCGTATCCAAAATATCAACAGGGGTGTTTGCATTGCCGGCTACCCAAGACACAACTTCTCTGTCTTTGCTTAGGGCTATGAGCGTTTCGACTTTTGTATTTGGGTGTTCTGCAACAAATTCACGAACAAACGGACTTTCGTCTTTGCTTAGTTTGTCTAATGTTTCAGGTGAAGTATTGATATGTGCAGCAACTCTTGCGCGTACAAACTGGTTTTCATCTTCACTTAATTTATCCAGTGCTTCTGTGGATGTCTCCGGGTTGTTTGCCAGTGCTCTGCGAACACTCTCGTCACTGCTTTGTATCGATTCTAATTCTTCTTGTGTTATCATTTTTGCTGTTACCTTCATAATAATATGGTTTTTGGTTTCGTGAATTGTAGCTATATGTCTCTTAAATGCTTAGTCAAAAGAAAACGGAAACTTTTTTTCTAAGTTATTCATCAAGTCTGTCTCTCTTTGTGATGTGACATTCTTTTTCAAATACTCCCAGAATTCTTTTGCTGCACTGACAACCCGGAGCCATTCTTCATCCTGCAGTATCTCCTGAGGATTTTCATCCGGTTCCATATAAAAGGCTGCAAGTTGATGAAACTTTTTTGCATGATCAGCCTCTTGTTTGGAAACATTTGCATGCAGGACAGCTTTTTCGTAAGCATCGTCGAGTGCTAATATGTCAAAATAGGCACTTATGCATTCATCAAAGGAAGAAGACCATACTTCATCATCGGGCCATTTGGCTGTTTGGGGGTAGACCCATGCCATTTCCTGGAGTTTGAGATTTGAAAATTCAAAGATTGTAGTTATCCAGTAGAGCCGCCATCTTTGTTTCAGTTCGACATCACTGATATCATCCTGCAGATTTGCCATGAGCATAGTACTCTCCTTTGGTATGTTTTATAAGTTGAATCTTACCCTTTCTTGTCTTAAGCCTAAAGAGGTTAAAATTCAGTAAATACACAAGGATGAAAAATGAGCATGACAGGAATGATATTTCAGTTTAACAGTAATGATGGCAAGGGATTGCTTATGTTGTCTGACGGTGAGACAAAAGAGTTTGACACTACCCAATGGGTAGAGAAAAGTAACATACCCTCTGTAGGATTGAAAATCTCATATGATGAAAGTGGTGGTAAAATCAGGGTGAAGCCATACAATGAAGAAAAAAAAGAATCTTCCGCCTATTCAAATGCTGATGAGTGTATTCTTCACTTTAAAGAAGAGGGATTTAAAGTTGTCAAGGACACTGCAGGCGAAATGACGCGAACAATTACACTGAGAAAGTATGAAATGGGTGACTTTGCAGAAGTTATAATCAAGTCTGTGAACGATAAAGTTTCCGTAACCCATATGATAAACGGGAAAAAAACCAACTGATTTTTTTTATTTTTTATTAAGTATCCAATGGTATTATAATCACAAAAAGGAGACAATAATGAGCGAAACAACAACGGAAAAAGTGGACTTTGACAACATGAGTGTCATCCAAAAGATTAATGCTGTAGATAAAATTATAGATGAAAAAATCAGAGAATTCTTACATGCAGATGGCGGGGATCTGGATTTTATAGATCTTAAAGAGACAAACGGTCTGACTGATATTTATATCTCATATGTCGGGGCCTGCGGATCTTGTGCAAGTTCAGGAGGAACACTGACTTCCATTCAGAGAATTTTAAACGGTCAACTCGAAACCGACAATATCAGAGTATATGCAGTTTAGCATACAAAAGGAAAAAAATTGATTGTACAAGAAGAACTTTCGATGGTAGCAATACCGAGCATGAATGACGCACACCTGGAGGAAAGTCTTCTTATAAACAAACTTGAGGCAGCTGCAGGCAGCAATGATATAGAATCAACGCTTGCAACGCTCAAGGAGCTTCTTGCACATACTTCCATACATTTTTCAGAAGAAGAAAGTATGATGCAGGAAACAAAATTTCCATCATATAACTCACATAAAGCAGAACATGACAGACATTTAAGCGAGCTTGCGCATATCATTAAGTATTTTGAAGAAAAAAGAGATACGAATGCGATTATGGCTTACATAAAGGGGAATTTAGAATCTTGGATGCTAGATCATGTTAAAACGATGGATGCGCTGATGGCAGAGTATTTTCAATCAACTAATTCTTAATACTTTAAAACAGCGGCATCAACCGGCTGTTTTTAATCTTCGTAGGTTGGAGAAGTGTAGTCAAATCCAAATTTCATCTTTTGGCTTATATCTTCATCTATCTGGTCTATAATTTCTTCGGTTACCTTTTCAATATTTTCGATAAACCTGTTTTTTTCTCTTGCATTCTTAAATGAATGAATGGTATAAGATTTTTCCTGTGTAAATGTCTCTAAAAACTTTTCTAAAACATCATCCCAGACTAAAATAACTTCTTTGCTTAACTGGTTTTCTTTTCCATCTTCTGGAAGCGTAAAATTAAAAACTATATTTTCTTCATATGTAATGACTTCATATTTTTTATTTGCTGTCAATTTGTATCCTTTTTAAAATTGACAGTGTACCTTTGTACTTTTTGATTGCACTTAAAATTAAAAACACTTATAATTTTTTAGCTAACGGGAATATAAGTCTGATACATTTCCCACCATCGGGCCAAGTCTCTTGCTTCTTGAGAGAAAGGATTGTTTACTATTCTTTCAAAAGTGGCAGTATCGAGACTTTTAAGCTCCTTTACAAGTTTACTGACACACTCTAAAATGACATCCGGCACTTCTTTATCTTGAGAAATTAATACATAAGCATAAAGCTCACAGGTATAATGTTTCTAGGTCTTGTGCCCAAAGACTAAGCTCAACCTGAGAGAGCTGTTGGCTGATACGGCCGACTTCTTCTCCTTCTTTGAAGGCAATAATGGTTGGAAGCGCACCCACTCCATACTCTTTTGCTGCTTTTTGATGTTTGTCGGCATTTATTTTTAAAAACCTTACTGTTGATCCAAAACCAAGTGCCGCATCTTCATAGTCTTCATACATTGCCATACACGGACCACAGGCAGTAGAATAAAAATCAACCAATACCGCAATACTGTTTTCTTTGATGTGCAGCATGCAGTTTTCATCATCTACTTCAACAACAAAAGGATTGTCGAGTTCTGAGTGGCATTGTTTACAGATAACGGTTTCTTCTTTGGATTCACCTTTGCTACTGTTAAGAGTGTTGCACTCTGAACATACTATTTTAATAATTTCCACAATTTGCCTTCTTTTATCATATCTTTTTGTTTTGATTATATTAAAACTTAAATAAGAAACACTTAAGTTTTAAACGAAGGAAATAATCTTAAAATATGGATTTTTTATGGCAGTTTCAAGTGTGTTGATTTCATCAAGTAGAACCAATACTTCATGATTTTCGGTTTTTATTTTGATACATTCCTGATGATTTTCGTTACGGGCTGTATCAAGTGCTTTTCCTTCAAAAACAGAACCTGATTTCATGGTTAATTTAACAGGGTAGTGGTACATACATGCTATTTCAATATAGTCGTATTGTTGACAGCTAATCATTTTTGTAACAACAACTCTTCAACATTTTGTCTTGAATCAACAATAGCCATAATATAAACAGTGTCATTTTCAATTTTATACATAATCCTCCAATGCTGCACAATCAGCTCTCTATAAATAGGTATAATGTTGGTTTTTGTAACGGTCGAAGATAGCCGATAAATTTCTGCCAGGTAATTTATTGGTTACTCTTTTTTGTTAGTATTGAACTTCTTATCAGTTTTTGTAGCAGTAACTCTTCTACATTTTGCCGTGAATCAAAAATAGCCATTATATAAATAGTATCACTATCAACTTTATACATAATCCGCCAAGGGGAAGCAATAAGTTCTCGATACATTGTAATGCCTTCTTTTTGAAGTTCAGGTACAACTCTGCCTCTTAATGGAAAAAAGTTACTAGAGTTAGCTTTAGTTTTTATTTTTTGATAAATTTCTTTTGCAATACTAGGAGAATTTTCTTTCATATATTCAACAATATTTAAGAGGTCTTCTTTCGCATTTGAAGTCCATTGAACTTTATATGTTTTATTCATCTATTAAGAAGTTCCTCAACAGATTTAAACACATCTTCTTCTGAGTGAAGATTTCCCTCTTTTATATCTTCCTCAGCAAATGAAAGAAGTTTAAGTATTGAGATGGCATTTCGCATATCTTCATAACTTTTTGGATCGCAAATTACAGCTTTCGCTTCGCCATTTTGAGTAATAATCATTGGTCGGTGTGTTTCGTTAATATGTTTGAGAACGTCAGCCGCTCTACTTTTTAAATATGTAATAGGTTTTATATCTTCAACAATTTGCATAAAATCTCCTTCAGTCTTTTTATTGTACCAAATTAAGACTTAATATGCAAGTGCTATACTAACGGTTGAAGATAGCCAATGAGTTTCCGTTAGGTAATTTATTGGCTACTCTGTTTTGTTAACTTATTTGTAAGTGCCTAGTTTCTTCTTTAAGCCTTTCAGCAATCCAAACTTTAATGATAGACTGTCTAGTTACACCTATCTTTTTTGCTTCTTTGTCTAAAGAGTCTATAACCCATTGTGGGAAATCTACATTAACTTTTTTTGTATCTGTTTTAAGAGCATTAGGTCTGGTAGCTTGTGAAAAATCAAGATATTCACTTATGTCTTCACCATTATCAAACTTCTCATCAAACTCTTTAGCAGTTATTGTTTTCATAATTCTTCTCCTCATTTTTCCTACATCTTCGAACACTAATAATTCTATTTGTGTCTTCTCTTATAGTAAATATTACAACAAAACATTTTGTGAGTATTTTTGAGATGAGTGCATAGCGAATTTCATTATCAACAATGTTAGCAGGAACAACAAGTGCATCCTCATCTTGCCAAAGCTTTTGAGCTTCTACAAAATCTATGCCATGTTTCTCTTTATTGATTTGACTTTTCGTATCATCATACTCAAATTTCACATAAATCCTTTTTTTGTATTTTAAGTATAAAAAGTATACTTTAATTATACCATGTTTGTCAAGTCTTGAAAGTTTTTGTGGAGAGTTAACGGCGAAGCTGAGTGGCACGTTTAGGACTCAGCTTTGTTTTGTTAGCATTTAAGCACAGTTAGTCTTGTAGTCTAAAAAAAGACTTTCTACTGGTATGTGCAACTGCTTATGTAAATTTCTTATCATCTCAATAGTGAGTTTTCTTTTTTTATTTAAAATTTCAGATACTCTAGATTTACTTCCAACAATAGAAACTAAGTCTTTTTGTTTTAAGCCTTCTTGCTCCATTCTAAACTTAATAGCTTCTATTGGGTCAGGTGCATCGATTTTATAGTGTTGTTCTTCGTAAGCCTCTACTAAAGTTGTTAACACCTCTAACTCATCCATTTCTGGTGTATTTGGTGTGGCACCCATTAAAGCTTCAATTTTTTGAAGTGTGTCATTATAGTTTTGCTCATTTTTGATTGGTTTAATATTCATCTTATAAATCCTCCGTTTTAACTTTATCGTATTGTTTATGTGTTCCAATAAATTTTACAAAAACAATTTTTGCATAATAGTTTATTGAAACTATCAATCTATACTTATTTCCAGCAATATTGAAAACAACTTTTTCATTTTCAATAATACTGGCATTTCGATACATCTCTTTTACTTCATTTGGATTATTCCAATCAAGTTTTAGAACTTCTTTATGCCAAGCTTCTAAAGGATTTTTAGAATCTGTGTATTTTGGCTGCTCGTAAAAATCTTTTAGTTTTTTCTTTGAAATTATTCTCATAGACGAATTATAACATAGTTCCCATTTATAGAACTTAAATTATGTAAGATGAAATTTTTGAGGATGCTAACGGTCGAAGATAGCCGATAAATTTCCGCTAGGTATTTATTGGCTACTCTGTTTTGTTATACTTTGTTGATGATTTTCAAGAAGTCTTTTTCCATGAACTACTGCCACAAACAAAATACTATCTCCATTCAATTTATAGATAAGTCTATAACTATAAACAAAAATTTCTCGAATTTTTGTGTCATTAAATTCAGGAACTTTTCGCCCTAGTTCTGAAAATCCTTGTAATATCTCTGCTTTTTCAAAAAACTTTGAAACTACAGATTTAGCATAGGTTGGGGAATCTTTTTCTATGTAAGTTGCAATTGACTCAATATCCTCAAGAGCTTCTTCTGACCACTCTAGTGTGAAAGCCATTTATCCATTCTTTGTTTTGCATCTTGATGCGATGAAACTTCACCATTCTCAGCACGACTAATGCCATTTTTAATTTTTTCTACAACATAAAGGTGATACTGAATATCTTCATAAGTACAGTTGTCAGGAAGATTTTGAATCATCTCTTGTGCTTCTTGTTTTACGGCTACCATGTACTCTCCTTTTTTGTTTGTATTATAACATATCTTCTTTTTTAGTATAACGGGGGCGTTGAGAAATATTTGAGCCACAGGGTCAAATATTTCTCTCCAATGATTTGTTAGCAATGTGCTACTTGTTCCAGTCTTTTTTTCTAATTCTTCCAGTTTGATAATATGTAGACACAAGTTCTATATAATCTTTAAAATCGCTGTTTTCTATCAATATTCTGTTTACTGATTGCCAGTCAATTTCAGGACGAGACTTAGCAGGTAAAAGAATTTCACTTTCTGATGGATTTTCAGGATTAAGTAAAATAACTCCAATCCCATGCAAAGCTGAAAGCATACGAAGTTCTTGTTCTACTTTATTATCGGATATTGATGTAGCAACCAAATAACCTTCATTAGCCCAGCTTGAATTACTTACTGCTTGAAAAAAGCTCTTTCTAACATTTGAACTGTTTAGTGTTATTTTAACCTCAAATGACCATAATCTTACACTCTGCCCATCACCATTTTTTACACAAGTCCTAACTAATTCATTCCACTCTTTATCAACCGCTTGCATAGCAACAATATCTGGATGTAGCCAAGTATTACCTCCAGAACCACGCTGATTTTTTGATTTTTTTTCATCTATTCTCATACAGAATAATTTATGTTCAGAATCTAAGTAATTTATTAAAAGAGGGTACAAATCATGCTCTGATAAAGATGACTTATTAGTTATAGAAGTTATAGGTGTGTATTTATCATTTTCTTCATCATCATTTTCAATATCAATGTGTGGCATATCTCCTCTTTTTTTATCTGGATCATACCAATAAACTCTTGGACGAGGTTTATCTTGCCAAAAAATATGTTCACTACTTTTTATAAGTTGATCTTTTTGAGAGCCTATCTCTGCTACAATCTGAGATATAAACGATTTTTCATCTTTAAATCTTGGATTATTTTTCTTTTCTTCATAATCTTCTGGATACATTGAAACAATTTTTTCAGCAATTTCTCTTGCACTCAATCTCTCATTAGGATTTTCTTCTAAAAGTTTAACAATTTTTTTTGCTTGAGATAGTTTAGACATATTTTCCCTTTTTGTATTGCTAACGGGGGGGGGCGGGTGAATGACGGCGACATCTGAAAATTTATTTTCTGATGTTGTTGCTCATTCCTCCCGCTTGTTATCTGGCGCTGTGCGACAGATGACTAGCGGGTGTTCAACCCGCGCCCCCGTTATCCGGTCACGCAGTGAGCGGATAACTATTTAATAGGAGACATTATATACACATAAACCTTAAAAAACAAAAATAGTGAGACATGATAATTGTCTTTCTATTTTTAAAAATATGACAGTTTGCAATAAAAATTAGTTTAAAACAAAAAAAGAGCTACTATTGTAAAAATTCTAAATGTACCTTTTACTGAAAAATAGTCTAATAGTTGGACAAAATGTCTTTCTAATAAAGATAAACTGTAGAGAAAGGACATAATGTCTGTCTAGTTCTAAAGGAGTTATTATGCAAATGAAGAAAAAACTACTTGATTTGGTTCGTGAAAAAATTAGATTTAAGCATTATAGTATTAAAACAGAGCAGTCTTATACTGGCTGGATAAAACAGTATATATTTTTTCATAAAAAAAAGCATCCCGTTGAAATGGGCAAGAAAGAGATAGAAGAATTTTTAACTTATTTGGCAGTTAAGAGAAAAGTAAGTCCTACTACACAGAATCAAGCTTTTTCTGCACTTTTATTTTTATATACTCAAGTTTTAGATATAGACTTGTCAAATGAAAATATTCAGGCTTTACGAGCACAAGAAAGAAAACATATACCAGTTGTTTTAACCAAAGATGAAGTACAGAAAATTTTAGAAAATCTGACAGGGATATATCAACTTATAGTATATCTTATGTATGGCTGTGGCTTACGAATGAGCGAAGCATTAAATATAAGGATTAAGGATATAGATTTTGGATTTGATAAACTTTATATATGGGATTCTAAAAGTTTAAAAGATAGAACAGTTCCTCTTCCTCAAGTAATAAAGCAAAGACTTTTTGCACAAATTGACTATGTTAAAGGCATACATGCTAAAGATATAAAGGATGGATACGGTTCTGTATATATGCCTCATGCTTATGAAAGAAAATCTCCAAAAGCAAAGTTTGAAACAAAGTGGCAATATATTTTCCCTATGACTAAAGTCTCAAAAGACCCTCGGAGTGATACGATTAGAAGGCACCATATTCATCCAAAAACATTAGGCAGAAATATAAAAGCAGCAGCTCAAAAAGCTAACTTAAACAAACGCGTTACTTCGCATATTTTTAGACACTCTTATGCGACTCATTTACTGCAAGCAGGCATAGACTTAAGAAGTATTCAAGAGCTTTTAGGGCATAAATCTGTAGAAACACTTAAGTGGTTACACCACACTTTCGCTTTAGCGACGGTGGTATCGGCATTTAGTGCCAGACATGTAGTTTCTGAGATGAACAAAGCAAAACTCATAAGTCCTTTGGACTTTTAAAAAGGCAAAAGAATGATAGAAAGATTTTACTTGAAAGATTATTTGAGTTTTAAAGAAGCGGAGCTTAATTTGCAATCGGGTCTGGTTGTGTTTACCGGTCCCAGTGGGAGCGGGAAGTCTATACTTATGGAGTCTATACTTTCATCGCTCGGGGGTGCGTCTTGTGATGCTTCTGTTTGTGAAGCAAGTGTTACCTGGACGATTGACGAAGAGGAGTGCGGCATTGAAAATGATGATATCAACGTGTTTAAACACATCAAAAAAGAAAAATCACGTTACTTTATTAACAACCAAAGCCTTTCTCGCAAAGCTATCAGTCGGGTTGCATCTCAGTATCTCCGTCATTTGAGTTTAAAAGACTTCAGCGATTTTGAAAATGAAAACCTGCTTGACATTTTAGATAAAAGGGCAGAGAGCAAATCCCAAAAAATTGCGAAGATAAAAGAGTCCTATAAAAAAAGCTTTTTAGAATATCAAGAAGTAAAAAAAGCATTACATGTAATAGAAGAAGAAGAGAGAAAAATTGTTGAGTTAAAAGAGTTTGCAGCGTATGAGATAAAAAAAATAGAAGACATAAACCCTGTTATAGGCGAAGATGAAGAACTGTTGCAAATTAAAAAAGCGCTTTCAAAAAAAGAGAAAGTTTTAGGCAGTATAGAGTCGGCAAATGAGATTTTCAATTACGAGCATTTGGTTTCATCCGCCCTGGATGCTTTGGATGAATCGAGCAGTTTTTTTGATGATGCCATGAATGAGTTGCGAAGTATCTTGGAGAGTTCGCAGGAGCGTTTTAGCGCATTGGATGATGTTGACGTGGAGGAGGTGCTGAACCGTATAGAGGCCTTAAGCGGACTCAAACGCAGGTACGGAAGCATAGAAGAAGCACTGGAGTATAAAAAGCAAAAAGAGCTTGAACTTGTAAAATATGAAAATATTGAAAGTGCAAAAAACGATTTGCATACAAGGTATGAAAAGCTCTCTGCAGAAGTTAAAGAGCTTGCCGATGCATTGAGTTCCTGCCGTGAAAAAGCTTTGCCGGGTTTTGTCAAAGACTTAAATCGCTACTTGCATAATTTGTATTTAAGAGATGCAAAGATCCACATGCGCACAACACCATACAGCCTTTACGGACAGGACAAGCTGGAGATTGAACTCAATGACACGGAACTTTCCAAAATAAGTACGGGTGAGTTTAACAGGCTCCGTCTGGCAGTTTTGGCTTTAAAGTCAGAGTTTATGAGCAACAACGGCGGGGTGTTAATGCTGGATGAAATAGATGCGAATCTAAGCGGTGAGGAGTCTATGAGCGTGGCAAAAGTTCTCAAACAGCTCTCTGAACATTTTCAGATATTTGTGATTTCTCATCAGCCGCAACTGACTTCTATGGGAAATCAGCACTTTTTGGTCTATAAAGATGGTAAAATATCAAAAACAAAAGAGCTGAACATGAACGAACGAGTCGATGAAATAGCCAGAATCATCAGTGGAGAAACTGTTTCGAGTGAAGCCAAAAAGTTTGCAAAAGAGCTGTTGGAGGCAAACAGATGTGTTTCGTGATCTCAATTGTAGGACTGTTTTTGGCATACAGTTTTTACAATGCAGGCAATACACTCCTCGCAGGCGGTTCTGTTTTGGTTTCTGTGTTTTTTATATTTTTAATGATACGAAATATATTACATGTAAAGAAGAGAAGAGAAAAGAAAAATGATAATTGACACACATATACATTTGGATGATGACCGGTATGATGAAGATTTGGATGCGGTATTGGAGCGTGCCAGAGAGGGTGGGGTGAAGCGTTTTATCATTCCCGGAGCGGATCTTGGCAGTTTGAAAAAAGCCATAAGCATTGCAGAACGATATGAAGATGTCTATTTTGCCATAGGAGTGCATCCGTATGACATCGAGGGTTTTGATATATCCTATTTTGAAAAGTACGTGGAACATGAAAAATGTGTGGCAATCGGTGAATGCGGGCTGGATTACTTTCGTCTTGAAGGCAGTGATGCAGAAAAAGCACAGGAAAAAGAGGCGCAGGCAAAGGTTTTTGCAGCACAGATAGAGTTTGCCAAAAAACACAAAAAGCCTTTAATAGTCCATATCCGCAACGCTTCGCATGATGCAAAAATGCTGCTGCTGGAGCATAATGCAGGTGAAGTGGGTGGTGTGCTGCACTGTTTTAATGCCGACGATGAGCTTTTAAGTTTGGCAAATGAAAACTTCTACTTTGGCATAGGCGGTGTTTTGACTTTTAAAAATGCCAAAAAGCTTGTCAATATTTTACCACGTATACCAAAAGAGAAACTTCTTATAGAAACAGACGGTCCGTATTTGACGCCTACACCACACAGAGGAGAGAGAAACGAACCGCTTTATACAACTCTTGTGGCACAAAAAATGTCAGAAATCTTAGAGATTCCAAAAGAGGAAATAGAAAATTTGACCACAGAAAATGCCCTGAAACTCTTTCATATTTCTTAATATCATAGTGGTTACAACTTTTTTTAATAGAATTTTGGCTAAAATAGCATAAATTAAAATTAAAAAGTTGTCTATGATTAAATATATATTAACCCTGTGTTTCCCGTTTCTTCTTTTGGCGAATTTGACGTATGAATCAAACTACAACAAAGAACTGGCATTGTTGGACTCATTTGATATAGAACCGTCATTTTTGTATGACCCTGTAATGAACAGAATGAAAGCAAAAACATTGTCAAGAGACAAACATTTTTTCAAGGCGATGGAAGATGCCTATCTGTTTATTCCTGCCATTAAGAGTACACTCTCAAAATACAATGTTCCTCAGGAGTTTCTCTATCTTGCCATGGCTGAATCAAATTTTCACACAAAGGCCTATTCTAATAAACGAGCAGCCGGACTGTGGCAGTTTATGCCCGCAACAGGCAAACTTTTTCATCTGAAAATTGACGAGTATGTAGATGAGAGACGCGATTTGATCAAATCAACCGAAGCGGCGGCAAAATACCTTTCGGCACTGCATAAGCGGTTTGGAAAATGGTATTTGGCTGCCATTGCCTATAACTGTGGCGGCGGTGCGTTAAGCAAGGCAATCAGAAAGGCAAAAACAGACAAACTTTCTGTTTTACTCAATCCTAAAAAACACTATATCCCGAGAGAGAGCCGCTACTATATCCGCAAAATTGTTGCCCTTGCCCTGATAGGCAGTGACGAGCAGTATATGCTGCACAGTGAGTATGAGTACCTTTTAAATCGTGCAAACGCCTACTCGATTGCAACCGTGAAACTGCCCCGCGGAGAGTCTTTGGCACGACTCTCAAAACTTATTCATATTCCCTTAAAAGATTTGAAAAAGCTCAACAGACATTTAAAATATGATTTTGTTCCGCCATATGCAGATGGATACGATGTTTATATACCGTATATCAAACTCGCAGAATACAAGCAAAAGTATTTTCAGGAACCCATACAGAATATCTACAAGATACATGTAGTCAGACGGGGAGAAAACCTTTCCCGTATTGGCAAAAAATACGGTGTTTCGTACAAGGTGATTAAAGATTTCAACAAACTGCGCACAAACCGTTTACGAATCAAACAAAAGCTTGTCATTCCTATAGCAAAAAACACTAAACACAAAAAATTTCAAAGTACGCATTATTATATGGTAAAAAAAGGTGATTCTTTAGGCTCCATCGCAAGAGCCCATAAAATCAGCATTAAAAACATACGGGCACAAAACAACATCAAAGGATCTTTGATTCGGGTCGGCGAAAGGTTGAAGCTGTATGAATAAAATATTTTTTTTATCGGTGCTTGGTATTACTTTGTTTACAAGCGGATGCAGCACAAGAGGACCGAGCAGCTACATACATCATAAATACTCAAGCCCCGCATACAGTCAGAAAAAATATTCACATCCGACGATGCGTCCTTATGTGGTACACGGAAAACGGTACTATCCGACTGTCGTAAGTGTCGGAGACAGATTCCGAGGCAATGCAAGCTGGTACGGACCGAATTTTCACGGAAAGTTTACATCTAACGGTGAAAGATACAATATGTGGGATATGACAGCTGCACATAAAACACTGCCGATGAACACCATTGTAAGAGTGACCAACAGAAGAAACGGAAAAAGTACGGTGGTTCGCATCAATGACAGAGGGCCTTTTGTCTCGACAAGAATTATAGACCTCTCAAAAGCGGCAGCCTCAAAAATCGACATGATAGGCACGGGAACTGCTCCTGTAACACTTGAAGTGCTTGGTTTTGCAGGAAAAGGCAAAAACAAGATACCAAATAAAAAACAGTTGAAAAAATCACCTAAGAGTGTGGAATTAAGCAGTTTTGCATTGCAGATTGCCTCTTTTTCAAATATAAACGGCGCAATAAGGACACAGGAAAAGTATAATAATACAGACGGATATACAACTGTCATCAAAGATATGCAGACACCAAACGGCAGAATGTTCAAAGTCTGGCTCAAAGGCTTTAAAAGTGAACAAGAAGCAAGAGACTACAAGGCAAACGGCATATTCAAAGGTGCATTTATAGTGAGAGAGGATTAAAAATGATTACAAAAACAAGAACAACCAAAGAGACCGATATAACAGTATCACTCGATATCAACGGTACAGGCAAAAGTAATATTAATACAGGTGTCGGCTTTTTAGACCATATGCTTGAGAGTTTTTCCAAACACTCTCTCATTGATTTGGACGTTACATGTAAAGGGGATACGCATATAGATGACCATCACAGTGTTGAGGATGTGGGCATTGTTTTAGGCTCTGTGCTTGCTCAGACTCTTTACCCTGTAAAAAATATGGAGCGTTTTGGGAGTGCAAACATTGTGATGGATGAGGCATGTGTCTCCTGCGATTTGGATCTGAGCAATCGTCCTTTTTTGGTCTATGAACTCAGTGTCAGTGGAAAAGTAGGGCAGTTTGATACAGAGCTTGTTGAAGAGTTTTTTCGTGCCTTTGCCTTAAATGCAAGAATAAGCATGCACATTATAGAGTGCCGCGGGAAAAACAAACACCACATTATAGAAGCGGCATTTAAGGCGGTCGCTGTTGCACTCAGACGGGCAACGGCAAAGAATGAGAGAGTCGGCATCCCAAGTACAAAAGATGTTTTATGATTAAACTGATAGTATTGGATGTTGACGGTTGTTTAACTGATGGTAAACTTATATACTCGGCAGAGGGATTTGAAAGCAAAAATTTTAATGTAAAAGACGGACTTGGCATAACAACCTGGATAAAAACGGGAAATCAGGTTGCCATTATAACAGGAAGAAATTCCTCTATCGTTGAAAAAAGAGCCAAAGAACTGGGAGTGCAGCATTTGTACCAGGGTATACGGGACAAAGAGAGTATTCTAAGAAAAATCATTGCTGAACTCGGTCTGGAGTTTTATGAGGTTGGCGTAATCGGCGATGATCTGAATGACTATAATATGCTGCGTCTTGCCGGGAGAAGTTTTACTCCGAGTGACGGGCATGATGCAATTAAAGAACTTGTCAATACAACACTCTCAAAAAGCGGCGGCAATGGTGCGGTAAGAGAGATGATAGATATTTTAGTGAAAGAAAATGACCAAAAAGAAGCATTTTTATCTGTCTGGGTGTAAGGAGTAAAAAATCAATATCAATATATTTTTAACCTTTGTCATTACGCTTTTGCTGATGATATTTTTCATGTTCAAACCTATGGATGTAAAAATACACCATTTTACAGATGTGCCACTCTTTGAATTGAGTGATTTTACGATGTATGAACTTGATACTCACGGATTGGCGACAATTTTACTTGGAAACACCGGAACAAGATACGCTGAGAGATATGAGATAAAAGATATGGACTATACCGACAATTCGAAAAAATATATTGCAAATATGGTCTCTGACCTGGGTGTATATAAAAATGAAATCGTCAAGCTGAGCGGTCATGTTGTCTATGTGCGAGAAGACGGACTGACATTTAAAAGCCAAGAAGCACTTTACAATAAAAAAACAGCAGATGTAGTCAGCAATACAAAATACACTGCCTACCTGAATGACAATGTAGTCATCGGCGACTATATAAAATACAATAATATTACAAAAAAGATTTATTCTAAAAATGTTATTGCTACATATCAATTAAAAGAGGAAAAATAGATGAAATATCTACTTGTACTAACACTTTTTTTACAGACTCTACTCTTTTCACAAGAGCTTAAAATCAAAGCAGATGAGTTTAGAGGCGACCAGAAAAAAGGTATTTCAGTTTTTACCGGACATGTCAGAATTAAAAAAGTCAATGATGAACTTAACGCCTCCAAGGTTACAGTATATACGGACAAAAACAACAAGCCCACAAAATTTGTAGCTGTCGGAAATGCTTCTTTTGTAATAAAAACAGTAGAGGGAGCAAACTACAGAGGTGTTGCACAAAAAGTCGTCTACCTGCCTTTAAAAAAAGAGTATCACTTTTTTGGAAATGTACATCTGCAGCAACTCAACGAGAAAAAAGAGATTTTCGGTGATGAAGTTATTTTGCAGGCGATAAGCGGGAAAGCCTATGCCAAAGGTGTTGCAAAAGAGCCTGTCATTATGATATTTGATATAAAAGACGAAAAGGAAAAAAAATGATAGACATTGTTGAGGCAAAGTTTATAACATCGGCTCCGAATGTCAATGCAGCTCCGGAATCCGAAGAACAGAACGAAGTAGTTTTTATGGCACGCTCAAATGTTGGAAAAAGTTCGCTGCTCAACGCTTTGACAAATCACAAAGGGTTGGCTAAAGTCTCTTCAACTCCCGGAAAAACAAAGCTTATAAATTATTTTGATGTTACCTTTCTAGACAGAGAAACCTCCAATAAAATTGTAGCAAAATTTGTAGATTTACCTGGTTTTGGCTACGCAAAAGTAGCAAAATCTCTCAAGCATGATTGGGAAAAAAATCTGACAGACTATATAGCCAACAGGGAAGAGATAAAGATTTTCATACACCTTATAGATTGCAGACATCCCCATTTGGAAATAGATACGGCAGTGAGTGATTTTCTTTTTAGCACGGCAAGAGAAAACCAGTATATTATTCAGATTTTTACAAAAATTGACAAATTAAATCAAAAAGAGCAAAGTGCACTTCGAAAAGAGTTTCCAAATGCTTTAATGGTTTCAAGTGCGAAAAAAAGAGGAATCAATAAAATTGTTCAAGTCATTTATGAAATACTGCAAGAGAAGACAGATGAAGATTGACTACACCAAGGCGAAACTCTCAGATATTGAAAAAATGAGAGATCTGGTACAGCCTGAAGTGCAGAGCGGTATCATTTTAGAAAGAAGCGAGGATGAAATCGCAACAAATATCCGTTCGTATACTTTGGCTTTTATAGCTGATGAACTTGTCGGTTTTACGGCACTCCACATCCACACAAGATATCTTGGCGAAATACGCTCTTTGGTTGTAAAAGAGGGGTTTCGGGGACAGAAAATAGGAGAAAACCTGGTTGAATGCGCTGTTGATGAGGGCAGAACACTCGGTCTTCAAAAAGTACTGAGTCTCACCTACAAGCAATCTTTTTTTGAAAGACTGGGATTTGTGGAAATTCCAAAAGAGTCCCTTCCCGAACATAAAATTTGGGCCGATTGTATTAAATGTAAACACTTTCCGATATGCAACGAAGTATCTCTCATCAAAAACCTGTAATCTCACTCTTTTATATAGTGCTTTTTGTACTGTATGACAGTTTGGGCACTATTTATCCGTTTTTGCCGCCAATGCTGACACTTCTGTATGTACTTTTTGCCCGTGCACTTGACAATGACGACACACTCTCTGTTTTTGTTGTTGTACTGTGTCTTGTTGTTTTTGAAGCCAACTACGGATATATGCTTTTGAGTGCAGTTGTCTATTTTTATGTATTGTATAAATTTATTATGCCTCAAATCACCAAAAATTCCAACTGTTCAGTTTGTATTCGAGCACTGACAGCCATCCTTGTCTATCTTGGTTATTTTCTTTTTCTGACACTGTTGTCAAATATTTTTTTATTGCCACAGCCAAATATAAATTACTATATAATTTACTATATAGTAATTGAATTCTTTTTAATAGGTCTCTTATGAAAATAAAATTTATTATTTTTGTGTTTGTATCAATCTGGCTGGCACTTATAGTGCGCGTTTTCTATCTGGCCGTTGAATCAAACAGTTACTACAGCAGGCTTTCATTGCAAAACACCATCAAACATGAGCAGATAGCACCTGTCAGAGGTGAGATAGTAGACAGATACAATCGACCTGTAGCTATTAACAAACTTGGATTTAAAATCCAAATTGCACCTCATTTGCTCTTGAAAAAACATAAAAACGAATTTAATGACACCGTCTCTTTTTTAAAGAAAGCACTGCCTGATTTAGACAAAGAAAAAATTATTAAAAACTACAGAAAAAAAGACTCATACTATAACCACAACTTCATAGATGTTGTCCATTTCATACCATATGAAAAAATGATGCCGGTATATTCTATGCTGAACCTGCGAAAAAACATTAAAATTCTTCCGGCACCCAAAAGATACTATCCGTATAAAAATATTGCTGCACATATGATAGGCTATGTTTCTCGTGCAAACCAAAAAGATATTGACAAAGACCCTCTGCTTGACCTCATAGGCTACACCGGAAAAACAGGTCTTGAAAAATACTATAATTCTTACCTGCAGGGTACACCTGGAGTAAAAGAGATAAAAGTCAATGCCAACAATCGGGAAGTGGAGGAGTTAAGTTATAAAAGTCCTGATGAGGAGAGAAAACTGAAACTTACGCTTGATATGGAGTTGCAAAAGTACATCTCAAAGCTTTTTGAAGGCAAGGTAGGTGCTGTAATTGTTATGAATGTTGACGGTTCCATTTTAGCTGCGGGCAGTTATCCAAATTATGACTTAAATATTTTTGTTTCCGGAATGTCCTATAAAATGTATGATGAACTCTCATCAAGTCTTGATCACCCTTTTACAAATAAAATGACACACGGTTTGTATCCGCCAGGTTCGACCATTAAACCTCTTTTGGGGCTTTTATATATCACTACGGACTTGAATGAATACTGGAGTGTTGACTGCCGCTCAAACCTGAAGTTAGGCGGAAGAACGTTTAGATGCTGGAAGAAAAAAGGGCACAGACACACCAACATCACAAAAGCAATACGGGAGAGTTGTGATGATTTTTTCTATAAAGGAAGCCTGGTACTGGGCAATAAAAAAATGAGTGCCGGCTTAAAACGCTATGGTTTTGGTAAAAAAACAGGTATAGATTTGCCCAATGAATTTATAGGTGTTGTTCCCTCCCGTGAATGGAAGCTACGAAAATACCATAAAATATGGAATATAGGCGAAACGGCAAATATGGCAATCGGGCAGGGTGATTTTCTTGTAACGCCTATACAGATTGCCAGAGAAACAGCGCTTATGGCAACCGGAAAGCTGCCTACTCCACATTTTGTTTCTTTGATTGGAGATAAAAAGTATAAAAGCAGCTACAAAAATGTGTTGAACAAAGTGGAATTGAAAAAACTTCCTGTTATCCAAAAGGCGATGTATCAGGTATGTAATTCTCCTCACGGAACGGCCACGAATTATTTGCATGTAAAAGTAAAAATAGCAGGCAAAACAGGGACGGCACAGGTCATAGGTATAAAACAGGATATTTTAAAAAGAAAGAAGGAACATGAACTCTCTTACTACAAGAGATCACATGCCTGGTTTACAACTTATGGACCGTATAAACATCCTCAGTATGTTGTAACTGTTATGGTAGAACACGGCGGACACGGCGGACATGCAGCGGGTTCTATTGTTTCTGACATATACAACAGGCTTTTAGAACTTGGGTATATCAAGAAAAAATAATTTTATGCAAAAGAATTTTGAATAAACAGTGCTAAAATTATAAGCAAAAAAATGCCTCCGGCTTTGTTGTACAGCTTGTTTGCCAAAACAAACAAAAGCGCTATGGAGGCTGCAGCAAGAATAAGCATGTCAAATTTTGTAGCTGCCAGATTTACACTCAGCGGATTCAAAAGAGCCGCACCTCCTAAAACCATAGAAAAATTGGCTACATTTGAACCTATGATATTTCCTATACTCATCTCGGCATTGCCTTTTTTTACGGCGACAAGAGAGACGACAAGTTCAGGCAGAGAAGTACCCAAAGAGATTAAAAACAGACCGATAATCCACTCACTTACATGTAAACTTCTTGCTATATTTGTACCGCTCTCTACAACAAAGTTGGCGCCTCCGATTGTTAAAACAAAACCAACACCCAACAGTAGAGCACTTTTTAACCAATTAAATTTTTCTTTGACCAAATCTTCATCTATTTCACCTTCAAGCTCTTCTTTGTTGCTTGAAAACAAAAATATGATATATGAAACCATCATAAGTAAAAACAAAGCACCGTCAATGCGGCTGATCTTTCCGTCGAGCGTCATAATAAAAAAGATTACCAGAGGTACAATAACCCAGGCACTGTCTTTTGAGAAAAGATCCCTGTCCGGATTCATGGATTTCGCAATCATAAAAACAATACCCAGTACCAAAGTGATATTAAAAATGACACTTCCTACGACATTGGCAACGGCCATATCGCTTTTTCCGTGTGCCGATGCCACCATAGAAGCCGCCATTTCCGGCAAAGAGGTGCCAAAAGCCACCAAAGTCGCACCGATGACAAAGTGTGAAATGTTAAAGTGCAGTGCAATCCGTTCTGACTCTTTAATGATAAAATCAGCCCCGTAAATCAAAGCGGCCATTGCCGAAATAAATATAATATAATCCATTGTTAAGTACCTATCCCTGTGTTCTTACTATTAAACTTTTCGGAAGCTGAAACTCATTAATGAGCCGTTCTTCTTCTTCTCGCATTTGGCCATTATCTGTTTCATGATCATATCCAAGGAGATGTAAAAGTCCGTGTATAAAAAGGAGTGTAAATTCATCTTCTTGTGTATGCTTGAACTCTGCAGCTTTTTCACGTACAAAATCATAAGAAACAACTATGCTTCCAAGTGGACTCATAGGCATCTCTTCATAGGGAAAACTGAGCACATCGGTTGGTTTGTCTATGTTTCTATACTCTTTGTTTATTTGCCGTATCTCATCATTTGCAGTAATGACAAGTTCTATGTCTTTATCTGTCATACTTAAAGCAATTTTTTGGAGCAGCGTGTTGTTTACTTCAAAAGAAGTTTTGTTGTCAATATCTATCATAAGTGGAATTATAGCAGATGAGAAAACATCTGCCAAGAAAGAGGAGAAATTCAGCCTGTAATATTAAGATTGCTTCCTACACCGGTTTTTTGTGCAGTCATTTGTTTGGATTGCTCCTGAGCAGCCTGAATGATTTTTTCTATCTGCTGCGCCTGTACATCCTGCGCTTTTTTCATAATATCTGTTTGTCCCAGCCCTGATGAAGTTTGTGTTGAAGATGATACTTCCATAACTTCCTCCTTGTTTGAAATACTAAAGTATATAACACTTATGGTAAAATTGTACCATGAAAAAAGAAAATAACACAAATAAAAAAGCTGTTTGCATCATGAGCGGAGGTATGGATTCTACGTTAAGCGCCTATATGATGAAGAATCAAGGCTATGAAGTTATAGCAGTTCATTTTAATTATGACCAAAGAACACAGGCAAAAGAGCTTGCATGTTTTGAAAATATATGTCAAAGTTTACATGTAAAGCAAAAGTATATTTTAGATTTGGATTTTTTTAAACAACTTGGTGCTTCTGCACTGACAGACATAAACATAGAAGTACCTACAGGCGGAGTAGAAGAGGGTGTTCCTGTAACGTATGTACCGTTTAGAAACGGCATATTTCTCTCTATGGCCGCAGCAATAGCTGAAAAAGAGGCTGCGGAGGTTATCAGTATAGGCGTTGTTGAAGAGGACAGCAGCGGGTATCCGGATTGCAGGGAAGAATATATACAGGCTATGCAAAAAGCAATCAATCTAGGCACAAAAGATGACACAAAGATAGAAATAAAAATGCCGCTGGTGCATCTCAAAAAATCGCAGATCGTAGAAGAAGCCCTAAAACTGAATGTTCCTTTGGACCTGACATGGAGTTGCTATAAAAACGAAGACAAGGCCTGCGGTGTGTGCGACAGCTGCAGACTCCGTTTAAACGGCTTTGAAAAAACAGGCGTGAGCGACCCGATTCCCTATGCATAAAACGGTTACATGTAAAGAGCTTACGGCACAGCTTGTATATGCTCCAAAACTTAAGCACAGTTACATACAGATAAAGCATGATTCAAGCATTATCATAAAAACGCCATACAGGCAAAAAAAGTATGCGATAGAGTTTTTTCAGGATAAAGAGTCCTGGATTCGAAAACAGTTACATAAAAATTCTCTGCGCAAGCCTTTACATGTAAACCTGGAGGATGAAGTGCTGCTGTTTGGTGAAATATACAGTATAGACAGTGATGAAGCGCATTACCTGCGAAAAAAACTGCAGTGCTTGCAAACATCAGACAAGACAAAAGTTCTGTCTGCATATGATAATTTTTATACATATACAGCCAAAGAGTATCTGCCTCAAAGAGTAGACTATTTTGCCCAGATAATGCAACAGGAATACAAAACTTTAAAATTCAGAAAGATGAAAAGCCGGTGGGGAAGCTGTAGCTCTGCAAAAATCATTACATTCAACACCCAACTGATAAAAGTACATAAAGAGCTGATAGATTATGTAATAGTCCACGAACTTGCACATCTTGTCCATATGAACCACTCAAAAGATTTTCATGACCTCGTTGCAAAATACCTGCCTCACGCAAAAGTACTCAGAAAAAAACTGAAAAATATTTCTCTATCTTTGTAAATACTCCTGATGATACTTGCTTGAAGGCGACCAGAGCATCCATCCGTTTGTTCCTATATCCTCTGCAGCTTTGATTTGTGCCTGTATTTCTTCTCTCTTATACGCTTTTCTTGAAGATGTATAATCTTTAAAATACTGCAGCCATGGGCGGACTCTATTGCTTGGAATTCTGTCTTGAATCTTTTTTATACTTCGATATACAACCTCATAGGGGTGTTTAGCCGGATATTTAAAATAAAAAGAGCCGCTTGAAAAGCCTGAAGGGTAGAGCATCGGACATAAGTAGTCTGCGTAATTTGCCAGTGATGTAACAGTCTGTCCTATGCCGTTGTCATCTTTTGCCCAGCAAATATTTCCATAGGTGTCAACAGAGATAAAAACACCGTATTTTTTTAATCTTCTCTGTGCCTCTTTCAAAAACCCCTCTATTGCTTTTATCCGGTTTGGTTGCGTGCATTGTCTGCAAAACTGCAATCCTTTTTTTGCAGGAAAACGGATATAGTCAAAATTGATTTCATCATAGCCGACCTTTGCAGCTTCTTCGGCAATAGCTATGGCATAATTGTGCGCACGTTTGTCAAAAGGGTCCACCCAGGCCATATTGTCATGATTTCTCCATATTTTTTTATTTTTTTTGATGGCGTAGTCAATATTGTGAGAAGCCTGCAGTTCATCTTTAAAGGTTACAATTCTGGCAATGGTATAGATATGCCGCTCTTTCATAGTTTTTATAAATTTTTTAATATCTCTGTTCGTACGCTGCTTGTAGGCACCATACTCATTGGCCTGCTTGAAGCCAGTCCAAAACTGGGTAGAACCGTATTCGTTTTTAACATCTACCACCACGGCATTTGCCTCGGTTGTCTCTATGAGATGGAGTATTTTTTTTAACGTACCGGAGTTGTTGCTGGCACCCCAGAAGGTTAAGTAGAGTGCTTTTACATGAATGGGTTCAAGTTTCAATGTTGTTGTGTTTGTATCAGATGTAAACGTATAAGGTCTGTATCCATAGGCTTTGATATGGTATCTGTTTTCTTTTGAAGCTATAAAGAACGAACCGTTTTCATCACTTTTGACAGTTCTTGTTGAATCGCTGACAAAAGCAGATTTTACAGGCTGCAGAGTTTTTTCATCAACAATCTTTCCTTTAAAAGAAGCGTAAGTGAAAGTTGAAAGAAAGATGCATAACAACAGTATTTTTTTCAATGAAATCCCTTTTGTTCTATTTTTTGAAATACTACTATGATTAAGCTAACAAAGTTAATATAATATTGCTAAAATAGTATAAAATCTTTAATTGAGCATTACTTATGAAAAACAGTCTTAAAATCTACAATACTTTAAATATACTTTGTGTCGATGATGATAAAAATGTTATAGAAATATATAATTCCCTTTTTTGTATGTTTTTTAAAAATGTTTATACTGCTTATGATGGAATGGAGGGATTTGAACTTTTTCAAAAAGAGTCTATAGATATTGTATTGACAGATTATTCCATGCCGTTGATGAGTGGTTTGCAAATGACACAAAAAATCAGAGAAGTGGATCCGAGCATCCCTGTTATTTTACTCACCGGATTGGAAAACCTGGAAATACTGAGAAATGCGATTGATTTGCATATCACAAGCTTTATCAAAAAACCCATTTCCTCACAGTCAATTTTTTCTACTTTGGAGTTTGTCGCAAAATCGGTATTGGCAGACAGACTGCTGATGCAGGCACAACAGCAAAAACTCTGTTACTCTAATTATCAGGAAACTTTAACCTATCAAAAAGAGACAACAATTATAAAAAATGACTTGCAGGAAAATAAAAAATTTTTACACTTTACATGTGAAGTTTTTTATCAACCAAAAGATATTTTAAGCGGGGACAGTTATATTATAAGAAAGATTTCAGATGATGGATATTTTATGTTTTTGGTTGACGGTATGGGAAAAGGAATATCGGCAGCTGTTACAGCCATGCTGTGCAGTGCATCTGCGAACAACATAATAAATCAAATGATAAAAAACAAAAAATTTTCTTTAACACAGCTCATAAAACAGCTTTTGGAGTTTATCGCGCCGAATTTACTTGAAGAAGAGGTTATCTGTGCAACTTTTCTCTATTTTAGCAGTAAAGAGAGACTGGAATATGCTATGTTTTCCATGCCTGCGATTTTATGTATAAAAGATGACAGTAATGATGTTGCAAAAATAAAATCGAACAATCCTCCTTTGGCAAGCTATACAAAAAGTATAAATACTACAATCCTTGATATAAAAAAAATATCCAAGATACTTGTTTTCAGTGACGGACTCAATGAAAACTCCGTCAGGGATTCTTCGGAATTTTACGGGAAGTACCTTGGAAAAGATTTTAAAGAAGCTAAAGACATCAATGAACTTGAAGCAAAAAGAAAAAAACAGGTTTTTGATCAGGAGGATGATATAACTTACATATTTATACAAAGAAAGGGCTTATCTGACATTTAGAAAATATCCAAGACTCACATCACTCCACTCTTTAGAAAGGTTCAGGTATGCTTTTATAGAGGCATACACTTCGGCAAAATCATTGTTTTTGCTGCTGAGATCATGGATGACTTCCTGAAGTGCTTTTTTCCCGGCTTCGGTTACATCATCCGGAAACTGTGCAAGCGTTACATGTAAACTTTTGAGTTTTTGCAAAGCGTAGATATTCTCATGATGAAATTTCGTTGCCATATTTGCATTCATTTCACTTGCAGCCACTTCAATCATAGACTGATGTTCACTGGCAAGCTTGTTCCATGTATGTTTATTGAATGTTAATTCAAGAACAGAACCCGGTTCATGCCAACCGGAATAATAATAAGGAGCAACTTTATAAAACCCCATTTTAATGTCAAGGGCAGGGCCCACCCACTCTGTTGCATCAATGACACCACGCTCTAAAGAAGTATAAATTTCTCCCGCAGGCAACAAAACAGGATTGACCCCCATGCGTGAAAAAACCTCTCCGCCAAGACCGGGAATTCGCATTTTAAGTCCCTGCATATCAGCCAAAGAGTTTATAGGTTTTCGAAACCATCCGCCCATTTGAATATTTGTGTTTCCGCCTAAAAACGGATAGAGATTGTGTTTTGCATAATGTTCTCTCCATAAATTCATACCGTCACCATAGAGCATCCATGAGTTTACTTCTTCAGCGGTAAAACCAAAAGGAATACCACTGTAAAGAGAAAAAGCAGAATTTTTTCCTTTCCAGTAATAGGGACCGGAATGAAAAGCATCTATTTGCCCGCTGGAACAGGCATCAAAGACAGCCAAAGCAGGAACAAGAACATTTTTAGGATAAATTTTTATCTCCAAACTGCCACCGCTGATGACATGAAGACGCTGTGCGAATTCTTCAACACCCGTACCCATTATAGGGAAATGTGCGGGCCAGCTTGTTGCAAGTTTGATAACTGTTTTTTTGTTTTTATTAAAATGAACATTTTTCACAGCATCATTGTGTTTTTTAGGATGTTTTGAATAGTCTATTGCGACATGATTCCCTTCATTACAGCCACCGAGGGCTATAGCTGCAGAAGTGAGTGTTGCGGTACTTAGAAAATCTCTGCGATTCATCTATTTATATTGCATTGTAAAGTATATGTTTACATCTTGCCATGTTTTACCCTGATGAAGAGCATAACATGCCTTGTTGATTGATTTCAAAGACTGCAACATCATAAAATCTGCCAAATCTATTGTCCCTTTTGCATTAACTGTGTTGTTTGCAATACTGTAGCTCATAGGAATATTTAAAGTTTTATTATTCATGTTCAATTGCAATATAAGAGTATTTTTTGTAACATCAATAATTTTTGCTTTGATGCGCTTGACATCTTGAACATTAAAAAACTGTGCAACCAGTTTTGCGTCTCTGCCTTTGTTTCCACTGTTGACACTCGATGTTTCTATCTCTGCTGTTGCATTTCTTAAAAGAGTAGTAACTGTATCCGCTTTTTGTGTTTTGACTCTGATTTTGTCAAAAACGCCGCTCACACCTTTTTTCGCATATGTTTTGAATGCGGTAAACTTCACTGTCGTATTTTGCACTTCAAGTGCATAAAGTGAAGCCCCGGCTAAAAGTAACGCTAATATGATTTTTTTCATTTTTTATCCTTTTGTAGTTAAGTACCTATCCAAAAGAAACACCAAAAAAAGAGAGTTAAAAAAGTAGTAGGTACAAGGCAAAACTCCGTAGGAGCTACTAGTAGCTTCAAGGGGTTTTAACGAAGTAGATACTGCTTTTTTAGCTCTCCCTTTGGGTAAAAGAATAATGGCACGATTGACTTCGTTAGATTTCATCAGATTAGCTACGGCTAGTCTATCAAAAATCTGCCTTGCACTCACACCATTCTTCTTTTACTTTTTTTGGTATTTCTTTTGGATAGGTACTTACGCTCTTGTAATATACCATTATTTTTTAAAAATCCAAAGTCAGTTGAGTTTGCCTTATTAAAGGTTTTTCCAGTATTGATTTATCTACACCGACTATCAGGGCAAAATGAAAATTGTTTGCCTGTAAAATATTTTTGATTTCATTTTTATTTTTATAAAAAAATAAATTTTTCTGTTTCAGAAGATCAGCATCGAGCCTTTGTTTACATGTAGAGGGAATAATATAAATAATTTTGGCCCAGCTTGCCTGTTTTTGTAAAAAAAGTATTTCATTCTCTATCAAAGAGGTGCTTTTTTCAAATATCAATACTTTGTCACTGGTTCCAAACTCTTTTATCTCAAAACTTTTATTTGTAAAAACTGCTTCAAAATGATCAATCGGCGTAAATTTTCTTAGTCTGAAATTAATTTTCAGCACTTTAAAAAGATAAAGCAGTTGCTCAAGATAGGGCATAAAGAATGGTGAGATAAGTTGTCTTTCATAAAAAACATTGTCATAAATGAAAGATGTTTCAAAAAGTGTCTGTTCAATGATATTGATACTTTGTGCCTTACTTTTTGGCAACTCTTTGATTTTTGTAAATAAATCCGAAGAAGTAAGAGCAGGGCTAAAGAGAAGAGTGGAACCGTTTTCTATATTTGACAACTCTTTAAAGATACTTTTTATATCCCCGTGCAAAGCGATGAAACTCGGTTCTGTAACAACCTGTAAAGCAATTTTGAGAACAATCTCATCACAGGCATATACTGATATCTCTTTAGCGATAAGTTCAAAACGCAAAAGTCGTTTGATTGCGTCTTCCAAATCTTTCACTTTTATCCAGGCTATCTCACTGTCTGTTATCTGCGTAGGCTTGTCAAACACTACACCGTAGGCACCGTTAAAAACAGCATCTTCTATGGAACCTTCATCAAAAGCTATAAAAAGATCACCTCTCTTCACCGCTTTTGCATCAAAAACAATATTGTTAAAATTACTTACAAAGGGAGTATTTACCAGTTCTCCGTGTATAAGTGCTAAAGTATTTTCCAGTCTCATCCAACAGGTGTGCCTGCTTTTTTAGGTTTTTCCGGTCTGATTAGACAAAGACCGTCTTCATCTTTTGCAGCAAGAAGCATTCCTTCACTTATCATTCCCATTAATTTGGCAGGTTTGAGGTTGGCTACAACACACACTTGAGTATTTATCAAATTATCAGGAGAATAAAACTCTTTTATACCGGCAACAACCTGTCTCAAATTCTCTTCGCCTAAATCAATCTGTAATTTTAAAAGTTTTTTACTTTTTGGTACTTCCTCAGCTTCTACAACAGTTCCGACTTTCAAAGATGTTTCAAAAAATTGACCAATTTCAATAAGGTTGTCATTTTCTTTTTTCGTCTCTTTTGTTTGTTTTTTGGAGCTTTGTTCTTTTTTTGTTGCTGTCACAGGTTCTGCCTTTGGCACTTCTTGCATCAAAGGTTCTTCGATTCTGGGAAAAAGAGGCGGCACTTTTTTAATATTAAATAATTTCAACAGTTTTTTCTCTAGTATAAGCTCTTTGTAACTTGCTGTATTTATTTCAAAAGAGAGTGCATCCGCTATGATATTTGTTGTATTTGGCATAACAGGGTGAAGCATTACAGCCGCTTTTGCCAGTATATTTGCAACAACAGCTACAGTAGCGAGTGCTTCGTCTTTTTGTCCGTTTTTCATTTTTACCCATGGTTCATACTCTTGTATAACACCGTTTCCTATTGCAAAAAGTTTCCACAGTTCTTCAAGATACCTGTGTGGTTGCAGATTTTCTAAAAATGTATCAAGAGAATCCAAAATCAGATTCATTTGCTCAATCTCTTTAGAATGGTATTTTTCTACATCTACGCTGTCTATTTGAAAATCAGAATATTTTCCACTCATACCTATGATACGATTGAGCAGGTTTCCAAGATCATTTGAAAGTTCAGAGTTTATACGGTCTATAAAAGCACGTTGTGAAAAATCACCGTCTTGGCCAAAAGGAACTTCTCTAAGCATAAAGTAACGGAGATTTTCTACACCATAGGCATCCGCAACTTCTTTTGGAGAAACAACATTTCCTTTTGATTTGCTCATTTTTTCACCGTCTCGTGTCCACCAGCCATGCGCACCGATATGCTTAGGAAGAGGGAGATCCAGACTCATTAAAAATGCAGGCCAGTAAATAGCATGAAAACGAAGAATATCTTTTCCGACAAAATGAACATCAGCCGGCCAATAATTCATAAGTTTTTCATCCGAACCATAACCAAGAGCTGTGATATAGTTTAAAAGTGCGTCAAGCCAAACATACATAACATGTTTGTCATCTCCGATACTTTTAGGCATTTTCACCCCCCAGCTAAATGATGTGCGTGTTACAGAAAGGTCACGCAGACCGCCTTTTACAAAATTTACAACTTCATTTGCACGCGAGCGGGGCATAATAAAATCAGGATGACTTGCATAATGTTCCAGCAGCTTATCTTCATAGTTTGAAAGTCTGAAAAAATAGCTCTCTTCCTTTACCACACTTGTTGTTCTTCCGCAGTCAGGGCAAAATTCACTGTCTATAAGCTGTGTTTCGGGAAAAAATGTTTCACAACTTACACAATAATGGCCTTCATAGAAGTCCTTGTAAATATCACCTTTTGCATACATCACTTCAAAAGCTTTTTGTACACCTTTTTTGTGTTCTTCATCAGTTGTACGTATAAACTTATCATAACTTATACCGAACTCATCCCAAAGATTCTTAAAAGTCGCACTGATTTCGTCTGCAAACTCCTGTGTAGGTTTTCCTGCTTTTTTTGCAGACTCTTCTATCTTTTGTCCGTGTTCATCTGTTCCTGTCAAAAAGAAAGTATCTTCACCTTTGAGTCTCTCATAGCGTGCCAGAGTATCTGCAATGAAAGTCGTGTAAGCATGCCCGATGTGAGCCTCTCCGTTGACATAGTATATAGGTGTTGTTATGTATTTACTCAATGTATGTTCCTGTTAAATATTTAGTGTATTTTATCTAAAATGTTTACTATTGCCAATAGTATTAAAATTCAAAACCGCCTGTTTCGCCTTTTGACATGCTGTTATAAACGGCTTTTATATATTCATTTCGCAGCTCGCAGCCAAAATAGTGCTCACACACACTGCAGCTTTTATGATTTTTTTGCTCTTGACACTCCTGAACTTTTTGTATCATTTCATCAAGATGCAGTTCAAATTTGTCTTTAGGCTTTTTATGCGTTTCTTGCATATACTTCTTTCACTCGGTCTATTTCATATTTTGAACCAAAAAAACATGGTGAAGTATCATGAATATGTGCATGACCAAGAGTTAAAATTTCATCTTTTCCGTCAACGGCCTCTCCTCCTGAAGTTTTAAACACAAAAGCAAAAGGAAACACTTCAAACAAACGGCGAAGTTTTCCTTCTGGTTTATCACTTGTAGCAGGATAGCTGAAAAGTCCGCCGCCTTTGAGCAGAATCTGATGCAGGTCAGGTACCATACCGCCGGAGTATCGCAGACGGTATCCCTCTGCAAAAAAACCGTCTATCATGGCTTTGTGGTATTTTTTCCAGTTTTGCTGCGTTCCTCCCGGAGCCATCAGTTTGCCTTTTTCGTTGAGTCGTATCTCTTTGACAAACTCAAATTCACCGGCCTGCAGCAGATAAAGCTTTGTTTTGTTTTGTGAAAAGACCATTTCAACGCGCGGACCATAAACAACATAGCAGGCAGCAACCATTTTTTGTGTTCCAAACGCACCCTCATAAATGCCAAAAATCGATCCTACGCTCAAATTTACATCTATTAATGATGAACCGTCAAGCGGGTCGTAGGCAATAAAATATTTGCCGTTTTCATGCAAAACCTCTTCATGCTCTTTTTCTTCACTGGCAACCGTATGGATAGAAGTAACTTTGGAAAATTCTTCTTCAATAATCATGTCACATTTTATGTCAAGTTCAAGCTGTGTTTCGCCAGAACTGTTTTCGAGCTGTGAGTATCCTATGTCTTTTGTATCAATTGCTTCTTTAATTCTTTTGGCACTTTTTTGAATTGCATCAAATATATCTCTCATTTTTTTTCCTTTTTAAACTTTTTTTGCATTTTTTTGTATCCATGTTATCACTTCATCTGTGTCATTTAAATCTAAAACATCAACATCTTTTGGCAAAGTGTATTTTTCAATATCTATACTTTCATCAACAGCAAGCGCATTCATATAAGGAAAGTAATCTTCATCTATACTGTTTCTAAATATACTTATTCTTGGCAGAGGCAGATTTTTCAGCCCTTCAACGAGTAAAATATCAAAATCACGAAACATGCGTATCATTTCATCCAAATCGGCATGACGGTGTGAAAAGTAGGTTGTTCTGTTTGGAGAAGTCACAATGACTTCTGCCCCGGTATCACTGAATTTGTAACTGTCTTTACCAACAACATCAAATCTAGCCTTGTCTTTTGGGTCATGCTTTATGATAGCTACTTCCAAATGATGTTCATGTATGAGTTTTCTGGCAACTTTGAGTATCAATGTTGTTTTACCGCTGTTAGAGGGTCCGGTAAATGCAACTGCTAATCTTTTTTTCAATATATAAGTCCTTGTGACTTTTCTTTAAAAATTTTAGGCCATTATACAAAAGAAGAGTTTAATAAGATATAATTCCAAAAAAGAATAGGGCCAAAAAATGAAATTTTTACTACCAATACTCTTATTACTGATAACTTTTGGGGGGTGCGCGCAAAAAAATGCATTTGAAAGATTTCATTTAAAAAATTCTCAAGAGTTGGCCGAAGACAATCTGCAAAGCAGCAAAGTTGTCAATACAAAAGCTGACGTAGTCGCAATTGTAACTGCTGTGTATTTAAACAAAACAGATCCGAAAATTTACAAAGATTATGAATATTTCTATCTCTATCTTTATAAAAAAAACAAAAAGAGCAAAGTAGAATTTTATCTCAACGAAAAACCTGCAATCCTTGTAGAATCATTACCTGTCCAAAATGAATTTACAGCACTTACATCATTTCATGCAAAATGGAACAAGTACTACCTTGTCGGATTTGCAAAGCAGAACAAAGAGACTTTGCATTTAAAAATCCAATTAGGACAAAACAGTACAATTCTGACTTTTAAACGTTGAAGAGGACACCTTTAATAAAGTATGGACTGTAAAATTACAATAAGAACCTGCAGTGCTATAATAATGATAAGCGGTGCGAAATCCAGACCATTTAAATCTGTTCGCATAAATCTTCTTACAAACGCGTATGCCGGATTTGTTACTCTGTGAAGAAACTGCACAACAGGGTTATATGGATCGGGATTCACAAAACTCAGCAGCGCTGCAATAATAATCACCCAGATATAGACATTTACAAGTCCTATAAAAATTCCGCCGATCCCCTGTATAATTTCAACTAATGCACTCATTTGATAATCTCCTTCAGATAGTTTTTCAGATATTTATATACTTTTTCTATAGCAGGCCCATGTTCGGCATTTGTAAGAAGTATACGCAACGGTTTTAAAAAGTTTTCATCTTTAAGCCCTGTTTTATCCATGATATAGTTTTTAAAATCATTATACTCTTCAAAGTAGGGCGCATTTTTTATCGCTTTTGCCATTGACTTCATTTCTTCTGCAGATTCGTGGGCAGTAACTCTTTTTGCAAAAATAGAAGCAATTTTTTCTTTCAACTCTTTTGTAGTCCCCGCTTCTTCAAGATAAATACGTGTAAGTTCTCCGATTTCCGGGTCGGCAAATCCTACATAACGAGACAACTCTGTTGCATCCAGGTTTTTTAAATGCTCTTTGTTGATCTGTTTCAGCCTATCCTGATCAAAACGGACAGGATTATCTGCAAGTTTGTCCAGGTCAAACCATTCTGTCGCTTCTTTGAGTGTAAAAATCTCTTTTGGAGGATTGCTGCCGATTGATATTAAATAATTTGAAATAGCTTCGGGCAAATATCCTTCTTCCAAAAGCTGTTTTACACTGACACTGTTCTGTATACCGTGCAGGTGGGCATACTCAATCTCTTTGTTATATTGGAGCTGGTTTCTTACATGTACCTGTTTTGGTGTATTGTTGAGATATTTTTCATCGCAAATAATCATTGAAACATCACTCAGCATATCATCTACCGCACAGGCAAAATCATAGGTAGGCGTTTTATCGTGATTCATGATCACAAAACTGTCAACAGCATCAGGTTCAAAACTGATTGCACCTTTAAGCCGGTCTTTTACAATGACTGGTGTATCAGGACGTACTATTCTTACAGTAAAAGGGGCTGTATTGTCAATGACAAGTTCGGCAGGAAGATTTCTGCATGCATCATCATAATGGTACTCTTTTTGCGCTTTTTCTGCTTCACTGCGCTTTTTTTGCAACCATTCATCGGAACAAAAACAGGAAAAAGCTTTTTTCTCATGCAAAAGTTGCAGAGCCATAGCCGAATGAAAACGAAGGTTTTGGCTTTGATACACCACGTGAGAATATTCAATTCCAAAAAGCCCTAAAATATCCAGGGTTTCCTGGTCTTTATTGTGCATAACTTTTTTTTTGTCTATATCTTCTATTCTTACAATGAAATCTTCATTTTTTTGTTTTGATACAATGTAGTTTAAGAGTGCAATTCTTAAATCATTTATATGCATGTCTCCAATAGGGCTGGACGCAAATCTTAGCATTAACATTCCTAGATAATTTTTTTGTAATTCTAACAAACTTTTGATTAATTATAAGCTATGATTTGTTAAAATGTACTCCTTCAATGCCATTAAGTGAAGCAGTTTCTCAAGACCCGTACTTTCGCGTGCGGGCTTTGTATTTTTAAAAGACTAAAAAGACTCAATGGCTGATAATAAAAGGTTTAAAAACAATGAATAATAAAAAAAAAGATTTTTTACGTACAATAGTTGAAAATGATTTAAAATCAGGAAAATACAAAGAGATAGTAACAAGGTTTCCGCCCGAGCCCAACGGTTTTCCGCATATCGGACATGCCAAGTCCATATCTATAAATTTTGGTATTGCCCGTGATTATAACGGTCACTGCAACCTGCGAATGGATGACACCAATCCGACAAAAGAAGATACAAAGTATGTAGAAGCTCTTGAAGATGCCGTCAGATGGCTTGGATTTGACTGGGGTGAGAATCTTTATTTTACCTCTGATTATTTTTCTCAGATATATGATTATGCGGTGCAGCTTATTAAAATGGGCAAAGCCTATGTCGACAGTCTGAGCGAAGATGAAATACGCCAATACCGCGGCACTGTTACACAGCCCGGAAAGCGTAGTAAATATGCAAGCAGAAGTGTTGAAGAAAATCTCGATCTTTTCCAAAGAATGAAAAAGGGCGAATTTAAAGACGGTGAGCATGTTTTACGGGCTAAGATAGATATGGGTGCAGCCAATATGAAAATGAGAGACCCGCTTTTATACCGTATAAGACATGCACATCACTTTAGAGCAGGGGATACATGGTCAATCTACCCGATGTATGATTTTGCACACTGTTTGTCTGATTATATAGAGGGAGTCACACACTCAATTTGTACCTTGGAGTTTGAAAACAATCGTGATATTTACGACTGGGTACTCGATACGCTTGAACTGAAACCGCCTCGTCCCTATCAGTATGAATTTGCACGGCTCAATATCAACTATACGGTTATGAGCAAAAGAAAACTTTTGGAACTGGTTGAGGGAGGCTATGTAAGCGGATGGGACGATCCTCGTCTGCCTACAATTGCAGGGTACAGAAGGAGAGGATACACACCGGAGTCCATTTTAAATTTTTGTGAGCAAATCGGTATAGCAAAAGCAAACTCTGTGGTTGATGTTGCACAGCTTGAATTTTCTATACGCGATGATTTAAACACAAAAGTTCCCCGTGTCATGTGCGTGATGGACCCTTTGAAGGTCACAATTGAAAACTATGAAGGTTCTGAGGAAATTGAGGCACCGTACTATCCGCATGATGTTCCAAAAGAGGGTTCAAGAAAGATTCCTTTTTCAAAAGAGCTTTATATCGAACGGGCAGACTTTGAAGAGAATCCTCCAAAAGGTTACTTCCGTCTTACTCCTGAACAGCCTGTGAGACTAAGACACGGCTATATCATTACATGTAAAGAGATCATTAAAGATGCCGATGGAAATATTACAGAAATAAAAGCAGAGTATTATCCCGATTCCAAAAGCGGTACGAAAGATACAAGCGGCATCAAAGTAAAAAGTGCCATTCAATGGGTGAGCGCAGCAGAGGCAAAAAAAATAGAGATCCGTCTGTACGACAGACTGTTTAAAACTGAAGCACCGGAGGGGATTGAAGACTTAAATCCAAACTCTTTGCAAATCATTAAAAATGCGCTGATTGAACCTGCTGTGATACTTGAAAAACCGGATGAGAGGTTTCAGTTTGAGAGACAAGGCTATTTTTATGCTGATCCGGTTGATTACAGCGATGCGCACCCTGTATTTAACAAAATTGTCGGACTGAAAGACTCCTGGACGAAAAAAGAAAAACCAAAACAGCAGGCAACACAACAAAAAGCCAAACAGGTACAAATAGACGGTGAAGTAACACCTATGACAGAGGAACAAAAAAAAGTATTTGAAAAATATACAGATACACTGAAACTCAACAATGAGGTTGCAAATACGCTGGCTCGTGATGCTTTTCTCTGTGACTTTTTTGAAGAGGCACTCTGTACATGTAACGCGCCTGTCACACTCTCAAATATTGTAGTCAATGAAGTAGCCAGAGTGCTTAAAAACACAGATGCAGAGACGCTGAAATTCGGCCCCGTGCATATAGCACAACTGGCAAAAATGATTGAAGAAGATATTATCTCAAGTAAAATTGCCAAACAGGTGTTTGAGGATATGTCAAAGAGTGGAGAAAACCCGACGCAGATAGTTCAAGCAAAAGGGCTGGTGCAGATCAGTGATCCGGCTCAAATTTTACCTGTTATTGATGAAGTTATTGCAAACAATCCTGATAATGTGGCAAAATACAAAGCAGGGAATAACAAGCTGTTTGGTTTCTTTGTAGGACAGGTATTGAAAAAGACAGGGGGTAAAGCAAATCCTAAAATTGTCAATGAGCTTGTAAAACAAAAATTGGCGATTTGATATTAGAATTGGCGATATTTTTTCACAACCTCCTGGCCTTAGTTATTAAAGGCACAAAGCCCGCACTCTTTCTTTAGCATTGAAAGTACGGGTTCCGAATGATTTTTGAATAGGCGAGTGTATTATTGTATTTGACAGTTGTATAGATGATATTTTATGATTGGGAAAAAGGAAGAAAAGTTGGTGACCCCGAGGAGAATCGAACTCCTGTAACATGGATGAAAACCATGGATCCTAACCGCTAGACGACGGGGCCAACATGCTCAACTTTTGTTGAGCCGAAATTATATAGACAATATCCTTAAAAAAAGATAAAATCTATATATTTCGTTAATTATTCATAAAAGCTGCGAAGTGCTCTGATAATGACGGCATTTTTAGAAATACTTTCTGCTTTTGCATTCTCGTTTACAGTTTCGTATAAATCCAAAGGAAGAGAGATTGAAAATGTTTTTGTCTCTACTTTTTTCTTTTTAGCCACCATAGAAACAACATTACCTAAAAGCTCTATAATTTTTTTCGTGTCAATAGGCTTTTGAATAAAACTGTTTACACCCACTTCAATTGATGCAGAAATTTTTTCCATATCGTTACTTGCAGAGATCACTATAATGATTTGACTTGGATTAATTTCGCGAATTTTACGAGAAAGTTCTATCCCGTCCATTCCTTCCATAATAATATCAACAAAAACTACATCCGGTTTCATCTGCTCATATACTTTTAATGCCGTATCACCGTCGAAACATGATTCCACTTTTGCAAAAAAGTTTTTAAACGTAGAACTCAAAAGTTCGTTCGTTACTTTTTCATCTTCTACAACCATAGCTGTAAGTTTTTTTGTCTGTTCTGTTAATTGAATTAAATCTAAATTACCCATTGTTTTTTCCTATATTTTAATTTGTTATATTATACACTACAAATAGTTAATAACGCTAACATTTATCAACAAATTCAAGAATTTGTCTTAAATTGCTCAAGCCACTCTGTATCAGAAACACTGTTTTTTTCTTTTTGTGTCAACAAAGCATCAATTGTGTCTATAAGAGTTTTTTCATCCATAAATTGTAATAAATCAGGATTAATAGAAGTAGGGCGTATGCCATCATAGCTGTTGAGAAGGTTTTGTATATCTTTGATAAGTTGTTCTTTTCTTTCCATTGTGTATCTGTTCCTGGAGTTTATTCGAGTGTTTATTCTCTATAGAGTCTTTGAAATAGTTCATATTAAACAATATGTATATTGGTTAACATAATGTAAATTCTCTTGAAAAATCATCTGCTCTCTTGAGAGTGGTTTTCAGGCATAAGATAAGCCGAGTTTTGTAGTGATAGCATTAATCTACTGCACATCTTGCGTTGTGCCTCTAGCGAAACAATAGCATTGTAAGACGCTAACCATTTGTTTCTTGCTGCCATGTTGGGTTTACAAGCTCTCTATATCGCTATAAAGACTGGTGGTCTCTTACACCACCTTTTCACCTTTACTACCAAAAGGTAGAAGTTTGTTTTCTGTTGCACTTTCCCTCGTATTGCTACGGCCATTAGTTAAATGGAACACTGTCTTACAGCAGCTCGGACTTTCCTCTTGAATACAGGTTCAAGTTACTATCTCTTATGCCTGATGGAATTATACATAAAAATTCTAAACAAAGGCCAGAGCATGAACATCTGTTCATACTTGTATGCAGTAATAAGAACAATCGTTCACTTGTATTTAAGAAGATATTAACAACTGTTCATATATAATTGCATATACAAGAACAATTGTTCACTTTTAGAAGTAAAGGAGCTTTAAATGCCTGAAAACAGGGATATAAAGAAAAAAAACACAACAAAAGAGAAAATACTTACAGCCGCAACCGCCCTCTTTTCACACTACGGATACAAAGGAGCCAGTGTGCGTAAAATTGCTGCTGAAGTTGGAATAAGAGAGAGTGCTTTATACAATCACTACAAGAACAAGGAGGAGATATTTCTTGAAGTTGCTAAAAATATCTTCTCTTCGCCCTTTTCGTTTTCAGAAGACGAAGTGAAAGAATTGGCATTTAGGGGGAAACCGTTTTTACAAAAATATACCATGCAGTATAAAATGCTGACATTTGACAAAAAAAACGAAAACATGTTCAGGCTGCTCATGATTGAGCTTATGCAAAATAAAAGCCTCAGAGAACAGTTTATGAGCCAATACCATGATAAAAACATTGCCTTGCTCTCAGAAGGATTTTTCATTATGATGCAAAACTCTTTAATTCGCTCTTGCGATCCAATGCTTATTGCTTATGAGTTTATCAGCACCCTCTTTTATATCAGGCTTCAGGTTACATTACTGAGATTTGATGCCTGTTCGACAAATTCACTTGCGACACAATTTGAAAAACATGTAGATTTTTTTTGGGAAAGCATCAAAATATGATATTATAGAATATTAGATACTAATTAATATCAAATACTTGTTTTAAAAAAGCAGTTCCTGATAAAGAACTGCTTTTTTATGCTAAAGGTTAAAAGTTATTTTGTTCCCATCGCATCTAAAGCATAGGCTTTTCCAAGCGCATATGCTTTTTTGTTTGCCTCATGAACTTTTGGCGGAACTTTTGAAAGCATTGTTTCAATCAAAGACTCTTCCGGAAGTACACCGGTCATTGTGTTTGTAATTGCCAAAGCAACAACAGATTGGGTAATTACATTCCCGACCTCTTCTTTTGCAATCGTAATAATAGGAATTTCAATAATATCCCACAGTTTTCTGTCTTCTTCTGTCGGGTGTACAAGATTTGGATCAACAACTATCTTGTTTCCGGGTCTTACACCATTTTTGAACTGGTGATAAGAAACATCTGCAACAGAAAGCATAAAATCAATTTCACCTTCATTTGCATACGGATAACGAATCTCTTCATCATCAAGTGTAATATCAACAACAGTTGCACCACCACGAACCTGAGAAGTATAAGTAGCTGTTTTTAGTCCATATCCACCGTTTTTAATTTTACAGGCAGCCATAATTTCACCGGCAAGGAGAACACCCTGTCCACCAACACCAGTAAATCTTAAAGTATGTCTCATCTATAACCCCTTATATTTTTTTCTCAAAATCATCTTGAGTGATTTTAGGACGTTGCCCTTGTGCTGCTTTTTGAATTTCAGCATACATATCGCAATACTCTTCTTGTTCAACTTCTCTTAAAACACCGGTTGGAAAAATGTTAAGCTGTTCTTCTTCAGAGAGTGCTTCCCATTTTTTCAGCGGAAGTGTAATTTCATCAATCCATTTCAGGTTATCCATTGCAGAAACCATTTTGTTTTTACGGCCAAGGTTGATGTGACAGTTGGAAAAGATATCCATAAATGAGAAACCTTTATGAGAAAAACCTTTTACAAGAATTTTTTCAAGTTTCTTAGGGTCCGTCATAGACTCACGCGCTACAAAAGACGCCCCTGCTCCGATTGCCAGTTTACAGGCATCAAAAGTCGGATCAATGTTACCGTTCTTTTGAGAAACAGTCCACATACCGCGAGGAGTTGTCGGGGAAGTCTGTGAATTTGTAAGACCATAAATAAAGTTATTGATCAGAATAAAATTCAAATCAATATTTCTTCTACAGCCGTGAATAGTGTGGTTTCCTCCGATTGCAAGTCCGTCACCGTCACCTGCAACAACGATGACATGTGCATGCGGCTTGGCAAGTTTGATTCCTGTAGCATACGCAACAGTTCTACCGTGTGTTGTATGCACAGTATTACAGTCGATATATGAAGAAAAACGACCAGAACACCCTATTCCGGATACGATACAAACATCTTTCATATCCCATCCCATTTTTTCAATTGCACGGATAGTCGCTTTTAAAATAACACCATCACCACAACCCCAACACCATAGTGTCGGCATCTTGTTTACACGTAAATATTTATCATAATTAAATGCCATTAAATCATCTCCTTAACTTTTGCTACCATTTCTGCCGGTGCGATCGGACGACCGTTTGCTTTGAGTAAAGTAGTAAAATCATTACGTTTGATAACGCGTTCAATTTCTTTTGAGTACTGACCCATATTGAGTTCAGTCACCATAATTCTGTTTTCAAATTTCTTTCCAATCTCTTCTAATCTTTTAATAGGAGACGGCCACAACATAATTGGTCTGAACAGTCCTGCTTTGATACCTTCTGAGCGAAGTTTTTTAACAGCTTCATAAGCACCAAGAGCAATTGAACCATAGGCAATGATACAAACATCAGCATCTTCCAAATCAACTTCTTCATAATCAGGAAGGTCATCAAGTCCGCCATTTTCCAAGTGTACTGTATTTATCTTACCGACTAAACGCTCAATGTTAAATTCACACTGCTCTGCATCTTCGGTAGGAAAACCTTCGTCTCCGTGATGCAAACCTGTGATGTGGTATTTATACCCTTCAAACATAGGGTTAAGTACCGCAGGTTTGTTCATTTCAGCTTTATATGGCTTGTAATCTTCCGGATTGCCATGAAATCTTTCGCGGTCTACAATAGCAGCGTCAATTTCTTCAATATCCGGCAAATCAGCTTTTCCGTGCATGTGCCCGATTGTTTCATCAAGAAGCATAAAAACAGGAGTCATATATTTTTCAGCCAGGTTAAATGCACGTACTGTTTGTGTATAACATTCAGTTAATGAACCTGCACATAGAGTGATAGACGCATAGTCACCGTGTGTAGGATACTGTGCCTGACCGATATCTGCCTGAGAAACACGAGTAGGAAGACCTGTAGAAGGACCGCCACGCATTACATTGATGATAACCAATGGAATTTCAGCAATAAAAGCGAGACCAATCTGCTCCGCTTTTAAAGAGATACCAGGACCAGATGTAGCTGTAAAAGATTTAACACCTGTCATTGATGCACCGATAGCAGCTGAAATACCCCCGATTTCATCTTCCATCTGAATACAGACACCACCGACCTTTGGCAATAAATCAGAAGATTCATGCATTACTTCAGATGATGGAGTAATAGGGTATCCTCCAAAAAATCTTGCTCCTGCTTCTACTGCAGCTTTTGCAGCTAATTCATTACCTGTCGAGATAACTTCTCTCATTATTTAGCTCCTTTTTGTTTCACAGACATATAATTGTTTGCAACAATTTCCGCTTGTCTTTTTTTCGCTTCATCAGTTAGTTTTGCAAAACTTTTTCCTGCAGCTTTCAATTCTTTTCTGTCTGCTACATAAATAGCAAAATCCGGACATGTAAGTTCACATTCATTACACCCGATACAATCTTCCGGATAATCAATTGATATCATTGCACCCAGTGTTGATGTTGGGTCATATACCATTCCTAATACACCGGAAGGACACACAGACACACAAATGTCACACGCTTTACAATTGTTCGTGTTTACCCATACTGGTTCATTTCCTGGGTTTTCAGTTTTAAAAGTTCCCATTTATTCTCCTGTTGTTAAGTACAAATTAACTATGTATATTAGTTTGCATATTAAGAGTATAGCAAATCATTATCAACTTGATTATAAAAGTTGATGTTTATTGCTAAAAAGAGCATATAACGTTTAGTATTTACACACTTATATTGAAATTTTAAAAAATAAAATTAAAGTATAAATTATAAAAACCATATACCGTTTAGTATCTACACACAAGCAGTGAGATTTTAAAAGATTAAAAAGAGATATAAATTATAAAAAAAGAGGAAAAAAACTTTCTGGAAAATTAATATTTTCAGAAAGTTTTTGTGAAAGAGTATAAAAATAAATTATTTTTTTGCTAAAACTTCAGCAACAGCTTTTCCGATTTCTGCTGGAGAAACAACAACTTTAACACCGGCAGCTTCAAGAGCTTCCATTTTTTCTTTTGCAGTACCTGCACTACCGGAAATAATCGCACCGGCATGACCCATACGTTTTCCTTTAGGAGCTGTTTGCCCTGCTATAAAAGCGACAACAGGCTTTGTTATCTGCTCTTTTATCAGTTTTGCCGCCTGAATCTCAAGGTCTCCGCCGATTTCACCAATCATTACAATTGCCTCTGTTTCAGGATCAGCTTCAAACATTGGCAGAATCTGCTTGTATGAAAGTCCGATAATCGGATCCCCGCCGATACCAACAGCAGTAGAAATACCAAATCCTTCTTTTACAACCTGGTTGGCACCTTCGTAAGTAAGTGTTCCGGATTTGGAAATGAGTCCGACATTGCCTTTTTTGAAAATCATTCCAGGCATAATTCCGATTTTACACTCTTCGGCAGTGATAATACCAGGACAGTTTGGCCCTATTGTTTTCATATTGTGTTTAGTAGCATATTGCTTGGCAAACATCATATCTTTGACCGGAGCCCCTTCTGTAATGATTACAGCAAGTTCAATTCCTGCATCTGCAGCTTCCATTACAGCATCTGCAACAAATGCAGGCGGAACAAAAACCATAGAAACAGTTGCACCGGTTGCATCAACCGCATCTTTGACCGTATTGAAAACCGGTTTACCCAAATGTGTTTCACCACCTTTGTTTGGTGTTACACCACCGACAATATTTGTACCGTAATCAATACACTGTTCTGCATGAAAAGTACCCTCTTTCCCGGTAAAACCCTGAACGATTACTTTTGTATCTTTGTTTACTAAAATTGACATATCTTATAACTCTCCTTTTGCTGCAGCAACAGCTTTTGCAGCACCGTCTGCCAAGTCTGTCGCTGGAATTACATTTGGTATATTTGCATTTTTAAGAATCTCTGCTGCTTCTGGAGCATTTGTACCATCAAGACGAACAATAACCGGTACATGAACATCTACAAGTTTTGTAGCTTCAAGTATACCGTTTGCGATACGGTCACATCTGACTATACCGCCAAAGATATTTACAAAAATGGCTTTAACATTTGGATTTTTCAAAATTATTTCAAAACCTTTTGCAACCGTTTCTGCATTTGCACTTCCCCCGACATCAAGGAAATTCGCAGGTGTTCCGCCCATATAGTTAATAGTATCCATTGTTCCCATAGCAAGCCCTGCACCGTTTACCATACAACCGATTTCACCATCAAGCGCAATATAAGAAAGACCATACTGGGCAGCTTCACGCTCATCCGGATCTTCTTCTGAAATATCTCTCATTGCTTCAAGTTCAGGATGACGCCCAAGTGCCGAATCATCAAATCCCATTTTGCCGTCAAGTGCAATAAAGTCTCCAGAACCGGTTTTTACAAGCGGATTGATTTCGATCATCTCTGCATCTTTGTCCATATAAAGTTTATAGAGTTTAGAAGCAAAATCAATCATTTTACGCTGCTCGTTTTTATCTGTAATCCCAAGACCGAAAACCAATTCACGACCATGAAACCCTTGAAATCCGATAGAAGGATCAACAGTAACTTTAATGATTTTTTCCGGAGTTTTTTCTGCTACAGTTTCTATGTCCATCCCGCCTTCGGTAGAAGCCATGATAATCGGCATTTCCTGTGCGCGGTCAAGTACTACAGAAAGGTAAAGCTCGTCTTTAATGTCAGCACCGTCTTCTATATATACTTTTTGTACAAGTTTTCCTTCCGGCCCTGTTTGGTGTGTCACCAAAGTCATACCAAGAATTTCCTGGGCATACTGTTTTACTTCATCAAGACTTTTAGCCAGTTTTACACCACCGCCTAGTCCACGACCACCTGCATGTATTTGTGCTTTTACAACCCAGACAGGCCCACCTAACTCTTTTGCATTTTCTACAGCCTCTTCCACCGAGTTTGCAATTTTACCTTTTGGTGTCGGAACACCATACTCAGCAAAAATTTCTTTTGCCTGATATTCATGTATATTCATTTATTCTCCTTGTTTAAAATTGAAAGACGCTTGTTTTTAAGCCTTATACGACTCGGAATTTAGTTCCTCGCTTGCATTGGCTTTTAAGCCTTATACGACTCGGAATTTAGTTCCTCGCTTGCATTGGCTTTTAAGCCTTAGGTGCAATCATCTCTTCCGGTTTTACATATTCGTCAAACTGTTCAGGTGTCAAAAGCCCGAGTTCAACAGCTGTCTCTTTCAATGTTGAATTGTTTGCATGCGCAGTTTTTGCAATTTTAGCTGCATTTTCATATCCGATATATGGGTTCAAAGCTGTTACAAGCATCAATGAATCATGTAAATAATGATCTATTTTTGCCTCAACAGGTTTGATTCCCACAGCCGCATTATCATTAAATGATATGATTGAGTCACTTAAAAGACGCACAGACTGTAAAAAATTATATGCTATAACAGGTTTAAAAACATTTAATTCAAAATTTCCCTGACTTGCTGCAAAGCCTATTGTTGCATCATTTCCCATAACCTGACAGGTAACCATTGTTACCGCTTCACTTTGTGTAGGATTTACTTTTCCCGGCATAATAGAACTTCCAGGCTCATTTGCAGGAATTTCAATTTCACCAAGGCCGCAACGGGGACCTGATGCCAACCATCGCACATCATTTGCTATTTTCATCATATCAGCAGCAAGTGCTTTGAGCGCACCGTGAGCAAAAACAAGTGCATCATGGGAAGTGAGTGCGTGAAATTTGTTTGGTGCTGTCACAAATTCATGCCCTGTCAATTCACTGAGCTTTCTAGCAACTCTTTCACCAAGTTCGGGATGAGCGTTAAGCCCTGTTCCGACTGCGGTACCGCCAAGTGCCAACTCTCTGACTGCTTCAAGAGAGTCTTTTGCCATCTTTTCACATTTGCTCAGCATTTCAACCCAACCGCTTATTTCCTGTCCAAGAGTTAAAGGAGTAGCATCCTGCAGGTGTGTGCGGCCTATTTTCACTATATGGGCAAACGCTTCACTTTTTGCCTGTAAAGTAGCTTTAAGTTTGGCAATAGCAGGAAGAAGATTCTCTTCAACAGCGATAACAGCCGCTACATGTAAAGCAGTCGGATATGTATCATTTGAAGACTGTGACTTGTTAACATCATCATTCGGATGTACCAGTTTCTCTTTTCTAAAATCTCCGCCGAGTATTTCTGTAGCACGATTTGCAAGCACTTCATTGTTGTTCATATTTGACTGCGTACCTGAACCGGTCTGCCATACAACAAGCGGATAGTTTCCGTCAAGTTTTCCTGCCAGCATGTCATCAGCAGCCTGCGCAATTGCATCTGCTTTTTTTGCATCGAGTTTTCCCAGGTCTTTATTGACAAGTGCCACAGCTTTTTTCAGGTATGAAAATGCACGGGTAATCTCATACGGCATTTTTTCTTCACCGATTTTAAAGTTTTGAATACTTCTTTGTGTCTGCGCACCCCAATAAGCATCTTGAGGTACTTCGATTTCACCCATGGTGTCTTTTTCTATACGGCTCTTCATTCTTTACTTCCCTTCAAAAAAATTATTTTCTTTTAATGTATCTATCAAATCCTGAACTGATTTACAGGATTTTGCAAACATTGCTTTTTCTTTTTCATCGAGTGTCACTTCAATGATTTTTTCAGCACCCTTTGCACCAAGCATTACAGGAACTCCCGAAACTACATCACTGTAACCATATTCACCTTCAAGGCATACCGCACAAGGGTGAATCTGTTTTGTATCTTTTAAAATTGCATCCACCATAATCGCTGTTGATTTTGCAGGCGCATAATAAGCTGAACCTGTTTTTAGGTATCCCACAATTTCAGCACCGCCGTGGCGGGTTCTGTCAACAATTTCGGCAATTTCATCATTCGTCAGTACATCAGAAAGCGGTACACCCGCTACAGTGGAGTAGCGAGGGAGCGGCACCATATCATCTCCGTGTCCGCCCATAACCGAAGCACGAATCTGCCCTCCGCCGTAACCAAGCTTTTCCTGTATAAATGCTGCCATTCTTGAACTGTCCAGGATTCCAGCCATTCCGATAACACGGCTTCTGTCAAATCCACTCTCTTTAAGTGCTACATATGTCATCGCATCAAGCGGATTTGAAACCATGATAACAACTGCATTTGGAGAGTATTTTGCAATACCTTTTATAACTTCTTTTGTAATTTTTGCATTTATCATCAATAAGTCATCACGACTCATACCTGGAAGTCTTGGACTGCCGGCAGTTACAACAACAACATCACAGTCAACCAGATCCGACATCTCTTCAGCAACTTTAACCACGGTATGACTTCTTACAGCAGAAGCTGCCTGAGACATATCGAGAGCCTTTCCTTTTGCTACATCTATTTTATTGTCACGAAGAATAATTTCATGACACGATCCAAGCATTGCCAGAGAGTATGCTACTGTTGCACCAACATTACCAGCACCTACTATCCCTACTCTTTTTCCTTGACTCATATATGCTCCTTAATATTAAATAGTATGATGACCAGTACAGTACACTTAAACAATATGTGCGAACACATAACATTTAAGTATATTCAGACATCGAAAGTTTAGATGAAACGGCATTCATCTTTTGTATATAGCACCTGTTAAAATAAGAGTTACATAAAAAAGAGGAATATCGTGCGTAAGTATACCTTACGCACAATATAATTCAACTTAGATTGAATCAATTATTGCATTCAATGTTGCAGACGGACGCATTGCTTTTTCAGCTTTGGCATCATCCGGGTGGAAATACCCACCGATATCTTTCGGAGAACCTTCCGCAGCAGCAAGCTCGGAAAGAATTTTTTCTTCATTTTTGATAAGTGTTTCGGCAATCGGCGTAAACTTCTCTGCCAAAGCAGTGTCAGCAGTCTGTGTACTGAGTGCCTCAGCCCAGTAGCGTGCTACCCAGTAATGAGACGCTTTGTTATCAGGCTCACCGCATTTTCTGCTCGGCGCTTTATCATTGTCAAGGTAACCTTCGTTTGCTTTGTCAAGACCTTCTGTCAATGCACCGATTTTGCTGTCTTCACTTTTTTGGTACATCATTCTAAGTGACTCAGCCAATGCTAAAAACTCACCTAATGAATCCCATCTGAGGTGACCGCACTCTAAGAACTGATCCACATGTTTAGGAGCAGATCCGCCGGCACCTGTTTCAAACAGACCGCCACCGGCTAACAATGGAACAATTGAAAGCATTTTTGCAGATGTTCCAAGCTCTAAAATCGGGTACATATCTGTCAAGTGGTCACGAAGAACATTACCGGTTACAGAGATTGTGTCTTTGCCTGCTCTTACTCTTTCGTTTGTGAATCTTGTAGCAGAAGCAACATCCATGATTTTAATATCCAAACCTGTCGTGTCATGGTCATTTAAGTATTTGTTTACTTTTTTAATCATCTGCGCATCATGTGCACGATCTTCATCCAACCAGAATACGGCAGGATTTCCTGTAATTCTTGCACGTTCAACCGCCAAACGCACCCAGTCTTGAATCGGAATGTCTTTCACACGGGACATTCTCCAGATATCGCCTTTTTCACACTCAAATTTCATAAGTTCTGTACCGTCTTCAGCCGTTACTGTCACTGTGCCGTCTTCTTCAAGTTCAAAAGTTGTCGGGTGAGAACCATACTCTTCTGCTTTTTGTGCCATAAGTCCGACATTTGCAACATTACCCATAGTAGTTACATCATATTGGCCGTTTTTCACACAGTCAGCTACCATCTCTTGGTGAAACATTGCATAGGTACTGTCAGGAATAACAGCAACACACTCATCAGCCGCACCTGTTCTGTCCCACTGCTTACCGCCTTCACGTACAACAACAGGCATAGACGCATCAATAATTACATCATTTGAAGCATTGAAGTTTGTTGTCCCTTTGTCAGAGTCAACCATAGCAATTCTCGGTGCATCAGCATCAACTACTGCCTGGAAAGCAGCTTTGATTTCTGCTTCTTTTGGGTGACCGGCAATTTTTTTCTCCAAATCACTCATACCAAGATTTGGATTAACACCTAATTCAGCGAATAAATCTGCGTATTTGTCAAAAACTTCTTTGAAGAAAACCTGGAATGCATGACCAAACATAATCGGATCAGAGATTTTCATCATTGTGGCTTTGAGGTGAATAGACCATATAACACCTTTCTCTTTTGCCTCATCAATACTTTTTTGGATAAATGCTCTTAACTTTTTCACTGACATAAATGTACCGTCAAGAATTTCTTTCTCAAGAGCATCAATAGTTTTTAACTCTTTGCCGTTTAATGCAATTGTCACTTTTTGCGCTTTGTCCATAGTTACTGACTGTTCATTTGCATAAAAATCACCGTCACCGTTCATGTGAGCAACATAAGCTTTTGAGTTTTCAGCAAAAGGCTTCAGTCTGTGTGGATGTTTTTGTGCATATTTTTTAACTGCATGTGCTGCGCGTCTGTCAGAGTTTCCTTCACGAAGGACAGGATTGACTGCAGAACCAAGACAAGTACTGTATTTAGCCTGGATAGCTTCCTCTTGGGCATTTGCAGGATTTTCCGGGTAATTCGGAATATCATACCCTTGAGACTGAAGTTCCGCAATACAATCTTTTAATTGACCAACTGAAGCAGAAATATTTGGAAGCTTAATAATGTTCGCTTCCGGTTTTTGCACAAGTTCACCAAGCTTAGACAACTCGTCTTCTGCAAGACCCATTGCTGCTAAAACTCTCCCTGCAAGTGAAATATCACTAGTTACAACTTCTACACCTGCTTCTTTAGTAAAAGCATTTACGATTGGCAATAAAGAATATGTTGCTAAAGCCGGAGCTTCATCAATTTTTGACCAAATAATTTTTGACATGTTCTGTCCTTCTGAGTTAATATTTATTCATAAATTATATATTTATGAACTTTACGAATTAAATAATAACACTTAAGAGAAACAAACCGGGCATTGACAGGAAAAAGTTCACATTATCTTTCTTTTTTGTTTCATTTTGTAGCACGCTTTATGTTGCGCAAATGTGTAGAATAGTTACATGTAAAGTCATGTGTTCCGTTTTTGGATTTCATAAAATAGAGATACTTGGTTTTTTTCGGAAATACCGCAGCCCGTATGGCATCAATACTTACATTGCAAACAGGAGCAGTTGGGAGCCCTGCATGTCTGTATGTATTGTATGTTGTAGTATCATTTTTAATTCGGTAGGGTGTGACCTTTTGGTGCGAATACTTTCCGTAATTAAGCGTTCCGTCCATTTGCAGTTTCATTCCTTTGTTTATTCTGTTGTATATAACAGAACTCACCAAAGGCATCTCTTTTGCACTGGCTGATTCTTTTTGAATTATTGAAGCTATTGCTACATATCGAAACCATTTCTTTTGATTATAATTGCCGAAAAACTTTAGAGAGAGTTCTTTCATTTTTTTGTGTGAGCTGTTTAGTAACACTTTTATAAGCTCTTTTTCCGTAATACCCAAAGGAAGTCTGTAGGTATCAGGAATAAAAACGCCCTCTTTTATTGGAGCATGCTTGTTGAATTCATTTTGTAATTTTTGTCTGTTGAGATGCAAATTACTTGCCAGTTGATTTAAAAATATATAGGTAGTCTCTCCCGGAATAAGTGTAACATTTTGCAAAGCTGCTTTGGATCTTGTCAGTTTATATAAAAAATCCGCTTTGGTATTAACCCTTGTCTGTAAATTTATCCATCCGCTTTGAGGGGAGCCAATCATCCGTAAAAGAAAAGAATCGATTTTACAGACATCATAATTTTTAGACTGCAATTGTGTTATAATTTTATTAATAGAGCCTGCAGGAATGTAGAGGACTTTGGGCGTATAAATAGGTTTATTAAGGTAATACATGAAAGATAATGCAATCACAAAGATTATTGCGAAAACATACGCGAGTATAGCTGTTTTTTTTACTTTCATGTTTCTTCTTCTTGTTGGTTTGTTTATAGTTTTACAAAATGGATTATATCTTGATAATGTTTCTATATCAAATATTCATGCAAAAAATGTTTATATCAAATGGGATGACAGACTTACTGTTTCTGTTAAAACCTTAAAAATTGACAGACAAAAAAACAAAACTGCGAACAATGTCAGTTTTAAAGAATTCAGTAAATATCTTAAAATTGTTACGCAAACAACACACTGGTTTCGCTCTCTTGTTGTCAGTAACATAGTATTTGGAAATGCCACAGGCTCTTTTAAATACACGAGTAGTGATCAGGGCTTTTTTGTTTTTCAATCTCCCGATTTTGATTTTGAATCGAAGATTTATGCAAAAACAGATCTGCTTACAGTCTCAATAAAAAAGTTTCAAGACAAAAAAAGGGCTGTCACTATAAAAGGCAGTGTTATTTTTGATACACAGGCACAAAAAGTATACACAAAAATTGACCTTGATATTCATAATGATGCAAACCTTACTGTTTATGCAATTGCAGATGCGAAACAACTCATCTACAATGTTGTCAGCAACAAACACATAACTGATATTTCTCACCTTATAAAAATCGCACATTTGCCAAAAGAAGTAATATACTGGGCATATACTGCCATTAAAATGCAATATCTTGATATTCAAAAATTTCATGGTTTTATTGATTATAGTGATTTGCAAAATGCTTATAAAAACATATATATACAGGCAGTTGCACAAAAACTTATCTATACATACAATCCAAAACTTGAGGCTGTAAAAAGCAAGCAGACAAACCTTGAATTTAAAAAGGGTGTTTTATATATAAAACCTCAAAATGCTTTGACGTATGGCATGCATTTAGGAAAAAGCTGGCTTAAAATTGACTTCAATAAAAAAGAAGAACTTTTAACACTGCATTTGCTGTTTGAAGGTATGCTTAACAAAGACATGTTACATGTATTGAACACCTACAAAATAAAACTGCCTTTTTTACAAAGAAAAGGAACAGTCAATACAGATTTAACGATAGAGGTCAACCTGCATACAATTGATGTAGATGCCAAAGGAGACTTTTATACCAAAAAAGCAAACTTTGACTACCTTGGACTGAATATAGATATTTTCAATACACATGTACATCTTGATAATTATGATGTGCTGATAGATAAAATGCAGGCAAAATACAAAGAGATTGCTGCGGCGAATGTATATGTAAGCTTTAATGCAAAGAAATCAGAAGGAACAATAAATTTAAACTTTCACAAAATAGAGACACAGGGTCTCTCTCTTGATACACAAAAAGGACCTTTGCATGTAGCCTACCGTATTAATCCAAAGCAGGACACAATAGATATAGATTCTTCAAAATGGCAATACAAAAACAAAATTATTACATTAGAGAAACTCTCAGTAGATTTTGATCTGAAAAAACTGCAGGCAAATATACCCGCAACGTATTTTAATATCTGGAAAATGACAAATGGATATGTCAATGGAACAATAGACCTCAAAGCATCTAAAACAAATCTTGATGTAGATCTCTTAAAGCTACAGTACAGCGGTATAGAACTCACACAAACAGTAACACCGTTACATATACAATACGACAAGGTTTTATCTGTCTCTTCACAGGAAGATATATTTTTCAATGTTAACGGATCGCAATACAAAGCAAGCAATTTTTATATAAATTTTGATAAACAAAGTATATATTTAAAACATACATTTTTACAAATCAGTGATTATATCAGTACAAAAGTCTATGCTTATTATGATTTTGATTCAAAAAAAGCACATATAAGTTTAAATGACTTTGTATTGAAAAACCCAAAAACAGATGCCATACTCTATAAAAACAATAAAATAATGCTAGGCGGATATATTGACGGCGAAAATATTACAATAGATTCACGAGAACTTGATGCTTCTTTTGTTTCCAATGAAAAACAATGGAAATTAACACTTAATGCTCTTGAGATTCTTGCAAAAAAATCACTTTTTTTACAAAAATATAAACTCAACGAAGGAAAAATCAGTTTTTATAAAAAAAACGATGCCCCCTATACTCAGTTTAGCGCAACTTTACACTATCCTTATCATTTGCTAGTCAACAAAAACAAGGAAATCAGCACCTACACTGTAAGAGGAGAAATTACAAAAAAACAAAAAATTTATCTCAACATAAACAAGAAAATGCACATTAAAATAGATAAAGATGTTGCAATCAAAATACATGATGCCGGTCTGAATATAGATGCTATTGTCAAACTTGCAAAACAAATAGCAACACAGTCAAATGCAAAAACAAGCAACTTTAAGCTTTCCGTAGATGCGATAGATTCCTATCTTTATCTTGGCAACAACCGATACGCTGTTTCAGATACAATGCATCTGCAATATTACAATAATATCCTAACAGCACAACTGATTCACAAAAAAGGAAACGCAGGGTTTAAGCTTGAAAACAATACTTTTCATCTTTATGGAGAAAACTTTAATGATAAATTCATGGAAAAACTCTTTGCCCCGTCTAAATTCAGTGGTGGGAGTCTGGACTTTTCTATGAATGGAACACTTGAAGACTACAAGGGTGTTTTTTACATGCATGATACTGTAATGATTGACTATAAACTTCTCAATAATGTCCTGGCTTTTGTCAATACAATACCCTCTCTTGTTACTTTTTCACTGCCGGGTTACAGTAAAAAAGGTTTACATGTAAAGAATGCCTATGTGAAATTTCATGCAAAAAAAGGTGTCTTTGATATTTCAGATATTTATCTTGAATCCAAAGAACTGACAATACTCGGAAAAGGGAGTGCGGATATCAACAAGAACAGTATCAATTTGGTTTTAAATTTAAAAACAGATCTGGGAAGCAATCTCTCAAAAGTACCACTTGTCGGTTATATTATTTTTGATGGAAAAAGTATATCAACCACACTCAAAGTTACAGGGAAGCTCAGCGATCCTACTATAAGTACCATGGTTGCCAAAGATATTATTGTAGCACCGCTCAATATCATCAAAAGAACACTTACCTTTCCTTTTAAAGTGCTTCAAAAACTCTTTTAGGAATTTTTACTACTCATTTCGAAGAACAGTCAGTATATCTACTTCACTTGCTTTTTTGGCAGGATAATAAGAGGAAGCTACAACGATACCAAAAGCACCTGCGACAATAAAAATGAAATCATGAAGTGTCAAGTCCAGAGGAAGTCTCGAAGTAGGATAAACATCTTTTGGCAAAGAGACAATATCAAAAGTACTGAGTAGCCATATACCACTCAGTCCAAAGACAATACCGGCTAAAATACCGGTAATTCCTATAACAATTCCCAAATACAAAAATACTTTTTTAATTTCAGATGTCGTTGCACCCAAAGAGAGCAAAAGTGCTATTTCCCCTCTTCTGTTCATTACAGTCATTAAAAGAGAAGATATGATATTGATAGAAGCAATAAGAATAATAAGCATCAGGACAATAAAAAGAGAAGTTTTTTCCATCTCCAAAGCAGCAAAAAAATTCATATTGTCTTCCCACCAGCCTTTTACTGTTACACTGATTGGCAGCACTTTTTTTATTTTTTCTATATCTTTTCGTGGATCTTTGGAATATATATGAATACCGTCATATTCATTTGCGGCCATATGCTCTATGGTCTGCATAGCCTCCAGTGTTGTGTAGGAGTATGCTTTATCATAAGCAGAAAGCCCTGAATCAAAAAACGACTTGATTTGAAAGCGCTTTATTTTTGGAGTAACAGAGAGTCCGCCCGGTTCCACATTTGTAAAAATATACATCAGTTTATCATTTACATGTAAATTAAATTCTTCTTTAAGAGTTTTTCCGATAACGACATCAAATTTTTTAAAAGTATGCCCGGTAATTGCTTTTGCAAGTACCGAATTGACTTTCACTTCATCCTCAAAGTTTACACCAAAGAGATACCCGCCTTCAAGTCTTGAACCGCTTCTGGCCATCACAGAAGACTGAATGTAAGGGCTAAACTGCAAATAAGGAAATTTCTCTTCCAAATCCATAAGCAGATTGCTGTTTACAGCACCGTAAAACTTTGGAATGATGGTTAAAGGGTAGTTCATAACAGTCAGTTTGTCTTTAAACTCTTTGTCAAAACCATTCATAAGTGCCATGGCAATAAGAAGTACCATGACACCGAGCGTAATTCCTATAAAGGCTAAAAGTGCAGATATAAAGATAAAAGGCTGCTCCTTGTCAAAGCGTAAAAATCTTTTCACAAGGTAAGAAACTATTGATTTTTTCAAGAAGCAAAAACACCTTTTTTCGGACCGCTTTTTCCACAGCATTGTTTGTATTTTTTTCCGCTTCCGCACGGACAGGGGTCATTTCTTGCTATTTTTTTACTCACAACAAAGTCATCTTCGGCATCAATATCCACATTGTCATGATGGTTCAGCCGCATCAATGCTTCTTGTGCTTTTTTCTCTTCTTCAAGCTGTTTGGAAATTCTGGCAGCTTCTTCTTCCGGAGATTCCATCTGGAACTGTATAATCTGCAAGGTTTTGATTGTATTGAATTTAATATCATTAATTAATTCGCCAAAAAGACCAAAACTCTCTTTTTTGTACTCAACAAGAGGATCTTTTTGATTATATGCACGCAAACGAATACCGGTTTTCATATTGTCCATTGCATAAAGATGTTCTCTCCAGGCATTGTCCAACTCTTTGAGATAAAACTCTTTTTCTATATCCTGTCTTGTCTGCTCATCCAACACGCCCATCTTTTCATCATAAGACGTTTTTAACAGTTCTGTAACTTTGGCATACAACTCTTCGTATTCAAGCTCTTTTAACTGCTCGATATCCAAATCAAAATTCATCTCTTCCTTAAGAAGCTGAGAGAGTTTTTCAAGATTAAAATCTTCTTTGTCTGCACCGGCAAATATATCCGAGCGGGCTAAAAGATTTGCAACATATTCTTCTCTGATTTCATCGATTTTACCAGCAATATCATAATCATCACTTAAAAGTTGATTTCTGAATTTATAAACGATTTTTCTTTGCTCATTTGCAACATCATCATATTCAACAATTTGCTTACGCCCTTCATAGTGCATATTTTCAACTTTTTTCTGTGCTTTTTCAACTGCACGGGTTACCATTCTTGATTCTATATATTCGCCGTCTTCAACACCGAGTCTTTCCATGATGGACTTGATTTTATCACTGCCGAATATTCGTAAAAGATTGTCTTCAAGTGAAAGATAAAACTGTGTTGTTCCGGGATCACCCTGACGCCCGGAACGTCCGCGCAACTGGTTGTCAATACGGCGGTTTTCATGTCTCTCGGTTCCGATAATATATAAACCGCCAAGCTCTTTTACTTCATCACTTACCTTAATGTCAACACCGCGTCCTGCCATATTTGTCGCAATGGTTACAGCACCCTTTGCTCCGGCATGTTTAATGATTTCACTCTCTTGTGCATGGTTTTTTGCATTTAAAACAGTATGGGCAATTTTTTCCTTCTTCAGTATTTCATGTAAAACTTCAGATTTTTCAATAGAAGCCGTCCCTATTAAAATAGGTTGTCCTGATTTGCTCAGTTTTTTAATGGTCTCAATAACAGCTGTAAATTTCTCTTCTTCTGTTTTATATATTAAATCATTCAAATCTTTTCTTGCAATCGGAATATTTGTAGGAATGGAAACAACATCAAGATTGTAAATCTGTGCAAATTCTGTTGCCTCTGTTTCGGCAGTACCTGTCATTCCAGCAAGTTTGTCATACATTCTGAAATAATTTTGAAAAGTAATATCTGCAAGCGTTTGTGTCTCTTCTTTGATTTCTACACCCTCTTTGGCTTCAAGTGCCTGATGCAGTCCTTCAGAAAAACGACGTCCTTCGCTTAATCGGCCCGTAAATTCGTCAACAATAACCACTTCCCCGTCATTGACAACATAATCAACATCCTTTTCAAAAAGGTAATTTGCCTTTAAAGCCTGGTCAAGCATATGCGGCAAAGAAGCATTCTCTGCACTGTAAAGATTTTCGACACCAAAAAGTTCTTCCGCTTTTGTGATACCCTCTTCTGTAATCAGTATCACTTTGTCTTTTTCATCAACAGTAAAATGTTCCTCTTTATTCAATTTCAAAGCAACTCTGTTTGCTTTGAGATAATCCTGCATATTTCTGTTTGTTGGCCCTGAAATTATCAAAGGTGTTCTCGCCTCATCAATTAAAATAGAATCCACTTCATCGACAATTACGAAATTGTGTCCACGCTGGACCATCTGGTCTTTTGAATAACTCATATTGTCACGTAAATAGTCAAAGCCGAACTCATTGTTTGTACCGTAGGTAATATCTGCATCATAAGCAGCTTTTTTCTCTACAGGATCATGCATGTCTTCGAGAATCGTGCCTACACTGTAGCCCAGAAAATTGTACAGCACACCCATCTCTTTTGCATCACGGGAAGCCAGATAATCATTCACTGTTACCAAATGAACGCCCTTGCCTGTCATTGCATTGAGAGTAATGGCAAGTGTAGCCACAAGGGTTTTCCCCTCACCGGTTTTCATTTCGGCAATTCTACCCTCATGCAAAACCATACCGCCTATAAGCTGAACATCAAAATGGCGCATATTCAAAACACGTTTTGCAGCTTCTCTTGTTATGGCAAAAGAATCATACAGCACATCATCCAGAGTTTTCTCACCGCTCTGTACACTTTGTTTCAAATCTTCAAAAGCCTGTTTAAGCTCATCATCGCTTAAGACTTCATATTTGTTTTCAAGTTCATTAATCTTTTTAACTTTTTTAGTATATTTTTTTAATTCTCGGTCATTTGCAGTACCAAATACCTTACCCATGAATGCTTGTAGCATTTGCAACCTTATTATCGTTACTATATAGTAATCGCTGAAATTGTTCTTATTTTATCACATTAAATCTAATAAATAGTATAAATGAATAATTTGCTATAATTTCTTTTTAAAGGAGAAAAATGAAAAGAATAATTTTAGCTGCATTGTTGATAACATCTGGCTATGCAAGTATAAAAAATATAAACAGTTTTGAAGCAGATTTTTTACAAAAAATAGTAGATGACAAAGGTGTGAAGATAACATATACGGGGCATGTAACAGCTTCTAAACCTCGTTATGCTCTTTGGCAGTATACAAAACCTGTGCAAAAAAGTGTTTATATTTTACAAAATAAAATTGTAGTTATTGAACCGGAGTTAGAACAGGTCATCATTAAACATCTTAATGGAGATTTTGATCTTTTTAAAATTATTCACAATGCAAAAGAGATCGCAAAAGGGAGTTATTTAGCGAATTTTCAGAATAAAGAATACATCATAAAAACAGAAAATTCCATCATTAAATCTATTTCATACAAAGATGAACTTGAAAATGATATAAAGATTGTATTTAAAAACCAAGAAGTAAATAAAAAAATATCGCAAGATAAATATGTACCGGATATTCCGGATGAATATGATATAGTCAGTGAGTAATATGTAACAAAAACGGATTTAGTCCGTTTTTGCATACAGCTAGTTAAGCTTGGCAAAAATGGATTTAGTCCATTTATTGCACTGTGAATTTAGTTCAACTTGGCAGAATGAAATTTAGTTTCATTCTGCATACAGCTAGTTAAGCTTATAATCTTTGATTAGGTTGAAGTTTAGATATTTATAGATATCATCTTCTTTCCCTTCTATTTTTTTCGTTAACTCCAAGTACTCTTCTTTTGTCGGAATTTTTCCAAGAAGTGAACATACCGCTGCAAGTTCAGCAGAACCAAGATAAACCTGTGCTTCTTTTCCTAAACGGTTGTCAAAGTTACGTGTTGATGTTGAAAACACTACTGCACCATCTGATACACGTGCCTGATTCCCCATACATAATGAACATCCCGGAACTTCTGTTCTTGCACCTGCAGCACCAAAGATTGCATAGTAGCCATCTTCTACAAGTTGTTTCTCATCCATTTTTGTCGGAGGACAAACCCATAAACGGGTAGGAACAGCACCTTCGCCTTTTAATACTTCACCAAGTGCACGGTAGTGACCGATATTTGTCATACATGAACCGACAAATACTTCATCAATTTTATGCGGACGTTTAGGGTCAGCTAAAATCTCTGAAAGTGTAGCAACATCATCCGGATCATTCGGGCATGCCAAAATAGGCTCTGTGATTTGATCCAAATCAATCTCAAGTACTGCCGCATATTCTGCATCTTCATCCGCTTTCATCAGTTCAGGTTTTTCCAACCACTCTTCCATTTTCACAATACGACGTGCCAATGTACGATGGTCTTCATATCCTGCATCAATCATAGAATTTAAAAGTGTAATATTAGATTTTAAGTACTCAATAATTGGTTCTTTGTCTAACTGAACTGTACATGCTGCAGCAGAACGTTCTGCTGATGCATCTGACAACTCAAATGCCTGTTCGGCTTTCAGATCAGGCAAGCCCTGAATTTCCAAAATACGCCCGGCAAAAATATTTTTCTTTCCTTTTTTCTCAACTGTCAAAAGACCTTCTTTTATAGCCTGATGAGGAATAGCATTAACCAAGTCACGTAATGTGATTCCCGGTTGCATTTTTCCTTTAAATTTTACAAGAACTGATTCCGGCATAGTCAAAGGCATAGAACCTGTAACTGCTGCAAATGCAACGATTCCGGAACCGCCTGGAAAAGAGATACCGATAGGAAAACGAGTATGTGAATCTGCACCCGTACCTACAGTATCCGGAAGAACCATTCTATTTAGCCATGAGTGGATAATACCGTCACCAGGACGAAGAGCAACACCTGAACGGTTTGCAATAAAGTCAGGTAATGTATGGAACATCTTAATATCTGACGGTTTTGGATACGCAGATGTATGACAGAAAGTCTGTAATACCAAATCAGCATTGAACCCAAGCGCAGCAAGTTCTTTGATCTCATCTCTTGTCATAGGACCTGTTGTGTCTTGAGAACCGACTGTACTCATTTCAGGCTCACAATACATACCCGGACGAACACCATCCATTCCACATGCTTTACCAACCATTTTTTGTGCTAAAGTATACCCTTTACCAGTATCTTCAGGCTGATCAGGTGTTAAGAAAATATCAGCCGGAGCTTTTCCTAAAACACTGCGTGCTTTGTTTGTAAGCCCACGACCGATAATAAGTGGAATACGACCGCCTGCACGTACTTCATCAGTAATAGTATTTGGTTTTAATGTAAATGTAGCGATGCATTTACCGTCTTTATGTGCTTCACCTTTATACGGATAGATGTCAATAACATCACCTGTTTCCATTTGGGAAACATCAAGTTCGATTGGAAGTGCTCCCGAGTCTTCTGCTGTTGCAAAGAAAATAGGTGCGATTGTTCCGCCAAGAACTACACCGCCGGTACGTTTGTTTGGAACACCCGGAATATCCTCTCCCATGTGCCACTGTACAGAGTTGATACCTGATTTACGGCTTGAACCGGTACCTACAACATCACCAACATAGGCAACAGGATGGCCAAGCTCTTTTAGTCTGTTAATAGTTCCGATTGGATCTTCCATTTTTGCAGCAAGCATAGAGTTTGCATGCAAAGGAATGTCTGAACGTGTAAATGCTTCAGAAGCAGGAGACAAATCATCAGTGTTTGTTTCACCAGGAACTTTAAATACGGTAACAGTTAATTTTTCAGGAAGTTCAGGTTTTTTTGTAAACCAGTCAGCGTCTGCCCATGCATTTAAAACGTGAGTTGCTGCAGTCACACCTTTTTTGTGCAACTCTTCAACATCATTGAACGCATCATATACCAATAATGTACTGGAAAGTGCTTCAATAGCTGCTGCAACAACTTTTACATTTTTTGACGTTAAAGCATCAATTAATGGTTTTACATTGTATCCGCCAAGCATCATACCAAGCATTTGGACAGCTTTTTCAGGTGGAATAGCTGCCACATGATGTTCTTCACTTGCCAATTCGTTTAAAAATGCTGCTTTGACATAGGCTGCATCATCTACACCCGGAGATACACGATTTTCTAAAAGATCCAGCATCTCTTCAACATATTCACCTGTTTTAATAAACTCGATAACTTCTACTGTCTGTTCAGCAGTAAGAGGTAATGGAGGGACACCAAGTGCCGCTCTTTCTTCTACATGTGCTTTATAGTCTTCTCTAAATCCCATAATACTTCCTATTGTAAATTTAATTTGGGGACATTATAGCTAAAAGAAAAGTAATCATATCGACAGTGTTACGAATCTATACATCTATATTGCGTAAAATTACTTCATTGTATAGAAAAGTAACACTAGAGTCTGCGTTTTGCAATTTCAGTGCAGATGATTTCTCTGTCACTGCCCATATAGTTGTTTTTGAGCCATAACAGATAAGAATCAGGCAGTTCATTGTAAAGCATTCCTTTGTATTGCCCAAAAGAAATTCTGGCGCTGGTTTGCGGAGCACAAACAGCTTCCTCAACCAAAGCTTCTACATGTAACATATCAAGAAGTTTTACAAATTCCCGATATTCAAGTTTTTTTCCAATACTGAATGTGTAGGCAGTAAAATCAAAGTACCCTTTTCTTTGCGCAACAAATGCTTCTATTTCCTGTATCTGTTCAACACGTAATTTTTCCAGATTCTTTACATGTACACAAAAAGAATCTTTTTGTTTCATAAATATAAAATGCGGTTTTGGCATTACAATATCTCTCTGACACCCTTGGCATTTGGAGAAGAGAGAACTCCTTCATTTTCAAGCTGTTCTATCACTCTTGCAGAACGGTTATATCCAATCTGTAGTTTTCTTTGCAGATAAGAAATAGATGTTTTTCTGTCAGTTAAAACTACATTTTTCGCCTCTTCGTACAAAGGATCAAGTTCTTCATAGCTTTCATTAGAGCCTGAAGCAGAACCACCTTCGGCATTCGTCTCTTCTATCAAAAAGCTTTTGTCATAATTTGGTTCTCGCTGCGCTTTAATAAAATCTACTATCTTCTCTATCTCTTCTTCTGTAGCCCACGGAGCATGCAGGCGTACCAAAGCCGGCGAACCCGGAGGCGTAAAAAGCATATCTCCACGCCCCAGAAGTGATTCTGCACCCATTTGGTCTAAAATGATTTTTGAATCAATCTTTTGTCCTACTCTGTAGGATATGCGTGAAGGCAGGTTGGCTTTAATAAGTCCCGTAACAACATCTACAGACGGTCTTTGTGTCGCGATGATAAGATGAATTCCACAGGCACGTGATTTTTGTGCAAGTCTTGCGATGGAGAGTTCAACATCTTTGCCGCTTGTCATCATCAGGTCAGCCAATTCATCAATAATTACCACTATATAAGGGAAATGTTCACCACCCTCCTTTTTTACTTTTTCATTATAATTTTCAATATTTTTGGTACGACTCTCAGCCATGAGTTCGTAACGCCGTTCCATTTCACCGACCATATTGTTAAGTGAGACAATAGCCTGTTTTGGCTTTGTAATGACAGGAGTAAGCAGATGCGGGATATCATTATATATGGAAAACTCAAGCATTTTCGGGTCAATCATCAAAAGACGCAGCTGATCAGGAGAATTTTTATATAAAAGTGAGAGTATCATAGCATTGATCCCGACACTTTTCCCGCTTCCTGTTGTACCTGCTATAAGCAAATGCGGCAACTTTTTTAAATCAGTAATAAAAGGCTTGCCGACAATGTCTTTTCCAAGCGCTATAGTAAGTGGTGAGGCCGAGTCTTTAAAGAGTTTGTCATCTAAAAGCTCACGCAGATAAATGGTATCTACTGCTTCATTTGGAATCTCTATTCCGACAACATCTTTTCCCGGGATAGGTGCCTGAATACGAATAGTCTCCGCTGAAAGCGCCATCGCCAAATCATCTTGGAGGTTAAGTATTTTACTCACTTTCACATTGGCTGCCGGTTTAAACTCAAAGGTAGAAACTACAGGACCTGCATAGGTACGCACAACATCTCCGTCAATTTTAAAATGTGCCAGCTTTTCAATAAGATAGCGTATCTTGTCATCAAGCTCTTTTTCATCCACATTATGTGTTGTTTTATTCGGCTTTTGCAAAAAATCTACAGAAGGCAGCTTAAAGTTTTTGGGTTTTTCTACCTTCCCTTTTTCAATATTAGCCAAGAGTTTTGCATTTTCTTCAAGCTCATCAACGATAACAGTATTTTTATGCTCTTTTACATCCGCGGCAATATCTAAAATAGTTTTTTTTGTCTCACTTGTTTCTTCTGCCGCTACATGCTTTTTTTCTTTTCTTAGATATGCCGGTTTGTCTATTTCTTCGTCTTGGGTTTGTTCAACATGCTCTGTCTCTTTGTTCTCTTCTTTTTGCATGATTTCATCTTGTTGCAAGGTCTCACTCTGTTCCTTTTCAACAAAAGTTGCTGCATTCTTCGGTTTGTTGGATTTGAGTGAAGATATGACTACATGTAAGATCTCCGAACTGCTTTTATCAAAAAGAATCACCATGGCAACCGCCGTAATAATAAACCAAAATACCCATAATCCGAAAACACCTATATAGGGAGATAAAAAGTCTACAAAATCTGCACCGAATTTTCCTCTGTATTCATTTGTTATGAGCAGGGCCTGTGCGATAAGAGAAGAGCATAAAAGCAAAAAAGAAGCAACACCCAGTTCTAACTTTCTAAAACCAAAAGATGTATCTTTATACAGAAAATACAAAGGAAACAGCAGCACAAAGAGATATACAAACGATATATAACCAAAATAAAGCTGATTGTAAGAAGAAAAAGTAGCACCATAACTGCCCATAAGCCCAGTTGGACCAAAAAGAGTTGAAAAACCGAGATAAATTAATACACCAAAAATGATAATAAACAGAGTATCTTTCAAGCTAGAAAACCTTTATAGTAAGAAGGGATAAATAATATATAAAAGTATATCCTATAAATAATTTACCAGACTTAATTGCGAAATTTTTCCCACAGTTGAGAGCATCGCCTGATAGTTTAAGTTAAGTTGAGACAAACGCAAAGAGGCCTCTGCAATATCTGTATCTATTACTTCAGAGCGCAGGGTCATTGTACTGACTTCCAGCAGACTTGTTCTTTCGAGTGAAGTGTTTAAGGTATTTGACTGTGCACCGACAACCGAATGGCTTCTGGAGACATGTGACTGCAGTTTGTCTATTGCTGCAAGCGCATTTTCTATTCCTTGATTTCGCATATTTCCGCTGGAACTGTCCGGATAAAGTTTATGATCTTCTACAGCAGTAATGGCTTCATCAAGATTTTTAAAAAAATCTGTTTTTGGATCAACAATAGTTAAAGCGTTGTTTGCATTAAAGGTCATAACAGAAGCATCTGCTGTAAAATTATCACTGTTAGCATCATAAAGTGCTATTGTCGATTGTGTCTGAGTAGCAGTCAAGTCAGTGAATTTCAACTTTCCGTCATAGGTTAAAGAAGTGTTTCCCTGTGTGTTTGAAGCTATTATTGCATTATCATAGTCATTTGCTGCAGTTCCGGTAGGTAGGTTATTGGTAACAATCATATTGAGAACATCCATCAGTTGCTGATAGGTTACATTATCTGCAGCTGTTGCTGTTCTTGGAGTCTGCATATTAAAAATATCATAAGTATTTCCACCAATTGTAAAAGTTGAACCTGCGGAATCTAAATTTATTGTTGCGGTATAAGGATTACCGTTAATATCATTTCCTTCCAGATTCAATACGGTTGCATCAAGCGTACCGGGTGTTCCCTGAGACAGATCAGCTACTTCGGAAATTTTTGCAGATGGAGAGGCAAAGGCATTTGTCTCTTTTAGAATCTGAGGGACATTTGATGTGAGTTCTGCACCGCTTTTGGAAAATTGTGTTCTGTCATACACTATCCCTTCTATATTGCTGGCTGCACCGGCAGCCGGTATGAAACCTGACTGGATAAACTCTTTGACATAGAGGCTTGATGTAGCGGTTCCGTCTTTTATTTTTGCATAATCTTTTTCACCGACATCCAGCAAATCTATATCATTTACGAGTGCATCATTGTTTTGGGTATCACCGTTTTCATCTGTCGTCAAATCAAAATCAACCGCCCCCACCATATGAAAATCCAGTTTGCTTGAACCTTTCTGTTTGTCTTGGACAACAATCTGTCCATTTGCATTCAGGCTCACATTTACCACGTTTATACTGCCGTTGTTTCCGTATGCTTTGCCTATTTCATCCAGTAAATCACTTACTTTTGCCGTATCGTCAAACTCTTTTCTGACTTTAAAGGCGGTGCCGTCACTTCTGGTCCCTCTGATGTAAAAATAATTTTTGTTGACTGTAGTTGTATCATCATCTATATCACCCATCAAATCTCTAATGCTGCTGTCTGCAGTAATTATTCCACCGTTAATTAAATCATTGTTGATTACATTTGTTGTGATTTCTCTTTTTGTATTTTGTTCTTCGCCTAAAAAAAGTTCTGCTCCGGTGAGATTATACTTTTGTGTGGAATTTGAACCAAGCACAGAGTTCATTCCTGCATCATTCCCCTGATATATTCCGTTTGCATCTATCGGTTTTGTATTGACAGCAGAACCAGAAAATAAAAACTGCCCGTTAATCGAAGTGTTAGCCAGGTTTTTAAAATGTTTTTCCAAACCCCGAAGCTCTCCGGCTATGGCATCAAGAGAGTCAGGGCTGTGTGTGCCGTTTGCGGCATTTATAAGCAGAGTCTTCATTCTGTCAAGTGAAGTTTCAAACTCATTGAGAACAACATCTGTCTGATTTGAAATTTTATACCCGCTTTCTGTACTCTTTTTCACCTGCCCTATTGTAACGAGCTCATTGTCAAGCCGCATAGTTTCTGTAAATGTTCTTACATCATCTTTGGCATATTGAATTTTCAATCCTGAGGCAATCTGCTTATTTACATCAAAAAGTTCATTGTTTATTTTTAAATTATTTGTAGCATACAGACTGTTGTAATACATACTTGATGTTACACGCATAATATCTCTCCGTTTTCAAAATATTGTTTGGTTTCTGGCAATTATTGGCAAAGTATAGCAATAAAAGTTCCATTTAATGGTATTATCGGCCAAATATTATTTACTTTTAAGTAAATTCCTACTATCATTCCAACTTCAACAGCTGATTTGCCAGAGTGATGGAACGGTATACATAGCGGATTCAAAATCCGCCGCCTCACGGCTTAGGGGTTCAAATCCCCTCTCTGGTACCACTTTTTACAGTTGTTAGTTCTCAAAATGAGAGATACTTATGTTATTTCTAAAAATAATTCTTCTACTCATCTCTTTTTCAACTATTTTCGCTGCCAACACTCTTCGAAGCAATTATTATATAAAAAATGATTTTATTATGCTTTCAGATATTGTACCTGTAAGTAAAAAAAATGACAGAAAACTTTTTGATATAGACAAAAACAGACATTCAAAACGTATACAAAAAAAAGAACTTTTAAAAATACTTCACAAAAGCGGTTTTGACAATTTTACTTCAAAACACAGTTACATACAGTTCACAAAAAAAAGCCCTATCAATACAACGTATATAAAAAACAGTATAAAAAAGCACTATAGAGAAAAATATAAAAATATAAAAATATCTACAATAACGCTCTTTCCCACACATTATATGGAAGAACTCCCAAAACGCTACACTGTTCATTTTAGCACCAAAGCACACTTGTCCAACAAGGGCATTTTATATATAAAAACAGATGATAATAAAAAAATATTTTTTAAATATAAAATTTTAGCCACTGTTTCCATTTTGTTTGCCAGAAAAAACATCAAAAAAGATAATGAACTCACCAATATAAATACACAAAAAAAGAGTATAATACTGGATAAATTCAAAGCGATGCCTTTAGAGGGTTTACATGTAAAGCACTACCAAAGTAAGCACAACATTCAAGCAGGTAATATTATAACAAAAAGAGATGTTGTCGGTTTGTTTTTAGTCAAACGCGGCTCGAGTGTCAGTGTTAATTTTAACAACAATGCAATACATATCTATTTTTCTGCAAAAGCACTTCAAAACGGAAGACTTGGAGACACTGTCAGTGTTATAAAGAGAAATGGAAAAAAAATAAGAGTTGTTATAACCGGAAAGAACAAAGCAGAGGTACAATGAAAAAAAGAAAAATAGTAGTTGCAAGCAGTGGGGCCAGTGGTGTGAACCTTGGTCTGAAAATCATTCAACTTCTTCCTGAATCTGTTGAAAAACATTTTATCATGACAGAAAATTCAGAAAAAGTACTTGTACATGAAATGAGTAATGTCACTGCCCATAATAATAAAAACATTGCAGCCTCTGTTGCATCAGGCTCTTTTGGGGTTGATGCTATGATTATCGCACCGTGTTCTATGAATACACTGGCAAAAATAGCCTGTGGAATTTCGGACAACTTGATTACACGGTGCGCTGCAGTTGTAATCAAAGAACAGAAAAAGCTTATTTTAGCACCGAGAGAGATGCCTTTTTCTGCCATTAATTTAGAGAATATGCATAAACTTGCAAGCCTGGGCATCATTATTGCGCCGCCTGTTATGGCATATTATTCAAAGCAGCAGACACTTGATGAAATGGAAAATTTTCTCATTGGCAAATGGTTTGATTTACTGGAAATTGAAAACAGTTTATATAAAAGGTGGCAAATTGAAGAGTCGTAAAATCGCTTTATACCCGGGGACATTTGATCCGATAACAAATGGACATTTTGATATTATCGAACGTGCAAAAAATTTATTTGATGAAGTGATTGTCGCTGTTGCTCAGTCAAAAGACAAAAATCCCATGTTTAGCCTCGAGCAAAGAATAAAAATGGTCGAAATTGCCGTCAAAGACATCAAAGATGTCCGTGTTACAGGTTTTAACAACCTTACTATAGATCTGGCACACGAACATGATGCAAGGGTGCTTATACGAGGGCTTCGTGCTGTAAGTGACTTTGAATACGAGTTGCAACTCGGCTATCTCAACAACTCCCTTGATGAAAACATAGAAACAGTCTATTTGATGCCAAAACTCAAACATGCTTTTATCAGTTCTTCTATTGTCAGGAATCTTTTAAAGTTTAACGGAAAAACAGATCACCTCTTACCAAAAGAGGTACAGCAGGTTATAGGGAGTCTGCGCTGATGTATATTGCAATAGAAGGTATTGATACAGCCGGGAAAAGTACACAGATAGAAGCACTGAAAAAGTACTTTCCTGATGCAGTCATTACAAAAGAACCCGGTGGAACTGCTATAGGACAAGAAATTCGCAGACTTGTTTTGAGTGCAAAAACAAAAAGCAAAAGAGCAGAGTTTCTTCTTTTTCTTGCAGACAGAGCAGAACATATAAAAGAGGTAATAGAACCAAATCTGCACAAAATGATTATTTCAGACAGAAGTGCTGTAAGTGGTGTCGCCTATGCACTCACCCAGGGAAGTATCAGTAAAAAAGATTTGATCAGTCTGAATGATTTCGCAACAAAAAAAATATATCCCCAGGCAATTTTTTTACTGCGTCTGACAAAACAGGAACTCAAATACAGACTTTCGCAAAAAAAACTTGACGGCATTGAACTCAGAGGCAGTGAATATTTGTTAAAGATTCAAGAGAGTATCAAAGAAGCAAGTCTTCTTCTGGGTGTGCCGTTGATTGAAATTGATGCCACAAAAAACAGAGATGAAATCACAAAAGAAATATTAGATAATATTAAAAATGAAACAATGCTAAAAGGATAAAGAATTATGATTAAATCACTAAGAGGTATGAATGATATACTTGATGAAAACGAATCAAAACGATTTACTTATTTTTTGGATGTGGCACAAAACATTGCCAGAAGATATGGTTTTCACTATATAGAAACACCACTTTTAGAAGAGACGGCACTTTTTAAACGCAGTGTCGGAGAGAGCAGTGACATTGTCGGCAAAGAGATGTACCAGTTTACGGACAAGGGAGACAATGATGTTTGTCTGCGCCCTGAGGGAACAGCCGGTGTTGTACGGGCTTTTATTCAAAAAAAATTAGACAAAGCAGGCGGGATTCACAGATTTTTTTATCATGGTCCTATGTTTCGTTATGAAAGACCCCAGAAAGGACGTTTGAGAGAGTTTCATCAGTTTGGCGTTGAAAGTTTCGGTATTGAGAGTGTGTATGAAGATGCAAATATGATCATGATGGTCAGTGACATACTCAAAGAACTTGGTATCGGCTATAGACTACAGATCAATTCACTCGGTGACAACAACTGCATGCCTGAGTACCGTGACACCCTTGTCTCTTTTATAGAAAGTATTGAAGATGAAATTTGTGAAGACTGTAAACGAAGAAAAAGTACGAACCCCATCCGTGTTCTTGACTGTAAAAATGAAAAGTGTCAATCTTTGTACGAAAATGCTCCAAAACTTTTACATTCACTGTGCGAAAACTGTGACAATGACTTTGAAAAACTGAAAAAAATACTTGATGCAAATGACATCAGCTATGAAGTAGATACGAATCTTGTACGAGGACTTGACTACTACTCCAAAACCGCTTTTGAATTTGTCAGTGACAATATAGGCAGTCAAAGTGCTATTGCCGGTGGTGGAAGATATGACAGACTTGTAGAGTTTTTAGACGGTCGCCCTACCCCTGCTGTAGGTTTTGCGATGGGTATTGAAAGACTGTTGGAACTCATACAAATGCCACAGGAATTAAGAGAAGGCTATTATCTTGGTGCTATGGACGAAGAAGCCATAGATACAATAATCACGCTGACACATAAAAAAAGGGCTACAGACAAAGCAGTTTGCGATTATAAGGCGAAAAACCTCAAAAATCATCTCAAAAGTGCGGATAAAATGAATGCAAAATACTGCTGCGTTATTGGTACAAATGAAATGAGCAACGGAACAATTTGGGTTAAAGATTTAGAAAATAAAATTGAAAAGACAATTCCGCTCAAAGAATTTTAGATGGAGTGGGTTCATGGTTTATGGCACTTTTTAGACGAATTTGTAGAATATTTTGCCGTGCTCATCATAATAGCAGTCATCGCTCTTTACATATACGACAGATATGTGCAAAGACAGCATGCTCTTCTTGTAAACTACCCGATTATAGGAAGATTTCGTTATTTTTTTGAGGCCCTCCGTGAACCACTGCGTCAATATTTTGCAGAAGAATCTTTTTATGACTCCAAAGACAAGGTTGACTGGGTGTATACAGCAGCCAAGAACAAACCAAACTACCAGTCATTTTCCGTAAGCCAGCCCTTTTCAGGATCAAGATTTATCTTAAAACATGCTACAAGTGTTTTAAACGATGAGGAAGTTGATCAAAACATGCAGGTAGTTTTTGGAAAGAACAGAAAATACCCTTTTGTATCGCAAACACCGATTATCCGTTCTGCTATGAGTGACGGTGCCCTGTCTCCCGAAGCAGTGAGAGCCTTTAGCTTAGCGGGAAGAGATTCCAACCTGACAATCAATACAGGAGAAGGTTCACTTACTTCCAACCATCTTTTTACCCTCAAAATAGATCCGAACAATTCAAAATATCTTGAAGTTGTCAAAAGTACCCCTTTTGCAGAACTTGCTTTTAAAATCGGAGATTTTTTCTTTAATAAAAAAGTAGCGCTGAAATGGTACAGAGATATTTTACTGAATGAAAAAACCCAAAATACCTATATTTATGATACCTCCAGCCACCTTCTTTTTCGTGTGAACTGGGAAGCAGCCATAGAATATTTTCCGAAGGAAGTTCCAAAGGAGCTGCCGGATATGATTTTTCAAATCAGTTCTGGTTTGTATGGTGTCAGAGATAAAAACGGCAATTTTGATAAAGAAAAATATAAAAAAATAATGAAATTTTGCAAAATGACTGAAATTAAAATAGCCCAGGGAGCAAAACAGACAGGCGGAAAACTCGCAGGTTCAAAAGTAACAGCGGACATAGCCTACTACCGTGGTGTTGAAGAGGGAAAAGACATCATTTCTCCCAACAGGTTCCCTTATGCAGATACAATAGAGGATCTTTTAAATTTTATTGAAAAACTGCAAAGACTCTCAGAAAAACCGGTTGGATTCAAAATAGTCATTTCAGACATAGCCTCTGTAGAAACACTGGTACAAAAACTTGCCAAAAGAAAAAATTATGGTGAATTTATACCAGATTTCATCACAGTGGACAGCGGTGAGGGTGGCAGCGCAACTGCTCCGCTTGAGCTAATGGAATCAGTAGGCCTCACAACAAACAACTCACTTTATATTCTGGATATGCTTTTAAAAAAATATAATATCAGAGAAGATGTCAAAATAATTGCCAGTGGAAAAATTCTAACACCCGATGATGCTGTCATCACCTTGTGTATGGGTGCTGATGCTGTAGGCATTGCACGTGCATTTATGATGAGTGGCGGGTGTATCCGGGCAAAAATGTGTTCTGGTTTTGGAACACATGTCTGCCCAGTCGGCATGGCAACACAGGATCCAAAAAAAAGAGCCTCCTATCTTGTAATAAAAAAAGGCATACAAATTGGACACTATCATAAAAATCTTCTTAAAAGTATGAAGACTGTCATGGCAGTAATGGGTATAAAAAGCATTAAAGACTTAAACAAAAGCCTCCTTACCTATAAAAATAGAAGTGGTGAAATATATTTTGATATTGACAAATATTTTCAGCAAAAATTTAAAATTTAGGATAAATGATGAATAATTTCGGCCTTGATATCTGGGCAAACAAAAACTTTATTATAGAAGACGGTGAAATCAAACTTAATTACAAATCTATGCCTTCTCTGCTTGATATAGTCAACAATATACGGGCAAAAGATGTTAAAGGACCTCTCCTTTTACGATTTCCTCATTTGGTCAAAAGACAGATTAAAACACTCTACAACTATTTTGAAAAAGCTATTGAAGAAAACAGCTATAAAGGAAAGTTTAAAGCTGTTTTTCCGCTCAAAGTAAACCAGTTTCCGGCAGCTGTTGAGGCAATTACATCACAGGGCGCAAAGTATAACTACGGACTTGAAGCCGGAAGCAAGGCTGAACTTATTTTGGCAATGAGCAAAGTGCTTGACGGAGCCAACATTACTGTCAACGGATTCAAAGACGAAGAGATGCTTACGCTGGGATTTATAGCAGCACACAGTGGTCAGAATATCACCATCACCATAGAAGGGCTCAATGAACTTGAAACCATTATTGATGTAGCTTCCAAATCCAATTTAAAAGTTCCAAATATCGGCATACGTGTCAGGCTGCACAGTGCAGGCAGCGGCATATGGGCAAAAAGCGGCGGAATGGATGCAAAATTCGGACTGACTTCAACAGAAATCATTGAGGCAATAAAACTCCTCAAAGATGCGAATCTGCTTGAGAAACTGACAATGATTCATTTTCATATCGGCTCACAGATAGCAGACATTGCTCCGCTGAAAAAAGCACTCCGTGAAGCCGGAAATATCTATGCGGAACTGAAAAAAATGGGTGCTGATGCACTTTCAAGTATCAACATCGGCGGCGGTTTGGCTGTAGAATATGACCAACATGAAAAATCACATGCACGTAACTACTCAATAGATGAATTTTCAAGTTCTGTTGTTTTTTTACTTGGTGAAATCATGGACAGCAAAAATGTTGCACATCCGGATATATTTACGGAATCAGGACGTTTTATAGTTGCTTCACATGCTGTATTGATTACACCTGTTTTAGAACTTTTCACTCAGGATTATCAGGAAAAACTTTTAAATTTTAAAGAGTCAAATCCGCCTTTGGTTGAAGAACTGATAGAATTGAACAGACTTCTTAACAATGCCAACTGTATAGAATATCTTCATGATGCGCTTGATCATATGGAATCACTTTTCACGCTTTTTGATTTAGGCTATATTGATCTTCAAGACCGTTCAAACGCAGAAATTCTGGTGCATAATATTATAAAAAAAGCACTCTATCTTAAATCAGCCAATCCGACCAATGAACTCGAACAGCTCCAGATTAAGCTCCAGGAACGCTATCTCATTAATGCTTCTGTTTTTCAGAGTCTGCCTGATTACTGGGGACTGGGACAGCATTTTCCTGTGATGCCCATTCATCATTTAAACACAACCCCGCTCAGAGCAGCCTCTCTTTGGGATATTACCTGTGACAGTGACGGAGAAATAGGCTTTGATCCGGACAAACCTTTATATCTCCATGACGTTAATATTGATGAAGAAGATTATTTTTTGGCTTTTTTCAATATTGGTGCCTATCAGGAGACACTGGGAATGAACCATAATCTTTTTACACACCCCAGTGAGTATACAATTTCAATCAATGACTCCGGATACAATATAACAAATGCAGTAGAATCAAAAAGTATTTTGGAGATACTTGAATCAATAGGATATGACAAACATGAAATATTAAATCAAGTTAAAAACAAACTCTCAAATGCCAGCTTTATTACAGAAAAAGAAAAAAATGATACACTGCTGCAGCTAGAAAGATTTTTATATCAAAATGGCTATTTAAGAACAACAAATTAAGGATGAGCATGGGAATATTTGCCGATATCAAGGAAGACTTTTCAAATGCGTACAGAAATGATCCTGCATTAAATTCAAAAATTGATTTTTTATTTAATTACCCTGGTGTATGGGCAGTTGCATGGTACAGAATAGCGCATAAACTTTATACAAACAACTTTACCCGTACAGCAAGGGCAATCATGGGAATAACCCAAATACTTACAAATATTGACATCCACCCTGCCGCGAGTATTGGTAAGCGTGTCTTTATTGACCACGGTTTTGGAGTTGTAATCGGAGAGACTGCCATCATTGAAGATGATGTGCTCATATATCAGGGTGTAACACTCGGTGGTGTTTCTTTAACTCACGGCAAACGACATCCGACTATCAAAAAGGGAGCGGTAATCGGAGCCGGCGCAAAGATACTGGGAAACATCACAATAGGCGAATATGCAAAAATCGGTGCCAACTCGGTTGTCGTCAAAGAAGTTCCTGATTGTTCCACAGCAGTCGGTTTGCCTGCACATATCATTGAAAAAGGGAGATGTAAAGATCCTTTTATGCACAATATGCTCCCTGATATAAACAAAGAGATGTTTGAATACCTTCTCAAGCGTGTGGCTATACTTGAACATATTTTAGTAAAAGAAAATAAAGATCTTCTAGATCAAGACCTTGAACTTGAACATATATATGAATCTTTTATAAAATCAATGAAAAATTAATTTTTCGCTCTTTTCTCAACAAATATACATCTTTTTTTTAGTATAATTTATCAAATATATTATAAAAAAGGGTTCAAATGCTAGCAAAACGCATAGATAAACTATCTGAATCAATTACAATAGCAATTACAGCGCTTGCACAAGAGTTAAAAGCAGAGGGTAAAGACATTCTCAGTTTTTCAGCCGGAGAACCGGATTTTGATACACCCAGAGTTATCAAAGACGCGGCTATAGATGCAATCAACAACGGTTTTACAAAATATACCGCAGTAGATGGGATTCCGGCCATCAAAGAGGCAGTCGCTGCCAAACTCAAAAGAGACAACGGTTTAACATATGACCCTAACCAGATTATCATTAACAATGGCGCAAAACATTCCTTGTTTAATCTTTTTTCTGTAACAATTGAAAAAGGCGATGAGGTTATTATTCCTGCGCCATACTGGGTAACCTACCCTGAACTTGTGAAATATTTTGACGGGACTGTCGTAGAAATTCAGACAAGTGATGCGACTGCCTTTAAAATCACTCCCCAACAGCTCAAAAAAGCATTGACACCAAATACAAAAATGCTGATTCTTACAACACCGTCAAATCCTACCGGTGCAGTTTATTCCAAAGAAGAACTCACTGCTTTGGCAAAAGTGCTTGAAGGGACGGATGTTCTCGTAGCCAGCGATGAAATGTATGAAAAACTGATATATGACGGGGATTTTACTTCAGCAGCAGCAGTCAGTGAAGACATGTTTAAAAGAACAATCACCATCAATGGTTTAAGCAAGTCAGTTGCCATGACAGGCTGGCGTTTCGGATATATGGCATCACACCATACCGAAATTATCAAAGCAACAAAAAAACTGCAGTCACAAAGCACATCCAATGTCAATACCATGACACAGTATGCTGCTATTGCAGGACTTGACGGCAGTGCAGATGAAGATATAGAAATGATGCGAAAAGAGTTTATCAAGCGTCGTGATGAAGCTGTAGAACTTTTTAATAAAATCAACGGACTCAGTGTTTTAAAACCGGATGGTGCTTTTTATCTTTTTGTCAATATTCAAGAAGTCAGTAATGATTCACTAGGCTTTGCAAAAGAACTTTTAGCAGCCAAAGGTGTAGCCGTTGTTCCTGGTGTTGGTTTTGGAAGCGAAGGGTATTTCAGATTCAGTTTTGCTACGGGAATTGCAACTATCAGAGAAGGTATTAAAAGAATTGATGAGTTTGTGCAGGAACTCAAAGCAAAGTAGGCAAAAACCTACTTTAGCTCAGATAAAGCCTTTATGACTTCTTCTAAATTATCCAATGGAATATGAACTTTCCATTCCGGATTTTGGGCATCACCTGAGAGTGAAATTCCTATACTAGCTACAGTACCGCTTCCCTCACCATATGGTTCCTCAAGTTTTGTTACCGATATAACACCGTTTTTTGTTCCGCTTAACGGGATTGTTTTTGACATACTAACTCCTTGTTGTGTTTTTACTTGATAAGTCTAGCAAGTTTTGCCTGAAGTTTAAGCCATTGTCTGTGCCCCATCAAAGGAAAACCTGCATATGTCTTTCCGGGTTCTTTTACAGAGTTTGTTATTCCGCTTCGTGCAGCAAAAGTTGAAAAAGGGGCAACCTCCAGGTGACCGGCTGCGGCAGCCTGCCCGCCCATAACAACATTTCTGCCAAGTTTTGTTGAACCTGCAAGACCAGACTGAGAAACCATAACACAATACTCACCGATTTCACAGTTATGTCCAATCTGCACAAGATTGTCAATGCGTGTTCCTTTTTTTATCAAAGTAGAGCCAAAAACAGCTCTGTCAATACTGGTATTGCTTCCAATTTCAACATCATCTTCTACAACTACATTCCCATTTTGATAAATCTTTTTATGCTCACCTTTTTCATTTGTCGCAAATCCGAATCCGTCAGAACCTATAACTGTGTTTGCATGGATTATACAGTCATTGCCGATTTGACAGTCTCTGTATATTGTCACACTTGGATAAATAACTGTATTGTTTCCTATAACACTTTTTGCACCTATATAAACATGTGCCAAAACTATACAATTATCACCGATTACCGCACCATTTGCTATTTCAGCCTTGGGAGAAATTTTTGAATTTTTCCCAATCTGCGGGAGAGGAAGTCTCTCATCTTCTACGGGCGGCGCAAAATATTTTGAGAGTATGGCCATGGACCAATAAGGGTTTTTTGTTACCAAAGGAATACAGTTTGCAGGGAGTTTTGAAGCTAATTTTTCAGAAATTATAACTGCTGCAGCTTTTGTATTTTCGAGATCTTTTACATATTTTGAGTTGGACACAAAAGAGACTTCATTCTCTTTTGCATCTTTAAGAGTATTTATTCCTACAATATCAATATCATTGTCGACAATACTACACTCTAATGTTGAAGCTATTTTACTCAGCTTCATCTTTTTATCTCTCTAAAGCAACAGCGCCGCTTCTGACTATCTCTTTTGGATTATATTTTTTAATCGCCTGTAGATAGTGATCGACTCTTTTGGGCTCGTCAGCAACCATGGTTATAATGACATCATTACCAACATTGACTATTTTTCCATTGTAAGCATTACAGATAGCGCTGATATCACTTATGTTTTCTGTAATAGGAAATTTGACCAGTGCCATCTCTTTTTCAACCAAATCTGCATGTTCATAAACCCGTAAAACAGGAATGAGTTTGTGCAACTGTTTTGTTATCTGCTCAATCACACGCACCGAACCTGATGTGACAATTGTCAAACGGGAATATTTACTCTCAGGAATTGGGGCAACAGTCAAGGATGTAATGTTGTAGCCACGTCCGGAAAAAAGATCGGTAATTCGGGACAATACACTCGCTTCATTCACAACGATAACGGAAACTACTCTTCTTTCTGTATTGTCAGTCATTATTTACTCTCCTTTTTCTCTAATAACATCATATTAAACAGGCTTCCGCCTGATGGAACCATTGGCATAACATTTTCAAACCGTTCAACTTTAACATCAATAAATGCAACAATATTCTTTTCTACAGCCTCTTTTAAAGCGGCATCAAATTCCTCTTTTGTAGTAACTCTGTACCCTATTCCGCCAAAAGCTTCCGCAAGTTTTACAAAATCCGGCTGTACAGAAAGATCTGTCTCACTGTGGCGTTTGTCATAAAAGAGTGTCTGCCATTGGCGAACCATACCCAAAAAATTATTATTCAGAATAATATTGATTACCGGTAGTTTTTTCTCAACGGCTGTCATTAACTCCTGACAATTCATCAAAATAGAGCCGTCTCCGGTAAAGTTGATACTTGTTTTTTCAGGAACAGCCGCTTTGACACCCATAGCCGCCGGAAAACCAAAGCCCATAGTTCCGAGTCCACCGGAACTTATAAACTGACGGGGTCTCGTAAACGGATAAAACTGTGCCGCCCACATTTGATGCTGTCCGACATCTGTTGAAATATTTGCATCATCACCTAGAAGCTCACCTACACGTTTTACTACCCACTGTGGCTTGATATTTTCTGTATCTTCATGAAATGTCAGTGGATGCAACTCTGCAAAATTTTCTATCGTTTCTCTCCACTGTTCATAGTTGTCACTGTTTACCATGGAGGTGAGTTTAAGCATCTCATTGACAACATTTTTCACATCACCTACTATAGGATAGTTTGCATTAACAAGCTTTGAAATACTTGCAGGATCTATATCTACATGTATAACCGCAGCATTTTTTGCAAATTCACTTAATTTTCCGGTAACACGGTCATCAAATCTGGCACCGAGGGCAATGACCAGATCTGTTTCGCTCATCGCCATATTTGCCGCATAGGAACCATGCATTCCTAGCATCCCTATAAGCAGGTCATCATCATAAGACAATGTTCCTCTGGCCATAAATGTCTCAACAGCAGGAATGCCTGTTGTATGTACCAAATCTCTTACCTCATAGGCTGCATTTGAATTAATGATACCGCCGCCGAGGTAAAACAAAGGACGTTTTGCATTTGCTATCGCCTCCATAGCTTTTTTGATTTGACGGGGATTGCCTTTGACATGCGGTTTATATGTTTCTAAATCCAGCTCCACATCATAATCAAATTCTGCAACCTGTGCAGTCACATCTTTGGGTATATCAACATGAACCGGGCCTGGACGGCCTGTTCGTGCTATATAAAAAGCCTCTTTTAGTATACGCGGCAGATCTTTTGCATCTGTAACAAGATAATTGTGTTTTGTACAGGAACGGCTTATTCCAACCGCATCAATCTCTTGAAAGGCATCTGTTCCGATTAAACTCATTGGAACCTGTCCTGAAATAACCACCAAAGGAATAGAATCCATGTATGCATCTGCTAAACCTGTTACAGCGTTTGTGAACCCAGGACCGCTTGTTATCATAGATACACCGACTTTTCCGCTGGCTTTTGAATAACCCTCTGCAGCATGAACCGCTGCTTGCTCGTGACGAGTTAATATATGTTGAAATTTGTCTTGTTTGTAGATTTCGTCATAGACATTCATAATTGCTCCGCCAGGGTAGCCAAAAACTGTATCTACGCCTTCTGCAATTAAAGCTTCAATGACCATCTGTGCGCCACTAATTTGCATGAAAAGTCTCCTCTGTATAATATATAATTTTAAAAATTCGCTAATTATACTTCAGGAGAGCTATAATTGAGGTTAAAGCATTAATCTAAAATTGATTTTACAATCATTGAAGGCCGCCACATAGAGAGCGAACCTTTTTTTAACTGTTCTATATCCAATTTTGTATCTTTGTATCTTTTTTTAAATATTTCAAATAATATTTCTATTTGGTCGTCAATGCCAAAATTTAAAATATAATTTTTAATGCCGTTTTCTATCTCTTTGCGATCTCTTTTTTCTCTTATGGCTGTTTCGAGTTGATTTATATACGTCCAGGCAAATATAGTTGCCAAGGCTGTCGTTTTTGAACTGATATCAAAATATTTATGTAAAATGTTTTTTACCCCGTTTACATCACCGACAGCTGCAAAACTGTTTGCTTTAATTAGATCAGCATCCCATTCATTTTGAAGCTTTTCTCCTGCTTTGGTTTCCTGGAGCTCTTCATATTCTGCCATCATATTATATGCCGTTTGATAATCACCACTCTCTACAGCATCATAAAATTTCTGCTTGTTTTGTATCTCTTTTAACATAAGCTCAACTTCATCTTTAAAATCTGTAAACGTACTGAGCAGATTCATCAGTTTCATAGCAGCTATATTTTCACCTTCATATACTAGTTTTTGGATTTTCATATAGATAGTGTCGGCATATTTTATCATCGAGTCATACTCCGGAAACTCCTTTAAAAAAGGGTTCTGATGAACAAGAGCAGATGCCAGTTTAAAATCTTTTTTGCCAAGAGCATTTCTGAATCTTTTATAGATTGCACCCTTTGTTAAAACATCCTGAATAAAAGTTGTTTTATTGCTGATACCTCTATAGGGAGCCAAAATCTCTTTGGCACGTTCCATCTGATTTGGCTGCAAAGCATATTTCAGTGCCTGAAACAAATCTTTTTTCCATCTCTCTTCTAAAAGTTTATATATTTTTGATTCTTTGTAAACCGGATATTGGTTTGCCAGGCTGTATGCCAGTGCCAGTTTTCCGTTTTTTGCGAGTTGTACAAATTTATCATACTCAGCATAATCACTTACAAGTTTTTGTATAACTCTGTTTTTGCTGGGAATCTTCATGAAATTTTTGAGCATTAACAGTGCCTGTTCTTTTTTCCCGTTTTGGAAAGCTTTTTTTGCCTTTTCCAATGTGTTTTCCCATAGGTTTGAAACTAAATTATATATATCCGTATAACGTAAAATAGGATTCTTTTTTACCTCTTCTTCAATTGCGTCTATGTCCTGTTTCATTAAAAGATTTTTTAATGTATCAATTTTTTCAAATATGTCATAATACATCAGGAATCCATCTTCTGTTCCAACAATAAGATGATTATGCTCATCATCAAAAGCCAAACTGACAATAGGCGAAGTAATCTTTATAAATCTCGGTGCTATCAACTCATATGTATTTAAATCATATACTAAAATATATCCTAACTTCGTACTTAAAAACAGAAATTTTTCATCACCGCTGATTACAAGCTGAGTAACATCATCATGAATACCTTCTAATCTTTGAATAACCTTACCACTGTATATATTCCAGATAATCGCTTTTGAATTTTTATCAATACTCACCAGTTTGTTTCTGCCAAAAAATTTTAGTTTCATAACTGGTGCAGAGTGGGCTTTTAACTTTTCTTTCGGAGTCATTGTTACCAGATTAAACAGTGTGATTTTTCTGTCATAACTCGCTATGGCTACCCAGTTTCCGTTTTTTGAAAAAGAGACATCATTAATGGTATCGGCATGATGGGGAAGTGTAAACACAATCTTTCCGCTTTTAACATCCAATGCAAAAGTTTTGCCGTCTTCTCCGCATGAGAACATATACCTGGAGAGCGGGTCTATACCGACACAGGAAACTTCCCCCTGGTGTCTGGTAACTCTGGCAATAGCTTTTTTTGTTTGGGCATTATAGAGTCTTGACTCTTTTGCATCTGCTGACATTGTTGCAAAATAATTGCCGTCATAGCTGTAATCCACCACATTATTTTTATAATATTTGTGTTCAATATTAACTTTAAATCCGCTTTGCACTTTCAGGCTGTCTTTGTCGTAAAACCTTACAGTAGTTTTAGAGTCTATAACAACAAGACGCTTGTCTTTTAAAATTTTTATCAAGATTACAGGATATACAATACTTTGACTTTTAACAGTTTTCATTTTCAGTCTCTCAAATAACCCTCTTTTACAAGAGCCTCTTTAATTTCTTCCTGATGCTGCTTTCCTTTTGTCTCCATATGCACGGTCACATTAGCATCTCCGTAATCCAGCGATACGGACGTTCTGTCATAAGAAATATGCACAATATTTGCATTTAACTCTTGGAGTATCTGCGTAAAACGCATCAAAGAACCCGGCTTGTCAACCAATGTGACGGTAATTTTCATTTTGCGATGAGACTTCAGAAGACCCTTTTCTATAATGACAGAAAGGAGCGTAACATCCATATTTCCCCCGCTCAGAACAACTGCAACATTTTTGTCTTTTAGATAATCCAGTTTATGATGCAGTAGTGCCGCAACACCGACAGATCCGGCTCCTTCAACCACCAGTTTTTGTTTCTCAAGTAAAAACAAAATGGCACTTGCTATCTCCTCATCATCTACACTTATTATCTCGTCCACACACTCAAGGGCATGTTTGAGAGTAACCACAGAAGTGTCGCGTACTGCTATCCCGTCGGCTATCGTTCTTACGCTTGTAGAATCAACAGCTCTTTTTAAATCATAGGAATTTTTAAATGCAGGTGCACCTTTGGCACTCACACCAATTACTTTTACAGCGGGGTTGACAGCTTTGAGAGCACTGGCCATACCGGCAATAAGTCCACCGCCGCCGACAGGAATGAGGACAGCGTCAAGTTCTTGGCATTTTTCAAGAATTTCCAAGGCTACAGTACCCTGTCCTGCCATCACCTCTTCATCTTCAAAAGGATGCACAAAAGTCAAATGATTTTTTTCGCCATACTCCTTTGCATAGGCATAGGCTTCATCATAGTTTGTGCCAGCAAGAATCACCTCTGCACCGAAATGTTTTACTCCGTCTATCTTTGTAAGCGGTGTCGATTCCGGCATTACTATCACTGCTTTTGTATCAAAAGCGGCAGCGGAGTAGGCCACCCCCTGGGCATGATTGCCGGCACTTGCTGCGACAACACCGCATTCTCTTTGCTGTGGTGTCAAAGTGGCTATTTTATTATATGCACCGCGAAGTTTAAATGCTCCTGTTATTTGCAGGTTCTCTTTTTTCAAATATACCTTGCATCCGGAAATTTCACTCAGATATGGAGCATATGAAAAAGGAGTGTTGACAACAACTTCTTCTATACGTTTATGCGCATCTTTGATTTTTTGTAAAGGAATCAAAATCAGCCCTGTAGATTTCGATGATCAACCATAGTGCACTGGTTTTGTACAACTTTCATTCCTGCATCCTGTGCTTTTTTAGCGGCTTCATTGTTTACTATACCTTTTTGTGCCCAAAAAACTTTTACATCACCACGTTTTATACAGGCATCTGCAATGGCATCAAGTGCTGCGGGTTTTCTGAAAATATCAACCATGTCAACTGCAAAAGGAATTTCAGCCAAAGAGTTATAAACTTTTTCTCCAAGAATCGTCTCTCCTTTTGGATAAACAGGAATTATTTTATACCCCTGATCCTGAAGATATTTGGCAACCCTGTGACTGTCTTTGCTCTCATCAGGAGAAAGCCCCAAAACCGCAATCGTTTTAACACTCTCAAAAATCTCTTTTACTTCATCCATATTTGAATTAACTGTAGGAAATTCGCACTCCATAATCAAACCTTTTTTATATTTTGTCAAAAAAAAATACTGCACAACACATTCTCATTAACATAGCAAATGCTTTTTGTAAAAAGATTATATCGAAAAACTATAAAGTTGTGAATTAAGTTTACACTCCGAATTATTGAAATTTTGCTTTATCACACACTATTCCAAAATTTCATGCATACTGAAAACTGTCCCAAAAAGAACAGGTTGATGAATCATATAAATCAGCAGTGAATGCTTCCCCAGAAAAGATACTTTTTTCGTAAAATAATTTTGTACTGTATTAAAAATAAAAAGTTTTTTGCAGCCAATAAAAATACCAACAAGAACAACACCAAACCACGGAGTAAAAGGAACTAAATCCTCCGGATGCTTTGGCAGATGTAGTGGCATTTTCAGGATATTATAGAGCCAATGCATATGAAGAGTGTTATTGTAACTCAACACTATAATTGTGATCCCTGCAAGCAAAGCAATTTTTGGAAACTTTACAAATGCAAGTGCTAAAAGAGAAGCAAATGCGATAAAATGCAAGATACCAAAATAGATAAAACTGTGAGGGAATGTAAAATAACTAGCTGCAGAGACAAGCATAGCATTCGCAAAAATAAGAAAAAATCTTTTCAAATCTTTTGTAAAGTTGTAACCGCTTTCATTGACCAGATAAAGTGACACTCCGACACATAATAGAAACAGACTTACTATGACATAACGGAAATAATGCCAAAAAACTCCATGATAGATATTTATATCTATAAAATGAAAATTATTCAAATCGAAACAAAAATGAAAAACAACCATTAACACAATAGCAATTCCACGGATAAAATCCAAGTCAAAATAGCGTGTTTGCAGCTTGGACATTTCAGTATTCATTTAAAACCCTTGCCTTCATCAATATACGGTCCGAATCTTCAAACTTCAAATTGACTAAAAAAACTGCTTTATCCTTTTGTTTATAAACTCTGAAGACATCAACACTGCCAAGACAGTCTGCATTAAATTTATCGGCTTCTGATAACGGATAAACAGGTTTTTGCAATGATTCCAGTCTGTAAAGTTTTTTATTTTTGACTATATAGGTCACATAAGGGTTTACTCTTCTGTGAAGGGAGTGTGTTGTTTGCAAAAAGAGGACATCTTCATTTTTGTCATTATGCACGATACTGTTTTGCTGATAAAGCATTAAAGACAAGTCCAGGAAAAGTACTCTCTTTTTTAGACTCAGGGAATTAAATCCGTTGACCTGTTTTTCATAAAATGTATTACTTTTGTTTACAGAAGCATTGACTCTGTACAAATAAACCATCATAATAGATAAAATAGTTATAGATATCATCATTTCTATCAATGTAAAAGCTTTTTTCATCGTATTCTTAACCGTAACAGTGATGAGGAGTAGTTCTTGGTTTTCAATGTACTTCTTCCTGTTTCGTAGATAGTTCCTGCACTGTTTTTTTTATTTGGATCGTTATCTTCTTCCTCGTTTGCGGATTCATCAAACATGCTTGTGTCAATATTCTGCAGTGTTTGATACACTATTTCTATATCTGTATGTTTGAGTTCTCTTCTAAAATCATCATCCAAATCAAAGTCTGAAACCAACTCTTCTAAAGATATCTTTTCATTTTCAAAGCCATATTTTGTTCCTACAAGCAATGAAAGATATTGCGTAGCCGTTTCCTGATTTTTCACCTGAGAAAATATATGTGTATTGTTGGCATTTATTTGCAGTAACGCCATAATTACCACTGAAATAATCATCACTGCTACCATTACCTCTATCAATGTAAAAGCTCTCCTGTGAAGATTACATGTAGCAGTACAAAACATTTTATAATCCGATACGGATTGCTTCATCCAGCGAAGTTTCTCCATTTAAAACCATGTTGGAGAGTTGAAAAGAGATACTTTGCAAACCGTCAGCTTCCAGTGCTTCTTTGATACTGTGCTCATCCGCTGTAGTTTTTAAAAGATCTTTTACCTTGTCATTCATAATCAAAAGTTCTCCTATCGATCTTCTGCCTGTGTAGCCACTGTAGTTACATGCAGGGCATCCTTTTGCTTTAAAAATTTTGCTCTCTTTTGGGATATTGTAGTCATCGGCAAAATTTTCAGCTATGACATCTTCTTCTTTGCACTCAGGGCATAATATGCGGACCAGCCTTTGCGCCAAAATACCTAAAATAGAAGAGGATATTAAAAACGGTGCAATTCCCATATCAACCAATCTTGATATCGTAGCAGATGCAGAATTTGTGTGAATTGTAGAAAAAACCAGATGCCCTGTCAGTGCTGCACGCACCGCAATAGATGCTGTCTCTTCATCTCTGATTTCTCCTATCATTATGACATCAGGATCCTGGCGTAAAATTGAACGCAGAGCACTTGCAAAGGTGAGTCCTACTTTTTCATTCACTTGAATCTGCGATATGCTTTCTGATTTATATTCCACAGGATCTTCAACGGTTATAAGATTTTTTTCAGGAGATTCCACTTCTCGCAGGAAAGAGTGCAAAGATGTTGTTTTACCACTCCCTGTCGGTCCGGTCACTAAAATAATTCCGTGTGAAAGGCGTAACAGACTTTTGATCTTTTCAATCATATCCTGATGAAATCCAAGCTCTGTTATCTGCGGTATTTGTGAACTTTGCATTAAAATACGCATAACAACTCTTTCTCCATAAAAAGTAGGCAGTACCGAAACCCTGATATCCAATATCTCGCCTGCAATTTTTATCTGTGTTCTTCCGTCTTGGGGAATACGTTTCTCCGAAATATCCAAATTTGAAATAACTTTAATACGGCTGATGATAAGACTGACAACTTTTTTGTCCAAATCTGCATTTTTACTCAGCATTCCGTCTATACGAAATCGGACTTCACCGCTCTTCTCTTTGACCTCTATATGGATATCCGAAGCTCTTTTTTTGACAGCCTGATAAAAAAGTGCATTGACAAACTTGATAATGGGTGCTGATTCTTCACTCGTTAAAATGTCACTCGACGTTCTTAAAAAATCGGTCAGAGAGATGTCTTCTTGTTCATTCTCTTCTGAAGAATCTTCCTGCATTGTCTCTATTGCTTTGTCTGTTCGAAGTTCCAAAAAACGGTTATAAAGCCTGTCATACGAGTCTTCATCAAGCATCTTGAGAGGATATTTGATTTCTAGTTTTGTATAATAATTACTCGCTTCAACCAAATATCTTTCACAGACACATGCAATGACTTCTTCTTCTGTTTTACTAAAAAGAAGATAGTTTTTAACACTGATCTCCGTTGGTATACCCTCAGGTTCACATACCTGTAAATGTAAATCATGAAGCACTTCTGTATTGAGCATTAATAGACACCTTTGACATGCACTGCAGGTTCTGTATTCTTTTGTATCTTTTCATTTTTTTTACTCATTATCTTTTTAAAGATTTTTTCATTATACTCTTTTTGCACACTTGAAAGAACACCCAGGTCTCTTTGCAGTTTTGAAAGTTCTTCACTTTTGTCTATGACATAAGGAGTCAGAATGACTACTAAGTTATCCTGTTCTTTAATTGTTTCAGTAGATGAAAAAAGATACTCTCCTATCATTGGAATATCACCCAGCAAAGGAACTTTTGTTTTTGTTTTTCTGTCAAGGGATTTTACAAGACCGCCGATGATAATGCTTTCGCCGCTTCTTAAAATCGCCTGTGTCTTCACCTCTTGCTTTGACGTAACAGGCTGTCCCGCTGCATCAGAGCTTAAAATATTCTCCAAAGACGCTTCAACATCCAAAGTTACCTTGTCGTTTGAGGATACTCTGGGTTTGATTCGTAATGTCAGACCGATATTTTCTCTTTTATAGTTGTTTGTCACCCCCGAAACAGCATTTGTTGTTGCACCGGATATTATAGAAATGGTTTTACCGACATAGATGGAAGATTGTTTATTGTTGACACAGAGAATTGAAGGATTTGATATTGTTTTTGATGCGCCGTGACTTTGTAAAAAATCAAGTGTTGCCCCAAGAGCCAATGCGCTTTTTGCGCCAGAGCCAATAGCACCGAGATAATTGATAATCTGTGTTGATGCCAGATTTTGCAAATTAGCATCACCAAAATTTGCACTCATTGCATAAAGTCCGGATGCTGAAACATCTCCTGCTGCAAAACCATATTTCATTCCTAAACTTTCGGCATTGTTTTTATTGATATTAATAATTCTTGCCTGAACATATACCTGGTATTTTTCCTTGTCCAGTGCATCAATAATAACCTTGATTCCTTTGAGTATCTCAGGATCAGCAACTGCGATGATGGCATTGATCTCTTCGCTCGAAGAGATATTCGGTTTTGTGGTAAGCCCTTGATATGTTTTATCAGAAATAATCTCTTTTAGGGTTTTGATAACATTCTTTGCATCAGAGTTTTTAAGACTGTAAATTTCAACTGACCGGCTAATGTTTGACTCTACATCAAGTTTTTTCGCCAAATCTTCAATTTTTGCTACATTCTTTTTATTTCCGATAACAATCAAACCGTTTATATTTTCATCAAAAATGATATTGACTTTGTCCGAAACGACTTTAGGATTAAATATTGACTTGCTTATATCCAACAAACGAGCCTGAAGTTTTCCGGCATCTGCATGTTTTATATATACCAGTTTTACAATAGAGTTGTTTGTTATTTGAATATCTTTGATTATTTTTTTAATGGTTTCTATATTTTTTGGATAATCAGTTATCAAGATCGTATTGCTCTCTTTTAATGTCATCAGTTTTGCAGTTTTTGAAATAAGATAACGAATCTTTGCCGCTATAATATCTACATTTTCACCCTCTACTTTAACAGCCTGGGTTACCATTAAAGATCCGGATACTTTTTGGTTTGGTTTGACAACATCCGCATTAGATCTTGCAACCTCAGAAGAGCGGACAATTTCATAATAAGACCCATTACGTGCCAGAGAGTAGCCTTTTGACTGTAAAACAGAAACCAGCATCCCCATCAATTCATCATCATAGATAGGTGCAGAACTTACAAGATTGACACTTCCGTTTATTTTATAATTCATTAAAATATTTTTATGTGTAATTTTTGCTACCAGTTTTACAAAATCATCAATGGCCAAATTTGAAAAGTTAACATTCACCTGTTCTCTTGCCTGAAGAGAGAATGTTAAAAGTAGTATCAATCCTATGTGCTTAATGAATTTCATATATCAATTCCTTTTCTGTGTTATTTCTTAAAACAACCAAGCTTATTTCGCTTAATTTGTTTACATTTTTATATATATTCATCACTGCTTTATATGATGTCAAATCAATATTGTTTGCTTTAATGACAATATCACCTTTTTGCAACCCGAGTGCTGCAAATTTTGAATTTTTATTTATTTTCATTATCTTAAAACCTTTAATTTTTCCATCTTCCATGACTTCCTTTATGGCAATTTGTTTCCAAATCTTTTGAGGATTTTTTTCAAAAAACTTTATATCCTGCCTTGATATATTTGTCACACCATTATCTGTTTCATTATGCGTGACCCGGTTTATACTTACATCTTTAATTTTTTGTTTGACAAAATACAGTATATAGTTTTTGCCGTCTTTTGTAAAAACAACATTATCGTTATTGATTTCTTTCAAAGTATAGCCATTATACGTTTCACCCACTCCGATAATTGAAGTTTTTTTCAAATTCGATTTCATTGCCACTATGGCATATCCATAATTTTTAGAACCATAAAGACCGATCAGAGTCATGTCGGTAATACTTCTGTGCGTACCCGTTTCATTTGTTTTTTTATACCCCTTGGTATTTGTATGCAAAGGAGTAAGCATATTTGTAAAATTTACTCTTTGATATGCCGGACGATAATTCTTTTTTATCTTTACATCTATACCATTGCTTGGCAAATACCATAACAGCACGAGCGCAAGCAGTTTGGAAAGAGCTATTAAAATCAACAATTTTGTAATGATTTGCAACATCTTAGAATTAGAGACTTTGTTCATAAATGAAGCCTCCGTTTTTATCTTTTTTCAAATTTCGCAGTGTTGTACGATAATGAGTCAACATTTTTTTGGAAGGTTTTATCAAAACCTTCAAAGTTCTCTTGACAAGGTCGATATTAATATCAGCCTCTCCAAACTCACCACTGCATTTTCCCGTTACATGTAAAGGATCAAATACAGTATAGACAAGATACAGACTCTTTACATGTAAAGGTATAAATCCTGATGCCATATCGGATAAGACTAAACCTTCAACCTCTACACTGTTATACAAAAGAAAAAGATTCAGTTTTATCTTTTGTATTTTTGCAGTTTCGAGTGTTTTAACATATAAAACAGCATTTTTTATTTCAAGCGTAAAACCTTCATCACTGAGAGTCTCATCATTCAGAACAATACCTTTTTTTTGCAGTTGCTCTTCAGCAAAATAGTATATATTTACTTTGGGAGAAAAATAGATAAATGCCATCATAAAAAACAGGACATACAACAGGAATAAAACCAGTTTTTTTACCATTTTATCTTCACCTCCAGCGTTGATTTGCTCTCGCTGATTCTTTTTATTTTCAGCATTGTTATGTTAAATGTTGTATTGAGAATTTTGCCCATTAAAAAATTCAAAGCTTTTATATCCATGTTTTGAGAACTGATGTATATTCCTGAATTTGTTATCTCTTTTTTTATCTTGGAACTCTTTAAAACAGGGTTGGACAATATATGCAGAATCTCCTTTTTTTCTTTTTCTTTGTTGGCAAATGCTTTTTTTAAAGCACTCGTGTCTAAAGAAACTTTCAGTGTTTTTTCATAGAGAATTTTTTCCTGATGGAGCTCTTTTTTTGCATCTATGAGCTTCAAAACAAAAAACAGTAAAAGCAAAAGTAAAAAGATGCCAACGTAAAGAGGATTTAAGCGGTTCATAAAGTTATCTCCAAAGTCAGTACTGAATTTTTTAATTGGGTTTTAGCATGAATACCTTTACGTTTCAATGCTTCTATAATTTTTTTACTCTGTGTAACATCTTTTATAATCACTGTTAACACTTTGGAATCAAATCCTATGTAAGAAATTTTTTCATTTTTTGCAAGATGCATTTTGAGAAAATATCCTATATATTCTCTCAGTTTCATCTGTTTTTCGTATATTTTATTCAGTTCTGCATGAATAGCCTGATTTTGCATCATGGTAGGCTTTAAATTATATTTTGCAAATACGGCATTCCTTTGATCTTCAAGCGTGGCTGCCTTATCCATGGTAATAAGCCATTCTCCGAAAACTATACCTGTGATAAACAACAGAACAAAACCAATCTTATAAAAACTGGACTTTTTGAGAATATGATTAAACTGCTGTAAAACTATAGCATGACCGGATGGTTTAAAATCATCCGGTTTAAGGATATCTGCTTCTTTTATCCAAAAATCCGGTACAAGAATCACTATACCGTTTTTCACTACAAGTGCCTGTTTTTCATTTACTCTACAGGCTCCTTCCAAGGAAGAAAATTCACTCTGCGCAAAATAGATATTGACAACATTTGAAGGAGATATTTCTTTTTGTGCCATCAGCTCCAGAATCATTTTATCTTCATAGGCAAAAACTATATACTCGTCATTTTCTTTATAGGCATAGTAGCTGTAGTGACCCTCAGGCAGAATATCTTCAAAAATGGAAGGAAGCAGTTTTTTTACTTCCCTTATATATTTCACAGGTAAAGAAATTTTCTTTACCCAGTATAAAGACGGAGATAAAACAACATTTATTTTTTCTTCAGTCTGCACTGGTTCCATAAAAGGATCCAACAAAATTGTTTTGTAATTATTTTTAAATTTTGTAAACAAAGTTTGATCCTTTTTTGGTTTTTATATTGTATTCAAATTTTATTTCAGCATTTTGTTTGCCCTGTGTAACCAAAAGCGTCACTGTTATAATTTTTTGCAAATCACAACTTGCATTAAATTTTCTTTTCAGGTCTTCTTTCTCTTCTGCCGTCAATTTGTCACAGTCCACAAAAAAATTATCATCTTCTGCAGCAGTGTTTTCCTGCTCATAATAGTTCCCTGACATTATATTAAAAACATCCCTGTTTACAAAGTTTAAATCAATCACATAAGAAGAATTTTTATAATTTCCAAAATTAAAGATTTTATGCAGATTTATATCTTCAACGCTGTTATCATGATAGGTTTTTTTATAATACTCATTTAACTCTTTTATCTGTTCGTCAGAACTTATATAGTCTCTAAACAGATAAGGATTCTCATCAAACAGAGCACTGTTATACATTCCGTCTTCTTTTATACCGCCTGTTAAATCTTCAAGGAGATAAAGATACTCACTGTTGATCATTTTTGCATTAAAATAACCGATAAGTGCATTCTTCAGTGCACTCTCCCCTTCAGCTATGTTCTTTTTAAGTGCATTAAAATTAAATTTAGATCGGGCACTCTCCAGCTTTACCTCTACCATTATATCCGTACTTAACGGGACAACTGTGCTGTATTGCAATAAAAATGCACGAAAAGTCTGTGTGTCGTTTATATCATCAAGTTCGGGAGTCTCTTTTAAAATTTTCAGCATATCATCCAAAACAGCAGTAGTTTGCAGTAAAAATTTCTCAGAGGAAAGATTCTCTTTTGCACTGTTGATATGTCCGAGTGATACCCCTATTGTAACTGTAATTGCCATAATGAAAAACATCGTTATCAAAAGGGCTATTGCATTTTTTTTAAACATTTATTGAATACTCATAGAAAAAATTGGCAACAACATAGCAGAAACTATAAATCCGATAGATCCACCGACAAAGAGCATAAGAGCAGGTTCAAGCAAAGTTAACAGCAGAGAAATTTTGTCACGATTCTCTTCAAAATAGAGTTCTGAAACATTATGCAAAATTGTTTCAAGTTCTGACGTCTCTTCTCCCAAAGCTATAGACTGGATAAAAGCATAATCAATCTTTATATCTGATTCATTGAGTGCATTTGAAAGCAGTTTTCCTTCTACCACTTTCTTTGAAGCAGTTGTAAACAGCTCTTTGAGCACAAGATTGTTTAAAATATTTGTCCCGAGATTTATAGTACGCACAAAAGGGACACCCGAGCGGACCAGCAAAGATGCCATATAAGAGAAGCGTGCCAATTCGCTTTTTTGTATAATCTCTCCGAAATACGGAAGTTTTAACAGCAGTTTATCGACCCCGTACGCAAAAGAGCGGCTTTTCTTGCGTGCAGATATAAATATGACAATACCGGCAAACAGTGATGCCAAAATGATTTTAAAATTATTTTGAAAAAATGTTCCTGCTGCAATGACTACTTTTGTAGGTGTAGGCAGTTCCTGATGCATATTGACAAATATTCCTGTAATCTGCGGCACCACAAAGGTCAGCATAAAAGCAATCATAAGCAAAGAAACAATTATCATAAAAGAAGGGTAGGCAAAAGCACTTTTTATCTCTTTTTTAATGCGTTCCTGTTCTTTTAAAAATTTTGAAAGTTCCAAAAGCACTTCATCCAAAACACCCCCGTTTTCACTGACTTTTATCGAGTACTTGAAAAATTCCGGAAGCACCACTACCTTTTGCGCTTCAAGTGCTGAGTAAAAATCTTTTCCCTCATTCAGATGTGTACTCACTGTAGATAAAAAGAGTTTCATCTTTTTGTTGTTTTCATAATGTGTCTGCACAATTTTCAGTGCAGACACTATACTGATACCGGAACGGATATACATGGCAAGTTCACGGGAAAGTCCGGACAACTCTTTTGTACTTATTCGGTATTTTCTTGAAAAATGTAGGGAGTCAAAAAATGACGGGGCTTCTTCACTGATTTTTTGATAAATAATCTTTTTGGCTTTAATCTTACTCTTGGCCTCTGCCAAATCAGAAGCTTCAATCTTGTCAGATACTTTTTTACCAAACTCGTCAATTCCGCTGTACTTAAATATCATTGTATTATCTTTGTCATTAAATCTTGTTTTGCATTTACTGCTTCTTCTACACTGCTGTACACTTGCGGAGGTTCAAAATAGGGTGTAAAATCATATACATTGTTTTTATACTCTACCAGTACCTGATCACCGACTCCGTCACCATCCACTTCATATGAAAAGCAGACATTTTCTTCAATATTCTCCTGATTAAAATAGCCTGTATTCTCTTTTTGCATCGCACCAAGATCAAAGTCATAGCGATAAACTTGTACACTCTCATCAAGGAAATTTTTTATCTTTATATCCTGCTTTTTTCCATCTATCAGTACAAAACAATTCTTGCACTTATCCAAACAAACAAACTTTGCACTCTCTTTATGCGGATAAGATTGTAAAAACTCTTTTAAATTTTTAAGTGACAAATTTGTACTTTTTTCACTGAGCTTTTTAAAACTGCCTATGACCAAAGTATAAACAACTCCCATTATCACTATGACTATCATAAGTTCAATGAGAGTAAAAGCTTTTTTCAAAAACAGTATCTCTTATTTACACTGACTGAGTTTTATGTCTGCAGCTTCTTTTGTTCCGCCCTCTTTTGCATCTGCACCAAGAGAGACCAGTTCCACTTTGCCGTCATTGTTCATATAGATAAAATTTCTCCCCCATGAGTCTTTTGGAATCTCATTGTCTTTAAAATACCCACTCGGTGAGTAGTTGGGATATTTTTGCGGATCCGGGTTTTTTACAAGGGCTTCAAGCCCTTCATCTGTAGTAGGATACCTGCTGTTGTCAATTTTAAACATATCAAGGGCACCATTGTAAATACTCTTCATTTGTACACACACCAGTTTTCTTTTTGCTTCTTCGCCTTTTCCAGTAAGACTTGGCATTATCATGGCTGCCAAAAGTCCCAGGATGACAATAACTATCATTAATTCTATGAGCGTAAAACCACTCTTTGATCTGTTTTTCATGCTTTATTACCTTGTTCTTTTTAATTATTTATTATAGCAAAAAAATGTATTGACTTTTTGCCCTCTTTGACACTGTTGTTCTTTTATCGTAAAAACGTTTCCGTTTTTTCAAAATAGCGTTCAATATTGTCAAAACTGTGGCTTCCGCCCTCTTCTATAATCAGTGTTGCTTTATCAAACTTATCTGCCGCTTCTTTGTAGTTGAGTGTTTCATCTCCCTTTTGGAGCAAAAGCATAAAGTTCTCCTGTTTTGGTTCTTGTACTTCATACTTTTTGAGCATTTGCAGATGAGATTCTTTCCATTCAAAACAGCTGCCGTCATAAAAACTCTGCATAAAACCAAGTGTTTTTTGCAGTGTAATATACGGATAGGTTGAAGGATTTATCAGTACTGCTTTAAGATTATATTTATGTGCAAGATATGTTGCATAGTACCCTCCCAAAGACGAACCCATCAGACTGACTTTTTCTTGTGAATTTTTTATAATTTCTTCCAGTGTCCGTATAGCCAATTCAGGGATATATGACAATGATGGCGCCATAAATTTTTCATTTTTGTTTATAAAATATTCTCTAAAAAGTTTTGCTTTATACCCTTCTCCGCTGCTTGCAAAACCGTGTATATAAATAATCATACTTTGTTACTCTCTTTTATAATTTTTTGCATCTCTTCTCTTCCCATTGCATAAGCTTTGCCAATATCCCGAAATGAAAAAACTTTGATATCCAACAGTTTTTCATTACACAGGTACATGTAACAAAGCTCTTTTTTGCTGACATATTTTGACTGCCATGCTGTATGTATATTCTTTTTAATCCACCCCAGTATGGTTTTTGGCACTTTTTTATATTTTGGAAAAAGATTTATTCCAATGATAGGATAATTGTACTGCTGCAGCCTCTCAACCGGGAAATTGTCTACAAGCCCGCCGTCTACGACAAGTGTTTTGTTGACATACACCGGAGCGAACAAGGGTGCAATAGAGCAGGATGCCAAAACTGCTTCTTTAAGAATTTTGCCACTGTCATAATAAATCGCTTGCTCCTTTTCTACATCACATGCCGTTACATGTAACGGTATCTCAAGTGTTTCAAAACTTTCTTTGTCTATAAGTTTGTCAACAACTGCCGCATTATGATCAAGTTTAAAAAGATAGCCGTTACCCAAAGAGATCTTAAAAACAGAGCGGAACTCTTTTGATTGTATCACCTCAAAAATGTATGCGGCACTCTTGCCGCAGGCAAGGGATGCTCCGATCAGAGCACCTGCGCTTGTACCGCTGACAGCTTTAATCTTGACACCGTTCTCCTGCAGTATGGAAACTATGCCCAAATGGTATGCTCCGCGACCTGCACCTCCGGACAAACAAAGAGTTATTTCTCGCGGAAACTGACAATTTTCCATTCACCCTCCAATGTTTCTAAAATCGCAGTACAGCTCTCAACCCAGTCACCGCAATTTAAATACCTGATGCCTTTTATATAATGCATCTCCGCTTTGTGTATATGGCCGCAAATTGCACCATCATAGTTATTGTGTTTTGCATGTTGCACCAAAACAGCTCCATAATCCAATAAAGCCTCTGCTTTTGAAAAACGTGTTCCCAGATGTATATCCGAAATAAATATAGACCGTACAGCAACAGTAGTAGTTTCGTGCATTTTCAAATACAACCTTTGTTATCTCTCTGTGCAAGTATAATCATTTTATATTACAAAATGGTCACAAGAGAGCCAAAATCTTTTTTTCAACGCAGATCCGTAAAATTTTGCTATAATATTTTCATCTAAAAAGAAGAGAGGTTTAATACCATGGAAATTCGAATATATTTTTGCGCAGTTTTATACAACGAGGACTCTGAAATAATTCAGATATCAGATATTAAACAGCAGGCAAGCAAAGAAGATAAGAATCCGGATGTGATTTCACAGATTCAAAACTCCAAGACAACACTGTCTGCCTTGTATAAAGAAGGATGGAGATTAATAGAAGTTGTTCCTTCCCATGAAACAAACGGGTACAGACTTTTCTTGGAAAAAGAGTAATAATATCTCTTTTTTTGAGATATATTAAATACCAAGTTTGTAGAGTTTCTTTCTCTCACTTGAACCTGCAATATTAAGCTGTTTTCTGTATTTTGCTATCGTACGTCTGACCATTTTTACTTTGAATTTTTCTTCTATCAGAGCTAAAAGCTTCATGTCACTCAAAGGCTTTTCATGGTTTTCATTCTTAATAAGTTCAACGAGAAACTCTTTGATGGCAGCATTACTGACATCTTCATCAATGGCGGTTGTAAAGAACTCTTTCATAGCCAAAACACCTCTGTCGCATGCTATATATTTGTTTGCAATGGCTCGCGAAATAGTTGAGGGGTTATGTCCAAATTCATCAGCCAGAGTTTTAAGTGTCAATGGCATGATTTGTCCGCCTGTAAAAAAATCATACTGGTATTCGACGATCATCAAACCTACTTTGTAAAGTGTTGCTTTTCTCATATCAAGCGCATCCACCAAACTTTTTGCCTCTTTGATTTTTTGTCTTACAAATTCATGCTCAACGCCATAAGAGGTGTCTATGTTTATCACAGGATAGTAGGCATCATTGAGTTTGACTTCTATCTGCTGTTCATCATTAAAATATATCATCAAATCAGGGATGATCTGCGCGGAATCTTCCTGATATTCGATATTTGGCGGATTTTTGAATGTTGACAATACATGCATAACCTCGTTAAAAGACTCTTCTTTGGAGTAGGCATGAATATTTTGCATGTCATTAATGATTTTTACGGCCAGACTATATGCCTGGTCACTGATTTCACTGTTGTCTAGTTGAAACAAAAATGACTCAGCCAAATCTTTAGCACCTATGCCTACGGGTTCTACATGTAAAAAGCGCAGACGAATCTTTTCAAAAGCTTCTCTGTCTATACTGTTTTTTTGGCAAAATTCTTCTGTGTTACCGTCGTAATAGCCATATTCGTCCAAATTTTCGATGACAAACAAAGCTACTTTTTGTGAAACAGGTGTAGGAAACAGCGGCGCACCTATTTGCTCATCTAAAACATCATAAAGTGTTCGACTTTGAATAGTCAGCGCTTCTATCTGCTCTGTTCTGGAGTTGCTCACTCCGCGAGAAATTATTTTTCTTGGAATCTTTTTTTCAAAATCTTCTTCAAAGCCTGATTTCACTTCTATAACAGGATTGGCTTCGACAAAAGGAGTCATAGCTTCACCCAAATCAGAAAGACTTGAATGCAATATGGGAAGCCAGTTACGCAGGGTATTTGAGAGTTTATGTTTTGTTTCAACTCCCTGTGTCTGTCTTAATGCTCCCATATTTTCATGAATTCCTAAAGTTTGAAGCTTTCACCGAGGTAATGCGTACGGACATCTTCATTTTGTCCGATTTCATCACTGGTTCCCTGCGCAAGAAGCTCTCCCGATTTTATAACATAGACTCTGTCGCAAACATCCAGTGTTTCACGCACATTATGGTCTGTTATCAATACACCTATGTCATATGATACAAGCTGATGTATAACTTTTTGTATATCCATAACGGCAATAGGATCAACTCCGGCAAAAGGTTCATCCAGCAACAAAAACTTTGGTTTGTTTACAAGCGCACGGGCAATTTCAACACGGCGACGTTCCCCGCCGCTGAGACTGATTCCCTTTCTGTATCGTATAGGCTCAATATTGAACATATCAAGCAGTTCCACAATGCGTGCTTCTTGTTCTGCTTTACCTTTTATACCGACTTCAGCCGCTATCATTAAATTGTCTTCAACACTCAAATCTTTAAAAATCGAAGCTTCCTGCGGTAAATAACCTATACCTTTGAGTGCTCTTTCATGTAAGGGCATCCCGATAAGATCTTCTCCGTCAAAATAGACTTTCCCCTCTGTTGCTTCTACCAAACCGCAAATCATATAAAAAGTGGTTGTCTTTCCTGCTCCGTTCGGTCCAAGCAGTCCTACAACCTCACCGCTGTTGACTTCAAGACTTATACTTTTTACTATTTCCAAATCTTTAATTTTCTTTTTTAAGTCTGTTGCTTTTAATGTGTGCATATTGTATACTCTCTTGCATCATCTGAAATTTTTTCTATCTCTATTGTCACTGTTTCAATGCCGGCAGAGACTAAAATATCCACCAATTCATCACTTCCCCACTCTATAAAATGCAGACCCGGTTTTTCCAACTCTTCAAGCATTCCCAAAGAGATAAAATGATCAAGCCCGTGATTGTAAATATCATAATGAAATAGTTTTTCCCCATAACATTGCTGCAGTGAAAAAGTAGGCGATGTCACATCTTCACTCAATCCGAGTTTTTTTGCTATATTTTTTACCAAAGTCGTTTTGCCTGCAGCCAAATCGCCTTTTAAAATAATAACACCTTCTTGTAGTTGACTCATAATTCTGTCTGCCAAAGAGTCTAACTCTTCCAGTCTATATGTATATGTTTTTTTCATAACTTGTTTGATGTTTCTATGATTTGTTTTAATTTTACTTTCGGTCTTGCTTTTGCAAGGGCTTCTCTTGCCATTTCCAGTCCATCTTGTATATCTCGGGCCAAATCTCCTACCATCAACGATGCTGCAGTATTTATAAGCACTATATCACGCTGGGCATCTGTTGCTTTTTCATCAAAAACAGCTCGTAAAATATTTGCATTTTTGAGTGCATCGCCACCCATTATGGCTTCTAGCGGTGCTTTTTTAATACCATACTCCTGCGGATCAATAATAAACTCTCGTGTCTTGCCGTCTTGCAGTAAAGCCGCATAGGTCACATCACTGATGCTTATTTCGTCCATTCCTTCGTTTGAGCTGACAACCAAAGCCGATGTAGCTCCGTTTATCTGAAGTGCTTCTGCCATTTTTGGTACAAAAGCTTTGTCAAATACACCCAGCATTGATTTTTTCACACCGGCAGGGTTTGTCAAAGGTCCGAGTATGTTAAATATGGTTTTATCAGGGATGCTTTTACGTACCGGTACGATGAATTTCATGGCCGGATGATGATTTTGTGCAAACATAAAAGTAAAACCTGTCTCTTCAAGAAGTTTTGCACTCTGCTCAATACTCAAGTCAAGCCGAACACCCAGTGCTTCAAACATATCGGCACTGCCGCTTTTTGAAGTGATAGAACGACTTCCGTGCTTTGCAACGGTTGCCCCGCAAGAAGCAGCAAGCAGCGCTACTGTTGAGGAGATGTTGAAACTGCCTATTTTGTCACCGCCTGTTCCGACAATATCAAGCGCATTTTCTCTGAGTTCATCAGAAACAGGCAAAGCAACGGCAAAACTGCGCATAACCTGTGCAGCAGCGGCAATCACTTCCACAGGAGTACTTGCATCAAGTCGTATACTGAGTAAAAACTCACGCATCTGTGCATCACTCATTTCATGTTGAAAAAGTGAAGTAAATTTGACTAAAGCTTCCTCATATGTCATGAAATCTCCTTTATATACTGATCTTGCAGAGATTTTGGCGTTGATTTTGTTGTAGGAATTTGCAGCACTTCATACTTTTTTGATTCATTAAGATAGTTTACAGTAATAATGCTGCCGACTTCCACATTTTTACTCGCCTTTGCAACCACACCGTTTATCTCTACTACTCCGTTACTAATCATATCCTGTGCAACAGAACGTCTTTTTGTAATATTTACCGAATTTAAAAATTTATCTATTCTCATTTTTTATCTTTATTGTTTTTTTACTCATTTATAGTTTGTTTATTGTAGACAAATCAAACTGAAAATAATGTAAGAGAAGAAAGAAGTTGGAACATTTTTTGCATTATTAATTATTTCGCATCAGTTTTTCAAAATCTTCGCTTAACAGCGGTTTGGAAAAAAGATATCCCTGATACAAATCACACTCTATTTTTTCCAAAAAGTCTCTTTGTTCCTGTGTTTCAACACCTTCGGCTACTGTTGTGAGATGCAGATTTTTTGAAATATCAATAATACTCTTCACTAAAGATGCCTGTTGCCTGTTGTCAAGTTCTGCTATAAAAGACTGATCTATTTTTAACTCAGTTACGGGAATATCACGGATATAGCTTAATGATGAATAACCCGTACCAAAATCATCTATAGAAAAATGGATATTGTGTTTTTTGAGCGCATTGATTGTGACAATCAGTCTTTTTAAGTCCTGAGATGTACTCGTTTCAGTAATTTCAAAAATCAGTTTTGTATGAAAGCCGGACACATTGTACTGACGAAGAAGACGTTCAACTATAGCAATAAAATCTTTGTTTAAAAGCTGCCTTACACTAATGTTAATCGACATTTGATGCAGATGCATTCCGATACTTTCCCATCTTTGCAGAGTTTTTATAGCTTCTTCCAAAATATATTCTCCTAACTCTATAATATAACCGGTACTCTCAGCAACGCCGATAAACACTTCAGGACTCACCTGACCGAGTGTGGCACTTTTCCACCTTGCAAGCACTTCACAGCCGATAATTTTATTTTTACAGCTTATTTGGGGTTGGTATTGCAGATATATTTCATTTTTTTCTATGGCAAAATGCAGCAGTCTTTCTACATGTAATTTATTTTCTATAATTTTGCACAGTGCATCATTAAATATGACAACATCATCTCTGCCCGCACTTTTAACTTCATACATTGCAATGTCTGCTTCTTTTAAAAAATCATGGGCATTGAGTTTTGGGTTGTTTATGATACTCACCCCTATACTTGCACTAATGTGAAGCGTGCTGTCTTCTATAAAATAGGTCTCTTTTATTGTGTGTAGAATTTTATTTGAAAATTCTTTTGCCTGCGCAAGGCATTTCTCTTTCGTCTCAAGTGCATCGCTTAAAATACAAAATTCATCTCCACCCAATCTGGCAACGATGTTACTGTATTTGTCAGCCAACTGTGTCAAACGCTCTGAAACTTCAACAAGAAGTTTATCTCCGATATCATGTCCAAGGGTATCGTTGATTGTTTTAAAATAATCCAAATCTATTAAAAGCAAATAGGTATATCTGTTTTTGTTCTCCCTAACAGAACTGTCCAGATACTCTATAAAATAACGTCTGTTTCCAAGTCCTGTCAAATAATCATGATATGCCTGAAACCTGCTTTTTAACAAATAGGCATGTGTATTTTTTGCAGCATATAAAAGAACCATACTCAACACAACAGTGAAAAATGCAAGAATATACGAATAAAGTTCTCCAATTGCTATGAAGTAGACAACAAGCGGAAGCATTAAAAACGAAACTGTTGCTACTACCAGCTTTTTCTGTGAAGCTAAAATAGTTGCCGCGACTACCGCACTGCCGAGTTGTGTTGCAATAGCTATATAATGTGCACTGATGGCATCTTTTGAAATATAGTATAAAAACATTATTGTCCATAAGGAAAAATATATAAACATAAAATATTTTACTTTTTCAAGCCATCTGTCTTTTTGTGATATAGTCATCTTTCTCGAATAATTTCTATACAGCTTCCATCCCCAGACTGAAAGCAGTAAAAAAAGGACAAACCAAAGTATTTCGACAATAATTGAAGAGTAAAGATATCCCATGACTATATATCCGGGACCTGTTCCTAAAAACAATAAAATAACAACAAGTATCTGCTTATGCATAAAATTATAAAAACTAATATTATCATTCGTTGTCAAAACATATCTCTCTTTGCAGGTTTCTTATCATTTTATCTAATAAAAGTGTATAATTCAAGAATGCTAACCTTTACACATCAAACTATGACACAAATCACAAAAGTATTACAAAATTACATCAATACAATGCAGGGAAAAGAGATAATTTCATTTCAAATACTTAATCCTGACATTGCGACTTCGTTGTATAACGGCACACGCATTACATGTAACGGACAAGAGTATATTTACCGTGGCTATAAAAGCTGGATTGATTTGGCACATTTGCTTAAATGCAGAATGCTGACACCGAAAATTGCTGATGAACACACCGTAATTATGCGTTATGAAAAACTTGATGAAGACAGCACCTTTCATAAAAACATCACAGACAAAGAAGAAAAATACGGAGAAAATTCCATTTTCGGAAAAATTCACAAAAATGAAGAGGCTTCTTTTATTTACAGTTACACACAGGCATTAAAAAATGTACACCTGAACAAAAGAAAACGTATTTTGAATCTCGGGGTCAACAGTGGAGACGAGTTTGAAGTTATCGCCTCTTTGGCAGACAACTTTGCAGAGCTTGACCTTGTCGGCATCGACTACTGCGAGTCTGCCGTAGACGCGGCAAAAAAGAAGTTTAAAAACTTTGCCAACATCTCTTTACATGTAGCCGATATCAACAGTCTCAATGCACTTGATTTGGGAAAATTTGACCTCATCATCAGTATAGGCACACTGCAAAGCTCAAATTTGGAGTTTAACAAAACACTCATGTCCATAGTCCAAAACCATCTCAAAAAAGAGGGAGCTATGATACTCGGTTTTCCAAACTGCCGCTGGATAGACGGGGAAATGATTTATGGGGCCAGAGTCAAAAACTATGCTTTTTCAGAAATGGGACTGCTTTACAAGGATGTCATCTTTGCAAAAAAATACCTGCAGCAAAAAAAGTTTCGCGTCACTGTTACGGGCAAAGACTATATATTTGTAACGGCTACATCCATTCGCAAAGATTAAGAAGCAAATCCTGATGCAAAGGTATCTTTTGCAACCACTATCTGTTTTTGCCGCTCTTTGCGTTTTGTATCTTTTTCTACAAAAATTTTCTTGCGTGTTTTAGGGTCCAGTTCAGTATAATACATTACAGCAGAATAGGTACCTGGAGTCGGAGTAAAGACCTGTGCCTGTTCAGGATTCATTTGCAACTCTTCTGTGGTAAAACGCTTCAACTCGTGCATGTCTTTCTCCTCACATCCCGGATGGGCTGCAATGAGATAATAGGTCAAAAACTGCTTTTTACCGGACTCTTTGTTGAGTTTGTCGTAGAGTTTTTTAAAATCTATAAGCGTCTGTTTTCCCGGTTTTCCCATAAGTTCAAGTACATGCTGCTGCGTATGTTCCGGAGCTACTTTCATCTGTCCTGATATATGATGTTCGACCATCTCTTTGAGGTAACTGTATCCGTGCTGTTTATCCTCTGTAATCAAATCATATCGGACACCCGAAGCCACAAACGCTTTTCGCACACCCTCCACCTGACGAACCTGGCGTAAAAGATTTATGTTGCGGGAGTGGTCAACCTTCATCGACTTGCATAAATGGCTGGCATCGACACAACGCTGATGGTCACAGGTACCGAGTTTGAGCTTTTTATTGCACTCATATCCGTACATATTTGCCGTAGGTCCGCCGACATCGGAAATAATGCCTTTATAATCTTTGTATTTGTTAAAATCTTTTGCTTCAGACAAAATATTTTTCTCAGACCGTGTCCTAATTGTCCGCCCCTGATGCACACCGATAGCACAAAAGTTACACTCTCCCCAACAGCCGTGATGCGTCATGATGGAAAACTTAATCGTCTCCAGACATTTCACTTTCCCTTCTTTGGCATAGTAAGGGTGCAGCTCTCTTGTAAAAGGCAGGTTGGAGTTTGCATCCATCTCCTCTTCATTCAGGTAGTCACAGGGAGGGTTTTGAATGAGATACCGGCTGTCTACCGGCTGACAGAGTCCTTTTGCCGCTATAGGGTCATTATTGTCATAAAAGAGATCAAAAAGGTCTATATATTTCTCTTTGTCATCCAAACACTCTTGGTGCGAAGGGAGCTGAATAAACTCATAAACCGGCTCTTTGGATATATAACAGATACCCCGTATATCTCTGTAATCCCTCTTTTCATCTATGGCACGGGTTAACTGCTCAAGGGCTATTTCCCCCATACCGTAAATCATCACATCCGCCTTAGAATCAAACAAAACAGGCTTTTTGAGTTTGTTGGACCAGTAATCATAATGACTTACACGTCGCAAAGAGGCTTCAATACCTCCCAAAACGATAGGCACAGTATTTTTAAAATAACGCCGTATCAGATTTGTATAAACCAAAACTGCTCTGTCTGGTCTTTTGTTGTTTTTTCCGCCCGGAGTATAATCATCGGAATTTCGAAACTTTTTGGTGGCTGTATAGTTTGAAACCATACTGTCGACGCTGCCACCACTGACACCCCAGTACAAACGAGGCTCACCCAAACGCATAATATCATCAGGTCTGTCAATGTCCGGCTGTCCTATCATTCCGACTCTGTATCCCATTCTCTCAAGCATACGCCCGACCATAGCAACACCGATAAAAGGAGAGTCTATATAGGCATCCCCGCTGACTAAAATAACATCACAATAATCCCAGCCTTTGGCATCCATTTCCGCCCGTGTTGTCGGCAGAAAATCTTTTTCGCTGAAAGTGACGGTATCTCTTTTTGGATTGTTGTGTTTGTTTTTATGTCGTCTGCTCAAAATATATAGCCCTTTAAAATCTGAAGTATTATACTAATAATACACTATTTACACAAAAGAAAAGATTATTGAATGTTAACATTGAGCTAATGTGCTTTAGTATATACTTTGCCTATGGCAAAAATATTATTATTAGAAGATGATGAAGTATTATCTGAAACCTTAATTGAACTGTTGGAAAATGAAGCATTTGAAGTGTTACATGTAAAGGACGGGGAAGCAGCTCTGGATGCGACTTTTGAAAACAAATTCACTCTGATGCTTTTGGATGTCAATGTCCCCTTGCTTAACGGTTTTGAGTTTTTAAAAAGTTTACGCCAAAGCGGAGATATGACACCGGCTGTTTTCCTTACTTCTTTAAGTGATGTCGCCTCTTTGGCAAACGGCTTTGATGTCGGTGCGGATGACTACATCAAAAAGCCCTTTGATTTTGATGAACTCCTCATACGCATACATGCTCTTTTGAAAAAAGCCTATCATACCTATCAGAATGAATTACGGGTCAATGACTTTCGCTTTGTAATCGACAAAGACGAACTTTACAATCAATCAAAATTCATACCGCTTTCTCCTTATGAACTGCAGATTACAAAGCTGTTTTTTCAAAACCTCAACAAAACAGTCCAAAAAGAGCTTATACTCGAAGCACTCAACGGGAACAAAGAGATGAGCGAGGGAGCCTTGCGTGTACACATTAACAAACTTCGCAAAATCGGTCTCCCAATTACAACGATAAAAGGGATAGGATACCGTCTTGCATCATCATGAAAAACTGGCATTTTTAAAATTTTTTCTTATTTACTTTATCAGCACTGCCCTGCTTATTTTAATTGCCGGATATTTTTATTTTCAACAGACAAAAAACCATTTTTTAAAAGAAGAGGAATTTTCACTTATTGAGTACGCCAGACATATTAAAATGGGTACTTCAATAGATGAATACAACAAAGATTTTCATCATGCTTTTGTCAAAGTACCCAAACATGTTGATATTAGAAATTTCACTATAGGAGAAAAAGAATTTTCCAAACTGCTGCCTATGAACAGGCGTGGAAAATATCTACAAGTATTTAAGTCAAAACACAGCTTTGATCAAAGATTATCCAACTTCAAAAAAAAAGTTCTGTCCATACAGTTTTTATTGCTTCTTATTTTTGCATATATTAGCTACAAGCTTGCAAAAAATGCTTTAAAGCCTTTACGCGAAAGTATCATAACTCTTGATAAATTTGCAAAAGATTTAATTCATGACTTAAATACGCCTGTCACCTCTATGCAACTCAATATGAAACTCATCGAAAAAATTCCGCAATTACAAAATACAAAAGCACTAATAAGGTTAAAAAAGAGTATCAACAATATTTCAGAACTCCATGAAAACCTAACAATACTGCTTCAGGAAGAAACTTTTCAGATACAAAATCAAAATATATGCCCTATTATTCAAGAAGTTGTTGAAATCCAAAAAGCCCTTTATCCCAATATCACTTTTCACATTCAATGCAACATACTCAAAGCAAAAATAAATACACAGGCTATGAAACAAATTCTGCAAAACATTATTTCAAATGCCTGTAAATACAACAGTTCCAATGGATATATAAAGATTTATAACAATAAGAATGCTTTATATATAGAAGACAACGGCAAAGGAATCAAAGAACCGGAAAAAATATTTGAACGCTCCTACAGTGATGAAAACAGCAGTGGTCTTGGGCTTGATATCGTAAAAAGACTGGCATATGCTATGGATATAAAAATAGTTGTGCAAAAAAACGAGCCTGCAGGTACACGCTTTGTTTTAACTCTGCCTTAAGAACTTGTATATCCTAAAACATACTCCAGTTCATATATGTTATTGACAATATACTCAAAATCACTGTAATTTTCCTCATCTGAGACTATCAGCAGTTCATCACCGATTTGCAGATTCATTCTTGCATCAGGCATCAAGTATATGTTATCCCCTCTTTTGAGCAGCAAAAAAACTACATGTAACATCTCATTTCTGTCAGCACGGGATCTTCTTAAATCTGCAAGGCTTATATTTTCACCTTTTTCAAGCCTTAATGTCAGTGCATACGCATTTGCATCATTCAGTACAGTTTCAAAGTACATTGGATTCATCCCTGTGATATTATTAAGCATATAGACAATGATTCTTGCCCATTCATCATCTTTTTTGCGTGCTTCTTGTATAAACAGGTCAGCCAGAGGTCTTGCTATATAGCTGTATGTTGCATCAGCCAGTATCTTCTCTACAATATATATTTTATTGATTTTAGATGCCTGAAATATATTTAAATCGTCTAAGGAATTTTCACGGGCCATTGTAAATATTTTCGGATTCAACTGTTTCGCCTTGTTTAAAATAGTAAGGTTCAGCAAATCATTTTGTGTTGCGGCTATAATGCAGGCACTCTCTTTGACACCGAGTTCAATCAGTCTGTGTATATCTTCATCATCCCCGAAAATGGTTGTATTTTTCTCTTCTATGTAGCGCTGTGAATCAAAATCTTCAATCACATACTCTATACCGGCCTTTTGCAATCCTTCTTGAATCGCTTTGCCCATTCTTCCTTTACCGTATATAATGTATTTTCCAAGAGGGAACTGGTCTCTTTTTTTCAGTTTGAGTATGTGTCCGTACATCCACATCTCCAAAAGCCAGATATAGGGTGCTGTTATACCATAGTAGATGCGTTTTGATATAATATCAAAAGGATTTTTCACATGTTTCAAATTCATACTTCGAAAGTGTTCAAGCTGAGCCTTTGAAGTTGCCTTGACAATAATATCAATTTTTTTATTGAGCAGTTTGCTGATGGTGGCTATTTTTGAATTTACCATATCATCTTCAAAAAGAGAGATTATACCTGCACAGTTTTTTTGATGGATTCCTGCAATTTTAAGCATTTTTTGATTTGTTGCATCGCCTACAAATCCAGGAACATTTGGATAAAAATTTTCCAATATCAACTCGTCTATCTTCTCTTCGTCTTTATCTAAAACAACGAGCCTGTAGTCATGTCCGTTGAGTCTGTCAATAATACTTTTTGTTATCCCGTTATATCCGAGAATAATATAAAAGGGTTTGTTGATATTTCTTACATGATTTCTGAACGAGTTCCTGTTTAATGCTTTTTTCAGTGCCTCATCCTGTATCAGAGAAACTATCGCTCCTATCCCGTAAAACCATCCTATCACTGTAAAATAGATAGAAAAACTCACCCACATCCGCTGTTCGTAGTTGAAAGTATACGGAGCCTCTCCAAAACCGATAGTACTTGCCATATAGGTTACAAAATAAAAGGCATCAAAAAAAGTCATCTGATAAGGGTCGCCGTTGTTGTCTGTCCCCTGAATCAGCACTAACCCGAGTATGGATATGGCAAAAGTAATGATAATGACTAAAAAAGGTGTCCTTAACCTTTTAAGAACAATCCATACAATCTGTTCATTCATATCTTGCTATCTTTTTGACTTGAGTGTATCGCCAACAAAGAGTATAACCGAGACTATATTTGCCAGGAGTGCTCCGCCTGAGAGCGAGACAATCGCTGTTGCGGCCTCTATATTCACATCACCAATTACATATATTGCAAAAGCCCAGACAGTCGCAGATGCGATAAGCTGAATATCTGCTACAATACTTGTTGCCAGTAAAACCGCCCCCAGCTGTGTTCTGTCCCCCAGTTTGAGTACTGTGGCTATCAGATTGACAATAATCGCGGCAAAAAGCTCGTAAGAACTGTGCTGTTCAAGTACGGTAGGCTCTCCGTAAAAAAAACCGAAATTGACCGTCATGGCCAAGATAAAAAATGACCCGGATATAATTTTATGCATATTCATTGCTTTATTCTCCAAAATAAAAAAGACACCTAAGCGTGCTTCTAAAATTCTACTCTTATTAAAATTAATTGTATATTTAATCACTCTACATTTTACATTAAAGAAATACTCTGTATAATAAAATAACAAATAAAGATAAAAGATGAACTATGACAGATATTACCTACCCTTATGAAAATATGCAGGACTACACACTGCCAAGTTTGCTAAAACGGTCAGTTGAGCTGTACGGACCGAAAAAAGTATTGTCTAAAGTTGACCAGGACCCTATGAGCTATGAAGAGTTACATGAAAATGTACATGCCATGATCAAACTTTTAAAGAAAAACGGTGTCAGAAAAGGCGATAAAGTTGCCCTGCTGAGTGAAAATATGCCTAACTGGGCTGTTGCATATTTTTCTGTTACCTATTTTGGCGGTGTCATCGTTCCCATACTTCCTGATTTTCATCCCTCTGATGTCCAGCACATTATCAGACACTCTGAGGCAAAAGCTGTTTTTGTATCACAAAAGCATCTTCAAACCATAGAAGAGCTGGATAATTCCAATATGAAGTTTGTTATAAAGCTTGATGATTTAACACTCATAGATGAATTGAAAAATCACAGTTACATCGCAAAACTGACACAGAAAATGGCTTCCAAAGAACTTCCAAGACCAAAAGAAGATGATATGGCGGCACTTTTGTATACGTCAGGCACGACAGGACACTCAAAAGGAGTGATGCTCTCACACAAAAACCTTGTTACCAATGCAATGAGTGCCTATAAAAACGTAACTATTTTACCCGAAGATACTTTTCTTTCCATTTTACCTTTGGCACATACTCTCGAGTGTACTGTCGGCATGATACTGCCGATTTTACATGGTGCGGACATTGTATATCTCGACAAAGCACCCACTCCGAATGTCCTTATAAAAGCCTTTGCCAGCGTCAGACCGACTATGATGCTCAGTGTGCCTCTAATCATAGAAAAAATATATAAAAATAAAATATTGCCAAAATTTACCGGTTCGTTTATTATGAAAACACTCTACTCCATCCCTTTTATACGCAAACTGCTCAATAAAGTTGCCGGAAAAAAATTAATCGAAACATTCGGAGGCCGGATCAAATTTTTCGGTATAGGCGGTGCAGCACTCTCTCCCTATGTAGAAAAATTTTTGGCAGAAGCCAACTTTCCATACATTGTAGGCTATGGACTCACCGAAACATCTCCACTTATAGCGGGAGGAAGAATCGGCTACCCGATCAAGATAGGCTCTACCGGCTTGCCGATGGTCGGAGTCGAAGTGCAGATAAAAGATCCCAACCCGCAAAACGGTGAAGGGGAGATTATAACCAGATCACCCAGTGTAATGATAGGCTATTACAAAGATGAAGAGCAGACAAAAGAGGTTATCAAAGATGGCTGGTTTTATACCGGAGACTTGGGTTACATAGATGAAGACGGGTATCTCTTTATCAGCGGAAGAAGTAAAAATGTCATTATCGGTCCCGGTGGAGAAAACATATATCCAGAACAGATAGAGGCTATCATCAATCAACATGAGGCGGTTCTTGATTCCCTTGTGATGGAAAAAGACGGAAAACTGGTTGCAAGAGTACACCTGGACTATGAACTTATAGATAAAATGTTTAATGCTCATAATATGCCGGAAAATGAAGTCAGAGAAAAAATTGCAGATTACCTGGAAAATATGAGAATAGAGGTCAATGCACAGTTGGCCTCATTTTCAAAAATTCAAAAATTTATAGAACAGATTGAGCCTTTTGTAAAAACACCGACAAAAAAAATAAAAAGATACCTTTATACAGAATAGACAATGGCACAAAAGGAAAATATCATAGAAAATTTTAAAAAGGTTCTGCACAAAGATGAATCGGTTTTGGTACGGGCAGAAATATCAAAAACGTTTTATTTGCCTATGATAAAACTCTATGCCCTGGGATCTCTTCTGCTGTTTATAGGATATGAGTACGAAATAGGTGTGATTGGTATTGTTTTAATGATTCGCACTTTTTTTGTCCATCTGGATGAAATAAAAGAAAAAAAATCCTACAACTGTCTGCTCACACAAAAAAGGCTTATTATTCTCAAGGGCCGGGTACAAAAAGAGATTTTTCCGATTAACCTTGAAGAGATCAGAACTATCTATATTAAGCCTTTCAGTAAAAGATTTGGCAAAATAATTGATGTTGGAACACTGGAAGTAATCACGACATCCGGCGGCAGGTATGTTATAAGCAATATAAAACAGCCCTACCTCTATCACCGCGCCATCATCGGTGATATTGTCAGTGCGACGCACTATTCAAACAAGTCTAAAAAGAGTTAAAACTGAGGCTGCACAAAAGGCACTACCTGCTTTTTACGGCTCAGTACGCCATCGAGCCATGCTTTATGGTCTTGGAGTTTAATGTCAAATGCTTTTTCTATTTTTGACTCATCATCACTCACAACCAAAAGTTTTGAGCCCTCTTTCATAATGTCTGTCAAAAGAATCAAAACAGTATGCAGTCCGCCCTCTTCTTTCATCTTTTTCATATCTTCAAGCAGTTCCTCTTCACGAGGTTCCAAGACTGAAATATCGACCATTTCAAGCTGCCCGATACCGACTTTTGTGCCGTTCATATTAAACTCTTTATAATCCCGTGTATTTAAATCACGGGCACTTGCACCGTCAACAGCAGATTTTACTATAAACATCTCCATCGCCAGTTTTTTATAGTCTGTTACTCCGGCAATTTCTGCCAACTCTTTGACGGCTTTTGTATCTGCCTTTGTACATGTAGGCGATTTAAATATAACGGTATCACTTAAAATTGCCATCATCATTAAACCTGCAATCTCTTTTGGTACTTCCACACCGTAACATCTGTACATTTCATAAATTACCGTGTTAGAACACCCAATCGGTCGAATCCATGCTTCAAGAGGCGTATCGGTAGTCAAATCACCCAGTTTATGGTGGTCGGCAATACCTATTATAGTTGCTTCGTCAATATCGTCCTGAAAATGTGCTTTGTCGGTAGAGTCAACTATAAAAACTCTCTCACCTGCCACTGAAGTTTTGAGCATTGGCAGAGTACCGCCGAATTTCTCTAAAATAAACTCGGTCTCAGCAGTTATTTCACCCTGACGGGCAGGGATATACTCTTCTTTTTCTACTTTGTTTTTTAAATAAGATAATGAGATAGCACCAACAATAGAGTCACTATCGGGATTTTTGTGTCCAAAAACGTATACAGACATTTTTAAGCCTTTATTTTTTTTCGAATTATACTATATTTTATGTAACTTTAACTCTTTTTCAAGATATTCACCGGTGTAAGAGCCTGTTTTTTTATGGTTCTTTGCCAACACTTCAGGGGAACCTTCCGCTATTATGAGTCCCCCGCCGCTGCCGCCTTCAGGACCCATATCTATAATATAATCGGCATTTTTTATCATATCAAGATTATGCTCAATGATGAGCATAGAGTTACCGAGTTCGACAAACTTATGCAGTACATTTGTCAATCTGTCAACGTCGGCAAAATGCAAACCTGTTGTCGGTTCATCCAGAATATAAAGCGTTTTTCCTGTATCTTTACGGCTAAGCTCTTTTGAGAGTTTGATTCTCTGCGCTTCTCCGCCTGAGAGCGTTACGGCATTTTGACCCAAAGTTATATAGCCAAGTCCTACATCTACAAGTGTTTTCATTTTTTGGTGTATCTTAGGAATAGGTTTAAAAAACTCAAAAGCCTCATCCACACTCATGGCAAGCACATCGGCGATGGTTTTACCTTTGTAAAAAACCTCCAAAGTCTGCTGATTATAGCGTTTTCCGCCACAGGCATCGCATTTGACCATAATATCGGGCAGAAAGTGCATTTCTATCTTGTTTTCACCCTCACCCTGACACTTCTCGCAACGTCCGCCTTTGACATTAAAAGAGAATCTTGATGCCGTATATCCGCGAATCTGACTCTCTTTTGTCTGGGCAAAAAGGTTGCGGATTTCATCCATCACACCGGTATAGGTTGCCGGATTACTCCTTGGAGTACGCCCTATCGGGCTTTGATCCAGATAGATAACTTTATCAACATGCTCTAATCCGTTTATTTCTACACCAGCAACTTTATTGACTTTTCTGGCATGATTTAACAGTTCTCTTGCCGTCGGAAGAAGTGTCTGAAGCATCAGAGAACTTTTTCCGCTGCCGCTAACTCCTGTGATGCAGACAAAGTTGTTGAGCGGAATTTTAGCACTCAGGTTTTCAATATTGTTAATAGTGACATTTTTGATTTCTATCCATTTTTCCTGCGGACGTCTGTAAAAATACTCGATTTTTTTACGTCCGTAAAGGTAGTCAGCCGTAAGTGTTTTTGCTTTTTTCAATTTTTCCAGTGTTCCGCTGAAAACAACTTCTCCGCCGAATTTTCCCGCACCGCTTCCTATGTCTACTATAAAGTCTGCATTTTCTATGGTCTCTCTGTCATGCTCAACCACGATAACAGTGTTTCCTTTTTCCTGCAGGCTTCTGAGTGTTCGGATAAGTTTCAAGGTGTCTCTTTCATGAAGTCCTATACTCGGCTCATCCAACACATACATGACACCTGTAAGTCCCGAACCGATTTGTGAAGCTATTCGTATGCGTTGTGCTTCTCCTCCGCTTATGGTTCTGGCATCACGACCCAAAGTAATGTAGCCAAGTCCTACATCATAAAGAAAGAAAAGTCGTTCTTTGATTTCGTTTAAAATAGGCTCTGCTATCATTCTTGACTGTCTGTCGAAATAGGAAAAGTTCTCATCATTGGCAAAAAATTCATAGGTTTTGGCAATCGGCATTTCGAGAAGCTGTGCTATTTTTGTATCAGCCACTTTCACTGCCAAAGATTCGCGTTTGAGCCTGTGCCCGCCACAGACATCACAGACCTTTTCACTCATATAGTCTGCAAGTTCTTTTTCGTCTTTAAGCATATCATAGGCTATACGGATAATACCCGGGAATATTCTTTTTACTTTATGGTTTTTCCACAAAAACTCTACTTCATCTATATTACCGTGTAAAATCGCTTTTTGCTGGTGCAATGGCAATTCAGAATACGGTACGGTAACGTCAATGTCATTATGTGCACAAAAACCCTTTAAAAAGGTAAAATAGTAACCTTTGTTAAAACCGTAAACAATTTTAACAGCACCTTTTTCAATACTCAGATCACTGTCAATAATCTTGTCAATATCAAGTGCATAACGTATGCCAAGACCGTCACATTCAGAACAGGCGCCTTTTGGAGAGTTAAAAGAGAAGCTCAAAGGTTCAAGCGGTTCAAAGCTTATTTTACAGTCAAAACAGGCGTTATGTTCCGAATAGTGAATATGCTGAGGGCAGCCGAGTTCTTCATAGTTGAGTATTTCCACTTCCAGTTCGCCGTAGCTTTCTTTGAGCGCTTTTTCCACATCTGATGCGATTCGTTCTTTGTTCTCTTCTTTGACAATCACTCTGTCAACAACTACTTTAATCGTATGCTTTTTTGTTTTTGAGAGTTCTATCTCTTCATCCAGACGTACCATAACACCGTCAATCTGAGCACGGACATAGCCTTTATGCACAAGTGACTCAATCAGGTCTGCGTAGGCACCTTTGTTCTCTCTTACAAGCGGTGCCATCAGGACAAGTTTTGCTCCCTCAGGCAGCTTTGCAACTTCGCCAATTATATCCGAAGCCGACATTTGAGAAATCTTTTTGCCGCATTTATGACAGTACTGAATACCGACACGGGCATACAGCAGTCGAAAATAATCATATATTTCCGTAATTGTTCCGACAGTTGAACGCGGATTTTTTGAGGTTGTTTTTTGATCTATGGCTATAGCAGGTGTGAGCCCCTCTATTTTGTCAACATCAGGCTTGCCTACACGGTCTAAAAACTGTCTTGCATACGAAGAGAGTGATTCCATGTAGCGGCGCTGACCCTCTGCATAGAGCGTATCAAAAGCCAGAGTAGACTTCCCGCTTCCACTGAGTCCAGTCATCACAATCAATTCATTTTTAGGAATTGTCAAATTGATATTTTTTAAATTGTTTTCGCGCGCGCCGGTGATTTTAATTACATCTTTTTTTTTCATTTATACCTCAAAAAATTCTATAGAGCAAATATATTACAATAATCAGATAAAGAACAGTTAAGAGTTTTTTTTGCAGAGATACATTTAAGATATGATGCTTTAAATGTATGCCTGCATACACACCTGCCAATGATGCCAACCCTATAATGATTCCACTTGTATAATCAACATGCCCGTGCAGTGTATGCGATATCAACCCCGAAACAGATGAAAAAACAACAAAGAACAGTCCTGCTGATGTAGCTTTTTTCAAAGGTACATGTAAAAACCCAACAAGGATAGGGACAAGAATCAGACTCCCGCCTACCCCTATGGACATGCTTATTGCCCCTATGACAAAACCTGTGACAAAAAGCACTGCCTTGTTTACTTTCTTTTCGTGTTTATAGTCATGTGTTTTCATAAAAAGGCGAATAAGTGCAAATGCAGCAAATGCCAAAAAGACCATTTCCAAGGTCTGGTCACTGAAACTTGCCGTAATATTACCGCTTAAAAGGGCACCGGTAAAACCGCCAAGTCCAATAATAACAACCATCAGGACATCAAGTGTTCCTTTTTTATTATTCAGATAGCTGCCGTAAACAGAGCTGAAAACCATCTGAATAACCGAAATGCCTATGGCAATTTTTGTTTCATACCCAAGCAATAGCAGCAGTGGCACCAGAATTGTTCCACCGCCTATTCCAAAAAGCCCGGACAGCAAACCGACAAAAGTACCAAGCAAGATTAATTCAATCATTATTATCCATAACTTTTTTGGAATTATACCCCAATATAAATAATAGTTTAATTTTACTTTGTGTTTCATTCAAGTATAATCTATGAATTATAAGAAAGGTAGATAATGCTAGAGAGCTTAAAAGAAGCAGCAAAAAACTTTTGCATACATCAAATCGGCGCTTCATGCGAAATAAAAGATGCCCCGACAAACAAGAGAACACTTATTGCTTACATAGATGTACAAACTCAAGACCAGAAACGCTACAGAGTTTATATAGCTTCTGACAATGATTTTATGCAGAAAGTTTCAAAACTGTTTTTAGAAGAAGAAAAAAGTGATGAAGAGACGCTCAAGGAAATGACACTTGAAACTGCCAATCTTATTATAGGAAGCGCCAAAGTCATTGCTGAAGGACTTGGAATCTCATATACAATGGGAACGCCTCATTTTGCAAAAGTCGGAGAATTTGACTTTAGCTTTGATGAGCGCAAAGTCGTTCATATAGACAATGCCGAACTCATTATTGCCATTAAGGAATTAGATGCCTGATACAAAAAAATTTGACCTGCAAGAAGAACTTTCATGGATGGACTACTCCGGTATTTTAGACATGGAAGTTGAATTTATTGCTGATCTGGGAGAGACCGAGTTGAGTGTTGCAGAAGTTTTAAAGCTTGAAAAAGGATCTATTATCGATTTAAAAAAACCGGCAGGAGAGAGTGTTGAGTCTTATGTCAACGGACGTATTATAGGAAAAGGAGAAGTGATGGTTTACGAAAAAAACCTCGCTATCCGTATCAATGAAGTGCTGGATTCAAGTGCTGTACTCTACTACCTGTCAAAAGAGAGATTATGATTAAAATTTTATTACTTTTTATTCTGCCGTTTTCCCTGTATGCTTCAAAAATTTTAAGCTATAATATTTATGAAAGAACTGACAGAGCCGATGTCATGATTACTTTTGATACACCTTACACCGGGCAGATAAAGCAGAGTATCAGTAAATCAAAAATCATCATAAAACTTGAAGATGCCACGATAGAATCACCAAAAATAAAAAAAGTCTCTTCCCAGTATTTACACTCATTGACTATCACACCTCTTAACAGTGAAACCCTGATTGTTGCTTCTATATCTCCATCAACAAAACTTATTGCTTCAAAAACATCTGACGGCTACGGATTGAGATTGCGCTTTACAAACAAAACAGCTGTAAAATCATCAACTTTTAAAAAAGCATCATCCTCTTCTGTAAATTCACTCAGTGCATTGCCGACAAAAAAGGATGACGCAATGTCTTCAAGTTATTATATTGTGGTTGCGATTTTAATCCTTGGAATTCTTATACTTTTATATATCAAGAAAAAAATGAAACCTCTCCCTGCTAATACGGAAACATCAAATAACAACTGGCTCTTTAAAGACACAAAAAAATCCCCTTTACAAAATGACAACACTGATATGACAGAACAAAATGTCAGTATACGGTTTCAAAAAGCCATAGATGAAAAGAACAGTGTTGTTATGCTTGACTTTGGCAATCAAAGCTACCTGGTTCTTATGGGTAACGGCAATATACTTCTGGACAAATTTACAGATAACAAGCCGGCATCCCAAAAGGAGTTTGATGAGATTTTACAAAGCAGACATGAAGATTTAGAAAAATTTTTAGGTAAATCGCAAACATCACAAAAGCAGGAACCTCTTCAGGCATACAAAGAAAGAGCTGCAAACATAGCCTATGAAATGCAGTAAAAAACTAATTTACGTTTGGTTTTTGACTCTCTCTTTTAAAACGTTCTTTCAGTAGTTTTTTAATTGTATTGACCTGAGATATACTTAACAAATAGCTCTCATTCATCAATTTATTGATATGAAACACTTCTGTTACAGTAATTCCGTAAGGATCTTTTTTTTCTTTCACAACTTTCCAGTCATTAAAACTGTACAGATAAAGATTCTTACGGGTTGTCTGTATGTAGTACGTCACTACAATCTCATCAGAATGTTTCTTTTCCAATGCAACAACTACCCGTTGTTCTTGCGAATATTCACCCTCTTTTAACTGCAGTATGTTTTTCATATCTTTTACAGTCAAAAAACCGACATAAAATTTATTGTATAGATCATGATATCTTTGTACTTTTTCAGTCATCAAGAAATTCATATCTATGACATATTTTTTATTTGCACGTATTGTTTTGGTAATCCAGCTCATGGTATTATAATACCTGAACGGATGAAGTTTCAGCATGTGTGCTTCTATCATTTTCTTGGAATTTATTTTGTCTTTTGGCAAAAGTTTTTGTTTGTCGAGTTTTGTAATATATTCTAAAACTTCTGCAGCCGAGAACTCTTTTGTAAACCATACTTTACAGTATGACGGGAACTGCTTGGCACCTGTGGCACCTTCATTTAAGATAATTAATGATTTGATTGTGTAGTTTGGAAAGATAATTTCCAAAAGTGCTTTTTTCTTTCTCAGTCTGCGACGCAATTTCAATACAGACTTTACCAGTGTCATTTCAACAAAATAGAGTTCATTGTTTTTTGTCAAAAACATTGCATCAAATTCACTGATTTCACGGCTTTTTGTTCTGTAGACTATTTGTTCTTTCTCGCTGATGGAAAGAGTATTTGCATAGGCTTTGCATTTTCCCTGATGAAAACCCTTGAGTACAAATTTTGTTATATAGTCATTCTCCTGGGCGTAACGCAAAAGCTTCTCATAAATAAAATTTTCATACACTTCCCCTTCAAAGGAACGGTAAGAACTCAAATAGGAAGGATCATCCAGTTCAATGCCTTTTTTAATTAAAGAGAGTAAATGTTTTGTATTATAAACATAATGGAGTAGATTATCCGCTATGTCTTCTTTTTCTAAATTTTTAATTGCCGGAGAAATTTCTAACATCAGAGTGTCATCTCACTGTTTTTAAAGAAGTCATCTATGACTGAACGGTATGTTGCTATATCATCAATTGAGTTTACTTCATTTCTCAAAACTGATGCACCTCGATAGCCTTTCGAATAGGTATGGGTATGCTTTCTAAACATTGCAACACCATGCTGTCCGTAAAACTCTATCATTTTGTCAAAATGTTCCATAATAATTTCATGTTTAAGACTCTGTTCGATAGATTCTGCACCGGTTTTAAGCTGATGAAATATCCACGGAGCCCCTACTGCACCGCGACCTATCATAACCCCGTCAGCACCAGTATGTTCAAGCACCCATTTGGCTTTTTCATAAGAGTCTATATCTCCGTTGGCAATCACCGGGATATCTACAGCCTCTTTTATCTCTCTTATTGCATCATAATCAACAGCTGCTTTAAACTTGCCGGTTCGTGTTCTTCCATGCACTGCAATAAAATCTGCACCGCTGTCCTGTACGACTTTTGCAATATCTACATGGTTTTTCTTTTCAAAGCCCAATCTTATTTTAACACTGGTCATATTTTTATTGGAAGTATTTTTAATAGTTTTTATTATATCTCCCATCAGAGGAAGGTCCAAAAGAAGAGAACTGCCACTGCCGTGACCCACAACTTTGGGTACAGGACAACCACAGTTCAGATCAATAATGTCAATTCCATCCTGTTCGTTTAGTATTTCAACCGCACGACGTACAATATCAACATCAGCACCTGCAATTTGTACAGAATACGGATCTTCCAAAGAAGATTTTTCCAGCATATGCAGTGTTTTTTGTGAACCGTGAGCCAGAGCATTTGAACTCAACATTTCACTGACAGTCAAATCTGCTCCAAATTTTTTCACCACACTTCTAAAAGGAAGATCAGTAAAACCCGCCAATGGGGCTAATACATATAATGGCTTGTCAAAGGAGAGTTTTGTTTTTTTCATTATTACAGAAACATATCTATACTAAAGTTTTGTCCACACTCTTTAAGCGCACGATAAGCCTTAAAGTTCTGATACTCATCAGGCTGAGAATTGTCAAGAATAGCATTGGCCGGTGCTATCATTTCAAGGTCATAAAGCGTATAAAGATACGCATCCACAGCATCTTCATCTTCTTCAGACAATATTTCAAAAAGTTTTATTCTCTGTTCCGGAATCATACCGCCTTTAGATAGAATCGAAGAAATTTCAATATAGTCTTTCTTGCTGAGATCAAGTTTTTTAAATAAATCTATAAGTACTTCATTACTGATTTTCAAAATATTTTCATCAGCATTAATTCTTGAAAGGATTACATGTAAAGCCTCTTTTGTTAAAAAGGATTTATATTTTTCAATACCGCTCAATGGTGCGGTTTTGACATAATCCACATAAACCTCTTTACATATACTGTCATCATATTTGGTACAGTTTGCCAGAATATTTTCTGCACTTATCTGACCTTTTTTGTATCTGTTTCTTTCGTTTTGTATCACAAGTTCATTGTCAGACGGTAAATTGTACGGTTTAAGATCCACAACTTCACCGTTTTTGACATCTTGAATAATACGCAGTACTTTTTCAATTTTTTCGTTATTTATTTTTCCTATAATCTCTCCGACCGGGTGCATCTCACTATTTTGCAAAAGCGTTCCCAATAGAGTATATCTATCAGTTTTAAATGTATAGTTTCTCTCTTTTTTTCCCAGGTAGGCATCAATAACAGCATTAATAAGTTTTTCATAATCTTTTTCATATTTACGTAATCGAAAATTACCGATAATTGAATAGAATGTCATATGTGCCACGCTTGCAAGGTATAGGATAAATATCGGTATGATTACCCATAAAGCAATTGAAAGTGACGGCATAGGAATGCCAAACAGATCTATACTCATGCTTTCCTGTGTTACATATGCGTAAACATACCAACCGACAAGTCCCATCCAAACCAATGCAGCTACTGTGTACCTTTTAATATACATTCTCCAATCCTTTATTTAGATTTTTCTACTATTTCTCTACAGTCAATGCAGTATGCAGCATGCGGTTTTACTTTCAGTCTTTGAAATCCTATTTCATCTTCACACATTTCACAAACACCATAACCACCGTTTTTAATTTTAGAGAGTATTTTTTCAATCTCATCCAATTCCTGCTTTTGCTGCTCTATTATAGCACCTTCTACCATAGAATTGTTATTTGCCGAAGCATGATCGCCTTCATCATTTAAATCTAACGAACTCAGCTCACTTAGTTCTGTTCGGACATCCTGAATGTTTTTCTCTATCTGTTCTTTTCGACTCAGTAGTAACTCTTTAAAATATTTTAACTCACTTGCTTGCACTTATATTTCCCTTTTATTTATGATATGGATGATTGCTCAGTATAGCAAAACCTCTATAGATCTGTTCCAATAAAACCGCCTTGGCAATTTTATGACTCATTGTTATTTTGCCTAAACTGACAACAGCATTGCTTTGGTCTAAAAAATCTTTTTCAAAACCATATGCTCCGCCTATAAAAAATTTTACGGACATTTTATCATTTAGAAGCTTACTAAATTCAAAACTGTCTACTAGTTTTCCATCTGGATGCAAAGTTATACAGAAATCTTTCCCAATATAAGCTTCTAAAACTTTGGTATATGCTTTTTGAGCGGCCTGTGGGGAAATTGTGTGTGCTTTTGTTACATCTTTTGAAAAAATCTCCGTATCTTTTACAGTTGCAAACCTTGATATCATTTTTGTCAACTCTTTATACAGCGGATCGTAAAGTGTTTTTTCTCTCTTTGCTATAGAGACGATTTCTATATTCATTGGAGTAAGCCGCTCCCGATTACATTGTATGTTACATGTTCAAATGAATCATTAAATTTCACACCGCCTATAGCAGCGACATGGTGTCTGGATTTTGAGGCAATGGTATCCAGGGTATCTCCAAGAAGGCTTGATACATCTTTTTTTGTATCAGTATTTCTGTATGCGCCAAGTCCGATATAGTTTAAATCCATTGCATTTGCCTGCAAAACTTCTTCTTCATTATGCGTTGAAATACCTAAAATTTTGTCTTCATTTATAACACTTCGTAAAATTTTGACTGCCTTGAATACATCTGTATCTATAGCTTTAAGATCTTCCTGCCCTACATGCACACCATCGCAGAATTCAACAAGCTCATAGGCATCATTCACTATCAAAAAACCGTCATAAAGTTTTCTGATTTTTATCAATTGTGCTTTAATAAAAGCGATGTCTGCATTTTTATTTCGATATTGTATAATTTCAGCATTCTTCTTTTTTGCAATACCTATAAAGGATTCTAAAGAAATTCCTTTTTTATCAAGCATGTCCTGATCACATAACGCATAGAGTCTCATATCAGTCTTTTTTCAGTAAAGTCAGCATATCAGAGAGGGTTTTTTTCAACTTGTTTCGATTGACAATCATATCAATGGAACCGTGTTCTAGTAAAAATTCAGCTCTTTGAAATCCCTCAGGCAATTCTGAACCAATAGTCTGCTCAATAACTCTCTGTCCTGCAAAACCGATCAACGCTCCCGGTTCAGCTATAATAATGTCACCAAGGTTGGCAAAAGAGGCACTCACCCCACCCATCGTCGGGTCCGTAAGCACAGAGATAAAAGGCAGTTTGTGATTGGAAAGTTTTGCCAGTGCCGCCGAAGTTTTACTCATCTGCAGCAGTGAAAAGGTTGATTCCTGCATTCTTGCACCACCTGAGGCACTGAGTATAATCAAACCCTGCTTTTTCTCAATAGCTCTCTCAGCCGCGCGAACAATTTTTTCACCCTCAACTGAGCCCAAAGAACCGCCCATAAAAGCAAAATCAAAAATGACAAGCTGTACATCAACCCCGTTCATTTTACATTCACCGCTTACTACTGATGATTTTCTTCCTGTTTTTGCATAGGCTTCTTCAAGACGTTTTTTATAAGGTTTTTTGTCAACAAACTTCAACGGATCCACAGGTTCCAATGAAGCATCATACTCTACAAATGTTCCCTCATCTGCAAGCATGTTGAGTCTCTCTTTTACACCTATACGGATATGATACCCACATTTTGGACATACATAGTTTTGGTTCTCAACTTCTTTGTAGTACATAAGAGAGTGACATGATTTGCATTTAATCCAATGAGATCCTGCTTCGGCTTTTTCCGGTTGTTTATTGTCAAATGTTTTTGTAAAAAGGTTTAGTAAATTCAAAAAAAATCCTTAAATTATATAAATAGACTCTATTATAGCAAATTAATGTTGATTTTAAAGAATTTTTGAAAATATTTTTTTCAGAAGAAAGGCAGATTTACTCATCAAAAACAAGTAAATCTGCTTGAATTTATTGCAACAAAGAGTCTATAATGCTTCTTGCTGCCTCACGACCGTCAAAAGCCGCAGTTACAACTAAGTCAGCACCACGAAAACAATCGCCTCCGGCATATATGCCGGGTGTTGTTGTTTCGTATGTCTCTTCATTTACAATAATCCCACCCCATGAATTTGTCTCTATACCGTTTTCAGCTAAAAACGACGGCACAACAGGATCAAATCCAAGTGACATTATAACCACATCTGCATTCACTCTGAATTGTGAACCTTTTACCTCTTCCATGCGTTGGCGGCCTGAAGCATCTTTGGCACCCAAAGTTGTTTTTACAACTTCTACCGCCACTGCACGTCCTTCCTCATTTAATATTATCTCTTTGGGTGCTACAAGAAATGTAAAATCAACACCCTCTTCCATCGCATTTTTATACTCTTTTTTACTGCCCGGCATGTTTTTTTCATCTCTGCGATACAAACATGTAACAGATTTTGCACCTTCTCGTTTTGCAGTTCTTAAACAATCCATCGCCGTATCACCTCCACCGATGACCACAACATTTAAATCTTTAAAATCAAATTTTTTATCATACGGCTGTTTAAAATTCTTTCTTTGTATGTTTGTAAGATAATCCATTGCCTTGTAGACATTTGGTGCATTTTCACCTGCGATACCCGCACTTTTTGCTTTTGTTGCACCAACGCCTATAAACATTGCATCATGTTCGTTTGCAATAGTTTCAAACTCTATATCGCGTCCCACTTCACTGTTGAGCACAAGTGTCAATCCGGCCTCTTCCAAAAGTTTCACACGTCTCTCAACTACTTTTTTATCGAGTTTGAAATTTGGAATACCGTATGTCAAAAGACCGCCTGCACGGTCACTTTTTTCATACATGGTTACAGCAATGCCTGAACGCAAAAGATAGGTAGCAGCAGAGAGTCCTGCTGGACCGCTTCCGATAACAGCCACTTTTTTATCTGTTGTTATTCCAGGAAAATCCGGTGTATATCCTGCTTTAAATCCTGCTTCAGTAATGTGTGTTTCAACAGAACCGATGGTAATCGCCCCGTGCCCGTCATTTAATGTACAATCCCCTTCACAAAGTCTGTCATGCGGGCATACTCTTCCCATGACTTCAGGGAAAGGAGAAGGTTCATTGGAGAGTTTAAAAGCAAATTCCAAATCTTTTTCGGCAATAGATTTGAGCCATTGAGGAATATAATTGTGCAAAGGACATTTGTTTAAACAAAACGGATCGCCGCACTGAATACATCTGTCACTCTGTGTTGCTGCCTCATCTTTATCAAAGACTTCGTAAATTTCACCAAAATCTTTTGTTCTGTCAACAACCAGTCTTTTTGCCGGGTCAATTCTCTCAGTTTTTAGGTATTCGCGCATTTTAGTCTCCGTTCTCTAGATTAAGAGGTAATTTTGTTAAATTTTTAGGTTTTACCAGCCAGAAGTTTCGTACTTCCACTCTAAAGTTTTCCAGTAAATCTTCAGCTTTTTTGCTCTTTGTTTCTACTACATAATCTTTGAGCAGGCGTTTGAGGTAATGTCGTGCTTCATCTCCCTCATCTGTATCAATTCTTACAGCTTCCACAAGTTCACTGTTTACATTTTCAATAAAATCATGATCTTCATCATAGACAAAGCTCACGCCTCCTGTCATTCCTGCACCAAAATTAATACCGGTACGTCCCAGAATGACAACAACACCGCCTGTCATATATTCACAGGCATTGTCCCCGGTCCCCTCAACAATAGCAAAGGCTCCGGAATTACGTACTGCAAAACGCTCTCCGACACTGCCTGAAATATAAAGTTTTCCGCCGGTAGCACCATAAAGACAGGTGTTACCGCCTGCTGAAAATTCTTCACCCTCATTTTTGGAAGTAATAATGATTTTTCCTCCGTGCATACCTTTGCCTATATAATCATTTGCAACGCCGTCAAGATAAATCGAAACACCCGGAATTAAAAACGCACCAAGTGCCTGTCCGGCTACACCGCTGAGATTCATTTTGATTGTATCCGGCTTCAGTCCTTCATCCCCGTAGTATTTCGCAATTTCTCCGGATATCAAAGCACCAAAACTTCTGTGGATATTTTGGATTTCTCTTTTGATGCGTATCGGGTATTCAGGATGTTTAATCGCATTCATCGCCTCTTTGAGAACATCTTTTTCAAATTTGTTATCATCAAAAGGCGGATTAAACGGCTGTTGATGCGTATTGACACCCTCTTCTCTGTGCAGGATTGCCGAGAAATCAAATTTCTTGGCAAATTCATCGTCTTTGACACTCAGCAGGTCCACACGGCCTATCATTTCCTCCATGGTTCTGTATCCAAGTTCTGCCATAATGGCTCTGATATCTTCGGCCAAATATGTAAAATAATTGATTACCTGATCAACATGTCCTTTAAAGAACTCTTCACGAAGTTTTTCGTTTTGTGTTGCAATACCTACAGAACATTTATTGACATGACAAATACGAAGCATTTTACAGCCTACAATAGTCAAAACACCTGTACCGAAAGCAAAAGACTCCGCACCCAGCAAAGCAGCTTTAACAACATCAAGTCCTGTTTTTAGTCCACCGTCTGTCTGTAATTCTACAAGTCCACGCAGATTATTTGCCTTAAGCGCATTATGTGCTTCAGACAATCCGAGTTCCCAAGGATTCCCTGCAAATTTGATAGAGGTCAGCGGAGCGGCACCGGTACCACCGTCTCCTCCTGAAATAATAATTTTATCAGCATAGGCTTTTGCCACACCCGCAGCAATGGTGCCTACTCCGACAGTAGATACAAGCTTGACAGCGATTCTTGCCGCAGGATTGACCTGCTTCAAATCAAAAATCAACTGTGCCAAATCTTCAATAGAATAAATATCATGGTGTGGCGGCGGTGATATAAGTGTCACGCCGGGAACTGTATGACGAAGCTTTCCGATAAGAGCAGTCACTTTATGCCCCGGAAGCTGTCCGCCTTCACCCGGTTTTGCACCCTGTGCAACTTTAATCTGAATCTCCTCTGCACTTCTCAGATACGCCGGAGTAACACCAAAACGGCCTGAAGCGACCTGTTTGATTTTGGAAACTCTCTCTGTGTTGTATCTTGCTTTGTCCTCTCCGCCTTCTCCTGAATTTGACTGTGCTCCGATTCTGTTCATTGCAATGGCAATTGTTTCATGGGCTTCAGGAGAAATGGAGCCAAGACTCATAGCAGCGGATGCAAAACGTTTGAAAATCGCTTCTTTCGGTTCAACTTCTGATATATCAATCGGTTTTCTGTCTGATTTCAAGTCAAAGAAATCACGAATAAATTTCAATCCGCGCTTGTTCACAAGGTTTTTCAGTGTATCAAAATTTTCCTGTGTAGGGTGTTTGGAAACAGCATGAATTGCATGAATGACAGCAGGACCGAAATCATGATGTTCCTGATTTGTATAAAACTTATAGTAGCCACCGATATTCAAAGGAAATATTTTGTTAAAACCGTTTGTTTTAAAAGCATCTTTATGGGCTTTTTGCAGTCTTTCGTCTATATCTTCATAGGTAAGTCCGCTGAGCGTACAATGCGATGTTGCAAAGCACTCTTTTACTATGGTTTTATCCAGTCCCATTACATCAAAAAGACCGGAATTTCTGTAAGAGGCAATTGTTGCAATTCCCATTTTGGACATAATTTTCAAGAGTCCGCTGTTGAGTGCAGTGTGTACAGATTTATAGGCTTCAGAAAATGTCATATTTAACGCTTTTGATTTTTCAAGCTGGTTTGCCACTGTTGCGAACAATACATAAGGATGGATTGCCGAAGCACCATATCCAAGGAGTACTGCAGCACTGTGCGAATCAATGACTTCTCCCGTTGTAGCGATAATAGAAACCAAATGACGAATCTTTTCGTTCAGTAAAGCGAAGTTCAAACGGCCTATGGCCATTGCCATCGGAATAACTTTGTTGTCCTTGTCAAATCCGCTGTCATCCAAAATGACAATGCGTGTTCCTTCATTTTTAACCGATGCTATGACTTTTTGAACCAATGCTTCCAAAGAGGCTTTCAAATCGCTTATATAGGTGGTTGAAAATGTGGCATTTTTATAAAATTCCTGATATCTTGGAGAGGAATCATTGCCAAAAGACTTGAGCACTTCCAACTTTTCAGTCGTTATTATCGGAGAAATAGACTTCAGCCTGTGCGCATGTGACGGAATTTCATCCAGAATATTATGCACTTCACCAAAACCGGTATTTAAGCTCATTACAACTTTTTCACGAATAGGATCAATTGGCGGATTGGTAACCTGTGCAAATTTTTGCTTGAAAAAATCAGTAAAATTACGCTGTTTTTTAGAAAAAGCTGCAAGAGGTGTGTCATCACCCATAGAACCCACGGCTTCTTTTGCCTCTTTTACCATTGGTTCGATTACCTGTTCAATAACTTCCTGCGTAACATTAAAATATCTTTGTTTGGCAATCAAATCTGCCTCATCAACTTCTCTGCATACAACATACTGCTCTTCCACATGTTCCTGCAAATAAATCATATGTTCATTCAGCCACTTCATATACGGATTGGAACCTTTTAAATAATCATCAATTTCCTGACTCTTCAGAAGCTTGCCAAATTTCAGATCAAGTCCTATCATTTCCCCTGACTGCAGACGTCCACGCTCTTTGATCTCTTCTTCGGGAATATCTACAACACCGTACTCGGAAGCTATCAGAAGGTTGTCATCTTTTGTTACGATGTATTTTGATGGACGCAAACCGTTTCTGTCAAGTACACAGCCTATATATCGTCCGTCTGTTACTGAAAATGCAGCCGGACCGTCCCATGCTTCAAATACAGTTGAATGATATTCATAAAAAGCTCGTAATTCAGGATCCATATGCGGTGCGTTCTGCCATGCCGGAGGAATCACTGCACGGACAGCTTTGAAAAAGTCCATACCGTTTACAATTAAAAATTCAAAAAAGTTATCGGCTGAAGCACTGTCAGAAGCACCGGGCTGCAGGATAGGAAGCAGTCTTTTAATTTCTTCGTCGCTGAATACTTCGCTTTTTATTGATTCAGATTTTATAGCCACATTAATGCGGTTGGCTTCAACAGAGTTGATTTCTCCATTATGCGCTACAGCACGAAACGGCTGTGCAAGACGCCATTCAGGGAGTGTATTTGTTGAAAATCTTTGATGAAAAAGTGAAAAAGAGATTTTAAAATTTTCATTCTGCAGATCTTTGTAAAATTCTTTGATATGCGTAGGCATAACAAGCCCTTTATACGATAGCACTTTCGAACTCATAGATGCTATATAGAAATCTCTTTCAGAAATCATTTCATGTTCTGCTTCTTTGCGTGAAAGATATAAAAGTGCATCAAATCTGTTTGTGGCCATGATTGAATTAGGAACAATGAAAAGCTGTACGATGTGAGGCAGTGAAGCCAGTGCCTGGTCTCCTAGAGCATTGGTGTCAATTGGAACATCACGGTGTAAAACCACTTTTAAATCATTGTTGTTACAAATAGATTCCAGTGTCTGCAAATGCTTTTTTTCTTTGGTAAAAACTACAGCTACTGCAAACTGAGACGGTAATTCTATACCTTTTTCTTTTGCTTCATTTTTAAGAAAATCAGTCGGCATGGAAAGCAGTAAACCGCTTCCGTCCCCCGTTTTTCCATCTGCAGCAACAGCACCACGGTGCATCATGCGTTCAAGCGCAGTCACTGCATCATTGAGCACTTTGTGTGAAGGTTTGTTTTTGATGTTGGCGACAAGACCAAAACCGCAATTATCCTTAAATGATCTTAATAAATCATGATGTTCAACCATTTCAACTCCCAAATTTGTAAATTTTATATGCAAAACATATAAATTTAATCTCTTTTTAAAGAAACTTAGTCTATTTAGACAAAGCATGTAAATTATACTTTCTTTTGGTTTAAATAAGCATAATAAGTGTAAAATATTTTAAAAAAAATTAAAAAGTGTGTATATAGGAAGCAATTAGGTGCAAGGTTTTATCATTAATTTAAATCGCGTCAAAGACGAAGATTTAATAGTAAATATTTTATCTCAAAACAGCTTAGATACCCTTTACAGATTCTACGGTGCACGCCATGGTGTGATAAATATAGGTTTTAAAATTGATTATGAAGTCGAAAACTCGGCAAAATCCACTATATCAAGACTTAAAGATGTTATACACATTGGATACAGCTGGATAAATGATTATAATCTTTTGCGATTATGGCAGGATTTTTTAGGGCTTTTCTATAAGCACTTGAAAGACTCTGAAGATATTGGTTCTTTTTATTTTGATTTAATTGAGGAAGCTTCACAAAACTGGAACAGACAAAACCCCAAACGCGTAGCTATTGAAGCCTATACCAAACTTTTGGAGCATGAAGGACGGCTGCATAAAGATATGCACTGCTTTTTATGTTCCAAAAAAATTGATGGGGATGTCTCGCTCTTGCGTGCATATCTTCCAACGCATGAACAGTGTTCGCATACGCTCGCAATCAACAAAAAAGGACTAAAAGAACTCTTTAAAAACAAATCTTCTCTTTTTTTAGACAACCAGGAAGTAAATCGGCTCTGGAATGTTCTGCTTGAAGGTTTATAATTTACATATTTTGTTGTATTCTACTATCATGCCATGATATCGGGCATATATAAGGTTTAAATCTTTACATGTAAAGGCCTCTTTTATGCCTGATTCCAAAAATTCTTTATACTGCATATAATTTTTAAACTCTATGTCAAAACTCTTTAACAGCCTTTTTGTATAACTGTCTACAACCATCTCATCTCTAAAACAGGCATAACAGAGAATAGCGTCCGCACTCTCCTGTCCGATGCCTTTTTGCAGTAAAAGCCACTCTCTGCTTACCTCTTTTTGAAAAGATGCAAAATCACCAAATTCATTTTGAATGTTTTTTGCAAGCTGCAAAAGCCTTGGTGCTTTTTGGTTATAGAATCCGCTTGGACGAATCTTCTCTTTTAAGACGTCTGCATCCAAAGCGGCAAAACTGTTCAAATCCAAAAACATGTCTAAATTCTTTAAAGACTTTTCAACATTTTTCCATGTTGTGTTTTGCGTCAATACAGCACCTGCAACAACTTCAAAGGTTCCCGCATTGGGCCACCACAATTTCGGCGAATACTGCAACAGGTTTTTTGCTTCTAAAAAATCATATATCTGCAGAGAATTTGTGTACATGTAAACCTTTATCTAAATGGGTACTTCTAAAAATCTAACATCTCTTTCTTGCCACAAGAGAGGCTACACGGGTATCTTCGCCTCGCAGATTCACTTCGTCTTTTTCTTCATAGTAGATAATATCAAGCCCGATAAAAGCATGCAGCAATTCATTTGTACGCAAAAGGTATTCAGGGTTTGCCGGCTGATTAAAATCGCCGTGTGCCACAATAAAAGTTTCAAAAATCAACAGGCCGTTCGGCTTGAGAGCTTCTTTGATCTGCGGCAACAACCTTCTGCTCAAATAGTTAATATTGATAATGAGATCGTACGTATTTTTCTCTAAATTATAACTGTCCAGGTCAGCTTCTATTTTATTTACTTTCTCATCATCTTTTATCTGAGAAAGTGCATAATCACTAAAATCCACAGCATCAACTTCAAAACCTTTTTCTGCTAAAAAGTGCGTATTTCTGCCAATTCCGCAGGCAATATCCAAGGCTCTGTCTCCTGCTGCACAATCTATATACTTTTCAACTATCGGTTCTACATTTTTTCGCATCGGCTTCTCTACATGGCGAATATTCCAACGTTCTTTATCTTCTATCATTCTCAACCTTTCTTATCTTAAGAGTTTCGGAGTTACTCAGCATAAACTTTATATGCTATTATATTGAAATTTTTTTGTATACACCTTGAACCGATAAAACAAACATACATTATTTTCAGGAAGCTTTAGTATGAAATTTTTTTTATTTTTATTTGTTTTCTTACTTTGTGTGCTCCGTGCCGAATCCATAGATACAAATTCATCGTATCTTGATACTGCGCATAAAATAATTTCTGACAAAGTCACAGGCTATTCAGACACCCTTGATCAGACGATCAGCAAACTGTTTACAGGAAAAAAAGCACAAAATAGCTATGATGATTTTTTTAAAAATGAAAAATATTTCAATGAAACAGAAAAATCATTTGTCAGTGTAAATCTAAATACACAATTTCAGTCAAAATACAAAGAAAAAAGTACCCTGAACATAAATGCCAACATTGCCCTCAAAAGAACAAATCAGAAGCTTAATCTTTTTATCTCAGGCATCAATGAAAACAAAAACATAATAGACAAAAATGCTGCCACAGAACTTGGTCTCAACTATTTCAGATCAGACAGTTACGAGATCCAAAGCAGGTATTCCATTGGAATCAGAGGCTTTTATCCGTTTGTCAGAGCACGATATTATAAAGTTTTTATTGCAAAAAACTGGAAAATCGAACCTATGCAGATTTTTGAGTATTCGAGTAAAGAGAGTTTTACAGAAAGAACTTTCATCTATTTCGACAATACACTTACAGACAGATCACTGTTAAGGCTCACCTTACACAGAGAAACAAAAACAAAGGTAAAGGGAATGGACTATGATATCTCGGCACAATACTATTGGAACTTTAACAAAAAAAACATCCTAAGTATATCTGAAATATTTTCCGGCAATACAGAATATACAACAGAACAGTCTTCTAAAAAATACAGCGGTATAAATAATTATGCTACAGTTTTGACTTTTAGAAAAAACATATGGAAAAAATGGTTTTTTTATCAGATCAGTCCCTCTGTAAACTTTCACAAGGAAAACAGTTACAAAGCAAATTATGCAATTGCATTTTTAATAAATCTTTATTTTGGCGATTTTGACTAAAAGTTCATGAAAGTCTGTTTTTGTAATCTTCATATCCAAACTCTTTTACAAGTTCAATTGTTCCGTTTTTGCGCTTTATCACCAAAGAAGGAAGTTTCACACCATTAAAGGTGGTATTTTTGACAAAAGTATAATGAATTTGATCTTCAAATATAACAGTATCTCCTACATGTAAAGGGGAATCAAAAGAGTAATCCCCCATGATGTCACCCGCAAGACAGGTGTTTCCGCCTAAACGGTAGGTATATTTTTTTTCATTTGCTATGCCTGCATTTCTTACTTGGGCACGATACGGCATTGCCAGTGTATCAGGCATATGTGCTTCTGCAGAGGTGTCAAGAATGGCAATATTCATACCGTTTTGAAAAACATCCAATACTGTTGACTGCAGATATCCTGTTTCCCAACCGACGGCCTCTCCGGGTTCCAAATAGACATCAATATTATATTTTTTACGAAATTCTTTGATTATCCAAACAAGTTTCTCTATATCATAGCCTTTTTTGGTTATGTGATGTCCTCCGCCAAAATTAATATATTGCAAATTTTTCAAATATCTTCCGAATTTATCTTCAAAAGCCGCTAAAACCTGTTCAAGCGCATCTGCATTTTGCTCACAAAGCGCATGAAAATTGAGTCCGTCTATCTTTTCAAGCAGTTTTTCATCAAAATTCTGCAGAGTTGTTCCCAGTCTGCTGTACAAACCGCAGGGGTTGTATATATCGACTGGAGAAGAAGAGACTTCAGGGTTTATTCTCAGAGAAACATGAATATTTTTATTGATTTCTTTGACTTTCCAAATATATTTTTCCAATTGATTTGGAGAATTAAAGACTATATGATCAGATATTTTGGCTATTTCTTCAATCTCATCATCTTTATATGCCGGAGAATAAGTATGCACTTCTGCATCCGGGTTGTATTTGCAAAATTCTTCACGGGCAAGTTTTGCCTCATACAGACCACTGGCTGTACAGCCTTTTAAATATTTTGCCACCAGTTCAAAAGTGCTCCACATTGCAAAGCCCTTGAGTGCCAAAATAATTTTGGCACCGCTTTGTTCTTGCACATACGCTAAAGTTTGCAGATTCTTTTCTAAAAGGGTTTCCTCGCATATATAACACGGTGTTTTAATTGGATTCATTTGTTTAGTCTAGTTCTTGAATCTTCCAAGGCAATCCCTGTTTATTGAGCTCTTCCATAAACGGATCAGGATCAAACTCTTCCATATTATGCACCCCTGTTTTGTACCAGACTTTTTCAAGCATCAACTTTGCACCTATCATCGCAGGAACTCCCGTCGTATAAGAGACAGCCTGAGAGTTCACCTCTTTATAGCATGCTTCATGATCACTTACCTGATAAATATAGATTTTTTTCTTTTTGCCGTCTTTTATGCCCTCTGCCACAATACCGATATTTGTTTTTCCTTTTGTACGGGGACCAAGAGAAGCCGGATCAGGGAGCAGTGTTTTTAAAAACTCTATCGGAACAATTTGTTGCCCCTGATGCTCAATCGGCTCAATTCCCAGCATGCCTACATTTTCAAGACACTTCATATGCGTAAGATAACTCTCGCCAAAGGTCATAAAAAACCGAATACGCTTAAGCCCTTTTATATGCTTGACAAGGGATTCCATCTCTTCATGATAAAGCAGATAAGAATCTTTAGGTCCGATTTCAGGATAATCCCAGACCATTTTTATCTCCATCGGCTCTGTTTCTATCCATTTGCCGTTTTCCCAGTATCGCCCGTTTGCAGAAACTTCACGAAGATTGATCTCAGGATTGAAGTTTGTTGCAAAAGGATAGCCGTGATCACCTGCATTGCAATCAAGAATATCAATAGTATGAATTTCGTCAAAATAGTGTTTTTGCGCATAGGCACAAAAAACATTTGTCACACCCGGGTCAAAACCGCTGCCAAGCAAACCCATAATACCTGCTTCTTTGAAGGCTTCATCTTTTTCCCATTGCAGTTTATACTCAAATTTTGCCTCATCGGGATGTTCATAGTTTGCAGTGTCCAAATAATCTGTTTTTGTTACAATACAGGCGTCCATAATTGTTAGGTCCTGGTAAGGAAGTGCCACATTGATAACTATATCCGCCTGCACTTTATTTATCAAATCTGCTATCTCCTGCGTATTGTCGGCATCAAGCGCATAGGTTTCTATATCTGCATCTGGCAGTTCTGATTTAATATCATCGCATTTTGATTTTGTTCTGCTTGCAAGTACTATTTTTCCAAATACCTCTGCATTCTGTACACATTTATGCACAACGACACGGCTTACGCCGCCCGCACCTATTATTAACGTTGTATTCATTATAATTCTCCCTATACTAAAGCATCAGCTAATGTAAAAATCCATATCATAAGTGTAACCAATAAGCTTAACAGAACTAAAGTCGCACCGGCATCTTTTGCCTGTTTTGCCAAAATATGATACTCGTTAGTCACCAAATCCACAACTCTTTCAATGGCACTGTTTGCGACTTCTGCCAACACAGGTATAAACAGTGAAATAAAAAGGATACTTGAGTGTACAAAACCTACCGGCAAACTCCAGGCAACAATACCCATCACCGCAAGCATAAAAAGCTGCCACTTAAATGATGTTTCATTTTTCACTATATCTATAAAACCCTCTACTGCATACATACCATTTTTATAAAGATTATGTTTTGGTTTATTCAGCTTCATATTTTTCTCTCATTTGTAAAATTATATCCCGTAACTCTTTTGCTTTTGTATCAATCGGCAGAGGATTTCCAAAATAGATTTTAACTACTCTGCGCTTAAAAATATTCCTTTTGGCACCTTTTGGCCTATATTTTGCAAAAGAACTGCCAAATATACCTTTATCTATATAAAAAGGAACAATAACACCCTCATAATCTTTTGGAATCAGCTCATAACCTCTCTTAAACTCATGTATATTTCCGTCCTGTGATATTTCGCCTTCGGGAAACAAAGCGACAATGCTGCCTTTTTTTAATCTTTTATGTGCCTCTTTGATGGCATCTTTAAAAGCTCTTGGCGAAAGAGGGATTGCTTCTCCCTTTTTAAAAACAGCGTGAAAAAATTTCCAGTTATAAATATCTTTGTCCATCATATAATTTATTCGTCTTGCTATTGGAAGCTGCAATAAAATCCAGTCAAGCCAGCTGACATGGTTGCCAAGCAGCAACACAGCTTTATTTTGCGGGATATTTTCCAACCCTGTGTAAATATATTTATGTCTTAATGCTGCAATAAGACCCATGAGTGAAAAAAACATCTCTACTACATATCTTTTATATAAATTACGTATCAGATAAATGCCTATCATCCCCATAAAATAAAAAAGCAGTTCAGCATTCATCCCGAAATATGCGAATACCGTTGTCAACAATAAAAAAGTAAACATAAATATGTTTTGTATAAAATTATTTGCTGCCAAAATAATTCCAAGATGTACACGTGAAGCCAGATACTGAATTCTTGCATTTAACGGTACCAAAATAAATGCCGCAAAAATACCAAAGAGTGTAAACATAATTGCAATGAATGTCATAGAATGCAAAAACGGCACACTCAAAACAATAAGCGTTATAATGGTTGCCCCTATCCCCGCCAAACCGACATTGATATAAAATCTTGAGAGTTTTGCAACCATAACTGATCCGACAACAATGCCTATACCTGCAAGTGCCATCACACCTTGCACATAAATAGTGTTGGTTACATGTAGCTCATCTTTTGCATATTCGCCAAATACAGCCAAAACAACCTGTGATATTGACCAGAAAAGACTGAGTGCGATAATCGCATCAAAGATTTCTCTGTTTCTTCTGACTGTTTTAATGTTTCTGAACAAATAGACACCGCTCACATACTTTTTTAAGCGAAAATCCCGTTTGCTCGCTTCTATCATTTTATTTGGCAGTTTTGAGGCTAAAAACCACTCAATTATCGAACCGATCACCAAAAGCCAGCCCAGAGGCGCAACAGTTTGCAAAATTTGGGACTCTGTTACCAAAGTATCCCTGTACATTCCCTCAAATAAAACCGTATAAAAAATAATACCGCCAAGGATCGCAACGGTTGTGATTGCCTGAACAGCACTGTTGGCACTGCTGAGAAATTTCACACCAACCAACTCTTTTATATATCCGTATTTCGCCGGGCCGTAAATTGCACTCTGCATGGCAAGCAAAAAGGTTAAAATAAAAGCAAAAACAAAATACCCATGATAATAGGCATAGGTAATACCAAGGGTAATAATCACCGCAAAAAGAGCAGCATACTCCATAATTTTGTTTTTGGCAAATCTGTCTGCCAAGAAACCCGAAGGAGAAAAAATCAAAATAAAAGGAAGTAAAACCAAGGCATTAACGATTGCCGTCAAGACAATTTGTGTACTTCCGTCATAAACCTTAAATATCGTGTTTTGTATAATGATTTTATGCCCGAGATCTGTAAAAGCATTCAGAAAAACCACTGCAAGATAATTGATAACACCTGCTATTTTAAACATTTTCTTCTTGTGCTAAAAGCGTACTCCATCCTTCATAATAGCCCTGCTCTTTTTTTATTGCTTCAAAAAGTTCATTAACAACTTTTCTTACTTCCTCTGTAGTTACTGCATGTGTTTTCACAAGAGCAATACCGTTTTCAAATTCATCACTGCTTATTTCGTCTTTAAAACTAAAGCCTTCAAGAGATAAAGAGTTTAAAAATTTATTTTTTTGCGTAGGTGTTGTAAATGAAACATAATGTTCCACTGCTCTTGGAATTTCTAAATTATCGCCTTCTTCTTTGAGTAAAAAAATAATTTTTTCGCTTTCTATATGACACAGTTCCAAATCATTCGGAGCAAGGTTTTTATAATGAAAATCCCATTTTGTATCACGGACTACATTGCTTTCATAAATATAATGAGCTGGTTTTAGCATATTTGCCACTGCAGCATCCAAGCCTTTTGAGTCAGCCGCGTAAAAATAGAGCTCACTCCATCCATCTACAACTCTTGAACCGACGTACTTTGCTTTGTCTTCATGTTCAAGAGTTATAATCAAAGATTCTTTTACATCCAAAAACTCTTCAAAGCCCTCTGCGCTTTCATCCAAAGCATCAAACTTTATAAATACACTAAGCAGCCATCCGTACTTGTTACTATATGCATAAGCATTTAAATCTACTTCTATCGACACTTGATTACCGTCTTCATTTCTTAAAAATATTTCTCTCATAAACTCTCAATCTTTTTTTTCTTTATTATATCAAAGATTATTCTTTAATATCGATAATAATTATTAAAATTAAGAATATTTAAAAAGAAAAAGTATATAATTTCCGCATCAAAAAGATTTTGATAGTAAATATCACAATCAACAAAAAGGATAAAAAAATGAAAAAAACAAACGTATCACTAGTATTAGCAAGCATGTTACTGGTAAGCAGTGCCTCTTTCGGGGATGACAAAACAGATATTCTCAAGCTTCAACAGGAAGTGAAAGATCTCAAAGAAATGACACAGATTCTTGTTGATGAAACAAGTGATTTAAAAACCGGCTTTAATTATACCAAAGTTGATGAGAAAAAGCGTTATACCGGTCTAGGTAGTGCTGCTTCTAAAGTTTACTACTCAAAATCACCGTTAAGTATCGGCGGATACGGTGAAATGTATTATTCAAGTACACAAAAGGCTGGTTCTGAAACACAGATAAAAAGATTTATAACATATTTTGGATATAAGTTTGCTGACAATATCATTTTAAACTCGGAAATTGAGTATGAAGGCGGCGGAGTAAAAGCTACCAGTACAGGTGCGACCGGTGATACTGTAGCTGTTGAATTTATGTACCTTGACTTCATCGGGAACAAAAACTTCAATGCACGTCTTGGTAACTTCTTGCTCCCGATGGGTTTAATGAATGAACAGCACGAACCGACACTCTTTACAACGATACAGCGTCCAAATACAGCGAAGTATATTATTCCGACTACATGGAATACTTCAGGGGCAATGGTTTACGGTGAAATTGCAGATGGCATAGAGTACAAAGCCTCTATAGTCACAGCACTGCAGATAACGGATACCGGGGACAAGTGGGTAAGAAACGGCCGCGGCAGCGGGCGTTTAGTGAAAAATCCGGATGCAGCAGGACAGATAAGAGTTGACTACACCGGAAAAAGCGGTTTGCTTATCGGTGCTTCATCATACTTTTCAAAAGATTTGCTTATGGTAGATGTTCATCTTGACTACAAAATAGGCGCAGCAAGAATTTACGGTACCTATGCACAAAACAAAAGACTTGATACAAATGCAAGTCAACAGGTTACAGCAAATTACGGCGGTTTCTTAAATGCAAGTTACAATATTGCCTCTTTAATAGGTACAGACAAAAAAACACCTCTTTTTGTGCAATATGAACGATATAATCCGCAATCAGAAGTAAGCAACGGCGGAACTGCAGGTGATGCCATAACAGATATGACACTTGGGATTAACTTTTTCCCACATGAGCAGGTAGTCCTTAAAGCTGAGTATGTTGTCTCAGACAATGCGGCGACAGGGAACATTACCGGCATATCTTTAGGTTTTGTTTTTTAAAAACATTCGGACATATTTTCTCCTTTATAAGGTTTTGCAGCAATTTTACTGCAAAACCCCAATTATTTTGCTAGAATTTTAAAAATAAAATATTTAAAGAATTAAGCTATGAAATATATTTCACTATTTATACTGCTATTGACACAACAGCTATCAGCCCAACTCCTTGTATCTCCTATTGATGCAATGAAAGAAAATTTTGATCTTAATGCAACAATTACCAAGAAGAATATTATTCTGACCCATGAAAAATTTAAAACAGTACAAAAAAATGCAGGTGTAAAACTGACTACAAAAATCTACAGAGTATATATAGCCGAAAAAAACGGAAAAATATTAGGATACGGCATACTTGTTAACAGAAAAGTTCGTTCCAAAAATGCAGTAACACTCTATTTTTTCAAAGACTCTGTTTTGCAGGGGATAGAAGTCATTGCCTTTAATGAAACACTGGAATATCTTCCGCCAAAAAGATGGACGCAACAGTTTAAAAACAAAAAAACTGACAAGTTGTTAAAACTCAATCGTGAAATAACAAATATCTCAGGTGCAACAATGAGCGCAAAGAGTCTTACTGATGGTTCGCGTATAGCATTTGCCATATACAATATGCTCTATAAGGATAAATAATTGCGTTTTACTCTTATAAAAGACTTAAAGAAAGATTCATCGATCAAACCTATGCTCAACGGCTTGCTCGTTTTCATGCTTTTGTATTTTGCTGCTGAAGTTTTTGTAGATTCCAGCAACTTTGGTCTTTTTTATGAACAGGTAAAATTCACACTTTTTGGAAATGAAGAAAATTTCCTCGAACCCATCTCCGAAGCCTCGTTTTTGGAATATATTCATACCAAAATATTTTTCATGATGATGATACTTCTCACACTCAGTGCTATATTTATCCGCTTAGCCGCAAATGACACTCTTAAACTTTTTTGTCTTAACAGTGTGATGACAAGTGCGCTGATTATGCTCATTGCCCTTACGCTTTCATATTATATACATCCTTTTTTTGTGTATATTTATCTTGTAACATATTATTTATGGCATTTGTGTGCATTTTACATGGTTATTTATTCATTATGGAGCCTTAATTTTGCAAAAAGCCTATAACCTTGCTATATTTTACTTTATTCTCTTTTCAATACTCCTTCTTATAAGCAGCAGTATTCTTTTTGCATCCAAAATCGGCTTCACGACCGAAGGTGTATTAACATACTATCTTGGAAATGAAGCACTTTTCATAGCACCTAAAACACCAGGCGGCATACTGAAAATCATCTTGCCGCATATTTTTGCCTTTGGACTTTTCGTAATGGTGACTGTGCACTTTTTACTCTTTACACACAAAAAAAGAACAAGAGAACTGCGACTGCTTACATCTGCTCTGTTTATACTCTCATTTTTAGAAATTTTTACACCGTTTGCTCTTATAAACGGTTTTGAATCGCTTGCATTTTTAAAAATATTTTCATTTTTTTTCTTTGAAATTGTCATATTGTATACTTTGTTTATACTCTTTAAAAGTATTTTATATGATTAATTGGCTACAATATTTGCTATGAAAACACTTTTATTATTTTTATTACTTCTTATTACATGTAATGCTTCCTTTGCAAACGACAACAAAGTGTGTCAAAAATGCCATCCTTTAATCTATAAAGAATATTATGATTCAATTCACAGAAAGTCATCGCTTGCTAATGATGCAATATATAGAGCGGTCTTTGAGAAAGAACACAAAGAAAAAGAAAGAAGCAAATGCAACAGCTGCCATGCACCAAGCGCAAAAAACCTGCAACAGGAAAAAGAAGAACCGATATCATGTATCTACTGCCATACAATCAAAAATATTCAAAAATATGATGAAGCGAACAAAAATATTTTAACAGGAAAGAAAAAAGACTTCTTTAGTGCCCAAGAAGATAAAAGAAACAAATCCAAAGTTACATATGAAACAACAACTTCTTTTTTTGGTCTTATCAAACGCTCTAAAAATTCTCCTTATCACCAAATTGAATACAACAATGAAAACTACTATAACGGCAATGTCTGCATGGGATGCCATTCACATGTAAACAATGCACATGATTTTGATATCATCATGCTTGATGCGTATATTGACAAAAAAGACAAAAACACCTGCATATCCTGTCATATGCCGCAAACCATGGGCAGCAAAACAACACTCAGCGACAGTAAGACTCATGCCTATCATGGCATAGCAGGTCTGCACAAACTCAGCAAAAGTCTCGGAAAATATATCAATTTTCATGTACAAAAACATGAAAAAGGCTTTCAGGTAAGCATTGAAAATCTTGCCAATCATGCTCTGTTCGGACAGGCCTACAGAGAAGGAGTCCTCAATGTTACAATCATTCGCGGAGCAGACAAAATAGTTCAGGAACCTTATATATTTACACGTATTTTCGGAAAAGGCGACAAAGAAAGTATGCCTTTTGAAGCAACGAATATTTTAAAAGATACCCTTATTTATGCGAAAAAAAATATTGTCTACAACACAAAGCTGCAAAAAGGTGATAAAATTGTACTAACACTTGGTTTTCGGCTTATCTCAAAAAAAGCAGCAAAAGAGTTAAAGCTGCAACATAGCAAAGAGCTTACCAAAATAAGAATTCTAAAAACTGAATCATTTAATTTTTAATAAACATATCAGTATATTCAGCTATATTTTTGCTTATAACAAGTTTTTTATCTGCTTGCAAAATAATGTAGCCTATCTTCTTAGAATCTAAAAATGCATATGTTTCTTTTATCGGCATAACACTCGCAGCCGTTGCATATGCATCGAGTGTTGCTGATGGAAGTTTTGAGACAAGCGTTATAGAGATAAATTTTTGTTCTGATTCTTTTGTTTTTGGATTAATGAGATGATTATACTTTGTGCTTTTTATATAACGATTATAATTTCCGCTTGTGCTCACACCGCTGTTATGTATTATAAATGTAACCAAAGGATGTGTCACATCCAAAGGATTATTAACGGCAATTTTACAGCTGCCTATGCATCGAATGTCTCCGCTCAGGGCAACAACTGCCTTTTTCACCTTGTTTTGCAGTAAAAATTCACTGACTTTGTCTGCTGCAAATCCCTTTCCCATACCGCCAAGATCTATTTTTACTGCATTGCCTAAAAAAGCCTCATCTTTATCAAATCTAAGTTCATTAACAGAAACAGAACTTTTTTCAAGTTCATTTTTCAAAGCAATACACTCTTTGGCACCAAATCTGTATAAATCTTTCGTAATTGTTCCTATCGCAATATTAAAGTACCCGTGTGTTTGCTTATAGTATTTTAAAGAAAGCGTCAAAGCTTCATAAGAATACTTGTCTAAAGATGCATGTCTGTTTTGATTAAGTTGAGATATTGGAGAACTCTTTTTATAAGTAGAGAGCGAGTTATCGACCCTTTTGATAATCTCAAAAGAGGGTTTAAAAAATTTTTTATCTTCCTTGTCGACAGATATTGACACAAAAGTACCCATCAATACTTTTGTACGCTGTATCATCTGTGAATCTGCATTACATGTAACAAATACAGAGACAAGAAGAAAAAATTTGTACATCAGTTAAATATCAATAATCTCATTTACTTCAAGTCCAAATCCGCTCAGTCCTACAAAGTCGGTTTTTTTCATAGAAGTAATAAGATTCATTTTTGAAATACCAAATGATTTAATAATCTGCGCCCCTATTCCAAACTCTTTTATGGCCGCATTGTCCTGATGATGTGTTTTGTTTATAAAAACCAACAAACCGCTGTTTTGCTTCAGATATTCTATAGAGTTGATCAAATTATTGTATTTCTCTTGTTGCAAAAGCAGTTCACAGTCAGGAATTACATTATGAACCCGTACATTTGCAACTTCACCTGCATTGTAAAAAAGTATCGCTGTATGTTTTATACCATCATGGTCTTCAAATGTATGTTGCTGCACTTTGACACCGAAAAACTCTATCTCCTGCACCTCTGTCTCTTTTACAAGTCTTTCATTCGAAAGTCTATACTCAACAATATCAGAAATAAATACTGTATGCAGATCATGTTTTTTGGCAAAAATATCCAAATCATCACGACGGGCCATTTCACCATTATCTTTAATTATTTCACAAATTACCCCCGCTTCACTCAGCCCTGCCAAACGGCACAGATCAACAGAGCCTTCCGTATGGCCTGTTCTTACAAGTGTACCGCCCTCTTTTGCAATGAGAGGAAAAATATGTCCCGGTTTTACCAGTTCATCCGGCTTTGAAATGGGGTTGGCTAATATTTTTATAGTATCGTCCCGCTCTTTAGCTGAAATTCCTGTCAGTGCATCTTTAGCATCAACAGAGACTGTAAAGGCAGTTTCATACGAAGAAGTATTTGAACTCACCATAGGATTCAAATCAAGTCTGTCGGCAATAGACTTAGAAAGAGCAACACATATAAGCCCCCGTGCGTGCATTGCCATAAAGTTTACATGTGCCGGTGTAGAAAAGGCAGCCGCATAGACCAGATCGCCCTCATTTTCTCTGTCTTCATCATCAACCATAATAACCATTTTACCTTTTTTAATATCTTCTATAGCCTGTAAAACTCTTTCTATCGGTTTCATATTTTCTCTTTATTTATTAATATTTTTCTTTTCTTTATTATAGGAAAATTAGTATTAAAAAGAGTTCAAAAAAAAAATTAATACTTTTAATAAAAAACTCTTGACATAAAAGAAATTTTTGTCTATAATTTCGCTCACAAACACAGAGTAAAAGTGTTTGAAACACCGCGGAATAGAGCAGTTCGGTAGCTCGTCGGGCTCATAACCCGAAGGTCACAGGTTCAAATCCTGTTTCCGCAACCAATCTTTAATCTACAAAGCATTGGGGTATCGCCAAGCGGTAAGGCACCAGTTTTTGGTACTGGCATTCGGGGGTTCGAATCCCTCTACCCCATCCACCTATTTCAAATACACATAAAATAGGCACTTTCAAGTAATTGATTTAATAACTGTCAGCTGATTTTATAGGATTTTTACTGACAATATGACTGACACTTACAGTAACATTTTTACAACTTTTCAAAAACATACAACCTATCCATTCATCATCTATTTTTTGTTATAATAGCTTATCTATTTAAGGAAGTATTTTATGAGTAAGAATCCAAACAATAAAAATATCATTTCAAAAATTGTATCTGTCTCTCAAGCTATTGAAGGATATACTACAACAAATACTTCTGTTATAAAAAAAGCTCAACTCCTTAGAAAAAAATATGGCATCAAAGTATCAGTTAGTAAGTAGTGAGTTTTACTACGATAACAGTGATGTTCCTAGAAACAAATTTAATATCAAAGACACAGAAACTGTCCATGAGATAGAAAGAGAGCTCCTGGAAGAAGCATATACTGTCTTTTTCAATGAACTTAACGAGAACACTCATTTTGATGAGATATATTTCATTTCACTACACAAAAGAACGTTTGAATCACTATATGATTGGGCTGGACTATACAGGGATTTCAACATGGCAAAAGGTGAGTCAAGATTTTGTCAAGGTGAATTTGTCAAAAGTTCATCTCAAAAAATATTTACAGATTTAGCTAATGATAATTTTCTCAAAGATTATACATCACGTCCAAAATCAGAGTTTGTAAAAAAGCTGGCTTATTACAAATGTGAACTTAATGCCCTACACCCTTTTTATGAGCTCAATGGGAGAATTACAAGGATGTTTATTGATATGATAGCTGCATATAATGGGTATCAGTTTATAGACTATTCTCACATTACTCCAAGTGAGTACATTGATGCTGCTATAGAGTGTGTACAGTTTGCAGATAGCTCAGCTTTAGAAAAAATCATTTTCAATGGACTATCGAAGTAGTAACTGTTGATAATTGGCGTTTGAATATCTAAAAAATGTGGCATAAGGTAACAGATGAAGATGAAATTAGATTTCTGGAGATGCTGTCTTGATTTTTAGGGGCATTATACATTTTAATATTGAACACCTTGCAAAAATTGCAAATGTATTAGAAGTAGATTTAACTGATTTTTTTCATGCTCTAAATCTAAAATAATCAAATAGCAAAGTTAATCACAGTCCCAAAATACAACAAAATACAAATAAATATTATAATTACAATTAACCTGTATCATCAAAAATATGTTATACTTAGGTAACTAAAGGAGGTAATTACAGATGCAAATATCTTTAAATATTCAAGATGATGTTTATCAAAAACTCAAGAGTGCTGGCATTGATATGCAATCAAAAATTAATGAATACCTTCTGAATCTAGTAGATAGAAAAGATGATTACTTAAACTCTAAGCAATTTCAAGAGGATAAAGCTTATTTCCAAAATGCTTTAGAAAATATTGAAAGTGGAAAGACAAAACCTCTTTCACATACAGAAGTATGGAATACAATAGAACATTATACTAGCAATTAAGTATGAAAATTATCTATGAGCCAAGGTTTATAAATTCTTTTAATAACATTTGGGACTATATTGCACAAGATAGCAAGAATAGAGCAAATCAATTTAAAAAAGGGATAAAAAAATTAATTGAAGATATGCACCATATGCCTTACAAATGTAGAAAATCAATTTACTTTGATGATGATAATATCCGAGACTTGATTTATAAAGGGTATACAGTTGTATATAAAGTTGATGAAGAAAAATCAATCATTACAGTTTTAGGTATTAAAAAGTATAAAGCAGAATTGTAGGTCACTTTAATTTTTAGGGGTATATTTTTATTTTGTATTTAAAAAATACAATAAAACAGGGATACAGTGAAACCCTCTACCCCATCCACCCCTTAAAACCCCTAAAATAAGCACTTTAAATTTGAATTGGCAGAGCAAGAATCCGAACAATAAAAATATTATCTCAAAAATTGTATCTATCTTTCAAGCTATTGAAGGATATACTACAACAAAATACTTCTGTTATAAAAAAAGCTCAACTCCTCAGAAAAAAGTATGGCATCAAAATATCAGTTAGTAAGTAGTGAGTTTTACTACGAGAACAGTGATGTATCTAGAAACAATTTTAATATCAAAGACACTCAAACTATCCATGAGATAGAAAAAGAGCTCCTAGAAGAAGCATATGCTATCTTTTTCAATGAAATCAATGAAAGCACTCGTTTGACAACTGCTAAAGAGTTCAGGGTTTAATTTGGAAAAATGGCAACAAAAGAGTGCACAGGCTATATTTAAACGCTTGTTTGTTGCCTCTTATGCCTGTTTGCTTGTATGAGAGACAGAACATACAAACAGTAAAAATATGTTGGAAATCAGAAAGTTTTTAGTTCGATTAAGCTGCAGGCTCGTAACCAGGAACAAGATATCTGATGTAGATGGAGTTTTGAGTTGTGTAGATACTTATGACTGAAGTACCGGTTCCGAAAAAGCATTAATTTTTTTTAACTTAATGGCATTGGGTATAAATAGCGGGTTAAAAAGAATTATAATTTCTCTTTAACCATATTGTCTAAATAAGTAAACAACTCCTGTGATGCTTTTTCTGCATCTTTAAATATTTTTATGATTTCATCAACTTTATCACTGCCAAGCATACGCATAGCTTTTGCTATATCATCATGCACTTTTTTATGCGGCTCTTGCAGATTTGTATAAAAACTGCTTTTTCCAAATAGTTTTTTACCTTCATCTGCATACCATTTGCCTAGTCTGCATTGAGTATGGTCACTCAATTCAAATTTCAATTTCCCTTCAAGCATTGATGAATATGCATTGTTTTTATAGACCATATGATCAAGTTTTGCCATATTTGTAAATAGTTCGTATCCTATGATTTCATTGTCTTTTGTGATAGCTTCACTGTTGGAAATCAACTGAGAAAGCGTGTCAACATAGTCCTCGAGTGTTTGCTGTGAACTTATGGAGTGTTCTTCAATTTTTTCACTGTTTTCACTCATATTCATCGAGTTTTGCTTAAGTACACTTATATTTGCTTCTACCTCACTTGTAGCTTTTTGCGTTCGTTCTGCAAGCTTACGAACTTCATCGGCAACTACTGCAAATCCTCGTCCGTGTTCACCTGCACGTGCTGCTTCTATAGCCGCATTCAGTGCAAGCAGGTTAGTCTGGTCTGAAATATCTTTAATAAGAGAGATCACATTAAAAATTTCTTCAACATTTGCATTCAGTTCCTCTGCAGAATGCCGTGATTCTGAAACCATCTCTGTAATACTGCCAATTGCATCTTTAATGTTATCCGTAGAGTGTGTCACTTCTTTAATGACTTCGGATGTTTTGGCATTGAGTATATTTACCTGATTGACACTTTCAACACTCTGAGACATGCTGTTTCTTAAATTTTCTGCATTGTTGAGTGCACCGCTTATCATCTCTCCCGACAGCGCAAGAGTCAGTTTGTTCTTCTCGCCAATTTCCGCAGCATGTTTTGCAGAATCTTCAGCTCTTAAAGCTTCTTCTTTTGCTTCGAGTGCAAGCGCTTCGACTTTATCTAAAAAGGCATTGAAATTTTTACTCGCCTGCCCTAATTCATCTTCTGATACCACGGGAAGTCTCTTTGACAAATCAGCATCACCCTGTGCCAATTCATCAGCAACATTTGCAAGGTTTACTATAGGGTCAGTAATTGTTTTTTTGATAATGTACATTAAAAACAGTAAAATAAACAGATCAACCAAAGACATAATATATACTTGTCTCAAAAGAGAGTCTTCAGATTGAGAAATGACGCTGTTTACTTTATTGATATCTTCACCGATCAGTGCATAAGCAACAACATTGTTTGAAAAATCTTTTATAGGTTCTGAGACTATAAAATACTTATCAGTTATTTGTGGTCTATCTGTCTTCTCAATAGAAATATGAGCCAAATCATTAAAAAACTCTTTATTAACGACATTTTCTTTGACTGCAAGTGTAAAATTACCGACTTTTGGAGCAGATTTTAATGAACGTGCTGTTGAGAGATATTCGTTTTTCATGACAATGGCTATTTCGTATCCGTTGTTTTTTCTCGCAGATTTTATTATAGAATTTAAACCTTGCATAAATTCAACAGAACCTAAATAGCGATTATTGAGCTCAACAGGAGCTAAGCCTCTGAGTACAAGCCCTGCACGACCAAGCTCAATAGCGACAATAGGTTTTTTATCTCTTTTAACGGCAACTATTGTTTTTCTAAAAGAACTTAAATCATCTCCAAATTTCTTTGGCTTCCAAGCACGTAAAAAACTATGTACATTTGCATCATGTATATGTATTTTAATATTTTTATATTTTGTGTATTTTTTAAATTCCTGAGACAGGCTTTTTAAACCATTGATGGCAACAGTTCTGTTGTTTTCCATCAATGAGCGTATCACACTGTAATTTTGCGATATGTTTATAGCATTGGTAAGACCGATGTCTTCCTTTGCTTGCATTGCTTGCTTGTAGCTAAGATGCAAAGAAGCAGATTCTGAAGTATAAACCTCATGTTCCAAGTCTTTAATAGAATAATAGTAGTTCACCAAAATAACAATAAATCCTGCTAAAATAGAAACTACCAATGGTATATGTATTTTTTTACTGATTGACATGAAATTTACCTCCATTCCTGCAATTTTTTTTGACAGGTACTATTTTAATTTGCCGTTTCCATAGTGCTTAAAGAGATAGTCAGTCACAATTTTTTCATCTTCTTTTGTGATAGGTGCTTTAAAATGTACAATCATCTTCTCTATCTTTTTATGCCAAAACTCACGTGATTGAGGGCCTTGGTTAATAATATATCCAAAAGAGTGACACATCAGACAGTTTGCCTGAACAGCATCAAATCCTTTACCCATTTTGATTTGATAAGATATATACGGGACTTCAATATCTCCCTTTACTTGTGCAAAGAGTGAACCTGCGGACAGTATTGCTATTAATAATAATTTTTTCATTTTTTCTCCTTAAACCACTTCTACTGTAACTTCATCAATACCATTGTACTTATATCCACCATGGTTCCATCCGATATCTTTTGCAAATGGCTGTTCATCTCCAAGACGATTAACTGCTTTTGCCATAAATGTCAGTTTTCCGTATTTTGTAGGTTTATATGAATACCTAAACTCCGTATAAGCATAACGTCCATTTTCTTGTTTGAGTTCTGCTTTTTCCCATGTTTTCCCACCATTAACAGAGACTAAAACTTCTCTAATTCCATGTCCGTCATCAAATGCCACACCTCTTACAACTACATGTGAATTATGATAGAGTTTCATCCCGTTTTCAGGATACCCTATCACTGATTTTACATTCATATTTGTTATTGGCTTTGTTGGTTTAAATTTATGCTTTGGCGTTTCACATTCACATTTATTGTCTGGAACACGGTATGCTACATCCATAAAGAAAAGAGATTTGTATTTATTTGTAACTGTAATATTACTTAACATTTTAACCCAACTGTCCGAATAGTATCCAGGAATAACCAAACGAAGAGGAAAGCCATTTAAATAAGGTAAATCCTCACCATTCATTTCATACGCAATAATGACATGATCATTTAACTCTTCAATCTCTAATTCTCTTACAAAATTCGGTGTTTCATAATAAGCTGCATTATCCTTACCGTTGAAACCGATCCAATGAGCATCTTTTTTCAAGCCTGCACGATTCAAAATATCACTTAACCGTACACCTTTCCATTTTGCACATCCCATAGCACCACTTCCCCATTGAATACCGCCTGCTATTGGTGTAAAAGCTGAACGGGAATTACCACCACATTGCAGTACTGCAGTTACTTCAACTTGTTCAAAATCATTTTTCAACTCTTTAAGAGAAATTTCCAATTCTTTTTCAACCAAACCATCGATTTTAATAGTAAAAGAATCTGTATCAATATAAGTCGGAATATCCGGAAGGTGCCATCTGACAAAAAATTCATCATTTTCAGTGATGCCGCGTGCAAATGTGCTTCTTGGTGATTCCAAAAGCGGTGGTCTGTCCGAATAGGTTATCAATGGTCTTTTTTCAGGGAAAGCCATATCAGAGACTTTTCTGGTATCAATTGGCTGATGTGTTTCACCGGCTGATAATGCAGTTGTACCTAAAATAGCAGCTGAAGCAGCCATAGAAGTTTTAAGAAATTCTCTTCTTTTCATATTTTTCCTTATAATTGTTATTTTGGCTTGGATTATATCGACAAATATTTAAAATGACTTAAAAGAGCTTTTTTTCCAATCTTTTTAAAAGATTTTCAAGCTCTTTGTATGATGTTATATAATCCGATTTTATCGCTTCTATTTCTTGAATCACACTGTTTAATTGAGAAAATATTTTTGGAAAACTTGCTGTTGTTTTTTCAAGTTCCTGCATATTCTTCACTGATAAAACAATCTGTTTTATTATCATTTCACTTTGATTCTTGACATTTAGAGGAGCATAGTTAATTTTGTCCGGACGTTTCAAAATTGCTATTTGTCGTAAAAATAAAATGCCCATTACAATAAAAGCTATCAGTAAATCATTATGAAACATTTTGACATCCCTCCTCAACCGAGTTAGGATTTATTGTATCATAATTTATTGTAAAACGATATCTACTATTTCTTTTGGATCTTTTACTACTACGGTATGTGTTCCATGCGCAGAAAATCCCCATGCTGCAAAAATCGCTTCAATGCCGGCATTGTGTGCACTTTTAATATCTTTTGAATTATCCCCCACCATCCATGCCTTATCTTTTTTTGCATCATAACTGTAAAAATTCAAAATCTTGTGTATCATATCGGGATGCGGCTTTGATGCCTGTACTTTATCTGCACCGACTATCATGTCAAACAAATCGGCTACATGTAAATGTTCCAGCATTGTCAGGGCAAACTGTGTCGGTGCATTTGTCGCAACTGAAAGCTTTACCCCCTTTACATGTAACCGCTCAAGCATCTCTTGGACACCATCATAAAGGTAAGGATGTTCTATACACTGCTCTTTATAATGTTTTTCAAAAAGAATTCTGTCTTTTTCTTCATAGATTTCAGTATTGTAAAAGAGTTTAGGAAGATTTCTTACCTCTTTGTTAATAGCATCCACTATAAACTCTTCGCTTAGTGGAGGCAGGTTATGATTTGTTTTTCTTACATAATTGACTGAGATGGTAATATCTTTTTTTGAATCAATCAATGTCCCGTCCATATCAAATATAACTATTTTTTTCATGATTTCATCTTTTTATAAATTTCCACAAGTGCTTCAACAAACAAATCACTGTCATTTGGACATTTACAGACTCTATACTCTTTAAATCCCAAATCCTGTGCTATTTCTCTGTACTCTACATCCAGCTCATAGTCTGTTTCCGAATTGTCAATAGTAAAGGCGATAGGAAAAATGACAACACCCCTGTTTCTGACTGTTTTGAGTTTGTCCTCAAGTGAAGGTTTGAGCCACTCCATACGCCCTACTTTTGACTGGTATGCCAAATGAACATCATGAAATGCCATCCCTTCTTTTTGCATCATCTCTTTTAAAATTTCCACATGACGTTTCACATGTTTTTCATACACATCTCCCGCATCTATAATTTTTTGCGGAAGTCCGTGTGCTGAAAAAACAATGTCAAAATCACGATACTCACTCTCTCCCACTGTATTTTGAATACTTTGAATAACTGCCCTGTTATATGTTTCATTTTGGAAAAAATGTTTTATTTCCACCAAAAGTGCATTGCCTTTACTCTTGTGATAGCACTCTTCAAAATCTTCAAGAGAGGACTTTGTCGTCGTTGTAGAGTATTGCGGATACAAAGGAATCAAATATATTTTGTCCACATCCTCTTTAGCCAGTTTTTCCACTACTTCACAGGCAAAAGGCGGTGTATATCGCATGGCAAAATCAACTATAAATTTTTCACCCAGTTTTTTTTGCAGTTTTGACACAAGATTTTTTGTATGCCCGACTATAGGCGATTTTCCGCCCAGTTCTCTGTATATTTCCTGAGATGCTTCCGCACGGTTAAAGACAATCAGTCCGCCAACCATTTTTCTCACAAGATTGCTTTTCATCGTCAGTATGTTTTTATCTGCAAACATATTTTTTAAAAACATTTCTACTTCATTCAGGTTGTTTGGACCACCCATATTCAGTAATACTATCGCCTCTTTTTTCAATCTACTTCCTATTGTATATATACACTCAGCCAGACAACAACTTTTTTTGTTTTGAGCAGTGTATGCTTTGTATTTGCAGCTATAAACAGAGTATCACCGCTTTTTAATTTGTGTACTATACCATTTATTTCCAATTTTGCACAACCTTTGAGAACGACAAGCCATTCATCTCTCTCTTCAACAAAGGTTTGCGGAGTTTTCAGGGTGTTGCTTACTATAGTTTTTATTTCTACATTTTTCTTTTTTAAAAGTGTTTGAAATTTTTCACTGTCAGGTTCAGGCAGCTCATAATCAAAAATATTACTCATCTTCGACTCTCAGGCTGACTTCATACATAAACTGTTGCAGAGGCAGCATATCTTCATAAATTTCATAAAGCCTGTTTATAAGCTTCTCCCCGTCTTCTATAAGATGCGGGTCGAGTATCGTATAGGTTGCCATACCTTTATAAAGGCTCAAATCAGCATGTTCCATATCAGCATGAAATCCTTTAGGAAAACGCTTATAGCCTTTTTCAAGATGGGTGTAGTTTTTATTTTTTGCTTTGATAACTTTAAGTATATTTGCGAGTTCGGCACGTTTGGCATCATTTTTAATGGTTTGCCGAAAAGCATCAAGCATCGGTTTTTCAAACCAGCGTACACCCACGGCTACATAAAGTTCTTCAGGCGAAAAGTGCAGATAAAAAGAGGAGCTTTGCATTCTCTTGCTGTTTCCCTGCCAAAATATTATGCCGATGCGCTCTTTTATAGGCATGGCAAGCGCATTTGGACGTCTTGAATCACGGTAGATTCTATACAGAGATTTGTTGATTTTTGGTATTGCGTTTATGGATGGTTCAAGTGCCTGCAGATGCTCTCCCATCTCTGTGACAAAAGCACGGGAGGGATTGAGAATGAGTGTTTCGTACTCCTGTTTATGAGCCGAAAACCACTCTTTGTTGTTGTTTTTTCGAATTGCTGCCAAAAACGGCAGTGTTTTTTTACTAAAACCTGTAAACTCCAAAGGTATTTCCTTTTTTACATTACAAATATATGTGTCAAACTAAAACTTAGTCATGAAAGACACAAAGCCCGCACTAAAGTACGGGTTCCAAAAAAGTCGCTTAACTTAATAGCATTGCGTTTAAAACCAAGGTTTTAAGCTTGCCTAAAATCTGGTATTTCTATGCTAATTTTCTGTTTCTAAAAGCAAGTGCAATAATTATAAACACTATTGCATAGGTTACCGGAACAAAGTCAGGAATAGGTACCGGATCCCCTTTTGCATACGAGTGCATACCCGCAAGATAATAATTCACTCCGAAATATGTCATCAAAACCGATGTAAATGCCAAGAGCGAGATTACACTGTAATTAAAGTCATTGTAAATAGATTTAATAAACCGTACATGGATAACAACGGCATAGACTAAAATAGTCACCAGTGCCCATGTCTCTTTTGGATCCCATCCCCAGTATCGACCCCATGATTCATTCGCCCAGACACCGCCTAAAAAGTTTCCAACAGTCAGTAAAACGAGCCCTATCATCAAACTCATTTCATTGATTGCATTTAACTCTTTAATTGAAAGAGATATCTGCTTCTCATTTTTGTCATTTTTTACAATAAACAGCAACAGGGTGATAAACCCAAGTAATGCTCCAAGCCCCAGAAAACCGTAACTTGCCGTAATCATAGAAACATGAATACTCAACCAGTAAGAATTAAGTACAGGCACAAGATTGGTAATCTGCGGGTTCATCCAGCTCAAATGTGCCACAAACAGAATCAGACCTGCCAAAATTGACGTAGATGCCAGCGTAATAGGAGACTGCTTGGAAAAAATAAATCCTGCCAGAACCGTTGCCCATGCAATATATGTCATTGATTCAAAACCGTTTGACCATGGAGCATGTCCCGATATGTACCATCGCAGTGCAAGACCCAAAGTATGTGCAATAAAAAAGATACCTAAAAGTCCCAAAGAAACTTTTGTAATTTTTTGCATTTGAAATTTCGGTTTTAAAATTTTCACAAAACTTAAAATCAACAATACAAAGCCCATAATGAAATACAATGGCCAAAGAATTTCAAAAACATTTGAGTGGTTGTAAAAAATCTCTGCTTTTATTTTATTTTCACTCGGATAGACAGCAGAACCGTAGAACCTCTGATATTCGTCTATCTTTTTCAATCCTGCATCAGCGATTTTCCATTCTCCGTTTGAAAGAGCAGCATCGACAGCTGTGAAATAGGCTATCGCAATCATTCTGACTTTTTCAGCCTGAGAAGCATCAAATGTTTTTAAAGCCTCAATTGTTGCATACCATTTGTTATTAAGGTCATTCGGTTTTGGCCATATTTTCAACAGTGAACCTGTAAAAACCATATAAACAACATTTACTTTTTCATCAATTTTCAAGGCAGCTTTGTCTAACTTGTTTCTGTCTTTTGGAGCTTTTCTTGAAGCCTGTTCAACAAGAGACAAAAGCTTATAACCCCGCATACCTGCAGGATCCTGAAAAAACTGTGCAAAAGAGGCATATTTTGCATCTTTTTTTATTCCTATGGCCTCATTTATTCTTTCATCAGCCGTTCGAATAAGTTTTATGTCTTTGTAAACATCCGGTCGTATCATCATGCCCAGGATTACCTGATTTGCACTTAACTCTGTTTCTCCGACTTGCAATGTAGAACTTCTGTGTATTTTTGCCAATACTTCCAAAGCAAGTGTATCTATCGGCTTCATACGTCCTTTTGTATCCTGCACTATCAAATGTCCAAATTTTTGTGCATGCTCTTTATCAAAAGAAAGTATGGTTTTTATAGCCGGATCAAGTTCAGCGGCTTTTGCCGGTGTCACTGCAAATGCCAAACCTGCAATCAACAATGCCGGAACTATTTTACACTCACTCGCTTTTTTTGCTTTTGCCGAAAGTTTGGCAAATCTGTGTTTTTTGGAAAAGAGTGCCCAAAACATTCCGAGTGCCAGTAAAAAATACCCTATATATGTCGGCAGTGTTCCTGGGTCATGGTTTACTGACAAAATTGTTCCTTTTTCATCCATATCATAAGAAGATTGGAAAAATCTGTAATTTCTGTGTTCCAAAATATGATTCATATATATTCTGTATTTCATATCAATTCCCATTTCCTTGTCTATAAGTTCCACTTCACTTGCATACGATGCCGGACTCATAGATCCCGGATATCTGTCAAGCTGGAAATCCAAAAGTTTTAAGGTAAAAGGAATTTTTATCTCTTTTGAACCATAAGCAACACTTACATGTAAACCATTTATATCCACTTCACTGGGAACACCAAGCATACCTTTTTGTGAATATACCAGGACTTCTTTTTGTTTATCGCCACTGTGAACCAAAAATTTAAGCGCATCTACACCGGAAGCCCGCAGTATGGATTTTGGGTTTGAAACCACTTTTTTATGTGCATGCAGCATAAAATCACGCAAAACAAAACCGCCTAAATCACTGCTGTAAAGAACTCTTGTCTGAAGCGCTTCATGATCATTTGCATCCAAACTGCCTCTGGATCGGTCAGCCATTTTTAAGTAAGAAAGTTTCATATCATGCTTCAGGTACAACCTGCCGTCTTTTATATACAAAAACAAAACCGGTTTATCAAAATGTTCGCCTGAATTAAAATCCAGAATAAAACTTCCCGCATTATAAAACTTGCCCTCTTCGAGTGCTACAGGTTTTCCCTGTCCACTGCCTGTAACCATAAGTTTTGCTATTGCCTTGCCGTTTTTGTCTGCCACCAAAGTTTCTATGGCATTAGGAATGTACTCTACAAGCTTCACATCAACCTTTTTATTCTCAAGCTTCAAATACGCCTCAAAATCATTATTTCCTCTTTTTGAAAGATATAAAACTTTAGAGAATTTTTTTGTGTCACTGCCGTTACTGACTTTTATGCTTATATAGGGATCAGCACTTACAATTGAAGAAGCACTGCCTCCTTCACGAATATGCATAGTCCCTTCATAACCAAAATACCGCGTCACTGCCGCACCGACCAATATCACCAAGAACGCAATATGAAAGATAAAAATAGGCGCTTTAGAGAGTTTGTACATCTTAAATCGATAGATATTATACAAAAGATTCAAAGCCAATAAACCCAGCAAAACCTCAAACCATCGTGCATTATAGATTTCTGCTTTTGCAGTCATCGTTCCATAGTCATTTTCAACTATCGTTGCATACCCTATTGTAAATGCAAAAATAAGCATTAAAATTGCCATCGTATGCATTGAACCAATTAAAGAGAGAATTTTTTTCATGTTTAACCTTTTAAAAAAAAATTATTATACTTGCAATAAGATAATAATAAACTAACCTAAAAACAATCACGCCTTTTTAACTTACATTTTAATTTTCACTTCAAAACATTTTTTCTGCACAGTGCATAAATTTACACTTCCGCCGTGTGCCTCGGCAATCTGACGGGAAAGAACAAGTCCTAAACCGTTGCCTTTGAGCTTTGTGCTTTTAAATGCTTCAAAAAGCTCTTTTTCATTATCTATAGCCACACCACTGTCATATATCTTAAAGATGTGATATATTCCATCATTTTCATAGGTTATTTCAACCCTTCCCTCTTCGTTTTCATCCTCTTCTATCGCATCAATGGCATTGGTGATAAAGTTTGCAAACAGCATTTCAAGTAAATCTTTGTCTGCATGCATAAAAAAATCCTCTTTTGGAAAAACAAACTCTATCTCTTTTGAATATCCGTAATAGGCTATCGCCATATCCAGAGACTCTTTGAGCTGACTCCACGGTATAAGATCTTTTTGTGTCTGCACACCTTTTGAAAACATCAGTGTCGCTTTAATGATTCGCTCAATTCTATAAACTGATTTTTGTATCTCTTCGACTATTGGAATATTTTCAGGAAGTACCCGTTTTTTAAGTGTCGAACTCATCAAAGAAATCGCCCCTATAGGGTTCCGTATTTCATGGGAAAGGTGGGCTGCCATCTGTCCCATAGTAGCAAGATTCTCTTTTCGCTTTTGTTCTGTAATATCTGTTGCAGAGAGCATCACTTTGTCTTTATAGGTAGAACTCTTGACAAGGTAGGAGTGTGCATTAAAAGTAATTTCATAATCTTCATCACGGTACTCCAAAAGCTTTAAAAGCTCCCATAACTCTCTTGCATGGGAATTTTGCAAAAAAACAGTGTTATCACTGTTAAGAATCCAAATAGCATTAGGGAGAAATTCAACAACCTTTTCAACAGTATCCTGCAGGTGTGCATACGAGGCCTTTAACTCATTAAACTCATTCTCAACCTTATAAGTCTGCTGAATAAGAACATTAAGTTCCTGCGGTGTAATAGATGCCATTAAGCACTGAGCCCTGTCAAAATTTTATACAAATCATGTGCATCATCACTGCCGGCAAGTTCGCGTATGGAATGCATTGCCCAGGTTGGCAGTCCTACATCTATGGTGTCTATTCCTAAACGCGAAGCCGTGATGGGTCCTATGGTGGAGCCACATCCCATATCGCTTCTTGTCACAAAATTTTGCAGCCTTACATGTAACAATGAAGCGCTATACTTAAACTTTGCTATTGTTTTGTCATTGGAGGCATATCGCTGATTTGCATTGACTTTTATGACAACACCTTTGTTTATATGCGGGGCATGATTGCTGTCATGTTTTGCCGGGTAATTTGGATGAATTGCATGGGCATTGTCTGCACTTATCATCAAAGAGCTTCTTGTCATCTTCATATACTCTTCATAATCATCAAACATTCTGTGCAGGGTATTTTCTAGAAAACTGCCCCCTGCTCCGCTCGTCGATTCACTCCCCACCTCTTCATGGTCACTTGCGATGAAAAGCATAGGCTTGTCTGTATTTACACTGCAAATACTAACCATGCCTGTGTAACAACTCAGCAGATTATCAAGCCGCGCACTTGCAATAAAATCATTCCGCAGCCCTACAAATTCTGCTTTTTGTGTATCATAAAAGCTCAACTCACTTGCATAAATTTCTTCGACATCTCCAATACCGTTGTTTGCAAGCTGCCATTTAATAAATTCATCAAAATCAAAATCTTCATTTGTGCTCAAAACCGGACAGATATCTGTCTGTTTGTTCACCGTTCTCTCTTTGTTGGCTTTGTCGTCCAAATGAATGGCTAGCGATGGAATAACAGCGATTGGCTTTTGCACATTAATCAAGATACTTTGCAAAGTCTTGTTTGCATCAAGATAACTTACCCGACCCGCTAAAGACAAATCTCTGTCAAACCAGGGATTTAAGAGCAGTCCGCCGTAAGGCTCAACACCGAATTTCACCACACCATGCTCTTTTATTACAGGATTTGGCTTGAGTTTCAGGTTTGGCGAATCGGTATGTGCCCCGACCATCACATAATTTTTCTCTGTTTTTGGATAGGTAAAGGCAATGATTGAAGAGCCATTGCGTGTGACATAATACTTTTGTCCTGCTTTAAGTTCCCATTTATCTGTTTCATCAAGCTTGATAAATCCTGCATTTTCAAACATCATTGCCATATTTTGCGTCGCATGAAAAGGCGTAGGCGAAGCATCCAAAAAGCCTAAAAGTCCTTCATTGAAATCTTGTTTATTCATCTGTTTATCCTATTATATCCACAAATTCATTGCCTTCAAGCGCAGTTATGAGCTGTGCATTTACATGTATGGCGGAATCTATGACGACATTGTGCAGTTTTGATACTATGGTAATTTTAAGCGGTCTGTTCCCCGGATTTTGCCTGATAAGCGTATAAAGTTTTTCCAGTACATCAAAATTACTGCTCAGTCGTACAGCCAAATTAATTGGCTCCGGCGGCGCTTCTTGAATCTCTGTTTTTACTTTTTTTGTCTCTTTCTTTGCCTGTTTGAGTGTCATTAGCTTTGTAACATTGAGTCGTGGTCCAAAATCAGTATGCGTGACTCTTGCCTTAAAAGCAACAGGTTCTTCCAGATCCATTTCACTGAGTTGTTCGAGCTTATCGGAAAAAAGCATAATTTCAATATTTCCATGAAAGTCCATCAGGTTGACAATACCGAACTGATTCCCTTTTTTAGAGATTTTTTTCGTTATCTCTTCTACTTTTCCTATAAATATAGCAAAAGAGCCGTCTTTGATGCTTTCAAGTTCTGATGAGAGTGTATAATTTAGCTCATCCAATTCTTGTCTGAAATTATCCATCGGATGCCCGGAGACATAAAATCCCAAAGTCTCTTTTTCAAACTCTAAAATCTCTTTGAGTTCATATTCGTCTGAGTTTGTAAGTTCGAGTTTTACGGTTGTAATCTCTTCATCATTTCCAAAAAGAGAACCAACTGCATTTTTCTTTGCTTCACTCGCTTTTTTTGCCGTCTCCACAATCAGTTCTATCTGGTCTAAGAGTGCTTTTCGTGAGTAGCCGTATCTGTCAAATCCGCCTGACTTTATAATGGCTTCAATAACACGCTTGTTTACTTTACTTGGCTCGATTCTGTTGACAAAATCCTGCAAAGAGGTATAGTCACCGTTTTCTTCGCGCTCTTCTATCATGGCATAAATAGCTGCTTCTCCAACCCCTTTTATACCGCCCAAACCAAACAAAATAATCTCCTGCTGATTTTTCGTAATAGCAGAAAATTCCAGATAAGAGTCACAGATATCAGGAGGAGAAAGTGCTATGCCCATTCGCTTGACTTCATCTATATAGCGCACTACTTTTTCTGTATTGTCTTTGTCTGAGGTTAAAAGTGCTGCCATAAATTCATTGGGATAATATGTCTTGAGCCATGCCGTTTGAAAAGTAACCATGGCATAGGCTGCCGAGTGTGATTTGTTGAAACCGTATCCGGCAAACTTTTCAATCAAATCAAAGAGTTCTGAAGCCGTTTTATAATCAAGCCCCTGTTTGGCTGCACCCTCGGAGAACTCTTTGTTGTATTTAAGCATCTCCTCGACTTTTTTCTTCCCCATGGCACGGCGCACAATATCTGCACCACCGAGAGAAAATCCGCCGATAGTCTGCACAATCTGCATAACCTGTTCTTGATAAACTATAACTCCGTAGGTAGGCTTGAGTATCTCTTCAAGTGCGGGAAAAACATAGGTAATTTCCTGTCGTCCGTGTTTACGCTCGATGAAATCATCAAGCATCCCTGATTCCATAGGACCCGGACGGTACAGTGCCAGGACCGCAATCAAATCCTCAAAGTTTGAAGGTTTTAAACGACGGTTCAGATCCTGCATACCGGATGATTCTATCTGAAACATTCCGACTGTTTCACCGGTCTGAATGACATCATACACATTTTTGTCATTTTCGTCTATCTGATGCCAGTCTATCTCCTTGTTGTATCTTCTTTTAATGAGTTTGATTGCATTGTCAATAACATCGAGTGTTTTTAGACCCAAGAAGTCAAACTTGATTAAATCGACATCTTCCATATAGTTGAGTGAATACTGTGTGACAAAGGTATCTTCCCCGGAAGGCTTGTATATAGGTGTTTTTTTCCATAACTCTTCATTGCTTATAACGACACCGGCAGCGTGCATTCCTGCATTTCGCTTGAGCCCTTCAAGCTTTTTGGCAAATTCCCAAACCCGTCCGACCTGAGGATCACTCTCTATGAGTTCTCGAAGTTTTGGCTCTTTTTGAAAAGCACCCTCTTTAAACTCTCCGTTTTTTGTTTTACCGTTAAGTGTAATGCCGAGTTCATCGGGTACAAGTTTTGCCATCTGGTCGGCTTTACTAAGCGGCATATCCAAAACACGTGCCACATCCCGAATGACTCCCTTGGCAAGCAAAGAACCAAAAGTAATGATTTGGGCAACCTGATTACGCCCGTATTTTTTTGTGACATAGTCTATCACTTCTCCGCGGCGCGCCTGCATAAAATCCATATCAATATCGGGCATACTCACACGCTCAGGATTTAAAAAACGCTCAAAAAGCAGGTCGTATTTCATCGGGTCAATGTCGGTAATCTCCAAAGAGTAGGCAACCAGGCTTCCGGCAGCACTTCCCCGTCCGGGACCTACTGCAATACCCAGACGCTTTGCCTCTTTAACAAAGTCCCAAACAATCATCATATAACCGGGAAATTTCATAGAGTTAATGATGTTCATCTCAAATTCCAGCCTGTCCCGATACTCCTGATGCTTCTCTTTTGGAACAATTTTCAGACGCTTTTGGAGTCCCTGTCGGCATTTGACAATGAAAAATTCAGCATCATTCTTATCAGCAGCACTCATCCACTTTTTTTTCTCTTCTTCTGTGGCATTTTCAGGTAAAGGGGGATCATCTTCAAAGTCTATATCAAGCCCCTCTTCTTTTGCATACTCCTGCGTAAATTTAAAGTTGGGCGGTGTCGGTGATTTTACAATGGGTACAAAATCTTCTATTTTGTCTGTAATTTCCTGCGTATGTTCTAAAGCTTCCGGAATATCGGCAAAAAGCCGTGCCATCTCATCAGGAGATTTTATATAAAACTCATGTACCGAGTGACGCATACGATTTGGATCATCATAAAGTTTATTCATCCCTATGCACATAAAGGCCTCATGGTACTGGGCATCTTCAGGATAGGTATAGTGTGTGTCATTTGTCGCCACAACTTTAATACCTGTTTCTTTGGAAATTTTTAAAATCTGCTCATCTATGTAGAGTTGATCCCCGATACCGTGACGCATCAGTTCAAGGTAAAAATCATCACCGAAAATATCCTGATACTCCCGAGCGACATCTAAAGCACCCTCATATCCGAGCGCACCGTTTTTGACATTTCTTTCATTTTGCAGATTTAGGTGCCAGTTTACTTCTCCCTGAAGACATGCAGAGGTACAGATAAGCCCCTCACTGTGTTCTCTCAGTTCTTTTTTGTTGATTCGCGGGAAATAGTAAAAGCCCTCTATAAAGGCTTTGGAGGAGAGGTACATCAGATTTTCATATCCCTTTTTATTTTTGGCATATAAACAGATATGAAAACGCTGTTTTGTACTTTTATCGCCAAGAGTCTCACCGTTGTGAATGTACCCTTCCATACCGATAATAGGCTTGAGTCCGGCATTTTTCATCTGCTTGTAAAAATCAATAGCTCCAAACATATTGCCATGATCTGTCATAGCAACACTTGTCATCCCAAGTTCTTTGACTCTTGAAACAAGGTTTGAGAGTTTGTTTGCACCGTCTAACAGTGAGTATTCTGTATGAAGATGTAAATGTGTAAAGGAAGGTTTTGCACTCAAAAATCACTCCGTTTTTTAGTATGTAAAGAATAGAGTGATTATAGTTAAAATGACTTAATTTGAGGTAAGAAGATGAAAAAAAGCTCCTTATTTAAGAAGCTTTTTCCATGCTTTTTTTATTTTTTTTACAAGCTTCTCGGTAATGCCTTTTATTTCTGTCAGCATATTCGGATTTTGATGCAATACACCAATTACCTCTTCCACATCACCAAAATGTTCCACTATTTTTTTTACTTTCTTTTTCCCTATGCCTTTTACAGATGTTAAAAAATCACTCAGTTCTTCTTGTGTAATTTTCACCTCATCACTAAAAGACTCCTGTGATTCATCTTTCGTAGGCTTTGGAACTTCTACATTCGAATCTTTCTTCAAAGAACGCAACGGTTTAAGCGAGAGTTTATCCTGATAATTCCATTTTTCACTCGGCCACTCCTCACTGTATCGTGGTTTGACGGCAGAAATTTTATACTTTTTATCCAGTTCATGCAGATAAACTTCTTTGTCACCGTACATTTTCTTCTTTTTACCAAAGTAGGCACCGTCATAACTTGCACGATATTCACCAAAAGTAATGTGTCGCATTGTTCGCAGCAAATCCGGAGAGATTTTTCCCAACTCTTCCCAGTTAAACATTGGAATATGCGGTTTTCTAAATCTTCCCTCGCTTAAAAGCCACATCAGGTATTCCCCGATCCAGTCTCTTATATAAGGAAAAGCGGCAAATGCAGTCGCACACTCTAAAATACGCACTTTCCCGTCTTTGCCGTAAGCCACATCACAGGCCCAGTATTCTGCTTTTGCAGCCTTGGAGACTTTCACTGCCAAATCAAGTACGGATTTTGGTACATCATTATAATCCATACTGCCGCCCTGGGAAGTATTTGTCAGCCATTCCCCCTCAGGCGCACGACGCCAAAAGGCACATACAGGTTTATGCCCTATGAGCATAACACGAATGTCTGCCTCCATCGGAACAAAATCCTGCACATAGACAGGATGATATCTTTTTTCTTCCAAAAGTGCTTTTGCTTCCTCATAACTGTCGACTTTATGTACAAAATAACCGCCGTAATTTGAAGGTCCGTAGGACTTTTTGATGATTTTAGGGTACTTTGCTTTTTTCAGTGCTTCATCCGCTTTTTTATGATTGTAGTAAATATAGGTCTTTGGAATCGGCAAGTCATATTTCCAGGCAAACCGTGTCACATTCTCTTTTGATTTGTTAGAAAACTGTGTATCCAAAGAAGGAATAAAACGCACATGAGGCAAGGCTCGAGCAATTTCACGAAATGTCTCATAAGCAGTAGCAGGAATATTGCCGATAAGTACATCAATTTTTTTGTCTTTGACCTCTTGAATAAATCTCTCTTTATCATTTTTCCAGTGATATGTCACTGTCTCTATTTTGTTTGGCCACCCTTTGAAATTGGAGTGGTCAAAAAATCTCAGGACATAGTCCATATACAAAAGGCCTAATTTCGGTAACTCTTTATTGCTTAATCCCATGCTGCTTATTCCTTAATCAGTGAAGTTAAATTATTTAACTTTTTCTAAATACTCGCCGTCAACTGTATTGACTTTAACAGTATCGCCCTCTAGCACATGATACGGTACCTGAACAACAGCACCGCTTTCGAGTGTTGCAGGTTTTTTGCTTCCGCTTGATGTATCACCTTTAAAATTCGGCGGTGTTTCTGTGATCACAAATTCCATTACTTCCGGAGCCTGCACAGAAATTGCCTTGCCTTTGTAAAACACAATATCAACGTTGATACCGTCTTTAAACCATTTAGAAGCATCATCACACTGCTCATATGTCAAGCCAAGCTGATCATATGTTTCATTATCCATAAACTGATACATCTCTCCGTCATCATACAGGTACTGCATTGTTTTGTATTCAATCACAGGCACTTCAAACTTGTCACCCGCATGCACTGTTTTTTCCACTACTTTACCGTTTAAAAAACTTTTCATTTTCATACGGACAAATGCTGCCCCTTTTCCCGGTTTTACATGTTGGAACTCTACTACTTTATACGGAACTTCCCCTACTATCAGACGCACATTTTTTTTGATATCACTCATACCGATTGTTGCCATTCACTCACCTTTAAAAATATTTTTACAATTCTATAATAAATGGGCTTAGAAGTCTCTAATAGCATTGCAAATATCTGATTAGTGACATTTTATTATTATTTGCTATTTTAAATCGCAAGATTAAGCAATTCTTAATATATAGAGGCGTACTATTTATAAAAAGCAAACTGGAGCTAAAAATGGAAATTTCATCATCATTAAATACTATAACTGTAAAAGGCAATATCAAGGCTATAAGCCATTATGAAGAAATAAAAAACGAAATTGAAAAGATGATCGACAATTCTCCGGATATAAAATATATAAAAATTCTCATTTTGGAATCCATCTCCATTACCTCCTCTATTATAGGATACCTGTGTAAACTCGTGGACGACGGGATAAATCTTGAGGTACACATACAAAATGAAGGTTTGCATGAACTTTTGGATGATTTGAATCTGGTTCCTTTATTGAATGTAAAAAAACTCTCCGCGCATTGATGAATGACTATATATCAGACATATATAAAACTTTAAATATATTATGTGTTGAAAACGATACAAAAACGATACAGATATATAAAAACATTTTTGCCGATATGTTCAAAAATGTATATTGTGCCAAAAACGGTCTAGAAGGTTTTAACAGCTTTCAAAAAAATGAAATAGATATTGTTATTACCAGATACAGTATGCCGATATGCAACGGACTGCAAATGAGCAAAAAAATACGCAAAGTGGATACTTCTGTTCCAATAGTACTGGTAACTTCTTTTCAAAGTATTGAAATTCTCAAAGAAGCAATTGATCTGCATATTGCAAGCTTTTTAAAACGACCTTTTACTGTCTCTTCTTTAGTCTCAATATTCAATCAGGCAGTAAAATCCATCATAGTTGACAGATGTATTATGAAAGAACAGGACCAAAAAATAAAATACAGCAATTATCAGGAAGGTATTACTTTTGCAAAAGAAAAAATTATTACAAAAAATGATTTGGAAGAGGACAACAGGCTTCTTAAACTTACATGTAAAGCCGTCTATAAGCCAAAAGACATTCTAAGCGGAGACAGCTATATTATACGAAAGTTAAATGAAAATGAGTATTTTATCTTTTTGGTAGACGGTATGGGCAAAGGCATCTCTGCTTCTGTGACTGCAATGCTGTGCAGTTCTTTTGTCAACTACTCTGTTGATTTGCTAAAAGAAGAAAAAAAACTGTTTTCGCTTGAGACATTACTCAACTCGCTAGTGAAGTTTATACGACCAAATTTACTAAAATATGAAGTACTTTGTGCGCATTTTTTACATTTTAAGCACAATACCCTGAGTTATGCAATTTTTTCTATGCCTCCTGTACTCTATATGCTCGATACACAAGAGGTCTTCAAACTCAAATCCAACAATACTCCTCTGGCATCCTATACAAAAAAATTTACTGTTGACACACTGGATATACAAAAACTTAAAAAAATGATTCTCTACAGTGACGGTTTGAATGAGAACACGGTTCATAATTCACAAGAGAGTTATAATGCATATATTGCAGAAGATTTTATGCAGGCAAACAGTGTTGAGGAATTTGAAAATTTGTATCAAAAAAAGATAGAAATACAAGAAGATGACATCACCTATATTTTACTGACATAAATTAGCTATAATTTCACAAAATTTTAAAATGAGTGGAGAAATATGGAATTTACTTTAGATGCAACTTCAAAAAATGCCCGTGCGGGAACTCTTAAAACAGCCCACTCCACTATTAAAACACCTGTTTTTATGCCTGTCGGTACTATAGGCAGTGTGAAATCTTTGGATGCACATGATGTTTTAGAATTACTCGGTGCCGACATCATTTTGGCAAACACCTACCATATGTATCTGCGTCCCGGAGACAAAACGGTTGCCAAGATGGGCAAGCTTCACGGCTTTACACAATACCCTAAAAGTTTTTTGACAGACAGCGGCGGTTTCCAGGCATTTTCATTAAGCGACATCTCAAAATCAAAAACTGACGGTATAGAGTTTCGCTCCCACATTGACGGCAGTAAGCACTTCTTTACACCTAAAAAGGTAATAGACATCCAACACAATCTCGGTTCTGACATCATGATGATTTTAGATGATTTGGTTGCACTGCCGGCAACACAGGAGCGCATAAAACTCTCTATAGAACGGACAACTGCCTGGGCAAAAGAGTCTATAGAGTACTTTCGTGCAAAGCAAAAAGAGGGTGTGGGCGTTGAACAGAATATTTTTGCCATAATTCAAGGCGGCACAGACAAAGCGTTTCGAACAAAAAGTGCGACCGAGCTGTGTGCTTTGGATTATGACGGTTTTGCCATCGGCGGGCTCTCTGTAGGAGAACTCAACAATGAAATGTACGATACGGTAGAACATACCGTACAATATATGCCAAAAGACAAACCCCGTTACCTGATGGGTGTCGGTACACCGGAAGATTTAATAGAAAATATTGAACGCGGCATCGATATGTTTGACTGTGTAATGCCCACAAGAAATGCAAGAAACGGCACTCTTTTTACCTCATTTGGGAAAATAAACATCAAAGGGGCAAAATTCAAAGAAGATCCCGAACCGATAGACCCTGAGTGTCAGTGCCTTACATGTAAAACATACAGCCGTGCCTACATCAACCATCTATTTCGTGCGCGTGAAATTACTTACTTCAGGCTTGCTACGATTCACAACCTGCACTACTATCTCAACCTGATGAGAGAAGTTCGTGAGGCTATTTTAGCAGACAGCTTTGCAGAATACAAAAAAGAGTTTTATGCAAAAAGAAGTTGATTTTCAAGTAATTTAAACATAAAAGCAATTCAGCCCGCACTGAAGTACGGGTTCCAAAAAGACTTCGGAATCGGTACTTTCTATGCCAAAGCATGGCTTAAAAATAAAACCAAATTTTTTTCTGTAATAACTTTCCTGCCACTCTCGCCCGCACTGAAGTACGGGTTCCAAAAAGACTTCGGAATCGGTACTTCAGTGCCGACTATTGTTACGTTTTATCACTCTCTTCCGGCATTGGAATAGCAGTTCCAAAAAGTGCTTCGCCGTTATAAAGCGACTGGGCATTGTGGATAACTTTTTTTTCATTTGTGTCAAAAAGCACAATGTCTGCTGCATTTTGCCCTACCTCTATAATTCCTGCTTTCGTATTGATACATTTGGCAGGATTTTCTACAGTCAATTTTACTAATTCGCTCATAGAGATCATCCCTGATTTTACCAGTTTTGTATAATAAATCGGCAGTGCATCTTCTAGTGCTTCACATCCATAGGCCGCATCAAAGAACGCCACTTCTTTATTTACAGGTGAATTTGGCTGATGCAAAACACTCAGAACATCAATATCACCATTTTTTAAAGCATTTTGCAAAAGAATGACATCTTCCCTGCTTGCTAAAGGAGGATTGAGTTTTGCCGTTGTATTAAAACCTTCACAGGCTTCATCGGAATAAATCAAGTGATGCACGGAGACTTCACAGCTTACATGGACACCCTCTTTTTTTGCCTTAGTGATAAGCTCTATAGAACGAGGTGAGGCAATGGACTTAAAGAGTATTTTAATATTGAAATATCTTGCTATTTCTATCATTCGTGATACATGTAATACTTCACTCAGCTCAGGAATTCCTGCCAGTCCGAGTTTTGAGCTGACATCTCCTTCAAGCATTACACCGGCATTAATCAAAGAGTTGTCCTCAGGCTTGCAAAAGAGTGTTACGTCATACATCTTGACATATTCTGCTATTTTAATAGCAATATTGTTTTTTGCTATCGTGCTCATATAAGGGGCCACAACACCTTTTTTTAATAAAATCGCGATATTTGAAAGCGCCATATCTTCTTTTAAAGCGTTCAGCATAAAATCAATCTTTACGCCCTTGATATCTTTGACACCGTTTTGTGCAAATTCCAAAACAACTTCATTGTCAATAGCAGGTGTTGCATCGGCATTTAATACAATATGCCCTACTCCGCCTTTTCTTGCCTCTTTCGCAAGTGTTTTTATATTTTTTGCATTTAAAGAAGAATCCAGCACTCTTACATTGGTATCTATAAGACTCGGCAACAGATAGGCACCTTGGGCATCTATAACATTTTCATCCTGCAAATTTTCACCTATGGCGACAATCACACCGTCTTGTATCTGTACATCGACATTTCTTTCTCCGTTTACGTCACACACTACGGCATTTGATATAAGCATTTCAGACCACCTTTGATATAATGTCCGTATTATAAATTATTAAGGCTTAAAACTCATGAAAATTCTTGTATCAGCACTCGAACACTCTGCAAATATGCATCTCAAATCATTACAAAAAGAGTTGGCCGATGATGTTGAATTTATAGGTATCTTTGATAAAAATCTGGGAGAGCCCATTGTGGATTTGAGAAGCCTTGCTATTATGGGTTTTGTGGATGCTTTGAAAAAATTACGGTTCTTTTTCAAACTTGCAGACGAAATGACAGAACTTGCAAAAGAGGCGGATAAAATACTGCTGATAGACTCTTCCGGCTTCAACCTGCCTCTGGCAAAAAAAATCAAAAAAAGATACCCGCAAAAAGAGCTAATCTACTATATACTGCCCCAAGCCTGGGCCTGGAAGAAAAAACGCATTCCCGTGCTTGCCAAAACTATAGACAGGTTATGCTCTATTTTACCTTTTGAGCCGAGTTACTATCCAAAAGAAGCTCCTATAGAATATGTCGGGCATCCATTACTTGACCAAATTACACACTTTAAAGAATCCCTCAGGGACGAAGTACAAAATGTCGTGTTTATGCCCGGCAGTCGAAAAGGTGAAATTACAAAACTCATGCCTGTTTTTAGGGAACTTGTGCAGCACTTACATGTAAAGGCAACACTGGTTATACCTGAGCATTTTTCCCAGACAGACATCAAGTCATTATATGGAGATATAAGTGATTTTGACATCACGCATGAACCGCATAATGCCCTTTACAATGCAGATTTTGCTTTTATCTGCAGTGGAACGGCTACACTTGAAGCGGCACTCATAGGTGTGCCTTTTGTTTTGAGTTACATTGCAAAACCGTTTGATTATTTTCTAGCAAGCAGACTTGTAAAACTGGATTATCTTGGTCTTGGGAATATTATGTTTTCACAGTATAAAAAGGAGGCACTGCATCCTGAGTTTATTCAGAAAGATGTGACTGTAGAAAATCTTTTAAATGCTTATAAAGAGTATGACAGAGAGAAATTTTTACAAAATTCCCAATCTTTAAGAGAATATCTGCAGCATGGAAGTTCTCAAAGAGTGGCAGAAATTCTTTCCCATTAGCGTCAAACTAATGCCTTTATGTATCTTTTGGTTTGCGGGCTTGAATGCTTATTTTTTTCCCTGTAAGCTTTTCTCTTGGCTTCCCGTCATAACGGTGATTACGCTCGCCGCTTTTTCCTGAAAATTTTGCTTTGCCGTTTTCATCTTTGCCTAAAAACTTGTTGGGTGCTTTTTTCTTTTTTGCCCATTTGTTCTCTTTTTCATCATCCTTTGTAAAATCACCTTTTGGCTTGTCAAACTTCGGCTTTTCCTGTGTAGAACTTTCATACCGTTTTTTAGCAACTTCTCTTATCTCATCTTTTGAGAGTTTTTTTCTTTTTGGTTCATCTGAATCTTTAGACTCTTTTTGCGGATATGCAAAACCTTCAACTGTTTCTTGTTTAATGGCACGTCCAAGCAAAGTTTCTATAGCATGCAGGGCTTTTTGCTCGCTCTCATCCAACAGCATTACGGCCTTGTGTGTAGCTTTTGACACTCTTGCTATATAGACGATGGCTTTGATCGGCATATCATAACTGATCAAAAAACCACAGGTCAAATTTTTGTTTTTTACAAGTTCTTTATCTTCTATGACAGGAATCTCTTTATTGTCCAGCTCTTCTTTAAGTGCTTGAGAATTGCTTGCACAAACAATTAAAATATCTTCATTCTTGTTTTCTTCTATAATTTTATTTAAAAGTTCTGTTTTTTTATCATCCGGGCAGGGATAAATACGATGGTTGTTTGGTTTAATGGCAATGGTCTCAGCAGGCATTTGGTGTCCTATAAAAGTATTTTTGAAATTATACCCACAAATGCCATAAATTATGCTATTATAGAAGAATAAACAAAAGACTTGTTTAAGTCTTCATTAGGAAAAAACGATTCAAAAAGAAATTACATTTAATTCACTCGGTCTTTCAGCGCCGATTTTAAAAGCTGTCAAAGAACAAGGGTATGATATACCTACACCCATTCAGGCAAAGGCGATTCCCGTCATTTTACAAAAAAAAGATATTTTGGCAGGTGCACAGACAGGAACAGGAAAAACCGCAGGTTTTACACTGCCTCTTTTGGAGTTGCTTTCACGCAAAAAATCTTCAAAGCAAAAGCATAAAGTCCGTGCACTTATTTTGACGCCGACACGCGAGCTTGCACTGCAGGTTGCCGAAAATGTCGCATTGTATGCCAAACATACCCCTTTTAAATCAACTGTTATTTTTGGCGGTGTAAAGATTAATCCGCAGATTACACAACTGCGAAAAGGTATTGATATTGTCATTGCAACACCGGGACGTCTGCTTGACCATATTTCCCAAAAAACAATCGATTTGAGAGAAATAGAATTTTTGGTACTTGATGAAGCCGACAGAATGCTCGATATGGGTTTTGTCAACGACATTAAAAAAATTGTCAACATTATTCCAAGCGAACGCCAAACGCTGCTTTTTTCGGCAACCTATTCGGATGCCATTAAAAAACTCTCAAACCAGTTTTTAAGATCTCCTACGCTTATCGAAGTAGCCCGCACAAACGAGTCAAATACCAGTGTAGCACAGAGTGTCTATCCTGTCGACAAAGCACGAAAAAGAGAACTCTTAACCCATCTTATACATGAGGGAAAATGGCAGCAGGTTCTTGTTTTTACCCGTACCAAGCACGGCGCAAACAAACTCAGCGGACAGCTTGAAAAAGAGGGTATTTCATCAGTTGCCATTCATGGAAACAAAAGCCAAAATGCACGAACAAAAGCGCTTGCTGATTTCAAAAAAGGAGATGTGAGAGTTTTGGTAGCTACAGATATTGCAGCCCGCGGTATTGACATCGACCAGCTACCTCATGTCGTTAACTTTGAACTGCCTAATGTCAGCGAAGATTATGTACATCGTATAGGACGAACCGGCCGTGCAGGCAATAAAGGTGAGGCAATCAGCCTTGTCTGTGTTGATGAAGATGAGTTTTTAGGCAATATAGAAAAGCTGATAAAAAAAGATATACAAAAGGTATGGCTCAAAGGTTTTAAACCCGATCCGAGCATCAAAGCGGAACCTATCAATATGGGTGGAAACCGAGGCTCAAGAAACAAGCCAAGAGGAAACTCCCGCGGCTCAAATGCCAACAGAAGCAGAGCAAGAAGATAACTCTTCTACTCTGTAATATCTTTCAAAATAGATTCGAAATCTTTTTGTGCTTTTAAGAGTGTCGCTTTCGCCTCTTTGTCTTCAACTTTTGCAGAACTCAGCCAGTTATACACAGCCGGAAAACCTACGACAACTTTATTTTCTCCTTTTTTCTTATACAACATTGTTGTACATGGTGCAAATGCCGATGCTTCAGGTCTGCTTTTTGAAACAGTATAAATAACCGGCAGTTTACAGATAGAATAAGTAATATAAAAATCAAACGGTGACTCTTTTGTTCCGTCTTGTGTAAGTACTTCGTTGAGATCCATAAACTGGGGAACAACAAACCCGTATGGTTTAAATGCGCCTTCAAGGTTCATTTGAAGTTCATCCAGCACATCATCAGGGTCTTCATCCTCATCTACTTCCATCTCATAAACTGTTACTAAATTATGTGATGTTTTTAAACTGTCTTCACTGTAAGTATGCTTTGCTTTTGGAAAATTCTTTTTTATCACTGCAAGCACGTCTGTTTCTATCTTTTTTAGAAGAGACAGGTCTTTAATCCCTAATATTTTTCCCTGTGCCTCTGCGCTCAACACAGAAAAATGCAAAGTATTTTCATTTTTTGCCTGATAGATTCCCATACCCATCGGTGTAAAAACACCCGCTTTTGGATACTTAATCACCAAATCTCTTGTGTATTTTTTACTCCAGAATGTCATTAAAGTAAAAACTTTGTATTGTGTCTCTTTAAACTGTTTTTTAAACGGTCCTATCATATTGCTGTTAAGCTCTACATGGAAACCGCCGTTGTTCAGCGCCTGTTCAATAGTATATGGAGTAATTTTTCCATCTTTGTTTTCTATACTGAAAAGATGCAAGTCTCCTTTTGCCTGGAGTGAAACTGCACAAAAAAGTACAATTGCCAGTGTAATTAGTTTTTTCATTTTTCTTTTCCTATGGTTTAATATAAATCCAACCTGCTTTAACACTCTCCAGCAGTTCAACCACACCTGCGGTTACTACAACGGAGCCGTCAACAAGGTCTTCTTTTTTTATATGCAGTGTCCGCATTGTGTTTCCACACGCAACAAATTCTACATCATACTGCATCAGAGCATCTACGCGCACAGCAGTCTCTTTCACATGTCTGTCCAAAAGTTTTATCCCCTTGGAATAGGCAACGATTTTCATCTCTACTTTTTCCGGTCCGTAAAACTTCAAAACATTGTTTGCGACACTGAGTATGTGATCCAGTGCATGCGGAGAATCTTCTGTGACTGAAAAGACAATTTGTCTCGGATTGTCTATAGAAGGTTTGGGCTCTGCATACTCTGTATCTGCAAACGAGAGAATACAAAAGCTTAGTAAAATTAGTGTAAATTTTAGCATGAATTATCCTTTATTTTATGTTTTTTGTTAAATCTTTAAAATCCTGAATATTCCATGAACCCGGAATCTGTTTAATTATTTTTTGATTTTTGTCTACAAAGAAAAAAGTCGGTGTAAAATATACATGTAATCCCAAAGGCAGTTCATCAAAGTCAAGGTTCAATTCCACGGGAATAAAACGTTCTTCTATCCATTCTGACATTTCCGGATCATCAAAAACCTCTTTTTTCATTTTGATGCAGTACTGACAATCCGAACGTATGACATCTATCATAATAATTTTATTGTTTTGTTTTTGGATTTTTAACGCTTCTTCATAAGTATGAAATTCAAGACCCCATAAAGAAAAAGCACTTAACAAAACTAAAAATATAATTTTACTCATCTTCCCACTCCAACATTCTATAAGCTGTTTCTACATTCTGTCTGTGGATGGAATCATAAAAAGGGTCATTTTCATACTTTTTCATTTTAACCTCATTTACAACATCAGCGATATCTTCACCCGCTTCCAGCCTTTTTTTTACTTCTTTTTTTAAGGTCTTCAGATAATTATAGGTAAAATCAACGGCTTTTTTATCTATATTTTCTCCATGCCCGCCGATAATATACTGAACATCCATTTTCTTTATTTGTTCAAGAGCCTCCAACCAGCCGCTTATGTCCCCGTCTCGAAGTGAAGGAAGTCTTTGATTAAACACAAGGTCGCCTACAAAGACAATTTTTTTGCTTGGTATGTAAACGTAAAGATCACTGTTTGTGTGCGCTTTATGATTTACACTTTTGATATATACTTTGTTTCCGTTAATCTGTAAAACTTTTTCTTTTTTTACAAAAACAGTCGGAAAGACCTGTGTCGTTTTTTTATATGCCTCGGCAGATATTCTTCTTTGCATGCGTGTTTGTTCCAACTTAGGAAGTTCTTTAAATGCCTCTGATCCTATGATTTTGGCACCAAGTGTCGCATAGTAACTATTTCCAAGCCAATGATCATCATGAACATGTGTGTTTATAACATAAGAGACAGGAAGATTTTTGATAGCTTTCATCTTTTGATATGCCTGCTGGGCATACTGATACGTGGGACCACTATCTATCACAAGATAGCTGCTCCCAAGGGTAACAAAACATGAATTGGACATGTTTCCGTTGTTATGCTCATCCATCACTTCTGGTAGCCCAAAAAAGCAGTGAGTGGTGATCTCATCTACTTTTTCAGGCTGAAGTTTGTAATCGTAAGAAAGGAGAGAATGAAATAATACAATACTCAACAAAAATGACTTCAAAGCATAATCCTTTTTAAAACAGGTAGTTTAATTCGAAACGGTATTCGTTATATGAATCTTTTTCTACGCCACTTACACGACTATCAGCTGATACTAAGCCAACACGTATCTTAGCATACAGTCCATTTCCAAAGTTTTCACGTAAGTCTACATGTAGTATATTACTGTCTGCTTGAACACCGGCAGCTTGTTTTGCTTCATCAAAGTTTTGTATTGCATAACGAGCCATTGCACTAAAACCAGTAATCAAACCAGCTTTATTAAAATCATAATGCAATTCTGCAGCTGCAGTTTTAGTATTGGCATACCAGTTATACTGTGCCATAGCACGTGTATACCCACCCGTTGGGAATCCTCTCCATGGTGCTACGATATCCGCTGCATCTTCAACTGCAGAGTAAGCAATTTTTGCTTTAAATGCACCTTTTTTAAGGACTAAACGAGCCATCCAAAGAGAACTGTCAAGCGTATATCTATCTTTATATCCCAGGTTTGTTGCAGGTGCTTTATCGATAGCTAATGTACCTTTTAAAGTAGCACCACCAACGGCTCCTCCGCCGTTATCCATTTGGTTCATATAACGAACACCTGGAGTTAACGAATATCCACCTGATAAAGCTATCTTATAATTTAATTCTCCTGTAATTGATGACACAACACCAGGAACACTACCATAAGTAACATCTACTTTAAGATTTTCAATTGATGTATTATGTAAATCAATAACAATTAATTCATGATTCACATCTTCTCCAGCAGTAACAAAATTTTGATAACTCAAACCTTTATGCACTGCTGAATCATCATTATTGGCCCAACTGTTACCAGCTTCATCTTTAAATGTAATTACATCATGAAAAGTTGTATGATCACGCAGTTTTTGTGCAGTAATATATGCACCTCTAATTTTTGTTTTAGCCAATTCTTTTGTCTCTAAAACAACAGCTTCAAAAGTATTTGGAATCATTTTTGTATCATTAGATTTCGTCAAAAAAGATTCAAAAATTTGACGACCGGCTATCACTTTAGTTTTAGAAACCTCATACTGAATATTTGCTTCTGCCAATACTGAATATTCCCAAACTCCTGTCGTACTAATTTGATAACGGCTAAATGTATCTTTTCCTGCTTTTACATACTTTATATCTGCCTCATCTTGACGTAATGCAGCAATAGGACTACTTGTAAAATAAAATCCTGCCATTGCACTTACACCATTGTACGATGCAGATTTATAAAGTAAACTGCCCCCTAAACCAAAGGCTTCGTTATCTTTATTCCCAGTAGCAGCTGTATCGTCATTCTTCCAGTCCCATTTAAAGTAGTTTGTTCTTATTCGACCATAGAACATGCCTTCTGTAAACATTTCAGAAAGGCTATCAACTTCCCCCGGTACAATATTTGTTTTAACCATCATATTGTTTTTTAATTCACGTTTTGGTTTAGTTTCAGCAGCATTTGCTGAAATTGACAATGCACATGATAATGCTGCAACAGCACTTAGTTTTAATAATTTCATTTTCTTTCCTTTATTAATTTAAAAGTGTTATAATAACTTTGTTTGATTATGTTATTGTTAACACATTCAGATGCAGGAGGCAGTTGCAGCTGCCTCCTGTTCCTTTAGCAGCCTCTTGACCCCTTAGTCGGACAGCCACAACTGTAATCTAGTATAGTAACATTACCTTTGTTACTCACATCAACCACTTTTTTCTTTTTAATATAATCACGTACAACATCATAAACCGGACGAATTTTGTCAGTTTGCAAGTTGGCGCCTGCTTTTTGCAGGTTCCCACCCCATGATGAGACTATATATGTTTTCTTCAAGTCTATAGGTTTACCTCCAATCTTAAGATTTGATATTCTCTCACCCGCTTTGTTTGAAACGGCGATAGAATAGGTTACACCGCCAAGACGGCTCATGTCACCACCCTGCTGGTATAGAGGGTTTGCATTAAAAACATTATCTGCAATATCTTCTAAAAGTGTTGCAATTTTTTCACCTTTTAACTCAAATGTATACACATCAGGATAGGTAATCCCACACATCTCATATACATTGTCCATTAAAATATTGTCACCGGCAAGCACTGTTGTTCCCCATCTGTATCCTGGAGTAAAAGAGACATCACATTTCATCTCATCCATAATTGCATCATTGATGAGCTGATCAAATGTTGAGAAGAATGTATCACGCTTATAAAGCATTCCTTTTGTTCGGCCTAACACTTCATTAAACTCTTTATCAAAAGGAGCATACAATTCATTGACAAGCTTTACACCCTCCGGATCTGCCGGAATAATATGCGAAGCAATAGGAATCAGTTTGTACTCATATCCGTTCACTTTTCCGTTTTTTGCATCAATATCCAAACGACCTATATATTTTCCGTGACTTCCTGCAATAACGATAACAGTACCGTTAATTACAATAGGTTCCGGTGAAGGGTCATGTGTATGACCGCTTAAAATAAAGTCGATACCTTTAACTTTACGCGCCACTTCCTGATCAACGCTGAATCCATCGTGCGAAAGCACAACAACGCAGTCCACTTTTTTCTCATTTTTCAACTCATCTACATATTCTTGAAGTGTTTCAAGTCTTAAACCAAAACTCCAACCCTCTGTAAACTCTTTTGGGTTCGCAGTAGATGTAAACGGAAAGGATTGTCCGATAATTCCGATTTTTGCCCCACCACGCTCTTCAATAGTATACGGTTCAAAAATCAACTCTTCATACTCATCAGCAAAAGGATCATCACCTATGATATTTTGAGAAATAAATTTCGCATCAAGCATCTCAATCAGCTCTTTGACTCTCTCTTTCCCATAGGTAAATTCCCAGTGCCCGACCATAGTGTCAATTCCAAGATAATTTTGGGCTTTTACAATAGCTTCGCCAGCGGTTTTCAGTGCCACACCAGTTCCCTGCCATGTATCACCGGAATCAAGGAAAAGTACATTCTCTTTTCCGCGTTCTTTTATAATGTGATTTGTCAAAGTTTTAATGTGCGCGATACCGCCCATTTTTCCAAACTTTTTAGCCAATTTGCTAAAGTCTATATATGTGTCGAAATATGCATCAAGAGAACTTGGTTCAAGTCCATAATGCTTTGCAAATGCTTCACCACATAAAAACCCAGGTGTTCCCACAAGGTTTGGAGCAGAGATCAATGTTGAGGGCTCTCTCCAGTACAGTGGTTTTATATGTGCATGTAAATCACATATATGCATCAGTGTAAAATTACCCATTGAATTAAACTGGTATATATCTTTTAAACCAATCTGCTCTATTTTTTGTGAACTTGCAAAGCTGCTTGTAGCTGCAGTCAGTCCAAATATCGCTGCAATGTGCATAAAATCTCTTCTAGAAATTTCCATTAATTAACCTTCTATCTTTTTAAACCAGGGATTGAAATTTCAGCGCCCTTTGCTTTATTTGTTAAATACACTTCAAGTGCTACCATCTGTTTTGAACCGAGCGGTATAACTTTTAAAAGTGCATTTTTCATACATCCCTGAAAACGGCGTTGCAGTGTTCTTAAAGATGATTTTGTCATTCTGTATGCCGGCCATGTTGCCGCAGCTTTTGCACCTTTTGCACCTAAATCCGGAAGCGGCTGTGTTCTTAAAATACGGCCGACTACAGCAGGAGCATGACAAGAGTTACATGAAAGTCCGCGACCGCCGCGTTTTGTCATATATGTCTTTAAACCCAGTGCATAAGCTTCTTTCATCTGCTTGTTTGCTGTTACATCTATGTTTATCTTTTCGCCGTTTGCAATAGATTTCACATATGCCACCATTGCAAACATGTTTCCACTTTTAAGCTTCAGTGGTTTGTGACCACCGTCTGCCATCATTGCCTGAATTACCTGGTCAATTCCTACAACCATGTCAAACTTTTTGATATAACGGGGAAACCCTGCTATATATGCCGGCAGTTCATCTTCGGTCACACCAAGATATTTTGCAAGACCTTCGTCTCCACCCATATAACCTAGTAATTCTTCACCGTCAGCCACCATAATGTCGGCAGGATTGTTCTCTGACATCTCTGCGTACATTGCACGGTCTGCGTCGCTCATTGCAAATTGCTCACCACCATAAGATAATGAAGCAAGCATTGCAACTGATAGAGCTATTTTAATACCTGTTTTCATTTGATTATCCTTTTGGTTTAATCTTTTTGGTTTTTTCGTGCGCTTCGCCAGTATTATCCGTATATTTAACAGTCAGTTTCCCTTTGCCGTTAATTTTCATGTATGTAGTAAATACAGGGTTTACAGATAATGACTCCCAGACTTTCATACTTGTAATTTCTTTTCCGTTATAAATAAACTTTACACTGTTTATATATTTTGCCGGAATAATTTTTTTCGTTTTTTTATCTTTAGCCATACCAGTATGCATTGGGTGCATAACCATAAAACTAACTTTGACTATCTCGCCGTTTTTATATCTTTTTGGCTTGATTTTAATCAGTGACTTTCTTTCTTGCATTTTCAATTCCTCTATTTTATATTTTTCTTGACTTTAAATGTTTGGTTAGAATCAACCACAACCACCAATAGTTACTTTAACACTTTGAGAAGCTGTTAAAAACTCTCCATTGCTCAACTCTACCAAAGCAGTTACTTTTTGCGTACCACCAAGTTTAATACGTGTTGAAAACATTGCTTTGCCGTTAGCAGGAGTCAAATAAACATCAATTGTACGAGCATTTGAATTTTTTCCTGTTAAAATATGAATAGCTTTTACATAATTACTCTCAGTCATTGGAGAATCAACTGTAACTGTTACAGGAACAACTGCACCGTTTTCCGCAATTTCCGGAACTTTTAATTTTACTTTTTTTGAAGGTTTAGGGGTTTTCCCACCTGTTATCGTGTTTACAGCAGTATTATAATCCATTTTATTTGGACTTATAGGTTTCGAACCACCGGCAAAACTCATCGCTGGCATAACAGCTGATACCGCAGCTACTGTTCCTAGTTTTTTGAAAAAATCTCTTCTTTGCATAGTTTAAATTCCTTATAATTATTTTGGAGCAACAATATATGAAGTAATATCACATATTTCTCTTGGAGTGAATAACTTGGTTGTTAAGTTAATTGTCATATGAGTATCCGGATTGTCAATACGGGCATCAGCTATTTTTTGAAAAACAAACTGGTTGTCTCTTGCACCACTCTCTATAAAGTTTTCTCTATAGTCAGTTAAATCAGGACCTATATTACCGGCACCTTTAGCACCTTCTATATTATGGCAGGCAACACAGTTTCCATATTGCTTGACTTTTCCGTCTTTCGTTTTTCTAGACAAACCTTTTGGCGGGTTTTTCTTTGCCTTTTTTCCGTTTAAGTTATGGAAAATATATGCACCTCTTGCTATTGCATCAGGGTCAGTTGTTACACAACCGGCTGGCATACTATATACTTTTGGTGGTGCTAACAAATCTTTTTCTATCATCTTACTCGCATCCGGATGTGTTATTACTTTGCTATAATCAGTAGCAAATAATGAAACACCCACAAGTAATGACATCATAACAGTTTTCTTCATTCTCGTTCCTCCTATTTGTTTTATGGAGTAAGTGTAACTACTAAATGTAAAATTTATGTAAAATCAGTTTTATTTATATTTAATTTGTCTTTTTTTTAGGAAATGTGTAGATAAACAGACTTCCCTGCTTCGGAAGTGACTCTATTTCAAGTTCTATATTTTCTTTGTCTATGATTGCTTTTACTATATTGAGCCCTATTCCAAAACCGCCTTTACTGCTGTCTTCTCTGTAATATCTGCTAAATATCTTTTCAACTTTTTCAATGCCTACACCATAGTCTTTAAAACTCAAACAGCATTTTTCGTTTTCTTTATACAGCGTAATATCAATATTTGAATTTTCATACGAGTATTTTATGGCATTGGATATATTGTTGTCTATGAGACGCTGCAGTTCTTTGTCATTCATATATACCATTCCGCACTCCTGTATTGATGCATTGATCTGAATATTTTTCATTTTGGCAACTTCATTAAAATACTCTATACGTTCTTTTAAAAACTCGGCAAGATCTATATCTTTTTTTTCATGATGCAAGCGTTCATATTTTATAAGATAGTCCATATCATTGTAGATATTAGAAAGTACTTTTGCGGCAGCTTTCATTCTCTGCATATATTTGTTTTGTTCATATTTTCTGTTGTAAAGATCAATATTTACATTAATGATAGAGAGGGGTGTATTTATTTCATGCATGGAGTCTTTTATAAAGTTGTCCAGCTGCTTGTTTATTCTTTGAAAAGGTTTGGCGAAACTGCCTAGAAAAAAGAGACTCAGTATAAAGACGAAGACAACAATGGTAAAAAGGATAATAAACACTTTTTCATACACAGGTGCAAAGGAGATTTCATTTTTCAGTATAAGATATCTCGCACCGAAATATCTCTCTTTGGGCAAGGTTACAATGAGGTAGGCGTTGTTGCCTTCTAAATAATATCCCTCTTTAAAATAATTGATCGGAGTGTCAATCAAGGTAAAAATCGGATGAAAACCTTCGTCATAAAGACCTGACTGAAATGTTTTAAACCTTGGGTACTCAAAATATTCATCATCCTGGTTAAATTCTTCCATCGCTTTTACCACCAAAAGAGACTTTTCTTTTAAAAAAAGTTCATTTTGAATAGAATGGATGTTTTTCATATAGACGAAATAAAAAAACAGAGGCGTCAGCAGTATGCCGGAAACCAAAAAAGTATAAATAAGCGCATATTTTGCCGAATATTTATTATCTTTCAATAATGTACCCTAAACCGCGTCTGTTTTGTATGACTGCCTGTGGAAGTTTCTTTTTAAGATTGTTGAGCTGAACTCGTATTGTAGCCGGTTCCACATACTCTCCCCATACTTCATCTTGAAACATTTCTGTAGAAACTATAGAGTTTTTATGCTTGATAAGCACTTCAAGCAAATCTTTTTCTGTTTTTCTCAGTACAATCTCTTCATCATCTTTCGTCAGTTTGCTTTTTTTCAAATCATACACCAGACCACAGCCGAGTTCTACACTGTTACCGTCATTTTGCAAATGACTTGCAATTGCCTGATCTATACGCAGTTCAAGCTCTTCGAGGTCAAACGGCTTGCGGATATAGTCACAGCACCCTCTTTTGTAACCCTCTTTTAAATCATCAACATCCGTCATTGATGTTAGGAATATGGCAGGTGTTGTAATTTCATCTGCACGCAGTTTTTTTAAAAGTTCAAAACCGTTCAAAGAGGGAACATTTACATCCAAAAGAAGCAGATCATAACTTTTATCATAAACAGCATCATATGCTTCAAGTCCATCCGTAATCCCGTCTACTTCATATCCAAGATCACTCAAAAATTCTTCTACGCTGATACGCAAAGAGTATTCATCTTCCAAAAGTAAAATTTTCATTTAATTTTCCCGTCTATTTTTTTTACAATTTTTCTGTTAAGCATCATTTGAATCAACTCGTCTTTGGAATATTTGTCAAATTTTTCATAGGCTTCGTCAAAAAACAGCTGTCTCTCTTCTTTGTCTATGACATCCTGCAGATAGACCATTGATTTGGCACTGTAGTCTTTATATATGTTGTTTTGATATTTTTTTTCTTTGACAACATCATACAGTCCGCTTCTTGTAACATTAATTAAAAAAGAGATATCATCTTCCGGATTTCTGAAATAATCCAAATACCTTTTTGGCAGTACAAAGACAAAAGCTCCTATTATTGTACCACTTCCGTCTTTCATATTTTCATAAAAAATATATTTTTCATCTGCATAAACAACACCGTTAAGCTTCAGTTCTTTAAAATCAATATGGTTGAGGGTTTGAATATGTGCATAATTATAGTTTCTGTTTGCCAGAACATAATTGTCAATTGTCAGGTTTTGCATCATCAAAACTGCAGTATCTGTGTGTTTTACATCGAGTAACACATACAAATCAACACCCATGGAGCTGAAAAAGTCTGTTATAGATTTAAAAAAAGAGATGACTTCCACAAAGCCCAAAAAGTTACCGTTTTTATATACAGGCACTGTTGCCTTTATACCCAGACGGCGTCCAATTTCTACAGAGGTACGGGGATTTGTATGCGTATAGAAATATTGCAGATCCAGTCTGTAGTCACCTATCGGCATACCGGCATAAATGTCATCCCAGCTTCTTGCAAAGATATTCAGCTCTTTTGTAATGACCTGGGCACGTATATGCATACCGGTGTTTTTTTCAATATTTTGTGTAATATCTTCTAAAATTTTATAGCCCAGATCTTCATCATCATTTTCCAGGGCATTGACAAGTGCTTCATTTTTTGAAAGGAGCAGCGCAATTTTCAGATCATCCATTTCATGAGATTTGAGCTGGGAATCAAGTGTCAGCCGCATTTGATCCATAATATGGTAAATTTTTTCTTCTTTGACTTCATTTTTGTAGTATAAGGTCAGAAGCAATGTGATCAGTATAATGCCCCCAAAAAAGATTACTATTTTTTTTAACAAATAAACTCCGCCTCTATTCTTTAGTCCAAATTACTGAAGATGTTTTAAAAACGCTTCCGGTTCTATAAATCCTACAATTGTTTTGGATTTCTCTACATTTAAATCTTTGTCAAAAAAGATCATCACAGGAGGACCAAAAACACCATATGCCTTAGAGAGTGCCTTTTCTTTTGCTCCGTTTGCCGTAACGTCAGCACGAATCAGAACATATTCACTTAATTTTTCTTTTACTCTCGGATCTGCAAAAGTCACCTCTTCAAGTTCTTTACATGCCGTACACCAGTCAGCTGCAAAATCAAGCATTATTTTTTTACCTCTGTTTTTTTCCAACAAAGTATTGAGCTCATCCAATGAGGTTACCTTTGTAAATGTCAACTTTTTCTCATTTGCAGGAAGCACTGTACCTGCTGCCTGTGATTTTAAAAATCCAAGCGGCTGTTTTATACTTGGTGCGCCTGCTAAAACACTCATGAAAAGTGCCAAAGAGTAGAGAAACAAGAGCAAAGACAGACTCCGCTTGAAACTGTGTCCGTCTTTGTCAAAGGCTCCAAAATGAACACTGAATCCTATTCCGACAATTGCATACATCAAAGTAGTAACAGATGACGGCAGTACTTTTTCAAGCATCCAAATGGCAACACCCAACATTAATGCGCCAAAAATTTCATTGACCATAACCATCCACGGACCAGGTTTAGGCATAAACTTACCGGCACTTACACCGACTAAAACAAGTAAAACACCCATTCCTATACTCATACTAAAAAGTGCAGCCCCGCCTAAGAGTGCATCACCCGTTTGTCCTATGTATACCAAAGCACCTGCCAAAGGAGCAGCAACACAGGGACCGACAATAAGTGCTGAGAGAAATCCCATAATGGCTACACCTATAAAACCGTTACGATTTGTATTTGTACTTACTTTGGTTACAAGTGCATCAGGAAGTTTCAATTCATAAAAACCAAACATACTTGCAGCAAGAGCAACAAAGATACCTGCAAAAGAGTAGACAACCCAGGGATTTTGCAATGCTGCTTGCAGATTAGCTCCAAAGACTCCTGCTAAAACACCTGCAATTGTATAGGCAACAGCCATTGCAAGTACATAAACCAAAGAGAGGGCAAAAGCTTTTTTTGTCGTAAGTCCTTCACCCTGAGAAATTATCACACCGGAAATTATAGGAATCATAGGAAATACACAAGGCGTCAAAGAGAGTAACACGCCAAACCCGAAAAAAGTTGCCAAAATAACAAAAAAACTGCTTGATTTTATCGTATCTGCTATAGAGTCAGTCTCTGATTTTTTTTCTGTTTTTGTACCTAACGCATCGTTTGTTGAAGAGAGTTTGTCTGTATCCACTGTGAGTGTAAACTCTTTTGTACTTGGTTCATAACACAAGCCCTGCTCCGAACATCCCTGGTAAGAGATTTTTAATTTTATTGTTTGCATCCCTTTCAAGGAAGCATCTTTTTTCAATGTAACAATAAAATTCGGTGACTTGATATAAACTTTGTCGCCCTGGTGCTCAGATACAGCAGGCTTTGTGATGCTTTGTATGGACAAACCTTTTGCATCAATCAGTTCAATTTTTAATTTATCAACATACAGATAAATATCTTTGGCAATTTTCACACCTGTTTCTATCTGCATTGTGTCATTGACTTTGGCATAAGGTTTAAATGCCTGGTCCGGCATTAAAAAAGCGCTTGCATGAAGCAAGCCGAGGCTAAAAGTCAAAATTAAAAATATTTTATTCAACAGTTTCATATATCTGTCCTTTTAGGAAAATATTACATTTTTGTATGTATTCTTTGCGTAATTGTATCTCATAAATATAAAATTTGTGTTAATAAAAATATATTATAATTCCATATCAAAGAAAAAGGTTTTTAAAAACATGCTAGATTTAGATACTGAAATATGTGTATGCAATTCGCTGACTCTAAAAGATATAGCTGATTGTATAAAAGAGAATAATTTTACAACCCTCCAAGAACTCCTGCAAAACGACATATGCCCTATGGGTGACAAATGTGAATCATGCAGAGATGAAGGATATCATAATGACGGACTCAACCTCCCGATGGTTTTGGCAATGGTAAAAAGAAAACAAATCTAAATATTATTTTTGTACATCTTTTGGTATGACTATGGTAAAAGTTGTACCAAACATTGAACTTTCCACACTGATACTCCCTCCAAACTGTTTTTCTATAATCATTTTTGACATGTACAGTCCAAGGCCTGTTCCGTTTTTGCCTTTGGTAGAAAAATAGGGTTCAAACAATTTGGACAAGTGTTCTTTTCTTATACCTCCCGCTTTGTCAGTCACATCAATCTGAATCTTCGGACCGCTCTGTTTACATGTAAGCTTTATAATCTTATCTTCTGTTTTTTTATTTTCGTATGCTTCAATGGCATTGTTTAACAGATTCAGTAAAACCTGTATCAGTTCATTTGCATATACATTTGCAGACAACTCAGAATCACATTCTGTTTGGAGCTTAATTTTATTTGACTTGAGTCTTGGCTCAACAAATTTTATTGCTTTTTTAAGCAATCCTCTCATGTCAGTCTCTTGAGGAGCTTTGTTTGGGCGAAAATATGTCTTGAAATCCTCAATCGTATCTGAAAGATACACAACAGAATCACTGATATCTTCCAAAGTCTGCATAATATCCTCTTTGGAAATATTTTGTCCCATAAGATATTTTAACTGTAAATTTGAAATTTGAAGCGTAATTGTATTTAGGGGCTGTCGCCATTGATGGGCAATCATACTGATCATTTCTCCCATTACAGCCTGTTTTGACTGTGCAGTCAGAATTTCATCTTTTTTTATCAGTTCTTTTGCTTTTTCCTGTACTTTGTGTTTTAAAATTTCATTTGTCTCCTGCAGTTCTTTTGTTTTTTGCTGCACTCTTTGTTCAAGTGCCGCATTGAAGTTTTTCAATTTTCTTTGATAGTAAATCATAATAAAAAAAATGATTGCAACAACCCCTAAAACCATCCATAAAAGAAAGTAATCAACTCTTTCATGATACCGCGTGAGTCTCCAGCTGTTTTTTATTGCTTCTATCTTCTCTTTGGAAAGACTCTTCAAAGCTTTTTGCATAATTGAGTACAAGACCGGTTCATCCTTTTGCACACCTATACTTCCATGCAGCAGCCTCTCTTTTGCCAGGAATCCATTGATCTTCAGCTTTCCGTATCCATATTTGTCAATAAAATAGTCCGCCTGTTCATCTATGGATGCAATAGCATAGGCTCTGCCGTCGAGCACTTTTTTCACCATTGTATTTTTATTCTCTTCCACTTCAATATTTAAATAGGGATACAGATAGTTTAAATAATTTTTAAATGAGTTTTTTTGCACCAGCAACAACTTTCCTTTTAAAAACAGAGGGTTTTCAACAAAGGATTTGTCAAGCCTGCTTAACAATGTGAAATGGGTACTGCTGAAAGGTTTTGTCGGTCTGACAGTAGTAAAATACCTGTTATTCGTTGCCACGACTGCAAGTAGTTTGCACTTTTTTTCTTGCAGTTTTTGGAACAACTCTTCTTCTGAGTGTGATTCTACAGGAATAAACTCAAAACCTGTTTTATTGCCAATCATTGCAAACACATCAGCCATAATACCAATGTGTCTGCCGTCTTTAAATCCGTCAATCGGAAAAAAATCATAATTTACACACAAAGGTATCTTTTTATGCAACTCTATATATCTTTGTTCCTCATCTGTCAATGCGAGTCCGTTTATCCCGGGCTTTACAATAAAATCATCCAGTGTTTTTCCCGCACCCACATGAAAATCATTTTTAAAAAGCTGCATCTGTTTATGCAGGAAGTTTCTGTCTATGGAACCTATGTCATATATAAAAGGCAATATCAGTTTGTTGATTGTTTCTGCTTCATATTCCAATGTCTCTGTGTCCAGCTGTGGCGCATATTTTTCATGAATGATTTTGGCAATCTCTTTTCTGTGTGAGAGAGCATATTCCCAGCCTTTTATGGAAGCTTTTTTAAAAGCATGCACCCGGTAGGGATGGTTTTTCAGTTCAGCAGCGGAGGTAAAGAGTTCCTCCTGCAAGACAAAGAGATTATCATTTGAGGGATCCAGAATATTATATTTTACACCGAGTTTGTCAAGTTTGTGAGGCTGATCGGAAATAAAGGCCGTCATAGCATCGACTTCACCTTTTGCAAACTCATCCACACGGTATGTTTGTGGAACCATTTTAAGATCACTTATCTTTACGCCGTATCCATCCAAATAAGGTTTAAAATTAAGCCTGAAATCATCAACAAGCGAAGACATCACTGTTTTGCCGATCAGATCTTTGGGAGAATGGATAGAAGGCTGTGTAATCAATACAAGTGCGGAACGCTTAAAAAATGACGCCAACAGAATCAGGGGTTTTCCCTGCAGATACTCCAGTAAAATAGAAGAGTTGTAAATACCGTAATTTGCTCTTTGTGAGAGAACCTCATCAACGACATCCATCCCCGTCCTGTACTCTTTGATCTCCACATCCAGACCGGCATCACGGTAAAATCCTTTTTCTTTGGCGGCAATAAATCCCGCAAACTCAAACTGATATTTCCAGTGGAGTTGCAAAGAGACTTTTTCCAAGGCATCTGCAGCGTGTCCTCGGTTTGTATCGGCTTCTGTGAAACCACATAAAAAGAAGAGTATCAATAGGAAAAATCTCATTCTCTGCCTTTTAAAAATTTTAAAACTGTTTCAAAACTGCCTTCTATAATTTTTGTAGAACAGGAGAGCATTAGATTAAGCGGATAATCAAAATCCTCTATCACTCTTGCATCCAAATCGTAAAAAGATCCCTCTTTTGCAAATCTTTCATCTTCTGTAAATCTGTCAATATAATTACAGGCAGGACTTAAGTATCCGTATACCTCTTTTTTGAGTCCATAGGCATATCCGCACTCAAAAACAGTTCCGCTGTCAGGCTCTTTCCCGCGAAAAGGATTTAAGTTGGCTATCACTATGTCAGCCTCTTGTATCATTGCAATATTTGCATCAAATATATTCTGTGCAATTTTATGTTTTTGCTGTGAAAAATCAACAATGTTGTCAAGCGGGTAGAGACCTTCATATCCATATTTTTGGCACAATTGCACTAAATTTTTTCCAATTGCAACAGAATCAGGCTCAAAAACATCAGGTCCGGCTATATAGATTTTTTTCATACAATACTCTATTCACTAAATTCAACACTATTGTATCATGTTTTTATACAAGTTGTGTAAATTACACGCTTAAGCAAAGCATCAGCCCTTTTTTCATACCCTACCATACAAAATCAATGCCATTAAGTTAAGAAATAAGTTTGATGTTTTCTTGGAACCCAGGTTTTACCCTAGGCTTTAGTTTTGAAAGACACAAAGCCCGCACTAAAGTACGGGTTCCGAAAAAATTGCTTAACTTAATGGCATTGACCCTATAAAATACAAGAGGTTACAAACTATGTCAAACAGATTAGCAAACGAAGATTCTCCATACCTGCAGCAGCACAAAGACAATCCCGTAGACTGGTGGCCGTGGTGTGAGGAGGCTTTTGTTCAGGCTGAGGCCCAAAACAAAGCAATTTTCATCAGCATAGGCTACAGTTCCTGTCACTGGTGCCATGTAATGGAAGAAAAAGTATTTGAAGACAAAGAGTGTGCGGATATTTTAAATGAAAGTTTCATCTCTATAAAAGTAGACAGAGAAGAGCGTCCGGATATAGACAAATATTATCAGGAAGTATATATGCTTTTGAATCGTCGCGCCGGAGGATGGCCGACAAGTATATTTTGTACACCACAGAACAAACCCTTTTTTGCCGCCACTTACATACCGCCTGAATCAAATTCTGGCAGCATAGAAGGCATGGGTTTTAAAGAGATTACACAACTTATAGCAAGAAAAGTAAAAGAGGGGGATCCCAAACTCTTTGAAAATGCCAATGAGATAGAAGGCTTTTTGGGTCAAAAAGAGCATCCAAAAGAAGCGACTGTGTTAAAAGAGGAGTTTTATAAAAATTTTCTGCTCCAAGCCAAAAACAATTATGACGCACAAAACGGCGGTTTTTCAGATAAACCGAAATTTCCACGTGCTTCCACTCTTGATGCCCTGCTTGTTGTTGCAAGACTCTACAATGATGCCGATGCAAAAACAATGCTGACAAATACACTCAAAAACATGATTAAAGGCGGTATGTATGACCTTGTAGACGGAGGCTTTTGCCGTTACAGTGTAGATGAAAAATGGCTTGTGCCGCATTTTGAAAAGATGCTCTATGACAATGCCCTGCTCTGTGGTGTCTACACAAAAGCCTATTTGCTATATGAGGATAAAACATATTTGCATATTGCAAAAGAGACAGCAGACTTCTGGTACAACTTTATGAGTGAAGATGGACTTTTTTACAGTGCAAGTGATGCCGACAGTGAGGAGGGAGAGGGAAGCTACTTTGTTTATACCTATGATGAAGTTTATATGCTTCTTGTTCAAAATGGATATGAAAATGCAAAAGAGATGTGTGAAACGATGCATGTTACGCATCACGGAAATTTTGAAGGCAAAAATATCATTCGTTTTGAAGAAGAGATTCCTGCATGGTTCAGTAATGTAAAACCGCTTCTGCAAAAAATTCGACAAAAAAGAGACTACCCTTTTACAGACAAAAAAGTACAGACATCATGGTCGGGTATGATGATAAATGCTTTATTTTTACTTGGAACTGTTGATAGCAAGTACAAAGAAAAAGCCATAAAAAGCCTTGATAAGCTTCTTGAAACACTCTTTATTGATGAAAAACTGTATCATACGACACTTATACACAAAAAGCCAAAAGTTGAAGCTTTTTTGGAAGATTATGCATTTCTCTCACAGGCACTTCTCAGCGCTTTTAAATACACACAAAATGAAATGTATCTTATACATGCCCAACGGTTTGTCAACAAAGCACTGGAAGAGTTTTACGACAAAGGACTGTGGAACTTCAGTAGCGGCGAATTTGCTGTAAAAGCAGAAATTACGGATACAACATATACAAGTTCCGTCAGTATTATGATAGATGTTCTACAAACCCTCGGAACACTTCTTGAAGATGAAAAATATACCCATTTTGCCTTTAAAACAATGGAATACAACTCTTATGAACTCGGGCGTAAGCCAATTTACTACCCCTCTATGCTTATACAGGCTTTACGATATGTCAAAGGAGACAGAGTTATAAAAACAAGCGAACAAAACATTTACAACTACGCGTACAAACTGGCAAAAATAAAATATCCGTTCACACTGTTAAAAAGAAGTGAAACGGATGATTTCATGATATGCGGAGAGAAAAGCTGTTTTGCAAATACACAGGATGTGGATAAGATTAATCAACTTGTTGAGCAATCTTTCTAAACTCTTTCCACTTTAGAAAAAAAGCTTCTTTAAGCTTTTTTTTCCTCTTTGTATTCTCTGCTTCAAGTTGTTTTGTAAAGGTAAAAAGTTTTTTGTTTTTTTGGGATTGCAGAAAAACTTTGTGCAACTCTTTTGTTACATATATATCATGAAGTTTTCCTAAAATATCCTGTAGTTCTTTGAGTGTGTTTCTGAAAGTATCTTTATTTTGCAGATAAGCGGAAAACAGCTCTGTGGCATATCGCAGTTTTTTTAATTTAATTCGTAATTTGTGCGCCTGTTCATCTTCCAAGACACTCCCTGTTGCGGAACCGTATAAAATTATTTCATTTGTATAGCTTTTTAAAAAATTTTCGGCAAAAGGAATAATGTTTTTTTCCAGGGCGGACAACTCCTTTTTTTTAAGCTTTTTTCGCCATTTTTTTGTTTGTATCCATCTTCTTAGTTCTCTTATAAGCTTTTTATATTTGTGAGACTTTAAATACTTTTGAATCTTTTTATACTCTTTTTCTCTGTAGTGGACAACAATTTTATAAAGCAGCGATTCTGTAGAAGACAATGTCTCTTTTTTCAAGTATGTTTCCATGTAAACATCAATATCACGGGCTCTGTTGCAATAAGAGGCCACGGTTGCAATTTTTATGTCAATTTTTTTTGTAATTTTTTTTGGTATTACGGATTGAAAAGTAAACAATACAGAGCGCATCCTTCTCAAAGAGACACGCATTTGATGCAGGGGTTCGGTCTCTTTTTTTGCAAGCACAGCTTTTTTGTATTTTTGTATTTTTTTAAAATCAATTTCCAAAAAATTTTTAAATGCTGATTCAATACTTACATCCATCTTTTCATACCTTCTTGTACCATTATAACATAGAACAAAATTTATGTTAAGGTGAAAGTGATTATAATAAATCAAAGGATAAAAAGATGGGACATGAAAGAACTATGCTCGAAGATGAGATAAAAGAAGGTACTGATTTAAAAGATATTGTACATGAAGACAGAAGAAAAAATAAAACAAAAGAGAAAGACACTGAGGACAAAAGAGGCAAAGACCCTCATAAGAAACGTGTTGCCGTCTGGGTAAAAGATGAAGTCCTGCGATATGAAAGTGAACTCAAAGATTTACAGATAGAACTCTTAAAAATGCAAAACCATGTCAAAGAAACAGGACAGAAGGTTTTAATGATTTTTGAAGGTCGTGATGCTGCGGGAAAAGGCGGGACTATCAAACGTATTACAGAACATCTCAATCCTCGTGGTGCAAGAGTAGTAGCCCTTGACAAGCCCAGTGACAAAGAGAGAACACAGTGGTATTTTCAAAGATATGTCCAACACCTGCCATCAGCCGGAGAGATAGTCCTTTTTGACAGAAGTTACTATAACCGTGCAGGTGTTGAGCCTGTTATGGGCTTTTGTACACAAGAGGAGCATAAAGAGTTTTTACATGAAGTTCCCGAATTTGAAAAGATGCTTGTCAATTCCAATATAAAAATTTTTAAATTCTATTTTTCTGTTTCAAAAGCCGAACAGAAAAGACGTTTTGAAAAGAGAAAAACAGACCCGCTCAAGCAGTACAAACTCTCACCGGTGGATGAAAAATCACAAGATTTATGGGACAAATACACCATAGCGAAATATTCTATGCTCTTAGCATCTCATACAGACTATGCACCCTGGACAATCATTCGTTCCGATAACAAGAAAAAAGCCCGTATAAATACCATCAAACATATATTAAACCATTTTGACTATCCGAAAAAAATTGACAAACAGAAACTCAAAGCAGATGCTGACATACGTATTTCTGCCAATGATGAAATCAGAATCATGGAAACAGAGATGACCTTAAAAAAAGACAATGCGTAGGCGTGTTACAAAAGGGTTGTATATTTTTAGCTATAATTTTCTTTTTCAATAAAGAGGGTTACTCATGCTAAAAGATTTAGGAAAATTTATTTTTATGATTGAGCTTGGCTTCAAATATATAAAAATTTTCAAACAAACCTATTTTCATCCGTTTATCACACAAAAATATGCCTATCAGGAACTCTCAAAAGCAAGACAGGAGTATTCAAACAAAGTTTTGGACTTTTTAAATATCAAAGTAAAACCTGTAGGCAAACTTCCAAACAAAGACAAAATTCTTTATGCAATCAACCACCGTTCTCTGCTTGATATTCTCGTGATGGAAAATATTTTTTCAAGATACAGCAAAAGTGGTGCCTGGATAGCAAAACAGGAACTTTTTGAAGACCCGATATATGGCAAATTTTTTCAATACAGCGGATGTATTCCTGTAGATTTGGAAAACAAAAAAGGACTCGTACGCTTTTTTAAGACCATCAAAAGAACACTTGCCAAAGTTGATGACTTAAATATTTACATTTTTCCCGAAGGTGAGAGATACAATGGAGAAGGTATTAAACAATTTCAAAGCGGTGCTTCAAAAATAGCCAAAGCAAACAACCTTGACATAGTTCCTGTATATATCAATGACAAACTTGAAAAGGTATTTAAAAATGCCCCTTACAATGAACCTTACACTGTTGAAGTCCATATAGGCGAAATCATCAACTATGAGAATTTGGAAGAAAAGTATCTTGAATTTTATAAATCAGTAAAAGAAAAAACAAAAGGAAACAAATGAAACTTGGTGTAAACATTGATCATGTAGCAGTTTTACGAGAAGCCAGACAGGTAAATGACCCTGATATTTTGCAGGCACTTTACGTCGCCTGTGAAAGCGGTGCTGATCAGATTACTATACACTTACGAGAAGACAGAAGACATATTCAGGACAATGATGTTACAAATATTTTGCAGTTTTCGAAGGTGCCTGTTAATTTGGAATGTTCGATTAATAAAAAAATACTCGACATTGTCAGTAAGGTCAGGCCTCATCGTGCAACCTTGGTTCCTGAAAAAAGAGAAGAAGTTACCACAGAAGGCGGACTTGATGTTTTTGCCTATGAAAATGAAATATCCTATGCAATTGAGCAACTCCATGACGCCATCATTCCTGTTTCGCTGTTTGTTGACCCCTCTACAGATGCGATAGAACAGTCAAAAAAGCTCGGAGCCGAGATGGTCGAACTTCACACCGGACTTTTTGCAAATCTTTTTGCGATGCTTCACTCCTCTTTGCCAAAATCAAATCACTCTGTAAAAGAATTTGAATTTCCAAGATATGAACTCAGTGACAGACTGGAAACTGCCCTCGAAGAGTTAAAACTCTCTGCAAGATATGCAAAAGAACTTGGTCTCGAAGTAGCAGCAGGCCATGGACTCAATTATCATAATGTAGATGAAATCATGCAGATTCAGGAGATTACAGAGTTGAACATCGGACAAAGCATTATCGCCCGCAGTGTTTTTACCGGATTACGTGAAGCGATACAAGAGATGAAAAGAGTTACAAGGCGATGAATAAGCCAACAATAGCCGTAAGTGTCGGTGATGTAAACGGTGTCGGACTGGAGATAGCACTCAAAGCACATGAAGAGATTGCTAAAATATGCCATCCGGTTTACTGCATCAATAAAAATATCTTGCAAAAAGCCTCTGCACTGTTACATGTAAGCATCCCTGATGATTTCACACTTTATGAAGTTGCGGGAGATTTTGCTCTGCAGCCGGGAAAAGTAGCTGCCAAGAGCGGTTTGTACGCCTATGATTCTTTTATGGCTGCCGTGCGTTTGTGTGAAGAAAAAAAAGCCAAAGCCGTTGTAACCTTACCGATACATAAAGAAGCCTGGATGCAGGCAGGACTTGAGTACAAAGGACATACAGACCTCTTACGCAAACACTTTGACAAAGAAGCCATTATGATGCTAGGATGCCATAAAATGTATGTGGCACTTTTTACAGAACACATTCCCCTCAAAGATGTTGCAAAAAATATAAAATACAAAAAACTCAAACAGTTCTTTTTGGATATGCACAATACAATTCCAAAAGCCCCTGTAGCTGTGCTCGGTCTTAATCCGCATGCTGGAGACAACGGTGTTTTGGGGCATGAAGAGCTTATAATCACGAAGGCAATAAAAAGTGCCAACAAAAAAATAGGCTTTGAACAGTTTGTCGGTCCAATGGTGCCTGATGTGGCCTTTGCACCCTACTGCCGCAACAACTACAACTATTTTGCAGCAATGTATCACGACCAGGGACTTGCTCCGCTCAAAGCACTCTATTTTGACGAAAGTGTTAATATTTCACTTAACCTGCCCATCATACGCACATCAGTCGATCACGGAACTGCTTTTGACATCGCCTACAAAAATAAAGCAAAAACACTGAGTTATATCAATGCTGTACAGGCAGCATTGGATTTCATTAAATCTGAAGAATCAATTCCTTTAATAAGTTAAAAAAACTGATATTTTTTCCGAATCCGAGTTTTAACCTTGGATGTAGTCTTTTAATACCCAAAGCCCGCACTGAAGTACGGGTTCCAAACAGCACTCTCTTCCCGGAATCGCTGTTTCAGACCTGAAAAATACCAAAAATGTTTTTGAAGCCTTTTCCAAACAGCATTCTCTTCCCGGAATCGGTACTTCAGTGCCGACTGTTGCTGCTTTTTGTCACTCCTGTTCCAATTTGAAAGATAAATTCCATAAATTTTTTTAAATGATAATTATTTTCCTTTAAGATTAGTTCTGTTATACTACACCTATAAATATTTAGAAGGAAGACAAAATGAAAAAAATCGCAGCACTAGCATTAACAGCCGCTTCGTTAATGGCATCATCATTGGTTCAAGATGCAAAAAACGCAGGCCTTATGCCAATTCCGAGTTCACAAACTGAACTTTTAAAACTGATAGACAACCCGAAAAATCCTATCACAAAAGCAAAAGTAAAACTCGGTGAAAAGCTTTATATGGATCCGCGTCTTTCACGCAGTGGTCTTATTTCATGCAACACATGCCATAATTTAATGGAAGGTGGAGATGACGGCGTAGGTCCTTCAACAGGACATATGTGGAGACACAATCCGCATCACTTAAATGCACCGACAGTTTACAATGCAGTGTTTTTCGGTTCTCAGTTTTGGGATGGACGGGCAAAAGATTTGGAAGAGCAGGCACAGGGACCGGCACTTGCCCATCCTGAAATGGCAGCAACAAAAGAACATATAGAAGAAGTAGTCAAATCTATGCCGGAATATGTAAAAGCATTTAAAAAAGCATACGGTGACAATGTAAAAATTACTTTTGAAAAAATTACGGACACTATTGCAAATTTTGAACGTACACTTGTAACACCGGCACCGTTTGATGCATTTATGAATGGTTACAAAGAAGCAATGACACCAAAGCAAAAAGAGGGTCTGAAAACTTTCATTCAAGTTGGTTGTGCATCTTGTCATAACGGTGTAGCACTTGGTGGTGAAATGAATGTATTGAATGTGGCAGCAACATACAAATACATGAATACAGGTGACTTTAAAGGTGACAAAAACGGCATGGTAAAAGTACCGACACTCAGAAACATTACTGAGACTGCACCTTACTTTCACAATGGTATGATTTGGAACTTAAAAGATGCTATCAAAGAGATGGGGCGTATTCAACTTGGAATGAAAATTACGGACAAACAGGCTGAGTCTATTGAAGCATTCTTAGGTTCATTAACAGGGAAAAAACCGCATATGATGATGCCTATGCTTCCTGCTTCAACAGATAAAACTCCTAAACCGAACTTAAACTAGTTTTATAGCAACATAATGTTGCTATAAAATATCTTCTTCACAGATATATCTGATTATCTCTTTTTTCAATTGCTTAAATTCAGCATTTTCTACATTTTCAAGAGTATACAGTAATCTGTCCAGTGATCTGTTTTTTCCCAAATAAGGTACAACTTTTTTCAAAAATTTCTCTTTATCCCCAATACTCTGCAACTCTTTTTTGATCCTTTTTTCTTTGTCCGTTCTTGTAGTATTTTTCAGTACCTGATACATGTAAACTAAAAACAGTGCTGCAAATACTCCCGACAAAAAATAAACTGCTTTTTCCATCATAGTTGTCCTTTCCTTCTTTTTTGTTGTATCTTCAAACACAGCATCTTCCACATGTATCGCAAAAGCCTGTGTTGTTATCTCTTTTACTCTTTGCTCCTTGATGTCAAAATATTCTAAAGAAACAGAGGGAATTGTAAAGTTTTTATCCGAAACAATTTCAAAACTTTTTTGATAAATTTCTTCCTCTCCCTGGTGCAGTTTTTTTGTACTTTTTTCGTATACGGTTGCACCTGCTATACTTATGTTTATATCATCAAAATTATTGATATTGCCCTTGCCCTGCAGAGAGAGTGTGAATTGTACCGGCTGATTTTTTTGGACATATTTGACATTCACACTTGCATGAAGCTCATAAGAACCCATAACAGTAAGATTATTTGGAATTTTTTTCACTTCCAGGTTCAGAGCATTAGAATAAATATTTCGTTTTGCATATTTTGAGCTTGAGAGTTCTATTGTAGCTTTTATGGGATTTAAAACAAAAGTACCGCTTTTTTGGGCTATAATTTCATAGCGAAGCTCTTCGACCCATTCGCCTTTATCGTTTTTATACTCTTTGTCACTGATTTCCTGCAATGCAAAATCATTAAAACGGGGGGTCTCAACACTATAGTCTTCTACATCATCTTTACAGACAAGCCTTACATGTAACAGAAACTTTTCTCCTGCCATCGGCGTTATATTGCTGATGTTCATACTGAGTCTATAATCCGGTGAATGTGTTTGTGTGCGTTTTTTCACCTTTACATGTAAAGGCTGTGTCTTTTCAACCTTGCCGTCAACTTTGATACTAAAAGCAGGTAATGTAACATCTTCGGTCGGTGCCAAAGAGTAAATTTTAGTCACTTTGTCTGCTTTTTTCGCATGAATCAGCGTTGCCTCATGGAAAGTTCTTACATTTTGCACGATATACCCGTCTATATACTCTATCATTGGAAATGTAACATGAAAACCTTTTGCAACCACGCGAAATTCCAAAGTTTCTGTTTTGACAATCTCTTTGGGTGCAGTTGTTTGTACCCATGCATACAGTTCCAAAGGAATACAAAAGAGTAAAAAAATTATACTACCAAGGTTTTTTACTGTCACTGCTGCTCCTTTTTGTCCGGATTTTTTGCAAGAAAACAGGAGTTTTTTGTTTTTGTATTATTTTTATCCATTTTTCTTCCTCTGACAAAACCAGTTTTTGCAGTTTTATCTTGTATTTTGAACTGACTTTATAATCATTATTCATTTGTTCAAGCCTGTTTTTAAAACATACTTTTGCCGTGCCTCTGCTGAAAATCTTTTTGAGTTTTTTTCTTTTTTTAAGCTTCTGTGTAATTATCTGTAAATTCTTTTTTGTCTCATCAAAAACATGCAGTTGCAAAGAATGCTCAAACTGAGACTTTGCCAGTTCCAGTTTCCCTCTTTGTACATAACAGTTGCCGATATTGTGATAAATTTTTGCATTGAACAGTTTATCTTTGCCGAGTGCTTTTTTATAATACTTTATTGCCTGTAAATATTCATGTTTTTTATACAAAGCATTGGCAATATTATAATTAACTGCGCTTGTAGGCTTGAGCTTTTTGTAACATTCTACCGCTTGCTCATACTGCTTTTTTGCATAAAAAGACTTTGCTTTTTGCAGAGTTATAAAATCGAAAACACCCGCATTTACAGGAGTATTTAAAAAAGTCAGCTGCATCAGAGCAAATAACACTGTCAGTTTAACTGTATGCTTTTTTTTCAAGTTCAGTATAAAAACAAAATAGAGAATCAACAGTGCAAGCCCCAAAGGATACATAAACAGTTCCTGATACTGTTTCATATTATATGCATCAGCAGATATCTTTTGCGAACTCTTTTGTATGGCATTGAGAATTTTTTCTATGTCACCCTCTCCCCATTGATACTTTGTATAATACCCATGACTCTTTTGCACCATATTGTTCAAGGCATTATTTTTCCTGGATGCAAAATCAATGACATACAGCCTTAGATGATTTTTTCTAATATATGCAGTTTCATCCACTCTTGTGACATCTTCACCACCGTCACTCAGTAAAATTATATTTTTTGTTTTTTCCGTATGCAGCATTTTTTCACTTGCCTCAAATACTCCAAAGAGATTGGTGTTTGGCTCAAATTTTTGCTTTATCTGAGCGTTTTTAAGCATATAGGCAAGAGCCTGTGTATCTTCACTGAGAGGATAAAGCATATAGCTGTTTTTAGCGAACAGCAGTACCCCTGCATGTAAATGCTCTGCTTTTTCGATGAGTTTTACAAGTTTTTCTTTGGCTAAAGTGAAACGGCTCGGATAAATATCTGATGAGTTCATAGATTCTGAGACATCAAGTGCAATAACAGCCGAGCTGCTCATCTGTTTGATCACCGTATTTTGTTTCAGATATACAGGACGGGCAAGTGCGATTATCATCAAAAATATGACAAGTAAAAAATATCTGTAGCGCATGGAAGCTTGTATTAACTGAGGGTGTAATGTGAGTTGTCTGATCACTGCCTGAGAAAAAACAGTTTCGAGAATATTGTTGCTCTTTTTAAAAGAGAAAACAAAGAGTAATGCAGGAACAACCAAGAGGTACAGTACATAATCATATAAAAAGAACATTTACAACACCCCTCTCGTTTTTACATGTTCTACAAGCAAGATTGCGCACAACAACGAAAACAGAAGAAAATAAAAATATATATGCTCTTCTACATCTAAAGTATTGTACTCAAGTTCACTTTTTTGCAGCCTATCAATGCGTTTGTAGACTTTGAGTAAATCTTTTTTATTTTGCACTTCAAAGTTTTGTGCACCGTTTTTACTGGCAATAACCTTCATCATGTTGCTGTAACTTTTGTCTATGGTTATCGTATAAATTTTTATGCTGTATTTTTTTGCCAGTTTCAGTGCAAATGCAAGCGGAATTTTACTTGCAGAGTCTTCTCCGTCACTCAACAGTATAATGATTTTTGACTTGCTTTTTGCATTTTTCAAAAGCGCTGCAGAAGAGACGAGGGCATCAATCAAAGCTGTGCTTTTACCAATAACCCCCACTTCAATCTTGCCCACGATATTTTTTTGCGCCTCTTTGTCAAAACTCAGAGGAGAGGCTATAGCGGCTGTTGTACCAAAAATGACCAAACCTATTCTGTCGCTCTTTCTCATATCTATAAAACTTTTCACGACCTCTTTTACCACATCCAGTCTGCTTTGTTTGTAATTTTTTTCATTAAAACCATAAGTACTCATAGAACCGCTGGTATCAAGTGCCAACACAATATCAACGGCATTGCTCTTGACTGCTTTTATTTTTTTCACTGCAACAGGATCGCTCAATGCAACAGTCATACATGTAATCATAGCCCATTTTAAAATTTCTCTTGCATAGTGTTTCTTCTTAACATGCGAGAGCAGTTGCAAAAAATGAGGAATATAGAAAGATTCTTTTTCCTGATTGAATAACAAAGTGCTCAAAGCAAACAAAGGAAGCAGCAGCAAAAAAAAGGGATATGTAAAATGAAAGGAATTAAGCATAGAATTCTCTTAGCGTATCTAAAAAATTCTCTATTTCATGAGAGAGCTTTTGCGGTATCTGTAGAGATTTTTGTTGGTATTTATAGAGAAAAAGCTGTGAAATTATATGCTCAAGCTCTTTTTTCTGCTCTTGTGTTTTTGCCAGTTTTCTTCCGTAATAGGTAAAAAGGTAAGCACTTTGTTTGACATTATAAAAATTTGAATGCAGCAGTATTTTCAAATAGCATGTTTCGTCTGTTTTATTTTTTTGCACTCTTTTTTTATAAAAATAAAAGAGTGCAAAAAACAGTATAAAAAAAAGCAGTATAAAAAACACTAACAGATACAAAGAGTTGTCCGGTACTGTTACAGGAGCAAAAATATCATTTATTTCATTCATGTTTTCTCCATAAGACCGATAATTTTTTCAGCCGGATCTTCATCTGTGTAAATTTTCACAAAACGGACTCCTGCTGTTTGCAGTTTTTTATACAGCATCTCATCATTTTGTACTATTTTTTTTCTATAGGAATGGAGCGTTTTTTTGTTAAGGCTTATCTCTGCACTCATACCCAAAGCCGGGTCGGTAATATGCAACTCTCCCAGTTCTGCAGGATTTTCTTCAAAACGGTCACGGACAATAATAAGTACAAGCTCATGTTTCAGACTCAATGCCATCAAATTTAAATCATGCGTATCAAAAAAATCTCCGATTAAGAACAGAATGCTCTTTCTTTGAATTTGTCTGTAAAGAGCCTGTGTACTATACGAATAATCCAATGTTTTTCCAAGGACATCAAAACTGTCAACCTTTTCCAGCAGTCTTCGCACAGCAAAAAGCTGTTTTGTTTTTTGCGTACACAAAAAAAGTGTGTCACTGCAGATATAGCTCTCAAAGGGATTGTTTTGCTTGACACAGCTGTAACTGAGTAATGCACAAATCTGAGTCAGTAAATCTTTTTTCAGTATTTTCGTTCCAAAATGAAGCGAACCGCATAAAAACGGAACAATCACTACGTTGAGTTCTTTTTGCTGATGAAAAACTTTCACATAGGGTTTTGTAGTTTTTGCACTTATAATCCAGTCAATATGCCTTATATCATCTCCGCTTTCATACTCTCTGAGTTCTTGGAAATCATATCCCTCGCCTCTTTTTTTTGAAATATTTTCCCCTGCAATTTTACTAAAGACTTCTCTTTGTGTTTTGATAAGGATTAGTGCAAGTTTTTTATTGGACTCCAAAAGTGTTTTCAGCATGCTGTTACGGTATTTCTATAGATTCTAGGATTGTTTGAATAATATCATCACTGCTTAACCCCTCTGCAATGGCGTCATAACTTAAAATGATACGGTGTCGCAATACATCTTTGATGCTCAGAGCAATATCTATAGGAGAGACAAAATCATTCCCTCTTAAATAGGCTCTTGCTTTGACGGCTTTGAGCATATTTATCGTTGCACGCGGACTTGCTCCAAAAGCTATATATCGTTCCAACGTCTCAAGACCGTATTTTTTCGGATCTCTTGTTGCAAAGATCAGTCTTACTATATAGGTACTCAACTCCTCTTCGATATAAACAGATTTTACCTCTTCTTTCATCTCTTCGAGTTCACTGGCCAAAAGAACCGGTTCAATGGTTTCAAAAGTCTCATTTGCAGCTTTTTGTGCTATTAAATACTCTTCATCTTCTGTGTTATAACCGACAATTACTTTAAACATAAAGCGGTCTAACTGCGCTTCGGGCAAAGTATAAGCGCCCTCCTGCTCAATCGGATTTTGTGTTGCAAGCACCAAAAACGGAGGTTCGATTTTAAAACTTTCATCACCAATTGTAACCTGTCTCTCTTGCATGACTTCCAAGAGTGCCGATTGTACTTTTGCAGGCGCTCTGTTTATTTCATCTGCCAAAAGCAAATTTGTAAAAACCGGACCGTGTTTAATTTTAAACTCTCCGGATTTGACATCATAAATCTCTGCTCCGATAATGTCTGACGGCAGTAAATCAGGAGTAAACTGCACACGTTTAAAATCCAGGCTCAATGCTTTTGACAAGGCATTGACAGCCGTTGTTTTTGCAAGACCAGGAACCCCTTCAAGCAATATATGTCCGTTTGTAATAAGTCCGATAAGCAGAGCATCAATCATATTTTCATGACCGATGACCCCTTTTGCTATTTCTTGTTTTAATAATTTTATCTTGTTTTTCATATATAAAGTGTAGTATTAGTTTGTAAAAGATATGTAAAATATATCTACAAAGGAGTTTTATTATGGACACAGATGAATTTTACCTCACAGACGAAGAAAAAAAAGCACTCAAAGAGATAGCAAAAGCAGCGCTTTATGAAGCTGTTATACATAACCGAAAAATTGCCCTCGATGAAGAGAAAGTACCTCCAAAATTCAAACTGCACCTCGGTGCTTTTGTCACACTTAAAGAAAACGGCAGACTCAGAGGCTGTATAGGACGATTTGAACCGGATGAGCCTCTTTATCAAGTCATTATAGATATGGCAATTTCCGCTTCACGGTATGACACCCGTTTTACCCCTGTCACAAAAGAAGAACTTGACAATATAGAGATTGAAATTTCAGTGCTTACACCGAGAAAAAAAGTCAATTCTGTTGATGATGTCATTGTCGGCAAACATGGAATATATATTGAATACGGTAATAAAAACGGTACCTATTTACCGCAAGTGGCAACAGATATGGGATGGGATAAAGAGCAGTTTGTAAGAAGCTGCTGCATTGAAAAAGCAGGAATTGCACCAGAGCATTGCAAGGATGCAACGCTTTATGTATATGAAGCGATAGTCTTTTAAGACTTCCTTCATCCTCTTTGGGACCTATTTTATTTCAAGCAGCCTTGAAAAATACTCTTGCGGATGTTTACACACAGGACATTTTTTCGGTGGTTTTTTTCCATAATGAACATGCCCGCACACTTCACATATCCATGCTTCTTCTTCATCACTTTCAAACTCATGTCCGGAAGTTAGACGTTCTAAAAGCATTTTATACATTTTTTCATGCTCAATTTCCACTTTGCCAATAGCCGTAAAAAGTACAGCTGCTTCTTTATCACCCTCTTCTTTGGCAATTTTTGCAAAATCAGGATACATATCAGAATTTTCATAATGCTCACCGTTAATGGCATCTTGAAGATTTTCCATTGTCTTGCCAAAACTCTCTTCGCTGTTGTTTTTGAGCCTGTTGTGGAGGGCAAATTCTAATTTTGCATGCTCTTTTTCATTGTTTGCCGCTCTTTGGAAATGGGCAGCTATATCTCGGTAGCCTTCTTTTTGTGCTACTTTTGCATAAAATTCGTATTTGTTTCGGGCTTGAGATTCTCCGGCAAACGCTTTCATAAGATTGACTAAAGTAAGATTTTGCGTAATCATCTCCATTGCCACGCCACAACAATGCAGTTCTCCTCCCCCGACTGCCTGTATTTCTACAATATTTCCACATTTGTTACATCTATACGTTTCATACTTTCTCATAGCAACACCTTTATATTGAAATTTTCCATCATTATTGCACATAGAAACTTAAGGGCAGCTCTCAAAACCCTGATAAATAAAAAACAGACTCTCCATTCAGAACAATATTATTATATTTTCAGTACAATAAATATATTTTTTAATTTTTACAAGGATTTTGACACCATGAGTTTTTTAAAAGAGTACGATGAAGAAGTTTATAACTTGTGCGAAAAAGAGTTAGAGAGACAGACTAACCATCTGGAAATGATAGCAAGTGAAAACTTCACACTTCCGGCAGTAATGGAAGCTATGGGTTCGGTTTTTACAAACAAATATGCTGAAGGGTATCCGGCAAAACGCTACTATGGCGGATGTGAATATGCTGACAGCGTAGAACAGCTGGCTATAGACAGAGCATGTAAACTTTTTGGGTGCAAATATGCAAATGTACAGCCACATTCAGGATCACAGGCAAACGGAGCTGTTTATGCGGCACTTTTAAAAGCAGGTGACAAACTTTTAGGTATGGACCTGAGCCATGGCGGACACTTGACACATGGTTCCAAACCAAGTTTTTCAGGGAAAAACTACTCCAGTTTCACCTATGGTGTTGAACTTGACGGACGTATTAACTATGACAGAGTTTTAGATATCGCTAAAATTGTACAGCCTAAAATCATCGTATGCGGGGCTTCTGCATATGCCCGTGAAATTGATTTTAAGAAATTTCGTGAAATTGCCGATGAAGTCGGTGCAATTCTTTTTGCAGATATCGCACACATTGCAGGTTTGGTAGCCGCAGGTGAGCATCCTAGTCCATTCCCTCATGCACATGTAGTTACAACAACTACACACAAAACACTTGCAGGACCTCGCGGCGGTATGATAATGACAGATGATGAGGATATAGCAAAGAAGATAAACTCTGCTATTTTCCCGGCTCTTCAAGGCGGACCGCTTGTACATGTAATCGCTGCAAAAGCAGTTGGTTTTAAACACAATCTTACACCAGAGTGGAAAGATTATGCGAAACAGGTAAAGAAAAATGCTTCTGTATTGGCTGATGTACTTATGAAACGCGGCTATGATGTCGTAAGCGGCGGAACAGACAATCACTTAGTGCTTGTCAGTTTTGTAGGCAAAGAGATCTCCGGAAAAGATGCTGATGCAGCTCTGGGAAATGCAGGGATCACTGTCAATAAAAACACTGTTCCCGGAGAGACACGAAGTCCTTTCGTAACATCAGGTATTCGTATCGGTTCACCGGCACTTACATCTCGCGGTATGAAAGAAAAAGAGTTTGAACTCATCGCAAATAAAATGGCAGATGTTTTGGATGATATCAACAATACTGAACTTCAGGCAAAAATAAAAGAAGAACTCAAAGAACTTGCACAAAATTTTGTAATATACAACCAACCAACATATTAAGGTTCCCACATGACTGCCATGGATTTAAAACTTATAAAAATGGTAAGTGACCACTACTGGATCAAAAGAGATACGGTAGTGAACAAAATCACCTTTAAAGGGCGTACTTTTTACAATAAATTTGAAAAAGTCAATGCGCCTTTAAACCAGTCTGTGATTAACAAACATATAAAAGGTGAAATAACTGTAGCCCATTCGATTGTGGACAAAAAAGGGATTGTTGAAAATATAGTTATTGATTATAACGGCAGAGATCCTGAAAGATTTTATCACAAAGCACAGCTTCTTTTACGAGAAGAAGGTTTTATTAACTTTACAGCCTATGAAACAAAGACCAAAGGGCATTTGCATCTCTATATTCACAAAGGGCATACAACACTGCAAGAAGCGATACAGCTTGGCAAAATGATCAGTATGAAACTGGCTGCAAAACAGCCAAAGCAGTGGAGAATGTTTCCGACAAATGATTTGCCTGATGAATACAACATTTTGACACTTCCTTATGAAGTCTATGCAAAAGAGAGAGGCGCTTCGTGGTCGAAGCATATGTGATTTTGTTCTTTAGGTTATTTTTGGTATCATAGAACAAATAAAAGATTGAGGGTATAATAGTATGAATGATAAGAATGAACTAAGTGATATTGTCCTGAATAAAAACGGCTCTTCCAGCTCAAATAAAAAAATAATTCTCGCTGTTGCCACATTGGGAATTATTCTCATAGTAGTTGTAATGCTTATGAATTCACTTAATTCCAAGGGGACAGACAACTTACCTCAAGCTATACTGCCGCCGGAACCTCAAGCCAAAACTCTTACACAGGAAACACCTGAAGAACCTCTTTTTGAAGAAGTGGATGTCATACAGGAAAATAATTCTGTTGATGAAGATTTAGATAAAATCGCACAAAAACTCAAACAAGAAAGTAAACAAGAACATAAAACAGTTGCTGCACCACAGAAAAAAGTAGTGACTCAAACCAAAAAAGTGACACAAAAACCCCAGATAAAACAGAAACCTCATGGAACATCAAAGGTAAAGTATTATATACAGGTGGGGTCTTTTTCAAAATATGAACCAAATAAAAAATTCCTAAAATCTATTACGGATTTAGGCTATAAATATAGATATCATAAAGTTACAGTCAATTCAAAAACACTTAACAAAGTATTGATTGGACCATTTAAAACACAAAAAGAAGCAAATAATGCTAAACGTGTTATTCGTGCCAAAATTGAGCCGGGTGCATTTTTAGTAAAATTATAATTTTACAAGGGTAATCTTGATATATTCTAAACAATTTACACAAGATCAGCTGGCACCTATTGCCGTTTATTCAAAACTAAAAGAGTTTTTCAAGGAGGAGGTCTCCTACCTTTTTGAAAGTGCCGGACAGAGTGAGGGAAACTACAGTTTTATCTGTATAGGTGCGAGAGAACGCTTACAGTTTATAGACGACAAAACAGTCTATACAGACAAAAACGGTACAAAACATATTAAAAAAGAAAATCCTTTTTCCTTTTTAAAAGAGTATTATAAAAATATAGATACAGACGAATATAAAAATGCCACAAAAAAACTAAATGTCGGTTATGTGGATGGATTTATCGGCTATATCGGTTATGATATGGTAAAAGTCTTTGAGCCAAAACTTCGATTATTCATGGACAACCTCAAAGACGAATTGAACACTCCGGACTTAGACCTGATTTTACCAAAACTTGTCCTTGTCTATTCCCATAAAAATCATCAGATTACACTTATTTCGACACTCAAAGAGTACAGTGAAAAATTTCAAGCCATTGAAAATGATTTAAAAGGCACATATACTTACAAACACAGAGTCTTCAACATTGGAGAGGACAAAGGAAGCTTTGCCCATACAAAAGAAAAATTCTTTGCCATGATAGACAAATCAAAGGAGATGATTAAAAGCGGTGATGTTTTTCAAATTTTGATGACAAATCGTTTCACCAGACATATAAAAGTGCACCCTTTTAGTTTTTATCGTATTCTTCGTACAAAAAATCCCTCCCCTTATATGTTTTTAATGGAGTATGAAGATTTCAGTATCGTCGGCTCATCGCCTGAAGTTATGGTGAGACTCACAGATACACAATTGCTTCTTCGCCCAATTGCCGGTACAAGAAAACGCGGAACTACAAAACAAAAAGACAAAGAACTTGAAAAAGAACTGCTCGCAGACCCAAAAGAGTTGGCTGAACATTTAATGCTTATAGATCTTGGCAGAAACGATGTCGGCCGGGTTGCCAAAACCGGTACAGTCAAAGTGGAAGATATTATGCATATAGAGCGTTTTTCACATGTTATGCATATTGTTTCTGATGTGGTAGCAACACTCGATGATGACAAAGATATGTTTGATCTGTTTATGGCAACATTTACAGCAGGTACTATGACCGGTGCTCCAAAAATTCGTGCTATGGAACTTATAGCCGAATATGAAGGCTTAAAACGCGGTTTTTACAGCGGCAGTGTCGGATACTTCGGGTTTGACGGAAATATGGACAGTGCAATTGCCATACGGACAGCCCTTGTAAAAGAAGACAAGGTAGTTCTTCAGGCAGGTGCGGGCATAGTCGCAGACAGTATAAAAGAACTGGAGTATCTTGAAGTAAACAATAAACTGGGTGCGCTCATTCACTCACTTGAAGATTTAGATAAAAAAGACTAAAAGAGATACAATGCATAAACTTTTCTCCATCTTTGGAAATCCTGTTTCACACTCCCGCAGTCCTCTGATGCACAACAGCGTTTTCAAAAATCTTAATTACAATGCCTGCTATACACGCACGCTTCTCAAAGATGGCAACAAACTCAAAGAAACCTTTTTTTCTCTGGGCCTGAGCGGTGCCAATGTCACAGTACCACACAAAGAGAGCGCCTATGCTGCCTGTGATGAAGTTCGGGGCTTTGCAAAAAAAATCGGAGTTGTCAATACACTTATAAATGAAAACGGAAAACTTATCGGCTACAATACAGATGCTGATGGCTTTATGTATGCCATAAATGAGTTTAAAAATATACAAAATATTTTGGTACTTGGTGCAGGCGGCACAGCAAAAGCTCTTGTGCAAAAATTTTTAGAAGAAGGTTTACATGTAAGCATACTCAACAGAAGCAAGGCACGCCTTACATACTTTGAAAAACTTGACTGTGAATGTTATACATGGGAAAATTTTCAGCCCAGTCAGTATGACTTGGTTATAAATACAACAAGTGCCGGTCTCAAAGATGAAAATCTGCCTGCACCAAAAGAGATGATTGAAGCTGCTTTGCAAAATACCCACTATGTTGCAGATGCCATATATGGCAGAATTACTCCCTTTTTACAACTTGCCAAGGAAAAAGGTCTTACATGTAAAGACGGTGCAGACATGCTTTTGGGACAGGGAGTTTTGGCAAATGAACTTTTTTGCAACTTTGAACTTGACAAAGAAGCCATAAAAAAAGAGATGCAAAAAAGTTTTCTTTACTAACGAGAAAAGCTAAAACCTATAGAAAGTTTTGTGATATCTTTGTTGTAATCTATTAAAGACTCTACATATCCACTAAAAAGTTTTATATACAGATATGATTTGTCTTTTCGTAAAGGGTAAGAATAAGTCGCTTCAACCGCTCCTCTCATACTGTCTATATTCCCTCGTGCCATCAGACTAAACATATGTTTATTATAAAAATAGGTAAATTTTACCTTTGTATACCCTAAATATTTCATTAAATCAGGATTATCACTTAAATTTGCACTTCCCGGAAAAGGTACCAAAAGTGTTAAGTCTGTAATAAGCGTACTATGTTGCAATCGCAATGTTGTATAAAAATAATTTATACTTTTAGAGAGATTAAAACCATTAAATTCTGGTATATACTCTGTATTCGGCTGTCCGTTTGATTTATGTGCAATAGCAAATTTTAATGATCGCATTTGAAATATTGAGCTTTTGTCACTAATGGGAAAAACAACAAATCCTTCAGGGTTATATAAGTTTTCTCTAAAAGGAGAAGATGTAACATATATCTGCCAAAAAGCCTGTTGCGTATATGCCAAAGAGTATTTTTCCCCTAAACCAAAAATATTTTTAAAAACTTGCAATTGCAAGCTCACTTGGATTTCAGCTTCAAACTTATCATATGGCACAATATCGAGTTTATGATTTATATACTTCTTATTTGCAACACCAAAAGGTAAAAGGTAATTTGCTTTATAGGGACGAAGACCAAAAGAGTTATCAAGCCATTTTTGCATATTCTCTTTTGAAGTATCATTTGCAATATTTTCAATATTTATTTTACTTTTTGTTGCATCAGAGATTTGTTCTGCCTGGAGCACCGTTACTATTAAAATCACATATAAAAATAATCTCATCTACACCCTTACTCTATCTTCTAACGCTCTCGTTAATGAAAGCAAATCTATATTTTCCAAACTGACTCCTGTCGGGACACCCTGTGCTATTTTAGAAAAATTCAAATCATATATACCAAGTTTGTCTTCTATATACAGAATGACGGCATCATTTGCTATTGAGGGCGTAAGCGCAAACAACACTTCTCTTATTCCATTTTGTACAATAGTTTCCAGATGTGTCATACTTAACTCTTCGAGTGATTCCAAAACAAAATATTTTCCGTCAAACAGGCCATTTTCTTCCAAAAGCAAAATATCTTTAGCATTTTCAACTATGCACAATAAAGATGTGTCGCGTGTCTCGTCACAGCAGATATGACACAGTTCATCTTCGCTCATGCCACCACACTCTTTGCATTTTTTCAGACTCCCCAGGGCATCTTCAATAGCATGTGCTATTTTCATCCCTGCAAATGTATCATTCATAATCATATGATACGCCAGTCTTGTCGCCGACTTTTTTCCTATACTCGGCAATTCACCGAGTGCATCAACAAGCCTGTTAAATTTTTCCAAGGAGCTGTTCATTCATTCACTTCTTTTTTATTTGGCATAAATAGCCATAACTGCAATGGTGATTGTAGTTTTCCGGCAATTTTCAATGCATCCTCTCCACTGCCTAAAAACAGATCTGCCCGTACAGGACCTTTGACAGCCCCACCCGTATCTTGGGCAAAAACGATATTATTAAATTTTTCTTTTCCGAAACTTGATGACAAGTATAGCATATTTCCCAACGAAATATATTTTTTATCAACTGCAATAGAACTTTTCTCTCGAAGTTGTAACCCTAATGCACCTGTTGCACCTTTGTCTCTTTTTGTAAAAAAGACAAAAGAGGGATTGTAATCAAGTATTTCATCGATCTGAGAGGGATGTTCCTCCAACCATTTACGGATACTCTGCAAAGAGATGTTTTGCAAAGAAATTTCTCCTTTTTGCACCAAATACTTTCCTATTGATTTATATTTATAGCCATTTTGGTTTTCATATCCTATATACATCGTCGAATTATCATCCAGAATCACCTTTCCTGAACCCTGTACCTGTAGAAAAAATCTGTCTATTTTAGAATCACAGTAGCAAATGACCGAAGCATTTAAATCATGAAGCTTTGCTTCTTTGCGGCTGTAATAAGGAACCAGTCTGTTATTTTGTATCTTTCCTCGAAGCCTGTAGTTTTTGAGTTCGGGATATATAGAACTCAGATCGACAACAACCAGATCCTTCGGTGTTGCATAAATCGGATATTTGTAGGTATCGCTTTTATGAAAAGAACCGTGTATCCGTGCTTCATAGTACCCGGTTAACAAGCCCTCTTTATTTCCACTTTTATCAGCTATTGAGTAAGGGGTGAAGTTATTAAGCAAAAACTGTTTTGCATCTGTTACATGTAAGGCTTTTTGACATAAATTTTTATAGATTTTTTGTCCCTGTGTACTTTTACAGTTATTTGTAAAATTATTTAAGAATTCATCATAATTTTGTTCTTGAAATCCGGGAAGTTTTGAAAAAGATGTTTTGGTAAAATTTACATTTTTTATTTTGCTTGGCTGTGGCGACTGTGTATGTTTGTTGCACCCTAAAAAAAGTGTCATCATCAGGAAAAAAAGAGTTGTTTGTTTCATAAACAGTATTATATCATCTAATTATTTTTTTTTAAACTACAAAATGGGTATAATTTCAAAAAAATATTTAAATAGGATTTTATTATAATGGAACACTTAAGCTATTATGAGATTTTAGAAGTATCACAAAATGCAGATAAGGCAACTATCAAAAAAGCTTACCGAACTTTGGCAAAAAAATATCATCCGGATAAAAACTCTGGGGATAAAGAGGCAGAACACAAATTTAAGCTTATTAATGAAGCCTATCAGTGTTTGAGCAATGACCAGCAACGCAGTATTTATGACCGTTATGGCAAGGAAGGTCTCCAGGGAATGGGCGGCGGCAGTCGATCTTCTTCAAGTTTTGATGATTTGGGGTCTATGTTCGAAGAGATGTTCAGCGGATTTGGCGGCGGACGCACAAGACGCCAAAATCCTGCCGATATGGACAAATATCCGCTTGACATGAATGTCGATATTGTTATTGACTTTAACGAGGCTGTATTTGGCTGTGAAAAAGAGATAAAATACACCTATAAAAAAGCCTGTGAATCATGTAAAGGTACAGGAGCAAAAGACGGCAAACTCTCAACATGTCCGCAGTGTAAAGGACAGGGGCAAATCTATATGAAACAGGGCTTTATGACCTTTTCTCAAACCTGTCCGGTATGTAACGGAACAGGTACCTCAGCAACAGACAAATGTAGAAAATGCCATGGCAAGGGTTATGAAGAGGTAAAAGAGACTATTACCATCTCTGTGCCAAAAGGTATTGACAGCGGGAACCGCTTACGCGTTTCAGGAAAAGGAAATATCGGCAAAAAAGGAAACCGTGGCGATCTTTATGTAACATTTGAAGTCAAACCTGACAAACATTTTATAAGAGATGACAACGATGTATATATTGAAATTCCGGTATTTTTCACGCAAGCTGTTAAAGGAGACACCCTGACAATACCTTCTTTAACAGGCGAACTTGAACTAAAACTTGACATCGGAACAAAAGACAAACAACGGTATGTCTTTAGAGGTGAAGGGATAGAAGATGTCCATGGACACGGGAAAGGTGATTTAATCGCTGTGATCAACATCCAGTATCCTAAAAAACTGACTGATGAACAAAAAGAGCTTTTAGACAAAATTCAAGACTCTTTTGGCATAGAATCAAAACCTCATGAAGGTATTTTGGATTCAGTGATAGACAAAATGAAAAACTGGTTTAAGTAACCCTTATGAATAAAACACGCCTTAAAAATCAACTCTCATCACTGGCTCTTTCCATGTTTAGAAAAGATTTTTTTGGCATATATCACGGTTCAATATCTTCCAAAACAGACAAAAGCCGCTTTATCATCAACACAAAAGAGGCTATATTTGACAACATCAATGAAGAGAGTCTTATAGAGTTGTCTTTCAAACAGGACTACAGATGGAAACAGGCAAGTATAGACGCCAATATTCACCAAGGTATCTATTCGCATATTTCAGAAGCAAAATTTATATGCTTCAGTATGCCACAATTCACTACAGCCTATTCACTTGAACATAACATTATCATTCCAAAAGATTATTTTGGATATACAGAGATAGGCTTGGTGGAAATAATCGATCCCAAACAATTTGAAGACTGGTATGAAAGAGCACAAAGTGAAATTATTTTGTATTTTCAAACAAAAAAGACAAATCTGATGGTGATTCGCGGATATGGGGTCTATGCATACAGCAGAGATATTCATGAAATGGCAAAAAAACTTGCCATTTTGGAAAAAAGCTGTCGCTTACTCATGTTAGGTGATTCGTGCAACTCTCTTTGTGATTATGACTAAAGCCCTGTTATGGCTTCATATGCCACATCCATCATAGTATCTATCTCTTCCTTAGTTATCACATAAGGCGGCATAAAATAGACTATGTGTCCAAGCGGACGCAGCAAAACACCATGTTCAAGCCCATATTCATATACTTTTAGCCCTATTCTCTCTTTAGCATCATAGCCTTTGAGTTCCACAACGCCAACCATCCCTGTCTGCCTGATTTGTTCTACATTCGGCAATTCTAAAAACCTTTGGAGTTTTTGTGACATATAGTCTGCAAGCTCTCTGTTCTTTTCAATAATATTTTGATTTTCAAAAATATCAAGTGTTGCATTTGCAGCGGCACAGGCTAAGGCATTCCCTGTATAGGAATGAGAATGCAAAAAAGCTTTATGCTCATTATAGTCACAGTAAAATTTTGCATATATGTTATTGGAAGTCAGAACCACAGAAAGCGGTAAATATCCGCCGGTCAAGCCTTTTGAAAGAATCAGGAAATCAGGGGATATTCCTGCTTTTTCACAGGCAAAAAGTTCTCCTGTTCTTCCAAAACCGACCATTACCTCATCGGCTATAAGATGAATATCATATTTTGTACATATTTCCCGAACAAGTACCAGATACTTTGCATGATACATATGCATATAGCCTGCACCCTGTATAAGAGGTTCTAATATCAAGGCACTGATTTGTGATGCTTTTTCCTGACACAGTTCTTCAAACTTCTGCGCTGCTTCTACAGCTGCCGTCTCACTCATGTCAACAGGGACAGGTGTTTGAATTGTTTTGATCAAAAGAGGCTCATAGGTCTCTTTGTAAAGTTTCACATCTCCGACACTCAAAGCACCTATGGTTTCTCCATGGTATGAATTGCTTAAAGAAACAAAAAGAGACTTTTTCTTTCCGTCGTTATAATGAGCATGATAACTCATCTTCAAGGCAAGCTCAACAGCAGATGAACCGTTATCTGAGTAAAAACACTTATCCAGGTTAGCCGGTGTTAGTTTTACAAGACGCTCAGAAAGCCTTATAACCGGTTCATGCGTAAAACCTGCCAATATAACATGTTCCAAAGTATCAAGCTGTTCTTTTATTTTTGAATTAATATATTCATTCGTATGTCCAAACATATTTACCCACCAGGAGCTGATAGCATCTATATACCTGTTTCCCTCAAAATCTTCCAGATAAATACCGTGTGCTTTTTTAATCGGAATAAGCGGCAGCGTTTCGTGGTCTTTCATTTGTGTACACGGATGCCAAAGGACATCCAGATCTCTGTTTTTCAATTCATTGTTTTTCATGGGCAAATTATACCTTTTATTTTCTCTCTTTATCAAGTTTTAATACGAATTTACATAGAATATCAAACAATATCACAAACAAGGTTTTTATTATATGATTACATGGATGCAAAGACATAAGAAATGGCTTATTATAACTATATGGATTTCAACAATAGCATTTGTTGGAGCAGGCTTTGTCGGCTGGGGACAATACAGCTATGGCAACAAAGCAGGTGCTGTTGCAAAAGTGGGAAATGTTGAAATTACAAACGGTGAACTGCAAAAAACCTATTCTCGTCTTTATGCACAGTATAATCAAATGTTTCAGGGAAACTTTGATGAAGAAAAAGCAAAACAGTTCGGATTGGACAAACAGGCACTCCAACAGTTGATACAGCAGGCATTGCTTATAAATCTTGCACAGTCCTATGACCTTATTGTAAGTGACGAAGAGATGATTGAAGCACTCAAACAGCAAAAAGCTTTTTACAAAAACGGAGCATTCGACAAAGAGACATACAAGCTTGTCCTTTCCCAGAACAGACTGAGTATCAAAGAGTATGAAACCGAGTTGCGAAAAGAACTTCTTATACAAAAAACTTTGAAACTGCTTCCTGTAAAAACATCAAAAAATGAAGAAAATATTTTAAACACGATTTTCAACATCGCAGACAAAATAAACTATAAAGTTCTTGCACTTGATGACATTCAGGTTTCTGTAGACAATGAAGCATTAAAAAAGTTTTGGCAAAAACAGAAAAACAATTTTATGAATGATGTTGTTTACGAGGTTACTTTTATCAAGGTAGCCCCTGTAACAAAAAAATTCAGCGATACAGAGATTGCGACATACTACAAAGAAAACAGAACACATTTCAAAGGCAGTGACGGTAAAATTTTAACTCTTGAGGCAGCTAAAGGAAAGGTTCTAAAGGAGCTTAATGCAAAAGCGATGAAAGACAAAGCCTTACGAACATATATAGCATTTAAAAAGAACAAACTTCCGGACACTGTAAAACCGCAAAGTACTCAAATCTCAAAATCAAACAATCCGTTCAATGAGCAAACACTCGATACAATTTCCAAACTGGCACTGACGAAACCATATACAAAACCGATAAATATCAATGGAACATACTATGTTTTTGAGTTAACAAAAACAATACCTGCAAAACCAAAATCATTTGAAGAAGCAAAAGCGGAAATTTTACCACTCTATATAACACAAAAGAAAAAAGAAAAACTGATGAAACTTGTCAATGATTCTGTAAATACTTTTATAGGCAAAACTTCTGATTTTCTTACTGTGACTTCTGTAGACAAGTTAGCACCTCTAAGTAAGCAAGAAGCTGCTGATTTCTTACAAAAACTGTTTGTGAGTGATAAAAAAAGATCTTATATCGGTCTGAATAACGGAAAAGTTGTTTTATACAACATTTTGGAACAAAAACTGCTTACAAATAAAAACAACAATGTTAGCGACACTGTCGCAAAATTAAAAAATACTCTGTTTAACGAAGGGCTTATAAAAACGCTTCAAAACAAGTACCAAACTGAGATTTATATTCAAGGACTCTAAATTGAGTAGAACTGTTTTAGCCATAGATATAGGTTCGACAAAAATTTGTGCAATCATTGCAGAAATCGACAATAATCATACAATCTCAATAACCGGTGCAGGCACAACAAAAGCACAGGGTTTAAAAAAAGGAAGCATAACAAACATTGAACTTGCTTCAAGAAGTATAAAAACAGCAGTTGAAGATGCAAAACGGGTATCAGGCAGCAATATCAACACGGCAATTGTTTCCATATCCGGAGCCTACACAAAAAGCCTTAACTCAAACGGCATTGTAAACATTCAATCAAAGGAGATCTCCTTTGAAGAGATAAAACGAGTTATGCACACTTCTTTGTACAACGCCAATATACCAAACGAATACGAAGTTCTGCATGCACTGCCTTTTAACTTTAAAGTAGATGACCAGGACTATATAGAAGATCCGCTTGGGATGAATGCTTCAAGACTTGAGGTTGAAACACACATCATAACGACACAAAAATCAAATCTGAACAATCTTAAAAAAGCTGTCAGGGGAGCTGGTGTCGAGGTGGAGAATGTAGTCCTTAACAGTTATGCTTCAGCCATCGCAACACTCAATGAAGATGAAAGAGAGTTAGGTGCCGCAGTTATTGATATGGGTGGTAATACAAGCAACATTGCCATTCACTCAGGCAATTCAATTCGCTACAACGAATTCTTGGGTGTTGGTTCAAACCATGTGACAAGTGACCTTTCCATGGCCTTGCACACACCGCTTAATGTTGCAGACAAAGTAAAACTGACTTATGGTTCACTGCTCACTCCAAGCAATGATTTAATAGAGCTTCCTATTATCGGGGATGAGAACTCTACGCATGAAGTCTCTCTGGAAGTTGTCCACAATGTTATATTTGCAAGAGTCGAAGAGACATTAATGATACTTGCACAGTTTATAGAAAACAGTGGGCTTAAAGAGCAGATTGGAGCAGGTATAGTCCTCACAGGCGGTTTTTCAAAAATGGACGGTATACGTGACTTGGCTGTAGCAACCTTTGGTTCTGTCCCTGTTCGTTTGGCAAAACCTATTGAGATGAACGGTCTTTTTGACTCACTGCGCGGTCCGGAATATGCAAGTGCTGTCGGACTGGTTATGTACTCTGCTTCTCCTTATACCCCTTATGAGATTGATGTCAACAAAAGAGTCCGTCATACTAATGAAGAGCCGACAGTAACAAACAGTATTGATCTGTCCAATGAACCTGTTATACCTATAGTCTCATCTGAAGAACAAACAGTTAGTGATAAGGATAAAATGGTAAACTTAGAGACAGCAAAAGAGAAAAAAAGTGATGAAGCTGGAAGTTTCAGTAAATTTTGGAACTGGGCAACCCAGTTATTTTAAAGGAGTGAAAGAATGGAACCATTTGTAATAGAAGAAGCACAGAGCCCTACCGGTGCAAGAATTATAGCTGTCGGTGTCGGTGGCGGCGGTGGAAATATGATAGGACATATGATTAATGAAGGTGTAACAGGTATTGAGATGATGCTTATCAATACCGATGCACAGGTTCTCAATGAAACAAATGCCGCTTCAAAAATTCAAATAGGTGCAAAACTTACAAAAGGTTTGGGTGCCGGAATGAAACCAAGCATAGGCAAAGATTCTGCACTGGAAAACTATGATGAAATCAGAGCAGCACTCGAAGGAGCTGACATTGTTTTTATCTCTGCAGGTCTTGGCGGAGGAACCGGAACAGGTGCTGCACCTGTAGTTGCTCAGATAGCCAAAGAAGTTGGAGCCCTTACTATTTCAATCGTTACCAAACCTTTTATGTTTGAAGGAAAAAAACGTTTAAAATTAGCGGAAGAAGGATTAGAAGAACTCAAAAAAGAGAGTGATTCTATAGTAGTTATTCCAAATGACAAACTTTTATCAATCATCGACCGAAGACTGGGACTTAAAGAGAGCTTTAAAATAGTAGACAGCGTATTGGCACAGGCTGTCAGCGGAACATCAGGTGTTATCCTCTCAAGCGGGGACAATGATATCAACCTTGACTTTGCCGACTTGCAAACTGTTATGAGTCACAAAGGTATGGCACTGATGGGTGTGGGGGAACATGAAGGTGAAAATGCAGCCTATGAAGCGATTAAAGCGGCAATAGAGTCTCCGCTCTTAGACAACATGTCCATTAACGGTGCAATGGGTGTTTTGGTACATTTCAGTATGCATCCTGATTTTCCTATGATGGAACTTGCAGAAGCAATGGAAGTTGTCCATGAAAGTGCACATGATGATGCAGAAGTTATCTGGGGAACCTCTACAAGCGAGAAGATTCCTGAGAACTATATTAAAATCACTATTGTTGCAACAGGTTTTGAAAAAGAACTGACAAACAATGAAGATTTTGTCAGTGAAACACCTGCTCCTGTTCGCGCCAAAGTAAGACCAAGACTTGTCGTAGGCGGTGAACTTGACGGTGATTATCTGGATATTCCTGCTTATATGAGACAACAACAAGACTAACTCCATTGCACTCTTTTGAAAAAATAATGAAGGCCAAATCACTCCTTGGTCTTCGCGAAAAAGCTTCTCTCAAAGAAATAAAAAACAAATATAAAAACCTTATGAAAAAATGGCATCCTGACAAACATAAAGACAACTATGAACAGGCAACACAGATGAGTATGCAAATCAATGAAGCCTATCAAATTATACTTGACTACTGCAACACTTATGAATACCCTCTTGATGAAGAGAGTGTTAAAAAATCAACCTACACACCTCAAGAGTGGTGGAACAGTAAATTTGGGGACAACCAACATAATGTCTAAAGCCAAACACCATTTTTTATATAATATGCAAGCGGGTAGTAACTTACAGCTATAACATACAGAGTTGTAAAAAAAAGCGATATCTTATATTTTGCATTTTCATCTTCTTGCCTGAAAGGAACAAGTCCCAGAACAATACCAAAAAAAGTACCGATAAATAAAAATATATATAACAAATATCCTATATAGTTATAATCTTTTTGCAGCAGACAAAACGGGCAGTGATGTGTTGGCAGTTCGTATATATACGTTCCAAAAAAACCTATGAGTGAGACCAGGGCTGCAATAACAAACAGTAGATTCATAAGAGAAAACAGATATCTGTTTTTTATTTTGTATGCCAATACAATAAACGCAAACAGAGCATAAAAACTTCCAAGAAGCATTACCGGGTTTACACTTAGCAAATGTGCCATGTAGGTACCGTCTGTTGTAGAAAAAATAGCACCGCAACAGTCTACAACACTCTTTGTATCTATAGAAAGAAACATCAGGCTCTCCAGCCCTATTTCGAGAATGAGTAAAAAATATGCAAACAGATATATTTTTAACTTCAATTGTAAATATATCTGTTGTTCTGATTTCATATCTTCATTGTTAAGTACCAGCCAGTAGGCAAAAATATATAAATTGATAACTTTAAGTATCAGAAGATAGGTACCGTATTGTGTTGCATTGACGACACCGGCTCCACACATTGCCCCGGGTAAAATATTTGAAATATCATCAAGAGTAAAAATAAAAAATATAAACAATAAAACCTTGGTGTAAAAAATAAATTTTATAACTACACTTACCAGATAGCTTTGTTTTTCCAGATTATACTGCAATGGAGTTGTAGCATTACGGTCGTATCGGGAGACTATTTTCACACTGTAATAAAATGCAAGAGTGGCGAAAATAACAAAGAGCAGATTCAGTATGTCTATTGTCAATACTTCAGGCGTCAGGAGCATAGCAGTTTACCATTATGTATCTCTACAACACGATCCACAAAATCCAAATCAAAAAAAAGAGGGTCATGCGTTGCAACGATGACAGTTTTATTCATAGACTTTAATTCTTTAAGAATTTGTATGAATTCACAAGAGAGCTTTTCATCCAGATTTGCAGTCGGTTCATCTGCCAGAATTATTTTTGGATTGTTTACATTTGCCCTGGCTATTGCAACTCTTTGCTGTTCACCACCCGAGAGATTCTTTACCCTCACATCTTTTTTATGTTCAATGTCAAACATCTTCATTACAGAAAAAAGCTTTACATGTAAAGCCTTTTCATCCAGGTTTAACGGCACCAATGGCAGTAAAATATTATCACGAACACTCAGCGTCGGAATCAAATTATATTTTTGAAATATAAATCCGATATTGTCTCTTCTGTATCGGGAGCAAAAATGATCCGGCAGTTTTGAGATATGTTTGTTTTCAACCAGGACATCTCCACTTGTCGGTTTGAGCAGTCCGGCAATCAATGAAAGTATGGTACTTTTTCCACTGCCACTGACCCCTTTTAATATGACAAGTTCTCCTTCGCCAATTTCCAAATCAATGTTATCCAAAGCTTTTATATCATCATAAATTTTGCTTACATGTAGCAGTTTTATCATCGTATTACCTCATCAGCATCAAGCGTAGCAATTCTCCATGACGGAATGATTGTTGCAAACATATATACAGGGACACTGAGCAAAAAAAGTAAAAGCAGTATCTTATAGTCAAGCACAAAGAGAAGCGTAAAACTATTTGCAATATCATTATAGTCTATAAATATGTTTTTGAGTATCGGCGCATTTAAAATATACACATAAAAGAGAGCCAGGGTTATTCCCATAATATAAGCGATAAAAGAGATAATGAGACCTTCATATATGCGTGCTTTAAGAACATCATCAATTGTCCAGCCTATTGCCTTAAGTATGCCTATCTCTTTTTTTTCTTCACTGCTGAGTCCGCTGGATTTATCATAAACAATCATAAAAAATGTAAAAAGAGTAATTGTAAACAGAATTAAAAAAACAGTGCTGGTATAATTAAACTGGTTTTCAAGTGCTGTTTTCAAATCTTTTCTCGCAACAATTTTAAAAGTTGGAAATCTATTTTGAATCTTTGACATTATGGAAGGAAGTTCCAGAGGGTTATTGACACGAACAGCCAAATCTGTAGCCTCACTGTTTGTGTAACCAAAAATTTCTTTCACAGTATCTTTGTTCATAACAATCATATCATTTGATTCCAACTGTGTTGCGGCTTTGAATGTTCCGGCTATATAAATTTTTTTTACTGATAAATCAGGAGAAATAAAATTAAAATATTCTTTATAATAACTTGCATCCAATATGCGTTTGACTCCCTCTCCTACAAGCATAGACGAAGCATTCAGTTCACTGTTCTTTATTATATTTTCAAAAGTAGCATTGTATTGATTTTCAAATTCATCTATACCTACTACAATAAATCTTGCATGCATATGTTTAAACCAATAATATCCCCATACACGTGCATTTACATCAGATACACCTTTAATATTTACAATGCTATCTATAACATGCTCATCCACAGTGGTATCTCTGCCCGCCTTTTGATTTGTCACTATAATTTGCGGTTGGGCATCAAGTGTTGATTCCAGTTCATACTTCAGCGAGTTTTGCACAAAAAAGAATGACGCCAACAGAGTAATGAGCAGTGTCAGTATTATAAGAATAAATATGTTCTTTGCTTTATATCGTAAAATATAATTGATGGCATATTCCAGAAGATGAAAATTAATCTTTTTCACGGTATTGCCTTAATAGAGTTGTTTTTCAGCGCCAAAACAAAATTGGAAACAGTTGTCATTTGTACAAATTTTTTCTTTTGCATACACTCTTGTTTTGTCAGCGTATCATTCATCTGTAGATAAAATATCTCTCCCACACTCAAAAGCACTAAAGCACTACATGTAAAGAGACAAAAGCGGCTTTTTTTATTCATCCAGTTTATACACATCTTCAGGCGTGATATCATCAAACTTGAGTATCTTTTTTCCCTTGTGGTCAAGATAAAACCGTTTGGCAGATGCTTCATCCTTAAAAGCTATCAACTCATTTCCCATGGGTCCGTACACATCACTCCACATAACAAAATAGGCTTTTTTTGCATCAATAACCTGCTGCGTATAATACTCTTGCACCAACATATGTTTTATTTTCTTCGGATGTTCAAAATAGTACTTCATCATATCTTTAATTCCGTCAAAAGATACATTTTTGTCAGTATACTCTATACGTGAAATCCAACTTGGATATTTATATAAAAGCATACCGCACACAGGACATTTTTCATCTTTTAAAACAGTAAGTTTGCAAAAGTGTCTGTGTTTGCCTGAGACTCTTTTAACCTCCCACAGATAAAGCGCCAATGCCTCCAAGTATTTTTTATTGAGTGTTGCACAACTCTTTTTTGTAAGCAAAGCATTTGAGAGTTCTTCATAACTGTTGTATCTCTTTACGTCTATATCAGAACATTTTTTCTTATAAATTTTTTCACCCATAGGATAAAGCTTCTTCTCTTTAAAGGCCTGTGAATAATTCGGATAAGAAAAAAGAAGTGTTGAAAAAAGAGGAACAAGAATGAAAAATTTAAAAATTGACATAAAACCACCTAATACAAAAATATGTTCAGGACAAATCTTATCAAAATAGTGTTAATTTAGCGTTAAAGTTGCCTGGAAGGTACTCTTAAGAGCATCAATCTTCTGACAAACAGAACCAAAAGAGCAAATGCCAGTATTTTAAAATCTATCTCACTTGCAATATGAAGATGTTCAAAGGTATCGCTTTGTGTAGCTTCTGCTCCCAGTGCCTGCATAGAAAGGATTTTTGGAACATACACTGCAGAAAACATCAAAGATGCAAATATCACTGTGACAGCCGCTGCAAAACTGATGGCATCACGCTGACCCATTTTATAAGCCATGGCCTCATACAAAGCGACAAAAGTTGCTACAAAATAGGTCCAATATGAAAACCTGTGAAAAATTTCTCCCATTATAATACCCGCATTATAATGGTCTATCAGTAAGTTGACCGTAATCTTGTCTGTATGAAAAACAACAGGCGCAACGATAGCACCTAAAACCAAAACAGCCCCAAAAGTAGCTGCTAAAACAATAAAATATGTAAAATCCAGATAAATATTTTTTTTCATTTTGTAAAACCTTGTTATATTTGTAATGTAAATCCGCGATCGAACGAGCTGTAGTCTTTGTAAAAAGTTATAGATTTAAAATCTTTTCCTTGCATATAATCCTGTATTTTATCTTGTTGGTCATAACCAATCTCACAACTAAAAAATCTAATCTTTTGCCTTAAGACTTCATCAAGAAGTTCTTTAATAATTTCATCACCGACCTCTCCCCCAAAAAGTGCATTTTGCGGCTCATAGGAGAGATTTGATTCCAAAGCAGTACCATTTTCAATATACGGCGGATTTGAAACCAGATAATCAATTTTTTCACAAACCGGTTCAAGCAGAGATCCTAACCGCAGTTCAATCTGCTCCTGCAGTCCAAATTTTTCTATATTTTTTTGTGCCACATCCAAAGCTTTTTGAGAAATATCCACTGCGATGATTTTAGAGTTTTTAAAAGTCTTTGCAAGCATTATAGAGATGATGCCGCTCCCTACTCCGACCTCGGCAAAAGTGAAAGCACTCTTTTTATCCGGTACGTTTTTGATCACTTCATCTATCAGCAGTTCTGTTTCGGGACGGGGTATCAGGGCGCCCTCGTCTATGTAAAACTCTTCACTGTAAAAGCTTACCCGCTTTGTGATGTATTCAAAAGGTTCATTGTTTTGCCGTCTTTGTACCCATTCAAAAAACTGCTGTGAAATTTCTACAGAACTGTTTTGATGGGTAATGAGCCAGAGTTCATCCACTTCAAGATATTTCATTAAAAGCAGCTGTGCTTCTCTTGGGGCTCTTTGTACACAAGGCTGTAGATTCTGTGTAACCTCACGAAGTAAATCTTTGACTATATATCTGCTTCGCATTTACCCTCAGTACCGCTCTTTTCTATATATCCCACATCCATGCCGAGTTCCTTTAATCGTTCAATCACAGGAGGATGTGTATAGTGAAAGAAAATATACAAAGGATGCGAAAGCGGAAAACTTTTGTTTTCATTTACCAGTTTTTTCAGTGCATTTGCAAGTTCAATTGCACCTGCGCTTCCGCCAAGTTCACTCCCCGTCTTATCCGCTTCATATTCGTTATGCCGACTGACAATTCCCATAACAGGCATCATTACAAAACCAAGTACCGGCATAAACAGCATCAGTAAAATCATAATGACATAGGGCTGTTTGGAAACACCGAGTTCCAGGTAAAGCGAATCCGGCAAATTACCAAAGATTGCAAACATTGCAAAAAGCATCACACCCACCAAAGCAATATTTTTATAAATATCCCCATGGGCAAAATGTCCGAGTTCATGCCCTAAAACGGCTAAAAGCTCCTTCGTTGTCAGTTTTTTAAGCAAAGTGTCAAACAAAACAACTTTTTTAGCTTTTCCGAATCCGCCGAAATAGGCATTGAGCCTGTTATCCCGCTTACTCGCATCACTTACAAAAACACCCGAACTTACAAAACCTGTTTTGTCCATAAGTCTTTTAATTTCACTGTCAAGTTCTGCATCTTCAAGCGGTGTCAGTTTATCAAAAAACATTGCACGAAAAGTAGGATAAAGCATATTTATCAAAATCACTATCGCAAAAACAAACAAAAAGCTCCACAGCCACCACAACTCAAAGTTTGCAATGATTTCATAAATACCCCACACAACCAGAGAACCAAAAACAATTGTCAGAAAAAAAGAAATAAACGTATCTTTTATCCACTGTCCAAGGGTTGAATTGTTAAAGCCGTATTTTGCATCAATCACAAATTTTTCATAATAGGAAAAAGGCAAAGAAATGATATAGTTTACAACTACAAAACTCATGACTATAGCCACATTCATCAATGCCTGGTTTGACAGAGTATAGTACTGTTCAACAAGGTACTTTATCCCAATGCCGATCCAGGCAATAAACACAAGATAGTCAACAAAAGTATTTACAATCGAGAGTTTTTCTTTTTCAACAGCATAATTTCCCGCTTTTAAGAAATCAGCAGCAGACAGCAAAACCGGTGTTTTTCTTTTTATGAGATTAATATAGCCTATCTGCATTACACTTGTATATATCATTATCAATACATAAAAACTATATATACCCACTATTGTCATTAACATGCCACTACCGCCTTATTTTAATTGAGAAATTATAGCTAAAACTTATCTAATTGGAATACTTTTGCTTAACGGAACGATTGTTATTTCATCTTTTACAGGAATAACATCTCCTTTGTCATCAAATATATTATATGCGATCATATATACAGCGCCTAAAAGAAGACCGGCAATGATAACCGCCCATACAATTCTCTTTTTTTCGCCTTTTAACGTATTGTAATCACCCATATCTTCTAATCTTGGTTCTGACATCATTTTCCATCCTTTATAAATATTTTGTGAGATTGTATCAAAAATAAATATAAGTTGATGTGATAAAAAAGAGCTAGTTTGACGATTTAAGTCTATTTTTTATTTTGTTTTATCGTCATTTTGGTAAAATTCAGTTACTCAAGTATATAATCAACAACTTTTGACTCTACAGTAACTTCTTTGATAAAAGAGACCACTTTGAGATGCTCTTCATGTGTCGCATATGTTTCAAGATCTGCTTGGGTTGCAAATGTTGAGTAAAGAGAGAGGTCCATAGCTCTGTCTGATTCATTAAAATTAATACCAACTTCAATGGTTCTGAGCACATCAATACTTTTTTCCAGACTTTCAAGTTTCGCTTTTGCCTTTGCTATATTTAAAGCTTTGTTTTCATCTTTAAATTTAAACATCACTATATGGACTATCATTTTTCAACCTTTAGATATTTCTTGCAATATTAGCAAAGATTTTATAATATTTTGCTAAGATACCTGTATGAAAGAGTTATACGGTGTAGGAATTTTATTTTTTTATTTTTTGAAATGGCCAATCGCCGTTGTTTATCCGTACATGCTGACACATGGTCTGCAGCATAATCCAATTCTGGATATTTTATGGGTCTACTCTGTATTTTTAATCCTCAAAGACCTTTACATGTACATCAGAAAAAAGAGTGACAAACTATAAAATATTTTTCCAAAAATATTCTGCAATAAAAACGATAAAAAATATTCCAAGTAAATTCAAAACTATTCCGTATTTCAGCATATCTTTTACCCCGACAGCTCCGCTGCTCATCGCAATAGCATTGGGCGGTGTGGCAATAGGCAGCATAAAAGCATAACTTGCGCACAGGGTAGCCACCATCATGAAAAGTGTTGTATTTATGCCGGACTGCTCTGCTACAGAATAGATAACCGGCAGCATTATCGAAATCAGTGCCGTATTTGACGTAATTTCTGTCGTAAAAGTTATCAATACAGCAACACTCAACAGAAGAAGCAATGGTGAAAGTTCAGTCATATGTAAGAGATATGATGCAACCTCATCTGCCAGTCCGGTTTGTGCAAAAGCTTTTGCAATAGAAAAACCCGCACCAAATAAAAACATTATGGCATAAGGGATTTTTTTACTGTCCTCTTTCCATTGCAGTATATTAAAAGGCGGCATAAACAGTGCCAATCCAAAACCAAGCAGTATGCCACTCTCACTCATACCAAGACCATTCCAATAGGGTCTTACAGGAGCGTTGACAAACAAGACTGCAATTAAGCCCAACATTAAATACATCACTTTTTTCTGTGATGGCTCTAAAACTTTTTTTTCTATTTTTGTCTGTATCGGTATTGCATTGACACCGTAACTCAGTAAAAAACCGACACTTGTCAACATAAAAAGAGAGAGTGGCGCAACCATAAATATCCACTGGAAAAACGGAATAAGCTGCATATTGTGTTCTTGCATAATACCGAGCAAAATCAAATTTGGAGGTGTGCCGATGGGTGTCAATATACCTCCTATACTTGCACCATAAGCAATAGCAAGGGCAAAACGCATTTTTAATTTTATATTATCTGTTAAAAAAACTGCAATACTGATAAGTAACAGGGTTGTTGTCGTATTGGACAAAATGGAACTTAAAAGAGCTGATGTCAGTGCAAGAGAAAATATCATCCCTCTTGGTGTTGCAGGAAACAAACCCAAAAGTTTATTGGCTACATGTAAATGCAGCTTTGTTTTCTCAACCGCTATTGCAAGTAAAAAACCGCCAAAAAAGAGATAAATGATAGGATTGGCATAATTTGTGGCAGTCATTTTTGTATCTAAAATCCCAAAGGCAGGAAAAAGAACTATCGGTAAAAGAGAGACTACGCCCAATGGCAGACCTTCGTTTGTCCAAAGCGTTACAAAAAAGGCTATACACCCTATAAGGGTACTCTGTTGGAGTGTAAAAAAGACTCCGCTTAGAGCAAAAAAGAAAAGTCCTATACTCAGTGCCACTGCTATTTTCATATATATCCTGCTTTCTACTTTGTCAATAGATCTTTCAAACTTTCATGTGGGTTTTTTCCCTCAAGTGTCAGATACACTTCTCTCGCAATAGGAAGATACAAATCATGTTTTACAGAGATGTCATGCAGCGCATACGCAGTTCCTATTCCCTCTGCAACTTCGCCCAATGCTTCAAGAATTTCTTTTTGAGTACGGCCTTTTGCAAGACCGATTCCCACTCTGAAGTTTCTGCTCATGGGAGAAGAAGCTGTTAAAAACAGATCACCTGCACCACTTAACCCTATGAAACTCTCCTCTTTTGCGCCGTATGCAATGCCAAAGCGTTGCATTTCAACCAAACCGCGAGATATCAACGCTGCAGCTGCATTATTTCCCAATTCCAATCCATTACATATGCCTGCAGCAATCGCAATGACATTTTTGTATGCACCGCAAACTTCTGCACCTGTCACATCATCTGAGGTATATGTTTTGATAAAAGAGGGAAACAAACCACCCAACTCTTGAGCGAGTTTCTCATTCGAGGAGTTTATAACCAAGGCAGTCGGCAGGGACTGCATCACTTCTGACGCAAAAGAGGGACCGGATAAAAAGGCTATATTTTCATCGGGAACATACTTTTCATATATTTCATTTAAAAACTTTCCGCTTGTAGCCTCTATGCCCTTCGATGCCACAAGAATTTTTTGGTTTTTAAATACAAAATTTTCTTCAAGCCAGCCTGCTATCTGCTGTGCAGGTACTGTAATCACAAGATACTCACATTCAAGAATCTCATCTAGAGTGACAAAATTGTCTAAATCTCTCGGAGTTCTAGACGTTATAAGAACACTGTTTTTTTCACTCAGGGCAAATGCCAAAGCACTGCCCCACTTACCTGCTCCAATGACTCCAATTGACATATCGCTTACTCCCAATCAAATTTTCAAATTCCTGTATATCTTTTTCATATCCTACAATTACGAGAATATCACCGCTTTTTATAACATGCTCTTTTGCTTTGTTTGAATATATAAATTCACTCTGCATATCTTCGTGCATCACAGATAATACCAGTATGCCATTATATCGTGTCCAGTCTATACTTTTAAGTTTTTCATCTTTAAAATGACTTGTGTCATCAATTTTAATTTGTGCAATTTTGAGATCACTCTCTTCATATAAAATACTGTGCAGTACCTTGTTTGATACCGGCTTTTCCAATACATTTGCAATAATATCCGATGTCGTTTCTACAATCGGAATGACTTTTGTGGCTCCTGCCATTTTCAGTTTATCTGAATTTTCTTTATTTGATGCAATCGTTATAATTGTCAGGTTTTTAAAACTTGAACGCAGTGATATCGTTAAAAATATATTTTCGGAAGGGTCTTCCAATGCACAAAAAGCTATTGAATTTTCAATATCCACATTGTTTTCTATATCTTCCCACTCATCACTTAAATCAAAAAGTTCCACATCATACAAACCCTCTTTTTTATCATTGTCATCCAAAGAGTATACTTTGATGCTGTTGTATTTGTCTTTTACATTTTTAATTATTTCATAGGCGTATTTATTGTGTCCAAATATCAATGCTGTAGTTTTAGTCATCATGTACTCTTGTATGCAAATATTTTTCAAATTCTTTAATATACACCTGATATCCAATGACCAAAAGATAATCTCCGGCCTCCAACAAAGTGCTGTCTAAAGGGTTAAAATAAAAACGGTCTTTTTCATGCTTATACACGCCAAGCAAAACGATACTGTAGTGTTTATTGTTTAAATCTCCGACTGTAGGAAAGTTTTCTACAATTCTTTTGGTGATGCCGATCTCATCGATAATTACATCAGAATCCTCACTCCTAAGCTCATGAATCACTTCAAAAGCAACAGGCTTTCCTACCAGCTCTTTCGTTATAAGTCCCACAAGCTCCTGAGGATAAACTATTTTATTGATGCCTACAAACTCCAGTTTGTTACGGTTTGCATCATTGTTTAACAAAGACAAAATCATAACATCTTTGTTTAAAGACCGTATAGTCAAAGCGGCATAAACATTGTCTACATCATTTTCACGCAGACACAGCACTCCTTTGAGTTGTTTTTTCATATCTATGTTGAGTTTTTCATAGCTTTCTTTATTGCCGGGATTATAATTTAATGTAGTATACCCGTCCAGTTTTGCATTTTCCACCCTTTGGGTATCTTCATCAAGAACGATAATGTTATGCCCGCTTTTTGAAAGTTTTCTGGCAACTTCCCTGGCTACATTTTCATATCCGCATATCAGATAAAATTTTTTTAGTTTGGCAATATTTTCAATTGTTTTTATCTCTTTGATCTCTTCAAGCTTCTCGGTAAAAGCAGAAACAAACAAAGATGTAGTAAATGCCAAAACTGCAATACCTGCAATGATAACGATGATGGATACAAAACGCCCTTCGCTCGTTACCGGAACTATATCACCGTATCCCACAGTTGAAATGGTCACTATAGCCCAGTAAAGTGCTTCAAAAAGAGTATCAACAGGAGAGTCTGCCCTGTTGCCTTCCATAACATAAATCAAAACAGAAGAGATAAAAATAACGACAAAGGCGAAAATACCAAGCGTAAAAAACTCAAACTTTTTTGTTGCAAGAACAGAACTCAGTATTTGCAAACTTTTGGCATACCGAAAAAGTTTAAAAACCCTAAAAAGAATAAATATACGCAACAGTCTCAATTCATGGAAAAACGGTAAAATTGCAAGAAGATCTATAATGGCTTTTGGTGATGCCATATAGCTGAGTTTTACTTTTGCGATCTCTTTAAACGCCTTGTAAAGATTAACCTCGCGAAGCAAAAATGTATCATGTTCCGCTCGTTTGACAATAATTTCACTGACACTGCTGTTTACCCACAAACGCAACATATACTCTATAAAAAAAATGATAGAAATTACATAATTGCTAAAAAACATCAGGTAGTCATTTACATGATGTTTGACTTCCCGAATTAAAACACCTACACTTATAAAAATAAGCAGAATCATAAAGATATCTATATATCTTTTATATTTGCATTTGTCATTCTCTAAAATATTGTAAAAAAAGTTTTTAAAAGACTGATACTTTTTTGAGGTATTTAAAAAATAGGCCGCATCAAGTATCAAACTTTTTATCATAGAAGTTAACCCAGTTTAGCTTTAAGAATTTCATTGACAACCTGTGGATTTGCACTTCCTTTGCTTGCTTTCATCACCTGACCGACAAAGAAACCGAAAAGTTTCTCTTTTCCGCCTTTGTACTGGGCAACTTTATCCTCATTTGCATTGATAATTTCATCACACATCGCCTCGATTGCTCCTGTATCTGTAACCTGTTTGAGTCCGAGTTTGTCAATTGCACTGTCAACATCTACAGTTTCATTCTCCATTAAAAAATCTAAAACTTCTTTCGCCGCTTTGCCGCTGATGGTTTTATCATCTATTCTTTTGACCAAAAATCCAAGCTTTTTTGCATCTACCGGAGAGTTCGTTATATTTATCTCCCCTTTGAAACGGGCAGGCAACTCCACAGTCAGCCATGTAGTAGCCGTTTTTGCACTCACCCCTTCCTCTTGCAGCATTGTTTCAAAAAAGTTTGCCGTCTCCACGGCAGAAGTGATTACCATAGCATTGTATTTATTCATACCGTATTCATTCACAAAACGCTCTTTTTTTGCATCAGGCAGTTCGGGAATTTGTGTATATTTTTGCATCATTTCATCTGTTACAACACATTTGAGCAGATCAGGTTCCGGAAAATATCTGTAATCAGCCGCTTCTTCTTTTCCTCTCATAGAACGTGTTTCCTGTTTTACAGGATCAAAAAGACGTGTTTCCTGACAAATCTCTTCTTCATATGTTCCATCTTCCCATGCATCAATCTGACGAGCCACTTCAAGCTCTATAGCACGCTGAATAAATTTAAAAGAGTTGATGTTTTTAATCTCGACACGGGTATACAGCTTTTCATCTCCTTTAGGACGGATAGAGACATTTACATCCACTCGAAAAGAACCCTCCTGCATGTTCGCATCACCTATATCCAAATAGCGGATAATCGAGTGGAGCTTTTTCAGATAAAGAATCGCATCTTCAGCACTGCGCATATCCGGTTCACTTACAATTTCGAGCAAAGGTGTTCCGGCACGGTTTAAATCAACTTTTGAAATATTGCCGTCATGGATGTTTTTACCGGCATCAGCCTCTATATGTGCCCGATTGACACGAATCGTTTTGTGTGAACCGTCTTCAAAATCAATTTGCAGTTTCCCGTGTTCCACTATAGGCGTATAGAGCTGCGTAATTTGATAAGAAGAGGGAGAATCCGGATAAAAATAGGATTTTCTGTCAAAATAAGAAACTCTGTTAATCGTAGCATCAAGGGCTGTACCGAGCATTATGGATTTATGTATAACTTCTTTGTTAAGCACAGGAAGTGCACCGGGCAGTGCCAAACAGGTCGGACAGGTATTTGTATTTTGCTTATGGTTAAAACTCGTAGGACACGAGCAAAAAAGTTTCGTTTTTGTATTTAATTGTACGTGGACTTCAAGACCGATAACTACTTCAAACATAAATTTCCTTGTGAAAATAAATTAATTGTTCTTATTTTAACCAATGTATGCTTTAAAGGACGTTATGCAATACTGATCTTGCAATCAAGAAATAATTTGGGTATAATATATGTATTGATAAATATAGAAAAAGCCAACCTTATTGTGAAGTAAGTTCGGAAAGTTATGGGTCTCACATTTGAGATCGCCAGACTGCCAAATGTATTTATAATCTGCATTTTTTCTTTATCTATCATAATTTTACAGTTTTATATGTATTTGTTTATATGTAATGAACAGGAGAAAATTATGAAATTTCTTGCCAAATTCGCTATAACAGCTATTTTAGCTGCAACATCTCTGTGTGCAAAAGATGATATCAAAATCAATTTTGAAAGAATGCACTCGCACAACAGGTTTATTCCTGCAATAAATCTTACCTACAGGCAAGAGCAAAAATCAAAGATCGCCGTTATATTGTCCTATGCAAACAATATCCTTGATTTTGAACATACTCTGATGGAAAATATAAAAATTACAGATACAAGATTGATGTTGAGTTACAGGTTTTAACTCTTTTTGTCGTAGATTTTTTCCAATAATGCGGTTTGTTTTTTTGCTTCTAGCAGTCGCTGTTTATTGACTAAAAAAGCATCTATTGCGAGAATAAGAAAGAGTGAGATAAAGATATATACCATCGTGGTAAAAACCGCTATTACGATTCCGAAATTGATAAATATCTTGAAAGTAAACAGAGCACCGAACAATACTATTGCCCATGATGCTCCAAGCAAAAAGCTTATAATTTTTTCATAAATGTCTTTTTGCATTGAGAGAAATTAGATAGTCTCATCGACAAGTAATGAACCACCAAGGTAAACATATGTAAGCATCATAAAGATAAACGCCTGCAAAAATGCCATAAATGTCAACAGAGCAAACGGAACAATCGGCAATATCCAAGGAGCAAGCATCAATATTACCATCAAGAACATATCATCCCCTTTTACATTTCCAAAAAGACGGAATGTCAAAGAGATAATACGGGAGATATGAGACACAATCTCAATCGGGAACATTAACCAGTACAGCCACCAGACAGGTCCAAGAAAGTGCTTGAGATAAAGCAGCAGACCATGCTCTTTAATACCAACATAGTTGTAATACACAAATACAGTTATAGCAAGAGCCAAAGGCATTTCCAACATTGCTGTAGGCGCTTCAAATCCTGGGAATATTCCAATAATATTTGCAATTCCAACAAACAAACCGATAGTTGCTACCAGTGCAACATATTTACGGGCATGCAATCTGCCCATTACATCCGTACCCATAGACCATACACCCTGCACGTATGCTTCCATCAGGTTTTGTGTCCCTTTGGGTACAAGTTGTAAATTTGACATAGCCACTCTCGCTAAGATTAAAGCTATACCGGCTGATAGCAACATGTGACTCATAAAAATAAACGTTTTATCTTCTGAGATAAGTCCGAAAAAAGTAAACAGTTCACCCATAGGTGTGCTCCCTTGTCTTTAAATATTGACGCAATTATACTCAAAGTTGCATTAAATTATTCTAAGTTTTGTTATAATCATCCCAAGAATATTTTAATCGAGGAGGATTTCATGAATATTTTAAAATCCGTTACATATATTACATTGAGTGTTTCATTGCTTTTTGGGGCCTCTCAACAAGAAAACAAACAACTGCAGAACATAGTAAGAACAGGACAGAAAAGTTCCATGCTGCTGCTCAAAACCCTGGGTTCCAATATGAAAAGAAATATGAAAGCAGGCGGTCCTATGCAAGCCCTTGATTTCTGTACACAAAAAGCCTATACCCTGACAGAGGAAGTGAACAAAAAGCTTCCAAAAGGAGTAACAGTCAAAAGAATCAGTACAAAATACAGAAACCCCGCCAACCAGCCGCAAGGTAATGAACAAGAAGTTTTGGCATCACTTGAAAAGCTCCAAAGCCTACATGTAAAGCTACCAAAACAGTTGATACAAAAAGTAGATGAACATACATACAAATACTATAAACCATTAGTAATAAACAAACAGGTGTGCTTGAAATGTCATGGAAATATACAGAATGAAGCTTTAAAACGTGCCATTGCCCAAAGATATCCGGAAGATAAAGCACAGCACTACAAGATGGGTGACTTGAGAGGAGCCGTCGTTGTTACGATTAAAAAGTAAATAAAGTAGAGTTTTCTACTTTATTTGGCAAATTCTACAGCCCGACTTTCCCGAATAACATTTACTTTAATTTCACCCGGATACTGCACACGATCTTCTATCTCTTTTGCAATTTCTCTTGCCATCAGAATTGACTCATCATCATTTACCAAAGTAGCATTCACGATGACTCTGACTTCTCGTCCGGCATTAATCGCATATGCCTGTTTGACACCGCTGTGACGCGATGCGATATCTTCTATTTCGGTAACACGTTTTAAAAAACTCTCCAGAACTTCTCTTCGTGCACCCGGACGTGCTGCTGAAAGTGCATCTGCAGCACAAACCGCACCACACTCTATGGAGTTGATTTCCTGTTGTCCGTGATGTGCATAGATTGCATTGATGACAACTTCATCTTCATTGTATCTGCGACAAATCTGGGCCCCTAAATCAACATGATTTCCATCCATATCATGCGTCAATGCCTTGCCTATATCATGCAAAAGTCCTGCCCGTTTTGCCAAAATCGGGTCTCCCCCCATTTCTGCAGCCATAATTCCGGCAAGATGGGCAACCTCAAGCGTATGGGCTAACGCATTTTGTCCGTAACTTGCGCGGTAACGCAGTCTTCCGATTAATTTCATAAGTTCCGGGTGCATTACACCGATATTCATTTCTGCTATCAGTTCTTCACCTTCTGCCAAAATTTTGGATTCAAACTCCTCAGAAACTTTTTTAAATATCTCTTCTATTCGCGCAGGCTGAATTCTTCCGTCTTCTATAAGCAACTGCAGTGTTTTTGTTGCAATAGCTCGACGATACAAATTAAAACTGCTCACAAGAATAGCATTTGGTGTGTCATCTATAATGATATCCACACCAAGAAGAGTTTCCAAAGCCTTGATATTTCGCCCTTCTTTACCGATAATGCGGCCTTTGAGTTCATCACTCTCCAAATGAACCAGATTTGTCAATCTCTCAGAAGCAAATTCTCCGGCAAAACGACTCGTTGCCTGTGCCAAAATAAAATTGGCTTTGCGCTCCCCTTCTTGTCTGGCTTCATTTTCATATTTTCTTACAATATGTGCTATCTCGCCACGCGCCTTTTCTTCAATTTTATCAAGAAGAATTTTTTTAGCCTCTTCCTGTGTCATACCTGCACTGTGTTCTATGGTATGGACTGCTTCATCTATTTTCTCTTCATACTTTTTTTTCAGTGAAGCCAGTGATTTTTCATTTCTTTCCAGGTTAACTTTTTGTGCTTTGATTCTGTTTAACTCATTTTGAATGTTTTTTTCTTCATCCTGTATCAAGCGCTTCAGACTTTGTTCTTTGCGTAAAAGTTCATCTTCTCTTTGCGCAAAATCTGCACGTGCACGTTCTTTGGCACTGTCAAAGGCTTTTTGTGCTTCATGCTCTATTTCACGTGCTTTGAGTTTTGCACGTTCCAGAAGTGTCTGTGCTTCATTTTCAATCGCCTTTGCTTTGGCAACCGCCTGTTCAACATATACATCAAAGTTAGCACCGGTTATCTTTTTAGAAATTAAAAAACCAACTACTCCACTTACTGTTGCAATTGCACCACCAAGCAGTATTTCGTTTAACATCTAATAAACCTTTTTATAAAGACCTTAGCTACTCCGTTTACGCAGTGTTCTTGTCGGGGTTATAAGTACATCACATGCCACATCATATGCATCACATATCAAACTGTCTGTGTGACAAAATACCGGTTGTACAAAAATAGTATATGGTTTTTCTTTTAATTTTGCAAAGAAACGATCATACATCCCTTTTCCAAAACCAATTCTCTGTAAATTACCGTCAACTCCCACTGCTGGAACTATAGCTATATCAATTTTATTATTTTTTTTTATTGTATTTCCCGCTTCAAAAATATCAAATTTTTTTTTCTTTAGCGGTAATCTAAATGGTACCATTTTAAAACTTTCGCCTTGCATAAACGGCACAAAAATATCGTGTTTTTTTCTCATTTTTTTAAGCACTTTAAGGATATCTGCCTCATATGGCAACGGATAAAAAAACAATATTTTCAGTCTTTTGCCGGTTTTAAAATGTTCCAACTCTTTTAAGAGTGCATTATTTATTAAAAAATCTTTATAAAACTTATTGTGTTGTGATGCTTTTTTAATCTTTTGAAGACATATTTGCCTGAAACTGTTTTTTGTAAGAGTCATATTAAATCTTTATCGCTATAATTTTGCATATTTTACACAAATAAACAAACAAAGGCAAAAAAATATATGAGAAACACTCCACTCTTAACTACTTTACTGGCAATCGGATTACTTTTTGGAGCCTGCTCAAAAGAGAAAGAAAACACCCGCCAAGAAGCAAATTCACTCCTTGCAACAAATGAAATCGTTTTAACATCACTCGACAACAAACAGCTTGTTGTCGAAAAAGCAGACAATGGACTGCAACTTGAGGGGGCAAAAGGCAAAGTAGTCATTTATGATATATTTGCAACCTGGTGTCCGCCTTGTCAGGCGGAAGCGTCACACCTTGCCTCACTCCAAAAAAAATACAAAGATAAACTCATCATTATTGGGATTAGCGTTGAAAACAATATTCCAAACGAAAAGCTTGAAACATTCAAAAAACAATATAATGCAAACTATACTCTTGTCAATTCAAGTGAAAACTCACGTATCATCAGTGAAATAGCAAAAGAGTTAAAATTAGGCAGAGACTTCGGAATTCCGCTTATGGTTTTATATAAAGACGGTAAAATAATCAATTATTATCAGGGTGCTACAGAAGAAGAGTTTATCGAAAGTGACATTAAAAAAGCGTTAGGAATATAACAATGTTTGGTTTTATAAAAAAATCCCTCAGCAAGACCGTCGCCGCTATAAAAACAGTCGCTCCAAAGAAAAAAATCACTTTTACCAAAGAAGAACTCGAAGACATTTTGCTTGAAGCGGATGTTGAATATGCTTTGGTCGAAATCATTCTCAACGAAATATACCAAGACAAAATCACACGTGAAATTCTTCGCTCAAAACTCTTGGCGACACTGGCATACACCTCTTACAAAGAACCGGAGTTCACACCTCCTTTTGTAGAACTCATAGTCGGCGTCAACGGTGCCGGAAAAACAACCACTATTGCAAAACTCGCTTACAAGTACAAACAGGAAGGCAAAAAAGTTTTACTCGGTGCAGGCGATACCTTTCGTGCCGCAGCCATCGAACAGCTGACACTTTGGGCAAACAGACTTGACATTCCCATTGTTTCTTCCAAACAGGGACATGACAGCTCGGCAGTTGCCTATGATGCCATAGATTCGGCAAAGGCAAAAGGTTTTGACAACGTCATCATTGACACCGCAGGGCGTCTGCACACACAGACAAACCTGGCAAATGAGCTCAAAAAAGTAAAACGCATCTGCGACAAAGCCCACAAAGGCGCACCGCACAGAACCGTACTCATCATAGACGGCACACAGGGCAATTCCGCAATAAGTCAGGCAAAGGCCTTCAATGAGATGATAGGCATAGACGGCATCATCATCACAAAACTCGACGGTACGGCAAAAGGCGGCAGTATCTTCTCCATCGCCTATGCCTTGGAACTTCCTATAATTTACGTAGGCACAGGAGAACAGCCGGAAAATCTCACACCGTTTGACAAATACGAATTTGTCGATGGTCTGCTTGATGCCATTTTTACAGAAGATGCATAACTCTGCTTTTATATTATAGTACTTCATAAAACATACGGATAAAATATGGTTCAAACCATAATTTTATGATATAATATTTATGTTCAAACAATAAAAGGACTTCTAATGCTTCAAACTCTTAAAGATTATCAACTGAACTATTTACGAGTTTTAAAAAGTTCCTATAAGCGCTATATACACAAAAATATAGATTTTTCTCAAAAAATGATAGGTCTCATAGGTGCCAGAGGTGTTGGAAAAACAACTTTCTTATTACAGTATTTACAAGAAAATGATCTGCCTCTTGCTAAAAAGCTTTACTTTAGTGCAGATGCAATAGAAATAGAATCATTGTTTGAGATAGCATACAACTTTTCAAAAGAGGGTGGGAAGCTACTTGTCATAGATGAAATTCATAAATATAAAAATTTTGAAATAGAGCTAAAAAAAATTTATGATATGCTTGATTTACATGTAATATTTTCTGGTTCAAGTGCATTGCAATTAGATAATTCTAAAGGAGATTTAAGCAGACGAGCTGTTCTATACCATATGAAAGGTCTGTCTTTTAGAGAATTTATAGAGTTAAAGAGCTCAAAAAAGTTGCCAACTTTTACATATGAAAAACTTTTTGTCGACCATGAAAATATAGCGTATGAAATATCTTCCAAATTAAAAATTTATGAGTATTGGACGGAGTATCTAAAAATGGGATACTACCCTTTTTATTTTGAAAATGAGGGAAGTTATCTGCTTAGACTCCAAGAGACAATCAATACGGTTATTGAAGTAGATATACCCTCTGTATTTCCGATAGAGTATGATAAAATTATTAAGCTTAAAAAGCTTATAAAATTTGTGTGTGAATCTAAACCATTTAAAATCAATATTAAAGAACTCTCTGTAAAAATAGGTACAAGTGATTACCATACACTCTATAAATACATGGAGTATTTAAAAAGAGGTAAAATTCTTAACCTTTTAAGAGCGAAAACCAAAGGCGATAATATTTTCACTAAGCCGGATAAACTTTATTTGGGAAATACGAATCTTCATTATGCGTATTGCCAAAATATTGAGATAGGTACGATTAGAGAAGTTTTTTTTATGAGTATGTTTGACGATGATGTTCTAAGTGTACCTGCAAAAGGTGATTTTTTAATAAACAATAAATATTTGGTAGAAGTAGGCAGTAAAAATAAAACTTTTAAACAAATAAAAGATATACCAGACAGCTTTGTTGTTGCGGATGATATTGAAATCGGGCACGGCAATAAGATTCCACTCTGGTTGTTTGGGTTTTTATATTAAAATTTATCATTAAAGCAGGTTGAACATAAGGTAGTAAAAAGGATATTCAATCACAGGGGTGGAATTAGAAGATATGTAACAAAAGAAGAAAATCAAGTTTTTCACTCTCTGAGACATAATCCAAGTTCACAAATGCTTAGAAATGCAGTACACCAAAAACTTCCGAAAGATTTAATAAACAGAATACTTGGACATGAACCTGATAAAGACACTACTACTCAGCAGTATTTTAGTGGGTATAGTGTTAAGGAACTTTTTAAGGGAATTAAGTGGTTGGAGTTTGGAAAATTATAGCTTGATAAATATTTATATTATCAGTTGTATCATTTTAAGCTTTTCTATATATAATTTGTAGGAAGTAGAATAATCTGCAACAGATGTTTGATGTGTCAATATAAAGAGTTGCAAAAATATTATGCAAAAAAAAATTAATACAAAATTACCCCTCTCAATGCCATTAAGTTAAGAAAATAGCTTGATGTTTTCTCGGAACCTAGGTTTTAACCAAGGCCTTAGTCTTGAAAGGCACAAAGCCCGCACTGAAGTACGGGTTTCGAAAAAGCCACTTAACTTAATGCCATTGGACTACCCCCCCTGTGATTGGCTCTTTCTATTTTATGACAAAATGTCATTTTTTTAATACAAAAATAAAAAATAGATTATAATACTTCAAATATAAATAAGAGATAATCATTATGGCTAAGAAAAAAATACTTTTTGAGTGTCAGCACTGTGGACTAACCACACCTAAATGGATGGGAAAATGTACCAACTGCGGTGCCTGGGACAGCTTTATTGAATTAAACGAGCATCAGCAGGAAGTTGTCAAACAGACAAAATCAACGACATCATCATCGGCTAAAGCTGTCAGTATTAATGACATTGTAGAAGAAGAAGTCTATAGATTTTCTTCACTCGACGATGAGCTTGACAATGTTTTAGGAGGAGGCATTGTTCCCGGTTCGCTCACACTTATAGGAGGAAGTCCTGGTGTTGGCAAATCAACCCTCTTGCTTAAAGTAGGTTCAAACATTGCATCAACAGGCAAAGATGTACTGTATGTTACAGGAGAGGAATCAGCCGGACAGATAAAACTGCGTGCAAACCGCCTCAAGTCAAACCATGATTCACTCTACCTTTTAAGTGAAATACGACTTGAGCAGATTTTGGTTGAACTTGAACACAGAAAATATGATTTTTTGATTATTGATTCTATTCAAACTATTTACTCGGAAAACATCTCTTCTGCTCCGGGAAGTGTTACACAGGTTCGCCAGATCACTTTTGAATTGATGCGTATTGCCAAAGACAAGGATATAGCCATTTTCATTATCGGGCATATTACAAAAGAAGGCTCTATTGCCGGTCCTCGGGTTTTGGAACATATGGTTGACACCGTTTTGTATTTTGAAGGGGATTCTTCCCAGGAGCTGAGAATTTTACGAGGCTTTAAAAACCGTTTCGGGGCAACAAGTGAAATAGGTGTTTTTGAGATGAAAGCCGAAGGACTTGTGAGTGCCACAGACATTGCTTCACGCTTTTTTAACCGTAACTCCTCTCAAAGCGGTTCTGCACTTACTGTCATTATGGAGGGTTCCCGTCCCATCATTTTAGAAGTTCAGGCGCTTGTGTCAGAATCACACACGCCAAATGCAAAAAGACAGGCAACCGGCTTTGACAACAACCGACTAAATATGCTTTTGGCACTGCTTGAGCGAAAACTGGAGATTCCGCTTTCGGGATATGATGTTTTCATCAATATAACAGGCGGTATTAAAATCACCGAAACAGCAGCCGATTTAGCCATACTCGCAGCAATTATCAGCAGTTTCCGTGACCGTGCCATCTCAAAAGAGACTATTTTTATAGGTGAAGTCTCTCTGGTTGGGGATGTTCGAGAAGTATATGCCCTTGATGCAAGGCTCAAAGAGGCGAGAATGCAAAATATCACCAAGGCACTTGTATCTAAAAAACCACTTGAAAAGACAAGTATAAAAACATTTATAGTCGATGAAGTAACAAAACTTTTGGAGTGGTATTAAATTATACATTTTAAAGTTATATTTGCATAATTTCGTTGTATAATAACTCTATATTTTCAAAAGGCAAAAAATGATAGATGCAGAGTTTAGAAGCGAAGAACGATTTTCAAGATTGTCACTGGCTTACGAATGTGCGAAAGAAAAAGATGATGTATGTGCAAAAATAGAATCAATAATCAATAAATATGCTTTCAAGCCTGACACATATACAACAAAAGTCGCTAATGGAAAAGAAGTTTTGGTTATTGAATTTCATGATGACTGTAATCGTGAAGCCGGACCGATTTTTGAAGAAATAATCAAGTCTCTTGATGTTAAAGTTATTAACTGAAAATAAAAATAATTATTTTTCTGATATACTAACAAAAATAAAACTGTAATTTCAAGGAAGAAATATGGCTGAAGAAAAAGAAACCGAAGAATCCGCACCCGTAGAAAAAAAATCCAGTAATTTGCTGATGATTATTATCATTGTTGTTTTGATTCTTATCATAATCATAGGTGCTGTAGTTGCCTTTTTGTTAATGGGTTCAGATGAAGAAGCAGCAGTCAATAATGCTCCTCAGGCACAGGAAAGAATGGCAGATACACATACAAGCAGAAAGAGTGTATCTAGCAGTTCATTTGACAACAACAGAAAACTGAGTGATATCGGTGTCTTATATCCGCTGGACACTTTTACAGTTAACTTAAAAAGTGATTCCGGGAGAAGATATCTCAAAGCAACAATGTCTTTAGAACTTGATTCTCCCGAGCTCAGTCATGAACTTGACTCAAAAGCACCGGTACTTCGGGATAGAATTATTCGAATACTCAGTTCTAAAACTTTAGAAGAAATCTCTTCCAAAAAAGGCAAACAAAAAGTTTCACAACAAATTATGGATACACTGAACTCTATGATTACTGACGGAAAAATACAAGGTATCTATTTTACTGAATTTGTTATTCAATAATAATTAATGATTGGTATAGATATTATAAAAGCATCACGTATGCAGCATCTGATGATGCGGTTCGGCGACAAAGGTCTTCGCAGATTTCTGTCAGAAGATGAAATCAGACTTGTAAAGTCCTACAAAACAGCAGCCGGATTCTGGGCTGCAAAAGAGGCATTTTCTAAAGCACTGGGAACAGGCATAGGTGCCGAATGCTCTTTTTTCGATATGAGAATTTATAAATCGGAAAAAGGCGCTCCGCTTTTTGCACTTTCAAAAAAGATCATTGAAAAATTTAAGATTACTGATGTTGCTTTATCGATTACACATGACGGAGACTATGCCATCAGTGTTGTCAATATAGAGTTTTTAAACTCACCCTCCTCCGACAAAATCAAGCAGTTCTAGTTTATCATTATCTTTTAAAACTTTTTTATCCCAGTCATTTTGCTTTACGATTTCCATGTTTACTGCCGCTGCCATAACTTTATCAACCAAATCAAGTTCTTTTAAAATTTCCAAAAGCGTTGCTCCGTCTTGAAAGACTTTACTGTTTCCATTCACTATTATTGTCATTAATATTTCCCGTTTCTATTTTTTAAGGTACCCTTTTTATAATTGTACCAACTTTACTTGAATATCAGTGTAATATTACATATTATAATTGAGAAATATATTCTGCCAAAGCTTTGATGTCTGCATCGGAAAGTTTTGCTGCCTGTCCCTTCATAACAGCTTTCATAGCTCCGCCGTATGTTCCGTCTTTATAGCCTTTGAGCGCCGTTATGATTTTTGTTTTGTCCCATCCTTTAATTATCTGAGATTTTCCTAAAGCTTTTTTCTCAGCATGTGCTCCGTGACAACTTGAACAAGCAGTAAAAAGTTTTGCACCGTCAGCTGTTGTTGTCTGAGGCACATCCTTTGTTACCTTTTCTACCACTACAAGCTTCTTTGTTTCAATGGCTTTTTGCACTGCAGCAACTTTTTGCATTGCATCATTTTGTCGGGTTTGGACAGGTTGTTTTTGGGCCGTTTGTACCTCTTTCGCAACTTCTGCTGTAGCCGATACATCCTCAGATTTTTTCTCGTCACTGCATCCTGCAATCAACATTGCAAGCACAACTGATAATACTATCTTCATTTTCATATTCCTTAATTGTTTATTAGTTATTGTACAGTATAATAGCTTTAATTTAATAAAGCGATGAAAACTATGAATTTTGAACCCTATCCATTTGAAAAACTAACTAATTTACTGCAAAATATACAACCAAACAAAGGCTACTATCCATCTGTTTTAACAATCGGCGAACCACAGTTTGAAACACCTGATTTTATACAAAAAACATTAACTGACAATACCGCCCTTTTAAAAAAATATCCAAAGACCAGCGGTGAGGCAATTTTGAGAGAAGCACAAAGAAATTTTATTTCCAAAAGATTCGGTGTCACGCTGAACGATGCACAAATCATCCCAACATTCGGCACGCGTGAAGTCCTTTTTAATTTCCCGCAGTTTTTGCTCTTTGACAAGAAAAATCCCGTTATTGCCTACACAAACCCTTTTTACCAAATCTACGAAGGTGCAGCAACAGCGACACGAGCAAAAGTGATACATTTGAATTTGAGTGAAAAAAACAGCTTCAAACCAGAAATCAACGAAGAAGAGCTGGCAAAGTGTGATCTGGTTATACTTAACTTTCCAAACAATCCTACAACGGCAACGCTCACTCTTGACGAACTAGGCGAGTGGGTCAAACTCGCTCTCAAACATGATTTCGTTTTGCTCAATGATGAATGTTACAGCGAAATATATACAAACAGACCAATGCCTTCACTCCTAGAAGCTGCGTTACATGTAAACAATGATACATTTAAAAATATTTTAGTGATCAACTCCATTTCCAAGCGTTCTTCTGCACCGGGTCTTCGCTCCGGTTTTATCGCCGGTGATGCCACAATACTGGGAGAGTATATGAAGTACAGAACCTACATAGGCTGTGCCTCACCCCTTCCTCTGCAATATGCGGCAGCAGCGGCTTGGAGTGATGAAGAACATGTTGCCAAAGCAAGAGCTGTCTATCAGGAAAACTTTCGTATAGCCCAGGAGATATTGGGAACAAAAATTCCTGATGCTACATTTTACCTCTGGATACATGTCGGTGACGCGCTTGAATTTACTAAAAGATTATACAAAAACTACAATGTAAAAGTACTTCCGGGTGAATATCTCGCCCGAGAAGATGCGAAAGGCGAAAACCCGGGCAAAGGGTTCATTCGTATTGCACTGGTTGAGAATCCCCAAAAAACAAAAGATGCACTTGTAAGAATTAAGGAATGTTTAAATGAGCAAAGATAAAGAGTTAAAAGAAAAAATCCTCAAAGCCCAGCAAAACGGTGACATAGCAGCACTTTATGTTTTGGAACAGCAGGCACATGAGAGTTTCGATGAAGAAACACTGCAAGGTTTTTATGCAAATATTCTTGATTTGGCGCTGGAAAAACTTACCGAAACGCTTGAAGCCCACAGAGCCATGGATATGAACGAAGTGCAGGATTTTGCAACCCTGCGTGCTTTATATGAGTATGCGATAGAGCACTACTCTGCAGGTAAAACAAATGATGCTGCCGCACTTTTTGAAGTCCTTAGCGGTCTAAGCAATGACGAAAAATTTTCAAATGCTTTAAAACTGCACTGGATAGCAGCAGAGGAAAAAATTTCTTTTGATGACTTCCTTGATAGAATTGCAGATTTGGAAGCGACACAAAGAGCGGGAACCTTTTACATAAGCGAGTTTCAGCAAGAGGCACAAAAATTGCTTGACACAATGAAAGACAAAGGCATACAAGCATGAAAATACACTTCATCGGCATCGGCGGCATCGGTATCTCAGGACTTGCACAGTATATGCATTACAAAGGGCATGAAGTCAGCGGTTCTGACATCAAAGAGACTGTTATTACCAAAAAACTGCGCGCTCTTGGTTTACATGTAACCATACCTCATTCTGCGGATGCCATTACGAATCATGACCTTATTGTACACTCCGCTATTATCCGTCCTGACAATCCCGAAATTATTGCAGCAAAAGAAAAAGGCATAGAGGTTCTTGCACGCCGTGAAGCACTGCCTAAAATTCTGCAGGACAAAAAAGTCTACTCTGTTGCCGGAGCGCATGGAAAGAGCACAACGACAGCAATTCTCTCAGCTATTATGAACGGTTCTGCCATTATCGGTGCAGAATCCAAAGAGTTTGGCTCAAATGTCCGTTATGATGCAACAAATGATGTTATGATTTTTGAAGCTGATGAGAGTGACGGCAGTTTTATAAACTCTAATCCCCACTGTGCCATTGTCATCAATGCCGAGCCTGAACATATGGAATATTATGATTACAATTATGAAAGATTTTATGATTCGTACAAAACTTTCATAAATCTTGCACCACTCAAAGTTTTAAATGCCGAAGACCCGTTTTTGGCAACACTGGTCAATGAAGTTGAAGCCAAGTGGCTTTATCCCAGCAAAGAGATACAAAACATAGAGTTCGTACTCATAAACAATCAGCCCCATACCCGTTTTACCTTCCGTGATTTTGGGAGTTTTGATGTCTGGGGATTTGGCAAGCATATTGCCATTGATGCAGCCCTCGCGATACTTGCCGCACATGAATCCATGTCCATAGAAGATATACGCAAAAATATTTTAAACTTCAAAGGTATTAAAAAACGTTTTGATATTGTCGGATTTGAGCACGACAGTGTCATCATAGATGATTACGGGCATCATCCTACAGAGATCAAAGCCACTTTTGAATCGGTCAAAGAGTATGCCATGCTCAAAGGTTTTGACAAAATTACAGCCATTTGGCAGCCGCACAAATACTCCAGAACTATTGACAATCTGGAGGAATTCATCAAATGTTTCGACGGAGCGGCCGAGCTTATCATCCTCCCTGTATGGGCAGCGGGAGAAGCACCGCGCGATATTGATTTTCAAGAAAATTTCAAACATTACAACCTTACTCTAGCGGACAAAATTTCCCGCAGTAACAATACTATAAAAGTTATAAAAGACAATAAAGACTTGGAAACACTTGATAAAGGTCTCATCATCGGTTTTGGTGCAGGTGATATTACCTATCAAATCAGAGGCACACTGTAATGGCATATATTTACGGTTTAATTATAGTAACACTTTTATTCGCGGCACTGCATTATTTTACAGAACTTGACAACTCTCAAAAACTTCTTATCGGAGCTATATTGCTCTTTATCATACTCGGTGCCATTACCTACAACAAATATAATCAGGCACAAAGAGACAAAATGCTCAAGACAATAATAAAATACAAACAGGGAAAAACGATTACATGTAACGGCGTCGATGTCAATGCAGACATATACTCCCTCAGTACAGGCACCTATACCTTCATAGGCAAAAAGAACACACCCCACTATGCAGAGATGATAAGTGCAGACAGTTGTGAATAAAACTGCTAAAAGTTCCCGAGTCGATACCCTCATCCACCAACTTGACTTAGTTGAGCATATAGAACAGTTTAAAAGTTTTTTTTCCCGTGAACACTCTTTGTATATTGAAGGTGATCAGGAACTGCATTTTCGTTATATCAAAGAGTTGGATAAGCTGGAGTTTAAAGCCCCGCCTAAAGTAAGTGATTTTTTTGAAATCAAAGGACATTTGAAAAAACACGGTGTCTTAAATTTTGAACAGATTTTTGAGATTGTAAAAATTGTACGCTATTTTCGTTATTTTAAAAACAGAGAACTTGAGGGCCTAATCGGAGAGTGGATGGACAAATTCATCATCCCCGAAACCTTTTTGGAAATAGAAAAATATTTCACAAATGACGGAAAATTTGAAGAAAATCTGGATGAGAACCTTTTTACGCTCAGTAAACGCATACAAGAGCACAAAAGCAACATCTCAGGCGCGCTCAAAAGAATGATGTCGAGTTCAAAACTCGCCGGTTACCTTGTCGATACACAGGTTCACTTTGTAAACAATGAAGAGTGTCTGCTTGTGCGCGGCGGATTTAATCATGTCCTTAAAGGTGCCATACTTGGCAGAAGTACCGGTGGATTTTTTTATGTTGCACCCGACAGCGTACTTAAATCAAAAGAGCAGATTCGTTTTATAGAGCAAGAACGTGAAGCAATATTTTACGAATATGCCAAAGAGTTTTCAAAAAAACTCTATGAACTGCAGCCTTTTATCAACTTTATAGACAAAGAGTTTACCAAATTTGACAACTATCAGGCACGGGTACTCTTTGCAAAAAGCAAAAACCTGCAACTCGTCAAAAGCAAAAAAGATACAAAAATAGTGCTCAACAGTTTTATTCATCCTGCTTTGCATAATGCAAAACCTATCAATGTTGACTTTTCCAAAAATATTTTGATGATTACGGGTGTCAATGCCGGCGGAAAAACCATGCTTTTGAAGTCCATATTGGCAGCTGCATTTATGGCAAAGTATATTATTCCTATGAAACTTAATGAGACAAAGTCACATATAGGCAATTTTAAAGCGATACAGGCCATTATAGATGATCCGCAAAATGTCAAAAACGACATCTCGACTTTTGCAGGCAGAATGCAGCAGTTTTCACGTATATTTGAGTACAAATCAGCACTTATCGGAGTCGATGAGATAGAACTCGGAACAGACTCTGATGAAGCGGCGGCGCTTTTTAAGGTCATTCTCGATGATTTAATCAAACGCGGACAAAAAGTGGTTGTGACCACCCACCACAAACGCCTTGCTGCACTGATGGCAGACCGTGATGATGTGGAACTGATGGCTGCCATTTATGATGAAGAGCAGCGAAAACCCACTTATGAATTTATGCAGGGTATCATCGGGAAAAGTTACGCATTTGAAACAGCCAGCCGTTACGGCATTTCAAATACCATTGTCAATGAGGCAAAAAAAGTCTACGGCGACAACTCGGAAAAACTTTCACTCTTGATCGAACGCGGTTCACAACTTGAACGTGAACTCAGGCAAAAACATCAAAAAGTCGATGAAAAACTGGATGAAATTCATAAAAAAGAGCATGCCCTCAAAGAACAAAAAGAACAGCTTTTGCGTGAACTTGAAAAAGAAAAAGCAGCACTCAAACACTCTTATGATGTTGCCATAAACGAAGCCAAAAATGCGGCAAAAGCAGGCGATGTCAAAGAGATTCACCGTGCGATGAACAAAGCAAACAAAAAACTACCAAAACAGACACAAAAAGAGGACAAAAGAAATATAGAGTTTAAAGTCGGAGACAAAGTCAAATACCACTCCCAAAAAGGGACGATAGTCTCCATGAAAGGCAAAAACGAGGCGACCATAGAAGTGGACGGTATGCGGGTTCGCGTCAGAACAAAACATCTCAAACCTACACAAATCATTCAACCGAAACCGGCGACAAATCTGAGCTTACATGTAGAGAAAAAAGCGGGACTCAAATGTGACTTGCACGGTTTAAGAGGCGAAGAGGCCTGTGAAGTCTTAGACAAATTTTTAAGCGACGCCCTTATCAACGGCTGGGATGAAGTCATAGTCTATCACGGCATAGGCACAGGAAAACTCTCTTATGCGGTCAAAGAGTTTTTAAAACGCCACCCGCGAGTGAAAAAATTTGAGGATGCCCCACAGCATATGGGCGGATTTGGAGCAAAGGTAGTACATCTGTAATGGCAAAATCAGTTGCAATCATCGGAGGCGGTGCAAGCGGGCTTTTGTGTGCCGTCTTTTGTGCAAAAGCAGGTTTACATGTAACGCTCTATGAGCAAAATACCAAACCGGCAAAAAAAATTCTCGTCTCTGGAAACGGACGCTGTAATATTACAAACAAAAATTTACATGTAAACGATTTTTTTTCTCAAAATCCGAATTTTGTAGAGTATGCCATCAGGAACTTCGGATTTAAAGAGTTTGAAAAATTTGCCGCATCAATCGGACTGCTCTTACATGTAACGGATGACGGAAGAGCCTATCCGCTGAGCAATGAAGCCAAAAGTGTTGCCAAGATTTTTATAGAATATGCCCTGAGCCTTGGCGTTGTTTTTCATACAGAGCATAAAATTACCGATATAAAAAAACTGACAAACAGCTATGACAGTGTTGTCGTTGCCAGCGGTTCGCGTGCTGCTTCTCATTTGGGCGGTAATGCCGATGCCGAGGAGTTTGCCAAAGCCTTTGGGCACACTGTCATTGAAGCCTACCCCTCTTTGGTACAACTCCACCTCAATTCTAAAACAGCCCACAAAATGAGCGGAGCCAAAATCAATGCCGAAGTAACGCTGTTTGTCAATCAGCAAAAAGAGCTTACATGTAACGGCGATGTGCTTTTTACAAATTACGGTGTTTCCGGTTTTGCTATTTTGGATATCTCCCAACATGCCTCACAAGCACTCTTGGAGTACGGGGCTGTTGATATCTCCATCAACCTGCTTCCTGAATTTACAGCACAAAAACTCTCTGCCCATCTCTTACATGTAAAGAAAAACATGCCTGCGTTTACTCTTTTGGATGTATTGGTCGGCTTAGTTCCCTTAAAAATAGCAAACGGTATTTTGCAGGACCTGCATCTCAACCCTGAGAGCAAAAATATAGATACAAAACTCTCCAAAAAAATAGCAAACCTGATGCTCAACTGGCGATTTGAAGTAACAGACACGCATGGATTTCGGCACGCAGAAGTCAGCGGCGGAGGCATAAATACCTTAGAAATAAACAACAAAACATTTGAATCAAAAAAACAGAAGAATCTCTACTTTATAGGAGAGTGTCTCGATGTCGTCGGCAAACGCGGCGGATACAACTTTGCTTTTGCCTGGGCAAGTGCCTATGCGGCGGCCAACGCCATAAGTGCAGATTAAAACATAAACAGATAAAATATACTTATATTAAAAAAGGTTGCTTGTATGTCCACACCGCTTATAATTCTCATAGTGCTTGCCATAGTTCTCATTCTTATGTACAACTCGCTTGTTGCAAAGAAAAATCAGGTCGAAAATATTTTTGCCTCAGTCGATACGCTTTTGAAAAAACGTTATGACCTCATACCAAATCTTGTTGCCGGTGTCAGTAAATACATGCAGCATGAAAAATCAATCCTTGAAGATATAACAAAACTCCGTGCCCAGGCAAACAAAACAAATCTGAGCAACAAAGAGAAAATAGATTTGGACAAAAAAATGAGTGCTGCTCTTGGCTCAATTATGATTGCGGTTGAGAACTACCCTGAGCTCAAAGCAAATGAAAATATTCTGCATCTGCAACATTCGCTCAATGAAGTAGAGGCACAGATCTCAGCAGCCCGCCGTGCTTACAATCAGGCCGTTACGGATTACAACAATGCAATTGAGCAGATTCCTACAAATATCATGGCAAATATGATGGGATACAAGAAAAAAGATGTTTTTGTCATCAGTGAAGACGAGAGAAAAAATGTCAATGTCAAAGAGCAGTTTTCTTAAGATATGAAAAATATCAGCGAGTTAACAGATTTTTACTATAAAACACTCTACCCTGTTTTGCAGGAACTTGAAAATGAAAGAAAAAAGCTTAAAAAAAAGATTATCAATATCGGTATTGTATATACTGTTATTGTCCTACTTTTTACCTTTGCACTTTTAATAAACATCCAAAACATTGAAGCCTTGATTTTTGCAGCAGTTGTGTACCTCGCTATAGGCGGAGGCATATACAAATACCTCATTAAAGATTATACCGCCCAGTTTAAGAGCCTCATCATTGAGCCCTTGATTCAAGAGATCGATAAAAATCTCACTTATCTGCCAAATGCGCATATTGCACAAGAGAGTTTCACCCGTTCAAAGATTTTTACCGCACGGCCTGACAGATTCAGCGGCAATGACTATATTCGAGGAGAAATTGATGGAATAAGAATAGAACTCTCAGATATTCATGCCCAAAAAAAACATAAAGATTCAAAAGGCAGAACAAGCTGGAGCACAATATTTCAAGGTCTTTTTATTGTTTGCGAATTTAACAAACATTTTGCATCCCAGACCGTCATTCTTCCCGACAGCGCCCAAAATACATTTGGCACGCTTATTGGCAACTGGCTACAGGCAAATAATATGAGCCGCAGCGAACTTGTAAAAATGGACAATGTTGCCTTTGAAAAAGAGTTTGTTGTCTATTCAAACGACCAAATTGAAGCACGCTATATTTTGACACATACACTTATGAGCAAACTTCTGCATTTGAAAAAAAAATCAAAACACCCTCTCTATGTCTCTTTTTTAGACGGCAATATTTATATGGCAATAGAGTATAATAAAGATCTTTTTGAATCGTCTGTATTTCATTCACTTTTAAAGTATAAAATAGCAATGCAATATATACAAACCCTGCATTTGGCACTGGGAATTGTCGGGGAGTTACAACTCAACCAAAAACTATGGAGTAAACGATGAAAATAAAACTAACACTGGCAGCACTTTTAACCACCCTCAATTTGTATGCACTTACAATCGGGGAAGCACCAAAAAATGTAACAATAGAGGGTGAAAAAGGAGGACTGGTAACAGGAGGCGCATGGAACTCAAATATGCTTAAAAATAAAGTATTTGTCATGTTTTATGTTGATCCTGATGAAAAAGATGTCAATGAAGATTTTTCTCAGGCACTGAAGAAAAAACACTACAGAGAAAAAGGAGCGTTTGGCAGTATTGCCATTGTCAATATGGCGGCAACATGGAAACCAAACTTCGCAATCGAAGCCATCCTCAAAGGCAAACAAAAAGAATTTCCAAAAACGATCTATGTAAAGGACAAAGACAAAACTCTGGTAAAAGAGTGGAAGATAGCGGATGATGCTTCAAATATCGTCATTTTTTCAAAAGACGGCAAAGTCCTCTTTTACAAATCAGGAAAAATGAGTGCAGACGATACACAAAAAGCATTTCAAATCATTGAGGAAAATATATAAATGGAGAATGAGACAAACATCCTTGCTCTGAGTATCAAAGACCTTTTTACAAAAAAAATGCTGATGTATTCACTCATGCCTTTTGTCATCAGTATGCTAATTTTGTATATTCTCTTTTTTATCGCTGCCGGTCTTGGTGTTGACCAGCTCACAACCATGGAGATACAAAGCACACAAACGACGATCCAAAACGGCATACCTCACACAGAAAGCTTTCAGGCCACACTCGCAGGTACGGGCATCATGAAATTTTTAATGAGCAGTGCGCTGACTTCCTGGATAGCCACTTTTCTTATCTATACCATAGGCGGATTCATGACATTGTATGCTTCTATATTTGTAGCACTGCTTGTTATCGGCTTTTTAACCCATGCTATTTTGAAAGAAATTCACTACAGGCACTATCAGGATGTAGCAATGATAGGCTATTCCAATGCAGCAGAAGGCATATTTTTAACACTGAAATGGATGTTTGTTATGATTGTCCTGTTTTTTGTATTTATTCCCCTGTATTTTATACCCGTTGTAAACATCATAGCATTCAATTTTCCGCTGTATTACTTCTTTCATAAAATGATGATCTATGATGTCTCTTCGGCAATATGTACCAAAGAAGAAGCGATGAAAATCAGGTTTTTTCATGCCAATACACTCAGGCTCAAAACATTGGGACTTTATCTGCTCTCACTCATCCCTTTCGTTATATTTTTTGCATCTGTTTTTTATGTGATATATCTTGGACACAGTTTCTTTTTGGAAACCAGAAAGTTACGCAATGAAAGCTAATATGGCATTGTGTCCGGAATCGGTACTGTAGCACCGACTGCTGTTGCTTTCCAGCCACTCTCGGCCCACCCTAAAGGATGGGTTCCGAACAAACTGTATATTCCACGGAATCACTACTGTAGTGCCGACTGTTGTTGCTTTCCAGCCACTCTCAGCCCACCCTAAAGGATGGGTTCCGAACAAACTGTATATTCCACGGAATCACTACTGTAGTGCCGACTGCTGTTGCTTTCCTCCCACTCTCAGCCCACCCTAAAGGATGGGTTCCGAACAAACTGCATATTGCACGGAATCGGTACTTTAGTGCCGACTGTTGTTACTTTCCTGCCACTCCCAGCCCACCCTAAAGGATGGGTTCCTAACAAACTGCATATTCCACGGAATCGGTACTTTAGTGCCGACTGTTTAGAATTAAAAGTACAGATTCGAAAAACTACTCTTCCTCTTTTTCTTCCTGCATTACCATTTTCCTGTAAGCTTCATCTTTAACAACCATTCCGGCTTCATACAAAAACTGGCTTGGCACAAAGTTCTGTTTTTTAATCTTGTCGTATTTGGCATAACTCAAATAGAGTATATCTTTTGCCCGTGTGACTGCCACATAAAAAAGCCGTCGCTCTTCATCAAGACTCCCGCCCCGCTGCATCAGTTTTCTGTTTGGAAAACGCCCGTCCATCAAATCTATCACATACACTTCTTTGTATTCAAGCCCTTTGCTTGCATGCACACTCAAGAGATTAACTCCCTCTCCCTGCGTCAAGTCGGATGAACCCAAAATCATCGCATTTAAAAAACGTTCATGCTCAGAATAAGGTTTTGAGAGCTCTTCTAAGAGCAGAGTTTTTCTCTGTATTCTGCTCAGTGCTTCCGTTTTTTGTTTCTCATCAACAGAACCGTCTTTGAGTGTCGCTCTTTTAGTTGCAAGTACATCGGATATATACATGTAAAGCGATGAATTTGCAATTTTTTTCACGACTGTTTTTGGCTGTTTAATACCTTTTAAATCGCGAAACAACAGATAAAAATTATGCAAAAAAGTCGCGCTCTCTTTCGTCAGTTTTGGATGTTTGAGTACCGGATTTTTCATAAATTTTGCTTCAAAACCGAGTTTAGCATATTTCCCAACGGCACCGAGTTCCAAAAAATCATCAAAAAGACCGAGCTGATGGTTGAGTTTGCGCTTTTCAAAAGGATTTTTCATCCCCTCATCAGGCGCATAGAGTCCGTAAAAAATACTCCCCTGCCCTAAAGCTTTGAGTGCAATATAGAGCTCTTTTGCCATAGCAGAGCCAATGCCCCGTGCAAATTCAAAGAGATGTATAAAAGCCATCATATCCGACTCGTTCACAAGCAGTGTGTATAAATCAAGTATCGCTTTTATTTCGCGCGAATCAAAAAAACTTGTGCCTCCTTTACGTTTGCAGGGAATATCAAGCTCACGAAGTCCTACCTCTATGCCGTCAGCCGAGGAGTTGTTGCGGAAAATAACGGCTATCTCTTCTTTTGGTGTCTGCGTATCGCGAATCATGGCAGCCATGGCATGATACTGGTCAAACAGCTCATCAAATGCCAAAAGTTTTGGCGCCTGCGCATCATATATACGTGTCACTTCCAGTTTTTTCGGATAAATTCTCTCATTATGCTCAATCACCTTGTTTGCAAGAGAGAGAATAGGCACAGAAGAGCGGTAGTTTTTTGTCAGAGTATGCACAACCGCATCAGGATATTTTGTCGTAAAGGAGCCTATAATCCCGATATCAGCACCGTTAAAAGCATAAATACTCTGATCATAATCCCCCACACAAAAGAGCGAGGGCGGGTTCATCGCATCTATAAGCGTTCCCTGCAGGGCATTGGTGTCTTGGTACTCATCCACCAAAACCTCTTTATATCCCAGTTCGTCATTTTTGCACATCTCTCTGAAGTTCAACAGCAAATCGTTAAAATTTAAAAAACCGTACTCTTTTTTCAGTGCTTCAAATTCATCGACTATATCGGCATATATCAGAGCAAAGAGTTCATGTTCCGGATATTTTTCTATAAGCCAGTCTTCAAAATTATTTTGCAGTTCCGTATTTTGGTAAAAAGAGTACAAATCGTACAGATAATTCCCTCCGTAGGGCTGTACTTCAGCCTCTATATGCATAAAAGAGCGCTTTTCAAAGACAGAGCGAAAGAGTGTTTTGAGTTCTCTCTGCTGTTTGAGCACCACTCGTTTGTCTCTTTTTTTCAGCCATCTGTAACTGACCGCATGAAATGTTCCCGCATCAATTTTTTTGGCAACACCCGCACCGAAATACTCTGCAACACGTGCCACCATCTCTGCTGCCGCCTTGTTTGTAAAAGTCAGCAGAAGAATTTCATTTGGTGCAATGCCATTGTTTAAAAGATGTCCGATTCTGCCGACAATAGTCGAGGTTTTTCCTGTTCCGGCAGAGGCAATGATGAGATTTTTACTGTAAGGAGATGTTGCAGCGGCATACTGTTCTTCATTTAATCGGGACAACGGCATAAACAAACTCCTTGGGCAAAAATTTTAAGAGTGTGATTATACTTATTTATTGTTAAATTTATTTGGGATATGCTAAAATCATTTAAATTAAATGTTTTAAGGCAAGCCATGGAAGAAAATAAAAAAATATTAGAGATTGTTTCGAATGAGGCAAAAAACTCTATCGCACAGATTCCTGTTGTCACACCTACTATTTATGCTTCAGTTTTTTCAGACTTTGCCAAGAAAAACAATCTTGAAATAGAAGATGAGGAAAGCCTTTCAAGAAAAATTATAGAAACTGAATGTTCACGATTTACAACTTTACAAAATGAAACATCCAAAAATGTACAGGCCTTAAGTGAAAATACAAACAGGGCCATTCATGCTATTGAGAACAAAGACGAAAAAATTCTCAATCGGGTGTTGCAAGAGACGCAATATCTTCGTCAAGAAATTGAAAAACTCAAAGAATCTGTTTACAAAGATGAACTGACCCACGCATATAACAGAAAATGGCTTCATGATACTCACCTGGACCCGCTTGGCAATACTTTTGTGCATAATGGAACGCTTGCTATTATAGATCTGAACTATTTTAAACAGGTGAACGATACACATGGCCACATTATCGGTGATAAAGTTTTAATATTTTTGACAAATGAACTGAAAAAATTAAAAATTCCTGTCATACGCTACGGAGGTGATGAGTTTATCATACTCTTTGGCGACAGTGTCTCCGAGGAAAAAGCAAGCTCTTTTTTAAATACAATCAGAGAAAATGTTCTTGGCAAAAAATTAAAAGCACACAACGACACCTTTCGTGTCAGTTTTTCATTTGGTGTAACCAAATTTAAAAAAAATGATCTCCTGCCACAGGTTATAGAAGTAGCTGATAAAAATATGTACAATGATAAGATAGAGATAAAAAAGAGAGTAACCGGCATATAGCAATTTCTAAGCAAATACTCACCTCTTTTTGGATATAATCGCGCAATTTTAATTTAGATAATTTAAGGCGCGCACTATGTCAAACAACAAATACAATCCACAAGAAACCGAAAACAAATATTATAAAATTTGGGAAGAAAGAAAATACTTCGAAACAGACGGAAACAAAGCCATACAAGAAGAAAATAAAAACTTCTCTATTATGATGCCACCGCCAAATGTAACAGGACGACTGCATATCGGGCATGCTCTTACCTTTACACTCCAAGACATCATTACCCGCTACAAACGCATGGACGGCTACAAAACACTTTGGCAGCCGGGAACGGACCATGCAGGAATTGCCACACAAAATGTTGTTGAAAAACAACTCTTAGAACAGGGACTCACGAAAGAAGAGATAGGACGCGAAGCATTTTTGGAAAAAGTCTGGGCATGGAAAGAAGAATCTGCCGGCATAATGACAGAACAGCTTCGTAAAATGGGTGTAAGTCCTGCCTGGGAGAGAGAGCGCTTTACCATGGATGAAGGTCTGCAAAAGTCAGTCAAAGAAGCTTTTGTCCATCTCTACAATGAAGGTTTGATTGTTCGCGGAAACTACATGGTAAACTGGTGCACACATGACGGGGCCCTCTCAGATATCGAAGTAGAACACGAAGAAGAAGATGGTAAGTTTTACCATATGCTTTACCATTTTACAGATGGCAGCGGCAGTGTTGAAGTGGCGACTACACGACCTGAAACCTATTTTGGAGATACTGCCGTCATGGTACATCCTGATGATGAAAGATACAAAGACATCATAGGAAAAGAAGTTGTTTTACCCCTTCTTGATAGAAAGATTAAAATTATTGCAGACGCTTATGTCGATATGGAGTTTGGAACAGGTGTCGTAAAAGTCACGCCTGCACATGACCAGAATGACTACGAAGTCGGAAAACGCCATGATTTGGAATTTATTACGGTTTTTGATGAAAAAGGTATTTTAAATGACTATGCCGGAGAATTCAAAGGCATGGAACGCCTTGAAGCACGAGAGCCTATTGTAAAAAGACTCCAGGAAGAGGGTTATATCGTTAAGATAGAAGACCATAAACATCAGGTCGGACACTGTTACCGATGTAAAAATGTAGTAGAGCCGTATATTTCAAAACAATGGTTCGTACGTAAAGAAGTAGCCGACAAATCCATAGAAAAAACAAATGCAGGTGAAGCAAAATTTTTCCCGCCGCACTGGATAAACTCTTATAATTCATGGATGGGTGAACTCCGTGACTGGTGTATAAGCCGTCAACTCTGGTGGGGACACCAGATTCCTGTTTTTTACTGCGGGGATTGTGACCATGAATGGGCAACAGAAAATGAACACCCGACTGAGTGTCCAAAATGTGCTTCAAAAAACATCTCTCAAGACCCTGATGTACTCGATACATGGTTTTCTTCTGCTTTGTGGCCATTCTCTACACTTGGCTGGGGTCAAGGTGATACCGAGATGGACAAGCTTTTTCAATCACAGGATATGAAAGATTTTTATCCAAACTCTTTGCTTATTACCGGTTTTGACATTCTTTTCTTCTGGGTTGCAAGAATGATGATGATGGGCGAACATTTTATAGGAGAACTGCCGTTTAACCACATCTATCTGCATGCTCTTGTGCGTGATGAACACGGTCAGAAAATGAGCAAATCAAAAGGCAATGTCATTGATCCTCTTGATATGGTCAATAAATACTCTGCTGATATATTACGCTTTACTCTTGCCATTTCTGCTGCTCAGGGACGTGATATACGAATGAGTGTTGACAAACTCGAACAAAACCGTAACTTTACAAACAAACTCTATAATGCAAGCAAATACCTGCAGATGAATGGTGATACTTTTCCTGATATGGAGAGTTTTTGTGTTGAGACCGATCTTGGTCGTTACATGATGAGCCGTTTGAATTTTGCCACAAAAGAGGTTCGTACCTATCTTGATGAGTACAAGTTTAACGATGCGGCCCTGACAATGTACCGTTTCTTATGGAATGAATTTTGTGACTGGGGTATTGAGTTGAGTAAAGCAGACAAAGCATCCATCATAGAACTTGGTGCGATTTTCAAAGAAGCCATGAAACTCCTGCATCCGTTTATGCCGTTTATCACAGAACATCTCTACCATGAACTCAGTGGCACTTCCTTAGAAAATGCTGATTCTATTATGATTAAGAAATTTCCTCACAAAACAAAGCAGCGCAAAGAAGAAAAAACATTTGCCATTATTATGGATGCCATCGTCTCCATTCGCCGTGCAAAAGTTTTGGTTGATCTGGCAAATCAGAAAATCCAAAAAGCCTATGTGAAAATTGACGGTCTGAGCGAAAAAGAAAAGGCAATGATGTTGCCTTTTATCGCAAAACTTGCAAAAGTGGAAGATGTAGAATTTACCGATACAAAAATAGAAAATGCGGTCAGTGACATCGCAGACAGCTGCGAAACTTTCATTCCGACAGATTCTATTGATTTGACGCCGATTATCAACAAACTGACAAAACAGGATGAAAAACTCCAAAAAGAGATAGGCAAACTGAGCGGGATGCTGAACAATGAACGCTTTGTTGCGAATGCTCCGGCAGATGTTTTGGCAAAGAATCGTGAAGCACTCAAAGAAGCAGAAGCCAAACGTGAAAAAGTTTTAGCACAATTAGATTCACTAAAGGCATAATTTGTTTGATATAAGAAAATACACCTCTCCAAATATAAAAAACGATATTTTATCAGGTCTTGTTGTTGCAGTGGCACTGGTACCTGAAGCTATTGCTTTTAGCTTTATAGCAGGTGTCAGTCCTATTGTAGGATTGTATACTGCTTTTATCTTAGGTGTTATTACTGCACTTATCGGCGGAAAACCGGGAATGATCAGTGGAGCTACCGGCAGCGTCGCTGTTGTTATAGTCGGGCTTGTTATAGAAGCAAACCTAAAACTCACAGCACAGGGGTTTAGCGGAGATGAGCTCTACTTCCATATGCTCCACTATGTTTTGCTGGCAACCATCATAGCAGGACTTATTCAGGTTGCTGTAGGAGTGCTGAAATTTGGAAAATTTATCCGTCTTGTTCCCCAACCTGCCTTGTATGGTTTTGTAAACGGTCTGGCAATCGTTATTGCCATGGCACAGTTTAAATTCTTTGAGGGACAGGGTTTAAATATGTATGTTATCGTAGCCATTACCATGTTTATAATGTACTTCTTGCCAAAATATACAAAGGCTGTTCCCTCAGGACTTGTTGCCATCGTCCTTTTAACACTTGTGGTGTATTTTACTCATTTAGACACACTCACCGTCGGAGCATTGGCCGATTTGTCAGAGTTTAAAGGGAAACTGCCGCATCTCATTATTCCCGATACGCTTTTTAGTATGGATGCCATTGTCATGGTTCTTCCTTATGCTGTTATTATGGCTCTTGTCGGTCTCATAGAATCACTCTTGACACTTGCAGTTTTAGATGAAATGAGTGGGACAAGAGGCAGTGGAAACCAGGAGTGTATCGCTTTGGGAACCGGAAATATCGCCTGTGGATTTTTTGGAGGCATGGCGGGATGTGCAATGATCGGGCAGAGTATCATCAACTATACATCAGGCGGTCTCGGACGGCTTTCCTCATTTACGGCAGCCGTCGGACTTTTGATCTTGGTCATCTCTTTAACAGATGTTTTAAATGCCATTCCAGTCGGTGTTCTTGTGGGTATTATGTTTATGGTGAGTATAGGAACATTTGAGTGGTCGAGCTTCTCACATCTCAAACATATGCCTCGTGCCGATGTTTTTGTAATGGTCGTTGTGACAATTATAACAGTTGTAGAAGATTTGGCTGTTGCAGTCATAGCCGGTGTTATCATCTCTGCACTTGTATTTGCATGGAAGCATGCGCGCATCTGGGCAAAAACACATACAGAAGCAGACGGAACAAAAGTATATGAACTTGAAGGTCCGCTCTTTTTTGCAAGTGCTACAACTTTTTCAGATAATTTTGACATTCAAAATGATCCGCCAAAAGTTGTCATTGATTTTAAAAATGCGAGAGTATTGGATTTTTCCGGTGTCGAAGCCATAGATTCTCTCGTAAAAAAATATGAAGATGCCGGCAAAAATCTTCTTTTGCGCCACTTAAGTGATGACTGTAAAAAAATCATGAAAAAAGCCGGACCGCATTGCAGTTATGAAGAAGATGATCCGACATACAAGGTTGCTATTAATTATTAAATTGTGTTTCAATGTGAAACATGATTTTAACTTTTAACATTTTCAATACATGTAATGATATCTTTTAATCTATATCAGCATATCATTAAATATGAATTTAAAATCTTTGCAGATAAAAATTATCCTTATTTTTTCTCTTCCTGCCATTGCATTACTTTACTTTTCCTATTCTTTGGTAAATGAAAACTATATCAAGTATAAGAACAGTACTTCCTATGCATTCTCTGCAAAACAAACAAAAATTCTCAGTAAACTCATTCATAATTTACAACTTGAAAGAGGATTGAGTGCAGGGTACCTTGTTTCAAAAGATGAAATAATCCGAAAAAATCTGGAAAAACAGTATAAGCATACAGACAGTGCCTATCAGGATCTGATTCATTTTTCAAATGCATATCAGTATCTTAAAAAGCAGTTTCATTCTATTGCGGCAGTGAGAAGAAAAGTTCTTAAAACACAAATCAGCTTTTGGGATGAAATGCAATATTATAATACCCTCAATAAAGAGCTGCTTCAGGCTATTACTACACTGATGCATAATTTGGAATCAAAATCATATAACGGCAAAGCCCTTATTGAACTTCAAAAACTTAAAGAGTATGTGGGACAGGAAAGAGCATATGTTTATAACCAGATACTCGCTCCCAAAAAAAATGAAAAGTATATACATTATATTCATCTCCTGCAGGAAAAAGAGAAAAAGCTCCAGACTATTTTTTACATATGTGCTTCAAAAAACACACAAAATATTTTCAAACAACTCATACAAAAAGAGACTGTACAAAAAACAGCTGCCTTAAGAACAATGTTTTTTCAGGATAAACTCTCATCCAAAGAAGATGCAAAAATATGGTTTCAGACTGCTTCACAATACATTACACAACTTTACAATGTGTCAAGCCACATTCTCAATACCATTGTAACAGATGCCCTGCAGACACAACAAGATATAAAACAGGTTTTTACATATACAATTATCTTCTGGATTCTCTCTTTTATCTCTTTTTTTCTCCTCCTCTATTATATTAACGCTCTAATCAGAAAAGAGGACAAACTTCTTGCAAAAATACGTATAGCTTCCCATACATTCGACTCACACGAGGCTATAGTCATTACTGACAAAAACGGTGTTGTACTTGAAGTCAATAAATCTTTTACCAGAATTACAGGATATAAAGCAAATGAGATTATAGGACAAACCACAAAGCTGCTAAAATCAGGCAAACACAGTAAAGAATTTTATGCCAACATGTGGCATCAACTCCTTTCATCCGGACAATGGAAAGGTGATATTTACAACAAACGTAAAAACGGTGAAATTTATCCTGAAAGACTCTCCATTACTGCTATTAAAGATAAAAACGGTGAAATAATAAACTTTATAGCACAGTTTTATGATATTTCAGACTTAAGAAATGCACAGGAAGAGGCTCAATATCAGGCAAATCATGATTTTCTCACAGGACTCATGAATAGAAAAGCTTTATTGCAAAGACTCCATGAAGAGAATGCAAAGGCAATCAGACATAGCTTTATTCATGCTTTTTTATTTATAGACTTGGATAATTTCAAACAGGTCAATGACACCTATGGCCACCATGTCGGAGACGAACTTCTCATTCAAGTCTCACACAGAATGAGAAGCATCTTAAGAGAAGAAGATATTCTTGCAAGAATCAGCGGTGACGAGTTTGCAATCATTTTAGTAAATATAGCAGAGACAAAAGAGGCCGCCAAAGAGTATGCACAAAAAAAATGCCACTCTATCATAGAAGCCCTCTCTCGGACATTTGTCATTGAAGGAAATGAAATTCACATTGGTGCAAGTATAGGCATTAAAATCTTTCCCGATGAAAAACACAACATAGAAAATATTATGAATGATGCCGACAAAGCCATGTATGTTGCCAAAAAAAACGGAAAAAACAACTGTTCGATTTACAGTGAGATTTGAATCCTATTTTATATAAACAAAGCTTTCGGGTATGACAGATCTGTACTTGGGGATACTTTGTCCCAAAGAAGCATTTATATATGTCGGATCCGCTACAACATACCTTTGTCCTGATACCTGTACACTCTCCCCTGCCATCGGTACATGTAAAGCAGTACTCATGTGATCTTTATACTGAACACCCACAATACCAATACCAAATAAATCTTTCACCAAACGGGCATACAATACAGCTCTGTCCTCGCAATCTGATTTTTCATAATAAAGTGTTTCCTCTGCAAACATAACTTTTTCTCTGCCAAACTGTTCCTGATCACGCTCATATATAAAAGCTTTTTGTACAAAATGCAGTACAAAATCCAAAGCTTCACTTGCTTTTTTGTTCTCAGTATATTTCTTGATATCACTTGCTATGTCTTTATATGTCTCATACTCCAAAGGTGTATTGAAAAAAACTTTATATTCCACCTGAGGATATGTTTTCATAAAATCTATGAGATTTTGGTTATACCGATAAGAAAAAGTGTAAACTTTTCCATGTTCTTTAAAAGAAACAGTTTTTGTTTGGATTTTTTTTGCAAGTACAGGAAGTGTTTTTAACGTAAAATCAAGTGCTTTTGTTGCATCAGGATAATCATTTTTATACGTATAGACTTTTGCAATATTTTCTTTGTTATATTTAGAAATGACATAAAATTTTCTATTATCCAGTGTATAGTTTGGTGTAGAGTAGATCTTGCCTTTGACACTGTGAAGCAAGACTATATGTTTGTCTGCACCCAAAGCTACACGGACCCTGTAGCCAAGCTTATTCAACAAAAACCAGCTCAATAATTTTTCATTATCCGGTGTAGAAAAAAGAGTATAGGAGAGTCTGTTTATTAAAAGATAAACTCCCCAGTCATTAAGATGCATCTCTTTACATGTACTCTCAATCCCGTACAAAAGGCTGTCGTAATCACTTGTCGCCACAACACTGAAAAAATTCTCAATCCCCTTTTGTGTTCTGGGGTAAAAGTTAGCATTTTTTATTTTTTTATCAACATCAAATCCCAAAGATGTTCCAAAAAACTCAAAAACTGTATTGTCAGCTTTTATTTTTTTTTCCTGAGGAGCGGATTTTTTCTCAGCAAAAGGTTTTATCTTTATCACTAAATTCGGACCGACACTTCGAACTTTTTTTTGATGCAATGCCGGCACAGTCTTTGGTTTTTTCTTTTTATATAAGGGTGTTGAGATATACGCACTGTATTCTTCCCACTGCTGCTGAAGATATTTGTTGAATTCGCTGTCTTTTTTATCTTTAAAGCTGTTAAAAGATCCCGTCTGCACCTTTTTAAACTCCGCAAAACTCCCTGCATATACAGAAGTTAAAAAAAGTGCTGTAACAAAACTAAAACGGCCAAATTGATTGAACAATTTTCGTCCCCCATCCCTGTTTTGTGGCACGATCCATATCTCCTTCCGTTTTATATAATATTTTTGCATCACTGATTTGTGTAGAGTTGATTCTGTTGTATTGATCAATATCATATGGACGGATCACACCGCTTAACTGAATTATCTGTTTCTGGTCATCTATCAGAATCTCTCTTTTTCCGGAAATATAATAATTCCCGTTTTTTAAAATTTTTACAATTCTTGCCGAAATAGTTGTTGTAAAGCTTGCATCCTTTGTTGCACTTCCGGATCCCTTATAGCTACTGTTTGATGTAGAGTTAAAACCTACATTTGTAAATCCGTTCAAGTCTGCTACTTTGGAGTTTACAGCAGAATTGAGACCTGTACTTGAAAACAACCCCCCTCCAAGAGCACTTGTATCAGCCTCTTGCAGCTGCTTTGTACCGGTATTTGAACTTTGTGCGGTTTCTGAAATAACTACAGTTACAATATCACTGACATGCATAGCCTTGTGATCAGAAAAAAGAGGATTTTCTCCCTGTCCGAATATACTGCCAGTCGAGGCAAAATCCTGCTGTTCCTCTTTGGCAGGCATCTGTTCAACATAAGCAGGCGGTTCAAAATTTATCTCGGGATCAGTTAAGTTTGCTGTACATCCGTTAAACAACACCACAACACAGAGAAATACAAAAGCAGTCAATTTTATTTTTTTCATAAAGAAAGTCCCTTAATTTTGTTATAATACTAGCAATTACAGTTCCATAAACAATAAACAAGGATTTTAGCAATGTCATTACGAGAAACAATCAACCAAGATGTAAAAAATGCCATGAAAGCAAAAGATACAAAAAAAAGAGATGCGCTTCGCCTCCTTACCAGTGCTTTTAAACAGATAGAGGTAGATGAACGAAAAGAGCTTAGTGATGAAGATGTCATAAAAATTATTCAGACACAGGTCAAACGCAGAAATGACGCGGCAAGCCAGTACAAAGAAGCAGGCCGTGAAGATTTAATGCAAATAGAACTTGATGAAATAGCATACTATGAAGTTTATCTGCCAAAACAGCTCAGTGATGAAGAACTGCAAAATGAAATCAAAACCATCATTGAAAAAACAGGTGCTTCGAGCATGAAAGAGATGGGAAAAGTTATGGGCATGGCAAGTAAAGAGCTAGCCGGTCGTGCCGATGGAAAACGCATCAGTGATGCAGTCAAAAAAGCCTTGGCTTAAATCTTACCAGTCATCCAGGACGAAGCCCTTTGGCTCGTCATTTTCTACCTCTTTTACTTCAATATTTGTATTTATTTCAGGTGCAACAACTTTTTTTACTTCTGTTTTTTTCATCTGCTCTTCAAACTGCAACTCAAGCCCTTTGCTTGTCATTATAAAGCCGTTTACATGTAACTTGCCGTCATGTATTTGTTTGTGATGTTCCTTGCACAAAGGCACAAGATTGTGTTTGTTGTCTTTGTGAAAATGCCCTATAAAACCTGCATCATCAGCCAGTGATTTTTGCGATATATGATGCACATCTTCTGCCACCGCACCGCAGATAACACATTTAGTCACATAAAGCTCTTTGTTGTACTTGGATTTTTTCTTCTTCACAAGCAGTTCAAGCTCGTCATAATCATTGGCAAGACGTTTTCTGATGGCATTGGCATTTTCCAAAAATTCATTGTCCATATGGAGCGATTTGGCAAATTCCAGTCCGTATATACTGCTGCCGCTTCCGGCTTGAAGCACACGATTGAAAATTAATTTGTCATTTGATTCATCATACTCCACACTCAGGTGCAAATCGACAACATTGTCAAGCGAAGTAATTTCATCCATCGTCGAGAGCTGATGCAGGTGTGTTGCAAACAAAAACAGACATCGAGTATGCGAGAGCTTTTGTATAGCTGCAGCGACAATGGCAACGCCCGAGAGTGTTTCTGTCCCGTGGCTTATTTCATCGCCCAAAACAAGCGATTTCACGGTTGAACGGTTGAAAATATTTTTAAGTTCAAGCATTTCCACTGCAAAGGTAGAGAGTCCCTTTGCCAGATTATCCTTAGAAACTATGCGTGTAAACAGCGAATCAAATATACTGAATTTCATCACCGCAGCACTTACAAAAAAACCTGACTGCGCCATTAACACCGCAATGCCGATACTCTTCATCAAAGAGGATTTTCCGCTGGAGTTTATACCGTATAAAAGGACTCCGTTAATGTCATGCCCGTCATGCACAGCCACATCAAGCATCACCGTTTTTGGATGAGGCAGATCCATATAGTCACGATTTCCCATCACGATATCATTGGGAACATAGAGCCCTCCCCGCTCCTGTACTTCTATCAAAGGATGGCGCAGTTGCATAATCTGCATAAAATTTTCATCCTCTTTAGCTTCAACTATCATCGGTCTTGAATGTTTGTACTCCTGAGCCACTTTTGAAGAGCTCACTCCCACGTCCAGATCAGCCACATAACTGATAACTCTGTCAAAAAGAAGTGAATAGCGTCGCTCAAACAGTGCCTGAAGTTGGATATATCTCTCTTTTACCAAAACAACAATTTTTCGGCGGTTTTTCATGATATTGTCAGAGAGTTTGTCAGTAAAAGCAGAGGTGATTTTGACATTGTTTGTCAGTTTTTTTACACTGAAATCTGCAAAATCTTCCCGCTTTTTGAATTCACTCTCAATCAAAGAGAATCTGTTTTTGCTCAAAGAGATGTAATAGCCCTCTTTTTCCAAAAGTCCCAAAGTCACCATTTTTGTCGAACTTCCTGCATTGACACTTGTCAGAAGTGCTTCGATTTTCAAAATTATATCTTCAAAAGCAAGCATCATTACACTGTTTTCTTTGACCAAAGTATCTATTGCCTCATCCACACCGCTCATCAAAAAGTTTTCATCTACCGTGGCATTGGTAAAACGCCGTGATATATCCAAATCGATTGTTTTAGTTATATCACGTAAGAACTCTTCCACTTCACTCTCATGAAAAGGCGTTTTTTGAATCTTATGTTTTTTGACATAGAGCATCAACTCTTTGACACTTACCATAGAGTCATACATATGATTCATCTCAAAAGGATGCAGTCTGCCAAGACTTAAACGGCGAGACAGCCTCTCAAGGTCATAAACACCCCGCATCATTTCATCCAAATACCTTACATGTGAAGCAACCCGTTCTATAAGGTTATAGCGACGTTCAAGTTCGTCTTCTTCCATTATCGGATTTAAAAGGCGCTCTTTTAAGAGTCTTTTTCCTATAGCCGTTGCACTCTTGTCAAGCATTTTTAAAAGTGTAAACTCTTTTTTGTCTTTGGAAATTATCCCCATCTGCTCCAGTGCATTGTTGCCCAGATACATAAAACGGCGATTGTCTATAAGACGGGGCATCGCCATCTTCTGCACTATATGATAATCATGTTCTATCACAAAATTGATGAGAATTGCCAAGGCTTCGGTAATCATAGGGGAACGTTCCAAATCCAGATGCTCTATAGGAGAGAGCAGTGAACGAATCTGATATACCTCTTTAAAAAGTTCATTTTGAAACTCTATTTTTGCCCGTTTGTTATTCACAGAATAGTGATAATGTTCGGGAATTTCCAAATACTGCATCACATGACGCTGGTCATCAATTCCGTCTAAAAAAGTCACAACAATTTCACTCGTTCTGTAAACATTTAAAAGATTAAAAATCTCATCAAGTGCATAAGCGGGATCTTCACTTGTCCCGTGTGTCTCATACAGCCATGTTTTCCCCGTGGTTACGTCAATGGCAGCATACCCGACCGTATAAATATCACGAAACTTGTCAATCAAAACAGAAACAATGTAATTGTCATCATTGTCAATAATATGTTCAAAATTGGTACCGGGTGAGACAATTTGAGAAATATAACGACTGATCTTAGGAGGATTTCCCTTTTGCTTGACGACTATAACCGTATACTTCTGCTCCTGAATCAAACGGTTCAAGTAACGTTCAAACGAAACGGCAGGCACACCCGCAAGCAGAGGGTTTTTCTCAGAATTGTCTATAATTTTTTTATTTTTTTTCGTAAGCTGTATATTTAAAAGTTCCGCTATCTCTTTGGCTTTTCCAATCTGTTCTTCATCATTATTGACTTCATACACTTCAAAAAAAGTACCGATTTCCATAAAAACAACTGTATCATTCCCATACTTCTGTTCAAAAAACCGTTGTAAATCAAAATATATCTGCGTTAAAAGTTTCTCTTTATTGTTTAATATTTTACTGACATCTGATGACTGCATGGAACTCTTTTTTACTAAGCTTTATTTAGAATATGATTATATCATAAGAAGGATTTAAAAAGCGGTGAAGAGGTGTCAAGCGCAATCCAAAAATGTACCAAAGTACAATATATCACGACAGAATTAAAAAAACAGGCAGTTTACGCTTATACTGCTTATTTTAACTCCGCCGTTGACATCACACTTACAATTTGTGAGACCGTTCAAAATTCCATAAGTTCAAATCATAAATTTGACAGAAGTATTGAAATATATGTCTAACGGGATAGGACAAGAAAAAAACTGATTTTTAAAAAGGTGCTTGAAAGCTCGTATTTTTAGGGTTTGTGGCGGACGAGGAGAAACTCGAAAAAAACCTATCCTGTATTTTATTTAATATGCTATAATTTAGTAAAAACATCGGAGTTTTTATTATGACTATTCGTATAAATACAGATTTTATCGATTATGTTGACTATATTGATATAGCTCAAGAAGCATTAAAAACTGCCCCTAAAAAATTGTTTGAAAAAATGATACGTTTGATTATTAATAGTATTCATACTCAAGAAATAGAATTAGAACGATTTTCATTGCAACTGGATGATATGCACACTTTTCCTGTTGATAATATAGAAGAATTTTATGATACTTTATTAAATGCTATTGATGACATAAAACTTTTCAAAAAGAAATTAGAGCAAATAAAAGATAAAGATATTCTTTTTGAAGAACTTTATATCCAAGTAGATAAACTTTATACTTCTTTGATTATTTTTTTAGACAGGATAGGTCAATTAGAAGTTCGTATTCTTCAAGAAAATAAAAAATCTGCTTAATATTATGGAGATTATCAAACTTCGCAATATCTTCGTACTGAAAAACAACTAATTAAAAAATATGTTCTTTCTCAAATCCAAATAAATGATACTTTAGAACTTTTTGAACAAGATCCAAATCATTCATCTTTGCACTATAAAAAAATGAATTGCAAGAAAGATAAAGATAGATATTCTATCCGAATTCCAAATACTCAATATCGTATTTTAATGAATTGTACTATTGATGTTATATATTTAGTTTGTGTATGTAGTCATGATGAGTATGATAGAAGAAATCGAGGGTGTTAGTAGCGAAATATATGTCTAACGGGGTAGGACAAGAAAAAAACTGATTTTTAAAAAGGTGCTTGAAAGCTCGTATTTTAGTGGTTTGTGGTGGACTAGGAAAGATTCGAAAAAATCCTATGCTGTTTATTTGACTTTATACACATAAAAGGTGTATAATTATACACATAAAGGAAGTGACATTATGAATACTACAAGATTAAATATTACATTACCTACATCACTTGATAATGATATTAATCGTTATGCAAAAGAGCTTAATACAAAAAAGAGCCATCTTATAGCTTCTGCCCTTGATATGTATTTTGATTATATAGATTTAAAAGAAGCAGAGAGAAGACTTGAACTTAATGAGCCTACAATTTCATTTGATGATATGTTTCAAGAGTTAGGTCTTGATGTATCAAATTGAATTTACATTTACCGCAAAAAAAGATTTTAAAAAAGTAAATAAACCTGATTTAAAATTTATTCGTGATAGTTTAAAAGATTTTTCGGAATTATTTTCTAAAGAATATGAAATTGCATTAATGCAAAAAGGTAAGATTAAAAAGCTTCAAGGGCAAAAAGAAGATTTATATCGTTTAAAACTTCGTTCTTATAGAGTTATTTATAAAAAGTATGATGATAAACTTATAATTTTAGTGATACATGTAACTACTCGTGAAAGTGCTTATAAATAGGCGTTTATTTGCAAAATATAATAAAGTGTGAGAATGTTCACTTAAGTACGATAATAACAAATAGTGGCCTGATTTTGATAAAAAAATATTCTGACAAATCCCTATATTGTTGACTTGCAAAAGATTTAAAAAAAGCTATAACTTGGCCACAATTACAATTTGTGAGACCGTTCAAAATTCCCTAAGTTCAAATCATAAATTTGACAGAAGTATTGAGATATATGTCTAACGGGGTAGGACAAGAAAAAAACTGATTTTTAAAAAGGTACTTGAAAGCTCGTATTTTAGGGGTTTGTGGTGGACGAGGAGAGATTCGAACTCTCGGTACCGTTGCCAGTACGCATCCTTAGCAGGGATGTGGTTTCAGCCACTCACCCACTCGTCCTTTTGAAGAGTGAGATTATAGTCATTATTTCATAATAATTAGCTTAAATCTGTGCTAATATTTTTTTAACGACCTCAGCAGGGTTCTCTGCCTGATAAATCGGACGTCCGACGACTATAAAATTAACAAGTGCTTCTTTGGCATAGGCAACATCGGCGACTCTTTTTTGATCCCCTGCATCTTCACCAAAAGGACGAATACCAGGAGTGAGTGTCATAAACTCTTTACATGTAAACTCTTTAATAGCCTTGCTCTCATACGCCGAACAGACAACACCGTCAAGTCCGCTTTCCATTGCATCTTTTGCAAACTGATTTGCTTTTGTTGCTATGTCCGCTTCATATATTGCCTGAAATTCCTCTTCACTAAACGATGTCAAAGCTGTTACAGCCAAGACCAATGGACGATTTTCATACTTTTCCAGTCTTTGCATCACGGTATTCATGGCACGTTTTCCTGCACTTGCATGAACATTAAACATATCAACACCAAGTCCCATAATAGACTCGGCGGCATCTGCCATGGTATTTGGAATATCATAAAGTTTTAGATCTAAAAATATTTTAAAATCGGGGTTGATTTGCTTAATAGCCTGCAAAAATGCTTCGCCGTCGCGAATATAGGTACGCAGTCCGACTTTGAGCCAGACATCATAGTTTTTTATTTTTTCAATTAAAGTGAGATTTTCTTCTTTCGTAGGTAAATCAAGGGCAACACATAATTCCATACTAACTCTTTTTTGTGGAATTATAGCATGAAAAACTAAAGCCCAGACTGAAGTCTGGGTTCCAGAAAAGTCCTATTATTTGGACTTCACCATTGCTTCAATTTTGGCAACTATGCTTGGATCTTCCAGAGTTGAAATATCCTGAGTAATTGCCTCGCCTTTAGCGATAGAGCGTAAAATACGACGCATAATCTTTCCGCTTCTTGTTTTTGGAAGTCCCGGTGCAAAAACCATATCATCACAGATAGCGATGTTTCCTATCTCTTTTTTGATGATGTTATTAATAATTTTTGCTTCTTCAACCTCATCAGCCACGCCTTTGTCATCTTTTAAAACGATGTAGGCAAAAATACCCTCGCCTTTGAGTTCATGCGGTTTTCCGACAACGGCAACCTCGGCAACATTTTGATGTTTTTTGATGGCTGCTTCAATTTCAGCAGTTCCCATTCTGTGACCGCTGACATTAATAACATCATCAGTACGTCCCGTAATCGTGATATAACCGTCTTCATCATACACAGCACCGTCACCTGTAAAATAGACAGGTTTACCGTCCTTTTTCACATCACCAAAATAGGATTTTATAAATCTCTCTTCATCTCCCCAGACACCGCGAATCATCGAAGGCCAAGGACGTGTGACACACATATAACCTCCCTCTCCGACTTCAACTTTCTCACCGGTTGCCGGGTCCAGAATCTCTGCCATGATTCCAGGAAGAGGAAATGTTGCGCATCCCGGTTTAATAGGGGTTGCCCCAGGAAGCGGAGAGACTATATGCCCGCCTGTTTCTGTCTGCCAGTAAGTATCAACGATAGCACATTTGCTTCCGCCAACCTCTTCATAATACCATTTCCACGCAGGAGGATCAATAGGCTCTCCAACAGTTCCAAGTACTTTTAAACTACTCAAATTATACTTAGCCGGTTCATCTTCACCCATTTTATGCAATACACGAATCGCAGTAGGCGCAGTATAGAACTGGTTGATTTTATACTCTTCTACCATTTTCCAAGGACGACCCGCATCAGGATAGGTCGGAACACCTTCAAACATTACCGTTGTCGCACCCATTGCAAGCGGACCGTAAACTATATAGGTATGCCCGGTAATCCAGCCGATATCTGCTGTACACCAGTAGGTATCATTTTCTTTGACATCAAACACCCATTCCATTGTCATCTGCGCCCACAGTATATATCCCGCAGAATTATGCTGCACACCTTTTGGTTTTCCTGTTGAGCCTGATGTATAGAGCAGAAAGAGCGGGTCTTCACTATCCATAACTTCCGCTTTACATGTAACGTCCTGCATTTTGATCAATTCATTATAAGAGTAGTCACGCCCTTCAACCCATCGTATATCTTCATTGTTTCTCTCAACCACGAGCACTTTTTTTACCGGCCCACCTTCTGCCAAAGCCGCATCCACCACCGGTTTTAACATATATGGCTTGTCTTTTCTGTAAGCTCCGTCAGCAGTGATCACAACTTTTGCATCCGCATCTTCAATTCTGTCTTTGAGTGCTTCTGCAGAAAATCCGCCAAATACTATAGAGTGAATGGCGCCGATTCTGGCACAGGCAAGCATCGCATAGGCAGCTTCGGGAATCATCGGCATATAGATGACAACTCTGTCCCCTTTTTTGACACCAAATTCATTTTTCAACAGATTGGCAAAACGGTTTACATTGTAGTAAAGTTCCAAATAGGTAATAATCTGTTTATCGCCGCGATCTCCTTCAAAAATAATCGCCGCTTTATTCTTGCGTTTGTCTAAATGACGGTCAATACATTGTTCTGAAACATTTAACTTTCCGCCTTCAAACCATTTGACAAAAGGGTAATTCGATTCATCCATCACTTTTGTAAACGGCTCTTTCCAGCTCAGCTTTTCTTTGGCAAATCTGCCCCAAAATCCTTCATAATCTTCAATTGCTTCATCCTGCAAATCATGATATTCACACATGTTTTTGATTCTGGCAGTTTTTGCAAACTCTTTGTTTGGTTTAAAAATCGGTTTTTTTTCTATTTCTGACATTTATTTTCTCCTGTGTTAGTTTTAAGTAAATCATTGCTGTCATAATGGCATCATTTACAGCATTATGCACACCCATTTGAGGGATATTACAGTTTTTCAAGATTGTATCAAAACGCAAATCAATATTAGCTTGCGGTATCATTGCAATTGTTTTATCAAAATATATTTCAGAAACTTCAACCATTTTGTTTGGCAGAGTGATTCCAAGCACGGGCTTTATATATTTGTTAATCATCGCAACATCAAACTCAAGATAGTACCCCACCAAAGTGGCACCTTTGATATAATTCAAAAACTCTTTAATTCCTTCCAGCGGTTCTTTTGCATTCTCCAGGTCACATGGACGGATTCCGTGTATTGTTATACTTTTTGCATCAATTGCTCCAAAGTTTTTCAAATAAACTTCAAAAGTTTGTGATGTCAGTATTTTATTATTTTTAATCTTAACTGCACCTATAGAAAGTATTTCATCTTCTTTTGGATTGAGGCCCGTGGTTTCTGTATCGAAAACCACAATTTCATCACTTTGTTCAAAAAGAGAAGAAAAAGATTTATCTTTGAGTTTTGACAGATTTCTCTTTTTTTTCATCTGTTCAAACATAGAAAAAAGCATTACGAAACCATTTCCAAATGAAAATGAAAACTAATAAACTTTTTCAGTTTATCTACCACTTTAAAACTGTCTTTGAGCAAATCCCGGCTTGTTTTGTCCAAACCTTTTGGATTTATATAATTGATATCTTTTTGATCCTTTGCATACAGCATTGTTTTGAGCCTCACAGACAACAGAGTATCAAAACTTTCTATGAGTTCTGTCGCAAAAACTTTATCAAAAACACCTCGGTTGTTCAACTCTTTGATACGTTCGATTGTATTGTTTTTTTTGATTTTATTCTCCAGTGCCAGACATTTTATGCCGTGAACAATTGCAAATATACCGCCTTTTTTCAAATCCAGTTTGTTTTCATGCTCTTTGTCAAGCTTAAAACCGCTAAAAAGAGAAATAGGTGTTTCAAAAAAAAGCGTTGCTTTTGCAAGATGTGCCAAAACATCATCTCTCTTCTCAAAACGCGCAAACAAATGTTCTTTTGCCGCATTCACTAAAGTACAATCACCCGCAACACACTTTGCATCTAAAAATATACTCAAGTTTTGTAAACTGTTTCCTTCAAAACTTGCTATCCAGTTATCTATTTCATTTTTAAAGTCCCCTAAATTACGACGCCAGTACGCATTACTGACCATAACATTGCCCTCACACTTGACAAACCCTATTTCTAAAAGCGCCCTGTTGAGTTTATGCATAGGCTCTCCAAAAAGTTCTGTATCCATATCATCGGCAATGATCAGAGCATTGTCCTGATCGGTTTTGAGTATCTGCTCCTCTCTGCCCTCAGAACCCATTATCATAAGAGCACATTTTTCCTGTAAAGATTCATCAACGTACATCGTAAAAACTTTTGCATATATTTTTTGGTTGAGTGTTGCAACAAGTTTGCTGATATAACGTACTTTTACACCATTGGAATCAAGTGTTGTTACAAGATTTTTTAATCCGTTTTGAACCTCTTTTAAATCATCAATATTCTCTGCTTTGTCTATTTGCACAGAAATCAGGTAAGAATGGTTTGCAAAATAACTCAACAAATCCAACTGCTCTAGTATCCCGACAATTTCATCACCCTCTTTTACAACCAAGCGCTTAATCGCATTATGTGTCATAAGCACCAAAGCATTAAATAAAAAGTCACTCTTCTCAATAGCAATAATATTTTTAGATGCTATATGCACAATGGCATCACTTACATCATATTTACCCATCAAAACCTTCTCTCTCAAGTCCGTATCCGTAACTATACCGCAGCTGTTTTCATCCCTTACGAGAATACATGTAGCCTTAAGATTTTTCATTTCTTTTAAAGCATCTGCTATTGTTGTGTCTTGTGCAACAATACAAACAGCATGAAGATAAATATCTTTTACCTGAGATACCAAAAAAGGAGTTAATTGACTCTGCTGTGAGTATTCTTTTAAATGTTGATGGCGTGTAATAAAATCTTGTAAAAAATACTCTTGTATGCGTTTGTTTTGTATCAATTCCAAAAAATCTTCTTTTTGAATCTCATAACAAATCAAATCTTCACTGACAACAAACCTGTTTTGTGTTGTCCCGTAAATCAAAGCATCCGCATCAAAGCTGTCACCTTCACCGTAAACAGTATGCAGTGTATCATCAATATACTCGGACACATATCCTTTTATGATAATATAAAAAGCAACAGATGGAAGGTTTTTGCTGATGAGCAGCGTATCTTTAGGGTAATATGCAATGTCGATTTTTTGCATCAGCTTACTCAGTTCCTCTGAACTGAGTAAGCCAAAAGGGTGAATAGACTCAATAAGTTTTTTTTGGTCTAAGATGCTCATAGTTAATGCTCGGATGCACCCTCGGCACCAATACCTGTCTGACTTCTGATGTATTGTGCTTCAAAAGCCTCCATCTCTTGTGCTGCAGCCTCTGATTTGTCCGTTACTGAGAAAAACCAGATACCGACAAAGGCAACACTCACAGAAAAGAGTGCCGGGTATTTATACGGGAAAATCGCTTCGGCATTGCCAAAAATCTGTACCCAGACAATCGGACCAAGGATGACAAGCATGACAGCTGTAGCCAGTCCCAAGGTTCCTCCGATGACAGCGCCACGCGTTGTAAGTTTTTTCCAGTACATGGAGAGTAAAAGTACAGGAAAGTTGGCAGAGGCTGCTATTGCAAACGCAAGCCCGACAACAAAAGCAATATTTTGTTTTTCAAATGCTATTCCCATAATAATAGCTACGATTCCCAAAACAACAGTAGCAATTTTTGAAACTTTCATCTCTTTAAGCCCGTCAATTTCACCTTTTTTGTACACAGAAGCATACAGGTCATGTGAAATTGCAGAAGCACCTGCCAGTGTCAGACCCGAAACAACGGCCAGAATTGTTGCAAATGCCACAGCAGAGATAAATCCAAGGAAGAAGTCACCGCCAACAGCATGAGACAAATGTATGGCTGCCATATTGTTTCCGCCAAGAATAGGAAATCCGCCGCTTATGGCCTGTTTTGCCAGATCCAGATACTGAGGATTTTTATACACCATTACAATTGCGCCAAAACCGATGATGAACGTCAGTATATAAAAATAACCGATAAAACCTGTTGCATAAAATACCGACTTTCGTGCTTCTTTTGCATTGCCTACTGTAAAAAATCTCATCAGGATATGAGGGAGACCTGCTGTACCGAACATCAAGGCGACGGCTAAAGATATTGCAGAAACAGGGTCCGAAACGAGTCCGCCCGGAGACATTATTTCTATACCTTTTAATTCTGTTGCATGGGCAAACAATGCTCCAAAACTGAAATCATAATGCGCCATTACAGCAATAGCCATAAAAGTAGCTCCTGAAAGCAGTAAGAATGCTTTGATAATCTGCACCCAGGTTGTTGCGAGCATACCGCCAAATGTTACATAAAGAATCATTAAAACACCAACCAGAATAACCGCTACTTCATACTGCAGACCAAATAAAAGCTGTATTAACTTTCCAGAACCGACCATTTGAGCGATAAGGTAAAGAATAACAGTTGCAATAGAACCAAATGCAGCCAATATACGAATAGGTTTTTGGCGTAGTCTGTAAGAAGCAACATCCGCAAAGGTATATTTGCCTAAATTTCGCAAAGGTTCTGCAATAATGAATAGAATAATCGGCCAGCCGACCAAAAATCCGATCGAATAGATAAGTCCGTCATACCCTTTGAGATAAACAAGTCCGGAAATTCCCAAAAAGGATGCCGCAGACATATAGTCTCCTGCAATGGCCATACCGTTTTGCAGCCCTGTAATGCCACCGCCTGCTGTGTAGAAATCTTTCGCAGACTTTGTTCTTTTGGCTGCCCAGTATGTTATGCCCAAAGTTGCACCGACAAAAATAACAAACATAACAATTGCCGGAACATTCAGCGGCTGTTTTTGAATTTCACCGTTGATAGTTCCGGAGGCAAATGCCGCGATACTGCCGAAAATTAAAAATAAAAATATTCTGTTAAACATCTAGGCGCTCCTTTAATTTGTTTTTTACTTTATTTGCCAGATCATCAAACTCACTGTTTGCTCTTTTTGTATATATGCCTGTCAATATAAAAGCAAATACGATTACAGCCATACCGACAGGAATACCTATGGTTGTCACTGCCTCACTAGAGAGGGGCACTGCCAATGCCGAGGGATCAAAAGCTATTGTAAGTATAAATGCAAAATAGACTACAAGCATCGCTATTGTTAATTTTAGAGCAAAACCCTGTCTTGTCTTTACAAGTTTCTGGTAATCAGGATCTGCTTTTATCTGTTGTATCTGTTCTTTGGTCATAATTTTTCCTTGTATTAGAAATTATAGTTTGCAATGAGTCTGTACTCATTCCAACCGGTGTCACTTCCTGGAGTTGCTTCCGCAAATTTTCTGGGAAAATTTCCGCGAAAACGAAGCTGCAGTTTTTCAACTGCTTTTGGGTAGTATTTGATGTCAAACCCAGCTTCTGTTGCTGTTCTTGCTATACCGTATCCGGAGTTTGCATCTGTATCAAAAGCGACATAATAGGCAGCAGTTGAAAGGTTGACTCCATGTTGTTTGAAGTTATAGACAGCAGCAGCTTTTGTTGCTTTTGTTCCCGCTAAAAACATATGACGGGTCACCATACCTTGAGTATATGCCGGCATGCCGCCAAACTGTGTAAGTATCGCATTTTTGTAAGAATCATCTCCTGCATTGTTTGAAGATGTTTGGGAGTAGGCAATATATGCAGCAAAACCTTCATATTTTGCCCCGACTTTACCCGCCCAGTAAAAAGAATCTACCTCACCGGACCCTCCCAGCGGAGAGTACTGCATATATTTTCCGCCAACACTGTTTTGTTTAATCATCTGCACTTTTACAAACGGTTTTACATTGCTGTTGAGCAGACAGTTCCAGGAGACTCCTGTGTCAGCGTAGAGTGTATTGTAAAGATTCCATGCATAATCATTTGAGACATCTACATGAAAGTTTTTCGTTGTATATTTCAGTTGAATATTTGTAACACCGGCAGTTTTTCTTCCGGTTGTTGCAAGTCCCAAGTTCAGATACTCTCCGGTTTGTACTCCTGTTGAAGCATTGATCCCTCTTGAAGTGTACCCTGAAGTAGCGGCAAGTATTCCGCCGGCAGAATAGATATTTGAGAATGTTCCATAAGCGATTCTGTCTACATGTGCTATCTGAAGAGTAATATTTTTCACATCCTTGCTTACAAACTTGTATGCTCTGAAAGTATTTGGAAGCGTTCTTGCATCATCTGATCCCATCATTAAAGAGTCATATCTCTGATAACCAAGCTTGGCATCACTTTTTAGCCCATATTCACTGAAATTGTATCCAAGATATCCCTCACCTAGAATTGAATATGACTTGTATCCGGTTCCAAGAAGTGCCGGTGACTGGGCAGTGTGTTGCTGTATACCCAAATCCTGCACTGTATAAAAAGCCGCAGCCAACCGAATACCGCTTAATGCAGCTGTTTCAAACTTGAGATGACCTCCTAAAACAGCAGCATCTCTGTGCGTATCTGCCCCTGAACCACCCTGATACTGTCTGTCCACATAAAACATTCTAATCTGACCGCTTGTTTTTCCTTTTGCAAACATGTCTTTTATGTCATCAGAAAGAACATGCACCTCTTGTTTCTCTTCAACACCGTGCTTTAACTTTATATTTACACCGTCGTAATCAGCATATACACTTGTCACCAATGCTGTAACAAACATACTTAATGCAATTTTTTTCATGTAATCCTCCACTTTTAGATAAGTGCCTGACAAGAATAAATGACATATTTAACAACATACAAAGGATTTAGTTGCAAGGCGAACTTTTGTTGGCGATGCTAGCATCGTTAACGGAAGTTCAACGCAGAAAATGAGTCCTTTGCATGTTGCCCTTCGGGTGAAGAGAGAAAACAGAACCTAACTTCGTTGAAAACCCTTGAAGCTACTAGTAGCTTCTGCGAATTTTCGCCTTGTAGCTTCTATTTTCTCTCTTCATTAAATTATGTCATTTATTCTTGTCAGGCACTTAAGATAATCATAAATCCAAAACATAGCATTAACGTAGCAATTCATATTTTTAACACAAAATTGCAATTTAATCTCTGGCGTGTATCAATATGTAACAAACAATACCCTGCTCATTTTTCTATCATATATCCCATGCCTCTGACATTAACAATAATATCTTCTTTTAAACTTTTTTTCAGTCTGTTAATCTCTGCTCTTATGGTTGCATTATCTACGATTTGTTCATCCCATACATACATGCGAAACTGTTCAAAATCAACTATTCTGCTTCTGTTCCTGGCTAAAATATCTATAATTTGCGATTGTTTTTTTGTAAGAATCTGGGGAGTGTTCTGAAACAAAAGTGTATTGTTTTCCTGGTCATACATATAGTTTTTTGAAAGCCTGAGAAAAACCAGAGGAATATCTTTGTCTGTTAAAATTCTGTCAATTTTCAAAGCAAGTTCTTTTAGGTGAAAGGGTTTTTTCAAGTAATCATAGCATCCCAGATCATAGGCACGGGAGATATCTTCTATATCTACCAGAGCGCTGATATAAATGCTGGGTGTATGAATTTTGATGGCATGAAGCTTTTCCAAAAGTGTCAATCCGTCTATATTTGGTACAGAGATATCCAAAATCAATAAATCATAGTCGTCTTTTTGAAGATTTTCAAATGCTTCAAGACCGTCTGTAAAACTTACAACAAGATGTCCCTGCTCCTGCAGATACTCCTGTATAGACTCGTTTAGCATTATTTCGTCTTCCAGTAAAAGAATTTTCATTATTCACCCATCATTTTAAATTTATATTCAAATGTAGTCAGTTTGTCAGTTGATGCAATATCTATGCTCACATTGTCTTCTTCACAAATATTTTTCACCAACTGCAGTCCCAATCCAAATCCTTTGACATTGTCATTTTCCCTGTAGTATGCATCAAAAATTTTCTCCGGATCTTTTATAATTTTAGACTTGCTTGATACACTAAACATTACATCTGCTCCTGTTTGCTTTACATGTAAGAAGACTGTTTCCTCCGGCAAAGTGTATTTGATGGCATTTGTAATAGTATTGTCTACAATACGCTGAAGTTTTGTTTCATTAAAATAAATATAAACCTTGTCCAAATCACTGCTGTATTTAAAATCAATTTTAGACAGATGTGCAACATCTCTAAAAAACTCTATCCGCATGCCGAGATACGAAACCAGTTCAATTGAAACTTTGGGATACGGCACCTGGTCTTTTTTTACCAAATAACTCAAATCATCATATATATTAAATATATTTTTTGCAGCCGCTTCTATTTTGGACAATTGTCTGTCCTTTTTATTTTTCATTTCATACAGTTCTATACTCGTCAAAATAACACTCAGAGGCGTGTTTGTTTCATGCACAGTGTAGCGTAAAAACTCTTTTTGTGCAGCCAGTATCTCTTCTGAAAACTTTTTTTCTTGTAAAAGTTTTGCATTTGCCTGTTCTAAATACAATGTTTTCTTTTGTACCTTTTTTTCAAGAATAAGATTGATCTCTTTTAATGATAGCTTTTGCTGATTTATTGTCTTTACCATTTCATTTGCATACAGAACCATCTCTTTAAATTCTTTAAAAAAAATCTCATCAGGACTCAGCAATGCTTCCCTGTGTGCCGCATTTTTAAAAAAATTTAAAAATACATGCATATCATTTTGAATCAACGCATAAAATATCTTATACAACCCGAGCATGATTGCAAAAAGTATAAAAGAGAGTGTCACAATAGCCAAAGTGTTTTTTATCAGAAGCCTTTTGAGCTGTTTTTGTGTATCTCCGTAATCAGCCACACTGTGTTCCTGCCTGTAAAGCGCTTTTTCATAATCCTGATAATTTTCTTTTATCAGCAAATAGGCAAATATAATGACAAAAACCAATATGACAACAGTTGTGACGGTATTGGCCTGCTTGATAGTCAAAGATGTAAATCTGTTCTTTTGCATTTTTTATCCCTGTTTTTCTCAATAAAATTATACCGCTTTTAATTCCAAACTTAATTTTAAAAGCACAAGACATATTTATAAAAATTTAACTATAATAACAAAAAATAAAATAAAGAGGTTTATATGTTTGGAAAAGCACAACTCAAAGAATACAATTTAAGCGAAGAAGAATTATCAAAACTGCAATATGCAAAAATCGTAACAAACAAAGGCGATATCTGGATTAAACTTTATCCGGAGGAAACACCAAATACCGTTGCAAACTTTGCACATTTGGCACAAACAGGATTTTATGACAATCTCAGCTTCCACCGTGTAATCCCCGGTTTTATGGCACAGGGCGGTTGTCCGCAGGGAACAGGAACAGGTGGTCCGGGCTGGTCTATAGCATGCGAAACCGATAAAAATACACATAAACATGTCAAAGGAACACTTTCTATGGCACATGCAGGACAAAACACAGGCGGCAGCCAGTTCTTTATCTGTTTTGTTCCCTGCCCGCATCTTGACGGTGTCCATACAGTTTTTGGCGGTATTGAAGAGAATGATGCTGAAAGCTTTGCGGTTTTAGATTCAATTGAAGGACAGGATGAGATCAAAACTATAGAGATTCACGAAAAAAGAGACTGATTTTTTCGCAGGCAAGATTAAAACCTCAATCTCGGAACCGGCACTTCAGTGCCGGCTGTTGCAACAGCCTTGCCATTCTCAGCCCGGACTGAAGTCCGCGTTTTGAAAAATACTCATAACCTAAAACATCTTTCAAGGAAAAACCATCTTAGTACATATTTGTTGCAGTGTTGACTCACACTTCTTTCTGGAAAAACTTCAAAAAGATTTTCCAGATGAAAAACTGACCGGCTTTTTTTACGACCCGAATATCCATCCCTATTCCGAATATCAGCTGCGCCTGCTTGATGTCAAGCGCTCCTGCAAAAAACTCGGTATCGAATTGATTGAGGGTGAATATGACTATGAAAACTGGCTTGAAGCAGTTCGTGGACTGGAAAATGAACCTGAAAAAGGGGCTCGTTGTGAAGTCTGTTTTGACAAACGTTTCACAACAAGTGCAAAAAAAGCCCTCGAACTCGGTGAAAAAAAAATAACAACCACTCTGTTGGTAAGTCCGCTCAAGTCCCAGGAACAGCTCAAACGTGTCGGTGATGAATTTTATAAAAGTCACGGTGTTGAGTTTGTAGCCGTTGACTACAGAAGCGGCGGCGGGACACAGGATCAAAGCCGTGTCACAAAAGAAGAACAACTCTACCGTCAGGACTATTGCGGCTGTATTTTCGGGCTTACCATGCAGCGGGATCAGCAAAACAGACTGATGGATGAAATGTTTTCACCAATTTCAGGACAGACACTTCCTGCCTCAATTGAAGAACGTCTTTACATGTACACCAAAAGAAACGAACTGGAAGAGGAAGGCAAAGAGTACAGAATAATTAAACAAAAATTTCTTAACTATAGACAGTTTGGCTTTAAGCTCACAGCAGGAAAAAAAGAGAGCATAGAAGCCTATGCTATGAGTTATTCCACACTGCCGAGAAAAAAAGCACAGGGACGTATAGAATTTTCACACAATGGTGTGCATTATTTTAATCGTGAAGAGATAAAATTTATCACTTTGCAAACCTACAATGACTTGGGCAAATCAACTTATAAATCTCTCAAAGAGCTTATTTACAACCCCTTGGACTTTGAAAAAGAACAGAGACTCAGAGCTGTTGTATCGGGCTCAAATTATGACATAACTCCCATAATAGTTGTCAAGGATATACCGGAGACAAAGCTTAGCATTGAATTGAATGCAAAAGTATATGAAGATACCAAAGAAAAACTTATTATCTTTTCTTAACAATAAATTAGATAAAATATCAAAAAAATATTGTTATAAGGTTTATAAATATGCTTATGGATGTTACAGAAATACAAAAAATTCTTCCTCACCGTTATCCTTTTTTGTTGGTTGACAGAGTTACTCAGCTAGAAAAAGGAAAATCGGTCACTGCTTACAAAAATGTCTCTATTTCAGAGCCTGTTTTTCAGGGACACTTTCCTGGCCATCCTATATATCCGGGTGTCATGATTTTAGAAGGCATGGCGCAAGCCGGTGGAATTTTGTCATTTTTAAGTATGGGAGATTTGACGGAGGAAGAGATTGCAAACAAAGTAGTCTATTTCATGAGCATCGACAAAGCAAAATTCAGAACTCCTGTAAAACCGGGAGACAAACTCGAATACAGAATTTCTGTCATAAAACAAAAAGGTACTATCTGGATGCTTAAAGGTGAAGCATATGTTGATGACAAATTAGCAAGCGAAGCGGAACTCAAAGCTATGATAGTTGACAAGTAAAGGATTTATTTTTGTCTCAAATATCTCAACTTGCCGTTATTGAAGACGGCGCGACAATCGGAGAAAATGTTACAATCGGACCGTTTTGCTTTATCTCAAGTGAAGCAACGATTGGCAATGGAACAAGCATAGATGCAAACAGTTGTATTTACGGAAAAACAACTATCGGCAAAAACAACAAAATTTTTTCACATGCAGTCATCGGTTCAATTCCGCAGGACCTGAAATTCAACGGTGAAGATGTTGAACTTATCATCGGCGATAACAATACTATCCGTGAATTTACCCTTTTTAACCCTGGGACAAAAGGCGGCGGCGGAAAAACCATCATAGGCAACGACAACCTCTTTATGGGATACGTTCACCTCGGACATGATGTCATCATCGGCAATCACTGTATCTTGGCAAACGCGGCAACACTTGCGGGGCATGTGGAACTTGGCAACTATGTTGTCATTGGCGGCATGACACCAATTCACCAGTTTGTCCATGTAGGCGATTATGCCATGGTGGGAGGCGCATCAGCTTTGGCACAGGATATTCCTCCCTTTTGTATGGCAGAGGGAAACCGTGCTTCGCTCAGAGGACTTAATTTAACGGGACTCAGAAGACATTTGTCAAGAGATGACATCAATGCCCTCAAATCAGCCTACAGAGAACTTTTTGAATCAGGCAGACCACTCAAAGATACAGCAAGCGAACTGCTGGAAAATTCAGACAATCATTATGTAAAAGATTTATGTAACTTTGTCATTACAACAAAACGCGGAATTCCGTTTGAAAGGAAAAAAGTATGATACACAGACATTGCAGCTTTTGTGATGCAAGCGAAAGCGAACAAAACCCTCTTATAGCAGGCAACGGTGTTTACATTTGTAAAAACTGTGTTGTTTCAGCTTACAAAATAATGTTTGGTGATGAAAAAGAACTTGCAAAAGAGAACAACAGCGAACTTGTTGATGCAGTACACAAACTTATGACACCAAAAGAACTGGATGCTTTTTTGGGTGAGTATATTATAGGACAGGAAAGAGCAAGAAAGCTCCTGAGTGTTGCTGTTTATAATCACTACAAGCGTATATTTAAAATGCACAAATCAGATGAAGATGATACAGAAATTTCAAAGTCAAACATTCTGCTTATCGGTCCTACAGGAAGCGGTAAGACACTTATGGCACAAACTATTGCACGAGTATTGAATGTCCCTATCGCCATTGCGGATGCAACAAGTCTGACAGAAGCCGGATATGTAGGTGAAGATGTTGAAAACATTTTGACAAAGCTCATTCAGGCAGCTGACGGTGATGTAGAACGGGCGCAAAAAGGCATCATTTTTCTTGATGAAGTTGACAAAGTTTCACGTATGAGTGAAAACCGCTCCATTACCCGCGATGTTTCGGGAGAAGGTGTCCAGCAGGCACTTTTAAAAATCATCGAAGGCTCTTCTGTCAATATTCCGCCAAAAGGGGGAAGAAAACATCCAAATCAGGAGTTTACAGCTATTGATACTACAAATATTTTATTTATCTGTGGCGGTGCCTTTGACGGACTTGAAGATATTTTAAAGCGCAAACAGGGCGAAAATGTTCTTGGTTTCGGACAGGAAAAGAAGACAAAAGAAGAGAAAAAACCTACATTTGACATGGTTGAACCGGATGACCTGGTTCATTACGGACTTATTCCTGAGCTTGTCGGACGTCTGCCTATCATTGCATCACTCAATGAAATCACTGAAGATGACATGGTACGCATTTTAACAGAGCCGAAAAACTCACTTGTAAGACAGTACAAAAAACTTTTTGCCATAGATGATGTGGAACTGAACTTTGAAGAAGATGCACTCCGTGCCATAGCAAAAAAGGCCATCAAAAGAAAAACAGGAGCACGGGGACTTCGCGCAATTTTAGAAGAGAGTATGATAGATATCATGTATGAACTCCCTGAATACAGCGGTTATGAAGTAATGATCACAAAAGAAGTCATTGAAAATGGCGAACAGCCTCTTTATATTAAGAAAACAACACAAAAAACAGCATAAGGCACAATAAATGATATTTAATAAAATAGTCGGACTTTTTTCAAATGACCTTTCTATCGACTTGGGAACTGCCAATACAATTGTCATAGCAAAGGGGCGCGGGATTATCATTAATGAACCTTCTGTTGTTGCTGTCAAAACCGAAAAATATGGACAACAGCGTGTACTCGCTGTCGGACATGAAGCAAAAGAGATGGTGGGAAAAACTCCGGGAAATATCAAAGCCATCCGTCCTATGCGTGACGGTGTTATTGCCGATTTTGACATGACTGAAAAGATGATTCGCAAGTTCATTGAAAAAGCACACGGAAGAAGTTCTTTAATATCTCCCCGTATTATCATCTGTGTGCCTTACGGCTTAACACAGGTTGAAAGAAAGGCTGTTCGCGAGTCTGCTTTAAGTGCCGGAGCACGCGAAGTTTTTCTCATAGAAGAGCCTATGGCAGCAGCTATCGGAGCCGGCATAGATATTCGGGAACCACAAGGGAATCTTGTTGTAGACATTGGTGGCGGTACAACTGAAATAGGTGTTGTCTCTTTGGGCGGTTTGGTACTCTCAAAGTCCATCCGTACAGCCGGAGATAAAATCGATCAGGGAATCGTCAACTATGTGAGAAAAAAATACAATCTCCTCATAGGAGAGAGAGTTGCCGAAGAGATTAAAATAAACATTGGAACAGCTGTAGAACTTGACCAGGAACTTACAATGGTTGTTAACGGACGCGATCAGGTTGAAGGACTGCTGAGTTCAGTGGAACTGACAAGCGAAGATGCCAGAGAAGCGATGAAAGAGCCGCTTAAAGAAGTCGCCGAAGCACTACGGGATGTTTTAGAAAGAATGCCGCCTGATTTAGCCGGTGATATTGTAAACCACGGTATAATTTTGACGGGCGGCGGTGCTTTAATCCGTCAGCTGGACAAATATCTCTCAGATATCGTCAGAATTCCTGTTTTTGTCGCAGATGAACCTCTTTTAGCCGTTGCACGGGGAACAGGAAGAGCTTTAGAAGAGATAGACCTCCTGCAAGAACTTTTTGAGAATGAATAAAAAATCGTTTGTCTATTTTTTTATCCTGACAGCACTCTTTGTGGGTGCTTTATACTACAACAATCCTATTCAGTCTCCCATTGTTTCAGCACTCAACACCATAAAATCAAATTATCTTGACAGTATAGAATTTTTTAACAACAAAACAGACAAATATTTATTTCAGGCACAGGAAATAGAGAATCTGAAAAACAGACTGAAAAAATATGAAAATAATCATCTTCTCCTGCAGCAACTCACTTCTGAACTCAAGGATTTGTACAAAGAAAACAACTCTTCACTCACAACAGATCCCAAAGTAGAGCTTGTCCGTGCAATATCGTATGAAAAATTTGGAAATATCAACAGATTATGGATGGATATTCCAGAGTATAATGCCTCAAAAATTTACGGCTTAACCTACAAAGAGTTTGTTGCAGGAATAGTGATAGCAAAAAACAACAAACCTCTGGCACTGCTTAATTCTGACATAAAGAGTGCCTACTCTGTTTATGTAGGGAAAGAAAAAGCACCCGGTATTGCACATGGCAACAATGCCAAAAATATAGTTATCAATTTCATACCGGCCTGGTTCAGTATCAGACCCGGGGATGAAGTGATCACATCAGGTCTGGACAATATCTTTTTTAAAGGTCTCAAAGTAGGAAAGGTTCTTTCTGTTACAAGATCACAAGGCTATCAAAATGCTGTTGTTGAACAATATTACAAGGCGAATGAGCCGGGTTATTTTCATATAATAAGGAATCTAAAATGAAATATTTCATAATCTCAGTGTTGCTATTTTTACATCTTACAGCCCAAGAGAGCAAACAAGAACTTACAATCGGTGCAGGACCGTACTTTCAGAGTCAACCTTACAAAGAGGCTTCTGCCCTTGTTTTGCCTTCACCGGTAATATTTTTTGACAACTCTGTTGTATATGCAAGATGGAGCAGATTCGGTCTTTACTTTTTAGGAGACAAAAAAGCGGAATATTCCTGGGGGTTTTCCTTTACTGTACAGCCGAGAACACTTGGCTACAAGGCATCAGACTCAGTCTCTTTACAAGGAATGAGCGACAAAGACTCAACAATGGAAGGTGGTATTGCTTTTAGTGCCGGCTATAAAAACTCCAGCTATATTGAAGTAATGCTTTTGGCAGACATCCTCAACAAATATAATTCATGGGTCGGCAGTGTAGAAATTGGTGATAAGTACACAGCAGGTCAATTTACTTTTTATCCAAGTGCTGTACTCTTGTACCAACCCAGAAAATTTCTTGACTATTATTACGGAGTCAAAAATTCCGAAGCAACACTGCAGCGTCCTGCTTACATGCCAAAGGGAGGATTCTCATTTGCCGTGCAAACATATATTAAATACCCTCTGAGCAAAAAACTCGCAGCCCTTTTTAACATAAGAGCAGACAGAATTCCAAACAGTGCATACAACAGTCCTTTGGTGAACAACAAATTTATTTACTCTGGACTTGCCTCGCTTATCTACACTTTTACCTACTGACTAAACTCCTATTAAGTGCCTTTTGGCTATAATCTCTAAATTTATATAACCATATTTAAGAGGGAACAAATGCCAAAACGCACCGACATAAAAACTATTTTACTTATAGGTTCTGGCCCGATTATCATCGGTCAGGCCTGTGAATTTGATTACTCTGGAACACAGGCTGTTAAAACATTAAAAGAATTGGGTTACCGCGTTGTTCTCATCAACTCAAATCCTGCAACCATCATGACTGATCCTGAATTTGCAGACAGAACCTATATCGAACCTATCAAAGAAGATGTTATCGCCAAAATCATCAAAGATGAAAAAGTAGATGCTGTTTTGCCGACTATGGGCGGACAGACTGCACTCAATGTAGCTATGAGTATGTATGAGAAAGGGATGCTTGAAGGTGTGGAGTTTTTAGGTGCAAATCCTGAAGCAATTAACAAAGGCGAAGACAGACAGCTTTTTAATGAAGCGATGACAAAAATTGGTATGGATTTGCCAAAAAGCAGAAATGCCTACAGTGTTGAAGAGGCCATAGAAGTTGTCAAAGAGATAGGTTTTCCGGTCATCAGTCGTGCATCCTTTACACTCGCAGGCGGCGGTTCCGGTGTGGCGTATAATATGGAAGAGTTTAAAAAACTTGCCCAGGAAGGCATTTCAGCTTCACCTGTCAATGAAATCGAGATTATGGAATCTATGCTCGGCTGGAAAGAGTATGAAATGGAGGTTATCCGCGACAAAGCGGACAACTGCATCATCGTCTGTTCCATTGAAAACTTTGACCCTATGGGTGTGCATACGGGAGACTCTATTACGGTTGCCCCTGCATTAACATTGACAGACAAAGAGTATCAAAGAATGAGAGATGCCTCTTTCGCAATTTTACGTGAAGTCGGCGTTGACACAGGCGGTTCCAATGTTCAGTTTTCAATTGATCCGAAAACAGGACGCATGATTGTAATTGAGATGAATCCACGTGTATCGCGTTCATCCGCACTGGCAAGTAAGGCAACAGGCTATCCTATTGCCAAAGTAGCCACCCTTTTAGCAGTCGGATTTACCCTTGATGAAATTGAAAATGACATCACGGGAACACCTGCAGCTTTTGAACCGGTTATAGATTATGTTGTTACAAAAATACCGCGTTTTACATTTGAAAAATTTCCTGAAGCCGAAAGTACACTCAGCACATCTATGAAATCAGTCGGTGAAGTCATGGCAATCGGCCGTACGTTTAAAGAGTCTGTTCAAAAAGCACTCTGCTCTCTTGAAACAGGACTTTGCGGTTTTGATGACATTGAGGCGGATGATGAGTTTGTCAAGCATGAAATCCGTCGTCCCAATGCTGACAGAATTCTTTATGTTGCCGAAGGTTTTCGTCGCGGCATGAGTATACAGGAAATGTTTGACACCTGCCAGATTGATCCATGGTTCTTATATCAAATACAAGAGATGATGGAAACAGAAGCAACTGTCAGCGATAAAATCCTTTTTGATGAGGAGTTAATGCGAAAAGTAAAAGTTGACGGTTTTTCTGACAAAAGAATTGCACAGCTTATAGCAAAAAATTCTCAAGAAACAGTGAGTGAAGACCTGGTTTATGAAGCAAGAAAAAAGCTTGGCATCAGTTTGGAGTATAATGAAGTTGACACCTGTGCCGCTGAGTTTGAAGCACTTACTCCTTACCTCTACTCAACAACAAACATTACAAAACTGCCAAATATTACCAATCGTCAAAGCGACAAACAAAAAGTGCTTATTTTAGGCGGCGGACCAAACAGAATCGGACAGGGGATTGAATTTGACTACTGTTGTGTACATGCGGCATTTGCACTTAAAGAGATGGGCATAGAGACTATTATGTATAACTGTAATCCTGAAACGGTTTCTACCGACTATGACACATCTGACGTTCTTTATTTTGAACCGATAGATTTTGAACATGTAAGAGAAGTGATAGAAAATGAAAATCCTGATGGTATCATTGTTCATTTCGGTGGACAGACTCCACTCAAACTTGCTGATTCTTTAACAAAAATCGGTGCAAAAATTTCAGGAACTCCATCATCCGTCATTGATTTGGCAGAAGACAGAGAGCAGTTTAGTGATTTTGTAAAAGCGCACAATCTTAAACAGCCTGCAAACGGTTTGGCACGTACAAAAGAAGAATCATTTATTATAGCCGAAAGACTGGGCTATCCTGTTCTTGTTCGTCCTTCCTTTGTGCTTGGCGGACGCGGCATGCGTATCGTATATAGCGAAGATGAGCTGCGTCAATACATGGATCTTGCCATTTCTGTCTCCAACGAAGCCCCTGTCTTGGTAGACAAATTTTTGGATCAGGCAATTGAGCTTGATGTGGATTGTATCTGTGACGGCAAAGATGTCTACATCGGTTCTGTTATGCAGCACATCGAAGAGGCAGGAATACACTCGGGAGATTCGGCATGTTCACTGCCTCCTATGAATTTGACACAGGATATGATAGAAAAAGTTGAGCAGCAGACAAAAGTCATCGCACTCGGCCTTGGCGTTGTCGGACTGATGAATGTACAGTATGCAATTTATCAGGATGAAATTTATCTTATTGAAGTCAATCCTCGTGCCTCACGTACAGTTCCTTTTGTCTCAAAAGCAACCGGTATGCCTCTTGCAAAAGTAGCCACACGTGTTATGATGGGCAAAGACTTAAGAAGCTCATTAGCCTACTATGACAAATATGAAATAGTTGAAGAGCACAACGGTCTGCTTCGTCCTCGCCTCAAAGGGCATGTATCTGTCAAAGAAGCAGTATTCCCTTTCCATAAACTTTACGGTGCCGATTTGGTACTGAGTCCTGAGATGAAATCTACGGGTGAAGTAATGGGTATCAGTAAAAACTTCGGGGTAAGTTTTGCAAAAGCACAACTCAGTGCAGGAAATAATATTCCGACAGGCGGAACATGTTTCCTCTCTTTTGTTGATACAGATAAAAAACATGCTCCTGAAATAGCAAAAGGTCTGGTTGAACACGGCTTTAGACTTGTTGCAACAAAAGGGACACAAAAGGCCATAGAAGAAGCGGGTATAGCATGTGAAGTGGTTTTAAAAATTTCAGAAGGTCGTCCAAATATTGAGGACAGCATGAAAAATGATGAAATAGCAATGGCAATTAATACATCTGACAACAACACATCAAAAAAAGATGCTGTTGTCATTCGCCAAGAAGTGCTTAAAAGAAGTATTCCTTACTTTACAACGCTCAGTGCAGCAAGAGCACTGATACTCGCACTCGATGAAATGGAAGATGAAAAATGGTCAAGCTCAACAGCCCTGCAAGATTTTTTAGTATAAAAACAAATATTATTCTCTCACAAACCGACACTACTGTCGGTTTTTTATCCCAGGATGCGCCTAAGCTGTGTGCAGTAAAATCACGTCCAAATACCAAACCTTTCATTGTTGTTTATAAAAACTTCCAAGCACTGAAGAAAGACCATAAAAGAGTACCAAACACTCAGAAAAACAGAGTCAGACGCCTTAAAAAAACAACCTTTATAGTAAAAAACCATGCTTTTCGGGTTGCAGAAGATGTGGCAGACTCTTCTTGTTTGAGACAAAAGGAATGGACATACTCCACATCTGCCAATGAAAGCGGTAAAAACTTTTCAAGAACTTTTTGTGAGCAAAAAGCTGATATAATAATAGAAAACAAGAAAGGACTCTTTGAAGGTCAGGCTTCAAAACTCTATAAAATAAACCATAAAAAAATAAAGAGGTTACGATGAGCAAACTGTTCCAGGCACTGCTAAGCGGTATGTTTTTTACATTCATACTTGATTTTTTCATTATATTAGGCGTGAAACTGAATTATATCGATTTTTATGGTGTACATGTATACTACAATATTTTATTTGCAGATCATCAAAATTTCTTTTTGTTTTTATTTTTTTCTATACTTCTTGGCTATTTGGTAGTTTATGCCAGCACAAAAACAGCACTGATTGTTATAGGTTCTCTCTTTGTCCTCTCTTTTGCAACGCTTATTCCTCCTATAGGAAAAAGCATTGGAGAAATGATGCTTATGAAAAAAAACATTACACTCAAAACGGATAAATTTTTCTATCATGGTGATCTCTACTATGATGGAAGAAAAAATGTAACATTTTACGATTATGAACTAAAAAAAGTTATAATTCTAGATAAAAATAAAATTCGAGGTCAATATTAGCATGAAACATATTTCTTCAATTGCCAGCGGTGTTGTATTAGGAACTGCAGGTGTTTTAATGATGAGTACGCTTACAGGATGTGAGCAAAAACAACAAGAAGCACAAAATAAATTTTTGGTTATAGAACAACAGCCAAACGGAAAGTATAAAGTTGTCGAAGAGATGCCGACACAGGGCCCTTCACGTGCAATCATCAGAGAACGTGATGAATTTGGCAGAGTAACAGAGCGTTTTATGAACGAAGAAGAGATGAAAGCTTTGGCTGCACAAGAGTATCAAAAAGTACAAAACGGTACGAGCGAAACACTTCAAGACAATTCAGGCAGTGCAGGCATGGGACTTGCCGGTACTATTTTAGCCGTTGCGGCAGGAAGTTTGCTCGGAAATATGATAGGCAATGCGCTGATGAACAACAAAAGGTTTTCCAGAAATGCAAGCAGTGTCAACAGAAGTGCCTACAGCCGTTCGGCAGCAGGCAAGGCAGCAAGAAAATCAACAAGCAGCAGAAAAAGCTTCTTTGGCGGCACCTCAAGAAGCTCGAGCTACAGCAGAAGCAGTGGCGGATTTTTTGGAGGCTGACACATGATAACTACACAAAAACTGAGTCCAATAGACGATGAAACCTTAGAAGAGATAGGCTTTACCTGGCATACTGATTCTGACGGCAGCAAGTATGTCAGCGATGAGCTTGTAGAAGTGACCCAAGAAGAAGCAGAGGCCTATTATGAGGCAGCAAATACTCTTTATGACATGTATGTCGAAGCAGCCGAATATGTCATCAGCAATGATCTCTTTTTTGATTTGGGCATTCCTTTTAACCTTATAGAGAGTATTAAAAAAAGCTGGGAAAACGATGTCCATTGGCATATTTACAGTCGTTTTGATTTAGCCGGCGGTATTGACGGACAGGATATTAAGCTTATAGAATTTAATGCCGACACCCCTACGGCGCTTTTTGAGACTGCACTTTTACAATGGGCAATTTTAAAATCCAATGATATGGACGAAGAGCGTCAGTTTAACAATGTATATGAGGCCATCAGTAACAATTTTAAAAGACTCGTTACACTCTTTGATGACACAGACAAATTTGAAGAATTCTATGACGGCTGGAAAATACTTTTTTCTTCTGTTGAAGGCAATGACGAAGAAGAAGCCACTACAAAACTGCTCCAGCAGATGGCAACAGATGCCGGATTTGTTACAAAGTTTGAGTTTTTGCAGAATGTCCGCTTTGATGAAGATGGCATTTATGACAGTAATGACATAAATTATGAGTACTGGTTCAAACTCTATCCTTGGGAAGACATTGCAGTTGATGAGCCGGAACTCGCCACCACACTCACAAATATCATCCAAAACCAAAAAGCCATTATTTTAAACCCTGCCTATACTTTACTCTTCCAGTCAAAAGGAATGATGGCAATTCTATGTGAACTGTTTCCAGATTCGCCTTACCTTCTTAAAACCTCTTTTGAACCGCTTCAAGGACTCAAGCAAGTTGAAAAACCTGTTTTTGGACGCGAAGGTGCCAATACAAAGATTATCGAAGCAAACGGAAGTATCAGCATTCAGACTGAAGGTCCCTATGCGAATCATAAAAAAATCTACCAGGAGTATGTAGATTTTCCAAAAGATGTTCATGGAAAAAAATATCAGGCAGGTGTTTTCTTTGCCTATGAAGCCTGTGGACTGAGTTTTAGAAAAGGCGGAGATATTTTAGACAATATGAGTAAATTTGTAGGCCATGTTATAGTATAAACACTCAAAAAATAATTTCTGAGTGTTTGTACTTTACAATCTTTGTGGCATTTCATCTTTAAAAGCAGTTTTTTCTGCTTCTTTTAATAACTCCAGTGCACCTTTGTCTATCATCTTTTGGGCAAGCTCTTTGCCTAAATTTTTACTTTCTTCTATACTTCTTACGATTTTTTCCTGCATAATATGTGTTCCGTTTGGAAAGCCAAGCATAACTCTAAAAACAACATTATCATCTTCTATAACAGCATTACAGGCAACAGGAGCCGAACATCCCGCTCCGATTTTTGATATAAAATCTCTCTCAATCTGTGTACATGTAAAGGTATCTTCATCATTGAGACTTTGTGCAATTATCCGTACCTGTTCATTGCCGGTTACAATTTCAATACCCAAGGCAGCCTGCCCCATCGGCGGTATCATCATATCAAGAGAAAGTTTTTGGGTATAGGGAATATCTTTGAGCAAATCAAGTCTGTTGAGTCCTATCCATGCCAAAATTATCGCATCATACTGCCCTTCTTGTAACTTTCTCAAACGTGTATTGACATTCCCTCTCAAATCTTTGACTTTTAAATCGGGTCTTTTTTGCAAAAGTTGCATTCTACGGCGCAGACTTGTTGTCCCAACCACTGCTCCCTCAGGCAAATCTTCAAGTGTTTTGTAAGTATGTGACAAAAAAACATCACTTTGGTCTTGACGTTGCGTCACAGCTGCAAGTTCCAAACCATCGGGAATATATGTCGGTACATCTTTTAAACTGTGTACAGCAAGCTCGGCATTGCCTGAGAGCATCTCATCTTCAAGCTCTTTGGTGAAATGCCCTTTTCCGCCGATGAGAGCCAAAGGTTTATCCAAAACCTTATCGCCGTTACTTACTATTTTATTAAGCACTACTTCTATTTCAGGAAAACTTGCTTCAACTCTTTCCTTGATATGATATGCCTGCCAAAGTGCCAAGTCTGAAACGCGTGTTGCTATTGTTAATTTTTGCATTACTTCACTTTTAGGTATTTTTTCTTTGTATTATCTACAGAACCGTCAAGATAAACCGTCGGTGTTCCACCAACCATAAGATCAGTGGCTACAAGTCTGTCGTGGTTAAACTGCTTGATTACACTGGAATTCTGAATATCTTCAGGTGTAATATTTGTCCCTTCTGCTTTATTAAATGCTTCAAGAATTTTTTTGACATTTTTTTCTCTTGGATTGATTGAAACATTATAAAGTTTTAATACAACATCTTTTACACCTTGATGTTCTGCGGCAATTGCTGCTTTGACCAGTGTTACGGAAGCGGGATGAATTCTTTCGAGTGGAAAATGATAGTAATATACAGCAAATTTTTGGGGCTCTTTTTTCATATCTTTAATCGCCCCTGGTACAAATCCTCTACAAAAAGGACACAGTGGGTCTGAAAAAATGACTATTTTGTGTTTCGCATTGGCATTGCCGTAAATCAAATTTTCTTTTGCATAATGTCTGGCTTTTACTGTTGGTTTAACCTTGTCGACAAGACTTTCTCCTGTACTTATATCTGTCAAATCTTTTGTAATCATCTTTCCGTTTGAAAACCAAATCATTTTTTGGCGAATTACCTGCTTTGGCTTGTTTTTCAAAACAGCTTTCACATTAACAATATAGGCATTCCATTTTGGAAGTTGTTTGAGTGGTGTAACACCCTCCACTTTTACATCTACTGATTTGAGCCTTGGATTTTCACTAAACTTGTCTTCTAAAAAATATTCTATATTTTCACTTGCGTTACTTGCATAGAGAAAACTACTTAAGAGCAGAGTCGTGCTCAATAATTTCAACATCAATGACATCTGAATCCTTTGTTATATTATTTTGTTCCTCAAAAGAAGAATTACATTTTCCTGATTTTACATTATAACGGTTAACAATCATACTCGTAAAAACACCAAACTGCATGAGTATACCTAATATGTCTGTTAAAAATCCAGGAATAATCAGCAGTATAGCACCAATCAGGGTAAAAAGATTTAATTTTTGAAACTGCTCGAGATCAATACAGTTATAAGAGACTGCCGTCATATTTTCAATCAAACTTTTTCTGAAATTCACTAAAATTGATATCCCTATAAATGCAGTAACAAGAATCTCAAAAAAAGTGGCAAGCCCTCCTATAGCAGAAGAAATCTGCACAGAGACAAGCACTTCCAAAAAAAGGTAGAGTAAAAAATAAATCATTTAAATCAGTTCCATAATTTTATCAAATATCTCTTCACTCTTGATATCTCTTTTTTCTTTTGTTGCTCTGTCAAAAATCTGCACATGTCCATTTTGCAACTCTTTACCGATAACAACCGTATACGGGAATCCGATAAGTTCCGCATCTTTCATTTTAAATCCAAAACGTTCTTTTCTGTCATCGAGCATTACCTCTACATTTGCATCCTGCAGCTGCTTATAAAGTTGTTCGCCTGCTTGCACCTGCGCCTCATCTTTGATGTTACTTATCATAATATTTACCATATACGGTGCTGTCTCTTTTGTCCAGATACAGCCATTTTCATCATGATGCTGCTCTACAACTGCTGCTACAAGGCGTGAAACACCCATTCCGTATGTTCCCATAATAAAAGGCTGTGCTTTTCCGTTCTCATCTAAAAACTCGGCTTTTAAAGCTTCAGAATAAGTCGTTCCGAGTTTAAAAATATGTCCTACTTCTATACCTTTTGTAAAAGAGAGTTCACCGTCACAGTACGGGCAGATATCCCCCTCATTTACTTCTGCTATATCTGCGAAATAAGCAGCATTACTGAGCACCGACAAATCTACCCCTATAAAGTGATAATCTGCTTCATTTGCCCCACAGATTAAATTTGTGGCATCTTTTAAATCACTGTCAATGACATGTTTTGCCTTGTCTTGATCAAGCGGCCCTATAAAACCGGGAATCAGCCCTGTCTCTTTGAGTTCTTCTTCTGTCACATCCACAATATCAAGGGCTTCTGTTGCATTGAGTGCTTTTACTTCCTGAAGATTATCGCATCCGCGTACAAAGAAAAGAACAATTTCACTTGCATCTTCATATATAACTTTTTTTGCAACACATTTAACCGTATAATAAGGGTCAATTTTGAAAAACTCTGCAAGTTCATCTATTGTTTTTATCTCTGGTGTTTTAAACTTATTAAAAGAAGCTTCAGGAGCTTCAGGAATATTTGAGCGTTTGCTTCTTGAAGCTGCTTCTATATTGGCACCGTATTCACATTTTGAACAAACAGCAATTGTGTCTTCACCACTCTCTGCCAAAACCATAAGCTCTTTGGAACCGCTTCCACCAATGGCACCACTGTCGGCTTCTACCACTCTGAAATCCAGTCCCATACGAGAAAGTATCTTTTTGTAGGCTGCTTCCATTGCATCAAATTCTCTGTCTAAATCCTCTGCTGTAGCATGAAAAGAGTAGGCATCCTGCATAATAAACTCACGGCCACGCATAAGCCCGAAACGAGGACGGGCCTCATCACGGAATTTTGTCTTAATCTGATACAGATTTAATGGCAGATTTTTATAAGATGTCACACGGTTCCGGACAACATCAACCATCATCTCTTCATGTGTAGGTCCAAGTACGAAAAGATTGTTTTTTCTATCGTGAAAACGAAGCAGTTCTTTACCGAACTTTTCTATTCTTCCACTCTCCTGCCACAACTCTGCGGGTGTTACAAAAGAGAGTTCCACTTCCTGGGCACCTACTTTTGTCATCTCTTCATTAATGATATTTTCTATTTTTTTAATCACTCTTTTTGCTAATGGCAGATAATTATACAACCCTGCAGCAACCTGTGTAATAAATCCTGCACGAGATAAAAATATATGACTCGGAAGTGTAGCATCTGATGGTGCCTCTTTGGTTGTCGGTATAAAAGCTTTACTTCTTCTCAAATTTTAATCCTTTTTTAAATGGTGTTTGTATTGGTCTGGAATATTGTCATGTTCATCATTAAGAATATACTGCATTGCTCCGGTGACAGAATCACTTTTGGCTTCATGCGAGGCTGCACGCATCTTTTTTGTCATATCATGCAAAAATCTTTTGATTGCCTGATGCGCCATTTTTTGTGCTTGCATTTCATATTCCTGAGGCAGAAAACCTTTTTTAATTGCACGTTTTGTCTCTTCCTGTGCGGCTTTTTCGGCTTTTTTATAAATCTCTTTTATGATAGGTTCCACATTGAGTGTATCAAGCCACTCATAAAATTCCACAACACTTCGTCCTACAATTCCGTGCGCCTGTCTTACATACTGTTCTCTTTGTGCTTTGTTTGCATCTACAATATCTTTTATATCATCCACAACAAAAAGAAAAATATTTTTTCTGTTTTTTATATCAATATCTCTTGGGACAGCCAGGTCAAACCAGAATCTTTCAAAATCTACATCTTCTATAAGTTCGTTGGTAATTATAGGATAAGAAGAACCTGTAGCAGTAAATATAATGTCAAATTCGTTAACCGCTTTGTCCAGGTCTCCAAATTCATATACTTCCGCATTGCACTCTTGTGCCAAAGTCTGGGCTTTTTGCTTTGTTCTGTTTGCAATAAAAGTTTCCACCCCGTCCGAGACAAGGTGTTTTGCGCAGATTTCACTCATTTCACCTACACCAATCACAAGTGCTTTTTTTTCACGTAAATTTTGAACCTTTTCTTTAATCTGTTTTATTGCTACAGAAGCCACAGAAACCGGTTTTGAGGATATATCAGTGAGGTTTCTTACCTTTGCAGCACATTTAAACGCATGAGAGAGTGCTCGTGACATTTTCTTATCCGAATAACCGCGTTCATGAGAGAATTTAAAAGCATCTTTTAACTGTCCGGCAATCTGTGTCTCACCGACCACCATAGAGTCTATAGAACTTGCAACCGCAAAAAGATGATGAATAGCACTGCTGTCATCAGCTATCTCAGCAGTTTTTCGTAAAACCTCTTCTGACAAACCACCTTTAAATGCCAGTAACTTCATCATATGTTCTGTTGCTTCTTCAATGTCACTGCAGCATACATACAACTCCATACGGTTACATGTAGCCAGCATGACAGCTTCACTGATATTAGGCGACTTGAGCAGTCTTTGCAGACATGCCTCTTTCTCTTCATCCGTATAGGTGAATTTTTCTCTCAGTTCCAAATCACTGTTTTTATGGGAGAGACTTACAATTAAATAATGCATCAATAACTTCTTTGTATCATTGTATCTAAAATGGCAACTAAATCTTTATCTTCGGGCAAAGCAATCTTCGCCTCGTTTGAGAGTTTCTGTGCCAGTTCAAAAGATTTTTCTATCGTTTTATGTTCTTGCATTTTCTTTTTCATCCATAAGAGTTCTTCTTCCGTAGGTTTTTTCGCATGCAGAGATAGAAGCTTTTCCTGATCTTTTGCTTCAAGTGCATTATAAAGATAAATATACGGCAAAGTACATTTCCCCTCTACATAATCATTCATCGCAGGTTTTCCAAGCGTTGCTTCGTCTGCTGTAATATCAAGAATATCATCTATAATTTGAAATGAAAGTCCTAAGTTACGTCCGTAAAGAGCATATTTCTCTGCATCTTTTCCTGCTAGCAGAGCACTCGCTTTTGCAGCTGCTTCAATGAGTGTAGCAGTTTTGAGATAGAGCATATCAAGGTAACGCTCTTCATCACTGTTAAAACTTTCTGCCATTCTGACATCCATCATTTCACCCTTGGAGAGTGCTGTAACCGATGAAGCAATTGTCTGTGCTACCGCTTTGTCAAAGGCAACAAGTTCCGTAAATGCTTTTGAGTATAAAATATCTCCAAGCATGACAGCTGTTTTGCTTCCGTCTGTTGCATTTACCGATGCTGCTCCGCGTCTTGTCATCGCATCATCAATAACATCATCATGTAAAAGCGAGGCAGCATGAATCAGTTCCACTATGGCGGCTAAAAGAGGAGCGTCCTTATGTTCTGGAGCAATTTTAAGAATAAGCTTTGCCCGAAGTCTTTTTCCGCCCTGCAGCATGGCAAACAGACGGGTCACTTCATCATAATCACACTCTTGTATCAATCTTTTTATTTGTGCTTCTACTCTTTGCATTTATCTCGTCTTTTGTTTATTTTTTTGCTGTTTCTAATCGTATTTGCTCTTTATCATCAGAGAGATAAAGCTCAAATTTTGCAATATTTTTTTTTACATCAAACTCTTTAAATTTAACCAGTATATAGGGTATATTATAAAAATCTGCTCCAGGAGTTTTTAGTTTAACCCGAAAACTTTGATTTTTATGATTCAAGTACAGTATATTTTGCGCTACATGCTTATCATAAGAACGCAAAACCACCAAACCTTCATTGGTGTACAAAGTCCATCTAAATGTAAAAAGTCTTGTTTTGTTATCGTATTTTACAAGAATTTTCTTTGGCTCATCCTTTTTCAATGAAATTTCCTGCACATCCCGTAAGTCACTTGCAAAAACAGCAGTGCTACAAAGAAACAATGCTGTCAAGAAAAACTGTAAAATACTTTGCAACTCTTATTCGCTTTGAGAAAGAATATCACCCATAAGCTCTATGTAAATACTTTTCGTTTTGGTTGCAACCTCATCCAGATGACTTGCTTTATATCGGGCAACTGCCGTATCAATATCATCACCGACCTCTTCTTGGAGCATCAACTCCATTGCAGCAACTTTTTCAACAAACTTTTCAAGTTCCTGTCTTACTATATCATTGTTCGCATTAAAAACAACATCCATAAACTTTGATCTCGGAGAACCTCCAAAAATATCATCTTCATCTTCAAATAACGCGCTGTAACTCATACCTAATCCTTTTTATTTTACTATTTGGGTACCTACACCCTCTGATGTAAACAACTCTAAAAGCATGGAGTGCTCAAGTCGCCCGTCAATTATATGTGCTTTATGCACACCACCGTCTATCGCTTCAAGACAGGCATCAACTTTTGGTACCATCCCACCGTGAATCGTTTCGTTTTCTTTGAGCACTTTTACTTCATCTTTCGTCAAGGTTGCAAGAAGTTTTTTCTCTTTGTTCAAGACCCCCGGCGTATCTGTCAAAAATATTATTTTGTTTGCACCTATGGCTTTTGCAACATATGATGCACACAGATCAGCATTAATATTATATCCGGGATGTCCCATCTCTTCACCTGCGGCAATAGGGGCTATCACAGGAATAAAGCCTTCTTTTATCAGATTTAAAACAACATCTGCTTTGACATTTGTAATATTCCCAGTCAATCCCCACTTGGAAAAATCTTTCGCCCTTGCACGGATAAAGTGTGCATCCTTACCGCTGATACCTATTGCTTTTGCATCATGAGAGTTCAGCAAAGAGACTATCTCTTTGTTAATCTCACCACTGAGTATCATCTCTACAATCCGCATTGTCTCTTTTGTCGTGACACGCTGTCCGTCTATAAACTGCGTATCAATTTTAAGTGCTTCGAGCATATCGGTAATTTTTTTTCCACCGCCATGAACAATTACAGGTTTGATACCTACCAAATACATAAGCAAAATATCTTCTGCAAACTTCTCTTTTAATTCGGGAGATGTTTGTGCCGAACCGCCATATTTTATAACGACAATCTCTTTTCTAAACTCGCGAATAAACGGAAGTGCATCAAGGAGTGTTTTTACTGTTTCAACTTTTGCCTGCAATATTTCTATCCTTTATGCAAAATAATTTTGCTATTCTATCCAATCTTCTATTAATGCTACTTAAGTAACTCTTCTTGTGATAAAACTATGTTACAATCTTTCCAAAATATTCGAAAAGGAAGAAAAATGTGGAAGTATCCTATAGATGAGAATCTGTTTGACAAATTTAGTAAGTATTCAAAAATTACAGGTGTGATTTTTATTATTCTCGGAATAGTGGGTATTATATACCCTGTATTTATGACCCTGGCAACAGTCACCTTTGTGGCATGGCTGATGATGTTTGGTGGTTTTATGGCCGGGTATTTTACCTATATAAGTGACAAAAGTGATGTTCTGGGCTGGCTTAAAAGCTTTGTGCTTATCGGGATTGGTGCTTTAATGATTTTTTATCCAATGACAGGAATTGGCACAGTCGGTCTGCTTCTGGCTATATACTTTTTTATGGATTCTTTTGCCAGTTTCTCTCTTGCGATGAATATGCGTCCTGCAAACGGCTGGATCTGGTGGATGATTAATGCCCTTTTTTCCATGTTAATCGGTATTTTATTTATAGCAGGATGGCCTTTTACCTCCACCTACCTTATAGGTTTGCTTGTCGGTTTCAGTCTCTTTTTTGACGGATTTGCCCTGCTTGTCACAGGGTCGATTTTTAAAAAAATGAACCGATAAAATGCACAAGACAAAAGCATTTGGTCTCTGGAGTGCCGTCTTTTTAGGTATAGGCTCCATGGTCGGTGCCGGAATTTTCATAGTCATCGGTCAGGCAGGGGCCATGGCTGGAAATATTGTCTGGATCTCTTTTGTTTTCGGTGGGATTATAGCTCTTTTAAGCGGCTACTCTCTGGCAAAGCTGGCAGTACGCTACCAGTCACGCGGCGGGATAGTCGAGTATCTGGTCCAGGGTTTTGGAGAAAACATTTTCTCCGGTTCTATGGGTGTCATGTTCTATTTTTCCCAACTCATTGCCATTGCAGCCGTTGCCAAATCATTTGGAACCTACAGCGCAACTTTTATGCTCCACGGAGATACAGCCTGGGTCAATATATTTGCCATAGGTATTATCGCCTTTTTTACCCTTATCAATCTTATCGGTGCCGTTTTTGTTGCGAAGGCAGAAAACATCATTGTCATTATCAAACTCGGAGTCCTTGTTACCTTTGCTTTTGCGGCACTTTTTACGATACAGCCTCAGCTTTTAAGTGTAGCGGACATGCCTCCTGTAAGCGGTATGGTCTTTGCCATCGGAATTACGTTTTTTGCCTACCAGGGTTTTAGTGTGATTACAAACTCAGTCGAGGATATGGAGAATCCGAAAGTGACCATGATGCGTTCTATGTTTGTCGCCCTGCTCATTGTGGCAGCTTTATACATACTTACAAGTATCGCTGTTTTAGGAAACCTGCCGCTTGATAAAATTATTCAGACAAAAGACTATGCTCTGGCTGAAGCGGCAAAGCCCATCTTTGGTGAATGGGGATTTAAAATCATGGCCGCCACAGCACTCCTGGCAACAGCCTCGGCTATTAATGCAACACTTTATGCCGTAACTGACATAGGATACACAATGGCAAAAGAGGGAAATCTTCCTGAAATATACGAATATAATATCTACCGCTCTTTTGAAGGACTCATTATCAGCGCGTTGCTGATTATACCGATGATACTCTTTTTCAACCTGGCGCAAATCACAACTGTTGCCGCTATAGTCATGCTCATCGTTCAGGGAAGTACACATATTGCGCATTTGAATCTTCTGCAGGAGAGTGGCGCAAAAAAATATCTTGTTGTTTTGGCAATTTTTTCCATGTTTGGCGTTGCGGGGATTACTCTCTATTCTACCTATAAAACCATGCCTGAGATTGCATACTATCTTATAGTGACCTTTGCACTTGCTTTTACGACAGAGTATCTACTGCGATACTTCAAACAAAGAATCATTTCTAAACAAACGCACTAAAGACACCTTCTTTTACTTTTACTTCCAGATCCAGAAGTGAAAGGGGCAGTCCGAAATGCTCAATTTTTACATAATCTTTAAATGTTACCAAAAGAGAAGTCGCTGCATCTTTTTGTAAAATTGTTTCAAGTTCTTCTTTTGTAAAACTGTGATGGTCTTCAAAATAATGCTTTGCAATAACAGCAGGAAGATATTTATCAAGTCGTTGCGGCCTTGCTATAGCGGTCACAAGACTCATTTTTTGTGTCGGGTTCACAAGTTTTACCTTACGAAAAAAATCTTTCTCCTCTTCTACATGTAAAGCCTCTTTCCCCGGCCACAGACGCTCTCTAAAAGGACCTGCAGGCAGACAAAAACTGTTCTTTGATTTTACATCTATGAGTATATCTTGCTTTTTGATATCATGTTTGGAGTAGGCATCATCCAAAAAAACTATCTCACAACCCAGCTCTTTTGCTTTTTGTATGGCTCTTTTTCTCTCTTCACTGACTATGACTGTAGCATTTGGAAGTTTTTTGGCATATATCATCGCTTCATCCCCGCTGCTTTTGACATCACATAAAATTTCATTGCCGTTTTTGACAACAATCAAGCCTTTGGATGCTCGTCCATAGCCACGAAGTATAATCGCAGGTTTTTTGTGCTCTTTTGCCAGTGCTGTTACCAATGGAGTTTTGCCACTGCCGCCGACAGTCAGATTACCAACGCTGACAATTTCCATAGCAAAATCCTCCGGTCTCTGTACTTTGTATCGAACATACATAATAATACAATAGAGCCAACTCAGCGGAAGCAGTAGATAGGAGAGAAGTTTTTGCAAAGGAGTTGGGTTGTAGAAATACTCTTCAACCCAGAAAACGAGCGTTTTTTTCAATTACACTCTCGTTTTTGCTATTTTTTTGATTTTACTTATAACTGTTTGTACATCTTCATCAGTCATACTTGCATAAATCGGTAAAGAAAGTACCTGTTGGAATGAACGCAGTGCTCTTGGAAAATCATTAACACGCAGGGCATATTTGCTTTTATAATACGATAAAAGATGAAGCGGAATATAATGCAATCCTGCCCCGATTCCCTCTTCTTTGAGTGCTACAGCAAAAGAATCGCGGTTTTTATCTATTTTTACTATATAAAGAGAAAAAGGATTCTCTTCATTATCCATATCCGGAGTAATAATGTGATCTACCCCTTCAAGTCCTTCACTGTACATTTTGGCAATCTCTTTTTGTCTTGCGATGTTTTCATCCTGTTCTTTTACCTGCGCTCTGATATAGGCTGCATTTAAATGGCTCAGTGCATAATCATTCCCAATATCTACAACATCATAAATATACTCCAAAGCATTTTCATTGCGTACCATTGCATGATTTGCCAGCAACCTTGCTCTTTGCATAATATCTTCATCATTGGTCACAAGCATCCCGCCGTTACAGATATTTTTCTTTAAATGCGGAGAAAAGTTAAAACAGACTATATCTGCACCTGTTGCACCTATTTTCACTCCCTTGTATGTAGCACCAAGAGCATCGCTTGCATCTTCAACAATTTTGACATTATATATGGAAGCCATCGAATAGACTCTGTCCAAATCTACAGTCATACCGCCAATATGCGTTATAATAACCGCTTTGAGCTTTTTGGATTTGTTTTCTTCCAAATAATTTTCTAACTTGTTGAGATCAATATTATAAGAGTCTTCGGCTATATCAATAAAAACAGGCTCAGCATCAAAATGGCGGACAACCTCAGGTACACTCGGATGCGCATTTACACTGCAGATTACTTTGTCCCCGCGTTTTAGGTCAAGTGCAAGCATGGCAAGGTGCAGTGCCGATGTGCCGTGCGATGTAGCAAGCGCATACTCTGATCCGACATACTCACGAAACTCTTCTTCAAGTTTTGGTACCTGATACAAATCTTCTCCGTCGAGTACATCACTCACATTAGAGTGTGCCTCGCGGGAACTTTCATACTTACTAAAAGGGATACTCAGTTTTTCATTTTTCATTTTTTACTCCTAGGTTTTATAATGTAATATCACGCGGATAATTAAAGTCATGATTCAATGTTCTTGAAGTCAACTTTGCAATCACAGGCATCTTTCTTTTGAAATGATTTCTAAAAATTCTTTTTATAATCATATCCAACATCCGTTCGTCAACACCCTTTTGTATGACTTCTTCACGCGAAAGTCTCTCATCCACATAGAGTTTCATCGCTGCGTCAAGTTGAGCATATGTATAGCCCAAATCAGCCTCATCACTTTGACCGCTCCACAAATCAGCCGAAGGCGGCTTTTCAATGATACTTTTACTTACATGTAAGTACTCGGCTAATTCAAAAACTTCGCTTTTGTACAAATCTCCTATGGGATTCACTGCCGACGCCAAGTCGCCGTAAAGTGTGCCATACCCGAGCATTAATTCACTTTTATTGCTTGTACCAAGTACCAAAGCATTCTCTTTTGCCGAAATATCAAACAATGTTGCCATTCGCATGCGTGATGAAAAGTTTCCTTTTCTGAGATTATCCATATCAGGGTGCATCTCTTCATACGCTTGCAACATTGGAGCAATACTACAGACAACACAACGCATATTGAAATCGCGACACAATTCATCCGCATCATCAAGTGAGTTTTGTGATGAATATTGTGATGGCATTTTAACACATAACAGGTCATCTCCAAATGCTTTTTTCGCCAAAACAGCGACCACAGCAGAATCCAGTCCGCCACTCAAACCAACCACTGCTTTTTTTATACCTGTCTTTTTCACTTCATTTTCCAAAAAAAGAACCAAATAGTCAGTTATCTGCGAATATTTACTCATAATATATACTAAACCTTTACAACTTATTAACAAAAAATATTATATCTAAAATTTGTAACAAATGTTTTTTTAAGAAAAGTGATTTTAACGTTTTTGTAACAAATTTATTGTAAAATTAAGATCTAATTTTATTTTTAAAGGTTTTATAATAAATTCAACAACAATAATATCCAAACTGAAATTATTGGTATCCCTGCCTTTAATCATTATATTTTTTGGATTTGTACTCTTAATGATACACAGCTATAACAATCTTCAAGGCCTTTCTCATCTTAAAAAAGACGCTTTGCATATACAAAATATTTCTCTTTTGATAAACTCTCTTCAAAAAGAGAGAGGCTACAGCAGCGGGTATCTTGGCTCCCATGGAACAAAATTTCAATCACTACTGCGCAAACAGCAACAAAATACAGACAGTATATATGCTAAAATCATCTTTTTGCATGAAGATTATTCTCCCGACAAAAAGACACTTGCAAAACTCCGAAAAAAAGTCCAATCACTCTCTCTTAGCACTATAGATGCTTTTAACGAGTATACAAAAATCATATACCATCTGTTGCAAAATCATCTCATGATCACCAAAACAATCAAAGAAAAAGAGATTGAACAGATGTTTCATGCCTACACAAACCTGCTTTTTATGAAAGAAGCCGCCGGCAAGATGCGAGGTTCCCTCAGCGGATTGTTTGCCCAGAAAAAACAAAACTACCAACTTGTATTTACAGCTATGCATGCAAAAGGCGAGTATGATCTGGCACAGCAAAACTTTTTAACATATGCTTCTGATGAGATGATGAAAGAGTTTCATACAATTGCTCAGGGGAAAAATTATCAATGGCTGCAAAATGTATTTAAAAAGTATACAAAACATCAAAATATTTCTGTCACACAGGATCCAAACGAATGGTTTGATAAAGCTACAGCTATTATAGAAGCATTTAACAGACTGGAAAAACTGGAATTTGCCAATATTAACAGTTTGATAAACAAATATGCCTCAAGACTCAAAATAGAACTGATTATAAATATTTTTCTACTGGTCCTCATCACTTTGATTATGCTTTTGCTTGGAGTCAAAATTAAAAACAGTATTTTGAGAAACTTAAAACTGTTAAGTGAATACAAAAATGCTGTTGACAGAAGCAGCATTGTTTCCAAAACCGACAGAAGCGGAAGAATCACCTATGTAAATGATAAATTCTGCATAATTTCAGGCTATACAAAAGAAGAACTTTTAGGAAAACCGCACAATATTGTCCGTCACAAAGATATGCCAAAATCACTGTTCCGGGATATGTGGCACACTGTTTTAGAAAAAAGAGCCTGGTCCGGCGTTATAAAAAACAGAAAAAAAGACGGAAGTTCTTACATAGTCGAAGTGACCATCAGCCCTATCTTAAATGAAAGAGGAGAAATTGAAGAGTTTATTGCCATCAGAAATGACATCACACAGATTTTACAACTCCACAAAGAGATAGAAGAGACGCAAGAAGATATTATTCTCAAAATGGGTGAAATTGGTGAAACACGAAGTCAGGAAACAGGTTTCCACGTCAAACGGGTAGCCTTATATTCTCAGATCTTGGCAAAACATTACGGCTTGGGGGAAAAAGAGACAAAATATCTCACTATTGCTTCTCCGATGCATGATATAGGCAAAGTTGCCATTCCTGATCATATCTTGAACAAAAAAGGCAAGCTGACACAAGAAGAATGGAAAGTGATGAAAACCCATGCAGAAATAGGCTATCAGCTCTTTAAAAACTCACAAAGAGAGCTTTTGAAAACTGCCGCAGTCATTGCGTATGAGCATCATGAAAAATATGACGGCAGCGGCTATCCAAGAGGTTTACGTGGAAAAAATATTCATATTTACGGACGCATTACTGCGCTTGCGGATGTTTTTGATGCTCTTGGCAGTGAACGTTGCTATAAAAAAGCATGGGATGATGAAAGAATTTTCAAATTAATACAAGAAGAAAGAGGAAAACATTTTGACCCCGAACTTGTCGATATTTTCTTTGAACATCTTGATGAGTTTTTACATGTAAGAGATAGCTACAATGATATGCACTCTTACACAAAAGTTTAGAAGAAGCTTTAAAAGCTTTTTCCAAACCCTATACTTGATTTGTAGTTTATATCATTTTGTATTCCGTTAAAATTCTGATAAAACGGTTTTGAAAATGTTATAAAAAACGAGTAACCGCTGTGCATGGCGACCTGTGTTCCTACAGTCGCAAAAACAACATGATGTCCTGTGTTGTAAGCGGTCTCACCACCAAAATCATCTTTATACGCTTTTTCTCCGTTGATTTCAGCAAAAAGTGATACAGAATAGCCAAAATCTTCTTTTTCATCTGCTCTGCAAAACTTCTGATTATGCTGGTGCGCAAAAAGTTTGTATGAAAATGCTGCATTGTAGGTAAAAATATCCCCCAATTGACTCTCATCAACACCCTTTGTATTTTTTTTGTACAGTATGTTTGCATGCAAAGAGAAAGTGTCAAAATCTTTTGTCAGAGCAACTCCGGCAAAAAAGTCCCATGAGCCGCTTCCTGCCTGTAAATCCGCTTCAAGAACTTCTCCTGCATCTGCTATATCAGTTTTGCCTGTTGGTGCTTTTATTCCGGCTAAAAGAGCAACTTTGAGCTCTTTGTCATACACTTTATACTGTAAAATTGTAGAAATATCGCCTATACCCTGAGCATTTCCATGCGGATGTACTGCATATAAACCATTATCTGCTTCACCTGCACGAACATTTATACGCGAAACATAGGGAAGTTGCATACTGAGTGTCAATCTGTCTGTGAGCCCGTAAGAGAGTGAGAGAGAATAGGAATCTATTGCATCAATATTGTGCAAATGACTTGAACCGTTTTGCATCGCTGATATTATGGTTTGATCAGAGAGTGTGTTGTTCTGGACACGCTCAGCATTTACGCCAATGTAGTAGTTTCCTTTTTGCATTGTATTTGCAGAAAGTGTATACGCGGCGCTCGAGCCACCCATTCCCAAGACATGCGAAGAGTTGCATGCCCATAAAGGCGTTATAGCAGCTGATGCTGCCAGCGATAGTATTTGTAATTTTCTGAAGAGTTTTTTTTGCATAAGTATCCTTATTAATAATTAAAAAAATTTGAAACAGTTGTTTTTGAAAATTAAGAATAACTTGGGGGAGCTCTGGGATTACGAGGAGTGTAAATTTCGTTTATGTATATAAAAAGAGTAGAAACAGGCACAAAACAGAGTGTCTGCCCAAGTGTAGGAAGATAGACCGGTTCTCTTTGAATATCACCATCAAAGATATTGGAGGAGATACTGCATATCTGACAATCTTCATGTACTTCCAGGTCACTGTGGTGATGAAAAACCGCCATAAGTGTCGCAAGTACAAAAAGAGCGGCAAAGTATTTTCTGAGAATCTTTCTTATTATCATTTTTGAATTATAACATATAATTCATATCAAAAAATCAGCACACCTCTTTTTTTGCCATAATATTAAGTTCATTACATGTAAAGCCTGCTGCTTTTCTTGCCTCAAGATTTAAATTTTTAGGACGCAAAAATCCTTGCGGATAATATTTGTCTATAATTTCAAAATAGACATCTTTGTTTACACCCTCTTTTTCACAGGCATACTCAAACCAGACATCGCCCTTTTTCACATGAGAAACCTCTTCATCAAGGATTACATGTAAAGCATGTGTAATTTTTTCAAGCATAGTATTTTTTGGCATTCTCTGGATTTTTTGCAGTATCATCGGTGTAGCATCCAAGCCGTTGGCTTCGAGATAACGGGGAACTACTGCCATACGCTCCAATAAAGTCTGTGTTCGCTGACTTGCTTCAAAAAGAGCATTATGCACCTCCACATCGCCATACTTGCTCCCAAGTTCATGCAACAGTTCTTCAAGCAGTAAAAAATGGCGTATCTCATCATCTGCAACTTCCAGCCAGTCATCATAATATTTTTTTGGCATATTTGTAAAACGGTATGCCCCGTCCAGTGCCAGATCTATAGCAGAATATTCTATATGTGCTATGGCATGCAGCAAATTCACCTGTCCCTCTTTTGTTGTGAGGTTTGTTCTTTTTGGAACATCCTGAGGCAGTACTGTCTTACATGTAACACTGTATGAGGGTTCTGAAAACTTTTTTGCTTTGTACTCTGTTTCAAAAACGGCGTTCCCTGCTTTGTAATGCGCATAAAAATCATTAAATCTTCTGATTTTTTCTTTGGGTGATTTTGTCTGTAAAATTAACTCTAATTCTTTATAAAAATTCATACCGATATGATGCTATAATAACACTAAAAAAGAGATTATAATGCAGATAAAAAAACAGCCTATGGGACCGTATCAGACAAATTGTTATATTGCTACAGTTGATGGCAAAGATTTTATAATTGACCCGGGTGTTGGTGCCACTGGGTGGGTTTTGAACAATGTTACAAATCCTGTAGCCATATTAAATACACACGGTCATTTTGACCATGTGTGGAGCAATGCAGAGCTTCAGGAGAAACTGGGGGTCAAACTCTACACACCAAAAGGTGACATTCCTCTGCTTCAAGACAATACCTGGATGCCGGATCTGCCGCCATCTACTCCTGATGTAGCCATTGAGGGTGACGAAGAGCTTGATTTTGACGGTACAAAAGTAAAATTTACCCATTTTCCGGGACACTGTCCGGGGTGCTCCACTATTGAAATCGGGCATGCAATGTTCAGCGGTGATTTTATTTTTCAAAGAAGTATCGGCAGAACGGATTTTCCTTACTCCAGCCCTGAAGATATGAAAAAATCTTTAGAAAAATTCAAGCAGATTCCTTATGACAAAACTGTCTATCCGGGACACGGGGACAATACTTCGATCAAACAGGAACAGCAGTATGCAGACTACTGGATCAACCAACTCTAAAGGAAAATAATGCAAGATCATTTTAAAGAAAAAGCACAAAACTGGGACAGCGGTGACATACGTGTGAAGGGCGCAAAAACAATTGCTGATGCTATAGAAAAAGAGATACCGCTGAGTGAGCATATGGAGATACTTGACTTTGGCGTGGGAACAGGACTGCTTGGATTTAGCATTGCTCCCAAAGTAAAACAGGTTTACGGTGTTGACACCTCGGCAAAAATGCTCGAAAAACTTCAGGAAAAAAACACACCGCAACTGGCAATAAAAGCCTATCATCAAGATATTGTCAAAGAACCGCTCAAACAGCAGTTTGACGGACTTATCAGCTCAATGACACTGCATCATGTAAAAGATTTGGATGCTTTTTTTGCAACAATTTATAAAAACATTAAAAAAGGCGGTTTTATTGCCATTGCCGATTTGGAAAGGGAAGACGGAACCTTTCACTCGGACAATACAGGTGTGCACCATTTTGGATTCGATGCCCAAACACTGCGCGACATCGTCCAAAAACACGGATTTACAGATGTAAAAATACAAAACATAAATACAATCAAAAAACCCCATAAAGATTTTGGAATATTTTTACTCACAGCAAACAAAGAGTAAGAGGTGGACTGAACCTTTTTACTCTGGTGTTCCGCTCTTTTGCTCTTCCTCATCCAGCAGTTTGAGTTTTAAAACATGCTTGTCTGTTATAACAGTTTTAAATTCTCCTTCAAAAACTTTTATATCCAGAACAAAAGCCTGTACATGTACATTTCTTTTACGCCCTTCTTTATGTCTTACTTTTGCAACAACATCAACAACATCATGCAGTTTTACAGGAGAGAGAAACTGGCAGTCACTTGCTACCAAAACAACATTTCGTTCGTTTACTGCAAGCATAGCTGCATAATCAGCAGCACCAAAAATAAAACCGCCATGAATCAATCCGACCTCATCAGCAAGCATGTCAGGAATAGTCTCAAGGCTCAATTCCACATATCCCTCTTCCATCTTTATCACTTCACCACAAAGATTTTGGTTGACCTTTTCATGTGTTTGAATCATCACTTCATTTTCTGTATTTCTATACTCTTCAAGTTCTAATTCATCATCAAGTTGTTCATTTTTCATTATTTTTTATCCTTTATCAGTTTCACATAGACTCTTTGCGGCGCAGGATAGCCTTCTACTGTTTTTGTGTTATCATCCGGATCAAGGAAGTCTTCCAGTGACTGCCCCTCTATCCACTCTGTTTTACGCTGTTCATCAGCATCTGTAACAGAAGTACATAATACTTTAAATCCATCAAATCCGGCACGCAGACACCAGTTTTTCAATGCTTTTATCGTCGGTACAAAATAGATGTTGGGTATTTTGGAGTAAGAAAACTCAGGACAGAGTGCCATCTCCTCATCGCCATCTATATAAAATGTATCTAAAATCACTTCGCCTTTTTTGTCCAATCCCTTATAGAGTGATTTTAACATGGCAACAGGATCACTTCTGTGGTACAAAACACCCAAACAAAAAATCATATCAAATTTTTCGTCATATATCGGCAGATGTTCAACACCCAAAAGTTCATACACTATGTCACTTTTTACAAAATGATTGATGAAATCAAACTGTGTTTTATAGAGCGGTGAAGGATCAAAACCGACTAAAAGTTTTGGTTCGTCTTCTTGCATCCGAAACATATAGTACCCGTTGTTACAGCCTATATCGGCAACTCTTTTGTTTTTTAAATCAAAATAGGGTCTGAGCAGATTGTATTTTATATTACTTTTCCACTCACTGTCTATAAATGTTTCACCGATTTGAAAGGGTCCTTTGCGCCATGGCATCAGCATTTTTGCCGTTTCATACACTTTTTTTTCATCACAGACACCGCTGATTTTTACCACATCCCCAAACGTAGCATTACATGTAACTGCCTCAAGGCTCTCAATCGCTTTTCTCAGGGGTGCTATGTTTTTCCACTGCATCCATTTTTGTCTCTCTTGTCTTAATTCTTCTAAGTTCATTTTATGCTTTTTATAGTTAAGTTTAAGTACAATTATATCTAAATAATAATTAAGGATTTTTATGCGATTAGAAAAGAAAGCGACCGTTGTTTCAAGCAGTGTGGCTACTGTATTGATACTGCTTAAACTCACTGTCGGAATATTAAGCGGATCTATCGCCGTTTTGGCATCTGCCATTGATTCTCTCCTCGATTTAACGGTTTCGCTCTTTAACTATTTTGCGCTTCACAATGCAGAAAAACACCCGGATGACAAATTTCACTTTGGACGGGCAAAACTTGAACCGCTTGCGGCTGTCATGGAAGGAACAATAATTTCGCTCTCGGCACTTTTTATTCTATATGAAGCAATTTCTAAAATAGTGCACCCAAAAGCAATGCAGCACATGAATGAGAGTATCACTGTAATGGTGGCATCTTTTGTCATCACAGGTTTTTTAGTCCTCTTTTTATCATATGTGGCAAAAAAAACAGGAAATATGGTTATAAAAGCCGATGCGCTGCACTACAAAACAGACATATTTTCAAACGGTGCTGTTCTTTTTGCACTTGTAGCCATCCAGTATACAGGAGAGTATCTTATAGATCCTGTTTTAGGTATTGCCATTGCATTTTATATGATTTACTCTGCCATTCCTATAGTAAAAGAAGGAGTTTTGATGCTTCTTGATGTTGCACTGCCAAAAGAAGATATCGAAAAAATAGAAGAAATTCTCAAAAATGAAAAAGAGATTACAGCCTACCATTACCTGCAGACACGTGAAGCAGGTTCGCATATCTTTATCTCTTACCATCTTGTCTTTAATGTGAGCATATCACTCTACGATGCCCATCTCATATCAGACAGGATTGAAGCAAAAATAAAAGAACTTTTTCCAGATAAAAAAGTCCATATACTCACTCATATGGACCCATATGATGATTCAGATATCAATGAAGAGGAAGAAGAGTGGTAAGCCTTATTTCTTAGGTTTGGCGCCTTTTTGTTTCACTGCTTTTGCTTTAAAGTTTTTGTTGGCGATATTCTCCAAAAAGACTGTGGCATAGGAACCTTTTGGCAGTGTAAAAGCAATGTTTAAAATATCAAAATGGTTTTTATACTTACATGTAATATCTTGAGGATAGACCAAAGCCGCCCGACGCATGCCTTTGTCATATAAAAACTCATCATCATATTTCGCTTCTATTGCTCTTGCCTCGCCTCTGGCACGGTATACATTCCGTCCGGGCAAAAGTCCTGTCGGTACTACTTTTTTTGCCTGGAAATCCTGTTGAGGAGTATTTTTCGGCGTAAAGAGTTTTTCTTCATCTGAAAGATAAACATCCCCCTCTAAAAGCATAAACTTTCCGCCGTTTTTTTCTCTGCTCAAAAGAATTCTCTCTTTCAACCAGTCATTGAAATACAAACTCTGATAAATAGAAACAAGAAACTTTTTCAGCTTTGCATCGTTTACATGTAAGTCTCCGGCTATCATCGCACGGGCCTGTTCTATTGAATCTTCATCCCGTCCAAATCTTTGATATCCAAAATAGTTGGGCAAGCCGTTTTTTTCACTTTTTCTAGCCAGCTTTTCAATACGTCCTGCTTCAATCTGTGAAACACCAAAAAGATTGATGCTAAAACGGTTTCCGGCCAGATCACCCATCCGTATGGAGTGGGTATGTCTTGTCATATTGAGTATTTTTATCTGAGGATGCCTAAATTTTTTGAGCTGTTTTTCATACTTCGCTTCGACAGAAATATACTGTGTCGTTGTTGCATGTTTGTCTTTAAGTCCTGCATAGCCTATTTTTTCAGCAGGTATGTTGAGAAATTCAGCAAATGCGGCTATCATATCCCAGGTTGTGAGTTCTACTTTCTTTACATGTAATACAACAAAGTTACCATTGCCTTTAAATGCCAAAGGAATCTCATCTACTGTAAAGTCTTCCTTGTTTTGTTCAAATTTAAAATGTATGGTCTCTTTGTTTTCTAAATATTCTCTGTTCAAATGTCTACTTCTTTTTTATGCTAATTGTATCTAAAAAAAATGCATTTGCATGATTTTTTAATTTCAACTGTACCGCATCAATTTTTTTTTGAAAACTTGTCCCATTTATCAATTGGTCCATATAAAGTTTTGCCAATCTGCTTTTTAAACTGTTATGCTTTGGATAATACTCTTTGATTAAAAAATAAACATACTGTGCCAGTTCATCTTTTCCTATGAACTGATGTTCATTGTTTTCTCTTTTATAAACAGCACAGCTAAGCCCTTTTTTGATTGCATGAGTAATATTTTCAGCAGACCTTTCTTTTGCAAATACAATGCTAAAACGCTCTCCCACTTCATGATCGCTGTCATGCGCATCCGAATTGGCAAACGGTGCCAGATACTTGTGTTTGTTTCTTATTTGAAGCGCAGTCAGGTGTGTCATGTTGTTATACTCTTTGATTTTTTCCTCTCCAAAAACTTCAACACCGTCAAGATGCGAACTTTTAAGCATCTCTTTGTAAAAAGCCTGATGAAGATGGTACTTTCCGTCTCTGTATACCCAGTTTGGATGCGCCAGGATGGATACACCCTGTGCCTCTTTTATTTTTTCGATAACCCAAATGTTTTTTGCATAATGAAAAAGATCAATTTTTGTATCTATCTCTTCTTTTTGCAGTCTTTTGACAATATCCTGAAGCTCTTTTTCGTATATTTCGCTCTTTTCTCTCTGCTTTTGGATAGATTTGTCTGCATTGACAGATAATATATGTCCGTTTCCCTGGGCAATCGACATATCTTTTTTCCCGCCGACACTCACTTCCTCACCGGGCAGTACCAAAATGTCTATATTGTTCTGTTGTACTTTTTCTATCGCCTCAAGAGAGCCTTCGTAGCTGTCATGGTCAGTAATGCTCACAAAATCCATCCCTGCCTGCAAAGAGGCCAAAGCCATTGCAAAAGGTGTTGTTTTACCATCAGAATACACAGAATGCATATGCAAATCACCCTTGAAAGGTCTTAACTGTATCATCTCTTTGTCAACGCAGTAAAGACAAACGGACTTAGACTCTTTATAGGTAAAATTGACTTTTACAATAAACTCTCCAAGATAGTTCATGGTGTATGCAAATACAATATGATTGTTTTGTACAGTATAGTCTATCTTGTCTTTATGATAATAATCCCCTCGTGAGAGGACTTCTACAGATTCAATATTACTCGTATTTTTAAGAGTAATTTTGTAAGCGGTATTTTCATTTTCCACCACTACATTTGGTGTTATCTTCATTGATTTTCCTGTTTGTTTTTATAATTTTGGCATATTCTGTACTTGCTTATCTCAGAAAAAATCCGTATACAGCTGATATTCCAAGCGTATACATACCTAGCAGATAGACATTCCTGGGATTTCCGGAAAGTTTTGGTGTTTTAATTTCTGACACATTCAGTATCGCAAGAGTTACCCCGCTTATGTATAAAACGGCAGAAAAAACTTCATGCGTAAAAAAACCTTCAAACAAAAAAATGAAAACCAAAATAAGACTGTTGTTATCCAATGCAAGTCCTGTATATTTTGTTCCTCCGGCAAGTCCGTATGTACTGAAATAACTGAGTCGCACAGCAGCCGCACTTATCATTATAAATGCGCCTATAAGGTATACAGGCTCAAAATGTCCATAACTCAAAAGCAATACAGCAGGCGTCACACCGTAGCTTACAATATCTATCAAAACATCCAACTGCCCTCCGAATTTCGCATCTGTAGAAGTTCTTCCTTTAAGCCTTCTGGCTACCAAACCATCCGCCCAGTCAAATGCAACAGCCCAAACCATACCAATCATAGCCGCATAATAAAGACCGGTGATACTAAAATAGATGGCTAAAAGTGTACAGGCTAATCCTGAAAGCGATAAAAGGTTGGGAATATCTCTCACATAAGAGAGAATCGTTGGTTGTTTGGTCATAAATTGAATCCTTATCAAATTTTTACTGAATATTAAATATATTTATGGTATTATATCTAAAATATCTTAATTATATTACAAAAGGAAACAAAATAATGATTATATATACTGTCGGAACTTTTGATTTATTACATGTGGGGCATCTGGCCTTATTAGAATACTGTAAAACACTGGGGAATACACTTGTAGTCGGTGTTGCATCTGATCAGGTTGTAAACTCTTACAAACCAAATGTTCCTGTGGTTCCTTTGGCCCAACGTATGGAGATGCTCAAAGCACTCAAATGTGTTGATGATGTAAGAGCATACCATGAACTTGAGTATGTCACAGCCTGTGAAGCAGTAAATGCAGATATTTTTGTCATTGGAGAAGACTGGGGCGATCAACCGCATAATATAGCAGTAGAAGATTACCTCAAATCAAAAGACAGAAAAATAGTACAGGTCAGTTATAATCCACAGACTTCTTCTACAAAAATCAAGCAAAATGTTATTGCCCAACTACACAAGGGAAAATATATGGCACATATACTGTAACAGTATAAAAGTTACAATAAAACTGATACTTACAATTCCAATCTTTTTAGCATCCGATTTGCAATCGTTATATCTTTTTTAATTGCCTCTTTTAAGTTATTTAAAGAGTCAAACTTCTCATTGTTTCGTATAAAATCAACAAAACTTATTTCAGCTTTTTCTTTACATGTAACCACACCGTCAAGTATGTGTGTCTCTACCGCAAAACTGCCGTCCGTTGTTATACGGTGTCCTATAAAACTTACCGAGGGATGAAAATGTTCTTCATCGTCAATGCGAGTAAGCGTTGCGTACACTCCCTCCTTTGGCAGTAAAAAACCCTTCACTCTCAGGTTGATTGTCGGAACAAGTTCCCGGGAGCCCAGACCCTGTCCGTCAACTCTTATACCGGTAATCATATAGTTGTGTCCGAGAAAATCATTGGCACCTTTTATGTCGCCTATTTGGAGTTTTGCCCTTATTTTATGCGAATGTACCGAATCGTTGTTATGTTTGACCTCGTCTACCACAACTACATCTCCTTTAAATAATTGTTTTAAATCTTCATAGGAATATTTTCTGTCTTTGCCAAAATGAAAATCATATCCCACAACTATTTTTTTTAATTTCGGAAACTTTTTTTGTAAAAAAGCAACAAAACCCTCTCCGTCCAAATGCCGTATATCATCAAGCTTCAGATAGACAATACGATGCTTTGTATAGCGTTGTCTAAATCCGTCAGGTGTCAGGTTGGCATATCCTGTCTCAATCACAACAATAGTACCGTTGTCATCAAGCTCACGAAAAAGTGCCTGATGCCCGATGTGCATTCCGTCAAATCCGCCTATGGCGATTGATGTGCTTTTTCTCATATTTGCACCTTCATTTTTTTCTTCTCTCTCAGCATTATAATATATCTTTTTTAAAGTGATAACAATACTCTAAATTTCCCTCTTTCCCCGCAAGTTTTGAGGGAGATTTTTTCACCAACTGCCAGTTTTTCAAACGGCAGGCATCTTCAAACCTTTGCATTGCCCTCTCTATTGCCTTTGTATCCTGTACAACGCCGTTTTTGTCACGTTTTGCCTCTCTTCCTACTTCAAACTGCGGCTTAAAGAGCAAAATGATATCACCCGAAGCAAGCCTGTCAACAGCATCCAAAATATACAGCAAAGAGATGAAGGCAACATCACTGACAACCAGTTCAAACGGTTCATCCGCCTCAAACCGGCGGATATCACAGCCTTCATAAGTATTGACACGATTATCTTCACGCAAAGAGTGATGCAACTGTTCTCGCCCCACATCAACACAACTGACTTCCCGCACACCTCTCTCAAGCAAAACCTGGGTAAATCCGCCCGTAGAAGAACCGATATCCAAAGCTCTTTTATTGCTTACATGTAAATCCAGTTCATCCAAAAAATATTCAAGCTTCAAAGCAGCACGGGAAACATATCTTTTATGCTGTACCACTTCCACCCTGTCATCTTCTTCTACTCCAAAGGCCGGTTTTTTGACAGTTTTGCTGTTTACAAGAACCAGTCCGTTTTTAATCATAGCCTGCGCTTTGTTACGGCTTTCACTCAGGCCGTTTGCTACCAAACAGTTATCCAGTCTCATGGGAGCATCTCTCTCATTTCCTCTTCCGTAAGTGTTTTGACACCCAGACTTACAGCCTTGTCATACTTGCTGCCTGCATCTTCGCCATAAATAAGATAGTCGGTTTTTTTGCTTACACTGCCTGAAACTTTTGCACCGAGTGCTTCCAACTTCTCTTTTATAACAGGTCTTGGCTCGCTCATAGTTCCCGTGAGTACCACCTTTTTTCCTTTAAAAGGATTTTCGTCTGCTTCTTCTCTTTTTTTCGGCGGCACCGGCTGTAAAATCTCTTGAAGCTTGCGCACGGTATCTTCATTCACACGCATAAATTCCAAATAGCTCTGCGCCATCTCTTCCCCTATGCCGTCAATGCCTACAAGCTGTTCCTGCGTTGCATGTAAATATGCCAGCCCGAAAGCTTCGGCTATCATTTTTGAAGCCACTTCGCCGATATGCTCGATTCCGAGCGCATTGATAAAACGCCAAAGCTCACAGCCTTTTGCATTCTCTATGGCATTGAGCAGGTTTCTTGCTTTTTTCTCTTTAAAGCCTTCAAGCTTTAAGAGTTTTTCTTCACTCAAAGCAAATAAATCAAGTACGCTTTTGACAAGTCCCGCATTAAAAAGCTGCTCAACTATTTTACTGCCGAGTCCATCAATATTGAGGCACTGCTTGGAAGCAAAATAGATAATGGAGTTGACAACCCGTGCCTCACATTTGAGATTTTGACATTTTATAAGCACATCTTCTTGCAAGAGTTCGCTCCCGCAAACAGGGCAGCGTGTAGGACGGAGAACTTTCTTTTCATCTCCCTTGCGTTCCTGTGTCAATACTTTGACGATTTTTGGAATCACATCCCCGCTTCGCAAAATAATCACCTTGTCCCCTATGCGGATGTCCATACGCTCTATTTCATCAAAATTATGCAGCGTCGCACGTTCAACAACTGCCCCCTCGATTTCTGTCGGCTCGACAATCGCTACAGGCGTTACCACACCCGTACGTCCGACCTGCAAAATGATGTCTTTTACGCGTGTTATCTTCTCGACTGCCGGAAATTTATAGGCCACCGCCCAACGCGGTACTTTTACTGTATATCCCATATCTATCTGCGCTGCGATTTCATTGACCTTGACAACCATCCCATCAAGCATCATAGGGTAGCTTTCACGCTCCTCTTTCATACGCTCATACATTGCCTCTATCTCATCATAGCCTTTTGTTACGGCACGAAGCGGCGGTTCGCGAAAACCGAGTTCATAAATGTAAGACATTTTATCACTCAGAAGCTTGTGCGGCAGAGTGTTTACACCGACACCGTAGGGCAAAAAGACAAGATTTCTTTTTGCGGTAATATTCGGATCAAGCTGGCGAAGGCTCCCTGCTGCAGCATTACGCGGGTTGGCAAAAGGCGGTTCTCCCTGTTTGAGACGCTCTTTGTTGATTTTTTCAAACTCGTCCTTAAAAATGACAACTTCTCCGCGAATTTCAATCAGCTCTTTATGCTCTATGCTCAAAGGAACCGTGCGAATTGTTTTGACATTTTGCGTAATCAGTTCACCCACTGTTCCGTCACCTCTGGTGATGCCCTTTTGCAGTTCACCGTTTTCATAGATAAGATTGAGCGAAGCACCGTCATACTTTGGCTCACAGTAAAAGGTCACATTTTTGTCAAGCCTGTAGGTTTTTTCCAGCCATTTTTTCAACTCTTCGGCATTGAAAATATCTTCCAAAGACCACATACGCGAGAGATGACGCGCTTTTACAAAGCCCTCGCTGACAACATCCCCTACCCTTTGTGTCGGAGAATCTTTTAAAACATCTTCAGGGTGTGCCGCTTCATACTCCTCCACCTCCTTGTAAAGTCTGTCATACACCTCATCCGTCATAATCGGATCATCCAAAACATAATAATGATATGCCCACAAATTTAATTTTTCTACTGCCTGTTTATACTCTTGTTTATTCATACTGAAATATTATCTTAAACTTGCTAAAAAAACATCTAACCGCTAACAATCCGCTAATACAAAACTGTTATACTCCTCCTATAAAACATAAGCCTTTTTATAAAGAATAACTTAAAAAGCAAGGAAACTAAAAAATAGGCACCCCAATCCTCTAAAAACTAAATTTCAAGAGTTGAGAGATAGAATCATCCAAATCCCATCTATTGTTGATAAGTTGTTCTTGTATAGATTTTGCACCATTAAGATGTAAAATATTAAGAATCATACTTCTAATGATTGTCATTAAAAATGGATTTAAATGGCAGTTATGGTCATCTTCTCTAAGCGCATTATCTTTGTACTGGTGCATCGTTTCTACTTTCCAATGATGTAGTATTTTATTATGAAAAAATTCTGCTTCTTCACGAAAGTTTGCAATACAGAATTGAATTCTTGTGCTATTGGTCACTTCTTTAGTTTGATGATTTATATGCTCTACTTTTTTGATAGTTTTTATTATTGAACGAACATGAGAAATTCCATTATGGTAAAAAGTTGTAGGTTTATATACAAACACTTCCCTTTGTATCCATTCATTTGATTGCTGGATAGGTTTTGCGTTATAGGTGCTTGTTGGTTTCATTTCCCTTGATATTTCATCTATTTTATCAAGGAGTGTTTTTTGATTGTCTTTAACTTTAGCAATATATTTTGAGCCACTATTTTCAATGGCATCTAGCGTTTTTTTTGAGTATTCATTGCATCAAAGGTAAAGATGAATGTATCATCCAACTCCCCTATCATAGCCTGTAGGGCTGGTATCTCATTAGACTTCTGTGCTATTTGTTGATGTGCAATGACTACACCAATTTCTGAAAGAACTGCACCTACTACTTCAATTGAACGTTTGTCTTTATATCTACTACCGTTCATGACCTTTCCATCAACACTCAGGTGTTTTCCTGTAGTATCAACATAGTTCTTAATCCATTCTCTAAAAACACCTTCTACCTCCTCTGAATCTACTTTTGCAAGTATCTCTGATACTACACTTTTTTTTGGAGTGAGTATAAATTCTATCCCTAAAAGTTTTTTTATTTGTTCTTTTTGAATATGTTTATCTATCCAAATTGAAATTTGTTTGTAGTCTGTTGCTCCCATTAATCCAGCTAACACAGATAAATATAAAACATGCTCTATTTTATGTCTCTTCCCTTTGGCTTTACGATAATCTGTAACTCCTGAAAATAGTTTCAAAAGTTGATTTGATTCGGCTTGTTCTTTATACCCTTTAATTGATCGCTTCTTTGAAAGTTTTTCTCTTGATTTTCTTGCCATTTCTTCTCTTTTTATTTTTTAATACTTACAGCAATTATCGTTCTACTTTTTGTTATGGCTTTTTTTAGGATTGGGGTGAAAAATAGGCATCAGAATAGTAACAATATTATTTCAAAGAGCGATGCAAGATGAAATTCTTGCAGAGTTTGATTTTTTAAATACTCTTTTTTGAGTTCAGTTTTGTTGAATTTGAACAGAGTATTTTGATAATCAAACTATAGAATAAACTATATAGTTTTTCTATTTTGGTTAACAATTTAGTAATGATTTAAGTACTAACTTGGGATCTTTAACTTATCACTGTTTATGACTAATTTGTAAATACACGATTTGGATTATAGGGTGTATTGTATTTAAAAATAGAGTAGATAATGGTTGCAAGTTTTCTTGAGACAGCAACTAAACCCTCTTTTTTAGATTTACCCTGACTTCGTTTAGTATCGTAGAGTTGCTTCATCTGTTTGTTGTGTATCAAACAACTTGTAGCACTCAGATAAAGTGCATGCTTAACTAAGGATGAGCCTCTTTTACTAAGATGTCCAACACTCTTGGAGTTACCAGAACTGTTTTCAGTAGGAAATAACCCAAGGTAGCCTATGAACTTAGGAATGGATGGAAACCTTGTTAGGTCTCCACACTCACTAATAACAGCAGCAATAGTCTTATCGCTTACCCCAGGTATAGTTTTAAGATTCTCTATTAAACTATTTTTAGTTGGAAGTTCATCAAGTGTTTGAGAGTTAATACCTTTTTTATCCAGTAAAGCAACTATCTCAGCTTCAATAATATCTAACTCACTAAGGTACATTTTTAAAAGCCTAATAGTGCTTCTAATAGCGATAGCTCGTGCATCTTTGGCTTTACCTGAGTAGATAGATTCTCTTGAGAGTTCTAGTAGTCTTAGGGCTTTATCTTTATTAAAGTTATTCCCTTGAATATGACTAAAAACTTTCATGATTCTATCTACACTGCTATGCTTATAGTGGTGTGCAGTAGGATATTTCTCAAGCAGTGCTAATCCACTGATTGTAAATGGATTTGTAAAGCTTTCAAACTCTGGAAATGTAACCGTTATCTGAGTTAGTATTCTCTTTTTAACCTCTTTCATATCTGCTTGAATAGAAGCACGATTACGATAGAGTGTTCTAAGACTTTGATACTCATCATCAGTCACATAACCAGAAGAGTATTTGCCATCTTTTAAAAAGAGTGCTATTACTAAAGAATCTATGTTGTCATTTTTAACTTTTTTCATAGTTATTTGCTCTCGATACCTTGAAGTCTGGAATGGATTTAATAGTTTAACACTATACCCCTTAGACTTTAAAAACTCTAAAAGATTTTCACCATAAATACCTGTTGCTTCTATACCAATAAGAAAGTCATCTTTCTCTAAAGTGACACTATCTAAAATAGTAAGTAGTTTCTCAAATCCTTTTAAGTCATTGTTAATTTTAAAAGGTTTGTTAATAACTTTAGTTTCATTATCATCGATAACAGAAACAACATGAAAACTCTTTGCAATATCTATACCTACATAATACATCTTTGTAATCCTTGTCGTGTAATCTTTGGTTGCCTAACAACTTAATGTTAGAGTTCACAGCCTCGTTAATCTATATGTTGTAAGTGCTAAAATAACAGCTACCCCAACAGCTTGTAATAAGTGATTAACAACTAAAGATACCAACTGGCTTAATGATGTAGTCAGTAGATCAAATTTGGTAAATTTTATATTCTGCTATAAGGAGAAAAATGTTGTTTTACCTTTAGTCATAGACTGTGATAGTTACAAGATTTGAAGTTAGTACTTCAATCTTAAAAGAGTAATATTTCTTGATAAAAAAGTCAAAAAACTTTAATAAAAGAACCTATTTACTCATAAAATAAATTATACGAGGAGCGTAAGATGAAAAAGATACTCATTCTGTCACTATTATTAGCAGGCATAAGTTATGCAGATGAAAGTTTTGCCCAACATGAGGCACAAATGCAACAAATGCAAGAAAGAACACAACAATATAACGGCAGCGGTTCAGGAGAAAAAAAACAAAACAAGTATCAATATAAAAATGGTTCCCAAAATCAGGGAAGCGGTTCAGGTTCTCAAAATATGTACCAGGGTTCTCACGGAAAAGGCGGAGGAAGAAGGTAAATATTTTACTCTGTAGACTTTTATTTAGTCTTAACCTGCTAAAATTAGGAAAAAATTATGGATAATAAATATGACACTGATTTTAGCAGACTCAAAAGAAGCACAGCAAGCATACGCACTCGTCACTGCTTTACAAAAAAGATTTGTTGACAAACTCGATACTCTTTCAAAAAAGTTTGGAGCCGATAAAAAGTTCAAAGAAGTTACCTGGCTCAGAGATGCCGGACTTCACGGGGGCGGAAACAGATTTGAAGCAAGAGACAAAAAACTGTTCAATACCGCAAGCGTGAATGTCTCACAGGTACATTATGATGACAAACCTGAAAAAAACCTCAAAAGTGCCACCGCCATTTCAACCATTATCCATCCTGCCAATCCGCATGTCCCCTCTGTGCATATTCACATCAGTCTGACAGAATTGCGTAATGCACCCTCCTATTGGCGAATTATGGCTGATTTGAATCCTGCTGTTGCCTATGAAGAAGATAAAACTGCATTTGACAAAGCCTTGCAAAACCTAGGAAGCAAAAACTATACAACAGGCGCAGAACAGGGCGACAAATATTTTACAATTCCTGCCCTGCAGCGTACACGCGGCATCTCTCATTTTTACCTTGAAAACTACAAAACAGACAACAAACAAGCCGACGCCGATTTTGCAAAAAACTTTGGAGAGGGCATTATAGACACCTACATCCACATTATAACAAATGCTTTACAGACAAGAACAGAAATCTCAAAAGAGGCACTCCAACAGCAACTTGACTACCACACACTCTATCTTTTCCAGGTTTTGACACTTGACAGAGGCACTACCTCAGGACTGCTCATTCACAATCAAAACGATATCGGCATAATGGGCTCCTTGCCTTTACATGTAAACAAAGCACTTTTACTTTCTTGGAAAAGCAAAATGCAAAACCCCCAGGATGAACTGGTACAAAACATTGCAGACGCCATAGCCGACAACGGAGTCATCGACACACGCACCAAAGAAAAACTCGCCAAAACAGTACGCACACATTATAAAAAATACCCACAGGCACTCAACATGCAAGCCAGCGGAAACACAATCCCAAATACTGTTGGGAACCATCAAGACTAATGTATTGCCATGAAGTTAAGAAAAAAAATTTGATATTTTTTTGGAATCTGGGTTTTAACCTAGACGTTAGGTTTTAAAAACGCAAAGCCCGCACTGAAGTACGGGTTCCGGAATATAGCAACTCCCCGGAATCAGTACTTCTAACACTAAAGCATAACTTAGAAAAACTAAATTTGTTCTGTAGTGCCGACTGTTGCTACTTTCCTGCCACTCTCGGCCCATCATAAAGGATAGGTTCCGCAATACAACAAGCTCTTGGAATCGGTACTTTAGTGCCGACTGTTGCTACTTTCCTGCCACTCTCGGCCCGCACTGCAGTACGGGTTCCGAAAAAGCCGCTAAACTTTATGGCATTGAAGCTCCCTCTGGTGAAATAGTTATAAACAACATATCCCAAATAAATTTATACTTTGGTATAGAGCCACTCTCTTTTCGAGTACAGATACCAATAGATAATGCCTTTTATCAAAGTTTCTATATTCATAATTGCAAAAATCACAACAACTCCATAGCCCATATGATAGGCTGTATACGAAGGAATCACACGGAAAAGCCACAAAGAAGAGACATTGACTTTCAGGGTGGTTTTTGTGGCACCGGCTCCTCGAAGTGCTGCAGAATAGACAAACATAATTGCAAGTGGAATCTGCGCCAAACCTACCAGTATAAGGTACTTTGAGGCAACTGCAATCGTCAGAGCGTCTTTTGTAAAAAAACTCACAAGAAACTCCGGAAAGAGTATCATAATCAACCCGACACTTCCCATAAACACATAGGCAATCCGTCCGGAAATTATCCCCATATTATAGGCTTTGTCAAAATCTTTTTTTCCTATATTTTGTCCTACCAGCGCCATTGCGGCGATGGCAAAACCAAAACCTGGCATAAAGGCAATACCCTCAACACGGAGTCCGACCTGATAGCCTGCAAGTTCTGCCGTTCCGTAAGCAGTGATGATGGAGACAAAAACCAAAAAACTCATACTCGATATACCACGGTCAAGTGCTGCACTCCAACCGACTTTCAGGACTCTTTTTATATCCTGCGTGCGAATAATCGGCACAAAATCAAGACTCGAATTCATCTTTTTTATAAGTATATAGTAGGCAACAACATTAAATATATAGGAGATGACCGTTGCAATGGCGGCACCTTCAATACCTCTTGCTTCAAAGCCGAAATGACCGAATATCAGCACGTAGTTCATAAAAGCATTCATAGCGGCAGAGGAGAGTTTGATGTAAAAAGAGCTTTTTGTATCTCCTGCGGCACTCAGGGCATTGTAAAGCAGATTATCCAAAAATATCACGACAATACCGAGTGATAAGACTTTAAAATAGATACTGCCCTGCTCTACCACTGCAGGTGTCGCACCCATCCAGCTGTAAAAATGTGTGCTGCCGAAATAGCCGCCAATCGTTACAAAAAAAGCCAAAATCACGGCAAGAATAACAAGTGAAAAGAGAAGTGCCGAAGCTCTGTTTTTTCTGCCCTGCCCGATAAATCGCGAGATAAGCGCATTGCCGCCTATGACATACAGCGTCATCAACACATTGATAATCATCATAAACTGCATACTCATACCGACAGCTGCAAGTGCGGCAACACTTACCGTTCCCACCATCAGCATATCTATAAGCACCTGCAAAATATCTACAAGATGCTTGAGCGCTGCAGGAAAGGCAAGAGAGAGAACTTTTTTGGTATCTTTTGAAATTATTTTTGAAAAAATTGTGCTACCTCTTGCATCGTTTCTATCAGTGCCTCTTTTGTAGAAAATTCCAAAACTTTTGTATCTCTGACATTTTCACCCGGCGGCGTATAATCAAACACAAGCACATAATGTATCAACTTGACTTTCTCACCGTACAGATCAAACCATTCCAGACTCATTTCGGCAATTTCACCCTGCATATCAATGACAACCGCACCATACAGACGTGTCAAATTCTCCAAACTGATGTCACCCTCTTTTGATTTGTAAATCATTCCTCTCCCTTGTCTAAACTTTTTTTCATTGCACCGTTTTTCATCTTCAAATATGCCAAAAATCCGAATATTGTGCCTGTTACGATAAAACCCGCACCAATCACATCCTCTTTTTGCACTGCCATTATTATCCAGCAGATATCCGCAAAAAGATAGACAATCACTGCCTGATAAATCTTTCCTTTATAGGTCAGATAGGCACCAATGTTTAACAGCAGTCCGCCAAGTATTGCAAAACTCATCATGAAATCTCTTCTATTTTTTGACTTTTGAGTACATATTTATAGTAAAGCGCGCCTACAAAAAAACCGCTGCCAATTATAGCCGTAATTGCCTCTAAAGAAAATGAATGTGCTGCCAAAAAGCCAATCATATACGAAGTAAAAGCTGCCGAAGACAAAAACAGCATGTCATTATAGGCAACAATCCGTCCATAGTATTTTTTTTCTATGTTTTTTTGCAAAAGTGTATAACTGTAAGACCATAAAGTCGTTGTAAAGAAACCGACAAGCACGCTCGCTGCCAAAGAAAGATAAAAATTATGCATTGCAAATGCCCATATCCAGACAGCTGTCCCCTGGGCTATAAATACATAGACAAGCCTTGTGTTGTTAATCCATTTTCCGATATATACCGGACCGATGACAAGACCTACGGCACGGGCAGAATGCAGTAGCCCAAGAGCCAGTGAAGCCGCAATAAAAGAGGCATAATACTCATCAACCATCAAGGCCACCAGGGCATCAAAAGCGGTAAGACCGACAAAAGAGTGGATAAGCATCAGATGGAGAGCTTTTGGTGTTCTTTTGAGATAAACAAAAGTCTCCTGCATCATTTTAAAAATATTTTCTTCGACTTTCAGTATTTCTATTTTAATTTCTGTATAAAAGAGCAGCCAAAAAGCTATAAAAAACATCAATCCGTCAAGCATAAAGGCCGTTTTTATACCAAACCAATAAACCACAAAGCCGCTTACCGCCATTCCCAGCGTATAGGAAAACGACCAGATAATAGAATGCAGTTCATTAGCGCGCTGCAGCTTGCTCCCATGCAGGATTTTTGGCAAAAGCGACATCTCTGTCGTAAAATAAAATGAAGCTGCCGCCATTTTAAAAAATATCAATACATACAAAAGTAACAAGTCCGAGACCTGTGTCACAAATATCAAAGAGACAGTAGCGACTATTTCCACCGTGATAAGCAGCAGCATCAGTTTTTTTGGATTCATCCTGTCTATAACAGGACCCGAAAACGGAGCCTGCAAAACACCGGCAAAAAAGTTCAGCATTGCTACAAAACCGACAACAGAGGCGGATACATGTAACTCAATGAGCAGAGTATATATAGCTACATTGGAAAACCAGGCCCCAAAATAAGAAATCAGCTGAATTGTCGAAAGCTGTCTTAATACTTTTTCTTCTTTGAGTAATTTTATATATTCTTTCATAAACGCAAGATTATCATAAATATTTTAGAATAAACACAAAAAAATAAAATATTTTCTAAAGTTATTCACGGCATTGTCGATTTTGTCATTACTAATTACACTTTTCGCAAAGGAGTATGTCATGGATGGCATTGCAAATGTTGCAAGACAGCAGCAGTCACAGGTAGGTTCGGCAGAAATTCAGGGACGATCGCAAAATCAGTCACAGCAGGTACAGCAGACAGCACAGACAAGAACAAAGCAGGCTGATGTTATTAAAGAAACACAAAATTCTGCAGCTGACAATACAAAAAATACAAACGCCCAAAAAGATGTTGAAAATCTGGTAAAGGAGCTCAATGATGCACTTTCTCCGCTCAATACAAGTATAAAATTTGGAGTAGACAAAAATGACATCTTTTATGTAGCGGCGATAGATACAAAAACAAATACCGTTATTCGAAGATTTCCGGCAGAACAGGCACATGATTTTCTTCCAAAAATGCAAGAGGTCAGCGGAATTCTATTTGACTCTAAGGGGTAAAGTGTACTTCACAAAGTACTGCATTTACTCTTGAACCCTCTTTACATGTAAACACACCTTTGGCAAGTTTTACTAAAAAAAACAAATACAAAATTCATAAGCAACTTCTCACCTGTTTTTCGTTATAATCGCGGTAATTATTTTATTATCAAAGGTTTTTTACATGAAAAAAAGTGTTAAAAAAGTTGTTTTGGCATACTCTGGCGGACTTGATACCAGTGTTATACTCAAATGGCTGCAAGACGAATACAAATGCGAAGTTGTTACTTTTACAGCAGATTTAGGACAAGGTGAAGAACTTGAACCTGCACGTGTTAAAGCACTTGAACTTGGCATTAAACCTGAGAATATTTTTATTGATGATTTACGCGAAGAGTTTGTAAGAGATTTTGTTTTCCCGATGTTTCGTGCCAATGCTATTTATGAAGGGGAATATCTTTTAGGGACATCCATTGCACGCCCTTTAATAGCAAAACGTCAGGCAGAAATTGCAAAAATCACCGGTGCTGACGGTGTAGCGCATGGGGCAACAGGAAAAGGCAATGACCAGGTTCGCTTTGAAATGGGATACCTTGGACAGGACTCTACACTTACCATTATCGCTCCTTGGCGTGAATGGGATTTAAATTCTCGTGAAAAACTTTTGGCCTATGCGGCACAGCATGGCATTCAGATTGAGAAAAAAGGAAAAAAATCCCCTTATTCTATGGATGCCAACCTTTTGCATATCTCTTATGAAGGCGGTATTTTGGAAGACCCTGCAGCAGAGCCGGAAGAGTCGATGTGGCTGTGGACAACTTCACCGCAAAAAGCACCGGATACTCCCGAATACATAGAGATCGAATACAAAAATGGTGATCCGATTGCACTCAACGGAGAAAAACTTTCACCTGCCACAATGCTGCAGACACTAAACGAATATGGCAACAAGCACGGAATCGGTCGTGTTGACATCGTTGAAAACCGTTTTGTCGGCATGAAAGCCCGCGGATGTTATGAAACTCCGGGCGGAACGATTATGCTCAAAGCACACCGGGCAATAGAATCCATCACACTTGACCGTGAAGCAGCGCACCTTAAAGATGAGATGATGCCTCGTTATGCAAAACTTATATATAACGGTTTTTGGTTTGCTCCTGAGCGTGAAATGCTGCAGGCAGCAATTGATCAAACACAAAAATGGGTGGAAGGAACAGTACGATTAAAGCTTTACAAAGGAAATGTAACCGTTGTGGGAAGAAGTTCTGATGTTTCGCTTTTTAATCCTGAATATTCTACTTTTGAAGAAGATGAAGTTTACAACCAAAAAGATGCAGAAGGTTTTATAAAACTCAACGCATTACGTTTTATCATTGAAGGTAAAGCAAGAAACAAATTTAAAAAATAACTAGAGGAACGAGATATGAGTATAATAAAAATTGATATGAATTCACCGGAATTTCAGGCGGAACTTGAAAAAACAATCAAATTTACAGACAAGGTCAATGCACAGTTCGGTTGGGTATACAACCCGCAAGAAGAAGTGAACGAAGGCGTACAGATGGGCCTTGCACGAAACAAGATGATGTACAAAAAAAGATTTTGTCCCTGTTTTATGGTTGAAGAAGTTGACGGAAAGCCAAAATCGGTTGATGACAGAATCTGTCCTTGTAAACCTGCCATTGAAAAAGAAATTCCGGAGGGTGGCGTCTGTCACTGTGGAATTTTCTGTACTCCAGAGTTTGCCGAGAAAAAGCGTATTGAACTCGGTATGGAAGAGGCCGCACACAGCCATTCCAGAGGACTGACAAAAGAGGAGTGCGAAATACTTGTGAACAAAGACGAACTTGACGGTGATGAGCTTGTATCCCTTTTAGAAGCACGTGAACTGAAAATGGTTAATTTTAAGCTTGTAGATGTACGCGAATATATGGAATGGCAGATGGGGCACATTAAAGGTGCAGACAAACTGGTACCGACAAGTTCATTTTTTCAAACATGGGAAGAAACAAACTACGGTAAAAATGAAAATATCATACTCTACTGTCATGTAGGAAGCCGTTCTGCTCATGTTGCAAGAATTCTTACAGACAACGGTTATACAAAAATCGGAAACTTGACAAATGGTATTGTTGCCTATCCAGGTGAAATAGAAAGATAAAATAAAACTAGGAATAATCTATGAAAGTATTATTAATTAAAGATGTAAAAAGTTTGGGTAAAGCCGGTGAAGTCAAAGAGGTCAAACCAGGTTATGGTCAAAACTTTTTAATTAAAAAAGGTTTTGCCAAACCTGCAACACCTGAGATTATTGCTGAACATGAGGCAGAAATCAAAAGAAAAGAAGAAGAAGAAAAAGCTGAAATAGCAAGACTCAAAAATATTGCAGAAAAACTTGATAAACTCGAAGTTATCATTACAAAAAAAGTTGGCAACAACGGGCACCTGTTTGGGGCTATAACCAAAGAAGAAGTCGCAAATGCACTCAAAGAACAACATGACATAGAGATAGATAAAAAAGCCATTACAGACAAAACAGCGATTAAAACAATTGGGGAACATGATTTGGATTTGAAACTCGGTCACGGAATTCATGCAAAACTCCATGTAGATGTTCAGGGAGAGTAAGAATTAATGTTTGATGCTACTACCATACTGGCCTACAAAGGTCAAAAAAAAGCCGTTATCGGCGGTGACGGTCAAGTGACCTTTGGAGACAGCGTTTTAAAGGGCAATGCAACAAAAATCCGCAGGCTGCATCACGGTAAAATTCTGGCAGGGTTTGCCGGAAGTACTGCTGATGCTTTTAATCTGTTTGATATGTTTGAAGAATTTTTAGAAAATAAAAAAGGAGATTTGCTCAAATCTGTTGTTGAGTTTTCTAAGGCTTGGAGAAAAGACAAAGTGCTGCGTCGTCTTGAGGCTATGATGATTGTTTTGAACAATGAACATATATTTATTTTGACGGGAAACGGCGATGTGGTTGAGCCGGAAGACGGACAAATCGCTTCTATAGGAAGCGGAGGCAATTTTGCCATTTCAGCTGCACGCGCATTAAAAAAGCACGCTTCATTGGACGAAGAGGAACTTGTCAAAGAGTCTTTACATGTAGCGGCAGATCTTTGTATATATACAAATCACAATATTAAAACACTCATACTCGATGGAGAAGCGCAGTGAATTTAACACCAAAAGAAATTGTAGAATATCTGGACAATTATGTCATTGCTCAAAAAGATGCGAAAAAAACCATTGCACTTGCTTTGCGAACACGCTACAGACGTATGCAGCTTGATGATGAACTCAAGAATGAAATTACTCCGAAAAATATTTTAATGATTGGTTCAACCGGTGTCGGAAAGACGGAAATATCACGCCGTCTGGCTAAAATGATGAAAGTACCGTTTATAAAAGTTGAAGCAAGCAAATATACAGAAGTGGGGTTTGTCGGTCGTGACGTAGAGTCTATGATTCGTGATCTGGTTGTAAATTCCATCAGCATTGTCAAAGCGGAACAGGAAGAAGCAAACAAAGACAAAATAGAAAACTACATTATCAATAAAATCACAGAAAAACTGCTCCCTCCCCTTCCTGCCGGTGCAAGTGAAAGCAAAAAAGATGATTATCAACGCCTCTTAGAAGCTATGGAAAAGCGTATAGAATCCGGTGAAATGGATGATAAAGTCATAGAACTTGAAATAGAAAAACTCAATATCGAATTTAATGACACAAATTTACCGCCGGAAATGGCCAAAGTGCAAGAGAGTTTCTCCAAAGTCTTTGCCACAATTAACAAAGAAGACAACAAAAAAGAGGTAACGGTTAAAGATGCCAAGATGCTTCTTCGTCAGGAAGCAACCAATAAACTTCTTGATATGACAAGAGTAAATGCAGAAGCATTGAGACGGGCGGAAAACGGAGGGATTATTTTTCTTGATGAAATAGACAAAATTGCACTCAGTGAAAAAAGTCAGGGACGGAATGACCCCTCAAAAGAAGGAGTCCAGAGAGACCTCTTGCCTATCGTAGAGGGAAGCAGTGTTTCAACAAAATACGGAACAATCAATACCGATCATATTCTCTTTATTGCAGCCGGTGCTTTTCATGTCAGCAAACCAAGTGATTTGATTCCGGAACTGCAAGGAAGATTTCCGCTTCGTGTAGAACTAGAAGCTTTAACAGAAGAGACACTCTATCAAATACTAACGCGTACACAAAACTCTCTGCTTAAACAGTACCAGGCTCTCTTGGGCGTTGAAGGCATGGAGTTGATATTTGAAGATGAAGCGGTAAGAGCCATTGCAAAACTTGCACACCGTGCCAATGAAACGGCTGAAGATATCGGTGCAAGACGTCTGCATACTGTGTTAGAGAGAATACTTGAAGATATCAGTTTCAATGCAGATGAGTATAAAGGAAAAGAGTTTGTCGTCACAGCAAAGCTTGTGCATGAAAAACTCGATAACGCCGTAGAAGATGAAGACTTATCAAGATATATATTATAATAAGTTCAGACACTTGTGTCTGTAAAAATAAGTAAGGTTTGTAAAAATGACTAAAGCTGGTTTCGTTTCCTTGATTGGACGTCCGAATGCAGGTAAAAGCACCCTAATGAATTCCCTTTTGGGCGAAAAAATTGCAATGGTAAGTCAAAAAGCCAATGCAACAAGAAAGCGTTCAAATGCAATTGTTATGCATGAAAATGCACAGATTATTTTTGTCGACACGCCCGGTTTGCATGAAAAAGAAAAAATGCTCAATCAGTTTATGCTTGATGAAGCCCTTAAAGCAATGGGTGATTGTGATTTAATCGTCTACCTTGCACCGGTGACTGATTCTACCGAACATTATGAAAGATTTTTAAAAATTAACAACGGACGGGTGAAGCATATTATTGTTTTAAGCAAAATAGATCAGGTTTCGCAAGAAAAACTTTTTAAATCGATTAGTGCCTACAATAAATATGCTGATCACTTTGAAGCGCTTATTCCTGTAGCAATTCCCCGTAAGGTAGGTCATAAAGACTTATTGGACACTATTGCAAAAAACTTACCGGAATCTCCTTATCTGTATGATCCTGAGGATTTGACAAGTGAACTTGTTCGTGACATTTATGCAGGATTTATCCGTGAAGCTATTTTTGAAAACATCAGTGATGAAGTCCCTTATGAATCGGATGTCATTATTGACTCTATCGAAGAAGAAACAGGAATTGACAGAATTTATGCCACAATAATTATAGAAAAAGAGTCGCAAAAAGGAATCATTATCGGAAAAGGCGGTGAATCCGTCAAACGAATAGGCAAATCTGCCCGAGAAAAAATCGAAAGACTCAGTGGGAAAAAAGCCTATTTGAACCTTCAGGTAACAGTCAAAAAAGGCTGGACAAAAGACAAAAATTTCCTCAAAGAGATAGGATATGACCATGGGCAATAGATTTTACTTTTTTGTTATAAGTATTATCTGTACACTTTGTTTTTCAACTGCTGTGTTTGCTTCAAACAATGACATTTTAACAAACTATCGACTGCATGGCATTAAAAATATTCAAAAAGAGTTGGATAAAAGCCTTAGTGATAAAAATTATTGGCAGGAGTTTCTCAAAAACAAAGACACCCAATTTGGCTATATTGAATCCTATACAAATATTTTACTGTGTGACAAATCAAAATCAGAACTGTTAATTTACTCAAGAGACAGCAACAACACATACAGGCTGCAAAAAGAGTACAGTGCTTTCACGGGAAAATTCAAAGGAGACAAAACCAGAGAAGGCGACCTTAAAACACCTGTTGGCGTTTATGATATTGTAAAAAAGCTATCAAAAGTCGACTCTTTTTACGGTCCAATGGCATTTGTGACTTCCTATCCGAACCTCTATGACAGATACAAAGGCAAAACTGGACAGGGTATCTGGATTCACGGACTGCCAAGCAATCAGGAAAGAGACGAATTTACAAAAGGGTGTATTGCCATCAATAACAAAAGCATAGAATGTCTTAATAAAAATATTGATATCAAAAAAACAGTATTGATTATAAAAGAAGATACAGGCAGCAACTATACTGTATCAAAAGAGACCCTGGCACTGCTTTTATCCAATCTGTACGCATGGCGCTATTCCTGGCTTTATAATAATCTGGAAGATTATCTTCACTTCTATGCACAGGAATTTAAAAGATTTGACGGTATGAATCTTGAAAAATTCAAGCAATACAAGCAAAGAGTTTTTAGCAAAAATGAAAATAAAATCATACTGTTTCGCAATATAAACATCATTGCATATCCCAATATTGAAAACTTATACAAGATAACCTTTAATGAAGAGTACAAATCCGACAGTTTCTCTTTTCATGGAAAAAAGATATTAATTGTACGCTTACAAAACAATCAATTCAGCATTATAACAGAGAAATAAATGTCTCTGATTTTCAATATATGCCTGGCACTTCTTTTTTCATCTGTTCTCAATGCAAATATTCAGCTTATCAAAAAAGAAAACAGTGACTCAAACACCACTCTTTTAGTTATAGGCGGAATTCACGGTAATGAACCCGGCGGATATTTTGCAGCTTCAATCTTGGCCACACACTACACTGTAACATCGAAGAATTTATGGATTATTCCAAACTTGAACAAAGAAAGTATTATGGCTAACAAACGTGGCATTCATGGTGATATGAATCGTAAGTTTTCACATATCAAAAAAGATGACAAAGACAGAAAAATCATCCAAGAAGTCAAAAAAATAATACTTTCAAAAAAAGTTTCTTTAGTCTTAAATTTACACGACGGACATGGTTTTTACCGTAAGCAGAACCAAGGCAGTATATTTAATCCGAATGCCTGGGGACAGACCTGTGTTATTGACCAGTGCCGGCTCCAACAAAAACAGCTTTTTGGCGACTTAAACACTATTGCAGAAACAGTCAAAAACAATATCAATAAAAAACTCCTGAAAAAGCATCACAGTTTCAATGTAAAAAACACCAATACAAAGTATGAAGATGAGGCAATGCAGCTTTCTCTTACCTACTTTGCTGTTACAAATGACAAGCCGGCATTTGCCATCGAGACAAGTAAAAATCTCTCCAGCTTGTCTCAAAAAGTCTTTTATCAACTCCTGGCAATAGAAGAATATATGAAAATAATGGGAATCGCCTACAAACGCGACTTTGAATTAAATGCAGCACAAATCACGAATATAATAAAAAACTATGGAACATTAGTAATAAATCACAATATTTTGTTAAATTTGAATGATATAAAAAACTCTTTAAGCTATATTCCGATAAAATCAAAAAGTAATGAGTTTTATTTCTCCCATCCGTTGGGAGAAGTAAAAAGAAAACAAGGCAGATATTTGATATATATCGGGAATAAGTTAGTAACTACACTCAAACCCCAATATTTTAAAATGTCGGATTATTGTCCCGAAAAATACACAATTGTTATAGACAATAACGAAGTTTCTTTGCCAAAAGCTTCAGAATTTTATGTAAGTGACGATTTTAAAATCGTCAAGAGTAAAAAACACCGTGTGAATGTTATAGGTTATTATAAAAAAGACAGAGTAGATGAAAGTCAGATAAATATATCTTTAAAAGAGTTAAACAAACACTATTCAGTTGATAACAATAACAAAACATACAGGATTGAGTTTTACAAAAATGATGAATTTTGTTCCATGTTATTGGTTCATTTTAAATAGGATTATAGTTAATGAATACATCAACACAGCACTCTTTTTCAAGTGTATTATCAATTAATCCATACAAAGAGACATACTTTAGTGGAATATCGAGTTTCATCACAGAAACAACAAGTCCAAAATTTTCAAAAGATCAGTTTGTAATTTCATATATCAGTACAAAAGAATTTATAACTGCCCAGATTGCAATCAGTAAAAATATTCCTGAGGAAGATTTGTTTGATGCTATCAGTAACAAAGCATATGATGAACTGGCCCTTGATCAGGCAGTTGAGTATAAAATTCGGTACATAGAATCATTTGACACATTAGATGAAGAAAACAGATATTTTCATGTCTTTATCGTAGACCCTTTGGACATAACCAATACTTTTATAAAAATTATTGAAAAAGTAAAATATATTGATGTCATCCACCCCAATCCTCTAAAAACTAAATTTCAAGAGTTGAGAGATAGAATCATCCAAATCCCATCTATTGTTGATAAGTTGTTCTTGTATAGATTTTGCACCATTAAGATGTAAAATATTAAGAATCATACTTCTAATGATTGTCATTAAAAATGGATTTAAATGGCAGTTATGGTCATCTTCTCTAAGCGCATTATCTTTGTACTGGTGCATCGTTTCTACTTTCCAATGATGTAGTATTTTATTATGAAAAAATTCTGCTTCTTCACGAAAGTTTGCAATACAGAATTGAATTCTTGTGCTATTGGTCACTTCTTTAGTTTGATGATTTATATGCTCTACTTTTTTGATAGTTTTTATTATTGAACGAACATGAGAAATTCCATTATGGTAAAAAGTTGTAGGTTTATATACAAACACTTCCCTTTGTATCCATTCATTTGATTGCTGGATAGGTTTTGCGTTATAGGTGCTTGTTGGTTTCATTTCCCTTGATATTTCATCTATTTTATCAAGGAGTGTTTTTTGATTGTCTTTAACTTTAGCAATATATTTTGAGCCACTATTTTCAATGGCATCTAGCGTTTTTTTTGAGTATTCATTGCATCAAAGGTAAAGATGAATGTATCATCCAACTCCCCTATCATAGCCTGTAGGGCTGGTATCTCATTAGACTTCTGTGCTATTTGTTGATGTGCAATGACTACACCAATTTCTGAAAGAACTGCACCTACTACTTCAATTGAACGTTTGTCTTTATATCTACTACCGTTCATGACCTTTCCATCAACACTCAGGTGTTTTCCTGTAGTATCAACATAGTTCTTAATCCATTCTCTAAAAACACCTTCTACCTCCTCTGAATCTACTTTTGCAAGTATCTCTGATACTACACTTTTTTTTGGAGTGAGTATAAATTCTATCCCTAAAAGTTTTTTTATTTGTTCTTTTTGAATATGTTTATCTATCCAAATTGAAATTTGTTTGTAGTCTGTTGCTCCCATTAATCCAGCTAACACAGATAAATATAAAACATGCTCTATTTTATGTCTCTTCCCTTTGGCTTTACGATAATCTGTAACTCCTGAAAATAGTTTCAAAAGTTGATTTGATTCGGCTTGTTCTTTATACCCTTTAATTGATCGCTTCTTTGAAAGTTTTTCTCTTGATTTTCTTGCCATTTCTTCTCTTTTTATTTTTTAATACTTACAGCAATTATCGTTCTACTTTTTGTTATGGCTTTTTTTAGGATTGGGGTGGATGTCATCATTCCTTCGCCTCTTTTAATCAAATCACTTTATACAAAAGAACTCATCGACAGTAACGGTGTACACTGTTTTATATATATTCAGGAAAATGATGCATTTTTGACTATTTACGGCAACAAGGAATTTGTTTATACCAAATCTTTAAAATATTCTCTTGTAGAAATGCATGAGCGTTTTTGTGAACTGTATGGTGAGAGAATTGAATATAACGAATTTATATACTTTTTTTCAAAAGAAAATCTTAAAGAAACTACAAGCGATTACAAAGAATTTTTTATTCGTCTTTATAAAGAATTGTTTGCAAATATCAATGATATTCTCACCTATGCAAAAAGAGCATTTGATATTGAAAAATTTGAGCATGTATATATAGGAGCACAGCTTCCCACTGTAACAAAACTTTATGAAATGCTGGAAGTTGAGTTAAACATAAAGTCAAGTGAATTTGAATTTGATTACGGTTTTGAGACCGAAGATGAATATGTTGATCAGCTTCATGCACTTATGCATATTTATACAACACTGCCCAAAGATGAAATATATGAATGCAATTTTACTGATTACAGACGACCGCCGAAATTCATCAAACGAGAAAGCGGCAAACTTATAATTTTAATATTTGCTTCCTTTGCTCTTGCGTTTGCGTACCCTATAACATACTGGATACTTACGTATGCACAGACTCTGCAAGAAGATCTGCTCAAACAAAAATATAAAGAGATTCATAATATCAAAATAACCAGAGAAGCCACTATTAAAAACAGGAAAGCAGACAAAGAAAAATCATTGAAATTGCTTGCCAAAGAACAAACAGAATACTCTGAGAAAAAAAACACTCTTATGAAAATTCATGAAGTAAAAGTTGATTATCCCATGAAAGCAAAACTTTTGACAATGTTCACTAAAAACTTAAACAAGTATGGTGTAAAGATTGAAGAAGCAAAGTATGCAGAAGATAATAAAACAAAAACACTGACTTTTTATTTAGTTGCCAATAATGACAGAAAGATTACACAACTTGTTGAATATCTCACTAAGATTTATGAAGGAAAATACAAGTTTATCCTTGAAGAGATTGTCTTTGATGAAAAAACAAATAAATACTTCAGTGAATTAAAGGTGCGTATATTATGAAAATAAATCTTGAAGACTATCTCCATAGAATAGATGCAGCTTTTAAAAACAAAACCCAAAAAGACATCTATATGACTTACCTGATGGTTGTCGGTATCATTTTTACCTTTGCATACCTTCTGTTCTGGGACAGTTCCTTTGACAAATTCACACAGACAAGAGCCAGTGTGCAAAATCTCCAGACAAAGATAAATGCCGATAAAACATTTCTGCAGCATAATCCAGAATCAAAAATTCTACAGCTTGAAAAAGAAATCAGGAACATAAACAATGAGATAATTGTCATAAAAGATACCAACTCTTATATAAAAAGTAAAATTGAGACTATTTCATCTTTAATATATGATGAACGGGCATGGGGTGAATATCTTGATTCCATAGCGACTAATGCACAAAGATATAATGTCAAACTGCTTACCCTGACAAACAAATATGCAAAAAATGAGAGTTCTTTTGGACACATACTCGATATTACAATTGAATCAACTGCGAATTATAAAAACACCTTGAAGTTTATCAATTCATTAGAACAGAGTGAACTGGTCGTTGATATCCACAACTTTGATATAAAAGCTGATCAGGCGTTGATTTCTGATTTAAATATATCTGTATGGGGGATTACATACTAATGAAAAAATTCTACTTGATTTTAATGCTCCTTCTGACTTCGCAACTTTTTTCCAACAATCTGGCATGGGTTGATGAGCAGATTGAAGCCATTAAACCACCAAGAATCGGAGTTTCTGAAAAAGAGATTGCAAGGATAAAAGATCCTTTTATTTTTTTACACAAGAAAAATGATTCCAAAAAAAACAAAACAACCAAAAAAACAGTATTTGGTGCGCATGCAAACTACAAAAAAGTCACGCAACACAGCACTGTGCATTTCAGGCTTGATGCCATCTTAAACAAATCGGCAATGATTAATGGAAAATGGTATAAACAGGGTAAATATATTTATGGTTATAAATTGATTAAAGTCGGTAGAAATTCTGTTCTATTAGTTCGAAAAAATAAAAAACTTCTGCTTTCAACAAAAAGTAAAAGTAAAAAAATAAAAATCTATAATAAGTAGGGATCTCAAATGAAATTTATACAAACATCGGTTTATGCAACAATAATGACCGCGATGCTTTCAACAACCAGCTTTGCAGATTGTTCTTATGAGCTTTTTAGTATCAGTTCTGCAAAAAATACCAAAATCATTGACTTTGTAGAACAATTGAGTGATGAATGTGGTTTCAGTATCATAGTAACTGACCCTCATGCCGAACAATTCCTGAAAACCAAACTGAATAAAACAAACTTAAAGAATTTAACGATTGATGAAGTGTTAGATATTATATTGACACAGCATAACCTTTCCTATACTCTTGAAAACAACCTTTTAAAAATATCCTATTTAACAACAAAAGTTTTCAACATAGACTATATTCTTTCACAAAGAAAAAGCACAGGCAGTACAGATGTCACGCTCAGTTCTTCCTCAAATGCACAACAACAGGGAGGAGGAGCTGGCGGTGGCGGCGGCAGATCTTCCAATTCCCAAAGAGGTGCCGGTGGAAACTCAGGAACCGGTGGAGGCAATTCTACATCAGATACAGGTGTAAAAATCGAAAGTTCTGATGAAGTTAAATTTTGGGAGCAACTTGATACAGAGTTTCAGAGTATTCTCAACCGTCCAAATGACATCTACAAAGCAACGCCTCCAATTATAAACAAAAATGCAGGTCTGATAACTGTAACAGCTACAGACAAACAGCTCAAACGTTTTGAAAGTTATCTAAAAAAATTACAAGACAAGGTAAAACTCCAGGTACTGATTGATGTACAACTGCTCTCCGTTACCATGAGCAAGGGAAAAACAACAGGTATAGACTGGAAACAGCTGTATGCTCTGCAAAATGTCAAACTCTCTGCAAGTACAGCAAACTATAACAATATCGGTACGACAATACCTGCCAATGGAATTATTACAGATACCGCTGCTACAGGTGCGGGTGCATCACAACTTTTTACTATGAGTGCCGGCGGACAACTGACAGAGGTTATCAAATTTTTAAAAACACAGGGAGATGTTACTTCCATATCGAATCCGAAAGTGCTTACTTTAAACAACCAACCGGCACTTATTACAGCAGGGACAGAGTATTTTTATAAAATCCTCTCATCAACCAACCAACAGGGAACAGGCGGCGGAGTCGCTGCTACAACCCAAACCGATTTGGTCAATTCTGTCTTTGCCGGCGTTCTTTTAACAATTACTCCGGAAATTTCTGATGACAAAACAATCACTCTGAGAATAAACCCCTCTCTCTCAGAAACAACAACAGATATCTCCCAAACACCAAATACAGGAAGAGATATGCCGCCGGATTTAAACCGCCGTCAACTCTCTTCTGTTGTAACTGTCAAAGACGGCAACAGAATTATTTTGGGCGGACTTATAAATTCCAAAAACACAAATAATTCAAATCAGGTTCCAATCTTAGGCAGTATTCCGTTCCTTGGTAATTTATTTAAACATGAAGAAATGGTAAAAACAGTTGAAGAACTTGTCATAATTATTGAACCGCATATTATCCATAAAGAAAAAGATTCAATCTCTTTAAGTGATTTAGGTTATGAGGGACTGAGCGACGAATTACTTACACTGGAAATGGCCTCAAAAAAGAAAAAAGAGATAAAACTGAATCAGACTGATGACAAGGAAGAAGGTAAATAACATATGGAGAGTATCTTTGCAAATTCAAAAAATGTTTTCTTAGATACAGTCAATGCCAAGGACTATATACAACTAGACAGAGTCTCCACAATCTATAAATCCTTAAAAGACTCTATATCCAAACCATTAAAGATGGTACTTCTTTTTGGAAAACCGGGAACCGGAAAAAGTATGTTCCTGAGCAAACTCTATGATGATTTAGTGCAAGAGTGCGATATCTATCTTTATGAAACACCTATTTTAGATGAAACAGAATTTTATAAAGTCCTCGCTCAGGATATTTTCAACATCCAATATAATGACACCTTAAACTTAACGCAGTTTATGAAAATTGTAAAAGAGAGAGCTGTTGAGCAGGTACCAATTGTTTTACTTGATGAAGCACAGCTCTATTCTGAAGTTTTAATGGAAAAAATAAGACTTTTATCAGATACAAGATGTATTAAATTTGTTATAACCCTGCACAAAACAGAAAAAGAAGATCTCATCGCAAAAGAGCATTTTCAAACAAGAATCTGGGAAACTTTTGAACTTGAAAATGCATCAAAAGCAGAACTCAAGATTTATATACAAAAAAAACTTATGAAAGCAAACTGTTTTGATACAGCAAATATGTTTCACACTAAAACAGTAAATAATATCTACAAACTTACACAGGGGAATTACAGAGATACCAATAAACTGCTTTATACTCTTTTTGATATTTATCATACTTATGAACAAAACAGTCATTATTCATTAAGTACTACACATATTCCCAACAAATTTATTGAAATGGCTGCCATACACACAGGACTTATCAATGCTTAATATTCGTGATTTGGAGAAACGTTGGAAAATCTATAAAATAAAATCATTTTTACCTTACTTCATTGTCAGTATTGTTTTATTCGCGATTGTTCCGGCTGTTTACTACTTTTATACAGCCAACAGTAAAGCTGTATCACAAAAAAAGCCTGTAACAGCAAAAAAAACAGTTCAAAAATCAATTCTTCCGCCAAAAAACCAACCGGCAGCAGTAAAAGTCAAGCCGGTAAAAAAACAACCTGCGCCAATGGCTGTACAGCCAAAACCAGTAACAGCACAACCTAAAACAGTTGTCGCAGACAAAACAAAAGAAACCTCTTTCCAAACACTCAAGCCATCAATGAATTTTATGAAAAACATTCAACATGAAGTAAGACAACCACAATACAGATATAAACAAACAAAGCACAAGCATTTCAAAGAAAGAAAAGTTACAGAGGCTGTTCAAGATATCTCAGTCAAATCGCCTTCAATAAAAAAAGAGAAAAAAATCAGTATCACTATCCAAAGAAAAGAGACCCAAAATGATATTTTTGAAATTATCAAGCGTTTTAAAAAGAACAAGAACCCTGCTTTGAGTCTTTTTGTCGCAAAAAAATATTATGAACTTGGAAACTACAAACAGGCATATAATTATGCACTGATTACAAATCAGATCAATTCCAATATTGAGGCAAGCTGGATTGTTTTTGCAAAATCTCTTATGCAGCTTCACCAAAAAAACAAAGCAATCCATACACTGCAGGAATATATAAAAGTTTCACACTCAAGTAATGCCGAAATTCTCTTAAATGAAATCAAATCAGGAAAATTCAGATGAAATTACTACTGCTAATCATGGTTACATGTAACCTTTATGCCTATAATATAAAACAAAATTTATTTACTCTATATCAAAATAAAAAATATGAAGAGGTCTGCACCATAGGTTTTAACAATTTTCAAAGATATAAAAAAGATGAAGAGTTTGTCAGTTTATATGCATTTGGCTGTTTACATTCAGACTATATAGACAGATTGTCAATACCAATAACAATGCTGAAGTTTTCAAAAGAAGCTCGTGCAAACTCAGCCTATTTTGCAGTTATTTTGATGCAAAAGAAACTTTTGTACCATGCCCTTATCGACGGATATGAATTATCTCAATATGTTTTGCCATCAACAGATTATATATTGTCAAAAGTCTTTGATTTATATGTAAAACTTGGAAAACACAAACCCAGAACCTTTTATCTGTTCAATGATCCGACAGATAAAAAACTAAGCTATAAACTCTATATTTCAAAAGATGACAGAATAAGCAAGATGATTATTGAAGAATATTATGATACAATAATTTTAAAACGTCACATATACTGGTAGGAGTTATTGTGGATAGAATAACAACTGATTTACTTGCCAACGGCTCAATTATGAAAAGCCAGGTTGACAGGCTTCTGGCAAAAGGAATTAGTGAAAATTTAATTCTCAGAGATATCACACTTTCCGGATTCATGACTATGGATCGTCTTGTAAGATTTATTGTGCAACAAATAAGAGAAGGTGTTTATGATCTCTCCATTATAGACAATTATGATTATATAGAAGAAAAAGCAGTCCTGCAAAGGCTTGCAAAAGAGCTGAATCTTCTTTTTGTTGATCTTGATTCGATTGATATGGATTACAATCTCATTGAAAAAGCGCCTCTGAACCAACTTGAAAAACATAATGCTATTCCTGTTTCACAGGATGATCTGAGTGTTACTGTCGCTTTTAGCGATCCTTTAAACATGGATGCACAAGAAGCTGTCCAAAGACTCTTTCCAAGAAAAGTTCTTAAAATTGCTTTGGCAACAAAAAAACAAATTGTATCCTATCTCTATAAGATCAGTCTCAAAGACAGTATTAAAGATCTGGTCAAAAAAATACGTGATGAACTAAATTCCATCAGTTCTATTGAGGAGCAACAAGAGGCCTCCTCTATTTTACAACTCATAGATGTTGTTTTAAAAACATGTATTAATGCACGGGCAAGTGATGTCCACATCGAACCTACTGAAAAAAACTGTGTGGTTCGTGGACGTGTTGACGGAAAACTCACAGAAATGTTTATTTTCGAAAAAGACATCTATCCGCCTCTGGCATCAAGACTCAAACTGCTTGCAAATTTGGATATAGCTGAAAAAAGAAAGCCGCAAGACGGCAGATTTTCAACTTCTGTAGGGGCAAAAGAGTATGATTTTCGTATATCAACACTGCCCATTCTTTATGGCGAATCAATTGTTATGCGTGTTTTAGACAAACAAAAAGCGCTTGTAAAACTGGAAGATGCCGGGATGGACGCCAACAGCTATCAAAAACTGCTCAAGGGTCTCAAAACTCCTTATGGAATTATTCTGGTTACAGGACCTACAGGAAGTGGTAAAACAACTACTTTATATGGTGCATTAAATGAGCTGAGAAATGTTGAAGACAAAGTTATTACTGTTGAAGACCCCGTAGAGTACAGAATGAATCTTATTCAACAGGTACAGGTAAATGCAAAAGTAGGTTTGAGTTTTGCTGATGCGCTCAGGTCAATTTTAAGACAAGATCCGGATAAAATTATGATTGGTGAAATTCGAGACCAGGAGACTCTCGAAATTGCCATAAAAGCAGCACTTACCGGTCATATGGTTATATCTACGCTTCATACAAATGATGCAATCAGTGCAATACCCAGAATGGCCGACATGGGAATAGAACACTACCTCATCAGTGGTGCACTTGTAGCCATTCAGGCACAAAGACTTGTACGAAAGATATGCAGACACTGCAAAGTAGAAGACACTCTTTCCGCATCCGTTTTGGAAGAGATAGACGGGGTTGTGCCCGAAGGGACAATCTTTTACAAAGGCAGAGGGTGTAAAGAGTGTTCAGATACAGGATATATGGGAAGAGAAATGATTTGTGAAGTACTTAATATTTCAGAAGAACTCTCTTCTTTGATTGCCAAAGGTGCATCAAAAGAACAGATGCTTGAACAGGCAAAAAAAGAGGGATTTGTCGGACTCTTTCAAAATGGCATCCAAAAAGCAATTGACGGAATAACCAGCATAGAAGAGATATTAAAGGTAGCCAAGGGATGAAGTATTTTATAGCCACTGTTTTAACAAAAGGAAAAAAAGAGGAGATTGGACTCTATGCTGAAAACAAAAAAGAAGCAAACAGTTATGCCAAACTGAAATTTTCCGGTATCATCATCAAGGTTTCAGAAGCGCAGGAGCCTCTTGAAGTACAACTTAAAAGATTTAAAACAAATTTTTTATCAAATATAAAAAAAAGAAAAATCAAACCTGATGCTCTTATTGCTGCTATCCGGCAACTGGCTGTTATGACAAATGCCGGTATTTCCATCCATGATTCTCTGACAGAGATAGCAAATGCAACAACAGACGAAGCCCTCAAGAGTGTTTTTTCAAAAATTGCAGAAGATATCAATGCAGGACACTCCATTTCATCTGCCATGCAGAACTTCCGGTATGAACTTGGAAATCTTACAATTGCGATGGTCGAACTCGGAGAAAAGACAGGTAATCTGGATGAAGCCTTATACTCTTTGGCAAATATGCTTGAAGAGATACGGGCCAATGTTGTAAAGTTTAAAAAAGCGATGGCATACCCGCGAAATGTCATGATTGCCATGGCTATAGCGTTTACAGTTTTAATATCCTACGTTGTCCCTCAGTTTAAAGCTATATTTGAAGAACTTCATGCCGAACTGCCTCTGCCGACAGTTATTCTTTTAAAACTTGAATATATTTTCAATAACTTCGGTCCCTATGTTTTAGCCGGATTGGCTGTAGCATTTTTAATATTCAAATATCTTATCAACAATTATGAACATATAAGATACGGTTGGCATAAATTTTTACTGAGAGTTTATCTCATAAAAAATATTATTAAATTTGCAACTTTAAGTAGATTTACCCTTGTATTTTCTGAACTTATCCGTGCCGGAATTCCAATAGCTGAAGCTCTTGACACCGCCACAGCAATGGTAGACAATCTTCCTCTCAAAAGAAAACTCCAATCAGTCATCAGCACTGTAGAAAAAGGAGGAACACTGAATAAAGGACTTGAGGAAACAGGACTTTTTGAAAATATGATTATTCAGATGATTCGTGCCGGAGAAGACAGTGGTACCCTTGATACAATGATTAAAAAAGTTGCAGAATATTATAAGATGCGATTTGATGCCATTATAGACGGTTTAAGTGAAGCCATTGAACCAATTATGCTGCTTATTATAGCTTCTATGGTTATATTACTGGCACTTGGTATTTTCTTGCCAATGTGGGATATGGGCAATGCGGTGCAGGGAAGAAGATAGCTACACCGTACTAACAGTTGCTACTCTGGCAGTTTTGGAAAGAAAATTTTTCATATTTTCTTCACTGGCTGTAACTGTATAAGAGACTTTTTCATCAAACTCTTTTTGAGAAACAGTGACAGCAAACTCTTTGCACTCATACTCTATAAAGCGCACATCACTGTAATCAAAAACAATTTTTTGCGTCAATTCTTTTTTATACTCATACAGCTCTGCTTTTTCAATTACTAAATTCACAGCATCACTGTATGCTCTGACCAATCCGCCAGTTCCTAACTTTGTACCGCCAAAATAGCGTACGACAATCACGGCAGTATTGATAAGTTTCTGTCCTTGCAAAACCATCAGAGAGGGTTTTCCCGATGTTCCGGAAGGTTCACCGTCATCACTTGAGTGTTCAACTGTTTGATCATACTTATTCAGGTATCTGTATGCCGTTACAAAATGCCGTGCTTTAGGATGTTCTTCTTTTAGTTTATGAAGCAGCGTTTCATATTTGTCGTATGGCACCAGGTAAGCAATAAACTTTGACTGCTTCACTTCAAGAGTATTTGCATACTCTTCTTTTATATAGTACATGTAAAGTATATTTTACGCTAAATTGGTATAAACTTTTTGAACATCCTCATCATCTTCGAGTCTTTCTAAAATTTTATCTACATCAGCCTGCTCTTCTTCGCTGATTTGTATCGGAGTATTTGCAATTCGCTCAAGTGTTGCTTTTGTAATTTCTACACCCATTTTTTCCAGTGCTTCATTCATCGTACCAAAACTTGTATAGTCAGCTGTCACTAAAACAACTCCGTCTTCTGTTTCTATCTCTTCAAGCCCTGCATCTATAAGTTCAAGTTCCAGTTCTTCTATATCCATATCTTCTGAAAGTGGAAATTCAAAAAGAGCTTTTCTCGAAAACATAAATTCCAAAGAACCGTTTGTAAGCATTTCTCCACCGTTCTTATTTAAAATACTTTTGACATTTGCTACTGTTCTTGTGTTGTTATCAGTTGCACACTCAATAAAAAGCAGTACACCGTGAGGCGCTTTTCCCTCAAAATTTACCTCTTTCATATCGGCACTGTCTTTGGCAGTCGCCCTTTTTATAGCCGCATCAATATTGTCTTTTGGCATATTTTCAGCTTTTGCATTTAAAATTGCAGTTCTAAGCTTAGCATTCATATCAGGATCACATCCACCCTCTTTTGCCGCCATTGTGATAACTTTACCAAGTTTTGGGAACAATTTGGACATTGCTCCCCATCTTTTTAATTTTGATGCTTTTCTATATTCAAATGCTCTACCCATAAAAAAATTCCTTATTCCGATTATTTTTGAAATTATACCATTTTAGGTGTATAATACGACACAAGGAACATTAATGAGGCTCAGTTTTAGATTAAAACATCATTTTTTCAGTGCTTTTCGCGAACTCTTTGTACACCATCACGGTTCATTGGAATTTCGTGCAAAAATTTTTGCCCTGATAATTGCAGCCAATAAAGAAGCAACAGTGGAAAGCTATATCCTTATAAAAAATATTGGACTGGATCTCTACAAAGAAGATACTGACAGAGCAAATCTTCTGATGCTTTCAACAAAAGAACTTGTCAAAAAAGTACAAGACAACAATGGTTTAAATATTGACGCACTTGTTTTAAACATACAAAAAGAGTTGAAAATAATTCCCAGATACGCACATAAAATAGATATCGATTCACTTCGCAGACTACTCCAGTATACTTATGATACGGACACTTTGGCCTACCAGGAAAATATTTTAGAATTTTTACAAAAAATTAAAGATGAAACACTCAATGACAAAGGATAACCTGTGGATATACAAACATTAGCACTCCATGCCGGATATGAAAAAGATACGCAAGGGACTATGGCGGTTCCGATTTATCAGACAACTGCCTATGAGTTTCGTGATGTAGAACATGCTGCGAATCTTTTTTCATTAAAAGAACTCGGCAACATATACACACGTCTTAACAATCCTACAACGGATGTTTTTGAAAAACGTTTTGCAGCACTTGAAGAGGGTGAAGCAGCCATTGCTACAGCAAGCGGTATGAGTGCAATCTTTTTTGCAATTGCCAATGCAGCCCAGGCAGGAGACAATATTATTTGTGCCAAACAGCTTTATGGAGGAAGCTTGACGCTCAGCACGCATACACTCAAACGTTTTGGCATAGAAGCCAGATTTTTTGATGTGCATCAACCCAAAGAGATAGAAGCACTTATTGATGAAAATACAAAAATAGTCTTTTTTGAATCATTGACTAATCCGAGTATTGATGTTGCGGATATAGAGGCAATTACCTCCATTGCAGACAAATATAATATTTTAACTGTTGTTGACAATACAGTTGCAACCCCTGCTTTGTGCCGTCCTTTTGAGTTTGGAGCAGATATTACTGTACACAGTGCCAGTAAATATACTACAGGTCAGGGGCTTGCCATAGGCGGAATCATGGTTGAGAGAAAGAATCTTGCAGAAAAACTCAAAGACAATCCGAGATATGCTCATTTTAATGAACCTGATGCTTCGTACCACGGACTTGTCTACACAGATGTCGGGCTTCCTCCCTACACACTTCGCGCCCGTCTTTCCCTTTTGCGTGATTTGGGTGCTGTTGTCTCTCCCTTTAATTCATGGCTCTTTATTCAAGGAATGGAAACACTCCCCTTACGCATGAGAGAACATTCAAAAAATGCACTTTTACTGGCAGAATTTTTAGAATCACATCCTAAAGTAAAAAAAGTAAACTACCCTGGCTTAAAAAGTAATCCTAACTATAAGAATGCTCAAAAATACTTTCAAGACGGTTTGTGCAGTGGACTGCTCAGTTTTGAGGTTGAAAATTTTGATGAAGCAACAAAAATTGTCAATGCCACAAAACTCTATTCACTTGTTGTCAATATCGGTGATTCAAAATCGATTATTACGCACCCTGCTTCGACAACGCACCAGCAACTCTCACATGAAGAACTGCTTGCCTGTGGTGTTCCTGAAGGTCTGATTAGAATTTCCTGTGGTTTGGAGAGTCCAAAAGATTTAATTGAAGATATGAAAGAGGCACTTGAAGCATAATTAAGACTCTTTTGCTAAAATACTGTTACTAATTTTCGGAGAGCAATCACCTTGTCTTTAAACCTGCAAACGCATACAGAACATTTTACAAACCCGCTTTATCTTGAAAGCGGGCGTATTTTAGAACCGTATGATATTATTTATGAAACCTATGGCACACTTAATGAAGAGAAGAGCAATGTAGTGGTTGTCTGTCATGCACTTACCGGTTCACATCATGCTGCAGGACTGTATGAAGATGATGCAAAACCCGGCTGGTGGGATGGCTTTATCGGTCCGGGAAAAGCCATTGATACTGACAGATATTTTGTAATATGCTCAAATGTCATAGGCAGTTGTTTTGGTTCCACAGGTCCTATGAGCATGCAGTACCCCCATCACGAACCCTACCGTTACAAATTTCCGGTTGTCAGCATAAAAGACATGGTAAAAGCACAGCGTATTTTGTTTGACAGGCTCGATATTCACAGAGTACATGCAATAATCGGCGGTTCCATGGGCGGTATGCAGGCACTGCAGTTTGCCATACACTATCCAAACTTTGCCAACAAAATTATTGCAATGGCAACAACACATGCAACACAGCCATGGGCAATAGCTTTTAACAAAGTTGCGCAGGAATCCATTCTCAATGATCCTGATTTCAAACAGGGATATTATGATCCGAATCTTCTCAAAGAACAGGGACTCTCAGGGATGGCAGTCGGTCGTATGGCGGGACATATCAGCTTTTTGTCTCCAGAATCAATGCGTGAAAAATTTGGCAGAGAGTATAAACTCACAGATGGGCTGTATGAGCTTTTTGGAAAGTTTCAGGTAGAGTCTTATCTGGAATACAACGGGTACAATTTTACAAAATGGTTTGATCCCTTGTCTTATCTTTATATCACAAAAGCCATTAACATATATGACCTGTCTCGAGGATTTGATTCACTGGATGAAGCACTTAAAAGAATAACCTCTGCTCTGTATCTGATAAGTTTTAAAAATGATCTGCTGTTTAAAAACACTGAAATGCAAGAAATGGCACAGATACTCAAAAAAATAGGAAACAGAAATCATGATTATATAGATATTGACAGCAACTATGGTCATGACGCATTTTTGGTAGAGCTTGATAAATTTGAAAACAATGTAAAGGATGCACTCAATGGCTAAAGAAAAATTTGAAAAAAAACTCCAAAATGCCAAAGAAATTTTGGAAACACTTATGAGCCCCGAGATTACACTTGAAGAGAGTGTAAAAGCCTATGAAAAAGGCATGAAAGAGTTGGCCGAAGCACAAAAAATGCTTGAAGAAGCTCAAATCAAAATTCAAAATTTAAAAACTACGCAATGAGAGCGGCAGTTTTACAGCTCAATGCACAGGGAATGAGTTCTACAAAACTTTATAACTATATTCGGGTAGCCAGTAAAAAAGGCGTCAAAGTCCTACTTCTTGGTGAATACGTTCTCAATCCTTTTTTCAAAGAACTCGAACAGATGTCTGTCTCTATGATAAAAGAGCAGGCACTCCATCAGATTAAAATCCTCAAAGAACTCTCTTTAACATACAGTATAACAATAATCGCTCCCTTGGTTATTGTCAAAAAAGATAAGATTTACAAATGTATTGCAAAGTTTTCTCCAACATCTGCCTCTTACTACAATCAGCAAATCCTTATTAACTATGCCCACTGGAATGAAGAAAAATTCTTTGCAAATGCACTTGCACCACTGCTCTCCCCTATGGTTTTTAAAATTGACGGCTTCAAATTTGCGGTAATGAACGGATTTGAACTTCATTTTGATGAATTTTTTGCTAAACTTAGAAATAAAAACATAGACTGTTTGCTTGTACCGAGCGTTTCAACTTTTGACTCTTATGAGAGATGGAAAGCATTAATACTCACAAGAGCATTTACACACAATATGTATATACTCAGAGCCAACAGAATCGGTGAGTATCAGGACAAAGAGTTTGTATGGAAATTTTACGGTGATTCTATATTGGCATCCCCGAATGCGGAAGTTTTAAACCATTTGGGAAATACTGAAGAGTTAATGATAGTTGATATGAGTCATACAGAGGTAGTGCGCTCTCGTCGCACATGGGGATTTAAAGAAGCTATCAGCAAGAGAGCATTAAAACTTACAAAAAAGGATTTATAATGATGGAGTATTTTCACAGACAGGTGCAACTTTGGGGAGAAGAGACACAAAAAAATCTTCAAACAAAAAAAATAGCAATTGTTGGAGCAGGAGGGCTTGGTTCTTCGCTTGCCTTTGCTTTGGGATCAACAGGAATCGGAGAAATCCACATTATAGATTTTGATGAAGTCAGTCTGCATAACATTCATAGACAAATCGCTTTTAAACTAGGAGATGAAGGGAAGAACAAGGCAAAAATAAATGCTGAAATTATACAACAGCGATGTCCCTTCACAAAAGCTGTTTCCCATGAGTGTAATTTTGAAGAGTGGAGCAAAAAAAACATTACAGTGGATCTCATTTTAGATGCCACAGATAATCTTCCTACACGCGGGGATATTAACACGTATGCAAAAAAAGTCAATACACCCTGGATTTATGGAAGTGTAGAAGCATTTCACGGACAGGTCTGTTTTTTTGACAAATCATCTTTTAATGACGCCTTTAAAATTGTACAAAAAACACCCGCAGGTATTGCAGCACCGATTGTGATGCACATAGCATCTCTGCAGGCAAACCTTGCTTTGAGATTCTTGGCGGGTTTACATGTAAAGAAAGATTTACTTTATTATCTTTTTTTTAATGAAGAAGGAGAATTGATTACTCAGAAATTCGGATTGCCAACAGCGGATTAGTTACAAACAAAAGAGGGAACGAAAAATGTTATGTTTGCCCCTTATTTTAACCCGCCAATTCTAATATCAAGTGCAATTTTTTAAAAGTAAGTTGAAAGGTAGGGTTAACTGATAACCTGCTAATCTATTTCAACCAAAAAATAAAAATTGACAAAGCATAAAAAAATAGTTCCAAGAGTGTTGAAAAATTTTGTTGAAAAAACAATACACCAATTCAAATTTAAAGTTCGTTGTTTAGGGGGTTTGTAAGTGGTGGGTTCTGAGTGACTCGAACACTCGACCGCTCGGTTATGAGCCGAGAGCTCTAACCAACTGAGCTAAGAACCCACTTATTGTTGGTAGGTCGGAATTATACAAGGAGCTTCCTTATATAATCCTTATTATACGGTTACTACTGCGTATTTATCATCCAGATGGAAAATATATCCAAATATCTCCAAAATGAGTACAGTGATGTTTCTGTCACCCCTTTTTCTTTTAGCTCTTCAATGAGCGGCTTATAGAGTTCCAGCCATGTTTGACGTGCTTTTGCATCAATGCGAAACGGTGCGTGACGACCTACCATTTGCGGTGCCCCTCTGTTTTGATTAAAATACTTCGGTCCTCCACATATTTGAATGAAAAAGTCTGCCGAATTCACTTTTGCTTTTTCAAATTCTGCATCATCCTGAGGAAAAAGATGAGAAATATCACTCTGCTTTATTGCATCATAGTGTTTGGAAATCAGTTCCCTGATGCCTTCCTCCCCTACTTCCAGTAAAAACTCCGGTATTGGTTTTGTCACCGGTGGTCTTACACCAAACTGTGCCTGACTTATTTCTAAATTCATTTTTATCCTTTGTTTGCTTGAGGTGGTTTGATTTTATATACAACAGCATAAAGCAAGGGGACATACAACAGATTTAACACTGTCGCCCATGCGATACCATACCCCAAAGATATTGCCATCGGTTGGAGTATTTTTGCCTGACCTGATGCAAAAAATATAAGTGTTAAAAGCCCCAGTACAGTTGTCAGCGATGTCAAAAGAATCGGTCTGAGTCGTGTTTGCGCTCTTTTCATCAGATCTTCTGTATTTTTGGCATTTTTTATAAAATCTACCATGATAAGCCCGTCATTGACAACAACACCTGCAAGCCCTACTATACCTATGAGTCCCGGCATAGTCAGGTTTAGCCCCATTATCCAGTGTCCCACATAAACACCCAGAAGTACAAGAGGAATTGTACTGATAACAATTAAAGATTTTCTTATAGAATCAAAGAGCCACACCAAAGTAATAAAAATTAAAAATATTGCTATAAGCGCCGACTGCATCATCTCTCTTTTGTTTTTGTTATTCTCTTTTTCTTCTCCTTTGATATCTACAGCAATGCCCTCTTTTTTAAACTTTTGCAGTGTCGGTTGAAGTTTTTTCATGAGTTCGGATGATGTTATAATTTTTTTGTCTGTAGAAGCATAAACACTGCGTACTCTTTTGCCGTTTTCTTTTTTAAGCGTTACAAAGCTTTGTATATACTCAAAATCACATATCTCTTTTAAGGCAACATATTTGTCTGATCCCGGAACCTGCAATTCAATTGTATGTATGGAACGTATCTCTTTATTTACATTGCTGTCAAGTCGTATACGCACCAAGCCCTGGTCATTAAAAAGTTTTCCGTATTCCCCTTTAAGATAATATGCCCGCAGTTCATTTGAAACATCCTGTTCGGTAAAGCCCAGTTCCTGACCATATCTGTTTACATGTAACTTTAATTCTTTCTCACCGAGCGTTGCATCATCCGCTATATTGTAAACACCCTTGATACCTGCGAGTTCTTTTTCAAGAATTTTCAGATAGGGTACAACACTTTGGGCATTTTTTGTACTCAAACCAATTTCGACATCATGTGCTATCACTCCTGCACCAGGAACTTTCACAACAAGTTCTTCAAAAGCTGATTTTTGATTTTTCAATACTTTTTTAATCTCTTTTGCTATCTCTTTTGCATCTTTTTTACGTGTTTGTACTCCAGGGTTGTATTCTATAGAGAGATAAGGACTGATGTATGTATCAAAAAAATTCTCAGGCGCGCGCTCATGTAAATCTATAAATATATGAAACATATTTTCACCGAGTTCGGCTCTGTTTTTGGCATCCATTTTAAAACCGATAACAGAAGTTACAGAGGAGACATCTTCATTATTTATGTTTTTAAGGATGATATTCTCCAGTTTTGTTACAATTTTTTCCGTATCTTTGAGTTCATTGTTAATATTGACCTTTCCGTAGACATATATTTGAGTATTGTCAAAATCCGGAAAAAGCTGAAATTTTGCATTTTTAATCATTACAAATTCAAGTAAAACAATGCTCACAACAATAACACTCAAAGAGAGAAACTTTCTTCTAAAAAGAAAATGCAGGGCTGTACTGTACCAGTCATGCATTTTCTGCCAAAATCGTTTTGTAAAACTCCCTTCTTTGGAGACTTTCAAAAAGTCATGTGCATGCAAAGGAAGAAAATAAAAAGCTTCAAAGAGTGAAGAGAGTAAAAGGACCGTTATCATTATAGGAATTATCTTAATAAACATTCCCATTTCACCTGTCATCAAGAGCATAGGTAAAAATGCGAAAACTGTTGTAAGCGTTGCCGTAAGTACGGCAGGAAACATCTCTGCCGCACCTGTTATGACCGCTTCTTTTCTATCCATCCCCTCTTCAAGGTGTCTGTAGATGTTCTCGGCTACAACTATTGCCTCATCAACGAGCATTCCAAGCGCAATCAGTGCTCCCAGAAGAGAGAGCATATTAAGACTGTCTCCCAATATTTCTGTCACGATAAGCCCTATCATAAAACTTACAGGAATACCGAGTGCAACAACAAAGGCTATGCCTCTGTTGATAAAAATCAGCATTGCCAGAAAAACAAGCATCAAACCAAACATTATATTTGAAAAGACGGTATTGAGGCGGTTTTTAATCCATACAGAAGTATCTGTGTAGATGTTGTAATCCAAATCAGGATGTTTTGCTTCTTGTTTTTTTAAAAGTTCTCGTATCTCTTTTACCAAAGCAATGGCATTGCCGTTTTTGCTCTTTGTGACATTTATTGAAATATTTCGTACCCCATTATAGTGGGAGAGTTCCACCTCATCACTCAACTTGAAAGAAACCTCTGCAATATCGCCGATTTTAACTCTTTTTCCACCAACATCAATCAGTGTATTTTCAACCGCCTTTTGTGTCTTTTCACCGTTGTATGTAGAAATATAAAGATGATTTGCTTTTTGTTTGATAGTGCCTATGGGAAAAATCGAACTTATTTTGGAGAGTTGTGCGATAACCAGTGTTGAGGAGAGTCCGTAGGCTCTTATTTTTTGCGGATTAAGCTGTATATCCAACTCTTCATCGGCATCACCACGAATTGTAATGTCGCTCAAATCTTTAAACTTGCTTAATTCTGTTTTAAGTTCATCTGCATGTTTTAGCAGTGTTTCTTTAGGAACATCACCGGAGAGAGCTATAAGAACAAGGGGAAATGCATGTGTTTTGATTTTGGCAACAGGCTCATTCATATCCGCCGGCAAATCTTTTTTTACACTGCTCACCACATCTTTGACATCATTGAGTACTGTAATATTGTCCGAACCGTTCTTAATGTCTGCACTGATACTGAATGAACCGTTTTTGATACTGCTTTTTATATCTTCAAGTGCATCAATATTCTGCAAATCATTTTCAATACTCTGCACAACCATTTTGTCCAAAATATCAGCCGATGTTCCGGCATAACCGCCTTTTATGGTTATTTTATCCATATTCATCGGAGGGAAAATTTCTTTGGGTATATTGATATACGCAAAAATGGAGAGCATAAAAATAAAGAGTAATAGTATATGATTTAAAAGTGGTTTTTCTATAGCAAATTCTATAAACTTACGAATCACTGCTGTTCCTTAAAAGAGAGTATCTAGTATTTGATTTTTAAATTTTATCGACTCAACAGAAGCACGGATGAGTTTGTTTTCTTCTTTGAGCGTATCATACTCTACTTTGAGTTTTGCAATATCTCTGCTTTTAAAGTAAATTTGCTCTGTAATGTAAATTTTAGGAAATGCAAACATGGCTATAAATGTCAACACCAGCAACATATATAAAAAATAGTTCAGACCTAACTTTTGTTTTGATATGACCAGATTATCAAGTTCATCTAAAAGTTCGTTCTTTTCGCTCATTTTTCACCCATTTGGAACAGACGCATTTTTGCGCTGCGGCTCCTGACATTTTCTTTGAGTTCTTCATCTGTAGCCGTAATCGGTTTTTTCGTTAAAATCTTTCCTAACTGATTATTGTTTCCGCATGTACAGCGAAATGCCTCAGGAGGACATATGCATGATTTGGACCATTTGGAAAACTCTCTTTTAACAATCCTGTCTTCAAGAGAGTGAAAAGATATTATTGCTACTTTTGCATCCGGCAGTTTTGCTTCTTCTATGCTCTTGAGCAGTGATCTGAGTTCACCGAGTTCATCATTTACTTCTATGCGGATTGCCTGCATCAAAAGTGTTGCAGGATGAATTTTCTTGCCTCTTGGCATATATGGTTTGACGGCTTCGCTTAACTCTTTTGCAGAAACAAAAGGACGGTTTTGCACAATAGCATCTGCAATTTTTTTATAGTTTCTGAGTTCTCCGTATTCTAAAAGTATTTTTTCAAGTTCGCTTTTAGCATATTCATTCACTACATGTAAAGCACTCAGTGGTGCTTCTTTGTCCATACGCATGTCAAGTGTCTCACTCTCGTACGAAAAGCCCCTCTCTTTTTGGTCAAGCTGCAAAGAAGACACCCCTATGTCTGCAAGGATGCCTTTAATTTCGCCGGGATCAACCTCTTGCAAAATTTCTTGCATCACATTTGAAAAACGGCCTTTTCTTATACTTACTCTCTTACCGTATTGTTCAAGACGTTTTGTTGAAAAGTCTATAGCGGTCTGATCCTGATCAATTGCTATGAGTTTTATATTTGGATTGGCTTCAAGTATCATACAGGAGTGTCCGCCGTACCCCATGGTACAGTCTATCACTATACCCTCTTGTAAATCTTTAAAAGCTTCGACAACCTCTTTATATAAAACCGGAACATGTGGAATATTTTGCAAAAGACACCCTGTCAATAGAAATTTATTAGTGATTATACAGCAAATTTGATTTAGGTTTAATTTTTTATACTGTATGATTTACTCCAAGAACAAAAAAAGGGTCTTCTTATGGTTTTACAGTATCAAAATGAGTTACTTGCTCTGGCAGCTATATTTCTGCTCATACTCATTTATCTTGGAATAAAACGAAAAAACAAAACAGAAGCTGACACAAAAGCGGCTAAAAAAGAAGAAGCACTCAAAGCAGAGCAAAGTGGACAAAGTACTGCAACACCACAAAAAAAGATTCAAGAAAAAAAAATACAACATTCTGTGCCAAGGCATGCAAAGATAACAAAAGAAGATTTTAAAATATTTGCCGGGGAAAGAATTCTTTTGGCCGAAGACAATCTCATCAACCAAAAAGTAATCCTTGGAGTCCTTGGAGACAGCGGTATAGAGGTTGTTGTGGCAAATGACGGACAGGAAGCACTTGACATCCTCAAAACAGACAAAAATTTTCTCATTATACTCATGGACGCGCATATGCCGAGAGTTGACGGGTTTGAAGCCACCAGAGCTATCAGACATGATCCGCAGAACAATCATATCCCTGTCATTGCACTGAGTGGAGATACGGCAAGTGATGACATTAGAAAAATGAAAGAAGCCGGTATGGATGAACATCTTGAAAAGCCTTTGCAGGTCGGTGCTTTGTATGATATTTTGTATCATTACTCAAGCAGAATCTCTTCTGCTGAAGAGAATTCTTCGGATTTACCAACTTTAGATACACACAGAGGATTGCAGGTATGCGGAAATGACAGTGATTTTTACCATGATATTTTAAAAGAGTTTCTTGTCGCCTACAGCAACTCAGCAGAGGAGTTGGAAATTTTATTCAAAAACAATAAAACAGATCAGGCTGACAGTCTGTTACTTGACATCATCGGTGTCTCTGCAAATATTGGGGCGGATGCCTTAACTGCCTGTGCAAACGATATTAAAAACAAAATAGCCAAAAATGAAAGTAGCGATCTTACTTTATATAAGAAAAGAGTTCAAGAACTTATCCAAAGCATTGAGAATTATTTTCTTACATGTAAGTAACGGGATAAGCCTAAGCAACTTACATATAAGAAAAACTATTACCAATCTACACATATAAATAATTCCTTAAATAAATAACAAAATTCATTCACCTAATGTAACACTAATTATAAAAATAAGATAAAATCATTATGTTAGTCAATAAAATTGATTTATATCAATATTATTGGTATCAGAAAAGACTAGAATACATATGATTCTAAAATATTAACAGAGTTTAAGGAGTGTAAAATGATCGATCCATCTATAATCAGACCGGAAATTGCGTTGGATGATTTTCTAACTATATTTGTATCGTCAGCACTTGTGTTAGTTTTTGGAGGATTTTATGTTGGTATATATACTGCAGTAAAAGTTAAACTACTAAAACCGTGGAGTATGCTTTTTGCATACATGTTTTGGGTATTGACTGCCTATTGTTTGTATTTAATGGGAAGTTTAATGCATGTCGGGGAATTTACTGCAAAAGCTTTAGTTGTCGCAGCAATTGGATTGTTTTTACTTCCATTTGCTGTTTATTATATGCAAAATCAGGTTCATGAAGAAAATGAACACTGATTGTTAATATATATTTTGACAATAAATTTATAGGAGGATACAGTGGCTAATAAATCTGTATGGAGTGACAATCGTTTCTGGCGAAGAACAGCAACGTGGGTTACAGGTTTTGCATCAGTTCTTTTAATTTGGCTAACGTTTGATACGTCAGCTCAGATTGCAATGGGAAATGATCAGGATCTACAAAACAAGGTGACGAAGAGGGTTCCAGGACCTACCGTTATAAATTACAAAATCACGTATGAAATGAGCGCAAAACGTGGTCATGAAATTCCTGTGATTGGGGAAAAAGAAAAGTTCTTTGGTAGAGATGACTATTCTGAAGAAGAAGCCGGGGCTTTACTTCACTTAGGCAAGTTGGGCTCACAGGCCAAAAACTGTATGGATTGTCATACACTTCTTGGGAATGGCGCATACTATGCACCTGACTTAACAAAAGCATGGTTGGACCCTGCATGGGGACCAGATGGTGCGATGCAGGCTTTAACGGGGAAAAACACAAAAGAAGAGGCGATGGCTGAATTCCTTATGCATCCGGACCAGTATCCTACACATGCCCGTATGATGCCGGACTTAGGTATCACAGCAAAAGAGGCTAAAGGTTTAGTTGCTTTCTTGAAACATATGTCATCTATTGACACAAATGGCTTCCCAAGAAACTTTGGAAAAATAAAAGGAGCAGTTCATGGCAAGTAAATATTTAACAGGTGTCGGAAGTGAATCAAAACAGTTGGCAACATGGTACTTTACATTTGCAGCTATTCTCTTTGGCGCCCAATTACTTTTCGGGTTAGTGGCAGCGATTCAGTATGTAATGCCTGGTTTTTTATATGGCGTTCTGGACTTTTCAATTGCCAGAATTATACATATTAATGCACTCGTTGTTTGGATGGTCTTTGCAATGTTTGGTTCTGTTTACTGGTTACTGCCGGATGAGACAGGTATTGAGACAGTCGGTATCAAAATCGGAAAGCTTTTGTTTTGGATTTTTGCAGCAGCAATCGTTGTCGTTGTACTTGTATACCTGTTCATTCAGGTAGGTCCTGCAGATGCAACAACAATCTGGTTTATTACAGAGGGTCGTGAATATATTGAAGCACCTCGTTGGGCTGACTGGGGCATTGTCGTTGTCGCACTTGGATTTGTCGGAAATCTTTTCTTAACAGGAATGAAAGGGGAGCAGACAGGAATTGTCACCGTTCTTATGGCAGATATGATTGCCTTTGCAGGTCTTTATTTGGCCGGTATGTTCTTTACGGACAATATTTCAGTTGATCAGTACTGGTGGTGGTGGGTAATCCACTTATGGGTTGAGGCTACCTGGGAAGTTTTCGTTGGCGCGATTGCGGCTTACGGTCTTATTACTATGATTGGCGCGCACCGTAAAGTTGTTGAAATGTGGTTATGGATAGAAGTTGCAATGCTTTTCGGTTCAGGTATTCTTGGACTTGGGCACCACTACTTCTGGATTGGTACACCTGAATACTGGTGGGAAATTGGTGCACTATTCTCTGCACTTGAACCGTTACCGCTTGTAGCTATGTTTATTCATGTACTTTATGATTGGGGTAAAACGCAAGGTGGAGAAGAAGCAAGAGGAAACAATGTTTCTGTTATTAACAATAAGCCTGCATTTACATGGTTTGTCCTTAATGCTTTTGGTAACTTCTTGGGTGCAGGTATTTGGGGATTTTTCCATACACTACCTCAAGTAAACCTTTATACTCACGGTACACAGTTTACTTCGGCACACGGGCACTTAGCTTTCTTTGGTGCTTATGCAACTATTCTTGTCGGTATGATGTATATCGCAGTTCAAGGCACAAACGGGATTAAAATTATGAAAAACACGAAAGCCTCTATATGGGCTGTTAGCCTGATAGTTAGTGGGGTAGTCGGCATGACCGTAGCACTTACGATTGCAGGATATGTACAGGTTCTTGTTTCTCGTGCACAGATGGGTGCTACTTGGGCAGGATATTTTGACGGTCAAAGCGGAATGTGGTTTTCTCAAGCAATGGATTGGAGACTCATTATGGGTGTAGTTACATTCACAGGTTTCATATTCTTGGCAAAAGATTTACTTACAACTGGTAAAAATCCAGTACACGAAAGATAAGGAGATACAATGTTTGAACCATTTACAGATGTCAACCCGAGTTTTTTCGGTTGGCTTAACCAAGGTCCTTTGACCTTAACAATTTTTCTGCACACTATAATAATACTTCCAATGATTTGGATCTATTTTCAGGAGAAGAAACGTTTGGAAAATGAAAACTAGTCGGTATTGACTCTTTATTGAGTCAATATCTAATCATATTTTAGAAGGAGAAATAAAATGAGATTAGGTAAATTAGTTATATCAGCTGCAGCGTTTGCAGTTGTCAGTTCAGGTCTGTTTGCGGGTACTTCGCATATGGATGTTGAGAAAATGTTCGAAAAAGAGTGTCAGGGTTGTCACGGTCCAAATCATGAAGGGGGCGTCGGTGCGGATTTGCGTCCGGCAAAATTAGAAAAGAAAAATGCATACAGTCTGGCTGAAGTTATTTTAAATGGTCGCCCCGGAACTGCAATGCCTGCATTTGCAAATAAAATGAATCAAGCAGATGCACAAAAAATGGTGGATTATCTTCAGCATTTCAAAGGTAAAAAAATAGAAGTCCTTACGCTCGATGCGGTAAAACAAGGCTGGAAAAAACTTAATGATAGAGCAAAGCTATTAAAAAAATATCCGCATGCAGTGGATGTAAAACATGTTACGGATATTTGTTTTGTTACAGAACGTGATGCAGAAAGAGTTACTTTTATCGATGGCACAAGTGGTAAAATACTTTCACGTCACCCTGCAGGTTTCGCTGTTCACGTAACAGTAACAAACAAACGTCAACCTCGTTATGCATACTCAATCTCTCGTTCGGGTTTAGTCACTATGTTTGACCTTGCATCAAAAGGTCAGCAAAAAATTGCACAGGTACAAGTCGGTTCCGATTCTCGTGGTTTAGCAGTTTCACCTGATGGAAAATACCTCATGGCAGGAAACTATGTTCCGGGCGGTGCAATTTTAATGGATGCAATGACACTTGAGCCGTTAAAAGTTTACCCAACTTCATCTGTAATTAATATGGACGGAGATATCGGTTCATCTCGTGTAGCAGGTATCTATGATACTCCATACGGTCCATATATTGCATTTGCACTCAAAGATGCAGGGCATGTCTATATTATAGATTATTCTAAACCAAACTTCCCAATTGTCGGAGATATTCCAAATATCGGTAAAATCCTGCATGACGGTTTTGAAAATGAAGGAAAAGAAATAGGCCGTTACCTAATGCAAGCTTCTCAAGGAAGTGATGTAATGGGTGTAGTTGACTTTAAAACAAAATCTTTGGTTGCCAAAGTATACACAGGTCCGGGAAGCAAGCCGCATCCAGGTCAGGGTTCATCATGGTATAATGACAGATACGGTCAACTCTATGCGACAAACAGTATGAATGTCGGTGATGTAGTTATTTGGGACAGCAACTGGGATGTTGTTGCACATGTAAGAACTGCAGGCGGCGGTCTATTTGTCGGTACAAGTGAGCATACACCGTTTATCTGGTCTGATTGTGTACTCGGCGGTCCAGATAACTGGAATAAAATCTACCTTATCAACAAACAAACATTAGAGACTGATAGAATTTTGACAGTCGGTACAAAAAAAGGAACTATTACAGATCCTGTAACGCATAAAACACTTTACAGTTGGAAAGTCCCTACTGTTAAAGATAAAAAAGGCAAAGTAATTATTCCTCGTATTTTACATGCTGAACCTGCTAATCATGGTCATTGGACAATGGTTTCAGAGTGGAATGCCGGTCGTATCGGTATTTATGAAGCGAAAACCGGTAAATTTGTTAAATATATAGAAGGTTTGACAACACCGACGTTTACATATTCTATCGAACACAGACAGTCTATTCCTGGCGCGTAGACTCTACTTTTATATTTCTCCCTTTTTTGGGAGGAATCCTCTCATTACTTGATATAAATCATCTTTTTTTTCATAATATTTTTTTATAATTATATATCTAAGCTTTTTATTTAATTTTTCCCTGTTTTTTGGGATTTATAAGCAAAATTTCAAGTAAATTTTCGCTACAATATAAGCAATATACAGTTCTTAAAAAAGGGAGATGGAGTGAAAAAACTGATTATTCTTTTTTTACTTTTTTGCTCTGTGGCTTTTGCACAAAAGCCAGATGGTAAAAAAGTCTTTCAAACTTACTGTTGGGGATGCCATCATCAAACAGCAATGGCCTTTGGTCCTCCGTTTTCCCAAATTGCCGCAAAAAGAACAAAATCTGAAATAGAAGCCTATATCGCTTCTCCAAAATCAATGTACAAAGCTTTTGGCTACAAAAGAACTGTTATGACACAGCTTCATCTCAATGCACAAGAGCTCGATGCCATCAGTGACTATATTCTCTCTTATAAAGGTAAAAAATAATGTTTCGATTGTCAAATCTTATCGCCTCCGTTGTCGAAGAAAAAAAAGAGAGGATTTTAGACGGCAGTATCGCCATTTGGAACTTTACCAACCGCTGTAATCTCTCCTGTCTGCACTGTTACTCAAAATCAACCTTGGATGAAGTAGATACCCTCACAACTGGGCAGATTAAAAAAACCATCCTGGAGATGAAAGCCAATGGTGTAAAATTTATCATCTTTTCAGGCGGTGAGCCCTTAACAAGAAAGGACCTCTTTGAAATCGCCGATTTTTGCAAAGAAAACGGTATCATTACCTACCTCTCAAGCAACGGGCTCTATTTTACAAAGGGCAATATAAAAAGAATTACCGATACCTTTAACTATGTCGGTGTGAGTATAGACGGTGATGAAGCCACACATGATTACTTCAGAGGGCTAAAAGGGGCTTTTAAAGAAACATTAAAATCTGTTTTGCTTGCCAATGAAACAGGCGCAAAAGTCGGTATTCGATTTACTATGACAAAAGACACCATCAATTCTTTGGAATATATTTTTGATTTGGTCGAAAAACACAATATTCCAAAAATATATATTTCCCATTTAGTCTACTCTGGACGGGGACTTGATAACTTGAAAATGGATTTGACAAAAGAGCAGAGAAAAAAAGCGGTTGATTTTATACTTAACAAAGCATTTGAGTATTATGAAACAGGGCGTGACATAGAAATAGTGACCGGAAATATGGAGATGGATGCGGTTGCATTTCTCAATAAGTTTGCACAAAAGTATCCGGAACTTAAAGATAAAATGAGACAAAGACTTGTAAAATGGGGCGGCAACTCCGCAGGTCGAAAACTCCTCAACATAAACAGCGAAGGCGATGTGCGTCCTGACCCGTTTTTTCCTCTCATTGTCGGTAATATTATTCATCAGGACTTTGGTGATATCTGGCAAAACGGAGCATTATTGGATGAGCTGAGAATTCATCCAAGAAAACAAATCAGCGGTATTTGCAGTACATGTAAGCAGATAGATATATGTAACGGCGGCAGTCGCGCACGTGCGTATGCAATAACAGGTGACCTGTGGAGTGAAGATCCATCCTGTTATTTAACCCAAGAAGAAAGAGAGACAGTATAATGAAAATAAGAAAAATTTTAGCAGTTGTATTAACAGCCTTGTCTTTACATGTAATTGCAAGTGCACATGAAAAAGTCTTTGTTGTTGAGAGAGAGAGTAATTCGGTAGCAGTCATAGAAGACGGGCTCCCAAGAAACCATATGGAGCATATGCACAATATGAATCATGGTGTTATGAAGTTTTATGGCAAGGACGGCTATCTTATCTCCCGCGACGGCTATATTATAAGATTTAATCCTGTCAGCGAAAAAAAACTTTCCGAATATAAAACAAGCAAAAGTGCCATAGGGTTTGTCATTAACAAAAACTATGTCGCCGTTGCCAACTATGATGACAAAAGTGTAGATATTTTATCCCGTAATCTGCAGCCCATACAAAAGCTCAAAACCGGTTCACGCAATGTTGGTATAAAAATCTATAAAAACTATCTTGTTTTTTCAGAGATGGACAAAGACACGATTGCCGTCTACAAAGACACAAACAAAGGCAAAGGCAAACCGCATTTTGTTCTCTACAAAGAGTTTAAAGATGTGGGAATTATGCCTTTTGACGCTTTACTTGATGGCAATAAATATGTCAACGGCTTTTTCAACAGTCCCTGGATAGGCGAACTCAACTTGGATACCATGAAATTTAAAAAAATTCCATTACAGTTGGGAGAAAGAGAACCGGTTTTAAAAGTACCGCATTTCGGTTTCTGGTCAGTGAGCCATTCTAAAATCTTCATTCCTGCGGTGGGAGACAACAAAGTTTTTGTCTTTACTCCAAAATTTAAATTTATTACAGCTATTAAAACTGAAGGAATGCCTGTTTTTACTGCCCTTTCACCGGATAAAAAATATTTGGCTGTGACGTTCAGCGGTAAAAAGTTTCCGATCATTCAAATCATAGATACAAAAACACTCAAAGTCATTAAGCGATTTCAGTTTGACGGCAAGGTGTTACATGTAAGATGGTCCCGGGAAAAACCTTATCTGTATGTTTCTGTCAATGATGCTAACAAAATCGCTGTAATAAATACAAAAGGATGGTGGTTAAAACGCGAAATTTTTACCATCAAGAAGCCTTCAGGTATTTTTATTTATGAGGAAAAAAACAATGAGTAGAGTTTATTTAACCGGTGCCGGACCCGGAGATATTGAGCTGTTAACAATGAAAGCACACAGAGTTATCGGTGAGGCCGATGTCATCATATATGACCGTTTGGCAAATCCGGAAATATTAGAAATGACAAAAGACGGATGTGAATTTGTCTATGTCGGCAAAGAAGACGGCAGGCATACACTTCCTCAAGAAGAGATAAATGAAGTTATTTACCAAAACTCGCTCAAGCACAATGTAGTTGTCCGCTTAAAAGGCGGAGATCCTTTTGTCTTTGGACGCGGCGGAGAAGAGGGAGCATATTTGCATGAAAGAGGTGTAAAATTCGAAATTATTCCCGGAATCACCTCTGCAGTCAGCGTTCCTGCCTATGCCGGCATTCCGGTCACTCACCGTGGCATTGCCGTGAGTTTTCGAGTAGTTACAGGGCATGAATCCCCAAACAAAAAAGAGTCCCAGATTGCCTGGGAAAATTTCAAAACAGATGACACCATCGTATTTTTAATGGGACTGCATAATCTTTCTAAAATTTCATCAAAACTGATAGAAGTAGGCAAGCCTGAAGATTATCCCTGCGCTGTTATTTCACGCGGTACGACAAAAGACCAGAGTGTTGTTGTCGGAACACTCGGTGATATTGTGCAAAAAGCAGAAGGTGTACCAACTCCCGCACTCATTATAGTCGGAAAAGTTGTTACACTCAGAAAACAGCTTGACTGGTTTCATCACTAATAGTTTTGTAACTTATACTCTTTATACAAGAGTGCAGCTTCGGGATTTCCTGCGTCTATAGCCTTTTGGGCCCATTTCTTTGCCTCTTTGAATTTGTTTTGTGTAACATAGATTTCACTTAACAGATAACAGGCTTTGGTATCACCCTCTTTTGCATTTTTTTTCAGCCACTCTGCGGCTTTGTCAAAATTCATTGTCTGCATATAAATACGGCCTACATTTTGCAGCGCTTTTTTATGCCCCGCTTTTGCCGCACGTTCTAACAGTTCGGCTGCTTTAGAGATATTTTGTTCTACTCCATACCCATTGTAATACATCAGCGACAAATTATAGGTTGCATTGATACTCCCCTGCTTCGCTTCTGTGTCTAACAATGAAAATGCTTTTTTATAATTTCCGGCATGAAAGGCTTCAAAAGCAGCATCTGACCCGTATAACAATGCACTCAGCAACAGTATAGAAAGTAATTTTTTCATACAATTCCTTTTGTCATATATAATACAATAAAGAGGAGAGAAACAGGGCACCCAAAAATGTTACCGCTAACATTACAGAGCGTTTTTGAGACTCTTGTATCCCGTGATGTGCCTCCAGATAATCACTGAGTCGAATTGCCGGATAGATTGTAAAAATAAACATTGGGAAAGTCAGCACCAAAATAATCATAACATCGTGAAGTGTCATCAAAATTCCTCGAAATTAAATTTTTCTTTATAATTATTATTATATCATATAACAAAGGGGTTACTATGAAAAAAATCATAATTTCGACGATTTCGATACTTTTAAGCACTCTGCTTTTCAATGCCTGCTCAACAGCAAAAATATCATCCGAAGATGTAAAAACAGCTGATTTCACACACTTCAAACATGAGATTCCACTCAAAAAAGTCCATACTCTCATTCGCGAAGCCGGTGAAAAAAACGGTTGGAGAATCACTGAGTTTAAAGAAAATATGCTTATCGGAGAAAAAGAAGAAAATGGTAAAATGAAAGCAGTTACCATTACTTTTGCAAAAAATTATTTTAATATCTCACCAAAAGACGCTGATTTGCAAGAAGCTATAAAAAAAGAGGTTGAAGCGACAGAAGAGTAGTTATATTTATATACTTTTGATACACTTGATGCAAGAAAAAAACAAAAGGTATTGAATGGATTTTTTTAAATATATACATGCGGTAGGCACCGGTCCAAAAGGCAACAGAGATTTAAGCTTTGAAGAAAGCAAAGATATGATGGAGCAGGTTTTGAACCAGAGTGTTCCAAGCGAACAAATTGCCGCATTCCTGCTTGGATGGAGACTCAAGCCTGAAACGACAGAGGAGTTCCGAGGAGCTTTAAGCGCATGTGACGAATATACCCGCAAAGAGAATATTCCGGATTCAATCGAATTGGGATACCCTTTTGACGGTAAAGCAAAAAATCCGTATATATTTCCTCTGGTTGCGCAAATGTTAGAAAAGACAGCATTGAAACTTGTCATTATGGGGGATGAAAAACAGCCGGCAAAAGATGGTATCACCACTAAAAATATATGCCAGGAGATAGATCTTCATCCAAATATTAAATATTTTGACAGAAAAGAGTATTGCAACAAACTCCATAAGCTGACAGATATCAGAAACAAACTGGGACTCAGAAGCGGGTTCAATACAATAGAGAAACTTCCAAAAGCTGCAAACAGCAAATATGCCATTACAGGCGTCTTTCACAAACCTTATGTCAAGAAATATGTTGAAATTTTTGCAGACAGATATGAACGTTTTGCCTTAATTCAGGGGAATGAAGGAACACCGGAACTTTTCAGCAAAGGACGCCTTTGGATGATTGAAACAGATGAAGTCAAAGAGATCATTATAGACCCGCAATACTACGGCATACATTATAAAAAATCCTGGGACCAGATCACTCTTGCAGACTCACTCGAACAACTTAACAACCCTTCTGATGAATATTTAAAACTGGCAAAACTCAATGCCGCAGTCTATCTTTTTATAGCCCAACAATACAAAACAATTGATGATGCTTTTGAAGCTTTGCAATAAAAACATCAAGGAGTAAACATCTACTTTTGCTTTAAACACCTAGCTATATCACTGGGTTTCATATGTCCTCGCAATGCCTTGCAGCGAAAGAGCTCATTTTCGTCAAGAAAAAAGAGCGTTGGATATTGCACAGTATAGAGCATTTCTATAGGAAAACTCTCTTTTTGTTTTTGATAGACTATAACAAAAACTGCATATTTTTCAATAAGCGATGAAACTTTTTTGCTGTTGATAATTTTAAAAAGCTCTTTATTGCAAGCAGCAGAGTGTTTTTTTGTCAGATAGACCATCAGTATTTTATTTTCCTGAACAGCTTTTTGATGGGCATTGCTGTAAGAGTTTTCAAGTATAAATGATTCTCCCTCCATGAAAAAGAAACAAAGCAATACAAGAAGTCTAATCAAAATCTTTTTCCAGATCTGCTATTGTAATTACCGGCGGATCCGGAAGTTGCGGGTATGCCGCTTTGACAATATTTGTCACCCATTGCGGATAAATTCTAAAGTTAAGCTTTATGTTTACATGTAAAGGATACTGCAGCTCTTTTTGCAATGAAAATTTTTCTACAACCCGTTTGCCTGCAGGGATTCTTGTATCTTTGAGCAGTTTTTCATATCGCCAAAAAAACAATCCTACCGGTTTGCCCTCTTTGTCTCCAAATACTTTGTTGAAAATGACAGAACCTTTTTGAATCTCTCCCTCTTTATTCAGTTTTCCGCTGCTAAAAACAATTTTTCCGCTTTTGTCTTTTACTGTTATATCAAGCCAGAGTTCCCGAAAATCTGCCGCGCCTGTCGGGAGTTTGTGTCCAGCCCCCACATTTTTTACACCTACAGACAAAACCCCTTTGTCAAGTTTCACATCCAGTTTTGCCGATGTTTTTAAAAGCTGTATGGACTGAGACTCATTCTCTTTGTTTTTCAAGCCGGCAAGGAAATGGTTTCCGCCTGCAAAATAGTGTACTTTGATATCCTTTTTATGTTTTCCCCCGAGAGTTGACCTGCCTTCAAGCGGAGAGAATTTTCCGTTTTTCAAATAGGTCATATGACAGTCGATACACTCTTTGTGCTCCTTTGGCTTCTTCGGATTGTTATAAGGTGATTTTTTCCACTGTTCGTACGTTGAGACAACTTTTTTCCCGCTATGCGGCAGAAACTCATTATGACAAGAAGCACAATACTCGCTTTTTTTGTATAAAGGTTTCATATACTCCTGTTTATGAACCTTTGGCTTTGCATTGATAAGCTTCTGACTGATCCAGACTTTCATATCTGCATGCGCATCTTCATACAGATATTTTTTTCTTTTTGTAAGATTAAGACTGTAGGAACTGTTTCCCGTCGGCTTTGCATCTGTTATACGGTGGCATGCAATACAGGAGACACCCTGTTCAAGTCTGTTTGGATGTTTTTCAAATTCATTTATCAGATTTTTTGATCCCTTGGTAAAAAGCGGTTCCGGCATAATATTGTCTTGCATAAAATGTGTAGTTCTTTCCTGATGCATACTCACGGCACTCGGATTGTGGCAACCCATACACCATTGTCTGAACTCTTTGCCTCTGTCCATTTCGGCTAAATTTTCAAGCACCATATAGTATGGATTGGAATCGGCAAGATGCCTGTGGTTTGAATCCGCCCATTGTTGAAAGACAGCCGGATGGCAGGCCTTACATGTAACGGAGTTTGTCCAGTCTATGCTGTGGTGATGTTTTGCACCGTCTGTAAAGATGATATTTGTCAGTTTCTCTGAACTTGAATAGGCATAGTTTGGAAAGAATATCAGCAAGAGAGGAAGAACAGCTGTCATTTTTTTTACTGCAAAAAACTTTCTCAGATGCAGTGCAAAAAAGAACAGCAAGACAAAAGAGCCATAAAGATGTATATAGTATGAGATAATACCATAGATATCACCGCCTCTGTTGCCTATCAAGAACAGGTACGTTCCGCTGACGAGCAAAAACACAAACACAAAAGCAAATGCCAATCCGCTTTTGCTTTTGTGTTTCATAATTATCATACTCTCATAAATATGCTTATATAAAAAAGGAAGCACAAAAAACAGTGTAAGGACTACAGAACCAAAAATGTGAAGAAATTCTATCACTCGAAAATAGGACCATTGCAGCGAAAAATAGTTCATCAGCAAAATTCCACTGACAAACATAAAGAGAATATCAAGGTTTATATATAAAATTTTCATTGCAGTTCCTTATACTCGACAACATCACCTTCAAGTGACTTTAAAAATGCTACGATTTCATCTATCTGTATCTCTGTCAACTCCATGCTTAACTGGTATTTCCCCATAATGCGGACAGCTTCCCGTAAATCAAATACGGCTCCGTTATGAAAATAGGGAGATGTTTTCGTTACATTTCTTAAAACAGGTACCCGAAAAAGCTGTTCATTGTTTTTTCCCAAAAAGCCGCCTTTATTTTCAAATGGATATCTGCTGTAGGGTTTGATATTGAAATCAAAAGCAGCTACATCACGACCGATAAACTCTGTGCTGAAAATTCCCGTTACATCTATGATATGATTATAATTGCGTGTCGGAAACTTTTGAATTGTCTGTCCTCCGACCGTTATACCGGTATGGCATCCCTTACATCCAAGCTGAATGAAATTTCTGAAACCTCTTTTTGCCTCCTCACTCATAGCAGAGTCATCACCCTCTAAAAATCTGTCATAGGCACTTCGGGTAAGCAGCGTTTTCTGATATACATCCAAAGCCTTACACACATTTTCAAAAGTCACTCCGTCTTCAAAAACTTTGTCAAACTTTTGTTTATATGCATTGTTTTTTTTGACTCTTTCTTCGACCTCTTGCGTTGATAAATTCATTGTATATTTGCCATGTATCATCGGAGCAATAACAGATTTTGAAGTTGTTGCAGACCCGTCCCACATTCTGTATTTTGCCAAAGCAGAATTTAGGATTGTAGGGGTATTTAAATGATTGGGAGCGGTTTTTCCTTCTGTACCAATAGCAGTTGCAAGTCTGTCACTGCCGCTTTGATCTTTTATATGGCATACCATACAGTCAGTTTTGGCCTGCGGACGAGTCAGGTCATCTAAAAACTGCTTTTTATTGTGCGGATTTTCACCCAACATATGACAAGAAGCACAACTGACTGATGTGTCCTGAGAAAGTATTTTGTCAAAATACAAACTTTTGCCCAAGGCAACTTTCTCTTTTGTTATCGGGTTCTCTTTGGAATCAAGCAGTTTTAAAAAGCCGCTATACTCTTTTGGTATAGGAGACATGCCTCTGCTTAAGGCAATTTCCCGAAGTTTCTCATCACTGTAAATTTCTTTTGGTTTGTTTGGGATTATATAAGGGAGCAGTTCTATCCATACAACAATAATAAAAATTGCCAGGAAAGTCAAACGTAGCATAATGCACTCCCTTTATAAAACGAATATAAGATTAGATACCAAAAAACTTTTTCAGCCAGTCTCTTTCTTCTTTTGTCTCTATATAGATTTTTCTCACTGTTTGATTTGCATCACCAAGGACGACAACATCATTTCCGATAACTTTCAAATGTTTTTTTCCCCACTTCTGGTCCAGTTCATCCATACGGTACAATGAATCTGCCGCATCCGGTTTCTCTTTGGTCCCTGTTCTTGTATCTATAATGGCAAGACCCCCGATTGTTTTTTCAAACTTATACGGACTGTAGACTTTAATCTCTTTGTAAATTCTGTGCGGCTTTGTATCCGGGGTAGCTTTTTGTATCGCTATAAACCCAAGTGCAAAAAATGCAAACAACATCCCTAAAAACAATCCTTTTTTAGCATTCATTACTGACTCCAATTTTCTATATATTTTTTTGCTTTTTCATCAAGCATTTTCATTCTCTCTTTTCCTTTGGGCAAACTTTTACGCAGTTTTTTCATCTCCTGCAAAAACTCCGAAATTCCACCTGGAATCATCTTTTGCAGATACTTTCTTAAATGTTTTGCCATTGCAGGAGAAGCACCTGAAGTTGATATTGCAATAATCAGATCCTCTTTTTTTACATACGAAGGAAAAATAAAATCACAATAGGCCACTGAGTCCACAGCATTACACAAACAATTGTACTGCTTGGACTCCTCAAATATCTCCGCCTGCAGTGCAATACTGTCCACAGCAACCACTACAACAGCAAACTCCCGTATATCACCTTTTCTGTACTTACGCTTTTCATACACAAGATTTTCTTCCTGTATACGTTGCAGCATCTCTTGTGAAAATTCATTTGCAATGATATGTATGTCTTTTGTAAAATCAAGAAGATGTTCCAACTTTTCATACGCAACATTTCCGCCACCTACTATAAGAATTTTTTTACCGTCTAATTTTAAAAATGCCGGAAAATAAGCCATTCCAAATACCCTTACTTAAGTTTTTGTAATCTAATCATAACATATACAGACATAAAGTTCTTGACAAATATCAATTTAAATTTAGATAAAGATAGATACAATCATTATGCTAAAAATTAATATAAAGTAATACAGATGAAACAAGAGATACTTTCAAGAATACAGAAAAAGTTTCCGTTGGTACAAAAACCTTTTGAGGTGATTGCTGATGAGTTGGGTATGCGAGAAGATGAAGTTTTAGAGATATTGCAAGCAGAAAAAAAAGCAAATATCATACGTCAGACTTCCGCCATATTTGACACAAAACGCCTGGGGTACAAATCATCTCTGGTTGCGTTTAAAATTCCCGAAGAAAAAATCAACAGTGCCGTAAAGATTATCAATGCCCATCCCGGTGTTTCGCATAACTACGAAAGAAACCATGATTTTAACATCTGGTTTACCATGGCAGTTGCACCTGATTCTGTTTTGGGTTTAGAAAAAACAATACAAACGCTTGCCAGCCTTGCAGAAGCAGATGATTATATTGTTCTGCCTACCCTGAAGCTTTTTAAGATCAATGTCAAACTCAATACGACAGGAAAAGACGAAAAAAAAGAAGAGGTAAAAAAAGTTGTCCATAAAGATATAGAACTGACACCTTTACACCATAAAATTATTCAGAGAGTACAGTATGACATTGACTTTGTCAGCGAACCGTTTGCTGATATCATCAATGATCTTGATATAGACTACGAAACCTTTTTCAATACCCTGCAGGAGTTGCAGAAAGCCGGTGTCATGAGACGGTTTGCTTCCATTTTAAACCACAGAAAAGCAGGTTTTAATGCAAATGCCATGGTTGTCTGGGATATTGATGAAACACTCGGCGATGCCATAGGTGCAAAGGCAGCGGCTTTTTCTGCCGTAAGTCACTGCTACCTGCGTCCAAAATACAAAAACTGGCCCTATAATCTCTTTACAATGGTCCACGGAAAAACGACCCAAGAGACAAATGCCATGATTGCGGAGATGGCACAGGAGATAGAATCAAAAGACTACATGCCTCTGTACTCATCAAAAGAGTTTAAAAAGGTAAGAATTGAGTATTTCACACCCAAATTTGCCGAATGGGAAAAAAAACATGCTACAGTTGCATAAAGGAGAAATATAATGGAAAGATTTTTTGAACTGGAAATTGCATATATTGTAATAGGAATATTTTTTTTGGCCATTACCGCCTTTGTCACAACAAGGGATTTTATGCCAAAAGGTGCCTTTAAAAAAGGAATGTCTGGTATATTTGCCATATTTGCCATTATGATAGGTATTCATTATTTTGTAACTACCAAAAGAATGCAGGGTGTCAAAGAAATCTTTAATGAAGGCAAGACTGTTATCTGTGAAAACAAGATGAGAAGAACCATTTCACAATCTGTTTTGATTTCAAAAAAGCTTGGATGGAGACTTGATGGTGATTACTTCAAAAATCCTGATTTTATCAGAGATTTTCATACGGCAAGATGCGTAGACTATTCACCTATTGCCCCAAAAGATGAGACTGAAAATGATAAGTAGACTCAAAAGATATGGTATGGCTGTCATTTTTTTGTTTTTAGTTGTCATTTTAATGCTGCTAGGAACCCTGGGTGTCAAAGATTTTGGAGATCAGATGTTTAAAGATGCAAATATTACAATTACCCCAGAAGGAGAAAGGATACATTTATGAGTTTGACATTTTTGTTGAGTATTGGAATTGTTCTGACAATTATCTTTCATTTTTTAGGCGTGTATGCCGGTGCTAAAAAAATAGTATGGATTGCCATTATTCTTATATGGGCTGCTGTTATTTCTGTTGCAACAAGTGAAGTCAAGCCGAAAGCCTATGATGATATAAAAAGAATGCAGGGTAAATATAAAGATACAGACCAACTTATAGACGAAGCGATGCCAAAAGTTTCGGTATATGAAATGATACTGATAAAAAACAGTTATTTAAAACATGAGCCTCAAGAGTAGGCTCATACAATCAGGCAGCACCCAGTGCTTTTTTGACATTTTCATCAGCCATGGAAATATTCCACTGCGGTTCCCAGACAACTTCTACATCAGCACTTTTTACATTTGGCAGTTTTTCTACTGCTTCTTTTACCCATTGCAAAATCATCTGATGCATAGGACAGGCCTTTGTTGAAAGCGTCATGACTACTTTAGCATTCCCCTCTTCATCACAACTGGCATCATAGATAAGACCCATTTCCACAAGATTAAAACCTACTTCCGGATCTATAACCGTTGAAATTGCCTGAAATAATTCATCTTTTGTATACATGTAATTCTCCTCTTCTAAAATTTTATGCTTTAAAATTTATCATATAAAATACATTTCTGATAAATGCCAATGTTCCTATAAAAAGAAAAGAAGCACCGGCATGCAGCAATGCATCACCTTTTGTAAGTATTGCGATGGTAATCAAAACAACACCGACTGCACAAAATACAAACTGAGCCTGCGAACTTTTGTACGGTACCATATCTGCCAGCATCGGAACCTTCTGTTTCCCTACCAATGGTGAAAACTTTTCAAACCAGACCAAAAACGGAATTATTTTGTAAATATGCCCTGTAATCAAAAAAGCAAAAAATCCAAAAAAGAACAGCCACATAGAGGCCAGTAAAAATTCCTCTTTTTGTGTCAGAAAATAAAACACGACAATCACAATGGAAACCAACATGGAAATATAAGAGAACATCAAAGAGACCGCATAGATATCGTTCTCTTTTCTTGGTCTTGTACTGTAAATTATATAGATAAGATAGAAATAGACGATCATCGAAACAGCTGCCAAAGCATAGCCGGTATAGGCCAGTATATCTATCTTAAAAAATGAAGATATGACAACACTCACAACAGCCATACTCATCATAATCAAAGAAATCTTTAACGGTTTCAAAGAAAAGCTGTGTGAGAGCGTAAACATAGGAACAAGCACAATGGAGAGTCCCATAATGGTTATCGCAATGTAACCGCCTAAAACCGCATAGACATGGGCCTTCAGCAAGGATGCAATATCCAAAGAAATTGTTCCGGCATAAGAGAGTGCCATTAAAAGCCCAAAAATTATTCCGAAGAACAAAAAAGTGTTTGAAATAAGCAGACTGCTCATCACCAAAGTTAATTTTTTGACTTTAAATATTGTTAAAAAAATTTCGCCTACAAATATCAGCATAGATATCAATACAGTCACACCGCCGTAAGGCAGCAGCGCGGGAAAATACAAAAATCCGAACACCATGAGCAGTGTACCCGTGAGCAGCAACGGCCAAATTGCATAAAAAAGTTCTACACCAAAGTGTCCGACTTCAAGAACAACCGGAACCAGTTGTGCCATTGCACCAAAAATCACCATCATGACAAAACCCAATAAAAACAGATGTACAAATGCCATCATATCCGGGTTGACAAAAGAGAGATTTGCAGCATCAAATGAAAAAAGATAGACTGATGCAAAAAAATAAAACAGGCTCCCTATCAGGAAAAAAGGAGCTATCAGTTTAAACGGCGGTGCAAAGTCCTGCGATATTTTTACCATTACTCAACTCAACCGCCACAACTTGTCTGTGTCAAATCAGATTCACTTGCAGCATCTTTGTTATATGAAAAAACAACTTTTACCAAACCGTCATCCAGCTCTTGTATATCATACTTCACATCATCTTCAAGTTTTGCAAAAAGTCCTCCCGGTGCTTTATGGTTTATCATCACCAAAGTGTCATTAGTTCCTTTTATAAGAGCCAAGCCTGCCATTGCATTTACCATTGGGTGTGGCGGCCCCTCTTTTGATGTATCAAAATAATAGGTACTTTCTCCATCTTTTTGCAATTTATAAAAATCAACGGTAGCGCCGTCAACAACTATTTTTTCAGCTTCATTGGGTATATGTGACATTATCAATCCTTTTACTTATAAGATTTCATGATTGTAATCAAGAAAGCGTAATAACAGGTTGACCAATATCAATAAAAAGAGAAAAATCACTCAAAAAGGATGGTTAATGCCTCTTTGTTTGTAATTTTGTATGAACTTGCCTCTTTTTTTACAAACCCTAACTTTGTAAATTTCTTCAGTATTCTCGAGAGTGTCTCGGGAGTCATGTGCAGATATTGTGCAAGCTGATTGTTTTTCATCTTCAGTGCCTCGTCATTTTCACAAATATATTTTGCAACTCTTGCCGTTGAGTCCAGAACAACATTCAAGGCTATCACATTGTCAAGATGCTTGATTTTTTGGGTCAGTGATTTAAAAAGAGCCAAAGAGATATCTTGATTTCCAAGAAAATACTCTTTGAATTTTTCAAAGTCTATCTCTAAAACACTCCCGTCACTTTCAAAAGCAGCAGAAGCAGGATAAGGAATACCTTCAAAAACCGCCATTTCGGCCACCATGCTTTTTGGTCTAAACCGATGCAGAATAATTTCATTGTTTTTTGGATCTATTTTATAAATTTTCACAACACCTTCAAGCACCATCGTAAGATGCTGTGCTTTGTCTTTTTCATAAAAAAGAATTTCACCTTGAGAAAAACTTCTCTTTCTTGTGATTGAAAGTAACAGTTTCAACTCTTTTTCATTGAGATTTTCAAAAAAAACAATACTTTTTAATTCGTCAATTGTCAACATCATCTTATCTGCCCGCTTCCGTAAATTTTGTATTTATACGTTGTCAACCCTTCTATTCCCATAGGCCCTCTTGCATGGAGTTTGTTTGTACTGATTCCCACTTCTGCACCAAAGCCAAAAGCGCCTCCGTCTGTAAAACGGGTAGAGGCATTGACATAAACTGCCGCTGCATCAATGTTGTTTAAAAATTTCTCTGCTGTAGTGATATTTTCAGTAACAATAGCTTCCGAGTGTCCTGAGCCGAAACGTACTATATGCTCAATTGCCCCGTTGACACCCTCAACAACCTTCAAATTTAAAATATTTGCCAAATACTCAGTATCATAATCGGCATCTGTCGCCTCTGCAACACTGATTATTTCCTGAGTTTGCACACAGCCCTTTAATTGTGTATTTGCATTGTCAAACGCCTCTTTTAAAAGAGGAAGTACCTCTTTTGCTATTGTTTTGTCTACCAACAGTGTCTCCATAGCATTACAGACACCCGGTCGTTGTACTTTTGCATTCAATGCAATTTTTACAGCACTCTCAATATTTGCGTCCTTGTCTATATAGGTATGACACTGCCCTTTGTCATGTTTGACAACACTAACCGTTGCATTTTCACTGACAAATTTTATAAGCCCTGCTCCTCCGCGAGGAATAATCAGGTCTACATATTTATCCATTTTGATAAGTTTGGCCACACCTTCACGGGAACTGTCCGGAATCAAAGATATAAGAGATGTCGGCAAATCATGATTTTCCAAGACTGCTTTTAAAACTTTTGCGATTGCTTTGTTTGAGCGTTCTGCTTCTTTGCCGCCTTTAAGGACACAGACATTTGAGCTCTTAAAACAAAGAGCAGCTGTATCACTCGTAACATTAGGGCGTGATTCGTAAATTATACCGATTACGCCAATGGGAATACTCACTTTTTCTATTTTCAGCCCATCTTCAGTCAACCACCCGTCAAGTACGCGTCCTACCGGTTCTTTGAGTGCAGCTATCTCTTCTACAGCCTTTGCCATGGACTCTATTCTCTCCTCATCCAAAAAAAGTCTGTCCATCAATGCAGAATTTAATTTGTTCTTCTCACCTTCAAGCATATCAATAGCATTTGCTTCTATAAGATCCATAGTATTGGCACGTAAAGCATTTGCCATTTCATGTAGTATTTTGTTTTTATCACGTCCGCTCAAACTGTTAAATACTCTACTCGCAGTCTTTGCTTCTTTTAAAAATTGTTCCATATCCTCACCCATTTTTTAGACTTTAGGGCACCTCTAAAAAAATTTAGAGGTGCCCTAATTTTAATAATGTTATACTACCATAAAACATTTAGGACTTGTATGAAAACAATTACATTTATCGGAAATGGCAATATGGCACTCAGCATTGCCAAAGGTTTAAAAAACAGTTACAAAATAGAAGTAGTTGGAAGAGACCGTAAAAAGTTAGACAGTTTTGAAGAAAAACTCGGTTTACATGTAAAGAAATCTCTTCTTGATAATTTTAATATTGAAGATAAAAATATTCTCCTGTGTGTAAAGCCGGCAAATGTAGAAGAAGTGTCAAAAAAACTGCAAGGCAGAGCAGAGGTACTCTATTCGGTTTTGGCAGGAACAGGCATTCAAAAACTCAAAGATCATTTTAACACATCTGCAGTTGTAAGAGCTATGCCAAACCTTGCGGCGAGTGTTAGAAAATCCATAACAACACTTACAGGAGATACCGCCTATAAGGAAGAAGCACAAACGCTTTTTAATTCTATCGGATCAACAAGATGGCTGGCAAACGAGAAAGAAATAGACATAGCAACAGCTCTTGCCGGCAGCGGTCCTGCTTATCTTGCACTTATTGCAGAATCTTTAAGCGACGGAGCAGTCAAACAGGGACTCAAACGCGAAGATGCCATGGCTATTATGCGTGGTTTGTTTGACGGTTTTGGAGAGCTTATCCAGGAAATACACCCTGCACTGCTTAAAGATGGTGTCATGAGCCCGGGAGGAACAACAGCAGCAGGATATGCTGCACTCGAAAAAGGAAATGTTCGCAATGCCTGCATCCAAGCAATAGAAGAAGCCTATAAAAAAGCAGTGAAGCTGTAAGGCTGGGCTGCTTTAATACCCGTCTTCTGCTTCATAGGTTAAATACAGAATCATAATCCAGATCAACAGACAGACAGAGACTATTTCATACCCTATCAGCCAAACTACAGGAAATGCATTGAGATTCAGTAACTGAAAGCTTTCCCAATTTGCATTTGCTATAAATAAAAATAAAAACAAAGCTCCAACGGTATAGGGGATACCGACAAAATAGAGTATGTATGCAACGAATTCCCATTGTTCGGGAATAAACAGATAATCTTTAAAATCGACTTTTTGAGAACCAAAACTTGTACGCTTTTTAGCTGTTTTTGCTTTTCTTCCATGAAAAGACTTTGCACGTCTTTCATTCAGTATCAGCTGATTGTAATAAAGCATATTCCGCTTCTGCTTTAACTTATCCTCAGTTGTTGTTTTATTCATAATTTTTCCTATTAAAGTTATTTTACATCTTTAATAGTTAATGACAACTTAAACTGTTAATAATAATGATTTATCACTTTTTGAAAATGTTATAAAAATTTAAGTATCTCTTCTTCTATTTCCTCTTTTTCTATCACTGTTTTTTGCACTATCGGTTTTGTAAACAACTCTTGTATCATCTTTGGAATTTCAAAATTTGCCACTCTCGATATTGATTCTAACGCATCAATATCTTTCATATCAATCTCTCCTGTCAGTGCATTTGCAATTACCGGAGAAAATTTTGTCCACTCAGCCGTCGAATAGGCAATAGTCTTAATTTCAGGTTTTGAACATGTTTCATAGGATTTCATACATGTAGCCGTATGCGGATCCATCAAATAGTTATATTTTTCAAAAGTCTCTTTGATGTATTTTTTACCCTCTTCTCCTGTACAAAAATCAGCATCAAAACACTCACGGAGCTTTGTAAGTTCATCCGCTGTCAATTCATAGAAATTATTCTCTTCAAGATTTTGCATTAACTCTTTTGTTCTGTCTTCTCCAAACAGATCGAACAAAACTCTTTCAACATTTGATGACTTTAAAATATCCATAGCAGGTGATGTCGTACCGATAACTTCACAATTTCTCAAATCATATTTCCCGTCACGAATCAGACGCGTAAGCACATTGTTTTCATTTGATGAAATAATGATTTTTTCAACAGGCAGACCCATTTTCCAGGCATAATATCCCCCAAGAGCATTTCCAAAGTTCCCGCTTGGGACGTTCAGATACACTTTTTCACCCATTGTGACTGCATTTTGACGAACCAGCTCCAGATAAGAGTGAATATGATAAATAATCTGAAATATTATACGTCCAAAGTTAACTGAATTTGCTGCTGAGAGTTTCATATCTTTTTTTTGCAATGCATTCTTGAAACTTTGTGAAGCCAGTAAACGTTTTAAAGCGCTTTGTGCATCATCAAAAACACCGTTTATCCCGATGACTTTTAGGTTTGGTGCATCTTCTGTCACCATCTGCAGACGCTGCACATCACTTGTTCCGCCATCCGGGTAGAGACATGCAACTTTTACATTTGCTTTGTTTTTAAAAGTTTCAAGTGCCGCAGGACCGGTATCTCCGCTTGTTGCAGCCAAAATCAAATAATTTTCATTTAATCTCTGTGCGATAGAAGAAAGAACTACACCAAAGGGTTGCAGTGCCATATCTTTAAATGCGCGAGTAGGCCCGTGATACAGTTCACTGATATAGAGGTTTTCTTTGACTTTTACAACAGGGACAGGATTGGATGCATCATCAAATTTGTCATACAGACTCAGTGCCTCATCAATCACTTCTTTTGCTATATCTATTTCAAAACGATCCAACATATCTGCTGCAAGTTCTTTATAAGAAGAGTTCAAATGCTTTTGTAAAAATTCTTCTCCGAGAGCAGGAAGATTTTGCGGGACATATAAACCGCCAAAAGATGCTATAGGACTCAATATTGCTTCCGAAAAGGTAACCGTTTGCGACTTTTTCTTATCTACGCCGCGTGTTTGAATAAAGTTCATATTTTTTCTCTGTTTTTTATTTTTGCAATTATATCAAAATCTATTGAAATAAACGTATCGGATTAATATGATTTGTTTTTTGTGTGACTTCAAAAACAAGTTCATCTTTAACCCTGCCGATTGTTGCACCTTTGGCAATCTTTTTCCCTTTTTTGACATTTGGTGCTATCTGTGAAAGATTTGCATAAATCGTATGGAGTCCGTTTTTGTGTTCGACAATCACAATATTGTCTAAAACCGCTGTCTTTGCCGCATAAATCACTTTACCGTTGAAAACAGTTTTTACTTTTGCATTAGGATATTTTGGTTTCAAAGAGATAGACTCATTAAATATCTTTATACCGTAAATAGGATCTGTATAGGTACCGTATTTTTTTGTAATTGTATACGCATTAAGCGGAGCAATCGTTTTTCGTCCTCTGTACCTGATTGTCTTTATTGCCTGATAACTGCTGCCGTGTTTTTTTACTTTTGGCAGATTTTTTCCAAGTTTGTTCTGACGTTTTGCAAAAGCCAGTTTTCTCATCTTTTCTTCTTTTGCTCTTTTAATTTCATCTATTTTTATAAGATTAAGCTTAGAAAGAGTTCTTTTTAAAGCATTTTGCCTTCTGATAAGACTTTTTAACTCTTTTTTGTAGGACTCTTTTGCCAAAGTCAGTTTTTTTAACGCTTTTTTGTTCTCTTTTTTTCTTCGGATTACTTCTTTTCTTTTTTGATCTATACTTGCGATTGCCACTTCGAGTGAACTTACATGTAAACTGATTAAATCTATATTTTTTTCATTTTCAAAAAATTTTCTGCTTAAAAGTTTTGCTTTGTCTTTTGAAGCTTTCAGCATAGCTTTTAAAACTTCAAACTCCATGATGGCTTCTTCGTTTTCAGGATACTCTTTTTCCAGAACAACTGATAAAGAGACAGTTTTGGCTATAACAAAAATCAGATCCTCTTCGAGTTTTTGTCGTTTTTTTTGAAGTGCTTCCTGGGATTTTTTTAAAATTTTCAACTGTTGTATATTCTCACTGTGACTGCTCTCTTTGAGAGAGAGTTCTTTTTCCAACTGTTTGAGATAACGCGTTTTTTTTGCCAACTCTGTTTTTTGTTTGATGATAGCTTTGGCCGTCTGTGCCATTTTCGCATTAAGTACAGAATAGTTCTTCGTATAAGACTGCAGCGCAGAACTTGTTTTGTTTATTTTTTTATCTATTGCTGTTGATCCGAATACAGCACTGCTGCATATAAAGAGTAAAAAAAATAATACAGCTCTCATCAGACCTCTTCTTTATGCCCTAAAACTATAAAACCTGCCAGTAAAATAGAGACTGTTATAGAAACACCAAGCATAATCAGTGAATCATACACTTTGTCAAAAATCACAACAGATATGCCTATGTTTGCAAACTGTTCTTTTACCCACGGGCTTGAGGCAAAATAGGAAAAAGCTATAAATGAAATACCAAAAGCTATAAATGCATCAACAATGGAAAGCCGAAACAAAACTGCTGAACGCAACCATGTAGGCGCACCGAACAATCCCATTATATTCATTCTTTCATTGTGTTTAAACTGCCATATGCGAAGTTCTTTAAATATTAAAAGTATCGTAACAAGCAAAATAGATACAGCCAAAACAGATATGACATTTTTAAAAAGCAGCAGCAGTTTATAGGTTGTGTCATGTGTATTTGAAAAAGTTTCCACTTTTGTAATATACGGGTATGCTAAAAGCTCTTTTTTTATTTTTTGCAACTCAACAGGTGTCGGATATCTTTTTAATTTAAATTTATAAAATTTCGGCAATGTTATTTTCAACAGTTCTATATTTCTTTTGTTTATCCCGGTATTGAGTTTTTTTATAATCTCATCAGGAGAAAGCTGTTCGACAGAAGAGAGTGCTGTTATTTTATCCGTCAACTCTTTTGGCTGCAATGTTTTTTGACTGACGACCACAAGTGAATAGTTGTTTGCCAGATTCTCTTTATAGGCATTGATAGATCTGTCTACTATAGTAAAAATCTGCAATGAAAACAGTATACTTACAAGAGCAATGACAAGAGAGATATGGTTTTTAAATGACTTCATGTACCTCTCCGAATTCTATATGATAGTGCTTGTAATCAACCTTCATTGTTTCAGGAATATGGTGTGTTACCACAATAACAGTAGTTTTAAGCTGCTCATTTGCACCTTCTAAAAGATTCCAGATCAGCTGTGAAGAGTAATCATCAAGATTACCTGTCGGCTCATCGGCAAGTATCAAAATCGGATTATGTGCCAAGGCTCTTGCCATGGCTACACGCTGTTGCTCTCCGCCGCTGAGTTCCAAAGGATACTTCCCCACTTGATGCTGCAGTCTTACATGCTTAAGCAGAGAGTCAACCTGACTCTGTGTGATACTTTTTTCATAGCCGTTTATAATCAGCGGCAGCATGATATTCTTTTCTATCGTCCACTCTTTTACAAGTTTATAGTCCTGAAAAACAATGCCGAGATGCTTTCGCAAAAAATTCAGCTTTGCATTTGAAACACCCTTGAGTTCAACACCTCCGACAACAAGACTTCCCTCTATGGGTTTGAGCGCACCATAGAGTGACTTTAACAGTGTTGATTTTCCGCTACCGCTTGCTCCGGTTATAAAAACAAAACTTCCCGAGTCTATAGAAAAATTTGCTTTGTTTATAATGGTTTCATCTTTGGAATAAGCAAGAGAGAGGTTTTGAGCAATAATAACTTTATCCATGTAACACCTTGTTCAGTTCTTTGTGTGCTTTGAGATTACTGCGTGATTTTAATGGGTACTCTGGATAGTAAAAAACTTCTTCATTATTGATAATAAGATACAAATGTTCCGGTCTGTCAAAACTCCCCATTGACAAACGCAGCATAACCCCTTCTTTGAGTCTGTATACACGTTCAAAATGTATAAAACCGCCTTCAAAACGAAAAGTCTTATTATGCAGTGCAATGATTTCTTCCACACTCAAGCCGGGTTTTGTAAAAGTAAAGTCACCTTCAATAGCCAATTCCTGAGAAAACTCATCATTTATCATTGTCACATCATAAATGTTTTTTTCTTGTCTTTTCCATCTGTCTTCATATTTTGAGCTGATGGCTATATCTTTGTTTTTATTAATTTGCAGTGTTGTTTTGTCAAATGCTATAAAGGTTTCATAAGAGTACACATAATAGTTTTCACTGTCTGTTCTAAGTTCCAAAGTCCCGCCAACTTTCAATACACGACGGGCCTCTTGGATAAAAGAAGTTGAAATAACTCTGCGATGCGGTTTTTTATCCCACGGAACAGGAAAATGCACATAAATAGCCCCGACGATATTTGAAGGAACAAGCTCCATAAAAAGCCTCGCATCATAATCAAGCACAAGTAAATTATCCAGCTTCTGTATAACGCTCTGTTTGAGTACCTGTTCTATGGAAGGACGATGAATCTCCAAACCTATAAAGAGCACATCAGGATTCTTTGCTGCCTGATGCAGCAAATGCCGTCCAGAACCAAAGCCTACTTCAATGCGGACCTCTTTGTCCTGTGGAAATTCATTGGCAAAATATTCTATTTTTTTGAGTGCCGTTACTTCCTGCAGATGTATATTCTTCGGTGCCTGGGGTACATTGGATTTGATTACATGTAACCCTGCAGCTTTTGCATATGCCAAAAGTGCTTTATGTACATTGTGTATGGAAGCGGGACGCGTAAGCTTGTCAGTTTTGAGCAGGCTTCTGTTCTCTTCTTCTTTAACCAAAAGAAAAAAATCTTCACCTTCTACAGTTGTTGCAATGAGTTTTTCATCGGCATGCAAAACATTTGATGCAATAAAATTAAAACTCACCTCATCACAAAGCTTTGGAAAATCAATTTGTTTAAATTTTTCTATATGTAAATGTGGCATTAAATCTCGTTTAAATCTAAATCTTTTACAGGAGTCACTCTCTCTTGTGTGCTGTCTGTATTCTTTCTATAAGTTTTGACAGGAGCCTCTTTCACCGGCGCACTCTTTTCTCCATCTACCACCTTGGTAAATGCACCAACTTTTATTTTGACTTCAGTACTCGGTTTTGAAACTATACCGTTTTCATCTATACCGTAAACAGTATATGCATACATACTGTCTGCAGCAATGTTTGTATCAATAAACCTGTTTGTATGAATATTCTTATACTCTTTTTTTGTCTCTTTAAACCAGCCTATCTGGCGCTTTCTGACAATTTCATAAGATTTGATTCTTGCGTCTGCAGTTTTCCAGGAAAGTTCTACTCCTGAATCAGTAAGCTGTATTGAGGTAATAACAGGAGCATCAGGCTTTGGCAGTGTCATCCCCATAACGGTATTTTTATCATGTTCGCTTTCAAGCCCGTCTTTATCCACAACACTGACTCTGTAAAAATAAACCTGCCCGTCTTTGTTAATATGATCTGTAAAGCTGTTGTTATACAGTTTGGCTATCAGTTCAAAAGAGCTGTCTATGTCTTCGCCTCTGTATAAATAGTATTGATGAAAATCTTTTTGTTTTGAAGCAGACCAGCTGATTTTTATCATTTTTGGCAAATTTTTGCTTGCACTTATATGTCCTACACCTTTTGGCAGTGCCTTTGTTACAGATTTTACAATCTGTGAAGGTTTTGAAACAATTCCATCATAGGTCTTTACCCGAATTCTGTACAGATATACGGCATTGTCTTTTAAACCTTCATCAATATACTCGGCATTCAAGCGCCCTTTCAGTATTGCAATTTTTTTAAATGATTCATCTTCAACACTCTGGCGTTCAATTATATAGGATGCAACCCGTTGATTTTCATGCGGTCTCCATATAATTTTCGCACTTCGAGGAAGTCCGGCAATGGAGTGTATCCAGGCTACAGATTCCAGGACAGGGAGAGTGCTGACATTATAAACTTTACTGAGTTTGCCCTGGGCATCTTTGGAAACTACCCTGAAAGCATAACTGTATTTTGTACCCGGTTCATTCTTTGCATCAAGATAATGTGTTTTAAATCTATTGTCTATACGGTCATAATAATCCAGTTCTTTTGTGGCTTTTTTCCCTAGAATTCTTTTATAGACATAAATACCGTTTACACGCGGATCTTTTATACTTTTCCATTCAAAGGCTACTGTTTTCATATCACGCATGATTCCGTTTTTTGTAAGCATTACAACAGGCAGCGTAGAGTCTATAGCAACTTTTTTCTTTGGCAGCGGGCTTATTCCCTGACAGCCACTAAGAATCAGCAGTGAAACTGCGCATAATGTACTCAGGCTCAATAACTTCATTTAAAATCTCCGTATCAAATTTTTTATAAATTGTTTCTCGCATTATAGCATCAAACTCTGCTTGAAAAGTTAACTTTTCTTTTGTTGAAGGATGAATAAAGTAAATCATATAGGCATGCAGCAAAATACGTTCCGAGTTCTCCTGTTTTGGGCTCAATCCATAGATATGATCCCCCAAAATATGACGGTTCATACTCTCAAGGTGTACCCTTATCTGATGGGTTCTTCCGGTAAAAAGCTTACAGGCTATAAGCTGTGTCTGTTCATCTTCACTCAAAGCCAGATGTTTAAACATCGTTTTTGCATACTTTGCATGTTCCAGTCCGGATGCCATTTTCAAACGGTTATGGGCACTTCTGCCTATGTTTGATTCTATTGTGGTAATTTCTTCTTTTAGAGGAGGCACTATGACAGCTATATAGTAACGCCCCATACTTTTGTCCTGCAACTGTTTTGACAAAAATTCATGGGCAGCATTGTTTTTGGCAACAACCATTGTGCCACTCGTTCCTTTATCCAGACGATGCACGATACCGTGACGCTCTTCCCCGCTTATAGTAGAAAGTCTGATACCTTTGTGCTTGAGCCAGTCAACCAGTGTTGCTTCTTTCACGCTCGGTGCAGGATGAACTGTCACTCCGCTTGGCTTGTTTATGACCAGAACGTCATCATCTTCATATAAAATTTCAACATCAAAATCTACATCAAGTGCTTTTTCCTCTTTCGCCTCAGGAAATTCTACCCTGACCGTCTGTCCTGATTTAAGTTTTACACCCGGACGGGGAACTTTTTTTCCATCTACAAAGACACATTCATGTTTGATCAGTCCTGCTATCTGCGAACGGGTCTGTCCTATCTGTGCAGTCAAAAAAGTATCCAGTCGTTCAGGATTTACGCATTTGTATTCTTGTGTGTTTATCATTCTTTACAGCCTTTATGATACAATCATAATAATTTTATTTTGGAGTTACAAATTTGTGGAGATTTGATAAGAGTATTTTATCACAATTTGACTTTTTTTCCATCATTCTTATCATTCCTTTGATAATTATGTCTCATTGGCTCATCGGTGAAGCTGTCCCTGCTCTTGCTGAAAAACAGCTTGCCTATGTCGGTGTTGCACTTTTGGCTTTTTTGGTTGTATTTTTATTGCCTATCAGACGGATGAGCTGGCTTATCCCTTTTATATACTGGGGCAATATTGCCCTGCTTTTTGCAGTAGAACTTTTCGGACACTCACGTCTTGGAGCCCAAAGGTGGATAGAAATACCCTTCATCAATGCCACCATACAGCCCTCAGAATTTGTAAAACCTGCGCTTATTTTAATGCTTGCCTATCTTATACATAAAAATCCTCCTCCTCAACAAGGCTACAGACTCAAAGATTTTTTACGCATAAGCTTTTACATACTGCTTCCTTTTGTTCTTATTGCAAAAGAACCGGATTTGGGTACAGCCATTGTTTTACTGCTTATAGGCTATAGTGTTTTGTTTTATGTAGGTGTTTATTGGAAAATAATAGCCACTATTGTTGCAGGAATTTTGATTCTGTCCCCGCTTGCCTATAAATTTATGCTGCATGATTATCAAAAAGAGAGAATTACAGATTTTTTAAGTGAAAAACCATCGTATCACGTACAGCAGTCTATCATCGCTATAGGCTCTGGCGGATGGACAGGAAAAGACAAAGAGAATGCGACACAGACACAGATGAAATTTTTGCCTATCGCCACAAGTGATTTTATTTTTGCTTTTGTTGTTGAGCGAACCGGCTTTTTAGGAGCGTTAGCACTCATTTTACTCTATGCTATGCTCATCCTGCATCTTTTGAGTCTGAGTATATTTAACAATGACTACTATATTAAAGTTGTAACTGTCGCTATCTCTTTTATGATTTTCATATATATGGGTGTCAACATTGCCATGACTATAGGCTATGCCCCTGTAGTCGGCGTACCTCTGCCTATGTTTTCCTACGGAGGCAGCAGTTTTTTAAATTTTATGATACTGTTTGCCATCATGCAAAATCTCATCACATTCCGATACAAAGATATGTATGACAAAGGTGGGACAAAAAGCTTTGTATAGTCTCACAGACTATTTTTTCAGTTCTCCCGCCAGTCTTTGATACACAGCAGAACACTCTAAAAGCTCTTTATGTGTACCGCTCGCCACTATAAGCCCTTTTTGCAGTACCAAAATTTTGTCAGCATGCTCAATTGTAGAGAGACGGTGTGCGATTGTCAGTGTGATTTTATCTTTCGTGTAGGTATCGAGTGCTTTTTGTATACGTTTTTCACTCTCATTGTCCAGTGCCGATGTTGCTTCATCAAAAAGCAGCAGTGAAGCGTGTTTGTATATTGCTCTGGCAATGGCAATGCGTTGTCTCTGCCCACCTGAAAGATTTGCCCCTGCTTCACTCATCATAGTATAGATACCCTCTTCAAGCTGCATCACAAAATCATAGGCATCCGCCAGTTTCAGAGCTTCTATGACTTTTGCTTCATCTATACTTTCTTCACCGTAGGCAACATTGGCAGCCAGGGTGTCTTGAAAAATGTAGATACGCTGTGAAACAAGTGCAATATGATGTTTGAGTGACTTTTGCTTGAATTCTTTGATATTGATGCCGTTAATGAGAATCTCTCCGCTGTCGGGATCATAAAAACGCAAAAGCATATTCATAAAAGTAGATTTGCCCCCGCCACTGTCCCCTACAAGAGCAATATGCTCTCCTTGGTTGATTGTCAAAGTAATACCGTCTAATATATTGATATTTTCATACTGCAAAACAACATTTCTGTATTCAATTTTCCTAATATCCTCTTTGAGCTCTTTTGTACCCTCGACGACACTGTTTTCTTTGTCTATGATTTCAAAAACACGCTCACTTGCCGCAAGCGCATCCTGAATTTTCGAATAGGTTCCGCCAAGTTTGCGAATCGGTTCAAATACAAGTCCTACTGCCGTGATAAATGCTGTAAACTCACCAACAGTCATTTTACCGTCAAAAACCTCTTTACCCCCGACATACACGACCATGGCAAGTCCTGAAACTGCTATGATCTCCATAATAGGAGAAACAAGGGCACCGACATAAATGGCTTTCATATTTATCTTGAAAAAGTTCCAGTTTTCTACACTGAAACGGGAGACTTCAAATTTTTCTGTTGCATTGGCTTTAATGATTTCACTGTTGTTAAAAACTTCTGTCAAACGCGATACCAAATCGGCATTTTTACTCTGGGAACGGTGTGAATATTTTTTGAGTTTTTTGGCAATAAGCATCAAAGGGTAAATAATCAAAGGCACAACAATAAGTGTATAAAAAGAGAGTAAAGGGTTGAGATAGACAATGTACCCCACGAGTGCAATAACCGTTAAAAGGTCACGAAACATATCAGGAAGCATATTTGAAACAAAATACTGAATTCGGCCTATGTCATTTGTCACACGAGAAATAAGCTCTCCGCTCCGGTTTGCATACAAAAATGCCATATCAAGATGAATCATTTTGTCTAAAAGTATTTCACGAAAACGGGTCACAATACTCTGTCCGATGTACTCCATGAAAATTGTCTGAATATACTTTCCAATCGCTTTTGTCACATAAATGGCAATAAGCCCAAGAGGAATAATGTAGAGCATTGTCTTGTCTTTTTTAATGAACATATCATCCATCATTGGCTTCATAATCTGGGCAGTTCCCACAGTTGACACAAGAATGAGCAACCCACCAAAAATGACAAGCAAATAGTAGAGTTTATACTCTTTTATATAAGGCCAAAACCGTTTAACAATCTCTTTCAAATGCACTCCGTTAAGTTAATATGACATTTTACACTAACTATCCTATATAAATGTTAATTGGCTATAATTACACAAAAAAAACAAAGATTCCTATGAAATATCCTTTACATGTAACCCTAAGAAAAAAACTCTCGAGTATTCTCAATGGTGTGCTTTCTTTATTTTCTCACAAATCACAGCCTGCTCAATATATTGACAAAGAGCGCATCAAAAGCATTGTCATAATACGGCCAAATTACCGAATAGGGAACCTGCTTTTTTTAACGCCTCTTATCAACGAACTTTCAAAAGAGATGCCAAATGCCAAAATAGACATCATTGTCGGTATGAAACTTGCCGGAAAAATTCTTGAACCTCTGCCAAATGTTGACAAAGTCATAGACATCCCCCGAAAACTGCTTTTGCATCCGCTTGAAATGTTTGCCTATATCAAACAGGCCAGAACAAAACAGTATGATGTTGCGTTAAATATTTCCGGTGGTTCCACCAGTGCCCAAATCGTCACGGCACTCACAAGAGCAAAATACAAAGCCAGCTTCGCAAGTGACAAACTCTGGGCAAATTTCACACATATTCAAGATAGAGGCTTAAAGACCTACAGGCATATGGGACTTGAAAGTCTGGAATTTTTACGGTTTTTCAAAATTGATTTTCCCAAAAAAATGCCAACACTTGATATAAAACCGACACAAGAGGAGAAAGAAAAAGCAAAAAAAGACTTGCTTTCACTGTTACATGTAAACAACATTGATACCGATACAAAGGTTATAGCCATCTTCAGAAATGCAAGATTTGACAAAAAAATAAGTGATGAATGGTGGAATGAATGGGTAGACACACTCCTTAAACTCGATGAGAATATTGTTATCATAGATATCCTTTCACCCGATATTCCTACAAAACTCAACGAAAAAGTTTTGGAATATGCCAACAGAGATTTAAGAGTTTTAGGGGCGTTTTTTCAGGCATGTGATCTGTATGTCAGTGCGGACACAGGACCTATGCATCTTGCAGTCGCTTCAGGTGCAAAAGTTTTGGCACTTTTCAACAAGACAGATATTCAAGTCTACGGTGCTTTGGGAAAACAGAACAGAACCATAAACATAGAAAAACTCTCACCCGGGGATGTTGCACACATTACAACTGACTTTCTCAGTACTGTCAGTCCGGACTAATTGAGTCTCAATGTCACCGCAGTGAAGTACGGGCTCCGAAAAAACTGTTTGACGTAACAGTATTAATATACATTTGAATAGATGATGTGAAAACAGAATTTGATGATTGAATAAGTATACTGAATGAATGAAAAGAGAATGGCGCGGTGGATGGGGCTCGAACCCACGACCCCCTGCGTGACAGGCAGGTATTCTAACCAACTGAACTACCACCGCAACCTTAAAATTATGCTTTTTGCTTTACTCGGCGTTAGAACCTTTCGCTCAATCGTCACATAGTATAACTATGCTCCTCTTTCACTCTAGAACCTGCCTTGATTAAAACAAAAATCAAGAATTTTATAAAAAATTGTCACATTTTCTTTTTTAAAGAAAGAAAAAACTTGTTTTTTGCATTAGTTGTGCTTAAGTTTTTAGTGAAGCGTACTCAAGTACGCGAACTAAAAATTTGAGTGCAAATAATCAAAAAATGGTGGGCACTACTGGACTCGAACCAGTGACATCTACCTTGTAAGGGTAGCGCTCTACCAACTGAGCTAAGCGCCCAAAATTATGTTTCAAACACCAATTAAAATGGCGACCCCTAAAGGATTTGAACCTCTGTTACTACCATGAAGTGATAGTGTCCTTGGCCACTAGACGAAAGGGTCACTTTCTTCAATAACAAGGTTATTAAAACATATGGCGCGGTGGATGGGGCTCGAACCCACGACCCCCTGCGTGACAGGCAGGTATTCTAACCAACTGAACTACCACCGCAACCTAAAATTATGCTTTTTGCTTTACTCGGCGTTAGAACCTTTCGCTCAATCGTCACATAGTATAACTATGCTCCTCTTTCACTCTAGAACCTGCCTTGATTAAAACAAAAATCAAGAATTTTATAAAAAATTGTCACATTTTCTTTTTTAAAGAAAGAAAAAACTTGTTTTTTGCATTAGTTGTGCTTAAGTTTTTAGTGAAGCGCACTTAAGTACGTGAACTAAAAATTTGAGTGCAAATAATCAAAAAATGGTGGGCACTACTGGACTCGAACCAGTGACATCTACCTTGTAAGGGTAGCGCTCTACCAACTGAGCTAAGCGCCCATTCAATAAAATAAATGGTGTCCTGTGATGGATTCGAACCATCGGCCACATCATTAAAAGTGACGTGCTCTACCAGCTGAGCTAACAAGACATTTGCCTCTTATTGTTAAGAGGTCGAAATTATAGACAAATAGATTTTAATTGTCAAGATATTTTCTCCTAAATTTAGAAAAAAGTCTCTTTATCAAGCAAAAGCAACATTTTTACTGCCATAAGGGCACTCTGTTCCTGCACATAATTCCTGTCACCGTGAAAATGCAGATGCTTCTCAGTGTGTTGCGTTTTACTTCGTACACCTATATACACCGTACCGACCGGTTTAAATTGTGTACCTCCTGTGTCTCCGGCGATTCCGCTTACTGCCAAAGCATAATCTGCTCCACTGACATTGAGTGCACCTTCACTCATTTCTCTGACAACTTCGGCACTGACTGCACCGTTTTCTTCAAGTATGGCATGATCAACCGCCAACCAGTTTTCTTTGAGTGTATTGGAATAAGTTACCAAGCCTCCCTCTAAAATTTTTGATGCGCCGTTGTGTTTTGTAAAAAAGTAACTGAGCAGTCCTCCTGTGCAACTCTCGGCAAATGTTATTTTTTTTCCTGAATGTGAAAGTTTTTCTATGATATACTCAATAATATTTGATGATGCAATAAGCTTTTTAGGCAACAGGTTTTTTGCTGCATGAATAAATTTGGTAATATCCCCGTACTTGTTACTCGTCACATCTACTCTGTGCCACCCTTGCACCTCCTGTGTTACATCAATATTGACTTCATATGTTTGTGCGATTGGAGTCAAAATTGTCACTATAGTGGATTTGTCTTCTTCAAATATATGTATGGTTGCCCTTATCTCTTCATTTTTCAAAAGCAATTCGGGCATTTTTTGTCCTTCATCCATCTGTAGTACATTTATCAAAGAGCTTTGAAATTCCAAAAGATAGGAACGTTCTGCAAACAATGAAGCTTTCTGCGGTATGAGCATCCCCTCTTTTAAAATCTGATTATCACTGGTTGCAGTACATATCACTTTTCCGACAGTTGAAAAGTTTTGTTTACATGTAACGATAATAACCCGGTTGGATGCATGGAGTTCTTCTTCAAGATAAAGAAAAAAGGAGTTGTCACTGTCCTTAAAATAAGTTATATTATCTATAAAACCACTGTTTTTTTCAATATCCCGCAAAATATATTCCTGTAACGATTTGTTATAAACAAATTTATTTCCAATGATTATCAGATGTGTTTTCATACTCTGTACAGCCTTGTTTGAAGAATTTTATTTGGCTTATTATAACACTTTTATTAGGTTTTAAACACTTAAAAGGTATACTGCAAAAATTTATAATAATATTTTGAGGTTTCAATGGACTACAAAGACACACTACTTTTACCAACAACTACGTTTGCCATGCGAGGCAACTTAATAAACAATGAACCGAAGCGTTATGCTGCATGGAACAAGAAGAAAGTTTATCATAAAATGAAGGCAAAACGTGCCGGTGCAAAACACTTCACCCTTCATGACGGTCCTCCCTATGCAAACGGGCATATTCACATAGGTCATGCACTCAATAAAATTCTCAAAGATATTATCATCAAAAACAACTATTTCAACGGTAAATCTGTCCGTTTTACTCCGGGCTGGGACTGTCACGGACTGCCGATTGAACAGCAGGTTGAAAAAAAGCTTGGCGGAAAACAGAAAAAAGAGCAGCTTGAAACTGCCGAAATAAGAAAACTTTGCCGCGAACATGCTGCGAAGTTTGTAAACATTCAAAAAGAAGAGTTTAAGACACTTGGAATTATTGCTGACTGGGAAAAACCGTATGTGACAATGGACTACAGATTTGAAGCAAATATTTTCAGAACACTCTGCAGTGTTGCAAAAAAAGGTCTTTTGATTGAGCGCAGCAAACCTGTCTTTTGGTCATGGGCTGAACGAACTGCACTGGCAGAAGCCGAAGTTGAATATGAGGACAAAGAAGACTACTCGATTTTTGTAGCATTTGAACTCAGCAATGAAGCCAAAGAAAAACTCGGACTGGACAAAGAAACAAAAGCAGCACCGGTTATCTGGACGACTACACCATGGACAATTCCTGCAAATACGGGGATTTCGCTAAACCCTGAAGAAGAGTATGTTCTTACAACTGAGGGTTATATTGTTGCAAAAAAACTATTGAATGCTTTGGTTGAAGACGGCATTCTCAAAGACGGTGTCGCCAAAACTTTTGATGCGACTCTGTTTGAAAACCTCAACGCCATCAACCCGCTCAATGGCAGAACTTCCCGTATTGTTTTAGGGGAGCATGTTTTAGTTGACAATGGTACAGGTTGTGTGCATACCGCTCCGGGTCACGGTGAAGATGACTACCGTGTCGGACTGAAATATGACCTTGAAGTTGTTATGCCTGTGGATGAAACAGGATGTTATGATGCAACTGTTGTGCGTGATGCTTTGATTCCGAATGCGCAGGATTTTGTAGGGCGTCACATCTTTAAATCAAATGAAGACATCATTGAGATGATGGGTGAGAACGTGTTACATGTAAGCAAATTTATGCACTCGTATCCGCATTGCTGGAGAAGTCATACACCGCTTATCTATCGTGCTACAAAACAATGGTTTATCTCTGTTGATGAAAAACCGCAAGACGAGGAGAAGACACTCAGAAACATTGCCCTTGATGAGATTGAAAAAACACTTTTCATACCGCAAACCGGAAAAAACCGTTTGACTTCTATGGTTGCGAATCGTCCTGACTGGTGTATTTCCCGCCAGCGCGACTGGGGTGTTCCTATTGCATTTTTCAGAGTAAAAGAGACTGGTGAAGTTTTACTTGATGAAAAGGTGCTCAACTTTGTAGCCATGATATTTGAAATGCAGGGAAGTGATGCCTGGTACTCTATGGACATCGCACAGCTTCTCTACCCGGGAAGCGGTTACAAGCCCGAAGAGCTTGAAAAAGTAACAGATATTTTGGATGTATGGTTTGATTCAGGTTCTACCTGGAATTCGGTACTGAAATCCCGTAATTATGATGCGGGAGACTATCCTGCTGACTTGTATGTCGAGGGGTCTGACCAACATCGCGGCTGGTTCCAGTCATCACTCTTTTTATCTTCTGCGGTTGAGCACAAAGCACCCTACAAAGGTGTATTGACGCATGGTTTCACAGTAGATGAAAAAGGTGAAAAGATGTCCAAGTCAAAAGGCAATGTCATCGCACCCGAGAAAGTTTTAAAAGAATACGGCAGTGAAATTTTACGCCTATGGGTTGCTTCATCGGACTATCAGGGTGATTTGAAAATTTCTCAGGGGATTTTAAAACAGACTTCTGAAAACTATCGTAAACTGAGAAACACCTTTAGAATTATGCTTGCCAATATCAATGACCTCGAGAACCTGACACCATACGAAGATATGGGTGATTTGGATAAATGGATTTTAAATGTTGCACAAAACACGCTTGATGAAGTACATAAACATTTTAGTGAATATAACTTTGTCAACGGTATGAGCACACTCAACAACTTTATTGTTAACGAACTCAGCGGCATGTATATCGATATGACAAAAGACAATCTTTACTGTAATGCTAAAGATTCTACGAGAAGACGTGCAAGCCAAAGTGCAATGGCAATCATTACAAAAACACTGCTTTTGATTATGGCTCCTGTTATAACCTACACAGCAGATGAGATAGTAGATAATGCCCCTGCCATCATCAAAGGTGATGCCGAAGATATTTTTGACATGACCTATGAAAAAATTGAAGCCGGTGACATACCTTTTGATGCTGAGTATATGGTAAAAGCCCGTGAAGGTTTCGGCGCAGAAGTTGATAAACTCAAAAAAGAAAAAATCATCAAAAACACCCTTGAACTTGTCATTTACACAGAATCAAAAACTGTCCTTGAGATGAACAGTACCGATGCAGAAGACTGGTTTGTTGTTTCCGGAATTTTTGAAGACAAACCAGAAGAAGAGATTATAGCCAGCTTTAAAGTTGATGAAGACACCTTCAGCATCGCAAAAGCCACACTGCACAAATGTCCAAGATGCTGGAAATACCAGGCTGAAGCAGAGGAGTGCCTTTGTAAAAGATGCCAAAGCGTAGTCAATGTTTAATTACAGTGAGCCCGTTAGTACAACATTTATTGGAACAACCATACTTGCTGTATTTGTTATGATTGGCATAGGTATTTTAGCTGTTAAAAAATTTAAAAAGGAAAGTTAGTGATTACATTAAAAGAAGCGCTTGCAATGAGCAAAGATGAACTTAATAAATTTAAAGATGAATTACAAACAAAAATAGAAGCAAACAAAGATTTAAATGCGTATATAGATGTAAATACTTTTGGTGAGGGCGTGCCTGTTGCCATTAAAGACAATATTCAAGTCAAAGAGTGGTCTGTTACTTCTGCTTCAAAAATTTTGCAAGGCTACATTGCGCCTTACAATGCCACTGTCATAGAAAAACTTTTAGCTGCCGGGCTCTCTCCTTTTGGTCGTACAAACATGGATGAATTTGCCATGGGTTCGACAACTGAGACAAGCTGCTACGGCAAAACACTTAACCCTGTCAATCCTGAACATGTTCCCGGTGGAAGTTCGGGAGGAAGTGCCGCTGCAGTTGGAGCGGGTTTGGCTATAGCTGCACTTGGCAGTGATACAGGCGGAAGTATCCGCCAACCCGCAGCATATTGCGGTATCGTAGGTATGAAACCGACTTACGGAAGAGTCAGCCGTTACGGTTTGGGGGCTTATGCTTCAAGTCTGGATCAAATCGGACCGATGACACAAAATGTAGAAGATGCTGCTATTTTGTATGACATTATCAGTGGGAGTGATGTCAAAGATTCAACAAATGCCATGAGAGATGACAAAGTCAGTGACAATCTCAATCCTGAAAGAAAACTCACTATTGCCATTTTGCCAAAGTATATAGAAAATGCGAGTGATGATGTGAAAGAGGCTTACAGCAAAGCAGTTAAAGCACTCAAGGCACAGGGACACACTATCGTTGAAAAAGAGATGATGGATGCAAAATATGACATTTCTGCATACTATGTGACGGCTACAGCAGAAGCAACAACCAATCTTGGGCGATATGACGGTATACGTTATGGCAACCGTGTTGAAGGTGCAAATTTAGAAGAGACCTACTACAAAACAAGAAGCGAAGGTTTTGGGGATGAAGTCAAGCGCCGTATCCTGCTTGGCAATTTTGTGCTCTCAAGCGGCTACTATGAAGCCTACTATGTAAAAGCACAAAAAACACGCCATTTGATAAAAGAGGAGTATGCAAAAATCTTTAACGATGTTGACTTGATTCTCTCTCCGGTTGCTCCGAATGTTGCTCCAAAATTCGGAGAACTTGCAAATCCGATGGAGATGTATCTGAGTGATATCTATACAATCAGTGTCAACCTTGCAGGTCTGCCTGCCCTTTCATTGCCAATAATGAAAAATGCAGCAGGGATGCCTGTCGGACTGCAGCTTATAGCAAACGCCTATGAAGAGCAGACACTCTTTGACGGTGCTATGAGCCTTGAAAAAGAGATTGCCTATAAATAATGTAATGACAATGAGATAATTTTTTGCTACTATTTTAAAAAAGGAAGTAAAATGGCATATTTTGACAATGTAAAAGTAAAAGACAAACTCTACGGCTTGGTTTTTGGCCGGGGCAAGGTTTCTCAGGTTTTTGAAGATTCTCATTACAAAATGATGGTAAAATTTAAAAACGGGCATGAGGTTCCCTATACAGAAGACGGTATACCAGGCTGGGGAAATTTCAAAAAACAGACGATCTTTTACAAAGATGATATAGATTTGACAGATGTTGATTTTGCCCCTGTCACAAAAGTATTGAGTCCTAAAAAAATCATTAAACTCCGGGAAAAGAAAAAGCTTGAAGTCAGACTCCCTTCGGGAATATGGACAAACTGTACAAAATGTGTAGCAAGTTATGTTGAAGATATGCTCGAATCTGAGAACTATCATCTCTTTAGAAAAACACCTAAAAAAGGATAAGTCATCACATATACAATCATTCATACCATACATATTTTTGCTGTTTTTATTTACGGAGGATTTCTCTTTACCGATAATCTTTTTATGGCAAAGATGAAACAGTCATTAACGGAAGAAGAACATAAAAAGGCCCGTGAAGCCATTATGATACATGTACGAAAAGTTGTACCGAAGGCTCTTATTGTTGCTGTACTTTCGGGAATGTATCTTTTTTCACAGGTTTTTGGAAAAATTTCCCCTGATGGATTAAGCAGTTTTCAGATAGCTCTTTCAATCAAAGCCTTTTTAGGTCTTTGGCTTGGTTTTCGCGGTGTCAATCAGGTATTTTTCGGTATACAGCCATGGGTATTCAAGAGCCATATTTTCCCTTTTGTTCTTGTCGTTATTATCATTTTACTTTCCCAGTTTATGTTTTTAGATTTTACCTCTTTTTAACCACAAAAGAGGTATAATGCAAAAATTTCTAATAATTAATTTTATACTCTGCAAAAGGATACCCCATGAGAATTCGTAAACGCGCCCTGACATTTGAAGATGTACTTTTAGTACCACAGTATTCGGAAGTACTTCCTAAAGAGGTCTCACTTGAGACAAAACTCACTCGTAATATCACTCTTAAAATTCCTATGGTTTCGGCTGCTATGGACACAGTTACAGAATACCGTGCGGCTATTGCAATGGCAAGACTCGGAGGTATCGGAATTATTCATAAAAACATGGATGTCGAAACACAGTGCAAACAGGTCAAAAAAGTAAAAAAATCTGAAAGCGGCATTATCATTGATCCGATTTATGTCCACCCGGATGCTACTTTAGCGGATGCAGAAGCCTTGATGAAAGAGTTTAAAATCTCCGGTGTTCCTGTTGTAGACGGACATAACAAACTTCTTGGTATTTTAACAAACCGTGATATGCGATTTGAAAAAGATATGCGAAAACGTGCAGACGAAGTGATGACAAAAATGCCGCTCATTACTGCAAAAAAAGGAATCTCTCTGGATGAAGCCGCTGATATAATGCACCAGAACAAAATAGAAAAACTCCCTATCATAGATGATGAAGGCTTTTTAAAAGGGCTCGTAACCATCAAAGATATCAAAAAACGCATAGAGTATCCAAACTCAAACAAAGATGCCTTCGGTCGTCTGATAGTTGGCGCGGCTATCGGTGTCGGTCAGATGGACAGAGCCAAAGCCCTTGTGGATGCCGGTGCGGATGTTCTTGTTCTGGATTCTGCACATGGTCATTCCAAAGGTATTTTAGATACTGTCAAAGCGATTAAAGAGTCTTTGGAAGTTGATGTAATTGCCGGAAATATTGCAACCAAAGAGGCAGTTCTTGCACTAATAGAAGCAGGCGCCGATGCTGTAAAAGTGGGAATTGGTCCCGGTTCAATCTGTACAACACGTATCGTTGCCGGTGTCGGTGTACCACAGATTTCCGCCATAGATGAGTGTGCGGAAGTTGCCCGTCCCCACGGTGTGCCTGTTATCGCAGACGGAGGTATCAAATACTCCGGCGATATTGCCAAAGCACTTGCTGTCGGTGCAAGCTGTATTATGGCAGGTTCTCTTTTAGCGGGTACGGAAGAGTCTCCGGGTGAGACGATAATGTTTCAGGGACGTCAGTACAAATCATACCGCGGTATGGGCTCTATCGGGGCTATGCAAAAAGGAAGCAATGACAGATATTTCCAGGAAGGTACAGCCGCTGACAAACTTGTTCCAGAGGGAATTGAGGGACGTGTTCCCTTTCGTGGTTCAATCGCCGGAATTGTGCATCAGATGATGGGTGGATTACGCTCCGCTATGGGCTACTGCGGCAGTGAAAGCATTGAAGCTTTCTGGGACAAGGCAGAATTTGTTGAAATCACATCAGCAGGACTCAAAGAATCTCATGTTCATGATGTCATCATCACGCAAGAGGCACCGAACTATCACGTATAGTTAAATTTTTAAATACATACTTTAATGTTCAATCAATGTATTATAATATATAATAGATTATAACACTGAGGAATTAAAGTATGAACCTTCTGCAAGATGTAAGAGAGTACACAGATTTAAGAATTTTATATGTCGAGAACAGACTCTCGGTAAGAAACAAAATTTATTCTCTCCTGCAAAACCTTTCTTTACATGTAACGGTAAGTGATAATGTCAAAGAGGCGCTTTCTCTTTATAAAACATACTATTCCAAACACAGTAAATATTATGATATAGTTGTCCTTAGCCTGGATTTCACAAACTCCCAGGGCATAGAACTGGCAAAAGAGATTAAAAAACAGCATGAAAATCAGGTTATTGCCCTTATAACACAAAAAGGAAGCTCTCATTTTTTTCCGGAGGCTATCGGTTTAGGAATAGACAAATATATCAGTGAACCTCTTAAAAATACAGATGATACACTGCTTGCCCTACTGGAACTTGCAAAAAAATCTCTCCTTGTACAGGAGTTGGAAAATAAAGCATTTTTGTTACTGCAAAAAGAGAAAATGATTGATGAAAATATCTTTTTGACAGTTTCGGATATTCATGGAAATATAACAAATATTTCGCAGGCCTATTTGGATTTTACAGGCTACACAAAAGAAGAAATACTTGGCAAAAATCACAGTATTTTTAAAAACCATGATATCCACAGAGAAACCATAAAAAATTTGTGGGAGACTGTCTCTGCCAATAATACCTGGGAAGGTGATTTAAAAAATACAAAAAGTACAGGTGAAGAATATTGGGTACATGCAGTTATTACACCTTTGCATGACAAAAGCAAAAACATCATCGGTTATACCTCTTTGTTAAAAGACATCACCTATCAAAAAAGACTGGAATATTTTTCTACTCTTGACCCGATTACCTCTTTATATAACAAACAATACTTTCATAACTACCTCAAAACAGAATACAAGCGTGCCATTTGGAAAGAGGAATTGTTTGCCCTCTTACTGATTAAAATCGATGATGAACCCATTGAAGATGAGACAATCCTGCAGGTATCTCATTTTTTACAAGAACTCAAAAACCCGCAAAATTCTGAATTATTTCGGATATCACACAATGAATTTGCTCTGACTGTGCACAACAAAGAAGATGAATATATAAATGATACAGCAAAGAATATTCTTGAATTGAATACTCTAAAATCCTTACATCTTTCAGTAGGTGGCATTAATCTTGATACGTCAAAATTTTATCTTAACTGTGATGATTTATACAGCATAGCCGATGAAAACCTGCATAAAGCGCAAAAAAACACTGTGATGCTTGATGTCAACGAATATGCCATTAAAAATCTCAAAAGCCTGGATAGATTTACAAAACTTCCAAATCATACCGCACTGCATGAAGATCTTTCTCTGCTTAAAAAAGAGGCGATGCTGATAATTTTACATGTAAACCAGCTGAATGTATTAAAAGACCTTTACGGCAATGCTGTTGTCCAGGATATCATTAGACAAAAAACCAGAGAACTGCATAATATAGTCCATGATGAAGAAGTGACCTTATATAATCTTAATTTGCAGGAATTCGCATTTTTAATCACAAATAAAAATCTTTTTGAGAAGTATTTACTTTTAATGCAGCACTCTTTACTGCTTCCGACTGAAGCAGAGGAAAATGAAAGCAATGAATCTATAGTGGCTGACTTTACAGCAGGTATTGCCTACGGTATAGATACTGTTTTGGCACATGCAAACATTGCACTGCAAGAAGCACTTATTTCACAAAAAAAATACAAAATCTATAAAAACAGACAGTCCCTCAAAGATGAAAAAGCACAGAAAATTCAGAGACTTAAAGTCTATAAAACAGCACTTTACAACGGTGACATCATTCCGTACTTTCAACCTATTATAGAGGCAAAAAGCGGAAAAACTGTCAAATATGAAGCATTGGCAAGAATACAGACAAGCAGCGGTGAAATTATCTCGCCTTATTACTTTTTGGATGCGGCAAAAGAAGATAAAACATTTGAATTTTTTACACGACAGATGATGCAAAAAGTATTTAATGTCTATGCAAAAAACAATATTCAAATTTCTATCAATCTCAGTTATGAGAACCTCAACTCTGCCTCTATGCTTGATTATATAAAAAACCGTTTGGAAAAATACGGAGGGGAAAGAATTACATTTGAAATACTCGAATCAGAAGATATTGACGATTATGGTGTTGTCGAAGCCTTTATTTTATTTGTAAAAAAATACGGATGCCAAGTGGCTATTGACGATTTTGGTTCGGGCTATTCCAACTTTACAAATATTTTGAGACTGCATCTTGACTATATAAAACTCGATGGCTCACTGATAACACAGCTCAATAAAGATGAAAATATTAACAATATGGTACGGGGGATTATACAGTATGCCAAACAGGCTGATATTCGTACCGTTGCCGAATTTGTCAGCACAGAAGAACTGGCGCTGCTTGTCAAAGAGTTTGGAGTCGATTTTCTACAGGGTTATTACTATGGAGAACCGCAGGCTCCAAAGTACTATGGGCTCACTTAAAGAAAAGATACTTGAAATGCTTTCTTTTGTGTCTCCATCGTAGAAACCCGCTTACCAGCAGCAACAGCAAAGACAAAGCAGCTGCATCATTTACCCATATCCACCAGGAAGCGAAAAAACTGCCATCATGCAGTGTTAAAAGTACAGAGTAGAGTGTTGCCTCATGAAACTGTGGTAACTTTACACTCTTTTGCACAGGGCTGAAATATTCTACTCTGTTCTCTTTTTCTATAATGTCACGGAACATATGCGGTGCATTTTTTAAAATTTCAAAGTGCTTTGCATCCAAAATACGGTTGGGGGCTCCCATTCCGCTGACATACAGGAGTTTTCCTCTTCGTATCATTCTGTACGCAAAACCTCTGTTTTCCAATTGCCATTTGTTTAAATCCCTACTTTTGTAGATACCGTAACGATTCCCTATTCTATACACTTTCCCGTCGTAGTCAACAGACCAGATGTCAGCTTTTAGAGTATTGTATATTGGTGGTAAAACTTTATGTGGAATTGTCACAGATTTCATAAGTTTTCCAAGTGCTGACGCATGATCTAAAAAAATTCCGGTTGTCAATAAAATAAAAAGAGGAAATATAGAAAAAATGACAAAAATATTTGCATGTGTTTTTATCATTTTTCTTGCAAACTGTGCCTTTTGTTTAGAGCGTATCAAATACCAAATGATATATCCGCTTATACTGAGCCATAATAAAACCAGTGCCCCGTAATCATTGAGAAAAAGAGAAAGGTCTTCGTCAAAAAGTCCTCTTGCATAGTGTAAATCCCGTATAAATCTTGAAAGTTTTATATCTTCTTGCAGTGCTTCTTTTGGCAGAAGTATTTCTGTGCTTGTTGTAACTTTTCTACTCTTTATATCTACTACATACACTCTCTCTTTCTCTTCAACCGCTACCAGTTTATTTTCATATAAGGCCAAGGAGCTTATATATCTATTTTTAAGGACCAACGGTGTCAGTTTTTTAAAATCATAGCAGTATACGCCCTGCGATGTTGCTATGTACAGTGTGTGTTTCTGCTCCCTTATCGCATTACACTGCAGGGAACTGATTTTTTCAAAATGCTTTCCTGCATCCGTGCTTTTAAACAAACCCCGTTTACCGCCCGCTATGACAGTATCGGGGTTTTTTTTATCAATATAATACGCTTCAAAAAGCCTTTTGTCCGCCTCTATACTCTTTTGCGGCACACTCTTGAAAGTTATCGTATATAAAAAACTCCATTTGTCATGATCCAGTAAAAATCCCGTAAAAGCCAAAAGAGCCAATACTGCGGCAAAACTCAATCCGACAATTTTATGAAGTGTATAGATTTTTACCATTTATACTCTAAGCCCACATAAAACTGTCTTGGATCACCGGGCGTATAGTCTTCTCTTCCGTAGGCATACCGAGCATTGACAGCATATCTTTTATCTGTAATATTGGTAATTTTGGCAAAAACTCTTACCCTCTTTGAGTAGTTATAATTCATTTTAACATTGCCGATACTGTATCCGTCATATTTCTCAACCGTATGTGCATCATCCATCCAATAGGAACCGACATATTGCCATTCGCCTTGCAGGGTAACTCCTTTGAGAGCGTCCGGCATATAAAAAAGACGTACATTTGCTATATTATTCGGTGCTCCTGCCATTTCATTATCGCCAAGAACAGGATCATTGTCATAATTGTGTTTTGTATAGGTATATGCAACTGCCGTCTCCAGTTCCCGAGATATCTCCTCTTTGAGTGTCAGTTCTATCCCTCTGTGTATAGAACTGCCACCATTGCGGTAACCACCGGTATTTCTATCTCGTATGATGGTATCCTCTATAGTCATATAATAGACTGCCAATTCAAAAGATGTCTTTTTGGAAAAAGATTTTTTTAATCCTATCTCGTAGGTATTTGATGTTTCGGGATCAAGGTTTATCTGTTCGTATCCTGCCTTTACAGAATACAGACGTGTTGCCTGTGGAATTCTAAAACCGTTTGCATACCGTGCATAAAGATTTAAATCCTTCGCAGGAAAATAACTCAAAGCCAGTTTGGGACTTAGATAATTATAGCTGTCATCTCTGTCTGCAGGTCTGTAATATGTTCCCGAGGCGTCATAACTGTTATCTGCAAGTTTATTATCATAACTGTAACTGTTATAGTCATATCGCAAGCCGGCACTCACAATCAGGGCACTCCACAGTTTGTATTCTGTGTGGATGTAAGGGGCTATGGCAAAATAATTTACCGTATAGTCATACAATGCCCCTGTAAGATAGGTAGCACCGCCCCATCCTGTCGTTGTAATATCAAAATCCTGATTATATTTCAGAGAAGACTGTGTATATTCTGTATCAAAGCCAAAAACTATTTTTCCCCATTCTTTTTCATAAGTATTTCTCTGTTGCAGGCCAAAGGTATAAATTTCATTATCATTGCTTGGAAGATTTGTTTCCCAGGTTGCAACATATCTGTTTCTGTTGTAACGCAGATACGGAATCAGAGAAATTTCCAAATCATTATACCTGTAATTATTCAGTTGGACACTGACTCTTGCATAGTCAAACTTTCTCTCTACATCTGTTTTTTGCAAGGCTGTATAATAATTCGGATCATCACTTGCAGCCGTTGAGCCGTTTGTTATATTTGCATAGTTATTAAAGCTGTCAGCCTGTTGTGCCACAGTTTTAGAAAAATTTGCAATAATTTTTATATCATTATCGTCATTCACTCTTTTGTCATAACGAAAATTGGACTCAACTCTGTCAGTTTTTGTATGCTCCCGCCAACCGTCACTGTGCATATAAGATATATTTGCACGATATCCGCTCTCTTTGTCTATAGCATCACTCACCTCCGCACTTCCTAGGCCGTATCCGTAGCTTCCGCCCATACCTTTGAGTAAAACAACCTTCTCTTTTGAAGGTTGTTTCAAGGATTGTACATCAATGGTGGCAGCAACGGCATCGGATCCATACAAAGCAGTTCCTGCTCCCTTTATCACTTCAACAGACGAAGCACTCTGAAATGTAGTATAGGCAAGCCCGTTATGATTGAAAAAACCGCTTGACTGCACAGGGATTCCGTCCTGCATAAAGAGATAATAGGGACCGGTATTCACAGGCATACGAATGGATGTCATATGTCCGATAACAGAACCGGTTTGTTCAATACGCACACCGGAAAGGGAGTTGAGCAGGTCTTTTTGAAATATAACCTGATCAAGCTCTATCTCCTTTTCCCCTTTCGTGCTTATACTCAGAGGCTGTTCTAAAACACTTTCTTTCACACCTGTTGCTATCACACTGACAGGACTGATTTCTACCACACTCTCTGCTGATGCCAACGATGCACACAAAGATAAAAACAAAATTTTTCTATTCATTACATTTCTCCCGCAAAATATGTAAAAGTGTATAGAAAAAGTGTTACATTAGTATTAAGTAAGATTTTTTACGCTATCTTTAGGGTATGAAAAAAAATATTAGATATGCAGGGTTTTGGATACGCTTTTTTGCTTCATTTTTTGATACGCTCTTTTTGGCTCTGCCTGTAGGTATCATTATTTATTTTGTAAGTGATGGCAACTGGTTTGATTTTGTACAGTACCAAAACAATATTCAAATGGCAATGAACGGGAATATACATGCTCTTGACCAACAGCCCCATACCTCTTTAACATGGGAATTTGTTTTTGAGATTTCAGTTTTGCTTGTAACAATTCTTTTTTGGGAAAAATGGCGCGGAGCGACCCCCGGGAAAAAATTTCTACATGTAAAGATAGTTGATGCCTTTACATGTAAAGATATAAACAACAAACAGGCGATTACACGTTCTTTGGCCTATATCCCCTCATTACTGTTGTTCGGACTCGGGTTTTTGATGGTGGCTTTTCGAAAAGACAAAAGAGGACTGCATGATTTAATTGCCGGAACCATTGTAATCTATGATGAAGAGGCTACTCCTCACTCATAAAAAAACTATCGACTGAGATGTTTTTAAAAGCGGCATTCAGTGAAGTAAAAAGCTGAGGATGTTCTTTTTCCATTGATGAGAGCATCTCTTTCATCTGTGCTCTTGCATAGGGCATTTTGACATCAAAACGCATGGCAGGACAGGCTTCATCGCCTATGGCTTCTATGCCGTTGTCTTCCACAAAAGCACGCAGCTGACGTTCACGCATCTGAATCAGAGGACGAATCACAACAAGCCCGTTTTGGGCTGTATATTTCGGAGCAAGACTGCGCATCTGTCCATTGTAAATAAAATTCATAAAAAAGCTCTCTGCCGCATCATCCATATGGTGGCCAAGTGCAACCTTGTTACATCCCAGTTCTTTGGCAACACTGTAAAGATACCCTCGCCGCATACGGGAAAAAAAGCTGCAAAAGGAAGAATTTTTGCGAATTTTTTCTTTTGCCAAATCATAGGTCTTGGTCTCTTTTACTATATGTTCTATACCATATTCCCTGCAATGTGCGGAGAGTTTGTCAAAATTTTCACCCATTCCGTAGCTTACGGTAACGGCAATAAAATCAAAGGCAAAAGGGGCCCGGCGCTGCTGCTCTTTCATCGCATGAATCATTGTCAGAGAGTCTTTGCCTCCGCTGAGTCCGACAAGAATTTTGTCCCCCTCTTCTATCAAGGCAAACTCGGCATTTGTTTTACCGAGTTTTGACATAATTTTTTTGGAAAGTTTAACCGACAAGTTTATCAACCATTTTCATAATAAATTCAGCAGATTCCACGGCACTGGTCTCTAAAAACTCATCAAAAGAAAAACTTGCATCCATGTCTGCCGCATCACTTATAGCACGAAGAATAAAAAAAGGCACATCCAAAGCATCACATACAACAGCGACACTTGCCCCTTCCATTTCCAGTGCATCTGCATGAAACGTCTCTCCAATCCAGTTTTTTCTTTTTTCATCTGCTACAAACTGATCACCCGTTGCAATAATACCTTCTTGGACATTTTTGCCCATCTCTTTTGCAACCTCTTTTGACAGGGCTGTCAGTTCTTTGTCTGCTTCAACATAAACAGCACCCTCTGGCACATATCCAAAAGGATGTCCAAAGGCTGTAATATCAAGATCGTGTTGGGCAAGTTTTGTAGCTACAATCAAATCTCCTACTTTTAGCTTTGGCGATATTGCTCCGGCAACACCTGAAAACAGAAGTTTTTGCGCTCCAAAATGTTCACACATGGTGGTTGCCGTCAATGTTGAAAATACTTTTCCTATTTTTGAATAGGCTATGACAAGATCTGTGCCTTTGTAATTTGCTTCATAATATTTGTTTCCTGCATATACAGTCGTTTTGTATTCACCTAATTTTTCTAAAATCGGTGCGATTTCTTCAGGCATTGCACCCATTATTGCTATTGTCATATTTATTCCTCGATTGTAAATGTCTGTATTGATTTTTCAAACAGTGGCAACTGATGCACTCTTTTGCCCTCTTTTTGAACGATACAGCTTCCGCCCCAAAAGCCAAGTCCGTCTTCAAATCCCACACGGTTGACAAAAAGAAGCTCTGCGCGGCACTCTTTTGCAACATTGCTGATAATTCCATACCATTTGTCTTGAATATCCAAAGATTTTTCATTAAATCCGCGAGCCGGGGATGCCACAAGAACGATGATCAAGTCCGGATCAAGGCTGGTGAGTTCTTCATGCACACTGGTATGCCACAAATCCTCACAGATGAGCATCGAAACTTTTTTTCTCCCCGCAACAAATGATTCAAATCTGTCACCGCCTTCAAAATAGCGTGCTTCTTCAAACATTCCGTAATTTGGCAGGTGTACTTTTATATGTTTGGAGAGAAGTTTTCCGCCGCTGTAGTACAGTGCTGTATTTCTAAAAACATTCCCGTCTTTGAGTGCTGCGCCGACAACAATATCAATATCTTTGCTCAACTCTTCAAAAACACTCAGTTCTTCAAGCAAATAGGCATCTTCAAAAAGTTTATCCTGAAGCAAATACCCACTTAAAGAGAGTTCAGGAAAGACTATAAGATCTGAACTTTCTTTGACATCATTTATCCAGACAACTGCCTCGGTAATATTTGTACGGTTTAACTTCGGTGAAGTTTGTGCAAGTGTGACTCTCATATTAAGAGCAAACTTCCTCTTTCACTTTTTGTAATGATGCCATATCTGATATATTGAGTGTTTTCAACTCTTTTGCAATTCTTCTGTTAAGACCTTTTAGTACAACTCCGTTGCCAAATTCTATGGCCAGGTCAACTTCAGGCGCTATTGCCTGAATTGACTGTTTGTATTTTACCGGTTTTACAAGCTGCTCTTTTAAAAGGTCAACTGCTTCCGCTTTTGTACTGTAGGGTTTTGTTGTAACATTTGAAATCACAGGGGCTTCAAAATTCTCTTGTATCTGTGTTTGCATAATTTCGGCAAGAGATTCCTGTGCAGGTGCCAGTATATCACAGTGTGATGCAACAGACATATTTAAAAGCAAGGCTCGTTTTGCTCCTGCTTCTTTAAAAGTCTGCTCCAGTGATGCCAGGTCTTCTTTATTTCCCGCAACTACAAGTTGTCCGTCCTGGTTATAGTTGGCAGGCCATACCTGTTTGCCTTCGTTTTGTGCATCACTGCAGATTTTTTCCACACTTGCGTCATCAAGGCCGACAATTGCCATCATACCGGCATTTTTTCCTTCACAGGCTTCTTGCATAAAAGCACCGCGTTTATGCACAAGTTCTACGGCATCTACATAATCAATGGCACCTGCTGCACATAAAGCAGAAAATTCACCCAGAGAGTGTCCTAAAAAAAGTTCGGCTTTAGTGTCGGGACAGGCCTCTTTGAAAAGTCTGTATGCTATCATCTGAACAAGTAAAATTGCCGGCTGTGTATAGGCCGTCTGTCCCAGTTTTTCATTTTCTTCAAAAATAAGTTCTTTAAAATCCACACCGATTCTTTCACCGGCTTTATCAAACATTTCACGTGCAGTTTCAGAATTTTCATAAAAATCTTTTCCCATACCAACTGCCTGAGAACCCTGTCCTGCAAATATCATAGCTATTTTTTTCATATTTTTCCTTCTATATATTTTTTATTTTCTGTTATCTTTTTTCGTAATGTGTTTCTGTTTAAACCCAGACTTTCAGCTAACTGTACCTGTGATTTAAACTTATGCAGACCTGCTTTGAGAAGCGGTACTTCATAAAGATACAAATAGTTTCTGTAATCACTCTTGGAACCAAGTTTGTCGTAAAGATAATGTTCAATAATGTCCATTAGCTCACTGTCTTGAATATCTTGAAGTAAATAATTTATCATCACCTGTCTTTTTAAAGAGATGGCATTTTGGGACAAATCAGGCTTAAAATTACTTACGTCAAAGTTACTGCACTCACCAAATAACACAATAGCTTCGCTCACAAACTTTTCGATTAATGCTTTGACATCTTCCATTCTCTCTCGTAAAGGAGGAATATTAAACTTCACACTGAAAAGTTCATCAATTGCCCGGTGGGAAAAAGAGTCTTTTGCCGTTGCTATAACTCTTACATTGTTTTCTTTTACAGCCTGTACCAAACGTTCAATATTGGGTGAATTGTCAAGATTTGTGATTATGATAGCTTGTGTGTTTTCTAACGAAAGAAGCAGCTCATCAAAATTAGATGCGTCAATTATAAATGCATCAGGGAGAATAAAAGAAGCCAAGGTCTTTTTTCCAACACCGTGTTCACCTGTAATAAGTGCATTTACCGTAAGTGTTTTTAAAAGAGTCGCTGTCTTTTTAGCCTGGGAGGAAGCCTCACAGGCAGTTAGAAATTTAGTTACATCCACAACCGCTGCCGCCACCTGTTCCACAACAACCCTCTTCATCAGAAGGTTTGTTTTCTTCCGGAACACCAGTCATTGCTTCTTCAGCAGAGGCATCTCTTACATTGTTAATGGCAACAGTGAACATTAAATCTTTTCCGGCAAGAGGATGATTAAAATCAATGACAACAGTATCATCTTTGATTTCTTTCACTATAACCTGCACAGTTCCACCATCTTCACCCTGACCGTAAAGAGTCATGCCCTCAGTTAAATCAATTCCGGCAAACTGCTCTTTTGGAACCTCTTGCGTTGCATCTGCATTATATTCACCATAGGCATCTGCTGCTTTAACTAAAATGTCAGCTTTGTCACCTGTATTCATATCTTTGATTCCGTTTTCAAGTCCTGGAATAATTTGTCCTTTTCCGAACATAAATACCAATGGAGCTCCACCTTTGTTACTGTCTACGATTTGATCGCCATCACGTACTTCATATTCCATTGATACAATTTGATTGTCTTGAATTGCCATTATTTTACCTTTTATTTTTTTGGGATTTTATCATAATAATCTATATTATTGCTGAAAAGCATCTTTTACCCCAGTTTAGTCTAAATGTTTCTTAGCCTCTTTTGCTTCTTTTGAATGAGGATATTTTGCAATTACAGCATTGTAAAATGCCTTTGCATGTGCCTTGTCTCCTGTTTTATCCATCGCAATTGCAGTATGTAACAACAGTTTTGGCATATACGAAGCTTTGTCATACAAAGAAGCACTTTTTTTAAAATATGAAATTGCCTCTGCATAATTTTTTCTTTTAAAGTTCATCTCACCTATCATATAATGTGCATAGGCCGGTTTGTATTTTCTTTTAATGAGTTCTTTATAGTTTTGAATCGCTTTTGTATAGTATCTTTTGTCAAAATTTGCTTTTGCCTGGTTGTATAACTGCGCACTGCTTATTTTGCCCGGTTTCACACTGTTTTTTCTAGACTGCATCTCTTTTGCAATCAATGTTTTAAAATCATTGATATCTTTTACAAGAGTATTGAATGTATCTTTGCTTACATACTGGGCATTTATTTTATCTACGACTTTTGAAAGCTCAAAGATCATAGTTTGCAGTTTTGCTATCTCATCTTGATTCTTCTGTACTTTTTCAGCCAGCCTGGTTTGAAACTCATGAATATTGTCAAGATTTACTCTGTTTTGCTCTTTGAATTTTTGTAATTCTCGCTTATTTTCATGAGAGCGTACACTCAGATTCTCTACAACACTTTGTATACCGTCTACCCTTTCACGCAATGAATCAAGTTTGCTGGCTTGTGATTTTGTATTTATGGCAACTTTTTTTAAAGTATCTTTTGTTTGCAAAATAACTTTTTCACTTTGAGTAAGTCCGTAGGGTGTCGGTGCGGTCAAGTCGCCTGCTCCGAACGCAGAAGGTTCAGAAGCAAACGATAAAGAAGAGACAAAAGTAAGAAGTAATAAAATGCGTATATTACTTTTCATCTATAAAACTTATGGTAAAAGTTTGAAATTTACACGACGGTTTTTAGCCCAGCATTCTCTTGTGTGCTCAGTACATACAGGATTACTCTCTCCGTAACTGACCATAGAAATACGAGAAGCGTCAATGCCCTCGGCAACCAAAGCTTTTTTTACACTGTTTGCACGTTTGAGTCCAAGTGCAAAATTGTACTCATCACTTCCCCACTCATCACAGTTGCCTTCAAGTTTTATATTAAAAGACTTTGCAGTAGTTTTTCCAAGTTCTGCTGCAGTATCCACTTTCTCCTGCATGTCAGGTCTAATGTTATACTTGTCAAAATCAAAATAGACTGTAGGGAATTTTGATTCAATTGCACTGGCACTTAACTGATTGCTGTTGAGTGTATTTGAAGATGAACTAATTTCCGCATTTTCACCTGTCACAGTTTCAGTCATCACTTCTTCAACTTCTTGTGCTACCGGTGCTGTGACTTCTTCAGTCTTTGTGTCGACTGCCGGTTCTTTTGTACTACAACCACTGAAAACCAAAAGTGCTACTACAACACTTGAAAGAACTATACTTTTCATTATTTATTTCCTTGCTTTTAAAATTGATATATTATACCAAAAAAATGTAATAAGTGATGAACACTTAAAACTTTACCAGTCCATAGATTGTATTTTTCCTGATTTTAGAGGAAAAAGATAGTTTTTATTGTGCATCAGCCGAATAATGCCAATGGCACTTTGCGATTTGTAGTTTTTTATAAATATAATCGCATCACCGTCTTTGGAAAACCTTGGAAACTCATTCACTCCTGTCGCAGTGAGCCTGCGAATAAAATCGGTCTCTGTGGAGATAAGATGCAGATTAAATGTATTTGCACTAAAAGCATTTGAACTCTCACGGGCCTCATAGACTACATAATGTCCTTGCGCACTGCATGAAGAGTTTGCTTTTCCATAATAAACCAGCTGTTCCACAAGCCCGTTGTCCAATCTTTTGGAAAACACATTGGGATAGCCTAAACGGGATGAAATAAAAATAATTTTATCATCTCCCATAAACTGTCCGTTTACATCTATTCCGCTGTATGTGGTAATTCTTTTATATTTTTTTGTCTCTGTATTGTAAAGATAAATATCCGGCTGACCGTCTCTTGCCATTGTCAGCAGCAGCTTTTTTCCGTCTTCGCTGACATCTGAACATACCATCATCCCGTCAGAAGATATAATGTTTTTCACTTTTGCAGTTTTAATGTCAACATATTTCAAAGTAGGTTCAAAAGAATCCAAAGATGTATAATAAAATGCGGTCTGTGCTTTGTTCGCCCATTTTGGAAAGATATTCAATCCGCCTGAGATGATTACATGCTGGTAAGAGAGTGTATAGTCCGCAATAATGATTTCACTTTTTTTAGGCGCAACTATACGGGAAAATATAACTTTTCTCTTCATCCATCCAACAGAGGGTTCACCCATAAACTCATTGATATCATAAGCCATTGCATGAGATATAAACATATAGATTTTTTTGTTGTTTACTCTGTATCGTTTTGAAAAGACTACTTCATTTTGGTGAAACAGAGTCATTTCAATATTTAAAGCTTTGTTGTCATCCTCAAACAGTTTATAGCGCAAAACATAATTCATATCTTTATTGGCAACAAGTACATTTGTATCATCAAAATCGGCAAACCTGTGATGTCTGTCAACATTAAATAAAGAAATAACATTTAAATCTGCTATCAAAGCTTTAAAAAAACGCAGCTTAAATGTGTCATTATAGCTGATCGACGCATCTTCAACTGCCAAGGAAGGCAAAGAGTCTGCTTTTTTCACTACTTCTATAGTTGCATCACCTGCAAAAGCAAGGCTGATTAAAATGAACAAAGAAAAAAATATTTTCAAAATCTACTCCTTAGAAATTAATATAACAATCGTTCTGCTCGGTCTGTTTTTCGGGTTAACAGGAAATACAACATCTTTTAATCGTTCTTTAATCCTGTCTGCTTCTTCATTGAGTGCTTCATTCTTAGAATAACTCAGTATTCTAAAATCAATAAGTTTACCAAAAGGGTCAAGTTCGATTACTGTTTTTACACTATTACCCTCACTGTTTTGCGGCACATTAAAATGTTGATAAACAATATCCTGAATTTTAGCCAAATATTCATTAACTTCATTCGCAGCAGATGTTGCTTCACTTTTTGACGGGTCATGACTTGCCTGAAGTGTACTGATCTTTTGTGTGACAGACTCTCTGTCTTCTTGTTTTGTGGGCCTGATTTTTCTTGTAATCTGTTCTATCCGTCTTTTATTGTCAGTTTTTTTAACTTTTTTTACACTGTTGTCTATTTTTTTTGTCCATACATCACTGAACAGATTATTGATATCTATGTTTTTTACAACTTTTTTAGTTGCAGGAACTGTTTTGGAACTTTTCTTTTTCGTCGGGTGCTTTGTATTTGTGACATTAATTGAAACAGAAATATAATTTTCTTTTTTATAGCCATATGCTTTTGTTTTGGAAGCATGAAACATCATATAAAGAAATGAGAATAAAAAAAATGCAAAAAGGAAGAGTGACAAAAAGCCACTTATGTAAAAATAACGGCTGTTGTTATCCATTTGTAGCTAAAGATACCTCAGTGAAACCTGCCTGTTTAACCGCAGCAAGCACTGACATAACTATACCATAGTCCAAACGTTTATCTGCACTGATTAATACAGTTGCTTTTTTATTTAACTTTCTTGCATACAAGGAAAAGTTATCCATAAAAGCATTTAAGAGATAGTTGTCTTTATTGACTTTTATATTTCTGTCTTTGTCTATTGTTATATGCACAGGAGGAATCTTCGAGAGTTGCTCAGTTGTTGAGCCCTGCGGCAGTTTTATATTTTCTTCATATATAATATTTGGAGCGATAACCATTAAAACGACAAGCAATACAAGCATTACATCCACAAGGGGAGTAATATTAAGCTCTGGTTTTTCTTCCCAATCATACAGCACTGTTTTACGCCTTGCGTGCTAAAATCGCATCACTTTGCATTTGAAGATAGCTTATAAGTTCATATGACTTTCTTTTTAAAACCTGATGGTATGTATAGGCGAATGTGGCTACAAATATACCTGAAGCGGTTGCCACTAATGCATCCGAAACACCGCTGGCAATAATTGACATACCTCCGCTGTTTTGTCCGATATGAGAAAATGTATCTAAAATAGAAACAACTGTACCAAACAGTCCGATAAAAGGAGAGGTAGAAGCAAAAACAGAAAGTACAGAAAGTCCTTTTGTCGCATCTTTTGTCGCAGCAAGCATACCGAGTCCTAAAACTTCTTTTGAAACAACATTACTGGTTTTTATAAAATTATTTAAAAAAGAGTTTTCATTGACAGTAGTAGCTCCAAGTAAAAGTGATTCAAGAGAAGCACTTTCACGAGAAAGCCAGTTATTAAGAGAAAAATAGCGGTAAAAAAACACCCAGTTCAATACTATAAAGTATAAAGAGAGCAGTAGCAATACTCCGAGAGTCACAGGGTGGCTTTTTAGATAAAAATCTATTAAATTATTAATCATACGGTTACTATATTAACTTTTGTGCGGCAGATTCTATTTTTGCTGATACTGATGCGATAGCAGTGCTTGAATCTGCAATTTCATTAATAAGTTTTTTTGCTGCATCAAGTGCCTGCGCAATCTCAGATTCAGTTTCACCGCGAATTGCAGCAGCACCTTCAACCAAAATAACAACTTTTTCTTCATCAACTTGAACAACACCCCAATTAACAACAATAGACTCGACTGATTTATCTTCTTTTTCGATATCTACCACGCCAGCTTCTAACAATGTAGTTAGAGATGCATGACCTGCCAGAACACCAAACTCTCCCTCTTTTCCAGGAAGAACAACACTGACAGCTTTACCATTATAGATTTCACCGTCAGGCGTTAGGATTTCAAGTTTAAATGTATCCATTACAGTCCTTTGTCTTAAGCAATATGCTTATTTATTTTTCTCATTCTTAGCAATAGCTTCATCCATATTTCCGACCATATAGAATGCACTTTCAGACATGTGGTCATAGTCACCGTTTAGGATGCCTTTGAAACCTGCAATTGTGTCTTCAAGTTTAACATATTTTCCTGGAGCACCAGTGAAAACTTCTGCAACAAAGAATGGCTGAGAAAGAAACTTCTCAATTTTACGAGCACGTTCAACAACATTTTTGTCATCTTCACTAAGTTCATCCATACCAAGAATCGCAATAATATCCTGCAAATCTTTATATTTTTGAAGTGTTTGCTGTACACCGCGAGCTACATTGTAGTGCTCTTCACCCAAAATTTGCGGATCAAGCAGTCTTGAAGTTGAATCCAATGGATCAACCGCAGGATAGATACCTTTTTCCGCAATTTTACGGTTAAGAACCGTTGTTGCATCCAAGTGGGCAAAAACTGAAGCCGGAGCAGGGTCAGTCAAGTCATCTGCCGGTACATATACTGCCTGAACAGATGTAATTGAACCGTTTTTAGTTGATGTAATACGATCCTGCAGTGCACCCATTTCACGAGCCAATGTCGGCTGATAACCAACAGCTGAAGGGATACGTCCAAGAAGTGCAGACATCTCTGAACCTGACTGTGCAAAACGGAAGATGTTGTCAATAAACATCAATACATCAAGTTTTTTCTCATCACGGAAATACTCAGCCATAGTAAGACCTGTAAGCGCAATACGGTTACGTGCTCCTGGAGGCTCAGACATCTGACCGTAGCACAGTGCAACTTTGTCAAGTACGTTCGATTCTTTCATCTCGTAGTAAAGGTCATTTCCTTCACGAGTTCTCTCACCGACACCGGCAAATACAGAAAGACCGTCATGCCCGTGTGCAACATTGTGGATAAGCTCCATGATGATAACTGTTTTACCGACACCAGCCCCTCCGAAGAGTCCGACTTTACCACCTTTTGCATATGGAGCAAGCAAGTCAACAACCTTAATACCTGTTTCAAACATCTCTGTAGTTGTTGACTGATCAACCAATGGTGGAGGATCACGGTGAATTGACCATGTTGGAGCATCAGTAACCTGCTCTCCTCCATCAATTGTTTCACCAATTACGTTAAAGATACGACCGAGTACTTTTTCGCCAACCGGAACACTGATCGGTGCACCTGTAGCTTTTGCGTCCATACCACGAACCAAACCTTCACTCATATCCATTGCAATCGTTCTAACACGACCGTCACCTAAGTGTGCTGCAACTTCTAATACCAAACGATGTTCACTACCTTCTAAATTAACATTCACTTCAATTGCTTCGTTAATTACTGGAAGATAACCATCAAAATCAACATCAACAACAGGACCCATTACCTGGCTAATTTTTCCAATCATATTTTTCTCCATTATTTCATAGACTCCACACCACTGATAATTTCTATCAGCTCTGTAGTAATAGCGGCTTGACGCGCTTTATTGTATTGTACATTTAAACTTTTTACCATCTCTTTTGCATTGTTCGTTGCTGTATCCATAGCCTGCATACGTGCAGAATGCTCTGCAGCAACTGAATCAATCAAAGAGTAATACATATTGTAATTTACATATTTTTCAATTAAAGACTCAAGCATTTTATCTTCATCTTCTGCTTCAATTTCCATCATTGATTTTGATTCTACTTCTTTACAATCAAAATCATTTACATCAATAGGTAAAACATTGTTTACATGTAACTCTTGTGTTATCATGTTTTTATAGCCGTTATAAATAATATGAACAGCATCCGTTTTACCCTCTTTGTAATCTTCGATAGAAGTTTTTATAAATTCATCAGATCTCGTTTTATTCGGCTTAGAACTTAAGTTTATGACAGTATCAAACATTTCAACTTCATTATACTTATAGTATTCTATCCCTTTTTTACCGATTCCGCGTAAACGCACTTTTACTTTTTTCTCTTTGTACTCTTTTAGAAGTTTATTCACAGCTTTAATTGTTTGAATATTAAAACCGCCACATAAACCTTTATCTGCAGTTACAAAAATAATGTCAACCATTTTTGGGTTTTCAATTGCTGTAAAAAAGCGATTTTCCAACCCTCCAACTCTGTTGCATTCTATGCGTCCAGCTATTTCGGCAATGACCTGATTCATTTTTTGAGCATAAAGACGAGAACGTTTTGCAAGTTCTTCTGCACGGCGAAGCTTGGCAGTCGATACAAGCTTCATCGCACGAGTCGTCTTTTGAGTGTTTGAAACACTCTTAATCTGTCTTTGAATATCTTTCAAGTTTGCCATAAGTTATTCCTTAGTTAGCTACAAAGCTGGCTTTGAACTCTTCTAGTGCTTTCATCAATAGTGTTTTTGTTTCATCATCTACTTTTTTAGTACTTCTGATATTTTCAAAGATCTGAGGATATGATGCTTCTATAAACGGATACAGTTCTGCTTCAAAACGAACAACATTTGATACATCCATATCATCCAGGAAACCTTCATTTCCGGCAAATATAATAACAACCTGTTTTTCAGCAGGAAGTGGTGAAAAAGGCCCCTGTTTTAGGATTTCAACCATTCTTTGTCCACGCTCTAACTGTTTACGTGAAACTTCATCAAGATCAGATGCGAACTGGGCGAATGCCTGCAATTCTCTAAATGATGCAAGATCAAGTCTTAATGTACCTGCCACCTGTTTTGTAGCTTTAATTTGCGCAGCACCACCAACACGAGATACTGAAAGACCGACATTGATCGCAGGACGAACACCTGAATTAAACAAGTCAGTTTCCAAGAAAATCTGACCATCGGTAATAGAGATAACATTCGTAGGAATATATGCCGCAACGTCTCCGGCCTGTGTTTCAATAATAGGAAGAGCAGTTAAAGAACCGGCTCCGTTTTCGTCAGACATTTTTGCAGCACGCTCAAGTAAACGAGAGTGAACATAAAAAACATCACCAGGATATGCTTCACGACCCGGAGGACGACGAAGAATCAGTGACATTTCACGATATGCAACCGCATGTTTTGACAAATCATCATATACAATCAAACCGTGTCTTGCATTGTCACGGAAATACTCACCCATAGTAACACCGGTATACGGAGCTAAAAATTGAAGTGCAGCAGCTTCAGCAGCAGTAGCAGATACAATAATTGTATATTCCATTGCTCCGTGATCTTCCAGACGACGAACGATTTGTGCAACAGTTGACTCTTTTTGACCGATGGCAACATATATACATACAACACCGTTGCCTTTTTGGTTGATGATTGCATCTAACGCAACTGTAGTTTTACCGGTTTGTCTGTCACCGATGATAAGTTCACGTTGCCCGCGACCAATCGGAACAAGTGCATCAATTGCTTTGATACCCGTTGCAAGTGGCTCATGTACAGATTTTCTGTCCATAATTCCAGGTGCTTTTTCTTCTACAAAACGAACTTCTGTAGTATCAATCGGACCCTTACCGTCAATCGGTTCGCCAAGTGCATTTACAACACGGCCAAGAAGGGCATCCCCTACAGGAACTTTTAGAAGTGTTCCCAAACGCTTCACGCTCATTCCCTCACGAAGTTCAGGACCAGAACCGAGAATAACAACACCAACGCTGCTCTCTTCCAGGTTTAGAACCAAACCTTTTGTTCCCTCTTCAAATTCTACCATTTCTCCTGCCATAACATTGCTCAGTCCGTAAACCTTCGCAACACCATCGGCATAAGAAACAATTTTACCTGTTTCATTGATATCAACACTTAGTTCAAAGTTGTCGATACGCTCTTTAATTATTGAGCTGATTTCATCAGCTTGAATTTTTGCTACCACTATTGTTCTCCTCTCATTGAAAGTTAAATTGCTTTTATTATATGTTCTATAATTTGTCTGTCTATTCTGTCTTTAGAAAAATTAATTTCTATACCAAGACCTTCTACTTCTACTTTTATACCGTTAAAGTCATTTTTAACAAATGTCAGGCTGATAGTTACATCATACTTTTTGCCTAAGCCGGCACTCAATTCTTCTATTACTTTTGAATTGATATCTGTATCACTGTAAATAACACCTTCATAAGTTTTAGCCGCTTTTGCCAAATCACTTTTCAATTCCTGTGCAATTGCCGGAATAATATTGATACGTTTGTTTTCTACCAACAGCTTGATAAAGTTGTTGATTTTATCAGAGTTGGCACTTTTTACCGCCTCTAACAAAATCTTTGATTTTTCTTGAGCTTTTATGCTTGGGTTAGCAATAATACTGACAAACTTGTCATTTTTAAATGACTCTGCCAAGGCAGAAAATACTGTTGTCATATTTTGCATAGATGCTAAGTCAGAACCCATACCTAAAGCTTTTATGTATCGTTTTGCAATCAGTTCTTCCATATCAGGCAACCTTTTTCAAAATGATATTAGCCATAGTTTCTCTGTCAAAACTATCACTGCTTTGTTTCAATGTCTCTTTTATGACATCTTCAACAACACTGCGAATCATTTTCTTTTCTTCAAATTCTTTTTTGAGAGCAAATTTTTTCACCATAGCTTCAATATCACTTTCTGCCTGTGCAATAATCGTGTCATTCAAAATTTTGTTCTCTTTTTTAGAAACAATCGCCAACTCTTCAGCAAACTTTTCAGCCTCAGAAATTTTTGCCAATGCCTCTTTTTTAAGAGCGATTGATTCATTCAGCTTTTCCTGAACCTTTTTCAATTCGTCAGCTATTGCCTGACTTCTTGATGCAAAGAAATTCTTTACAGGTTCCCCAACTAGATACCAAACAAGCCCGGCAAATAACAGAAAGTTTACAGTTCTTTGAACTATGTCTGTTCCTGCATGCTCGTGCCCAGATGCCAATGCATAAGTTGATATCATTAGCATTAATACTAAAATTCTACTCACATTACACCTTTATATCTGACTAAATTTAGCTTTTACAGCTTCTTTAAATACCGGAACTTGTGACATTAAGTCAGAAGTCAACTCATCTTTAGATTTTGCAAGTGATTGCTCAAACTCTAAATACTCTGCCGCGAGTTCAGCACGTTTTGATTCTAACTTACTGTCAGCTAATTCCTTAGCATCCGCGATAACTTTTTCTCTTAGGGCCGCAGCTTCCAGCTTGGCATTCATAATTATTGACTCTGCTTTTGCTTTGAGCTCATTGATTTCATTGTCATTTGATCCTACTTTTTCAAGATCTTTTTTAATGTCATCATCACGCTTTTGCATAAAAGAAAGTAATGGGTTATAAAGCCAACTGTTCAGAACGGCTATAAGGGAAACAAATACAACAAATGTAGCCAAAAGTAGTATTGGATTTATATCTAACATAGCACCTCCTAAAAGTTGCGTGATTATACTATTATAAAATTGAAACGATAGTTAAATGGAGGTATAAATTTGTTATTTGAGTGATTAGTTTCTAAAATGTGTCAAAAATTCATCAATTTCATCTTGTGATGCAAAACTGACGGTTATTTTATTTTTAGAAGCCTTTACATGGAATCCAAGTGCACTGAATTTTTCTTTTATCTGTGTAAAATCATAATCGGCATCGCTCTTTTTGACAGACTCAGTTGGTGCAGGCTCTACATTTTTCATGTTTTTTATCATAGCTTCAACTTCGCGTACACTCAGTTTCTGCCCTATAATCGAATTGAGTATCAGCTGCTGGTCTTTTTCATTTAACCCAACCATTACTTTTGCATGTCCTGCTGAAATCTTTTTTTCAACCAGTGCCTTTTGTGTCTTTGGAGCAAGCTGCAGCAGACGCAGAGTATTTGTTATATGGGTTCTGCTTTTATGAATAATATTGGCAAGTTCGTCATGTGTTACATCATGCAGCTTTATAAGTTCTGTATATGCCTCTGCCAGTTCTACAGCATTTAATTCTTCTCTTTGAATATTTTCAATCAACGCGAATTGCCGCATTTTTTGTTCATCAGAGTTGAGAACTACTGCCCGTATCTCTTTGAGTTTTGCAAGCTTTGAGGCGCGTAGTCGCCGCTCTCCTGCAATTAAGATATATCCGTCAATATCTTCTGTTACAACTATAGGCTGAATCAGTCCGTCATTTTTTATGGATTCGGCAAGTTCCAAAAGGGCAGTTTCGTCAAAGGATTTTCTTGGCTGAAAAGGATTCGGTCGGATATCTTTGAGCGGAATCTCCAATACAGCATCATACTGGCTTCCTTCATTTTCATATGCCTCGTCTATTTCTCCAAGAAGAGCGTCCAGCCCTCTGCCTAATTTTTGTGACTTCATTATCGTATAATCGCCTGTGCTAAATTTTGGTATGCAATAGAACCGCTTGATTTTACATCATACAAAATTGCAGGTTTTCCGAATGACGGAGATTCTGCAAGTCTTACATTTCTCGGTACCACTATATATTTATCTGCAGCATCTTTAAACAGTTTGCCTTTAAAATGCTGACGCAAATCTGCAAATACCTGTTTGGACAAATTGTTTTGTGATGAAAACATAGTTGGAAGAAAGCCTCTTACCGCAAGTTTCGGATTAATTGATTTTCTTACCAACTTGACAGTATTGAGAAGCTGTGCCAACCCTTCAAGTGCAAAAAATTCACACTGTATCGGAATAATGACCGAGTTTGCCGCTGAAAGTGCATTGATTGTCATCGGACCAAGCGCCGGCGGAGAATCTATAATAATATAATCATACTCTTTTTGTACATTTGCAATCGCTTTTTTCAAAACAAGTTCACGCCCTTTGGCTTTGTCTGCATCATAATACTCTTTTTCTATTCCCACAAGACCTATGTTTGAAGGTGCTAAATGCAGTGTAGGCAGATCTGATTTGAGAATAATTTCTTTGAGCTTTTTTGTACCTATAAGCACATGATAAATATTAAACTCATAATCATTTCTGTGAAAGCCCAATGATGTCGTGGCATTTGCCTGCGGATCTGAGTCAATCAAAAGCACTTTTTTTTCTGCAACAGCAAGTGACGCTGCCAAGTTTACAGCGGTAGTCGTTTTGCCTACTCCGCCCTTTTGATTTGCAATTACTATTACTTCACTCATCGCCTGCTGTATATCCTCTCACCATTTATATTCAAACTGCCATCACTCTCGAGTACACAAGACTCAAGTGATATTTTTTTACCATCACTATGGGTAAAAAACTCCTTGTTGTTTTCAAATTCTAACTTATATTTGCTAAAAACTTGCTTCCATAAAACCTTTTTTTCTATATTTTTCAAATATGCTGCAATTAATATTTTTCTGTTGAGCGCAATATCCAATGATGCAAAGCCCTGTGGTGCTGTTACAAGGTTTATTCCCACACCGCAGACAAGTGTATCGTCTACTCTGTTTGTAATCATTCCGCCTGTTTTTTTTGTACCGATATAAAAATCATTCGGCCACTTTAAAAAAACTTTTGAACCAAATTCAGATAAAGTTTCTTTGAGCAGATAAGAAAAGTACAGTGACACAGATTCTAATTTTAAATCATGAGGCAATTGTTCTGTATCCAGGGCAAAGGACATAAAAAGATTTCCTTTTTGGGAACTCCATTCGTTATTTCGACTGCCGATTCCCTTTGTCTGAATATCTGCAACCACAGCCACAGGAGCAGTCAGCTTCTTGTTTTTCAACTGTTCTTTTAAAAAAAGCTGCGTTGATGGCAGTGTATTATAGTAATGTATCTTCAAGTCCGAGTCTTTTCCCGTTAATATAAGAGATAACATCCATCTCTTTTTTTGACTGTGGCTGTACCTTATAAATACGAAGAGCCCCCTGCTTACATGTAACGACAATACTTTTTTTGTCTATTGCAGTTATTTTGCCGGCATCAGCATGTTCTTCATCTTTTTTTTCAAGCTGTATCTCTTTTAGTTTCAGTCCGCTTGCAAGATAAATTCCCGGCCATGGTGTAAAAGCACGGTATTTGTTATAAATCTCCTGCGCATTGTCAAAGACAACTGCACCGTCTGCTTTTGTTATTTTTTTACAATAAGAAGCATGTGCATCATCCTGTTTTTTGGGCGTATATATATGAAAATTGCGCAGCACATCTATCGTCAGATCAGCAGCAGTCTGTGTAAGCTTTTCAAACAACTCTTCAACCATCATCTCCTCACTGACAGAGACTTTTTCGATTTTTAAAATGTCACCCGTATCAAGCCCCTCTTCCATAAGCATGGCAGTTACACCGGTTGTCTTGTCACCGTTTAACAAGGTTTGCTGTATCGGACTTGCTCCGCGATATTGCGGTAACACCGAAGCGTGAAGATTGATACAGGGTGCATGATCTAAAATTTCTCGTGGTAAAATCTGCCCGTATGCAGCCACTACTATAAAATCACAGGGAATTTCAAGAATCTCTTTTACAGTTTCCTCATCCCGAAGTTTTTTTGGCTGATAGAGCGGAATGTTATGCTCTTGCGCAGTAAGCTTCACAGGAGGAGGCGTAAGTACTTTTTTGCGCCCGACAGGTTTGTCAGGCTGTGTATAGACGGCAACAACATTTATATCTTCTGTTGCTATTACTTTTTGAAGAATTTTCTGGGCATACTCAGGTGTCCCCATAAATATTATATTTTTCATTGCTAACCTTTACATGTAAAGAGAGTACCGCCCTTGTGGGAACCTTCAAGCATAAAACTTTTCACATCACTTAAATCAAAACCACTGGCAAGAAATGTATCTATGTTTGCCTGCAGAAGATATTCTGCGGCTTTTAGTTTCGTAACGATACCCCCTGTTGCAAAAACATTGTTTGGAGTGACTTCTTTATGCAGTTCTTCCTCACTGATTTTGTTTACTGTTTTGAATGCTTTTGCCTCGGGATTTTTTCTCGGATCGCTGTCATAATAGGCATCAATATCTGAAAGAATCACAAGCATATCGGCCTGCATGTCTTTTGCTATATATGCTGAGAGCTGGTCATTGTCACCAAGTTCAAGTTCATCTGTTGCCGTTGCATCATTTTCATTGACAATAGGAAGCACACTGTTTTGCAAAAGTGTTTCAACAGTTGCGCGCACACGCTTAATATCAGAAGGAGTATTCAAATTTGCAGCAGTCACTAACACCTGTGCTGTCAGTATTTCGTATTTTGAAAACTTGTTCGCATATTTATTCATCAAAATAGGCTGGCCTATTGCGGCTAAAGCCTGTTTGTTCGCAATATTGTTTCTATCGAGTTTCAGCTCGGTATAACCACCCGCAACTGCACCGGAAGAGACCAAAATCACCTCATGCTCTTTTTTTAACTCGCTTAGAAATTCTACGAGAGAACGCATACGATCAAGTGCTATATTGCCATCCTGGGTTAAAACGGCACTGCCTACTTTGACTACAACACGCATGGAATTACTGCCTTGTTTGCTGTACTAAATTAAAGAGTGCGTACTTTAAAGGTTCAATATTTTTGTTAATCGCGGAAGAAATAGGCACAACAAAATAAGGTTTTTCTCTATCATACCCTAATGTTTCATCAACACTCCCCTGAATAAAATAAGGTAAATCCTCATCAAAATCAAATTCACTTCCCTTGCTGGACTCAAGATCAAGCATCTTGATAAATTCGGCGATTTTTTGGGAAACTTCTTCTTGAGGCACTATATCTGTTCGTGTTAATGCTATTGCATATCGCGAAGTGCCCAACTTTTGTGAAAAAGAAGCTACTTCGTCTTTGAGTACCTCTATCTGTTCTTTGAGATCTCTGTACGATGCCAAGTCTATCATAAACAGCAATATCTCTGTTCTTTCGATATGACGAAGAAATTCGATTCCAAGGCCCTTGCCTTCATGCGCTCCGCCGATAATTCCGGGAATATCTGCCATAACAAATGATTCATAATCTCCGATATTTACCTGACCGAGTTTCGGCGTTAATGTTGTAAACTCATAATTTGCAATTTCAGGTCTTGCATTGGACACAGTAGAAATAAGCGTAGACTTTCCGACATTTGGAAAACCGACCAGTCCGATATCTGCAATCAGTTTCAAATCAAGCTTGATATTTCTCGTTTCACCCTTTTCACCGGGCTGTGCATACGTCGGTCTTTGGTTTGTCGGTGACTTAAAGTGTGTATTGCCGAGTCCGCCTTTTCCGCCTTGCAGAAATTTCACTTCCTGTCCGTCTTCAACCATATCAAAAAGAACTTCACCGCTTTCCTGGTCAATAATCTGTGTTCCGGGTGGGACAATAATGACTTTTTTTGCCCCTGATTTTCCGGTACAGTTTGAACCTTCGCCGGGTTTGCCGTTTTCAGCTTTTATATGCATTTTTCTCTGGAAGTGTGAAAGTGTATGCGTATTGTTGTCACACTTAAACCATATATCACCGCCTTTTCCGCCGTCACCACCGTTTGGACCACCATTGAGTACAAACTTTTCACGGCGAAAAGCCACACACCCTTGCCCGCCTTTTCCAGAACTAACTGTTAATTCGACACTATCTGTAAACATTCGTGAATCCTTTTTATGGCTTTATGCCATTGTAAATACTTAAGAAAATACTATGAATTATAAAGTAATTTATTAAATATTTTGAATTTTCTTTGTGGAATATGTTTCCATCGGATATGATGGAAACAAGAGGTTTTATACTGTAGAAATTACGCAGCAGGTATAATGGAAACTTGTTGACGCTTTTTGTCTTTTCGCTCAAACGCAACAACACCGTCAACCAAAGCAAATATAGTATGATCTTTTCCCATACCTACATTTTTGCCTGGATGAACTTTTGTTCCTCTTTGACGAATAATGATGTTACCGGCCACTACAGCCTCTCCACCAAATTTTTTTACACCAAGCCTTCTACCAGCCGAATCACGATTATTCTGTGTACTACCCTGACCTTTCTTATGTGCCATTACTTATCTCCTTAATTTATTACGCAGCTATTTTCGTGATTTTAACACGAGTATAGTCTCTTCTGAAACCACGTTTTACTTTAGAATCTTTACGACGACGCTTTTTGAAAATTACAACTTTCTTGTCACGTCCTTCTGCAATAACTTCAGCAGTTACAACTGCACCCTCTACAAAAGGAGTTCCGATCTTAAGCTCTCCGGCATTCACAGCCAGAACCTCTTTAATCTCTACCGTAGCACCAGTGTCAAGAGATAATTTATCCAATGATAAAACATCACCCTCTTGAACTTTATACTGCTTACCACCATTTTTAATAATTGCGTACATCTATGGTCCTTACATATTTTTAGCTTGTATTTCTACAAAAGTCCGGAATTATACCCATTCAAGCTTTAAGTCTTGATTAAACAAAAAGAAATACCACTTAAAAAGAGTAGTCTGTCACTAATGCCACGGCATCTATTTCTACCAAAGCATTCTTAGGCAGTGTTTTTACCGCTACTGTTGCGCGTGCCGGCTTATGTTCACCGAATGCTTTTTCATATATTGCATTGACTGTGGCAAACGAGTCCATATCTGCCAAAAAAATTGTTGTTTTTACCACATCCTGTAAAGAGCTTCCCGCTTCTTCCAAAACTGCCTGAAGATTTTTTAAAACTGCAACTGTTTGAATTGACACATCTTCTTGAAGCAGCTCATCTGTACCTGAAGCCGTTAACGCAATCTGTCCTGATGTATAAACGATTCCGTTTGCCACGATTGCCTGTGAATAGGGTCCTATTGCCGAAGGTGCTTTATCTGTCTTTACTTGTTTCATAGTTTTCATCCTTTAGTATTTCATAATGTTCCTGGGCATTGTCCATAAATGCATTGAACATCTCTTCGTCTCTGTATCCTAAAGATGCATACAGTATTTTTCCTGTTTCATCCAAAAAATAGTGTCTTGGAACAGGAGATGTTTTCAAAAATTTCGGTATTGCATGTCTGTCTCTTGAGAGTAAAACAGTAACAAATTCTTTATTAACTCTCTCTTTAATCTTTGTATTTTGCAAAGTTGTCTTTTCAAATTTTTTGCACCACCCGCATGTGTCAGAAATGATTAACACATAGATAAGCTTATGCTCTTTTTTTGCATCTGACAATGCTTTCAAATAGTCATGACTCCAATGAAGCGGTGCACAAAAAAGAGTGACACTGAAAAAGAGCAGCACAAAAAGAGATTTCACTGCCTGTTCCACTCGCTGATAAGCGTTTTAAAAACGCTATAGAGATCTTGTACCTCTTTTTGTGTTGTTCTCTCATTTATCGAGTGAATGGTGTCATTTTTTACACCAAACTCAACCACATCTATACCAAGAGGTGCAATGAATCTTGCATCGCTTGTTCCGCCTGCCGTAGAGTGTTTTGGCACTTTACATGTAACCATTTCTATAGCCGTGTCTATTTTTTTGACAAGTTTCGTATCCGTATCTGTTTTAAAAGGATAGGAACCTTGTGTCAGACGCAGTTCATAGTCCAATCCCTGTAAATGTCTGGCAACAAATTCTTCTACCTCTTTTTGTGTGGTTTTTGTATTGTTGCGCACATTAAACATCATTTTCAGCTCATTGGGTGTAACATTTGTCACCTGCATACCAGAACGAATATCGGTAATGACAAACTTTGAAGGTGCAAAAAACTCATCTCCCTCATCCAAATCAACACCTGCCATATCACCCAAAACTTTTGCTATTTGGTGTATGGGGTTTATCGCTTTTTCGGGATAAGCTGCATGCCCCTGTTTTCCTTTAAGAGTAAGGTAGCCGTTAATAGAACCGCGGCGTCCCACTTTTATGGCATCGCCAAACTCTTTTTCGCATGTAGGCTCTGCAACCACACAGGCATCCGGAAGCATATTGTTCTTTTTCAAATATTCCAGTACTTTGACCGTACCGTTCGTTGCTTCACCCTCTTCATCCGAAGTTAAAAGCAAAGAGAGCGTGCCTTTAAAGTTTTTCGTATCTTTTACAGCCTGAATAAAAGCGGCGAGTCCGCTTTTCATATCCTGTGCGCCCCGTCCGTATATATAGCCCCCTTTTTCCACGGCTTCATACGGGTTTGTATCCCATCCTTTTCCTGCAGGAACAACATCAACATGCCCGGCAAAACAGAGATGCTCACCCTCGGAAAATCTTTTATAGATAAAAAGATTTTTAACATCTTCAATATCAATTCTTATCGCTTCAAAACCGGGAAGATAATCCTCAACAAAATTCAAAATACCGCCATCATCCGGTGTTTCACTTTTTGAGTTGATCAGATATTTAAAAAGTTGAATCACATCCATCATTTAATTCTTTGGGTTTTCATAAAACACATAGGGTGTTGAATAATTACTGATTTCAAAGTAGACTTTTTTCTCCCCTTTATCAACTACAAAATTCCTGTTTGTATCTATATAACCATACCCGTAGCGGTAGTTTCTCGGTGTATTTCCGTCTGTACTCGTCGCTGTGGTAAGTTTGTCAATTTTGATAAATCTCTGCACCAGTTTGCCGCCCATATAAATATCAAGCACACCGTTTGTTCCTGTCCAGTTTTGGATAGAGCGTCCTATTTTATTTTGTGCTTCTTGCGTACATCCGCTCAAAAAGAACACTGTGAGTGTAAAAAGCAGAATAATAATTTTATTTTTTTTCATAATTTTCTCCGAATTTCAGTTTCTTTACTGCCAACTCTTCATCTTCTTGCCGCATTAATGATTCACCGACCAAAAATGCGTCAACCCCTGCTTTGCTTAAATCTTCAAGCTGTCCATGCTCGTATATGCCACTCTCCGCCACAATAATTTTTCCGTTTGGTATTAAAGGAATCAATTCATAGCAAAGGTTCATATTCATCTCAAACGTCTGCAGATTTCTGTGATTTATTCCGATAATATCTGCCCCGGCATAAATAGCTTTTACCAAATCTTTTTTGTCATGCACCTCAACCAAAACTTCCAATCCCAAGTGTCTTGCATAGCCCAGCAAATCTTTGAGCTCTTTCTTGCTTAAAGCTGCTGCAATAAGCAAAATAAAATCAGCCCCAAAAACCAGAGCTTCAAGTACCTGATATTTTGAAATAATAAAATCTTTTCTTAAAAGAGGAACAGAAACATATCTGCGAATACCTGCAAGATAATCAAGAGAACCTTGAAAAAAGTGCGGTTCTGTTAAAACAGAAATAGCACTTGCCCCTCCCCGTTCATAGGCCTGAGCAATGGCGAGCGGATCAAAATCTTCACGAATGACACCCTTTGAAGGTGAGGCCTTTTTCACCTCAGCAATAATTCTGTACGGGTCTTCCTCTGTAGCTTTTAAAAACGGAATTACATCACGCGGCTGTCTGGCATTGAATGCAAGAGAACGGCCTAGCCAGTCCAGAGAAAACTCTTTCTCTCTTTGTATCAGATCTTCTTTTGTTTTTTTAATAATATCATCTAAAATCATTTTTTCTTCTTCCCCTTTTTGTGTTCTAAACTCTTTTTGTAACATGCCTCTATTTTCTTTACATGTAAGAGTACTTCAGGATTGTCTCCGCCTTCCATATTGACTACTCTGTCCATCACTTTTTTCGCTTCAACGCACTTTCCAAGTTTATAATAGCCCCATGCCAGCGAATCCAGATAAAATGCAGAATCCGGATTTGTTTTTAACACTTTTTTGATGTAGTACATACCTTTTTTAATATCCAGGTCATGATCAATCAGAATATAGCCCAAATAGTTTAGATAGAGTGGTTCATCTGTCTCTTTGGTAACTTTTGTCAACTTTTTTACGATAGACGCCAAAAGCTTTTTTGTCATTTTCTTGCTGTGTGCTTCATACTCATAAACAGCACTTTGTCCCAAATATTTTATATCCCCGCTTTTTTCATAAAGTTTCTGCGCCAAAGCACTTGCTTTTGCATAATTTTTCCCTGTCGTATAGAGTTCTAAAAGTACCGTATCATCTGCATGTGTCTCTTCCAAAAAGTCAATAAGTTTGACATAGTCTCTTTTATAGGCATATATACGGATTATTTTTTGTGCGACTGATTTGTCTTTTTTTAAATTGTAGAGTCTTTTATATACAGAGAGCAAACCTTCAATATTGTTTTCATTACTGTAAATTCCGATCAAACGGTTACAAATAAGCTGTGAGCATCCGTGCATGCGTGTATGTGTCTCAAGATAGGCAATCGCATCTTTTTTCCTGTGCAGATTAACATACAGAATAATTGCCATTTTATCAAGTATTTTTTCGTTATACTCTTTCATATATGCACTGTTAAGATACTTTAAAGCTACATCAAATTCCTGGTTTTTGATATACACATCACTGGCTAAAAGGTAATCCTCTGCTTTTTGTGTTTTTTTTGCAAGTGCTATTGAGAGTTTTTTTGCATAATCGAGTTTTCCCATTTCCGTCAAAGCAATGATTTTTAGACGGATAAGCGCTGGATCAGAGAAAGTACCCTCTGTTATTTCATCAACTTTTTCAATCACTTTTTCATTCTTTTTTGCCAAAAGATAGTTATGCAAAGAGCGATACAGATACTCTTTTTTGGATGCTTTGTCATAAAGTTCTTCAAAACGCTTTGCCGCCACATCATAATGTTTTGTAAGTTCAGCATTTAACGCAAGCATGATATAGAGATCTTCACCCTCAAAAGCTTTTTCATTTGGACTTATCGGTCTGGGATGCGTTGAGCATGAAACAAAAAACAGCGACACTGTTACTAAAAGGAGAATTCTAATCATCTATTATTCCTGGACACTCAAGTTTTAGCTCATCAACTCTGGTTTTGTAATAATCCCAAAAAGGAAATGTTTTACACTGATTTGGACGGGCACTGTATATTTTACACCCATTTGTTTTTCTGTCATAAAAAACACATTCATAGGAGTCATTGATTTTATTTTCTTTGATAGAGTATTTATACCCTTTCTTAAAGAGATATTTTAACGCAAATTCATTAACATCCATTGCTAAAACTTCTGCAATTGCAAATATTTCATTTTTAGTGACATATATATAACCACTCTCCCCTGTACAGCATCTGCCTTCGCATGCAGCACATGCACTGGCATCAAAAGCATAGGGATAATTTTCTTTTTTTATTATATTTGACATTTTATACTCTGTGTATTGGCTTTTTTATAAATGTTTTGTACTTTTTGTGAAGGATTGTCTCCCTCAAAACTTATCAATGGAGGCCAGACCTTCATCATTGCCTTTGAACCGTTTCTTGCATGTATCATTACAAGTGATGCACTCCTGTCAATTTTGGGGTGGACAAACTGCACATCCACTATCTTCATTTTGACTCTCTCAAGTTCAACGCAGACATTTCCAAACTGAGTCGCATCATAACAAAATATAAAATGTGAATGTGGCCGCAACAAACGCGATACCTTTTTAAAAAACTTCTCTAAGGGGAGGTGTACATTATAGCGTGCATTAAATAATATCTCATTTTGGCTTTTTTGTACACCAGCCGGATAGAACGGCGGGTTCGAAATAATATAATCATATTTCTGCATTTCTTGCATATCCAAAAAATCACACTCATGCAGTCTATACGCTATTTTGTTCACTCGGGCATTCGTTTTTGAAAAATGTCTGAAAACTTCCTGCTTTTCCACTGCTTCAAGTTCTATTTTTTCATTGTCTCTTGCAACAAGCAGTCCTACCACTCCGCAACCTGCCCCTACATCCAAAACTTTCCCTTTGGGATGAAAAGAGTTGATAAAATCGTACAAAAAAAGAGAGTCGCTGTTATAGCAGTAACCAGAATCCGGTTGGTAAAGAAGCATGAATTAAAGTCCCTTGGGTTATAATATTGCAATTATATCATAAGGGCAGATTAATATGATTATTATTCCGGCAAGATTGGCATCCACACGGTTTCCGCAAAAGGTTTTAGCAGACATAGGAGGCTTGCCTATGGTGGTAAGAACGGCACAAAGAGTATCACATTTGGATGATGTAGTTGTCGCGTGCGATGATGAACGTATCATTACTACATGTAAAAAGTATGGAATCAAAGCTATGCTGACATCCACAACACATAAAAGCGGTACGGACAGAATTCATGAATGTGCCACTATTTTAAATTTATCGGATGAAGAACTTATTATCAATGTACAGGCAGATGAACCTTTTATAGAGCCTGATGTTGTTGAGTCCCTTATACAAAAACTCAAAGAACTGCAAAAAGAAAAAAAAGATTTTATTATGGGAAGCTGCTACAACGCTGTTAATGCACAAGCGGCAGAGGATTCCAATCTCGTCAAAGTTGTGCTCGATGCAAACAGCAATGCCGTCTATTTTTCCCGTGCTAAAATACCATTCAATCAAAGCGGAGAAGCTGTCTATTTCGGACATATCGGTATTTACGGTTTTTCTAAAAAAAGCTTAAAAGAGTTTTGTTCACTCCCTGATGCCCCTGTTGAAGACATAGAAAAACTAGAGCAGCTTCGTGCAATATACCATGGAAAAAATATAGCTATGGTCAAAGTGGCGAGTACGGGTTTTGGTATAGATACAAAAGATGATTTACAAAGGGCGATTGAGATTTTTTTATAAAAATTAGTTTACATGTAAGGAAGAAGTCCCTTAAAAGGGACTTTTAAAGAAAAAGTTTAAAACTTAGATATTGTCACGGATGCCTAAATCTTCGATGAGTTTCATATAGGCGTCTTTGTCTTTTCTTTTGAAGTATTTCATCAAACGACGACGCTGACCAACTAATTTCAGTAATCCCAAACGAGATGCGTGATCTTTTTTGAAAACTTTTAAGTGTTCTGTTAACTCTTTAATTCTTTCAGTTAAAAGTGCAATTTGAACTTCACTTGAACCAGTGTCATTTTCACTGCGACCGTATTTCGCAACTATTTCTTGTTTTTTAGCCGAATCTAAAGCCATAATAGCCTCCTGATAGGTATAATAATCTAACTCAAATGCACAATGCAGAAGAATTGAAGCGTGATTATAGCAAAACTTTTCTTTAAATTTTATTTTTGTTTATTTCAGCAGTAATTTTGGATATAATATCATTTTAAAAGTTTAAATAATGAAAGTAAATACATGCTTATAACCCGTGCCAGCGAATATGCCATCTTATCACTTATACTGCTTTGCAAAGCAGAAGCGCCAATGGACAGTGATACTCTTTCCAAAGAGCTTTCTATCTCCAAAAGTTTTTTGGCAAAAATTCTTCAGTCTATGGCAAAAGCGCAGATTTTAAACTCATACAAAGGTGTCAATGGTGGTTTTGCACTCAACAAAGATCCCAAAGATATCAATATGCTTAGTGTCGCGTCCTGCGTAGAAGGCAAAGCACCTACTGTTTTTGAGTGTGCTCCCTCTTTGGAAGACTGTCCTTCCGAAAAAGCCAGTACATGTACAATATGGCCTTTTTTACACAAACTCCAGGGGAAAATAGATTTGTTTTTGGCAAACTTGACTTTGGCAGACTTACTCGACGACTAAATTTGGTGAGACACTGACACTTGGCAAGAAAATTGACAACAAAACAAAAAATCGGAACCTCCCTTAACTTTTTACTAGGCAAACGTGATCTTGGTGTTGTCTTTTTTGTAATGGCAATACTCGCCATTATCATTGTTCCTCTGCCTTCTTCGATATTGGATGTTTTGCTGACAATTTCAATTGCCTTGTCTGTTTTAATCTTGCTTATTTCATTATATGTACCAAAACCGACAGACTTGACTACCTTCCCGACACTTATACTGATTCTCACCCTTTTTAGGCTTTCACTCAACATTGCGACAACCAGAATGATTTTAAGTCACGGTTATGAGGGGCCGGAACAGGTCAGTGATGTTATTACAAGTTTTGGTGATTTTGTTGTCGGGGGAAACTATGTTATCGGAATTATCGTTTTTTCCATTTTGGTTCTTATAAACTTTATGGTTATCACAAAAGGTTCCACAAGGGTTGCAGAAGTTGCAGCACGTTTTGTACTTGACTCTATGCCCGGAAAGCAGATGGCGGTTGATGCGGATTTAAATGCAGGACTCATTGATGATGCCGAAGCAAAACAACGCCGTGCAGAAATTCTTCAGGATGCCAATTTTTACGGGGCGATGGACGGTTCTTCAAAATTTGTCAAAGGCGATGCTGTTGCAGGTATTATTATTACTCTTATAAATATCATCGGCGGTTTTCTCATCGGTGTTTTTCAGTACGATATGAGCGTTGCAGACAGTGCTTCTACCTTCACACTCCTTACAATCGGGGATGGTCTTGTCAGCCAGATTCCGGCACTCATTACCTCAACTGCAACCGGTATTATCATTACCCGTTCCTCAAGTGACGGTGACAATTTTGCCGAAGGCACTATTTCACAGATGATCGGAAATGCAAAGATTATGATGATAGTCGGCTTTATCATGCTCCTGTTTGCTCTTGTTCCTGGCCTGCCTACTGCTTCTATGGGATTTGTCGGAATGATATTCGCCCTGCTTGGGTGGTCTATCTACAAATATGAAAAAGGGGAACTTTCCATTTTGGATGTTGAGAATCTCCTTGGTGTCAAGACAAAAGAAGAGACAGAAAAAGAGAAAGAGAGAATCAAACCGAAAAAAACGAACGAAGAAATTGCAAAAGAGGAAGAAAATGCGCTTGATGACATACTCAAAGTAGAAATGCTTGAATTGACTTTGGGATATCAACTTATAAAACTGGCCGACAGTTCCCAGGGTGGTGATTTGCTTGAACGTATCCGTTCCATGCGAAGAAAAATAGCAAATGACTATGGATTTTTAATGCCGCAGGTCAGAATACGTGACAACTTACATCTCAAACCTAACCAATATCAGGTACTGCTTAAAGGCATTGCCATTGGTGAGGGTGAGATCATGCCTGATAAATTTCTTGCGATGGACAGTGGTATGGCTACAGGAGAGATTCAGGGAGAACCGACAAAAGAACCTGCTTTTGGACTCGACGCCCTGTGGATAGCACCGGAACAAAAAGAAGATGCCATTATCAACGGATACACCGTTGTTGATCCTGCTACAGTCATCTCCACACATATGAGCGAACTCATCAAACGCAATGCCGAAGAGCTTTTAACCCGTCAAGAAGTACAGTCACTTATTGATAAAATAAAAGATGATTATCCTGTAATCATTGATGACGTTTTAAAAGTGGCTTCTATCGGTCTTATTCAAAGAGTTCTCAAAGCACTGTTGCATGAAAAAATTCCGCTCAAAGATATGCTTACTATTTTAGAGACAATTGCAGATATTGCCGAATACACAAAAAATGTTGACCTTATAACAGAACAGGTAAGAGCCAGACTTTCTCGCGTCATTACCCAAATGTATGCAGGGGATGACGGGGTGATACGCCTTTTGACATTTGATACACAGACTGAGCAGTTGTTACTGCAAAAATCACAAGAACAAGACGGTGTGAGGAACCTCATGCTCAATGTAGGAGAAATAAATGCCCTGATTCAGGCAACAAGCACAAAGGCTGCAGACTTACTGCAAAAAGGGATTTCCCCTGTTATTATTATCGTCGATCCACAAATCCGTCGCAGTGTTGCAGAAATATTTGAGAGATTTTCTCTTGATGTTGTAACACTCTCTCATGCAGAAATTGATTCGAGTGCTACATTTGAAGTGATGGGCTCTATTTCAATTCAAACACAAGAAACAAATAACTAAAAGGGTACAAATGAAAAACAGAACTATTCATCATCTTTCACACATTGATTTGGATGGCTACAGCTGCCAGCTGGTCATGCAGTACACACCGTACAAAAGATTTAACTACAACTCCAATTACGGAGCAGAAGTGAAACAAAAGCTCGACCTTATGCTGGAAAACATCAGAAAAGCAAAAGAAAAAGCTTACATTCTTATTACGGACCTGAATCTTACAGCGGATGAATCCCGTTGGCTCAGCCATGAAGTAAAAAAAATGAATGACGGTGCATTTGATGTCAAATTACAACTTCTTGATCACCATGGAAGCGGGGAAGAGAGTGCAAAAAAACATGAATGGTACTATCTTGATACCAGCCGCTGCGCTACAAAAATCACCTATGACTATGCAAAAGAACACTTTGAACTCAACGAACCTGCATGGATGGAGAAGTATGTTGATGTTGTTAATGCAGTAGATTTATGGAAACAGGAAGAACATGACAATTTTGAATACGGGAAAGTCTGTATGCGTCTTGTAACAGAAACAAAAGAGCTCAACCGAATTATGTTTCCTGATGAAGATTCAAACTACAAACTCACACTGTTGCATGAAGCGGCAAAATTCATTCATGAACCTGATGCTCCTATTTTACTTGATGAAAAAATCCACTCTTTAAAAAAGAATTTTTTCAAACGCGACAAAGATGATACACTCGACAATCTTGCCACACGGTATGTCGTTGAACTTATGGGCAAAGCCAGAAGTGAAAAAACAATCTATTACAAGGGATACAGAGGCTACCTGAGTTATGGAATAGGAAACACCTCCATAGTCGGCAACGGATTTTTAACAGCCTACCCTGAATATGATTTCATTGTGGATGTCAGCTATCGGGGAACAATGAGTCTGCGTGCAAGCGACAAGGTAAGTGTTGCACAGATATCCAAAGAGTGGGCAAACGGCGGAGGGCACCCAAATGCTGCCGGAGGAAGAATTATGGGATTCAAAGAGCAGTTCCGTTATGACAAAGTCAAACAGCAGATTGAAAAAGTCATCAACGACAAAGAAGCTGTTGCCGGGGATTTGGAATATAAAAAAGAGGACTAAGCCTCAAGGCTGCTTTATCTTTTTTGAGAGTTTATAAAATAGCGTTCCACTCCATTGGCAAGCCCCTGTGCCATTGTTTTTTGGTAACTTCTGCTTACAAGCCGTCTGGCTTCTGTCGGATGTGTTATAAATCCGACTTCTACCAGAACAGAAGGCATTTGTGCCCCTACAAGCACCCAAAACGGTCCTTCTCTGACCCCTGCATCTTTCACATTCTTATATCTGCTTTTGAGTGTTGCTAACGCCCCTCTTTGCAGATCAATTGCCAGCTTGTTCGATGCAACAATATTGTGTGAATTTATTGTGTTTAAAAAGCTTTGCTTTCCGTAATAGTCCATCTCATCCAAATCTGCCGAATTTTCCATTTCTGCCACTTTTTTTGCCCTGCTTGAACGGGATGTTGAAAGAAAATAGCATTCCAGTCCACAAACTTTTTTGGCATCTTTGCGTCCAACTGCATTGGCATGGATACTGATAAAGATATCTGCATTTTTTCTGTTTGCATATTTTGTTCTGTTTCTTAATTTTATAAAGCGATCACTGTCGCGTGTCATGTACACTGTAAAACCTCTTGCACGAAGTATACGCTTTAACTCTCTTGCTATACTTAAGACCACAATTTTTTCTCTGTATTTTCTGTATCCTATGGCTCCCGGGTCTTTTCCGCCATGCCCCGCATCTATGACTATGATTTTATTTCTGTCGAGTCTTTTGGGTGACTTTTTCTTGTATTTGTTAAATACTGCAACACTCTTTGTTTTTACTGACTTGTTGATAATTTTTATAGAAAGCTCTTTGCCTTTTTTGAAAAAACGGATTTTTAAAGGAGTTTTGTTTTGAATAACCAACCGCAATGTATTTGGATTGTACTGTGCCAGTTTAATTTTATCAACCCCCTCTTGTTTGAGAGTATTTGACTTCTTCAACATGGAAGCATGTATATCAAAAACATATTTATAGATGCTCTTTTTTTTATCATTGAGCGTAAAATAGTTCACCTGTTTCTTTTGAAGATTTTTATCAAACTGTAATACCAGTCTTTTATTATAAAAGCGAACTGATTTTAATTTATGTGAAGATGTGACTTTAATGTTTTTTTTTGCTTTGTAATTTTTTCTGGACGCAGGGGAGAGGTGTTTATACTCCTGTTCATATCTTTTTACATCAATATGTAATTTATGTCCACTGGAGATTATCCCTTTTAGAGCGGAGTGTTTAAGTTTTTTATCTCCGTTCAACAATGCTCTTAAATACAGATTTTTATAATCATTATATGCACGAAACTGATTGCTTTTACTCGAAGATTTTAAAAAAGAATCTGCCCTTTTTAAAATCTCCTGATCATTGACAGCATGTAAAACAGTAATAAAAAAAAGTATGAGAGCAAAAACTTTTACCATACAGTATTATTCACCATGCATAAGCTTGTCAATAAGTTCTTTTACTGTAATAATTTCATTTAGTTTATAGCCATTGGTTCCAGAGAAAAAGAGTCCTGTTTCCAGGTTGCCCTCATAAGCATCACTTAATCTGTCTGCAATACAAAAACCGACAATTTTAGCCTCTTCTCCCCGGTTACACGGTGCAACACAGTTTGAAATACACTTAATTGCAGGACCTTCTCTTTTTTCTACCATATGAGTGAGATTTGTCACAACTCCCTGTGCAGGATATCCCACAGGAGAACTCATCAGTTTAATATCACCCTCTTTTGCATCAAGAAGGACTTTTTTAAAGTTTGCATGCGCATCACACTCATAAGTACCGATAAAACGTGTTCCCATTTGAACACCGCTCGCACCGAGTTCCATCATGGCTTCTATATCGTTTTTGTCCCAAACACCACCTGCAGCAATTACCGGCATGCCGCCCCATTGTTCTGCTTCTTCTACAACAGGTTTTACAAGGTTTTCCAACTGATATTCAGGCATTGAACACTGTTCGTATGTAAAGCCCTGATGCCCACCGCTTTTGGGACCTTCAAGAATAACTGCGTCAGGAAGACGGTTATAGCGCTTCTGCCATCTTTTACAAATAATTTTCAAAGCTTTTGCAGAGGATACAATAGGTACAAGCGCTACATCAGGATATCCTTCTGTGAACTCCGGCATATTTGTCGGCAGCCCTGCACCTGTTATTACAATATTGATACCGGCTTCGCAGGCATCGCGAACAACACGTCCGTAGTCATTGATAGCATACAAAACATTTGCGGCCAAAGGCTTGTCGCCACAGATTTTTCTGGCATTTTTTATTATTTCGGTAAAGCCCTCTTTTGAGTAAAAGTTTGCTTCGCTCAAAGGCCTGTCTGCTACCAGTTTTTTTGCAAACTCTTTATCTTTGTAGTAACCTGTTCCAACAGAACTGATAACTCCAAGTCCGCCTTCTTTTGAAACAGTACCAGCTAACTGATCCCAACTGATCCCAACGCCCATACCACCTTGTACTATTGGTTTTTCAATCTCATATTTACCAATTTTTAAAGACTTGAAACTCATTTTATTTAACCTTTAACTTTGCAAATTTTCTTTTTCCAACCTGTAACAGGTACTCTCCTGATGACAATTCCAACTTTTCATCAGATACTTTTTTCTGGTCTATTTTAACACCACCCTGCTTGATATCTCTTCTGGCCTGGGATGTTGAGGGTTCCATCTTGCAGTCAACCAAAGCTTTTGCAATCCAAATCGGTCCCTCACAGCTAAACTCTGCAATATCACTTGGAATTTGGCTTTTTGAATGGACCTTGTCAAACTCTTCTTTTGCATTTTGTGCTGCTTCTTTATCATGAAAACGCGCTGTGATTTCCAATGCCAAGTCTTCTTTTACTTTTTTCGGATGTAATTTTCCTTCTTTTACTGCTCTCTCAAGTGCTGCAATCTCATCAAGACTTTTATCGCTCAAAAGCTCAAAATATCTCCACATCAGCTCATCGGATATACTTAAAACTTTACCAAACATATCATTTGGTTCATCTGAAACACCAATATAATTTCCCAGAGACTTACTCATTTTCTGGACACCGTCAAGACCTTCGAGAATAGGCATCATTAAAACAGCCTGCTGTTTCTTAATATTATATACTTTTTGCAGCTGTCTTCCCATTAAAAGGTTAAATTTTTGATCTGTTCCGCCTATTTCTATATCAGATTTCAAGTGTACACTGTCATAACCCTGCAACAACGGATACATAAACTCACTTGTGGCAATTGCGACATTTGTTTTAAATCTTTTTGAAAAATCATCACGCTCCAGCATACGTGCCACTGTTAAATTTGAGGCAAGCGCTATTAAATCAGCTGCACTCATTTTTCCCAGCCAGTCATCATTGTAGACTATGTCAGTTTTACTCTCATCTAAAATTTTAAAAGCCTGTGTCGTATAACTCTCAATATTTTTGATTATATCTTCTTTTGACAATACTTTTCGTGTGGCATTTTTCCCTGTCGGATCACCAATTGTTGCCGTAAAACTTCCTATAAGAAACTGTACTCTTGCACCATATTTCTGAAAGGTTGCAAGTTTTTGCAAAAGAACAGTATGTCCAAGATGCAAATCCGGTGCAGTCGGGTCAAAACCGGCTTTTACCGTATATGTCTTTCCCTCTTGAAAATAAGCTTTTAAAAGTTTTTCTATTCTTTCGTTGTCAATAATCTCTGCACAACCTCTGTTTATCTCTCTTAAAGCTTCATCTATCATTTTTTCTCTCTATATTTATTTAATTTTTATAAGCATCATCAGTTCTCACCAAATTGACAACTTTTATTTTAGACTCTATTTTAGCACGAAGTGAATTAATATCAGCTTCTTTTGCCTCAAAAACAAGCTCACAGTACTTAATATAATCAGCACTCTCTTTGCCCAGCTCAATTGCATTGATATCCACATCCAATTTAACCAGGAAACTTAAAAACTCAGCCAAAGCACCTTTTTCATTATGCAAAGAGGCAATCAGTTTGTATCGGTAAATTTTTTCCTGCTTCCAGCGGACAAAGACCATCGGATCATGTGCATCGAGCATTTTTGTAGCATTGTTGCACAGTTTGTGATGAACATGCACCTTTGTTTTATCCAAAAATCCCATAATTTCATCCCCGTGTTTAGGATGACAGCAGTAATCAAACACTATATCGGTAATGTTTGTTGTAGAGAATATCTCAATACCTGCAATTTCATACCCTTTGAGTTTGAATCTGTGTCGGGAAATAAACTTTTTAAATCTGTTGTTTTTACTGATTTCTACTATATATTTATGAATAACATTCTTAAAATGTTCTATGTCGTTAGGAATAGAGGTCACACTGTCACAATGATGTTTCAAAAACCATTCCTGCACTCTCGCGAAATTCAGCTTCATTGCAGTTGCAACAATACTCACAGCCACTTTTGCATTAAGATCACGTATTCTTGCATTGCAGTTTAGTTTCATATTTGTTTTGGCTTTTGATGTTTTGACCGCATCAATCCAGGAACATCTTGTAACAATTTCATCTCCGGTAATTATTTTTACTATATCACCATTATTGAGTTCGCTCATTAAAGAGGCTTTTGTTTTGTTGATTAAAGCGTTCACAGCTTTGTTTCCGACTTCTGAGTGTACAGCGTAAGCAAAATCAAGTGCCACTGCTCCGCGGGGAAGGGTAAAAGCATCACCGGACGGAGAAAAAACCGAAATGTCTTCAGAATACAAATCATTTTTTATCAATGCATAAAAATCCTCTACAGACTCATTTTGGTACTGCAGACTGTCTAACCAGTCCAGCTTGATATTGTTGCCGCCGCTTTTATATTTCCAGTGTGCGGCAACTCCGAGTTCAGCAGTTTTATGCATATCATAGGTTCGAATCTGTACTTCAAAAATTGCAGCATCATGAAAAACAGTTGTGTGAATGGTCTGGTATCCATTGTCTTTTGCAACAGCAATATAATCTTTAAAACGTGAGGCAAGCGGACGAAAATTAAGATGAATAAGCCCCAAAATCGTATAACACTTTACAGGGTCTTTTGTAAGAATCCGAACAGCCAAAAGATCCAGCACCTCATCAATACTCACACCTTTTCTCTGCATCTTCAGATAAATAGAATATTTATGTTTTATTCTGGACAAAATCTCAAAATCATCTTCACAAAAGCCATTTTTCACAAGAATCTTCATAATTGATTCTTTGATTGCATCAAGTTTCATCTCAATTGCATGATAGTTTGTCTGAAGATAATTTTCTATTTCCTGCTTTTCCTTGGGAAACAAATAGCCAAAACTTAAGTCTTCAAGTATATTTTTTAAAAATGAAATCCCCAATCTGTGTGCAATAGGGGCATACACAACCAATGTCTCTTCGGCAATTCGTTTTTGCTTGTGAGCAGGCAAGGCATCAAGGGTGAGCATATTGTGCAGTCTGTCACACAGTTTGACAACAAGCACCCGTACATCATGAATACTGGCAATAAGCATTTTTCTAAAAGAGAGTGCCGATACAACAAGTTTTTCATCAGAATTGGAGGGAATGAGTTCATGATCTCTAATCGTATCTATTTTTGTAAGTCCCTCCACCAAATGGGCAACATCCTTACCAAACAAATCTTCTATCTGTTCAATAGTAACAGGAGTGTCTTCAACAACATCATGCAATAAGGCGGCAATAGCCATCGACTCATCATTTGTTATAGAAACAACAATGGAGGCTACTAAAATGGGATGGATTATGTAAGCTTCACCACTTTTTCTATACTGCCCTTCGTGTGCTTTTATAGAAAAGTCTAATGCTTTTTCAAGTGGTTCACTTTGGGGTATTTGAGAAAAAAGATAAGCTATTGCAGATTCAACATCATTGATGTGTTTTACCTGTTCTATATCCATTTGACTCAAAGGCAAAAACTTATTTCTCTTTGTCGCTAAAGCCTTTGACTCTAATAAGTCCTTCAGCTATTTCCATAAGCGCCAAATCAGTTGACTTGATACTGCTTGTATTGACATTTAATTTGCTTGGAGCACCGTTTTCCAGTTCATCACATCTTTTTGCAACTGCAATTGCCAGTTGATATCTATCCATACTTGGATTTTCATCTAAAACTTTCGCTGTTAATTCTTCAACTTTCATTCTCTGTTTTTCCTTTAGTTTATTTTACTATTGAGCAGTTGCTCATATTGCCATTTAAAATATCCAATAAGTTACCTTGCTTGGACATATCGCAGACAATAATAGGCAGACTGTTGTCTTTTGCCAGTGCTATTGAGGTATCATCCATAACTTTTATATGATCCTGCAATGCCTGGTCATAGGTCAGTTCGGGTAATTTCACCGCATCCGGGTATTTGGCAGGGTCCTTGTCATAGACACCGTCAACTTTTGTGGCCTTGATAATAACTTCTGCACCGATTTCAACAGCTCTAAGTGTTGCTGCCGTATCTGTAGTAAAAAACGGATTTCCCGTCCCTGCTGCAAAAATAACAACACGTCCTTTTTCAAGATGGCGTGTCGCTTTACGATTAATATACGGTTCAGCAATCTGTTCCATTTTTATAGCGGTTTGCATACGTACCTGCATTCCGGCATGCTCACAGGCCTCCTGCATTGCTACACCGTTTATCACAGTTGCAAGCATTCCCATATAATCTCCGGATGTACGCTTAATAATTCCGTCTTGGGCAGCAGTCACACCACGAATGATATTCCCGCCTCCAATGACTATACCGACTTCTATACCTGCATCAACAAGAGTTTTAATCTCCTGGGCAATATACTTTAAAATCTTTGTATCGATTCCATGACCTGCTTCTCCAGCAAGAGCTTCACCCGAAAATTTAACTAAAACACGTTTGTTTGCCATGCATATACCTTTTTATAAAATCCGTGAATTATACTTAAAATTGGCTTTTGTTTTGCTTTGAACTATTCAATCTCTATCAATTGCAGCCTTTCTCGCTTTTTCCATTAATGCATCCGGATTTGCAGCCCCATCCGGATACACAGATGTACCTATGGAAACCTTAAAATCTATAGTATATTTTGTATTGAGTTCGGGAGCCTGTGCAAATGATTCTTCTACTCTTTGACATACTCTCCTGTAATTTTCTTCTTGTAAATATTCATTAAAAACAATGATAAAAGAGTCATCACTGATATGGCCGATTATATCCTCACTCCGTGTACTTTGCAGCAGTCTGTTACTTGCTTCAAGCATAAATTCCTCTGCCAGCACTTTGGAATGCAGCTGAACTTCATGAAAATTTTTTATTTTTATTACCATAACCAAAAAAGATTTATTATGTCGCAAAGCTCTTTGTATCTGTTCAGAAATTACTATTTTAACATTTTCTTTATTTGGGAGAGAGGTGACAGGATGATAGTAGGCATTTTTTATGAGTCTGTTTTCATCTTCCAAGCGTTTTTTTATCTTTTTTCTGTATTTGATATTAAAAAACAGACTTGCAAGCAAAAGTATACTGCCTGTAAAAAGAGTGTATTGATACAGTTCACATTCCTGCATAATTATGACCGCCGTTCTTTGAAGTTTTTGGACTGTTTAACTTAACGGGATTTGAAAGGACCCGTAAATAATTATAACATAACTTCTATTGTTGCAAATGCACCTCTTTTTCTTTATAGGCAACCCCTTCATAAACGACCTTGTGATGTGCAATCGCTCCGCTTGATTGTTCCTCTTCAAGTATCAGACCCTCCGGTACCTCTTCTGAGTGAAGCTGTATTGCCGTTTGTTTGAAATTAGGTTCCCCTGACTTTGGACAAAAACTTTCATTAGTCAACGTATTGACAAGCTGTTCATTAAAATGGAACGGGACAAATACCGTGCCTTCGCGTACACTTGATGTCACCCGTACAATAACATCATCAATGCGCCCCCTTGGAGATGAAAGACTCATTCTGTCGCCGCTTTTTACTTTGAGTTTGACCGCATCTTTTGGATTTATGTCCACCCAGGCTTCAGGAGCCAAATTGTCAAGAATTGCTATATCTCTTGTTTTTGTTCGTGTATGCCACTGCTCAACTGTCCTTCCAGTGTTTAAAATAACAGGAAACTCAGGGCTTACAGGCTCTGCCATCGGATGCCATTGCACACATACAAGTTTTGCTTTTTTATCGGATGTTCTAAAAGGGATATCTTTGGTGTAGAGTCTTTTACTCCCTTTTGGGAACTGTTCGTTACATGGCCATTGAATCCCGCCCAACTCTTCTATAAGCTCATAACTCATACCGCTGTAGTCACACAACTGTCCTTTTGAGACTTTTTTCCACTCCTCAAAAGCATCACGAGGCTGGCTCCAGTTTGGAAAAAGCATTTCATTCACACCTTCAAAATATTTTGAAAATTCAAGAATGATATCAAAATCGCTTTTTGCCTCACCTATCGGTTCTACTGCTTTGTTCGCCTTGTTGCAGCGACGTTCAGAATTCGTATAAACGCCCTCTTTCTCACCCCAGGTCGCAGCAGCGAAAACAACATCTGCTATTTGTGCCGTATCGCCTAAAAAAGCATCCTGCACGACCAGCAAATCAAGTTTTTTCAGTGTTTTTCGCAGTTTGTCCTGATTGACAAAACTAACCAGCGGATTTGTCGCCGTTATCCAAAGTGCTTTTATTTCACCTCTGTCTATGGCATCAATAATTTCGGCATATTTATAGCCACGTTCACGCGGAATAATTTCCTGAGGAACATTGACAATTTCCGCATATTCTTTTAAAGCCTTTTCATCCCCAAAGTTTCTGTATCCCGGAAGAGATGAAGTGAACCCTGTCTCACGTGTTCCCATCGCATTACACTGCCCTGTTATACTAAAAGGCCCCGTTCCCTCTCGACCGATATGCCCTGTCAAAAGATGCAGATTAATGATGGCACTGACAGTATCTGTTCCCATAAAAGACTGGTTCACACCCATTGTCCAACCGGTGATAACACTTTTACTTGAGACAAATTCACGTGCGAGTTCATACAGGGTTTTGACATCAATGCCTGTAATGTTTGCCACCTCCTGGGGCGGATAATCCTGCAAATGCTTTTTCAGCTCTTTGTATCCGTTTGTATTTGCTTTTATATAACCTTCATCTTCCCATCCCTGCTCCATCACAATGTAAGCCAGACCGTTGTAAAGCGCCAGATCTGTACGCGGTTTTACAGGCACATACACATCTGCCATTTGGGATGTTTTCGAGGCCCTGGGGTCTATAACGATGACTTTCTTTTTTGGGTTTTTGTTTACATGTAAGGTAAGTATCGGATGATTGTCCGCAATATTGGCTCCCACCAAAAAAATAGTATCGGCAAGTGCAAAATCTTCATATGAGCTTGTCGGACCGTCACTGCCAAGAGACTGTTTGTAACCCATAACAGCAGATGCCATACACAAGGTTGTATTGCCGTCATAATTATTTGTGCGAAGACCAAGCTGGACAAATTTACCCAAAATGTAAAATTCTTCTGTCAGAAACTGCCCTGTGCCAATGACAGCAACGGCTTTGTTTCCGTGTTCTTTTTGAATTCTCTTAAATTCACTGCTTACTTTCGTGAAGGCTTCATCCCAAGTTGCAGGTTTCAGCTCACCGTTTTGTTTTATCAACGGGGTTTGAATTCTATGGGGAGAGTTAAGCATTTGATGTTCACTCAAACCTTTTGGACAGAGTGTTCCCTGATTGACAAAATGTTTTGGATTGCCTTTTGTGTAAACAGCTTTACCGTCTTTGACACCGATGTAAAGTCCACAGCCGACCCCGCAGTATCCACAGGTTGAAAAGACCCATTTATCGGGTTTTTTTGCATCGGCTATCATGCCGAATGTTTCATCATGTGAGAGTTTGTATTTCTCTTCTTTTATATCAAACCCTAAAAAATCTTTTAATTTACTTATCATCGTTGTTTCCCTACAAAAAATCCACCTGCCATTCCAAGAGGAACAACCGTGGTATAAAATAAAAATCTATCACTTATTTCACTCACAAAGGCAATAATGATTGCCAAAAAAAGCATCACAGAAGCCGTTACATGTAACGAAGCGCTTACAAAGACCAAAGTAAACAGCGGCAGTACCACACCACCGAATATCAACGTGGCAAAACGAATCATTTTGACCTTATGAAAATTTTCATTTAAAAGTCTTTTTGTCCGTTGCAGTTGGTATGCATTCTCTTTAGCATCAAGTGTTCTTATATCTTCATAAGAGAAAAAAAGCTGTGCCAAAGCACCGAGCATACCCAAGGTCGTCAAAGGAATAATCGCTTCATGCACGCTTGATACAGAGCTGATAAATGCAACGAAAAAGATTCCGATATATGCCACACCGAAGAACTTGAAGTTCGTTGTAATCCTGTTCCAGGAAGGACGGGCACGAATACGGTAAATCATACTTTGTGCATAAATTCCATAGATTCCCACAGCTAAAGTCAGTGCTTCAAGGAACAAACGCAATATATTGGAGATATCGAAAAAGTATGTTGCCACTACGGCACTCATAAGCCCTGTAAAAACACCCAAAGCCAAAGCCTCGCGGGAGAGCCACGAGGTTTTTATATTTTTCATGGCTGTCATCGCCAAAAACGGACGCCCAAGGTGCAAGGCTGAGAGAGGCAGCCCGATTGCCGCGGGAAGCATCACAAGCAGTGCCATAATCCAGTTGGTACTCTCAAATCCAAACAGACTCATAAAGTCTCCTAAAAAGAGCGCCAAAAACCCACCGAGTGAAATTTGCGTCAAAACTGTCATAAAAACAAGAGGCAGTTCTTTATGTGCAGGTTTTAAGATGTGTTCATCCATCTCTTTCATATCATCCGGCAGATTCTCGGGAAGCGTGTAGCGCGTTGTAGAATTTGTTATGCGTGCATCCGGCAAAAACGGCATGTTTGCCTGTTCGTCTATGTCACGTTCCAGCCACTCTTTGACATTGACAACCTCAATCTCAATAGCTCCTGCAGGACAGGCCTGCACACAGGCAGGAGACTCTCCGACATCAAGCCGTTCATGACACATATGACATTTTGTAACAATATTTCTCTCTTCATGAAAAACAGGAACACCGTACGGGCAGTTCCATGTGCAGTACTGACAGCCGATACAGGTATCGTCATCATGCACGACTATGCCTGTTTCGGCTATCTTTATATATGATTCCGTCGGACAGCCTGTGAGACATTCAGGATCTATACAGTGATTGCAGCTCATAGAATTGAGCATCTGGGTAAAAGCCGGAAAATCTCCGCCTTCCATCTCTCCGACACGACGCCATTTTATATCGGCAGGATTGTTGTTTTGTTCGTTACAGGCAACTTCACAGCACCGACACCCGACACAGGCAACAGCATCAAAATGAAAACGGTACTGTTCCCCCTCTTTTAACGGCGGTATCTCTATAGAGTAATTCCCACATTGCATCCCTGTATCGGCTTTATACTCTATAAAATTTTCTAAAGGTGTCTGCATGTAAGGTATCTCCATATAAAAGTGATGAAATTATACTCTATGCAAATGAATATTTTTATAATTCTTTGTTTAATTTTTAATCATCACCTTCCATATCCTCTTTGTCCATAACTGCCCCGACAATAAGCAATCCTATGACAAAAAGGCTTACTGCTCCAATAAAAAAATAGTGCATTAGCGTTTTCCTTTGTCTTTGGCCAGCGCCAAAAACTCTTTGCGTTCATCAACAGATCCAAAGGCAGAATTTTGAAAAAAAAGTGTATCATGCAGGCTTTGCACCAAAATCCCGTTTTCAAGTTCTATTATCCTTGTAATTTCTTCCCAGGGAATGCGCTTTTTATCTTTATGCAAGCCTTCTGTGTCAATAATAAAATGCACTTGTGTATCTTGAGGCATATTTTTTTTGTAAAAATTTAACAACATTCTTTTTCGCAGAAACCATCTTCCAAAATACCAGTAAAAGACCAAAAAGGTTGAAAGATACAAAATACCGTAACTTTCATGCTTCAAAGCACCGACAATACCAAACTGCACCAAAGCGACAAAAAACCAGCCTATATATCTTTTGGCAGAATGACGCATATCATAATCATAAAAAAGCTTGCTTGTCTGCAGCGCCAGTTCTTTGTTCCAAATATAATCAACACTGATTGTTTTAGACATGTTCTTCACACTCATGAATCAACAAGTCCTCTTTTTTGATACACTCTTTTTCTTCCAGTGCTTCCAAGAGTTGTAATGTCTGCAGATAAAGCATTTCGTAACGCTGTTTGTTTTTTGCATACAGTCTGCTCTGCTTTTTACCATACCAGTAGGCAAAAGCAACAGAGGAGGCAAAGAGTGTATATATCCACCATTGCCACGCTTTGAGATTTAGCAATACTATAAAATACTGCACAGAAAAAAGAACAAAAAACTCAATGGAAAAAATGATGACAAGCGTGGCACTCTGTTCAAAATCAAGTGTATATTTTTCCAAGACACGCAATTTTGCCAGATTTTCATTAAAGGTTTGCGCTTCTTGTTTGCATTCATCTTTGAGATTTTGTACATTGATATCTTTGAGATGGATATTGCTCAAATTGTATTCGACATTTGTCTGCATGTAATCTTGCAGAATTTCCGGATTTTTCTCTAATATCTGAAGAATTTCTTCTTCATTTACTCTGTTTTTCCCGGTAATTCTTTGCACATCCTGCAAAACCAAATCGTACAGTCCTATAGTCTTGATTTCACGTGCAACTCGGTCTAAGTTTATCAACTGTTTTTTCCTATTATTTTAATCTCTTACTGAATAAATTCTAAATCTTAAAACTTTCCAAACATGACTATTATGTTTGCAATCTGTTCGGAACCCGTACTTTAGTACGGGCTTTGTGTCTTTAAAGACTAAGCCCTGTCTGAATTCCGAAAAAAATATGAAACTTTTACTGCGCAAATGCCGGATCATCTGCCGGTTCCAACTCTTCTTCTATCCCATAAGAAGCCGTTGCATCTTTTGCAGGCAAAAATATACCGATTAAGCCTTTGATACCCACACTCATAATAATATTGTATAAGAATACTGCCCAGGCGACAAGCAGCATCGTTCCAAAAATAGCGGCGAATATCATGTCTGGATTAAACTGCCCATCCACATAAAGGTGACGACGGAGCATCCCGTCAAGTCCTGCCATTCCCATAAATGCGCCCATACCGATACCGCCAATAAGATGCAGCCAAAAATGTGTATTTGCCAGTTTGTGAGAATAGAGTTTTGTGTTGTTTGTTACCAATGGCCATAAAACATACAGAGCCGAATAGAGTGTCATATACAATCCGACAATCAAAGCAATATGCACATGCGCACCGATAATCCACTGTGTATTGTGCAACACTCTGTTCATCCCCATATCTGCCTGGATAATTGCAGCAGGCACAGCCAGACCAAACCCTACAAGTCCGCCGAGAAGATATTTTAGTTCCATAGTCATTTTCAGAGGACGGGCCTTCCAAAGTGTCACAAGGGTAATAAAGAGTGCCAGTCCCTGGGTCAGCAGTTCAAAGGCAGTCACCATCTCACCGGAGATAAGTTTCATCATTTCAGGTTGTCCCTGATCACCAAGAAGGTGATGCGACCAGACCATCCAGGAAACCAAAAGCTCAAGCATTAACGCCGCACGGGCAACATTTTCCATAAAAAGCTTTTGTCCGGTGATTAATGTGGCGAGCAAATACCACGAACCTGCCACATAAATCAGAACCAGACCATCCGCAACCAAATCAAGCCCCCACCAAAAAAAGTTCTTGTACAAAAGGGCATCAATCGCCGTGACATCAAGTGCATGTCCGCTTGCATCAAAAACCAAATAAACCAGGATTAAAATACCTGCACCCAAAATCACCAGTGCATCCAAGAAAGTATCTACCGTACCGCGGAAGATTGCCACAACAGGAAGTGCCAAAGCCGGCTCTTTTGTATAAGGCTGTTTTCCTCTCAGCTTGTTGATAAGATTTAAAAATCCGTCTATACCAAATCCTGAGATTAAAAGTTCTTTTGTTGTCTTGTTTTTATGAATACCTACCCGCGCAAAAATTGTTGCATATATATTGTAGATAAAGCCTAAAGTTCCAACCATAATTAATGCTACACCCAGAATAAAGACAATACCGCCAATAACATTAAACTGGTGTGTATCGGCAGGAAGCGGCCAGTACAATGTATATAAGGGTGCATACTGCCATACAAATGCGGCTATCCATGCCAAAGCAGTCCCTAAAGTAATCAATATCCAGGTCCAGTTGGCAAGTTTTACGCTGTAGAGCGGTTTTTTCGTAAGATATGGCACCAAAAATGTAAAAGCACCAAAGACCAGCTGATAGGTCGAACCGAATATACCGACAATCGGGTGTACTGTCATGATGGAAAAGAAATGTTCCGGATGAAAAAACTGCTCAGGCAGAGGATTAAGCGGCACATGTCCGACCTCAACCATTCTCATAATCATACCCTCCAAAGCGACCAGTCCGTAAAATAAAAATGCCATGACAACCGGTCTGAGTGTTACCTTTTGCAAAGCATTTAAGCCTTTATGGTCAAAATTTGTACCATTTATTAATGTATTTATATAACTCATTGAATGCCTCCATTATCTTTACAGCCTACGACTTTAACGAAATCTTTCACCAGCATTAAATCTTTACCGTCTTCGCTGTACTGTCTGGGTCCGGAATATTCAGTGGATGTTAAATCAAAAACACCGTTATGATTAAATGTCCATAAAATATCATTGGAGTCCAAGATACCGTTGACATCCGTGCCGGGATTGACCTGCATCTGCATCACCATGGAACCGTCTTGACGAAAGAGTCCAAACCCATACACCAGATCTCTGCTGTGTACATCAAACTCAACCGTTTGTCCACACTGTATAACTATCTGTTTTGGCAAACCCAGCCACTTATGATTTTTAATCTCAAATTCATACTTTGCATCCGGTTTGATGTTATGTCTGTCAATATCCTGTGACACCCACGGAATTGTATTGTATGTAAAAATATGGTGTCCCACACCGCCTGCAACCAAAAATGCCATATACCAGTAAAATGGAATACGAAAAACTGACTTGGCATCTTTTTTTGTCAGGTTATACCCAAACCATGCAACAACAGAAATAATCATTGCAGCATATATAGAGTAAGCAACCCAGTGAAAAGACAACAATTCAGCCGAATTTGTAAATGTCATGATAATGCTCTCCTTAAATTTTCACAAATTGTATAAAAAACGAGAATTGATAAAATTGATATATATCAAGAAAATCACTCTTTAATATGAAAATTGTATAATTTCTAATCTTTTGAAAATTCTAAATTGATTACTTTTTAATCAATAATATTTTTAAATCGGAAATATTTTTCACTATAATTACACTATTAAATTTCATTGGAGAATGTATAATATGGCAAGTTTTAAAGCCCTCAAAGGTCAAGGCGATGCAAAAACACTTTTTGCAGCTTTTCTTTATTTTGATTTTAGCTTTATGGTCTGGACCATGCTAGGCCCATTGGCAACAGAAATCAGTGAATCATTGGCAATGCACGGATTTATAATGAGTGCCTCACAAAAAGCCACACTGCTTTCTATTCCGATTTTGGCAGGAGCACTGCTTCGTATTGTACTTGGATTCGGTGTTGATAAATTCGGTGCGAAAAAAACAGCGCTTATGAGTCAGGCAGTTGTTATATCTGTGCTGTTTTACGCCTATTTCAGAGGAGAGACCATTACCTATAATGAACTCCTGATTGTAGCTGTCGGTCTCGGATTTGCAGGTGCTTCTTTTGCGGTTGCATTGCCACAGGCAGGACAGTGGTATCCGCCAAAACTGCAGGGAGTCGTTTTGGGAATTGCAGGTGCCGGCAATATTGGTGTTGTTGTTGACTTTATGTTTGCTCCAAAAATAGCAGAACTTTGGGGGTGGCAGGCAGTCTTTTTAGTTGGTGGAGCATTATCAACCTTAATCTTTGTAACATACATCTTTTTGGCAAAAGATGCACCAAAAAAGGTTTACACGCCCCGTCCTAAAAAACTCAAAGATTATGCCAAACTCTTACGTGACAGAGACACTTGGTGGTTTAACCTCTTTTATGCAGTAAGCTTTGGAGGATTTGTCGGATTTGCAGGATATATGAAAGTTTATCTTATGAACACCTATCAAGCAGATATGAGTAGTTTTGGACTCAGTGTATTTAATGAACCCAATGTTAAAGTCATTGCCGGTTATTTTGGAGCGCTTACAATTTTTGCCGGTGCAGTCTTGAGACCTGTCGGTGGTGCTGTTGCAGATAAAATGGGTGGTGTCAAATCACTTTATATCTTTTTTGGTATTGTAGCCGCATTGGCAATTGTAAATGCAACTGTTACTCTGCCGTTTTGGGTTGCAATTGCAGTACTCTTTGCAATAATGGCAAACCTTGGCATGGCGAACGGGGCAGTTTTTCAACTTGTGCCTCAGCGATTTGGCAAAGATATTGGAATCATGACGGGGATTATCGGTGCAGCCGGCGGACTCGGGGGTACAGCCCTTATTAAAACGCTTGGATGGTCAAAAGGTGCCTTTGACGGCTATTCGGCTGGTTTTATGATATTTGCCGGTGTTGTACTTGTAGCTATCATGGGAATAAGTTTGGTAAAAACACGATGGAGAACAACCTGGGGCGTTGCAGCCGGCGGAAGAATATAAATGAGAAAATGGAGAATATTTTGCAATTACAAGTATTAGAAAAAGCATATGAAGCTAGAAGTAAAAAAGTTAATAAAATCGAAACAGTCAAAAACCTTAAAAATCCTATGGAGGCTTTTGAAAAGATAACAGAGTATGCACGAGAGGGATATGATGCAATTGAGGATGAAGACAAAAAATATTTTTTGAAATGTTTTGGGATCTTTGACAAAGACGGTCTCACGCCGAAGCAGTTTATGATGAGAGTCAGAGTTGCAGGGGGACACCTCAACGCAATTCAGGCAAAAAAAATCGGAGAAATTGCAAAAAATTTCGGTCAGGATTATATTGATATCACAACCAGAGCACAAATTGAACTCCGTTTTTTAAATATCGAAGATATGCCTGCTGTTTTAAACGGACTTGAAGAAGTTGGACTCACCTCCTACCAGACAGGTGTGGACAACTTTAGAAATATCGTCACAGACCCATTTGACAAAGACGGTTTTGACAATGTGCTTCCTTCGTATGATTTACTTAAAAAAATCGAAAAAACATTTTTAAAAAATCCGGATTGGATCTCAACACTGCCAAGAAAATTCAATACCGGGATTTCAGGCTCTCTCGCAAACAGATGTAATGTTTTTGGACATGACTGTTCTCTCGTACTTGCACAAAAAGACGGAGTATACGGTTACAATATGTTTCTTGGTGGCAGAGTCGGTATGATTGCAAAAAATGCAGACATATTTTTGGCAAACGAAGAAGAGGTTTTACAGGCCTACGGTGCACTTATAGCAATCTTTCAAAAGTATGGTTTCCGTGACAACAGAAACAAAAACAGACTGCACTTTCTCATTGAGGCTGTCGGCATGGCTGAAATTTCTGCAGCCATTCGTGATGTTGCAGGCGTAAATTTTGCCACCGCCGGTGACACAATGACACAAATAGATCCTGTAGACTCAGAACACGGAAAAATCCAACTTCGAGACGGTTCATTTGGAGTACAGATTATTGTACCTTCGGGAATATTTACAGGTAGCGATCTGATAAAAGTATCCGAGTTAAGCCAAAATTACGGCAATAACGAAATCAGATTCAGTGTTGAACAAAATATCTACATTCTAGGTGTCAAAGACACGGCTGCACTTTTAGAAGATTCTTTTTTTACAAAATATAAAAACATAAACACGCCTTACTTTAACAACCTTGTCGCCTGTGCAGGAACCAAACACTGTGCATTTGGCGTTATTGAAAACAAAGAGGATGCTATAGAAATGGCTGCATATTTAAGTAAGGCCGTTCCTCTTGAATCAGGGAGAGTACGAATGTACTGGTCAGCCTGTGTCAAAGGCTGCGGAACACATGAGATAGGAGACATCGGTTTTGAAGGCTGTAAAGCAAAAGTGAAAGGACAAACCGAGGACGGTGTCCACATAACCATAGGCGGGAAAATCGTCAGTGAGGGAAAAAACGGGTATACCGTTATCAAATCTGCTCCACTGAAATTTTCTAAATACTTTGTTGAGACTCTTGTGTTGGAATATAAAAAACTGCGTTTAAAAAACGAATCATTTGAAGCATTTCATGACAGAATTTTAGCACAGTATTCTCATGCATATCTCGGTTTTTATATGCAACTCCAAGCTTATTTACGATCAAAAAACATTGCTATTGATTTAAATATCAATAAAATTCCAAAAACAGGACATATTGAAGAGTTTGAACTTTTTGAACTTGGCCGTAAGCTCTATTTTGCTCTCTCCAAACAAGAACCGTATACGGCATACAACAGATTTACAAATGAAAATCCAAGAGAAAAACTGATACCTCTCAATAAAATAGTTTCCGATATTGATAAGAACATCAATGAACTCGTTTTTAAGATGCTGGATGTTGAAGCAAAAAGAGCCGTTGTTTTTTCCGAATTGCTTCCATTAATCAGCTTGGCTGACAATGATTAAAAATTAATCATTATAAACCTATTAAGTATACAGATTTAAGCTATACTTATTAAATAAAATTATAAGGAATTCATATGAGTTATGTAAAACCAGAGATAGTTGTAGATGGAATGGTAACAGCCGGAGTATACAAATCAGGATTGGGTGTAAAAGATTTATTGATACGCGGTTCCCTTGCGGGTGCTCTTCTTGGGGTTGCTACAACCCTGGCTATTGTTGCTTCTACACAGACACATCTGCCTATTGTCGGAGCGCTTATTTTCCCTGTCGGTTTTGTTATGATTGTTTTGCTGGGATTGGAGCTTGTCACCGGAAGTTTTGCTTTATTGACGACATCTTTGTTTGACAAAAAAATCGGGTTCGCAAAACTCTCTGTAAACTGGTTCTGGGTCTTTACAGGAAATCTGCTGGGCAGCCTGCTTTTTGCAGCTCTTTACAGCCTGGTTGCTACAAAATTCGGACATGTGGAATCATCTCCTGTCATAGACATGATTAAGCATATTGCAGAAGCAAAAACAATCGGATATGAAAAAATAGGTGCAGACGGTATCTATACCGTCTTTTTAAAAGCTGTTTTTTGTAACTGGATGGTGTCTTTGGGTGTCGTTATGGCATTGACAGCTACAACAACAATAGGAAAAATTGCAGCTATGTGGCTCCCGATTCTTACTTTCTTTGGACAGGGGTTTGAACACGCCGTTGTAAATATGTTTGTTATTCCTGCAGGCATAATGCTTGGTGCAAATGTAAGTGTGTCACAGTGGTGGCTGTGGAATGAAATTCCGGTAACTTTGGGAAATATTGTTGGCGGAGCGATTTGTACAGGTATGGCTTTATATTACACACATAGAAAAAATCAGGCATAAAAACTCTTTAAAATAAATACCGTTTTGCTATAATCTACTTTACATGTAAAGGGGCAATATGGCAAAAGGTAATATTAAAACTTCCGGGTTCTCACTTGCAAAGACCAAAGAACTGACCGGAGATGATTTTTATGATATGGCAACTATCGGCAACCTGAGTGTTGCCATAGTCTGTGATGGTGTCGGCAGTGCCGAAGAAGGTGCCCAAGCAGCAAAAAGAGTGACCTCCTATCTTATAAACAACTTTAAGATTCGCCCAAAGTCATGGTCAATCGAAAAATCTATAAAAACATTTATCAATTCCATAAATACAATTCTTTATAAAGAATCACAACTCAATTATGAACGCAGTGAACTTATCACAACCCTTGCTCTCGTTGTTATAGAAGGAAACCGTTTATACGGCGTAAATGTCGGAGACAGCAGAGTATATCTCCTCAGAGATGCTTCACTGACACAGCTCTCATCTGACCATGCCATGCAAGAAGAAGGATATGAAAATGTCCTGACGCAGGCTATTGGTATCAGTGAGGATGTAGAACCCTACTATTTTGAAAATATTATTCAGAAAAATGATAAAATTCTTCTTTGCAGCGATGGTTTGTATAATGTACTTTCTGAAAATGAAATAAAAGACAATATTTCAAAAGGAGCTATTGCTCTTGTCAAGCGAGCAAGTAACCATACAAAAGACCATCTTCCTGATGATACAACAGCAGTTGTGTTGGAAGTACTCAATGCTGATGAGATAGAGATACTCAAACAGCAAAAACTGGATATTCCACGGTCACTCAAAGCAGGTCAGACCATAGACGGCTATAAACTTGAAAAACCTCTCATACAAAATGAAAGAACCTGGCTTGCAAGTAAAAAAACAAAGCAATATGTTATAAAGTTTGCACCGGTTGAGTCCAAAGAAGATAATCAGATCTTAGATCTGTTTGTCAAAGAAGCATGGAATGCCAAACGTCTCAAAGCAAAGTTTTTCCCAAAGGCTGTCATTCCAAAAAACAGAAGTGCCCGATACTATGTTATGCAGCTCTTTGATGGAGAAGATTTAAATAATTACCTGGCATCACACTTACATGTAACGATAGATGATGCTGTGGAACTTGCGCAAACACTTTTAAACATGTCTCAGTTTTTACTTAAATATGATCTTGTACACGGTGATATCAAGCCAAACAATATCATGATTGCCAAAATTGACGATGATAATACAGAATACAAGGTTATTGATTTTGGCAGTATTACAGAGATATTTTCAGAAGAGTCCCGCGCCGGTACACCGAGTTTTTTGGCACCTGAACGATTTCAAGGAGAGTCCATAAGTGAAACAAGCGAAATTTTTGCCATTGGTGTGACACTCTATTTAAGTCTTACGGGGAAATATCCTTACGGCGAGATAGAACCCTTTCAAAACCCGACATTCAAAGAAGCCAAAAAACCGAGTTATTACAATTCAAATATACCTGATTGGCTTGACAGTGTTATCATGCGTGCTATTGCACTTCAAAAAGACCAAAGGTATGAGCATTACTCTGAGATGAAATATGAACTTACACATCCGCAGAAGGTAAAACCCTACTTTATTAAAAATGCACCACTCATTGAAAAATCACCCTTACTCTTTTATAAGAGGGCTTTTACTATAATGACAGTTATAAACTTTATACTTATCTATTTGGTATTAAAATAAAGGGCATCCCTAAAAGGAAATTTATGAACTGGTTCCACTTTTTCCGGCCAAAGTCCTATTGTTCAAAAAGCTTTGGAAGAGGTATTCATGCAGATATCGCAGAAAATGAAGAAGAACTCTTTAACAAAGCCTACGAAGCCTTTGAAAAAAAAGAAATTTTAAATGCCTATACATTCTTTTTCAACTCTCTGATGAATTACAAAAACGGTCTTCCCAATCAAAATATTATACTCACCCGGGAAAAGGAGTCTTTGAAGTTTATCCTGTATCAAGGCAGTGCAAAGATCAACGGCTTCACAACAAACAAAAAACTCTACGCCGAAGTGACTATGGTCAAAGCAAAAAATGCAAATGTTGCTCTCAAACGCTACGCACTTGAAAGAAATTACCAGTTTACCTATGTAAATTACTGCAGTGACGGAGACCATATTAAATTAAAACTCAATCTTGACAATATTACTATGACACCCAAGAAAGCTTTTTATCCTTTAAGAGAACTGGCACTGAATGCAGATTATGACAAAGAACACATGCTTAGTGAATTCGAACAAAAAGAGTTAGAGGACATCGACCACATTCAAAAACTTGACACTGCCGAGTTACATGTAAAGTATAGGTATTTACATATTTGGATAGAAGAGCTTAATGCAAAAATACGGACATTGCCGGCAGAGGACAGTATAGGTATGCAGGCATTTCTATATCTAAACTTTTTATTTAAAATTGACTATCTTTTGGTACCAAAGTCTAAAATCTATCAAAAAATGACAAAAAAACTTCAAAATTATTTTGCAGATGAAGAAGCACTGCCAGAAGTAAAAAATGCGGAACTTGCAAAATATATTTTAAGTCTTGAAAAGCTTGATTTTGATGACTTCAGTCAAAACTTTTATGAAGCCAAATACACATTCAGCCAAATTGAAAAAAGTTCTTATGATGAGTTTGTTGACTTTATAGAAGAATCACTTATAAAGCTCAGATGGTACAAAAACAACCGCCATCCTCAAATCATACCAACCATTTACAGTTATATAGCCTTGTATGCTCTGTATAACTACGGATTGAACCCTGCGGCCAGAAAATTACTCCATATTTATATTTGTGTCATTTATGCTGAGTATATGAATGCGCTGGGATGCAAAGGATATTATGATACGCAAAAGAACCAGTTTTTAGAAAGTGAGATAATCTCTCAAATTGACGAAACAGTTTCCAGATACAGACATCAGTATAAACTGCTGAGCGCTTTTGGTGATGAACTTGATTTCAGTTCACTCAATGATTTTTCAAACAGTTACTTCAGTGCATTAAAAAATCTGGATTTTCATGAGGCCTAGCAAATGAATACGCAAACTCTTTTAGAAACCTACATTGAAAACATTATACAGATAATGACACCCTATGGCAGCGGAACAGGTTTTATTATAGATAATCTTATTATTACAAATTCGCATGTATGTTCGGGGCTGAGAGAAGTTGTAATCAAAGCAGAGCACTTTGAGCGAAGTATTGCAAAAGTTATTTATGATGACCCCTATTATGATTTGGCATTTATAAAATATGAATTCAAACAACCAAAAAACCCGCTTAAACTTGCCAAAACCAACGTAGAAAACGGTGATACCACCATAGCCATTGGACACCCTTACGGTCTTAATTATACAGCGACAGAGGGAATTGTTTCCCGTGCAGCCAGACTTATGGGAGATCTTGAATATATTCAGATTGATGCTGCCATTAACCCGGGAAACAGCGGGGGTCCTCTGTTAAATGACAAAGGGGAAGTTACAGGAGTCAATACTTTCATTATTCAAAATGCAAATAATCTGGGTTTTGCACTCCCTGTACATTATCTTCAAGATGCACTCACCGCTTTTAAACAGCTCGGAGTAGAAAATGTCATTAAATGCCCTTCGTGCAAAAATCTTATCCAAGAAAAAGATATAAAAAATGACTACTGCCCAAAATGTGGAGCAGAACTTGAAATAGCCAGACTCAGACGAAAAGGTTACACACCTATAGGCCCGACAAAACTCATAGAAGATATACTGGAGTCCCTGGGCATAAATGTTACCCTGGCAAGAAGAAGCCAATCATCCTGGAGAATAGACAAGGGAACTGCAAGAATCAATATAAACTATTATGAAAACGGCATTATTATAGGAGATGCCAAGCTTTGCGGTATTCCCAAAGAAAACATTGAAAAGATGTATGATTTTTTGCTCCAGGAGAACAACAAACTCTCCTATTTACAGTTTTCTATCAATGAAAACAGCGTATATCTTTCCTATCTGGTTGTAGACTCCTCCTTAACAAAAGAAGAAGGAAAAACTGCAATAGAAAAGTTAATCAAAGATGCAAATAAGTATGATAATATTCTCATAAACAAATACGGTGCTCTGCGACAGAAAAAAGACACTGAGGACTAAAGGAAAACATAGATGACAAAATTTTTACAATTTGATTGTGACTTGGATACTTTTATAGAAGAACTGCAAAAACATCTCAATAAAAATAACAAAAAGATAGAAACCTTACTTGGGCAAAAAGAAAAAACCTATGCAAACTTTGTCAAACCACTGGAGATGATGGATGAGTATCTTGAACAGTTTTTTACACCCCTGTCTCATCTCAATGCGGTAAACAACTCTGAAAAAACACAAAAGGTCTATACAGAAGCACTCCCTCTTATTACAGAGTATTCGACACAGCTTTCACAAAACATTGAAATATACAATGCATATAAAGAAATAATGCAAAAAGAACAAACATCCCTCAACAGTGAACAAAAAAGAGTTTTAGCATTAAATATTTTACATTTTGAATTAAGCGGTGCCCATCTAGATAAAAAAACAAAACAGAGGCTCCAGGAAATAAACTTGAAAAAAAGTGAACTTTCTAATAACTTTTCTCAAAATCTGCTTGATGCAACAAATGCCTACGAATATATAATTACTGATGAAGCAGATATAGAAGGTTTGCCAAAAAGTGAAATAGAAAATGCCAAATTTGAAGACGATGGCGTTGTAAAATATAAATTGACACTGCAAATGCCATCATACATAGCCTATATGACCTATGGAAAGAACAGAGCAATTCGAGAGGAACTCTACCGTGCCTATGTTTCACGCGCACCCCAGAATGCAAAAATAATTGATGAACTGTTGGCACTGCGACAGGAGATGAGTCAGCTTTTAGGGTTCAAAAACTATGCTGAACTTTCTCTTGCTACAAAAATGGCCGAAGATACAAAAAGTGTTTTAGGGTTTTTAGAAAATTTACTTGAAAATTCAATTCCCCAGGCAAAAAATGAACTGCAGGAACTTCAAAATATCGCTCCACACAAACTGGAGAGTCATGATACCTCTTACTATGCAGAAATATTAAAAAAAGAACAATATGACATAGATGAAGAGGAGTATCGCCCTTATTTTGAACAAAAAAATGTTATTGCAGGGATGTTTACTTTCTTGGATAAACTTTTTAATGTTACATGTAAACAGGTGAAAGAAAAATTGTGGCATGAAAAAGCCTATGCCTATGATGTGTATGAAAACGACATACTCAAAGCCCGTATCTATCTTGATTTAGAAGCAAGAGAATCAAAACGGGGCGGAGCATGGATGCATAACTGGCAAACACACTGCATAGATGAAGCAGGCAAAAAACAGCTGGCCTCAGCCTTTATAGTATGCAGTTTTCCTCCATCAAATGATACAAATCCTTCACTGCTTCGTCATGATGATGTTGTCACTCTTTTTCATGAAACAGGACATACTTTGCATCATATCCTGAGTGAAGTAAATGAAAATGAAGTAAGCGGTGTCAATGGAGTAGAATGGGATGCTGTTGAATTTCCGTCTCAGTTTTTAGAAAATTTTGCTTATGAGCCTCAGGTTCTCAAAATGTTTGCAAAACACTATGAAACAAATGAAACTATTTCAGATGAAATGATAGATAAACTCGTAAAAAGTAAAAACTTTTTATCTGCAATGGGTATGCTCAGACAATTGGAATTTTCACTCTTTGATTTTAAACTGCATACTAAAGTTTACAAGGGAGATGAAGTACAAAATCTGCTTGACACCATACGAGAAAAAACCGCACTGATAAAACCGCCAAAATACAACAAGTTCCAAAACGGATTTTCACATATATTTTCAGGTGGGTATGCTGCAGGATACTACAGCTACAAATGGGCCGAAGTTCTGAGTGCAGATACTTTTTACACCGTAGTAGATGAAAATATTTTCAATTCCCCTACAGCAAAAAAATATCAAAATATCATTTTACACCGTGGCGGTTCACAAAGTATGCAAGAACTTTTTCATGAACTGATGGGCAGAGATGCCGATACAACGCAACTATTAAGACTCAACGGTATAATAAAGTGAGAGTATTCTTTCTTTTAACTCTGCTTATCACATTAATGTATGGAGAAACAACTTTGAAAATTGCAACATATAATGTTGAAAATCTTTTTGATTTGCAACGAAACGGACATGAGTATAAAGAATATATTCCTTATGCAAAATCAAATTGGAATGATAAAAATTATAGAAAAAAACTTAAAAATATTGCAAAAGTCATCAAAGATATCAATCCCGATATCATTGGACTCCAAGAGATAGAATCTCTTCAGGCACTCAAAGATCTACGATATACTTTAAAAAGAGAAGGAGTTTATTACCAGTACTATAAAATTGCCAATTTAAAATCTACAACAATCAAAGTAGCCATTTTGAGTAAAATTCCGTTTGTATATACACATGAAATTGCTGTCACATCTTCCTACAGATATAGAAATATTTTAGAAGTGAAATTTAAAATAGGCAATGAAGATTTGTATATCTTAATTAATCATTGGAAATCAAAAGCAGGGCCTGAAAGCATGCGTATAGTCTCTGCAAAAAAACTCAGAAAAAGAATTGAAGAACTGGGAAAAAATAAAAATATAATTGCACTTGGTGATTTTAATTCTGATTATGAAGAGTATGAAATTTTTAAAAGAAAAAGAAAACATAATGACACAGATGGAATAACAGGTATCAATCATATACTGGGTACTATAAAGTATCAGAATTCATCACTAAATATACATCTGGCACCTTATGATTTTTACAACTTATGGTATGACACTGAATTAGAAAAAAGATACAGCTATATCTATAGAGGCAAAAAAGAAGCAATGGACAGTATTTTAGTCACAGCCGCACTTCTTGATAAAAAAGGCATTGATTATAAACCACATAGTATCGCTGCTTTTGAAAAGCCCTATCTGTTTAAAGGAAAAGAGATTTACAGATGGCAGACAACCAGGAGCAGATTAAGACGTCACAAAGGGAAAGGCTATTCAGACCATCTGCCTGTCATAGCAGAGTTTGTTCTGCACTGAGACACCATTCAACAGGCTTTTTCTTATGTTTGATCAAATACTCATTTGCTCTGGAAAAAGGCTTTGAATGAAAAAAACCTCTGTATGCCGAGAGCGGAGAAGGGTGAGAAGATTTAATAATACAATGTTTTGTTGTATCGATGAGAAACTCTTTTTTTTGTGACGGTCCACCCCATAATATAAAAACCAAATGTTCTTTTTCATCAGAGAGTTTTTTGATAACGGCATCGGTAAACTTTTGCCAGCCAAAATCTTTATGAGAATTTGCCTTCCCCTGTTCAACAGTTAAAACAGCATTAATCAACAAAACTCCCTCTTTTGCCCATTGTGTCAAATCCCCGTTTTTCGGATATTTACAACCTATATCATCGACTAACTCTTTGTATATGTTTTTTAGCGAAGGTGGAATATTACATTTTGGACAAACAGAAAAAGCAAGACCGGTAGCCTGATTTATTCCATGGTATGGATCCTGTCCTATAATTACAACTTTTACTTCAGAAGGCTTTACTAAATTAAAAGCTCTAAATATATTTTCAAAATTGGGGAATACAGTTTTTGATTTATATTCCAAAGATACTTTTTTAAGAAGTTTGATAAAATATTCTTTATGAATTTCATCATTGAGAAAATTTTTCCACCCGTTTTCCAATAACATTCTCTTTCCATTTTTTTACAATTATATAAAAATAATACTATGGATAAGATTAGTCGTTAGATGTAAAGAGTATCAATGATTATAAAATAGTTAAAGAGTAAGTAAAAATCTGATCAACTAGGCAGCGACCTACATTCCCACAAGTGAAACCTGCAGTATTATCAGCGATGAGAGGCTTAGCTTCTGGGTTCGGAATGGGGCCAGGCGTTTCCCTCTCTCTATAGCCACCTAGACAAGATCAGATATAAAGACATCTGACTGATGTATTTATATCTGATCTTATATCAGTTAAGAGTTGAGTAATATCAATTGTTAAAGTCAACAAACTCTTCGGAACCCAGACTTCAGTCTGGGCTAATTGGCTTAAAAGCCTAAAAGGCAAGGTTAAAACCTTGTTTCCGTCATACTAAATAACTTCTTAACATATCTCTTATTAGTATATATACACTAAATAAGGTAGTGAAGCAATTGTGTTCATTTAAGAACTTGGTAAAAAGACAAACGTACTATTAGTACTGGTCAGCTAAACACATTGCTGTGCGTACACATCCAGCCTATCAAGCTTGTAGTCTTCAAGCGTACTTCAGGGAACGTTCATCTTGGAGTTGGCTTCCCGCTTAGATGCTTTCAGCGGTTATCTCATCCGTGCGTAGCTACCCAGCTATGCCCTTGGCAGGACAACTGGTGCACCAGTGGCACGTCCAACCCGGTCCTCTCGTACTAGGGTCAGCTCTCCTCAACGTTCCTACGCCCACGGAAGATAGGGACCGAACTGTCTCACGACGTTCTGAACCCAGCTCGCGTACCGCTTTAAATGGCGAACAGCCATACCCTTGGGACCTGCTCCAGCCCCAGGATGCGATGAGCCGACATCGAGGTGCCAAACCTCCCCGTCGATGTGAGCTCTTGGGGGAGATCAGCCTGTTATCCCCGGCGTACCTTTTATCCTTTGAGCGATGGCCCTTCCACACAGAACCACCGGATCACTATGACCGTCTTTCGACTCTGCTCGACTTGTATGTCTCACAGTCAGTCCGGCTTATGCCATTATACTCTACGAAGGATTTCCAACCCTTCTGAGCCGAACTTTGTAAGCCTCCGTTACTTTTTAGGAGGCGACCGCCCCAGTCAAACTACCCACCAGACATTGTCCTCGCACGAGATAATCGTACGGAGTTAGCTATCAGAATATTCAAGGGTGGTATCTCAAGGTTGCCTCCTCCAGAACTGGCGTCCTGGATTCAACGGCTCCCACCTATCCTGCACATGAATATCCCAATAGCAGTGTCAAGCTATAGTAAAGGTGCACGGGGTCTTTCCGTCTTTCCGCGGGTAGGAGGAATTTTCACCTCCACTACAATTTCACTGGATCCCTTGTTGAGACAGCTCCCATCTCGTTACGCCATTCATGCAGGTCGGTATTTAACCGACAAGGAATTTCGCTACCTTAGGACCGTTATAGTTACGGCCGCCGTTTACTCGGGCTTCAATTCATGCCTTCGCTTGCGCTAAGCAATCCTTTTAACCTTCGAGCACCGGGCAGGCGTCACACCCTATACATCCACTTACGTGTTAGCAGAGTGCTGTGTTTTTGGTAAACAGTCGGGAGGGACTCTTTGCTGCGACCCGTCAGTGCTTCTGGGAGTAAATCCCATAACACTTAGGGCACACCTTATACCGAAGATACGGTGCTAGTTTGCAGAGTTCCTTAACAAGGGTTCATCCACGCGCCTTAGAATACTCATCTCACCCACCTGTGTCGGTTTACGGTACGGGCAACATTACATCTCGTTTAGAGGCTTTTCTCGGCACGACAGTATCAAGGGTTCTGGTCGCTCTCCGAAAAGATTGACCAGCCTGTCAGATCTCGGTCGCTTGACGAGCGGATTTGCCTACTCGTCGACCTACGTCCTTCGAGCCACTATTCCATCAGTGACCCCCTTTAACTCTATGCGTCCCCCCATCACTCAAACGATGTAATGTCGGTATCGGAATATTAACCGATTTGCCATCGTCTACCCCTTTCGGACTCGACTTAGGTCCCGACTAACCCTACGATGACGAGCATCGCGTAGGAAACCTTGGGTTTACGGCGAAGAAGATTCTCACTTCTTTTCTCGCTACTCATGCCTGCATGCTCACTTCCATCCGCTCCAGTACTCCTTACCGGTATACCTTCAGCGCTGAATGGAACGCTCTCCTACCACTTACAGTAAACTGTAAATCTAAAGCTTCGGTGTTTATCTTAGCCCCGTTATATTTTCGGCGCAGAATCGCTAGACCAGTGAGCTGTTACGCTTTCTTTAAAGGATGGCTGCTTCTAAGCCAACCTCCTGGTTGTCACAGCAACTCCACATCCTTTTCCACTTAGATAAAACTTTGGGACCTTAGCTGTTAGTCTGGGTTGTTCCCCTCTCGACATAGGATTTTATCACCCTACGCCTGACTCCCGAGGTTACACGTATAGTATTCGGAGTTTGATAGGGTTTGGTACCGCGGTAAGCAGCCCTAGCCCTGTCAGTGCTCTACCCCTATACGCTAATGCTCGAGGCTATACCTAAATATATTTCGGAGAGAACCAGCTATCACTGAGTTTGATTGGCCTTTCACCCCTATCCACAAGTCATCCCAAGAATTTTCAACTTCTACGGGTTCGGTCCTCCACTGGCTCTTACACCAGCTTCAACCTGCTCATGGATAGATCACTCAGTTTCGGGTCTGCAGCATCTGACTATGTCGCCCTATTAAGACTCGCTTTCGCTACGGCTTCTCGTTCGATTAACCTTGCCAGATACCACAACTCGCAGGCTCATTATGCAAAAGGCAGTCCGTCACACTTATTTAATAGTGCTCCGAATGATTGTAAGCCATAGGTTTCAGGTTCTATTTCACTCCGCTCACCGCGGTCCTTTTCACCTTTCCCTCACGGTACTTGTTCGCTATCGGTCTAGTAGTAGTATTTAGGGTTGGAGGGTGGTCCCCCCATATTCAGTCAAGATAACACGTGTCCCGACCTACTCGTTCCATACCTTAGTTTCCACATAAATGTTTTCGCTTACGGGAGTATCACCCTCTATGCTCATCCTTTCCAGAATGTTCTGCTAACAAATATGCTAAATGTATGCGCCCTATTCCAATTTCGCTCGCCGCTACTCTCGGAATCTCGTTTGATTTCTCTTCCTTTGGGTACTGAGATGTTTCACTTCCCCAAGTTCGCCCCACCCGAAGGTGGTAACACGAATCGCTCCGTGCTGGGTCGCCCCATTCAGAAATTCCCGGATCAAAGCTTCTTGGCAGCTCCCCGAGACTTTTCGCAGCCTAGTACGTCTTTCATCGCCTCTACTAGCCAAGGCATCCACCTATGGCCCTTAATATCTTTTTATTCTATGTTGCGTTCACTACCTTATTTAATGTATGAATACATTAAACAAGATGAATGATCTGTTATTGTAGTTATTTAGTTTTTAATTATATCTCTATAATTAAAGTTGTTGACTTTAACAATTGTAATTTAATGATCGTTTGGTTTTTAAACCAAATATAAATTCTTATGACTTTAAGAACTTATATTTAATTTAAAACTTGTTTCTTAGATGAGTTGTGCTTAAAAAAGAAGCGAAGCATACTTTAGTATGTGAGTTTCTTTTTTAAGTGCAAATCGCTAAGAAATGGTGGAGAATAGCGGGATCGAACCGCTGACCTCCTGCGTGCAAGGCAGGCGCTCTCCCAGCTGAGCTAATTCCCCATTTTATAATCGTAATTCAAATGAACACAGATCACTGAAAACTAAGCAAGTAAGACTTAAAAGATAACCAATAAACGATCTCTGTGAGATTTTCTTTTGAATGAAGTAGTCAAACGAATGACTCTTCTTTACTCTAGAAAGGAGGTGATCCAACCGCAGGTTCTCCTACGGTTACCTTGTTACGACTTCACCCCAGTCGCTAATTCCACCGTAAGCGGTAGCCCCCCGAAGGTTGGCTTCCCGATTTCGGGTGAAATCAACTCCCATGGTGTGACGGGCGGTGAGTACAAGCCCGGGAACGTATTCACCGTAGCATTGCTGATCTACGATTACTAGTGATTCCAGCTTCATGGAGTCGAGTTGCAGACTCCAATCCGAACTGAGAGACGCTTTAAGTGATTAGCTCCACCTCGCGGTATCGCAACACTCTGTACGCCCCATTGTAGCACGTGTGTAGCCCTAGCCATAAGGGCCATGATGACTTGACGTCGTCCTCACCTTCCTCCTCCTTACGAAGGCAGTCTCCTTAGAGTGCTCAGCTTAACCTGCTAGCAACTAAGGACGAGGGTTGCGCTCGTTGCGGGACTTAACCCAACATCTCACGACACGAGCTGACGACAGCCGTGCAGCACCTGTTTTCGAGCTCCCCGAAGGGCACCCCGCCATCTCTGGCAGGTTCTCTCAATGTCAAGGCTAGGTAAGGTTCTTCGCGTATCTTCGAATTAACACATGCTCCACCACTTGTGCGGGTCCCCGTCTATTCCTTTGAGTTTTAATCTTTGCGACCGTACTCCCCAGGCGGTTCACTTAATCTGTTAAGTGCATCACCGCCCTGACTAGCAGAGCGACGACTAGTGAACATCGTTTAGGGCGTGGACTACCAGGGTATCTAATCCTGTTTGCTCCCCACGCTTTCACGCCTTAGCGTCAGTTATGTTCCAGGAGATCGCCTTCGCTTTCGGTATTCCTAGTGATATCTACGGATTTTACCCCTACACCACTAATTCCATCTCCCCCTCCCATACTCTAGGTCGGCAGTTTCAAATGCAGTTCTACAGTTAAGCTGTAGGATTTCACATCTGACTTGCCAACCCGCCTACGCGTCCTTTACGCCCAGTGATTCCGAATAACGCTTGCACCCTCCGTATTACCGCGGCTGCTGGCACGGAGTTAGCCGGTGCTTATTCATATGCTACCGTCATTTTCTTGACATATAAAAGGAGTTTACACACCGAAATGCGTCATCCTCCACGCGGCGTTGCTGCATCAGGGTTTCCCCCATTGTGCAATATTCCTCACTGCTGCCTCCGTAGGAGTCTGGTCCGTGTCTCAGTACCAGTGTGGCGGATCATCCTCTCAAACCCGCTACCCGTCATCGCCTTGGTAGTCTCTTACACTACCAACTAGCTGATGGGATATAGACCGATCCCTTGGCGGAATCCATTTCCCGACTTATCTTGTGATAAGAAGGAGTATCCGGTATTAATCATCGTTTCCAATGGCTATCCCGGTCCAAGGGGCACATTATCTATATATTACTCACCCGTGCGCCACTCGTCAGCATAGTAGCAAGCTACCATCTGTTACCGTTCGACTTGCATGTGTTAAGCACGCCGCCAGCGTTCATTCTGAGCCAGGATCAAACTCTCCATAATTGTTATTACAGAAAGATAAGTAAACTTATTACTGATCTTTTGCCCAAGATTATTAAATCATTGGCTTTGTTATTTTAAGTCTTAATAAAACTGCTTAAGGTTCTATTACTAGACTGTATAGTTATCTATTACTATTAAGGGAACCATACAGGCAAGCCTGTATGGATTTCAAAATAGAATAGACGGTTGTTGTTTATTAGTTATTTCTAAGTAATTTATCTCTTTAACTCTAAAGTTAAAGAGTCTCTTACTTGCTTAGTTTTCAATGATCTCAAACATTTTTAAAAGCTTCTACTTGAAGTCTCTCTAGGCCTTTTAAATCAGGTCTCTCTGTTTGTGGATGGGAATTATAGGGGAGTGTTGCTTAGAGACTGCTTAATGTTTGGTGGGTTTTTTAAAAAGTTTTTGAAGTTACTGTTTCTTAATATTTTTTTCACGTCTATAGCTATAATATGTGTGCATACCCGGTTTCCGGTTCTATTTTAATTACAATCTCATTCCTGTTGTTCGCACTCGTTTTTGGATTAATACAAACATCCAAACAAAGCTTTATATAAATTGCTGATGTCGCAATTCTATCAACAGCAGAATTTAAAGCAACCATAGAAGTTGAACTTGTATTCCCTCTGTATGGTCTGCCTATATGATCAAACAAAATTCTTCTTGCTCCTGAACCTGTGCTTCCTCCTGTCACTGTAATAGCAGCAATACCATATTTCTTGCCTATGTCCAACTCTTTTGAAAGATGTTTTGTTTCAGAATTGTCAAAATTATTATTTGCAACACCAATCAAATACTTACCTTTTTTTAGCGGATTTTGTGCTACTTCCACATCAGTATATGTATTGTTCGCGCTTGGATTACCATCATACGCTCCACCAATTTTAGCAGGAGAATCCGAAAATATCATGTAAGAGTTTGTTCCGGCAGCCGTGGAAAATGCCAATTGCCACTTTTGCCTAAACCAGTATGGCTCATTCGCATCAAACTTGTCATCAATAATTGCCAAATGCTGCGTATACCTTATATGGGAAACCAATTGTATAGCTGCTTCCTGTAAAGGATTGGTCTTGGTATGCGGAATTATAACTGCTGCCAATATACCAATTACAACCACCACAAAAACAATTTCTAAAAGAGTAAAAGCTTTTTTCATGAGTGTAGTATATCAGAATAGAATAAAAAAAAGGGAGGGGGAAAAGGAATGAAGATAAGACAAAGAGTAACCTCTTTGTCTCATGCAGAATAATTAAATTTTTTCTGCTTTTTTTACATCGTAAAGAATATCATCCATCGGATGTCTGTACATTGGCATAGCAAGACGTTTTTCATCAAGAACATGCCCGATAAAACCTATTGAACGACCAACTATAAAGAATGAATTGAGAGTACCTGATTCGATAAATTCATTGATTTCTTCTTCAGAGTATCCCAGTGCTCTCCACATATCAACCATTAAGATACCTATAGTACCATCAACATTTAAGATAAGGTTCTCTTTTTTTGATGTTGTTAACGCTTCAACAGTTTTTGCATAATCCAGCAGTGGAGTACTTGGAAAATGTTCTGCTGCGTAATTCATAAGACCCGTAACACGAAGATCCGGATTTTTAAGAGATTTAATACGGTGACCGATACCTGGAATTGGTACGCCTTCACTTTTCATATATGCTAAAAACTCTTTTGGAGAAAGATTGTTATCATCAGCATATTTAAAATATTTTGCCGCACCGTCAATTGCACCACCAAATCTCGGACCAATTGTCAATAAACCGGTTACAAGTGATTCAACAACTGATTTACCTGCACGTGCTGTTACTTTTGCATTATGCGCACCAGAAACCGCAGGACCGTGGTCTGCTACTGTTTTTATAACAGTTTCTATAAAATCTGTCGCCCATTTTGGATACTGTTTTTTAAACCATAAAAGTGAAATAACATCACCGATACCTTTACCTGTATCCGGAGTCGCAACAGATGAAATAGGAAAGCCTGCATATGTAGCCTCTTCCCCTCTGTCATCAGAAATAGTACAGATAAAGTTTTTAGAACGACGCATTTTAGGAATAACATTGATTTCAGGTTCTTCAATTTCCCCAATAATGCCTTTTGTTTTTAAATCATCATAAACTTCCATGATAGTTGCCGGTAAATCGTTAAATGTAGCCGGTACATGTATACCAGCTTCAGCCATCGCTTTGTTTTTAGCTTCAGCAGTTTCACGCTCAGCATTTGCTGAAGCACCAGCATGCCCGAATTGAACACCGGAATCATAATACTTAGCAATAGTACCGATACACCATGCAATAATTGGCTTAGTAATTTTTCCGGATTTTACTGCTTCGATTACTTTATACTCTTCTGTACCACCGACTTCACCCAGTAAAATCATATATTTTACATCCGGGTTTTCTTGCATACGCAATAAATTGTCAATAAAAACTGATCCTACGAATCTGTCACCACCGATAGCAACACCCTCAGCAATACCATCAGCATTAATTGCAATGATGTTTGAAAGTTCGTTAAAAAGTCCACCAGAGCGTGTCACAAGTCCACATGAACCTGCACGGTGCAATTTTGAGTTGATAATATTTTCAATAGTACCACCGATATTGGCAATTTTAAATGCACCCGGAACAATAGCACCAACAGTTGCAGGTCCTATAACAGTTACATTGAGTTCTCTTGCATAGGCATTCATGCCACGGGCAAGTCTTTCCGGAATTCCCTCAGCTGTGATCATGATTGTTTTAAAGCCGCCAAGGTTTAAGGCTTCCATAGTTACATCATAAGCCGTTCTGAATGATGCAAAGTTTAAAAGTACATCAGCTTGCGGCTGAGCAGCTTTTGCTTCTGCTGTACTTTTGTAAATAGGGACCATAATCTCATCCGCACCCCAAAAAAACTTTTCAAATTTGTTTGAACTCGTAGGTGCAACGATTGCCGCCACAGATGGTGTTTCTCTTTTGATTGTGTAATCATAGTCAAGCATTCTCTGGATAGCAGTTTTGTTGTTATTCCAAAAAATTGCTTGTGTATCTCTAGTAAATAATTTTCCCATCTTTTCTCCTTACTTCTCTTCTAATGCCATACGCACGATGTCTGTTACATGTGTTTCCGGACCATATACTTCAATGTTTAAACCTAATCTGTCAGCAGCTTCTTTGATGTCTTTTAAACCTTTTTCATAGTTTGGACCACCACGTCTGACATAAATTTTTATACCTACATCTTTCATTTTATCGGCGTAATTTTCAAAAGCCTGAATAATACCTGTAAATGTTTTTGCAACATCTGTAAAGTTTGCAATCGCTCCACCAATGATTAAGATTTTATCACGCCCTTGAGGATCTTTTTCTCTTGTCATTAAATCAAGAAGTGTTTCAGCATAAAATTTTGTTTCACCCGTAGTTGGACCACCTGAGTATTCACCATAGTTCGCTAAATCTTCAATACCTGCAAAATCAGCAATAGTATCAGCGTATACAACTGAAGCACCACCACCGGCAACCATAGTCCATATTCTAGCTTCAGGCTTCAGTAATGTAAGCTTGAGTGAAGCACCTGTTTTTGCATCTGCTTCCTCGATTGCTTCAACTTCCGGAGATTTTGCTTCCATACCAAATGCAGTTGGATACTCAACATCACCCCACTCTTCTACCATCATAAATCCGGCAGTATCATCCAGTTTTGCAACCATGTCTAAAAGCTCAATTTTTGTTCCCTGCATAACAAATGGATTAATTTCAAGGTATGCAAAATTTAGTTCACGATACGCTTTAAAAAAACCGATTGCAAATTTTGCAAAATTTTCTTTATCTTCTTCTTTTACATCTGCAGGAATATTTGCTTTTATTTTCTCGGCGATCTCTTCTTCTGTAGCAGTAATCGGGAATGCAACTTCGGTAACTTTTTCATCCCATCCCTCTTCAACTTCCATACCGCCTTCAGCTGACATGTAGAGAACATCTTCATCTCCTACCACAGTTGCTGAAATATAATACTCTTCAGACTGATCATGCGGAGTAAACGGCTCAACAATAAAGTGAGTCAATCTGTCTACTTTTGGCTCACCTGTCGGAGTATCTCCCTCAAATGAAAAATAGACTGCCACATCTTCTTTCGCTTTTTCGTCAATCCATGCTGCAGCTTTTTCTAAAGTAACATCACCCGGTTTTTGATCTTTAAAAAGCACCAAGTTGTTTTTACCACGTTTACCAAACAGCATATCCGGTTTTACAACTAATGGTTTTTCTTTTAACCATGGTTTTTCTTTTGCAGCTTCAAGCAGTTCCGCACCTGATGTTACCAGAACCGTCTCGTATGCATAAGTGAAATCTGGAAAGTATTTATTCCAATGTTTTGCTAAAATTGACTTCGCGTCATATTCTCGTATCGCTTTTTGAGCCATAGAAACTCCCTATTTTGATATTTGTGGATTATTCTAGCATAAAGTATCCAACAAATATCTTTGGTTTATATTAACCATTAAATAGATTTATTTATTGTTTATTTTAGTAACATTAGCCTTATACAGTATTTTATTTTTGTAACGTATAGTAACATCACTCTTAATATTTGAATGAGGTTTCAGTTCTTGTAAAACATTTTCATCACATTTATCAATAAAATAAAATTTTAATCTTTTCTGCATATCCTGGCTGGTTTTCACACACAATATATTCATTGCTTTTAACTCGGTTGCAAGTTTTTTGGCAATATGCATTTTATATGCAAAATGTTTTTTTGGATTGTCTAAAAGTAAATACAGTTCTTTGTTAAACATTACAATTAGGGTATTAAAAATTAAAAATACAAAGGCCAACACAAATATTGCTCTGTATCTTTTCCTGAAGTTTGTCAGTCTCACCCTGTATGAATGTGCAAAAGTTTTCGCCGCCAAGGGCAGCGCTAAAATCAGATAAGGTGCAAATAACTCAAGTTCGACACGTTGTCTAAATGACAGGAGTAAAGAAAACAATAAAGCAGTTGATGCTATATACCATATTTGGTCATTCTCGTCATTAAGGTAACCACGATACAGCGTATAAAAAATATATATAAATATAACAGGGGTAAAAATAGCACTGTAAACTCCGATTGTGTCTAAAAAATGACCACTCGGCACACCGGATATATTTAAACCGTAGATATAAACAGACAAACCTGAGAGAAAAAGATTATATAAAAACAATATTTTATTTTTTTGAAATAAATAAAATATTGCAAGTCCTACAAACAAATAAACAAAACCCGCATCTAAAAGTGCATACAAAAACAACAGAACATTCAAGTAATAATCATTCAGTTTTTGACTCAAATATATGTACAGAAACAGTCCAAAGATAATCAAACCGGCATGACTGACAACAAGAGCAGCACTGACAACCCCAGGCAAAAGTACAAATACTGTTACTAACCATAACCTGTTTCTCTCTAATGCCAAGTATTTTGCAGAAATCGCATATAAAAGCCATGCACTTAAAAGATGTAAAAGTATCATCACAAACCGTAATGCAAAATCATTTTGTCCAAATATTTTTAATGAGAGTTTCACTAATTGCTGTAAGAAGGAAGCATCTCCGTACAAAAGTGATGCTTCAGAGGGAGAGATGGAAATTTGCGTAGTTTGAAAAATAAGAATAGATGCATCCAATCCAAGTATCAGGAATAAGATGATTCGATATTTCATAATTTTAAAAAATTTCCAATAATTTCATGTCCGTATTCGCTCATTATAGATTCAGGATGAAACTGCACGCCGTAAATATCTTTATCTTTTATTTTTAGTGCCATTATTTCATCATCATCCATACTGAAGGCTGTCGGTTCGATACTCTCCGGTATACTCTTTTTATCGACTATCAGAGAATGATAACGTGTTGCCGTAAATTCATCCGGCAGAGTGTCAAAGAGTTTACATGTAGAGTGTTTAATCTTTGATGTTTTACCGTGCATCATATTTTTGGCACGCACGATATCTGCACCAAAAGCCTGTGCAATACTCTGGTGCCCTAAGCATATACCAAGAATCGGCAATTTGTCCTGAAAATAATTTATCACTTCCAAGGTTACACCTGCCTCATCAGGAGAAGCCGGTCCGGGAGAAATTATAATTTTTTCCGGATGAAGATTTTCTATCTCTTGCACACTCATCTCATCATTGCGTATAATTTTTAAATCCGCTCCAAGTTCCCTGCAATACTGAACAATATTGTATGTAAAACTGTCATAATTATCTATCATTAATATCAAAATTTTTCCTACTGAGTAATCTATATATTTTTTTGTAGTATAGCTATATTGCTCTTGTATTTTACTTATTAGTTTCTTCATTCAATGCAATATTGTCACCTGTTCCAAGCAGGACGCCTATCCATTGTGTATTTTGATTGGCATCAAAAATAATCTTTGCCATTATTGTTAAAGGAATTGACAAAAGCATGCCTACTATGCCCAAAAGCCATCCCCAGAACATGAGTGAAAGAAAAACTATCAGGGTGGACAGTCCTAAACCTTTTCCCATAATTTTAGGTTCAAGAATAGAGCCTATGACTATATTTATCACAGTGTATAACACCATGACTGCCAAAGCGCTCATGCCTCCCAGCTGCACTAAAGTAATTAAAACAGCAGGAATGGCTGCAATTATTGAACCTATATTTGGGATAAAGTTTAACATAAAAGCCAATACTCCCCATAAAAAGGCATAATCTGTACCTAAAAAATAGAGACTCATCCATATGATGGCACCGGTAAACAATGAAATGAGTGCTTTGAGTACCATATAGTTTTTTATTTTAGAAAAAATTCTTTCTATATGAGCCATTGTCTCTTGATGTCCGTCAGCCAGTTCCACTTTTTTTACAAAATATTGTGATTCAAGCAGCATAAATATCACTGTTAAAATAATGATAAAACCATTTGTAAACATAGCACCCATACTTTGAATAATACTTGTTGCGAATTTCATCGCCTGTTTCATATTTATCAGGTTTGCTATATCCTCAGTTGAAATTTCTATACCGAAAGAAGCGGTATAGTGTGAAATAAGCTGATAATATTGCGCAAGTTTTTGTGCATATGTATCAATATTGGCACTAAAATCATGCACTGAATTACCCACAAGTTTTGCAATCAGCGCCAAAAACAGAATAAAGACTGTTATTACCAAAGTAACAGACACAATATCCGGTATCGACTTTGACTTAAAATAATTATACAAAGGAGAGAGGATAATTGCAATAAACAAAGAGAGTAAAAACGGAATGATAATGACTGATGCACTTTTTATGCCTGCCAGGACAATCACAACACTTGCCATAACGATAAAATAATAGCCTATTTTATGCTCTTTCATACGTTTTTCCTTTAGCTTTGAATCTCTTGCTGATTTGTAATCTGCTGTAAATAGTTTGAAATATTAATAAGTGAAAAAGTGACTAAAAAAATCATTAAACCTGGAAAAAAACTCACCCACCAGGCAATGTCAATAACATCTTTTCCTCCACTTAAAATTGTCCCCCAGCTCATCTGAGGTGCGACAATTCCCAATCCTAAAAAACTCAATCCTGACTCTGCCAAAATAGCACCGCCCACGCCGAAAGTAAAACTTACAAAATAGATCGGAGCCAAAACAGGGGCATAATATTTTAAAAGTATTTTTAATGTATTTACCTTTGCAATCTTGAGTATTTTAATATAAGGCTGGGAAGTAATCTTAAAACTCTCAGAGCGTATCAGCCTGGCGGTTGTCATCCACCCTGTAATTGATATAATAACAATCAGAACCAAAGCAGAGGCATTGACATAACTGACCAATGCAAGCAGTAAAAAAAATGTCGGAAATGTCAAAAAAAGATCGACTGTAATGACAAAGATCCTGTCCACGCTTCCTTTGAAATATCCGGCCATCGAACCCAGAATCAGTCCAATAAAAGAAGCGACAAAAGCACTCCCTGCCCCAATAACAAGAGAAACTTCTCCTCCGGCAATAAGGCGAGCCAATATATCCCTTCCCAGCCTGTCCGTGCCTAAAGGGTGCATCAAGGAAGGCGCCAACAAAATTGCTTTTGCATCTAAAGCATAGGGGCTGGCATGGTATAGTTGTGATCCGAAAAACGAAAACAGGAAAATAAAGATGAGTATAAATATACTGAATTTAGGCATAAAGCTATTGTTTAATGCCTAAAAGTGTCTGCATCATTTGATCAACAGTAGTAATCACTTTTGCGGCAGCACCATAAGAAGTCTGATACTTGATGAGATTTGTCATCTCTTCATCAATACTTACTTTTGTAATAGAATTATATTCCATCTCTGTCGCATTAAATTGCGTAGAAACAGTTTCATTCCTTGTTATGGCTGAATTTGTTGAGATGCCTACATAGGTACTGGTAATATCAAACATCCCGTATGTTGTCGTATCATACTGCTCATTTCCTACCTGAAATTTATAGGATTCAAACTGTTGCTGAACCATATCAAGAGCGACTCTGTTATCACCTGCATTGGATGAATAGCCAGCATGTAATTGTGTCGGATTATTCCTGTATTGTGTATTGAGACGAATATCTCTTGCATTAGTTCCCTCAAAAAAGGAACCAAGCCCTATAGCACCTGCAAAATTTGTTCCTGATGCAAATGTATTATCAGGTAAGTTGTCAACAACGGCAAATGTATAGCCTTGCGAATTGGCAGCTGTATTCATGCTGAGTTCAAGTTTTCTATCACCATTCGCATTTGGTGCATAATTAAAGATCATATAATCATCAACATCATTATTGGCATTTGCATCACTGTTGTCATCTTTATTTGCGATGATTTGCCCCTCAATTGAGTTGGAACCACTGATACCTGACATAGAAGTTGCAGCATCAATGTTTATCGTCCTTTTTGCCACCTCATTGCCATCTATATCATACACTGTCACATCAAAAGAACCGGGATTAATATTTAAAGAGGAAGTTACCAAAGGAGTTGCCGGATTAATATTAATGTTATTTGACTCCATTCGGGATCTGGCACTTTTTGCATACAGGTTGTTTGTTGATTCTATGAGGCCCTTGGCAAAAGCATCAAGATCTGAAACAACATTTTGCAATACACCATCTGTCGGCATACCACTTGTTGTATCAACAGCCCGACCTCTCAGATTGAAAATTGCTCCTATCTTTCCATTGGTTATCTCTTCTTCCATAGGAATAAGTGTACCGTCCTGTCGTTCATAGGAGAGTTCATAAAATCCATACGGATTATTCCCTTTTTCAATAGTGAGCGGATGATATGTACTGCCGTCAACAAGATTAAAACCGTTAACACTAAGTGTATAACTTCCGGTTCTTGTATTTGAATTGGAATCTATCTGAATATTTGATTCCAACTGTCCTTGATTTACTTCAGCGCCTATCAATCTGGATAAACTTCTTTCTATAACATTTCTTTTATCCCGTAAATCATTTGCAGTGTATCCTCCACCCGCTTCAGCAACATCAATGGACTTGTTAAGATCTGCCAACTGCTGAGCCAGACTGTTTACCTCAGTAATATTAACATCAAGCTGGTCATTTACCTGCATTTGTAAATTTAAAACCTGGTTTTGTGTTTGGGTTATATGCTGTGTCAGTGTTTCGGTCTGTTTTGCCAATGCAACTTTTATGGAATCATTATTTGGATTATCAGCAAAAGTCTGCCACATATTATAGTATTCGGCCAGGTCCGCTTTAATTCCGACACCATCTATTTCAGGAAAATATGTTGAGAGTTCTTCAAGTGTTTGTCTTTCAAAATCACTGTATTCTTTATCTGCAGAAACACTGCTGTATCTGTCAAACACAAAATTGTCAAATACTCTTTTGATATCCTGGATTTCAACGCCATTTCCAACATTTCCTGCACTCGTAATCAAAGGATTTGCAGCTGAAGTGATCACTCTTTGACGGGTATATCCTTCATTTTCCGCATTTGCTATATTGTTTCCTGTTGTATTTATTCCGACTTGTGCTGCGCTTAATCCGCTGTATCCGATGCTGAGTGTATTAAAAATTGAAGCCATTTTAAACCCTTACTTCCAATATTGTAGAGTCTTTGGATGCAACCTTGTTGTACCCCTGCATTTCAGTGGGTACTAATCTTTCCAGGAATGTATTGTATAAATTACTCACGACAACTACTAACTTTGCATACTGTTTATTCACTGTTCTGAGTTCTGATAAGCTTTGTTTTAATTCATCCAATAGTTGATGCTGTGTTTCATCTAATAATTGGGGAAGTTCAACATCCGGATGGGATGTAATTAACGCAGAAATTTCGTAATCTATCATTGCTTTTTTTGCTTCAAAGCTTTTTAGTTTTTCTTCTTTTATGGAGAGTCTTTCAAACTGATGGTCATGTTGCGCTTTTTGAATATCTTTGATATCTGATTTTGTTATTGAAATTAAATCTTTTAAATCCTGTAAAGCACTCTGCAAATGATGACTCAACATGCCATTCTCCTGTTCGTTTATTTCTAAAGTAACTCATCTGCCATTTTTTTAGACAATGCAGACAAATCTACTTTGTATTGTCCTGAGTCTATAGACTCTTTGAGTTGTTCGACTTTACTGCTCTTGTTTTCCACAGCAGTTACTGAAGTATTCTCTTTTTTTTGTGTGTTTGAAAGTGTATTGTTCACATAGGCACTCCCCAACACTGAATTATTTACTTTTGAAATCATAATTCATCCTTTATATAATAAGTTTGTTTTATTGCTATTGTTATATCGGCAATAACCAGAACTTATTAAGTTGATTTTATGAATTCTTTTGAGATAAATAATCATAAAGCATTTGCGAAAATCCGAAACTTCCGGCACTTGCTTTAGAAAGCTCATCTCTGTACATTGATTTATATATTTTATCTCCCGGATCATTTTGTGATGAAAAAAGATTCTTATCATCTTTCATCGCATTATCCATCAGCATTTTTACTATAACGGCTTCAAAAGCATCTGTCTGTTCTCTCAGAGCCTTATCCTGCGCCTTTTCGTCAATCCTGGGTATTGCTTTATTCGCTGTAGCCATTTGTGCCTGGGCATTGACAGCATTCATTGAGTAATTCATCATATCACCTTTAGTTCTGCAGATATACTCCCTGCACTTTTCATCGCTTCAAGTATAGATATAATATCTTTTGGTGAAGCTCCGAGTTTTTGCAAAGATCTTACAAGGTTTGCCACTGTTGTTGTTCCCTCTTTGGTATAGACTTCATTCTCGTTTAAACCGATAACCAGATTATTATCAACACTCATTGAACCTGCAGGCTTTGAAATCTTTTTCTGTTCAACAATCTTTATCGTAATATCTCCGTGTGTTAAAACTACCGGTTTGAGTTCTATATTTACTCCAGCAACAATTGTTCCTGTTCTTTCATTTATTATGATTTTATCTTTTGGATGATAATCCATGTCGATCTCTTGAACCTCAGCCAAAAACTCTATCATAGAACGATTTTGTGGACATTTCAGTTTTATACTTCTTGAGTCCATAGCTATTGCTAACTGTGTATGATAATAATCATTAATTGCCTTTTGAATTCCAACAGCATTCCTGAATCCTGATTCTTTAAGAGATAATGTTGCATATTTTTGATGAAACAGATCAATATTGATTTCTCTTTCAATTATCCCTCCGTTAAAAACAATTCCTGTAGTAGGGTGTGACGCATTTCCTGCACCTCTTGTGTTCAGTCCGCCTATACTGATGGCTCCTTGTGCCAAAGCATAAATTTTTCCGTCAACCCCTTTTAAAGGTGTCATCAGAAGTGTTCCCCCTTCTAAAGATTTTGAGTCTCCTATAGAAGAAACGGTCACATCCATTTTATCACCCTGTCTGGCAAAAGGTTTCATAGTAGCAGTTACCACAACAGCAGCAACATTTTTCGACATGATGTCAATTGGATCCATGTTTATATTCATTGCACGAAGCATATTGGAGATAGACTGAAGAGTAAACCTTGAGGTAGTCCCGTCTCCGGTTTTTTTCAATCCGACAACAAGGGAATAGCCTATAACCTGATTGTCTCTTACTCCTACAATATTTGACACATCCGATATCTTTGTAGCATAAAGAGTAGAGAAAAAAAGTATAAACAGTAAAATAAATTTCATTAGCAATCCTTACATGTAAAGATAAACCAGCAAATTTTATTCCATATTATTGTTTGTAAGATATGTTAACGTAGTATTCCCAAATTTTTTTGATTTTTTCACCTTGTATATGCCTAAGAATTCAGGAATCTTCAGACCGCTCATATGTTCTACAATAATCATCTTTACATGTAAGGCAGGCAGTTTTTCTATAAGTTTCATAGTTTTTTCATAAATCTCTTCCATACCCTCACGGATGCTGAACGGAGGGTCAATGTAGAAGAATGCATCTTCATTCGATTTTTTCAGTCTAGAGAGAACTAACTCAATATTTTCAAAACTGTCTCCGGCAAAGACTTCACAGGCCGACGGGTCTGTCTGAGAAATATTTTTTTGAAGTGTTTTTAATGCTTCTTTGTCTTTTTCCATAAAGTATATTTTTTTTGCACCACGGCTGAGTGCTTCAAGACCTATTGATCCGCTCCCTGAAAAAACTTCAACAAAGTTTGCATCAACTATATCAAACTGTAAAGTATTAAAAAAAGATTCCAAAACTATAGACTTGGAACTTCGTGTAGTGACTTTTGACGGGAGCAAAAGTTTTTTTCCCTTATATTTTCCTGCAATAATCTTCTTGCTCAGTTGTTTACTTTTCATAAAATGCTTTCACCGCTCTTAGAATATTTTCCTGATACTCTTTTGTTAACAACTCAATTCTTTTTTCCAATACTTCAAAGTTCATTCTCTCACTTGTGTTCTGATCTTCAGGCTGAGTATTTGTACTCTCAGGATAGAGTTCATTATATTTTTTTTCCAAGGCCAAAATAAGCTGTGACTTTGAAAAAGGTTTCAACAAGTCTGCTCCTTCTTTCGTTGAAATATAAAAACATCGGCTCTCATTCAAGCACTCTTCATCACGAATGATTATGTCACTTTTTTTTGATGAACTTAAATACTTTGCCAAAAAAAGTTCTAATGACTTTTGCAAAAGCGGAGACTGGCATTCAACAGCTACTTTCATAAAACTATCCTCTCAAATAATACTCAAGCGAGTACTTTAAATCTTCATCCAAATCTTCCAGACACAACATCCAGTTCACATAATTAATATCATGTTGGACTATCTCTTCTATATATTTTCCCATATATTTTCCAAAGGGAAATTTTTCTAAAAGCACTTTTTGAAAACTTAATTCTTTCATCTTTTCTACTGTTGCATACTCAAGCAGATATTCAAACAATAATTTTGTTACAAATACATCATTGAGTGCATTATTGGAGCATAAAGCATCTTTAATTCCATACTGCTGTTTAAGCGCATTCTCTTGTCTGTACAGCTTGAGTTCATAGCGTAAAAACTGCAATGAAAACTGTTCGCACTCTTTGATAAGATGTTTTGTGACTTTTAATGTATCTATTACAGTTCCTTGCCATTGCAGACCCGAAACAGCAAATTTTTCCAAAACGAATTGTACATTATGTGCAATTAAAGTATTTTCAAAAGTATTGTTTTTTTGTAATATTTCATATACTTGCGTCATTTTAAAAAGCTTTTTATCTTTGATCATTTCATTTGTAACATGATGAATACTTGAAGCTGACGGCGGTATCTTTTTTCCTTCGTTTATAAGTTCGTAAAATACCTTTTCATCTTTTAATAATGCAACGGAGCACACAACATCGCCTGCTTCAATCCCTGTAGTCTGCACATCTGTAAAAATCAACATTTTTTTACCTGAACTTTTTTACATTTTACACTGAGTACAATGAAAGAAAAAAAACCGGCAATTAGTATAAATATATGCAGCACATACATATTAAACCATGTAAACACGCTCTCATATGAGCTAAAAAGCTTCATAACAATCACTGCCACAATCATTTCTCCTGCAACTGTCCATATCATCAGCATAAACCATTTTCGCCATACTTTCAACAAATCACCATATCCAATCTCATCTATAATCTCTCCTGTTTCTTCATTCGTCTCTTCTTTGGGACAACCTAACAGGACAAACACATACCCTTTTATGCATTTATTAAAAATATATTTCAGACTTCTAAATAAAACAATCAAAAGCGCAAAATTCCATGCCACCATAAACCAGAATTTAAATATAGTCAAAAGTGCCCTTGTTATTTCATTGTCTAATGTACCTGTTCCCTGGCTTATATATATTACCAGTGTTATAAAAGCAGCAATAAAAAAAGTCAGCAACGCTGTATACAATGTCAGTTTTACCGCCCACTGCAACCATATAAAAAAATAAAATCTACTCATTCTCCTGCCCGAATCTATTTAGCATATCATGATAATGTTCAAGTGTCATAAAACTTTTTTCAAACCTGTAGCGAATGACAAATTCCACTACCTTCTCTTTTAATTCAGTGGCAACATTCTCAACTCTTCCAAAATAGGCCAAAGAGATATTTTTACTTTTTTGTATTGCGTTTTTGTCATAATGAATTGCTAAAATCTGTAAATATTTTCCTTTTTTAATTGTACCAAGATCCTCCTCATTTAGCGATACACCCGAAAGGTTCACAGCTTTAAAATGAAATAAATCTTCAAATTTTGCTACTTTTTTGTCTATATCCAACTCCCCAAACAGCTTTTGTAATATTTTTAAATTTTGCTTTCTCGCCGTCTCATAACTGGAAATTTTATTTGTTAAATGTTTCAATCTGTCTAATGCGGAACTCATGTGTAAATCCTTTAAAAAATTAAGTATATCAAAAATAAACTGTTTATATAATCATATTAATCAGGGCATCTCTAAAAACCCTGATATACCTCAAAACCAAAAAGAGAAGCTACTCGTAGCTCCTGCATAGTTTTGCCTTGCATTAGCACTTTTGCTATAATGTTGAGATATATCAGGGTTTTTAGAGGTGCCCTTAGATATAATGCCAATTATAAAATTTATGAAAATACAAAGAGACCTATGGATTATTTAAAAATAAAAAACAGTGCTTCACTCGAAGGTACTATAAATATCTCAGGTGCAAAGAATGCATCTCTACCTCTTATTGCTATGTGCATACTGGCCAAAAACAGTGTACATATGAAAAATTTACCACAGGTTGTAGATATAAAAACGCTTTTAAAACTCCTGTCAAATCTTGGTGCAACCTGTGAATTTTCGCAAGACAGTGTTATCGTCAATACATTTGATCTACACGAAACAAAAGCTACCTATGATATAGTAAAAACCATGCGTGCTTCTATTTTGGTTTTAGGACCGATTTTAGCACGTTTTGGGCATTGTGAAGTCTCTTTACCCGGAGGATGTGCAATTGGACAGCGTCCAATTGATCTGCATCTTAAAGCCTTGGAGCAGATGGGTGCAAAAATAGCTATTAAAGCAGGATACATCGAAGCAAGAACGCCAAATGGCTTGCACGGATGTGAAATAATTTTTGACAAAGTCACCGTTACAGGTACTGCAAATATTGTTATGGCCGCCGCCCTTGCCAAGGGGGCAACAACGATTACAAATGCAGCCAGAGAACCTGAAGTTGTCCAATTATGCGAAGTACTCAATGCCAGCGGCGTGAAAATCAACGGCATAGGCACAGCAATACTCGAAATACACGGTACAGACGGACAACTGCTCAATATCAATGAGTTTTCTATCATTCCGGACAGGATAGAAGCCGGAACATACCTTTGTGCAGGGGCCATTACAAAATCGCAACTCACATTGACGAATGTTGAACCGAAACATTTGGGCGCAGTTTTATCCAAACTCGAAGAGATGGGCAGTACTTTTACCCTCACAGACACCACAATTACAATTCACCCTGCCGCGCATATCAAACCTGTTAAAATTGTCACACAGGAATATCCCGCATTTCCAACAGACATGCAGGCACAGTTTTTGGCACTTGCAACACAGGCAGACGGTGTTTCAATTATAGAAGAACGACTTTTTGAAAACAGATTTATGCATGTCAGTGAATTACAGCGTATGGGTGCAGATATAACATTAAACGGTCATATTGCAACAGTGAGTGGAAAAAGTAACCTGTGTGGGACTGATGTCATGGCAACGGATTTACGTGCATCAAGCGCATTGGTTCTCGCTGCACTTGTTGCAACTGGAGAAACACATGTACACCGCATCTACCACCTGGATCGAGGATATGACTCACTTGAGAAAAAACTTTACCAGGTCGGTGCCAATATACAAAGACTCAAAGAGTAGATCTTCTACTCTTTAAAAACTATCATCTCATATAAACTTTTTTTCGTGACAAGTGACTTTTCCGGAGCAACAGAATGTGCATTTTTGACTACTTCAACTTCGTGACGAAGTTCTGCTATCTCTTTTTCCATTGCATCTATTGTTTCTTTCAAATTAAGAATAATATCCACACCTGCAAGGTTCACACCCAGTTCACGTGTCAATCGCAAAATTAATTTAATTTTATCTATATCCCGTTGCGAGTAGAGTCGTATTCGTCCGTCAGAACGAGATGGATTTATTAAGTTTTCCCTCTCATACTGTCGTAGAGTTTGAGGGTGTATATCTAATATTTTTGCAACAATGCTTATTAAATAGACCGGTTCATCATAATGGTGCATAGCAATACCCTCCTTTTATACTGTCTTTGGTAATTTTTCTTTCATAATTTTTACTAATTCAGGATCCAGATCTTCAACTTTTGGCAATACAATATTTGCTTTTAGATACAAATCACCTCTTTGTTTCGTTTTACGATTCATAGCCCCCATACCTTTGACACGAAAGCGCTGTCCGTTTTTCGTATTTTGCGGTATTTTAAGTTTAATCTCTTTTTCCAGAGTCTGTACAGATATTTTGTCACCAAAAAGTGCCGCATACAAAGGCACATCAATAGTTTTGACTAAATCATCTCCCTCTCTCTCATACTCCGGACTCGGTGCTACATGTATGCGCAAAAAGAGGTCTCCGACTCTGCCGTTTTGTGCATGGCCTTTGCCTTTGACGCGCATTCTCTCACCGTCTTTTACACCGGCAGGAATTTTGATGTCAAAACGCTCGCCGTTAACCGAAACAGAGTGAGATCCTCCTAAGATTGCTACGGCAAACGGGATGGTTACATTTGCTTCTATATCAAGGTTTGGTTCCTGGTAGCGTTGCCCTCCGCCAAATCCGGAACTGCTGAAGCCGGATGCTCCGCCTCCTGCACCGCTAAAGCCTCCAAATCCGCCGCCACCGGAAAACATCTGACGCAGTATTTCATCAAGATCTACATTTCCACCCTGACTTTGAGAAAAATCATGGAAATTCTGACCGCCGAACATTGCATCACCGTACTGATCATACTGTGCTTTTTTCTCTTTGTCACTCAGCACTTCATAGGCTGCATTTATTTCTTTAAATTTTTCTTCCGCACTCGGATCCTTATTAACATCCGGATGGTATTTGCGGGCTAACTTTCTGTAGGCTTTTTTGATTTCTGATTCACTTGCATTTGGAGATACTTCCAATGTTTCGTATAATGATTTGCTCATATTTATTCCTTCTAACTTATTTAATTATTCATAGATTCTCATTAGTGGAATTATATCATATTACTTGAGTGTATGTCAATCAAGGTAAAGGAACCTTGATAGATTTAATGTAAGAAGTGGCGGATATCTGAAAAGTAGAGACTCATACCAAATTCATCGGCTGCAGCTATTATTTCTTCGTCGCGAATAGAGCCTCCTGGTTCTATAATATTTTTGACTCCTGCTGCCGCGGCTGCATCTATAGAGTCACGAAACGGAAAGAATGCTTCGCTGGCAAGGGCTGCGCCTGTTACGTCAAGCCCCATATCTTTTGCTTTTTTAAGCGCACACTGTGCAGCATCTACACGGCTGGTCATTCCCATACCGACAGCAACCATTGCGGAATTTTTCACATAAACGACACAGTTTGATTTTGTCAGGGATGCTACCTTATAGGCAATTTCAAGATCTTTCATCTCTTCAGGTGTTGCTGCATTTTTACTCATAAGTTTTGCATTTTTCACTTCATCATCCTGCACCTTGTCCGCATCCTGGAAAATAAATCCGCCGTCAATGTGCTTAAAGTCTTTTTTATCATTCGCCAGTATTAAGTTATCCGCACCCATCTCAAAAAGTTTGATTCTTTTCTTTGCTGCAAATACTTCCTGTGCTTCTTCGGTAATACGTCCTGCTATAATCACTTCAATAAATATTTCATTCATTTTTTCTGCCAATGCTTTGTCAACTGTGCCATTAACGGCAACCACACCGCCAAAAGCAGATACAGGGTCACATTTGAGTGCTTCTGTATATGCTTCGAGTAATGTATCTTTAATTGCAAAACCACAGGGATTACCGTGTTTTGAGATACAAACAGCATTTTCATTCCCAAAGGCAGCTGCAATTTTAACCGCACCGTTTAAATCATTTAGGTTGTTAAAACTTGCTTCGCCTTTGAGTGTCTTAAAATTATTTGAAAAATGTTTGTCAAATTCATAGAGGGCACCTTTTTGATGAGGATTTTCACCATAACGAGTGTTCATTACTTTATTGCCAACAATAAACTGTTTTTCGCCGAAACCTTCGTTGAAACGTTCATTCATGTAGTTTGCAATCATTGAATCATAGGCTGCAGTATGTTCATACGCCTTAATCATAAAACCGCGGCGAAACTCTTTTGTATTTTTTTCATTCTCAATCGCATCAATAACGATGTCATAATCTTGTACATTTGTTACAATTAGAACAGCATCAAAGTTTTTTGCAGCCGAGCGAACCATTGCCGGACCGCCGATGTCAATATTTTCTATAATTTCATCAAAATCATCCGTTTTTTCTATTGTTTCCTTAAACGGATAAAGGTTGACACATACCAGATCAATCGCTTCAACCCCAAGCTCTTTTGCCTGGTCCAAATGTGACTGTTTGTCACGACGATGCAAAATCCCACCGTGAACAAAAGGATTTAAAGTTTTCACACGCCCTTCAAAACATTCGGGAAACTTTGTTATCTCATCAATTTCAATAGCATCCACCCCATTTTCTTTCAACAACCTGTATGTTCCGCCGGTAGAAATTATCTCATACTCATTTTTTACCAATGATTTACAAAAATCTACAACACCGTTTTTGTCACTTACACTTACTAATGCTCTTTTTTTCATTTGACGCCTTGATTTAAAATATTACTGCTATTTTATCCAAATAGAGTTTAGAAGATGGTAAACTTAAAAAAACAATTTAAGGAAGCTATAATGAAGCAAAATATTGCCATACTCTGTTCTGGCGGAGATGTCTCCGGCATGAATCCGGCATTGAAAAGATTTGTTGAATACAGTTTACAAAATAATTTAACGCCCTACTTCGTGTATGACGGATACGAAGGACTGATTGACAACAATATTCATAAAGCGAGTTATTGTGATGTTTCGGGCATTATTAACCGTGGAGGCACTAAAATAGGAAGTGCCAGAAGCAAAAGATTTATGCAGGAGAAGTATAGAAACATAGCAAAACAAAACCTTGATGCATTACATGTAACAATGCTTATTGTGCTTGGGGGAGATGGTTCTTTTCGTGGTTTACATCAGTTTTACAAAGAGCATAACATAAAGTTTTGCGGTATTCCCTCTACTATTGATAATGATATTTCAGGCACAGACTACTGTTTGGGAGTAGATACGGCACTCAATATGATAAAATTCTCAATAGACTCCATCAGAGATACGGCATCTTCTTTCAAAAGGGCTTTCATTATTGAGACCATGGGAAACAAATGCGGTTACCTTGCACTTGTATCTCATTTGACATCCGGTTCTGAGCTTTGTTTAATTCCTGAAACAGCCTATAATTTAAACGCGTATGAGCAAAAATTCAAACAAGAGATACAAAACGGACGAAGATATTTTATTGCTATTGTAGCAGAGGGGATAAATGAGGATTCTGAAGAGATAGCACGATGGTTTGAAGAAAAAATCGGCATTGAATCAAGAGTAAATGTACTTGGTCACCTGCAGCGCGGAGGAAATCCGACAGTAAAAGACAGACTTATGGCATATAAATTTATTACGTATGCGATAGATGCTTTGCTGGATAATAAAAACGAAACTATTGTTTGTTATACAAAAGAGGGGTTCAGGTATAAAGAGATTGATGCGGTTGTGAATACACCCTATCAGTTAGATGAAGAGCTTATAAAATTTATAAACTCTCCAGAAGCAACAGGTGACTAGAAATCACCTTGTGCAGCACGAGCAGGAATTCCTTCCATTGCGTCTTTTACTTTTAAAGCAGCTTCCAGCATTTTGGGAGGTAACGGGTATCCGCCATGAATTGCAAGAGTCATATCCATACTGATTAAGAAAGCGTCTCCGTTACCATAACGAACATACATAATTCTACATGGCATAAAACCACCATAATAACGTGAATAATTCAAGAATATTTTTGCAGTCGTAAGGTTACACAAAGACCAGATTCTTGCTTCTGCCACTTCATTTGGTTTTGCATCCTCTTTTGTATACATCTTAACATAGCCTGTAAGTCTCATGTTATACTCTTCAGTAAGTGCAGCTATTGACTCTTTTACATCATCACCGCTCACACCTTCTTCAACCTTCCACTCTTTCATCATTGCACGTGCAGGGTCACCGTATTTTGCAACTTTTGTAAACATTTCATCATACGCATCCATAGCTTTGTCGTCAAGTTTGTGTTGACTCGTAACTGCCACCCAGCCCATATGCATTGTAGAACATCCTGTTGCAAAAAATGCAACACTCAGTGCAATTATTGCAGTAATTATGTTTTTTCTCATTTATCTTTTCCTTTGTGATATTTTCGTGATTATTATATACCTAAACGGATTAAAGTTTTATAAGATTTTGCTATTACTATAAATCTTGTTCAACTATTTTTCTAAAAGTAGTAAAATAATTCTCTTTGAGGCTTTTTATACTCATATTTACATCATTTATTCGTACAGTATCTCCGCCGACTGTTCCAATTTTTTCAACAGACATTGATTCATCAAGCATCGCTTCAAAAGCTTCACAGTTTTCAGACTTTACTTCAATAATGGCTCGACTCATACTTTCTGCAAAGATATCCCGATCATCAGCAACACTCATATCTACATCGCAGCCAAGTCCGCTTGTGGCTGCCATTTTCGCTAATGCTATTGCAACACCGCCGCTGCTTGCATCTTTTGCGCACTCCAGCAAATGCTTTTTGTTTGCTTCTATAACCAAATCCCAAAGAGCAAGCTCTTTCTTGTAGTCAATTTCAGGTATAACTCCGGCAACAGTGCCGTAAAGCTCTTTCATATATAAAGAACCGCCGAATTCTGATTTGCTTTCGCCTATCAGATAAAGCGCATTTCCCTCAGATTGAAAACTTGACATTAACACATTGTTTTCATCATCATTCACACCTACGGTTGCAATAGAAGGCGTTGGAAAAACAGAAACACCGTTTGTTTCATTATAAAGAGAAACATTTCCGCCAATGACCGGAGTTGTCAGCTCTGCACATGCTTCTTTTATACCCAAACAGCCTTGGCCAAACTGCCACATAACTTCAGGGTTTTCCGGATTTCCGTAATTAAGACAGTCGGTAATTGCCAACGGTCTTGCTCCGCTCATAGCAACATTACGCCCGGATTCAACAACCGCTGCCGCTGCTCCCATTTTCGGATCTATATAACAATAACGCACATTACAGTCAGCTGACATTGCCAAAGCTTTTTTATTCTCTTTTACGCGGATGACGGAAGCATCAAGCATGCCTCCGTTTTTAACAGTATTTGTCTGTACCATAGAATCATATTGTGTATAAATCCATGATTTATCAACTACTTCCATAGATTTTGTCAGTTTTTCAAACGCTTCCTGATTTGACACTCTGTCAAAATCATCAATACTTACTTTGTGAATATCATCAAGGTAAGCAGGTTTTTTCATAGGACGGTTCAGTTCCGGAGCTTCTTCACTAACAGGGTCAACAGGAACCTCAGCACATTTTTCTCCATGCCAAAAAAGCTCCATTTTTCCGGTATCTGTTACCTCGCCTATAACTGCAGCATCCAGATCCCATTTTTCAAAAATATCGATAATAGCCTGTTCTGAACCTTTTTTGGCACACAAAAGCATACGCTCTTGCGATTCACTGAGCATAAAATCATAAGGAGTCATATTTTCTTCGCGCGCAGGAACCTTGTCAAGGTGCATAATCATTCCCGAACCTGAACGTCCCGCCATCTCAAAAGAAGAAGATGTAAGTCCGGCAGCTCCCATATCCTGGATTCCGATGACATGATCCGTTTTAAAAAGCTCCAGACATGCTTCCAAAAGCAGTTTTTCGGTAAAAGGATCCCCTACCTGAACCGTCGGACGCAAAGATTTGCTCTCTTCGGTAAAACTGTCCGAACTCATAACAGCTCCGCCAAGACCGTCACGACCTGTTTTAGCACCTACATAAAGGACCGGATTTCCTGTCCCCTCTGCCTTGCCGTAAAATATTTCGTCACTTTTTGCAATTCCCAGAGTAAAAGCATTGACAAGAATATTTCCGTTGTAACACTCATCAAAACTGGTTTCACCGCCGATGGTCGGAACACCCATACAGTTGCCGTAACCGCCGATTCCCTCAGTGACACCGCGCACCAAATAACGCTGATGCTTGGAAATATCATCTTTGTTCAAAATATTGCCAAAACGCAGTGCATTCAAGTTTGCCACAGGACGGGCACCCATTGTAAAAACATCACGCATAATTCCGCCGACACCGGTTGCCGCGCCCTGATAGGGTTCTATAAAACTCGGATGATTATGTGACTCCATCTTAAAAACTGCCGCATATCCATCACCAATATCAATAACACCGGCATTTTCACCAGGTCCCTGAATAACCCATGGTGCTTTTGTAGGAAACCCTTTTAAATGGACTTTGGAAGACTTATACGAACAGTGTTCACTCCACATGGCTGAAAATATACCTAATTCAACCAAATTCGGTTCACGTCCTAAGATCTCTTTAATATGTATATAGTCTTCTTGCGAAAGCTTATGGTTGGCTAACTGTTCATCAATGTTTTGTAATTGTTGGCTCACGGGGGTTTCCTAAAAATTGGTTTTTAAAAATGAATTATATCCAAGCAATGGTAAAAGTTGTTTTAATGAAAAGAAAAATCACTTTTTGTGCGAATATTCTTTTTCAGAGAAAAGATATTTTTATACTCTATTTTTTCAATTTCATACTCTTTTATCTGATTTGGCAACCTGACTTTGACCTCGTCGCCTGCACTTTTGCCAAGCAATGCTTTTGCTATAGGAGAATGAACGGATATCAGTCCGTTTTCCGGTTCGCTCTCAAGCACACCGCATAAAGTATACACCTCTTCTTTATCGGTTTCAAGATCAACCAATGTAACGGTACTTCCAAAAGAAATACGTTCATGTACATGTAAAGAGGGATCAATGATTTGTGAGTTTTGAATCATTTTGTTGAGATAAAAAAGCCTTTTGTCAATAAAACGCAATTTCTCTTTTGCCGCCTGATAGTCAGCATTTTCACTTCGGTCACCAAGTGCGGCAGCTACAAGTTTTTCATGCGCCACCTTGGGTTTTTCAACTTCGAGCAGATATTTAAACTCTTCTGTAAGTTTATCATACCCTTCGATACTCATTGGTTCTTTCATCAACTGCTGTTCCTAATGCTCGTACCCTATAATATAATATGTTTCTTTATTTGGTAATTTGTCTGTTTTTACCTTGAATTTTCTGCTGAAATGCTCTATCTTTTCATGTGCTTCCTGTGCTAACTCAGGAGTAGGTGACTCTACTTTTATTTTAAAGTAATCTTTTGTATTGGATAAAGCGACATAGGCATTATTTACTTTGAGATGATCATTTAAATCCAAAATATGCTTCTCTATTTTTTCATATCCCGGAGTATTTTTTTGAATTCTTTTGAGTTGCTGCACCAAAGCTTCATTTGGTACATATCGCAGTTGCGTCAACATTGCATCATTTTGCATATCTGTTTCCTTCTAAAATTTTTATGAAAAATAATAACAGTTTTTTGTAAACAAACATCAAGAAAAATGATTACTTCAGTATGTATTTAGCTATTGAGACTATAATTACACTACAAAGACTATATTTAACAAGAGAGAAATTAAATGACTGAAGATATATTAAAAAAAATCAAGCAACTCCCGCCACTTCCGGAATCTGCTCTTCAAATAGAGAAAGTTTACAAAGATCCAAACTCTACATTTAATGATATGGCAAAAATTTTAGAAAAAGACCCTCTTTTGACAGCCGATATCCTTAAAGCGGCAAATTCACCGCTTTACGGTTTCTCCAGAGAAATAAATGCTATCAGTCAGGCAGTCGGTCTCTTTGGTATGGGTACTGTTCGCGGATTTGCATTAGCTTCAATCGTGAAAAAAAGCTTTGATCTTGATTTGTCGCCCTACGGCATTACAAACGAAATGTTCTCTGAACTCTCAAAAAAACAGCATGCGCTTACTACGGCCTGGTGTCTAAAAAGAGAAAACAGGCTTATGGGTATTTTATCCCCTGCTGCCTTTTTGGTAGAAATCGGAAAAGTACTTATTGCACAGCAGATTATAGCGGACAAAAAAGAAGCAGAGTTCAAAGCAGTTATGCAGGAGTTACAGGATGTTGAAGCTGCCGAAAAAGAGATTGTAGGTGTAGATACACCTGAAGTCAGTGCTACAATATTTGCACAATGGAAATTTGAAGAGGGACTTGTTGATGTTATACGCAACTGTCAAAATCCTGATGCAGCCAAGGAAGAAGATAAAAAAGCTGCACAGATTCTTCATGTAGTTCGTATCACTGTTCCTATAAACGGTGTAATCACAAACGAGAGCATTCAAGCTGCAAAAGAGTTAATAGAAAAATACGGACTTGATATGGAGAGTTTCGATCAAGCCCTGGAACATATAAAGAGTTAAATGCATTGAAATCACTACTTATACGACTCACTCATGGACTCAATGAACAAGACATCACGGAAGAGGAACTTCCTGTAGTACGCGAATGGCTTGCAAAAAAATACCTGACACACAAGCATAATATATACAAATTCAATTCCAAATACCGTGCCGGAGTTTTAGGACTTGTCCAAAAAGGAACAGCCTATTTACATGTAATAGGCGAGAATATTAAAGACCTCTATATCAATGAAAACAATCTCGGACTTGCCAATGAAGGGGATTTGGTTATTGCTCAGAGACTTTTAGGGCACAGAGGACAACCGAGTGCCAAAATAGTAGAAATAGTCGGAAAAGAACAGACTTACAGTGTCGCCTACATTATAGAAAAAGAGGGACACAAATCTTTAGTTGATCTTAAAACCGAGTATCCCGTCGGTGCTGAGATGTCAACAGAAGAGCTCAATAACTATGCAGTGGGTGACCTTTTTAAAGTTGACAACAATGAAAATAAAATCATGGAAAAAATAGGCAACATCAAAGACCCGAAATCTGATGAGAAAATTGTCCTTGCCCAGTTTAACAAGCATGATGCATTTGATGAGGAAGTTTTAAAAATCGCTCGCTCTTTTCAGCCTGTTGATGCTTCAAAGTATCCAAAAAGAAAAGATTTAAGAGATTTGACATTTTGTACAATAGACCCTGTGACTGCAAAAGATTTTGACGATGCCATCTACTGGGATGACAAGAACACAACCCTCTATGTTGCTATCGCAGATGTCAGTGAATATGTCACACCTTTTGGTCCCATAGATACCGAAGCAATCTACAGAAGTTTTTCTATTTACCTGCCGCATCGTTCTATTCCTATGCTCCCTAGAGAACTCAGTGAAACTTTATGTTCCCTTCAACCCCATGTAGACAGACTTGCTTATGTATTTGAAATCAAACTTGATGTAAAAACTCTTGAAGTCGTAAAATCTGAAGTGTATGAGGCACTTATGCACTCTGACAGAAGATTTAACTATGAAGAGATTGACCTCTTTTTAGAAAATAAGCTGCAGGCAAAAACAGAAGAAGAAACAGAGATATTTGCCTGGATAAAAAAGCTCAAAACAGTTACCGACAGATTACGGGCAAAACGTCTGCAGGAAGGTTTTGACTTTCATTCTACAGAAATAGAGATGACTCTGGATGAAAACACAAACCTTGTCGCCACAACCCTTGCCCAGGAGACACCTTCTCACGGACTTATAGAGGACTGTATGCTCTTAGCAAACAAAGAAGCGGCAAAACGTTACAAAAGAGGGCTTTTTAGAATCCACGAACCGCCAAGTCAGGCAAAACTTCAGAAGCTTTACCAGGAGTTAGCCGGCATAGGCATACATGTAGAGATAAAAAACACTATCAAAGAAACAATAGACTCCATCCAAAAACAGGCCAGAGAGATGGGTATTGAAGCGGAAGTGGATACACTGATTATTCAGTCCCAGATGCAGGCACGATACTCCCCTGTAAATGTCGGGCACTTTGGACTGGGTTTTAAAGAGTACACCCATTTCACCTCACCCATAAGAAGGTACAGTGATTTAATTGTGCACAGACTTTTAAAAGCGATTAACAGAGGCGACACACAGGAGCAGTCTTATGTTTTAAGAAATATAGAATCACTCAGTATGGCTATCAGTGAAAAAGAGCGTGAGGCTATGATTATAGAGTCCGAATACAAAGCACGCAAATATGCAAGATGGGCAGAACAAAACCTGCACAAAGAGTTTAAAGCAAGAATTACCTCTACAGATCCGGAACTGCGTGCCCAGTTGCATGATAAAATCATAGGTGCAAGACTGCATTTTACATCGGGTGCGGATGTAACACTTTTTGAAGATGTCATTGTTCGCATTGATAAAGTGAATATAGCAAGAGCCCGAATATATGCCTCTGTAGTCGGGAAAATAGAAAACAATGTATAAAAACGAGTTTGACAAACATATACAAAACAAGAGTATCTCCAACAGCTTTATCTTTTTTGGAGAAAGTACCTTCTTGATAGATATGTATACAAAAATGCTGACAAATATAGAAGAAGCAAATATTCTCAGCTATTACCATGACGAATATGATTTTAACTCTGCAAAGGCACATCTCTCGCAGGGTTCACTCTTTGGAGACAGAAATATCCTTGTCATAAAAAGCGAAAAAAAAATTCCCAAAAAAGAGCTTGATCTGTTTTTATCCTTATGTGACAAAAATACAGAAAATATTTTTGTCTATGCCTATTACGGATCAGACCATAAAACCTACAACAATAAAAAAGCTTTTGCCAAAACAAATGTCATGAGTGTAAGATTTTTTCACCCAAAAGAGTATGAAGCACAAAATATTATTTATGCCCTTGCCCAAGAAAAGCATGTCAATATTGATAAATTTACAATTTCCCATCTCTTAAAAATTCACAATGGAGATGTTGCGCTTGCATCGAATGAAATAGAAAAGTTTCGTGTTTATGACAGAGCCATTACAACAAAAGATGTTGACAATCTGGTATATGGACTTGCAAGTATCAACCTTGACGACTTTATAACAAAACTGCTTGACAAAAAAGATTTTCGTCCTGATTTACTTAATATACTCGAACATGGCGAAGATGAAATAAGAATTATTACAGCAATTACCGCCTATTTGACACAGCTTTATATGTTTAACATATATATCCGAATAAACGGTGCGCCTAATGCTTTAGAAATTTTAGGTTACCCTGCACCCTCTTTTGTGGTAGAACAAAAAGCCTCTGCTGCAATTAAAATAAAACCGCAGACATATGCAAAACTGCATGAATTACTCTTAAACAGTGAACTTCAGATGAAAAGTTCAAGTGGTGACAAAAGCGCGATTCTCTTTTCCAGCTTAATCCGATTACAAAAACTGCTTTAGAAAACTATTTTTAAATATTTGTAGTGTATAATTCTATTATGAATAATTATACAGATATATTACGTCAACATCATTTAAAAGCAACACCGCAAAGACTGGAAATTGCAAATGCACTTCATGCCAATGGACACATGACAATAGAGCACCTGTATGAAGTCATGCTGAAAAAATTCAATTCTATCTCACTGGCTACTATTTATAAAAATATTAATCTTATGATGGAGAATGCTTTTATACAGGAAGTAAAAATTCCAAATGAGAAATCAGTATTTGAACTGACAAAAGAGACACACTCCCATGTAATCTGCAGACAATGTCATACAATTCAGGATATTGTACTGGACCTGTCACAAACTGCCCAACTCGCTTCACAGACTTCTCATTTTAAAATCGACAAAGCCGACCTGGTTTTATCCGGACTTTGTCAAAAGTGCCAAGAACTTTAACATATACTCAGTACAATTGCTGTATAATACAACATTAATTTTTCCAAGAAGGAACTCCTATGCGTGGTTATAAAATTTTTGCAGGATCTGCCAGTGTTGATTTTGCGAAAGAAATTTGTAGTATTTTAGATATTCCCTTAGCGAAAGCTGATGTTAAAAAGTTTAGCGACGGTGAAATTTCGGTCCAGATTGCAGAATCTGTCCGTGGTCGTGATGTATTTATCGTACAGTCAACCGGTGCTCCCTCAAATGACAATCTTATGGAACTGTTAATTTTGACTGATGCCCTCAAACGCTCATCAGCTTCAAGTATTACAGCTGTTGTTCCCTACTACGGTTATGCGAGACAAGACAGAAAAGCCGCTCCCCGTGTCCCGATTACGGCTAAGCTTGTAGCAAACCTTTATGAAACTGCCGGCATAGACAGAGTCGTAACTATAGACCTGCATGCCGGACAGATTCAGGGATTTTTTGATATTCCGGTTGACAATCTTTACGGTTCTATTACCTTTGAGCAGTATATAAAAAGCAAAAACCTCAAAAATCCTATTATTGCTTCTCCTGACATCGGCGGGGTTGCGCGTGCGAGATACTTTGCATCCCGAATGGGTCTTGAAATGGTTATCGTTGACAAACGCCGTGAAAAAGCAAATGAAAGTGAAGTCATGAATATCATCGGAAATGTCGAGGGACATGATGTTATTATGATAGACGATATGGTTGACACGGCAGGAACAATGGTCAAAGCGGCCACTGCTCTTAAGAACAAAGGAGCTGTTTCTGTGATGGCATGCGCTACACACGGTGTTCTCAGTGGAAATGCCTACCAGAATCTTGAGAACGGTGAGCTTGATGAGCTCATTATAACCAATACCTTAGAATCAAAACCTCATTCAAAAATAAAAGTCTTGAGTGTTGCACCACTTTTTGCCGAAGTAATTCGCAGAGTCTATCACAACGAGAGTGTGAACAGTCTTTTTGCATAGGAGTATCATTGAAAAATATTAGGAACTTCTCAATCATTGCCCATATTGACCATGGAAAAAGCACCTTGGCTGACAGAATTATACAAGAGTGCGGTTCTGTTACCGAGAGAGAAATGGGTACACAGATGATGGATACCATGGATATAGAACAGGAACGCGGCATTACCATCAAGGCACAGTCCGTTCGCCTTGACTATGTCAAAGACGGGGAACATTATATTCTCAATCTTATAGACACACCGGGTCATGTTGATTTTTCTTATGAAGTGAGTAAATCTTTGGCATCTTCTGACGGAGCCCTGCTTATCGTTGATGCCGCACAGGGTGTTGAGGCACAGACAATTGCCAATGTCTATTTGGCGCTTGACAACGACCTTGAACTCATTCCAGTTATTAATAAAATTGACCTTCCTGCCGCCGATCCTGATAAAGTCGCCGAAGAGATAGAAACTTCTATAGGTATTGATGCCACAGATGCTGTCCTTGTGAGTGCAAAAACAGGCGTCGGGATTCGTGACCTTATTGATGCCATTGTTGAGAGAATTCCGGCACCTGTCGGTGATCCGGATGCACCTACCAAAGCAATTATTTATGACTCCTGGTTTGACCAGTACCTTGGTGCCCTGGCACTTGTACGTGTTTTTGACGGAGAAATTAGAAAAAATCAGACGATTAAACTGATGTCAAACGGTGAAGAGCATCAAGTCCTTGATTTATTATATCCGCATCCTTTGAAAAAAATCAAAACACAGGCTATAAAGAGTGGTGAAATCGGCATTGTAGTCTTAGGGCTTAAAGAGGTAAGTGTGGTGAGTGTCGGTGATACCATCACTGATGCGAAAAATCCCACTGCCCAACCGGTTGGAGATTACGAACCTGCTAAACCTTTTGTATTTGCCGGACTCTACCCTATAGATACCGACAAATTTGAAGACTTAAGAGATGCACTTGACAAACTCAGACTCAATGACTCTTCCCTCTCTTATGAACCTGAAACATCTATAGCACTCGGTTTTGGTTTTCGTGTAGGCTTTTTGGGTATGCTGCATATGGAAGTCATCAAAGAGCGTCTGGAGAGAGAATTCGGACTTGATCTAATTGCCACAGCCCCTTCGGTTGTCTACCATGTGTACCTTAATAACGGGAAGATGGTAAAAGTGCAAAACCCGTCAGAATTGCCCGAAATCAATCATATTGACAGAATCGAAGAGCCTTATGTGAAAGCCACAGTGATAACCCCCAGTGAGTATCTAGGGAATATCATGAATCTTTTGGTTTCAAAACGAGGTATCCAAAACAAAATGACCTATCTCAACGAAGAAAGAGTAATGCTTGAGTATGAAATACCTATGAATGAAATAGTCGTGGATTTTTATGATACGCTCAAGTCCATTTCAAAAGGCTATGCTTCTTTTGACTATGAACCGACCGAATTCAAAGAGGGCGACCTTGTCAAACTTGATGTCAAAGTTGCCGGAGAGGTCGTGGATGCGCTCAGTGTAATTGTCCCGCGAACCTCTGCGCTTTCTCGCGGGCGAACACTTGTAAAAAACATGAAAGAGCTTATTCCCCGTCAGCTTTTTGAAGTAGCCGTACAGGCATCACTGGGCAATCAGGTCATAGCCCGGGAAACAGTCAAGTCAATGGGAAAAAATGTTACTGCCAAATGTTACGGTGGAGATATTACCCGTAAACGCAAACTCCTTGAAAAACAAAAAGCAGGGAAAAAACGAATGAAATCCATAGGCAAGGTGCAGCTGCCGCAAGAGGCTTTTATGTCTGTTTTAAAAATGGACTAAAGCAGATTTTATGAAATGTATAGTGTGTGAAAGTTATGCTTTTACACACATATGTTCCGCCTGCCAGACAAACTTTCTCTCCCCTGCTCTTTACAGAAGAAAACTCCCTAACGGTACCGACATCCTCTCTTTTTACAAATATGAGGAGATAAAAGAACTGTTGTTTACGAAACATACCGATATCGGTTTTTATATTTATACTATTTTAGCAAAACTCAGCTTTAAAAAATTTGCCAAAGAATTTCATACAAAAGAGAAATATATCTCTTTGGCAATAGATGACAAAAGTACAAGTGGCTATTCGCACACAGCACTGTTAAACCATGCACTTAAAACATACAATATCCGTCCGCTTTACAATAAACTTCGGGCACAAAACAGTGTTTCGTATTCGGGTAAAAGCAAACAATTCAGACAGGAAAATCCAAGAAACTTTCAACTGAAAAAGTTCAAAGATGATGAGAGTATCATTTTAGTTGATGATATTGTCACAACAGGGCAAACACTTGCACAGGCCTGTACAAAAGTTGAAGAACAGGGCCAAACCGTCAGTTTTTGCCTTACCCTGACTGATGTAAGTCTAAAATAGTCCTTTTAACAGATTTCCGACATCTTTTCCTATTCTTTTTTGTATCTCTTTTTTAATCGCTTTTGTTGCCTCTTTTTTGATAATCTGCTTTGCGTCTACCCCGATTTTCGGTCTGTTGATATTTCCTTTTAGCGTAACACTCAAAGGGTTGCCGTTCGCATTAATATCAATTTTTGCATCAATTGTATTGGCTTTTGTGTCAATTTTTGTATTTTTTGCCACAATGGAAGATGTATTTGACTTTAAATCCAACGAGGCAACAATTTTTTCTTTCTTTATTTTTGCATCTACATCTCCTTTAAAACGCTGTTTGTAGAGGTCTATATGTGCATATTTTTTTGTCAAGTCAAGTACCTGGTTAGGCATAAACGTACCATCGAAAAGCAATCCTTTAAAGTCACCTTTTTCATCTGCGAGATTATAAAGAAATTTTCCGTCTACAGAGGCCTTGAATATTTTAGGATACAGGAGCATATCTAGAACATCCAAAGTCTGCAGTGATTTTAAATTTGCAACAAAATCATCATTGTGCAGTTTTGCATCAAGTTTGCCGCCGGCTATATTTGAAAAAAGTGTAAAATCCAAATCTTTTGCTTTTTTCAGTATTCCATTGGCAGCCAAAGCACCTTTGAGATGCCGTTGCGTTGCAAAATAGAGTTGCTCAAGATTAGGAATTTTTACGGCATAGTCCGTCTGCAAAGAAGCCTCTTTTGTATCAAAACGTGCTTTTTTAATAACAAAATTCGCAAGCGTTGAAGAAAAATTTAATTTCGTGTCAATGATATTCTTACTGAGTACTGTATGTGTTGTAGCATGAAACTTTGTTCTTGGCATCATACTTTTAAACTTATACGCTTGGGTAATGTACCTTGTGTCTGCCAGCCCCTTTGTAATCTGAGATGTCACAACACCCTGCAGATTTTTCGGATCAGCATTGCTGATGTTCACATGCATGGTAAACAGTGCATCTGCATAATGAGGCTGTTTGAGCATATAAAGCAGTTTTTGAAGCTTGAGACCTTTTATATCCGCTTCAATGCTTTTGGGTGCAAAATCATGCAGTGTTGCTGTAAATGCTGTGTTTGAAGCAGCCAAGTCACTTTTTCCTTTGAGAATCATTTCTTCTTTATTGCCGACTACTGTTCCGTTGAGATTTAATTTTCCTCTTATATCAGCCGAAGTTATCGGTTTTAAAACAGCCAGCTCTTTTACATGTAATGCGTATTTTGCCTTTACATGTAACGGTGCCGGAACTATATTGCCTTGCGATGTCATTTTGGCAAGGTTAGAATTGAGATTATATCTATAATCAATTGCATCGCCTTTGAGCTTTGCATCCAAATTCATTGCAAATGCTGTTGGAGGAATAGTAATATTGAAATCTTTTTTCATCACGCTTGCGTTTAATTTTCCATTTTTTGTAACAAGAAGAATATCACCGTCAAGTTGATGCGGCGTAATGTTTGTAAAATTGACATTCAGATTCACCTGGGCACTCGCATACGGTTTTTGATTGATCATATGCAGTAAAGAGGCTAAATCGGCACGCGCTACTTTGGCAATAACTGCAGTGGGACTGAAGTCTGTCATAACAATTTTGTAGTCTGTTTTACTTTTGGCAACATCACTCTTTCCTAAAACAGTAAACAGTTTGTCATTCCCCTGTACCCTTCCCTCTGTAAAAAAGGCATCCTGCAACTGCATTACAGTCAAAGGCTGCAGCGTTGCCAGTTCTCCTAAATCAACACTGTATTGTATATCAAAAGATTTTGAAAGAATCGAATAGGTTCCTGCAGCTTTAATTGTATTGTTCTCATTTAATTGGAAAATTATTTGAAAATCACTCATTGATAAAGAAAAAACCTTTAGTTTAGAATCAAGTTTCGTCTCTTCTCTGATTTTACTCTCTATAGCGGGTTTTATCAATGAATTGCCAAAGCCTGTAAAGAGTATGACATACACGAAAATAAATATACCTACAACGCCAATAAAGAACCAAGTTAAATATTTCATAATATTTCTCCATAAATTTGTAGTATAATAATACTCAAGTGAAGCTTCATTACAGTTTTAAGAAGATGAAAACAAACTTGACAGGATGTGACTAAAGTTATTTTATATAAATCACACAACCATTACTTGACATTATTACACTCAATGTGTATAATACGTTATCTTTTCAAGAAAAAGGAGATATGAATCATTATGTCTGAAAAAGAAAATACAAATAATAACGAAATAGAGAATGATGAAGTCGCTGCTGAAGCTGAAGCAGTTGAAAACGAATTAGATTTACTGCAAAAAGAACTGGCAGAACTAAAAGACAAGTATGCACGTGTTCATGCTGATTTTGACAATATTAAAAAGAGACTTGAACGTGAAAAATACACTGCGGTTGAATATGCAAACGAAAAATTTGCAAAAGATATGATCCCTGTAGTGGATTCTCTTGAGATGGCCCTGCAGTCTGCTAATGCAGATGCCGAACCTCAGGAACTTATAGAAAAGCTCAAAGAGGGTATTGAACTTACACTCAAGCAATTTACTACAGCACTGGAAAAACACGGTGTAACAATGGTATCACATGAAGAGCCGTTTGATCCGAATATTCACAATGCCGTACAGAGTGTTGACAGTGATGAAGTTGAAAGCGGACAGATTGTCCAAACCTTTCAAAAAGGTTACAAATATAAAGAGAGACCATTGAGAGAAGCTATGGTTGTTGTTGCAAACTAGCTTTCAGTAAATGCAACCTAGGTTGCAAAAAAAAAATTTAAAAGAGCGTACAATTACACTGTTTTAAAAAATATAAAATTCAATTAAACTTAAAAAAAGGAAGAAAAAATGAGCAAAGTAATAGGTATAGATTTAGGAACAACAAATTCATGTGTGGCAGTATATGAGGGTGGTGAAGCGAAAATCATTCCAAATGCAGAAGGAAAAAACACAACACCTTCAGTTGTTGCATTTACAGACAAGGGAGAGGTTTTAGTAGGAGATCCTGCAAAACGTCAGGCTATCACAAATCCGGAAAAAACAATTTCATCTGTCAAAAGAATCATGGGTCTTATGATGAATGAAGAAAATGCAAAACTTGCACAGGAAAAAGTAACATATAAGATTGTAGACAAAGACGGTATGGCAGCAGTTGATGTTGCAGGAAAAATCTACACACCACAGGAAATTTCAGCAAAAATTCTTTCAAAACTAAAAGAAGATGCTGAAGCGTATCTTGGAGAAAAAGTTACTGATGCTGTAATTACCGTTCCGGCATACTTTAATGACAGCCAAAGAAAAGCGACAAAAGATGCCGGTACTATTGCGGGACTGAATGTACTTCGTATCATCAATGAACCGACTGCATCAGCACTTGCATATGGTTTAGAGAAAAAATCTGATGAAGATGTTTTGGTATATGACCTGGGTGGTGGTACATTTGATGTAACTACACTTGAAATTTCTGACGGAACATTTGAAGTTCTTTCAACAGACGGAAATGCATTCCTTGGTGGTGATGACTTTGACAACAAAATTGTTGACTGGTTAGCAAGTGAATTCAAAGCAAGTCACGGAATTGATCTTAAAAATGACAAAATGGCCCTACAGCGTTTGAAAGATGCTGCAGAAAGTGCGAAAAAAGAGTTAAGTTCGGCAACAGAAACAGAAATCAACCTGCCGTTTATCACAATGACAGAAGCAGGTCCGCAGCACTTGGTTGTAAAACTTACCCGTGCTAAGTTTGAAGGTATGATTGAACCACTTGTAGATGAGACAATGGATCATGTTCAAATTGCAATGAAAGATGCAGATTTAAGTAAAGGCGACATCAAAGAGATCATCATGGTTGGTGGTTCTACTCGTGTTCCTTTGGTACAAAAAAGAGTTTCTGACTATTTTGACGGCAAAGAGTTAAATAAATCAGTAAACCCTGATGAAGTTGTTGCTGCGGGTGCAGCTATTCAAGGTGGTGTATTACGAGGAGATGTTAAAGATGTTCTTTTACTTGATGTTACACCGTTATCACTTGGTATTGAAACACTTGGTGGTGTTGCAACGAAAGTTATCGAAAAAGGAACTACAATTCCTGTAAAAAAATCTCAAATCTTCTCAACTGCAGAAGACAACCAGCCGGCTGTTAGCATTAACGTTGTGCAGGGTGAGCGAGAATTTGCAAAAGACAACAAATCTTTAGGTCTGTTTGAACTGACTGATATTCCGGCGGCACCGCGTGGTGTACCTCAAATTGAGGTTACTTTCGATATTGATGCCAACGGAATACTGACAGTTTCAGCAGTAGACAAGGGAACTGGTAAAGAGCAAAAAATTACAATCTCAGGTGCTTCAGGATTAAGCGAAGAAGAGATTGAAAAAATGGTTCAGGATGCAGAAGCGCATAAAGCTGAAGATGAAGCAAGAAAAGCTGTTGTTGAACTCAAAAATCAGGCAGATGCATTGATTGCACAAACTGAAAAATCAATGAAAGAGATGGGAGACAACCTTGCAGCTGACGAAAAAGCAAAAATAGAAGCGGCTATCAATGATCTTCAAGATGTTCTAAAAGATGAAAACTCTACAAAAGAGCAAATTGAAGAGAAAGTAAAAGTACTTACAGAAGCAAGCCATAAAATGGCAGAGCAGATGTATAAAAAAGAGCAAGGCGGTGAAGCCGGAGCAGCAGATGCAGCAAAGAAAAAAGACGATGACGATGTTATCGACGCTGAGATAGAGTAAACACTCTGTCTCAACCCCTTCTTATTTAAAATCCTTCCTGGCTATTTGCCAGGCAGAATAAAAATCAACTATTTTCCCACCATATTGGGCCTGAAAAGCCTGTGCGTCTTTTAAAGATTTGAATGCATATTTACTTATTCTACTCATTGTAGCGGGTTTTTTACTTCCAACAACATAATAAGCTTCTGTTACAGGAACAAATTTCAAAGAACTCACATCAACAACTTGAGGATTTTCCAGTTCAGCACCTTCTTTAATATCTTTTGTCAAACAATGAATAGAACAGTACTGATGTGTTATCCCATTCTCTTTTGCCGCATGATTTGTTTTATAGAACTTTACCAAATTCATGCCGCATATATGGCAAGATTCTTTATGCTTTCCTTTTTGCAACAAAACAGCTTTTTCCTTAGAAACACTTTGGAACATTCTATGCACCGTTTTTTTTGTTTTATGAGGAGTTGCTTTGTGCAATGAAGTGCTGCATCCCGTCATCAATACGAGAGACAGTGAAACAAGTAGTGCTTTAACCATGTATTTTCCTTTATTTTTTTAGCATTTTATCAGTTTATTATTACAATAGTGTTAAGCTTGTCTTATGCTAAAAAAAATGAAACACTACCTCAAAGAAATTATCTTTTTTGTGATTACGATGACTCTTTTTGCAAATGCTTTAAGTTTGTACAGAAGTCAGGATTTATCACAGAGTCCCTTAACTGTTGACAGCTTTAAACTTATAAATAATCAAGAGTATCAAGTAGTAAAAAACAAACCGGTTTTAGTACACTTTTGGGCTAACTGGTGTCCTACATGTAAGCTTGAAGCTTCAAATATAGAATTTTTATCGCACTATTTTGAAGTCATTACCATAGCTGTGAAGTCAGGGAGTGATGAAAAGCTTCAAAAATATCTTGATGAAAACAATTACACTTTCAAAGTTGTCAACGACAAAAATGGAAAACTCTCCTCAATATTTCATATTTCCGGATTTCCGACAACTTTTATTTATGACAAACACAAAAAACTGGTATTTAGTGAGGTTGGATACACTTCAACGCCGGGGCTTTATCTAAGAATGCTGTGGGCAGAAAAATAGATGTAGCGTCTCAAACACGCTTACACTAAAGCATCATATATCCAATTCCCCGTATGGTTTTTATGTACTCTTTTGTATTTGCAGGATCTATTTGTACCGGAACAGATTTATGAACCAAATCCGCCCAGTATATCGTCCTGTACATCTTCAACAGGTACTTCTTTGTGATTGGAAAGAAAAAAGGATAAATCGTTAATATCCTGATCACTCAGTTTTTTCGCAAACTGCGCCATCATCTGCTGTGAAACACTGCTGGCCTTTCCTGCGCGAAAATCAATCAGTTTCTTTTTCAGGTAACTGCTTTTTTTGTTTGCAAGTCTCGGATAGGTACTGCTTCCTTCGGCAGATGGTCCATGACAACTTGAGCAGGCATTGGCAAAGAAAAGCATTTCACCACGATTGTAAGCATCTGAATCTGCATATATTTTCGTTAGCAGGATAACAAATAAAAAAATAAATCTCATTCTCATCTCCTCTTTGCTATAATTGTATCAAAAAGTAGTGACAAATTGAATAATTTTACCTTTGAATATCCTTATGTTTTCATCCTTTTACTTTTGGTAATCTGCATATATAAATGTCCTCTTACGCTCAAAAAAATTATTTTCCCGCACATACATCTCTTTTCAAAAAAAACCTCTTTCATCAACAAGGAAAAACTGCTCTATTCCCTGATTCTCTCCTCTATGATTTTTGCACTTGCCTCACCAATTGTATATGACCAAAAAAGTTCTTCCAAGCGAAAAGGAAGAGATTTGGTTTTTGCTCTTGATACCAGCGGTTCCATGGCGGAGAGTGGATTTGACTCAGAAAATCCGCAAAAAAGAAAATTTGATGCACTCAAGGAACTTTTAGCTTCATTTATATCCAAACGTTACAACGACAATGTCGGTGTAGCAATATTTGGAAGCTATGCCTATCCTGCCATTCCTTTGAGCTATGACATGAAGAGTGTTGCATTTTTACTGGATTTTTTTGATGTGGGCATTGCAGGAGAAAGTACCGCTATAGGAGAAGGACTGGCAACTGCACTCAAAATCCTCAAAAAAGGAAAAGCAAAAGAAAAAGTGATTATTCTAGTGACAGACGGCTATCAGAACAGTGGTGCTGTTTCTGTAAAAGAGGCGGTACAAAGGGCAAAAAAGCAGCATGTGAAAATTTATACCATAGGTATAGGAGACACCTCCTCTTTTGATGCCAATCTTCTCAAACTCATAGCAAAAAACACAGGTGCAAAAATGTTTGCGGCTAAAGATGTCAAGATGCTGCAAGAAGTTTATCAGGAAATAGACAAACTCGAACCAAGTGCCATTCGATCAAAACATTATCTTCATAAACAAAATCTCTTTATCTATCCGCTTACTTTGGCATTGCTCCTGCTGTTCTATCTTATTACAAAACAGAAAAAGGAAGTTTTATGACACTTTTGTATCCCTGGATTCTTTCTTTTCTGATTCCACTCTATTTTTACTATAAGAATGATATAAAAGAGACACAGCAAAAGACAAAAAAGCAAAAGAACCTGCTCTACCTTTCTCTGTTTTTTATGCTCATCGCACTCAGTCGACCGGTCATTACAAACAAACCGATCGAGCAAAAATTTGATGCACAGGATTATATTATAGCCCTTGATGCATCCTTTTCAATGCAGGCGGATGACCTGAAGCCAACACGCTATGAAGTGGCAAAAAAAAATATTGCCTCTTTGCTTAGGCAACTGAATCAGGATCGGTTCAGTATTTTTGCATTCACCTCCAATGCCATGCTCATCTCACCTCCGACAACAGACAGTACCATCAGTATGATGGCACTCAACTCTCTGGAGCCAAAATATATATTAACAAAAGGAACCTCCCTGCTCTCTTTGTTTCAAAGTATTGCCAAGACTTCCTATAAACAAAAAAATCTCATTATTTTCACTGACGGGGGCGAGGACAAAGATCTTGCCAGCCTCGTAGATATATGTAAAAAAAATAGCATCATTCCCTATATCGTTGCAACAGGTTCAACAAAAGGAACCACTCTGAAAAAGAACAACAAACCTATTTTGGACAATAACGAGAATCTTGTAATTTCAAGAATAAATCCACTTTTAAAACCGTTGGCACAGGAGTGCGGAGGAAAATATTATGAATTGGACACAGATTCAGATATATCAAAGGAAATCATCAGCGATCTTCAAAAACAGGGTACTGCCGTTGAATCAACGACAAAGGTACTCAGCTACCGGGAACTTTTTATTTTTCCGCTTTTTATAGCGCTGCTTAGTTTCTTTCTTGCTGTAACAAAACTGCACCAACTCTTTGTTTTTCTGCCTTTTATCATTCTGCCATACCCTGTTCATGCGGCCTCGCTCTTGGATTTTTATCATCACAACAAAGCAAATCAGGCATACAGGCATAAAAACTATGCAGCTGCTGCACAGGAGTTTCTCAAGCTTTCTCCCTCCCCTGCAAGCTACTATAACAGTGCAGTTGCCTATTGCAAAGCAAAAAATTACAAAAAAGCTGTAGAACTTTTTTCACAAATACGTTCCACAGATCCAAAACTCAAACAAAATATTTTTTACAATCTCGGCAATTGTGCTGTTGCCTTGAAAAAATACAGCCGAGCAATGCGCTATTACCAAAAATCATTGGCACTTGGATTTGACAAAGATGCTTTTTACAATCTCAGCCTTCTGTATAAACTGGGACTTCAGGATGAAAAAAATCTCGGACAAATGCTTCCAAAAACCAACAGGCAGCACAAAAAGCAAGATGATAAAAAACAAATGCAGAAAAAAAGCACAAACAAAAGTGCCTCATCGTCCAACTCACAGCAAAAAGCTTCACAAAAAAGCAGCGGCAGCGGAAAAAACAGCAAAAAGAAAAAAGAGAACCAAAATCTTCTACATGTAAATAAGAAAAACAAATCAAAATACAAGCTGGGATACAGAGCTTATGAACTCATAAACAAAGGATATACAAATGAAAAACACCCTTGGTAAGATATTTTTGCTTTTTATACTTTTTACTGTCTCACTTTTTGGTGCAGGCCAGCTGGCAACCTACAAACTTACAACCAATAAAAAAAGTGTCCACATCAAAGAACCTCTGCTCATTACCTTTCAGGCGGAACAGAAAAACCACAGTGATCATATGTTTTTTTCCTTTAATGTGCAAAAAAGCCCTGATTATGAAGTAAAACTTTTACAAAAAAGCATACAGGACAAAGGCTACCACAACACGAAGACAATCTTTAAGTTTATTCTCTTTGCACTCAAAGCAAAAACACTGCATGTAAATTTTGATTTTATTATTCGCACCGCCAGTGACAAAGCTGTCAAACAAAGTTATGTTGATGACCATGATGACAGTATAGCCATCAGCACCTATGATACAAAAATAGCGCTCAAACCTTTAACACTCAAGGTAGAAAAATTTAAAAAACATGTTGACCTGGTAGGAGATTTTAAAATCAGCTCTACAATTGACACCGATGAAATTGACCAGTACGGGATTGTCAATCTGCATTATATACTCTCCGGTACGGGTTACAAAGAAACAGCATTGAATATCCTCAATACGCAAATTGAAAATGTAAGCATATTTTCAAAAAGAAAAGACAAACTTTCCAGGCTTACAGAAGATGGGTATATTATCAATACAGAATATATATATGCCCTCAGCGCGGCAGATAATTTTACAATCCCCTCTTTTGCGTTAGAAGTTTATTCCCCGCGCAAAAACAGCTATTACACACTCCATACAAAAGCATATAAAGTCAAAGTAAAAAAAACAAATCCTGCACTCTTGTTAGACAAAACAAATGCCCCACAAAATGAAGCATGGATAAATTTTGCGCAGATAAAAACTTTTTTCATCTATACCCTGATTTTTTTAGCCGGATTTTTCACCGCAAAAATCAGTCAAAAATCATTTTTTACCAAAAAACAAGAAGAAGAGTTTGCAGATATTAAACGCGCAAAAGATGCAAAAGAATTGCTCTTGCTCTTAATAATGAATTATCAAAACAGAGGTTTAGATGAGGAGATTGCAAAGCTTGAGGCGGATATTCATAAAAAACATCCCCTCAATCTCGGAAAAATAAAAAAAGAGATACTGAAAAAGCTTAAGTAAAAAACTCGATATAGACTTTGTCAAGATATTTTTTTGCTTTTTCCGCTTTTTGAATTTTCGGTTCGAAAATCTCTTTCATTGCCGGATAGTTTTGCATATATTCTTGATACAAATCACATTTCATATCCATGTGTTTTTTAAATTCATTGACAACAGCCTGCATGTCTTCGGGTGTAGCAATCCACTGCATGAAATTTTTAAACATTCTCTCACGTACATCTATGGCAAAAGATTCGCCCAGTTCAGCTGCTATGCGTTTTAAATCCCATCTTGAAAAATAGATACCGCTTTTTGCCGGAGGCATAATCTCTGCATAAATGGCCTTTAAATAGTCTGGATAGTCTTCATACTCATCTTCTGCACAGCTTCCGTCATCACAGGCAGCCTGCATTGCCTGTTTTTGCATCATTTCAAATTCGTTTCTTAATTCATTTAAATCTTTTATATCCATAATTGTCTTCCTATCTTATATATTTTTCAAATATTTCTTTTGCTAAAGCTTCGCCAAGCAATGTACTGTTTTTCTCAAGATACGTTCCGATCAGTCGTTCACCGTCTCTTAAAACAAAATCACACTTGTTATACACCTGTACAAATTCATCTGCTTCATCCAGCAGTTCTACTGCACTCTCCTGATATTCTTCTGCTATATATGCACCGTTGACATGAGACTTTTTCATATTTGAAAGTGTATAATAAAAATCATCTTCGCGTATATTCATCGGTATCATCATGGCATCGGCATTATTTGCTTTTATCTCTTTGTTAAGTAAAATAAACAGTCTGTTTGGACTGGCATGTTCAGCAATAAGCCCAAAGAGCTTTGTCTCTTTTTTGATCCCGTCATCAGCATTCATTGTCTCGACTTCTGCCATTCTTTCACTCATTGTATCCCCCATAGTTCTTTTGCTTCTTCTTCTTCAATCCTGCATCTGTTACAGATTTTCTCTCCACCCTGATAGGCAAAAAAGTTCCCGCATTCATCACATCTTTTAATGTCAAAACGCACCAGGGTTTCAATTTTCGGTTCAAAAAAAGTACTGAGCGAAAATGTTTTTCTCAGTGTGAGAGAATGCGGTTCGCAGACATCATGACAGCTGTGACACTGTACACAGGCGAGCGGATTAAAATCAATTTTACTGCCTCTGTGATCTGAGCTCAGAGCACCGGTCGGACAAATTCTGTAACACATCTGGCAATTGGTACATGTAGTCTCATCCAGATCCTTTTGTGAAATAAATGAGATGTCCTCTACAGAAATCGTATGATACATTTCAGGCACTTTGGCACGTTTCATAGCCATAAGCAACAGACTTCGCCTGTCCGGTATATTCTTCTCTTTGATTTTCATAATATCTTTTGCTGTAACTGTATGTGTCTTTACATTCGTATCACTCGCATCAACTTCATTTTGGAGTTGATGCTTGATGGATATTGCAGTTTTGACACCCTCTTTTGAGAGCAGTTTACGCCGGCTTAAAGTATCACTTTCTTTTTTTATTTCAAAATTTAATGCTGCAACATTTAGGCTTTTTTCCTGTTGCATCGCTTCAAGCAGGAAATTCACCTCTTCTGCTCTGTTGTTTATAACAGCAAGATTTGTTTTTGCTATTTCACACTCTGCACAGGGTCCCACATCCAGAGTAATTTTTTCTGAAGATATCAATGCAACACTCAATAACTCTTCAACACTCAATGAGGCTATACAGGGGAAATTTTCGTCCTTACATGTAAGCACACTCTTTTCATCTTCTAAAAACTGGAAAATATAATTCATTGGGTTAAAATCATCCAGTGTATATGCCGCAGTAGGGCAAACTGCATTACAGCCTCCACATCCAACACATTCACTCGGTGTAAAAGAGATTGCAGAGTTTTCCAGATGAATTGTTTGAACAGGACATGCCTGCACACATTTGTCACATATTGCAAACTTGTTTGAAGTATGTACGCATTTGCTGACATCTAAAGTTAAAAGGCTCATGCTTGGTGATTATATCCGCTGTTTTTTAATTCTGTGAGGTATTCAAAGTCACTCATAATGAACTCCAAAGCCAAATCAGCCGCATCAAAATAAAAAGCCGTGCCTGCTTCACTTTTCACATTTAACAGATACATTGGCGCCCACTCCAAAATATGGTCTCGCATAAAACCGTACTGAATCTGTGCTATCTCCTGTGCCACTTTAGAGTTCCCCTCTTCAAGTGCCTTTAGCTCTGCTCTGCAGAGTTCATACATAAACTCAAGTTCAATCGCTATATGGTCAGCAGCCATAACTCGTGCTTTGTCAAGCTGTACATTAAATTCAAAAGCATTAAAAATGGCCTGTACAGGATTGTCGCCACCTGTTTCAAGCATCTGATCATCTCTCGTGTAGAACGATTCATACGGAATAAGATGGAGTAAAAAAAGGTTAGTAAAATCAACATTCAGATATCTTTCTATCAAATCTTTTGAATCAAGCTCTTTTCGTTTTTTCCATTCTTTGAATGTTGGAAAAAAAGAGAGCATATTTTCGTCTTCTTCTATTGATTTTAATAGCCCTTCATCAATTTCACTCATCATTATTCTTGAGATAAGTGCATACAAATTTATTCTTGCAATCTGCTCTTGTTTTAAATCATTATTCATTAAAAATGTGCCTTTTGGAAATTTTCTTATATTAGAAGTATAGTAAAGCCACACTTGAAGTGGGCTTTACCTTTGTTGTTAAACGTCTTTTATATTGAACTCATAAGCCTTTTGGCTTGGTTTCACCGGACGTTTAATATGATATGGACGGCGTAGTTTGTCTGCCGCAGTCAACGGACGAGTCAACTGATCTCTCCATGCCTGATACACTTTAAAGTTGTTTTCATAGTTCACTTTAATATCACCTATTTTGTCATCAGCACCTGCTTTGGTAATGATAACTTTTTGGTGCCAGCCGTGGTTTCCGGCAATAGGATCCGGATGACAAGGGGCTACCGCATTTTGCCATGCACCACTGAGTCCATCCCACCAGATATTGTCAAGATCTTTGTTGTACTCTTTAAACTGCCATGCATGATGCGGTTTGATACCTTCAGTCGGTTTCATTGTTCCGACTTTTCCGTCATCAGTCATTTCATATTTAGGAGAACCCAAACTCATAATACCAAGCTGATGCTCAAATCCCGGAATAGTTACAGAGTCTTTGAGTTTCCAGCGGCCTGCATGGTGTGAACATGCAAGAACACCAGGACGTGTTGCTTCAGTTGGCACAGCCATTGCAATAAAGTAACCGCTTTTAATACCTGTAAGAGTATCCTGTATTTGTACTTTAACTGCATCTCCGCGTTTGATACCGAGTTTTTCAGCATCTTTTGTATAGATCCAAATAGGATTGTGGTTTTGTGAAATCTCCATCAAGTGTTTAGAGTTCACAGAACGCGTATGAATATTGTACGGCAGACGATAAATCGTATTGAGTGCAAATTCATTGTCCGCTTTCATGTGCTTATGGTGAACCTGTGTTACAAGGTGTACCATTTTGTCGCTCTCTGCATCATTTCTCGGATAGATTGGAATAGCATACTCCGGCCATTTCCATTCTTCAGCCAACCACTCAGAGAAAAATTCAAGCTTTTTACTCAATGTATGGAAACCTTCACGAAGTTCTCCGTCAATTTCAGCACCGATAGATTTTTTGAAGTTTCCGTCTTGTACCCATAATGCACCGAATTCATCCTTGGTAACTTCGTCTTTGGAATATTTATGACCGTGTGCATGGTAATATGTTCCGTCAAATTCAAGTTCTTCTTCCTGAGGCTTGTATACATCAGTTTTTTCTGTCCAGGCACCATGATCTCTCATGTAGCTGTAAACAGGGAACTCTTCTTTTGCATACAGTTTTGTCGCTTCGGCTTTTAATTTCGGTAAAAGACTCATCGCCGCATCAAAATACTCAGGAACAGTTACCGCACGGGACGGATCTTTTTTACTTGCCCAGTATTTTCTGATGCCCAATGAACCATCCGGATCTACATAATCTACAATTAGATTTGGCCAGAATTCACTCTCTTCCCATACTTCACCCAGACCGAATTTCATGTGTGCTTCAAGTGTAGCACGTTCCGGTCTTTTTGCTTTCCAACCTGATTTTTCAGCAGCAACACGAAGAACCGCCTGACGGAATTCTATACGCTGTTCCGGTTTTGAAGGCGTTGACTGTTGATCGTTTCTCTCACCCGCAAGTCCAACAGGAAGTACATAATCACAGTACCAGTTTGTTTCAGACCAGGTAGGAGAGAGGTTAAATGACAATTCAAATTTATCTTCACGCTTGAGTGCTTCTATCCATCTGAATCCATCCGGATTAATCCATAAAGGATTGTGCATTCTTGGAACATAAACAGCCATAGATTTAGGAATCTTCAGTCCGCGTTTCGTCCATTTCTCATGCCATGCATCATCCATCATAATCTGTGGCATCATGTAACCCATCTCATATGTTGAAATAGGATACTCCGGCGGCCATGCAATTTCATTCCATGCATCAGTTTTTTCAGGGTGTTTTCCTGCAACTGTGGCTTTGTCACCTTTTCCTGCAACTGAAATTTCATGCCAGTGGTGCATACCTACTCCACCGATATCTCCACGCATAGCTCCGACAAAAACAAGAGGCAGGAAACCTGCACGTGTATTCATCCAGCCACCACGGTGACCGATTGGTCCTGCACGCCATAAATATGTAGCAACTTTAGCTCCTGCAGGTACAAACATCTCCCACAGTTCATCCAGTTTATATTCCATACCTTCGAGTTTACACTCTTTAACAACAAACTCTTTAGTATACGGAGCGTACAACTCTTTTGCAACTTCTATAAAAGACTCATAACTGTCATCTTTTGGCATTTTAGAGATATATCCGTATCCAATCATCTTTTGCAGATAATCTTTGTTGGCCATCAGTCTGTCCCAGTTAACCCACTCTTTTACAAATTCATGATTTACAATATCTGACCCGTCTTTTTTCTTTTCATTTAAAATACGGTTTGTCAAATATAGATAAAGTGCTGCTTCTGTTCCCGGCCAACACGGAATCCATAAATCCGCCATACCCGCTGAGTTACTCATTCTAGGGTCAATAACAACCATTTTTGCACCACGTTTGCGCGCTTCAGCAATCAAACCGGCTGACTGTTGGAAATAGTGACCCGCATCTGCTGCATGTGAAGACTGTAAGAATATCAGATCTGCATTTGCCCAATCCGGTGAGTTTCTGTCATCATTTGCCCATTGGATAGTTCCCTGACGAGCCCCTGCCGAACAGATATTGGTATGTGAATTGTATCCGTCAATTCCTAAAGATTGCGGAACACGCGGACCAAAGCCGTTTTCGTTTGGACGACCGACATGGTACATGATAGATTTTTTAGAAATCTCATCACCTTTTGCAAGTGTGTCATGCATTTTCTTCCCGATAGCAGCCATTGCCTCATCCCATGTTACACGAACCCACTTTCCTTCACCACGTTTTGAACCCGGCGCACGTTTAATAGGAAACGGAATACGATCAGGATCGTACATTTGAGAAGTTACAGCATACCCTTTGGCACAGTTTCTGCCTCGAGAACCTGTGTGTAATGGGTTACCCATATACTTTCTTACCGTCATAGTATCTTTGTTAACCCATGCAGTTAGACCACAACCCGCTTCACAGTTTGAACAGACTGTTGGAACAATTGTATAGTTGTTTACCTGGATACCGTCAGGATTGTCGGCAGATCTTACGCCATGGCGTTCGATACCGCCACGTTTCCAGTCATCTCCGTCGAGCTCCGCAAAATTGTCCCACTCTGATTGGTCAGGATAAAAAGAAATTGTATCAGGAGTGTTTGTAAACTTACTTTGGCTAACAGATTCGGCAATTGCATCTGTTGCAAATACCCCTTTAGCAATAGCTACACCAGCTACGCTGAATGCAGCACCTTTTAAAAATGTTCTTCTACTTTGTAAATACATTTATACTTTCTCCTTAACTCATTGGTAATAATTGTGGAATAACTAGCCAAACATGCTTCACTACCCACAGACCTACGATAGCTAAAATAGCTGCGAGGTTTAAAAGACTGCTACTGTTACTTACTCGTGAAAGCGCAACCAGTATCATTGGTAAGATATATGCAACCCACTGTCCAATCCAGAACATTGTAGCATACTCACCATCGCCTTTAACATAGCCTAAGATAGCTGCAACTTCTTCAGCTTTCATAGCACCGAAAATATACTCTGACATATAAATAATAAATGCCATTAAAGCACTTAATCCTAAAATCGCTCCAAAGAAATTTTTCGTTTCATCGCTTAATTTAGAACCGCCGAGAAGGATAATTGCCGCAGAACCGGAAAGTGTTGCTGCCAAAATCATTTGTGCTGATTCTGTCGGCATCTGCCATAATTCTCTTGCTGTTGCTTCAGCCATAATACCGGCAGTATAAAGTGTTACTGGAATTGCCAGCAGCGTTACCCAAAAAAGTGTTTTATCAAAAAAGGCGGTAGGCTGTTTTGTCAGCAAACATTTCTCTTTTCTGATCATTACTGCAATCATGACAAATTCAAGACCTACAAAGAGTGTTGCCATCCAGGCACCCACTGTAATTGCTGATGTCCAGTGAGGATAAAAGAATATATGCCACATTCTCCACATTTGATGCAGGTCCAACCATGTGAAAACCAGGAAAATATTCATAAAGACAAAAGAAGCAATCATAACCGGCGTTCGCAGTCCGTTCATTTCACTCGGATTTTTCTTTAATAAAAGAAAAAGCATAAATACCAGACCGGTACCGATACTTTTTGCCCACATATTCATTGTTACATACCAACCCCAGAATATATCAGGAATTGCAACATCTAGAGTTACTACAGCATTTGTTGCTGCTAAAGTTTCATGTACCATTAGTGATGCCCCCCTAGTGGAAGTGTTGTAATATTGTTAAACAGGTTATACCCTTCTTCTCTTCTTGATGCAAGAGGATTAAGACTCGCTTGTCCTGCTCCGACATAATAGTGATGAGGATTTGTTCCCTTCTCAGGTTTACGAACCTGTACATCTCTGTGATCTTGAATATATCTTGAAATATTTGATGCAGGATCTTCCAAGTCACCAAAAATATTTGCTTCTACCGGACATGCAACCACACAGGCCGGCATCATCGAAGATGCAATACGGTGTGCACAGTAGGTACATTTATCAGCAGTCTGCGTTTCAGGATCAATGTATATTGCACCGTACGGACAGGCCATTACACAACCGGCACAGCCGATACATCTCTCTTTGTCAATGTTTACAATACCATTCTCAATATAGTGAAGAGCGGATACCGGACAAATTCTTTCACATGGTGCATTTTCACAATGATTACATCTAAGAGGGGTGAATGTTCTCTTAGTTTCAGGGAAAGTTCCCACATCTACATATTTAACACGAAGTCTCCATGTACTAAGCGGAACTTCATTTTCCACTTTACATGCGATCTCACAACCTTTACAACCCATACACAGGTGTAAATCAACTAGGAAACCTAATTGCATATATTCTCCTTTGGCCTTCAGTGGCTTTTTTAAGATTTATAACTACGACTTATTAACACTAAAAGAAGCCCTTATGCGCGGCATTTCAGGCTTTTTTTACTGTAGATATATTAACGCATGAACCTTAAAGAAGTAATAAAAGAGTGATATATTTTTGATAATTTTTTTGTAATGGGTATATCGGGAAAATTAATATTTCAAAGATTTATATTAGTTATAAAATAAAATTTTATAACTAATATATTATAATCAGATAATTATTTATTTTAGGCGAACACGGACAGACTGTTCATGAGCCGTTAATCCTTCTGTATTTGCAATCAAAGCGCACTCTTCTCCAATCTCATTGATAGCATTTTTACTGAATGAAATAATAGAACTTTTTTTCATAAAATTTTCAACACCAAGCGGTGAATAAAATTTTGCTGTACCCCCAGTAGGAAGCGTGTGGTTTGGTCCTGCAACATAGTCGCCTATAGCCTCAGGTGTGTTGTGTCCCAAGAATATTGCTCCGGCATGCTTGATATACGGCAAAAGTTCAAAAGGGCTCATCGTAGCGACTTCAAGATGTTCGGGCGCTATTTTGTTCATCAAACCAACGGCTTCATCCATATCTTTTGTTACGATGATTGCCCCTCTTTCTTCTATGGATTTTCTGGCTATTTCCTGGCGTGAAAGTTTTGTTAGCCATATTTCAATTTCATCTTTTACAGCATCGGCCAGTTTTTGCGAGGGTGTAATCAAAATAGAACTTGCCATTTCGTCATGTTCTGCCTGAGAAAGCAGATCTATAGCCAAGTGGTTGGCATTTGCACTCTCATCTGCCAAAATACCTATTTCACTTGGCCCGGCTATCATGTCAATATTGACTTCACCGAAAACCATTTTTTTTGCAGTTGCCACAAAAATATTTCCGGGTCCTGTTATAACATCCACTTTCGGTATTGTCTCGGTTCCATACGCCATTGCGGCAATAGCACTTGCACCACCCACTTTATATACCTCACTCACACCACAAAGATGACAGGCAGCGAGTAAAAGCTCATTTGGTTCATTATCCGGTGTCGGCGTACAGATAATAATATTTTCAACACCTGCAACCTGCGCAGGAATAACATTCATAAGCAAAGATGAGGGGTAAGCTGCTTTTCCTCCCGGAATGTAGAGCCCTGCACTCTCAACCGGAGTCACCTGCTGTCCCAAAATCGTTCCGTTTGCTTCTGTATCAAACCATGATTTCGGTTTTTGCTTTTCATGATATGCTTTTATTCTGTCATAGGCAAGATGCAGGGCATCTTTAAGCTTTTTGTCAATATTTTCATAGGCTTTTTGCATAGATGCAGTCGTTATTTTCAAGTCTGCATCATTTTTTGGTGTCCAGTTGTCAAACTTACTGATATGTGATCGCAAAGCCAGATTTTTATCTGTTTTTATATCTTCAATAATATCATTTACTATGCCGCTCACATGGGCAATATCCATCTTTCCGCGCGCTAAAAGTTCTTCAAACTTTCCATCAAAATCATTATCACTGGATTTTACAAATATCATTACTTTTTCACTCTCTTTTGATTTGTATTAAATTCTTTTTGCACTATCTCTAATGCCTGTAAAAACACATCTTTTTTTGCATATCCCAAAAGTGGCTGAAACATAGGATCACCATTTGGTAACAAAAACCATATTCCCGGAAGGCCCGGAGTATTTTGTGCCAGTACAGCCGGAATATAATCTCTTTTGTCCGTCCATGAACGAACAGCAATAAAATTTTTATTTATCTTTTGCACAACTTTTTCATCTTTAAGTGTTGTTTTATCAAGAAGCAGACAGTATTTGCAAGAGTGACTTGAAATAATAAAAAGAACAGGTTTATGCTCTTTTTGTGCCTGAACCATCCCTTCTTGATAGTCTTTTGCCCAGTGTATCTCATCAGCCATCAGAGATGTTGTGAATACAAATGCCAGTACCAATAATAATTTACCCATGTTTTTTTACCTTTTTTAAGAGTTCTTTTGCACATTCCTGTGCTGATTTTCCAGTAACATCTATGATGATATCTGCCAACTTCAGATACTGAGGTCGTCGTTCATCATAAAGTTTTTTTGCTTTTTTCAAATCAGCAAGCAACGGTCTTTTTTTCAATTTTCTTGTTGCATTGGGGTGTTCTTTTAATCGTTTAATGATAGCATCAAAAGGAGAATCCAATAGAACAATTGTACCTATTTTTTGTAAATTTGTCTGTTTGTAGAAACCGCCGCCGGTAGAAATCAGCGTATCATGTACACTTGTTTCCAGCCATTTTGCAACCCGTTTTTCCAGTTTTCTAAAATACTCTTCACCGTTTTCTTCAAATATCTTTTTAATTTTTCTGTTTTCCATGCTTTCTATAATGTCATCAGTGTCTATCGTCATATACGAAGAATATTTGAGCGCTTCGCGCGCTATACTTCCTTTGCCTACACCCATGAAACCTATCAGTACAATGTTTTTCATTTGATATCCCATACAAATTTAAAATGATTTTATCATATTTAGCATAAAAGTTTTCCATTTATCAACTGTTGGTATAATATCTTCTTTAAAAAATCAACAGTAGGTTTATTATGAAAAACAAAAAGTTTATCACTCTAGGATTTGCATCGGTTGCGACATCAATAGCGCTTATGCTTTCTTCTTCTTTATTTGCAGAGAGTTCCATAAAAGATGCACAGGCTTCTAGACTTCAGGCTTTGGAGAAATTCACGAAAGTCATCAGCATAGTACAACAATATGATGTTGATGATGTAACGATAGAAGAGCTTATAGACAAAGCACTTGACGGTATGATGAAAAATCTTGATGCCCATTCAAATTATCTGACAGAAAAAGATTACAAACGATTAAAAGTACAGACAGAAGGTGAATTTGGCGGTCTGGGAATTACTGTTGGTATGAAAGACGGTGCACTCACAGTTATATCTCCTATTGACGGAACACCGGCAGATAAAGCAGGGCTCAAAGCAGGTGATATAATTTTAAAAATTGACGACAAATCTACTATTGGCATGACTATAGATGAAGCGGTATCCCTTATGCGGGGAAAAGTCGGAGAACCTATTGATTTGCTCATCGTCAGAGAGGGAGAACTCAAGCCTCTTTCTATCCATATTGTCCGTGATATAATCAAAATAGAATCTGTACACGCAAAAGTAATAAATAATGATATTTTATACATACGCGTTGCCAGTTTTGACAAAAAAGTTGTAGAAGATGTTACGAAAGAGATAAATAAACGCAAAGCTTCCACTAAAGGTATTATTTTAGATTTAAGAAACAATCCCGGCGGATTACTTGACCAGGCAGTAGGTCTGGTTGACTCTTTTGTAGACAGCGGCGTGATAGTTTCCCAAAAAGGAAGACGAAAAATTGAAAACAAAACCTACAGCGCTCATGCCTCAAACACTCTGACAAAGGTTCCTTTGGTTGTTTTGGTCAACGGGGGCAGTGCCAGTGCCAGCGAGATTGTCAGTGGGGCTCTGCAAGACCACAAACGCGCTGTGCTCGTAGGAGAAAACACTTTTGGCAAAGGAAGTGTACAGGTTGTCCTGCCTATTACAAAAACAGAAGCAATAAAACTTACTATTGCCAGATACTACCTCCCAAGCGGAAGAACCATTCAGGCGGTAGGCGTGAAGCCTGACGTAGTCGTTATTCCAGGTGAGCTTAAAACACATAAAAATGAGTTTGCCATAAAAGAAGCAGACCTGAAAAAACATCTGCAGGAAGAACTTGAAAAAGTTGACGGGAAAAAAGAAGAGACTAAAGAAGATAAAAAAGATAAAAAAGATATAATTACGCCAGAAATGCTCAACAAAGACATTCAACTCAAAGAAGCCGTTGACATCATAAAAGCTCTTGTTATAATGAAAGGATAAAAAACGTGAAAAAAAAAGAATTACTTTACGAAGGTAAGGCAAAAAAACTCTACGCGACAGAAGATGAAAATTTAGTCATTTCTGAATTTAAAGATGACTTAACAGCATTTAATGGCGAAAAAAAATCCAGCGAAGTCGGAAAAGGAGCACTGAACAATAAAATTTCTACAGAATTGTTCAAACTCTTGGAAAAAAATGGCATTCCTACTCATTTTGTGAAAATGCTTGATGACAATCACATGCTTCATAAAAAAGTTGATGTTATCCTCATAGAGGTCATTGTTCGCAATATTGCAACGGGAAGTCTTACCCGCAACCTTGGCATTGAAGACGGTACGGTTCTTCCTTTTACTCTTGTAGAATTTGACTACAAAAATGATGAACTTGGTGATCCTAAACTCAATGACCAGCATGCACTGATTCTTGGACTGGTTGATTTTCAGGATGAGCTTGACAAACTTCGCCGTATGGCTCGACAGGTAAATGATATTTTAAAGCCTTATTTTGCTCAGAAAGGTTTGAATTTAGTTGATTTTAAACTTGAATTCGGAAAAGACAAAGAGGGAAATATCATTCTCATTGATGAAATTTCACCGGACAACTGCCGTTTTTGGGACATACAAAGTGGTGAAAAAATGGATAAAGACAGATTCCGACAAGGACTAGGTGGCGTTACAGTAGCTTACGAGCAGGTATTAAACAGAATTTTAGGAAAATAACAAATGAAAGCAATAGTAAATGTATTTTTAAAAGCAGGCGTATTAGACTCGCAGGGAAAAGCTGTACATCATGCCCTTAACTCTCTGCAATTTGGTAATGTTGAAGATGTTCGTGTAGGCAAACAGATCATACTCAAAATTAATGAAACAGATAAAGAAAAAGCAATGTCTGATGTGACAAAAATGTGTGAAGATCTTTTGGCAAACACCGTAATTGAAGACTATACTATAGAGCTTGTATAATGAAAGTTTCTATTTTACAATTTCCGGGAACGAACTGTGAATATGATACACAGTATGCTTTTGAAAAACTTGGTGCGACAACACAGATAGTATGGCACAAATCTACAACAATACCCGAAGATACTGATTTGCTTGTAGTAGCAGGAGGGTTTTCCTATGGTGATTACCTCAGAAGCGGTGCTATTGCGAAATTCAGCCCTGTTATGTCTGCAGTAAAAGAGTATGCAGAAAATGGCGGAAAAATTTTAGGTATTTGTAACGGTTTTCAGGTTTTAACAGAAGCAAGACTTCTTCCCGGCGCACTGAAGCGGAACGAAGGGCTGCACTTCATTTCAAAACATCACCATCTTCGTGTAGAAAACTGTGACAATATTTTTTTAAAAAAACTGCATACCGGCGATGTTGTAAATATACCAATAGCACACCATGACGGAAACTATTACATAAATGACGAGGGTCTGGCAGAGCTTGAAGCCAACGGACAAATACTTTTGAAATACACTGACGCAAACGGTGAAATACAAAATCCTAACGGAAGTGTTGCAGGCATTGCAGGTGTTTGCAATAAAGAAAAAAATATTTTTGGCCTTATGCCGCATCCAGAACGCGCTATGGAATCTCTCTTGGGAAGCGATGACGGAATAAAAATGCTAGAAGGATTTTTAGCGTCGTGATCAAAGCACTTTTAATTGCTCTCATTTTCATCACATCACTTTTTGCAAATAAAGTGATTTATCTCAGCTATGATGAAATTCCGACAAGAGTTATTAAAGGTGAAATATTTCCCGTAACTTACAAAACACTCTCAACAGTAAAAAACTTTGATGATGTTTTGTATGAATTTTCAAATCATCAAGGTATCAAAATCCTTGATGAAGCACCCCAGAGAGTGCAAAAAGGAAAGTATTATTTTGATACTTTTCATATGCTGGCAACACAAAAACAGGCAAAACTTCCCGATATTGAAGCTTTTTTAATGGCACCCCATGATTACAACAGCACAACGCTTCAAGGTCCGAACCTTAATGTAATTACACTCAATCCCGGGGAAAACTTTTCCAATATCATAGCCAATAGTTTTACTGTTCAAGAGTATAAAACAACAGTGTATGACGATACACACAACATTGTTATATTTGTTGCCTCAGCACAAAACGCTGATCTGAATGAAATCCGTTTTAAACATGTATACAAGCAGGGACTTGAATCAATTTCCGGTAACTACAGGGAAGGGAAAATTATATATTTTGTTATTATTGACAAAAAAATAGAAAATTTTTCTTTTTCCTATTTTAATTTGCTTAAAAATGATTATGCTTTAGTCACGATCCCGATTATAGTCAATGATGACAGTGTTACCACACAAAGTGACTTGCGACCGCGAGACCAGTCACATGATACAATCAAGATGTATATAGCGGCTGCTGTGGCATTCTTAGGTTTTATTCTAATTCTTGTACGTCGTAAATATTTCTATCTGATTTTTATTATCATACCATTAATTTATATAATTTATCTGGCAATACCCCAGAAAAAAGTATGTATCAAAGAGGGTACACCTCTTTATCTGCTGCCGGTAGACAACTCTACTGTATTTGAAACAACACAAACACAATACCATTTAACGAAAGAAGGACAGGTGCGAAACTTTATAAAAGTAAAACTGAAAAACAATAAAATAGGCTGGGTGAAAAATGAAGATACTTGCTCATATTAGTTGGGCTTATGCCACGTTCATTATCTTTACAGGGCTGACTTTTTCCATAATTTTATATCCGATTTTACCTCGTCCCTATGCAAGAAAAGCAGTAGCATGGTTTATCAGGCTCACTACATTTTTTTCTACAACAGTCGAAGGAAAAGAAGACCCCGATGCACAAATGTTTTTAGTAAACCACCAAAGTGATTTGGATATCGGTATTTTGGAGACTGTTACAAATAAAGATATAACATGGGTTGCAAAAAAGTCTCTTTTTGATGTACCGTTTTTTGGTTTGGCAATGAGTATGCCAGAAGATATAGAAGTAGAAAGGGAGAGCAAAACATCTCTCATCAAACTGCTTCGTGCTGCCAAAGACAGGCTGAAAAAGAAAAGAGTCATTACAATGTTTCCAGAAGGCACACGTTCAAAAGGAGCCAAAATGCTCCCTTTCAAGTCAGGAGCCAAAGTCATAGCAGATCAATACAAGCTCAAAGTGCAGCCTATCGTTCTTATAGAGACTGCAAAGTGCTATGATCTGAAACGTTTTTATTATGTTCCCCGAAATATAAAAGTTGTTTTTCTTGACTCTTTTATTGCTGATAAAAATGATCCGGACTGGTTAAATGAACTAAGAAAAAAAATGCAAAAGGTATATGATCATGAGCTGGCAAACAATACTTGCAATAGGTAGCGGCGGATTTATCGGAGCAGTATTACGCTCATACATTAACGGGCTTATTTCCCACAGAGTACCGCATGAACTCCCTTTTGGGACACTTGGTGTCAACCTCATAGGAAGTTTTATTATGGGTGCGCTTTTGGCATATTTTATGTATTCAACTTTTTTAACACCCCATATGAAATCTTTTCTCTCAACAGGAATTTTAGGTGCATTGACCACCTATTCCACCTTTGCCATTGAAAGTTTTTTGCTTTTGGAAGGAGGGAGTATCGCGTTGGGGCTTTTAAATATGGCACTGAATGTTTTTGGAACAGTATTTATGGCGGGAAGCGGTTATTATCTCATCAACCATTTTTTCAAATCCTGATGACCTCATCTGCGCACCAGGATGCCAAGTCCATGTCATGGGTAATCAAAAGCATTCCCATTGAGTCAAGATTTTTTATAAGCATTTTCATCACTTCAAGCTGAATCACATTATCAAGTGCCGATGTCGGTTCATCCAGTAAAAGGAGTTGCGGCTTCATAAGCATAGCTCTTATGATAGATGCACGCTGAAGCTGTCCGCCTGAGAGTTCATGCGGCAGTTTTAAAAGCAGATCATACTCAAAACTCATATTTTCCATCAAACTGTTGAGATTATCCAAAGATGCCACATCTTTTATTTGGTGCAATAATGTATAACTCGGATGAAAGGAACTGTAAGGATCTTGAAAAATCTCAGACACCCTTGAAACTTTAATCGTACCGTTTTGTGGTTTGAGATTTCCGAGTATAAGTTCAAAAAGTGTACTTTTGCCGGCTCCGCTCTCTCCGACTATAGCCTTTAACTCCCCCTGTTTTAAACACAGTGAAAAGTTTTCAAAAAGAGGCTTCTTATTTGTATAGCCAAAGCTTACATTTTTTATCTCTAAAACAGTATCTTGCAAAAATCAGCTCTCACTTTCTGCAGGATAGGCCTGTTCAAGTTTTTTATACAGCTCATCAGGAGTCACATCAGCGTGCTCTTCCCATATTCTTTTCATCACAACGTTATCTTCTTCACCCTTCCAGATTTTTATATAACTGCCCTCTTTGTATCCGTGATCCTGACGGAACTGATTGAGTATATTTTTTCCTACATAAAGACGATAAAGCGTCTCTAGATTCAGGCCGCTCATACTGACCAAATCAAAAAATTCTGATACCAGTTCTTCTAAAGCAATGCTCTCTTTTGAGACAGCAATGCGTATAAGATTTTCAATTTTTTGCATCACATCCTCCTGCGATGCAAATGCTGCAGCATCGGATTCTATGCCACCGAGTGCTTTCAAAGCTGATATGTCTATCGCTATATCTTCGATGCCGCCTTGTAAATTTTTACTGTATTCTTCTATTGCCAGGCTCATAATAAAATGCCAGACATCTATAACTTCAATCTGGTGATTTTGCCAGTCAGGCTCGACATCTATACTCTTCCAATGCTTCCAGCCAAAACTGTCCACCATCTCTGCGCACTCCATATATATACAGCGTTTCCAGTTAATGGACTTGCCGTTTTTTGTTATGCCTTTTGTCCACTCTTCACCATTGGTTGCATCGTTGAGCTGGTTTTGCAGTTGCAGCATCAAAAAAATTTTATTATTCATCTGTTTCCTTTTAATCTGGAAGAAATTCATTTCTTTATTTTATCTAATATGCTAGAATTACTTACTTAAAGAGAGAGATTTATGAAAAGAATTAATTGTAGAAAATGTGAATACTATTATGTAACCTGGGAAGCATCAAAACCGCATGGATGCAAAGCGTACGGATTTAAATCCGTACAGATTCCCTCTATGGTGGTTTTAAACAGCAGTGGGGCTGATTGCTCCTTGTTTAAAGTGAAAACGGTTCGTAAATAATTTTTTTTCCAAAACCCAGTCTGTTATCAGTCAATTTAAAATAATGCACTTCTATTTGCCAGAGTTTGGGCATCATTGCCAATGCATACGGAAAGGTTTTAAAATAGAGTTTTTTCAAAGCACTGTTTTGCAGTTGCTTCATTTCCCCCCGAAACTGTAAACCCTCAATTTTTCCGACTTCCTGTGTTTCAAGTAAAATATTCCCTGCAATAAACGGATTTTTTAAAATATGCTTTACATGTAATGTCTCTTCACTGCTTGCTACGATAAAAGAGAGACTCTTCGTGTCATACGCATAAAAAAGGCTGCAAACGCTAAGTCGGTCCCTGTCTGTTGTTGCCAGGCTCATCACATGATGTTTTTGAATAAACGCAGTAATTTTTTTTAACTCTTTCTTCATTTAGTTTTGAAACATAAAATTTTCCAGTTTTTCCGGATCTGTTATATTGCGTTTATCCAGCATCATTTTTGCCGTTTCGTCCTGAACAAGTATTTCAAAGATTTCAAAAGGGTTTGTCATGTTATAATAACTCTTAATGAAATCAAGCAATATTGCGAAATTGTCATTTTTTACTGTGTATCTTTTATACTCTTTATACTCATTCCAGTTTATATTAGCCACTTATTTTCCTCAATGCATTTTCAAGTCTTTGAACGACCTCTGCCATTTTAGCAGAGCTGAGCGCAAAATTCAAGCGCATAAACCCACTGCCTTCTCTGCCAAAACTGATACCGGGATTAAGTCCGAGTTTTGCTTCTTTGATAAAAAAGCTACGGAGCTCTTTGTCTTTTAAGCCCATACCGCGACAATCAATCCATGCCAGGTAGGTCGCCTCAATCGGTGTTACCTTTATAAAGTGCGGATACTTTTTTGCAAGTGCGCTCAGCATTGAATAGTTTTCATATAAATGAATTTTCAATGCTCTAAGCCACTCTTTTGCTTCTTTGTAGGCAGCTTCAAATGCTACATGTGACAAAGATGAGCCTTGGGCAAAATGCACTTTGTCATACGCTTTTTTAAATTTTTCCCGCAGCTCTTTGTTCGGGATGGCTACTGTGCTTATTGCAAAACCTGCCATATTAAAAGTTTTTCCTACGCCAATTGCGGTAAGTGTAATATCTTTTGCCCGTGAGCCTAATTCGGCAAACGGAGTATGTTTGTATGGTGCATAGACCAGATCAGCATGTATTTCATCCGCAAAAACGACAATATTATGTTGTAGACAAACTTCCAGTATCTGTTCAAGTTCCTCTTTCTTCCATACTCTTCCCACAGGATTATGAGGAGAACACAGCAGTAAAAGCTTTGTATTTTCATCAATTTTTGCTTTCAAATCTTCTATATCAAATTCATATTTTCCCTGCTTGTTACATGTAAGCGGATTTTTAACAAGTTTTCTGTTTAATTGCAAAACACTGTGGAAAAAAGGCGGATAGACAGGTGTTTGTACGATAACACCCTCTCCCTCTTTTGTAAAAGCCTCTATAGCAGTATGCATCGATGCTACAACAGAATGGGAATAGAACATATCTTCCAATGCAAAAGTAACATTATGCTCTTGTTTCATCCATGCAATCTGTGCCATAAATGCGGACTCCGGTACCTCTTCATATCCCATTACCGGATGCCGGAGTCTTTTTTTCACAGCATCCAAAACACACTGTGGTGTATCTATATCCATATCTGCTACCCATACAGGAAGGACATCCTGTGTACCGAAAAGCTGTTCTCTTAAAACATATTTTTCCGCATTGCTGCCTTCACGTTCACTGGCTGTATCAAAACTGTACTTCTTCAACGCTTTTTCCATACACTTACCTGTGAAACGGTATGTTGATATTTTCTTGCTGTTTCTTTTATGACAAACTCCAAATCTTCTACATGTAAAAGCTCAAATTTATCATGCAGAATATCTTTCAGGCGCTCTATTGTTCTGACTGCATTTCCGTTTTCGTCTTTGTATCCGCCAAGCCAAAACTCTTTTTTTGTAGAGCTTTCCTGCCATGTATAGGGAGAGGTAAGCATCAGTATACCGTCGGCATTGAGTCTTTGGTCTACCGTGTCCAAAAAGAGTCTTGGGTTGTAAAGTCTGTCTATGAGGTTCGTTGCCATTATCAAATCATACGCAGTGAAATCAGGCTTCAGGTTACAGGCATCTCCCTGCCAAAAAGAGACTTTCTCAGCCAACTGCTCATATCCCAAATCCTGCAGAGTCACTTTTTTATTGATACTGAGTTCACCCTCTTCCTTACATGTAAACGCAACATAGCCTGCTTCTTGTAATTTGGAACCGACCTGAATGAAACGTACAGAAAAATCTATACCCTCAACTTTGTCAAATGTTTTTGCAAGCTCGAAACTGGCTCTTCCTGTTGCGCAGCCTAAATCCAGTGCTTTTGTTGTATTTGCTGCATATTTTGCAGCAATCTTTGCACAGGCTATGGCAAAATTTTCAACACCAAAATGCGTGTCACCATACTGAAATTCACAATACTGTGAAACAAGTTCATCACTCTCATAGATATCTCCACGGTCATCTTTGCTGTTTTGTGTTATAACATAGCGAAAACCGGCATTTTGAAAAAAGTGTTTTCTAAATGCATACCGAGAGTGTTTCATGATTAGGTTTCCACTGCTGGCCCATGATGAACCGAGTATCATAGCATGCTTGTCATCAAAAGTAGGCACAGAAAAGTCGTCATAGGCCGCATGCACTTCAAAACCTTTAAAAGGGCGTATCGGTGTTCTGCTCCACTGCCATACATTTCCTATAACATCATAAATCCCGTTAAAACCGAACTCATCAACAGGACAGGAGGAAGCATAATGATAAAAATTGATATTTGCACGACTCTCATGCAGGGCAGGAACATCTTTAAGATTGGCTTTTTTATATATCAACTCATATTCTGCCTCACTTGGAAGGAGATACTCTTTGTTCTCTTTTTTGCTTTTGTATCTGCAAAATGCTTCTGCCTCAAGAGCATTCACATCTACAGGCCAATCTTGCGGCATATCTATAATTTTGCTTAACGCTCTGTACTTAAAGACTCCGTTTTTTTTGACCCAAAAATGAGGATGCTTTGCATTGGATTTTTCTAAAAACACCAACCCTTCTTTATCCCAGTACTCTTTTGTCTCATATCCGCCGTCATTGACAAACTCCATAAATTCGCCATTGCTGACAAGAAATTTACAAACCTGAAAATCTTTAACAACTTCTTCATAGCTGCCATATTCATTATCCCATCCATACAGATGATGATTCTTGGCTTTTCCCAGAGTAACTGTATCGCCCTTGAGTGTTATCATCTCATTTTGAGGCGCATCTGAAGAGTGTGTACAGATATTGAATTCAGGAACATCTTTGATATATTCCAGAGGCATTTGACGATGCAGTACCAAAGATGTCTCTATGTGAATACGTTCATGCTCTATCCCCATCAGTATAATCCACATTGGTGAGTCCTGTTTTATCGGTAAGCTAAACTCCAACTGCATGATCAATCTGTCTACCAGTTTTCGAACAGCATCCCGGTAATTTTTCACTGCAGAGACTTCAGGCCACCTGTAGCGTGACTCGTCCAGATCATCCCAACGCATTTCATCCACGCCTACAGCAAACAGAGACTCAAATTCAGGATTTATTCTTTCATAAATTATTTGCATACTTACAAGTCTGTTTACAAAAAAGGTCGCTGTATGTCCAAAATAAAATATCATTGGATGACGGGTCGGTTCGCTTTTCTTGTAAAACACAGACTCATCTTGCAACAATTCAAAAACTTTTTCAAACAGATCAAAGGTATTATGGAAGTACTCGCGTATCTCTTTGCGTTTTTTCTCAATATTTTCTCCATCAAGTGTGACCGGGTACATACTTAGTTTACTCAATATTTTTCCTTTTTCTATTTATCATGGCTTATGTTATAATCATTATATGAAATTTTATCAAAGTAAATTATTAAACAACTACTCAAAACTCACACATGCCTTTACATGTAAGGAAAGCGGGAATTTAGCCTTTCATGTTCAGGATAATCCAAAAAATGTACTGCAAAATCATAAAACTTTGGCAAAAAAACTCCATTATGACTATAAAGCACTTGTACACATGAAACAGATTCACTCAAATATTGTAAAAACAGTTGATAAAAACGACAACTTTTTCAATCCTCCTACCTGTGACGCAGTGATTACAAATAAAAAAAACACCCCTCTGCTGGTAATGGCAGCCGACTGTTCTCCGGTCCTTTTTTATGATCCCAAACAAAATGTCATTGCTGCAGCACATGCCGGCAGAGCAGGAGCCTTTGAAAATATTGTTCAAAATGTTCTTAACAGTTTTGTCAGGAGTTTCGCATCTGATATGAAGGATCTTCTAATCACCGTCGGACCTGCAATATGTCAGAAATGTTATAAAATAAATGAACAGATTTACAAAGAGGCAAAAGAGAAAGAAGTCAGTTATGCTGTTGATAAAAAAGGAAAGAAATTCTACCTGGATATCAGAGCAATACTCCAGAAACAGTTCTGTGCAGCAGGTGTTTTAGCCAAGAATATTGAGATATCAGATATTTGCAACTGTTGTCATTCTGACAGATTTTATTCTTACAGAAAGAACAGCCCCACCGGAAGATTTGCAGGGATTATTATGCTTTAAATTTCATAAAAATATGTTGCATATGCTTTGTCAAGTTCAGAGAGTTTTACATGAAAAACAGCACGGACTTTTTCCTGAATATCTTTCCAAAAAGAGTCCAGCACTACACTTGCTCCAACATTTTGCCCTACTACAAAAAGTTCTCCTTCCAAGGCTTCTACAATATCTAGAACGATAATATTAGAAGCATCTGTGGCCAGTTTATACCCTCCGTTTACACCTCTTATACTTACAACAAAGCCGTGCTTTTTCAAGCTTGAAAGAATTTGTTCAAGGTAACCGTGCGAAATTTGCGTCATCGCAGCTATCTCTTTTATCTGCATCAGCTTGTTTCTGGGAGAATTGTACAACGCATGCATTGCTGCAACACCATACAGGCTTTTTGTAGACACGCCTACCATTACATAAATCTTTTATATAAATAATACATTTTGCATCCCAGACAGTAGTTAAAAGCAACTTCCAAAAACAGACATACAAGAAAAACACCACTCATAATATAAAACAGCATTTGTGCATGCAATAAATCAAATAATACTATAAATACTAAAAATATCAACCCAAAATATGTAGCCAGTCTTTTAGCTGCAGCATCTTCAAATTTACTCTTTACATGTAACAGCTCTTTAGTTCTTGCAGACAGGAAGTACAAAGGGCTGTAGTTTTTGTCAATAAAAAGTCTTATCATAAAATCTGCAATTAAAAAAAGCACAATACCCCTGGATGATGTACTAAGATAAAGACTGAAAAGCAGTAAAATATAAGATGCATTAATTCTGACAATATTAGCATCAACTTTGATAAATGATATAGGACAGGACTTTTGACTCATGCCGACTCCTTGTATTGATTGTTGGAATAATAATAAAGAAGTCGTTTAAAGTCAAGTAAACATAGTAGATTACTAAGGTTTATGGTTTATGACTTTTTTTGCCAGTTGTTCAGGCAAGAGTTCTAAAGACTCTTCTACAACTCTGGTATTACCGTGTGTGATAAATGCATCCTCGTATTCAAAAGATACAACGGATATATTTAAAATATTCTCCTTTGCCAAAAACTCTAAAATTGCAGAGCCGACACCGCCATACTTTGCCGTATCTGAAAAAACAAACCATTTGTTATACCTGTTTGACAAATCTTTGAGCATCTCTTCATCAAGCGGTTTTACAAAACGTAAATCGAGAATACTTACATCTTCTTTCATGCATTGTGCTGTTTGATATGCCCGTCCGACACCATTTCCGTAACCGATAAAAAGAATATTGCTCTTTGCCGTCTGTAAAAGCTGGGATTTTCCAAGTTCAAAAGGTGCAGACTCAGGCAAATCAGTTTCTGTAAAAGAACCCCTTGGATAACGCAAAGAACACGGATGCTCATATTTTGCGGCAAAACCCATTGCCTGATGAAAACTCTTCTCATCTCTAGGTGCAAACAGTGTCATATTTGGAATAGTCCGCAAATAACTGACATCAAATACACCCTGGTGGGTTTCTCCGTCTTCTCCAACAATTCCGGCACGGTCAAGTGCAAATACAACAGGCAGATCCATCAAGCAGGTATCGTGAATTACCTGATCATAGGCACGCTGCAAAAATGTAGAATAAATACTGCAAAAAGGTTTAAATCCCTCTTTTGCCAGTGCTGCCATAGAAGTCACGGCATGCTGTTCTGCAATAGCCACATCCCAAAAACGTGTCGGATATTTTTTTATAAGCTCACTTAGCCCTGTACCGCTTGGCATTGCTGCTGTAACACCGACGATCTTCTCATTTTTTTCACACAAAGAAAGAAGAGACTCGGTATATATCTGTGTAGCGCTTTTTGTTGCGGCTTTTTTGGCAGAACTTCCGCTGGAGAGATCAAACGGACCGACACCATGCCATTTTTCTTCTTTGCCTTCTGCAATTTCATACCCTTTCCCTTTAAGAGTCTGTGCATGAATTATAACCGGTTCGTTTAATTTTCTTGCCGTTTTGAGTATCTCTACAAGTTGTGCAATATTGTGCCCGTCTATTGGACCTATATAGTTAATCCCCATCTCTTCAAAGAGTATGCCCGGAGTAATGAGCTTCAAAGATTCTTCCATGCGCTTTGCAATATATCTGGCACCGTCACCAAAGTTGTCGACAAAACTCTCCGTATTTTTTTTAAATCTTTGGTAAAAAGGAGATGCCATGGCAGAGCTGAGCATTCTGCTGATTGCACCAATAGGTTTTGCTATGCTCATCTCATTATCATTTAAAATAATAATCATCGGGTACTTTCTCTCACCCAACTCATTTAACGCCTCATACACCATACCTGCCGTCATAGAACCGTCACCGATAAGCACCACGGGAATACGTTCATTTTGCTGACCTTTAAGCGCTATGGCTTTTGCAGCCCCGACTCCCAAAGATATTGAAGTGGAACTGTGTCCTGCCACAAAATAGTCATCGCTGCTTTCGCTTGGTTTTGTATAACCGCATATTCCGTTAAACTGTCTGAGTGTATCAAATTCTTCCCATCTTCCTGTAAGCAGTTTGTGGGCATACGCCTGGTGTGATACATCAAAGATAAAAGGATCCTTTTGAGAATCAAATACTTTATGCATTGCCACAATTATCTCTGTAGCCCCGAGAGTAGAACTCAAATGTCCGCCATTCTTACTCACAACTTCCAAAATTCGTTTTCTTATATCTTCACTGAGAGCTTCAAGCTCTTTAATACTTTTCTCTTTTATATTCATTCTACTCACTTAAAGCTGCCTTTTTTACTCTCTCAAATCTTTTTGATATTTGTGCATCAATATTGCCTGCATCACTCAAAACTATAACACCGCCTTCACTTACTGCACTTTCAGGCAAAACTTTTACATGCTCAAGTTTGGTAAAATGTTCTGCGATAGCGCTGTGATCTTTTGGATTGACCTTCAGTGTTATTTTAGAAGCATTTTGTAATTCCTGTATCAACTCATCACTGAGTTTTTTAGCAATCTGTGAGGAATTTTCACTGACTTCAATCTGTACAACCTCTTTTGCAATGTCTATGGCCGCATGCAGCAATTCGTTCTTTATCCCTTCTAAAGCTTTTTCAAATTCACTCGCACTCTCTTCAAGTTTTTGTATGGAGTTTGTCAAAAGCTCGAGTTTACTACGCAGTGTTTTGTCGATCTCTTCTCTTGCTTTTGCCTCTCCGGCCTTCAAGCCTTCAGCAAAAGCCTCTTCCCTGGCTTTTTTCAGTTCTTCTTGAAACTCTTCTTCTTTGGCTTCGAGTCTCATTTGCAATTTTATAAAGTTTGATGACATTTCATCTGTTTTTTTCATTAAAGACTCTATAAGCGAATCTTTTGAACTCGTACTCAGAGCACTCGAATCAACATCCGAAGCTCTTGCCTTTGGATTGTCTTCTTGTGTAAATACCTTGTTTTCTTTTTTTTGCTCTTCTTTTGAGCCCATTGCAATAACTTTAAAACTGTATTTTTGCACATTATGCTCGTTAATTTCATTTTCAGATATTATAGTTGCCATTTTTTACTCTATCATCTCTTCGCTGGAGCCCATTTGGATAGTTCCCGCTTCAGCCAACTGATTGACCACTTCCACAATTTTTCTCTGAGCCGCCTCAACATCTTTCATTTTGACTGCTCCCAGGAACTGCATCTCTTCTTCAAAGGCTTCTCGAGCCCGCTCACTCATTGCAGAGAAAAACTTCTCTTTTAACTCTTCCGGAGCAGATTTGAGTGCCAGCATCAATTCTGCTTTGTCTACAGCCTTTAAAATCTCTGCAATAGAATTCTTGTCCAAAGTCACAATATCTTCAAAAGTAAACATCATCTCTTTAATCTGTGTTGCCAACTCTTCATCGACCTGCTCAATATTTGCCAAAGTCGCTTTAGAGCTTTTTGCACCAAGGCGGTTAAAGATATCTGCAACCGCACGTGTTCCGCCAACTTCTACTTTATAAGAAGCAAGCGATTCAAGTTTTGATTCAAGAACAGCAGAAACCCGTTTGATAACCGAAGGGGAAATGTCTCCGAGTTTTGCCATACGCATCGCAACTTCACTTCGCAAATCATCCGGAAAATACTGCAATGTGTCGGCAGCCTCAGTAGGGTCCATATGTGCCAAAATCAAAGCAATTGTCTGTGGATGTTCATTGATAATAAAGTCTGAAAGCTGTTGTGGTTTGATTTTTGAAAGATAGGCAAAGTTTTGTGTATTTTGCATGCTTTTTGAGAGTTTGTCTAAAATCTTTTTTGCCTCTTCGGGACCGAGTGTTCTGTAGAGCAGTTCTCTTGCATACTCCATACCGCCTGATGTCATATACTGACCCGACTGAAATATCGCATGAAACTCTTCTAAAACAGCAGTTGCTATTGCCTTGTCAATAGTTCTGTTTGCTGCAATATATTTTGATATTTCAGTAATAGCCTCAACACCCATATTTGAAAATATTGCCGCTGTTGCGTCTTCACCCAACTGCAGCAGAAGTATGGCAATTTTTTCTGCCATACTCATTTCATCAAGTGCGGCCTGTTGCTGCTGTGTTAAAGTAGCCATACTTACTTCCTCTCTTTAGATGGAACTTCAGACTCTTCACTCAAAAGAGCCTCCAGCAAAGAAGCCACCTCTTCAGGTCTATCCTCCGCCATAGTTTTTACTTTTTCCAGGATAACCTCATGTTTGAGGTCATCTTCATTAAAATTACTTCCCATACCAAGTTGCTCTTCAACTTTTTTACGCATTTTTTGTACTTTTTCGACCAAATCATCGCCCTCTTCTTCATCCAGTTCCAGTGAAGGCGCAACAAGTTCTTCTTCTTCTTTTGACACTTCAAGCATCTTATCCGCAAACGGAGCAATGACTTTTTTGTACAAAACAAACAACAGGATAAACACAAACAGATATTTCAGCAAACCGGAAAATGGAGCCAAATATGTTTCACTGAATGCAATAGCTTTGTTGACTCCCTGAGCCCCTCCGCTTACAGATGCTCTTTCAAACTGCAAATTTTGTACACTGATTTGATCGCCTCTTTTAGGATCAATACCGATAGAACGACTGGCAAGAGAGGTTAAGGCATTTATGTCCGCAGCATCCAAAGGCACATACTCCATCTCATCAGTTGGATTCCCCTCTTTGTCCAGTTTTGGTTTGTATTTTCCGTCAACGACAACTGCAGCCGTTATCCTTTTGATTCTTGCAAACTGACTCTTTGTAGTGCTGACGGTTTTTCCGACTTCATAATTCGTTGTGCCGGAGTTTTTTGAATATTTCTCCACAATTTTATTTGAGGCAAGTCCCTGTACCGGACCAATGTTGCTTACCGTTCCAGGAACGCCTCCGACTTCTTTTGGGGCACTTCCTTCTCTTTTTTCTTCATTAACCTGTTCGCTTCGCACAACATTTTCAGGATCATATTTTTCGGAAGTAGAGTTTTTTTGTGAAAAATCAAATTCTATGGTTACCTGTGCCACAACCTTGTCACTGCCGCCTACAAAAGGTGCGATAACATCAATGATTTTTTCCTGCTTTTTTTTCTCTTCTTTTATTTTATATTTTTGCTGAGCAATAGAGAGTTCACTCATCTGCGCCATTTCATCGTCATCACCAAGTGTTACGCCGTCACTGTCAATCAACATTACATTAGAAGGTTTTAGTTTTGGCACAGCTGCTGCGACAAGATTTTTAATTCCCCTGATTTGCTTGGAAGTAAGCATCCTTCCCTCAACCAGCTGCACCATTACAGAGGCTGTCGGATCAACCTGTTTGGAGACAAAAAGAGTCTCTTTCGGCAGAGCAAGGCTCACTGTTGCTTTTTCTACAGGTGAAAGTGCACTGATAGTACGGGAGAGTTCACCTTCCAATGCGCGCAGATGCTTGATTTTTTGATCAAAATTTGTAGCACCGAATTCCTGTTTGTCAAAAAGTTCAAATCCCACGCCTCTGTTTTTTGGAATACCCAAAGAGGCAATAGAAATCCTCTCTTTGTACACAATATCACGAGGCACTTTGATAACATTGTTTGCTTCAATTTTATAAGGAATATTATCTTTGTCAAGCTGTTCTACAACTTTTGCAGCTTCAGAGGGTGTCAGAGAATCAAAAAGTACTTCATATCTGTCAAGTGAGGTTTTTTTAGCAGTAAAAACAACTAAAAAAATCAAAAAAGCAACAATACCTATTACAGCAGCTGCTATAATCATTTTTTGCTGTTTTGTAAGTTTTGCATACAAAACTGATAATTGCGAAAAAAGTACTTTAAAATCCATCAACTTCCCATCTTAAATTTTATAATAACAGTGATGCAAGTTCAAAAAAACGGCTGTTTTGCTCTTTTGTTCCGACAGTTACACGAATTGCATTCAACCCATAACCACTTAAATCCCGTACTATCATTCCTTTACGCAATAAAGCATTAGAAATTTCTGTCGAATTTTGTGTGTTATTCAGGCATAAAGTAACAAAGTTTGTATAACTCTCTATTATATCTATTTTTTGCTCATTTGCAAACTCTTCATAGCGTTTCATCTCCTGGAAATTTAAAGCGATACAATTATTTACAAATTCCTCATCTTCAAGTGCAACACTGGCAGCTTCAAGCGACAATGTCGTTATGTTAAAAGGCGGTCTCAGTTTATACAGTTCTTTTATAATATTTTCTGACGAAATACCATACCCGACACGCATGCCTCCAAGTCCGTAGGCTTTTGAAAAAGTACCCAGATAAATGACATTTTCAAATTTTTCAACCAACTCTTGAGGCATGATTTTTTTACTTTTGTCTTTATATGCAGCATATTCCATATAGGCACCGTCTACAACAACCAAAGTATCATTGTCGATTTTTTCTATAAACTTCATCAATTTGTCTGCATCTATTGCATCCCCTGTCGGGTTATTCGGTGTGCACAAAAAAATTATCGCAGGATTTGTCTCTTTATAAAGCCCATAAAATTCATCTAAATCATGCTCCTGTGATGCAGTTCTCACAATCTCTGCCCCGACATGTTTCGCATAAATCTCATACATTGCGAAAGTCACACTGTTCATCAGTATTTTGGAATTTTCATCAGCTTTTGCATGCATAATAAATTCTATAACCTGGTCACTTCCGCTGCCGATAATAAGATTTTTGTGCTCTGTTGCATATTTTTTTGTTAACGCATTTTTAAGTTTAAGCATACTGTCATCAGGATAAAGTGCCATATTCGGTAGAATTTTTGCCACGGCACTTTGTACTTTGGGGGAGCATCCATACGGATTTTCATTTGAAGCAAGTTTTACAATATCTTTTGGTTCTATGCCGAATTCACGTACGACAAGTTCTATAGGCTTGCCCGCCTCATAAGTTTTGATATTTTGTAGTTTTTTATTAAATTTCACTCTTCACCCTTTACGTAACTTCCAAGCCAAGTGACTTCGTCTTTATGTTTCTGTATGACTTTTTGAATCTTTTCCTCATCTATATGACCATAAAAGTCTATATAAAACCAGTAGCCAAAACCACCTTTGTCTCTTGAGGGACGAGACTCAATTTTTGAAAGATTTATCTTCTCTTCTTCAAAATCCTGTAAAAAACGCACCAGAGAACCAGCTTCAACAGCGTCTTTTAATCGTACCAGTATAGAAGTTTTATCATTCTCGCTGACAGAATTTTTAAAATCACTTAAAATGACGAAACGCGTTGTATTGTCTATGGCATCTTCAATGTTTTCAAACAGAGTAGGAAGTCCATACAGTTTTGCTGCAATATGAGAACATATTGCAGCCGAATTTGGCTCACGTGCCGCCAAAATGGCTGCTTTTGCCGTCGATTCTACCGGGATCAGTTCAACATTGATCAAACCATGTTCATTTAAAAATTCCCGACACTGCCCAAAGCCTTTGTCTTTTGAGTAGATTTTTGTAATATCCTCAAGTTTTTCCGCCTTTGTTGCAAAAGACATGTGAATCGGCATATAAAGTTCTGCAACAATTTTCATAGGACTTTTTGCAAGCAGATCAAGTGTCTCTCCAACAATTCCGTCACGGGAATTTTCAATAGGCACAACTGCAAATTTGGCACGGCCGGATTCAAGTGTTTTAAATACAGAAGCGATAGAATTTAACGAAAGATAGTCACTCATAGCCCCAAAACGGCTTTCAGCCGCCTGATGCGTAAAACTCCCTTCAGGCCCCAAATAGGCTATACGTTCCGGCAGTTCCAAATTTCTTGCCACAGCAAAAATTTCTAAAAATATTGCTTCTATCGCTTTGTTATTTAACAGTCCGCCCTCTTTTTCATTCAAAGAAACCAGTCTGTCAATAATTGCTTTTTCACGTTCTGGTCTATAGATTGCGCCACCGGTCTCTTTTTTGATTTCTCCGACTCTCTGGACAACTTTCATACGCTTATTCAACAGTGTAAGCATCTCATTGTCGATCGCATCTATCGCTTCTCTACAGTCATCTAAAGTTTTCATTATTGCTCCATCTTGTGGCGGATTAAAATATCCTGCATATTTTTATATATAAAATCGGGGATATTTGCTTCTTTTAAAAAAGGGACAATTTCCTCGGCACTTTTATATTTTCCGCTTGTTACAAAGAGTGTTTTCATACCAAGCTCTTTTGCTCCGCCCAAATCACCTTTTACATCATCACTGATAATAGTTATATTTTGAAAATCTGCGGCAGGATTTTGTCTTTTAATTCTTTTAAGTGCTTCATTGTAAAATGCCTGACTTGGTTTGCCTACAACATCATAAGAACAGCTTGTCGCGAATTCAAGCATTTTCAAAATCGCACCTACTCCAGGGTAGCGCCTGTTGTTTTTTGCATAAATAGATGTCTCATGCATACCGACAAGTTTCGCACCATCAAGTAAAAAATCTATCATTTGTGCATATTCATCCGCAGAAAAATCCTCTTTTATGGCAATCAGTACGGTTTTGGGGGTTGTGTAGTCAAGTTTGTATCCCATGCTTTGCAGTGTTTGTAAAAACTCTTCTGCACCATATGCAGCCACAGCCTCTTTTTCGACACGGGATTCCAGAAGCATTAAAGGATCAAGGTACTTTGTCGCGTCAAATTCAAAACCCAGTCTGTTTAGATATGCCAAAAAATTCTGTGATGCTTTTTTTGTATTATTTGTTATGATCATATAAGGAATATGCTCACGATTGAGCATTTGTATAAATTCCCTGCTTCCATCTATTGGAGATTTGTCTTCATCACTGATAAGCGTTCCCTGCACATCTATAAAATACATTTTAATCTACTAAAAATTCTTGTTCTAGACAGATAAGATCTTCAAAGCACTCTCTTTTTCTGATAAGTCTTGCTTTGGAGTTTTCAACAGCGACTTCCGCACTTCGTCCACGTGTATTGTAATTGCTCCCCATTCCAAATCCATAGGCACCGGCACTGTGAATCACAAGCAAATCATTTCTCTTTAGCTCCGGCAGAGGATAGTTTTTCGCAAAAAAGTCACCGCTTTCACACACCGGACCGACTATGTCTACTTCTCTCACCGGACCATTATTGTCTGTAATTGCTTCTATCTTATGATATGCATTATAGAGTGACGGACGCAGCAAATCATTCATTGCACCGTCAACAACAACAAATTTTTTATCACCATTTTGTTTTTCATAGAGAACTCTCGTCACAAAGTATCCTGCATTTGCCGTCAAAAACCTGCCCGGTTCACAAAGAATCGTCAAATCAAGTGCCGTAAGTGTTCCTAAAATTGCCTGTGCATAATCATATGGTTTTATCGTCTCTTCATTATCATATTTGACGCCAAGTCCGCCACCAACATCAAAAAACTTCAACTCTATATCAATAGCCTGCAGTGAACGCACCAAATCTGCAACTATTTCGGCAGCTTCTCTTATCGGCTGCAATTGTGTCAGTTGTGAGCCTATATGAAAATGAATACCGACAGGGTCCAAATATTGAGAATTTTTAGCCTTGATATACATACGTTTAGCACTTGAGAGATCCACACCAAATTTATTGTCATGCAGTCCGGTAGAGATATAAGGATGTGTCTGCGGGTCAATATTGGGATTCACTCTGATACTTATGCGTGAAGGCTTGTCCAGTCTCTCTGCAATAGCCTCAACCCGCTCAAGCTCCGCTTCGCTTTCAACATTGATATATAAAATATCTTTTTCTATCGCTTCACGTATCTCCTCATCACTTTTGCCGACACCAGAAAATATAATTTTATAAGCGGGAATTCCTGCCAAAAGAGCACGACGCACTTCACCGATAGAAACACAGTCAGCACCACTGCCCATTTTTGCAAAATGACGCACAACACTTAAATTTGAATTTGCTTTTACTGCATAAGCAATAATAGACTTACGTCCCCTGAATGCTTCTTTTAACTCTGTATACTGCGCGGACATATAATCAAAATCATATACGTACAAGGGTGTTCCATACTCATCTGCCAATGCTTTAAAATCAATCATAAAAATTCCAAATATTTTTTAGATGATTCTATCTAAAATGTGCTTAGAAGTGCCTAAGACAGTAGTGTTCTGTGTCTATACCACTGAAAAAAGGCCAATAGAGCCAATATCACAACAGGAAGAACTATCCCGACTTCACTCGGTATCACTTTATTGTTTGCAAGCTTTATCAGAAAAAAGAGAATTCCCCAGGTGAGCAACGTTGCCAGGATTGCACCAAATGTAAAAAGAGAAACATTCAAAAATCGTACACTCATTGGGACAAAGAAAAATATTATAACAATGAGACACGGAACAAAAAAAGGATAGATAAATATTTTATAAAGTGCTGACTTGATATTATCCGTATTAATGTTTTGTTTATTCAGTAAAAGCATAGCATCAACCGCATCTATAATTGTAAAGTTCACTTTTCCCTCATATACCTGGTCAAGCATTTTAGGACGAAACCCTTCTAAAATTTTCAAATCTTTTGCTTTTGTGACTTTTATTCCGGGTGAGGCAAGAGACAAATCATCAGGCTTAGTAATAATGTCAGCCTGCCTGATAAACCAGTAGTTATCTATGTATCTGGCTGACTTGGCAACAACCACTTCTTTTAAAGACTCATTTGTAACACTAAACACACGAATATTCTTCGCAGTTTCCTGCAAAGGAAGCAGTTTTGAAAAATATATATACTTTCCCTTGTACGCAAAAAAAAGATCGCGTGTGGGACTTAAATATTGCGAATTCTTTTTAATATTTCTGGAAAACTCTTCTGCTCTGGCAAAATTCGACCAGGCATGCAGCGCTATAAACAGAACAATAACAGCGGTAGAAACAAGAACAAAGGGACGCAAAACATCTACTCTTGAATATCCCAAAGAAAAGAATGAAACAAGTGCATTGGAGCGGATAAGATATATTTTTGTAGATATCATTCCAAATACCAGTGCGATTGGCAGTAAAATATCTATGGCAGAAAATGATTTGTACACCAGATAAATCAAAATAAGGTTTGCCGATGACTTGGATAAATCCTGGGCACTGCCCATATAGTCAAAACCGACAACAAACAGAACCAAAGCTGTCAGTATAATCAAAAAATATTTTATATAGTGCCATGAAATATATCTGAATGCTAACATTCCATTGCCTTTTGGGAGTATTTGCACCGTGTCTCTTCCAATGAATGTGCCAGTAAAAACTCCACTGCATCACAACATTTATCTATCCATTCCGACAGACATTTTTGTTCTGTTGCACTGAAAGGACTTAATACATAAGAGGCCACTTCTCCCTTATGCGCTGGTTTTGCTATGCCCATTCTTACTCTGACATATTCACGGGATATTTTTGAATCTATTGATTTAAGACCGTTGTGCCCGCCATGTCCTCCGCCTTTTTTAAAACGTAAGGCACCAAAAGGAAGATCCAAATCATCATGTATTACAACGACATCTTCGATTTTGTAAAACTGCTTTACTTTTACAACAGATTCTCCGGAAAGATTCATATATGTCAATGGTTTTAATAAAAAATGATTTTGAAATTTATAGAGTTCACCTTGAAATGATGAGGAGGAAATCTTACTGGCATTATGACGACGAATCAGTTCATCTATAACCATAAAACCGATATTATGGCGTGTAGCCTCATAGTCGGATCCAGGGTTTCCCAGCCCAACTATAAGCATATTGCTACTACTTAGCTTTAATAATACTTAATACGGCAACACGGTCAGCATCTGTAAATTGTACATTTTCAGTTACTTCGATGTCACGAATAAGCTTAGCGTCACCAATATCCATATCTGTTACATCAATTGTAATTGCTTTTGGTAAATCTTCAATCTTTGCTTTGACTCTCAAACGTCTTTTTGAAATATTTACAAGTCCTTTGTTTTTCACACCGATTGAATCACCGACCGCTTCAACAGGAACCATATAGTGTGTTACAACACCTGGCTGTGCCACCATTAAATCTACATGTAAAAGTTTTCCTGTTACCGGATGAGACTCATATGCCTGAACAACAACCTGCATCTCTTTTCCATCAATTGAAACCGGAAATGCCAATGTGTTTTTATTACGAACAGTACGGATATACTCATTTTCTTTAAATGCAGCATTGATATTTTCAAGCCCTTTTCCGTAAATATTCGCAATTAGATAACCATCACGGCGAAGCGCTTTTGTGCCCTTTTTGCCAATACTCTCTCTAACTATACCTTCTAACATATGAAGTCCTTTGTCTTTTAAAATAGGCGCAATTATACAGTTTTATGGATTAAACTTTACTTTAAATCAAAAATATCATCATCGTCAGAAGATATTTTAACTTTTGACAGTTCATTTTCTTCAGCCATATCTGCCATTGTCCCGCTTATAAGTCCGTTCATTTTCAGTTCTACATCAGAAGCACTCGTCGCATTGTTAAGCGCTTCTTCTTTGGAAATAACACCTTCATTGTAGAGATCCAGAATAGCCTGGTCAAAACTTTGTGATTTGTAATGCTCTTTTCCTGCTTCAATTGCATCACGAATTTCGTAATCTCTGTTTTCCAAAATAAGTTTTTCAATTGTCGGAGTCCGTACCAGTACTTCAAGAGCGGCGCGGCGCTTTCCGTCTACAGTAGGTATCAGCCTTTGAGAAACTACTCCCTGCAAAACACCTGCAAGTGAAAGACGCACACGATTTTGCTCATCTGTCGGGAACTGGGCAATTATACGGTTGATCGTCTCTTTCGCATCCACTGTATGCAGTGTTGAAAAAACAAGGTGACCGGTGTCTGCCGCGTGCAGGGCAAGGTTTATCGTCTCCTGATCCCGCATTTCCCCTACCAGAATAATATCAGGATCTTCACGAAGTGCTGCACGCAGAGCTGTTCCGAAAGAGAGGGTATCCTGTCCTACAGAACGCTGATTGATGATACAGTTTCTGTCCTTGTGCACAAATTCGATCGGATCTTCAATGGTAATTATGTGCTTTTTCTTAGTAAGATTAATCTCATTGACAAGTGCTGCAAGTGTTGTAGACTTACCGCTTCCGGTCACACCCGTCACAAGAACCAAGCCTCTTTCTCTTTGTGTAAAACTTTTGACAATATCCGGTAAATAGAGTTCTTCAAATGAAGGAATTTTGATAGGAATCACACGAAATACTGCCGACACTCCGTCCATCTGAAAAAATATATTGACACGGAAACGATTGTTTTCATCATAAGGATATACCAAATCGAGCTCTTTTTTTTCAACAAACTCGGCAAAACGCCCTTTTAAAAGTTCTTTTGCAAATATCAAAGCATCCTCTTTTGTTAAAATACCACCGGAAAACTGGACAATATTTCCATTAATCCTTGCCCGAATTACAGCATTGGCCTTTACATGTAAGTCACTGCCTCCCACCTCAATCATTTTTTTCAGATGCAGACGTATTTTTTTTAACTGCTCAAATGTTAACTTACTGACATCAACCTCTGTATTCATAATGCCTCCAATATCTCTTGGAATGCTTTTTTAAATGCTTCCAAACCATCATCTATTTGCTTTTGCAGTACTTCATCCATTTTAACACCGGTATCTTCTATCTGTGTGAAATGTCTGTTAATGATTTTTTTATCAATCGGCAAAGCTGCTTTTTTAGAACCGTTATGCGCATGGAAAGCTTTTATGGTATCTACAGGGGCTGTATTGACACTGTTATACGCCAACAGTTTTTCGATGTAATAATAGGGCGGCAGAGAGTCGTCTTTTACTCCGGTACTGGCAAAAAGAGCCCTGCATCCCTCTACATTCATACTCTGTATCTCTTCATAGATGACAGAAGTATTGTATATGCCTGTCAATCCTGTTTCTATACCGTTTTCTTTTAAGAGTATATCAAGTGCCCGGTCGATTCTGCTGACAAAAATACTGATAACAGTAGGCACGCTTTTGCCATATATTTCACTTCCTTTTTCAAAAGCCTGCGCACAGTATATGGCTTGGGATTTTTTAAAAATCAATGTTGCGTTCACAGGGATTCCAACAGATGTCAACGCCTGCATCGCTTCATACCCAGCTTCTGTGGCCGGAACTTTTATCATAACATTTTCTCTGTTTATCGCCTTAAAAAGCCTTTTTCCCTCTGCAGCAGTTGCCTGTGCATCATCACACAAAAAAGGATCAACTTCTATACTGACATATCCGTCATCCCCTTTCTCATACAAGGGTTTTAAAATATCTGCTGCTTTTCGTATGTCATATATTGCCACTGCTTCATATTTTTCTTTTGGAGAAAGCGCATCCAGTGATGCAAGTTGCTCTTTGTATGCAGGAGAGCTTAAAATTGCATTCTTAAATATTGCCGGATTTGAAGTGGCTCCATTGATTATTTTTTTGTCTATAAGTTCTTTAAATTCTTTGTCCAGGTAATCTCTTTCTATAAAATCAGCCCATAATGAAAACTTCAAATCTTCTATATACATTTTAATTCCTACTGTTTAGTAATTTTTGAAATCTATTATAACCCAATCAATCTAAAATTAAGCTAGTTTCTTTGGTACTGTAAAATGAAATACAGTACTGTTTTTTTCACTCTCAACCTCTATTGTTGTATGAAACTGTTTTTGCATTATCATTTGTGACATGTAAAGGCCAAGTCCTGTCCCATTCTTGCCTTTTGTACTGAAATAAGGTTCAAAAATAGAATCAATATGCTCTTTTTTTATCCCTCCCGCATTATCTTCAATTTCTAACTGCAAGGCATCTCCCCGGTTCTGTACACGAATAATTATTTTCGGATCTTTAATCTCTCTTGCAATAAGTTCATCAACGGCGTTATTTAAAATATTCAGCAGTACCTGAATAAGTTCATTGGTATATGTATTGATAACTGCACTGTTTTTTTGCATATATAAAATTTTTATATATGTTTCTTTGAGTCTCGGTTTAGTAAAATTAATCGCTTTTTGTATCAACTCGTTTATCTCTATGGAATTTATCTCTTTTTTGGGATGAAAATAGGTTTGAAAATCATCAATCGTGGCCGAAAGGTAGGCAATAGTATTGTTTATCTCTTCAAAAGCGGTTTCATATTCTTTTTCTCTGATCTCTTTTCCCAACAGGCGTTTTATCTGTAAATTTGATATATTGAGGGTGACAGTTGAAAGAGGCTGACGCCATTGGTGGGCTATCATGCTTATCATCTCTCCCATAACCGCTTGTTTGGACTGTACAGACAATATTTTATCTTTTTTCGTCAGTTCATCCAGCTGCTTTTTGAGCATATTTTTCTGTTCAATGATTAAACTTGCCGCTTCATTCATACGCTTTTGATAAAAATAGATAATGATACTTACAAGAATAAGCACAAAAGAGATATACGTCACCTGAAACAGAGAATACGATACATGTACAAAAGGCTGTATCGGTGCGATGAGCAAGAAAAACACCATTGCCGCAACCCAAAAAAACACATACCTGTCACTTCCAAAGTAGAGAAGAATAATAGGGTAGGTAAAAATCCATATATGTTTTAATTCTTCAGGCTTGCTCATATAAACCAGGAGTAAAAACAGTATACTGTACTGCAGAGTCATCAAAAAAGATATGACTTTAAAATACTTTTTATTGATACGTAAAGCCAACATGAGTCCAACAGCACTTAACAATAAAACAGTTTCTACAGGAATAAGCGCCGGCGTTGCTCTGAGAATATTTGCACTGATCCCAAAAATCAATCCGGCAAAAGAGAGTAAAAAAACAATATTCACCATTTGAAATTTATTTTTTAATTCACTATCATCTTCTTTAAAATCCCAGCCACTGGTAAAAAAGTTCTCTAACAATTTGTTTTTCATGGTAAATATATCTTATCCTGCAGTTCTTTATACTCACTTTGTACATCACTGTCCAAAGTAATTCCACCGCCGCTTTTATAAAAGTACCCCTTGGCACTCTTTTGTATAAAACGTATCATCACACCGCTGTCCAGGCTGTTCCCGTCAAACACACCAAATACTCCACTGAAAAATCCGCGGGCATAGCCTTCAATATCTTCAATAATATTGACGGTACTTTTTTTGGGTGCACCGCTTATACTCCCCGCCGGAAGAAGTGTTTGCAATATTGTACCGAGTTCTTCCTGCCAGTTTACATGTAAAGAACCGCGTATATGGGAGCTTATCTGTAAAAGTTTCTTCTCCCCGGCTTCTATTGTCTGTATATAACGAAATCTCTCTACTGTAACATCAGAAGCGACCATGGAAAGATCATTTCTGAGCAAATCTACTATCATAATATGCTCAGCCATCTCTTTTTCATCGGCTAATATTTTTTTCTCGGCATTGACTTTGGCAGCATCAATAGTGCCTTTCATAGGAAAGGTATGAATCGTATTGTCGGCTATTTGTATAAATTTTTCAGGAGAAAAGCAGAGAAACTCATCTTTATAACGCAGTTTATAATGCGCATTTGCCACCCTGAACATCTCTTTTAAAGTAAGGTCTGTTTTTACAGGTGTCTGTTGGGTAAGATTGAGGATATAGGTCTCACCTGATTTAATCTTTTCAATAACAGCATCAAATTTTTTTTTATACTCTGAAAATTTTATGGGATCAGTCTGAAGGGTATGCAAATGTTTTTTGAAACTGTATTTTTCGTTAATACAAAACTCTATATCTTCTTTTTCCAGGTCTTCAAGAAGAATTACCTCAACATTTTCCCCTTTAAAGTCACTTATAAACAAAAACGGCTTTTTCTGTTTTGCCAAAACATTTATTTTCTCAAAACTCATGCAATCAGTTTTTTGAGTATAGCCATTCGTATATTAACCCCGTTACTCACCTGCTCCAAGACCTTGCAACGCTTATCTTCGAGCATTGCATCACTGATATCGATATTTCGATGAACTGGTCCCGGGTGCAGGAGTATAATCTCTCTGTCTCCAATGAGTTCCTCCGTTATACAAAAATCGCTTGCATAGTCTTTTAACGAAGCGTAACTTTGCGAAGAGTGTCGCTCTGTCTGTGTACGAAGACTCATAATAGCATCTACCTCGTCAATAATCTCTGACAAATAATGAGTTGTTCTTAGACGGGTTTTTGGCAGAAAATGCGGTGGTGCCACCAAAATCACCTCCATTCCAAAACGTGTTAAAAGTTCTATATTTGAGTTTGCAACACGGGAGTTTTTAATATCTCCGACAATAGCGATTTTTTTTCCTTCAAGTGAGCCAAAGTGCTCCTTGAGTGTATACAAATCCAAAAGCGCCTGAGAAGGATGGGCATGGGCACCGTCGCCGGCATTGACAATGCTAGCCTTGGTATGCTTTGAAAGAATCTGGGGCACACCCGCATTTTCATGACGGACTATGATGGCATGTGGTCCCATAGCATCAAGATTCATTGCCGTATCTACAAGTGTTTCACCTTTTTTTGTAGAACTTTTTGCAACATCAAGATGCACTATTTCAGCACCGAGTCTTTTTGCGGCTATTTCAAACGAACTTTTTGTTCGTGTCGAATTTTCAAAAAAAAGTGTAATAATAATCTTGTCTTCTAAAATTCTTTCAAAACGGCCATCACTGAATTTTTTTGCATCTGCCAACAACTTTTGTATCTCTTCTTTTGTAAAATCATCAGTGCGTATTAAATGCTGCATTTTTATCCTAAATTATATAATTTACAAATTATACAGGAGTTGGCTTATAGTGTCAATATCCTCTTGAATTTTCAACACACCAAATCCGCTTTTGTCAAAATAAGGCCGACTGATTTTATCAAAACCAGCCTCTTGATCCCGGCAGTTAAATCCAACTACATGCGCAATATTTTTATCTTCCAAAGCTTTTTTACTCAACAGAGTATCATTAATGCAGCCCAAAGAGCAGTGTGTTACCAGGAGTGCGGGTGCTTCAAACTCTGCTATCAGGTCAATAATCATATACTTTTCATCCACAGGCACATATAATCCGCCCGCCCCTTCGATTATCAATACATCACACAGTTTCTCAAGCTTTTGCACAGTTACATGTAATCTGCTCTTATCAAGCGCCTTACCGCCTGATGCGACAAAAGGAGCGGCAGGAAGCTCATATGATACAGGAACTATATCTTCTACATGTAAACCCAAAAACTCCGGATTTAATTTTTGCACCAATGTCAAAAGTTCACTTCCATCAGGATAAAAACCATCAACAACACCTGTTTCTATCGGTTTCATCACACCTACACGCAAACCTCGCGAAGCAAATGACTCCAGTAGAAGTTTTGTAGTATATGTTTTGCCTATATCGGTATTGGTAGCTGTTACAAAAATACGTTTTGCCAAATCTATTTCCTTTTTTCAAATTATATCATAGAAAACCAAACTATATATTGATAACCACTATCGATATTAATATATACTTAAGAAAGAGCATGCTACAATTTCAAAAATTGATACTAATTATCATTAAAAGGCTTCTTATGTCAGACACAATACTAAAATCAAAAATACAGGCCCTGCTGCAGCAATCTGCTTATGACAAAAGTGTTAAACTCATTTGTCCTATTGTTAAAATACTTTCTATGAGATATCCATATCTTTCAAAAAATAAAATTTATACACTCGCAAAGTCTCTTGTATAGTATGAAGATAAAAGAATATATCGGTTCTATTATAGTGAAGGTATTGAAAACAGCAATGATTTAAAAATAGCACAAGAGATGGGTGTTGACTATATACAGGGGTATCTTTTTAAAGAGAAGTTTATAAATATTTGGAAAAATGATGAAAATATATGCAGATGATCATCAGCACACTGCCAAATGGCAAGTGCTGAGAATAAAATTAGTTTGTATCTTGGTTGACAATTTTATTTGCTGAAATCCAAGGCATCATTTCACGTAACTTTACACCGGTTTGTTCAATCAATGAAGCACGGGCATTTGCTCTTTCTGCATTCATACGAGGATACCCTGCCTGACCTTCAAGTATAAAGTCTTTTGCAAATCTGCCGTCTTGAATCTCTTTGAGAATCTCTTTCATTGCCTCTTTTGATTCTTTGTTGATAACACGTTTGCCAGAAACATAGTCACCATACTCAGCAGTGTTTGAGATAGAGTATCTCATATCAGCGATTCCGCCCTCAAACATCAGGTCAACGATAAGCTTGAGTTCGTGAAGACACTCAAAGTAAGCCATTTCAGGAGCATATCCGGCTTCTGTCAATGTTTCAAAACCGGCTTGAACCAAAGAAGTAACACCGCCGCAAAGCACAGCCTGCTCTCCAAAAAGGTCAGTTTCTGTTTCATCTTTGAAAGTTGTTTCAATAATCGCAGTACGCCCGCCACCGATTGCAGAAGCGTAAGAGAGTGCCAACTCTTTTGTAGTTCCTGAAGGATCATTTTCAATAGCAATAAGATCCGGAATACCACCGCCGCGTACAAATTCAGAACGTACGGTATGTCCCGGAGCCTTTGGTGCAATCATAGTAACATTAATATCTGCAGCAGGAATAATACTCTTGTAGTGAATGTTAAAACCATGACCAAAAGCGATCGTATCGCCCGCTTTTAAATTTGGTTCAATCTCTTCTTTGTAAATTCTTGCCTGATCTTCATCAGGAAGAAGAATCATAACAACATCTGCTTTTGCAGTAGCTTCAGCAACTGTTAAGACCTCAAATCCTTTTGCCTCGGCTTTTGCCCAGCTTGCGCCGCCTTTACGAAGACCGACAACAACATCTACACCGCTGTCTCTAAGGTTTTCAGCGTGTGCGTGCCCCTGAGAACCAAATCCTATCATTGCAACTTTTTTGCTTCTGATTATATTAATATCACAATCTTTATCATAGTAAACATTTAATGCCATTACATTTCCTTGAGCTTCATGGGTATATCCCTTGAAAAATTTGTCGCATTATACTCTATTAATAGTAAAACTTTTATTATACTAAACTTATATTGCCATCCCAAAGCAAACTTAAGCATACCAGTAACTCATCAAGAGGTAAGATGTGAAGTAGCTATTCTGAAGGCTCTACTAGTAGAGTTGAAAAATAGATGCTTTGCAGATTGCCTCTTTATGTGTTATCCAAAGGACGATTAAAAGAACATACACTTGACTTCGTTACAAATCCTTGAAGCTACTAGTAGCTCCTGCGAATTTGTGCCTCGCAATTGCATATTCTTTTAATCGCTGGTATGCTTAAGTTTGCTTTGGGATGGCAATAACTTCTGTTAAATTATCTGAGTTAATCTCATACTCTGTATAATATGAAAAAATTTGGAGAAAAAATGAAAAAATTCAACCTTTTTAATGAAGTTGTTACAGTTGATAAATCAGAACTGCTTAAAGCAATAAACTCTGCAAAAGAGTACGGCATCAATATAGACGGAGCAATAAAATATGTGCCTTTTGACGAAACAGAAATCCTCATCTATCAGGGCAGGCATACACCTCTGCCGATGAATGCACTCTCATCGGCAAAAACACCTTCTCTTGCAGAAATATTTGGTAACAATTATCAAATCACCGAAAATGAACAGCAGGTACTTATAAAAGCATTTTCCAATTGGCAGGAGTTGATTAGAGTGAATACACCCCGTGCCTCCTATGATGATACAACAGGCGACGGTGTTGACAAATTTGCCGATGAAACACTTGAAGAGATAGGCTGGAATGCAACAGAATTTGACATAAACTACAGAACGCTTGTTGATATCCTTGAAAAAGAGTGTGAGGGAACACTGCTGTGCATAGAACAGGAAGATCCGTATAAATTCAGCGGACTGGGTTTTTTGGATGATAACACACATGCAAAAGAAATTCTTTTTTCCTACTGTCAAAATGAGATTAAAAAATTAATGAGCGAAGATCCTTTATATACAACAGAGAAACTTACTGACGATGAAAAAGAAGCAGCTGAGTATTTCAAATGTCTTTAAACAAACAAAAAATTACTATAGAGTATAAATACAGAGGATCAATAGAGTTCCCCGATACTCCTGAAGCGAAAGATATTTTTTTTAAAACAAAACAGGCCTATGCGAATCATGAAAAAATGAGCATAAACCTTCTGTTTTGTGATGCAAAGCTGGCAAAATTAAAAAAGTATCAAAAAGGCGGCGCAGAAAAAGAGCTGCTGAACCTGGATTTTTATATAAACCTGGGTGAAATTCTGGGTTTTCCCACAAATGACGCCCAACAGTTAAAAAAGCGTATTCAAATTATCAACGACACGGCACATTCAAGTTTCAATATTACAAAAAGGCTCAAACTTATCAACAAAAAACAAAAATCACAGGCCAAACAAAGTTATCTTTTTTGGGATATAGAAAATTTTTCAAGTATTGCCTCGATTTTCAATGATATTATCGAGCCTTACAAAATTTCTGATACCAATATTTTTTTAGCAGCAAACCCTGATTCCCTCTATCTTAAACGAGCGGAATGGGAGGCAAATTTATATGATTACGGCAAAACACTCAACTCATTTAATTTTATAAAGTGTGATCATGGAAAAAATGTGGCAGATGATGTTTTACTGCAGAATTTTCAAGATGCCGGATTAAAAAATACAAATGTCTTTATTTTGACTTTTGACAGAGAATTAAAAGAACGTTTCAGCGAAATAACCCATCCAAGTAATAATCTTTTCATAATGGCTCAATAAGCTTTTCCTGTGGTTCGCCAAGGTAATACCCTTGCGCATATTCTATACCAATTTCTCTGACAACATCCAACACCTCGGCAGAGTGCACAAACTCTGCTATGACTTTTTTCCCAAGTTTTTTTGCAAATACCACAATTGTTTCGACAATCAAGCGCGAATTTTGATCCTGATGAATATTTTTAATCAGCGAACCGTCTATTTTCATATAATCACATGAAATACTTGTCATATATTGAAAATTGGCAAATCCGCTTCCAAAATCATCAATGGCAATGGATGCGCCTGATGCATAGACTTCTTTTGTAAAATCGTTTACGATATTTTCGTTCGTATACTCCTGTGTTTCCAGAATTTCTATTGTTAACTGCTTTGCAATATTATACTCTTTGATTTTTTCAAAAAGAAAATTTCGCATTTTTTCGCTGAATATGTCACTGAAAGAGAGATTGATGCTAAAGTCCAAACCGTTGCCGGCAAAAAAAGAAAATGTTTTTTCTATCATAATTTCGGTTATTCGAGGGTAGAGCCTTATTTTTTCACTGATTTCAAGAAAAAAATAGGGAGAAAGAATTTTTCCATCAGCTTTTCTCAGGCGTACAAGTGCTTCATATTTTTCAATTTTTCCTGTTTTTATACTAAAAATAGGCTGATAGTACGGAATAATGTCATCATTCTCTATCGCTCTTTTAATCTCATTTGCCATTTGCAGATTTGACTCATATTTTTTTGCAAGTTCTAAAGATTTATTGAAAATCAAATAGGGTTTGTGCGCTTTTTTCGCAGCTTTAAGCACCATATCGGCATTAGCCAGACCGGTTTTTTTCTCATTGATATATGCTGCTGAAACAGTCACCGAAACATGAATAACCTGATCTTTTACCAAAAACTCTTTTTGTTCTATATTACTTATAAGCTCTTGAATGGTATTTTCAATAACAGTATAGGTTTGTTCTTTATTTGAAATAATGGCAAACTCATCCGAAGGCAACTTAAATAATTCCATTCCCTCACGTTTTGTAAATTCGTGTAAATATTGCGACATTTTTACCAACACAGTATCGCCTACCGCATGCCCGTAAAAATCATTTATAGTAGTAAAATCATCAATATTTACCAAAAAAACTGTTTCACCCACACACTCATCTATCCTGTGAAGCAGACTCAATCTGTTTGGCATCTCTGTCAATTTATCAAAATATGCCTGTTTGTAGATAAACTCCGCACTTCTTTGCACTCTTTTTTCAAGTTCGGCATTTAACTCAGCCAACTCCTGCGATACGCTGTTTGCAAGGTTTGCAAGGGCATATTCTGTACTCACTGCGAAATCTTTTTTGTGTATAACACTTTTTCTGTGAACACTCTCGAGTGTTTTATTGCTTTCGCTTAGACCAAGCAGAGTAATGGATTCATTAAGCAAATCACTTTTTTGATTAGAAAAAAATTCTCCATAAGTAAAAAAACCGCTTATGTCGCCAAGCGTAGAGAGTCCTTCTAATTCATACTCTATATATTTTTCCATAAAACGTCTTCTTGCCATACAGGAGTAAACAAATACGGCTTCGGGTTGAAACTGAAGTCTGTCAAATATTTTATCCAGCTGATATTCACCGCTTTTTAGCAGATTATCAACATTGCCTACACCAAAACGGACTTTCTCACCCTCGTCAAGATTGCCGGCAAAGGTCAACGAACCGTCTTCGTGTTTAAACAGTACTGCCCTGCCTATGTTCACCCCGTCTTTTTCAAATATAAGTGGAAATTCTATACCGATTTTAGGAAGATTTTGAGCCAGTTCTTTGCCCATATATTTTGCATACATATCTACGGCGCTTATACCGTCTATTTCATATACTCTGTTTTTAACTGCTTTTGTAATTGTAAGCTTCTTGCCTATAGGTGTCCAGTCAAAACTGTAGTGGGTAAAAACATTCAATGCATCAGAATTCAAAGTAACACCGACTGCTCCATTCTCAGTAATATGCTTATTGTTAAATACAAAAGTTTTTTTGAGTTCTCCGTTGTCACCGGCCAACCCGCCTGAAACTACGATGTTTGGATTAATACTGTTAATGCCCTTTAGGAACTCTTCCCCGTTTGTGTGGAGTCCGTCAGCAAAACTGATGAGTGCTTTTGTATTGGGACGAAGAATTTTTCTTAATAATTTTTTACCGCAGATATAGCTCATTTGTGTAGAATCGGCATGCTCAACAAGGATAGCCTTCAACTCTGTCTTTTCAAATTTCGTAAAGGTTACAACATGCTTTGATGCAATATAAATATCTGTATTGTGCAAGGCACCATCTGTTGTTGTCCCGATAATCGTAGTCTGGGGATAAGTTGTTGCAAAATAGTTTTGTATCTCTTTTATCTCTTGTAGATTATTATTTGCACAAAATATTTGTATAAGTGTTTTAGAGTCTGAAGCAAAAGGCTTCATTTTTTTTAATTCTGATATATTTTGAAACGTTATAGTTTTATTTAACATAGTTATATTGTAGTAAACTGAAGCTTTAATATCATTGATACCATAGCAAAGCAGTAGGAATATTGCTGTGAATGTTAAGATATCTCAGGGGTTTTAGAGGTGCCTTTAAGTTGTAAAAATCTTTGTAAAATAATCATTGCTGAAAGTGAGTCCACTCGACCATCGCGGATATATTTTATTTTACCTTTCATCATCTGCTCCGCTTCAAGTGAGCTGCCGGCTTCATCCTGATAAAAGATTTCTCCCTCAAAAGCAACCAGATTCATAAAATGTTCAATACGTCTGCGCATCTCATCTTCACTGCTCCCGCCCAGAGGAATGCCTATGACAACCGCATCAGCTTCCCACTCTTTTATGGCTTTTTTTACTTCCAGTGAAGCCTGGTTGCGGTTTTTTCTTATAATGGCGGGAAGAGGTGTAACGATCTCTTTATGTGCTGAATATGCCAATCCGATACGTTTAAGCCCCAAATCTATTGCAATATATTTCAAAACTATTTACCCAGACAAAAAGAGCCGAACATTTTATCAAGCATTTCATCATTTTCAAACGGACGGGTAATGCCTGCCATTGCCTTTACAGCTTCATTGAGATGAAAAGAAAATATTTCCAATTCCTGATCCTTGAGCGGTTCAAAAGCCTCTTGTATATTTTGCATTGTCGCTTCAACTGCAGAAATTTGACGCTCAGAGATAAGCATAATCTCATCACTTACATTGTTTGAGTCCATAATTTCTTCAAGCTTTTTAACCAAAGCCGTCACATCACTCTTGGAATTCAATGCCAAATCAAAAGCCAAACCCGGCAAGTCAAATTTTTCTTCCAGGTCTATTTTATTTTTAACAACAAGTATCTCTTTTTTTTCTTTGTTTGAGGCAATAAGTTTTACTATTTCTTTGTCTTGTGCATCTGCAACGCGCGAAGCATCAAACAAAGCTATAACAATATCACTTTCACGGATTGCCTCAAGGCTACGCTGTATTCCAATACGCTCTATTTCATCGTTTGATTCACGAATACCGGCAGTATCTACAATTCGTATAAGATGTGTGCCTATTCTGACCTGTTCTTCTATTGTATCCCGTGTTGTGCCGGCTATATCACTGACTATCGCACGGTTATAATTAAGCAGGGCATTCAAGAGTGAACTTTTACCAACATTTGGCTTCCCGATAATAGCCACCTTAAACCCTTGCATCAATCCCTCTCTTGACTTTGAGGCAATAAGGGTTTTTTCGAGCAGTGTATAGAGTTCCTCTAGTTTTGATTCTATCTGTGCTACCAAATCCTGAGGCAAGTCTTCTTCTGCATAATCTATAGTAACCTCACTGTATGCCAGAATATGAATAATCTCATCTCTGACCTGCTCTATAAATTCTTTCAAAGAACCTTTCATCTGAGAAGCCAAAATTTTTGCCGCATCTTCACTTTTGGCTTCTATAAGCTGTGCTATGGCTTCTGCTTCACTCAAGTCAATTCTTCCGTTTAGAAAAGCCCGTTTTGAAAATTCACCGGCATTGGCAAGACGTGCCCCTGCTTTGAGTGTTGCTCTGAGAATACTCTGTGCAACTATAAAACCGCCGTGACACTGTATCTCTACAACATCCTCAGCAGTAAAAGAGTATGGTCCCTGAAAGTAAATAACTATCGCTTCATCAATAAGCTCATTTTCATTATTGTAAATATTTGTGAGTGTGGCATGTCTGGGGATGAAATTCTCTTTACATGTAAGCTGTTTTGCTATTGTCAGAGCTTTTTCACCACTCAGACGAATAATAGCAATAGAGCCAATGCCATTTGCTGTTGCAATGGCAGCTATAGTTTCATTCATAGTCTAGTTGTTGTGATAATCATTAATGATTATGTATTTCAGACCGTCTTTTGTAGAACGGATAACTACGTATTTGTCCGGATACCGTTCACGCAACTCTTTGAGTGCAATTTGTACCAGTACACCGTCAAGTATTTTTGTCTGTGCCCGTCCGTCTCTGTCAATATTTTCATAAACATTTGTTAGGTATCTCCCAACCGACTCTTCCTGGTTTTTTAAAAACTCTGCTATCTCAAGACGTATTTGCAAACCATATTTTGTATTAATCCAATTAAACAGCATATAAGAGAGCGCCTTGTATCTATAGCCCTCTTTTCCTATAAGAAGTGCTGCATCTTCACCCTTAAACTCAACCAAAAGTGTTTCTTTATCATAGGCTGAAACTTCAACTTTTTCTATGTCAAAACAGATAAGAGCAAAGAGTTGGTTAATGTCTTTTTCAACCTCTGTAACAATTGTTTCTATATTTGGAGTATCGCTCACTTCTTCTATTGCTATGTCATCATATTCATCATCATAGTCTGCTGTATATGCAAGCCCACTCGCCAAATCTTCTTCGAGTTCATCTTCATCCTGATCACTTACAAATGACGTAGGCATAATTGTATCGTTGAGCATTGTATGCTGTTGTATATCATCATTTGTATCCGGCAAAATTTCCGGAGCCTTTTGAGGAGTCTTTTGCGGTTCTTTTTCTTCTTTGGAAATCTCATTTTTTATTGTTGCAACTATTATGGCTTTCTTTTTAAAAAAGCCTAAAAAGCCACTGCTTGGAGCCTGTACAACTTCAACAGCCAGCTGCGTTACAGAGCAGTCCAGTGCAGTGGCTGCATCTTTGAATGCACCTTCCAGGGTTACTGCCTCAATCTTAATCATTACTTTTTCTCACTGCTTTTTTCAATTGCCGCTTTTGCATCTTTGGCATTTTTGAACTGCTGATTTACAATATACTGCTGTGCAATTGAGAACAGATTGTTTGTAAACCAGTACAGCACCAATCCCGAAGGAAAAGTTACAAAGAAAAATGTAAATATGACAGGAAGATATTTGAATACTTTTTCCTGCATAGGATCTGTAAAGTTGTTCGGTGTCATACGTTGCTGTAAAAACATAGACGCACCCATTAAAATCGGCAGCACATAGTACGGATCCATACGGGACAGATCGTTAATCCACAGAATCCATGGCGCACCCTGCAGTTCAACAGCATTCAAAAGTGTTCTGTAAAGCGCGAAAAACACAGGAATCTGCAATATCATAGGGAGACATCCGCCCAATGGGTTGGCACCGTGTTTTTTATACATCTCCATCGTAGCCGCATTGAGACGTTGCGGATCTTTTTTGTACTTTTCTTTGAGCTCTTTGAGTTTCGGTGCCAGTTCTTTCATTTTTTGCATAGAAACCATACCTTTGTATGTCAAAGGATAAAGTACAATTCTGATAATTGCCGTCAATGCAATAATAGCCCATCCCCAGTTTCCAAAAATTCCGTGTAACCAGGAAAGCAGTGCAAAAAGAGGTTTGGCAGCAAAAGTAAACCAGCCGTACTCTATAGCATTTGTCAGCATCGGATCAATCGCTTTAAGGACTTTATGCTCTTTTGGTCCGATGTATCCGTGTATGTTCTCTTCTTTGCCTGCTTCAAAGTAGACAACAGGGTTGTCATCTTTTCCGCGTTCAACGATGACATTCGTATCTTTTTTAAATCCATAGAGTATAATCGCAGTGTACTGGTCAAATGATGATGCAAGTTTTACACCCTGAAATACTTTTCTGCCCTCGGCATCACCGTCTTCAATAATATGCACAACATCATCATCTGTATAGATGAGTGCACCGGCAACTGCCATAAGCTTTTTGGAAACCTGAGGTCTGTCTCCCAGATAAACATAATATCTGACATCCTGCGATGTAGATATTTTTGCATCATAATGCCCATCTGCATAAAATGTCAGTACTTTTGTAACGGTAAGATTTGACAACTTTTGTGTCAGCGTAACAGTAACCGGCTTGTCGGATAGCTCCACACTGCTTACATTTGCACTATATGCCACTTTTGTAGCTTCATCATTAACAGCATCATCACTGAAACGGATATAAAGCGGTTTCGTTCCAAATTCCGGAATAACCTGTGCGTGCAGATTGTCATCATTTCGGAACTTTTCTTCAAGCAACTCTTTTGAAGAGATACGTCCGAGCGTGTCAATTTTTAAGATAAAATTCTTGTTTGTAATTGTAACGATGGTATTGGATATGCTTTTATCTGCTTTTTCTAACTCAGATACAGCATGTCCTGACGCCTCTTCTACTCGTGATGCAACATCTTTGTTCTGTGTATCTGTTAAAGACGCAGCATTTTCTGTTTTAGCATTCTCTGCTACCTTTTGTTCTTTTGGCGGAAATATCGCAGTATAGCCTACGAAAAAAATTATTGACAATAGTACGGCGACTATCAGTCTTTGGTTTGGTGACATTTTGTCTAACACAAATTACCCTTTATATAAAAAATTTTTTATGATGTAATAGCGGTTTTTTTTATTTGGAACCAACCAATATTTTACAGTATCAATTTCAAGTTTAGCGGGCTCTAAAGAGAGTTTGTCCAGGAGTGGATACTCTATTCCGCCGTCAAAAAATTGATTGCAACGTAGTATTCTAGTAAAAGAGTGGTAAAAAGCACTTGAAATTGAATTATTTTCGAAATTTATACGTGCATATTCGCTACATGTAGGATAATAGCGGCATGATCCATAGCCGATAAGTGTAAAAAATTTCTGATAGAACCATAAAAGCTTAAGTAAAAGTTTTCGCACGGGTTAATACTTTATGGAAATCATTGGTGAGTTTTTCAAATGGTGCGTCAAAGATTGCCGCTTTTGCAACAAATACATAGATACCATCTTTTAGTGAATAGGAGTACTCACAAAAAAGCGCACGAAGACGACGCTTCGCCCGATTACGCTTTACCGCATTGCCAAGTTTTTTGGTGGCGGTAAAACCTACTTTGCGTACTCCTGGTTGAGGAAGGAAAAAGAGGACAACACTCTGAGAATGCTGGTTTTTTCCTTTGTTGTAAACATATTGAAACTCTTTATGGAGTTTCAGTGTGTTGAATCCGCCTATACTGTCAATTTTTTACGACCTTTGGCACGACGACGATTAATGATGTTACGACCATTTTTAGTAGCCATTCTGGCTCTAAAACCGTGTGTTCGCTTTCTAGGTGTATTGTGTGGCTGGTATGTTCTTTTCATTCGACATATCCTTATCTGATTTAAGTTCGGAAGTTTACAAAAACTTTACTTAAAGCGTGGTTAAGCACCTCTCCACAAATAACCCCAATTTCAGAAGCTTAAAAAGAGGGCTAATGTAAGGCGAAATTCTGCATGAGCTACTAGTAGCTTAAAAGATTTTCAACGAAGCAGTAGCTCTCTTTTTAAACTTCCCTTCGGGCAAAGAGCAAATAGCCCTGTTGCGTCGTTAGATTCCTTTGGATTAACCAGTTAGTCCTGCAGAAATCTGCCTAGCACTAGAGCTATTTGCTCTTTGCTGAAATTGGGGTTATTTGTGGAGAGGTGCTTAAGGTTCTTAAGAAACCTTAACTTCCACCTCACCGTTTACAACGGTAAATTCAACATGAGAGCCCTCTTTCACTGTACCTTCAAGAATCAAGTCAGCCAAACGGTCTTCCACAATTTCGTACAATGCTCGTTTGAGCGGACGTGCTCCGTATACAGGGTCAAATCCGGCTTCTGCAATATACTCTTTTGCCTCTTCACTTAAAGAAAGTTCAATATTTCTCTCTTTGACTTTGTTGACAATCTCGTTAAAGAATATATCAACAATTCCTTTAATTTGTTCTTTGCCAAGCGCATTAAAGATTACCACTTCATCAAGTCTGTTCAAAAATTCAGGCTTAAAGGCTTTTTTAAGTTCAGCCATAACCATGCCTTCAAGTTCAGGACTTCCTGAATAAGTGATAATTTTGTCACTTGCAATATTTGATGTCAGGATGATAATAGTATTGCTAAAATCAACCGTAACACCTTTGTTGTCTGTCAAACGCCCGTCATCAAGCACCTGAAGAAGCATATTGAACACATCAGGATGTGCCTTTTCCACTTCATCAAAAAGTACAACAGAATAAGGTTTTCTTCTTACAGCCTCTGTAAGCTGTCCTCCCTCTTCATAGCCGACATATCCAGGAGCTGCACCCACCAAGCGTGACACAGCATGTTTTTCCATATATTCACTCATATCAATTCTAATAAGTGCATCCTCAGAGTCAAACAAGAACTTCGCCAAAGTTTTTGCAGTCTGTGTTTTACCGACACCTGTAGGCCCAAGGAACATAAAGCTGCCTATCGGTCTGTTTTTGTCGCTCAGTCCTGCTTTGTTGCGTTTAATAGCACGAGCAACGGCATGCGTCGCCTGTGACTGTCCTACAACTGTTTCATTCAGCACATCTTCGACATGCAGGATCTTGTCTTTCTCGCTTTGCAGCATTTTATTTACAGGAATACCTGTCCATCTGCTGACAATAGAAGCAATTGATTCTTCATCAACAGAATTTTTCAAGAGAGTTCCCTCTGCCTGCATTCTGTTCCACTGCTCATTTAAGGCTTTTTCTTCTTCAATGAGTTTTGGAATTTCTCCATACTCAATTTCTGCAGCACGGTTAAATTCAGAACGGCTTTTTGCAAGCTCTGCTTCACGGCGTTTTGCTTCTATTTCTGCTTTAATAGCTGAGATTTTTTCAAACACCTCTTTTTCTGTTTGGAACTGAGACTCAAGTTTTCTTACTTTTTCTTCAATATCAGCCAACTCTTTTTCTATCTCTTCAAGTCGCTTTTTATTCGCAGGTGTCTCTTCCATCTTCAGTGCTTCTTTTTCAACCATAAGCTCTGAGAGCTTACGTTTTGCAGCACTCAGTTCATTTGGTTCAGACTCTATTTGCATTTTGAGTTCCGCTGCTGCTTCATCGATCAGATCGATCGCTTTATCCGGCAAGAACCTGTCTGCTATATATCTGTCAGAGAGTTTTGCCGCAGCGACCAATGCACTGTCTGCAATACTGACATTATGGTGAGCTTCGAGTCTCTCTTTGATTCCGCGAAGAATCTGAAGCGACTGGTTTACACTCGGTTCATCCACAGAAATCGGCAGGAAACGGCGTTGCAGTGCAGCATCTTTTTCAAAATATTTTCTATACTCTTTGAGCGTTGTTGCACCGATTGTATGTAATTCTCCACGGGCAAGCGCAGGTTTCAGGATGTTTGCCGCATCCATTGAACCCTCTGATGCTCCGGCACCGACTATAGTATGAATTTCGTCAATAAACAGAATAATATTCCCGTTTTCTTTGACTTCATCTATAACCGCTTTGAGTCTGTCTTCAAACTCACCACGGTATTTTGCACCGGCGATCAATGCCGACATATCAAGCGCAACCACACGCTTGTTCTGTAAAGAAGTTGGAACATTGCCACTTTGAATTCTCTGTGCAAGTCCTTCAACCAGTGCTGTTTTACCAACCCCAGGCTCTCCTAGAAGCATTGGGTTGTTTTTCGTTTTACGGATCAGAATCTGCATTGTTCGCGCTATCTCTTCATCACGTCCGATAACCGGTGCGAGTTTTCCCTCCGCTGCTTCTTTTGTCAAGTCAATACCATACTTGGAAAGTGCTTCTAATGTTTCATCCGCTGTTTGCGAATCAATTTTCGCACCGCCGCGAGCTGCTTCAAGCTCTTTGCTCAACTGCATGACATCAACATATTTTGGCAGTATTGTTGAAAACGGCTCTGTATTTAAATTTGCCAATATATATGTATCTACAGCAAGATAAGAATCTCCGTTTTTTGTCATCAGACCTATACCGTTTTCAAGTGTTCGTACAAAATCCTGGGAAAGTTTGATATTTTCTTTTGTCACACTTGAAGATTTTGGCAGTTTTTCTGCCATACTTTTAATATCTAATTCCATTGCGACTTTATCTATACCCAACTTGTTAAACATTTGGTTCAGTACAGAATCCGAATTTGTTAAAAGTGCCCACAAAAAGTGTACCGGCGTCACTTCCTGATTTTTGTTATGTAAAGCTAAAGACAACGCACTCTCAATCGCCTCTGTCATATTATGTGTTAGTTTCTCAAAAATGTTATTCATCTCTCAATCCTTTTTTTTATTTATGCTGAAAGTATACCTTTTTGCAAAATATCATTTTGCTACTTTAGTTGCAAAGCGTTACAATTATACCGACCTGAGTCTTTATTTGTCAAGGAAGTTAAACAAAATCATTCATTAGATTTTTTTAGCACTCATAATAATCTCTCCTACCCAAAGGAACAAAATGTGTTTTTATTACGATTTAAGACAAATAAACAACCACTTTGTTCAACTATTAGTCAACTCAGCAATAAAAGCACACTTTATTTTTAAGCATAACAGTCATTATTTTTATAAATCATCAAAAACATGACAAACCACAATAAATTTTCCAATAAACTAACATTATTGGTGTTCATTTATTTTTTAATATACGAGTCATTTGTGTTATAATGTTAGTTGATAGAATAGTTATAAAGCTGCAAACGAAAAAGGATATTACGGATTATGGATAAACAGTATAAATATATTTTGTATATACTTTGGTTAACTGGTATTATTACAATTGGATTCATTATATATAAATACTTTTGTATTGAAAATAATTCTACATTGTTAGGAGCTTTTGGAATATTGATATCTGCTTTTTTGGCTTCAGTCACTATGGCTAGGTCCTATGCACAGAATGAAAGATTTAATCAAGAAGAAAAAAATAATAATGAATTTAAAATAAAGAAATTTGCTTTATTGTCTGCTTTAGATATATACCATGCATACAATCAAAGTGATAACTCCTTAGAAACTTTAAGAGAACTAAAACATGAATATGCAGACAGAATAGAAATAAGTAGTGAATTACTCAAAGAGTTTTATGATGATTTATACTTAGCCGTTGACTTATTATATGAAGATCCTGAAGAAGTGATTATCACAAAAGTTTCTTTAGCAAACAATAGACTACTGACTCAAGCTGATTTACTTCAAATTAGACATCCATTCAAAAGAATAGAAAAGTAATAAGTTTATAACAAATCGTAGCAACAAAAATATATTATTGAGTTTTGAAGGAAATAAATGGACACGATACAACTTTCTATTGATGTAGATGAATACAAAAAAAAGTTATCTATAAACCTTTTCGAATTAAGAAAATTAACTACTGGTGGACATTTTGGAAACAATCCTCCCTTAGTCTTTTTAGATACAAATATTTTACTTTGGCTATATAGAATTAATAATGCTGCCAGAACAGAAATTTTATATTTTCTTCATGAATTAAAAAAGAATAATCGACTATTTATTCCATCATGGGTCGTACATGAATATAATCATCATATACAAAAAAGAGAGGATAATACTCTATTCCCATTTAAAAAACCTGCAAATGAAATAAAAACTAGATTACAGTCAATAGAAAAATATTCAAAGCTCATTGTTGATGACAATTATATACAAGGAACAGAATATGAAAGTGGAAATGCCTTTTTAGATGAATTAGATCAGACGACAAAAAAATTTGAAAAGCTTTTGAAAACATTAACGAATTCTAGAAATACAAATATTGACTCTATTCAGATAGAAATAGAAAGATTAATAAATGAATGTATATTGGATAGTGATTTAAACTCTTTGATGGATAATGCAAAAAAATCTGCTGAAATAAGAATAGAAAATCGAGTTCCACCAGGTTTTTTAGATGCAAAGAAGCAAGAAAATAAATATGGTGACTATATATTATGGCAAGAAATAGTTTTAGAGTGTAAAATAAAAAAATGTTCAGGAATTCTTATTTCAAATGATATCAAACTTGATTGGTTATACTCTCCTAAATATATCTCAGATAAAGTTCCAAATAATGGTACAAAAGATATAAAAATATTCTTACCACATCCATTCTTAAGTACCGAATTCAAACAAACAGTGGGAAATAATTCAGAATTTATACCTATAAACATAGAATTATTATCTCATTTATGTTCTTCTGTAAAACATAATCCACAATCACATCAAGAATATAAAAATTTGGCAAAAGCAGTTGCTATTGAGTCATCCAGTTGTGATACATACTCGGTAATTAGTTGGTTTTTACAGAATGAAGATAAATACAGTGATGCTATTCGTAGTGTTGCATCGTATATACAATCACCAGATGAAATTAATGAAGATGATTTAAAAGAGTATATTGAACAAAATATTCCTAATATTGATAGTAGTAAAATAAAACTACAAGAAATTATTTGTGAGATATTTATTTAGATATAACAAAACCTTGGAAGGAAATAAGTGACCCTAGCGGGTAACTTATTTCTCAAGTCAACCGTTAATGGAATTAAATATTTTTATCTTTACAAATTTATATTATTATTGTACAATATTGTAAAGATAAAGGATTGACTATGAAAAGAGCAGTTAACTTAAGATTAGAAGAAAGTGTGATTATGACACTGAATCAATTAACAGAAGAATTAGATACAACCAAAACAGAAGTAATAGAAAAAGCCATAATCTTTTTTTCAAAACAAAATAATTTAAAGCATAATCAATTATTACAGTTTGCAGGTAAATTAAAAAGTAATGATGCTGATACTATGTTGCAAAGTATTACTGAAGATAAGAATTCTAAAGACTTTGAGTTAAACCTTTAATGAAAAAATATTTAATTGATAGTGATATATTAATATATTTTTTAAAAGGGAAACAAGAAGTTGTTCAAATGCTATCTCAAATTCCAATAGATGATTTATATATTTCGAGAATAAATTATACTGAATTGATTTATGGTGCATACAACTCTTCAAAAATCAATCAAAATTTAAAAATTATAGAGCCCTTTTTAGAAAATTTTAAAATATTAGAATTCACTCAAGCATCAAGTTTAGTTTTTGCAAAAGAAAAAGCTAGATTGAAAAAAAATGGTAATATAATTGCTGACATGGATTTAATGATAGCAAGTATAGCTATTGCTAATGATTGTACTCTCATTAGTAATAATATTAAGCACTTTGATAGAATACAAAACCTAGAACTTAAACCAAAGCTATAACAAGTACGAGGATCCCTAAACGTGCCGCTCAGCTTCGCCGTTTATATGAGTCCTTTTTTTTCATAACGAGCAAGCATACTTTTGTTACCGCTCACTCCGCCGCTATGTATATACATAATGGTTTCATCAGTTTGTTCCAAAAGTGCCTGCCACATTGCCGGAGCATAAAGTAAATCAAACTCAATTCCCTTTACATGTAAAGCCTTGTATATCTCATAAAACTCCTTATAGGGTTTTGCAAAATGGTATTTTCTCTTTGGTTCCAGGATAACAAGATTGTCCGGAATTTCTGCCAAAGCACGCATTTGCTTTTTGAGATAGCTGCTGTCCCCTATGCAGGGTGTTGTATAAACTCTGTACTCAGGTAAAGCAAGTGCTAAAAAAAGTGCTGTTGTCCCTGTACCGGAAGGTGTTGCGACTGCCTTTACATGTAAGTCTCTGCTTTGTTCCTGTATCTCCTGCGCTAAAACTTCCAATCCTGTTTTTGCTTCCTGTACTGCGCCACCCTGATCAACAAAACAGGTTTTTGCATTTACATGTAAGCGCAAAGAAGCAATAAACTCTTTATAAAAATCATTTTCTATTTCTCTATGCTGCATACCTAATTTCAGGGCATGCGCATAGTTTCCGCCGCCTTGCTCTTTTTGTGTTGCGGAGAGTTTTTTTGTATAGTAAAGAAATTTCCATTTTTTTTTCTGACATAAGGCGGCCAACGCCAGCATAGCATTAGACTGTGTTCCGCCGTAGGATATCAGCGTATCATAAATATTGTCTGGAGTATTTAAGAGCGTGTAGAGTTTTCTGTATTTGTTCCCTGCCAAACAGGGGTCAATGAGGTCATCGCGTTTGACAAAAAACTCTCTCTCTTCTAAAATAATTTTAGAAAGAGGAGAGTTTTGCATGCCTAACTACTTAATAGATGCTTTTTTCTGCAGTTCATCCATTTTTTTCTTCATAACAGCTTTAAATTTTTCCATTTTCAGACGCTGTTCTATAAATGCTTTTACCTCATCAAAACTTCGTGTCAATGAAGGTTTTTTGTCTTCCACATAAATAACATGGTATCCAAACTGTGTTTTAACCGGCTTTGATGTCACTTCGCCTTTTTTCATAGAAAAAACTTTATCATTAAAAGCAGGTACCATTTGCCCTTTACTGAAATATCCAAGATCTCCGCCTTTTGATCCGCTAGGTCCTGTTGACTCTTTTTTCGCAAGCTCTATAAACTTTTCTTTGAGTTTTTCTCCGCTTAAATGTTTCAACTGCGCAATGATTTTTTCTGCTTCCTCTTTGGTTTTTACTAAAATATGGCGGGCATGCACGCTCTCTTTTTCATTAAATTCTTCTTTGTTTTTGTTATAGTAGTCTTTTAACTCTTTTGTTGAAATTTTAATGCCGTCAAGCAGTTTCTTCTGCCAAACCTGAATAGCAAGCTCTTTTTTCATTCTTTGTTCAAGCTTATTGTATTCATTCTTATACTCCGCAGAGTTGATGATACCGGATTTTTTTGCATCATCATAAATCAACTCTTTGCCTATAAGCTGTTGTAAAACCTGTTGTCTGAATGCAGCCTGACGATCAGCCGGTACCTGGTTAAATCGCCCCTGTGTCGCCTGCATCAGCTCCTGGTCAACTTCTTCTTGGGTAATTGGTTTTCCGTTTACTGTCACTAATGTTTTTGCACAGACGACTGAACCTGTCAACAACAGGGCAGATAATAGCATTGTAATTTTATTCATTATAGAGTTCCTTACTAAATTGATAAAGAGAAGTTTAATAACAATATATTAATAGTTATTAAACAGATTCATTTTCATAGCTTATTTTAAGGTATTTGTCTAAAATATACTCCAGTTTGTCTCTTGTTAGCGGCTTTGAAAGATAATCATCAAGCCCCTCTTCCAAAAGCATCTCCTTGTCCCCTTCCATTGCCATTGCTGTCAGGGCAACAATCGGCGCCTGTGATTTTAGGAGCATCATATCTTTAATCTCTTTGGTTGCAACAATCCCGTTCATATACGGCATATCTATATCCATAAATATAATGTCATATTTTTTCTCTTTATACATTTTTACCGCTTCAAGTCCGTTAGAGGCGGTAGAAACATCTATGTTATACTCTTCCAGGAGTATTTTTATCAGACGCTGATTGATAAGATTGTCTTCCACAACCAAAGCCTCGGTTTTATCTTTGAGAGTAAGTTCATTTTTATCTTCATTGGTATATTTGTAGCTGTTTGCCATATACAGATGTTTGGCTATCACACTGGCCAGCAATGGTTTTTCTATCACTTCATCAATAATGTGTGTCATCTTTGTTTGCAGTTTTTCATCTTCATCCAAAAGAAAAACAACAGGTGCCTGCTTTTTATATGTCGCCAGATCCAGTATCCACGATGAATCACCCTGGTCACCTACCACATAAAGCTCATCTATATCTGTATAAATATCAGCATTGAGTTCGGAAGATTTTGTCACATCAATAGCAAAAGAACGCAAATAGGTCGTTAAGAAATTGGCATCATCAACTTTTTCTTTATCCAGTAAAAGCACTTTTGCTTTTTTATTTGGCATCATTTTGTAGTTTTGCCCTCTTGAAGCTTTAAAATCAAGAACAAAATTCACGTAGGTACCGTTGTCTAATTCACTTTTTATACGTAATTCTGATCCCATCAACCGTACCAGACCGCTTGAGAGGCTCAATCCTATGCCGAGTCTCTCATCTGCATGACTGCCTGCGGTAAAAGGTTCATCCATAAGAGATATCTGTTCTTGAGACATCCCCTGACCATTGTCTTTGACACTAAAACCGACAGAACAGGCTCCGTTTTGGAGTCGTTTTAAAAGTTTTACTTCTATAATAACCTTGCCGCCATGCGGTGTAAATTTAATTGCATTTTGAATGATAGAACGCATAACCTGCAAAATTTTGTTTGCATCACCTTCGAGTTCCTGTGGCAATTTCGGGTCTATAAAACTCATAACCTGTACCCCGTTGTTGCTTGCCTTGTCAAAACATGTATATATGAGTTTTTCCATTGCGACAAGAAGATTAAAAGGTTCGGACTCCACTGTAAGACGCCCGCTTTGCAACTGCGCCAAATCCAAGAGACTTTCAATATTATTCATCAGATTTTTAGAAGAATAATCAATCATATCAAGGTATTCATTTTGATGTTCGTTAAGACTGGTTTCTTTGAGCAGCTCTATAAATCCGAGAATACCATTCATCGGAGTTCTAAATTCATGCCCTATATTGGCCAAAAATTTTGTTTTCAGCTTTTCAACCTCTTTCACCTGCAAACGTGCTTTTTCCAACTCTGTAACATCTTTTAATTCCAAAATATACAGCTTCATGTTTTTTGAATACCTGTGACACTTTGCTTCAATACTGAGAAGTTGCCCCTTAGCATCAGTCATATTTACCCTGTAACCATCGCTTTTGTACTTTTTAATATAATCCAGCCAACTTTTGTCAGACTCGGTAAAAATCTCTTCACTCTCACTCAAAAACATATCACGAATACTTTCATTGGCTCTTTTAAAATCTTTTATATCAAAATAATTCATTGTAGTGAAAAAAGTTTTATTCGCACCTATCCATCCTTCACCTTGTAAAAAATAGAGCATCATTGTATCACTGCTGTCTGCCACTTCAATAAAGAAATCTTTATCCAATTGTGAAAAAAGTGTCTCCTTTTTTTTGCCTGTATCATACACATGCGTGTTTTTTTGTTTTGAAAACAGTGAAAATATGCCCATATTTTACCCCTTTTTAAAAGTCATTGCTTTGATTATAACATATAAGTTGCTAAAATACATTTATGAAAAAAGCAACGAAAAAAGAGATCCAAGAGATCCAAAAACGCTTTATGGAGCGCTACAGTGATGCGGTCACAGAACTGCATTATAAAAATGCCTATGAACTGGTAATTGCCGTAGCACTCTCAGCGCAATGTACCGACAAAAGAGTCAACCTTATTACTCCTGCCCTGTTTGCAAAGTATCCGACGCCTCAAGATTTGGCAGATGCTGATATAGAAGAGGTGAAAAAGCTTATTAACACCTGCTCCTTCTTTAACAACAAAGCAAAAAACCTCATAACCATGGCAAAACGTGTTGTTGAAGTGTATGACGGTGAAATACCAATGAATGAAAAAGACCTGCAGACCCTGGCAGGCGTCGGACAAAAAACAGCCCATGTTGTGATGATAGAGTATACCGGTGCGAACCTAATGGCAGTGGATACCCATGTATTTCGTGTCGCACACAGACTTGGTCTGAGCGATGACAAAACAGCCAAGGCAACAGAAGCCACTTTGGTAAAAAAATTCAAAACCGACCTGCATGTACTCCATCAGGCAATGGTTTTGTTTGGAAGGTACATCTGCACTGCCAAAAATCCTAAATGCGATGAATGTTTTTTAACAGAGTTTTGCAGAACAAAAGAGAGTTTCAAAGTTTAGGTATGCAAAGTGCTTGGAGATTATTATGATACGCATATATTTATTAGTTTTATTCATGCTTTTTTTTAACGGCTGTCTAAACAAACACGGGATTTCTGCAAAATACTACAGTGACTGCAAAGAGTACTACGATTTTCAGGGATATTATCACAAAGAGTGCGGAGATGATGACATCATTACCTATGAGACAATGGGCAAAGAAATAAAAAAAGGCAGCGCAAAAATCAAAAGTTTTTTTGGTGAAAAAGAGCAGCCAAAAGCAGAAAAAAACGTCTGGTAGGTTCTACTCTTTTACAGCAATAAAAGTAGCAAAATTTGCCCAGCGCAAAAGTACTTCACAATGAGAGAAACCTGCATTTAATACCATTTTTATATTTTCTTCTTCACTGTAAGGCACCAGTACATTTTCCAGAGCTTCGCGTTTTTGCATGATTTCATACTCGGAATAGCCCTGCGCTTTTTTAAAATCATAATAACATTCAATCAACTCTTTGTTGAGTTTGGGATGATGAGAAATGACTTTTTCGCTAAATATAAATACACCCTCTTTTTTTAATGAAACGGCTATTTTTTTTACCAGCTCTTCACGAACAAGAGGACGAATAAACTGCAGAGTATAGTTACTGATAAAAACATCTGCCTCTTTATAATCATAGCTCAGTATATCCGCATTGCAAACTTTTATGTCGGCACCATACGCTTCGCATTTCTTTCTTGCACGCGTGAGCATTGCTTCAGAATTGTCAAGACCTATAAGCTCTGCCTTGTTTGAGAGTTTTCTGTGAATACTCAGCAGTGTTGATGCGGTTGAACAGCCAAGATCATAGACTCTCCCATTTTCATTCAGGTTTTTCAGTGCAAAAAATTCTGTAATTTTTTGCGCCTCTTTGTAAAAAGGAACACTCCGCTCGAGCATATCATCAAAGACAGCTGCCACTTCTTCATCAAATTCAAACTGTTTTTTTATCGGTTTTGTAAATACTTTATCATTCATAACTGGAATTTTATCAAAATAAGCCTATAATTGAGCAAAAAAAGGATATTAATGGAACTTTCACTCTCTTCTTGGATGATGATTGCTTTTTTACTCGGTCTCGGTCTGAGTGCATGGAAAATGTATAAATTTATGCCGACAAAACAACTCAAAGATGATGACACAACCCCTCAGGCACAGACAGAATTAATGGATTTGATTTTAAAAATCATAAAAGGCAGTCATGGAGAACTCACAGAAAAAGAGTTGCATGAAATGGTCACAAAACACGAAGATTTTGACAAAGAGCATTTTTGGAGATTTAATGAAAACAAACTGAGACAGCTGTTACATATACACTATACAAAAAATCCCGATACAAAAAGTATCAAGGATATTCACAAAAAACTGCACTCTTAGTTTCTATCCATGGCATTCAAGTCTTTATAGGCCTGAATAACACGTTCAACCAGACCTTCCTGTCCGGCACGCAGCCATTTTCTCGGATCATAGTATTTTTTGTTCGGTTTGTCTTCACCTTCCGGATTTCCGATTTGACTCTGAAGATAATCATGATACTTTTCTATATACTGACGAACGCCGTTCCATGTTGCCCACTGAGTATCGGTATCGATATTCATTTTTACAACACCGTAACTGATCGCTTCACTGATTTCTGAAGGCAAAGATCCTGAACCGCCGTGAAATACAAAGTTGACAGGTTTCTCTTTTGTATGCAGTTTTTCCTGAATATATTTTTGTGAATTGTCTAGTATCTTAGGTGTCAACTGTACATTTCCCGGCTTGTAAACACCGTGTACATTTCCAAAGGAAGCGGCTATTGTAAAATTTGGAGAAATTTCACTCAACTCTTTATAGGCAAGAGCCACCTCTTCGGGTTGGGTATATAAAAGTGCATTGTCAATGTTTGTGTTGTCCACACCGTCTTCTTCTCCGCCTGTACAGCCTAGCTCTATTTCGATGCTCATACCGATTTTGTTCATTCTTTCAAAATAGGCTTTACATGTACCGATGTTTTCATTTAAAGACTCTTCTGAAAGATCAAGCATATGGGAAGAAAACAGTGGTTTTCCCTGTGTTTTGTAATAACTCTCACCTGCTTCAAGCAGAGCATTTATCCACGGAAGCAGCTTTTTTGAGGCATGGTCAGTATGCAGAATCACCGCAACACCGTAAGCCTCTGCCATCATATGTGTATGAATCGCACCGGCCACCGCACCAATAATTGCCGCTTTTTCACCATCATTGCTTAAACCTTTGCCTGCATAGTAGGAAGCACCCCCGTTACTGAATTGTATAATCACAGGAGAGTCGGCTTTTGCAGCAGCTTCCAATACACCGTTGACAGAGTCAGTATTTACAACATTGACAGCAGGTATAGCAAAACCATTTTCTTTTGCATATTCATAGACTTTTAAAACATCATCACCAAAAAGGACCCCGGGTTTAACAATATCCAATACACCATTACTCATAATAATTCCCTAAAAAATTTAATTTTACAATTATAATATATAGTTCATTTAAAAGAACTTTATGCTAAAATCAGAATCCCAAAGGATACATAAAGATGAGTGCTTGTGAAGAAATCAATACTGATATAGTTTTAATAGATATCATTAATTTTTCAATGCTTACCATACAGCAACAGTTTGAAATCATCAATTTTTTGACACGCAGTTACAAAAAAATCATACAACGTCTGCTTGAAAGTGCAAAACTTCCTGTAGAAGAACTTATTTTGGGGTATATCCCCACAGGAGACGGATTTTACTGCATACTCACACCAAAGTTCAGAGGCTACGGAACAATTTTAGGGCTGAGCTTTCATCACTTTTCGGAGCAGCTTTCAAAGAAATTTTCCTATTTTCATGGCTTGCGTATAGCAGTGCATACGGGGAGAATCAATAAATTTACAGACATTTTAGGGCATCAGAATTTTATAGGCACAGGACTCAATGACTGTGCCCGATACTTGGAAATCAAAGACTTCAGTATTTCAACGGTAATGATCTCTCATGAAGCATATTACAATTTTAAACGTTTCATTTCTGTGCATAAAGAGTACAACCAACTCCTTCAGGAAAGAGAATTTAAAAAGTCCACCCTCTTTGCTTTTCAGGACAAGCATGGCAATGAAAAAAAGGGATACCGTGTATGGCTGAGAAAATCAGGTATAATTATTCCTCCAATTTATAAAGGGCACCTCTAAATTTTAACACCCGGTGTTTCAAAAAGGACAGTATATGAAATTTACACTCGATGAATATTCAAAAAAATTTAAAATGTCAAAAGAGATGATCAGTTCAAAACTTCGCAGCAAAAAGTTAAATTATATCGTTGAAGATGACACTGTTTACATAATTGTTCCCGAGGAAGCCTCACCGCAACCGCAACAAAGACCTCAGCAAAACACTCCGCCTGCAAAACCACGGACAACGGTTGCCATGGTTTTGTCATTGTACCAAAAAGAGAACCTGCAGCTCAAAGCTAAAATTGTCCAGCTCGAAGAGAAAATAGACAAACTCATCAATGACAAAGAGCAGATGCTCCGTGATGAGATGAGTAAAATAGAAAGAGTTTATGCCACAAAAGACGAGCAGTTAAAGCAGGTTTTGGAACTGCTCAACACAAAACTTCTTGCCCAAAACAGCAACACGGTACATGATGTCGAACCTTTGCCGCAAACACAAAAAACCATAGAGGCGGAAAAAGACAACCAGATTGTTGAACTCAAAACCTATTTGAAAACACTTGATCTGGAGCCCTACCAGAGAAAAATCATCAAAAAAAGATTTTTAGCCGTGTATGACAGTGATATCAGAGTCATTAAACAAAACGGTAAACTCTACCTCGATTTTGCAAAGTATGATTACAGTGATTTGTTAGAGTATTAATGAATGCCAAAAAAAACAGAACATAAAATTATAAAAACCCGTCATATCAAAGAAGCATTGCAAACATTTGCGCAAGAAAATTTTATTCTTCCATCAGAATGTGACTTTGTTATAAACAAGACAGAAACATATATAAAAAGCAATGCCAGCACTTCTTTTGAACTTTACAGCAAAGAGATACAGGAAAAATACAAAGATAAAGAAAAAATACTCAATGAACATGTGGAATTTCAACAGCGCTATACTGTCACGCTGATGAAAAAAGAAAAAAGAGATCTTGAACTTGAATATACTATAGATTTTTCAAAATTTTTCACACATCCTTTTTTGATACTGTCACCGGATTCAAAAATTCCCTATAAATCACATCAGCCTGTTGAGTTGTTAAAAATACTCTTTAGAGAATGCAACAAAATCAAAGCGTATCATAAAATACTTGTGAACATCTTTGATGAAGAGATGAAAAAATCTCTGAAAATTTTAGTGAAGTACATATATGCAGGAAAATTTGTCAAACGTGTCAAAATTCCTCTGTTTGAAGGGATAGAGCCTGTTCTCACACGTCCGGGTAAACTTATTTTTTGGTTTAAAGAAAAAGCACATACAGGCGAAGTTATTGAAGTAGATGAAAATGAACTTCTTGTTGAATATAAAAAGCCTGTATACGGACAAAACGGACTCAATGCTTTTGGTGAATATATAGACGCAAATTTTGCCAACAACATGGATGACCTGCAGGCAGATGTTGATGAAAAATCTATTAGAATAGAGGAAAATGCAACATCAAAAAAATATATAAGCAAAATACGCGGATATGTACATTATGACGGCAAAGAACTTCTTGTTGACAATCGCATAAAAGTCAGTGAAATCACAAAGCACAAAGACCTTGTAGAAGACCTCGAAGACAATAATATTGAAATAGTGGTGACACAGCATGATACAGCAAGGGATACCATAAAAGAAGGGGTGACACTTGTTTCAGAGAGAATACATGTAAACGGTTTTGTGGGAGCAAAAAGCCGTCTTGAAGCGATAACCCTTGAAATTGAGGGAGCTACCCACCAGGACTCACTCCAGTATGCAAAATATGCAACCATTAACAGACATAAAGGTACATTACGATGCCATGAGGGGAAAATTTCTCTGCTTGAAGGCGGTGTGGTACATGCAACCACTGTAGAAATTGAGGCTTCCATAGGGGGTGCTGTTTACGCCCAGGATGTTACCATCAAGCACGTGAAAAACAATCTAAAAGTTTATGCTTCGAATTCTATTACCGTCCGGCTTGTATCCGGTGAAGACAATCTCTTTAAAATAAACTACCGTGATGTCCCGATAGTGCAAAGCAAACTGCAATTTATAGACAAAGATATCAAGGAACTCAGGCATAAATTAGAAGGAGCAAAAAGACACAACTTAAGTAAAGTTGAAGAGCTGGAAAAAGAGATTACACGCCTTAAAAAAGAAAAAGAGGCAATACACAACGCCTACAAAAATGCAAAAATTACTGTCAAAGAACCTTTCAAAGGTTTAAACAACATTGTCTTTACTATTGACAATGCCCATGAAATAGCCTACAAAACAGATGCAAAATTCTATCCTCCCTTTTATCTTGAAATACAAGAAAACATCATCACCCTTCACCCTGTCGCAAAATCCATAGTTATCGAAGAAAAATAGTATTTTTTTAATTTTCTCTGTTTATTCTTCAAAACTTCATACTCTTTACATACGGTAATCCGTATACAAAATACATTAAATACATCATTATAATATATATAAATTATATAATACACATTAATCAATATTTATCATACGATAATTATCAATTAATATTATAAAAAATGTATATTTAAGTATTTATTCCGTATAATATTTTTTATGCAAATAAATGATTTATTTAACATCCTCCATAACTCAATAGAGTCTCAATACAATGGGAAAAAGATTTCCCTTAAAGATATGGCTAAAAGTCTGGGGATTTCTATGCGTACATATCAGGACTGGAAACTGGGACGTGCCAAACCACAGGCTGCGGCAACTGTTATAAAAATGTTAGGTAAATTAGATGATGATGAAATTATCAGGGCTGTAAGAAAAATCAACAGATTAGAGGAGTAGCGGAATGGGGATACTGACTAAAAATGAAAGAGATGGTCTTGAAGATGTGTTTTTATCAATACATACATCAACAAATAAATACAAAAAAATCAAAGATTTATCAGCTTTAATTATGATGCCTAAAACGACTCTAAATTTCAAAAAGCTCTTAAAACAGGCTAAATGTGGACTAAAAGAAACAAAAATTTCAGATTTTCTTCTTAAATACACCAAAAAGAAGAAAAATTTAAGCAAATAAACTATAAAGTATCTGTAGCTGAATTATTTCAGGGCAAATCTTAATCCAAGGGTAAATTTATGAATAAAGCACAATTCGTTGAGTTAGTACAAGAACACGGAAACTACAAAACTAAAGTTGAAGCTGAAAATGCAATTAAAGCTTTCACTGAAGCAGTAATAGAAGCCTTAGTAAAAGGGGAAGATGTTTCTCTCGTTGGTTTTGGTAGTTTTGCGGCAGTACTTCAAAAAGGTAAAACCGGTAAAGTTCCGGGTACAGATAAAACTTATACGACTCAAGATAAAATGGTTCCTAAGTTTAAAGCAGGTAAAGGTCTTAAAGACCGCGTTGCAGCTGGTAAATAACTATTTAATAGTATTGCTTTTGAGAAGCAGTACTATTCTTTCTTTTCCCCTATAATTTTTGAACAAAACCCTCCTTTTATATAAAATACAAAACAGACTTGCTATACTACGCAAAAAGCATAAGGAAATTCAATGAAAATAACAAAGAGTGAAGATGAATGGAAAAAAATTCTGAGTCCTGAAGCTTTTTCGGTATGCCGAAAAAACGGCACAGAAGCCCCTTTTTCCGGAAAATATTATGATAACAAAAGTGATGGTATTTACAAATGTATCTGTTGTGGTGCCCCGCTTTTTGAATCAGGTACAAAATTTGATTCAGGAACAGGCTGGCCAAGTTATTATGAAGCTGTTGAAGGGGCTGTCACTGAAATAAAGGATATGTCACACGGTATGATTCGTACAGAAGTCAGATGCAGCAGTTGTGATGCTCACTTAGGCCATCTTTTTCCTGATGGTCCTGAGCCTACGGGATTGCGATACTGCATCAACTCTGTATGTTTAGACTTTGAAGAAGAATAAGGAGCTTTTTAATGAAACGAATTTTACTGGCACTGGTATTACTCTATACGACTCTTTTGTTTTCAACTGAGAATAATCCGCATGTTGTCCTGCAAACAACACAGGGAAATATAGAACTTGAACTTTTTCCAGATGCGGCACCTTTGGCGGTTGAGAACTTTCTTACACATGTAAAGGAAGGCTATTACAACGGTGTTGCTTTTCACCGAATCATTCACAATTTTATGATTCAAGGCGGTGATCCGACTGAAAGCGGCAGAGGCGGTGAAAGCATCTGGCATAAAGAGTTTAAGGATGAATTCAAAGCAAATCTTGTTTTTGACAAACCCGGTATTTTGGCAATGGCAAACAGAGGTCCAAATACAAACGGCAGTCAGTTTTTCATCACAACAGCTCCGACACCATGGCTTAACGGCGGCTATACAATTTTTGGAAAGGTTGCAGATCAAAAATCCATGCAAACTTTGCAAAAACTAAACAATGTCGCTACTTCCGGGCGTTCTGGCGGAGACAGACCGCTGGAACGTCAGGAAATAATCAAAGCATACATAAAATAGATACTTTATGTATGCAAGGCCTTAAAAACTTTAAGCGCTTGCAGGTGCTGGGCGACATCATGCACCCGTAAAATGGATGCACCGTTTTTTACTGCTTCAAGATGAAGGGTCAGTGTGCCGGGAAGCCTTTCTTCAACAGAAGAAGGTGAAATTTTATCTATCATGGATTTTCTGGAAGCTCCGACCAGCAATGGCTTGCCCAGCGTTAAAAAGTGCTCAAGGCTATTTAAAAGTTTTAAATTGTCTTCTACTCTTTTTCCGAAACCTATGCCTACATCAAGCACAATTTTTTTCACTCCAAAACTCTCAGCTTTTTCTACTCTTTTGCTAAAGAAATCATATACATCCTCTATGACATTTTCATAATGGGGGTTTTTCTGCATCGTTTGGGGCGTTCCTTTCATATGCATGATTACCGCTGTTGCATTATAAGCCGCACAAAGCCTGCATACCTCATCGTTTTGCAAACCGGTTATGTCATTTACAATACTAAAACCGCTCTCCAGTGCCCTTTGTAAAACTTTTGGTTCATAACTGTCACAACTGAATTTTACCTTTTCATACAGTTTTTCTTCTTTTATAAGTCTCAAAAGCGGTTCTATTCTTGCCAATTCCTCTTTTACACTCACATGTGGAGCATTTGGGCGAGAAGAGACAGCACCGATATCTATTATATCTGCACCCTCTTGAATCATAGTCTCTATGGTTTGTATTGCTTCTTTTTCTTTGAGCCTGCTTTGTGCGTAAAAACTGTCATCATTCGCATTAACAATACCCATAATTTCTACTGCATCCGGCTGACGAACCTGCGCAAACTCTTTGAGTTTTTTTGCTAACTCTTTGAGTCCAAAAGGTTGTGCCAACTCTTTTTTTGCCAAAACTTTCAGCTGTTTTGTATTCGCAATGAGTATGCAGTCAACTTTTGGCTTTGCTGCGATAACTGTCCCCCGGGGAACAGCCAAATCAGCCCCGATGGAGAGAGCATCCTGTTTCAAAATATTGGCAGCCCCTACATGCAAATCATATATATATAAAATATGCATTGTTGCTTTTGACGCCAAAATTGTAATACCGCCCGAATCAACACCAAGCTTTTGCAATGCATCTTTTATATTTATTTCATTTGACAGTTTTTCTACTCTCACTGTCTCTCCTGTGCAAAGCTCATAAGCAGCATTGCCAAAACACTTTGAGGCCGTGAATTCAGATCAAGCAATCTGTAGGCCTTGTCAAAATTATCCAGCTGCAATGGAGAAAGTATGAGCCTGTCTATAACAGTTGCTCTGTAAAAAAGCGCTTCAACCAAAGCTTTGGCTTCTGTTTTAGAGACTCTGGCATGCTGTTTTAAAAATGCAAAAACCTCTTTATAGTCAAGTCGTGCAAGTGTAATATCCAACTCCATAACACTGTGATGGAGCTGGTTCTTTAAAATCGGCAGTCGTGAGCGTACGGTAGGCAGCAAGTTGGATTTCGTCGGGGAGATTATAATAAACTCTATATTTGCCGGCGGTTCTTCCAAAAGTTTTAGCAGAGAGTTTTGTGCCACATCAGTAAACTCAAAAGCTGCGATGATGATATACTTTGTCTGTGCTTCGCTGATGTACGCTTCAGCCGTTACAAGTTTTGCATGTTCAATTTTAAAATTTTCTTCTATAAACTTTACAACCCGGAAGCCCTGCAGTTCATTTTCCAGTTTTTCAGCAGCTTCCTCCACATCATTTGCAATGAGGATATGCCCTTTTATTGCATCAGGAACTTGCATCAACCTCTCCAAACATTGCAGCATTCAACGAAGCATCAAAAAGTTTGTAGAGCTGTAACAGTTTGATATCCAAATCCGTATCATAGGATTTGAGTGTAAACGCATTGTTAAAATCTTCATCAAAGATCCAAAAATAACTTTCATCTTTTCTTTTGGCAATATCGCTGCGTTTATCATCTCCTTTGCCGATGTACCAAAAAAAATAATCGCCCTTAAAAGAGAGTGAAATCATATCGTCTATAATATCTATCATTTCACCACTGCCTACACTGTTGTAATGTGTATAAATATTGTCAATGCTGATGATAGGTATCATAGGGCGTTCAAGCAGTACTCCGTTTAAAGAACTCAAAATGTAATTTTCAAACCACTTTCTTTTTTCGTCAGTAATTAAAATGATTGTTTTGCCATTAAGAATCTGTTCCAGTGCGTATGCAGTTGTTTTAGACCACTCAAACCGGTGTTCTTCAAGCCAGCTGAGACTGCCGCCCTTTTCTCTTATGGCATCCAGGCTCCATTGTGCAAAATCCGGCATGTAAGTACTTATTTGTCTAGCTCATAGGTATTGTGCAGAGATCGCACCGCAAGTTCTGCATACTTTTCGTCTATAACCATGGATACTTTTATTTCTGATGTTGAAATCATATTGATATTGATATTTTCTTTTGCCATCGTCGAGAAGGCTTTGGCAGCAACACCGGCATGCGATTTCATACCAACACCCACTACAGAAACCTTGCAGATATCTTCATTATAAGAATCATCTTTGATTTCACCGCTTTGTACAAAGGTGTCTACAACAGATTTTGCATCATGCAGATCACTCACAGGTACAGTAAAGTCAATATTTGTTGTATCATCAACCGCTTTGTTCTGAATGATCATATCCACATTTACCTCGGCATCTGCCAATGCATTAAAAATATCAGAAGCAATGCCCGGTCTGTCTTTGACACCCATTAAAGAGATGCGTGCCTGGTTTCTGTCTAACGCAATTCCGCTTACTAGTGGTTTTTCCATAATATTTTCTTCCTTTGTAATTAATGTTCCCTCATCATCGCAAAAGCTGCTTCGTGTTACGAGATTGACATTGAGTTTTTTTGCCAGTTCTACAGAGCGGTTTTGTAATACTTTTGCGCCTAATGATGCAAGTTCAAGCATCTCTTCATAAGAGATTTTATCAAGTTTTTTTGCTTTTGGTTCAATTCGCGGATCTGTTGTAAAAATACCTGTCACATCCGTATAAATTTCACATAAGTCAGCTTCTAATGCACCTGCGATAGCAACAGCTGAGAGATCGCTTCCTCCACGTCCGAGTGTTGTGACATCTCCGTCTGTGTTTACTCCCTGAAAACCGGCAACTACAACAACTTTGCCACTTTGCAACGCACTTTTCATAGCTTTGGGATCAATCTCTTCAATACGCGCTTTGGTATGCTGCTTGTCAGTTACAATACCCGCTTTTCTCCCCGTCATTGCAACAGCATCAATTCCCATCTCCTGCAGTGCAATAGAGAGGAGTGCCGATGTCACTCTTTCACCTGAGCTCAAGAGCATATCCATCTCAGCCCGGGCAGGATTTTTTGAAAAATGTTCGGCATATCCAACAAGTTTGTTTGTTTCTCCGCTCATTGCCGAAACAACAACTACTACATCATGCCCGGCTTCTTTTGTTTTTGCCACACGATTCGCTACATTTTGTATGCGTTCCAAATCACCAACACTGGTCCCACCGAATTTTTGAACTATTAGCATTTACAACAGCCCCTCTCTTTTAAAATGATTTATAACTTTTTCATATACAGACTGCTTAAAATGCGGTGTAAAGTCTAAAACATCCTCTATTGCCACAAATTTATAGTTTATAAACTCGGGATGCTTTGTATCTAGGTTTATTTTGGCATCTTTTGCGAGTTTGAGTAAAAAATATTTTTGTGTCTGTCCCTTATACGGCTTCATTTTACTCGCAATTTTAGGAGGAAAATCATAAGAAATCCACTCTGGATATTCTGCTATTATTTCAGCAGAGTCTGTCCCTATCTCTTCTTCCATTTCACGGAAAAGAGCCTCTTTGACCTCTTCGCCTTCATCAATGCCACCCTGTGGAAACTGCCAAATGTCAGTCAAATCATTTCTTTGTGCGATAAAAACATCTTTTTTTTGCGGATACTCATTTGAGACGATTATCATAGCAACATTGGGACGGTATATTTCTTCTTTACTCATATAAGCACCTGTATTTAATTGTACGCGATTATACAGCAATAGCAATTAAAATAAGTTTATCCGGCTATAATTTCACTATGTTAGTTTATATTCATATTCCTTTTTGCGATTCCAAATGCTCTTACTGTGCCTTCAACTCTTATGTTGACAAGTTTCATCTCAAAGAGAATTACATGTATGCACTTAAAAAACAGCTGCAGCATGAATTGCAAAGATTTCAGGCAGAAAAAGAGACCATAGAAACTGTTTTCATAGGAGGAGGTACGCCTTCAACCGTTGCCCCGCAGCTTTATGAAGAAATTTTCGACCTGCTTAATCCCTATCTTGTGAAAAACGCAGAAATAACCAGTGAAGCAAATCCCAACTCTGCAACAAAAGAGTGGCTTGAGGGCATGTATACTCTCGGAGTGAACCGTATCAGCTTCGGAACGCAGACTTTTGATAAGGAAAAACTCAAAATTTTAAACAGAGCACATACCCCGCAGATGTCTTCAGATGCTGTTCACAATGCCTCTGCTGTCGGCTTTAAAAACATCTCATTGGATTTGATTTATGCTACCCTGGGTGATACAAAAGAACTTCTTTCACATGACATACAAACAGCGCTGTCTCTGCCAATCAATCACATCAGTGCCTATGCCTTAATGATTGAAGAGGGTACGGCCTTTGAAAACCGTCCTCAAATGTCAAGTGAACAGCTCTCACTTACAAAATGGATTTTCAAAGAGATTCAAAAGCATGGGTTTTCACAGTATGAAATAAGCAATTTTGGAAGCTATCAATCTCTTCACAATCTTGGCTATTGGCAATATAAAGACTATATCGGTGCCGGGGCCGGAGCTGTCGGCAAACTTGGACTAACAAGATTTTATCCCTTAACTGATATAGAAGCATATATCAGCGATCCTCTCTCAATCAGACAAGAGATACTCACACGAGAAGACAAAAGACTCGAACAGATCTTTTTGGGTCTGCGCTCTGTTGTCGGCGTAGATCAGGATATATTAAATGCACAGGAACGGCAAAAAGCAGAAATTTTGCTCAATGAAAACAAAATCATGTTAAAAAATAATATTTTATACAACACAGATTACCTTTTGGCAGATGAAATTGCGCTCTTTTTGACCTCTTGAAGATTTTTTAATGATTCTTTGGATAAAATCTCACTATCAATAAACTATGAAGGCTGAATATGTTTGGTATGGGTTTTACAGAGATGCTACTCATAGCAGTTGTCGCTATTTTATTTCTAGGTCCGGACAAACTGCCTAGTACAATGGTCGAAATTGCTAAATTTTTTAGAAACGTTAAAAACACGATAGGAACAGTAAAAGACTCCCTTGAAGAAGAGATGAATTTAAGTCAGATAAAACAGGAAGCACTTGCTTATAAACAAGAGCTTCTCAATGCCAGCGAAAGCCTGAACAAAGTTACAGACATTCCTGCGCAGGCCGGTGCAAAACTTACAAACCTCACAGACAATCTTTTAGAAGATGATGAAGATACAATCGAAAAAGCACCTAAAGAGACGCAGGAAGTGACTTTTAAGAAAAAGAAGAAAGAGAAAGAGAAAGAAAAAGAAAATACAGAGAAAGAAGAAGAAAATAAAAATGTTTGATGAATTAAGACCGCACCTTGTAGAACTCCGAAAGAGGCTGGCTATTTCAGCAGCAAGTTTAATAGTTATGTTTTTTGTCATGTTTTACTTCCATGAACCTATACTTACATGGATGGTACAGCCACTCAATGATGCTCTGACAGAAGTCGGCAAAGTCTCTGTCAATGCGGCAAACGGTATGATTACCACATCACAGGTTGGCGGCGCATTCTTTGTCGCATTGAAAGTTTCCTTTTTTGCAGCGATTGTCGGAGCCTTGCCTATTATACTTTCGCAAATTTGGCTTTTTATCGCGCCTGGACTCTATGCCCACGAAAAAAAGATGATCATTCCTTTTATTGTCGGTGGTACAGTTATGTTTCTTGTGGGTGTTCTTTTTGCCTACTATATTGTGACACCTTTTGGATTTGACTTCCTCATTACCTTCGGTTCATTTAAATTTACTCCGCTTATTAACATCGAGGATTATGTCGGATTTTTTACAAAAATCATGTTTGGTTTCGGTCTTGCTTTTGAACTGCCTGTGTTTGCCTACTTTTTGGCACTTCTCGGACTTGTTGATGACAGACAGATGACGGCATTTTTCAAATATGCAATCATTATTATTTTTATAGTTGCAGCCCTGCTGACTCCACCGGATGTGTTGACACAACTGCTTATGGCCGGTCCGCTTGTGATACTCTATCTGCTTTCTATTTTGATAGTGAAAATGGTAAACCCTGCCCCGCCTTTGGAAGAAGAAGAGGATGAGGACGAAGAGGAAGAAGATGAAAGCAGTTTAAGTGTTAAGCATCATGATGAATATGATGAGCTTACAGACAAAAAGGACAAAGATGAGTAACCAGGAGTTACTCACTGCAAGCTATGACTTCACTCTTCCTGATGAACTTATAGCAAACTATCCTGCTTCTCCCCGTGATCATGCAAAACTTTTAGTCTACGACAGAGCCACGGACACAATTACACACACCTTTTTTTATAATCTTGAAAACTTTCTTTCTCCGGAGTGTGCTCTCATTTTTAATGATACAAAAGTTATAAAAGCAAGACTATTTGGAAAAAAACAGAGTGGCGGGAAAATAGAACTTCTCATAAACAGAGCCATTACTGCACACAATATCAATGTATATATTCGAGGAAAAGTGAAGAGAGACACAGAGATATTTTTTGATGACAATCTCATGGCAAAAGTGACACAATTAAATGATGACGGCAGTCGTGAAGTCAATTTTTACCAAAATAACATACTCTTACGGTTTGAAGATTTGCTTCCTGTAATAGACAAAATAGGGCATATCCCTCTTCCTCCCTATATTCAAAGACCAGATGAGGATGAAGATGCTGATGAATACCAAAGCGTATTTGCTTCGCAGGAAGGAGCCGTTGCCGCACCTACCGCTTCGCTGCATTTTACCTCCGAGCAGCATAAAAGAATTTGTAAAAAACACAAGCATGCCTATATTACTTTACATGTAGGAAGCGGTACTTTTAAACCTGTGGAAGCTGAAGTGATTACAAACCATCCTATGCATTCGGAGTACTATGATATTTCAAAGGAAGCAAAAGAGATTTTGGATTCTGATATTCCTGTCTTGAGTGTTGGAACAACATCAACAAGAACTATAGAATTTTATGCAAGACACAAAGGACAAATGAGGGGTGAAGCAAATCTATTTTTACATCCAAACAACAAACCCTTACGCGTGAATCATCTTTTGACAAATTTTCATCTGCCAAAATCAACACTGCTTATGCTGGTTGCATCTTTTGTCGGGCTTGATAAAACGCATCAGCTTTACGCTGAAGCGATACAAGAAAAATACAGGTTTTACTCCTACGGCGATGCAATGCTTATTCTCTAAGCACTGCTGTTTCAGCTTCTTGTAATTAAATTATTCTCTTTGATTTTTTTGATAATACTGCTTAAAAAAGAGACTTTCTTCTCTTCATCAGCAAGAAGAGAGACTGCACCAAGATTGAATTTTTCCATTTTGGAATCCAGATAGCCTGTATTAAATTTTCCTGCTCTAAACTCTTCATCCCGTACAATTTCTCTGTGAAGAACAATATTTGTTTTGAATCCTTCAATATAGAACTCATCCAGTGCTCTTTTGGCTTTTCTCACAGCACCCTCCCAGTCCAGAGACCAGACTATGAGTTTTCCAAGCATAGAATCATAACATGTAGGCAATTCATAGCCCGCATAAAGGCTTGTATCAAGACGCACGCCCGGTCCTCCAGGTGTCAGATATTTTGTAACCGTACCGGCAGTTGGCATAAAGTTGTTTTGCGGATCTTCAGAATTGATTCTAAATTCAATGGAATAGCCTCGAAACTGTATCTCTTCTTGTAAAAATTTCAATTTGTCTCCGCCGGCAATCTCTATCATTCTTTGTATAATATCCACACCTGTAATCGTTTCAGTTACAGGATGTTCCACCTGCACTCTGGTGTTCATTTCTATAAAATAAATATTATCCTGTTCGTCAACCAAAAACTCTACTGTTCCGACACTCTCATACCCCAGTCTGAACATTGCTTTGATGGAAACTCTGTAGAGTTCTTTGCGAACCGCATCATTAAGCAGTGGCGACGGTGCAATTTCAATAACTTTTTGGTGACGACGCTGAATCGAGCAGTCTCTCTCTCCCAAATGCACAATATTGCCATATTTGTCAGCAACAATCTGGACTTCGATATGACGAGGATTTTCAACATATTTTTCTATAAAAACATCCCCTTTTCCAAAATATTTCACCGCTTCATTTGTAGCAGATTCAAACATTTTAGAAAACTCTTTTGCCTGCTTGACAATTCTCATTCCTCTGCCGCCGCCGCCGAATGCAGCTTTGATAATTACAGGAAATCCTATCTCTTTGGCAATTTTTTCACCCTCTTTAACATCTATAACCGGTGTGTCAGTCCCTTCTAAGACAGGAACACCGATTTTTTTCATCGCAACTTTGGAAGCCATTTTGTCACCAAAAAGTTCAATGTGCTCCGGTTTGGGACCTATGAAAATTATACCGTTCTCTTCACAGGCTCTGGCGAATTCAGCACTTTCAGATAAAAATCCGTATCCCGGATGTATGGCATCGCAGTTTGCTTTTTTTGCCATTGAAATTATTCTGTCATAGTTCAAATATGCTTCAATAGGATTCCCCATTATAGGATAGCATTCATCTGCCTTGGCAACCCAGACGCCTTCCACATCAACTTCTGAAAACACAACGACTGTTTTTATTTCCAACTCTTTACACGCACGAATAATTCTCAGCGCTATTTCGCCTCTGTTTGCGATCAACATTTTAGATATTTTTTGCTTCATGTGATTCTCCAATATTTTAAACTGCAGTATTATAAAGTTTTAAAAAAATTATCTCTATACTTTAATTGGCATTAAAGTTATCTATTTTTGTAATTTTTATTTTCTAATTTTGCTATAATAAGAATTATGAAAAAAACAACTTTAGAAAAAAAGATAAAAATCTCCAATTATATTATGTATTACATCTATACCAATATAGATACAGATATCAATATGGATGAACTTGCCCAAAACCTGAAAATCAATAAATTTTACATGCATAAGATTTTCAAAGAGATATTCAACCGAAATATATATGAAAGTATAAAATCCATACGCCTGCAAAAAGCTTCCAATCTGCTCTTAACCAACAAATACTCCACAATATCCGAAGTTGCAAACTCCTGTGGATACTCTTCGCAGACTTCTTTTATACGCGCTTTTAAAATCCGCTTTGCCATGACACCCAAAGAGTGGCGAAAAGGGGGCTACAAAAAGTATTCGAGCAAAATCCTCAAGCAGTCTTTAATAGCCACAAAATCAAAGGCACAGTTTCATACCATTACACCTGAAATTGTGAAGATGCCTGAACTTTCAGCATACTACATAAGACACAGGGGATATAACGACAGCATAAAACAGACTTGGCAAAAACTCCAAACATGGGTGTTTAGCAACAATCTCACCAACTACAAAGAAATTGCACTTCTGCATGACAATCCGGCAATTACACCGCTTGACGAGTGCCAATATGTCGCCTGCATCGTCAATGAGGATCCAAATATTACCGTGAATGACAGATTGCCAAACTTTAAAATCTCAGGAGGAGTCTATGCAAAATTTGATCTGCAGGGAGAATCCGGAGACTTTTTGAAATTTATTCATTGGGTATATCACAGCTGGCTGCCGCAAAATGAGTATGAAACCACAACAAAACCCCCTTATGTCGTTTATAAAAAAAACAAGTATTTATCCAAAGACAATAAGTTTGACATCAGTCTTTATTTATCAATCAGTTACTAAGATAGACTCTTGCATTTTTTATCTCTACGGTTCCGGCCAGTTCCGCTTCAAAAATTTTTGTCGGATATTTTTGCAAAGCTTCTTCGTATGTCGGATTACTTTGACAATAGTGCAAAAACTCATCTAAAGCCACTTCTTTACATGTAAACCCTGCAAACTCTGCTACAAAAGCATCTAGATTATAAATAGCTTTTGCTTTTGCTTTTGCAAGTAAATTATTTGTCGCTTCACTCTCTCCTATACGGTGTGGTAAAACATATACCTCTTTTCCCATTTTCAAAGCATACTCAACACTGCGCATTGTTCCTGAGTTAAAATCTGCATAAGTCACTACAAGTACATCTCCCAAAGCAACAACTATTTCATTTCGCAAAGGGAAATGATACTTACGAGAAGGAGTCCCTTCTTCAAACTGACTCAGTACCAAACCGTTTATCTCAATATCTGCAATAATATTTTTGTTGATTGCAGGATAGCGCTTGTCAAGTCCTGTTGCTGCAACCATAATGGTGTTTTTTGCACCGGCAGCCTTATGTGCAATGGCATCAACGCCCAAAGCACCGCCGCTTACTATGCAGACACCCTCTAAAGAAAGCTTGTGAGAAAGCCGGTGTGTCAATTCTCTTGCATATTGATTTGGTTTTCTGCTTCCTACAATTGCAATTTTCTTTTTATGCAATAATTCACTGTTTCCTTTGTAAAAAAGTTTCTCCGGATAGTGCTTCATAGCATCAAGTTCGGGTATATGAAAATTTATTTGTTGCATTGCAAAGTCAATATATTTTATTTATCTGCACTAACTCAACATCTTTGAACAAAGCCTTAGATTCAGAGAGTGCCTGCAGTGTATTTTTATGCGGATGGCCTATCGCAATAGCACTGCCATGTGCCTTGGCAACTGCAATAGCTTTTTTTATCTGTTTTAATATATATGGCTTGTCCATGTGATGATCCAAAAAAACATCGCGCGCAACATATTTCAGTCCGAAATTTTTCAGTACTTTTGGTGCCATTGTTTTAGCAGTCGTTCTACTGTCTATAAAGCGTATATGGTTTGCATTTAGAGCAAAAACCAGTCTGTTCATTGCTATTTCATTTGATGTAAACTTGCTGCCGGTGTGATTGTTAATATAGGCGACTTTTGGAAACAATTTTTTAATATCTTTAATTTTTGCAGAGATTTTTTGCTGAGAATCATGTATGCGGAGAGTATGCGGTTCCTCAGCACTAAAGTGCATTGCTTCCATCGGTAAGTGTACCATATAAAACTTTTCATGTGATGCAAGTTTCGCAGAGTCTGGTCTTGCTGCACGTGGTGGCAAAAATGACATAGTAACATTGAGATGCAAACGTTTTACGGCTCTTACCTGAGATGCGGTCTGCATATCATCTATGATGATAGCCAATTTCGGTTTTGATGTATAAATCTGCACTTTTTTCGGTTTTTGCTTTGGAGGGTTTGCCAGGGTTTCATTATCTATTTCATGTGCTGCGGAAACGTATGTTTTTGTCTCTTTTTTCAGTACCTCCTGCAGTCTTTTGTTTACACTTACAGCTGGTGCTTTTGGAATTGTTTGTACTGACTTGTGCTTTGTTGTTGACTTTTCTTTTTTATGCGTTTTTCCATCATTTGCTCCAAAATAATACCCTGTAATTAAAGATATTAAAACAAGGGCTGTCAGTGCTAAAAACCATGCTGTATATTTTAATAAAGAAGAACCGGTTTTTTTCTTCGTTCTTCTTGTTCTTTTTTTTCTTTTTGCCATCTACTCTTCATCTTAAAGTTAAATTTATTGAAACTATATCCTAAAAAAATAAAAATCTTAATTTTATTGCAGTTTGTCATATAGATCTTCGGCAGTGGTATCGAAACGCTCAAGCAGCTTTTCAAGCTCTTTGATATCGAACGCTTCTATACTCTCTTGAAGTTGCAATGCATACTGCTCAAGAGGTTTTATATCATACTCTGCTGCCAGGGTACAAAGTCTTTTGCTAAAATCTTTTGTGTCAGAAAAGCTATGCGTCTGCAGTGCTTTTTTATAAAGAGTCTGTATCTCTTCTTCTATAGTTTTTCGTATCTCAGCACTGTTTTGTTTTGCTTTTTCACTGAGTTCAAATACCTCTTTATCTGGCTTATCAGGCATTTCCGCCTCATCAACTGCCAAAAATTTGCTTAATTCCACAAAAAGATCATACTTCAAAACAGGCTTTCGTAAAAAACCGTCAAAATGGGTATCTTTGTATTCCTGCTCATTTTCCATAAGCGAAGCTGTTAATGCAATAACAGGACACTTGGAGATTTTTCGCAATGCAGTTGTCACTTCATAGCCATCCATCTCAGGCATTTTTATATCCATTAAAACCAAGTCCGGCTGCTCTGTTTTACAAAGTGCTATCGCTTCCAAACCGTTTTTTGCCGTTATCACTGTAATTGCAGTGTTTTCAAAAATTTTCACTATCAAATCACGATTACTTTCAATATCATCAACAACCAGTATTTTTGCTTTTTTAAATTTTATATTTTTTAAATTTTTTATACGAATATCATCCTGTGCATCATTCTCTGCTATTGATGCTATGCTTACATTATACAGATGCACTTTAAAGACAGTTCCTTTTTTCTCTTGGCTCTCTACAGAAATATTGCCTCCCATCATTTCACACAAACGTTTTGATATACTCAGTCCAAGTCCTGTACCGCCAAACTTGCGTGTATCCTGTCCGTCCATCTGCTCAAACTCATTAAAAATTTTTGCCAACTGCTCTTTTGGTATACCGATACCACTGTCCTCGACAGAAATCTCCAGATTTAATTTTGAGAGATGCTGATCAATATCAAATGCTTTTACGCTTAACTTTACAAAACCTTTTTGCGTAAATTTGATTGCATTTCCTATCAGGTTGAGTAAAATTTGGCGTATGCGTACTTCATCAAGTAACAGACTTTTAGGAATGTTGGTGTTTACATGTACTACAAAATCCAAATTTTTCCTCTCCACCTCAACTGCAAAGACAGAACCCACTTCATCAGCCAATGCAAAGAGATTTGTCGGTTTTGTCTCTATAATCAGTTTTCCTGCTTCTATCTTGGAAAGGTCAAGTATGTCATTTATAAGTGTCAAAAGCGTATGACTCGCATTTTTCACTGTTTTTATATGGCTTTTTAACTTTGGATCCTGTATCTTTTGACTGAGTATATCCGAAAAGCCGATAATAGCATTGAGCGGTGTTCTGATTTCATGGCTCATATTTGAAAGAAATTCAGATTTTGCCTTTGTTGCCGCTTCGGCCTTGTCTTTTTCTATTTGCAGCCTGTGTTGTGTTTGCAAAAGTTCTTCCTGTGCTTTTTCTCTTTTTTTAATCTCTAATGCCAGTTTTCTGTTCCAATAGACAAAAACAGCAATGATAAAAACAACACCGGCCAGAAGTTTCCATAAAAGTTTATAATCAAAGCCATGTGCATATTCTACAGCTATCCAGCGTGACTCTATTCTGTGCCTGTCTTCTTCTTTTATTGCGCTGATTACTTTTTCAAAAATAGATGCGAGTGCCGGCAAATCTTTTTTTATACCCACACTGAACGAAAGAGTGTCCTGCAATTGTCCGGATATTTTCAACTGGTTTGGAAATTTTGTCTGCACTTGATAGCCAACACCTATAAGCGTGCCTATATAACCGAACAACTCTCCATTTTGCACCTTTTGCAACCCCTCCGTTATGCTTTTGACATCAATAAAATCTACTTTTGGATATTTTTGTCTGTAGCTTTCGTTAAAAGAGTAGTCTTTTACTATTGCCACCTTTTTACCTTCGAGTTGTTCCATACTGCTGATATAGGTAACATCCGGTCTTGTGGCAATTACCAAAGGGGTATGCAGATACGGCTTTGTAAAGTGCAGATATTTTTCTCTTTGCGGCGTTTTGACAACCAAAGAGAGTATTTCGCACCTCCCGTTTTGTACAAAAAGAAGCGATTCGCTCCATGTTTTTGTCCGGACAACTTTTATGGGAACAGGAATATTTTTTTGGAACTCTTTAAAATATTCGGCACTGATGCCAATATATTTTCCATCTTTGTCAAAAGCTTCAAAAGGCATCCAGTCAGGATCTATACACAAAGTAATCTGTTTGTGCTGTTGTAACCACCTTTGCTCTTTCTCGCTCCATTGCAAACTCCGGGAGACTTTTGTATCTGTCTGAGAAGCCTCAAACCATTTATCTGTAATTTTTTGCCGTTCTTTATCACTGATATCCTGTAATGATTTTTCTATTATTGCAAATAATACAGGCTTGTTTTTGTCTATAGCAATAGAAACTTTTGTATCCATTCCCGGAACATTATTTACAATTTTTAAATTTGAAAGATAATCCTGCTTCATTATATAAGAAGCCACTGCAATATTGCCTATGTAGGCATCAACCTTTGAAAAAGAGAGTGCTTTGAGAGACTCTCGGTTTGAGGAGGTAAGGTAAAGATGAATATTCGGATAGTTTTTTTGCAACCATTCATGCAGATACGAGCCCCTGTTTACCGCAACCGTTTTGTTATTCAGTGCATCCATGTTTTTTATATCTTGCCGCGTAGCCTGTGTGACAATAACCAAGGGCATCTCAACATAGGGTGTTGTAAATTTTAAAAATTTTTCTCTTTTTGGTGTTTTTGCCGCACAACTCAGACCGTCAAATTTTCCTGCTTTCATATCGCGCATAACATCAGCCCAAACTTCTGATGTAACAGCAAATGTCAAACCGCTTTTTTGGCTTATGAGCTTTAAAAAATCAGCTGCAATCCCTGTATGTCTTCCCTGTTTATCTACAAATTCATACGGAGGCCAACTGTAATCTGCTCCCAAACGAACGACGGGATGCTCTTTTATCCACTCTTTTTCCTGCGAAGAAAATGTAACTCCAAAAAGAGCCGAAGTATAGAAAAATACAAAAAAAAGAAAACTAATCCTGTGCAATTGCAATGAATTCATCAAGATGTTCTTTAAAAATAGCAACCAATTCCGGATCAAAATGATCTCCACTGTGTTCTTGTATATAATTGACTGCATCATCTATACTCCAGGCATCTTTGTAGACCCTTTTATGTGTCAAAGCATCAAACACATCCGCTAAGGCTACAATACGGGCAAATATGTGAATATCTCTGCCCTGAAGCCCGCGAGGATAGCCCGCTCCGTTGTATTTTTCATGATGTTCATAAGCAATTATATCTGCCGCTTTCATCAGTTTTCTGTTTGAGATTTTCAGGTATTTATGGGCGATTTCAGTATGCGTTTTCATCACTTCAAATTCTTCTTTTGTGAGGGAACCTTTTTTGTGCAAAATATTTTCAGGGATACCCATCTTCCCAATATCATGCATAGGACTTGCATGATAAATCACATCAGCATCTCCCTCCGAAACAGCAGGATGATACTGTGCCAAAAGTCTGCTGTACTCCGCCACACGTTTTATGTGTCTGCCTGTCTCATCCGATACAGATTCAACAAGTTCTGTTAAAATAAAAATCATCTCCTTCTGATTCTCTTCAAGTTCACTGTATATACGTTTTTGTTCCTCTTTTAATTTTGTCTGCAAAGACAGGTTGTGAATTTGAAGTATTTTTTTTGCAGTATAAAGTTCAAGATGTGTTTTTGTTCGGGCCAGAAGCTCATTCGCATGAAAAGGCTTTGTAAGATAATCCACCCCACCTACTTCAAATGCTCTGGTCATAGAGTCTATATCTGATTTTGCAGTTAAAAAGACAACAGGAATATCTACGAGTCTTGGATCGTTTTTCATCCGTCGGCATACTTCATATCCGTCTATACCAGGCATCATAATATCAAGCAGTACCAAATCAAAATTATTAAAATCCAGAAGGGCTAAAGCTTCTTCCCCGTTTTTGGCATATGAAAAGTCATATCCCTCTTCTTTGAGAATATTCATCGCTACCTGAATATTTTCTATCACATCATCCACAATCAAAACTTTATAACTCATACTCTCATCATGCCCTTCATACTGTATAATTTAAATTAATCTATTTAAACTAAAAACAAATAAAGAACCACTTAAAAGAAGATAAATATATTCAATTTGCTTTTTTTAAGCAAAACTTATGTATAATTTCGAGTTCCTTTCTCTTTGTAATGTCAGAATTGGCACTATATTCAGATCCGAAAGGGAAACAAAAGCCTAGAATTAGGCAATACCAAGAGGAGATCATACTATATGAGACACTACGAAAACCTAGTAATCGTAAAACCTACTTTTACTGCAGAAGAAATCCAGGCCAGCGTCAAAGCAGTTGAAGAAGTTATTACTTCAAACGGTGGAGAAATTGCAGCGACAAACGCTATGGGAATGAGAAAATTAGCATACCCAATTGAAAAAAACGAACGTGGTTACTACTATGTAATCTACTACTCAGTAGCACCTGCTGCAATCGCTGAAATTGAAAGACGTTTCCGTATCAACGAAGACCTTTTAAGATTTATAACGATCAAATATGATTCAAACCGTGAAATAAAAGCATGGAATGAACTTGTAAAAAAAGCAAACAAAGCACCTGAAGCTCCAAAAGCAGAAGAAGCTCCTGCAGCTGAAGCACAAACAGAAGAAGCTCCAAAAGCAGAAGAAGCAACAGAAGCTCCGGCAACAGAAGCAGCAGCTGAGTAATAGCATTCGCTATAAAATGAAGGAAAACTTATGTTCAATAAAATAATTTTAGTTGGTAACTTGACGCGTGATATCGAACTTAGATATTCTCAAGGGGGAATGGGAATTGCAAAAACTGCAATTGCTACAAGCCGTAAATTCACCAGCAATGGAGAAAAGAAAGAGGAAGTCTGTTTTGTAGATATCACATTCTTCGGAAGAAGTGCAGAAGTTGCAAACCAATACCTCAGAAAAGGAAGTAAAATCCTTGTTGAGGGAAGATTAAACTTTGAACAGTGGGTTGACCAAAACGGACAAAAAAGATCGAAACATTCTGTTATTGTAGAAACTATGCAAATGCTTGATTCCAAGGGTGACAACCAAGGCGGCGGTTATAATGCACCGGCACAAAACAGTGGATATAACGCACCTGCGCAGGGAGAACCGCAAGGGTATCAACAGCCGCCTGTGCAACAACAGCAAAGTTACCAGGCACCACAGCAGCAAAACAGTTACAATAACAATCAAGCAGCGTCTCAGAGTCGTGAAATGCCAAGCAGCAGCTCTATTCCTGAAATTGATATAGATGAAGATGAAATTCCGTTTTAGAAAAAAATAGATACAAAGGGTATACCATGTCAGAAAAAAGAAAATACAAAAAAAGATATTGTAAATACTGTGAAGCAAAAGTTGACTTCATGGATTACAAAGAAGTAGCAAGTTTACGTTTTTCATTATCAGAAAGATATAAAATTATGCCACGTCGTTTAACAGGAAACTGTAAACGTCACCAAGATATGATTACAGTAGTAATCAAACGTGCTCGTGCAGCAGCTTTAGTTCCTTATACTGTAAGCCGTAAGCAAGTTGTAACTGCACCATTTGAAAACCTGAAATAGGTTTTCCTGGTGCTTTTGCACCACTTCATCCCTTAAACTTTCCCGACAAACACCACTTAGGAATATTTATTGCTATAGTTTATCTAAAAAAGCAGTCCTATGAAACTAACTTTATTTATTTTACTGATATTCCATAATTTTTTGCTTCATGCAAAAACATCTGATGATTTTGCACTCATTATTCATAAACCTTTTCAGTCAGGTTTGGTTGATATCACCCAAAATTATGACGGAACCTTGAGTGCTCTTGGTTTTACATATGACTTCAAAAAACAAAGTTTACATGCTGACAAAACATATAAAACATATAATGATCCTTTTGCATACCTGCAGAACATTTCAAATAAATACGGTGCCAAAATAGAACTTATTAAAGTGAATGACAAAGCACAAATCATACAGTCGAAAATCATTCCCCTTACACAATTTGCAAAACCGGCCTCCTTTGTAAAAACACCTGCGAATGGATATATTATAGGCGGATACACAATGGGTGGGTCACAACTCTTGGTGTTACTCGACGCTGCTTTGCACCTGCAGCGATCAGTCTCCTTTGGTACTAAAAACAATAATACAATCCATAAACTTGTTAGCTTGAAAGACGGCGGAGTATTAGCAATAGGCACCTCTTTTACTTCCAGATCAACGCAAGACAACATGTTTCAAAGCGGTTTGGGCAATGATGATGTATGCATAAGCAGGTTTGACAAAGATGCACATCTGCTGTGGACTAAAAAATACGGCACACAGTATGATGATCAGGGGATAGATGCTTCAGAAGCCGATGACGGTTCAATAATAGTTCTCAGCACAACACATACAAAAATGAAAACAGCTGTCAACATCTCAAGATTAACCCAAAACGGCGATAATATATGGCTCAAAGAGATTCCGGACAATGGTTTTAATGAACCTGTAAGTTTACTCAGGCTCAAAGATCATAATTTTGTCATATCATTAGCCAAAACAGATACCATGCACAAAAAGCAAATACGCCTTGTAAAATTTGATATATATAAAAACATCTTGATTGACAGTGAAATCAGTACAACATACTCAAGCCAAATCAACGATCTCAAGGAGTTCAGTGACGGCACATTAATTGGAGTTGGCTTTGTCCGGGACAGCTTCAATACTGATGGTCTGGCGATGATAATCAGCAAAAATCTGAAACTTTTAAAACAGGAACATTACGGAGGAGAAAATTATGATGTTTTTAACAAAGCTGTCATTTTAGCAAACTCCCAGGTAGGTGTAGCCGGTATACATACAGACAAAAATTCCAATGAAAACAATATGTGGATTCTCAAACTCAACAAAGATGCTACAATTGCCAAGATTGCAAGAAACACACTGGATTTCTACACGCAGCTGCGTCAGTTGTTTCAAAAAGAAATAGACACGAAAAAAGTTATCATAAAAAAAGATCTAACTATTGAATTTACTGCTAAAAATCTTTATTTTAAGGCAGGAGAATACAAACTCGGCAAACAGCAAAAAAAGTTTTTTAGAGAATTTTTTACAAAATTAGTAAATTTTTTATATACACACAGAATGCAGGTAAAAACTTTAGAGATCAATGGACATACTTCCAGCGAGTGGAAAAACAGTACCTTTTCAGGGAGATTTTTAAACAATGAAGAGCTCTCTATGAAACGCTCCTATGAAGCGTTCAAGTCGCTTTTCTTGGTACAAAACCCGACAAAGCAAGAATATTTAACGCATATTTTAAAGGGGAGCGGTCTTAACTATAGAAATAGAATTATAACCAATCACACAGAGCATAAAGAAAAATCAAGAAGAGTAAGTTTAAAAATCATTTTAAACAAACACTCTCGTCATTAACCACAGGTCGGGACTTCACCGTCTGCTGCATATTTCCAGACAAAGTCATAAAGGTTTTTCACATCTTTTTCTTTCATTTTCTTAATTTTTTTCACGCCATGAGGACAAATTTTCATCCATTCTTCTTGAAGTTTTCCAGACTCTTTTAAAGAAGCCCAACCTTTACGGTCATGTTTTATCGCAAATACAGCTCCATTTTTCAGTCCGTCTTTCTTACAGATTTTCAGCTTTTTTAAATAAAACCTTTGCCCTTTGCTTGCATCAGCTGTCGCACTTGTTGTAAAAACAGACCCGGCCACTGCAGCAGCCAATAACAATGAAGTCATTTTATTCATTTACTTTCCTTTACATCTTATAACATTGTGATATGTTACTGACATCTTCATAAATTATAGATTAATCTATACTCTGAAACTGAGCCTTGTTTTATCCTGAATTAACTTTTTATAGAGCTTGAATTTTGCTTTTTCCAACTCTTCATCAGTATATGCAAACTCTTTTTTAATTATCCCTTGAGCAATCCCTGCCGTATCCATTGCAAAAAGTTTCAGCTCTTTTTTTGTCAATTTTGCTTTGAGCGCCGCATAAAGTTCTTTGTCATCTTCTATCAGATCTACAGTATCAAGTCTACAAAACTCTGCAAGTTTTTCTCTAAAACTGTTGTCATTATGATATTGTCTCCACACTGTACTCTCTAGCATTGTATTTCCTTTAATATTTGTGTTAAATCTTTTGTTTGTATTATTATATTTGCTTCACGTTTTAAAATCTCTCTTGCGCAAAAAGCAATCCGAGTCCCTGCATGGGCAAACATTGAAAGATCATTTGCACCGTCACCGCAAACCAATGTCTCTTCTTCGCTTACACCCAAAATATTTTGAAGTCTTACCAACATATCGCCTTTTGAGAAATTAAACATCATATCGCCGCCGACAAGTCCGGTAAGCTTTCCGTTCTTTACATGTAAAGCATTGGAAAAATCAGCATCATATCCTAAAATATCTTTTGCATAGGAAGTCGCTGTTCTGAAACCGCCGCTGAAACAGACAACTTTCATGCCTCTGTTTTTCAATTCTGCTATGGTCTCACGTGCTCCTGGCATATAAGGCAGATTATGTGCTATTTTTTCAACAACTGCATAATCCAGCCCTTTTAGCAGCCCTACTCTTTGTTGTAAAGATTCAAAAAAATCAAGTCTTCCGCTCATGGCCTCTTCTGTGATGCGTGCGACCTCTTCGCCTATTCCCAATTCATCCGCAAAAAAATCAATTGTTTCACCGTCCATTAATGTAGAATCAAAGTCAAATACTGCAAGTTTTAGCATAAATTTTCTCTCTTTTGTATATAATATCGCAATTATAGCGAATTAGGATTTTTTTTGTTTGACACACTGATACATAAATTAAAAAACGACAGATATATTACTCTTGAAACTACACCCGGGCATTCGGCAACTTTTACACCGACGATAGACAAAATAGAAACACTCGGGCTTGCAGATTTAGTCGATGGATTTTCCACCACAGACAATCCTTTGGCAAAACTCAAGTACAATGCTCTTTTTGCCGCCAAACTGCTCCAAGAGAGATTTCACAAGCCTGTTATTGCAACGATGAGTATGCGCGACAGAAACAAAATTGCCCTGCAGTCTGATTTGCTCGGGGCAAACGAAGTTGACATCAGAGCCATCCTGGCACTCACGGGAGACCCTGCCACCATCTCTGACCAACCCAATACAAAAGGTGTTTTTGAAGGTGACAGCTCTTTGCTTCTGGACATCATTGCCGCTTTAAACTCCGGTATGGATTATGCAGCAAAACCTTTTAATGTTGTACCAAAACAGATACACCCCTTTGCAGTTGTCAACTCCTATGCAAAAAACCCAAAAACACTCCAAAAAAAGATGCAAAAGAAAATTAAACATGGAGCAGTAGGTATCATAACACAGCCGGTATATGATGTTGAAAATGCAAAACAGCTTTTGGAACTCAAAGAAAAAGCAAACAAAGAGTGTTGCCGTGAAAATAAAAATGCAGAACTTATTTTAGGAGTTTTTCCTATCACGAAGCTGCGCACTGCACAGTTTTTATCATCCCATGTACCGGGGATCAACGTCCCTCCCTGCTGGATAGACAAACTCCGAGAGGCAAATACAAAAGGTGCAGAGGAGGAGTATAAAGTGGGATTTGAGCTTAGTAAAAAACTCTTTGAAGAGCTTAAGCAGCTCCATCCTAAGATTCACCTGATGACAGCGAACCAGTTTCAAATAGCCAAAGACATATTAGTATAAGGAATAAAATGATTGATTTAAAACTATTGCAAAAAGATTTTGACGGTATAAGCAAAAAACTGATGCGCAAAGGCGTTGATGCAAAGCTTTTGGAAAAAGTGAAAATAAAATTTGAAGAACTCAAAGAGGCAAAATCCCACTTTGAAACCCTTCAGGCTGCGCAAAATGCTATGAGCAAAGAGTTCGGTGTATACAAACGTGAAGGCAAAGATGTCTCAGAGCTGAAGAAAAAAGTCGATGAAAATAAAATCCGTATTGCTGATGCTTTGGAAGTGCAACGCCTTCGTCAAGAAGAACTCGAAGCGCTTGCAATGGCTATACCCAATATACCTGATGATGATGTGCCAGACGGCGAAGATGAAGATGACAATGTCGAAATCAAAAAAGTGCTCACACCAAGGGAATTTTCATTTACCCCAAAAGAGCACTGGGAACTGGCAGAACAAAACGGCTGGATAGACTTTGAACGCGGTGTCAAACTGGCAACTTCGCGCTTTTCTGTCAGCTTTGGCATGGGTGCAAGACTGGAACGCGCACTTATAAACTTTATGCTTGACTTTAACCGTGAACGCGGATTTGAAGAGGTCAGCGTTCCTGCACTTGTCAACAGAAAAGCCCTTGAAGGAACAGGACAGCTTCCAAAATTTGAAGATGACTTATACAAAGTAGAGGATCCTGAGCTTTTCCTCATTCCTACAGCCGAGGTTCCTCTTACAAATCTCTATCAGGATGAGATACTCACAACAGAGGAACTGCCAAAAACAATGACTGCCTATACTTCATGTTTTCGAAAAGAAGCCGGAGCTGCAGGACGGGACACAAGAGGCATGATACGCCAGCATCAGTTTCATAAAGTAGAACTTGTAAGCATTTCTACACCGGGTGAAAGCGATATAATTTTTGAGAATATGGTCACATGTGCCTCTGATTTACTCACTGCTTTGGAATTACCGCACAGACTGGTAACTCTGTGTACAGGAGATTTGGGTTTTTCCGCGGCTAAAACAATCGATCTTGAAGTATGGCTGCCCGGGCAAAACAAATACCGTGAAATTTCTTCTGTAAGCAATACAAGAGACTTTCAGGCAAGACGTGCCAAAATCCGTTTTAAAAACGGGAAAAAGAATGAACTCGTACATACCCTCAACGGTTCTTCTCTTGCCGTTGGCCGCACACTTGTAGCCATTATGGAAAACTTTCAAAATGAAGACGGAAGTATAAATATTCCTGAAGTTTTGCATCCTTATCTAGGGATGTAAATACTTTACAAAAAAGAATTGTTCACATTCCTTGCATTTAAATTTTTTTTAAGATATACTTCCAACAAGAAAAGATGATTCTAGTTACATCTTTAGATTGCTTTATATTGATAACTTCTTTGTTTCCAGTACATTCACCTAAAAGAAAAACTTTATATTAGATTTTTATCATCAAAGAAATTTGGTGTACTCAAACAAACAAGGATTTACAATGGCAACATTACAAAATGGAACAGTTAAATGGTTCAACAGCGACAAAGGTTTCGGATTTATCGAAGTAGAAGATGGCGGCAAAGATGTATTTGTACATTATCGTCAAATTAATGACAACGGACACTCTCGTGTTTCACTTGACGAAGGTCAAAAAGTAACTTTTGAAGTCGGTCAGGGTGACAAAGGTCCACAAGCAGAAAACGTTACAGGTCTGTAACATCTTCACAGCGGACAGTTTATCAAAACTGTCTGCTCTTTCTAACATCCACTTTAGACTCAAATATCGCGGAATAGAGCAGTTCGGTAGCTCGTCGGGCTCATAACCCGAAGGTCGCAAGTTCAAATCTTGCTTCCGCAACCAAATCACAAAAATTACAACACTTATGTAGCCAGTTAATTTTACCAAGGATACGCAGTAGTGAATATAGAAATCATAACAGCAAGAAATGAACATTTACAAGAAAATACCATCTTACATGCTATAGCATCCCTTGGATATACTGCTGAAGTTCATGAATGCCACACCATACAAGACCTACACCAGACAGTACAAAGAAAACCTCACTTGGCTATCCTTACTCTTAACAATATTGTCACTGAAGACGGAGAAAAAATTTGGCTCTGTGAATTTTTCAAAAAAAACAATATCAACTTTACCGGTTCAGATAAAAAAGCTTTGCTCTTTGATGCAGATACAGAACTGGCAAAATCCTATCTTAAAGAAAAAGGTATCAGTACATCAAGATATTTTATTGCCGATGCAGAAAAATATTTGCGTGATTACGACATACCTATTAATTATCCCCTGGTTGTTAAACCTGCCCGTTCCCTGCAATGTCAAGAAGAAAACAAATGTTTTACTGTCAATAGTTTCAGCGAATTTGAAAAAAGTGTTTCTTCTCTTTCTAATAAATATAATGTTCCTGTTTTGATTGAAGAGTATCTCGATGGAGAAGACTATCTTGTATCCATCATAAAAACAAAAGAAGATGCTATGCTGATCTCCTCTGCAAAGGTTTTACGATCAAACAACGGAAATAAAAAAATTCTGGAAAATATTGAAGACCAAACAATCAAAGAGCGTGTTGAAAATCTTGCAATAGATGCCTATATTGATCTTGGTATCAGAGATTTCGGGCAAATCAGTATAAGAACAAACCAAAGCGGTCAGTGTTTTTTTATGCGGACAAATCTCAATCCTGATATTACTGACAAAAACAGCTCCTTTATTGAAACTTTTGCAGCAGGACTTAACCTTGATTATGATGCAATCATTAAGCATATTCTGCAGGAGTGCAGTAAAAGAGATTAATTAAGAACTGCAATTATATTAAAATTATTTATAATTATTAAGTTTCTTTGCAATAAAATAGTAGCATATCCTTTAAGGAGGACGCTATGAAAAAAAGACTCTCAAAATATTTCAACATTTATGTCATCATTGCTTTAATTGGCGGATTTTCCTTTTTATATCTTGTATCTTTTGCCTTTGTTCTCAATGATGTAGCAACAGGATCAAGTTTACAAATGAAAAAAGCAAAAATAGAAAAACAAAGACAAATTTGTCTCAAAGATCCAACACAGTGCTAAAAGAGGCGAAAGAGTTTTATTTACTCTTTCGTGTTTGAATAACGCACCACAAATATAAAAAGACTCAGTACTGCAACCATGATACCTACCCCTGCTATCAGATAAAATGCATGTATCATTTGTTCATAATCACTCAAAGCGATTTTAAATAGAGGATTTGCTGTTAAATGATAGGTTATGCAAGAAGTCTAATGAATATTGTTTTTTGTATATTGAAATAATTTCTTTCATAATCTACCTCGCTTCATACATTACATGTATGCATCAAATCAGGTAGTTACTGCTATAATACTCCTTAAATATAAGATATAATGATATTGTTTGAGAGATCAGAGCATTGGTACTTTTTTTGCTTATTCAATACAAAAGATGCAATATTTAACAGGGTAGTCAATGGCTGATGCACAAGAAGAGATAATAATCATAGAAGACAGCGATGCAGTATTACATTCGCATGAGCAAACTGACGAATTTCTTGATGAAAATGATGAAGAATCCAAACAGAAAAAAATCATTCTTTTTGGAGGAATAGCTGTTATTGTTGTGTTGCTTATTGCTGTTACCGCACTCTTGCTGATAAAAAAATCCTCTACAAAAAAAGTTGACAATTTCAGTCTCCTGGAAAACAAGCTTGAAGAAGCAAAAGCTCCCGTTATAGAACAAAGTAAACTTGAAAATATGATTGCCAAAGCAAATTATCTCTATGCAACAGGCGCAAAAGAAAAAGCTCTGGCTCTTTATGAAAATATTGCCTACTATTCGCAGGCCATCTCACAATACAATCTTGGTGTTGCCCAAATGAAAAACAAGCAGTATGCACTGGCATTGAAAACATTTCAAAATGCGATACTCAATGATGAGAAAAGATGTGTAAGCGCTATAAATGCGGCAGTATGTTCATTACATGTAAAGGATCAATCCAGTTTTAAATACTACATCGACCTGGCTTATGCCTATTTGCCATATGAGATCAATTCGCCTTTGTACTCATATTACTATACCCTTATAAGCTATTATAACAAAAACTATCTTGGTGCTTTAAATGCTCTCAAAAATACAGATCATCCTGCATATCCGGTTATACAAAATCATTTAAGCGCGAAAATCAATGCTTTGTATAACAATAACTATGATGCAATTGATGCTTTGGAAAAAATAAATGAAGAGGTAGATGATTTCAGCCTGGCTCTGCTGTATGCGCGGATAGGTGACTTTAATCTTGCAATTGACCATCTCAACACTGCTATCACAAAAAACAATCAGCCACTCAGGGCAAAATTGGCACGCAGTTATATAAACCTTAAAGCAGGACATACAAAAAAAGCGGCATCACAACTCAAAAAAGTTACAGATGAATATCCGCAAAAAATTTATAAGATTTATCCTGTAAGTGTCAAACTCAAAGATGCTTTATTTGACCCCCAAAAAGCTCAAACCCTCTACAGGAAAAAAATTCAGAATTCAAAATTTCTTAATTTTCAGAAAATATTTTATTTTTCACCCTATAAAATTTTTAATGCAAATCAGACAATCAGCTACATTAGAAAAGGAAATGCAAATATATATATTGACAATATCCAATCTGCCCAGCAATACCTGAAAAAAAGCTATTCTGCATCAAATGTTGATATAGGCATAACAAAAGCCATTAAAAAGGCTCTTTCTTTAAAAATTCGAGAGGCAAACCAGGATTTGCAGCAACTTGTTAAAATACAGCCCAAACACTCTATTTTACACTATAATTTAGCCTTGACCTATGCACAAATGGGAGATATGCTCCAGGCAAACAAACACTTTTTACGTTCCTATCACTTAGATGCCAAAAACTATCTTTCCGGTGTTTATGCTGTCATGACCAGTAAACTTATAAATAAAGATTACACAAAACTGGAATCTATTTTGAAAGATTCCCTTTCCGGCGAAAACAGCAGTGAAGAGATTGACTTGTACAATACTCTTTTACATATCAACGACAATGACTATCTCTCAGCAATTGAATGGCTTGACAAAGACTACAAACAAAGACCTTTGTATCTTATGCTCAAGGTACTTATTGGAATGAAAACAAAAAATTTGGACAGAGCAAAATCTGCTGCATCCAAACTCACAGTCATCTTTCCTCATGATATCCTGCCGCATATGATCTATATAGATACACATTTTACTGGGTATACCATACCAAAATACGCAGAAGAGGTCTTGAAATACTTAAACACTCAGCAATTCACCTATACTGATTTATATTACGGCCCTTTCATTACAAGATACACATATATACAGGAACATTTAATCACCGGAAGGCTCTACTACCTACAAGAGCAGCTAAAGTATGTTTTACAGACAAAAGATACTGATATACAGGACATAGAAAGCGCTTTGGCTTTGACACTCCTGTATAATAAAAACTTTGAAGAAGCCTATACCCATTACAATCATTTAATTGACGAGTTGAAAGTACAGGATGCTTATACACTCTATTTGGGAGCTGTTGCATCAACTGCGGCCAAACATCATGCCAATGCAATAGCATTGCTTGAGTTGTCAAAAATGAAAAATGAAAATTTTTATGAAGCCAGATATGCACTCGCCCTTTTGTATATGGAGATCAAGAACAATGAAGGAGCAGCCATTCAACTGCAAAAAATAGATGATGACAGCTTCGAATCAGAATATTTTGAATTTAATATTGATACAGACAAACTCTTGTTTATGAAAGAGCATCCCAATGGATAATAAACTGCTTTCTAAGTAAAATAACCGATTAGAGAGTGAACTGCCTGGACTTCATTGTTTACTTTAGTGTCCAGTCTGAAATTCTTTGGAAGATACAGTTCGGTAACACTGTTCGTTGCAAACCCGTATCTTGTCCCTTTGTGCAAGGTTTCTCTGACTGGGATTTCTATAGCAATCGGCGCAAAACTCTGCTTGAGTCTATGGAGAACTTTTATTTTATTGTTATGGGTATCTACAAACAAAAGTTCTGCACGTTCATTTAAATCATAAAAGAGCTTTGATTTTTTTGATGTTCTTGCCCCCCTTGTAGTTTTGACATTCTCAAGACGTCCGCTTAAAGGGATCCGCAATATACCGACATTTCTGTAATCTAATTCTATAACTATTCTGTAGGCATACTCACCGCTTTCAAGTGTATCTATAGATTTTACAGTGCCGTCAACAGGAGAGACTACGGCTTTGTCATCCAAAAAAGTATTCTCTCTTTCCGGATTTCTGAAACTGTACATAAAAAACAGTGCAAGAACAAAAGCAGAAAATGAAAAAAACTCTAAATCCAAAAGCCCAAATACCAGGGCGGCAAACAAGGCATAAAGAATATATTTATACCCGTTTTTGCTTATAATAAAAAGGTTATTTTTCATCACTTTTTCCGTCACTGTTCTCGGTGTCTGTCATGGTGGCATCTGCTTTTAGCTCTTCTTCAATACTCTCACTGTTTTCTACAACTTTAGACTCTATGCCATTTTCTTTTTCAAAATTTATAATAATTTCTCTGACTTCGTCCCCTGTAATATTCTCTTTTTTATAAAGCAGTGCAACCATTGCTTCAATCGCCCCACTGTACTCTTTTAAGCGGTTGACAACGGCTTTATAGTGCTCATCCAATGACTTTTTGATGTATTCATCCATCTCCTCTGCCATTCTTTCACTGTACTCACGTGTCGCCTGCTGCGGACCGCCCAAAAATGACTGACGGGATTTTTCAAGCACCATAAGTCCTGCAATATCACTCATCCCGTATGTCTGAACCATTGATTTTATAATGTCTGTGGCACGTTCCAAATCATTTCCCGCACCTGTAGAAATTTCACCGATAAATACTTCTTCGGCAGCACGCCCGCCAAGCAGAGTATCTACTTCTGCCCACAGTTCATGCATCTGCATCATATATTTGTTTTCTTCAGGCTTGTTCAGTGTATAGCCAAGTGCTGCCAAACCGCGAGGCACTATAGAGACTTTGGAAACTTTTTTTGCTCCGTCTGTTGTCTCTGCCATCAAAGCATGTCCGCTTTCATGGTAAGCAACAATTTTTTTCTCTTTAGGATTGATACGGCGAGATTTTTTAGCAAGTCCTGCCAAGGCACGCTCAACCGCTTCATACATATCTTTTTGTTTCACTGTTTTTTGACTTTTTCTTCCCGCAAGCAGTGCTGCTTCATTGACTATGTTTGCCAGGTCTGCTCCCGCGAGTCCCGCTGTCAAACGGGCCAACTCTTCCAAATCCACATCTTTGTCTATTTTGACATTCTTTACATGTACTTTCAAAATTTTGACACGCCCTTCAAAATCCGGTTTGTCAACAAGCACCTGTCTGTCAAAACGTCCGGGACGCAACAGTGCCTGATCTAAAATTTCCGGTCTGTTGGTTGCAGCTAAAATTATGACAGGCGTATCTGTTCCAAAACCGTCCATCTCTGCCAAAAGCTGATTGAGTGTCTGTTCCCGTTCATCATTTCCGCCCATAACACCGCCGGCTGCACGGCTTTTACCGATAGCATCTATCTCATCTATAAATATAATACTCGGCGCATCTTTTTTAGCCTGTTCAAACAGATCTCTTACACGCGCAGCACCCACACCGACGAACATCTCTATAAAACTCGAGCCGCTGACTGAGAAAAAAGGTACTTCCGCTTCTCCGGCAACAGCCTTTGCAAGCAGTGTTTTACCGGTTCCGGGACTTCCGACCAGCAAAACACCTTTTGGAATTTTTGCACCGATTTCCACATAACGACCGGGATATTTCAAGAAATCTACAATCTCCTGCACCTCTTCTTTCGCTTCTTCCACACCGGCTACATCATCAAACTTTGTATCCGGTTTTTCCGAATTAATCAGCTTTTTGGAATTTCCCATTCCGAGCAGTCCCCCACCCATACTTTTTTGCATACGGCCGGCAAAAAACATCCAAATGGCAATGATAATCAAAAATGGGAACAGCCAGCCAAACATCTCGGTAAACCAGTTTGTTTCACTGAAGCCTGTATAGTCGATTTTTTCTTTGTCCAAAAGCTTTATTAGTTCATTGTCCCCTTTGACAACTCTTGTTGTGTAGATTTTTGAACCGTCTGTTGATATGGCCCTGATATATGTCTGGCCTATTTCAACTTTTTTTACTGCTTTGGATTTCACAAGCGCTTTGAACTCTGAATAGTCAACCGGCTTAATTCTTGTTGTTGATGTTCCCATCACAGAACTGTTGCCGGCACCTTCTCCAATCATTACTTTAAACAACAAAATTACTACTACTGAAAATATTGCAAATGTTATCAGTGGATTTTGATTAAAAAAGTTGTTATTGTTGTTTTTGTTTTCGTTATCTGCCATTTTTATTTTTTCTCTCTTTTTAAAACTAATGTAACCCATTCGTCCTGGGCTATTCTTTGTGTTATTTTACAGTCTTTATAAGCATTGAGAACTTTTTCTTCATACTTATTCAGTATACCTGATAAAATCAAGATTCCGTCCTCTGCCATTGCTTTTTTCAGATCATTTGCAATAAAAGTCAACACATCTGCAACTATATTTGCCACGACTATAGTGTACTTTTCATCCAAATTTGAAGCAGAACCTTCCCATATGGAGTGAAACTCCAAATTATTCAATTTTGCATTTTTTATAGAATTTTCAACCGATACAGGGTCCGTGTCACAAGCATCCACGACAGCTCCAAGCTTCATAGCTGCAATGCCCAGTATACCGCTGCCGCAGCCTACATCCAAAACTCTGTCATTCTTTTTCACATGTTGAGAAATTGCGCGCAAAGAAGAAGCAGTTGTCGGATGATGCCCTGTACCAAAAGCAAGCGCCGGATCTATTACTATGTTTATCAGGTTTGGATGATTGTCATTCCATGTAGGATGGATGTAAAATTTATCTATAACAAGGGGTTCTATACTGTTTTTATAAGATTCTACCCAGTCATTGTTTTGGAGTTTTTTTTGTGTACATTCTACGTCTACAGATTTGCCGAGTGCTTTTTGTAAGGCCTCTGCAAACTGCTCAATCCCCCACATTATAGTGTCGAGTTCTTCTTCACTTCTTATAATGAATCCGTTGTCTGTCTCTTCAAACCCGATCGGTAAAGTATCTGCCAAAAAATCTGCAAAGAGTTCATGATGTGAAGAGACTTTCACTACTAATTCGTAGTAATGCTCTTGCATTACTCAGATACACCCATCACGGCAGCAAGTTTTTCTTTTAAAACCTGAGGCGTAAACGGTTTTACAATATAATTGTTTACTCCGGCTTTAAGTGCTGTAATAACCTCTGCTTTTCCACCTTCAGTCGTAACCATAATGATAGGTGTATCTTTAAAGCGCTCATCCGCACGAACTTTTTTGACAAGCTCAAGCCCGTTCATCTCAGGCATATTCCAGTCTGTGATCAGCATATCAATATCAGGATTTGCGTCCATTTGCGCCCAGCCTTCAACACCGTCTGCACCTTCAAGTACATCTTTATAACCAAGTCGAGCCAATGTATTTTTTATAATACGGCGCATTGTAGAACTATCATCAACAACAAGTAATTTCAATTGAAATCCTTTACATAATATTTTGCATAATTTATATCTAATAATAGCAAAATTCTGTTTGTTTTGCTATTAATTTACCAATTTAAACATTTTGGCTAAATCCAACCTGCCCTCATAATAAGCTTTTCCTATGATAACACCATCCACTTCACCCGTGGCTATCAAAGCTTTTATATCCTCTTCATCTTTCACACCGCCGCTTGCAATTGTGCTTATTTTACCGGCTCTTGCGATATCAAGTGTAAAATCTACATTGACGCCGCTGAGTGTACCGTCTTTGCCGACATCTGTGCATATTATCGCCTCTACACCGGCATTTGCAAACTCTTTTGCCAGATCAGTCGCACGCATGGTACTGACTTCGCCCCAGCCTTCGACTGCCACATATCCGTCTATGGCATCTATGCCTACTGCGATGGGATATTTTGCCGCCATATCTCTTACAAACTGAGGATCTTTTACCGCAATAGAACCTAAAATAATCCTGTCAATTCCGATATCCAACATCTTTTGAATCGTTGCTTCATCACGAATACCACCGCCAAGTTCAAGTTTTACATCTGAGTTTTGACGAATTTTGATGATTTGTTCAAGATTTTTAGGCTCTCCCGCAAATGCACCGTTTAAATCAACCAGATGCACCCACTCCGCACCCATTTCTTCAAATTTTTTCACTAATTCATAAGGCTCGTTTGAGTAGATTTTCGCACTCTCCATCAAACCTTTTGTCAAACGGACTGCTTTGCCGTCTTTTAAATCTATTGCCGGATATAATGTCATATTTCTCTCTTCCTTTTCTCTTACAGTTGTATAAAATTTTCTAAAATTTTCAAACCGTTTTTATGGCTTTTTTCAGGATGGGGCTGTATTCCCATTATATTACCGTGAGCAACGGCAGAAGTAAATTTATAGCCATAATATGTTTCTCCGATAATGTCATTGGCATCTTTACATGCAACATGGTATGTATGTACAAAATACAGATAATGCTCATCATCCAGTCCTGCAAACAGAGGATGCTCTTTTGTAAACATTCTGTTCCAGCCCATATGCGGAACCTTCAAAGGTTCATTGAATTTTTTCGTATCAAACTTTACAACACTGCCTTTTATAAGCCCGAGCCCTTCATGTTTTCCAAACTCTTCGGAATTTTCAAACAAAAGCTGCATTCCGAGACAAATTCCAAGCATCGGTTTGTCACTCTTTGCAAATTCCTTTATGGACTCTACCATATTCCGTTCATGCAAATGCTGCATCGCATCACCAAAAGCACCGACACCGGGCAATATCAGCTTGTCATACTCTTTAAATTTATCAGGATTACTCTCAACTACTGTCTCTTGTCCAAGCTTGGCAAACGCATTTTTCACACTTGCCAAATTTCCCATGTTATAATCAATTATTGCTATCATTATTCATCTATCTTTAATTTTGTAAATTTGATATATATTGCCAAAGAGACTATCAGAATACCTACACCCGCAATAATATACATAGAATAGATCAGCTTGTTTGGATCCGTAATTGCAAACTTGAATACAAGCATTAATGCTTCAATGGAAAGTGCAATAATGATAGAACCCAAAAAGCGGACCATCGTTTTGTGCGGACCTGCTATGTCATGTTCTTTATAGCGTCCTAATATCTCCTCTTCAATAAGGGTTTTGGAAAGATCAAAAATTGCCAAAGAGAGTGTAAGCAAAATTGTTGCTTCAAAAACATCTTTAATCTGAAAATGACCTATTGAAATTCCATATTCAAAAAAACTCTCTATCCCTTTTACGAAAAGCAAAAGTGCTATAGCCACCAAAGCAAATGCAAAAGCACCATAAGTCCACTTGAAAAATTCTCCAAAGAATATATCCATTTTATTGAGATGTGCAATTTTCAACACTTCTTCAAGCGGCATATCAATACATGCCACATACCTGAGCGAACCGTTTTCATCAAATATAGGCGCTGATGCCGTTACAGTCAAATCACCTGTAATGAGTGACGGATATGGATCGGTAATCGTACATCTGCCTTCTCTGACTGCACGATAGTAGTATGCACGGTCAGCACGAATCTTTCCTATATCATCATCTATCCGATCATCTTTTGTAAAAGTCGGACTTACCTGTACACCCTTGTGGTCAAGAAGGTACACTCCCTCACAGTTTTCAAGATCTGCTTTTATTTTAAGCAGTCTCGGCATAATCATATCTTCACTTAAAGAAGGAAGTCTATTGGGAATATTCTTTGAAAAAAGGTAACAAAAATATGCTCTGGCTTTTGTTCTGCCTTCGGCAAAATGTTGAATATCTATAGGAACCATACAAGTCACTCCTTCTTAATTTATTTGAATTATATCAAAGATTTACTATTATTGGTATAATGTCATTGATGAAAAAAGATATTAAAAATATTGCTATTGTCAGACTCTCCGCACTCGGAGATATAATCAACAGTGCAGTTGTATTGCAGTTTATCAAAAAAGAGTATCCTGATGCAAAAATAGACTGGATAAGTGAAGAGATTTTTTCAGATATTTTACAAAACAACAAACACCTGCATACAGTTCACACTGTCAATCTAAAAAAACTCAAAAAGACAAAAAGCTTTTCCTTGCTACAAAAAACATTCGCTGAGCTCTCTATGCTGCCCGATTATGATATTATAATAGATATGCAAGGACTTTTAAAGTCAGCAGCAGTTGCCAGAATCATAGGGAAGAATACCCATGGTTTTGATAAAAATTCAATACGTGAATCTTTGGCCGCACTTTTTTATAAAACGACCTCCTCTGTCCCGTATGAAGAAAATGTTATAAAGCGCAACTGCTTTGTTGTTGCTGACGCTCTCGGATTTGAGATTACGGATGCTATGATTTTAAACAAAGAACCCGTTTTTTCACAAACAAAAGAATTTTCACTGCAACGTGAGAAAAAAAACATTGCCTTTGTGATAGGCGCTTCCTGGCCTTCAAAAATTTATCCAAAAGAGTCTGTTGCGGACATTTGCAATAGACTCCAGGAGCAGTGTTACATTATTTGGGGCAATGCATCTGAAAAAGAGGATGCTGAGTGGATTGTGCAACACTCCAAGTATGCCGAACTGGCACCAAAACTCACACTGGTAGAACTTGTATCTTTTATATCGAGCATGGATCTGCTTATAGGAAATGACACCGGTCCGACACATCTGGCATGGGCGCAAAACATTCCCTCCATTACACTTTTGGGTCCGACTACCACGAGAATGATTTACGAAACGCCAAAAAATACAGCACTCAAATCACCCTCAAAGGTAAATATTCTTAAAATTAATAAAAATGACTTCTCCATTAAAGAAATTCGTCCTGAAGATGTCACACAAAAAGCAAAGGAGCTGTTAACTAATGGGCTATAATTTCCTCCTCGTCATTGAACATATTTTAATGCTAGTGCCGCATAAGGCACGCAAAGCATTTTTTACCTTTTTGGCCTTTATCGGCTACAAATCAGCAAAAAAATACCGTCGTATCGTCAGACAAAACCTCAACTATGCCTTTGACAACAGTATGAGTAACGAAGAAATTGACACCATCACACGCTACAGCTTTAAAAACCTGCTCTATAACTTTTTACACCTTATGGAAATTCGCCATTTGAGCAAAGAAGAAATTGCCAAGAGAATTACAGTAATAAATAAAAAAGAAATTGAGAGAATTCACAAAGAAGGCCGTGCCGTTATTTATGTGACTCCCCATTACTGCGCCTGGGAACTTGGTGCGGCAGGACTTGCTTTACATGTAGAACCCATTGCTCCTGTTTACAAAAAGCTCAAAAACAGAATCTATGAAAAATGGCTGCTCGATGCAAGAGCAAGATTTGGCAACACCAATCTTGAGAAAACAAATGTTGTCAAACCTCTTATACGCCTTATAAAACAGGGAAAAGCCAGCGGGATTTTAATAGATACCAATATCAATGAGAAAGAGGGTGTTATGGTGAATTTTTTAGGCAAACCGCTGCGTATGACGGCAACACCTGCTTATTTGGCACGCAAATTCAATGCCGCCATAGTGCCCGTACACATAAGAACTGATGATGAAGAAAATTACACAATAATTATAGCTGATGAGATAAAAATTGATAAAACAGAGAATGAAAAAGAAGATATACAAAAAGCAACACAGCTCCAAGCCGACTGGCTCACTTCCATCATCAAAAAAGAGCCAAAGTTTTGGTTTTGGCTCCATCGTCGATGGAAAAACGACAAACCAGAAATTTATACCTGATTTTTTGTTTCACACTCTTGCGTTCTGGCTTCAAAAAGTTTTAAAATTGCAAGAAAAAAAGCTGTTATTGCAGGCCCTAAAATCATTCCCCAAAATCCGAAAGTTGTCAGCCCTGCAATAATTGCAAAGAAAATAACAAGTTCGTTGAGCTGTGCATCACTCTCTTTGAGCAGTCGATTGTTTATCTCCTTAATTATCAAAGGCTTCACAAAAGTATCTGCTATAATTGAAATCACAATAATTGAATAGAGTGCTATAAAAACAGCATTTGCATTATGTCCTACCGAAAATTCATAAATCATAAACGGAAGCCACATTAAAATTCCTCCTATAACAGGAAGTAAAGAAGCAAATCCGTACATAATGCCAAAGAGCAGGCCATTATAGCCCATAAAAGAGACTGCTATACCAAAGAGTGCACCTTCAAACATTGCCGTAGCGATGATGGAATAAAAAACAACACTCATAACAGCGGAGAGTTCCCGTGCAAGTAAAGTACTGTCTTCAACAGACATCTGGACAACACGTTTGAGAAACTCTACAATTGTAGAACCGTTATACAAAGCAAAAAAGTAAAAAACAATGACCAAAAAAGCATTTTTTACAAAACCTGCACTGAATGTTCCAATTTTTGCAGCTACATGTAAAGCATTTGTAGTCAAACTGTTGATATCTATTCCTTTTAAAGAATCTGCAAGATAAGGTTTTAAAAAGAGCAGAAATTTCGGTGGATTGGTAATCAGCCCGTTTATATAGAGTTCTATATTTTGCAAACTGCTCGGCTCCAAATTGTTCAGCTTGATTGTGAGTGTTGCCAAAAAGTAACCAAGCGGTGCAAAAAAGAGCATGGCAAGCAGTAGACTTGATACAAATGCCGCCAACAAACGAGAGGAAAACAACTCTTCAAAATAGTTATTGATCGTAGCCGTAGAAATTGCCAATAAAGCGGCAATAGTCATCACAAGCAAAAAAGGTTCATACAGAAGATACATCCAGTACAAAGATGTAGCAAACAAAACAGCTATAAAATATTGTGATTTCATCTAAAAAAGTGTCCCGTCTTCATTTACACATGACATATTTAAGACATCGTAGGTTGCGGGTGTTGCCCGTCTGCCCTTTGCTGTCCGTTCCAAATAACCGTTTGCAAGCAGATACGGTTCCAAAACATCTTCTACCGTTCCCTCATCTTCACTTAATGCTGCCGCGATAGTGCTCAGCCCCATTGCACGTCCTTTGGCACTTGCTAAAAGCGTCAGCAGACGCAGATCCATTTCATCAAAACCGTGTGAATTGATGCCCAGTTCATCCAATGCATATCGGGTACGCTGATGATTTATATTTTTTTCATCGGCAACTTCCGCAAAATCTCTCACGCGACGCAACAAACGCAGGGCAATACGTGGTGTTCCACGACTTCTTTTTGCAATCTCCAGAGCCGCTTCATGAATGATTTGGCATTCGAGCTTATTCGATGCCTGCACAATGATTTTTGCCAGTTCTTCCTGATTGTAAAAATTCATGCGAAAACTCATACCAAACCTGTCTCTTAATGGATTTGAAAGCATTCCCGCCCGTGTTGTCGCTCCTATAAGCGTAAATCGAGGCAAATCAATCTTGACCGTCTGTGCAGCAGGACCACTGCCGATGATAATATCTATTCTATAGTCTTCCATAGAAGAGTATAGAATTTCTTCAACGGCAGGAGAGAGCCTGTGTATTTCATCGATAAAGAGAATGTCCCCCTCTTCCAGGTTTGTCAGAATTGCTGCTAAATCACCGCTTTTTTCTATCATCGGTGCGGCTGTTACTTTAATATTTGCATTCATTTCATTGGCGATAATCAAGGCTAAAGTTGTTTTACCAAGTCCCGGAGGTCCGTAGAACAAAACATGATCAAGTGCTTCGTCTCTTTTTTTTGAAGCTTCTATAAAAACAGCAAGATTCTTTTTAATCTGTTCCTGCCCTATATATTCACTCCAGGCATCAGGACGTAATGTAACTTCGCTGCTCTCTTCTTCAAGAGAAAAAGTTTCAATATCTACAACTCTTTCCATTAGTATATATGTTCCTCTGTCGGAAATTTACGGTTCACAACCTCATCCGCATACTCTTGCAAAGCTTTTTTAACCAGAGTGGCCCCATCAAGATATTTTTTTACAAATTTTGGAGTAAATTCTTCAAAAAACCCCAACATGTCAGAAAATACCAAAACCTGGCCGTCTACATCAGCACCTGCACCTATTCCTATAACCGGTATCGTCACACTCTGTGCGACCTCTTTTGCAACCTCGGCTTTTGTTCCTTCTATCACCATACAAAAGGCACCTGCTTCTTCAACTGCCTTGGCATCTTTGAGGAGCTGTTCTCTTTCATCAGCAGTTTTCCCTTTGACTTTGTATCCGCCTTCACTTCTTACCGACTGTGGCAAAAGTCCTATATGTCCACATACTGCAATGCCGTTCTCTGTCAAATGTTGAATAATCTCTGCTTTGTCTGTTCCGCCTTCTATCTTCACACAGTCTGCCGGTGTCTTTTGAAAAACTTTTATAGCATTATGTAAAGCATCTTCTTTACATGTATAGGTTCCAAAAGGCATATCACAAATCACAAAACTGTTTGGTGCCCCTTTACAAACGGCATTTGTGTGATAAATCATTTGTTCCAATGTGGTACTGATTGTATCATTGCGGCCTGCAAAGCTCATATTTAAACTGTCACCAACCAAAATCATATCTGCACTTGGTTCGAGCAGTTTTGCAAAGAGTGCGTCATAGGCCGTTATCATTACCAAAGGCTTTTCACCCTTTCTTTTTTTTATAGCTGTTATCGTTAATTTTTTACTCATTTTAAAACTCTTTATTATATTATATAGATGTATTTTAGCCAAAAATTGCTATAATCTGAACTATACAGGAGAATTATTTTATGGGTGTAAGAAGTGATTTAGAAGAAAACTTTGATTTTGAAATTATTGATGAGTTTTTGGATCACTATGCTATGATGGTTGAGAGCATGGAAGTTATGATTCTTGACCTTTCAAAACCCAATATGTACGAAAGAAGTGTCAATGAACTTTTTCGTGTATTTCATAATATAAAATCAGCAAGCGGTTATTTGAAAATCATACCAATGAATAAACTGGCTGCTTTTGTTGAAGATGAGCTTGAATCTTTACGTCAAAAAAAACCGCCTGTCAGTGATGAAACAACAGACTGGCTGTTAAATATCAGTGATATGTTTGCTGTTTGGAATGACGACTTGAGACAGAACAACAAACTCAGTAAAATAAAATACTCCTTATTAAAAATCCCTGACTTGGAAAAATAATTTGAAAAACTTAGTAGCATACATAACATCCGGCTATCCGGAAAAATCTTTTACAGTTGACTTGAGTCTCGCCCTTGCACAAAGCGGTGTCGACACTTTGGAACTCGGTGTTCCTTTTTCAGACCCTGTAGCTGATGGTCCTCTCATAGAAAAAGCAAATCACAAATCACTTGAACTTGGATTTAAATTTAAAGATTTACTTGAAATTTCCAAAGAGATTGCCCCTCAGGTAGATACACTCTGGATGGGTTATTTCAACAGTTTTTACCAGCAAAACATGCAAAATCTCATTCCTTTGGCAAAAGAACTTGGCATAAACGGACTGATTATTCCGGATGTTCCCCATGAAGAGGCGTTGACATACAAAGATTTATTTCAAAGCAACGGTATTGCAAACATCTCTTTTGTTGCACCTACAGACAGCGAAGAGAGGATACAGACTGTTGTCAGCGATGCGCAAAAGTTCATCTATATGGTTGCTTATACTGGGATAACAGGCTCAGGAAAAGCCGAAGATCTGCAGCCTTTTTTGCACTCTATCAAAAAATACACCAAAACACCCGTATATGTAGGTTTCGGTGTAAACGAAAAAACAGCAAAAGAAAAAGTGCAAGGTGCTGACGGGGTCATAGTCGGGAGTGCTTTTGTAAAAATTTTACTCAATAATGATATAAACTATACGCAAAAAATCACTCAATGCTGTGAACTTGCAAAAGTGATTAAAGATAAAATCAACACTTAGGGCTTTATTTCAAAAAGCACCAAAAGTGTTTTTTGCAGCATATTCTCATTGTCATCACTGACCATCAAATATTTGTTTGCATACATATGTGTCAAGCCTTCAAAATTATCAAGTTTCCAACCGTTTGAGGAGTCAAGTTTAGCTAAAACTTCACTTTTGCACACTCTGGACTCACTGCATGTATCTAAGTATACTTTCATCAAAGCAGTTACCCGTCTGCGTGTCAAATAACTAAAATCACGCAGCAGTACCAAAACAGTATCTTCTGAAAAAAACTCCATGCCTACTATACTGCCACCAGCACTGAATTTAAATATTTGATCTTTCGTATAAAGTGTATGATATTTTACATCTGTATTTTTCAGCGGCAGTTCCGGTGCCGTCACAACACCATATTTGTCATTACATGTAACGGCTTCGAGCCCTTTGTTTTTGCTGGCATAATTATTTTTGTTTTGCAGATCTTTATGAATTTTTATTTTCTTTATTTTCAATCCGTTTTTTGAGTACCAAACAACACGCTGTTTTCTCTCAAACGATACCAGCAGTCTGTCTTTGCAAAGTGCCAAACCTTCCGCATCCCTTTTTTTCTTTTTTAACTTCTTCCCTTTTTTGTTTTTCAAAACATAGGCATCCAGATATTGCAAACTGCTGATTTTATTCTTTCGAATATTTATGAAAAATTTATATAAATATCCCTGGTCACTGACAAAATAAACAACCCCGTTTTCATACACAAGGTCTGAAATTTCATGAAAAGGAATACGTTTTTTAGTCTCAAAATGTAAGATTTTTGCATCAAGTATTTTTATTTTTTGTTTCGTTACATGTAAAGTATTGTCTGGAGTAATTTTATACGCAGTAATTTGTGCATGAAGTTGTAAAAAAAACAATAAAGCAAAGAAAAAGTATTTCAAAAGTTTTGCCTTTTTTTGGTCTCCCTACGTGGACTCGAACCACGAGCTATCCCTTAGGAGGGGACTGCTTTATCCAGTTAAGCGATAAGGAGAAGAAACAGTATTTTTTTATATGAGCAGAAAGATTCTGCTCACAGATACTGTCTGAATGTTTTAAAAAGTATAACTGACACCGGCAAAAATGTTATTTCCGCGCGGACCGTCTATTAAAGAGCCTTCATACTCTCCTATGAGTGCCCAATGCGAAGAGAGACCGTATTCCATTCCGGCAGCATAGGTAAATCCGTCATTGGTTCCGTCAATACCAAAAGCACTGATTTTTTCTTTCTCAATTTCCCATCCTGCTTTTCCAAAAAGAACAATTTCCTCATTTACATGATATCCGTACAGCAAATCTATACCGTAACTGTAATAATCTGCTCCCGCACTTACATCTGCCTCACCGACAACAGATTTTGTAACCGTAGTATGTGTGTATGAAAAATCAAATTCTGTAGCAAAACCATAGCCCAGTCTATATCCCAAATCAATTCCGAAACCCTGTCCGGTGTCACCTTTTAAAATCGCTTCAGGTTCTGTGCCTTTTGCTTCTTCCGTATAATTGTCACCTAAACTCAACAGTCCTTTGGCAACGATATAAAGGTTTCCTTCTTCATGGTGTTTTGCCTCAATATGTGCGCGAGAAGCATCCGCTTCCTCAGGAACTTCGCCGGCAAAGAGTGTTGTTGAAAGCAGAAGCATTCCACTCAGACATAAAAGATTTCGTATTTTCATTGTTTCTCCTTAGAATTATAAACGTATTGTAATCTTTTTTTATAGAAATAAAGCTTATCCGCCAAGTTGATATGGATACATTACGAAAATCAATGCAAAAACAAGGTTACTCCAAACAGATTCTTAACGGATGCAGTCTAAGAAGCATTAAAGATGCTTTATTAGAAATTCCTGATGCTTGGCAAGGATTAATTTTCAAATTAATAACTTGGAGAAAATGCCACCCCCCTACCATGACCAGCAATGAAATAAAATACCTTATCATAGAGCTTCATTAGGGCAATTCTTTTTTATTTTTTCCAGAAAAAGATATAGTTTTTTCTGGGTTTAATCTCACTCATATCACCATTAGACAAAATATGACCAAAAATAAGGTTATAATTTTCTAAAACAATTTGAAGGTGTGTTATGACAACCAATCAAACAGCGAGAGTTTTAGAACTTTTAAAAAGATTTAACAGTGGAGAAAAAGTTTGTATTGATGTTTTACAAAACGATGCAATGTGGTTTGGAAAAAGTGAAAAAACAATCCGTAGAGATCTTGATGTAATCAAAGAGTATTTTCCTGAGAGTTTTGATCTTATTCGCGGTGGCAAGGGTGAAAAGGGATGTTATAAAGCGATAACAAAAGAGATCTTTAACAACTTTTTAGACCAAGACACCTTAGCTTTAATGGTACAGACGTTTAATATTGCACAAAGAAACAATATTTTAGAGAGTTTAAATATAGATGAGAATGATAAGAAAATTATCAATACAAAAATCCAAAAATCAAAAGAGTGTTATGAATTTGTCACAAAACCTTTTGAAACAAAGAAACAGGATGTCAAGCTTCTGCGTGAGATGGAGAGAGCAATCACATACAAGCAATATATCACCATCACACAACAAGAAGCAAAAGGAGAGAGCAGTTATGAGCTCAAACCTTATAAAATTCTCTTTATCAATGAAAACTTTTATCTTGTGGGTGAGAATGCAAATGAAGCTTACCCTTTTAGTATTTTTAGAGTTACAAATATTACAGATATTGTGCTTCATAAAAAAACATTTCATCATAATCCGGATATAGTTGACTTTGTAAAAACCATACAAACCCCCTACCCCAAATATACGCCATCTTTTAGAAAACACCTTATAGAGGTAGTGGTAGAAGTAAGCCCAAAGAAAGCAAAATATTTCAAGATGAAACAATTTTTACCTTCTCAAAAGATTATAGAGCAAAAGAATGATGGAAGTATATTGTTCTCATTTACGGTAACACAGGAGATGGAGATAGAAGATCTTGTAAAAAAGTGGATTCCACATATGAAAGTTGTTTCACCTAATTCTTTGAGAGAGAAGATTGAAACTGATGTAAGAGCATATTTGTTATAATATTTCACAATAGTTTTATTCATTGACAATATCTGTCCATAGCAAAGAGTAATATATCGCAAACTGATGAAGGAATCAAAATGTACAACAAAATCATATTGGTGGGAAATCGCACAAGAGATATAGAGATAAGATATTCTCAAAGGTTCTAAGATATGGATATGGATGATGAAAATCCATTTTAAGCTATAAATACGAACAAAATTTAAAAAAGGATTTTCACTATGCAAAAAACAATATTCGTTCTACTTTTACTCTTGGCTTCTATTATTAGCGCAAGAGAGAATGTAACTGTTACAAAAGTGATACCACTCACACTTGATGCCTCACTGCAAAAACAACTACAATCTCTCTGATGTGTCAACCCTATTTCATACTTATCCATAAAGATTCTAAGCTGCTGTTTCAACTTGTAACATCATTTTTTCTTCAAACTCGACAGGTGATAGATTTCCATTTGCAGAGTGCATTCTCTGTCGGTTATAATAAACTTCGATATACTCGAATATAGCCTGATTAGCTTGTGCTTTTGTCTCGAAAATCTCATGATAAATGAGTTCTGTTTTTAGTGTATGAAAAAAGCTTTCTGCCACCGCGTTATCCCAACAGTTCCCTTTGCGTGACATACTCTGAATTATGCCATGTTGTTGTAATAAATCCTTGTGAGAGTATGAAACATATTGACTACCTCGATCAGTATGCCAAATCAAACCTTTTGCTGGTTTTCTTGCAGTGAGTGCCATATTTAAGGCATCATTTACAAGTGATACTTTCATCGTGTCATCCATTGACCAACCAACAATGCGACGGGAGTATAAATCCATTACAGTCGCTAAATATAGCCAGCCTTCATTTGTTGGAATATAAGTTATATCTCCAACATATTTCTCATCAGGATAAGAAGCATAAAAATCTCTGTTTAAAATATTCGGTGCAACTGGTAGATTATGATTGGAGTTTGTTGTATTGATTCTATAGCGTTTTTTCGTCTTTGCAACAAGTCCCAGCTCACACATTATACGCCCTATGCGACGACGAGAAACAACAAATCCATACCTTTGTACCAGTTTATCTTCGCCAATTCTAATATCAAGTGCAATTTTTTAAAAGTAAGTTGAAAGGTAGGGTTAACTGATAACCTGCTAATCTATTTCAACCAAAAAATAAGAAGTAGCATGAGATATAAACAATTAACCCTAGAGAAACGATACCATATTTCAGCTTTGCAAAAGGCTGGATTAAACCAAAAAGAAGTTGCAAATGAACTTGGTGTGCACCCATCAACAATAAGCAGAGAGCTTAGAAGAAATAATGATAAGATAAGAGGCTATAATGCAGAGCTAGCTCAGATTATTTCAACAAAAACTGAGATGCAAAAAAGAAAGAGACACTCACTCACGAAACCTATCGAGAAATATATCAGAGCGAAGCTAAAACAGGACTGGTCGCCAGAACAGATATCAGGTCGTATGAAACTCGATACTGGGGTATCAGTAGTTCATGAGACTATCTATCGCTACATTTATACCAACAAAAAGAATGGTGGTAAACTTTACCAGTACCTCCGACACAAAAACAAGAAGTATCATAAGCGAAGTAATGACTATATGGCGAGAGGTACTATTATAGACCGTATCATGATAGATAAGAGACCAAAGATTGTAGAGAAAAAGTCTCGCATCGGAGATTGGGAAATTGACACTGTAGTTGGTAAAGATCATAAAGGATTTTTAGTTACTGTAGTTGACAGAAAATCAAAATTTGCTATCATTAAAAATGTACCAACTAAACATGCCGAAGTAGTAACCCAAGCGCTTATAGAGATGCTCACACCAATGAAAAAGATCACTCATACAATTACAAGTGACAACGGCAAGGAATTCGCATATCATAAACAAGTAGTAGCTGCACTGAACACAGATTTTTACTTTGCTAATCCATATCACTCTTGGGAGAGAGGATTGAATGAACATACTAACGGATTAATCAGGCAGTATTTACCCAAGAAAAGCACCTTTTTAAATGTCTCAAAGGATGAAATCATTATGATTCAGAACAGACTTAACAATCGACCTAGAAAAATCCTTGGATATAAAACTCCATATGAGGTGTTTTTTAGTGAAATGAGTAAAAAGTTAGCTAGTTAAATTAGGTGGAAATTGCACTTGATATTAGAATTGGCGCTTTAATTCGTCGGGTACCGTAGTTCTCTCTTCCCTGCATAAAGATAATTTCAATGAGTTCATTAAGTTTTTTATCTATCTGTTGCATCTGGCATCCTTGCTTTATCCAGTGGTAATAACTTGCTTTATCGACTTGAAGTATTCTACACATCACTGCTATTTGAAACTCGTTTGAGTGTTCTTGTATCCATGCGTATTTTACAGAGTTTCTTTTGCGAAATACGCGGTTGCCTTTTTTAATATGTCACGTTCCTGCTTGAGGAGTTTGTTCTCTGCACGCAGGCGTTTATTTTCCTCTTCTGCGGTTTCTTTAATGCTGTTGCTTCTTGTAAACCCACCTCTTGGTGCTATGGGAATATTATTGGCTTTTTTATACTCTCTAACCCAATTATAAAGCGTTTTTTCATTAACATCCAAGTCCCTAGCAATCTTTGCTGTTGACTCTTCTGAATTTAAAACTAACTGCACACTGGAATCTCTAAACTCTCTTGTATATTTACTGTTTCTCATCTTCTCTTTTTCCTTACTCATACTGATATTTGATCTCAGAATTGCTAAATGTTCTGAGTATGAATAAGTGTAGCCACATCATTTGATTATGGAAAAAGGGAATTAGATGTACTCCCAGCATCTATAGACAAGCTTATCTCCCGTGGTTATATCAAGATAAAATATTCAGAAACAGTATATACAATTGACACATTACATAATAAAGAGCTGTTAAAAGAAGGCTTTGAAGTTATAAGCCGCCATGATGAGTATATTCAAGAGGCACAGCAGATGAAAATAATCACCCATCACTATAAACAAGAACCTCTTGTCAAGTATGTTTCACATGAAGAGTTTGCACAGGAATACCAAAAGATGGATAGATATATTGAGCAGATGGTAAAAAAATTTCTGCATCCTGATAAAGAAGAAGAGTTTGGTGATGTGAAAGAAAATTGGGTGCCGCAACGATAGCTTATTTTTGCATGCAAAGAACTTTTACATGAGCATAGCAATAAAAGCTATGCTAAAAATCATTGCCCTACATAAGAACCGTCAGGCGCCAAAGTTGCAGTATTACCACCAACATAAGAGCCATCAGGGGCCAAAGTGCTTGTTGATCCACCTACATAATTACCATTTGGCGTCATAGTACTGCTCGAACCCCCTACATAAGAACCATTTGGGGTTAGTGTTGCACTATTCCCTCCTACATATGTGCCGTCAGGAGCTAAAGTTGCAGTATCCCCACTAACATAACTACCATCTGGAGCTAAAGTGTAACTACCTGCCAATGCCATTGTTGATGCCAAAACTGCACCTATTATTATTTTTTTCATCTTCTTGTTCCTTTTTTTGAAGTGTAAAGATTATAGGAAATTAGATGGACAAGTTTTGTCAATTAATAAATTCTTATGCCAATTCTGACATCAAGTGTTATTGTTATTTGAGAAGAGACAGACTGAATAACATACCATTAAAATTTATTGGTTAAATAGGTGAGGAAGTTTAAGTATGGTGCGCCCGACATGATTCGAACATGTGACCGCTGGTACCGCAAACCAGTGCTCTATCCAGCTGAGCTACGAGCGCACACCATTCTCTGATTGAGAGGCTGAAATTATATCACTTATAACTTATATAATTATAAAACAGTGTCTAATCTTCAATTTTTACTAATATTTCTTCTACTTTTTGATTTTGCAAATACAATTCATGGTTTTTTCGTACATATGCCTGGAGTAAAACTTTAATATCATTGTTTCCTTCCATGTTAAAATCTTTTATCATCTGTTTCTGTAAAAAATTGGCAAATTTATCTTCCACATCAACATCAAATCTGCGGCCTCCGATATGTAGTCCAATTTTTTTACTCATTATATTATTAACCTAAAATACTTTCGATTTTATTTACAATTTCTTCTATTTCTATATCTTTTTGAGCATTTTCTTCATGCAGTCTTTCAATTTCCTGATTTTTCAATGCACAATCTGCTTTGAGTGTCACGATTTCATTTCGCATCTTCTCATTTTCATCTATGAGCGTATGATATTTTTCAAGAATACTTGAAACTTTTTCACTGAGTTTATTCAAAGCTGTTTGATTATCCATTTGCGTTTCCTAATATTAATTAATAAATTTCTTCTTTAGAATTCTAACATAATTAAAGTACATAGGATAAATATTATCTCTAATTTGCTATAATTTATAGATAATTAAAAGGCATGAAATATGAATAAATTTGAAGACTACTGCACAAAATTTGTACAAAGTATCGGAAGTAAAGAAGGAGCGGTCTCTCCGAGTATAGTATCCTCAGCTTCTTTTTCTTATGGAAGTCCGGAAACAGCAGAAGGGATTTTCAATGGCAGTGTAAAAAAGCCTCTCTATTCAAGAATGGGCAACCCAACAACAGCAAAACTTGAATCAATCATGGCAGAGATGGATGGTGGTATTGGAGCTGTTGCAACAAGCTCAGGGATGGGAGCAACATCTCTTGCCGTAATGTCCCTGCTTTCTCAAGGAGATGAAATCATTAGCATAGGCGGATTGTTTGGCGGGACATACGCACTGTTTGATGAAACTCTCAGCAGATTTGGTATAAAAACTCACTTTTTTGATGTTGACGAATTTGACAGCATAGAAAATGCCATAAACAAAAATACAAAAATAATTTTTTTAGAAAGTGTCGGTAATCCGAATATGAGGCTTCCTGATATTAAAAGAATCGCTGCAATTGCGAATGAATCAAATGTAGCGCTCATCGTTGACAACACTATTACTCCCTTAAGTGTTTCGCCCTTGGCTCTTGGTGCTGACATCACGGTTTATTCAACTACGAAAATCATCTCTGGAAATTCCTCTGCACTAGGCGGTTGTGTGGTTTTTCGCGCCATACATGAAAATGCTGACAAATTTAAGACAGAACGTTACGCATTCCTTGAAAAGTTTATCAAAGGAGCGGGGAAAACGGCTCTCATACCTAATGCAAAAAAACGGGCTTTACGAGACTTGGGAATGAGCGCAAATGCACATGCCAGCTATCAAACGTTACTCGGACTCGAAACACTGGCACTCCGACTTCCAAGAATAGTCAAAAGTGTTGAAACAGTGGCCCTGGAACTTGCCAAACATGGTATAGCGGTAAACCATCCGTGTATTCAGTCTCATCCTCACCATGCACGGTATAAAGAAGATTTTCAATATGGATGCGGAACCCTTTTGACAATTGATATGCAAAGCAAAGAGCGTGCATACGACTTTTTACGTAAAACAAAAATAGCAACAATTACTGCAAACATAGGCGATTCAAGAACACTCGCCCTGCATATGGCATCAACTATATACAGTGATTTTGACGAAAAAACCAGAGAATTTCTTGGAATTACCGACGGTCTTATTAGAATTTCTATCGGACTTGAAAACCCGGTAGAAATTATAAATGATTTTATTCAAGCAGCAAAGTAGAAAAAATGGCAACAAAAACAGACTTAGAAATAGATGAACAGACAATACTGAAATATCCAAAAAAATATTTTGTATTTTTACTCAATGATGATTATACGCCTATGGATTTTGTAGTCGATATTCTCATGGAAATTTTTCATAAAACATATGAAGAAGCGCAGGATATTATGCTTGAAGTACATAAAAAAAACAGAGGTTTGTGTGGTGTTTACACATATGAAATCGCAGAGACAAAGCTTAAGCAAGTACGTCGCAAAGCGAAAGACAACGGCTTTCCCCTAAAAGCCACAATGGAGGAAGAATAACATGATAAGCTCATCACTCAATGATATATTTCAAAAATCTGTAATATTTGCAAAACAGCTCCACCATGAATACCTGACAATTGAGCATATATTTTACCTTTTGTTAAGTTCGGATGAGGGCGCATCAATTATAGAAACATGTGGCGGAAATGTGTCAAAAATGAAAGAAGAACTTGGCGAATACATCAAAAAAAATATGGAAACACTTCCTGCCGATATAATACAGGACCCTTATGAAAGCGTAGCGCTTTCCCGTTTGATTGATAAGATGGTGCGCCATGTTCAGTCATCCGGTCAAACGAATGCGGATATAGGGGATCTTTTGGCAACTCTTTTTGAAGAGAAACATACATTTGCCTATGCTTTGCTCAATAAATACCAAATAACAAAACTGGATATATTGGAAGTAATTTCACATCCTGACACAGACCAGGATGAAGAAGAAAAAGAGTCTAATTTACGAAAATACACAATAAACCTTATAGAAAAAGCCAAAGAAGGAAAAATTGACCCTGTAATAGGCAGAGATAATGAAATTCAAAGAGTCACACAGATACTCTGCAGAAGAAAGAAAAACAACCCTGTACTTGTAGGTGAACCAGGCGTTGGAAAGACAGCAATAGCAGAAGGACTGGCTCTGCGTATTGCAGCGAATGATGTTCCTGACATAATCAAAGACTCCAATCTTTATGCGCTTGATTTAGGGGCATTGCTTGCAGGAACAAAGTACAGAGGAGACTTTGAAAAACGCCTTAAGGGTGTTATGGATGAACTCAAACGTGAACCTAAAGCAATTTTATTTATAGATGAGATTCATACACTTATAGGAGCAGGAAGCACGAGCGGAACAATGGATGCAGCCAATCAGCTCAAGCCTGCTCTTGCTTCAGGCGAAATAAAATGTATGGGAGCTACAACTTTTGCAGAATACAGAAACGGGTTTGAAAAAGACAAAGCACTCAGCAGAAGATTTTCCAAAATAGATGTTAATGAACCATCGAAAAAAACAAGCTATCTCATTCTCAAGGGACTTCAAGGCAAATATGAAAAACACCATTCTGTGCAATATACAAACAAGGCATTAAAAACAGCAGTGGATCTCTCTAAACGCTACATTACAGACAAATTTTTACCAGATATTGCCATAGATTTAATTGATGAAACAGCAGCATCATTTCATCTTCAAAAAAGAAAAAAAGAAAAAGTAACCGCAAATGATATTCAAAAAACTATAGCATCTATTGTGGGTATCAGTAATTCAAAAATATCTAATAATGAAACGGCATCTTTGCAACATTTAGAAGATAAACTCAGACAAAGAGTTATTGGTCAGGAAAAAGCTGTAGAGATGGTGACAAAAGCTATTAAAATATCAAAAGCAGGACTAACACCTCCGAACAAACCCATAGCTTCATTTTTGTTTTCAGGACCGACAGGTGTTGGAAAAACCGAACTGGCAATTGCATTAAGTGAAATTTTAGGGATCAATTTTGAAAAATTTGATATGAGCGAATATATGGAGAAACATGCTCTCAGCCGTTTGGTAGGAGCGCCTCCTGGATATGTAGGATATGAGCAGGGAGGACTGCTTACAGAAGCCATCAAAAAGCATCCTTATACAGTTTTACTGCTTGATGAAATAGAAAAGGCACACCCTGAACTTATAAATATTTTACTTCAAATAATGGACAGCGCAACACTCACTGACAATAATGGCTACAAAGCCGATTTTCAGAATGTTATACTGATAATGACATCAAATATAGGAGCTCAAGCCAGAAATGTAATGGGATTCAATAAAGATGAATCTATTTCCAAAAACGAAGAACTAAAATCATTTTTTACTCCGGAATTCAGAAATAGATTAGATGCTATTATAGAATTTGGGCAATTGAGTCATGAAATAGTCGAAAAAATTGTACAAAAATTCATAGCAGAACTCAATAAAGAGTTAAAAAAGAAAAAAATAATTGTAACTGTTTCCGATAAAGTTATAAAATTTATTGCTGAAAAAACCTATTCACCGGAAATGGGAGCCAGACCGCTTAAAAGGTATATTAAAAATAATATTACCGATAAACTCAGTGATGAAATTTTATTCGGAAAACTTAAAAATGGCGGAAAAGTAGAAGTGATAATACAAAATGACACTTTAGAGAATGTATACGAAGAAGCTTAATGTATTTGCCGCAGCTTGACAATTATTCACTCTCCTTTCCTGATCCCCATGATGCGAACAAAGAAGGTATAGTAGCATGGGGAGGAGATTTAAATCCCTCTAGATTATTAAAAGCATACCAAAATGGTATTTTCCCCTGGTACTCGCAGCAAGACCCGATACTGTGGTGGTCAACGAATCCGCGTCTTATTATGGAGCTTGATGACTTTAAACTAAGACGTTCATTGAAAAAAAAATTGAAAAAGTTCGAATATGCATTTGATAGCAGATTTCAAGAAGTTGTGCATAAATGTGCTTCTGTTGCAAGAAAAGATCAAAATGGTACATGGATAAATAAAGATCTGGCAGAATCATTCAATGTTTTGCACGGCATGGGTATAGCTCACTCAGTTGAAAGTTATCTCGATGGCAAACTGGTAGGCGGGCTGTATGGATTGACAATAGGAAAAGTGTTTTGTGGAGAATCAATGTTTGCAGAAGTCAGTGATGCGTCAAAAGCTGCATATACGGTATTGGTAAAACATTTAAAAGTATGGGGATATGATTTTATTGACTGTCAGGTACCGACACCACATCTTAAATCATTAGGAGCAAAAGAAGTTTCAAGAGATTATTATCTTGAACGTTTGTATAAAGTAAATATGGATATTGTAAAAAATGAATGGATTGTTGATAAAAATCTGATCAACTAGGCAGCGACCTACATTCCCACAAGTGAAACCTGCAGTATTATCAGCGATGAGAGGCTTAGCTTCTGGGTTCGGAATGGGGCCAGGCGTTTCCCTCTCTCTATAGCCACCTAGACAAGATCAGATATAAAGACATCTGACTGATGTATTTATATCTGATCTTACAAGGACCAGTTGAGTGAGTTAATGATTGCTCATTAAGTTAGAATTGGTAAAATCAACAACAGCCGGCACTAAAGTACCGGTTCCAAATAACTACTGTAATAGTTCATACTTATTAGTATATATACACTAAATAAGGTAGTGAAGCAATTGTGTTCATTTAAGAACTTGGTAAAAAGACAAACGTACTATTAGTACTGGTCAGCTAAACACATTGCTGTGCGTACACATCCAGCCTATCAAGCTTGTAGTCTTCAAGCGTACTTCAGGGAACGTTCATCTTGGAGTTGGCTTCCCGCTTAGATGCTTTCAGCGGTTATCTCATCCGTGCGTAGCTACCCAGCTATGCCCTTGGCAGGACAACTGGTGCACCAGTGGCACGTCCAACCCGGTCCTCTCGTACTAGGGTCAGCTCTCCTCAACGTTCCTACGCCCACGGAAGATAGGGACCGAACTGTCTCACGACGTTCTGAACCCAGCTCGCGTACCGCTTTAAATGGCGAACAGCCATACCCTTGGGACCTGCTCCAGCCCCAGGATGCGATGAGCCGACATCGAGGTGCCAAACCTCCCCGTCGATGTGAGCTCTTGGGGGAGATCAGCCTGTTATCCCCGGCGTACCTTTTATCCTTTGAGCGATGGCCCTTCCACACAGAACCACCGGATCACTATGACCGTCTTTCGACTCTGCTCGACTTGTATGTCTCACAGTCAGTCCGGCTTATGCCATTATACTCTACGAAGGATTTCCAACCCTTCTGAGCCGAACTTTGTAAGCCTCCGTTACTTTTTAGGAGGCGACCGCCCCAGTCAAACTACCCACCAGACATTGTCCTCGCACGAGATAATCGTACGGAGTTAGCTATCAGAATATTCAAGGGTGGTATCTCAAGGTTGCCTCCTCCAGAACTGGCGTCCTGGATTCAACGGCTCCCACCTATCCTGCACATGAATATCCCAATAGCAGTGTCAAGCTATAGTAAAGGTGCACGGGGTCTTTCCGTCTTTCCGCGGGTAGGAGGAATTTTCACCTCCACTACAATTTCACTGGATCCCTTGTTGAGACAGCTCCCATCTCGTTACGCCATTCATGCAGGTCGGTATTTAACCGACAAGGAATTTCGCTACCTTAGGACCGTTATAGTTACGGCCGCCGTTTACTCGGGCTTCAATTCATGCCTTCGCTTGCGCTAAGCAATCCTTTTAACCTTCGAGCACCGGGCAGGCGTCACACCCTATACATCCACTTACGTGTTAGCAGAGTGCTGTGTTTTTGGTAAACAGTCGGGAGGGACTCTTTGCTGCGACCCGTCAGTGCTTCTGGGAGTAAATCCCATAACACTTAGGGCACACCTTATACCGAAGATACGGTGCTAGTTTGCAGAGTTCCTTAACAAGGGTTCATCCACGCGCCTTAGAATACTCATCTCACCCACCTGTGTCGGTTTACGGTACGGGCAACATTACATCTCGTTTAGAGGCTTTTCTCGGCACGACAGTATCAAGGGTTCTGGTCGCTCTCCGAAAAGATTGACCAGCCTGTCAGATCTCGGTCGCTTGACGAGCGGATTTGCCTACTCGTCGACCTACGTCCTTCGAGCCACTATTCCATCAGTGACCCCCTTTAACTCTATGCGTCCCCCCATCACTCAAACGATGTAATGTCGGTATCGGAATATTAACCGATTTGCCATCGTCTACCCCTTTCGGACTCGACTTAGGTCCCGACTAACCCTACGATGACGAGCATCGCGTAGGAAACCTTGGGTTTACGGCGAAGAAGATTCTCACTTCTTTTCTCGCTACTCATGCCTGCATGCTCACTTCCATCCGCTCCAGTACTCCTTACCGGTATACCTTCAGCGCTGAATGGAACGCTCTCCTACCACTTACAGTAAACTGTAAATCTAAAGCTTCGGTGTTTATCTTAGCCCCGTTATATTTTCGGCGCAGAATCGCTAGACCAGTGAGCTGTTACGCTTTCTTTAAAGGATGGCTGCTTCTAAGCCAACCTCCTGGTTGTCACAGCAACTCCACATCCTTTTCCACTTAGATAAAACTTTGGGACCTTAGCTGTTAGTCTGGGTTGTTCCCCTCTCGACATAGGATTTTATCACCCTACGCCTGACTCCCGAGGTTACACGTATAGTATTCGGAGTTTGATAGGGTTTGGTACCGCGGTAAGCAGCCCTAGCCCTGTCAGTGCTCTACCCCTATACGCTAATGCTCGAGGCTATACCTAAATATATTTCGGAGAGAACCAGCTATCACTGAGTTTGATTGGCCTTTCACCCCTATCCACAAGTCATCCCAAGAATTTTCAACTTCTACGGGTTCGGTCCTCCACTGGCTCTTACACCAGCTTCAACCTGCTCATGGATAGATCACTCAGTTTCGGGTCTGCAGCATCTGACTATGTCGCCCTATTAAGACTCGCTTTCGCTACGGCTTCTCGTTCGATTAACCTTGCCAGATACCACAACTCGCAGGCTCATTATGCAAAAGGCAGTCCGTCACACTTATTTAATAGTGCTCCGAATGATTGTAAGCCATAGGTTTCAGGTTCTATTTCACTCCGCTCACCGCGGTCCTTTTCACCTTTCCCTCACGGTACTTGTTCGCTATCGGTCTAGTAGTAGTATTTAGGGTTGGAGGGTGGTCCCCCCATATTCAGTCAAGATAACACGTGTCCCGACCTACTCGTTCCATACCTTAGTTCCACATAAATGTTTTCGCTTACGGGAGTATCACCCTCTATGCTCATCCTTTCCAGAATGTTCTGCTAACAAATATGCTAAATGTATGCGCCCTATTCCAATTTCGCTCGCCGCTACTCTCGGAATCTCGTTTGATTTCTCTTCCTTTGGGTACTGAGATGTTTCACTTCCCCAAGTTCGCCCCACCCGAAGGTGGTAACACGAATCGCTCCGTGCTGGGTCGCCCCATTCAGAAATTCCCGGATCAAAGCTTCTTGGCAGCTCCCCGAGACTTTTCGCAGCCTAGTACGTCTTTCATCGCCTCTACTAGCCAAGGCATCCACCTATGGCCCTTAATATCTTTTTATTCTATGTTGCGTTCACTACCTTATTTAATGTATGAATACATTAAACAAGATGAATGATCTGTTATTGTAGTTATTTAGTTTTTAATTATATCTCTATAATTAAAGTTGTTGACTTTAACAATTGTAATTTAATGATCGTTTGGTTTTTAAACCAAATATAAATTCTTATGATTTTAAGAACTTATATTTAATTTAGAAACTTGTTTCTTAGATGAGTTGTGCTTAAAAAAGAAGCGAAGCATACTTTAGTATGTGAGTTTCTTTTTTAAGTGCAAATCGCTAAGAAATGGTGGGCCTACCAGGACTTGAACCTGGGACCTCACCCTTATCAGGGGTGCACTCTAACCAGCTGAGCTATAGGCCCTTTCTGGTGCTTTTAACTTTATTCTGCGTCAGAACCTTTACTTCAGTTGTCACGTACAGTTTGTACGCTCCGCCTTCAGCAAAGAACCTTCCTTGACTAAAGCTAAAATCCCTCAGAAAGCAAAGCCCTCTCAAGGTTACACCTTTGACATAATCGTAATTCAAATGAACACAGATCACTGAAAACTAAGCAAGTAAGTTAACTTTTGAAACAACCAATAAACTATTTCTCGTGTGAGATTTTCTTGTGTTGAGCCACTCAATCGAATGAGTGCTCTTTACTCTAGAAAGGAGGTGATCCAACCGCAGGTTCTCCTACGGTTACCTTGTTACGACTTCACCCCAGTCGCTAATTCCACCGTAAGCGGTAGCCCCCCGAAGGTTGGCTTCCCGATTTCGGGTGAAATCAACTCCCATGGTGTGACGGGCGGTGAGTACAAGACCCGGGAACGTATTCACCGTAGCATTGCTGATCTACGATTACTAGTGATTCCAGCTTCATGGAGTCGAGTTGCAGACTCCAATCCGAACTGAGAGACGCTTTAAGTGATTAGCTCCACCTCGCGGTATCGCAACACTCTGTACGCCCCATTGTAGCACGTGTGTAGCCCTAGCCATAAGGGCCATGATGACTTGACGTCGTCCTCACCTTCCTCCTCCTTACGAAGGCAGTCTCCTTAGAGTGCTCAGCTTAACCTGCTAGCAACTAAGGACGAGGGTTGCGCTCGTTGCGGGACTTAACCCAACATCTCACGACACGAGCTGACGACAGCCGTGCAGCACCTGTTTTCGAGCTCCCCGAAGGGCACCCCGCCATCTCTGGCAGGTTCTCTCAATGTCAAGGCTAGGTAAGGTTCTTCGCGTATCTTCGAATTAAACCACATGCTCCACCACTTGTGCGGGTCCCCGTCTATTCCTTTGAGTTTTAATCTTGCGACCGTACTCCCCAGGCGGTTCACTTAATCTGTTAAGTGCATCACCGCCCTGACTAGCAGAGCGACGACTAGTGAACATCGTTTAGGGCGTGGACTACCAGGGTATCTAATCCTGTTTGCTCCCCACGCTTTCACGCCTTAGCGTCAGTTATGTTCCAGGAGATCGCCTTCGCTTTCGGTATTCCTAGTGATATCTACGGATTTTACCCCTACACCACTAATTCCATCTCCCCTCCCATACTCTAGGTCGGCAGTTTCAAATGCAGTTCTACAGTTAAGCTGTAGGATTTCACATCTGACTTGCCAACCCGCCTACGCGTCCTTTACGCCCAGTGATTCCGAATAACGCTTGCACCCTCCGTATTACCGCGGCTGCTGGCACGGAGTTAGCCGGTGCTTATTCATATGCTACCGTCATTTTCTTGACATATAAAAGGAGTTTACACACCGAAATGCGTCATCCTCCACGCGGCGTTGCTGCATCAGGGTTTCCCCCATTGTGCAATATTCCTCACTGCTGCCTCCCGTAGGAGTCTGGTCCGTGTCTCAGTACCAGTGTGGCGGATCATCCTCTCAAACCCGCTACCCGTCATCGCCTTGGTAGTCTCTTACACTACCAACTAGCTGATGGGATATAGACCGATCCCTTGGCGGAATCCATTTCCCGACTTATCTTGTGATAAGAAGGAGTATCCGGTATTAATCATCGTTTCCAATGGCTATCCCGGTCCAAGGGGCACATTATCTATATATTACTCACCCGTGCGCCACTCGTCAGCATAGTAGCAAGCTACCATCTGTTACCGTTCGACTTGCATGTGTTAAGCACGCCGCCAGCGTTCATTCTGAGCCAGGATCAAACTCTCCATAATTGTTATTATGTAAAGAACACATTACTGTGCATTACTGATCTTTTGCCCAAGATTATTAAATCATTGGCTTTGTTATTTTAAGTCTTAATAAAACTGCTTAAGGTTCTATTACTAGACTGTATAGTTATCTATTACTATTAAGGGAACCATACAGGCAAGCCTGTATGGATTTCAAAATAGAATAGACGGTTGTTGTTTATTAGTTATTTCTAAGTAATTTATCTCTTTAACTCTAAAGTTAAAAAGTCTCTTACTTGCTTAGTTTTCAATGATCTCAAACATTTTTAAAAGCTTCTACTTGAAGTCTCTTCAGGCCTTTTAAACAAGGTCTCTCTGTTTGTGGATGGGAATTATAGGGGAGTGTTGCTTAGAGACTGCTTAATGTTTGGTGGGTTTTTTAAAAAGTTTTTGAAGTTTTTTATTTGTTACTTTTTATAGAAGTTTGACTCAAACAAACTTCTAACTGTTTACTTCAATATATACAGGTTCAGAAAAATTTGGAACATCATCATATGAAAATACTGCATAATATTTATGAACATTCAAATCACCAAAATTATCATACGTATAATTATCACTGCCGCCATAGAGTTTTTGCCCATCATAAGGAGAGCATGGAACCTTGAATCTGTTTTTTACAACAATCACACCTCTGTAACCATCGTCTTCAGGACTTTCCCACTGCAGTTTTATTATTCCGTTTTCCATACTTGCCCGTAAGTTCTCTACCTGTTTTGGCGGATTTTTCCTTTTACGGATGTAATCCAAAGTTAAAACCGGTTTATCTATTTTTTTATTGTCTATCCAGTTTACATCAGCATTTTTGGACATCTCAGTTTCTGATGAAGCGGAAATTACAAAAAAGGCTTTCTTCTTTTCTTTTGCCAACTCAAGCATTTCCTGAATTGCATATGTATCAAAAACAAATCTCTGTTTTGAAGACCTCTTGATCTCTGTAATACTTACGTCATATCCGATTCTCTCAATAATGTTTCTGTTTTTTATCTTCTCATAGGTAATTTCACCTGTAATCGGTTCCACCAGTTCTATATGAAAACGTAAATTATTCTCTTTTGCATTCACCTGATATGCCTGTAAATCTATATACGCATCAGATACTACGGTATTTTCCATATCCGGTAAATTCAATAAATCAAATTCAATGCATGCATATTTCAGGTTGCCACTTGCGTCATATCCGGATTTAAGCGCATTGTCTTTTATATTGTCATGATTGACTGTAAACTCATAAGAAGATTGAATATCCAGTTTTGCTTCATGTATGGTATACGAAATATCAAGCTTTGGTCTGTAGGTTAATCCTCCACTGAATTTTCCATATCCGATATCCCACTGCATCAACTGAGAAGACCTGTCAAGCGGCAAAGAGGTCGGTCCTTGCATTCTAAAATATGCTTCTCGTCTTTTTAAAGCTTTTTCAAGAACTTTTATTTCCTGTTCTGCAAATTGATATTCTCTCCATATACCCTGAGCCAATTGATGTGAAGAGGTTGGTCGATCTATATAAGAAAGCATTTTTGCATTTTTTATATCATCAAAACTGTCTATTTTGTCTATTGTACGCTCATCCATCTGTCCAACCCGCCACTGACCATAGCGCTCAACCTGTACAGCAACCCGGTTCATCGGATAAAATGAAATTTTTGCTGCTGTAATAATCGCATTTTCCGGAATTGTCATTAAGGAAAATCCACACACTCCGTAACACTCCCCTTTTTGTTCTGAAATTCCGACAAACAGAGAATTGTTCCCAAAATGATCTTTGTTCTTTTGTGTCTTTTCTCCGACATATCCTATTTTGCTTGCAATGGGATATAAAATTTTGGAAAACATATTTTCAGCCGGTTTTGTTCTTACCGCAACAAGCTGAGCATAAGGTGATTTAATTGACTTGTCCTTGCAGACCGCACGAATATAATAATAATAATTTGTCGAACTCTTTAAATTGGAATCTGTAAAACTTTTCATTTTTGTCATGGCAATTCGATTGGAGGCCTGCGCAAACCCTTTGAGTTTTGTTGAACGATAAATTTCAAAATAAATTGTTTCGTCTTCTATATACTCCCAGCTAAGTTCTACCTCTTTTGCCCCAATGCCTGTTGCCACAAAATTTTCAACACGTTGTAAATTATTTTCTTTTTTGTAATTGTTTACTTCGGAGAGAGCCATAATCAAAGCTGGAATATTTTCCTGGATATTCTCACTCATATTCTCAATATAGTCACTGATGTTTCTCGTTCCGACTTCTGCTACTAGCGAAAGGATTCCCTGAGAATAGTAAAACTCGCGTCCGCTTCCTGAAATGAGATGCACAGGCGGTTTTCCCATATGAATGCCGTATTCACGAGAAGACTCTTTTCTTATTTCTTCTGCCATATTTCCCGCCAGAAGATTCAAGTCAACAGCATCCTCCGCATCTTCATGAATAAAATTGTGTGCAGGAAAAAATACATTGCCCTGAGAATGGTAGTCCAAAGCAATTGTAATATTTTTGCGTTCGAGTATAAAATCTCTAATGGCTGCGGTTTCCGGCTCACTGAACGGTTCCGGACCGGAGTAGACATTCGAAGTATAATTTTTGTTCGGGGTAAAACCTACGCTAAAGTTTCTGTTCAGATCAACACCGTAACTTCCGTCAGGATTTTTTCTCCGGTTTTTTCTCCAAAAAGAGAAATGGTTTCTTGAGTATTCAAAACCGTCCGGATTTGCACAGGGGACCATATAGAGTGTTGTATTGTCCAATATTTTATTAAGTTGTGGTTCATAATCAATATGTTCTAAAATATATTTTGCAAAAGCAAGAGAAAGTTCTATTCCAATCCATTCTCTTGCATGAATTGTACCTGTGTAAAAAAGTGCAGGTTTTTTCAGATGTGCCTCTACATTTTTAGTAATTGAGACAGCAATAATATCTCTGCTTTCCCATGTTTGTCCTATTGTTTCTACTTTAACAAGATTTGGATGTCTCTTTTGAGCAGAATTAAAAAAATTTATACATTCATCATATGAACTATATTGTTGTCTCAAGCCATTGCCTTCATTTTTTTGAAATGATACTCTTACTTCGTTTTTCTGTCAATTAAATCCACAATTAAATCAATTTTTTTGTCATTAAAGTTTAATCCCATTTTTTCCTGTTCAGGAGTAGCAAAAGCAGGAATACCGTTTACTTCCAAAACAATATACTCTTCTTTTTCTCTGTCATAAATAATATCTACGCCACCAATATCCACACCTGTTGCTTTGCATGCTTTTTTTGCAATACTGACAACTTCGTCATTTGCTTCACGTACAAAAACACTGCCGCCGCTTGTCACATTTGTACGCCAGTCAGTTCCGCTGGCTTTTCTTCCGTAACACGAAACAAATTCTCCGTCAACAATATCAACTCTAAAATCCGTATTATCATAATCAATAAATTTTTCTACATAAAAATAGCGCAGATCCATCTGATTTAAAAAAGGCATAAGCATATCCAGGCTTGCTTCATTCTCGATTTTGGTAAGTCCCACACCACCCCAGCCATCAGTAGGCTTGTAGACCATTTTGTCCCATTTTTTAATGATTTTTTTAAGTTCATGCCCATCATCCCGATGACACAGCTTATAATCAGCTGTTTTCACACCGCTGTTTCTCAGAACAAACGAGGTCTGAAACTTATCTTCTGTCAAAGCAAAAGACTCATAAGAGTTAATCATCGGAATAATTCGGTTTAATGCCTGATACAGGTACATTTGATACTGTGTCTGTTCCCCTGCATTATAGGAAAAAAACAGATCCAGTGTATCAAGTTTTTCTCCATGATACTCTTTTCCGTGATAGAGTATATGCGCATTTTTTGCAATCGCATGACGCAAATTAATATCGTTTAATACTTCAATGTTTCTTTCTTTGAGTTTTTTAATTATTTTTTTTGCTATTTTATCTCCGCCGCCATTCTTGTATAACCACATGCCGATTTTTCTTTTTTTCATTGACATCCCCTAAAATTTTAAATTTTTTATAAAATACCCAAAGAGCTTTCTGCTCATCTCTATGCGACGGACAAAACTCTCCTTGCTCGCCCGCTCTTTTACTGTATGATCTCCGTCACCAAACGGTCCGAAACCATCAAGTGTCACAACACCACATGCGCTGACAATATTTGCATCACTCACACCGCCTCTTTCTTCTGCGGATATCTGCTGTTGTGTAATCTTTTCTATTTTTTTAAGTAGAGCGATTGAATCCTCTGTTGTCTGCATCACATCTCTTTGTATACCACCGCTTAATGTTGCTTTTACGCCATCAACAACAGAGGTTTGCACAATCTTTTCTATGGCTTCCAACACTCTCTCTTTCTCAGCAGAATATTTGTATCTCAATTCAAAAACCAATTGTGCCTGCGGAGAGACAGTGTTTGCCCCTATTCCCCCCATAATTTTTCCGACATTAACGGTTGTACCTTTGTCCAGGTCTGTCAACTGCACAAGTTTTTGCAGCTTGTATGCAAGTTCTAAATTTGCATCACAGCCCTCACTGTAATGATTGCCTGCATGGGCTGCTTTGCCCTCTATGTCAACAAAGAAAGTTCCTACACCTTTTCGTCCGGTTACAAGTTCCAAATGCGCACCGGCCGCTTCATACACAAAACAATACGCATACTCTTTGGCAAGTTCAGCAGTCAGATATTTGGAATCATCACTCCCAGTCTCTTCATCACTGACCAAAAGAATATCAATATTTTGAATTTTCACGCCTTTACATGTAAGCTGGCGCAGTGCTTCAAGCAGTACAATATTGCCGCCTTTCATATCACATACACCCGGTCCGTATACCCAGGTGTCATCTTCTGTAAAATATTCAAATTTTCCGGGAGGAAAAACCGTGTCAATATGTCCGAGCAAAAGTAATTTTGGAGAATTCTTTACATGTAAAGACTTGTAGTAACGATGATCACCGACATTGTTGCGTTTGTAAATGACAGTTTCAAAACCCAATGCCCCAAACCATTCATCAAAAATTTCACCGACAAGGTTCACACCTTCTGTGTTTTTTGTATAGGAATTTATTTCTACGACCTTTTTTAAGTCTGCTATGTAGTTCATTGTTATCCAAATAATGTCTATTTTTATTGATTATACTATGAATTTGTTATTTATGCTAAAAAGTTAGATTAATTTTTACGGAGTTTAAAAAATATGTGTAATGTGGGAATGTTATAAAATATGAAGAAGGCAAGAGCCCAGAAGAATTATTTTCTTCTAAGTTCTTTAATACGGGCTTTTTTACCGGCAAGTGCACGAAGATAAAAAAGTTTCGCACGACGAACACGACCGCGACGAATCACTTTAATTTCATTGATTGAGTCAGAATAAACTGGGAAAATTCTCTCAATGCCAACACCGTTAGCACCGATTTTACGTACTGTAATAGTTTGCCCTGTTCCCTGACCACGCTTAGCTATACAAACACCCTCGTAGTTTTGTACACGAGTTTTGTCACCTTCTTTAATTGTTACTGCTAAATTTACAGTATCCCCGGCACGAAAATCTGGAATATTTTTCTCAGCAGTTTGTGCTTTTTCAAAGTTTTCAATATACTTATTTCTCATAAGACTAGATCCTTAATTTATTTCATAAATGAAGGAAACCCTCCATTTGATTTATAACGAGAATGGAAATAATTCCTTTCTCTACGTTAACACTTTGTTTTTCTCGGCGAAAAGCCCATCGCACTGGTGCGATTTAGCGTAATCGTTCTTCCGATTTGTGCTTTAATAGCTGTTCTGGTCTAAAGAATTTGGTCTTTGCTTCAGACAAGGCTAATTTTAGTGAGCGAATTTTACTATGATTTCCCTTTAAGTATTCTGATGGAACACTTAAACCTTCATAGTTTTGTGGTTTTGAAAATGACGGTGCTTCCAAAAGCGGCGTTTCAAAACTCTCAATCTCCAAAGACTGGGCATTTCCGAGAACACCTTCTTTGTTTCTGCTTATGGCATCACAAAGTACCAGTGAGGCCAGTTCGCCTCCGGTCAGAATATAGTCACCGATTGAAAATACTTCATCCGCATATTTTTCAATAACTCTTTCATCTATTCCCTCATATCTTCCACTCACAAAAGCTATATGGGTTTTCTTTGCCAAACGCTTTGCATCATTCTGTACAAAAGGTTTGGCAACCGGAGTCAAAAAAATGATATGAACATTTTCATCTTTATTTTTCAAATCATCCAGTGCATCAAAAAGCGGCTGTGGATTCATTACCATTCCCGCACCGCCGCCTACTGCCGTATCATCAACTTTAGAGTGTTTGTTCTTTGAGTAATCCCGAGGATTCAAATAGTCTATCTTTATGATATCCTTCTCAATGGCCCGTTTCAAAATCGAATCTTTAAAATAGCCTTCAATCAGAGCAGAAAAAAGAGTAACAAAAGTAAAGCGCATTCAAGAAGCTTCCAGGATATCAACAGCACCACTGAGTGTGATGCGTTTGTTCTCAATGTCAACTTCCACTTTAAACGGTTCAATAAAAGGAACCAAAAAGCTCTTGGCCAAACCGCTTTCGACTAAACTTGCATCCGTAACAATACTTAAATAATTGGTAGTATTGAATCTCTCTATCTCTTTTACTCTGCCAAGACATTTGCCATCTTCATAGACTTCACAATCTTCTAAATCAAACCAGAAATACTCACCCTCTTCCAAATGGCAGTTTTTTCTTGTCTCTTCGTAGGTGGTAAAAAGTTTTGCATTTGTAAACTTTTTGGCATCTTCAGGATTTGCAATGCTGTTAATGCGAACCAATCCACGATTCAAATCAACATCACTTAAAGTAATGCGCTCACTTTTATTGATTAAAAAAGTGGCTCCCTTAACAAACTGTTCAGGAAAATCACACTTAAGATGCAATTTCATATCTCCATGAATGCCGACAGTTTTACCAATCGTTGCTATATGCAACAACTTTTCTTTACTAGACTGCTTCGACATTGATACGGTAACTCACACCATCTTTTGCTTTACATCCGGAAATCACAGTTTTAATAGCACCAATCATCTTACCGCTTTTTCCTATTAATTTCCCTATATCTGCCTGGTTTGCGTAGAGAACTATTTCTGTTATTTCATCGCCCTCATGAACTTCAACTCTGATATCATCGGGGTGTGATGCTATCAGTCTTGCAAATTGTGCGACAAAATCAGCAATCATAATTAACGACCAGTGATCTTTTTCACACGATCACTCATCTGAGCACCGACACCCAACCAGTAATCAACTCTTTCATTGTCAACTTTCAGCTCTTTTGTCATTGGATTGTAATATCCGATAAGTTCTATCCAACCGCCATCTCTACGTTTACGGCTGTCTGTTACCGCGATACGGTAAAATGGTCTTTTCTTTCTTCCCATACGAGTAAGTCTAATTACTGTCATTTTGTTTCCTGTTTTTTTATTTACCTGTTACCGGTTACATGTATACATATTGAGAGTTTATTACTATAAATGCTAAGTTTTTTTGGGAAGGTATAAATGTAGAAGAGTCTTTTTTCTCTTAAATAATTTTGCTTCCCTCTTACCATCTCTATAGTTGGATGTACACATGTAACCGGTAAACAGGCTACAAATCTTTTTATCACAGAGGTATTGTTTAAAAAGATTTATTTGAAATGGAATTATATCCACTTTTTTCTTAAATTACAATCTCTATCTTGGCAGGCCACCCATACCTCCTGGTCCGCCTGCCTGACCCATCATCGACTGAAGCTGCTTCATACCGTTTTTGCCGGAAAATTTCTTTGCCATTTTCCCTGCATTTTTAAACTGCTTGATCATTCTGTTTATTTCAACGATATCAAGGCCGCACCCTTTTGCAATTCTTTGCTTTCTTGAGTTATTTAACAGGTCGGGGTTTTCTCGCTCTTTTTTTGTCATTGAAGCAACCATGGCTTTGATATTTTTAAGCTCTCCGGAGTTTTCAAAATCAAAATCCTTAATCGCTTTGGACATATTGCCCATGCCCGGAATCATTCCTATGATAGAACTCATGCTTCCCATTTTTTTCATCTGTTCCATCTGTTCTAAAAAATCATTAAAGTTAAATTTGCCTTTTTGAATTTTTTTTGTCAGTTTTTTCGCCTGTTTTTCATCAATAACATTCGTTACTTTTTCCGCAAGTCCTTCTACATCACCAAAACCCATCAGACGGTTGACAATACGCTCCGGTAAAAAGACTTCCAAATCTTCCATTTTTTCACCCAGACCGATAAAACGAAGCGGTACCTGTACCTGAGATGAAAGACCCAAAGCAACACCGCCCTTTGCATCTCCGTCGTACTTGGAAAGAATTACGCCGTCAATCCCGATTTTTTCTTTAAAACTCGTTGCTGTGCGTACGGCATCCTGCCCTGTCAAAGAGTCGGCCACATAAAAGATTTCATCAGGATTTGCCGCTTTTTTTACATTTTCAAGCTCATCCATAAGTTCTTCATCAATAGCCAGACGGCCGGCCGTATCTATAAGCACAACATCGAAAATCTTGGAATCAGCATACTCTAACGCAGACTGTACAACATCTACAGGATTTTTTGTTGCTTCATCTTCATACAATTCAACTTCAATTTGTGCGGTAATCTGGCGTAATTGTTCTACCGCGGCAAGACGTTGCAAGTCAGCTGCAACAACAAGTACTTTTTTGCCTTTGTTTTTAAGATAATTTGCAAGCTTACCGGTTGTAGTTGTTTTACCAGACCCCTGCAGTCCTGTCATCAAAATCACAGTCGGAGGGTTGGGAGCAAAGACGAATCCTCGGTTGCCGCCTACATCTAAGAGCTCGTTGAGAGTTTCACGTAAGGCTTCAAGAAACTGGTCTTTGCCTATCCCTTTTTCTTTTGTACGCAGTTGTACTTTTTGAATCAGTTCTTTGACGACTCTATGGTTGACATCCGCTTTTAAAAGATTTTTTTTCAGTTCATTGAGTGCTTTAGAGAGTGCCTTGTCATCATCGTGAAAACGAATCTTTTTTATTGCATTTGTAAACGAATCTGTTAAAGTACCGAACATGAAAACACCTCTTTTATTCTATATAAATTTTTTCGAAATTGTAACTAAGTTTTTCTTAATTATTCAAATGTCACAAAGCTTTTGGGCTCTTTTGCCACAAACTCCATTCCAAGAAGTCTGACTTTATGGGCATGGAGCATCACGCGTTTTGCACGACGCCCGCCATACTGCTCGTCACCGACTATAGGATGGTCGATATAACGTGCATGGACTCTTATCTGATGTGTGCGCCCATTGTGAATAATGCATTTGACTTTTGTTTTTTTGGCGCTGACAATATCAGGAAAAAACTCCGTTCTCGCCGGTTTTCCTTTTGGAGAAACATTTGAGTAGGCTTTGTTGTTTTTTTTCTGTGTTGTAATTGCTTTGTCTACTTCAACCGGCTCTGTCATTATTCCCTCAACCCAGGCGATATACTCTTTGTAGACTTTGTCATCACGAAACTCTTTGATAGCACGCTGACGAAATTCCTCATTTTTTACAAGCATTAAAACACCGCTTGTTTCGCGGTCGAGTCTGTGCAACAGTACCGCCGGTTTAAATTGACGCTCTATCTCGTCCGAGTTTACATGTGCCGGCTTATCGACTACAACAATGTCATCATTTTCAAAAATAGGCTTAACGTGTTCTACTTTTTGTACTCTGAATATCGTTCGCTCATCAATTTCACCACGGGCAATCATCACTTTTTTGTTGCCGACATACACAAGTCCTCTGTCTATCATAGACTTTGCATTGGAATTGGAAATTCCCTCTTGCTGTGCCAATAATTTATACGCTTTTTCTGTTGCCATTTTACCAGCTCCTTTTAATTTTTTAATATTTTTTGAACCACGGGTTCCAGGTTTATCTGCTCTTCTACCATTGAAGGCGGCAACTCCTTTGTCATCTCAAGTGCATCGGCTATTTCATCCGGCTCAACATACTGCACGTGATGGACATATTTAAACAACTCTTTTTGGTGAAAAAAATGCTTTCCTGTAATTATTTTACATCCGAAATAAGCCGGTTCGAGCGGATTGTGCCCACCGACATCATTTTTAAAAGCACCCCCTAATATAGCTATGTCGCTGATGGCATAGATATTGTTGAGTTCACCCATCATATCGACTAAAATCAAATCACCTGCAAAACTCTTTCCTTCTGAAAAACGGGAAACAGTGGCATTATTTTGCCTGCCGTATCGTTCCATTAAGCTATATACCTCTGCAAAACGTTCCGGATGACGGGGAACAATTACAAGTTTTGCCTCTTTGCTCTTTTCATAGGCAAAAAATGCCTCTAAAATGCTTTGTTCCTCACCAGGATGGGTACTTCCAGCTACAATTACTTCCGCATCGGGCTTTTCGTATTCTTTTGTTTTTTTGATTTCACCTGCCAATTTTATATTGCCAATCACCTCAATGTGTTTTGCACCCAAGGCCAAAAATCTGTTTTTGTCACTTTCGCTTTGAGCATAGACCATATCTACATTCTCTAAAAGTTTTTTATAAAACCAGGCAAACTTCATATATTTTTTGACACTTTTATCTGAAATTCTGGCATTAAGCAAAATAACTTCTGCACCGCGTGAACGCGCTATGCTAAAGAGCAGATACCAAAACTCCGCCTCAAGTACAATAAGCTTTTTTTGCGGTTTGACCCAAAACGGCAGATACATTTCATACGGAAGATAACGTACCTCTGCATTATATTTTTTTGCTTCATTGTGTCCGGTTTGTGTAATCGTTGTCACAAGTATCTTTTTATTTGCCAATAGATCCAGAAGCGGTTTAAGAGCTCTGGCTTCGCCTAAAGAGCAGACATGAAACCAAATTGCATTTGTACTGCGAAACGGAGGGTTCTTAAAAAGAAAAAAACGTGCAGGAATTGATTCTTTGTATTTTTTTTTAAAAGCAAGCAATATCAAAAGAGGCAATGCTGTTATAAACAGCATTACACTCAGTACATAATAGAAAAGGAAAAACGGCTTCAAGCCTACTCTTCGTTAACTTTCACATAAAGGATGCGTCCGCAGTGGGGACATGTAGTGATATCTTCACCTTTTATGACATCAGCATAAACCTTATCGCCTATTATCATATGGCATCCCATACATGCCTGTTCTTCAACAGGAACCACTGTTGTGTTTTTTGCCCAACGACGGATTTTTTGATAAAAAGCAAGCCCTTTTTGATTGATATCTGACAAAAGAGTCTCTTTTCTTTTGAAAACCTCTTGTCTCTCTTTGTGTATTTTTTCAAGTTTTGTATCTACATCAGCTTTTACACTTTCCAAATTTGCATTTAACTCTTCCAGAGCATTTTTTGCAGCTTCAATCTGCTCTTTTTTTGCTTCAATGATTTTTTCAAGTCTTTGAATCTCTTCATTTGCAAATGTGACCTGCTCTTTGGCAATCTCTTCTTCAAGCTGCAGCGATTTCATCTCACGTTCTGTTTTTACTTCAGAGCTTTTTTTTACATTCTCTTCAAGTTTTTGTGAAAGTTCCGAGAGATGCAGTTCGTTTTTTGCTTTTTTAACTTCTTCGTCTTTGATTTCATTCGTTAAATTTTCAATATCTGACTCTATGCTCTTTGTTTTTGCAAGAGCCGCTTCATAATTTGCATTTGCTTCTTCAATCTGAGGTTCAAATGCGTCTATCTCTTTATCTATAATTGACAGATCGATTAATTGTTTTAAGTGCTTGTTCATTGGGATCCTTTAGGGGTTTACTTCTACCATTACCTGTATTATTAGACCTAAATATATGTAAATGGGTTTTCTGATGATGCAATTATAACTTCTAAACCTAAAATTTTCAAATGCTTTTGCATAATTTGTGCAAAAAAGTACTCACTTTCATAGTGTCCGATGTCAATTAAAGACAATTTTATACTTTTTGCCTCCATTGCATCATGATATTTTACATCACCTGTCAAAAAGCAGTCAGCATCCAGACTCTTCATCAAAGAACATCCCGATCCTGTTGTCAGGGCCACTTTTTTTACTCTTTGCGCACACTTAACTGTTCTTGCACATTTAAGTCCAAATGCTTTTGAAACATGTTTTGCGAATATATCAAAATCTTCATTCACTTCCAGGTATGCAACAAAACCGTCTTTTTTACAAATTTCGTATCCGAGTATCTCTTTTGCAACATATTCGTTTAAGTGTGTCTGATCAAAATTTGTATGCATCGCAATATTTGAAATATTTTTTTTAATCATTTTTTGAATCAAATTTGCAGGATATTTAGAGAACTCAAGTTGTTTGAGTCCGCCAAAAATAATCGGATGGTGCGTAATAAGCAGCGTATTTTCATCCAAAGAATCAATCAGTTTTTCATCTACATCAATACTCAAAGCAATTTTTGAAATATCATCTTTGAAATCACCTATCAAAAGACCGGAATTATCCCATGACTCCTGAATATCAAAAGGAGAAAGTTCATTGAGATATTTGTATATTTCCAATATTTTCACAGCGATTCTCCCTTCTTGATTTTTTTCAGTTCCTCTTTTGCTTCTTTAAATTCAGGGTCAAGCTCTATCGCTTTTTCATACATTCCTTTTGCTTCATCAAAATGCTTCATATCAACAAGCAGATTCCCGTAATTATAGTAGGTAATAGGGTTTGTGGCATCAATTTCAAGCGACTTGTTGAGATGATTTCTTGCACTCGCATATTCACCCGCTTTTCTATACAGGGATGCCATCGCCTGATGGATATAGGTATTGTTCGGGTCCAGTTCCAACGCTTCTTTGTAATACTCCATAGCCTCATCATCCCTGTTTTGCTGTGCAAGTGTATAACCCATTTTAAAGAGTGTTTCAAGGTTCTTTGGATCTTTAATATTTGCCTCGCTGTAAATGGCAAGCGCTTTTTGCAAATCTCCCTTTTGCATCTCTTCATCGGCTTTTTCCACCAAAGAGGAGGCATCAAAAGGGGAAAATGCCTCAGCACTTCGTTCACCTTGGGCACCTGTGTGCTGTTGGTCCTGCGGATCTTTAAGTGTTTGTATATGTTCGTAAATTTTGTATGCAAAAAAAGCAGAGGCTCCAAGCATAAGTAACTGAAAAAGTGTCATAATTGTTTTCCTATTTATTTAAAATTAAATTATTATTGAGTAATGTTATAAGTTGCAACGGATCAACTTGTACACCGGCAATTCTAGCTGAAAAATGCAAATGAGGACCTGTTACCCTGCCGCTTTTTCCTGATAAGCCCAAAAGTTCTCCTTTTTGGACAAGCTGACCTGTTTTGACATTGAATTTACTCATATGAAAATAACAGGTATAAATGCCTTCACCGTGATCAATGACAACAGTGCCTCCCGAATAAAATCTTTTTTTGACCAAAACGACTTTTCCGTCATTGGACGCTCTAATCGGTGTGCCTGTTTTCGCCCGAAAATCCGTCCCGCTGTGATACCCTTTCAAAGCTCCGTTATAAATTCTTGCTGTACCAAAAGCACTTGTAATTTTACTCTCCACCGGCAAGATAAAATCTGAATGCATATAGCTTTTGTTTGTTATTGTATGATAAATTTTCATAGCTTCCCTGTACTCTTTTGCGATTCTTTTTTTTATCTTGGGCAGCGTCGGATTTACTTTCGAAGCGCTTACACGGATGGTTTCTTTTTTGTATTTTGCATCTTTGATTGTAAGAGAAAGCTCTTTGTGCTTTTTTATCCCGTTTTGCAGATAAATAACTTTCACGGTTTTTTGAGCAGGTTTGTCATAATAGGAGACGGGAATCAAGGCATAATATTCACTCCTGTTCAAAGGATTCGGAAAAATTTTTATCTTTTTTTCTTCAAAAAAGAGTGCTTTGTATTCAATGCCTTTTTCTTTTGCAAACTTCACCAGTACTGTCTTGCCGTTACCTACCTCATCATTGACTATCTTTACATGTAAAGCAAAAAGAGAGGAGACAAAAAAGCACAAAAAAAGCAAAAGTTTCATTAATAATCCTTCATCGCCCTTTGAATGTCTCTCTTTTGGTCTTTCTCTTTTAGATCATTTCTTTTGTCATGCAGCAGTTTTCCTTTTGCTATGGCAATTTGCAGCTTTGCAATGTTGCGTTTGTTAAAATAGAGCTGCAAAGGCACAATGGTATACCCGTCACGTGCTACAGCCTTTTGCATTTTCTCTAACTCTTTTTTGTGCAGAAGCAGCTTTCTTGCCCCGCGCTCTTCGTGCCCGTAATAATGGTGCGTCGTCTCGAGTCTGCCGATATGCGCATTAAACAAAAAAGCCTCTCCGTTGACAAAGCGGATAAAACTGTCTTTAAGATTAACGCGATGCGCACGTATGCCTTTGACCTCGCTCCCTGTAAGAACCAGCCCTGCTTCAAACTTCTCTTCAATAAAATAATCATGATACGCTTTTTTGTTTTTTGCTATTGTTTCACCCATAATCCACTTCCTTCTAAACTGTATAGCCTAAAATATTTCTGCTATTTTAGCATGCATTCATTAAGGTTTGGATTGTTAAAGAGATGTTTATTGTTTTAGTTTTCGTCGCGAACTATATTATGACAGCGAAAACAGGCATGCTCAATATAGGTATAAGCTCTTTGAGACTCTTCTCTTCGAAGTTTACCCGACTGGTTATATTTATTCGCAATAGCGTCTAATATAATCTGAACATTATGTGCAATAATCTGTGCACTCATAATCGCTTCGTTGGCTTTATGCTTCTTGTTTTTAGGAAGCATCTCCTCAAATTTTTCTTTATCAGCCAATAAATCATTGGCGTGTTTTGCAAACCGTTCAATCGAAACTTTTATACCCTCTTTATCACTAGTTATAAAGCCTTGTTGAACTTCTCGTAATTCTGTGTTTAAAAGTATCATATTTGACTTAAGATTATATGCTGATGCAGAAGTAACTGACAACGTCAATGCAAACACACTTATTAGTAATAATTTTCTCATCTTGCCCCCCTTATTTTGACAATTTTTATTGTATCATAATATTGAATACTTTGACAAAAAACATTCTCTTATGCCAATAAAATGGTGCAAACTATTAAATTACTCTAAAAAAACTGCTTCCGCTTCCGCTGAAGAAATACCCATTTTTATAATGTTTTTCTAACTCTGTATATTCTTGCAATGCAGGCGCAAAGAGATCATTTGCTTCTTTTACATCGAGTTCCTGCAAGATTTCTACTGAAGATTTCTTTTTCAATGCATCGGCTTGAAATCCGTCTATGGGTCTGTAAAATTTTTCTCTGTATGCTTTATAGACTTTTGGAGTGCTGATTTGTATCTTGGGTGTATACATATGAAATGAGAGCGGTGTTTCCTCAAAGGCTTCTACCACTTCCCCTATTCCGCTGACATTGGCACTATTGTATCCATAAATAAAAAACGGCACATCCGCCCCTACATGTAAACCTATTTGTGCGAGTTCATTGAGACTCAGACCCAAATGCAGTACTTCATTGCACATTTTCAGATACGTTGCCGCATCACTGCTGCCTCCGCCAAGACCTGCAAATGCGGGAATGTGTTTTTCAACAGCCACCGCATACGTTTGCATAAGTTTTTCAAGTGCAGCGCTTGATGTAGCCTCTTTCAAGGCTACATATGCTTTATAAATGGTATTTTGTTTTGTATCACAATCAAAATCACCAATTATTTTAAACTCATTTGCTTTGGCTTGAACATCTTGTTTTGATACAAAGGAGAGGACATCATACAAATCATTGACTTTCATAAATCGAGAGACTATCTCATGGTACTCGTTTCTCTTGCCTGTTATTTTTAAAAAAATATTTACTTTGGCATAGGCCTTATACTTTTTCATCCGCTTTTTATTTTCCCAGTATTTTGTTCAAAGACAGAATATCATTTTCGTCTACAGTTCCCAAAGAAGCCGCCTTGTTACTCGCTTTGACCTCTTCGATAAGCTCATTTCTAATGATGGAAATCTCTTTTGGCGCGTCAATTCCGAGTTTTACGACACCGTTTTCTACAGAGATAACTTTTACAACAATATTTTCACCAATAACTATAGATTCATCTGCTTTTCTTGCAAGTACTAACATTCTATCCTGCCTAATTCATATTTTACTCTGCCCTCATTTACTGTAATAATGGAGATGCTTTCGCCATTATCCAGCCAATATGTGCCGTCATCCTGAAACTCTAAATCTTCTAAAGCAAGAACTCTTCCATACTTTACATTATCACTTTCACCCAAATAGTAATTCTGGGGAATGTTTAAAGATTCTTTGATATTCAAGGCTTTTTCATCCTCATAAACAAACTGTCCTTCATTCAGTCGCTCAAGCATACTTAAACTTCCATGCGCTATACCAAGTTTATGCGCAATCATCTCTCCCAGAGAACGTATATAAGTCCCTTCGCTTACACTTGCTTCAAAGGTCACAAAGGGATGGCAGTAGTGAATCAGTTTCATTTCATAAACAGTTGAGTTGACAGTATTGAGAACAACCTCTTTTCCCGCACGTGCCAAATCATACGCTCGCTGTCCGTTTATCCGTTTTGCACTGAAAATCGGCGGTTTATACTCTAATTCACCCTCTAAAGACAAAAGCACCGCTTCAATCTCCTTTACATGTAAAGGTTCAGGAAGTACAACTTCTTCGATCATCTCTGTATCAAGGGTATCACTCTTTGCACCAAGCCACAAAGTCGCTTTGTATCTTTTAGGTGTTTTGTTCAAAAATCTAAAAAGTTTCGTATGTGAGCCAAAACCTACCAAAAGCACGCCTTTGGCAAAAGGATCCAGTGTTCCGGCAAAACCTGCTTTTTTATTGTTATACTTTTTTTTCAGACTGTAAAGATACTTGTTTGAGCCTACTCCCGAAGGTTTGTATGCAACAAAAAGACGATTCATAACTTCTCTACAAATGATGCAAGAATATCGCGTTTTGTTCCTGCAAAATTAATCTTGAGTTTAAATTCTCTTCCCGACTTACTCACACCGATAATGCGCCCTGTTCCAAAGATTTTATGTCGTACCAAATCACCTTTTTTAAATGCTGTGTTTTTTTCACACTTTAAAGAGCCTTTGCAAAGTCCGGCTTCATTGAAAAAACGGCTTTTTTCCAAATCACTTCTGCGTCCTTTGTAAAATCTGCTCCCGGCATGGCAAAGCGTCAAGGTCTCTTTGGCACGGGTAAACGCAACATACCCAAGTCGTCTCTCTTCTTCCAAATCACTTCCGTCTCCTGTCAGTGGCAAAAAGCCCTCTTCCATTCCTATGACAAAAACATGTTCAAACTCCAAACCTTTGGAGGCATGTATACTCATCATGTAGATACTCTCCCCCTCCACCTGGTCCTGCTCACTTTGCAACGTCAGTTCGTTTAAAAACTCATCCAAAGAACTCTGTGGTGATTTTTTTACAAAATCTCTAAAAAGACCGTAAAACTCATCTATATTGAGAATTCTTTCCTGTGAGTCTTGCATGTTTTTGTAAATATCTTTCAAAGAAAAAGTTTCTTCCAAAGCATCTATAAACTCATAGGTAGACGCCTGCGCAATACCGGCAACCTCTTGAATGTTTTTAGCAAACTCTTTGAGCGTTGCAGCATTTTTCTTTCTGACCAGGCCTTCAAGTTCTTCCATGGATGCCTGAGTGATATATTCATAAATAGAAGTTCCCTTTTTCTGAGCTGCAAGTTCAATTTTATCCAAACTTGCTTTGCCCAGTCCGCGTTTCGGCTTGTTGACTATACGTTTCAAGGAGAAGTCATCATGATGATTTGTAATCACCCTGATATAAGAAATAAGGTCTTTTATCTCTGCCCGGTCATAAAATCGCAAACCACCCACAAGTTTATAGTTAATCCCGTAACGGTTCAAGCCTTCTTCTACAGAACGTGACAGAACATTGACACGGTACAAAATAGCTATTTCTCTGGCACGTACTCCGCTCTCAAGCAGTTTTTGTATTTTTGCGGCAACTTTTCTTGCCTCTTCGTTTTCATCATTAGAATTCAGTGTTGTCACATCATCCCCGTTGCCACGCGTTGCTATGAGTTTTTTTCCCAAACGGGACCGGTTGTGCTCGATAAGCGCATTGGCAACTTTTAAAATCGGCGCACGTGAACGGTAGTTCTCTTCGAGTTTAAAGACATGTGTGCCTGAAAAATCCTGGTCAAACTCCATAATATTGCGAATATGCGCACCACGCCAGCCGTATATACTCTGATCGTCATCACCGACTACACACAAATTGTTATGCACTGTACAAAGTTTTTGTAACAGCTTAAACTGCAGTTCGTTTGTATCCTGGTACTCGTCAATCATAATGTACTGATATTTCTGCGAGGTAGCCTTTGCCAACTCAGGGTTTTCATCCAAAAGTTTATAGGTAAGCGCGATGAGATCATCAAAATCAACAAGATTGTTTTCCAGTAAATATTTTTCATACTCTGCAAAAACTTCGGCAATCTGCTTGTAACTGAACAGTTCAGTCTGCTTGTAGGCATCATCAGGACTCATTAAAGAGTTTTTGTATCTGGAAATTTCACTCGCGATAAGCGGTGTCGGCAGCTCAGAATTTATTTTTTTAATGATTCTCTTTTTATCATCTGTATCTATCACAACAAAATTATTGGCTCTGCCCAAAAGATGTATATTGAATTTTAAAAAAAGAAGTCCAAACTTGTGAAAGGTACAAAGAAGAGGAGGATAGGCGACATTTTCTATCATAGAGAGAGAACGCTCTTTCATCTCTTTTGCAGCTTTGTTTGTAAACGTCAGGGTAAGTGTATTTGAAGCGGGAATACCCACAACCTCAATAAGATACGCCAAGCGTGAAATAATTGTTGTCGTCTTTCCGCTTCCCGCTCCTGCAAGAATCAGGACAGGTCCTTCTGTTTGCTTTACTGCTGCTGCTTGAGACTCATTTAAATGATTAAAAATTTTTTCCATATATGTTCACTACTAAGTTGTATTTCTACTTATTATAGCTAAAATGTCATAAATTATTACAAAACTATTGCAATAATTATAATTATGAGTTATAATTTTACTATTATTGATACTTATAGGAATTATTATGTTAAAAGATTTTGCGAAATTACATACTTTTTTGATGGTTATAAAAGAGAAAAGCTTCTCTAAAGCATCAGCAAAACTTGGGATTTCCCAGCCCGCTGTCACGCAGCAAATCAAGTTCATTGAAGATTATCTTGATACAAAAATCGTTGATAGAAAGAAAAACGGAATTATCCTCACAAAAGAGGGTGAAGATCTCTACAGAATCGCTTTAAGACTTGAAAAAGCTATACACAGCAGTGAAAAAGAGTTGTTAAAAATAATCAACAAAGAGTTCACTTTTGTCATGGGTTCTTCTTTTGCAATCGGTAATTATGTGCTTCCGAATTATCTCAGTGAAATAAAAAAACGCATCAACAATGAAGTTTTTATGAATGTGGATCTCTCTTCAAACATTATTGACCAGCTTGAAGATAAAAAAATAGATGTCGCACTCATCGAATCTCCTGTTTTCAGAGATGGTGTCATTTACAGAGAATGGGTGGAAGATGAATTGGTCGTTTTTTCAAACCAGCCGATGAAAAAACATCTCAGTGCAGATGATTTACTCGATTTCGACTGGATTTGTCGCAATGAGGACTCCCACACAAGAAAACTGACATCAGAAGTTTTTGAAGAGATGGGAGTGCAGTGTAATAATTTCAATGTTATCGGTGTTCTTGCCAGTCCGACTTCCATCAAGGAGTCTATTTTACATGCAGACAAGAACGCAGAACGACCTCTTGTCTCTATTATGTCCCGTCATGTCATCAAGTCAGAAATCGAAAACGGCCAACTTTATGAAGCCAGACTAAAAAACCATAAAATTACAAGAAGTTTTTACATAGCCTATCTCAAAGACAGAAAACATGATGCTTTTGTAGACAACGTAGTCAATTATCTGCTCTCGCTTAACAGAGTGTAGATAGCGTCTTATTTTATAAACTTGGAGTTTTCCGGATTTGAGAGAAAAGATGCCATGGAGTTTTTCACTCCGCTTTCGTCTATATCAGCTTCTTGTTTCTTTCTTTCCTCTTTATATGCAGATATATTAATCAAAACCGGAGTTTCATCGATAATAATCTGTAAAATACTCAGCAAGGGTACATGTACAACACTTCCAAAATTTTCACTGCCAAAACCTGCCTCAAAAATTAAAATATCATCCTCTATTCTGGCAGTCTCAAATGTATATCCTGCCAAAAAGAAAAGTGTCAACGGACGAAACTCAGCGTTTATACTTTCCGGTAGTTCCGGTGCAAAACTCACATCTTCGATTTTACATAAAATACCGAAATTCTGCTCTTTTTCAAACAGCAGAACAATCAACTCCTGAATATTTTTTTTCATTAAGTGTGCAAAATCTCTGTCTTGTATTATATTTTCTAACAAATTATATCCCTTATGTTTTCATTTGGTATTATATCAAAATCTATCATGGCATTCATCAGTGCAACCTGTTCGAAATGATTTAAATCCTCTACAGATATATCATCTTCTCTGATTTTCCCGCTCTCGAGCAACCTTGCTCTGGTCGTTCCTTCAAGCAAAGGGCTTTTTGGTGTTATCCATTCATCTTTATATTTAAAAGCGATATTGGCAATGGATGTATCTGTAATAAGAGAATTTTTTACAATAAGTATGTCATCACAAAAAGATTTTTTTTCCAGCAGCTTCTCTATTTTGCTTCTGTCATAATATTTTTTACAATACTCTATCTCATTATCAAAAACAAGTTTCAGGGTTTGAATACTCTTTTTTTTATACTGATGGTATGTGATGCTGTACTCTTCGCCATCATATACAACCCTGCACCGGAAAAATCCTGATGCGGGAGGATGTAAAATATCTTGTAATATAATGCCGGAATGCCCAACTGTTTTCTCAAGCCGTTTTTGATGGTATGCAAGATGAAACAGTTTTGCATCAACTGCTTTGATTGTTTCTAAATATTGAATTTTATTCACTGAAAAGTTCTGTACTTAAGTACCTTTCTCCCGTGTCACATAAAACGGTCACAATCGTTTTGCCTTTGAATTCTTCCCGTGAAGCCACCTGCATGGCAGCATATACATTTGCTCCTGAAGATATACCTACAAGCAATCCCTCTTTTCTTGCCAACATTCTGGCTGTTGCTATGGCATCTTCATTACTCACTTTTATCACTTCACTGTAACAGGAGGTATCTAAAATTGCAGGAACAAAACCTGCGCCTATTCCCTGAATTTTATGTGGAGCCGGACTCTCTCCTGAGAGAATTGCCGAAGCTTCAGGTTCTACTGCAAAAACAGCAATATCTGCAATATGTTCTTTCAAGACTTTCGAAGTTCCGCTAAGCGTTCCTCCCGTCCCTACAGCTGCCACAAAAGCATCCAGATTTTGCTCTGTATCACGGAGGATTTCCTGTGCCGTTGTGATTTCATGTATCTCCGGATTTGCCGGATTTTCAAACTGTTGTAAGATTATAGAGTCCGGTGTATTTTCCTGAATTTCCTGTGCTTTTTGAATGGCTCCGTTCATCCCTTTTGCAGCCGGAGTCAGTACCAGTTCAGCGCCTAAAGCTTTGAGCAGGTTTCTTCTCTCTACACTCATAGACTCAGGCATAGTTAAAATAAGTTTTAAATTTTGAGCTGCACAGTTGGCTGCCAGAGCAATTCCTGTATTTCCGCTTGTAGGTTCAATAATCGTTGTATTTGCTTGAATACGTCCTGATTCTATACCCCTGCGGATCATATTGAATCCTATTCTGTCTTTGACCGAACTTGTCGGATTCATAAACTCACATTTTCCCAATATCGTGGCACCTGTCAGCTTTGATGCCTCATTCAGCCTTACCAATGGCGTGTTGCCTACTAATTCAGTTATATTTTTTGCAATTTTCATTATTTTTCCTCTTGAAGTAATTTTACACTAAAAAGATTATTTACACAAACTTCTATCATTTTGTAGACTTCTAAAAATCCGTCAAATCCGTCAAAAAAATACGGATCCGGAACATCCTGACAATTAAATGCGAAACATCCCAGCTTTTCTATATTTTTGGCACCCAGTTTCTTGACATGCAGCCTGTTGTTTTCATCAAGTACAACTATCAACTCATATACATCAATATCTTCTTTTGTAAACTGTCTCGCTCTAAGATGGCTGATATCTATGCCGTGCATTTGTGCCACCTTGATAGAACCCTCACATGGGGGTTCGCCGATATGCCAGTCTCCTGTCCCTGCAGAGTCTATTTTTATATCTATTTTATGTTCTTGTGCTATTTTTTTGGCAATCCCCTCTGCCAACGGGGAACGGCAGATATTGCCAAGACATACAAATATAACGGATTTCATATATTTCCTATTCTTTGAGTATAATAAGTATTGCTATTTTAAAGCAATACTTATTATACAAAAAAATAGAGGCAATCATGGCAATCTACAGTAGCGACGGCAAAAAATTACTTAATGTTGAGTTTGATGTAACGCCACAGGTTGGAGATATAGTTGATGACATGCGTGTTTTATCTGTCAATCAAAAAGAGAATGAAGAATATGCCGTATTCTTGCTTGAACCAAATACACGAGTCACCTGTTATGTTTTTGATGAAATTTTCATTATCGGCAAAGAAAGTGGATTTGAAAGTTTAAATGATGCCATTTTTTCCTGGAAAAATGACGAAATCTAAAACAGTGTCATCGCATATGTTTTTGCAAAAACATGTTTAGCTGATTTGCAAAAAGTTCGGCATCTTTTGAACCAAAAGGCTTCGGACCTTGCGTCATCTCTCCCATTTCTCTGATATTCTCCATGAGATTCCGCATTGCAAGATACTGTTTGATGTTGTCTTTGCTGTAAAGTTCGCCTCTGTGATCTATTGCATGGGCATTCTTATCTATAACTCTGTCCGCCAAGGGAATATCTGCAGTGATAACCAAATCCCCCGAATGTACTTTTTGTACAATTTTATTGTCAGCCTCATCTGCACCTGCATCTACAATGACATACTCTATATTTTTTGATTTTCCAATATTGATTTTTTTATTTGCAAACACACAGGTTTTTATGCCGTACTTTTCTATTTGACGAAAAATAATCGGTTTTAAGAGGTTAGGAAAGGCATCGCCGTCTATATATATTCTCAGCATTATATTTCTCTTTTTAAACATTATAACAAATAAACAAACATTCAAAAAGGGCGTATCGTTACATGTAATTATAAATTTGGATTTTCAGGTTCTACACAAGAACCTGTTTTAATACCTCTTCTACCCGTTTGACCGGTACAATCTCAAGTGCTTCTCTTACTTCTTTTGGAATATCTTCCAAATCTCTTTCATAATTTTTTGCAGGAATCAGAGCTTTAGTCATATCGGCTTTATATGCAGCTATAAGCTTCTCTTTTAATCCGCCAATCGGCAAAACATCCCCTGTTAATGAAACTTCTCCTGTCATAGCGACATCAGAGCGCACTTTATAGGAACCGAGTATGGAAGATATAACTGTTACCATGGCTATACCCGCACTCGGTCCGTCTTTTGGCGTTGCACCGTCCGGTACATGTACATGTAAATCATACCGCTTGTAAACCTCACTCGGATCAACCTCTATAATCTCCTCTTTTTCTTTAAAGGTCAGCGGAATATTGTCTTGAGAAATTCTCAGCTTTCGTTTGTCTATAAGTGTTTTTACAACACTCATGGCAATTCTTGCAGACTCTTTCATAACATCACCCAGACTGCCTGTAAGCTGCAGATTGCCTTTGCCTTTGATGCGGATACTCTCTATTCGTAAAACATCTCCGCCTACTGCTGTCCATGCCAGGCCGTTGACTACACCGATAACAGGGACTTTGTCTGTTTTTTCAATCTCAAAGACACTTTTATCAAAAAACTGTTTTAAGTTTTTCAGTGTCACTGATACTTTTGCAACATTTTTGTGTTTTAGCAGTTCCATAGCTGCTTTTCTCGCCATTTCAGCTATACGGCGGCGTAAATTTCTCACACCTGCTTCACGTGTATAACTGTGTATCAGCTCTTTTAACGCCGGTTTTGAAATACTGAGTTCAGATTTTTTGAGTCCGTGTTTTTTAATCTCCTGCGGCAACAGATAACGACGGGCTATCTCAAACTTTTCCTGCGGTGTATATGAACTTAAGGTGATAAATTCCATTCTGTCACGCAAAGGAGCAGGAATACGCCCGACATCATTTGCTGTTGCTATAAAAATTACATTGCTCAGATCCAAATCAAAATTCAGATAATAATCGCGAAACTCGCTGTTTTGTTCAGGATCCAAAATCTCTAAAAGAGCCGCTGTCGGGTCCCCTCTTTGTGAGCGGGTAATTTTATCGATCTCATCAAGCACTATCACAGGATTCATTTTTTTCGCATCTATAAGCCCCTGTGCTATACGTCCCGGCATAGCCCCAACATAGGTACGGCGATGTCCGCGCAATTCATTCACATCTTCAAGACCGCCCAGTGCTATTCTGATAAGCGGACGTTTGAGTGCTGTTGCTATAGAGTTGGCAAGAGAGGTTTTTCCGACACCCGGAGGGCCGGAAAAACACAATATCGCTCCAGCACTTTTTTTCGCTGAGACACCGCGAAGTTCAAGCAGTTCTTTTACTGCAAAGTATTCCACGATTCTCTCTTTTGGTTTTTTTAGCGAAAAATGGTCTTTGTTGAGCTGTTCTTCCACACTCTCTATGCGAAGCGGTTTTTTTGCCAAATCGCCAAAAGGAAGATCCAAAGCCCAGTCAAGATATGTCTGCGTCATAGAAGCATCCGAAGAATCCGGGTGCATACGTGCAAATCGTTCAAGCTGTTTGCTTATCTCTTTGTAGGCATCTTCTCCCATTTTTTCTTTTTTGGCTTCAAGCTTTTTTCTGTACTCTTCTATCTCTTCTTCTCGGGATGTGTCCGTTCCGAGTTCTTTTTGAATCTGTTTGAGCTGCTCTTTTAAGAAGTACTCTTTGTTGACTTTTTCTATATGTGTATGTACTTTTGAACGAATTTCGCGCTGAAGCTTGTTTGCCTCTATCTCATCAATCAACAGATCGATAAGATCCAAAAATCTTTTTTCTGTATCAGTTTCTACAAAAAGCTTATAAGCCTGCTCTTTTTTGAGTTTTACTGTTGAACATATCAGATCAATGATACGGTTGTGATCATGATTTTCTTCTATAGTTCGCAGTAGATCGGGCGGGAAATAGTTACTTACAGCAGCCAAAGCTCTCACTTTTTCACGCACGACTTCAAGTATTGCATCAATTTTTAAAGAATCAACCTCTGTTGACTGCATCACGTCTACATGGGCTATAAGCGGATCTTCTGCAACTTTATATAAAGATTTTGCACGGGCAAGCCCTTGAAAAAGTACTTTGACCCGTCCGTCAGGAAGCGAAACCTTTCGCATAATTGAACCTACCACACCTGCGTCATACAGTGCGTCATACTCTCTTTCACCTTCATGTCCTGGCTTAGTCGGGCAGACTATCACCAAAGAATTGTTTTCAATGGCCTTTGTTGCCGCCTTAATATTTTTTTCATCACTTAAAAAAAGCGGTGAAATCATAAAAGGATATAAAAAAAGTTCATCTTCTGCTATCACCGGGATGTCAGCAGGAAATTCTCCGTAGTTGCTTAATTTCATAAATATAGTTTCCTTATATTATTTTGTTTTATTATTGTCTGATTTAACTGTATTTCTAGAGACGACACTCTGTGTATCCGGAATCATAAAAGCATACCAGCTGGATGTACCGTCTCCTTCAAATATTTCTCTGTACCATGGTATTTTTGCACGCTCAACTTCATCCCATTTTATCCACGGTTCTACTCTTAAGGTGCGATAATATGCTGCCGATTCCGGCTTGTCTAACCTGGTATACAAATCGACAATTTCCTTGTTTAAAGAGGCATCAGCAAGATATAAATTTGTCAGCATCGTATCCACCAAAGAGTAGTACATAGAGTGCGGATAATTTTGCTTGAATGTTTTTGCATTTTTTATGGCCTCAAGTATAAGCCCTTGATCACGTCTTGGATTTGGAAGGGCCATATATTTTGCTTTAATCTTTAAAAATTCCGCGAACTCTCTCTCATTGGCATTTGCATATCTTCTGACATATTCATTTAAAAAGTGTTCAGTAAGCAGATACTCTTCATTGTGCATATGCGCAATTGCAAGAATCATGGTTGCCTCAGGCAAAAGAGGTGACCCGATATGTTCCCCCTGTAAAGAGGAATAATAGTCATCCGCTTTGTCAATATTTCCGGATGAAATAGACTCCACAATTTTGCCATACCAGTAAACAGCCGGCTTGTTGTATTCCTCCACCTCTTTTGAACACGAAGCAAATAAAATGATAAAAGAGAGAGCAAATACAAAAGAGAATTTTGATTTCATATGAAAATATCCTAATTAAATTAAATTGAATGTTATTTTATCCAAAAGTTATATAATAGGGATTAAACTAAAAAAATTTATGTGTTATAATAAATAAATAAAAGGTTCAACAAGATGGATATAAATCAAATAAAGCGTATTTTACAAAGATATGACACTGTCGAAAATGCATTACTCTTTGGGTCGTATGCAACAAATACCCAGCACAACATGAGTGACATGGATATTGCAGTGCAAACAAGCCGTGAACTCAATTTGTTTGAGATGGGTGATATTATCGCAAGCCTTGAGACGGAACTAAATCATAAAATAGATTTTGTAATATTTAATGAACTTTATAAAACATCACCACTTCTTGCCTATAATATCTACAAAAACCATACGATTCTTATACTGAATAATAAAAAAAAATATGATATCTTCAAAGAAAATGCTCTCCATTACTATCTTGATTTTAAGCATATACTTGATGAGCAAAACCTGGCATTTAGCAAAAGGATAAGTAATGGAAATATTGCAAAAACTCAAACAGCTTGAAGAAAATATAAAAATATTAGAAGAACTGAAACAAGAGATGCAAGTTGAAGACATTGCGGCAAATAAACGTTACGAATGGGAACTTCGATATGGTTTTTTTGAATCAATACAAATAATGATAGATGTCAGCTGTAAAGTGACAAATTATTTTAACCTGGGGAAGCCTGAAAATTATAAAGAATGCATAGAAATTCTTAGTAAAAATGACTACCTAAACAAATTTCATAGCCAAAAGTATATTGCAATGATAGGACTTCGAAATCTTCTTATCCATCGCCAATTCTAATATCAAGTGCAATTTTTTAAAAGTAAGTTGAAAGGTAGGGTTAACTGATAACCTGCTAATCTATTTCAACCAAAAAATAAGAAGTAGCATGAGATATAAACAATTAACCCTAGAGAAACGATACCATATTTCAGCTTTGCAAAAGGCTGGATTAAACCAAAAAGAAGTTGCAAATGAACTTGGTGTGCACCCATCAACAATAAGCAGAGAGCTTAGAAGAAATAATGATAAGATAAGAGGCTATAATGCAGAGCTAGCTCAGATTATTTCAACAAAAACTGAGATGCAAAAAAGAAAGAGACACTCACTCACGAAACCTATCGAGAAATATATCAGAGCGAAGCTAAAACAGGACTGGTCGCCAGAACAGATATCAGGTCGTATGAAACTCGATACTGGGGTATCAGTAGTTCATGAGACTATCTATCGCTACATTTATACCAACAAAAAGAATGGTGGTAAACTTTACCAGTACCTCCGACACAAAAACAAGAAGTATCATAAGCGAAGTAATGACTATATGGCGAGAGGTACTATTATAGACCGTATCATGATAGATAAGAGACCAAAGATTGTAGAGAAAAAGTCTCGCATCGGAGATTGGGAAATTGACACTGTAGTTGGTAAAGATCATAAAGGATTTTTAGTTACTGTAGTTGACAGAAAATCAAAATTTGCTATCATTAAAAATGTACCAACTAAACATGCCGAAGTAGTAACCCAAGCGCTTATAGAGATGCTCACACCAATGAAAAAGATCACTCATACAATTACAAGTGACAACGGCAAGGAATTCGCATATCATAAACAAGTAGTAGCTGCACTGAACACAGATTTTTACTTTGCTAATCCATATCACTCTTGGGAGAGAGGATTGAATGAACATACTAACGGATTAATCAGGCAGTATTTACCCAAGAAAAGCACCTTTTTAAATGTCTCAAAGGATGAAATCATTATGATTCAGAACAGACTTAACAATCGACCTAGAAAAATCCTTGGATATAAAACTCCATATGAGGTGTTTTTTAGTGAAATGAGTAAAAAGTTAGCTAGTTAAATTAGGTGGAAATTGCACTTGATATTAGAATTGGCGCATGAATATACGACAATTGACATAAAAAAACTCTATGATTTTTTAAATTCTATTGATGACTTCAAAAATTTTATACGTGAGATTAAAGAAAATATATCTGAATAAGTGGTGGCCTGTCTCGGAATCGAACCAAGGACACAGTGATTTTCAGTCACTTGCTCTACCGACTGAGCTAACAGGCCAAATTGAAGAAACGAAATTATACCTTTATGAGCTGAATATAAACTTATAAAATCCACTCTCTTTTTGTCACTTTTAACACATTTTCTCATAAATTTTAAAAATACCATAAAAAACATAGCACAATAACCTCTTTTAAAGATATTTCAGCTAAAATTTAGCAATAAAGTACGACAATTGAAACGTAGACAATTGTTTCTTTTTAACATGAGCCCCCTTTGTGGGTGCCGTGATTTTTCCTACAAAAAAGGGGATGTTATGAAAAAGTTGTTATTCCTTTCAATTTTATTTTTGACGACATTACTAAATGCAGCAGGAGATAGCTGTTCAAATGCTATAGAGCTTTCTCTGCCAAGTGAAACTGATACTTCTTTGCAAAACAGAACTTGGAGTATGGGTAGCCATTATTTCTATACTTATTACAAGTTTACCCCCTCCTCAAATGGAGAAATTGTTATCCAAACTACTGACATGGACAATGACAGTAACGCCTGGCTCTATGATGATATAGATGAATGCGTATCTTGGTGGGGAAGCACGGTTGCTTCAGATACACGTAATAACAATGACATATACATTACCTACACACTCTCTGCTGGAACAACCTATTATCTCCCTATAAGAAATTATACCGATGATGATGATTCTTTTACGCTCAATCTTTCCTTCTCTTCCTCATTTTCCTCATCTTCTATCAGTAATGATATATGCTATGACAGTATCTCAGTCAGTGGACTAAATTTTGGATTTATAAATGTTCTCAGCAAAACAACTATTCCTATCAGAAATATTTCAAATGGTGATTTATCTGATGTACAGGTAGTTCTGGCATCTGATTCGCTTTTTTCAGCTTTTTCAAACTGTGATGTTTTAGATGGTGACGGCAGTGAAACATGTTCACAAACAAGTGATTTGAGTTTTTTCAATACTTTTACAGCCTTTAACAGTGGTGTCACATATGATTTACAAACACTTATATCAAACAATTCAAAAAGCGCTTATGTTGAATCACTCTTTAGTTTTTTAAACAGTAACGATTATGATTTATTGGCAACATATACAAAAGACGGCACGACATACAGTGGAAAACTTTCACAATGTAAAAATGATACAAACGAGACTTCAGATGGTCGTCCTTTTACCATTAGAAATCCGGATGACACCAGAAATATTCGAGGTAATGTCAAAATCATCGGAAACACTGTTCTATGTGAAAAAGACAGTAATGGTCAATGCAAGGAAACCTCTGATCCAAACAATGACACTACTTTAAGTTACATTAAAGAGCTAGATGGTTTCACCAATGCTTCAAAAGCAAAAATAAGCGGTATTCCGGATACTGCAGAGGTAGTGTGGGCAGGATTTTATGCCCAAGGATATACAAATGAATCGCTAGAAACAGTTCGAGCAGATCTCAACTCTCAGCCCATGTACCTTATAGCACCGGACAACACTCTTTTCCCGCTGTATCCGGAAGTGATTGATTCCTTACAGTGGGTTGGCTACACCTATTCAACCTTTAGTACCGTCAATGCTCTCATTGGAAAAAAAGGGAGTGAGATAAACGGCTGGTGGACAGGTGCAAATATCAAGGCTAGCGAAGGAAAAGATACATCCTTGGGCTATTTTGGAGCATGGACACTTGTTGTTATATATAAAGACAGCAGTGAAAGCTTTCGTAACATTACTGTGTTTGATGGCTATACTAACATTTCATCATACAACAGAGAAGAGACCATAGATTTAAGCGGTTTTTTAACCCCGAAAGCAGGAGATATCAACTCTACTTTTTCTTTCTTTGCAGGGGAAGGGGATATAGCCTATACTGGAGATGAACTCTATTTTAACGGCTCTCAAATTGGAAACTCCAACAATGTCATGTACTCACATACCAGCGGATTTGAGAAAGAGCCAAGCTTAACAAACAATTTTGGTATAGATATTCAAAATATAGATATCGGTACATCCGGAGCAGACTTGCTAGGATACAAAGACACCAGTGCTACAGTACGCTTTACATCAAGTGGAGATTCATACTACCCAAGTATGTTTGTTTTCACAACAAACCTTTATACCCTTGATATCTGTTATGACTACACCTATGGACAAAATGGATACTATACTACAGCACCAAGTATCAAACCTGCACTTATTGATGGAACTTTCAACAAAAGTACACCACTTGACCTTAAAGTCTATTTCAGAAACAGAGAAAATTCTGACACTACTATTAACAACTTGAACATAGATATACTAAACCTTGAAGAAGCCGTTTATCATTTAAACTCGACAAAAATAGCTAAAACAGATACCACTGTGACAAATATTGATGATAATATTTTAGATATTGCATCGGACAAAAGTTATGTTAAGAACATCCCTATTGGTAGCTTTGGAAGTTTGGATTATTTTTATCTCTACTATAGTTTAGACCTGAATCAAAGTACTCTTTCAGAAGTACCGGTTGACATAGAGTTTCGCTATGATTTGACGGTTGACGGTATTGGATTAGGGACATACAGCACTAAATTAAGTGACATGGATCCTTGCCAGCCGACTCCAGGCTACGAACCGGTTCCAGATATTTTCAATATTGTTCAAGCCGGAGAAACAAAGAGTGATGATCCTTACTATTATTTTAATATTCCAACACAGGTCGTCAACAGAGTGGGGAACTTTTTATTAGAATCAATGGATCCCAATGATTTAAACAAATCAAAAGCTGTCAGCAAGGCACAGGATGTCAATATTACAATGGTAAATATGTCAGGTTTTCATTATACCAATGCAACCTGTACAGATCCTGACAACAGTATTGTAATAGGCACGCCTGTAAGCACACACTTTAATATTAATGATACAACCGTCAGTATTGATAAAGATGCAATGCGTACTGCAGCAGTCTTTTCCAAAGCCTCTCAAAATGCGGCCTTTAGAATTATTTATACAGATGAAAACAACAATACGAAAAGCATCTGTTCAAGAGACAACTTTGCCATTCGCCCGGAAAGCTACTCTTTTAAATTTACAGACTATAATCACTCAAATCCGTCACAAAAAAGTTTTATCATAGACAATAACGGCAGCAACATAAAAACTGCCCACTTGGCTGCGGGGTACAATTACCTCTTGACCATGAATGCAACGGACCATCTTAACAATACACCTGTCCTCGGTTACACCACAAGTAGTCTTGATGCAAATATGACATGGCAGGGAACTTCTTCACTTGTTTGTAACGATGAAAGCAATATTACACTCGAACATCCTTTTGTCAATGGTGTTGCAGAAACGAACACAACATGGAACAATGTCGGATCATACAAACTTCATATTATTGATACAAAATGGACAGCGGTTGATTCTCTCTATCTTGATCATCATACAGCTCCGTATTTTCAAACAGGAGCGGACTGTATACAAAACTCATCTGCAGTCGAAGATGAAAGTTCTGCTTCCAAGAATGGTTGTAACATATCTTCGGTGCATCATAATAATGACTATTCCCAAGATTTTCAGGATATGCTTGTATTTTATCACCCTTACAGATTTGATCTCAATGCAACTGCAGGAGGAACAGCTGTTACTCCTACTATCGGCTTGCTGTTTACTCCTGTGCCAGGCACCACACCGTATATCTATATGGCAGACATTAACAATACACTGGATGAGAATATGTCCTACCATTTAAACGGGAGCATTACAGCTTTAGGTGAAAACAATGTCACCCTTTCAAACTTTGTAGACCAATGTTATGCAGTACCTTTAGATATAAACATTTCTACAAGCAACAGAGACTTGAATGACTCAAAGGGGAATCATGTTCCCTACAGAATACGTTTTCATGACATTAATTCGAGTGGCAGTATTATAAATGCATTGGATATCAATCTTACAGAAACAAATCCCGCACTGCAGTCTAATGACATACGCATTCAAACTGCTCAAACATATTTTCCTAAAAATTTAAACGGTACTATGCAGACACGCTTAAATATGAACTATATGAGAGAAAAAGACACTGCTGTCAATCCGACAACACTCACCTTTATAAAGTATCAGGTCAACTGTACAAATGCGGTAGCTGATTGTACTTTTAATGCTGACCTTATAAACAGCAAGACAACAAAAGGGATTAAAGATTTAAATTCGACAATACCCGTCAGGCACTATTACGGGCGCACAAATGCACCGAGACAGACTGTTTTAGGTTCTGACGGCAATGTTTCTGTATACTATGAAGTATTCTGCAACGGAGCTACATGTAACAAATCATTACTTCAAGACGGGAACAGTTCAACATCAACAGATGATCCGCGTTGGTTTGTCAATACCAACCATACTAGCGATGCAGGAACGGCTGCACAAACAGCCACAGTGCAAAAGAATGGTGTAAATGTAAGTATTACCAGAGAAGCCAACGGAAATCATCCTGACTATATTGGAGTACACTACAATGGAAGCAGCGGATATCCGTACAAGGCAACAATGGAAAACAATGCCTCAGGCTGGCTCATTTATAACAAATACAATGCCAATGCCGCAACCAATGAGTTTCAGGTAGACTTTGTCAATCCTAATGCAAACTGGGCCGGCATATATGAAACAAATGCCACAACCAATAAAAATGCTTCTGATAATACCAACAGGAGACTTATGTGGTAAAAAAAAGCGCTTTTACGCTCATAGAGCTTATTTTTGCCATCGTCGTGATTGCAATTACTGTCATCTCTTTGCCAATGATGAATCAGTCCATTTCAAAAGGAATTGATTCAAATCTGCTGCAAGAAGCCATTTTTGCAGCAGCAACAGAACTCAATGAAGCAACAACTGCCCAATGGGACGAAGCTTCCATAGATGAAAACGCAAGTACAACTGTCAGTCAGGTTATAAACCTCGACGGCTTATGTGAAAACAATCAATCCAGTCAACGCTACCGATTAAAACCCGGACATATTCTGGAACCGCTTCATAGAAAATGTTTAAACAATTTAAATCAAACAGCACTCCATTCCAATACCAACCCGGACGTTGATGCAGTTGAAGACAAAGCACATGGATACAGAAATATATTTTTAAACTTAACACCGGGGCAGGAAGGGTACAAGCAAGACTTTAACTCTTCACTTGTCATCAGCTATAACCCTGTATTTGACGGAATTCAAAGACCTAATATGAAAAAATTAACCATTACAGTTAAAGATGAAGAAGGTAATGTTGTTACTTCTTTATTTACCTATGTTGCAAATATCGGCGGCATAGACTACTATAAAAGGTCCTATTAATGAAAAATCGTTTTGCTTTTACTATGCTTGAATTAGTATTTGTCATTGTCATTATGGGAATTATAGGAAAATTCGGCGTGGAATTTTTGGCACAGGCCTATAACAGTTTTATATTTTCAAAAATAAATCATGAACTCCAGTCAAACAGTGAAGCTGCGGTTGAACTCATAGCAAAACGGCTCGAAGGTCGCATAAAGGATTCTGTGATTGCCAGAGAAGCAAATAAAAATTTTGATCCGATCGGAGACGTAAATAATTCAAAAACCTATGCAGTGTTAGAATGGATTGGCAGTGATACGGACGGCTTTCGCGGTATTTCAGATACCACTGCAACCCATCTTCCTAATTGGAGTGGCATTATAGATCTGGATGCAGGAAACAGCAATACATTGGTATCTCCGGAGACCAATACCACAAAAACAAATACTTTGATTGCTATACTCTCAAGTGGTACTGCAGGAATAAATGACAGCGCCATCTTCTTTACAGGGGCAGACAGTGACATCCGTACCGGCTATGGCTGGGATACAAATACAACGATAATAAATGCCCAAAAAGGTGCTATGCACCCTGTCCAAAGTGTAGCCGGACAACCGACACAGTTTACATCTTCTACAGGTACAGACTTCAGCGGTGTCGATATTTACGAGTATTACAAATTAGCATGGACTGCCTATGCCGTAGCTATGGAAGACTATAATTCAACTACAAAAATGGGTAATTTATATCTATATCACAATTATCAGCCATGGCAGGGAGAACAATATGATGACAACAATGACAGCCTCCACAAATCATTACTTATGCAAAATGTCAGTACCTTCCGATTTACCGCTATAGGTTCTATTATGAAGATTCAGGTATGCACGAAAACAGACTTGGCAGAGGAGTACTCTTTATGCAAAGAAAAAACAGTATTTTAAAAGGGAAGCGTTCAGGTATTGCCATGATTATGGCGATTGCCGTTATTGTCATTATTGCAACCATAATGGCTTTAGCCATTTCTCTTACTTCCCAAACAACCAAACGCACGACAGATGTCTATCTGTATGAGCAGTCTGTACTTCTTGCGCACAGTGCAGCAGAATATGCACTTTTGCGGATTTCGCAAACTCCACCTTGTACTGATTTAGATACAACATTCACGCAAGACACACTTTACAATATAACAATCAAACTACAATACATATATTATGATGATCCAAATACACCTTTAGTCAATGAAGCACAAGCTGTTTGCAATGCTATACCTGCTGCCAACAGAGGCATACTCTATACAACTGTTACCACACCCGAACAAAACGGTTCTGTCCTTATGGATGTAACTGTAGATGTAAATGATACAACAGTTGCCAGTGAACCTGTCAGATATTTCAAAAGAACTCTGCAAAAATTATAGATTCGTACTTTTTATTAAACTTTTTAATGGTATAATTTTTTTCCAATAGAATAAAAAAGGATTTAATCATGAATATCAGCATGACAGGAAGAAATGTAGAACTTACTGATGCTTTAAAAGAGCATATTTCAGCTTCTATCGAAACACTAAAAAAATTTAATTTAGATATTATTTCGGTAAATGTTGTTGTCTCTACACAGACAAAAAAGGGCAAAGAACACGCTATTGTTGAGTTTGTCATCAATCTTGCACATAAAAATACTATAGTAATCAAGCAAAATGATGAGGATGCCTATGCTGCTATTGACCTTGCAACCAACAGAGCACAAAAATCACTCCGTCGTCTCCATGACAAAGTAACAGACCATCAAAAAGTCGGTTTAAATGAAGTCAAAGCGGAAGAAGTCGATGTAAAAGCTGCTGCAGAAGCAATGGAAGATGAAATCATTCCGGTAGAACTTGAACTCTACAAGCCTCGTGAAGTCGAAGATGTTTTAGAAGATCTTAAAAACAGTGATAAAACATTTGAAATCTTTTTAGACAATGAAAACAAAACACGTGTTCTTTTTAAAATGGGGAACAAAAAATTCGGGCTCTATTAAACCCGAAACCCGTACTTTCAAGCGCGGGCTTTGAATAACAAAGAAGTTGTTACAGCCGGCACTGAAGTACCGGTTCCAGGGGTTTTCGGAACCCGTACTTCAGTGCGGGCTTTGTGTCTTTAAAGACTAATACCCAGGTTAACACTTAGGTTTAGAAACAGCTTTTAAATCTTTTTTTACCATTTTAACTATTTCTTCATCTTGCGCAAAATCCACCCATTTAAACCGGCTCCCGCTTTGTACAATTCCTTTGAGCAGATCACCACTCTTTCGAAACTTCAAATCCAAATTTGCTATATCAAATCCGCTTTTGGTATGTATAAATTCATCTAAACGCTCAGACTTTTTTTTGTTTGTATATAAAAAGCAGTAGCCTTTTAAACCGGTACGGCTCACCCTTCCACGAAGCTGATGCAGTGTTGAGAGCCCCAAACGCTCTGCTCCAACTATTACTACCGTACTCAGACGAGGCAAAGATATACCCACTTCTACAACTGTAGTCGCTATCAATATGTCGCCTTTTTCTCTAAAATCAAGCAGTACCTGCTCTTTGTCTTTGTCTTTTCCATGGGTCACATAAACATTCTTAAAATTTTTCTCCCAGTAGCCCCGTGCCTCGTCTATACTCTGATAATCAAAAGCTTCACTCTGCTCCACCAAAGGGTAGACAAGTAAAACCTGATTGTTTTTTGCAATTTCCGCCTTTACATGTAAGAGCAATGCTTGAAAATCATTTCTGTGAATGACTTTTGAACAAATATCTTTTGTAAAAGGCGTAGTAGTAATGAGGCTGACATCTATATGTGCACTCTCAATCATCGCCTGTGTTCTTGGAATCGGAGTGGCTGAAAACTGTATAAAATGCGGTTTTAATGCCTGTTCTGTCACCAATTTTTCAAGCATATTTCTTTGTAGAGTTCCAAAACGATGCTGTTCATCCACCATAATCAGTGAAGCCTGCGGCAATTCTCGATACAGAAGCGCATGCGTTCCTATGATAAAGTCATAAGGACTCAAGTCTGTTTTTTTTGTTTTATTTGTTACAAGTGCAGCTTTGAGTTGAGGAAGGTATTTTTGTGCCTCTTCAAAGAGCTGATTTGCCAAAATCGTTGTCGGAGCCATTAAGACAGATCGGTTTGGCATATTCATATAGGCAGCTGCCAGAATCACCATTGTTTTACCGCTCCCCACATCCCCGACAACCATCCGTTTTGCCGCTACATCTTTTTTCAAATCCTGATAAATATCTTCTATAGCTTTCAACTGCTCTTCTGTCAGCACAAAAGGGAGCGTTTTACTCCATGGCGTATACTCTTGTGCCTGTGAAGAGAGTGATTCAAAATAACGCCTTTTTCCAGCTAACATCTGCATATAGGAAAAAAGTTCCGTGTATTTTAATGCTTTGCGTGTTTTTTCACTGTACTCTTTATTTTGTAAAAATTCATCTGTTGGAAAATGGAGTGCTAACAGCTCCTCGGCAATATCTTCACGCAGCTTTACATGTAACAGGTTTTCTTTTGTAAGACAATTCTGTACAAGCCGTTGCATAACATCGCTTCTGAGTACCGTTTTATATTTTGGAGTAATCATCCCCACTTTAGAGACTTTTTTTGGCATACTCATACTGCAGTGCCCCTGCTTGCAGTCTATAACACCGTAATAACAATCCCTCTCTCCTACTTTAAACTGATGTAACATGTAAGGTTTGGGGCGAAAAAGCACTCCCTGAACAGTATGCCCGAGATTGTGTGCAAAAAAAGTAATTTGAATAGAATTTGGGGCTTTATAGACAGACTCAACCGTCGCATCTATGAGCTGTGCTTTTTGCGGAAGTAATTTTTCATGAAGTCTGTAATCTTCATAGGTATGAGGCACCAGCAAGGCAAGTTCCAAAACAGAATTAATTCCAAGCTTACGAAACTTTGCCTCTTCATCCTTTGATAAATTCATAATTTCCCTTTTCAAACTAAATTATAAAGAAAAAGAAAAAAACTTTTATAAAATATGACAAATTGAAATAAAATTAAGTATTTACTCTTTTAATACGTTCCTCTTCCTGTTCTTTATAGAGTTCTGCGCACCCTTTTGAAAGTTCTCGAATTTTTAAAATATAGTTTTGTCTTTCTGTTTGTGAAATTGCTTTTCTTGCGTCTAAAACATTAAACGTATTTGATGCCATCATACATAAATCATAGGCAGGTAAAGGCAAACCGGCCTCAAGTGTGCGTAAACACTCTTTGCTTTTGGCGTTAAAATCAGCAAAAAGCATTTCTGTATCGGCTACTTCAAAGTTGTATTTTGAAAACTCGATTTCACTCTCTTTGTGCACATCTTTATAGAGCGTTTGACTTCCATCAGGAGCAATATTCCACACGATGTCAAAGACCGTATCAACGCCTTGCAAGTACATTGCCAGACGCTCCGTTCCGTATGTAATTTCAACCGCAACCGGATCACACTCAATCCCGCCGACCTGTTGAAAATAGGTAAACTGCGTCACTTCCATACCGTTAAGCCATACTTCCCAGCCAAGTCCCCATGCACCGAGTGTCGGAGACTCCCAGTTGTCCTCTATAAAACGAATGTCATGTTTTGCCAGGTCAAGTCCCAGATACTCCAAAGACTGCAGATACAACTCTTGAATATTATCCGGCGAAGGTTTTATAAGTGCCTGAAACTGGTAATAGGAACCTAGACGGTTGGGATTTTCTCCGTATCTTCCGTCTGTCGGACGGCGAGAGGGAGCGACATACGCCGTTGCCCAGGGCGTAGAATCGAGTGAGCGCAAAAATGTAGCAGGGTGAAAAGTCCCTGCTCCGGCAGGAATATCGTAAGGCTGTACAATATTGCACCCCTGTTTCATCCAGAATTCTTGTAATTTGAGTAACATTTCGCTAAAAGTAATCATTTTTTGCCTTCAATTTGTTTTTGCTATTATAGCCAAAGAGACTTTTTTAGTATTTAAAAACAATTCCAAATTTAATGTATTCGTTATATGCTTTACTTTCCGGTTCCAAATACCCTGTGCCTGTATTATCATATACAACATTAGATTCCTCTATTTTTTGATACTGATATGTATATGCAGCATATAAAGAAAATTTTTGTGTAATTGCATATTTTATAGGCAGTGTAAACTCCATAATATTTGCAGAACCTAGCTTAAAATCATCACTAATACCTGTAGCACTCATTCTAGGTCCTAACCCATATTGAAACTCAAATTTCGGGGCAATTCTCAAATCATAATATATATAAGAAAATGAAACACTTGGTCGAAGAGAAAACCATGTATAGTCTTCTATTTGTTGAACTGACAGCTTCCTGCGCCAAAATCTGTACCCAACACCTAGAGAGATAGTAGTTGTAAAGGAAGATCTATCTTCATATGTGTGTGCAAAATCTATTTCCATATCATAAATTTGATTTGAAGTTATACTTACTAAACTTCCATATCCAAGGTTAGAACCAATGTATGCACCCTTGTATTCTGTATTGCCACCTACAGCCATGATATTTATTGATACCGTATCAAAATCTTGTGAAGTTTCTGTTTGCTTTATATATTTATATTGAATTTCTAGACCTTTTAAATCTGCAAAATCTGATTCTTCACTATCCAAAAAAACTCCATTTTCGGACTCTTTATAATCCATACTCATACCAACAATATTTATGGCATATTCATAACTTACTTTTGCAAATACCGCTGAACTAACTAACAGCATACCTATCGTCAGTTTTTTTAACATTTTGATTCCTTATACAAGTTTACAAACTATATCACCGACTTCTTTGCCTAATGAGTTGGCAACAACATTGCATTTTACTTTGAGCAAAAAACAGATATTATCTCTGTGGCTTGGACTGAGACATTCATAATTTCCCATGCCTTTGCTTATTATCAGATCTGCTTCATCAAAAAGCTTTTGTGCCTCTTTTGCAGCACGTTCGTAAACAAATCCCGGAGTATTGACACCGCTGTCAACCAGATTGCAGAGTTTCTCAAAGCCGGCTTCTTTTGCCTCTTTACATGTAACGTCATTGATTATAGGATTACCCCGTACCATATAAGTACATGTAAGTTTTGGATAGAGTTCCTGTAAAGTCTCTATAAACAAATAGTCAAAAATATGTTCGCCGACATTATCACCAAGAATTACAATGTTTTTTGCAGTTTGCAATACTTTTGCAAACGCTTCAAAATCATTATGAGAAAATTCTGTATGAAAAATTTTCTCAAGTTCTTCCTGCAAATCAAATTCTACCTGAGCAGCCAAATCTATAACATTGCCTGCTACAGCAATTTTTGTGGCTGTCAAAAGTTTGTCATTACATGTAAAGAGTTTTTCTTTTAAAAACGGAATAAAGGACAGGGCTTTTTTTGTTGAGAGTTCTTTGACCTCATCATACAGATCTTTTTTATCTGCAATCTCTGACATTTTTTCATACACATCTGCAGCAATTTCCGGAGGAGTTTTTGAAAAAGAAAAATCTTTACTCATGCTTTCCACAGTTGTTCTGAGTCTGTTTTTTAAAGTTTCATCTGCACCAATTGCATCAGCGACTTTCACACTTTGGTTAATGATACATCCGACACATTCATTATCTATGGTCATGCTTTTCCAGTATGTTCATCAATAGCCTTGTTCCACATAAGTTTATATTTGCGGCGCATAAATTCAACTTCCTGCTGTGAGAGTTTGAGCTGTTCTTGCAGAGTATGTATGGTTTTTCTGTCTTCATCATACAGTTCCTGCAAAGAAGCCAATGCTTCACGTAAAAACTCATTTTCCACCCGGACGGCTTCGAGTGTTTCATCTTTTGCATCCAAAACTTTTTCATGCAGATTGATGATAGTCCCGATGGTTTTTTCAACGAACTCAGGCTGAACAAGCATTTCATGGGTGTTTTTTTTCGCAAGTTCCTTAAGTTTGGCAGGCACAACGGCTTCTGTCGCACCTTTTGACGGATCAATGTAACGAATGCCGTCTTCAATTTTTACATTTAATTTGCCCCTCTCAATCAAATCTTCAATAGAAGTTATATCCAATCCCGTCAGTTGACTGTATTCCTCATCACTCATCCACTTCATTGCCAAACCTCTCTTTTGCTGTAGCTATTTTATAATAGTTTCTATCTCTAAAGAATCCATCTCTACTTTTTTTGCTTTTGCAATACGGTCTTCTTTGAGTTTTATACTGAGTTCTTCATTGTCAAGTGCGAGTATCTGCATAGCCAGATATGCCGAATTAATAGCCCCTGCCTTGCCTATGGCAACAGTAGCAACAGGCATACCTGCAGGCATTTGCACAGTTGAGAGCAGTGCATCTATGCCTGCCAGTGCAGATGCTGACATCGGTACGCCTATTATAGGTTTGATGGTTTTTGAACTTAATACACCTGCAAGATGGGCAGCCATGCCTGCTGCAGCTATAAAGACCTGCGCACCTTTCTTTTCAGCTTCTTCTATGTACTCTTTTGTACGCTCAGGGGAACGATGCGCTGATGAGATAACCATCTCATAACTGACTCCAAATGCCTCTAATGTGTCAGAACACGATCTCATTACTTCATAATCACTTTTTGAGCCTATTACTATAGATACAAACTTCATATTATTTTACCTTTCTTTTAATTTTAACACTCTGCATTATTTTTTTGGAGCTGTATTCATATCTGCACTCGCCGGTATTCTAAAGAATGTATAGGGCGGAAATTTTGTCGGCAACTCTATAGGGTTGACATTGCCGCTGTGAATTTCTTCCCAGATTTTTCCGTTTTGTGCTTTAAGCTGTTTGAGTTTCATAAAAAATTTCCCGTCTCTTTCATATGTCGAGCCTATATCGTTATCAACCTTTTCCACTTCACTGCCCAAAGGAAAAACGACTTCCATCTCATCACCGGGAAATGTTTTGTATTTACATAAAAAATGTGTGCCCTCGGCATTGACAACACCGCTGACCTGATGCGTGCCAAGCTGCATGGTGAAGTCCAGGCTCTGGGTATCATGTCTTTCAAATGGACGAGAGACAAGATAGGCATCCGTATATCCTCGGTTTTGCAGAGACTGCAGTTCATACTGGTACCGTTCACTGTCAATCTTTCCTGCATAATAGTCATCTATTGCCATTCTGTATGCTTTTGCCGTAGTGGCTGCATAATATGCTGTTTTTGTACGTCCTTCTATTTTTATGGAATCCACAGCACCGCTGTCTAAAATCTCTTGTATGTGTGAAGCCAAATTCAGATCTTTTGAATTCATAATGTAGGTACCGACACCCGGGTCCTCTTCAAGCTTGAAAAGCGTACCTGTTTCCGGATTTGCCGCATATATTTCATAAGGAAATCTGCAGTCATTGGCACAGCTTCCGCGATTTGGCACACGCCCGCTTTGCAGGGTTGAGATCAGACAGCGCCCGCTGTAGGCAAAGCACATAGAACCGTGCACAAAAACTTCTAGTTCCAAATCAGGCAAAGCCGCTTTAATCTCTTTTAAGTCACGCAGAGAAATTTCTCGTGCAGTAATAATGCGTGTCGCACCCATTTCATGGTAAATCTGTGCATCAAGCACATTCATAACATTTGCCTGTGTTGAGAGATGCAGAGGCATATCGGGCACCAGATCATGGCACAGTTTCAACACACCCGGTGTCGCTACGATGAAAGCATCGGGCCCCAGTTCACCCATTTTCACAATATGTTTTTTCAGTAAATCAAGCTGGGAATTAAATGGAAATCCGTTTATTGTTGCATAGACTTTTTTTCCGCGTTCATGAGCATATTTGATACCCTCTTCAAAATCTTCAAAACTAAACTCTTTTCCGGAGCGAATACGCAGTGAGAAATGACTGACTCCGCCATATACGGCATCTGCACCAAAATCTAGTGCAATTTTTAATTTTTCCAAGGTTCCTGCGGGGGAAAGCAATTCTACTTTATTCATTGTTTTGAAAACTGTTCCAAAAGCGCTTCTATGTCATCTGTAGAAGCCAGCTCGTTGTGCGTGTCTCCCGCAATGTGTATGGCGGAAGAGACACGTTTGTCATCATCAATTTTACCCTCAAAGAGCGTATTCATATACTTTGACAATGCACGCATGACATTGATAACCCGCTCAATTTTCTGTCTGTGAATATCCTGGTACTGCATGATATCCATAACACTCATGATAGCATCTCCGCTCTCTTGCAAAACTTCTATGACACCGTTGATTTCATTCAGAGCTGTTTCATTTTTTTCCAGCTGTGTTTGGAAGGTTTGCACATCAGGGAATTTTTCACACAATTTTGTAAACAATTCTATATTTGAATGAAGAATTTCACTTACTGTATTGAGACTTTCTTCTTTTTCCATCAAATTGCTGCTGATATTGTCAATAATATCAAAAATCTCACTCGCTTTTTCTTCACTCTCTTTGGTAACATCGTCAAGCTGATGCACCATTTTGTTTTCATTTGTCGCAGGAAGCGGAAGTTCGGCTGCTTCAATGCCTGCTGTTATCGGGTCTTTGGAAGATTCATCTTCCTTGTCCTGCGAATTTTCATCATCTTGGGTATGCTCATCCTCTTCAGACATATCATCCATATCCACACCACCGCTCATTAAGGCGTCCAGTTCTTCTTGCGTCATAAACAGTCTCCGTAATTGAATAATTTATTAATTCACACTATAATAGCATAAATTATATAATACGAGAACAAATATGAAAGTAGACCTCCATAACCATACACCATTGTGTAACCATGCCCAGGGCACAATAGACGAGTATATCAATGCTGCCATCAGGAACAATACGAAAATATTTGGCTTTTCCGACCATGCGCCTATGGACTTTGATCCAAAATACAGAATGTCATTTTCAGAGATGCAAAAATATGAAAAAGACATTCTCGATGCAAAGAAAAAGTATGCCGATACGATTACTGTTTTACTTGGCTATGAAGTTGACTACCTTGAGGGGCATATGGACAAAAGAGTGCTCAATGCCGATGTTGACTACCTCATTGGTTCTGTACATTTTATAGACGAATGGGGTTTCGACAATCCGGAGTTTATAGGAGAGTACCAGAATGAAGATATCAATCTGATATGGCAGAAATATTTCAATGCTGTCGAGGCTATGGCCAACAGTAGACTATTTGACATTGTCGGACATCTGGACCTTATAAAAGTATTTAAATTTATGCCGACGCAAGACATCAAAGAGATAGCAAAAAATGCTTTGCATGCCATAAAAAATGCCGACATGGTGTTGGAAATCAATGCAGCCGGCTACAGAAAACCCGTCGGAGAGGCATATCCTTCAAGAGAACTTTTAAAAGAAGCCTTCAAACTGGGTATTCCTGTTACTTTCAGCTCTGACGCCCACAAACCCGAACAGGTGGCTATGTTTGACAAAGAAGTCACACAGCTTGCCAAAGATATCGGCTATTCAGAGTGTGCTTACTTTATAAACAGAGAGCGAAGGTTTTTACAGTTTTAGCTTTTCGTATTCACCACCCACATAGAAAAAAGATCCAAATAGTTCCAAAAAGATTCTATATATCTGGGAGAAATACCTTCTTCTGCAAGCGCATTCAAAAGCGGAATGTAAAGTTCCAGCCAGACTCTTCGCGCATTTTCATCTATGCGGAAGGGTGCATGACGCCCAACCATTTGATGCTCTCCCCTGCTTTGTGTAAAATAATCAGGACCACCTGAAATTTCTATCAAAAAATCAGCTGCATGTTTTTGTGCCTCTGCAAAATCATCATCATCAAATACAGGAAATAAAAAAGCAATATCACTGCTCTTGATGGATTCATAATGCTCAAACACCAGTTTTCTAAACCTTTCTTCTCCCACTTCATCAAAAAAACCCGGATGAGGCTTTGCCACAGGAGGTCGTACATCAATTTTTCCAGCTGTAATTTCTAACTTCAAAACTTTTTTCCTTTACATGTAGTTCATTATAGAGAATTATACAAATTATTGCTATAACTAAATTTAAAGTTTGGATTAATGATAGCACTTGTATAATACTTTTATAACAAACAAAATAAAAAGGATTTACTAATGGGTAAATATATAGAACTAACTGGTGCAAATTTTGAAGCAACTCTTGCAGAGGGTGTATCTCTGGTAGACTTTTGGGCGCCATGGTGTGGGCCGTGTCGTATGATTGCTCCTGTTATTGAAGAATTGGCGGAAGATTATGACGGAAAAGCTAAGATCTGTAAAGTCAATACTGATGAAGAGCAGGATATTGCTGTAAAATTCGGTATTCGTTCAATCCCTACTATTATGTTTTTCAAAGACGGTGAAATGGTAGACCAAATCGTAGGCGCACAGTCAAAACAGGCTCTTGCAGAAAAACTTGACGCTCTTTTAGCGTAATTTCAAGGACTTCAAAAGTGGCCGGAAAGGGAGGCAAAAGCCTCTTTTCTCTTTCCACTCTTCTAGCATCTTTCTTTGGTGCTGCAATGATAGCAGGTGCTTTTGCCTATTTCAACTACAAATTTTCAGAGTATAAGTTTATTAATTTTAAAGAGTTCGTTTATTATGAAAAAAATGATGTTTTCACGCCAGTAAGTGAAGAGTATATCGTCATTTTTTATTCTTCAAGAGATAAACACACAATGAACAGACTTGCAAATTTAGATTTAAACCTGCCGATACTTGCCATTGACTACTATAACAGGGTCCGGGAAAACACAAAAACAACTACTTTTTTAAGAAGTGGGACCAACACATCTTTAAAATTCATACAGCGCTTCAATATCTACAACTCACCATCTATTTTTTTCATAAAGAGAATAAAAGATTCCCTTTATAAGCAAAATAGTATGATACGTAAGCTTGACAATTTAGACCAATTAGAGGAGATAAAATCATGACTTTAGACTGTGCAATTATAGGTGGGGGACCGGCGGGTCTTACTGCAGGACTATACACTACACGCGGCGGACTTGAAAATGTTACAATGTTTGAAAAAGGTATGCCTGGCGGGCAGATTACACAGAGTTCCGAAATAGAAAACTATCCGGGTGTAACAGGTGAGATAACCGGAATGGATCTGATGATGCCATGGCCCGAGCAGTGTCAAAAATTTGGACTCAAACATGATATGGCAGAAGTAAACCGTATAACAAAAGATGGCGATCTCTTTCATGTACTCAAATCAGACGGAACAAGCATTGAGGCACACAGTGTTATTGTTTGTACCGGTTCCTCTCCCCGCCGTGCAGGTTTCAGGGGAGAAGACGAATTTTTTGGCAAAGGGGTCAGTACCTGTGCAACCTGTGACGGATTTTTTTACAAAGGAAAAGAAGTGGCAGTGATAGGAGGTGGAGACACTGCTCTTGAAGAAGCCTTATACCTTGCAAAAATATGCACAAAAGTCTATCTTGTTCACAGACGCGACAGCTTTCGTGCAGCACCAAATACAGTAAAAAGAGTCAAAGAAAATGAAAAAATAGAACTTGTACTCAACTCTGTTCCTGATGAAGTTTATGGCGATGCAAGCGGAGTAAACGGATTGAAAGTCAAAGACAAAGATGGAAATATAAAAGATATACAGGTTCCCGGTGTTTTTGTGTTTGTGGGGAACAATGTCAATAATCAGACACTTATCCAAGAAGACGGAACTTATCTGTGTGATGTGAATGAGCAGGGACAGGTTATTGTAACCTTAAGCATGAAAACTTCTGTTCCTGGACTGTTCGCTGCGGGTGACATACGGATAGAAGCACCGAAACAGGTTGTTTCAGCAGCCGGAGACGGCGCTGTTGCTGCGCTTTCTGCCATTTCATATGTTGATGAATTACTAAATTAGGAGTACCGATATGACTATAAAAGATTTTATGACAAGTAAACACAGAGAGTGTGATCATCTTTTGACGCAGGCAGAAGATTTTCTTGAAAGCGGAGAGTTTGACGAAGCTCTTTCCAAATATTCAGCCTTTAAAAATGAAACTCTCCTGCATTTCACAATGGAAGAGGAGTATCTTTTTCCTATGCTTGAAGAAAAATCAGGGATGGGAAGTATGGGACCGACAAATGTTATGCGAATGGAGCATGCACAGGCAAAATCACTCTTTGAAAAAATGGATGAAGCCTATAATGCCAAAGACAAAGAAAGAGCTTTTTCTCTTGGAGAATCCATGAATATTCTCCTGCAACAGCACAATCTCAAAGAAGAGCAGATGCTCTATACCATGATGAACAGTGCCCTGGCAGAAAATGCAGAAGAAATCGTTCAAAAACTACAAAACTATGAAAACTAAAAAAGAGATTATTCTGGATGTCAGTGAGCTTGAAGCGCCCTACCCTCTGGTAGAAGCCATCAATGCTCTTAATATTTTACAGGATGATGAAGTGCTGATATTTCGCCATCGGATGAACCCTCAAATGCTTTTTCAAAACATTTTGTCCCTTGGTTTGCAATATGAAATTACGAAAGAAAATGAAAATGAGTTTGAAATGAGGATCTATAAATAATGTTTCAAGGTCTGAGTCTTGAACAGGCACCCCCTTATGCAATTCCAATAAAATTTTATCTCAGTGGTGCCTTTTATCTTATACTTCTTTCAGTAGCCATTGTAATCTACGGATTTTCTATAGGTTCACGGTTTGATTATGAAGTTATTGCTTTGACACATCTGCTGACTCTGGGTTTTATCACACATGTCATGTTCGGCTCACTCTTTCAAATGTTGCCTGTTATGCTGGCAACACCCTATACAAATGTCATAAAAAATGCAACAATCGTTCACATTGCTTTAAATGCCGGAATTCTGAGTTTTGTTGTTGGATTTCTCACAAATACGCCACTCTTGCTCTATCTTGCAGGAACATTGCTGAGCGGAACCTTTTTCTATTTTGCAATACTCTCTTTTAAAACAGTTTTGCTCAGCCAGGAAAAAAACACGCTGGTACAAAATTTTGCAGCTTCTTTTATAGCTCTTTTTGCAGCAGCTCTGTTTGGAGCTTTGGCACTGCTTGGACATTTTGGATTTGTTGACACATTGCGTTATGGAAACACTCATATTGCTTTTATGCTTTTTGGCTGGGTCTTTTTACTTATAGTCTCCGTATCATATAAAATTATTCCTATGTTTTTTGTTGCAAAAGAGTTTCCGATATTTTTACAAAAAAGACTCTATCCTGCACAACTTGTATTTTTACTTTTATTTGCATATGCACAACTTCAAGAAAAAATGCTGCTTCTCACTTTAACACAGATACTGCTTTGCGTACCAGTCATCATTTTTGCTCTGTTGAGTATACAAATTTTACGAAAAAGAAAACGAGCAAGAAAAGATGCCAGCATCCAGCTTTGGTATTTTGCCATGGGCAATGCTGTTCTTGCGTCTCTCCTTTTTACAGGTGCAAATCTTTTACATGTAAACCTTTCTTTTGCTATTGGGTTTTTTACTCTCTTTGGCGCTGTATATGCCCTAATCAATGCAATGCTTTATAAAATCATCCCTTTTTTGACCTGGTTTCATTTAAGTTCAAATATGGTTTTTGATGCGGAAATGGGCAATGTAATACCAAAAAAAAAGATGCAGTATCAGATCAATTTGTACTATCTTTCCTTTTTTCTTTTTCTTTTTACGGCTTATTCGCGTATTTTTTTAATACCCGCTGCTATACTCTTTTTCTTTTCGTCCCTGCTGCTCCTGCTCAATATACTCAAAGCGCAAAAGTATTACAATGAGTATATGAAAAAGAAAGTAGTATTTGAGTAATATTTTGCTATTATAAGAAAAAAAATGAGGATATATTATGATAAAAGTAGGCGTATTCGGTGCGAGCGGTAGAGTTGGCAGACTTTTAATAGAAGATTTAAAAACAACAGATGAAATGAGTTTGAGTACAGTATTTGTCAGAAATTCACTTGATTTTTCCATAGATCCTTCAGTTCTGGTTACTTCTGATATGCAGGCATTTTTGCATGCGGCTGATATTATTATAGATTTCTCACTACCGGATGCCTGTGAGATACTTCTCGAAGAGGCAATGAAAACTCCCAAACCGTTAGTCATCGGAACAACAGGACTCAATACACATCAACTCAATCTTTTAAAAGAGGCAAGTGAGCGCATGCCAGTTCTTTATGCCACAAATATGTCCCTGGGTGTAGCACTTCTGAACAAACTTGTTTATCAGGCTTCAGCAGCCCTTGAGGGATTTGATATAGAAATTGTAGAAATGCATCACAGACACAAAAAAGATGCGCCAAGCGGTACTGCATTGACACTCAGCCAGTCAGCAGCAGCCGCAAGAGGATTGGATCTTGACAAAGTACGCATCAGCGGCAGAGACGGGAACATCGGCGAAAGAAGCAAAGATGAAATAGCAGTTATGGCTCTGCGTGGCGGTGATATTGTGGGCCGTCATACTGTCGGCTTTTACAATGACGGAGAATTTATAGAACTCAACCATACAGCAACTTCAAGAAATACTTTTTCCAAAGGTGCCCTTCGTGCCGGAAAATGGCTTGCAGACAAAGAAGCCGGTCTCTACAGCATCAGTGATTGTTTGGAACTTTAATTTAAAGTTCCAATGCACTTTTTGCCAGTTTGGCCCAGGAAGATTTTGGGTCAGCGGCTATTGCTTCCTTATATGCTTTTTTCGCAGCATCATCTCTCCATAATTTATCAAGTACACTGCCTAAAAGATATTTTTGCCGCGCACGTAATGTAGGCTTTAGTCCCAGTTTATCCAATGATTTTATAACTTCCAAAGCCTTGTTGTACTCTTTTTTATCCATATATGCCTGGTACAGTGCAAATTCCACATAAGGACTCTGCGCATAGGAATTTGATTTGTTCTGTATCTGCATTACTTTTTTTGCATATTTTATTATCAAATTGTCATCATGTCGTTCGTTTCCGAGTGTTACCATTGCAACATAACGTTCTATATCTTTATAGTCGAGGCCAAAGATTTCTTCGATTTTTGCCATTGCATCAATCATCTTCTCTTTTTGCTCTAATCTTTCATATGTATCAAACAGATATCTGTAAACCTCTTTGTATTTTGAATTTTTGTCATCTTCTATCAAAGTAATTAAATCTTTGGCTGCATCCAGTACATCACTGTAATTTCCCGTAGCAAAATCAACTTTTATGTAGCGAAAAAGCCATTTTTTTCGCTTATCCAAATCTTTGGACTTTAAATTTTTACGTGCTATACTTTTTGAAAGCTGAAAATCTCCGCCTTTCATCGCACATTCATATATACCGTCATCCCATTTATCCGAAAGCGTAATGTTATATTCATTTGATATGATTAAAACCTGTTTACAGTTTTTCTTACGCAGAGACTGTTTCATCTCTCCGATAGCAGCATCCTGTATAATTTTTTGGATATCTTTATACTCTGTCCCATCCAGAGATTCCAGGGATTTTTTTAAAGAGAGCACCTCTTTGTATTTTCCCTCTTTTAAAAGTAATTTTGCTTTTTCATACAGTGCACGTTTGCCTATAGTATCGTTTTGATACTCTTGAATAAGCTTGTCAAATTCTGCCAGTTTTGCTGTTGTATTTAAATCAGAAACTTCAAAAAAGAGTGCGTCTTTGGCAACCTGAACAGCATCCACATAGTCTCCGTCAGGAAATTTTTTCAAATATTCATTGAGAGCGGCCAAAGCCTTTTTCTTCTCTTTTGTTTGGGCAAGCCATAAAGCTTTGTTTTTAAGCAACTCTTCATATTCATCATATGTGGCATCAATCTCCTGCAGCAAAGTATCGGCTATAGCTGCAGCAACTTTATAATACCCCTGATTTGCAAATTCCTCCATCATCTTTTGTGATGCTTTAAAATCTTCCATAAAAAAGCCAGGATCTGCCTGAATAATTTTCATCGCATACTGCGAAGCCTCTTTTGGCTTGTAAGAAAGATACAAAGAGGCTAAATGGTATGCGGCATTTGCTGCCACCTCTAAATCTTTCGTCTCATACAATGCTTTTTTATAATACTTTAGCGCTTGTTTTGTACCACCTGACTCTTCAAGCATCTCTCCCTTGTATATATATCCCAGTTGTGTAAATTTACTTTTTGGATGTTCTGTAAACAATCGGTCATAAAAGTAATCAGCATTTGAATTTTCACCGAGTTTGGCATATGCTTTTGCTACCAGGGAAAGGACCTCTGCAACATTCTCATCAGAAGAGTATTCTCTTAAAAACTCTTTTGCTACACTTACTACATTATCCCAGTCTTTTATTTTTGCATACACTTTAATTTTATAATAGAGCAGCTCTGCTTTAAAAAGCGTATTTGGATAATCATTCAATATGTCATTTATACTTTCAAGACACATTTCATACTCTTTGTGTTTATAATACTTTTTTATTTTCAAGTACTCTTTCACATCTTCTACATTTTTGATATATACCGGGTTTCCCTGCAGGTCCAGACTTCCTACATACGGCAGTTTGTCTTTGTCAAGGTAAAAAGGAAAATCCAATGCAAGTGAAGAGGCTTCCTCCTGCTTAAACAAAGGAAATGTTTTTTTGTACCCTAGAACACTCCAATGGTCTGAATATGTTACATTTGCATTAAAAACTTCATTGTCTTTTGTGAGATCAAATATTTCCGGAATCAATTTTATTTTGTAAAAGGGCTTGATTGTAACAATAAATTTTTCATCTTTAAAAACTGTATTTACTTTAAAAAAATCATTTTGAATATGCTTGAGTTTTCGCACTGGTCTTTTTAAAAAAATACATTGAATTTCCAAAACTGTATCAAGATCGTTTTTAATCTCTTTACATGTAAAGCGTTCAGTGTTTCGAATGTCAAGTGTAGAGTATTTTATGAAGTTGTCCTTTGCACTCTCTATGGAAATTTCAAGTGCAAAAGAATTTGTAAGAACAAAGGCCAGGAGTATCCATTTTAGCAAATTTTCTCCCCCTTGTTTAAGATTTTAGACTATTAATATCCACTGTTATATACAAAAGCTGTAATAAACTCTAGAAGCGGGTTTATAGCAACAAAAGCAAATATGGTTCCTACTGCTGCTATACCGATAATAGTTTTGAGCGCCAATGTCGCATTGGCAACATATATCTGTCCGCTCGCACCGACAACCGGTTCTTTCATAAACATATATACAATAAGTTTTAAATAGTAATACCCTGCTATTGCTGAGTTTAGTGCCATAATAAGTGCAAGGATTGTATAACCGCTTGTTACCGCAGAGCTGATCAGATAGATTTTACCCCAAAACAGTGCAAACGGAGGGATTCCTGCCAAGCTCAGCATAAAAAGTCCCATAATCATTGCCGGTACCGGTGCGGTTTTAATCATCCCCGCAAATTTGTCATACGAGTGGTCTGACATTTGATGTTCCGGTAAGCTTTTTTGACGGGAGATCCATAGCATTGAGAACGACCCGAGGTTTGTGAATGTAAACAGAACCCAGTATAAAAAGAGTGCGCTGTTTGCCTGTGTCGTTCCTATTAAAATAGCAGCCATCACAAAACCTGCATGCGAAATTGAACTGTATGCCAGCATACGTTTTACATCTGTTTGCACCAGTGCCCACATATTTGCCACTGTCATCGTAATAATAACAAAGGCATATAAAACAATATCAAGCCATACGATACCGCTGTGGACTAAAAATTCAAAAAATCTCATAGCCACGACAAAAGCAGCTATTTTTGGTACGATTGACATATAACCGGCCATTGGTGCAGAAGATCCTTCATACACATCAGGTGCCCATGTATGAAATGGAATAAGTGATAATTTAAAAGCAAAGGCTGCCAGCATAAACGAAACACCTACAAGGACATATCCGATGTCAGCATACCCGTTTGCAGCAAGAACCAAGGCAATTTTATTAATTTCTACCGAACCCGTCAATGCATAAAAGACCATGGCACCAAAACTGAAGAAACCTGCGGCCAAGGCACCCATTGTAAAGTATTTCACAGCAGCTTCAAAAGATTTGTCACGGTTATGCATAGCTATGAGCGTGTACAATGCCAAAGATGCTGTTTCCAAACCGACAAATATCAAGATCAGATTATCTGTAGCAACCATAAACTGGAAACCTGCAATCATAAACAAAAAGAGTGCAAAAAACTCAGGATAGGAAAACTCATGAAAGCGTTTGTTTGTCAAAGCCAACGGAATAAAGAGCATTGATGCTATAACGATAATAAACTGAGCCAACAAAGCCAGACCGTCTATCAGCATTACATCAAACATACCAAGTACTGTACCGTTTTGGGTGAAAATCTCTGAGGCATCAAGCAAAGAGAAAAAGTCCATTGCCAAAAAGAGCAGGCTCAGTACGACGTAGAGTGATTTGTGAAGCCCACCCTTGATAACATCAATCACTAAGATTAACAATGCACCTACTACCGGTATCAGCATAGGCGCCAGAGTCATTACATTTAACGACTCCATTGAAATATTTATCGGCGCTAACATTAGTGAACCTCCTCTATAATAGTTTTTTCTATAATTACAACTTTAGGTTTCACTAAATTTGGAATTCTTTCTTTACCTAATTCTGTTGTAGCTTTATTGTGCATTAACTGTACAATTGATTTCACACTGTTGTTAATCGGTTCCAACACAGGTTTGGGATATATACCCAGCCATATGGTAATTACTCCAAGTGGCAGGAGGGCAACCCATTCTCTTTTATTGACATCTTTAAGATTTTTATTCTCTTCTTTTGTTACCTCACCAAAAAACATTTTTTTGTATGCTGCCAACATATAGATGGCACCGACAATAATCGCTGTTCCGGCTAAAAGTGTCAAAATGTGAGACTGTTGGTAAAATCCGAGAAGCGACAAGAACTCACCTACAAAGTTGATTGTCAAAGGCATTCCTACAGAAGCCATTAACATGAGACCAAATATTGTTGCATATCTTGGCATCACCTGTGCCAAGCCGCCAAATTCACTCATCATCTTCGTATGGCGTCTGTCATAAATAACACCTACGAGCAGGAACAGAGCTCCCGAAACAACACCGTGTGCTATCATTAAAAAGATTGATCCCGAGATACCTTCCACATTCAGTGCGAATGTTCCCAGAATAATCACACCCATATGCGAGATCGATGAATATGCAACAACCTGCTTGATGTCTTTTTGCGCATAGGCAACCATAGCAGTATACACAATCATAATAATTGCGATGATTGCGATTGGAACCATAAAAAATGCCGAAGCATCCGGAAACATTGGTAAAGAAAAACGAATGAACGCGTATGTTCCCATCTTTAACAGAATTGCTGCAAGGATAACAGAACCGATAGTCGGTGCCTGTCCGTGCGCATACGGTAACCATGTGTGAAACGGAAACATCGGTACTTTAATAGCAAAACCGATAAAAAATGCTGCAAAAAGCCAAAGCTGGAAAGACTCTGGTAAAATCAGTCTGTACCAGTCTAAAATAGCGAAACTCCAGACACCTGTTGCCTGATAGTAAAAATATGCCATAAAAAGCATACCGACAAGCATCACAAGCGAACCTGTAAAAGTATACAGGAAAAATTTAACAGAGGCATATATTCGCAACGGTCCGCCCCATGCACCGATGATATAAAGCATAGGTACAAGCGAAAGTTCCCAAAAAATGTAAAAGACTATTGCATCAAGTGCCACAAAAACACCGACCATTGTCATTTGTAAAAACAACAATGTAATAATCATATATTTTACATTAGGCGTATCTGTTAAACTGGCTATTCCTATCATAGTAAAAAAAGCTGCAAGAATAACAATAAACAAAGATATACCATCCACTCCAAGTATATAATTGATTCCAAAAGAAGGAACAAGCGGCAGGCTCTCCATAAACTGCATTCCGGACACATTGCCATCAAATACATACCACAGCCACAGTGAAAGTGCAAACTCTATAGCAGCGACAGAGATACCGTATGCACGCATACTCTCTTTTTGTATCATAAAACCAAATACGGCTGCGAGTGCCGGAAAGAAAATTAATAACGATAAAATATGATCTAACATATACTAAACTCCTAGAGCTGATAAGAATAGTACAATCTCATCAGAATATCTTGCTGCAAGCCCAAACACCACAGCGAGTGAGAGCAGACCAACTAAACCTGCTACCATCCATTTAAGCATAGTAGATAAGTTACCACTTTGCATTTTCCTAGTTTTCTTACCGGTACCATACACAATACCTGCAATCCCGTCAACAGTAGCATCCACAATTTTCATATCTACTTTTGTCCAGAAAAGTTCAGAAGCCTCTCTGTACGGTTTTACAAGGTACTCTTCGTAAAAATATGGAATATAGTACTGATTAAACAGCAGTTTATAGATAAATGAATTTTCTATCGGACTTGTGCCATCCGGAACACTGCTCCATGAAGCATATTTTTTATATGCATACAAAATAGCAAGTGCTACAAAAAGCTGCGTACCGACCAACATAATCCATAGTGTTGTATGGGAATGGATATGATACTCATGCGCACGTAAAATTTCTTCGATCATGCCAAAGAACGGTTCTTGAAAAATTCCGGCTATCATAGCAAGAATAAGCAACGGACTCATTGCAATCAGCATAAATCTATAGGCTTCATGCGGATGAATACCAAATATCTTGTAACGCTCTTCACCGTGAAAGATCAGTGCCACAAGTCTAAATGAATAAAATGCTGTCAGACCTGCCGTAAAGAGCAGTACACCGTAAATCACAAAGTGATGCTCAGCAAATGCCGCTTCAAGAATCGTATCTTTGGAAAAGAATCCTGCAAAAGGAAAGATTCCCGCCAAAGCCAATGAGGCAATTGTCATCATAATCCATGTCCACTTCATTACTTTTTTCAGTCCACCCATCTTAAACGGATCAAGTTCATCATGCATCGCATGCATTACATTTCCCGCACCAAGGAACAACAGTGCTTTAAAGAACGCATGTGCCATTAAGTGAAAAAGTGCAACCCAGTAAGCACCAAGACCAGCTGCGGCAAACATATACCCTAACTGAGAAAGTGTAGAGTAGGCAATGATTCTTTTCATGTCACGATTCACAAGGGCCATAGAAGCTGCAAACAATGCCACAAATGCACCAAGTGAAGCAATAAACAATCCGACATGAGGAATCAAACTGTAAAGCTCATTCGAACGCACTACAAGATAAACACCCGCTGTAACCATTGTTGCCGCATGAATAAGAGCCGATACAGGAGTAGGCCCTTCCATCGCATCTGCAAGCCATGTATGCAGAGGAAACTGTGCTGATTTACCCATTGCACCGATAAATAAAAATATACCTATCCATGTCAATGTGGCAGTATCCAGCAATGGCATAACGGCAAATGCTTCATCATACTGCAGTGTACCTGTATTCCAATAGACTAAAAAGATACCGATAAGCATACCAAGGTCGGCGATACGGTTCATGATAAACGCTTCATTGGCTGCCCATGTGGCAATTTGTTTATGATACCAAAAACCGATAAGACCCCATGAACACAGACCAACACCTTCCCAGCCTATAAAAAGTCCTGCGAAGTTGTCACTCATGACAAGAACCATCATTGAAAACACAAATGCTGACAGCCATGCGAAGAAACGGTTAAAACCTTTGTCATGATCCATGTAACCGATAGAGTAAATATGTACGATAGTTGAAACCAAGGTAACAACCATCATCATAGTTACCGAAATCTGATCAACAACAAAACCAAAAGGAATATAAAGGTCTCCGGTTGCCATCCATGTCATCATCTCTACATGTACAGGCTCTCCGCCTTTGAGTATATAAATCAACAGGACTGTACTTGCTGCAAATGATGTCAATATCATAAGACTGGCAACAATACCCGTAAACAGTTTCTTTGGTGTCGCTGTAAACAACGCTGAAAACAAAGAACTTACAAGCGGAGCAAAGAGTGCTATGTATAAATATTTTTCCATTCTTTATCCTTTCATCGCTGTTAACGCATCTAAGTCAATTGAACTGTGGCGTTTATACCATACTATCAGAAGTCCAAGACCGACTGCAACTTCTGAAGCTGCAATAGCAATTACGAAAAATGCAAACATCTGACCAGTCAAATCGCCATAATAATGCGAAATTGCTGCAAAAGCAACATTCACAGCATTTAAGAGTATTTCGGTTGCAAAAAACAGTAAAAGAAGGTTTTTTCTACGCATAACACCTACTAAACCAATAGCAAATAAAATAGTAGATAAAACAAGATAATGATTTAAACCTATTTCCATCATGAAAGTACCTTTGTGTTATTTTGTTCTTCAATTTCAGCATCATTCATCAGTGTAATTGAAAGATCCATTTTCTTCCCTGCAAGGACGATACCAGCCACCATTGCAACAAGCAGCATAATTGCAGCCACTTCAAATGGTACTAGATATTTTGTAAATAAAATCAGTCCTACTTCTTGAGTATTGCCTACTCCTTCAATTGCCGGATAAAGAGCAACAATATTTTCAGATACCATCGGCGCTGCAAAAATAACAACTATCAGAACTGCTGCCAGTGTTGAGAGTCCGACAATGATGTATTTGTTCCCCTGTTTCTCTTTAACTTCTCTTGTTGTGTCAAAAAACATCATACCAAAAGCATATAAAGCCATTACTGCACCAGTGTAAACAATTATTTGCACTGCACCTAAAAAATCAGCACCCAGAATAAAGAAAAATGCTGATATGAAAATCATTCCCGCTGCCAATGCACTTAATGCATATAACGCCTGTGATGTTGTTACTGTGATGAAAAACATCGTTATCGTCAGAAATGCAAACAAGTAAAATGCTACCGCTTCAAACATAATCCAAACTCCTTAATATGCTAGAGGTGTTTTTTTAACACGCTCATCTTCATGTGGTGTAATCGCACCAAAACCTTCAAACTCCATTTGAGTTCCGGCTTTCATTTTGTCAAGTGGCGTCAACATATACGCATAGTCAACAAAATGCTCACGCTGTTCTGATGCCTGTTCATACTCTCCGCCATGAGTAATAGCAAGTTCAGGACAAACTTCCGCACAGTAACCGCAAAAAATACAACGCCCTAAATTAATTGTATATTCGGTTACTTCTTTTCGTGAATTCTCATCTATCTTTGTATCCATACGAATACAGTCAGATATACAGATTTTTTCACAAAGTCCACATCCGATACAACGTTCAGTATCACTTTCCCAAAGTCTTTTCATTTCATGCACGGCACGATAACGAGGACCTATAGGCAGTTTCTCCTGCGGATACTGTACCGTATGAATATCAAACTTGATCATTTCACGAAGCACTACCCATAAACCTACAAAAAGTTCGGCTCTGAAAGTTCTTTTTACGACACGTTTAAATTTACCCCAACCATCAGTAGGATAATCTTCAATATCAACTAAAAAGTAACCGTTGTCAGCTACATTTCTATCATTAAATTGTTCCATTTTCATTCATTATCCCCTTAAAACATCATCACAAAGCCGGTGATTACAACATTAATCACGGCCAATGGCATTAGTACTTTCCAACACAACCACATCAACTGATCCGGTCTTACATCCGGCCAGGCAGCTCTTGTCCACAAAAAGAAGAAAAAGAAAAATGCCACTTTTCCTATCAGCCCCAATGCGCCAAGCATACTTCCGTCACCGTATCCGCCTAAAAAGATAAGAGGAATCACAAAGGAGATAAAGAACATATTTGCATACTCGCCAATGAAGAAAAGACCCCATCTCATTCCAGAGTACTCTGTTCCAAAACCGTCAATAATTTCATGGTCATTTGCTATCAGGTGAAACGGCGTACGTCCGGTTTCAGCAAAAGCCGCGATCCAAAATAAAACAAAGGCTACAGGCTGAGACCATATAATCCAGTCACTGATACCGCCTGCCTGATAATTGTTAAAATCAATCAGAGACAAAGAACCCACCATCATAATCGGCGCCAGAATAGCTAAACCGCTGACAACTTCATAAGAGATGAAAACAGCTGCCGTACGTGCTGCTGAAAGCAGGGAAAATTTATTTGCCGAAGCCATACCACCAAGCAAAGGTCCGTAAAGTCCGACTGCCATTACACCCAGAATATATAAAATACCGATATTCAAATCAGCTACAATAGGGTGTACTGTATAACCGAACACTGTGAATTGTGGAAAAAACGGAATCGCTGCTGCTGCCATAAATGCAGTTGCCGCAGTAATTACAGGTGCAATTTTAAATACCGGACCCACTACGTTTGTAGGAATAATATCTTCTTTTGTAAAAAGTTTTATACCGTCTGCTGCCACCTGCAACAACCCGTATGGTCCGACATACATCGGCCCTAAACGACGTTGCATAAATGCAAGTATCTTCCGCTCAAAATATGTACCGATACCTGCCAATGCAGAAAATATAAGTAGAATTACAACGACTTTTATGATCGTTTCAATTAAATATGCTGTATCCATATATTACCCCTTTTGGATTGAAGCTGTACTAAAACGGTAGCCGTCAAAGAGTGCTTCTGAGTTTAATTTTTTATCAAATGTAGGTAAAACCACTATATCACCTGCAATTTTATTGTCACACACAACTTTTGCAGTCAGTTCACCTTTTTTGGTTTTCACTGTGACTGTATCACCCTCATTGTAATCAGTTTTGGATAAATACTCTTCACTCATGTAAATACCGCTTACTTCGTCAAGATTTGTTGTCTTGTAGGTAAATTCCGTAAACTGTCTTACAGGATTTGCTAAATAGATTATACACCCTTCTAACTTATCTTCACTGAATTTTTCTACACTTTCATCTTCACTGGCCTCTACTGCTACATTTTCTAACACATAACCTCTTACTTCTGTACCGTCATTTTCATAATGATTTGGCAGGTTATCGAATTCTTCTGCTTTAAATCCTCTCGCAACAGGAAGTTCTACAGTGTAATCTATAATATTTTCTGCTTCAAAACCAAGCGCTTTTGCAATATCGTTTAATTCATATCCCTCATATCCGATAGCAGCATTTGTAGGGTTGACACGTTTGTTTACAGATGTCAATGTTCCTTCCTGCTGATTGATCGCCGGCATATCCAAATCACCGTCGCCAAGCCCGGAGAGTACAAAATCGCCATCAGTATTGTACGCAACCGTATAAGAGCCTTTCTCATCATCAAGGTCACAGATCAGCGCTACACCCAATGAGTTTGTAAGTGTTGGAATCATGGTAACTTCAAAAGCTGAGTATTTTTCCAGCAAAGCAACCAGACGAGCCAGGTTTTTTGCATTTGGATGCATATATAAATCTGGTCCAACCATAAGCGCAAAAGTCTCTTTTTTCTTCAGGTTCTTTTCAAGTGTTTGCATAAAACTATCATCAAGACCAAGTATTTCCAAGAGTCTGTTATCATCAACCTCTATTTCTTTTGCAATCTTTGTAGAAACCATTTTGGTTTTTTCTACTTCAATTTCTTCTTCTTCCCCTGTTTCTTCATTGACTTTTGTCTCTTTGACAAGTTCCACAACTTTTTCTTTCACAACTTCTTCAACTGTAACGGTTTTTTGTGAATGAAAAGAAGCAAGGTATGCCACAATATCAGAAGGCAGTTTTGATTTGTCTGCAAAAAGATCAAGCAGAAGATATAATGCTGCTTCTTCTTGAAGAGGAGCATGGGCAACTGTCATGATAGACTTCCCTATACCCTCGATAATCGGATCTTTTACAGGATGAAAATAAATTCCTGCGCCTTTTTTTACTGTCAACGAATTATTTAATGCATAGCGTGCATTTGGATTGTCAGTTTTGAGTGCCGAACCGACTGAGACTATAAAGTTTGTACTATGCACTTTTTCCAGATCGCCTTTATAGAGTTTATGTCCACTGATTTGTGCATAATTGTTTAAAAAATCCTGAAATGCTTTTGCTTCCGGATTGACAAGTCTGTATCCGAATTTTTCTTTCATTTTTTGAAGCAGGTAGGCTTCTTCATTGGTAATTGTAGATGTAAAAGCTATTGTATCTGCCTTTTTAAAGGCCTCTACTGCATTTGCAAATGCAGTCTCGTCTTTTGTAACACCGGCATTTTGATAATCAAATCCGTAACGGCCTGCACCACAAAGTGAAACATAGTTCCATTCGTTCATAACACGGTATATTTTATCTTCAGGATTGTCAATACTTGTATGTTTCAGATCATAAGTTATCTGACATCCCGCAGAACAGTGTCCACAGGTTGCAGGAACCTGTTTTAACTCCCAGGCATTGGACTTATACATAAACTGGGTATCAACAAGTGCTCCGACCGGACAGACTGCTGCACATTCGCCGCATGAGGTACAGTCAAGAACATCAGTTCCGTTTGTCAAACCAATGACAGACTTGTTGAGTTTGTTCCACATTGCATATGCGTCTTTTGGCATACTCTCTTTATAATCTGCATTGATAGGATCAGAACCGCGCGGAATTGTTTTAAGTGAATTGTCACCTATCATATCCTTACAGGCAGTAACACAACGTTCACACACGATACAAAGGCCCGGATCATAGTGTAAATGTCCCCAGTCATGAGAACTTCTGTCTACATCTTTAATGGAATAATGTTGTGAATCAACACCCATCTCAAGTGTATAATTTTGCAGTTCACACTCACCTGACTGGTCACATACACCACACTGAAGCGGATGGTTCACATCGTATACTTCCATGATGATTCTGCGCTCTTTTTCTATAGACTCAGTCGATGTTACTACCTGCATTCCCTCTTTTGCTTTTGCATTACAGGCATATACCTGTTTTCCATTTGCTTCAACAAGACATATACGACAGGCTAGAGTCGGGCTGCATCTTGTTAAATAACATATTGCAGGAATAAATATGTCATTTGCACGGGCAGCATTTAACAAATACTCACCCTCTTTTGTCTGAACATCTTTTCCGTCAATGTTTATGGTAATTTCACTCATTATATTACTCTCGCTATTTTGGATTTTTCAAATCTATATCTGCTAAAATCCTGACCTAAATCGAAGGTAGGATTGAGTGCTATAGTTCCTTTTAGTTCTTCATCTTGTTTAAAAACTCTTTGTATTGTTCTTGATGCAAAGCTTATTTCAACTACATCACCATCTGCAATCTTTGCAGCTGCCGCAAACTGAGCCGAGCCTCTTAATGTTGTGTCTTTTTCCAACTGATGTGTTTTATTTGTAAACGCATTAAACTGCAAAACAGGGTTACAATTATAAATTACACTTCCGTTAAACTCAGGCAACTCTTCAATCGGTGCTACTTCTGAATCTGCTTCACAGACAACTTCATCTAAAATATAGCCCCTTTTGTCTTCACCGTAAGGTGTTAAAAAATTCTCCAAATCATCAAAAGCAATTGCTTTAAAACCTTTTGATGTGTCGAGCTCTTTTGTATAGTCAATAGTATTTTCTTTTTTCAGACCAAGAGCATTTGCTATATCATTCAAAGTATATCCTTCAAAAGGAAGTGCCACATTCAACGGAAGTACCTGATTGTCAACATTGACAACTGTTCCTTCCACTTGATTAAGTGCCGGCATCGCCAAATCTGAATCTTTTAAAGATGACATTATAAAGTCACCTTCTGCATTATAAGCAACAATGTTGCCTATATTTTCATCAGTGTCGAGTTTACATGTAAGGGCAACCCCTGCAGTATTTACTTCTGCAGGAATAATCAGTAATGAAAATTCAGTATATTTTTCAATCAAAGCTGCAAGTTTCGCAATATTTTTTGCACGCTTATGTGCAAATACATCACTTCCGATGATAAGTACATGCTTTTGTGCCCGCTTGAATGACTTCGTCATTAATTTAAGTTCATCATCGCCCACATTGCTTTCAGCTTCAAGGTAGCCCAAATCCAAATCATCTAAAAATGATCTGGTTTGTTCGTCCACATCACTGTTTTGAAGAAGCTCATTTGCCAAAAGTGCCATGACACCCTCTTCTGTACCCACTTCATATTTCATAAACTGTGTAGCGGTATTTTTCATAAGCGCATCTTCAAGCGGATGCGCATATACTATTTTTGCACCATTATGCTGGGATGCTGTTCGCACAGCATAGCGTACCATCGGATTATCCGTCGCCAGACGTGTGCCGATAATAATGATTGCATCGGCTTGTTTGACGGCATCCATCGAAGCACTGTGATGCAGTTTACCGCTTACTGAAGAATAAGATTTCATAAATTCAGCATACAGTCTTGCGTCCTCATTAAAAAGTTTTATCCCAAGTTTCTCTTTTAAAAGCTGTAAAATATGTGCCTCTTCATTTGTAATAATTGAAGAAAAGCGTATAGCATTTGCATTTTGAATGGCTTCAACTGCCTTGTTAAATGCTTCTTCGTCTTTAGAGGCGCGATTTTCAAAATCAAATCCGAAACGCCCTGCTCCACATAATGAATTGAATTCATAATTGTTTTTCACTCTGTAAATAGAATCTTCACCGTTGATACCGACGTGGCGTGTTTCATATTCCAAAGCACAACCGGCAGAACAGTGGGCACATGTTGAAGGAATACGGGAGAGTTCCCATGCATTTGCAGAGTACTGGAAATCACTGCTTACCAAAGCACCGACCGGACAGACTGCAATACATTCACCACAAAAAGTACAATCCAGTGTATCCGCATTTTTTGGGATAATCACAGAAGAGTATCCGCCGAATTTTACTTCAATAGCATCATCGCCTATAACTTCATTACATACATGTACACATTTTTCGCACATAATACATAATGCAGGGTCATAATTAATCAGTCCCCAATGTTCCACTTTTCTGAGTTGGTCTTTTGCAGAAAATTCCTGTTGTGCTACGCCAAACTCCAAAGTCATATTTTGCAGATCACATTCACCTGATTTGTCACAAACACCACACTCCAATGGATGATTTACATCATAGAGTTTCATGATATTTGTACGTTCAAGCTCAAGCTCGGCAGAGTTTGTTCTGACTTCAATACCCTCTGTCGGAGGTGTGTTACAGGAAAGAACAAGCCCATCTACACCTTCTACCTCGACAGAACAGATACGGCATGATGCACAGGGTGTCGTTTTAGAAATATAACACATAGTAGGAATATAGATATCATTTTTTCTTGCAGCCTGAAGAATTGTCTCCCCTTTTACTGCTGTAACATCTTTGCCGTCAATTTTAAAATTTATAATTTTACTCATTTACGACTCCCCTTATGCCTGTACCATTGCTATATAATAACAACGCATACATCTCTCAGCTTCACTTAAAGCCTGTTCCTGTGTGAAACCAAGATTTACTTCCGCATTATTATGCTTTCTCACTTCAACATCCAAAACAGAAGAGTGCTCACGAGGAAGACCCGGCAACCAGCCGGTAACTTTCTCTTTTTTATCATAAACTTTCAGTTTAACAAGATGATCTTCCATAATCTCATCATCAGTCAAGCTTACTTCACCGGTCTGTACATATCGGGCCATAACAGAAGCCGCACGTTTGGCTTGACCGACCGCATTGACAATCGTCATAGGACCGTATTCACAGTCACCTGCGGCAAAAATACCTTTGCGTGATGTCATATAGTCTTTGCCGTTTGTCTTAATAGTCGCCCATGAAGTCATCTCAATGTCCCACTCTTCAGGCAGTAAATCCAAATCAGCCGACTGAGAAACAGCAGGAATCAGATAGTCTGCTTCAATGGTATAGGATTCACCCTCTATTTTTACAAGCTGTGCACGTCCGCCGTTTGGATCAGGAACAAGCTCGAACTTGTCAATCAAAAGTTCTCGTAAAATGTCATTTTCATCTGTCGTAATTTTGTTTACAGCGGAGTGAAAAAGAAACTCGACACCCTCTTCAACCGCTTCATGGTACTCTTCATAGGTTGTATTGCGTATAATGGTTTTTTCATCACGACGGTATATCATATAGACTTTTTTGGCATTGGCCCGAATTGCACAACGCACAACATCCATTGAAGTAAATCCGCCGCCCACGCAGACCACGGTTTTGCCTGTCAGGTCCACATAGTCTGTAGTAAGCAAATTCTCTTCCTGCACCTCTTTAGGAATGGTGATGCCGTATTTTTCATACAGATTCACACGGTCAAGAAAATCAATAGCGCCCCAGTAACCCTTAATCTCTGGTCTTTCATTTTCACAACGGACTTTTTTGGAGATCCTTGTCCCTACGGCCACCATCGTTGCATCATACTCTTTTTCAAATCTGCGCATATCGTCGGCACCGATTCTCGAATTTGTAATAAAGTTCACACCCATATCGCGGACACATTCTATATCCTGATTGTATTTGTCAACCGGCATACGGTATTCAGGAACACCCACAGCCACTTCACCGCCTAAAACAGGGAGATCCTCATATACATCGACTTTTATGCCTTCTGCAGCAAGATAATACGCAGTCGTCAGCCCCGCAGGACCTGCACCGATAACAGCAACTTTTTTGTCAATCGGCGGCTTCTTCTCCATCGGGTGAAAAAACTCATATTCATGGTCTGTTTCCCAGTCTGCACCAAGGCGTTTGAGTGCCATAATTGAAATAGGCTCATCAAGATTGGTTCTTCGACAGGCATCTTCACACGGATGCGGACAGACACGTCCACAGGTATGTGCAAGCGGCATTGTCTGGCGTGTTGCTTCCAGGGAATCGTCAAAACGCAAGTCTCTGACACCTTCAATATATCCGGGTATATCAACATGCGCAGGACAGGCATCCGTACACGGTGCTGTTATTTTTGCTATATAGCCGATTTTTTCATCATAATGTTTTGATTTTTTCTTTTCATTGATACACTCCAGAAATGTATCTTCGAAATGCGTCATTAAGTCCAAAATAGGATTTGGAACTGTTTTCCCAATCTCACACTTGGATGTTATCTGCATACTTTTACCAATCTCTTTTAAGTGGTCCAAATCAGCCAATTCACCTTCACCACGAGCAATTTTATCAAGCTGGTCATATAAAATACGGCCACCCCATCTTCCAGGAGCACATCTTCCGCATGCTTCTGAATAGACTTGATACTGTGCAGCATATTCCATCGCTAAACGAATAACATCCACATCCTCATGAAACAACGAAACACCGTCCCAGCCGATAAAAGCTTTTGAATCACGGTGATCATCATATTGTGCCGGTAAGTTATAAGCTGACTCTTCCCACTCTTCTTGTGGTTTGCCGATATTGTTAACAAGCTCACCATTCCAAGTAGAAAAATATACTTTGCTCACATTCAATCCCTATTTTTTCACTACGATAGTCCAGTCGACTTCGTTAAATTTTAATGAGTTATACAGTTCATACCCACACTCTTTTACCAAATCAGCACTTCTTTGGATCGGAGAAAAATCTCCTATTTCAAAAAGAAATATCAACGTCTCCGTCGGTTTGTGTTTTTCTTCTAAAATCTCTTTCATACGAGGTTCAAAATTATCTTTTAAATGTCTTAAATCATATCGTTTCATTATCTGTCAACCTCCCCGAAAACTATGTTCGTTGTACCGATTATTGATACAACATCCGGAATATAGTGACCCGGTAAAAGGTCGGTTAAGATTCCTGTATGCCAGAATGACGGCGCACGCAGTTTCAGTCTGTACGGATACGGACCGCCTTGGGAATTGATGTAGAATCCAAGCTCACCTTTTGGTGATTCTGTAGGAACATACACTTCACCGACCGGCGGTCTCATTCCCTGTGTTACAAGAACGAAATGCTGCATTAATGAGTAGTTTTGTGTCATTATGTCGATTTTCGGTGCCGAAATATACTTCGGTGCATGTGCCATCAAGTCAGTCTGACCGTCTTTTTCGCATTTTTCATACATTTCTATACATTGATACAGAATCTTCGCACTTTGACGCATCTCTTCCATATAAATACGGTAGCGGGCAAAGTTGTCACCTTTGTCTGAAAAAGGAACATCAAACTCCACTTCATCATAAAGTTCATACGGCTCTTCTTTACGAATATCCCATGCAACACCAGAAGCTCTGAGCATTGGACCCGTACAGCCCCATGAAAGTGCCATCTCTGTAGAAATCACTCCCACCTCTTCCATTCTCATCAGCCAAATACGGTTAGAGTCCAAAAGGTCTTCATAATCTTTGATATTCTGCGGCAGTTTGTTTAAAAATACTCTGAGCTGGTGTAAAAATCCATCCTGCAGATCGAGAGGGACTCCACCTATACGAATTGCTGCATGTGTCAAACGTGCACCACAATAGCCTTCGATAATATCCATCAGGTATTCTCTTTCACGGAAAGCAAAAAGAAAAACCGTCATAGCGCCGATGTCAAGTGCCGTCGTCGCCAGCCAGAAAAGGTGAGACATAAGACGGTTGATTTCCAAAAGCAGCATACGGATAACTTTTGCACGGCGAGGGACTTCAAGCCCGATAAGTTTTTCAACAGCCAGAGCAAATCCGTAGTTGTTTGAAGATGATGCGATATAGTCCATGCGGTCTGTCGTCGGCATAAACTCATTATAAATCATGTTTTCAGCCATTTTTTCCATACCACGGTGTAAATACCCGATATCAGGATGTGCTTTTACAATCTGTTCCTGTTGCAGATGCAGCATTAAACGTAATTGCCCGTGAGCAGACGGATGCTGTGGACCAAAGTTTAATATCAGTTCATTGTCATCTCTGTCAAATGTTATATTTTCAAAAAACGGTGTTAATCTGTTTTTTACCTGTGCCATATTTTATACCACCTTATCTTTGCGGATCATCAATAACTACTGATGACTCTTTATCAAGTTTTTTGATGAGGAAAACGCCGCCTTCTTCCTGATACGAATGCGTAACTGCCGGCTCGTCACCGGTAATTTTTGTACCTTTTGGAACTTCATGCCCAAGACGTGCAAAACGCTCAGAATCATATCTGTCCACTCTTGCAGTATCGCGAAGTTCAGGGCCTATGATGTCACGTGCTTCTTTTCCATAGATTTTATCTACTTCATACCATGCTGCGAATTCATCCCCTTCAAGAGGATATGTTTTCAAAAGAGGGTAGCCTTCCCAGTCATACGGCATTAAAATTCTTTTCATAAACGGATGGTTGTTCGCTTCAATGCCAAACATATCAAACATTTCACGTTCACTCCAGTCAGCACTTCTGAAAAGCTTTTCAACACTGTCAACAGCCTCTCCGTTTTTAATGAAATATTTCACACGGATACGTTTGCGTTTTGTCATGGAAAGCATCTGATAAAAAATTTCGAATGTATCATCTTTTGCCAGCCAGTCAATAGCAGACATTTCTGAAAGCTGTGTATATTCCAACTCATCGCGCATCAATTCAAGCACACCGTAAATATCATGCGCATTGATGTATACGACCATTTGTTCCACTTGAATATAGGCCTCTTTCACTTCAAATTTTGCTTGAATCGCCTCTAAATCTGCAGCAAAAACCGCATCTTCTTCTACCGCTGTTTTCGGTACCTGCGGCGCTACATAAAATCTGTCTGTATAGTATGCCTTTGCCTGTACATTGTCTTTAGGTTTATACGCTCTCATATTACATTAACCTTTTAGCTTTTTGTGCATTGCCTGCTTTGTTTGCACGAATTTTCTTTTGTAACAACATTACACCATACTGCAGTGTTTCAGGACGCGGTGCGCAACCGGGAAGATACAGATCAACCGGAATAATTCTGTCACATCCCTGCACTGTCGCATAGGTATTGAACATTCCGCCTGTATTTGCACATGAGCCCATAGAGATAACCCATCTCGGTTCGGTCATTTGATCATACAGACGTTTGATGAACTCTGCATGCTTTTTGGTAAGTGTACCGGCAACTATCATAACATCCGCCTGACGGGGACTCGCACGGAAAATTGTTCCGTAACGGTCAAAGTCAAATCGTGAAGCACCTGATGCCATCATTTCAATACCGCAACATGCAAGACCGTATGTTAATGCCCAAAGAGAATTAGAACGTCCCCAGTTTACAATTTTATCCACACTTGTCAGTGCTATCGGTAAACCACCGTCCTGTGTATAATTTACTTTATGTTGTGCCATTCCAGCGCTCCTTTTTTCCATGCATATACAAAACCTATTGCCAATAACAATATAAACATTATCATTTCAGCAAAACCGAACCAACCAAGCACTTTAAAATCTACTGCCCAAGGGAACATAAATACTATTTCCACATCAAAAAGCAAAAAAAGCAATGCAAACAGATAAAACTGAGGTGACACCCTGTTTGGCTGCTTAGTAATTTCAGGTCCACATTCATACACTGAAAGTTTGATTTTTTCACTGTCTTTACGTGCCAATGCACGACTCGCCAATCGGGCGACGACAGTCGTTGTAATAAACGCACCAAATGTTATAACAAAAAGTACAAATACCCCAAAATACGGATTTGAAGTCACTATATGCTCCATATAACCTACCTTTTATTTTAAAAGTTATATTTATTAAAAATATAACTGATTTTTATATTTGTTTTCTAACGATGAAAAACGGTTTTTGTTGCAAACCTATTTTCATTTGTTACTAGAAAAAACAGTTACTGCACTATAGCAAAATGAATATTAAAAAAAAGTTTTGTGGAAGATAACTCATACCAAATGTCACTTATCGCAACACTGATACGAGTAAATATTTTGTTAGTTTAAAAGAAGCTTTAAAATTATTTGTTTAAAAATCCCATAGATTTCTCACTGTCAAAGTTCGCATCTTTTTCACGCTTGATTTCATCAATAAAGTCATCAAGCGTAAAGAGCGGATTCTCCCGCACAGCGACTTTATAGGCTGTGTTTTTGATTATGAGACTAATCTGTCCGCCGGTAAGAGAATATTCTGCAAGCGCTGCAACATTGAAGTTGTCCTCATAAGGTGCTTCTTTTGGTAACATTTTCTTCCAAAGCTGTACCCGTTGTTCTTTGTCCGGTTTTTTAAACTCGATTTTGTAATTAAATCTTCTGGAAAATGCTTTATCGATATTTTCAAGCAGGTTTGTCGTTGCTATGAGCATTCCTCTGAAATTTTCAATCTGTTCCAAAAAGATATTTTGCATCTGGTTGTGCATCTGATCTGAGCCTGTGATATTACCGCTGCTTCTAGCACCTAAAAACTGGTCTGCTTCATTGAGTAACAGTATAGGTTCTGTTTTTGTTTTTTCGCTCAGTTCATAAAAAGTATCAAAGATTTTACGGACATTTTTTTCACTCTCTCCTACATACATAGAAAGGATCTTGGAACAGTCAAAGGCCAAAACCTGGCGTTTAAGTGATTTTGCCAAAGAGTATGCCGTCATTGTTTTTCCGGTTCCTGCAGGTCCGTAAAAAATTATTCTGGCATCTATACCGCTTTTTTTATCTTTGATACCCCATTTTACAAGGCGGCTCACAACCTCTTTATCTACCTGTTTCATCAGGTTTTCAAGCGTCTCTTTTGTTTTGACATTAAGCACGACATCATCCAAAGAAGTCTCAGGCTCTACCAGTTCAAAAATATCCTGTTCTTCGACCAAAGCATTGAGTTTCAAACGTGTTACTTTTTTTGTTTTTTGCGGATGAATAATTCTTTGTAAGACATCGTCTACTATATAGAAAGAACGGCTGATTCCGCCAAAAGGATTGAGCATCTCTTCATAATCTATAATCCCATTGCTTAAAAGGTTTGAGCCCTCTTCTAACAATGAACGGTTTTTAATACGTTCATACTCATCAAGCGAAATCAAATCTATCAACGTATTCATCTCCCGCAAAGAAGAATCAGTCGATCCGTACTCTTCACGAAGCAGTGCAATAAAAATTACCTGCTCATAGTTGCTCATTTTCTTCTGTTTGAAAAATTTGTCCAACACAAGATTTTCAGAGCTCTGTTTTACCCGCTCTTCAATGCGCTTTTCAAGCAGTTTGAGTTTGTTTTGCAGTCTGTCAATACCGAGAGAATGTTCATGTACATTTTGACGAATCACACTCATTTTCTGATAGAGTTCAATCCGAAAAAACTGATCCTGCAGGTACTCAAGATGGTCAGAGTAGGGCTTTACTTCAGGCAAATCCAAATCCAGTGTGCCGTCCTGTAAGAGTTTTAAAAAAGCAGGTGTGAGCCCTACTGCAGTGTTTAAAAGTTCAAGCGGTGTTACATCCGCTATTTTTACAGGAGTAAAGCTTTGCTGATGCAGCCAACCGAGTTCAAGCAGACTTTTCAGTTCTCTTAAATGTACCAAATGTTCATAGTTTTCACTTTTGTACAAATCCTGCAGCAAATCTAGGACAAGTACATCATCCTGTCCTTTCATATACCTGTGCGCAATATACTGCAGTATCTTTGCTTCATTGATACTGCATTTTAGATGGATAAATATCTCCGATTTTTCAATCTCTTTTTCGTTTAAAAAGTTAACTAGTGTTTTCAATTATTTCCTTAAAATTTATACCCTAAACCGGCTGAAACAAGCAGCGCTCTAGAGTTGCTGAATGTACCGTCCAGTCCGTTTATATTCGTCGTTCCAGAAATTGTTCTGTCTTTTTTTATGGAGTACAATGCTGACAAGCCTATATCCATACTATCATTTATTTGATAACGTCCGCCAAATGAAAAAGAGTATGCATTGCTTCCCGGTGATTCAAAATTGAGTGTAGACTCCGGCGTTGGAGTTTCGTCATAAATCGCACCTGCCCGTAAAGTCACCTTGTCCAACTCCTGCGTAATACCCAAACGAAATGTGTTTGTATCTTTCCAGTTTTTAGGTTTGGGGTTATCAAAGGCAGCAATCAAAACCGGGTTTGTAAGTGATCCGTCATACTCAAAATCAAGAGATTTATAGGCAGACCAGTATGCTTTTTCATAAACAACTTCTACCGTTGTTTTTGTCTTCTCAAATGTATAGGCTCCGGCAAGCATCAATGTTGCAGGGAGAGGAATACTCACACTTGCCTCACCGTTATATGAACCTGCAGGAATGGCTCCTCCCAATGCAGCCGTTGATGAGAGTCTCGCGCTTCCTTCTACCGTCAAATTTACATTCGAACGGTATGTGGCAGCCAGTTCCAGTGCTTTTGTCGGGTGGTATGCCAGGGCGAGATTATACCCGAAATCCAAAGAGCTTCCTTCAAGATCACGGCTGATATAGGATGTTGCCAAAGGAGATGCATTGACAATTGCGCTTTCACTGCTTTTTACAACCCCGCTTGTATGCACCGCTCTAAAACCAAATGCCAATGCCAGGGTGTTTGTAATTTTATACGCAACACTTGGGCTCACTTCTACAATCTTTAATGTAAACTCCTGAGAAACAAGTTTGGCAGAGCCCTCTTCCCATTGTCTGCTCAGTCCGGCAGGCACAGTGATACTCAAACCGACACGCACACCGTTTTCACCAAGTTTTGGAGAGACATAATGGAGTGAAGGAAGAATAAAAGTCTGTTTTTCCGAATTGAGCTCTTCTGCGCCTGTAAGTGTTTTTGCGTAAGTTCCCTTAAAGTTTGTAGAGCTTAACCCTACATACATCAAATCCACTTCTGCATGTTGTGCATCATCCATAAAAACCATATTTGCCGGATTGTCATATGCGGCATCGGCATTTTTTGTATGGGCAATATTTGCTCCCCCAAGAGCAACTGAGTTTGTAGAAGTTTCCGGAATTTTATATCCGCCCGCCATTATTATTGAACTTGCCATCAATGACATAAACACTGTTTTTTTCATATTTTTTCTCTTTTTGATATTTTCTGCGGACAATACTATCTTATTTTTCCTCAAATATCTATAAAAGACACAAAGCCCGCACTGAAGTACGGGTTCCAAATGCAATACCAATTCTCTCGGAACCGGTAGTTTAGTCTTAGAGCTGGAACGAGTATAAAAGTGCTATCTCCTCAGCCCATATCGTTTCATCTATCGTTTCCAGGATAAGCGGTATATCATCCATACGTTCATCGTTCATGATGAATCTAAACGCATCCAGTCCGATTTCACCCTTGCCCAGTGAGTGATGTCTGTCCACTCTGCTCCCCAAAGGCGGTTTTGAATCATTCAGATGCATCCCGCTCAGATACTCAAAGCCGACAATCTCACCAAATGCATTCCATGTTCTCTCATAGGCTTCACGCGTGCGTATATCATAACCCGCAGTAAACATATGACAGGTATCTATACAGACACCGATTCTTGATTTGTCTTCTACCTTGTCTATGATATATGCCAGATGTTCAAACTTATACCCAAGGTTACTGCCCTGTCCTGCCGTATTTTCTATGACTGCTTTGACATTTTTTGTTTTATCAAGTGCCAGATTGATGGACTCGGCTATCACATCCAGACATTTGTTTTCGATTTCCTCTAAAAGGGCCTTGTCTTCTTTTTGTTTTTTGGTAAGTTTCGCCAAATGGCTGCCGGGGTGAAAGTTCAGTTTGTCTAGTCCCAAAGCATCACAGCGCTCCAGTTCATCTATAAAAGCCACGCGTGATTTTTCAAGTTTATCAGCTTCGGGATGCCCCAGATTTATCAAATAACTGTCATGCGGCAGTACATGTTTTGGTAAAATTTCGCTCTCTTCTAAGGCAGTTTTAAACTTTTGTATCGTCTCATTGTCAAGAGGTTTTGCAACCCACTGTCTTTGGTTTTTTGTAAAAAGGGCAAAGGCTTTTGCACCTATGGCTTTGGCATTAAGCGGTGCATTGTACACACCGCCGCTTGCACTTACATGTGCGCCTACATATTTATGGCCTGTCATCAGTTTGGTTCCTTAATTTTAATGAGTATATGGTTTTTTTTGTCTTTAAAATAAATTTCTCGGGAGTTTACCCTATATTTTATATCTACATCTGAAGTTTTTATATTTTGTATAAATCCGTTATCTTTTTTTAAGCTGTTTTTACCGTCATATATCTCTTTCCCCAATATTACGTTTTGCAGCAAAGAAGGAGGATAAACACCAGACAAATACTCTTGATTAAAACTGCTTTTGCTTATACATCCCTCATTCACACAGATCAGATGATTTATATGAATGCGCTGAAGCACATGCCCTGCGACAAAAAGTTCCAGCTCTATCGCATCTTTGCTGTGCCGTATATAGCCTATATCTGAAAACTTTAGTCTTGGAGATTTTATGATGACAATCTTCGCATCCGTGTGGGCATAGTTTTTTATACTGCATCCCCCAAAGAGGAGAAGTATAAAAACCGCTAAAAAATATCTCATCTATTTTTCTAAAAACTTACCGCATTTTTTTGTCACAGTGCCGCCGAATTCTCTGATTTCTCGTGCTGTACCGTTTTTTGCTATCACCTGTCTTTTACACTCGTCTTTTGCTATACACTCTTTATTTTCACATCCTATATCTTCGGGTACCTGTGCCATATCCGCTTTCCTTATTAAAATAATTTGATGAAATTATAATATATTTTTGTCAATTTGCAATACTTTTAAAAGATTTCTTTTTTCTCTGCTAATATTAAATTATGAAAATCCATATTGACATCGACTGCTTTTTTGTCAGTGCAGCTCGTATACTTGAGCCTTCTTTGGAACACAAACCTGTTGCCATCGGCGGAAGAAGCGATACAAAAATATTTACCAAAGACGCAAAGAACCAGAGAGTCAATTTTGAAAATTCCGGTTCGTTTGTACCGACTTTTTATAAAGCCTATGAAAACGGGGATGATCTCAAAAGTTTTCAGGACGAAGATGGACGTATCCGCGGTATTCTCACAACTTCAAGTTATGAAGCCCGTGCCTATGGCATCAAAACCGCCATGAGTATTCGACAGGCTCTGCAACTCTGTCCGCATCTCATCATCAAAGCACCAAATATGTCTTTGTACCAGGAGCTTTCTCACAGACTCCATGACTTTCTAGCACGCAAAATTCCGCTTGTCGAGCAGGCATCTATTGACGAATTTTACGGAGATGTAAGCGGATGGATAGATGATGAAGAGATACCACAGTTTATAGACAGCTTGCGCCATGAAATCAAAAAAGAGCTCCAGCTTCCTGTCTCCATCGGTGCCGCATCCACACGCTACATCGCAAAACTTGCAACAGGCTATGCCAAACCTTTTGGATGCAAAACGATTACAAAATACGAATTTGACGGATTTGTCAACCCCATCAAAGTAGAAGATTTCGCAGGCATAGGCAAAAGTATGAAAAACAAACTGCACAGTGCACAAATCAAAACACTCGGAGAACTGCGAAAAAGACGGGGAACTCTGGAGTCATGGGGACCGTATGCAAAAGAGCTCTATAAACGTGTCAACGGAGAAAGTGATGCGCAGATTAAAACGACCCATCAAAGAAAATCCATCGGAATATCCAGAACTTTTGATCCGCTCTATGACAGAGCAGAACTGCTCAGACGGGTTCACATTCTTGCCAGACATCTCAGCTTTGCCATTATAAAACTTCAGGTAATTCCCACTGTTTTTCATTTGGGTATTGCCTATGAAATGCATCAAAAATCTCACAAAAACATCTCTCAGGCAGAAATATTTACCGAAAAAAAGTTTGATGCCTTATGCATTTCTCTTTTTCATGCGGCTGACATTCACAAGCGTCTTTGTGTCGTTCGTTTGAGTATCAACTGTTCAAGCTTTACGAGGGATTCAAAAAAAGAGCTCTCACTTTTAGGCTTTGAAGAAGAAAGAAAAATGTATACGCTTACATGTAAAACACAAAAACTGCGTGAAAAGTACGGTATGGATGCCCTCAGATTTGCAAGTGAACTCTAAAATCAACATCATAATCTAAACTTATATTTAAAAAAACAAAAACTACTTCGAAAAGTAACAATTATCATTATTTTTTCTTATTTTGTACTAAAATTCATTGTTTTTCACATACTTCAAATTAATTTAAGCTTCTCTTCCATACAATAGCTCAAATATCACAAAAATATCAAAAAAGAGTGTAGGGAATGTGATGATTATATTTGTTTATTTTATAGTTATTGCTTCTGTTCTCTCTTATATTGACAGTAAAAAAAGAGTTATTCCGGACAGAATTATACTTCCGGCATTTGCAGTGTTGGTTATTTTAAAATGGTGGGATGCAGACCTGTCTGTGTATGATTTATATGCGGTCTTGATTGTACTTGTCATATTTATCATCCCTGTTATTTTAAATATGGCTTTTGGCGGCGGTGATTTACGATTTGGTGCCTTTTGTGCCCTTTTTGTAGGTTTGTCACAGGTTGGGTATTTTATCATATTTTCAGGGCTGATACATCTTGTGATTTTAGCTGCTCTGAAAAAGAAAAGCTATGGCTTTGCTCCGGCTATGAGCATTGCCGCAATACTGAGTTATACAATAGGAAAATTATGAGAAGAGGTTCTGCAGCACTGGTACCATTGTTCCTGGCAATTATGCTGCTGTTTTGGTTTATCTGGTTTATGGGCGGTGAGAGTGACAACCTCCACAAAGTCAACCAGTTGGAAAATTTGCAGCATACGCAGGAGCGTCTAATTATTGCAGCCTGCCAAAAGAAGCAGGAGCTTTATGATGCAAACAGAAGTCTCACCGATGCGCAGTTAAATGAAAAAGTGAGTCAATACATTCATAATATTATGGTGTTAAACAACATAGATGAAAACTAAAAAAGGGGAAAAAATGAGAAAAATCATACTTGTAAGTCTGTTTGTACTGACGCTGGTACTCTCGGCAAAGACAACAACAAATGTGACGTTGCAGACACCGTATGAAGAAGAGGACGTGCAAAATGACTATGGTGACAAGATTATGTACCAGAATGTCAAAATCAATACGCAAAATTTTAAAATCAACAATTTTTGGGGAAAATTTTCAGATGCCGCACAGGACCAGTCCAATTTTACAAATATTGCAACTGCCGCAAATGTAAAACTTACAATAGAAAATGTCTTTACATGTAAAGACGGCGGGCTACCGGAAGAAGGCTGTTCAGGGCAAAAACCGTTTTTGATTAATGATGGAACTTTAGCTAATCCCCAACTGCAAAAAGATGCCATGGGACAAATTTTGCCTACAGGTGAATATAGAATTCCTTTTGATTCCGCACAAAACTATGATCCTGACCATGATGATGCTTTTTATGCTTTGGATGTTTTTCGAGACGGCAAATATTACCAGGATGACAATACAAATGATTATAACAATGAAAAACCAAGAACTTTTTTTGGTTATATGGTACAACTGATCAAAACTTATTTTTCTCCGCAAAACGATACAACAATAGTAGATGCTTTAACGCAAAATGAAATAGAATCCAGAAACCGATATATGGCAAACATTATTTTTGGTCTGCAACAAGACTACCGTATAAAAAAAGAATCTGCTATCGATACGAACAGTATCAATCAGGCTTTTTCTACAAAACAGCCCTCTTTGCTTGATTATAATGCCCTAATGATAAATGATACAACAGGCTGTGACGGCATCTTTTTTACCTTCAATCCGGACAGTCTGACATGTAAATTCCAAAACTTTTTCGGGATGACGCAATGGATGCCTTTTTTTGGAAACGGTGCCAGTCTGCTGGGTGAAAATTCCAACAAATCCAGCATACAGTCAGACTCTGTTTTAGAGGATACAGAAACAACTCTGCTGACACTGGCAAGCAAACTCGACAATACCAATTATGTACAGCCTAAAATTGATCCGCAAACAGGAAGAGTAGGTATTCTCGGAGAAGTTTTTAAACCGATGATATTCATGGCAAAATCCATGTTTCGCTTTTTCTTTGGAGAGAACTCAAAAACACTCACAGAAACTGTCAGTGTAAACTTTGATTTTACAAATCATATGCCTTTGACTTTTATGCAGGTACAAAACGGCATAGTCAAAGGCTTTGAGTATTTTAAACTTTTAGGCATTGAAAGTGTTTATGGAACGGAAGTACAGTCTTGTACAGTAAAAGATGAAAAAGGAATCTTTGGCTGGCGTTCATCATATCAGACATTTACACAGGGAATTCCAACGGACACAACATTGGATGGTGGGAAAACACGCAAGAGATGTGCAGATGATTCGGCTGTATCTGATTATAACCTACTCTCAAGAACATCCGAAACTTATCATGACCATTGTTTATATCTCAATCCGTTTAATTATTCTACACAAACAGAATATACTATTCACGTATCTACTGAAGATTGGCTGGACTGGTGTAAGCGCAATCAAGGCAGACAAAAGAAAGGTTTGTTTGGAAGAATAATTGACACCTTTACAAATATTGTGAGTATTTTATCGGGACACTCTTCCAATGGAGCCGATTATGATACGCAACTTGACAATCTATTGGACAAGAATGATTATAGCGTTGTCGAATACAAAGAAAAAGTACACAAAGGACTTATTCTCCATCTGAAAAAAATAGACATTGAAGATATTAACGCAACAACTCCAGGAACAACAACAGAGTTTGAAATCATTAAAGTCTCACGAGGCAGTCAGAACAGAAATGATCAAAACAACAACCAAAACAGTAACAGTCAAAACGGAGGAATGCATTAATGATAATAGCCTATGTATCAAAAGTCGACAAAGAGTGCTACAATGATCTAAAAGACGAATTTACCGATGTCAAAAACTTTAACTCCATCAATGATTTTATCAGTTTTTATGCTGTTAGCAAAAACCGCGATGTGGTACTTCTTTACAGAGTTGAAAGCCTAGAAGACATTGAAAAGATTGAAGAGATACACTTTAACAATAATATTTATATGATTGTTATAGGCAAGAATGATACAAAATTTTCTCTGCTGGCAGGAAAAATCGGTGTAGATGTATACCTCAGTGAAGAAGAAGCCAATTCGGGACTTATCACAAACCTCATCATCAAGTCACAAAGCATTATAAAACAAAGACGCGGAAACAGTAACATATCTGTATTTACAGGTATCAGCGGTGGAGTTGGAACAACAACAATTTCTATGAATCTTGCAAAAACACTGGCACAGGACCATCCAGACAAAAATGTTTTATATCTTGATTTTGCCTACACAAAAGCTGTTTCTAACCTGTTTTTTAATTATCCGCAGCCCAAAAAAACCATAGTTGACATATCTAGTGTGCAAAATCTGGATATGCAGGAACTCTTTGAAAACGGTTTGGAAAAACTGAATGACAACCTCTATTTTGTCCCGGGTGTACAAAAACATACTGACAGAGAAGAGCTGGAAAAACCTGAAAACATACAGATGTTTTTAAACTTTATCATGTTTATCAAAGAAAAATTTGACTTTATCATTATAGATGTCGGGGTTTTTGAAGATGTCGATTTAGAGATAGATATTCAAGAGATCGCAGACAATATTTTTGTCATTACCGAATTTTCCATTCCTTCCATGTCTATTTTAAAAACATATATAGATATCATTGACAAAAGCGGATGGTATTCCAAAACACACATCATAGCCAACCGTTCCGACTCTTTTGGAAGTGTTACCCAGGAGGAGGCAAGAAAGATACTCTCAAAAGGCCTAAAACACAACTTTGAAATTGCTTTTGCCTTGCCGAATGATGCTGTTCATTTACGAGAGTGCTGGAATGAAGCGCAACTTGTCTGCGACGAATACCCGGATTCGCCTTTTATGCTAAAGCTCAAAGAGTTTGGAGAAAACTTTTTTATTCATGATGCTTCTTTGTATGAAAATGCCCACAAAGGCGAACACTCTTTCTGGTCCAAGGTGAAACGATGGCTCTAAAAGAAAAAATCAAAGAACGCCACAATAGCACTGAAGAGAATGTACAGGTCAAGAGTACTGCTTCAACTGTACATATTGAAGAGAACCTCTGTTCTGAGTTTTGTTTCCCGCTGATTTACAGAAATGAAGAGTATTTTCAGCTTGCCTGTTCTATATATGATGCTTTTGTCGAAAAACTCAATATTAACGGAAAACTTACAGAAAAAATGATACGGGAAGTTGTCATCAAACATATCTCTGAGTTTACTTTGCCAAAACCTGCCCTTAAAACGGAAATAGCCGACTTTGTTATAGACAATCTGCTCAACTACGGTCCGATTTCAACGATTATGCGTCTTGCAGGACAGGGGCTCAATGATATTTTGGTCAACACAAAAGATTATATTGATGTTATTTACAACGGCCAGACTATAGCAACACCGTTTAAATTCAGGAATGAAGAAGATTTGCGCCGTTTTATTAACAGAATGCTCATGGCTTCAAACAGAAAAATCGATGAGTCACACCCTATTGCCTCTGCAAAACTGCCTGACGGCTCACGTATAGAGATACAAATACCGCCTGTTTCTGCAAACCTTGACAGCGACGGCAATCCCGGCTCCTATGTCACTGTGAGAAAATTTCGCGAGATTCCTCTGCTTTTTGAAACCTTGATAGACTCAAATATGATTGATTTGAAAATGGCATATTTTCTCATAAAAGCCATACGAGGCAAACTTAACATTGTTGTCTCCGGCGGTACATCAAGCGGAAAAACAACTTTTTTAAATGCCATTACCCGTTTTATAGACGAGGGCGACCAGCTGCTCACCATAGAAGATACAAAAGAGATGAAACCGCAAATGCCCTGCCATGCGATTCGCTCCTTTGAGGCACGTCCGCCAAACGAAGAAGGTGCAGGAGCGATCACGATTGAGAGCCTGTTACGTACGGCTTTGCGTTCAAGTCCACGACGTATTATTGTCGGGGAGTGCAGAGGTCCAGAAATTGTCACGATGCTCAATGCCATGAACACGGGACATCCGGGTTCTATGACAACAATTCATGCGGATGATACAAAAGAGGCAATTGTAAGAATTGAAAATATGTTCCTAGAAGCACGTCCTACGGCAAATATGACCTTTGTACGCTCACAAATTATCTCTGCTGTTGATTTGATAATACAAATCGTCCGTTTTCCCGACGGAACAAGACGCATCGTCAAAATATCTGAACCTGAAAGACGCATAGAAGAAAACGGTGTCGTTTCCATGCTGGACCTGTTTGAATTTCAACGCAATGCCAACAGTGACAATCCGATGGATTCAAGCGGAAATTTCAAAGCAATTTCAGGTTCTTCGCGTGCTATATTAAAGATGATGCAAAACGGTGTCACAATGGAGAGTCGTATCTTTGACAATGATTATGTTGTCAGCAAAGAGATGCTTACAAATGAGCTTAAGGAGTTTCATCCAAAAAGAATGTGCGGATGGAAAACAAACTATATGTCTGAGATTATACAATCCTCCTATATCTCAAGCAAAAGCATATTAGAAAGATGGCCGAACCTAAAATAATGACTGAATTACAAATAGACATATTACTTATCTTTGTCATTACAAGCAGTGCTACTGCACTTGGCTATATTCTCTTGGCAGAGTATAAACGGACAAAACACATTAATTACATCAAGCATGTCATATCACTTGTGGATGTAGATGAAGATGACATTTTACGGGAAAAACATTTAGAAAGCAAAAACACGCTGAAAAACAAAATAAACGCTCTGATGCTTCAGGCAGGATTTCATTTTTCTCCTTACATTTTTGTTCTTGTTTTTTTCGCATTTTCTCTCCTGGCAGGATCTCTCTTTGCACTTTTTCTACGCCACTGGAGCGGATATCTTATAGGTATCCCCTTTGGTTCGTTCATCTTTTACATGATTTTACGTGCCATTATAGACAACAGAAAAAAGAAATTCAACAAAGCACTTGCCGTTGCAATTTCAGTGCTTGTAAAAATGATGAAAAACGGTATTGGGTTTGAACAGGCACTCAGCAAGTCAGTTTCAGTTTCAGGGTCCAAGCTTTTTCGTGACATATTTGCAAAATTTTTCCAGGAAAAAAATACTATCGGAGAGATGGAGGCTTTTAACAATTTAAACCAGTTTATCCATTCCAAAGAACTCCGTATCTTTGCCTTGGCGATTAAAATAGGGCGCGCGAGCGGCGGACAGTTTTCAAATACTTTGGAAAAGGTTGAAAAAACGATCAGCTACAGAGAAAAAATGCAGGAAAAAGTAGATGTTGTTACAAGAGAAAGCAGTGTAGGCTCATATGTCGTTGTTTTAATTACCATCTTTTTATACTTTTCGCTGAATGGGAACTTTGACGGGAAACTGCATCAGTACTTTATGGAATCCCAATACGGAAGATTTCAGCTTTTGGGTATTGCTCTTTGGGTATTTACCGGCATAATGATCAATAAAGTATTGACAAGGGTACACAAATGATAGAACTGTTTTCATACATTACTCTTTTCATCTCTCTTGGCATTATCGCTTTTTTCCTCTCTTTGTATGCTTATGTGCATTATAAGCACAGGAGACTTTTAAGCGCCATTTTTGCCAAAGAAGATGACATAATTATCACTGACAATTTCAGTGCAAAAAAAGCAGAATTTAAATTAAAGCTTCAAAGAGCGGGACTTACACGCAAACAGTTTAATGAAATAGTATTTGCAAGTATTTTGGCAGGCATCTCTTTGATATCGCTGATTTTTATTATGGATTTTAGTTTTTTAACTGAGCTTTTTTTAGTTGTGTCAGGTGTTGCCATAGCAATATTTATGCCCTATATATATGTTGAAGAACAGATAAAGGCAAGAATCAAAAGAATAGAAAATGATTTGCCTATCTTTATAGATTTGCTGATTATCATTCTTGAAGGGGGCGGAGGACTCAACAATGCCATAGACAAAGTAACAACAGAAGGTGCAAGTGTTTTAGGTCCAGACCTCTTAAGTGAGTCTAAAAAGTTTAAAAACGAGTTTATAACATACTCAAGCGATGTAGCGTTTACAAATCTTGTCAACCGTACAGGAAGTGATGCAATTGCCACTATTGTCGGATTTATGCGACTTTCCGAGGAAACAGGAATCGGTGTCAAATCTATATTTGAGAATCAGGCGCAGGAGCTTAAATCAATGGAAATGCTAAACATAGAGAAAAAAGCCGCAACGATGAATATAGGCATTACGCTGGTCATGTTTATATTCATCTTACCGGCAGTCATCGCAATGATAGCATTTCCAATGGCAGCAGATGCCTTAATGCCGGGATTTTAAAAGGGAGTAATATGAAAAACAGAAAAACAAGAATAATCATGGGAATAATGGTCGGACTGGTGCTTTTTAGCTCCTCCGTAGCACTTCTTCTATACCTCAAACAGGGAAAGACAAAAGAGCACAAGGAAGCAGAAGTTGAAGTTTTTGTTGCGGCAAAAAACATACATAAAGGGGATGTTATTAATGCAGATTCACTTAAAAAAGCAAATCTTGCCAAAAGCTATATCAGCTTTACTCCTTTGACAGATACAGAAATTATAGGCCGATATGCCAATGTAGATATCTACAAAGGTGAGCCTATTCGTCCTGAAAAGATTGTTACGATACCGCCAAAAACCGAGCAGGAAGCAGAGGCGAAAAAGCAAAAGAAAAAAGAAAAACAGGTACAGCCTCAAAAGACAGAAGCACCACAGCAGGTCACCAAAGACACACTCTCAGTCGCACTCTCTCTTTTTAGAAACCAGGACACATCTCTGCGTTCGGGAGATTTTGTAGATATAGCCTGTGCCATTCCTTCTGCAAACAAAAAAACTCCAGATCTCTTTTATACAAAATATGTCGCTTTACATGTAAAGATAGATACCTTTGTCATCAACGGAAACAGACAGACAAAACCTCTCAGCTACAATGAAAAGCAAATGCTTACCAAGGCAGATACTGTCATATTCCAAATGGCACCAAAAGAGATTAAAAACTTTTTGGCGTATTACTATAAAACACAGGCGCTTAACAGTAAGCGAGTCTATAATCTTCACAACTACGGAGGGCAGTTATGGATGATAAAAACACCCAAAGAGATCAACGTCAAGCTGCAAAAACAAAAAGAACTTCTCCTTGTAGACAAAAAAATGTTTAAAAAACAGAGAAAAAAACATGTACAAAGAGTGAAAATATCCTATGAAAACTAAACACAATTTTCGCAATGCCTTTGGTATGGGTCAAATCATGGCGATGCTGCTTGTTGTTCTGCCGACTTTGGCATTTATCATAACACTGATGATAGACTACTGGAGTGTCATGCAAGAGGATTACAAACTCAAACTCATAGCCAATCAGACCTCTACCGTACTTGACAGTGAACAGGATCTCAGAAGCAATACTCTCAATGCAACACTCGATACAGAAGTAGGAAGCAGACTGTGTCCAAAAGGAACAACCATAAGCTTTTCTGCTCCGGCCGATGCAACCTTGCCTGGTCAGGTCATTGTAACCATAAAATATACCCATAACGGTCACTATTTTAAAAACAAAACCTTAAGTACACAGATGCAAACCTATTCGTATCATGATCAAAACATATCAATCACCGGCACCTGCCAATAAAAAGGGGAAAAAATGAAAAAAATACTACTATATCTTGGAATCTGTCTGCATCTTTTTGCAAACGACATTCTTGTCTTTAACAATGAGTACCAGGTCCTACCCTTGCAAAAAAAGATCAAAAAACTCATTGTCGGTAACAGAGAAAACATTAACGTTTCTCTTTTGGAGAGTACGGCAAAAGGAAGTTTGCTTAAAATATTTGGTAAAAAAACAGGCAACACCTCTATTCTTATCATTTACAGGGACAACTCCATAGAAAATTATCATGTCTATGTGAATGAGAATCTCGGCTATATTCAAAAAATGATCAATATTATTGAACCGAATCTTTCACTCAGCATGGTCGGTAACGACTCTGCCGTTATTACAGGTGTATTTAAAGATCCGCATGACAAAAAAAGAATTTATGAGATTTTGAAAAAAGGCGGTGTAGATACAGACAAACTGATGGATTTGACAAAAACACGCAGAGTCAACAAAATGATTCGTACAAAACTCTACCTCATTGCCGTAGACAACCAAAGAGCAAAAGATTTGGGTGGTGTTACCGGACTGGGATTTTTCAACAAATATGTCAATGCAACAGCCAATGCGGGTGCTGCAAACTCTGCAACATTTAGTGGTTTTTTACTTGACAACCTGGGAAATTTTACAACAGCAACCGGAAAATCCGTTCTTGCTACACTCAATTTTTTACAGACAAAAGGGGTTGCCAATATACTTGATGACACGGTGCTCATTACAACAGAAGACAAAAATGCAACCTTTCGCGTAGGCGGGGAGCTTTATATCCCGACAGGTATTATACAAAACACAGGAACGGCACCCACCATTCAGGTGACAGAAAAAGAGTATGGTCTCAAACTTACACTCACAAGCAAATTTATGCAGACAGAGGGCTATATGCATATCAATGTAGATATTCAAGACAGTGCCATAGACCCTAACCCTGCCAATAATGTTGCTCTTGGAGCCGGCATCTCCATTCCCTCTTTTATCAGTAAAAACATTCAGACAAATGTGGTTGTAAAATCTGAACAGGTTATAGCCCTGGGTGGTCGCCTGCACAGTGAAAATTCCAAAAGTGAAGAAAAAATCCCTTTGTTTGGAGATATTCCTTTACTGGGCGAGCTTTTCAAGCATAAAGTTGAAAATTTAAACACAACTGATTTGATCTTTTTACTTGTCCCTGAGATTGTGGATGCCAATGAAGAGATAGATGACACTGACTTTTACAAAAATTTTAAAGCGCAAAGTACTGTTTTTCATGCAAAGGTGACTGACACTCCGAAAAAAATTCCCGATACAGAGCAAAACACTACAGAAACGGCACCATCAGAAGTATCACATATTTCATTTCCCGCTCCGATTATAATAGATGAAGAAGAAAGTCTGCAAACTCCACCGGAAGAGAATGCCAAACAACAGACACAACAGACACAACAGACACAACAGACACAACAGACACAACAGACACAACAGACACAACAGACACAACAGACACAACAGACACAACAGAAGATAGCACAAAAAACACAAAAAGCAGCACAAAAGACACATGAACTTACAATGACAATGCCAAAGAAGAAAGAAACAGCAGTAAAAAAAGAGACAAAACCTTCTCTGCAAACCTATGCTGTCAATGCGAAAAAGATATTTCTCAGAGAAAAACCTGTAAATGGAAAGCGTGTTAATGTTTGGAAAGAAGGGCATAAGTTTACATCAGACATCTCCAAAACAATCAACGGTGCAAGCTGGTTAAAAGTAAAACAGGACTGTTACCGTACATGTAAAGATGTAAATACAAGTGTATGGATTTCACAAAAATACACAAAAACACTATAAGCTAGGTTAATAATTGGTTTAAGTAAATATTATTTGCTTTTCTTATATAAAAGTGATATACTTATCACAACTTTATCACAAAGAAGGAGAGAATATGATAAAAAATCTATTCAAACGTATTAAGTCACAAAAAGGTCTGAGCGGTGTTTTAGTTGCTCTTTTATTAGTAATTGTCGGTGTTGGATTGGTAGCAGGTGTAGATACATATTTAGGGAAAGCCAAAAAGGCTATTACGGATAAGACTTCAGCAAATCTGCTAGCAGATCAAAATATTACTGTACCATAATATACTTAACAAAGTTTTTCGGAACCTAGGTTTTAAACGTTAAAGCGTAACTTAGAAAGTACGGGTTCCGAAAAAGTTACTTAACTTACAAACCATAAAGGCGAGGCGAAAGCATCACTTCCAAAAATATGTTACAATTAACATATGACAAAGACAAAACTTCTTGAGCAGTTTCGCTCTTTTTATTTTAAAAACTACCCCGATGATATGGAGACGCAGATCTCCTACTTCGCAGTATTTGGCGGACTTGACTGGGAAATTGACACGACAAAGCCTATTGAAGAATTACTCCGGCTGCTTGTATTGGACAATTTTGAAGCTATAGATGCACAGATGAGAGAACTCACTCTCAACAATACCCTCAACCGTAAACTTCTCAAAGCCCTTGCAACAGGAGACAGACGTATCTTTTCTGCCTTTAACAAAGCCGGACTCAACAATGCCAACGGTGGAGCAGCCCTTAATTTTTTGCAGGAAAAGGGCCTGATTCAACTAGAATATTCACGGGAAGAGCATCCTCGAGACAAATATCCAAACATAAAGCTAAAAAGAGAAGAGGCACGCCACCGCATATCACACAAAGTCCTTTTTACCCACCCTTTTGTCAGGTTCTGGTTTTACTTTGTCATACCCCATATCAAAGAGATTGAGGCACAGAAATATGATGCCTTTTTCAAAGATTTTACCCTGCGCCACAACAGTTATACCAGCCTGGTATACGAAGAACTCTCCGAAGTCCTGCTGAACTATCATCTTCGTGACGCACATATACGCAGCAGCGGCAGCTACTGGGATGCAAAAATAGAAATAGACATTCTGACCATCACACAAAACGGCCGTATCTATGTCGGAGAGTGCAAATGGACAAACCACATCATCAACAAAAAAGAGCTGCATAAAATACGGGACAAATGCCAGAAACTCGGGATTGAACCGACCCAAATCGTTTTGTTCTCAAAACGGGGGTTCTCCAAAGAACTCACCCAGCTCAGCGGTGCAGGTCTGGCACTTTACAGCAGCGAGGACTTTCAGGCACTGCTTAAAAAACGCTCTCTCAAGTAAAAAGTATAATTAACTGACAACACGCAGTGCCTGGTACGCTTCTTGCAGCAGCTGAAATTTTTGTGTGTAATGTTCTACCAGATAAGGACTTTCATGAAAAATTTTGTCCGGATGATAAACTTTTGTCAGTTTTTTATAGCTTTTTTTCAAAGCATCCTGCGAAGCACCGATCGGACATTCTAAAATCGTATAAAAATGTTTTTTCTCTTCATCAAAAGAGGCTTTGCATAAATCTCCGAAAGAAAAATTTGCAAAATCCGAGTAGAGTTTGGACATAAAATGATTGTCATAGGTATACTGAATCTGATAATGCAAGATATGACGCTTGTTTAAAGCACGTTCCAGCCTTGCTTTTGACCTAAAATCACTGACATCCACCACCAAAGAAATATCTGTTCCCCGCTCCACATACACTTCAAGCTGTGAGCGCATATAGTTGAGCACCCATGAATTCGGACTGTCCAGTGAAATAAGCACCGTATCTTTATCATATGCATAGAGATGTACTTTTATAGTTTCAGGCTCTTCCATCCTGTTGAGTTCTATTTTAATCGGCTGATTGCCAAACTTTAACATGGAACGTAAGAAAAATTCATGATTGAAATCATGTGTTTTCGCATGAAACTCACTTAACTCTCTTATGAAATTCTCTCTGACCTGCGTTAATGACTGATTTTGAAATACAAGTACAGCTTTAGGTAAAAAGAGCATACCACGGGCATGATGATTTAAAAATTCTCTCATCCAACTTGTATTTAAGGTATCAAACCCTGTAGTGATAAGAATAAGATTATTGCGCAAAACAATTTCCATATATCCTACCTTTTTTGAAAATATATAATTTATAGCAAAAACAGTTCCACTTTGAAAATAAATTATATCTATTAATTAAGACAGCTTTGAGAATATTTATAGATATTTTGAGTATAATTGCATCATAATTTAATTACAACTTATCAAGGAAAAAAATTGCGCGAAAATATGAATGAAAAGTGTGCTGTTGTTGGGATTTTTGGTCATAAAGAGGCTTCAAAGTTAGCCTACTTTTCTCTTCATTCTCTCCAACACCGCGGACAGGAAGCAGCAGGTATCAGCTCATCTGACGGAGAAAAACTCCATACTATCAAAGATCGCGGACTTGTCATGAGCGTCTTTAACGAAGACAAACTTGCTACTTTAAGCGGATCAAGCGCTATAGGCCACACCCGCTACTCCACAGCGGGAAATGATTCCATTCTTGATGCACAGCCTGTATTTGCAAGATACGATTTGGGTGAGATGGCAATTGTTCACAACGGTAACCTTACAAATGCTGATGAAGTACGTGCCAGACTGATCAAACGCGGTGCAATTTTTCAGACATTTATGGACACTGAAAATCTTATTCATCTTATCGCCAAAAGTGAGCAGGACAAACTTCTAGACAGAATTATAGATGCTGTTCAAAAAATAGAAGGTGCTTTTTCTCTTGTCTTTTTAAGCAGAACCAAAATGTTCGCTATGCGTGACCGTTTCGGATTTCGACCTTTAAGTCTTGGGCGTTTGGCCAACGGCGGCTATATTGTGGCAAGTGAAACCTGTGCCTTTGATCTTGTGGGGGCTACTTTTGTCCGTGATGTGGAACCGGGAGAACTTCTGATTTTTGAAGAAGGCAAAGCCCCTCAAAGTGTAAAAATCTTTGAACCGACACCAAAACACTGTATCTTTGAATATGTCTATTTTGCCCGTCCTGACTCTTCTGTCTTCGGACAATCTGTATATGAATGCAGAAAAGAGATGGGAAAAGAGCTGGCAAAAATTCAGCCTGTTGAAGCCGATTTGGTTATCCCTGTGCCTGATGGTGGTGTACCTGCTGCAATCGGTTATGCACAGGAGAGTGGAATTCCCTATGAAATGGGAATTATGCGCAATCACTACATAGGGCGTACCTTTATAGAACCGACACAGGAGATGCGTGATTTAAAAGTGAAGATGAAACTCTCTCCTATGACAGACATTATCAAAGGCAAAAGAGTTGTCGTTATAGATGACTCTATAGTCAGAGGTACAACTTCAAGAAGAATCATCAGAATGCTGAAAGAAGCAGGAGCAAAAGAAGTCCATATGCGTGTCTCTTCTCCTCCGACTACCGATCCGTGTTTCTACGGTGTTGATACACCAAGCAAAGAGAATTTAATCGCTGCAAATATGGGTGTGCAGGAAATTTGTGATTTTATAGAAGCCGACTCTTTGGCCTATCTGGATGAAGCATCACTCTTAAGAAGTGTGAATGCGACACAGGATATCTACTGTACAGCCTGTTTTACTGGAAAATATATCGTTTAATGGAACAAATTTATACATACGGTAATTATTTAAAAAACAAATTTGGTGTAAAAGTACACAAGGTTGGCATCAATATTTCCGGCTTCACCTGCCCGAATATTGATGGAACCGTGGCCAAAGGAGGCTGTACATTTTGCGAAAATGACTCTTTTTCAGCCAGTACTGATGCCGTTGTGGAGCTCAAAGGATTTCACTTAAATCTTGAATCAAAAGAGAATCCTTTTTTGCAAAAACAACTCAAACAGCTTGAACTGCAGTTTGATGCCATATCAAAACGCCAGAAAAGAGAGTATGGCGCAAAAAAATTTCTTGTATACTTTCAATCATTTACCAATACCTATGCCCCTTTTGAAACCCTCAAAGCACTCTATGAAAAAGCGCTCTCTTTTGAGAACGTGGTAGGGTTAAGCATTGGTACACGTTCTGACAGCATCACAGAAGAGACACTTGCCTACCTCTCAGGCCTTGCCAAAGATAAAGAGATCTGGATTGAATTTGGCATTCAGTCTGTATATGATGAAACACTGGAAAAAATCAACCGTGGGCATGACAGCGAAAATGTTAAGGAGTGGATTATCAAATCAAAAGAGGCAGGTCTGAATGTTTGCGGGCACCTTATCTTTGGTCTTCCGGGAGAAACGCAGGAGATGATGCTTGAGACCTCCAAAGCCGCTTATTCATGGGGAATTGATTCTGTAAAATATCACCCTCTGTATGTTGTAAAACGCACTGCCTTGGCAAATGAATTTAACCGTGGAGAGTTTACCCCAATCAGTGAGCAGGAATATCTTGATGTGCTTGTAAAATCTCTTCTGATGAAACCCAAAAATGTCAATGTCCAAAGAGTGACAGCAGGCATTGATGATGATTCCCTCTTAGCTCCAAAATGGTGCCGCAACAAGAACCAACAGATAAAAAATATTAACGCCGCACTTAAAAAAGTCGGTCTAAAGTATTAATGCCCGTATGCTTTTGCAAATTCCGCAGTACTTCTGAAATAGGGCGGATATCTGAAGTATACTCTAAATGCCTTTGCCTGACCGGGTTTGAGATTTCTGGCAACAACAAACTTTTTCGTAACGGTTTGCGGTTTGTGTGATCCCATTCCAAAACCTCCGGAAAAAAAGTCCATAAAACCGCTGGGTTTATAAAAATTCCCGCCTTTTACATTTCCTGTTGCATGCCCTTTATTGACCAGTTTTATTTCAAAAGTCACTTTTCCTACAGGAAATTTTCCGACATTTCTAACAATACCGTAATAGGCTATCTCTTCCGTGCTCAAGAGCCTTTTGTTGTGCAGTTTTTCCAACTGCACCTTTTTCGTATACTTATCAACAATCATAACAGAAAAAACAGCCATAAAAACAGTCACCAAAATAATAGAAAATATCATAGAATAGACTAGTTTTTTGTTTTTTTGTTTCACTGCACTCACTATACCGGCAATACTCAGTAAAAAGATTACAAAGAAAACTATATAATGCCAGTAATTAAAGAGTGTCATTTACAATTTCCCTCCAGAGATACATTATAGTCTTTTTTATATGCAAACGGTTCTATGATAATTTTAAACTCTCTTGTTTGCCCTTGTGCTATATCAGGTTCTAGAATCGACATTTTTTGAAATGGTTTTAATCGTAAAAGATAGTTTTTGTACTTGTTCTTTGTAACCCTGTAGACTTTTGCAGTGATTTTACACTCGGAAAAATCGAATTTGGATTCATTTGTGATACTTCCTTTAACCACCAAAGCCTCCACAAAATGAAGTCTTTTTTGCGAAAGCAACTGGACAGAATTTTTAAAAAGATATTTGTGCATCTCGATATAACCAAGCGTAGGACCGAGAAGAAGTATTGCAAATCCAAAAAGAACAAAAAAGATCGCAAGAATTATCTTTTTTCGAAGGAGAAGTGCAAGAATAATAAAAAGAAGAAAAAGAAGAAATGACATACCAAAAAGGATATAATCATACGTTATTAATCCATGAATAAATGCCAACAGCTTCTCTTTCATATTTTACTTACTCTTTTCTTGCGTTTTTTTCAGCGATGCCACTCATGTCAAATCTACGGGCAAGCTCCTGTTTTATTCTGTCTGGTGATATATTTTTAGAAGCGAGCGCCACAAGCATATGGTAGGTCAAATCTGCCGCTTCATACACCATCTCTTTCTCATCATTGTCTTTATGTGCAAAACAGTATTCACCGGCTTCTTCAACAACTTTTTTCAAAATTGTATTTTCCCCTTTGCTTAAGAGTTTTGCCGTCCATGAAGTGGCAGGGTCTGCACTCTTTCGCTCTTGAATCGTATGATAGAGTGTATCAATAACACCGTATGCAGCCTCGGTATTTACCTCAACTTCAGAAGTAATCTCACCGCTTTGCAGCTCTGTAAAAAAACATGATTTTCTCCCGGTATGACAGGCTACTCCGTTTTGATTGACTTTTATCAGGAGCGTATCATTGTCACAGTCAATAAAAAAAGAGACGATTTCCTGCGTATGTCCGCTGCTTTCGCCTTTTTTCCATATACGCTGTTTGCTTCTTGAAAAGTAGTGTGCCTGCTTTGTTTTGAGTGAAAGTTCCAAAGCCTCTTTATTCATGTAGGCCATCATCAGCACTTCATTGGTCGTGTTGTCCTGGACAATGACAGGCAGAAGCTCCTGCTTCTCCCAATCTACTCTATTGACTATTTCCTGCATGCTTATCGTGCCGTCGTTCTTTGCTGAATATTTTTTGTATCAACCCAGATATTTGGTGTTGAACCGCCCGGTGTCAAGAATATTTTTGCATCTTTGTTGACTCTGAGTGCATCATTAAACTTGTTTTGTACTTTCATCTGTTCAAGCTGCAAAAGCTTCGTTGTCAATGATTTTGCAATTAAAATATTTGCTTTGGCATTGGCATCTGCTTCAATTGTTACGGCATCTGCTTTACCCTGTGCTTCAATTCTTGCTTTTTCCGCGATACCGCGAGCCTCTGCTGCACGTTTGAGTGCTTCTTGTTTCGCACGCTGTACTTCCTGTTCTGCCTGTTGTACCTGTTGTTTAGCCAGTTGTACTCTCTCAATCTGTGCTTTTACTTTTTCCGGCAACATAATATCACGAAGCTGGATTGACTGCAGGATTACCGGAGAGTTTTTCAGACTTTTGATACTTTCCCGTATGCCGTCTTCTATCGCAGTTGCAATTGTATTACGCATAACAGGAATAGATTCGGCATCATACTTTCCTACGACATTACGCACAACATCACGAACAACAGGATTGATTATTTTGTCTTCCCAGCTGAATCCCCAGTTTGAGATTGTCTGTGCGGCAAACTGTGCATTGAGTCTGTACTGAACAGTCAGTTCAATCGAAACCGGCAGACCCCGTTTGTCAAGCACTGTAATGGCAGGCTTTGAAATAATCCCCGAAGCATTTGAATTTGTTTCTACACGTGATGCATAGTTGATAATACGGACCTTCGTATCCACCGTATATACTTTTTGAATCACAGGAATAATAAAATGCAATCCCGGAAGCAGTGCCTGGTCCTGATACTTTCCGTTTGTACTTAAGATACCCCGTTCACCCTCTTGAATAATAATAAACGGCTTTGCCAGAACAAGCATCACAGCAACAGCAATCAAGAAATATGTCAGTGCTGCCTTCCCCCCGCCAAAATTAAAATTCAAATTTGGCATCTGAGGTCCTTTTGGACCACTGCCACCGCCTGAGTTAGAGTTGTTAAATCCTCCGCCTTCACTTTTCTTCTTGTTAAAATAGTCATTCATATCTGATGCCATTGTATTCCTTTTTTTACTTTTTAAATTTTCCTGCCATTCTCAGCCCGCACTAAAGTACGGGTCCCGAAAAAACCGCTTAACTGAAGGGCATTGACCCTAAAGAATGAGTTCCAATACAGGCTGTTTCCCGGAACCGGTACTTCAGTGCCGGCTATTGCAACTTTCTTGCCACTCTCAGCCCGGACTACAGAAAAAAATTTAGTTTTTTTCTAAGTCATGCTTTAGTATTGAAAGTCCAGGTTCCGACAGTCTTCTTAATTGATCTCATCCACATAGGTAAGATAATGCTCATATTTTTTGTTTCGACCAAATACAATGTCAAAATAGCCGCTCTGAATAATTGCCGTAATCTCCCCGCGGGAACCTCTGCCTATCTCTCTGGCGTCAACCAAAGCAACCGGTGTGATTTCTGCAGCCGTTCCTGTCAAAAATGCCTCATCCGCCACATAGACCTCTTCTCTTGTGATACGACGTCGAGTCACTTTGTATCCAAGGTCTTCAGCCATTTCAATGACAGTTTTTTGTGTGATGGAAGCTAAGGCGTTATCACTTGGCGGTGTAATAATCTCCCCGTCTTTTATCATGAAAAACGAGGCCCCGCTTGCTTCTGCAACATAACCTTCATCATCCAGAAGCAAGGCTTCATCATATCCGCAGTCAATCGCTTCATATTTTGCCATTTGGGAGTTCAAATAGTTTGCAGTGGCTTTGGCTTTTCCCATATTGGATGTGTTTGCCGGGCGTGTCATAGAAACAATTTTCAGACGAATGCCTTTACGCATACCCTCTTCCCCAAGGTAAGCACCCCATTCCCAGGCGGCAACAGCTGTCTCAACCGGTGCGTCTTTGTGGTAAAGCCCCATAATACCATAGCCTAAAAACGAAAAAGGACGAAGATAGACATTGTCCCCGGTAAATTCATTTCTTCGGATGAGTTCGATCTGTGCAATGTTTAACTCTTCAACAGTATAAGGAATATTAATCAGTGTCATTTTTGCCGACTCTTTGAGTCTTTTGGTATGATCATTCAAACGAAATATTGCATACCCTCTCTCAGTTTTATAAGCTTTTGTTCCTTCAATTACACCGTTTCCATAGTGAATTGTATGTGTGAGTACATGTACCTTTGCATCTTCCCATGCAACAAATTTTCCATTCATCCAAATATATTTGGCTGCGTCCATTAAAATCTCCAAATTGTTAATTAGTGATATTTTATCTAAATTGCTATTTACCTAATAGGATTTGAGTACATTGTTTATCTGTACATACGCCTGCAGCGGTGTTGTTTCAAAATAGGCAATACCCTTTTTCTGTGCAAATTCCTTTGTCATTTTTTGGATTTTCAGCAGATTGAACCTGGGTGCTTTTGGGAAAAGATGATGCTCTATCTGGGTATTTAATCCTCCGTAAAACCAGTGTACGAATTTCCCGCCTTTTAAAGAGCGTGAGGTACGCATCTGCAACTCCATCCATGAAAGTTTTTCGCCCACTTCTTTGTCAAATACTTCACAGCCAAGATGGTTTGTTATAAAACCAAATGCCAGCCAGACAGAAAGTGTAAGATTCAGTGTCAGGTAAACAGTAAATGCTTGAGTCAGAGGTAAAAAATAAAAAACGCTTCCCCAGATTACAGGCCAATGCAAAAGCATCAATCCAAGCTCACCCCATTTTTTACGTTTTATTACAAAATTATAAGACTGTACAATAAAAGCAGGATACATAAAGAACATAGCACCCCAAAAAACAAGATATTTGCTCTTGCGAAGCCATGTTTTGTTGCCTTTGTTGTTTGTAAATGCTCCATCAAATGCCAATATGTCAACATCTTTTTGGACAATATTGCACCAGGTATGATGGTTGACATTGTGTTTGAAATCCCACCAGGAAGAGGAGTTCGAAAGGATAAACGCTGAAAACGGATAGCTCAGTTTAAAAGACAGACGCTTGTTTTTAAAATACTGTGTATGCAAAATATCATGCGACACGAAAACGGCACGCGTAAAAACCAGAGACATAAACAGACCAAGACCTGCAGCTGCTGCAAAAGAATTGTCAATGAGATTTTTGTGATAAAAAAGTATCACATAAACAATTCCCATACTTAAAAGTATCGCTGTCATTTCAAGGCTTCCTCTCACAGGAACACGTTCTAAAAGACCTAAAGCACGGACTTTTGATTTTAATTCATCAAAATCATACGAAGATTTCGTCATTTTTACTCACTTTGTTAAAATTTATTTATTATAACATAAAATGAAATTTGTGATTTTAAAAAAATAGAAAATAGAAAGAAGTTACATGTAAAGCGGTGATGCTTTACATGTAAAAAAGGAGAAATGAAATTTGAAATTTGTTTTTAGAAGAACCACTGAGAAGTAACTTTTATTCTGCGTTCTTTCTCGTTTCCTATGTTTGCACCATATTTGTCTTCCTGGAATGTCAATCCGGCTTTGATTGAGTTCCCCATTAAATACCAGTTTACACCGGCTATTTTGGATGTCAAATCGTAACCGTCCAAATCTTTAAATTTGTCCCAAGACTCATATCTGACAAAGGGAGCAACAAAACCATAGTCTGCAAAAACATATTCACCGGTTGCATACCAGCCGTTGGATTTTCCTCTTGTCGTACTCGCCCAGTCTTTTGCAACACCGTCAAAGTCAAAATATTCTGCTTGAACAAAAGCACCTTTGTAGTGTGCTGACATTTCAAGATTTAACAGTTTGTGATCCACTGAAGTATTTACACCACCTGTTGTTGTATACTGAATATCAGGACTTACCCAGTAACCGGCACCCACTTCAAAATGTTTTCCCTGCCCAAAGTAACTTTCAGTTCTTTTTTTCTCTTCCCAGCCGTCAAACGGAGAAAGAACAATTTTACCGCCATAAAAGAAGTTCTTCTGCATAAAATTACTGCCGCCAAAAGTTGCACCCGAAGCATCATGAAGTTTTCCAGAGTAGACACCGTCACCTATAGCTACCTGGTAGTGTACTTTCTTGTTCCAGTTACCGTAAACCTGTGCATTTGTACCACGACGGTTATGGGTAATATACTGTGCCGCTTCATCCGCTACATGAGGACGGTCAAAGTGTAGCACGCGCGCTGATTTTACCGTTTCTGTACGGGAGACATCAATTTTTGCACGAAAAAGTTTAAAGTTGACCAGTGACGAACCAAAAGGTTTTTTGATTTTTACATAGGCATCACCGACATTGAATGACTGCTCTCCCTTGTCTTTATAGTTCGCTTTGTCATTTCGTACATCCATTGTAAAAGAAGCATACTTGTTAAAACCCGCTGCCACTTCAAAACGAACGCGTCTCAAATAAGCATCATAATAACTTGTTGTCGCACCTGTTGCCAAATCTTCCACACTTCTGTTTTCAAATGTACCCTGAATACGCACACCTGCTTTGAGCCACATATCAGGATTGTCCTGTGCAACAAATTTCATATTAATATGCGTCTGCTTGCCTAATAAAAAGTTTGGAGATTTCTTGTCTACTATAGTAATATTTTGTTTTGTATTTCCAAGACTGTTTGTATCCAACAGTGTTCTGTCCGGTGCAGGCTGTGTAAATACTTGTCCGTTAGCATCTTGATACAGTTTGATTTCATTAGCATTTACAGCAACTGAACTGAGGGTTAAAGCAGCTAAGGCTGATAAAACGATTTTATTCATTTTTGAATTCCTTTTTGTTTTGTTGGCGGAAGTATAAAATATCCAGGTTACATAAAGGTTACAAAACGGCAACAGGCAACAACCCTATACTATAATTGTAAATGATACAAAACAATTCAAGTGACAATACTCTTGAGGTTTGTCACAAAGTTTTTGCCATTTTGTAACCTTAGTGTAATAAAAAAAGTCTATACTTTCATAACTAAAATTAAAAAGGTGTAACAGATGACAAAAGTAATCAAGTTAGCTCTTGTAGCTTCAGTTCTTACAGGCGGACTCAGTGCAAATGATGTACTCAAAGGAAGTGGTGCTTCTTTTCCATATTCGGTATATCAAAAATGGACAAAAGCCTACTATAAAGCTACTGGTATCAAAGTTGACTATATTTCAAAAGGTTCTTCAAAAGGGATCAAAGATGCAAAAGCAAGACAGGTTGATTTTGCGGGAACAGACAAACCATTGTCACCTAAAACACTTAAGAAAAACAACCTTTATCAGTTTCCGGGTGTTGTCGGTGCAATCACAATGGGCTATAATCTTCCGGGTGTTTCTGAGTTGAAACTCAGCAGAAGTGCAATCGTTGCAATCTCTGAAGGGAAAATAAAATACTGGGACAACAAGTTGATCACTGCTGCAAACGCAGGATTGAAACTGCCACATGAAAAAGTAACATTTGTTCACCGTGCAGACGGGTCGGGAACAACATTCAACTACACATATTTTTTAAGCAAAGTATCCAAAGAGTGGCGACATACATATGGTGCAAAAAAATCTTTGAACTGGCCTGGCAATCAACATATCGGTGGAAACAAAAATACAGGTGTGGCAAGTCTTATCAAACAGACTCCCTACTCTGTCGGATACATCGACTATGCGGATGCACAGAAAAACGGCATTGTAATGGCTTCGGTTGAAAACAGAGAAGGGCACTATATCAAACCTGAATTAAAAGCATTTCAGACAGCTGCTGCAAAAGCAAACCTGGATCCCAAAAAAGATTTTTACTCTATTATTGCCGATCCCAAAGGTGCCGACTCTTATCCTATCGTAGCTGCTACATTTATCCTGGTGCCTGCTGAAAAACCTGAAATGGATAAAAAAGTAACAGCATTTTTTGACTGGTCATACAAAAACGGTCAAGAAATTGCAAAAAGTTTAGGTTTTGTTCCATTACCGGACGCACTTACAGACAAAATCAGAAAATACTGGGAAGAAAAAGGGATTAGATAATCTCTTTCTTCAAAAAAAAACAAATTTCAAATTTCACTCTCTCCTTATTTTATGTTACACTTTTTGTGTAGCATAAATTTCTTTCCTTAATGTAATCTCTTTGTAATGAAATTACAATATAATATCAAAATAAATTTACTCTAGGGTTTTCTTATATGGAAAAAATATTTCAAAAGCTCTCTTTATCAAGTGCTTCTCTTGTGCTCGTTATACTTATTGGCATATTTATCACTCTCTTTAGCGCTGCAAAGCCCGCCATTGAAGAGTTTGGACTCCATTTTCTTGTTGATCCGACATGGAACAAAGAGGTTCCTGTGGAGAGTGCTGCCGGCACAATAAACACTGCTGTAAACATCGCAGATGAAAATGCCATCGAGGATGAAGATGATATGATTCTTGATGAAGATGAAGAGTCTCAGACAAAAACACTTTATGGCGGACTTGTTCCGATAGTCGGAACAATTCTTTCTACGCTTATTGCCCTCTCTTTTGCACTGCCTATTGCTATGGGTATTGCTGTTTTTCTGGCTGAAATCGCTTCAAAAAACATCTCCAAGTTTGTCGGTATGGCCATTGAACTTTTGGCGGCAATTCCGAGTATCATTTTTGGTATGTGGGGGCTCTACTATTTTGCCCCCATTATCTCCGATACCTTTGGCGGCTATCAGGTCTCTTTGCTGACCGCCGGACTTGTTCTTGGCATTATGATTCTTCCCTTTATGGCAGCCATCACCCGTGACAGTATGAATACAACCCCTGATGTACTCAAAGAGTCTGCCTATGCGCTTGGTGCCACAAAATTTGAAGTGGTCAAAGATATTATATTTCCCTACTCAAAGGTTGGTATTATAGGCTCTATCATCTTGGCACTCGGACGCGCCTTGGGAGAGACTATGGCTGTTGCATTTTTGATTGGAGCAGTCTATTCACTGCCTGAAAAGATTACTGACCCTACCATCTCCATTCCTGTTGCTATGGCTGTAAACTTTGGCGAAGCCAGCGGACTGGGAGAAAGTGCACTCTTTTACCTCGGGCTTATCCTTTTTGTTATGAGTTTTATCATCATTTCAGTTGCCAAATTTTACTTTTTGAAAAAGGCTAAATTATGAGACTTCTGCTAAACAAAATCTTTTTGGCACTTTCGGTAACTTCTGCACTTATAGGCATTGGTTTTTTAGGATGGATTCTTGCCGTCCTTTTTATCAAAGGACTCTCTTCGCTTCATTTAAGCCTCTTTCTCAATGACCTTGTTGACGGGGGACTCAGAAATCTTTTGGTGGGGCAGCTTGTTCTTGCCTCTTTGGCAGGTGCTATAGGAATACCGCTGGGAATGCTTGCAGGTATTTATATACGCGAATACGGAAGAGGAAAATATCCGGAACTGATTCGGGATTTGAGTGACATCATGATGTCCGCACCTTCTATTGTAATCGGAGCCTTTGTCTATGCCATAGCCGTTGCCCCTTATGGAGGAGCCAACGGATTTGCCGGTATTTTAGCGCTTACCATTATGATGGTTCCTATCATCATCAACACAACAGACTCTATGCTCTCTCTTGTTCCCAAGGAGTTACGAGAAGCAGGTATTGCCCTTGGTGCATCAAAATACCGTGTTATCCTGGACATCGTTATAAAAGCCGCAAAAGTGGGAATCATGACAGGTATTCTTTTGGCATTTGCAAGAATTGCCGGTGAAACGGCACCGCTGCTCTTTACAAGTGAAACAAGCAACTATTTCAGTCTCGATCTCACACAGAGTTTTCCCTCTTTGACTGTCAGTATTTATAATCTTGCCAATGAACCTGAAGAGTCGAGTCGTGATCTTGCCTGGGCTGCTTCATTTATACTGACAATGATGGTTTTAGTTATCAACCTGCTGGGTCGATTTATCACAAGAAACAAACACAAATAACTAAGGAAACAAAAATTATGCCTGTAATGAATATTAAAAAATTCTCTTTTACCTATCCTGGGGCCGACGAGCCCTCTTTAAAAAATATAAATCTATCCATAGAGAAAAATAAAATTACTGCTCTTATCGGTCCGAGCGGTTGCGGAAAATCAACACTTTTACGCTCTATGAACCGTATACATGACCTGTATCCCGGTAATAAATATGACGGAAAGATTGAGTTACTTAATGAAGCAACCGGAAAATATCAAAATATTCTTGAAATTAAAAAAGAGAATGAATTTATAGAACTCCGCCAAAAAGTCGGTATGATTTTTCAAAAACCGACACCTTTTCCTATGAGTATTTTTGACAATGTTGCCTACGGATTGAAAATTGCAGGCATCAAAAACAAAAGTGAACTTGCCGACCGCGTAGAGACAGCACTCAAGGGCAGTGCATTATGGAAAGAAGTCCATGACAGGCTCAACAAGTCTGCAATGGGACTCTCAGGCGGACAGCAACAGAGACTCTGCATTGCCCGCGCAGTAGCAGTCAAACCCGAAGTCATTCTTTTTGATGAACCGACCTCCGCCCTTGACCCCATCTCAACAAGTGCCATTGAAGAACTGCTGGTGGAACTGAAAAAAGATGTCAGCATTGCAATTGTGACACACAATATGCAGCAGGCTTCGCGTATCAGTGACTATACTGCATTTATGTACCTTGGAGATTTGATAGAATTTGACAAAACAGAAAACATCTTTTTAAATCCTAAAGAGAAAAAAACAGAAGACTATATCACAGGTAGATTCGGATAAATTATAAAAAACAAAGGAGTCAAAAATGTTACCTACATTTAGAACAAGCCTCGATGAAATAAGAAAAAAACTTACACATATCGGAGAAAATCTTGTAACTGCCAATACACTCATTCTCCAGGCATTACAAAACTGCGATGAAAAAACCTTTAATGATGCAAGAAACAGCATCAAAAACATTACGGCAAAAGCGGATGAAATTGACAATGCAATCATTAAAGTCCTTGCTCTGTATACACCAGAAGCAAGAGACCTGCGACAGGTTGTTGCCTACTTTAAAATAAGCAATGAACTCTCACGCGCATGCTCCAATACAAGAAGTTTCATACGGGGATTTACTGATGTATGCAAAGACCTTGACGTCAAAGAGATTAACGAATATGCAAGCCTGATGCAGACCTCGACGGTCAAAGCCATTACAACAACAGTAAGAATGATCAATGTTGATGACATGGATGAACTTCAGGAGATGTATGAAGAGGTACTTATCGAGGAAAACAAAGTTGATGACCTGTATGAAATGATAGAACGAAAGCTTGTAGAACAGGCCGAAGGCTCGAGTACCTTTGAAAAATATCACAAGATGCTCAGAGCACTTCGAAAAAGTGAAAAAATCGCCAGCAGGGCAATCAGCGTGGCAAACCTGCTGGTATATATCAAGATCGGTGGAAACATCCACAATTAAATGAAAAAAATTTCCCGAATAGTATTAGAGAAGTTTTTAGCACTCTTTTTAGCACTCTTTTTAATAGTGAGTGCTATAGTCTACTATTGGGTATATGAATTTTATCTTCACTCTTCAAAAGAAGCACTTATGCAAGCCACTGAGCTTGTCTCTTTCACTATCAACAAAGACACAGACCTTGATGCACTTGCAAAAAAGGTAAAAAAACAGCTCCATTTGCGCCTAACAATTATAGATGAAGAGGGCAATATCCTGGCGGAATCTGACAAAGACAAACATACTATGGACAACCATAAATACAGAGACGAAATTGTACAGGCAAACAGGGAAAAACACGGCTACACCATACGCCACTCACATACTCTTGACAAAGATCTGCAGTATGTGGCAAAAAAATACACCATTGACGGCAGAGTTCTCTATGTACGGGTTGCACGTGAAATCAAAGGTGTCCGCAGTGAAATCATCAACCTTGGCATTAAAATAGCCTTTGTTTTACTGCTCTTTTTTCTTATCGTTCTTTACATGTCCTACAGAATAAATATACAGATTCAACATGAAACAAAAAGAATAGTGGACTTTTTAAAATCTTTGACAAAAAAGAAAAAAGATACCTATATAAAATCTGACTTTTCCCAGGAATTTTCCCATATAACAAACCTGCTTACAAAAGTTTCACAGATTCTTGTCAAAAAAGAGAAACAAAAAACAAAATATACGCAAAAACTCCAAAAACTCAATGAACAAAAAGATGATATTATTTCTGCGATATCCCATGAGTTTAAAAACCCTATCGCGGTTGTAAACGGCTACTCACAGACACTTCTTGATGATGAAAACATCAACCCGAGTATACGAAAGAAATTTCTTACAAAAATCTATACAAACGGTACAAAACTCAGTGAGCTTATAGATACCCTCAGACTCTCCATGAAACTTGATGGCGGGCACCAGGCTTTAAATACACGCAAAGTAAATTTATATAATCTGGTACAAGAAACAGCACAAAACCTGGGACTGCATTATAAAAACAAAAAAATTATTGTCAATGGAGACAAAACCCTGGCCATAGAGATTGATCCGACACTTTTTGGCATTGTCATTACAAACCTGATAGAAAATGCTTTTAAATATTCCGAAGATGAAGTCATAGTCAATATCAGTCAAAATTCACTCGAAGTTATTGATACAGGAATAGGTATTTCTGAAAAAGATTTGCAAAACATTACAAACAAATTTTACAGAGTCCACTCGAATCGATGGAACAACTCTTTGGGTCTGGGACTCTTTCTCGTGAACAATATCATTCAGCTGCACAACTTTAAACTTGTCATCAGAAGCAAACTGAATGAAGGCTCCAGTTTTACTATTGTCTTTTAACTCTCCTGCGTAAAGTCGATGATAAACTCGGCTCCCTCTTTTGTATTGCTTGCATGTAAATGTCCGCCCATGTTTTGTTCAATTATTATCTTTGACATATAGAGTCCTACACCTGTACCCATGCCCTGCTCTTTTGTTGTAAAGTAGGGTTCAAACACTCTTTTTATAATTTCCTCCGGTATTCCGCCTCCGTTATCTGTGATAATTATCTTTTTGTTTTTCAATATAATGTCTATTTTTCCATACTCTTTACGGTTGTGGACAATGGCATCTTTTGCATTGGATATAATATTGAGAATAACCTGCTGAAACTCACCTTCAAGCCCATGAAGCATAAAATCCTCTCCATGCAGTGATATTTCAATATTGTGACTTTTTAACTGTGCATTTACCAAAGAAAGAGTGTTTTCAATGCTTTGTTTTACCCAAAAATCCTGTTTGACTTTATCAACTCTGAAAAAGTTTCTAAAATCATCTATGGTTTGACTCATAAAGTTTATTGTCTGTGTCTGTTTGTCAATAAATTCATCTATAAACTCTTTGTCAATTAAACCCTCCTCATAATCATCATCAAGATTTTGAATATTGATATTGAGTGAATTCAGCGGTTGTCTCCACTGATGCGCTATGGCTCCGACCATCTCCCCCATCGCAGCCAGCTTTGCCTGTTCCTGGAGCATTTTGTCTTTTTGCAGTATCTCGTTTGTACGTTTTTCTATCTCTTCTTTGAGGTGTTCATTGAGCTGTTGCAGTTGTGTCTCAAGTTTCTGTCTTTTGCTGACATCTATCAAATAGCCTAAAAAGTGCGTTATTCTCCCTTTTTTATCACGAATAAAAAGCGTTGTCTGTTCTACCCATTTTTTTGTTTTGTCTTTTGTCGTGATTTGATATGGCTGATGTTTTAAAATATCTAAATTCTTTTCAAATGCTTCTGTAAGTTCATGGAGGGCGTTTTGCAAATCCTCTGCATCTATCAAATCAGGATATTCGATTTCACCGTTTACAAACGCCTCTTTTGTGTATCCTGTCAAAGAGGCAACATTGTTTGAGACATATTCGACACTCCAGTGAATATCATTTTGCCATCTAAAAAGAGCAATATCTCCCTTGTCAAAAAGTTCCAGGAGTTTTTGTTGTTCCTGAGCTGTTTCTTTGAGTGCTTTTTTTCGAATAAACTGTAGATAAAAAAGATACACAAGCAAAAACAAGCCTAAAAGCAAAATCAGACTGATGAGCTTAAAATTGTACAAAATAGACTGGATATTTGAATTATCTGCATATAACACAAGATAGGCTACTGTCTGCTTTGATTTTACATTTTTAACAGGTAAAAAAGAGACAACTTCGACACTTTTTCCTGTTTTTTGATACAAAGAAAAAGCCTTGCATTTTTGCATATTTTCTTTTATCTCCTGCTGATGTTTTTGAATAATATTTTCTTTCAAATACTGCAGATACTGTGGTCGAACCCCTTTTGTATAAACAAACATGTAGTCATCTGATTCTATACTTGTTTTATAGTGTGCTAAAAATTCTTTGTCTTTATACCATTTCACATCAAATACTTTTTTATTGACCAAAAAATGTGTGTAGAGTCTGTTTACTTTGGCAAGTCTGTTTTGAAAAGATTCTGAGGAAAAAGATATTTCATAGGCACAGATATACTTTCCCCCGTCAAACAAAGGAAAAACATTACGAAAACCATGCGCAATACGCCCCTGCTCAAACCCTGCAATCGCTTTATGTGTTTTATTGACATACTCAAAAGTATAGCGAATACCTGTTAAATCATCCCCGTATCTGTCCGGTTTGTGCATGCGTAAAAAAGAGACATTGTCGGGGAGTACAAACTGCATTTGTAAAACACCACGTTTTCGAATTTCGCTGTATTGCTTTTTCAAATGTTGATACAATTCTTTACGCAGAAACTCTCTTTTTGCCTCCGTTACATGTAAAGCCTCCTGCAATATACGCAAAACCGTTGCATCATTAGACACAAAGGCATTTAAAGAGGCTGCATCTGCCTTGTCTGTCTCATTTACTATTTCATAATTTATTTTCAAATGCCTGAGAACCGAAGAGAGCTCTCTTTGAATTAAGTGGTTTTTATGATAGTTGTTCAGGTACTGGCTTACCACAAACAAAAGTAAAAATAAAAGTAAAAATTTTATTTTCTGTTTCATTTTTTACTTACCACCCGGTTTCTTCCTTTCTCTTTTGCACTGTATAAAGCTTCATCCGCTCTTTGGAGCATTGATTTGAGCGTATCCCCTTTTTTATAAGCAGTGACACCAAAGCTCAGTGTAATCTTTCCATATTCCTGAGCATGAAGTTCTTCAAATTTTTTTCTGCATTTTTCAAGAAGCAGCTGTGCGTCATTAAGTGCTGTTTGCGGCAAAAGCATAACAAACTCTTCTCCGCCCCATCTTGCTATAGTATCGGCACTTCGGGTACACGAAGTCAGTGTATTGGCGACAAGTTTCAAAATTTCATCCCCAACCAGGTGTCCGTATCTGTCATTAAAAAGTTTAAAATGGTCTATATCTGCTATAGCCAAAGAGAGGGGATAGCCATATCTTTTGACCTGAGAAAGCTCATACGCAAAAATCTCTTCAAACTTGTTTCTGTTATAGAGTCCTGTAAGCATATCATGGTTGGCTTTTTTTGTAATGGCTTCTCTTTGTTTTTCTATTTCAGTTACATCTGTAAAGTTCATCAGAAACTGTGTTTCATTAATCCTGGAAATATTGACCAAAAATGATTTTTTCTCATGTTTGGTGTTTACAATCGTTGTAATTCTCTGTGTCTCATTCAAAGAGTTTATAAAATCATACAGACTGTTGCCTTTTTCCAGGAAAGCCTGTATATTTTTCGTAGTGATACTGTCCTCTTCATTTGAAAAAATGTTAATAATAGAATGAAATTTTTCATTAAATTCTTCTACACTCTCTACTCCAAAGTATTTCAAAAAAGATTTTGAGGCAAAACTGACATGTTCAATATTTGCAATAACAGACATACTGTTTTCAGAATCTATAATATACTGCAGAATTTCTCTCTGTTCTTCATACTCTTTTTCAATAATGATATTTTTGGCAAGTTTTTCTATCAAAGCGGTTAAGGATTTTTTTTGCACAGGTTTAAGCAGATACCCCTCCACCTGCAACTCTATCGCTTCCAGCAGATAGGCACTTTCACTGTGTGCTGTTGTAAATATAACCTTTGCATCCTCGTCCATCTCTTTTATGGCCCGAATCATATCAAGACCGTTCATTTTAGGCATTTTAATATCGCTTACAACAATATCAGGCTGATACTTTTTAAAACATTCGAGTCCGACAATACCGTTGTTGGCTGTATATAATTTTTTGCTTATCCGTTTGAGTGCACGGGCATAGCCTTCGCGCACGTCATCTTCATCTTCTACATACAAAATCCTTATCTGTTTTGCATATTCAGGCATGAGCATCCCTTTTCAATATTTTCCACTAAATTAAGTATACAGAATTATCTTGAATTATATATAAGGAAAAATGTAATCTCTGTGTAACCTCTCTTTACTATAATTTTTCAACGCAATACAAAAAAGAGTATGTATGATTGATGTTGAAAAAATGATTATAAAAAAATACCCCAAACTTAAAAACTCCAGGGTGATCAAAGGTGCAATTTCAAAATTTGCAGATTCTGTAGTCCATGAGAAACAAATCAATGAATTTATCAAAAAGAACAGGCATTTGGGCAGTTTTGAGTTTATTGACGAAGCATTGCAATACCTCAACTTTGATTTTTCCGTCTCCGACAAGGATCTTCAAAACATTCCTTCCTCCGGACGCGTTGTCATTATTGCCAATCATCCGCTTGGTTCTTTGGATGCACTCGCACTTATCAAACTTGTCAGTAATGTCAGAAAAGATATAAAAGTTGTTGCAAATGATTTTTTAGAAGTCATCACTCCCATAAAAAATATTTTCATCAATGTCAACAATTTTAAAGCACGGCAAAAAAAAGAAGCCGTTACACAGGTATATGCAGCACTTGATGCAGAAGAGGCTGTCATCATTTTTCCTTCCGGCGAAGTAAGCCGGGCTACTCCGACAGGAATAAAAGACAAGGTTTGGCACAAAGGTTTTTTAAAATTTGCCAAAAAAGGCAATGCTCCTATACTTCCCGTATTTATAGGAGGGAAGAATTCCAAAACCTTTTACTCCGTATCAGCGCTGAACAAAAAACTTGCAGCCCTGCTTCTTGCACACGAAATGTTTAAACAAAAACACAAAGCTATTGAGATGATTGTAGGCGAACTCATTCCTTATGAAAACATCACGCCAAAGGGGATACAAAAGGACAAACTCCTCAAACTCTATAAAAAACATCTGTATGCCCTCAAAAGAAATGAGAGCTATTTTGAAACCCAAAAAGCAATTGCCCATCCCGAAGACAGACGGGATCTCAAAAAAGAGTTAAAATCATCACAACTGCTCGGAGAGACAAAAGACGGAAAAAAAATTTATCTCTACAGCAGCAATGACAACAACTCTATTATCATCAATGAAATAGGACGGCTCAGAGAGCTCTCCTTTCGCAAAGTCGGAGAGGGTATCAACAAAAAAAGAGATATAGACAAATATGACAGATATTATAAACACATTATACTCTGGGATGAGGAAGATCTTGAAATAGTCGGAGCATACCGTATAGCCGAATGTACGGATATCATAAAAAACTTTGGCGTTGATGCCCTTTATACAACAACACTTTTTGATTACAACGAAGCATTTTTGTCTTACCTCCCTGATGCCATAGAACTTGGCAGAAGTTTTGTCCAGCCAAAATACTGGGGTTCCCGGGCGCTTGATTATTTGTGGTACGGCATAGGTGCATATCTCAAAAACAATTCGCATATCCGTTACATGTACGGTCCAGTTTCACTGAGTGAAAGTTATGCCAAAACAGCCAAAGATATGATTTTATACTTTTATGATGAAAACTTTCAAGACAGACAAAATCTTGTCAGGGCAAAAAATCCCTACAACTTTAAAACAGATGAAACACTCGTGGCAAATCTTAAAAAAGAGTTCAGTGCACCGGAATACAAAGAGAATTTCAAAACACTCAAAAAAGCGCTTGGCAGTATCAATACAAATATTCCAACGCTTTACAAACAGTATGCCGATCTGTGTGAAAAAGGCGGCATACAATTTTGCGCCTACAACATAGACAGTGATTTTTCCAACTGTATAGACAGCTTTATAATCGTCGACATTTCAAAAATAAAAGAATCCCAAAAAAAGAGATATCTAAAATAATGAATAATGAACTCACCCAACACTGGAAAAACAATCTTAAAATTCTTGATGTGGCTTTTCAGCCTATCATCAATATCCATACAGGAACACTCTACGGTGTCGAAGCCCTGTTGAGAAATTTTCAGGATGTCGGATTTAAATCTATCTTTGCACTCTTTGATGCTGTTTATAAAGAGAAACTTTTGTACTCTTTTGATTTGGCACTGAGAGAAAAAGCTTTAAAAAAATACACACAGATACAAAGCTATAAGAACATAAAGCTCTTTTATAATCTGGATAACCGGGTTTTGGAAATGGAAAATTTTTCTGCAGGGACTTGCGACCAATATGAAAAAAAAGCTTATGGTTCGCAACATCACACATCTTGCCATTCAACTGGGCATTAAGGTGATTGCCGAAGGTGTTGAGACAAAAGAAGAGTACCTTACATGTAAAGACATCGGCTGCCATTTGGCACAGGGCTATCTTATTCAGAAACCTACAAAAAATACACAAAAAATTTATCAGCAATACACAAATATCATTGACATTATAAAGTTCGACAGACGGATAAGTGACAAAAATATTTTACTGAAAAACAATATAGACAAAATTCAGCCTTTAAAACTTAAAACAAAAATGAATCTGGTCATAGAGTATTTTAAAAAGAATCAGAGTGTTCCCATTGTTCCTCTTGTAAATTCCCAAAATGAGCCTGTGGGAATATTGCTTGAATCTGACATCAAAGAGTTTCTTTACTCTCCCTACGGCATGTCTTTACTCTTAAATGAACAGAATAACTCAAAACTGGAAAACCTGCTTCACCCCTGCGGGCATGCAGATATCAACAGCAACACCACTACCCTTATAGAACTTTTTGCGAACAATCCTGAATCTTCAGGCATTATTATTACAAAAAACTCAGGCTATTATGGATTTTTGTCCGCAAAAGCAATTATCAACATGATGCATCAGGAAAATATGATTCAGGCCAGAGACCAAAATCCGCTTACAAAACTTCCCGGAAACACAATGATTGAAAAATACATATACAAAGTATCCCAATCCTCAGCATCCTATCTTCTGTGCTATTTTGACCTCGACAATTTCAAAGCCTTTAATGATGTGCACGGTTTTCGAAACGGTGACAGGATTATTCAGCTTTTTGCAGATATTATGAGAAAAGAACTGCCAAAAGATGTTTTCAAAGCCCACATAGGAGGTGATGACTTTTTTGTTGCCTGGGAGAATAAAGATTTTACCCATAACTCTTTTGACATGAAAATGATAGAAAATATTTTGGAAAAATTTGCTTCCTCGGCAAAAGAATTTTATAATAAAAAAGATAAAGAGAATGGCTATATCATTTCCAAAAACAGAAAAGAGCAAACATGCAGATTTCCGCTTCTCACAGCAAGTGCCTCCTTGCTTATCACTCCAGAGAAAAAATCATGCATAAGTGAAGAGAGTATAAATACAATTCTCTCCTGTCAAAAAAAAGTTGCAAAAAATGAGCCAAAACATCTTGCTGTGAGTTCTTTGATTTAAAAAACTTTCATTTTTATCACAATATGAAACAAATCTGAGAAATTGATTATATTTTCATCATTCTCAAAGTTATAAATTTGTTTTAATAAGATATACTACATGCAGATAAAATTCAGGAGATAATTAATGGGAAAATTCGTTAATAACATAGAAGAGTTCTTTACATTTTGTAATGAAAATGATGTACAATTTGTAGATTTGAGATTTAGTGATATTAAAGGTTCATGGCACCACCTTACATACCGTTACAGTGCAGTAAATGCAGAAAATTTAGAAAACGGTTTCCCGTTTGACGGTTCTTCTGTCGAAAACTGGCAACCGATTAACAAATCGGACATGCTTTTAAAAGCAGATGTTCCGACTGCATTTCTTGATCCTTTTACTGCCGATCCTACTGTGATTCTTATCTGTGATGTATATGACATTTACAAAAATGAATTATATGAAAGATGTCCGCGTTCAATCGCAAAAAAAGCACTTAAATATGCCGAAGATATCGGAATAGCTGATGCTGCATACTTTGGTCCGGAAAATGAATTTTTTATCTTTGATGATGTTAAATTTGTTGACAACATCAATGAGATGGGATTCAAAGTAGACACAGAAGAGGGTGAATGGAATTCAAACACCGGATATGACGAAATGTACAATACGGGTCACAGACCGGGAACAAAGGGCGGTTATTTCCCTGTAGCACCGACAGATTCTATGGTAGACATGCGTGCTGAAATGATGCAGGTGTTAGAGCAGGTTGGTCTTGAAGTTGTTCTTGGACACCACGAAGTTGCCCAGGGTCAAGGGGAAATCGGTATCGTTTTCGGTGACATCATCACTGCTGGTGACAATGTTCAAAAATACAAATATGTTGTAAAAATGATAGCGCACCTCAACGGTAAAACTGCTACATTTATGCCAAAACCATTATATGGTGACAACGGAAACGGAATGCATGTTCACCAGTCACTGTGGAAAAACGGCAAAAACCTTTTCTATAAAGAAGGCAATTATGGAAACCTAAGTGAAATGGCAATTCATTATGCAGGCGGAATTTTCAAACATGCTGCTGCAGTTGCTGCATTTACAAACCCGTCAACAAACTCATACAAACGTCTTATTCCTGGGTTTGAAGCACCAAGCATTTTGACTTACTCTTCTCAAAACCGCTCAGCTGCCTGTCGTATTCCGTATGGTGCAGGTGAAAAAGCAACACGTATTGAAATGAGATTCCCGGACTCTTCATCTTGTCCTTACCTTGCTTTTGCTGTAATGATGATGGCGGGACTAGACGGTATCAAACATGCTACAATCCCTGTCGGTCCGATGGATGAAGACCTGTTTGAACTTTCTCTTGATGAAATTCGTGAAAAAAACATTCCACAAATGCCGCACACACTTCGTGAAGCATTAGAAGGTCTTATTGCAGACAACGAATTCTTAAAGCCGGTATTTACATCTGAATTTATAGAAGCATACCAGCACTATAAATTTGAACGTGATGTATGGCCGGACGAAGGTCGCCCGACTGCATACGAATTCAAAACTACCTACCAGTGCTAAGAACTTTAGTTTAGGCTATATGTTCTAAGCTTTTTCGGAACCCGTACTTTCTATGCTAAAGCATGGGTTCCGACAAAATATCTCGGAATCGGTACTTCAGTGCCGACTGTTGCTACTTTCATGACACTCTCAGCCCACCCTGAAGGATGGGTTCCGAAAAGCAACACCCCTCTGCTCGGAATCGGTACTTCAGTGCCGACTGTTGCTACTTTTATGACACTCTCAGCCCGCACTGCAGAAAAAAATTTAGTTTTTCTCACAAGTCATGCGTCAGCATAGAAAGTACGGGTTCCAAATAAAAGCCCATTAAATCAAAAATTCGATATAATTGCAAACATAATAGTCCTGTATAAGAGTGCAGCTATTAAATAATTCAAGAACAAGGATTCTTTATGAAGAATATTCCTAAAGGCAAATACAAGCCTTATCCGAAAATAGACTTGCCAGACAGAAAATGGCCGGACAACAGTATAACCAAAGCACCGATATGGTGCAGTGTCGATTTGCGCGATGGCAACCAGGCACTTATCAATCCTATGGATATGAAGAAAAAACTTGAATTATTTGCACTCTTACTTAAACTCGGTTTCAAAGAAATAGAGGTGGGATTCCCCTCTGCTTCCAAAATAGAATTTGATTTTTTGCGCAAACTCGTCAATGACAATCTCATTCCGGATGATGTGACCATTCAGGTACTTGTGCAGGCAAGAGAACATTTGATTGCCAAAACATTTGAAGCCTTGGAAGGCGTAAAAAAAGCAACGGTACATTTGTATAATTCAACCTCGGTTGCCCAGAGAAAAATAGTGTTTTCAAAAACACAGGATGAAATTATTGACCTTGCCCTGGAGGGTGTTGATTTGGTCAAAAAATATGAAGCAAATCATAACGGAGAAATATTCTTAGAGTATTCTCCAGAGAGTTTTACGGGAACGGAGTTGGATTTTGCGGCACGGATTTCCAATGCCGTAACGGCTCGCTGGGGAATAAACGAAAACAGAAAGGTGATTATAAACCTTCCTGCAACAGTAGAGATGGCGACGCCTAATATTTATGCAGACCAGATAGAATGGATGGGCAGACACCTGGATAATCGTGAAAATGTCATCATCTCGACGCACACGCATAATGACAGAGGCACTTCCATCGCTGCAACAGAGTTGGCACTTTTGGCAGGGGCAGACAGAGTCGAGGGAACACTTTTGAGCAACGGAGAGCGGACAGGCAATGTAGACATCATCACCCTTGCCTTAAATATGACCTCCCAGGGCATAGATACGGGGCTTGATTTTTCGGATATCAACGAAGTGGTGCGAGTTGTCGAAACATGTACAGAACTGCCGACACACCCGAGACACCCCTATGTCGGAGAACTTGTTTATACGGCATTTTCCGGTTCCCATCAGGATGCCATTAACAAAGGGCTTGCCTATCAGCAGGCAAAAGAGGACCCTTTTTGGGAAGTGCCTTATCTGCCGATAGATCCGGCTGATGTGGGACGGACGTATGAAAGTATCATCCGTATTAACTCACAATCGGGAAAAGGCGGAGTGGCTTATATACTCGAACACAATTACGGCTACCATTTGCCAAAAGCCATGCATCCTGAAATCGGTCGTGCCGTGCAGGCATTAAGTGATGAAAAAGGACGAGAACTGGAACCCGAAGAGATATTGGAAGTTTTTAAAAATACCTATTTCAATATTGAAGAGCATATCTCTTTTGTAGACTTTACACTCTCCTCAGATAACGGGAAGGCTACATGTACCTTAACGTACAAATACAATGGAGATGTCATTACATCTGAGGGCGAAGGCAACGGACCGATTGATGCCTGCAAGAATGCACTGATGCAAAAGTACAAAAATGATTTTACTGTTAAGTCATACTCGGAACACTCGTGTGGTGACAAAAGCAGTGCACAGGCAGTAGCATACATAGAAATTCAGACAAAAGAGGTACTCTCACGTTTTGGTGTCGGAATAGACAACGACATCACTGTAGCCTCAATCAAAGCCATGTTTTGTGCTTTAAACAGAACCTTTGGCTAAAAAAGAAGTTCAGATTCTGTTTCATCACTGTAATCACTTCTTGGCGGCTTTGAGATATCACTGAAATACTCTTTTTTTCCATTGATTTTCACTTCAATAATTCCCTCAGGCACATCAAATTTTCGCTTTATCTGAGGGTAGAGTTTCAAAAGATTTCTGAAATAATAAGCAAAGGCGGGACCCGAAACCCGTCCTCCTGTCTCTTTGTGATACATCGGTGTATTGTCATCATTGCCGAACCAGACAACCGTCTCAACTGTAGGAGAATAGCCGGCAAACCAGGCATCTATATTATTATTTGTTGTTCCTGTCTTTCCTGCAATTTCTATGCCTCGCACTCTTGCTCTTCGTCCTGTTCCTCTTGTGACAACATCACGCAGTATCGTCGTCATTATAAAAGCCTGAGTCGGAGCCGTTATATAATAAGAAATATCCTCTTTTTTATAAACAGTACTGCCGCCTTGGTCAATACTTGTAATCAAGTGAGGTTTTACCTGAATCCCGTAGTTTGAAAATGACGTATAATACTGTGCAAGTTCAAGCGGTGACATTGACATGGTTCCAAGAGCGATAGAGAGGTCATTTGGCAGATTTTTAATATGAAATTTCTTAAGTTCCCGCAGCAACTGTGACAGGCCTATGTCATTTACAAGATTGATAGTCGCTAAATTTCTTGAATGAATAAGTGCTTCTCTGAGAGTAATGAGACCTTTATAGTTTTTTTCATAGTTTTTAGGCTGCCATTTCATCTCCTCACCATTTTTTTCATAGGCATATGTCTGGGCAATATCAACAAGTTTTGTAGCACCCGAATATCCCAAATCAATAGCTACCTGATATATAAAAGGTTTAAAAGCGGAACCGGGCTGGCGCCTGCCCTGAGTAGCACGATTATAAGAGCTTTTTTTATAATCTACACTCCCAAGCAGTGCCAAAATATCCCCTGTTTTGGAATCAAGAGAAACCAAAGCACCGTTAAGCTGTGACACATTGACATCCTGGACTTTAAAGGTTTCGTCTTCTGTTTCCTGTGCCTCTTTTTCTTTGTATTTTTCAATTCTCTCTAAAGCTTTGTCATACGCATACTGCAGTGATTTTCTTCCAATATCCTGCAGTTTCAAATCAATCGTTGTATATATTTCATATCCGCCTGTTTTTAAGTCATCAATTCCCATATTTCTGAATCTTCTTGCAACTTCATCCACAACAAAAGGGGCTCTGTTTTGTGTCAGTGTATCATTATATACTACCGGATTTTCAGCCAATGCCTTTTTGTATGTTGCGTCGTCTATCCAGCCAAGTGTATACATTCTTGTGATGACACGATTGGCTCTGCCCATGGAAATATCATAGTTTTTTGTAGGCGCATAGGTACTTGGCGCCTTTGGCAGACCTACAAGTATTGCTATCTCTTTAAGTGTCAAATCAGAGAGCTTCTTGTGAAAATACCCGTCTGCAGCTGTTTTGATGCCATAATATCCGTGCCCAAAATAGATCTCATTTAAATACCGTTCCAGAATCTGCTCTTTTGTCAGTGCATTTTCAAGTTTAAAAGAGTATATCAACTCTTTTATTTTTCGTGAAAGTTTTTTCTCCCGGGTCAATAATTTGTTTTTTACCAACTGCTGCGTAATCGTACTGGCGCCCTCAACCATCTTTCCTGCTTTGATATCTTTGATAACTGCCCGAAAAATTGCATCAAAATTAACGCCGGAATGTTCAAAAAAGGTTGTATCTTCAATGGCAACAAGTGCTTCAATCACCCTTGGAGGAATCTCATTGAAAGAGGCATAATATCTATGCTGTTTATCAAAAATATTTGCTATTTTTTCTCCGTTTTTGTCATATATTCTGCTTGTCTGTTTTGGTTTGTAGTCTACTAAGGAGGATATATCATAATCATAGCTTACCAGGTAATAGCCAAGAATTATAAAGGGTGAGAAAAACCCTAAAATCAGTACGGTTACAAATGTTCTTTTTAGTAGTTTTTTCATGTTCTGAATTTCCTGTTGGCAAAACTGGCCTCTATTAATATTTTTGTATACTCTTGTTGCGGATTCTCTGTTATTTCACGCATTTTTCCGCTTTCAACTATTCTTCCGTTTTTTATAATAGCAACATCTTCGCACAGTGCCTTGGCAGAAGCTATGTCATGTGTCACAAAAAGCATTTGAAACTGCTCTTTTTTTTGCAACTTTTTTAAAAGCTGAAGTATCACCTCTTTTGTCTGGGGATCAAGTGCGGTTGTCGGTTCATCAAGTAAAAGTAACCTCGGTTTTGATTCTAACGCAATTGCAATGACAACACGCTGAAGTTGTCCGCCTGAGAGTTCGGGGGCGAAGCGTTCGAGCAAATCGTAATGCAGACCGACTTCATCAAAAAGTTCCCTGACTCTTTTTGGCTCACTGAAAAACTGTTTTTTGATTTTTGTCAGTGGAGAGAGTGCTGTAAAAGGATTCTGCGGCACAAAAGAGAGGGTTTTTCCTGCTATGAGTTCAAAATCAAAATTATCTGCAAGCTCTACTCTCATCTCTTTGGGCAGCATCCCCAGAAGCGCCTTGATTGTCAGGCTTTTTCCGCTGCCGCTTTGCCCTATTAATGCCAATGAAGAGGAAATGTCAAAGGAGATGTCCACCAAGGCTTTATTGTTGTAGATAATTTTGAGTTTGGACATTTTCATGACTCTATTCCTGCCAACTCTTTGCAAACCAGTCTGAGCGTATCACTCTTTTCACCGAGTCTTGCAATCAGACGAATTATTGCAGAAGCAACCGTAGGCTGGCGTATCGCCCCCACACTGTAACCGGATTTCAACAGCCTGTTTTTAATATCTATGACCTGTCTATTGTCTCCTATACAAACAGGCACAATCAAACCCTTTACATGTAAGCCTAACTCTTGGGAGACTATTGTTTGGCGAAGCATTATCTCTTTTTTCAGTGTTTCACTATTTTGCAAAATATATTTGAGTCCGTTATGCGCCAACAGTGTATCATACAAAGAGAGAGCAGTCGCATACACAATCGGTTTTGCACGATTTAAAAGATAGTGTGATATATGTTCTGATGAGAGTATAAAAGCACCGAAACTGCCATAGGCTTTTCCGAGCGTTCCCATTTTAATATGGTTTTGCTTTACGGCAATACCGTAATAATCAAAAACACCCATCAGTTTGTCTCCGACTACTCCGCTGCTGTGCGCTTCATCAACTATCAAAATCGCTTCCTCTTCATCACATATATCAAAAACCTCTTTTGCGCACAAATCACCGTCCATTGAGTAAATACCCTCAACTGCAACGATCTTTCGTTTGGCAGTTGAATGTTTTAGCAAGCTTTGCAACTCCTGCATATCATTATGTTTGAAAAAAACTACATCTATATTATGTAACTGGGAAGCCAAAACACCTGAGGCATGATACAGTTCATCCATAAAAAGCGTATCACCACGACGGACAAGCGATTCAATCAAGGCAATATTTGCATTAAATCCGCTTCCAAGCACTATTGCTGCCTCAAAGCCGTTTGCTTCACATAAAGCCTCTTCAAAATCCTTGTGTATCTGATGATAGCCGTTTATCAGCATAGATGCCTTGGGATTGTTGAGCGGATACTCTGCTAATTCTTTACATGTAAGCGTATGAAGTTCTTTGTTGTGCGAAAGTCCCAAATAGTCATTTGAGGCAAAATCATGCAGAGTGTTGTCAACAATTTCACGTGTCCGATAACGCCCTGCTCTTTGAAGAGCTTTGAGCTCTTTAGCATAAAAATTCATCCAAGAACTACCTTGTTTCTCCCTGTTTCTTTTGCTTTGTAAAGAGCCAAATCAACTCTTTTATACAGAGAAATATCATCGTCGCCTTTTTCATACTCTGCAACACCAAAGCTCATGGTAATAGGCAGAACAGCTTTGTATTTTTCAACACTTTCTCTTATCTTTTGTGCCAGGGCATACGCTTTGTCTTTCGTAGTATTTGGCAGGATCACTATAAACTCTTCTCCGCCGATTCTGCAAAAAATATCGGTATCACGCAGCATAGAAGCAATATACTTTGTATATTCTACCAGTACTTTATCGCCTGTATCGTGCCCGTAGTTGTCATTGACTTTTTTAAAAAAATCTATGTCAAAAATAATCAGCGAAAACGGATGGTGATAGCGCTGTGTCAGCAAAATCTGTTCATCCAGTTTTTTATGAAAAAAACGCCGGTTGCCGATCTTTGTCAGTGAATCTTTTACAGCCAGAATCTCCAGCTCTTTTTTATAGTTTTCCTGTTCGGTTATATCGGACAGTATAATTCCGTACAGATTGTCTTTTTTGTCAAGAACCGAAGCAGAAATAGCAAAATAGTACTCTTTGTCGTAAATCCTGACTTTGGTTTTGTGATATACCTCAGAATTTTTGACAATATATTCTATCCAACCCAGACCATTGTTTACAGCGCCGATATATCCTTCTTCTTCTTCAAAAAATTCACATATACAATGGTGTTTTTGTGAGAACTCTTCTATATTTTTATAGCCTTTGAAATATTTAAAAAAAGTTTTATTTGCAGAAACAAGCTTTTTTTCATTACTGACAATGACAATATTTGTAGAGTTGTCAATGATACTTTTATAATAGTGTTTTTGCTTGGCATAGCGATAAAACAGAATACTGATACCCATAAACAAAAGTGTGACAAGAATAACATTCCAAACCAGACTTAATTGCAATGTGACAAAAAGTACGAAGAGATATGCCAGCAGTATATTAATAAAAAAACTGTATCTTTTATAAAAATACATCAGTTTTGCTCCATAAAAGTTTCCAGCACTTCGACACAAAGTCCCATTGCCGTACTCTCATAGCCTCTGACTTCTTTGATGTAGGGCTTGCAAAACCCTTCTACCATACAGGCACCAGCCTTGCCTCGCCACTCTCCGCTCTCTAAGTAACGTTCCAAATCTTGTGTATTAAATGGTTCAAACAGATAGTCTGTCTTTGAAATATCTATTATCTTTTGCTGTTTTGCATGATATATCATACATGTAATGATACTCGTAATATTTCCGCTCTGCGTCATTAAAATATTACGGGCATCATCTTTGCAGCGTGCCTTTCTTAAAATATGTCCCTGGCTTGTAACAACAGTATCGGCTACCAACAGCGGATACTCTTCATAGCCAAATACTCTGAGATTTGCTTCATACTTGCCCAAAGTTGCCTGATAAACAAAGTTTTTCGGGCTGTTTGCGACAATACTCTCTTCATCAAAATCAACACTCTCTTGAATAAAATCAATGCCTGCTTTTTTTAAAAGCATGGCGCGTGTCTGAGATGATGAGCAGAGTCTAATAGGCATTTCGCAGAGTCACTCCCAGATAAATTGCAATAATTCCAAGTGTGATATTGATGGGAACCATATATTTTCCAATAAGCTCTAACGCTTTTTTTGCACCTGCTGTATCACCTTTTTGTAAAAGTTTCTGTGCTTTGTTGCGTCTGAAAATCATAGCCGCAAGATTAGCCGCCATAATCATCCAGATCACCTCTTTTACATGCACAAGATTATATATATGCATCGCATACTCATCTATCACATTGCCGCCTGCATCAACGGCAGCCGCACGAAAACCAAGTCCGACAGCCATGATAACTGCTGTAATGATAAGTATAACAACAAAAGGCAAAACAATCATAAAGAGCCTGTTGAGTGCCTGTGAAATTCGTTCGAGTCTGTGCAGAGGTGATTCAATTTGTATAAATGAAGGATGCGCTGCAAATTTCATGGCAATCATCCCTCCGACCCAAACAACGGCAGAGATTACATGTAAAAAGACAATCTGTGTTCTGTAATCTGCAAAAAGTTCAATCATAAAATCTTTCATCAATCCAATACCTCTGTAATAAATTTCAGTGCTGCTTCTTTTGCCTCAGGCAGTTTTGAAGCATCTTTTCCTCCGGCTTGGGCAAAGTCAGGACGACCGCCACCGCCTCCGCCAAGGAGCGGTGCTATTTTTTTGATCCAATCACCCGCTTTTGCCTCGCACCCTTTGACACCTGCGGCTATAAGCACTTTATCGCCTTTGACCTGGAAAAGCATTGCACAGAGTTTGTCATTTTGATTTTTCAGCTCATCTATCTTTTCTTTGATATCCCCGTTAGGCAGTTCATCCACAACTACTGACACACCGTTTATCTCATCTGCTTTAATTTCAACTTTTGCAGCTTCGTGTGCCTCTTTGAGTTCATCTTTCAAAGCAGCTATATTTGATTTGAGCCTGCTGATTCCTGCAAGCAGATCAAGATTTTTCACTTCACTCTGCGCCTCTTTTACAAGTGCTCTTTGCTCACAAAAGTATTTATACGCCGCATTGCCGCACACAGCTTCAATACGTCGCACACCGGCACTCACACCGCTCTCTTTGGTAATGATAAATGAACCGATATTTGCCGTATTGTTTACATGTATTCCGCCACAAAACTCAACAGAAGCGTCTGCAAATTTGACAACACGCACCTCGTCTCCATACTTCTCGCCAAACTGGCTCTTCGCACCTGATTTTTTTGCCTCTTCTATAGGCAGTACCTCAGTTTGGGCAGGAATTGCACGCATTATTTCAACATTTACACGTTCTTCTATTACATGTAATTCCTCTTCACTGAGCGCTTTTGGATGAGAAAAATCAAATCGCAGACGATTTGCCTCAACCAAAGAACCCGCCTGTGAAATATGTTCTCCAAGCACATCAAAAAGTACCGCATGCAACAGGTGTGTTGCCGAGTGATGTTTTGTTATCTCATTTCTGGAAATATCCACTTTTGCATCTACATGCTGTCCGACTTTGAGAGAGGCATGCAACTCTATCTTCGAAAGATTCAAACCAAAGAATTTTTTCGTATCAACTACCTGTGCAATGCCTTCAAGTTCTCCAATATCACCACACTGTCCGCCACTCTCAGCATAAAAAGGTGTAATATCTAAAAATACCCATCCTTTTTCTCCGGCTTGCAGTTCTTCCACACGCACATACTTTTCATCTAAAAGTGCCAGCACTTTGCTTGCATGATGCATAGTTTCATATCCGACAAATCTGTTTTCACCAAACTCCTCAAGCAGTGTTTTAAAGTCACCGCTGATGGCATCATCCCCACTCCCTTTCCAGGCAGCTTTGGCACGTCTTCTCTGCTCATTCATCAGGCTCTCAAATGTTGCCGTATCCAGTGAGAGGTTTTTTTCTTTGAGCATATCTTCTGTCAAGTCAAGCGGAAAGCCGTAGGTATCATAGAGTTTAAAAGCCACTTCACCCGAAAACACATACCCCAGGGCACCTTCTCTGTCTTCGGCATTCGCCTTGTCTTTGGTATTTTGCAGTTCCATGTTAAAAAGTGCTATGCCTGATTCTATTGTCTTGAAAAATCGTGCCTCTTCAAGCTCTATCTGTTCTTTGACAACCTCTGCTTTGGTCTGAAGATACTCATACTCCCCACCCATAATATCAACCAAAGTATCGACAAGTTTATACATAAACGGTTCGCGAAAACCTAAAAGATACCCGTGACGCACAGCACGGCGCAGGATTCTTCGAAGCACGTACCCGCGTCCCTCATTAGAAAAATTTACACCCTGAGAGAGTAAAAACACTGCGGTTCTGATATGATCTGCTATAACACGGTACGATGCACCTGTAGCGTATACATACTCTTTGCCTGTCAAATCTTCGACTTTTCGGATAATCGGCATAAACAAAGAGGATCCATAATTGGAAATGGCACCCTCTTTAATGGCTACAACACGCTCCAGCCCCATTCCTGTATCTATGGATGGATGTGCAAGAGGAATTCTCTCTCCGCCTTTTTCTTTGACTTCATACTGCATAAAAACAAGGTTCCAGATTTCCAAAAATCTGTCGCCTTCACCGCCCATATAATCCTCGGGACCGCTAAAATGTTCTGCTCCCTGATCATAAAAGATTTCAGAACACGGTCCGCACGGTCCCGTATCACCCATAGACCAGAAGTTGTCTTTGTCTCCAAGACGCATAATCCGCTCAGGCGCAATATGTTTTTTCCAGATTTCTTCAGCCTCATCATCACTTTCATGCACTGTTACCCAGAGTTTGTCTTTGTCCAGATGCAATATCTCAGTGATAAACTCCCAGGCATAGGCAATTGCCTCTTCCTTGAAGTAGTCTCCGAAACTGAAATTTCCCAGCATTTCAAAGAAAGTATGATGACGCGCTGTATGTCCGACATTTTCCAGGTCATTGTGTTTTCCACCCGCACGGATACAAGTCTGGCAGGATGTGGCACGAGGATTTTTCGGACGAGGAACCTCCCCTGTAAAAATCGACTTAAAAGGCACCATGCCTGCGTTGTTAAAAAGCAGAGTCGCATCTTCAGGCACCAAAGGCGCTGAGGGAACTCTTGTATGTTGTTTTGATTCAAAAAATTTTAAATACTCTTCTCTAATATCCATGGTTGTTTCTCTTTTATAAAATTACGCGATTATATCCAAAAGGAGCTAAATTTTTTGAATTTATTCTCTTTTTTCTACAAATTAAACAAATTTTTTAAAATTAATGTGCCTCTTAACTATAATAAATTATAATATTTTTCAATTTAATTCACGGAGAGAAAATGAAAAAAACAGTAGTAACAGGCTTGGTAACAATGATAATAGGAGCAAATCTTTTTGCTGAAAAAGTAAGCACATATGAATATGCGGCATTTCAAAATGCAAATGATGTCAAAACGGCACTTACAAAAAACGGTTTACAGGTTGTTGGCGAATATGATGCTATGCAGGACCCAAATTATCATGTCATAGCCTATACATGTCCTACATTGACAAAAGATGCTTCTAAAAAAGACAGGGCATTTGCCGGTGTGCAAAAAGTGCTCGTAAACACTAAAGACAATGAACTCGTGCTTACAAATCCACAATATTTTTTACATGCTTTTATGCAGGATGATTTTCAAAAAGCACATGCAAAAAAAGTAAACACCAAGCTTGCAAATGCTTTTGGCACACTCAAAAATTCAGAAGATGCTCTTGATGATGACGATATTGCAGGGTATCACTTTATGATGGCTATGCCGTATTATGAAGATATGATAGAAGTTGCAAAAGGAGAAAAACTCAAAGAGAAACTGGAAAAAAATGCAGCAAAAAACATTGTTTTTACATTAGAAACCGGGAGTGCAACGCTTTATGGTATAGCAATGCCGACTAAGAAAGGTGAAAAATACTATGTTCCTGAAATAAAAGGAGAAAAACACAGTGCATTTTTACCTTATATGGTAATGGTTGAAGGAGACACAGCAAAAATCCTACACCCGAAATACTATCTTGCTATTGCCTATCCAAACCTCAGCATGGGTGAGTTTATGTCAATCTCAGGCACACCTGGAGATATTGAAGAATACTTTAGCTCTCTTTTTCAGTAATAAGCTCTTTTGCGTGACAATTGATACTTTTGATTTCTCATCAGGTATCTCTTGTCCGGAGCCTTTACGGGGTGCCTTAAAGCAACTTTTCAAAAATGGTATTTTTTAATTTCTTTTTGACAACACTCTCAATCAAACGCATTATCAAGCCTTCATGCTCACTTTTCATCGTTTTGACAGCACTTGCCAACACACGAATATCATACTGGCCCGGATATATCTCCGGTACATTTTTATTGAGTTTCAATAGTGTATACACAGCGGTAATTGCAGAACGGACAGAGTATTCAACAGTAAAGACGCAATCATCTTTAATCTCACAGAACTGCCCCAAAAAAGCCAGATTCACACTCCCTTTTGGTACAACTTCCGGTCTGTCGCCTTGAAGCCTTGGCATAAACTGGCTTGTTATATAAGGCATCATCACAGGAATCACGATGCACTCCTCAACATATTCCTGCATATCCTTGTCATCTATTCCAAAATGGTATAACAGTTCCTTTAACAATTCTTCTCCGGAACATTCGCTCATCTTCTTGTCGATAAAGTCGCCTTTGTTGTCCGGATAGAGTGCATATGCCCAGGCAACCGTATACTCAAATGGCTGGTTTTTATACTGCGGCTGCCTGTTTACCGTAACACTCATAAGCCAGTTCGAATCTTTAATGGTAATAATTCCGCCCGTTGCTGTTTTATGCGGCAAAAATTTTCTCTCGGCAAAACTCTCCAAAAGTTTGCGCATTTTTGGTCCCCTGGCAGTTATCGTAAATGATTCCCATTTTGTTTTGTCTATATCACTGCAAAAAACTTCCGGTTTGCCGAAAGACGCATCTTTTTGTGCCAGCTTTTTCCACAATGCCCAGCAGGTACCCTCTTTTCTATTTAAAACAGGAGCCCTCTTCATATCTCCAAAAGAAGAGTTTTCCACCATTGAGCCATTAGTAAAAAATATCAAATCATTTTCACATGTCTCAATAACTTCTTCTTTGGAGTTTTGCAGCAGATGAATGGCGGTTATCGTCTTTTTCTCTTCCTGAATATCTACTTCCAGATCACTTACTCTGGTGTTAAAAACAAAATTGACACCTTTGTCCTCTAAAAGTTTTTTCAGCGGAAGGGTCAAAGAATCGTATTGGTTATACTTGGTAAACACCAGGCCCCTCATCGTACTCATTCCCGGCAAAAGATGCATAAAACGGTGCATATAGCGCTTCATCTCGGCAACACTGTGCCACGGCTCAAAAGCAAACATGCTTCTCCAGTACAGCCACATGTCTGTCTCAAAATAGGATGCCTCAAAATACTCTTCAACACTCATAGTTCCCAAATCCTCTTCCTTTTTCAAAAGCAGTTTTGTCAACTCTTTTATGTGTTTCTCTTCCAGTCCCAAACCTGTTGAACGCTGTTTTTCTCCCCTGTTGTATATTACGCGTACCTTTGAAAAATTCGGATCAATGTCATTGAGTTCTTTAAACTCATCAAGAACAGTTCTTCCCTCCTCCTCCAGAGACGGGACCCCGGCATACAAATCCCACAAACACTCATAATGCTCTTCCATCTCCCGTCCTCCGCGCGCTACAAAGCCCGTTTGAGGATTACCTGCGCCATCAAGCGCACCACCGGCCACACTGCTCTCTTCAAATATCGTTATTTGATGACCCTGCATATATCCGTCACGCATTAAATACTCGGCAGCAGCCAAAGAAGCTATACCCGAACCAATCAAAAAAGCTCGTTTGTTTTCAATACCTGCGGGTTTGTGCGGATGGACTCTTTGATAATTATTCATGATTGGGTATCCTTTGTATAAAATTTCACTATTTTCATTATAGGGCACTTCTAAAAACCCTGATATATCTCAACATTATAGCGAAGGTACTAATGCAAGGCAAAAACTACGCAGGAGCTACGAGTAGCTTCAAGTGGTTTTAACGAAGCAGTAGTGCTTTTGCTAAAATGCCCTGCGGGAACCAAAAAGAGAAGCAATCTTGCACAAAATTTTCTATCACCGTAGCTACGGCTATGGTTCAAGAAAAGTTTTGCACAATCTCACTCCTCTTTTTGGCTTTGAGGGATATCAGGGTTTTTAGAAGTGCCCTATATTACAAATATAAGGAATACGCATTGAAACTTACTTTTTTAGGAACAAGTGCCGGCAAGCCGACAAAAGAGAGAAATGTTACAGCCCTTGCACTCGAATTTGACCAAGACAATAAATGGTATCTTTTTGACTGCGGGGAAGCTACGCAGCATCAGATACTCAGAACCTCTCTTTGCATTGGAAAACTCTCTACAGTCTTCATCACCCATCTCCACGGCGACCATTGCTACGGACTTCCCGGACTGCTCTCTTCAAAAAAACTCGATAAAGCCTTTTCTCCTCTGACGATCTATGGACCAAAAGGAATCAAACATTTCATTGAATGTGTTACAGACACTTCCCAAGAGCATCTGGGATATACGCTCAAAATAGTTGAGACAGAAGCAAACAGGAGAATAAACTTTGACAAATTCGTCCTCCGTGTTCTCCCGCTTGTACACTCTGTGGAAAGTTTTGCCTATTTTATACAAGAGCATGACACAACAGACAAACTTGATGAGCAAAAGCTGCGCCTGGCGGGACTCGAGCCTTCGCCTCTTTATGGAGAGCTTAAACGCGGAAACAGCATTATGCACAAAGGAAAAGAGTTTCTCTCAAAGGACTATATGCTGTCTCCCCTGCCGGGAAGAAGTCTCATAGTAGCCGGAGACAACAGTGAACCTGATATTTTAGGCGCTTATCTGGAGAATCTTGATCTGCTGGTGCATGAAAGTACCTACACACAGAAAGTATACGATGCATTAAAGACAAAATTTCTTCATACTACAGCAAAAAAACTGGGTGAAGCGGCACAGAAACATCACATAAAAAATCTTATAGCTACCCACATCAGTCCAAGATATTCACGGGGAAGTTCCTGCGATGCAGAAATGATTTGCAGGGAGATAAAGTTTGCCTATAAAGGGGAATGTTTTGTTGCCGCTGATTTTGATGTTTTTTATCTTGACAGGGAGAAAAAACTTAAAAAGTTGTAATTTTACACGCTTTGCTTATGTGAAAAAAAGTTCCCGATTGGCTTCAAAGTTTTCAACCAAAGTATTGAAACAGCCCCCTAACTCCCGAATTGTTTCCATATTCGGTTCTATATAGATTTTATTTGATTTTTTTTCCATTGTGATGATACCGGCTTCTCGAAGTTCTTTTAAATGTTTTGAGATCGTTGGCAGCGAAAAATCAAAATGCTCGGCAATGGTGCTTACACAGGTTGCATGGGGACTGACCTTGACCTTCGGATCTTTTTTATCAAGAGAACATGTATATCCGCCCGTAAAAACATTTTTAAAAATTAAAAAACGTGTTTCATTCCCAAGCGCCTTGAATATCTTGATTTTTTGTTGCATATCCAGCATTGTTGTCCTTGACATTTTAATTATAAAATTATACCATACTCTCATCTATTTAGTTAAATGCCTAATTAAGCATTTAACTATTAGGTTATTTCAAAACAAAGGAATAACAATGAAAAAATTGTTATTGATCATTGCATTGTTGAGTACCAACCTGCTCATGGCAGATATTGCAAATAAAATGGTGCTTATCAAAGAAGCCAGAAAAAGTGTGGGAGAGATGCCTGCAAAACAGCTTAAAGCTTTGCTTGATGAGGGTGAAGACGTAATTGTTCTGGATGTAAGAGAGAGTGAACAGCGATCCGAGGGAAGTATTCCCTATGATGAGTTCAACAAAGAAAATTTTGTAGCCATTACCCGTGGAAATTTAGAATGGGAAGTAGCCAAAAAGATCAAAGATCCTGATATACAGATTGTTACATACTGTCGAAGCGGAGGCAGAGGGGCATTGGCAGCCGAAGTGTTGAAAAAAATGGGTTACAAAAATGTAACCACGCTCAAAGGCGGGCTCAAAGGCTGGGTAAAAGCAGGATACCCTGTAAAAACAGGTCTGGGTGAAGTTGTACTAAAAAAAGAAAAGTGATTTTACATAAATTTTACTTATCTGGGATAAGATATTTCAAAGGAACTTATAATGAAAAAAGTGATACTGATTTTAACCTTGCTTCTTAGTCTGGTTCAGGCCGAAGATGAAAATGCAAAGGCAGTGTATGATTTGACAACAAAAAATTTGGCAAAATTTGAAAGAAATATACTCAAAGGAATTGTTTTCAACAAAACACTCTATGCAAACCAGCTCAAAGAGCTTGATGTAGCCGTTGTTATCCATGGAGGAGCCTACAGATTTTTTGTAAAAAATCTGGACACTACCATCTTTAAAAATGATCAAAAACTTCAAAAAGCCTACAAAGAGCTCAAGCAGCGTATCGCCACAATGGCTGACACCTACGATGTGGAATTTCTAATGTGTGGAGCGGCAATGGACCGCAACAGGCTTACAAAAGATGACATTGTTCCTTTTGTAAAAATTATTCCAAACTCTACCATAGGACTTATCAACAAACAAAATGACGGTTTTGCCTATATTCCTGTAGGAGATTAACAGAGAATATGTGTCACTCTTTGTAACCAAAATGGAATAAAAAAATACTACAATTTTCAAACCCACTGAAAATGGAGAAAAACAAAATGCATGAGAGAGAGTTTACGATAGATGCGAACAATCCCGAGTTAGAGTTTTTTTATGATCTGGATGATGCTTTTAAAGTCTATCTGACTCGTTTGGATTATGTTTCATAAAATTTAATTCATCTTCGATTTTGATATTTTTGTAATATTTGCTCATAAGCTCTGCAGCGATTCCGTTGCCGAGTTTCACAGTCTCTTTTTTCTCATTCAAAACAGGAGTCGTACCATATCCGCAGCTTGGTGACTTGGATTTGAGGATGATACGCTCAACATTTGGATACAGTTTCATAAAAGTGTTTATTTCGTCTTCCAAAAGCTGTGTAACATCTTTGTTTGTCTCATCTGTCACGATTCTCTTTTTTCCGTGTATTTCCAAAACATTGATACGTTCTCTCGGCGTTCCAAAAAGCGGTGCTTCAGGGCAGAAAGGAATGATTTCATACTCCTTTAAAGCCTCTTCTACCACATCTGTCTTTTTTGTTTTACCGTCATAACGGCAACACTCACCGAGTAAACAGGCAGAAACGATTACTTTTTTTTTCATACAGCCCTCTCTTGTAAAAAAACAAAGCCCGCACTGCAAAAAAAAATTTAGTTTTTTCTAAGTTACGCTTTAGCGTTAAAAGTGCGGGTTCCCAAAAGCTCTTTCATCGGAATCGGTACTTTAGTGCCGACTCTTAGGGTACAAAAGTCTAAATTTCACTTGTCATTTAACAAATGACAATAGACTTCAACTCCGTCATCTCTTCTATGGCAAAACGCGGACCTTCGCGTCCTACTCCGCTGAGTTTCACCCCGCCGTAGGGCTGTATGTCAAAACGAAGTGTCGGCATATCATTTATAACTATTCCGCCCGCATCAAGCTCCTCTATTGCACGGTTTGCAATGCTTAAATCGTTCGTAAAAACCGAAAACTGCAAACCGTAAGGCGAGTCATTCATTCTTAGGGCAGCATCATCAAAATCCATCACTTTTACCAGCGAAACTATCGGTGCAAAGACCTCTTCGCAGACAATTGCCATATCATCCCTTACATTTGCCATGACACAGGGATAAAATGTTCTGCCTTCCAAACGCGGAACCAGTAAAGGAATTGCACCCTCTTTTATAGCGGCATCAACCCAACCCATAGCACGCTGGCATGATTCATCATCTATGAGCGGTCCCATAAATGTCTCCTCATCATAAGGGCTGCCGACTTTGAGTTTTTTTGTAGCGGCTGCCATAAGTTCTGCAAATTCATCATATATATCTTCTTGCACATAAATACGCTGCAGCGATATACACACCTGTCCCGAATTGACAAAAGCACCCATGGCGCATTTCGTTGCAGCATAGGCCAGATCAGCCGATTTTTCTATGAATGTCGCGGCATTGCCTCCGAGTTCAAGTCCTATTTTTTTGATACCGGCATTCTTTGTAATAATATTGCCGACAGGAACACTGCCTGTAAAACTGATAACACGGGGAATATCGCTTGTAATTAGTGCATTACCAACTTCTGCATCACCGTAAACAACACTTAATGCATCAGGTACGGCATAATCACTCTCTATAAAAAGCTTTGCAAACTTGTATGCGGTCAGAGGTGCTTCGGGTGTCGGTTTAAGCACTACGGCATTACCTGCGACAAGTGCCGGTCCGAGTTTATGTGCCACGAGATTTAAAGGAAAATTAAAAGGCGTAATTGCCACAACAACACCGGCAGGTTCGCGTCGAAAAAAGCTAAGCGTTTTTTTTCCGCTGGGCATGGCATCAGTGTTGATCGTTTCACCGTGCATTGTCCGCATTGTCTCTGCTGAAAGCGTTATGGTTTCAATACAACGTTCAACTTCTATACGTGAAAAAGAGATAGGCTTCCCTACTTCATCCGTAATGGTTTTTGCCAAATCTTCTTTGTTTTCTTGAAGTTTTTTGGCAACATCAAGCAGCCATGCGCAACGCTGTGCCAAAGTACTTTTTTTGGCAAATACAGCGGCATCTTTGGCAATCTGCAATGCTTTTTTTGCATCCTCTTCACTGCATACAGGAGCAGTTGATACCACTTCCCCGCTGTAAGGCGATTTTCTTTGGCTTACTTCTGCTTTTTCTGCTTCTTTAGAACCGAAAAATATTTTTGCTTCTTTCATCATTTTTCCTAAGATATCATTTTATATTAAGAAAATTATATCATTTTAATTGTAATCCTAATACAATTTGATTATGAAAACATTTATAACTATCCTATTTTTAGCATCTTCTCTTTTTGGATTTGAAACAGACAAATGGCTGCATGATTACAATACGGCAGTAAATCAAGCACAAAAAGCGCACAAAAACATTTACCTCTTTGTCGGAGCGGACAGATGCCATTTTTGCAAAAGATTTAAAGAAGTAACACTCTCTCAAAAAAAAATCATACAGAGGCTTCGTCAAGACTATATCCTTGTATATCTCTCACGTGACCGGCACTTCATTCCAAAAAAATTCCAAAGATTCGGCGTTCCAAGACACTATTTTCTTAATTCACAGGGAAAAATTTTATTTGAAAGTTTCGGAGTGCTTGAGCCCGCAGGCTTTTTTACCCTTTTAGACGAAGCCGATCTAAATACAAATAACTAAGAGCAGGCAACATCACAATATCGGTCTCTTATTTTCTTAAAGTCCGCAATATTATTTAAAAATATATCAACAAGCAGAGGGTCAAAGTGTCTTCCTTTTTCTTCTTGAAACATTGCAACAATATCTTCATCCTTCCAGGCTTTTTTGTACACTCTCTCGCTTCCAAGCGCATCAAATACATCTGCTACAGCGGTAATTCTTGCATATATGCTTATCTCTTCTCCTGCCAAACCTCTGGGATATCCAGAGCCGTCATATTTTTCATGATGCTCATACGCAATCGTAGCTGCAATCTGTAAAAGTTCTTTGTCGCTGTGCCTAAGCATATCATACCCCAGAGTAGTGTGTGTCTTCATAATTTCAGTCTCCTGGGCTGTATGTCTTGCGGGTTTGTTGAGTATGGCATCGGGTATGCCTACTTTTCCTATGTCATGCATTGGACTTGCTTCTTTTAACATCTGCGCATGAAATTTATCCATACCACTGTACTCCGCCAACAAGCGGGAATACTCTGCAACCCGCCTTACATGATTTCCTGTCTCTTTGGAACGGCTCTCGCCAATTGTGCCCATTGTAAATATGATCTCTTTTTGTGTTTCGCGTATATCTTTGTTGAGTGCTACAATATCTTTGATTCTGCGGTGTACCTCTTCTTTGAGATACTCATTCATATTTTCCATATTTTTCTGCAGCTCCTGCAAAGCTTTTTTGTCTGTAATGTTTTCTCTCAATGCATGGTAGCCGACAACTTCTCCGCTCTCATTGGTATATGGTCCGATATGCGCATACACCCAATAAAAACTGCCGTCTTTGGCCCTGTTTTTTATCTCGCCATACCATTCTTTTCCGGCTTTTAGAGTAGCCCACAAATCTGCAAACAGCTCTTTTGGCATATCTTTATGTCTTAAAATATTATGGTTTTTTCCTAAAAGTTCTTCTTTTGAATATTTGCTTATTCTGCAAAATGCCTCACTGGCATATACAATTTTTCCCTGCAAATCAGTTGCAGAAAAAATGACATCTCTGTCAAATGTTTTGAGCAAATAGTCTTTATTCATTGTATCATTCAAAAAATTATTTTTCATAAAAAAACCTGTAAAACAAATATCACTTTCTACAGTTTAGCAAAAATTAAATTAAATTGTAATATTTTCCAATATTTCTATGTTTTTCGGGGTGACTATCAGTGCATCAAACATATACTCAGGATCCAGAGTATTTTTTTTCATATAGACCTGTGCGGTTTTTATAAGACGGGAGAGTTTTGCCGGTGTTATGTTTTGAATGGCTAGTTCATAATTTTCACCGCTTTTTACTTCTATGAAATGCAGGATATTATCTTTGAAGGCAATAATGTCCAATTCGCCAAAACGGGAATAAAAATTCTTTTCTAAAATAGTATACCCATGTTCTTGCAGGAATAGAGCAGCCTTTTCTTCTGCTATATTTCCTTTTGCTCTGCTCATGGGTTTATGTCCTTTCTTGGCAATTTTCAAAACAACTCTCAGCCCAGACTGAAGTCTGGGTTCCTCGATATCTTGAGATGCTTATATTTATTCGGAACCCAGGTTTTAACCTGGGCTGGTGTTTGCTTAGCAGTTTATTATTTCAACTTGTATAGACTTAAATGCCGCTGTCATAATCAGCTCATCACTCTTGTCTCCAAATATATTGTTCAGTTTTGAATCTGCATGATGAAATGTTGTATAAAGCGTTTTTGGACGGACTTTGTTGGTAAACTTTACACGAAGAGGATTTGTCTGACCAAACTCTGTTTTTAGAATCACCTTTTCGCTCACAAAGTCTGCCGCATCCTCTTCATGTACCAACAAGAGATCCTCTGTATAGCGTTTCATCAGTTTTTCGGTATATTTTGTTTGTGCAGAGTTGTTGTAATGTGCCATAGCACGGCCTGTTGTAAGATGGTATCCTTTGAGATTTTTGTTTAAAATCTCTTCTACCATCCCTGAGAGTTTGTATCCGTGGTATCTAAAAGCACCAATGCCGTCACGTGTTCTGAAATCTTCGCGATGCAGTACAGGAGTGCCCTCTCCCTCTTCGGTTATCGGCCAGGAAATGCCTTTTTTTTCATTTTCTCTGAGCACTTTGTAAGAAGCGCCTTTAAATCTGTTTGTCGCTGTTTTTCTGACATCTTCCCATATTGCTTCGGACGAGTCAAAACCAAAACCGCCGCCCATCTTTTCATCAAGCAGTTTGATCACTTCCCAGTCATCAGGTAAATCACACTCTACCAAAGGTCTTGAAAGATGTACTTTTCTCATGGCATTGATATAAACACCTGTTTTTTCGTAGGCTGATTTTACACCTACCACTATATCGGCACGTTCGGCAATATCTGTCATAAAAAGCTCTTGCACAAATATCAGTTCCAAATTTTCAAAGGCTTTCGTAATCTTGTTAAGATTCGGATGAATGTGTGTCAGATCCTCACCAATGTTGAGAACACCTTTTATACTTCCGTCAAGCATTCCGTCAACCAATTGGGGTGTCATTAGTCCTACCTCTTTTGGAGCTGTATAATCAGGCGCATAATACGGAAGCATTCCCATGTCACAGACACCCTGTACATTGGTCTGTCCACGAAGCGGCATAACACCGGCTCCGTCTTTACCGATATTTCCGGTCATAAGTGCCAAATGCACTATGGCCATAACAGCATAGGAACCGTCCACATGTTCGGTAATCCCGAGACCCCAGAGAATCAAAGACTTTTTGGCCGCATACTCACGGGCAATTTCAGGAAGCATATCCGCAAGATACTCATACCCTTCTACATCTCTGAAAAACTCCGGATTTGCATACGGGTCGGCTAATATGTTTTCCTTGAAATGTTCCCAGTTCTTTGTTCTGTTTTTGATAAAATCTTTACAGTAAAGCTCTTCTTTGATGATAGTGTAGGCTATCATATTTAAAACAAGCAGATTTGATTCATGAGGTGTTACCGCTTTATACTTTGAAAACTTGTGCAGTTTTATCTCACGAACATCAAAACATGCAATAGGCGTGCCCTTTTGTGCCGCTTTTATCATACGGTTTCCGACAATAGGATGGGCTTCTGTAGTATTTGAGCCCATTACGATCATAAATTCTGTTTTGTATATATCATCAAAAGGATTCGAGGCAGCCCCTTCGCCTATAGTAAGACGCATGCCTTTTAGTGATGGGGAATGGCAGACTCTCGCACAGTTGTCCACATGTGGAGAGTTCAGTGTATAACGCGTAAATTTCTGAAAATAGTAGGCACTCTCACAAGAGCTTCTTGCCCCGCCAAGCGAACAGACAGATTTGTCGCCATATTTTGCCTGAATATCTTTGAGCTTCATTGCACCGGCTGTTGTTGCACTCTCCAAATTTGTTTCATACCATTTTTCATCCAGAGAATGAAGCGAATCAGCTATAACAGCTTTGATATGAGGATTCTTTTCCAAAAAGCTTTTTCGGATACGGGGATTTTTAATACGCTCTTTTGCATCAACAAAGTCAAAACCGTATGTTCCTTTGATACAAAGCTTTCCCTCTGATGTAGCACCGTCGGGATGTGCGAATATCTTCTTGATTTTGTTCTCTTTGACATCAACATGTGCGGCAATGTCACAGCCTACGCCACAGTATGCGCACACACTGTCTATTGTCTCTATATTTTCCATTTTCCACCCTTAACTATTACCATATTTTCAATAAGATTTTTTAAGGATGTTTTGTGAAGCTCAGACCGAAGGGAGGATTTGTCTTCATAAAATATTCTTAAAAAATCTGCAATATGCAACTATGAAAGATAGTTTACAATTCTTTGACTTAAAGCTGATGGAAGTAAATTCATAAAACGAATGATTAAATAAAATCTAAGAGGAAAGGCATAAAACTTTTTTCTTTTTTCTATTGCCTTTTTCATACGTTTGACTCCCTCTGCAGTATCCAGCAAAAACGGCATCTTAAATTCATTTTTGTCAGTCATTTCACTTTTGACAAATCCCGGCAAAAGTATGCTTACATGTAAACCGTCTTTTGCATACTTGTAAAATATACCCTCAGCATAGGCATTTAAAGCACGTTTGGACGAAGCATACACTTTTGCACTCGGCATAGTAAAAAGTGATGAAAGCGATGAAACAAATACAATATGACCGCTTTTTTGTGCCTGCAGTTGCGGTAAAAGCACTTCTAAAATCGCATGATTTGCCAGCACATTGACATTGTAAAGATTTTGAAAATCATGTATCGTTGGAATAGTTTGCGTATGTCCAAGCGATATTCCTGCATTTAACAGAAGCAAATCAACTGCTCCGACTGACTTGATTTTTTCTTGCAGTTGCGAAAAATCAGTTACATCCACAACAAGCAAAGTAATACTTTTACATTTTGGAGCGAGTTCTTTTTGCAGGCTTTGCAGTTTTTGCTCTCTGCGTGCCAACAAAATAAGTTCAGTATCTTTGTTCGCATATTGACGTGCAAATTCCGCACCAAGACCGGAGCTTGCCCCTGTAATCAGGATTTTCATCTTAAAAGTTACACTATCCTGATCATAGAAGGTTTTGCATTTATAAAATCAAGTGCTTCAAGTTCGCGGATCATATTTTGTATATCTTTTTCCACGGCTGTATGTGTTGATATCAACAGGTTTGCACTTTCATTGTCACTTGGACGCTGCAGCATTGTTTCTATAGAGATATTGTGTGTTTCAAATATTTTTGTCAGTCTTGCCAAAACACCGGTTCTGTCTGAGACATTGACTCTCAAATAGTATTTGGACTCGATTTTTTCCGTTGGTTTGAGTGTCAGCTGATTGCCTTCCATCGGTCGGTTAAATCCAAGCATCGGCGTCGATTTTCCGCTTCTTGCTATATCTATGATGTTTGCCACAACTGCCGAAGCCGTTGCATCGCCGCCTGCACCCGGACCGTAGTAGAGTGTTTCGCCGACTTTGTCACCGACAACAGAGATGCCGTTCATCACGCCGTCTATTTTTGCTATCATCTCTTCTTGTTTAATCAAACAGGCATGTACTCGCAACTCAACTTCATTTTTGTCTTTTTTTGCAATCCCTAAAAGTTTGATGGCATAACCGAACTCTTTGGCAAATGCAATATCGTCCTGCGTCACATTTTCAATGCCCTCAATCAGAATATCCTCGGGTTTTGCATCAATGCCGTAAGCAATGGAAGCCAAAATAAGCAGCTTGTGCGCAGCATCATATCCGCCCACATCAAACGTCGGATCAGCTTCGGCATAGCCGAGTTCCTGAGACTCTTTTAAAATGTCATCGTATGCCACACCCTCATTCGTCATCTTTGTCATCATATAGTTACATGTACCGTTCATAATTCCCATGATTGATTCTATATGATTTGCAGACAAACCGTCACGAAGTGCCGTTATGATTGGAATACCACCGGCAACACTCGCTTCAAATTCAAAGGCTTTGTCTTTTGCAATCTCCTGCAATTCATAACGATGGTATGCCAGCAGCGCTTTGTTTGCAGTTACAACAGACTTACCGGCTTTGAGTGCGCGTTTTACCACTTCAAATGCCTCTTCTACTCCGCCCATCAATTCTACGACAATGTCTATTTCTTCATCATTTAAAATATCATCTACATTATCTGTTAATACAATGTCCAGACCCCGCTCTTTTTTGAGATTTTTCACGACACCGCTTTTGACGACAATATCAACACCCGCACGGGCAGAAATCACATCCGCATTCTCTTTTAAAATCTGGGCTACACTTGTTCCGACTGTTCCGACACCGATTATTCCGACTTTTATCATTACTTTTTACTCTCTTTTTTACAGCCGTCAAACTGTTTTAAAAATTCTTTAATATTTCTTGCCGCCTGACGAATTCTGTTGTCATTTTCAATGAGTGCTATACGAACATAGCCTTCACCGTATTCTCCAAAACCGATTCCCGGAGCCACGGCAACACCTGCTTCAATCAACAGTCGTTTTGAAAATTCCAAAGAACCGAGATGTGCGACACACTCAGGAATTTTTGCCCAGGAAAACATTGTTGCCTCATTCTTTTGTATATGCCAGCCTGCACGCCCGAATGCTTCTATGAGCACCTCCTGGCGGTGATTGTATTTTTGGGTAATTTCGCTCACACAGGTCTGGTCCCCGTTCAGTGCAACCGTCGCCGCCACCTGAATAGGCGTAAACATACCGTAATCCAGCCATGATTTGATTTTTTGCAAGGCGCCTATGAGTTTTTTGTTTCCTACAAAGAAACCTACACGCCAGCCTGCCATATTGTACGATTTTGAAAGCGTAAACGACTCGACTGCCACATCTTTTGCACCCTCTACGCTCATAATAGAAGGTGTTTTATAGCCGTCAAAGGTAATGTCACCGTAGGCAATATCGGAAATCACATAAAATCTTTTCTCTTTTGCCATCGCAACCAAACGTTCATAAAACTCAGGCGTAACCGTTGCTGTTGTCGGATTGTGCGGAAAATTGACCAAAACATATTTTGGTTTCGGGGAGCTCTCTTTGAAAACCTTTTCCAGACTCTCAAAAAAGTGATCTTCATTCACCCGGTAATGCTCATCAAACTCTATACCGAATTTGATAACATTGCCTCCGGCCAAAATAAAAGAGTATTCGTGAATCGGGTAGGTAGGATCAGGTACAACCGCCACATCTCCTATGTTTGTAATGGCATAGGTAAGGTGTGCATACCCCTCTTTGGAACCCATTGTCGCCACACACTCTGTTTCAGGATCAAGCTTGCAGTCATAACGGCGTTCATACCAGTCTGCAATTGCTTTGAGGAGTTTCGGAATCCCTTTTGAAGAAGAGTATCCGTGTGTTTTTGTCTTTTGGGCTGATTCGACAAGTTTGTTTCGTATATGCTCCGGCGTCGGTCCGTCAGGATTTCCCATAGAAAAATCTATCACATCTTTACCGGCACGGCGTTCTGCCATTTTTATATCATTAACTTCCGCAAATACATACTTTGGAAGTCTCTCAACTCTATTAAAATTAAACTCATCAAACATTGTTTACCCTATAACATGAAATATTTAGTGCTATTTTAGCGAAAAATTATTAGAATAAAGTTACGGTCTGTAAATTATCTTTTGCCCTTTGGATATAAAACAAGAGAATCTTTGACATTTTTGAGTGTATGCATATCCGATATTTTGATATATTTCGCATTTTTGGGCATGATAAGTGTCAGTTTTTTATAAATTTTATTTTTTTTAAAAAGTTTTAAAAGATGCAAAGAGGCATCATAATAAGCAATATACGGATACCATCTGTTTCTTCTTGAACTTTTGATCGTCAGACTTCTGATCTTTGAAATATCAAGCCAGTGGGCATACAAAGAGCGCTTTAGTTTCATCTCTTCGCCTGTATGCAGCTGAGCGACATTGAGATATCCGTTGCTTATGTCAATGGTGTATGTCCACTCTTTCAAAGAATTTTTTTCTACGTCTATTATATTACAACCGCTTTTTTGCAGTTCGTTTTGCAGTATCAAAGGGTCGGTTGCATACTCTGATGTGAGATTGATACTCCAGGAAAATTCTGAACTGTCAAAATTTGATGCTGTTGTCACATATCTGAAATAGCCTAGGTTTTGCAGCGTGTCTTCCATAATTTTTACAAAAAAGAGAGGATACCCGCTTGTTTTAAAATTGAGCCGAAAATCCTGTGGTGAACGAAAAAAAAGATTTAACAGACCATTGTCTTTGAGTGTCTGTATGACCTTCACCGCATTGACCCTGTCTTTGACATAAAAAGAGGATTTCGGTTCAAAAATCACATTGATAAAATCTTTGTTTGTCTCATAGGATTTCTCACCTAAAAAGCTTTTAATTTTCACATCCAATGGGTCTTGTGTTATATCAGCACAATTTGCAAAACCAAAAAAGAGTGCCATGAGAACAAAGACTTTTACCATGCACTACCTCTGTTGAGTCTTTTAAATTCCTCAAAAGTCAACTCCTTCACTGCACCCTCTTTATACAGGAGTCTTAATGTTTTTTTCGAATTAAATTTCTTTTTCTCTGTATCCGTGACAATATCTATGTAGCCATGCCCAAAAATCAAAAGCCACTCTTTGTCTGGATCAAGATCAAACTCTCCCGTAAATGTCTTTTGATATTTCTTGTTTGTTGCAACATCAATATAACCCATCCAGACTTTTGATCTTGCAATAATTTTAAAACTTTTCTCTACGGCTTTTTCTTTTTTTATTGCAGTTTCCTGTGTCGTGTTTGCATCTTTGAGTGTCTTGTTTTCATCTTTTTTCTGACTGACATTTGTATCAACAGATAAAATCTGAATATTGCTTTGTTTTGGAGGAGGAGTCTTTATCTCTTTATCTGTATATTCCACTGTATAATACAAAGCAGCAAGCAGAGCAACCATTGTAAGTAAAATATATAAAAGTGTGAAGTTTTTCTTTTTTTTCGGTGCTATAAAAATCCCGTCTTCAGTGGTTGTCTCAACAGGATTTTTTTCATTATAGTAGGCAGTTCCGGCATTTTTCAATTCACTCAAATCAATGTTGTACTCTCTTTGAAGTATCGAAATAAACCCAATAAACTGAATTTTGTTCAAACCGTCAAAACTTGCATGCAAAATTGCCTGTATATGTCCTACCGGTATGTGTGTATCTTCATAAATTTTCTGTGCGCCGATATCTTTTAATTTTTGCAACCCGTCATTGTTCATATCTCATCCTGTCCATTAAAATAGCTCCGGCAACACTTACATTCAGTGAATCAAAATCATGTGCCATTTTTATACTGACTATATTGTCTAACTTCGCGCTTACTCTTGCGGTCAGACCTTCTCCTTCATTGCCCAGGACTAAAAGCCTTTTTTTCGCAATTTTTGCTTCTCTGATATCAATACCGCCCATATCAGCACCATAGCTGACAAAACCGGACATCTTAAAATCATTCAATAAATTATGTATGTTATTTTCAACAGCCAAAGGCATATCAAAAAGTGCACCGGTACTTGTACGGAGCAATGGTTCAACAGCAAGATGTTTGATCCCGCTGACAATAATCGCATCCACACCCAAGGCATAAGCACTTCGTACAATGGCGCCAATATTGCCGACATCTGTGAGCCCTGCCAAAACAACTACAAACTCTTTGTCTAAAAATGTCTGGTAATTATGGAGTTTGTAATCTTCAACTTCAGCCAAAAATCCCTGGTGATTGGCATTTTTACTCATTTTAACGGCTGCTTCATTTGGAATGCGTTTAATTGCAAAATCCATTTTCATAAGGCGGGAGTACTCTTTTTTCTCAAGTTCTTTTGCAAGATACAGAGTCTTTATTTTTTGCGGATAGTTGTTGATAAGATAATATATTGGTTGTTTGGCATAAATTAACATGAGAGTATTTTATCCAAAAAAGTGTTTATTTAAAATTTTTTCATAAATTTACATTAATCTTTGATAGATCTCTTTTGTATTTTCACCTGTAATTTTACTGATAAGTTTTGCCTGCACTTTTTTAGGCAAGTCCAGTGCCAGTATATCGTTTTCACTAACGGCAGAACTGTTTTGTTCATTGGCTGCCTGAATCACCACAACCCATTCGCCACGAAAATTTCCATCAAGTTTTACAACTATTTCAGCTGCAGTGCCACGCAGGTATCTTTGATATTTCTTACTCAGCTCTTTACACAGAAATATTTCTCTTTCAGGTGCTTCTTTTGCAATTTCTAAAAGCAGTTTTTCCAAACGGTGGGGGGACTCATATAAAACTGTTGTATAGCCACTGTGCAAAGCACGCTGCAAACCTTCACTGCGACTGCTTCCTTTATGGTCCAAAAATCCTAAAAACAGCATTTTTGTTTCACAAAATCCACTGGCAACAAAAGCAGTAAGCACGGCATTGGCACCAGGAAGCACATCATAGGAAATATCATGTTCCAGACAATAGGCAACCAAGGCCTGTCCGGGATCACTCACACCGGGCATGCCGGCATCACTGACATAGACAATATTTTGCTCAAAAAAAGAGGGAGAAAGTTTTTCAACAAAACTTTGTTCATTATGAGAATGCAGAGCAATAAACTTTTGGTTCTCTTTAAATTCTGTATTATAGCGTTCTTTAAGAATATGGATGAGTTTTTTGGTAACGCGGGTGTCTTCGCATAAAAGTGTATCGGCATTTCTCAGAGCATCAATCGCTCTGAGTGAAATATCGCCGATGTTTCCAATCGGAGTTGGAACAAGAGTCAGCAAGTTAAAAAATTATTTTTTATTGTAACGTGCGTTAAATTTCTCGATACGACCAGCCGTATCAACCATACGCTCTTCGCCTGTAAAGAACGGGTGACATTCATTACAAATATCAATTCTCATTTCCGGCTTTTGGCTTTTTGTTACAAAACTATTTCCACATGCACATGTTACAGTACAGTCAACTAACTGAGGGTGAATACCTTTTTTCATCTTTTTACCTTTTGATACTCGTCGAAGTACGAATATCTATATATTTTTTAAATCCGTATGGGGGCAGATTTTCTGAATGGAATTATAACCAAATTTTTTCTTAATACAAAATTTATCCGATGATATACTGATTTCTTCCATTCTCCTTTGCTCTGTAGAGTGCATTGTCTACACGTTTAAAGAGTGCATCCTCATCATCTCCCTCACAGTAAAGCGTTAATCCGAAGGAGAGCGTCACCTTTGGCACCGGAGTAAAAGATTCCTGAAGCATCTTTTTCTGAATCTTCTGTGCTACTTTTTCCAAAGCTTCTACTTTGGCGTTTTTCACAATAATAATAAATTCTTCGCCGCCCCATCGTGCAACGAAATCATCCTCACGTACATTTTTCAGCAAAATTTGTGCAATTTTTTTCAAGACATGATCTCCGACATCGTGTCCGTAATTGTCATTGACCAGTTTAAAAAAGTCTATATCAATCATCATCATGCCAAACACTTCGCCATACCGTTTTGCACTTTTTATCTTCTTTGTAACTATACGGATATACTCCTGTCGGTTATACAAGGCAGTCAGAGGATCATGAATGGTCAGGGTTTCCAACTCCTGGGATGTCATCTTGACCAGATGGGTTAATGATTTTTTTATAGAGTCAAAAGTATGCTTTGGTGCAAAACTTTTTTTCTCGCACTCTGTATAGTCTGATTCTGACAAGAAGAGCGCTGTTGTTGTGACATTTAACAACTCTGCCATCTCAGAAGATTGAAAAAATTCACCAAAAGTAAAAAAACCGCCTGTCGGTGCAATGGCTTCCAAAACACCCAGTTCATCTTCGAGTTTTTCTCCTAAAAGTGCTTTTCGTGCGACACAGGAATATATAAAGATTGTTTCTGCGCAGTGCCGGCTCAAAGCACCGTAAAGTTCATCAAGATGATCTGTCAAATCTTCAATGTCGGCAAAACTAAACCGCACAACATCGCCTACTTCAAATCTGCCTGCATACTGCAAAAAGCCCTCTTGCGTCACAGCAATAGGATCCCGCGCTACAGTAATGTCTCCTTTTTTCAGCAACAACGGAAAAGGAGCACATGCTTCAGGAATTTTTTCCAAAATATGCTTGCCAAGGTATCTCTTGTATATGTCCAAAACAGGGATTCCGTCAAGTTCATACAAAACTGTCTCTTGTGCTTTTGTCACTATCATCTCTTTGCCGATAGGGGTCCAGGCAAGAATATAATCACTCTTGGCATGCAGTTCCTCACCGCTTAATGTTGCTATCACACATCCGTTATCACTGTAATTTTTCTCGTCAAAAACAAATGTTTTTTGAAAAAGTTCATCACCGGCTCTTCCTCCTGCAATGACAATATCTGGCATGGTCCTGTGAATATTTTCTATCAATGCTTCAGCGTTACTTTTAAATCCGTCACTGAAAATTATCATCGCTTTTGTATTTTCCCGTACCAGCGCTTTTTGCATCATTGCAACATTAAAATCATCTTCAAAAGAGTAAAGTCTCGAAGCGACTGTACTCTTTTTAAAGAGACTCAAAGAGAGCACAACTTCTTTGTCATACATGACAGCATTCGCTATGCCGCCGGCCGTTGTGGTACCGATGATATTTGCATAGGGGAGTTCTTTTTTGATAAACTGTGCAAGAGAGAGACAGAACTCTTCCTCTGTAATCCCGCTCAATACCTGAACAAGAAGTGCCTTTTCCTCTTTCAGTTTATACTTTTTTACAAATTTTTGAAATGTTTTTTCATCTTTATAAATTATATTATAACTCTTCATTCAAAAATTATATCACGCTTCTCTTAAAGCAATATTTTGCTTGCAACTGCTAAAACTGCACTCTCAGAACGAAGAATCATAGGTGTATCCAGCCGGAACACTTCCTGATTTTTCAAAAACTCTTTTTCTTTGGCTGAAAACCCGCCCTCACAGCCTATCAGTACTGTTGTAAAATCACTCTCATACTCCAGTATTTTGTCTGTAAAATCAAAAACTTTTGTATCCGGATTTTCTTTGATAAATGTTTCAAGCCCTTTACATGTAGCAAATTCCATAAACTCTGTACGCCCGCACTGCTGATTTGAAGCCTGCAAAATCCGTTCAAACCGCTTGAAATCAGGCTTAAAGTTTTTCTGACTGCGCTCGCAGTAGATGAAAGTAATCTTTTTCACCCCTGTTTCGTTCAGACTTGCCAGTACTTTTTCAACAGACCTGTTGTCAATGACACACCAGCCGATATGCAGCTCTTTTTCTGCTTTGACTCTCAGGATTTCTGAAGAAATACGCTCAAACACTGCCGTTCTTGGTTCGATTTTCTGCAACCTGTATATATGCAGCCTCTCTATATCTTCTTTATTGCGAAAACCCAGTTCGTCACCGACTTTGTGGCGGCGTACTTTTATAAGATATTTAAAATCTTCGCTCTTTACATGTAAAGAGTCTTTGCCTGCTTCTGCATTGAAAAGATATACCATTTTACAAAAACCACATCCACAGTGACATCAAAAGCACCAAAACAAATTCTGCCTGCAAAATTGTTCTTGCAAACGGTTTGTATGCGTTAAAAGCATGCTCTTTTTTCGTACTCAGATATTTCAGGGCTTTTAACCTTTTTGTTTCCAAAACAATCAATACAACACCTAAAAAAATCATAGCAATATTTTCTATACTGAAGTGCAGGTGCTTTGCCGCCATCATCACTATACCGGTAAACAAAAGCGAACCAAGTATTGTCATTGTCAAAGGTGTCAAATACAAAGAGTTGACCCTTTTGTATCTGGCAAGCTCCTGAGAACTTATCAGAAAAAAAAGATTTACAAAAATCATCACTAAAATTGCAACCGCAGACCAACTATGTAGGCTTAAACCCATATTATACATTTCATTCATAACGAAATTATATTATAATATGTCCATTAAACAAAGAGTCTGCACAAAGGATATACTATTATGACTGTAAGCATTGAAAAAGCACTCGAACTGATTTATACAAATACGAAACGAAAATCGCTCAAAATACTGCCCATTGAAGAAGCTTTGGGCTATGTACTTGCCGAAAATATTACAGCAACACACAATCTCCCGCCTTATGACAATTCCGCGATGGACGGGTATGCGGTAAAGATAGAAGACTCTGACAAATGTGTTACGGTGTCTTGTACAATTTTTGCAGGGGATGATTTTCAGGGTGAACTCAGACACGGAGAAGCCATCAAAATCATGACAGGAGCAAGAATTCCGCTTGGAACCCAGTGTATCGTACCGGTTGAAGATACACAGGAGTGCCAAAACGGTGTCAAACTTCCCGACAATCTTGTCATCTCAAAGCATATCCGTCTCAGCGGTGAAGATATCAAAAAAGAGACTCTCTTGCTCTGTGTCGGTGACAAAATCGATGCGCATCAGATTACACTGCTCGCATCCCAGGGCATCAGCCATGTCAAAGTGTACAAAAAGCCCCGTGTCGCTCTGTTTGCTTCAGGGAATGAACTGAAAATGCACTTTGAGCAGATTACAGAGTATCAACTCTACAATACAAATACACCGACTCTCCTCTCCCGTGTCAAAGAACTCGGCTGTGAAGTGGAGTTTATCGGTACTGCCGCAGATACCCTCGAAGATATTCATACACACATAAGGAGTGCACTTGACTGTGATTTTATCATTACAAGCGGCGGAGTAAGTGTCGGAGATGCCGACTTTACAAAAGAGGCGTTTGGCGCCTTCGGGTATGAAATTCTTTTTGACAAAGTAGCCATCAAACCTGGAAAACCGACTACTTTTGGAAAAATCGGAAACAAAGTCATCTTGAATCTGCCTGGAAATCCGCTCGCAGCAGCTCTAAATTTTGAGCTTTTCGGAAGAAGCATTATTTATGCAATGAGCGGACAAAAAGACAAATACATCAACCCCATTATTGCCAAAATGAAAAATGATGTCACACTGCGCGCAGGAAGAAGAACAGTCATTCCCGGCTATTTTGACGGTGAATATTTTACGGTTTGTGAGCAGTATGCTCCGGGAATGATTTCTCCTCTCGCAGAGGCGAACAGTTTTATCATCACTGATGAAAACTGTACAGAAATTCCAAAAGAAACCCCGGTAAAGACAATCAGTACAAAGTTCAGCTTCTGCAGTGCAGACTTTATACCTTTAAGTTAGCAGCGTAATTTTACAGCATCCCCATAGCAAGTTTTGCCTCTTCGCTCATCTTGCTTTGATCCCATGGCGGATCATACACCACCTCAACATCAAGTTCTTCAACAGAACCGTCTTCTATCGTATTGGCAATATTTTTCACCATATCTATAATGACCTGGCTCATCGAACAGGTTGGTGCGGTAAGCGTCATGACAACTTTGCATCTGTTTAATTTGCTCACCGGATCTTTTTCACACTTGACATCATAAATCAGACCAAGATTATAAATATCTACCGGAAGTTCAGGATCATATATCTTCTTTAACTCTTCAATAACCCGTGCTTCACTCTCCTTAGGCGTCACATCTCTTATATCACTCATACCACTTCCTCTTTGCATCTTTTTGCATAAGCATAGACTTTGTTTAAAAAAGCCTCTAAACTCTGTTGACGAACAGGGGAAAGGTGCTCGACTATTCCCAGTTTTTCAAGCTCTTTGGGATCAAAGGCAAGAATATCATCCACCTCCTGTCCGCTGAAAATATCTAAAAGCAGACTCAGCATTCCCTTTGCCATTTCACTGCTGCCCTCACCTCTTAAAACAAGCTTACCATCTTTACACTCACCGACAAGCCAGGCAGGAGAAGAACAGCCTTCTATAAATGTTGCTTCATTTTTTTCTTCTTCAGGCAAGACAGTGTGTTTTTTTCCCAAATCAAAAATATATTCAAACTTTTCGTTTGGTGTTTCAAACATCTCCAGATCTTCTTTGTAATAATTTACTTTGTCCCTAACACTCACAACTCTTCTCCAAACACAGTCTCACAGCAGTGATGGCAGGTGGCTATACACTCCAACTGTCCATGACCGTAATAAACCTTTTCAAAAGAGAGGTGCACATTTTCTCTTGTTTTCTCATCTTCTATCGCATCAATGATTTCATTTGCAAAAGCCAAAATCAACATTTTTCTGGCCTCTTCAAGCATAATACCCCGTGAGCGGAGATAAAAAAGCTGTTGTGCATCAAGCTCCCCTATCGTTGAACCGTGACTGGCTTCCACATCATCTATATAAATTTCCAACTGTGGTTTACTCGCCATGTAGGCCCCGTCATTGAGTAAAACGGCCTGGGAGTTTTGGTAGGCTTTTGTACCGCTCCCTTCTGCTTTGATTTTAATGAGCGCATCAAAAATTCCCCGTCCGCTCTCTCCTAAAATTGTTTTTGCTTTTTGGGAACTTTGTGCATCTTTTGCAGCATGCACAATCTGCGAAACCGTGCCTCTTTTGCTCTCTCCCTTTGTATATAAAAGATGATGTGCCCTGAAATCACTTGAGTGCATCAGTTTTGCCTGTATTAACTGAAGCCCGTCGGCATTGCCAAAATCAAAACTGAAAAAGTCTGCACTGCTTTGTTCTGCCAGCTCTATATAATGCGAATGGACCGGTGTATAGATACCCTCAACGAGTGTTTCATCTTTTATAAAAGTGAATCGCGTATCTCTTTGAAGACGGATATCACAGCCGTAGAGCACCAAACTCTCTTTTGCATCACAGCCTATAAAAGATTCAGAAAGTGTCACTTTTATATTTGGTGCAGTCTGCACAACTACCCTGTAGGCAATAAGCGCATTTTCCTGGGTATATCTGTGTAAAATCTTTATGCTGCTGTCATTTTCAAAATTGATTTCAATGACTTCCAAAGAGAGCAGATGCCCAAGATAATAGAGCGGGTCAAAATGCTCTTCAGCAATAGTGCGCCTCTTTGTATAGCCGATTTTCAAGCCCTTTGGCGCACGTACTACAACACCGTCAACTATCTCCACAAAATCGGCTTCTTCAATTTCAGACTCTTTTTTTGCGATTGCTCTGTACTCTGCATTGAGGAGTTTTTCAATAGGAAAATACCGGTACTGCTCTGTTTTTTTCGTAGGCAGTCCGAGTAGTTGCAGACGGGATGCCGCAGCTGCTGTTTCTTGTGAGACCACAGAAGAAAGGTTTGCTAAAATATTGGCCAAAACTATCTGTTTCATTTTAAAACTCCTCAAGAGTTGTATATCCCTTCTCTTCCAACTCTGCCACAAGTTCAGGACCCGCAGTTTTAACAATTCTGCCGTCTTTGAGCACATGCACATAGTCAGGTTTCACATACTCAAGAATTCTGCTGTAATGTGTGATAATCAAAAAGGTTCTTTTCTCATCTCTGATTTTGTTAATCCCCTCACTTACTGCCCGCAGAGCATCAATATCAAGTCCGGAATCAATCTCATCCAAAATAATAAAATCAGGTTCAAGCATCAGCATCTGCAGTGTTTCGTTTCGTTTTTTCTCGCCGCCCGAAAAACCCTCGTTGAGTGAACGGGTAATGAGCTCAGGTTTCATTCCGAGTTCCGTTGCCAGACGCTTTGCTTCGCGTAAAAATTCTGCAGCGTTAAGCTCTTCTTTGCCTTCAAACTTTCTTTTTGCATTCACCGCTGTTCGTAAAAAATAGGCATTGCTCACACCCGGAATCTCTACAGGATTTTGAAAACTTAAAAATATACCTTTGAGCGCACGCATTTCCGGTGCTTCTTCAACAATACTTTCTCCTTTGTAAACAATATCGCCCTCACCGACACTGATATCATAATGCCCGACAATGGCTTTGGAGAGTGTCGACTTCCCTGCACCGTTTGGCCCCATAATGACATGAACTTTCCCTGTTTCGAGTGAAAGATTCAATCCTTTTAAAATATTTTTTTCACCTATATTTGCATGCAAATTTTTTATTTCCATCATTGTACTCATCCTACACTTCCCTCCAATGTTAATTCTAAGAGCGCTTTGGCTTCTACCGCGTACTCCATCGGCAGTTGGTTAAACACCTCTTTACAAAATCCGTGTACTATCATGCTCACAGCATCCTCTTCGCTGATACCCCGTTGACGCAGATAAAAAAGCTGTTCGTCGCTGATTTTTGTTGTTGTTGCCTCATGTTCAACCTTGGCATGGGCACTTTTGTTCTCCAAATAAGGAAATGTATGTGCCCCGCACTCGCTTCCTATAAGCAGAGAATCACATTCGCTTCGATTGTGTGCGCCTTCAGCTTTGGCCGCCATTTTGACTAGTCCGCGATAACTGTTCTGTCCCCGCATCGCAGAAATTCCTTTTGAGATGATGGTAGAACTTGTATTTTTTCCCAGGTGAATCATCTTTGTTCCTGTATCTGCCTGCTGTGCAAGCGTTGTCACGGCAACTGAATAAAATTCACCCACACTGTTGTCTCCCTGCAAAATACAGCTTGGATACTTCCAGGTGATGACGGAACCGGTCTCCACCTGCGTCCAGGAAATTTTCGCATTGTCTCCCTTGCAAAGACCGCGTTTGGTAACAAAGTTGTAAATGCCGCCTTTGCCCTCTTTGTCACCGGGATACCAGTTTTGAATGGTAGAATATTTGATTTCCGCATCCCTCATCGCAATCAGTTCCACAACAGCGGCATGCAGCTGTGAATCATCCCGCATTGGTGCGGAACAGCCTTCATTGTAGCTTACATAACTTCCTTCGTCTGCAACAATCAGTGTTCTCTCAAACTGTCCTGTGTTGAGTGCATTGATACGAAAGTAGGTACTCAACTCCATCGGACAGCGAACCCCTTTTGGAATGTAGACAAAGGTGCCGTCTGTAAAAACAGCAGCATTCAGGGCTGCATAATAGTTGTCATTCATCGGTACGACACTGAACATATACTTTTTAACAAGTTCAGGATAATCCTGCAGGGCCTCAGAAATAGAACAAAAGATAATCCCGTGCTTTTTCAACTCCTCAGAAAATGTGGTTTTTACAGAAACAGAATCCACAACGGCATCTACGGCAATCCCCTGCAGCTGTTTTTGTTCATCCAAAGGAATGCCGAGTTTTTTATAGGCTTCAAGAATTTTTGGATCAACTTCATCAAGAGAATTTGCTCCCTTTTTTGGAGCCGAAAAATAAGAAATTGATTGGTAGTCTATAGGTTCGTAAGTTACATGTGCCCAGTGGGGCTCTTGCATTTTCTGCCATTTTTCAAGAGCATTTAAGCGCCACTGCGTCATCCACTCCGGTTCATTTTTCTTTTGGGAAATGAAACGAACGGTTGTTTCATTTAACCCGGGAGGCAGTGTGTCCTGTTCTATATCTATCTCAAATCCGAGTTTATACTCGCCCGAGACAGCTTTGTTAATCTCTTCCTGTGCCATATCTCTTCTCCTTTTATACCAAAAGAACAGTGTTTTATATTTTTGTTTGCTTTAAGTATAGCACTCTATTATTAAAAAATATTAAGAGGGCTCAGACACTTGCAGGATTTAAAAAAGTTTCTCCTCTTTTTATCTTTTCAAATAGGTCTTTATCTTTAAAATCCTCTAAAACCTGCACAGAAAAAACAATCTCTTCAAGCTTGATTTCACCCATGTTTTTTGAGTGGGCATCTTCACGAAAACATTGTGCATAACCTGTGGCGGTTTCATGCACTATGACGCTCTCAAGGCGTACTTCTTTTTCTCCGTTTTGTGTTGATGTAAGCGACAAAAGTCTCTCTATCATTACAAAAATGACGCGTGAAAACTGCTCTGCAGAAGGCGACACAGGCAGTTGGACCCAGCGCGCAGAGTGTTTTTTCATATCACGGACAAACTCCGGATCATCATCACGCCACAGAGCAATCGCATGATCAAAACTCTCCACGAGATCTTTCATGTTTTGCTTCATCAGTCCAAAATCATAGACCATCTGTCCGTTATCCAAAAAGTTGGATGCAAAAAGCAGTTCCACTTTGTAAGAGTGCCCGTGAATCGAACTTCTGCATTTTACAGTTGAGCATCCCCGTACAATATGTGCATTTTCAAATTTAAAAAGTTTTCTGATAATCATGATAAATCCCTCTTGTTCACCTATTTTTAAAGACACAAAGCCGGCACTGAAGTACCGGTTCCAAGAAAGCATTAGTTTTCTTAACTTAATAGTGTTGTCGGAACCGGTACTTCAGTGCCGGCTGTTGCAATAGCCTTGCCACTCTCAGCCCGGACTGCAGAAAAAAATTTAATTTTCTCTCAAATCATGTTTGAGCATTAAAGTACGGATTCCGACAAAACATATGAAACTGCCTTGATGCTATACACCTTTGTTGGCATCCCAGATTCTTATGTGCAGTCTGTCACTGAAATTGTACCCCTTTGCCTTGCAGAACTCTATCAGCGGTTCGGTATTTTCTTCCAACTCTTTTTTGCTTCCTGCTACAGGCATACAGTAAACCTTGGTCTGAGGGGAATGCATGGTGACGCTTTGTATCTCCTCTTCCAGAGCTATATTTATAGACTCTTTGTCAATGGAAAATTTAAAAAAAGCATCTTTTGCATTTGCGGCAATATTGTAAATCACATCACCGCGCAGACGTTTACTCAGGGATTCTCCAGAATTAAAAAGCTTCACTGACAGAGCGAACACACACTCTTTGTATACAGGATATTTTTCAAAATCAACCGCTAAAGAACCGTTTGTTTCAAAAGTTATCTGATGTCCCTTTGCCACCAGGGCTTCCAAAAAAGCAACAAAGAGTGTATCGTTGGCATAAATCAGAGGCTCACCGCCTGTCAAAACAATGTCTACCGCTTCGGGCAAATCATACAAAGAGAGAATATTGAGCAGTTCTTCTACTTTATAAACAGGTACCCAACTCTGTAAAAAATGCTCTTTATTGACGGCATAAACAGTATCACAGCCGACAACTTCTGTACCGTCATTTGCTGTCTCTTTACACCCGAAACCTTCGCACTTCATATTGCAGCCGCCGAAACGGAAAAAAAGAGAAGGCGTGCCTACATACTTGCCCTCCCCCTGAATAGAGTAAAAATGCTCAACGAGGTAGATCATCCACCCGTCTCATAAAAAGCCCGGTTGGAAACTTCATCATCTTCTCCGCCCCAGCGATTCTTTTCCGGTTTTGTACGCACAACCTCTTTTAAAACAGCTGCCGCCCCTTTGATATCACCCTTTTTAATCGACTCCGCAATGCTCATTGCCTCATCAAAATACAGGCACGGTATCAGATTACCCTCGGCAGTCAGTCTTATACGGTTGCACTGCTTGCAAAAATCATCTCCGTAGGGTTCAATAATACCAAACCGGTATCCGTCTTTCATTCTGTAATAATGCGATGGCGAGGCACCGTCAAAACCTTCATCTTCAAATTCATATTTTTCTCTGAGAATTTCCAGAAGCTCTGATGATTTCAGCCCTGAAATATCCGCTTTGGCAAATTTGTTTTCCATATACTCTATAAAACGCACACTCATATTACGCTCTTTGCAATACTCCAGCACATCCACAATCTCATCAGCATTCATGTTTTTCATAGGTACCATGTTTACTTTGACTTTCAGCCCTACTTTGAGTGCTTCATCCACGCCTTCAAGTACATTTTTCAAAACATCTTTTCCCGCTATAGCCTGTGCCACTTCCGGTTTAAGAGTATCAATACTGACATTAATGCGTTTAAGCCCTGCATCTTTAAGCCGCTGTGCCGTGCCTTTGAGCAAAAAAGCATTGGTTGTCATTGCCAAATCTATCGCAGGTTCATAATCATAAATCATTTGAATAAATTTGTCCAGATCTTCGCGCAAAAGCGGTTCTCCGCCTGTAATGCGAATCTTTTTCACACCCTCGTCAATAGCCACTTTCATAAATTCAAACAGCTCTTCAAAGCTCAATAAGTTTTCTTTTGGAACCCATGAAAACGGTTTTTCGGGCATACAGTACTGACATCTAAAATTACATCGTTCGGTTACAGAAACTCTTAAATAATCTACCACTCTGTCATAGCTATCAATAAGCATTATATTTCCTAATTTTAATTCTTGTCATTATATCTTTTAGAGTTGATGCACTTCTTAATCAACTTCAATTTCTACAGTTGCGCATATTATATCATGCAATGCTTTTTTGTCTTTTCTGTAAAATGGAATTGCTAATCCTAAAAGAATTGTTGCAGAAAACAAAAAAGCTGTAAAACGGCACAAAGCCCGAAAAAATCCTATATTTTTATATGTTTTATCGTCAACTACTTTAATTTTATAGGCTTTTTTTCCCGGAGTCTGTCCAAATTTTGCCAGAAGAACGGCGTAAATCAATCCATATGTTGCTACCCCGAAAAATGGTGCCCATTGCGAAGACTGAAATGCTTCTTTGCTTCCCATCACAATATAAGCAATAATATATAAAATAGGTGCATATATCATAAACAAGTCGGTAATGAGTGCTTTTATTCTATCCGGATAACGCGCATAGCGTATGTGAGGTCTCTTTTGTTGTTGTTTTTGATGTTTTGTGTTTTTTTTGATATCTCTAAATCTCATAAAAAAGATTATATCAAAGCTTAACTTTAGGAGGGGTAATAGCGCAGTGTTATTAAGTGAAAAAAATTAATACTTTTTCGGAACCTGTACTTCAGTACCGGCTATTGCAATATTTTTGCCACTCTCAGCCCGCACTGAAGTACGGGTTCCCAAAAGTCGCTTAACTTAATAACATTGATTGTAATAGCCAGGGAATGGGTTCCCACACAAAGTATGGAAACCCAAAGAAAAAGACTAGTGCAAGTCTCTCCACACTTCTTTTTTCCAAAGAATAGCAAATATTGCAAAGATAATAATATATATCATAACATATTTACCGATTTCTTCTCTTTTGTGACGTTTGGAATCTCCGACATTTTCAAGATGCTCAATCACTTTATCAGCAGCTTCTGCAGTCACACCTACACGAGGCATCGCAGTTCCTTTAAGATACGCTTGAGGATCTTCAACAAAAGTTTTGATGTAGTGCTCTCCGCGAGAACGGATATACATACTTAAATCCGGTGGCAAGGTACCGAGATATTTTGTTAAAGCGTCTTGATAATCAAGCACTTTTGTTTCAAATGCCAACTCATCCTGTTTGTGTTTGAATGTCGGTTTTTCTCCGATTTGTGTCCACGGTGCATGAAGCTTTCCGTCTAAATTATACTGATAATGAATTGCATGACATCGTCCACAAGCAACTTCAAATGCCATATTTGGCGTTAATTTCTCTTGCGGTACTGCAATTGACTGTAAGTAGGCAACCATGTCAGCCACTTCCTGATCCATATCTCCGCCGGCTCCGTAGAACTGTGGCATCGGATAAGATTTACCGCTTTTTTCATTGTATTTATGCTCAAGCATTAAAGCATGTGCAGGGTTTTTAATGAGTGCTGCTAAAAATTTAGCATCGAAAACAACCCCTGCATTTGATAAATCCGGTGGGTTTACACCGTAGCTTTGTGCTGCAGTTACAGGATCCATCGGAGCCGGCATACCGGCAACCTCAATACTGTGACAACCAACACAGGCACCTGCACCCATGACCAGGTCTTTTCCACGTGCAGCATCACCTTTTTTTGTCAATGCCGGTAAATCTTTGTATGTAAACCCTTCACTTTCTATGTGTTTGTGCATTTGCGAATGTGCAAACGGTTCAACCAAATAGTATGTCACAAGAGTAAATACAGTTACGACCACTAATATAAATAATTCTTTCACTGTTTACTCCTTAAACTTTTTTTTCAAATTTTGTGATAAATGGAAGTATAATCCATAAACCGATAAACGTTATAGCCGCGTAAAAACCGATAGCGCTAAATACACCTTCTGGCGGAACTTTACCCATTGCCGTCAGTATAATCATGTCAATCAACATTGCCCAGAACCAGTATTTGAACAGACCTCGACGTGACGCAGGCACTGCATTTGGGCTTCTGTCTAAAAATGGTAACAGAAAGAAAATTACCTGTGCAAAAGCAAATGCAATCAGTCCGACATCTGTTGAAAATGGACGTAAAATCTCATAAGACCATAAGAAATACCACTCAGGATAAATATGCGCAGGCGTCTTCAGACCGTTTGCAGGGTCAAAGTTTACAGGGTCCATTGCAAAATCATAATGATAAAAGACAAGATAAAAGAAAAGAATGAGGAAAATTCCCACAACCATCATATCTTTTGCCAAAAAGTCATTCATAAAACGAATTACTTTTGAATTTGCTTTGTCGCCGGCCAAATATTTTTTCGCTTCAGCATCAAAGTCAATCTCTTCACCGTCCTGGTTGTTTACATGTGGAATACGAAGCGCACCGAAGTGTAATCCGATAAGACCGATAATTGCCAAAGGAATCAACAATACATGTAACATAAAGAAACGATTTAAAAATGCTTGAGCAGGAATATAATCTCCGCGTATCCACTCAACTAAGCCATCAGCATGTAAACTACCACCAGCAAAAAGATTTGTAATAACCATACCAGCCCAATAAGACATTTGACCCCATGGGAGCATGTATCCTGAAAATGCTTCTGCTGAAAACGCAACAAATAAAAGCATCCCTGAAATCCAAATCATTTCACGACCGTTCTTATATGAACCGTAATATATCCCTGTGAACATATGAATGTAGATTATCAGGAACACTACAGATGCCGCTACACCGTGAACATGTCTCCATAACCAACCGTAACCGACTTCCTGCATTATCGTGTAGTTTACACTGTCAAATGCCAAATCAATATTCGGTTGATAATACATCAGTAAAAAGATACCCGATATCAATAACAGTCCGAATGTAATCGCAAGTATCATACCCATTGCCCATAAAAAGTTAATATTTTTAGGAATCCAATACTCCGTAGCTAAAACACGGTTAAGCGTATCAATCGCAAGTCGTTGATTAAGCCAATCGTGCAAATTTTTTGCTTTTGTAAAATGTGCCATTTATCTTCCTTTGCTTATGCTTTTAATGTTATGCCATTTTCAAGCATCTTCTTATATTCAGGTCCTTCTTCACCTAAAACCAGTTTGTCTCCATCAATTTTAAATGGAGGAATATCAAGCCCACGCGGTGGCGGAGCTTTTGTCACCTCCCCTGTAAAGTCATACATACCACCATGACATGCACACAAAAAGCTTTTTTCGTCAGGATTGTACCCAGGGATACAACCAAGATGTGTACAAAGACCAAGACATACTAAAAAGTAATCATTTCCAATTTTAATAAGTCTCTCTAAATCTTTAGGATTTTTTTCTGCTTTTTTAACCATCTCTGCAGTTTGCTTTAAAACGAAAATAGGCTTCCCTCTCCATTTTTCTGTTACCAACTCATTCTCTTTATACTGCGACATATCAAGAGTAGTAAATCCGGCTGCTTTGACGCTCGGTAAAGGATCCCATGATCTCTTCATCGCGTACAATGAAGCGACAGCACCCACACCGGCAACAGCACCAAACGCTTTGCCCATAAAACCTCTACGGCTATTATTTTTCATGTTTTCTCTCTTCTTTATTCAATTTTCAATCCTTATTATATACCAAATAAGTTTTAATTATTTATAAATTTAAGCTTTCCTTTAGAAAGTTTGCTGTTTTGTTACTATTTTTTTCAATTATTTCATAATTTCTCGTAAAAACAGTCTCTAATATCACATTTAAGTGATTTTTATCATAATTATAAACGACAGGAATATTTAAGCTTTCAAACAGAGGAATAAAATCCCGTGTGTAATCTTCTCTCTGTATATAAACAGGTTTCCCGCCAGAGGCTAAAGAATCCAGCACTGCCTGTGGCGAAGCTGTAACTAAAACTTCACTCTGCATTATCATTTCATCATACTCTTCAAATTCGAAATAATGAACGAATCTTGTTTTTAACATTTCTTCATAATCTAGAAAATAATAAAATCCAAGCTGCAAATGTGGACGTAAATCTTCTATAAAATCTAAATGTTTTTCCAAATCTTTTTCATAATCATCATCTCCGAAAAAATAGGAGAGTGGTACTGTCTTTTCTTTACATGTAAAGTATTTGTCAGCTACAACCACGGCTTTGCAGATACCTTCATCTTCCAAATAGGGAGAGAGCAAAAATTCACTCTCCGCTTTTACCTCATCAGGCTTATCGCTGATTCTCACAAATCTTGAAAAATAGTTTCGCATATCCTCAAGCATGACAGGATTTGCCTCTGCAGAATCAAAAATCAGCTTGTCGCCGTTATGGGCAATTTGGGGGATATTTCTGACAACATCAATCCCCACACTCTTTTGTATGCCAAAATCACGTGCCGCCTGTGCAATGCGATAATCACTTGTCAACAGTGTAATATCTTCATCTTTTAAAGCATTGAGTATCGCCACTGCCCTGCGAAATCTGTCCAGGCCTATTCTGTGCCCCGTATGCACATAATAAAAAGTTCTCATAGTTTTTTTGCAGCCATTCTGATATATATATGCAGTATCTCAATTGCTGCGGGTGTAATTCCGCTGATATTCATCGCTGCCTGGAGTGTCGGAGGAGAAAAAGCCGCCAGTTTTTCCTGTACCTCTTTGGAGAGCCCGCTCACACCCGTAAAATCAAACCCTTCGGGTATTTTGACTTTCAAATATTTTTTCATACGTTCTATTTCCTGGCTCTGTTTGTCAACGTAACGGGCATATTTTCCCTCCACCAAAATTTCTTCTTTTATATAGTCATCATACTTGTCAAGTTCCGGCACCACCGTGACCATCTTCTGCACATCAAATGTTTTACGGGCAATAAGCTGCTGTGCGGTTGAGACATCCTTGAGCGGCTGTTCGTCCATAGATGCCAACAGTGCATTAAACTCTTTGTTTGGTGTAAATTTTGTCTCTTCCAAAAGTTTGGCACCCTCTTGTATTTGCTGGGCTTTTGTTTTGATTTTTTCATACTGTTCATCGGAGATGAGTCCAAGTTCATGTCCGTATTTTCCCAGTCGTACATCCGCTGATTCTTCACGCAAAAGGAGTCTGTACTCTGCACGCGAAGTAAACATTCTGTACGGTTCGTTCGTTCCTTTTGTGACCAGATCATCAATCAGTACACCGATGTATGCCTCATCACGACGTAAAATAAGCGGTTCTTTGTTTTGCAATGCCAAAGAGGCATTGATTCCCGCCATAATTCCCTGTGCTGCCGCCTCTTCATAGCCTGTTGTCCCGTTTATCTGACCGGCAAGATACAGACCTTTGATTTTTTTGGTTTCAAGCGAGTGCTTCAGTTCACGCGGATCGACAAAATCATACTCTATGGCATAGCCGTAACGGACAATTTTTGCATTTTCCATTCCTTTAACCGAATGAATCATTTCTCTTTGCACTTCAGGAGGCAAAGAGGTACTGAGCCCGTTGACATAGATCTCTGTATTGTCCATGGTTTGCGGTTCCAAAAAGAGATGATGACGCTCTTTATCAGGGAACTTGTCTATTTTGTCTTCGATAGAAGGACAGTATCTTGGACTTTTTCCTGCAATCTGACCCGTAAAAAGCGGTGCCCTGTAAAAATTGCTCTCAATGATTTTGTGTGTCGTTTCATTTGTATAGGCGATGTAGCACGGCAACTGTTTTTTTGTCGCACGGAATTTTTCTCTGTCTGTTCTGAAACTGAAAGGATTCGGCAAGGCATCCCCATCCTGTTCTTCCATGACAGAAAAATCAATACTTGAACTGTCAATACGCGCACAGGTACCGGTTTTGAGGCGTGCCATACTCAGCCCTGCATCATTTTTAAGCGAAGCAGAAAGTCCGACGCTTCGTGGTTCTCCAAAACGTCCGCCCTCTTGCTGCACCTCGCCTATATGGATTATACCGTTGAGAAATGTCCCCGAAGTAATGATGACTTTTTTGGCTCTGTACTCGTTTAACAATGCTGTGCGGACACCTTTTACCTCACCTTCTTCTATGATTAATGATTCAACCGTATCCTGTGCCAAATCAAGATTAGGCGTATTGAGTACAACATTTCTGGCGATTACACGGTACTTGTCCATATCTATCTGTGCACGGCTTCCGCGAACTGCAGGCCCTTTTGTCTGATTGAGTATGCGAAACTGTATGCCCGCTTCATCGGTAATGAGTCCCATTTCGCCGCCGAGTGCATCAAGCTCACGTACCAAATGCCCTTTTGCGAGTCCGCCTACGGCAGGATTACAGGAAGTTGCCCCGACATTTTCCGCAAGCATGGAAATCATCAGTGTTTTGTTCCCCATTCGAGCTGCCGCCAAAGAAGCCTCTATACCGGCATGTCCACCGCCTACTACTATTACATCATAATTCATTTATACATCCTGTTAGCATAGCTTGTTTATATAAGTAGTTTAATTTTTTGAGAATGGGCTAATTAAGGGCACCTCTAAAAACCCTGATATATCTCAACATTATAGCGAAGGTACTAATGCAAGGCAAAACTACGCAGGAGCTACGAGTAGCTTCAAGTGGTTTTAACGAAGCAGTAGTGCTTTTGCTATAATGCCCTGCCGGAGCCAAAAAGAGAAGCAATCTTGCACAAAATTTTCGATCACCGTAGCTACGGCTATGCTTCAAGAAAAGTTTTGCACAATCTCACTCCTCTTTTTGGCTTTGAGGGATATCAGGGTTTTTAGAGATGCCCTTAAATTACTTATATAAACTTACTTTATTAATGCGAATTTTATCATTTTTCAGTATCATTTGCATAATATAAAGTAAATTACCTGAGGTTTTTAAGATGCGTACAGATTTATTTCAAGATTATGTACCCGAAATACTGGTTTATGACCCAGAAATTGACGGCAGTTACAAGCATAAAATACGGGACGAACATCTCAGCAGCAAAGAAAAATTATTAGAAAAAGTAAGAAAAGCAAAAGCAGCCGCAAAAGGCAATACAACAACTTTTAGACAACCAATTCGTACGGAGAATGAAGAATAATGATACAAAAAGCAAACGAAGCCTATAATTCCGGTGATTTTGAAACTGCATACAAACTTTATACACAGCTTGCCCAAGAAGGCAATGCCGATGCGCAAACCTCTTTGGGCTATATGCACCAAATGGCACAGGGGTGTGAAAAGGATGAGGCAAAAACACTGGAGCTTTACACAAAGGCAGCCGAGGCAAAACAGCCTTATGCCCTTTTTAATCTCGCAATTTTATATGAAAACGGTATTGGCGGTGTCAAACATGACATGTTCAAAGCATATGAGCTGCATATGGAAGCGGCAACAAGAGGCGTTCCGCCTGCCATGTATGAAGTTGCGCTTATGCTTGAGCGCGGGCTTGGCTGTATGCAAAACTACTCAGAAGCCGCATTTTGGTATGAAGAGGCGGCAAAACGCGGACATTTGCAGGCATTTAACAATCTTGGCGCACTCTACAAAGAGGGCCATGGCGTGATACAGAACGATGCAAAAGCTTTTATCTGTTTCAAGCGTGCAGCTGATGGCGGACTCACAGAAGGGCTGTATAATCTTGGACTCCTGTATGATCAGGGAATAGGCTGTGAAGAGGATCATGACAAAGCCCTTGACCTGTGCCGAAAAGCTGCCTATCAAGGACATGAAAAAGCCAAAGCTATCATTAAGGGTCTTCAAGAAGACGGTAAAATCGTCTTCTAGTTTTTTAACACGTGAATCGGAACACGTCCCGATTCACTGCGCTAGCCTCTCATGAGGCAGAGGAGAAACAGATATATGTTTACAGGATTAATCAGAGAAGTTGCAACAGTGAAAAGCTTTGTGGGTTCCACTCTCAGTATCAGAGCAACATACAAAGCCGGTATCGGTGATTCAATTGCCGTAAACGGTGCCTGTTTAACCGTAGTAAAAGTAAATCCAGACGGCTTTGCCGTAGAACTCTCTCCTGAGAGCCAAAAACTTTTGGCCATTGAAAATTATAAAAACGAGGTGCATATAGAACCTGCTATGAAAATGGGTGACCGGTTTGAGGGGCATATCGTTCAGGGACATGTTGATACTGTAGGCACCATTAAAGAGATCAAAAATAACGGCAACTCTTATGATGTTTTTATCACAGTAGAGAAGAAATTTATTCCCTATATTGTGCCAAAAGGCTCCATTACCATTGACGGGGTCAGTTTAACGGTCAATGATGTCGATGAAAACAGTTTTCGTCTGACTATCATTCCCCATACAATGAAAGAGACACTTTTTAAGAACTACAAAAAAGGCAGTCGTGTCAATGTCGAGACAGATATGTTTGCCCGGTACGTCGCACATATCATCAAACATCAAAAATCAACTTCACTCTCATGGGATGAAGTAGATCGAATAAGTGCAAATTATTAATTTTTTTCTGTAGTGCGGGCTGAAAACGGCAGGAAAGTTGCAGCAGTCGGCACTGAAGTACCGATTCCGGGAAAATAAATGCCAGGAACCCATCCTTCAGGGTGGGCTGAGAGAAAAAGCAAAGCAACAACAATCAGCAGTGCAGAAAAAAAGTTGACAACCAATGGAGTACAAATCAAAAATCAGATATTAAAAGACAATTTCGGACATAACAGCTTTAGAGAACTCCAGGAAGAGGGTGTGGATGCCATCTTAAAGGGGCAGGATTTACTGATGATACTGCCAACCGGCGGTGGAAAGTCTCTTGTTTATCAGCTCCCGACGATGATGATGGAGGGCATTACTATTGTCATATCTCCTCTTATCGCCCTGATGCAGGATCAGGTACGCGCACTGCAGGCACAAAACATATCTGCACAAATGATAAGCTCGGCACAAAGTTATGAAGAGGTGCAGGATATTATCTCACAGGCATACAGCGGTGCTTTAAAGTTTTTGTATCTCTCTCCAGAACGCTTAAACAACGGGCATACCATTGAACTGCTGCACGGTTTACATGTAAACTTCTTTGTGATTGACGAGGCACACTGTATCTCCCAGTGGGGACATGAGTTTCGTGATGATTATCGTGCCTTGGGAAATCTGAAACACAACTTTCCACATACGACAATCGCCGCTTTTACCGCAACATCAACAGACAATGTCACACAGGATATTTTAAGAGAACTGCGTCTTGAAAACCCTCTTTTGCTCAAAGGAAAAGTATTTCGCAAAAATATTTTTATTTCCGCGCAAAGACGCATAAGCAACGGCCATGCACAGCTTAAAAACTTTTTGGCAAGACACCAAGACGAAAGCGGAATCATATATGTGAGTTCGCGAAAAAAAGCCGAAGAACTCAGCACTTTTTTAAATGTCAACGGCTACAAATCTCTTGCCTACCATGCAGGCCTGCCTCAACATGTAAGAGAACAGAATTTTAAAATCTTTGTCAACGACAAGATCAACATTATGGTGGCGACCATTGCCTTTGGCATGGGCATAGACAAAAGCGACATCCGTTTTGTCGTGCATATGAGCCTGCCAAAGTCACAGGAGAACTACTATCAGGAAATCGGACGTGCGGGACGTGACGGAGAGGACAGCGAGGTTTTACTTTTATTTAATGCAGGTGATATGGCACAGCATAAAAGGTTTCTGGCAGACATCGAAAATGAAGAGTACAAAGCCCATCTTGATACAAAAATAGACAAAATATACAAATATGCCACCAGCGAGATCTGCTTTCACAAACAGCTTGCCGAATACTTTAACGACACTCTTGATGCCTGTAAAGAACGCTGCGACAACTGTCTGACATCCGATGACAAACGCCAGGATATCACCAAAGAGGCACAAATGATTCTCAGTACAATCTACAAGACCAATCAGGGTTTTGGAAAAAACTACATCATAGATATTCTTCGCGGTTCCACTGAACAAAAGCTGCTTGCCAACGGTGCTGACAAGCTTTCAGTCTATGGCATCGGCTTGGAACTAAGCAAAAAAGAGTGGTTTGTCATCATTGAACGCCTTTTGGAATTAAAAATCTTACTGCTGGGTGATTTCAGCGTTTTAAAACTCACAAATGATGCCATAGCCGTACTCAAATCACAAAAACTTGTAGATATCAAATCTTCCAGACTCCAGATAAACATAAAAGAGAAAAAGATCAAACAGGCAAAAGAGTTTGATTATGATGAAGAGTTATTTGAAAAACTTCGGGCAAAAAGAGCCGAACTCGCAAGTGAAATGGGGGTACCTGCCTACATCATTTTTGGAGATAAAACACTCAAACACCTTGCCAATGACATGCCGACCAACAAAGAAGAGATGCTTGAAGTAAACGGTGTGGGAGAAAAGAAATTCGCACAGTTTGGAAAAGAGTTTTTGAATGTTATCAATGACTAAACAGGTGACAAAAAATTCAGTTCACTGTCTCGCAAGGGTTGTACGTCAGGGTTACATGTAATCTTGTGTTGCATATTCACCGGTTCAAAGTTGCTTAACTCCCTCAGAGATGCCACCGTTGCAGCTCTGAAATCCTCTCCTTTGTTTAAATAGATATAAAACCCGTTTACATGTAAGGCCAGACGGGTTTTGAGTGCTGTAGAGTATGTTGTCAAAATCGCATCTTTTTTCATACTCTTTTTTATATCACTGAAATACTCCTGTGTCCAGAGCATCGGATTTGCGTCAGGCGAGAAAGCATCCTGATAGACAATGTCAAATTTGTTTTCAAATTTGTTTACATACTTCCGTGCATCCCCTAAAAAAAGTTCTATACAAAGCGTCTCATCCTCATATCTTCCCTGTGTACTGAGTGCTGTTATTACCTCGTGCAGTATTTTAAATTCCTCCGGATAGTGAAAAGAAGGCAGGGATTGCACCAGTTTTGCATCCGACTCCGGAGAATATATATGCAGTTTTATCTGCGGTGCATATTTTTTGTAATGCAATACTGTTGCCAGAGTATTAAACCCGAGTCCGTAACAAATATCTAAAATAGCTACCTCTTTTTTCTCCTTTACATGTAAAGAAGCAGGGAGTATATGCTTTTTCAAGGACTCATGCAGGGCACCGTCTCTTGTTGAATGATAGTGCTGGGCATACTCTTTTGAGTAGGCCGTATAGCTTCCGTCTTTTGTAAGTTCCAGGGTATGCATATCTGTGTCGAATCTGTCTGTATCTTTTTTCATGATGCTATTTTACCATTGTGTTACTCAAAATATTGCACAGAGAAACAAATTGTAAAAATTTCTAATAATAAATAATCGTTTAAGTTTAGTTCTGCAATAATAAAGGATAATTATTTTCCATTAAGAAAATAGTTCTTTAAAGGATTTATTATGCAATCATACAAACATACCATTGTAGATGGTGATGAAATCGCAAAATGGTGGCCAAATCAGCTTAATCTTAAAATACTTACACAGAACAATCCGCGTCTGACGCCTGCAACATCAGAGTTTTCTTACAAAAAAGCTTTTGGGACACTCCCCTATGAAGAACTCAAAAAAGATCTTATTTCGCTTATGACGACTTCCGTTTCCTGGTGGCCTGCGGATTATGGGCATTACGGTCCTTTTTTTATTCGTATGGCATGGCACAGCGCCGGCACCTATAGAATCACAGACGGACGCGGCGGCGCAGCAACAGGCAACCAGCGCTTTGCCCCGCTTAACAGCTGGCCCGATAATGTCAACCTGGACAAAGCCCGCCGTTTGTTATGGCCTCTGAAAAAGAAATATGGAGAGAAAATTTCCTGGGCGGATTTAATGATACTCGCCGGAACTGTGGCGATGGAATCTATGGGTTTACAGACTTACGGTTTTGGCGGCGGCCGTGAAGATATCTGGCAGACTGAAGAAGACATTTACTGGGGAGAGGAAGAGGAGTGGCTTGCAGACAAGCGCCATTCAAAGGACAAAAAGCTTCAAAACCCATTAGCTGCTGTCCAGATGGGACTTATCTATGTGAACCCTGAAGGCCCTAACGGAGAACCGAATGTTTTGGCTGCCGCTGAGGACATACGGGTAAGTTTTCGTCGTATGGGTATGAATGATGCAGAAACAATTGCGCTTATTGCAGGCGGACATACCTTTGGCAAAAGCCATGGAGCCGCTGATCCTCAAAAATATGTAGGTCCCGAACCTGAAGCAGCTCCATTGGAACAACAGGGCTTTGGTTGGAAAAACAGCTATAAAAGCGGAAAAGGAGCCGATACTATTTCAAGCGGCTTGGAAGGTGCCTGGACACCAACTCCTACAAAATGGGACAACAGCTATCTTGAAATCCTGTTTAAATATGAATGGAATCTTGAAAAAAGCCCTGCAGGTGCGTGGCAATGGGTCCCTGTCAATCCTGATGCAGAAGATTTGGCCCCTGATGCACATATAGAAGGGAAAAAAGACAAAACAATTATGTTTACAACAGATTTGGCACTGCGAATGGATCCTGAATTTGAAAAAGTTTCCCGCTCTTTTTTAGAAAATCCGGAATTATTTGCCCAAAGTTTTGCAAAAGCATGGTTTAAACTGACACACCGGGACATGGGTCCAAAATCACGTTATCTTGGGCCGGAAGTACCGCAAGATGAGTTCCTGTGGCAAGATCCGCTTCCTGCTGTTAATGAGGATACGCTGATAAATGACGATGAGACAGAGGCTCTTAAAGAAGAGATTTTACAAAGCTCTCTGCAAATCTCCGAGCTGCTGTATACCGCCTGGTCATCTGCTGCAAGCTATAGAGATTCAGATAAAAGAGGCGGTGCCAATGGTGCAAGAATTGCTCTGGAACCACAAATAAACTGGCAGGTGAACGATCCGATACAGCTGCAAAAAGTATTATCTGCTTTGCAAGAAATTCGAGAGAATTTCAATGAAAATCATAAAAATAAAATTTCACTTGCGGACATGATTATCCTTGGAGGAGCAGCGGCACTTGAAAAAGCTGTACACAATGGCGGCTATGCAAAAAAAGTTCCTTTCCTGCCGGGAAGAGTTGATGCGACACAGGAGCAGACCGATGTTCACAGCTTTGCATACCTTGAACCAAAAGAGGGAGATGCCTTTAGAAATTATCTTCCAAAAGAGTCTCAGGTAGCTGCTGAACGTCTTTTACTCGACAAAGCACAGCAATTGACACTGAGTGTTCCTGAAATGACAGTGCTCATCGGTGGGCTGAGAGTGCTCGGGGTCAATTATAGCCAAAGTGACTATGGAGTGCTCAGCGACAAAAAAGAAGTGCTCAGCAATGATTTTTTTGTCAATTTGGCAGATATGAATTTATCATGGTCACCGGCAGATGAAACACACAGCTTGTTTGAGGGCCACCAAAACGGCGAAATTCGATACAGAGCCACACGCGCAGATTTGATTTTTGGTGCGAACTCGCAACTGCGCGCACAAACAGAATTTTATGCCCAGGATGACAAACAGGAACAGTTCGTAGATGACTTCATTTCGGCATGGGATAAAGTCATGAATTTAGACAGGTTTGATGTTTTATAAAATTATTTGATGATTTCTTGATGAAACACTTCTTTTAGCTCATCAAAAGGGATGATCTCCTGTGTCAAATGAACTGCAAAAGGGGCAGGTGAAGTTTGAGAAAAATTATAACCCGTTGCCCCACATAGAAGACTTTTTAAAATAAGTCCCTATTTTTAGGGTTTTATCAAATGTCATAAAAAAAGTTATACGACTTTTTATACGAGTCATAATAATTTTACTTGTGTTGATTTTCAAACCATCTCTCCACTTCTTCGACATTATAAATAATCTTTCCACCCTCTACTTTTTGATGGTATGGTAAAGGGTTATTATGTCTTCCTCTATAATTCTGCTGTGCAGTTTTTGAGACATTATATATTTCAGTAAACTCTTTAACTGATATATTTTTCTTTGATTGTATCTTAATCATATGTTTTTCAATTTCTAAAATTTCTTTGTATCGTTCTTCTTGTTTTAATAAATTGTTTAATTTTATGAGTGGTTTATCATATTTATCGGTGGTTATTTTGTTTAATTTGTCTTTTTCTTCAAAATCATAGGTATTTGTTCTTATATTTTCATTTTCAAATATTTCTTTATTTCTATACTCTAAAATATGTTCTATAACCTCTTTAATCTCTGATATATCTCTTTTATTCAAACTTCATTCCTCAAAATCAACTAACTTAAATTTTAATGACACAAATATTAAAAGATACAAAAACAATCGTCTTAGATTGTTTTCTATCTTCCCAAAAAACATTAGCCGTGTTTTTCTAAATCTGTATCAAAAGGAAACCCCCACAAGAATTTCACATAAAATTATATCTAAAAGAACTATGATTGTGTGATTTTTTTATTTTTTATCTTTATGTCTGTTTTTAAAGTATTAGACTCTAATTTTGGTAGTTTATCTCGTGAAGAAGTAAAAGTGAATTCTTCTTCTTTTCTTAATTCTTCTTCTTTTCTTAATTTCTTGATTAAATTGTTATCGTGTTTATCAATTAATTTAATATTATAATTATATTCATCTACTTTGTTTCTCAAATAATTAGAAGTTTTTTTCAAACCATTGTTTAATTCAGAACTTCTATTAAACATTGATTTAACTTTACTTTTGAAACTATCGTATCGTTTTGATAATTTTGAAACGATACTTTCAAGAGATTTAATTTTTTGTTCTTGTTCTTTTATAACTACTTCGTGGCTCGATATTAAACTATCTGCTTTTAACAAAGTAGTTTTATATGTATTAATTTCACTTTCAAGAGTTGTTATTTTATTTTCATAAGTTGTTTTAACTTTTTCAATCTTTCCCTCTATTTCTTTGTCTTTCTCATTGTTTGCTTTATTTACAGCAGTTTCAATAATAGTTTCTGTATTTTGATATAATACATCATAATCTTCTTTCAAACTCCCATTTTTTGATTGTAAATCTTTAATAGTTTCTTTTAATTTAAGATTTTCAATATTTGCTTCTTTGTAAATTCTATCTTCAATCTTTTTAACTTCATTGTCATAAGTATCAATTTTCACAAGTTTTTTAACCTCATTAACCAATGAATTTTTTACTTTCTCTTTATCTAGGAGAGTGCCACCATATTTGTAATTTTTTCCATCTTCTAAAATATTATTTATTTTTCTTTTTATAAGTGGTGTCATATCTTCTTTTGATACTTTTTCCCTTGCTTCTTTAATTTTAACAATTTCTTTATTTCCCTTGTCTATTTGTTCATCGACTGTTTCAAGTGCTTTGTATTTATCTTGTAATTTTTCTTCTAATTTATCATTTTCAGATTTTAATGCGACTTCTCTCTGTAATTCCTTTGATACATAATCAATTTCACTTTTGAAATCTATTTCAATATTTTCAAGTGAAGATATATTATCTTCTAATTTTTGTTCTTGTTCTTCAAGTGAAGATACATTATCACTTAATTCTATTTCTTGTTCTTCAAGTTGTTCAATCTCTTCTATTAACTCTTGTTTCCGTTGTTTTTCCAATTCAATATCTAAACTTCTACCGTTGAATTGTCTGTTATTTATACTTAATCTTTTATTCTTCTCAATCTCTTGTTTTTGTGTAATTGTAAAGTCATTAAAACCTAAAACTGCATTGTAATTTTTCTTATGAAACAAGTGTTTATTTATATCTTCATAAATGAATTCTTGTAAGTTTTTCCCTTGATTTTTAATCTGTGTAAGTGTTTGTTTTCTTACTCCTTTTTCATCAATATATCCGACATCTTTTTTAATAATTTCATCACTAAATCCCTTGCTTTTCAGATATTCAACGACTAATAAATGTTGTTGTATGTAATAATCAAATTCTCCCGTCTCTTTATTTTTTGTATTTATAAATAAATGAGAGTGATATCCGCTTTCTTTTTGTTCATATTTTTGATTATGTTCTTTCTCCCATTTCTCAATATTTTCGGGTTTTTTTGACATATGTAATTCGTCATTATGTGAAACTCCAACAACAATATCATAATTTTTAAAATGTCTTCTAAAAAAATCTTGACTGTATAACAACATATCTTCACTTGATATGTCGTCAATATTATTTTCAAATGGTATTTTAACGACAAATTCAACGAATTCAACTTTATCAACTGATAACTTTGCTTCTCTCCTCTCTTGTGCTTTTCCCACTTTTTCGATGACTTCAATATATTTATCTAAGTTGTTTCTAATTGTTTTTTTAGTGTTTAATGTTTCAAAATAGACAATTAAATTATTTCTATTGACTCTATGAGGTTCATTAGCAAACTTTTCTAATAGTTCGTGAAACTCTTTATCTTCAATCTTTTCTCTTAAATACTTTAAAGATTTATATCTTTTATTTGAATCTGATTTTGATAATTTTACTGGTTTTAATTTTCCGATTTCTTTATTTTGATTTGTTTTAATAACAGTATCAATATAATCTAAATATGTTTCTTGTGTCATTTCATTTAAATTTTGCAAAAAATCTTCACTTTTACCATTAAATAAAATCTTATTTAAATTTTCTTTTTCTCGTTTATAACTGATTGAACTTTCTCCATCAATTTCAACTCTCAAACTGTGTCTTAACGACTTTGCTAATTTTGCTAATTTTTTAGTAGTGTAAATAATTGTTGATAAATAAGCACTTCCATTTCTCATAATTTTTTTCTCCATTTTTTATAATTTTCTTTTATAAATATGTGTGTGTTTCTGCTCTTAAAAAATCTTTGATTTTTCCCTTTTCGTAGAAAAGTCTCCCTCATACTTCTAAATATACGCAGTAGATTTTGGAGTATGAGAATAGGAGATAACATATTCACATATATATAATTATAAAGCAACAAATTTTCTTTTAATTAATTTATTTTCTTCTTCTCCTCTTCCCGTCTTCAATTTTGCTAAAAATTGATTTCAAAACATCAAAACGAAAAACTTTTCGGATTGGTAAATGTCTAAAATTTTTCATACTAAAATAAAAATGGGAGTTTACTTTTTGATGGGGTATAAGTGATATTTTTCTTTCATTTCGTTTAATGTAATTAAATACCTATTTATTTAGAAATATATATGGTTTTTTTGTATGGAGTTTAGACTCCATTTAGATGGGCAGTCGTAAAATAGGGAGTTATTTAATAAATATCTCTGATTTTATTTTCAATATATCTTTCGATTTCGTGTCCGTGTTTCTCAATTAAATCTTCACGACAATAAGCAAGAATAGATTTAATAACTTCAATATCGTTGCCAAATTCACTTTCAAACTCATTTTTAAATCTTTTCAAAAATGACATATCAACAATACTTTTGTCAATTTTTAGCTTTCTTCTTTTAAATCTGTTATATTCGATAGATTTATATGTCTTCAAATATCGTTCATAATTAATAAAATCATATTTGTCTATACTTTCTATTGATTTTTTATTTTTAACTGTTTTAAGTGTGTTTTTGTTATTATTTTTAACTCTTTTGTCTTCATCTCTTGTTCGCCACTTCATATTAAGTTCTTTGATTAAGTTTTCCCAGTATTTAAGTGAATATAAGATGTCTGTTTTCCACCATTTTACTTTAAAACCATTTTTGGCATTTATGGTATTCGGTAATCTTCCAACCCTTGACATATCAAATGTATTGTCTATCTTCTCTTTATCTTCGTTAAATACTTCCTCTTGCAGGTATTTTGTCAATGTTTTAGATATTTCATAGATATATTCAAAATTTGTTTCAATAGGTTTATCAAATTGATATATAAATTGATACTTGTCTTGCGAAGTTTGAATAATATAACTTGGTCTTCCAAAAATTTCTTTAACTTTATTTCCTACTTCATAACCATCTTTATCAAAATCAAAGAATAACGACTTAATTTTATGTAAATTATCTTCTTTTCGACTTATTTCTCCATCAATATATTTAAAAGTGTTTATACTAAAATAAATGCTTTGTTTAAGTTCTTGTCGTTCTTTAAGTTCTTCAACAAAATATTTAAAAGAATATTTATGTTTATATACAGATAATTTAAAATCGTTCGGATGTTCCTTTGCAGTGATAAAGAATAATTCTTTATCGTTAAAATATTCATTGATAAAATCAATCATTATTCTTCTCCTTTTGATAAATTACTTATTATTTCTTGTTCTTCTTCTGTATGTTTAAAAATATATATATCTTGTCCCTTACTTTTATCTAACATCTCTTTTCTTTTTTTCTGTTGTTGTCTATCTTTTACAGCTCTTTCATTTTCAACGACAAGAAGTTCAATTACTTTTTTATTATCTTGTTCTATGAAAGCAATAGTTATATCTGTTTTTGTATTTATACCTTTGATTGATTTAACCATCTGCTCTTTTGCTTTTGATAAATATTTATAATCACTTTGAAAAATAATATTCAATTTTTCTAATGTTAAATTCTTTATAACTCCACCATTAAAACCCACATATTGCTTACAATATTCATATAATTTAATTTGTTTTACTCCTGATAATATAGCAGTATATTTATTGTGAATTATTGTATAACTACCACTTGAATTTTCATTTAAAAATTTCATCATTTTTTTACTTACTTCAATATTATATATTACTTCTCCACTTGGAAGTTTTTCCCTATCAAACCCTGATATTAAAGACATAACAACATAATCAAAAGTTCTACCTTGTTTGTCTGTGTATTTATCTAATTCAATCTTTCCCTCTTGTAAATTTTCCATTGCTTCTTTAATAATAGTGTCGTATCCTTTACCACTTATTTTTAAAGTTTTTTTCATATCAATCAGAGGTATAGATATTTCGTTCTTTTCTAAAACACCATTATTTTTAACCATTCTTAAATTCATTTCTCTGTATAAAAAATTTCCCAAATTATGAGAGTGTTTAGTTGATTTAATATTGCTTTTTCCTTTAATTATTCTATTGCTCTTTTTAAAAGTTTCCTCTATGGATGGAATATCATTAAAAACAATAGGAATGTTATAATTTTCTTGTTTTTGCTTCTTTTTAAGTTTAGTTTGTTTTTTGTCATCTTTAAGAATATCTTTGATTAAACTACTCATTTATTGCCTCCCATTTACCCATAAATTCAAGTTGTTCTTTTTTGTCTATAATGAAACCTATTTGAATACCTTTAAACCATAGAGAGATATAACCACTTGCTGATTTAGTTATCTCTGCTTCCCATCTGTCAAAACTAATATTTATATCTTTTCCTAAAACTAATAAATAACTTTTTTCCATTTTTTCAATTTTCATTTTTATCCCTTATTAATTACAAAATATTTAATATATTTTATAAGTTATTATTATTATAGTATATAATTTCTACTTTTTCTAAAAAAAAGAAGTTTTTTAAAAAGAATATTGAAAGTTTTTTGAAAGTCCCTATTTTATGAAGTATTTTAATGGTTCTAAAAAAAAGAAATTATGTATAATTGATTATATGAAATTAGATTTCCCTGAAAAAAAGAAAAACCTCCCTGAAAAAAAGAAAAACCTCCCTGAAAAAAAGAAAAACCTCCCTGAAAAAAAGAAATTTATTCTCGAAACACCTATAAATCACATATCTTTCAGACTTCCCAATATATACTAATATAGTCTAAGATAATCTAATATAGTTCGATTTTTTGATTTATTGAAAATTACTGCATTAAAAGTTTAATGTTTTGTATCTTTAAATCACTCTTGCGAGTGAAGACAGAAAGAGAAGAGAAAGAAGAATTCTTTATCTAAAATTATAATTTGGTGTAGTTGTAGATATAGGCTGTGGATACTCTTGAACCTTACACCACTTATAACCCTCTTTGCGATAATACCCTGGGATTTTTTTCTTTACTATTTTAGATTTATAGCAGTTCTCGTAAGTCCCTGATATTTTCCATAAATCATAATGCTTTTTATCTTTGATTTTATAGTTATTTTTGTAAGTTTTTGTTTGATAGATTTTTAGTTGATTATTTACAATCTCGTAGTTATAGATAGTATTTGTAGTTTGGTTTTTCACTTCTCCCGTCTTATTAAAAATAAGAGTATAAACCTCTCCTCTTTTTTTGGAGAACTCTTTACCAAAGGAGGTAAAACCATTCAGTTTGAGTGATGATACCTCCCACACACCTGTAATATTTTTAGTGGTGTATGGTTGAGCATATAAACTAAAAGATACTAAAAGTAATAATATAGTTTTTTTCACTTTACTATCTATGCCTTAATATTATATTTTTTCTTTAATGCTTCATAGGCTCTCAAAGCAGATAGCTGGTTGTATTTTTTTAATAATACAACGAGATTATCTGATTCTTCCTTATATTTCTCAAGACCAGAAAAATATTCAACAGTATCTCTATCCATATATTTAGTAAAAAAGTCTGCTAATTCTTTAGAATATCCTTTATCAAGATATTTTAAACCATTAATTATATCTATATACTCATGCTCAGCAAAATAATATTCATCTCCACGAATCTTTTTTATAGCCATAGCCTCTTCGATAGTATCAATACCATCAAAACCAGAAGCATATATACCGAATCCAAAAACAGAAATTCCAGAAGCAACTAATGGATCCGAATAATATGTTTCAAATGCATTAAAGGCTTTTTTGTAATTGTTATCTTTAATACTTTTAAAATTATTGTCTGTCAATAAATTTGCTATATTGCTGTAGCTTATTGAACTCAATTTCTCCTCAGTTTTTTCCAATATAGTATAATGCTATTATTAAAAAAAACAGACCTACCAATACTGCAGCAGTTTTTAAAATAAATCTCATTATTTTAGTTTTTAAAATAAATCTCATTATTTGGAACCCAAAATTTAAATTTTTCAATGTCAAAGGCAGTAATGTTATAGCCAAAGCAATCACTCCAAAGATAGTAACAACAGGCCAAATAGCATCTAATTTTGCTCCACCCATAAATAATTTAACAATAGTAAATATATAAATAGCAGCTACAACAAGTGATGAACTTCTATAATATTTTAAATAAAAATTACTCATATTTGTAGGTCTTAAAAATTTTATTTTATAACCATAAAAATAAAACCAAATTAAAAGTGCCAAAGGAGCTGCCAATCCAAATACTATTGCTATTAGAGCAATAACCATAAGTCCAACCCATCCTTGTGCATTTCCCAACATAACTCCACTTACTGCTGAACCACTTTTAGGATTTAAATTAACTTCTTCTCGAGAGTTATCATAATAAATCTTTCCATCTTTACCTGTGTATGCCATTAATTTTCCTTATATTTTTGTGGAAAGCATTATATCTCCACCCCCTTAACTAAACATTAAAATCAACATTTTTTATCAATTTTTATGATTTCAATCTAATTAATTCCCAATATCTATTATATGCCTCTTCAATATCTTTATATTCAAAACTTAAATAATGATTGATAACTCCTCTTTGCTTATGGTTTAAACAACTATCAGCAAGAACACTATCAATCTTTAAATCTTTAATCATAATTGATAAAAGTAATCTTCTCATATCGTGTGGAGATATTCTTTTTCCGTTAAAAGTTTCAATATTTGCTAATTTTACCAATCTTTGAAATACTTGATACATAGAGCCTTTTTTGACTGTTGGGAAAATCAAACCTGATTTTATAGTTTTCAAATATGGTATAACTTCTTCTGGAATTGGATATCTGTAATCTTCTTTTGTTTTTGTGATTGTTTTAGGTGCAATAATCATTTTTCTATCTAAATAACAATCTTCAATCGTTAATTGTCTTAATTCTCCGTGTCTATGAGCTGTCATTACAATCATCATTAAATATGCTCTCATTTCTTCTTTTTGATTATATGCAAGTGCTTCATACTTTGGAACAGCATTATATAATTTTCTTACAATATCAAGATTATTTTCAAATGTTCTTAATTCTATCTTTTCCCGGACTGGCATATTGTATGTTTCAATCATATCAACGACATTAGTATGTATTCTCCCATTTTTCATTTCTTCAATGAAAATAGGACGAACTATTCTTTTGAATTGATTTTTCGTTGAATTTTCAACATGAGACATATTAACATCATATAATTTTCTTAAATCTTCATAAGTGATTTTTGATAATTTTTTATGTCCAATAGTTTTTCTTATGTATTTATTATAAAAATAATCATAGCTTTCTACTGTTCTTGTTCTCCAAGTTCCATTTTTTAACGAAATTTTCTTTCTTTCGTCATAAAGTTCATTTAGTGTTTCTTTTGTCAAAACAAATGGGTTTCTACCTTTTGAAATTTCAATCTTGATTTCTGCTAATTTTTCTAATGTTTTCTTTTTAGTTTTACACCCATACAATTTAGTAAAATTCTTCACTGGATACTCTCTACCCTGATACATAAATCTTACATAATAATTCTCTGTTCCATTCTTCAAAGTCTTAACTGTTATATTATCTTTTTTCATACTGTTTCCTTGTCTTATGACAGTATAGCAGTATTTTAATTTTATACGACTTTTTATACGAGTTAAACTGTAATAAAGTGGTTCAAAGTGGTTCAAAATAAAAATCAGATTATTGATTAGACCCCATAAATAGGGGTATTAAGTAGGTATTTAGGGAGTTATAAAAATGTTTATAATCCATTACCCCACATGTGCATTTTTTTTGCCATGACCAAATCATATTCAGGCAGTATGTCTATGGCATTGGGAGCGCGAAATTCGAATTTTTCCAACAGCTCTTTTGTATTTTCTATATCCATTGTCCCTTTTTTTTGCATAATTATCACATTTGCCGTATTTGCAAGTGTTGTGTAGGCAATTCTGAGGAGCAGCTCCGGGTTTTGATGCCTAAAAAAAACATCTTTGAAAATTACAAGGTCATGATCTCTGGGCAATGCACGAAAAGGTTTTGAAAAATTTGGTATATACTCTATTTTAGTCTCTTTGAGAACATCGGGAATTTGCAGCTTTTTTTCTGTATAAAGAGCCAGATGAAACTCACCCTCAACTGCTGCAATCATTTTTTGCAAAGCAAGGGTCGTTGCATCAATTTTGTCGGTAATCTGAATATAGTGATTTCCCGGCAGAGGGTTAAAAAGTTCTAAAAACTGTTTTAACTCCATTGTTTCTCCTAATATGCAAGATCATGCAGTTCACGAAATAAATACGCTTCTACAATCTCATCAATCGTTTTTTGCGTATGTGCAACGAGTACCATCATGGACATATTCATAAAGTCTATAACAGGTTCACCATCGCTGTTTACAACAACGGCTTCAGACCAGTTCTCAAAACCGTCGTATGTGTCACAATGCAGTACCTCTACAAGTTCACCCTCTTCTATACGAAGCTGTGCCCATGTTTTTGCTTCTAAAACCGGTGTAATCTCGGCTTCTTGCACATCTGCAGTGTTCATCGGTACTAAAACCAACATTAGCTGTTTATCTCTTTAAGTTTCTTTTTACTCAGTTGCAGTTTTTTGTTATCCATCACGCCTATTTTATGCGAAAGAATGTCACTGGCAATTTTTTTGGCATTTTTAAGAGAGTGCATTTTATAGGTTCCGCACTGATAAATATTGAGTTCAGGAATATTTTTTTTGCTCTTTACATGTAAGACATCTTCCATAGATTTTTTCCAGGCCTTTGCCACTCTTTTTTCATCAGGAGTTCCAATTACCGACATATAGAATCCTGTGCGGCATCCCATCGGCGAGAGGTCTATAATTTCAACATTTTTTGAATTTAAATGATTGCGCATAAATCCTGCAAAAAGGTGTTCCAAGGTATGAATTCCCCGTCCGTCCATTTTGTCTTCGTTTGGTTTGTAAAAACGCAGATCAAAAACTGTAATTTTGTCTCCGCACGGTGTTTTCATAACTTTTGCTTTACGCACTGCAGGTGCCGGCATAATTGTGTGGTCAACGGTAAATGAGTCTAATAATGGCATGAGTCTATTCCTTAGTTTATATTATATGTATTTTAGCGAAAAAAATTGATGATAAATTGAAGGATGAAAGCAGGCATGAATTTTAGCCCGGATTGAAGTCCCTATGCCGTTAAGTTAAGAAAATTAATGCTTTCTCGGAAGCGGTACTTCAGTGCCGGTTGTTGGAATAGTCTTGGCACTCTCAGCCCGGACTGAAGTCCGGGTTCCGAAAAATAAAGAAGTTTTAGATTTACTGTAGTTTGTGCCAAAGTCAGAAAAAGGCTAGGCTAACAGCCTGCCGTTTCTGACTTTTGTGCAAAATGCGGTGAAGATGAAACTTCTTAAACGCGAGCTTCTTCTCGGCGGTTTAGATACTCCCAGTTTGCATCGACACGCTCTTGCCACTCTTTAATAAGATGTTTGTATTCATCTTTAAAAAGATGCTTGAAACGTCCCTGTGCAGCCAGATATTCTTCAACAGGAATAACGTTTTTTGGTCTGTATGTTATGTTTAACTCATGCCCGTCAATGATTTCATAAAGCGGAAATACCAACGAATCAGTCGCAAGGTCCGTTAACAGCATCGTGTCTTTAGGGTCAAATTTCCACTCAGTCGTACAAGGAGAAACAGCATTGATAAATACAGGCCCCTCCACTGCCATACCGTGTTGGATTTTTTTCACCATATCTTTCCATTTGTTTGGAGCTACCTGCGCCGCATACGGAATACCGTGGCTTGCCATAATGCTTACCATGTCTTTTTTGTTTTTCTTCTCACCGTAGCTTACACGACCTGCCGGTGCAGTTGTTGTGCTTGAACCGATCGGTGTTGAAGAGGAACGCTGTCCGCCCGTATTTGCATATACTTCATTGTCTAAAACAACATGCATCATATTGTGCCCACGCTCCATACAGCCTGAAATCCACTGAAAACCGATATCGTAAGAAGCACCGTCACCGGCAAAAGATACGAATTTAGGATTACGGTCAGGCTGCTTGAGACGGCCTTTGCGTTTTAATGCATTATACATGGCTTCAGCTCCTGCAACAGCAGTTGAGCCGTTTTCAAAACCGATGTGAATCCATGAAGCATCCCATGAAGTATAAGGATACACTGCTGTACAAACTTCTAAACATCCGGTAGATGCTGAAAGAACCAGGTCATCATTCGTTGCATTTAAAACTTCACGAACAATGATAGAGTGTGCACAACCAGGGCAAAGAAGGTTTGCCCCTTCAAAACGGTCTGCTGATGTAGAAAACTCTTTTAAGTTTTTAATTTTTTTCATTTCACTCATCGTTTTTTCCTATAAAAATTGTAATTTCGGTCCACGAACACCGATAAATTGTTGTAGTGGAGTAAGCACCTTGCCGGCATCAGCATTTGCCTGCAGTTCAGTATACAGGTCTGTGAGATGTCTTTTTGTTAAATCTCTCCCGCCAAGACCATAAATGTAACCCGAAAGTAAGGCTTTTGTATCTGTGTTAAAAAGTGCACCCGCAATTTCATTAAAGAGCATACCCGGCGCTCCGTTTGGAGACGAACGGTCGAGTGCTGCTATAGCTTTTACATCTTTAAGCGCTTCTTGAATTTCAAAAAACGGAAACGGCCGAATAACACGAAGTCCGACAACACCGGCCTTAACACCCTTTTCTCTCATCTCGCTTGCCACTTCACGGGCAGTTTCCACTGAAGTACCCATACATACAACACACACATCCGCATCATCCATATCATATTTTTCAACGATATTGTATTTGCGTCCTGAGAGTTTTTCGAACTCATCAAAAGCTGCTTGAATCTTTGGCATTACTTTTGTCATAAGGTCATTATGCTGGCGTGCTTTATGTTCAAAATGCCAGTCTTCTTCCGTTTGTACTCCGTGTGTTACCGGGTGTTCAAAATCAAGCATATCGTTCATAGGCTTGAAATCACCTACAAAACTGTATGCGGTATCATCATCAAGTGTATGCACACCCTGTGCTGTATGTGAAGTCATGAAACCATCCTGATGTACCATACACGGCAGTCTCACATCATGATCTTCAGCCACTTTAAAAGCGATAAAGTTCAAGTCATACGCATCCTGAGGGCAGTATGCATCAAGCTGTATCCAACCGCAGTCGCGTCCAAGATACATATCTGAATGGTCACCATTTACGTTCAGCGGTGCAGCCAATGCACGGTTTACGACATTTAAGACAATCGGCAAACGCATACCGGAAGCCTGATAAAGCGTTTCAACCATTAAAGCAAAACCCTGTGAAGATGTTGCGGTAGCAACACGCCCGCCGGCAGCTGCAGCACCGATACATCCCGACATTGCCGCATGTTCAGACTCAACCATTACGAATTCACCCTCGACATAGTTGTCTGCCAAAAATTTTGCATATCCCTCAACTATAGGAGTTGACGGCGTAATCGGGTATGCGGAAACAACATCAATTTGACACTGTCTCATTGCCTGCGCAGCTGCAAAGTTTCCATCCCATACTTCGATATCTCTTAATTCCATTTTATCAAATGCCATCTATTTCTCCTTTGTCTCTTTAGCAGGCCAATTTGCTATTTCTGTCTCTTCGTCTGCCTGTTCCGGAAACATTAAAAGTGATTTTGGGTTTGTAGGACAAACCTCAACACAAATTCCGCACCCTTTACAGTGATCCATATCTATACCTATCATCTTTTTGTCTCTTGAAATAATTGAAATATCCGGACAGTAGACCCAGCAAAATTGGCAATCAATACAAAAATCTTTATTAAAAACCGGTTTTTCAATTCTCCAGTCAGCAACACTTGCAGAAAAAGAGCTGTTTTGTGAATACGGACGGTCTTCTTGGAGTGTACCCGCAATATCTTCTACTGCACCATCAAATGTACGAAGCATTGCTCCGATTTCAAATTCGTCCCAACCTGTATTTGCCATCTATAGCTCCTTATTTTACTTCATCATATGCGCGCTGTATGGCGATCATATTTGCATCAACAATTTTCTTAGGCAGTTTATCTAATATTCTCATCATATTCTCTTTAAAGAATTCAATATCATACATACCCGATATCTTCATAAAAGCACCAAGCATCGGTGTATTAGGAATAGGACGCCCAATCGTTTCTTGCGCAATTTTAATACAGTCAACCGTGTAAACATCTTTGCCCTCAAGTTTTGGCTGAGAGGCGACAAGTTCTTCTGTACTCATATGCGTTGTAATGATGTATTTTGTATTGTCTTTCCCGTTTACCGTAACATCTGTTGTGTATACCAAAGCGGGATCTATGACAAAGACATAATCAGGCTCCATATATTTTTCATGATTCATGATTACTTTATCATCCACACGATTATATGCTGTCATTGCAGCTCCACGTTTTGCAGAACCGTAAAACGCAAATGCCTGTACATGTTTACCAGTTGTAGAAATAACGTCTGCCAAACCTTTGGCACCTGTAACAGCACCTTGGCCAGCACGACTATGCCATCTAATCTCTAGCATAAATTCTCCTTCAATTTTCAAGAAACTTACTTTAACAATTTTTGTCAATTCTTAAGCTCTATTTTAGAACAGACCCACTTAAAGTTAGCTTGATAATATGATTAAGATTAACTTATACTATAAAGTGTGCGGTTTTTCTACTTTTCAGGTAACCGATTGCATCCAAAGAATCATTAAATATAATGTCAGAAAACTTTTTTAAACTTTTTTTCTCTTCATATCCACTCAAAACACCGATGGAATTGACACCGGCATTTTTTGCCGACAACAGATCCATCTGTGTATCTCCGATCATCCATATCTCTTTGTTTTTTGTATCAAAACTCTGCAGAGCTTTTAAAATCGGTTCCGCATGCGGTTTGGGATTTTGCACATGTTCTCTGCCTACAAGGACCTCAAATTTATCCATTAATCCGAAATGTTCCATTAAAATCCGGGAATATTTTCCTGTTTTTGTTGTCACTATTCCCAAAGAAGCAAATGCTGCTGCCGCTTCTACGGCCTCTTTGGCATTGGGCAGGAGTTTTGTTTTTTGCGTGGAAATTTCTCTGTAATGCTCTTTGTAGGTAGTGACAAAATCCAAAACAAGCGCTTCATCCACCCCGAGTTCTCTGTACATTACATCCAAAGGATGGCCGATAAGCGCCTTTATCTGTGCATCAGCGGGTACAGAGAAGCCGTGCACTGCAAAAGAGTTGTGAAAACTCTCCAAAATTGCCTCTGTCGAGTCTATAAGTGTGCCGTCCAAATCAAATAATATTATCACGTCAGTTTTTCTCCCATTGTATGTAGTTGTGCCATATACCGCTTTGTGCCGGTTGAATATGCTTTATCTTTTTGTTCACGGCCGTGATGGAATTTGGAATATACAAAAAAAGATAAGGGTTGTCCTCTGCAATGATTTTAAACATCTTTCTCCACAGCTCTCCCAGTTTTTTTCTGTCAATTGTCGCCTGCGATTTTTCTATCATTGCGTCTATTTCACTGTTGTGATAGCCTACAAGGTTAAAACCGCCCGGTTTATCGCTTTTTGAGTGCCAGAACATATAGGGGTCGGGTGTAGGTGAGAGTCCCCAGCCCAAAAGAACCGTGTCAAATTTATGCGGAAAAACCACCATATTTAAAAAGGCCTGCCACTCCATGACTCTCAGCTTGACAATTACACCGGCTTTTTTGAGCTGATACTGCAGGATTTCTGCCGCATAGGGGCGAATCGAGCTGGCGTTTGATGTGGCTATTTCAAAAGTAAAAGGGTGCTGCTCGTCATAACCTGCCTCTTTAAGCAGTCTTTTTGCCTCCCCAATATTTTGTGTCGGAGCTTTGACATCAGGATTAAAGGCAATTGTTCCCGGCAGAAACGGACCCGTGCAGACCTTTGCATGTTTTAAAAAAAGGATGTCGATGAGTTCCTGCCTGTCAATCGCCAAAGAGAGTGCGCGTCTGACTTTCGGATTTTGAAACTTCTTTTTTCGCAGATTAAATCCGAGATATGTATAGGAGAGAGTGATTTTTTCATATATATTGAAGTTTTCAAAAAATTTCTGAGTAAGCTGTCTTTCATAGACGAAAGGCTCTACACTGCCGATATCCAGTTGTCCTGATTTAAGCATCAGAAATCTTGTCATTGCATCACCGATAACATGAAAAGAAACAGTATCTATCTTTGGTCTGCCCTCGAAATACGCATCAAAAGCAGAGAGCTCTATATTTTTTGAGTATTCAAGACGTGTCAGTTTATAGGGACCTGTCCCTGTCGGATGTGTATTAAAAGAGGCGTTCATCAGGTTTTTTTCGTTTTTTAAAACATGTTCAGGAAGTATTCCCATCATCCATGTCTCAAGTGCCTTAAAGTAAGGTTTTGTGTATCGTACTTCTATCTTGTAGTCATTGATAATCCTGACGCTTTTGACAAAACGAAAATCTGAACTGTAAGGAGAAACTATTTTATCTGAGAGAAGTGTTTTATAGGTAAAGAGTACATCCTTGGCACTGAATTTTTTGCCGTCATGCCACAAAACATTTTTTTTCAGTTCAAAAACAAGTGTTTTATTGTCTTTAAAATAAAATTTCTCTGCCAAATCCCCTATAATCTCTTTGGAATCTTTGTCATATTTGACAAGCCCGTTAAATATAAAAGAGCTGATTTCCGAGGAAGAAGAATCTGTTGCCAAAACAGGATTGAGTCTTGAAGGATTTGACGATGTAGCCAGATGCAAAGTGGCTCCGTTGAGAGAGCCCAAGAAGAAACTCCAGGAAAAAAAAAGAAAAAAAACCGTCTTTGCCATTACTGTACAACTTTACCGTTTACTGTAAGTCTGCTGTCTGTAAATGCTATATCAAAATAGACACTCTGCGCATCCTCTTTTGCATAGGATACAATCACTGCTGCCGCAGGTGTATCTTCTATCATTTTGAGATAGAGTGCTTTTGCCACTTTTATTTTCATATTCATCTGTGCATTTGCAAGCAGCAACAGAGGTGACATCTTGAGTTTTTTGGCAAAATCTTTGTCCTGTGCTATTTTCAAATCACTTTGAATTTTCATACTGCCAAGTTCTTCAATCCTGTTGAGTGTTATATTTTCAAAGGAGAGGTCCGATACCTTTACATGTAAACCGTGTGCAAGCATGGCAAGCAAGGCCTGCTGTTTTATCTGTTTTGATTGTGTGAGTAACTGCGAAAATTTTTCATAGCTTTGTTTGTCCAGGTCCTCAATAGAGATATCGCTGTTGAATGCTTTGAGAGAAAAATTTAATTTATTTGCGTGAAATATCAAAGTATCTATAAAGCTTTTTGAATGCAATGCCACTTTGCCGTCTTTTTCAGAAGAAGAGGAAGCCATATCCACATTACCAAGAGATATATTGATATCATCCTGAGAATTTTTCATCAAAAACTTGATTTGAAATACTTTAGTATCCGTTGTATAGTGGGAAAAAGATGTAAATTCACTCCTGTTTTGCAAATTATTTATCTCAAAAGAGAGTGCATTTGCAGCATCTTCTAAAGCGAGCTTCATTGTTTGTAGATGAAAAGTCATATTTTCTGCTGCAAAAAGGCTTCCCTCTCCGCTAAACCTGACACCTTCTAACTGCATACGCACATTTGCATTCTTTTTTACACTGTAATGTGCATCTATATCTTTGACAAAGCCGTTAAAATCACTACTGAGCACATTGTACTCTACATGATACAAAAGCCCTTTTGCATTAAGAAAATCAGTAAAATATCTGTAGGCTTGCGGATTGTTTTTTTTCATCTCCTGCATAAGTGTATTTGCAAGCTGCAAAGGATATACCTCTACAGTCACAGCCTTTGAAAAGGGAATATTGCTGTAGGCAACATCTGCGCCTATTGTCGCACCTTGAAAAACTTTCTCTACAGCCGGCGGCACTGCTGATTTTGTGTAAGAACGTAAATAGTTTTGCAGTGCCTGTGTATCTTGCAAAACAAATTCAAAATGCTGTTTTGTGTTAAGATAACCGCTCTCTTTTGTACTCTTTTTAAGTACCAGACCCTGTGACTGCAAAACCTGAATATTTTCATCTATAAGTTTTTGCATGAAACTGTTGCCGAGAAACGGAAAAAGAAGCATTATGAGCATGGTAAACAGTGTGAGAATGAGCGTTGTTTTTTTCATATAAATACCTGCTTTTTTATGGAACAGACATTATATACTAATAGAGTTAATTTATTGTGTACTTTGCAAAAAGGAGATAAAAAAGAATTTTACCAATGCAAAAGGCATTGATAAAAATTCCAAACGATTAACGTTTAGAGAACTGGCGAGAACGACGAGCTTTACGCTTACCTGGCTTCTTACGTTCAACAACACGTGAGTCACGAGTCATCATACCTTCAGGTTTAAGCATTGCTTTTAATTCCGGATTGTATGCTACCAAAGCACGGGAAATTCCGTGACGAAGTGCATCTGCCTGACCACCGAAACCACCGCCTAAAGTAGTAGCAACGATATCAACATTTGTTTCTTGTTTTGTTACTACCAATGGCTGTTTTACACGAAGTTTTTTCGCTTCAAGTCCACCCAACCATGCGTCTAACGAAAGACCGTTGATAGTGATTTTACCGGTTCCTGGAGTTAACCATACTTTTGCTACAGAGGCTTTACGACGACCTGTTGCATATATTTTATTTGCCATATAATCAGTCCTTATTTAGCAATTTGTGCAGTGTGAGGATGTTCAGCACCTGCATAAATTTTTAATTTTTTAAGCATTTTAGCACCAAGCTTTGTTTTAGGAAGCATACCGCGAGTTGCCAACTTATACAGTTTCTCAGGGTTCTTTTCTAAAAGCTCAGTCATTTTAACGCTCTTTGTACTACCGAAGTACCCAGAGTGAGAAAAATATTCTTTGTTTGCTATTTTTCCAAGACCGTTAAATTTTGCCTTAGAAGCGTTGATGATAACTACGTAGTCACCACAGTCGATATTAGGAGTAAAACACGGTTTGTTTTTCCCACGAAGTATAGTAGCTACTTCAGTGATCATACGACCGAATGTTTTACCCTCAGCATCAATCAAAACCCATTTTTGATCGATTTGTTCAGGAGTTGCAATTTTTGTAAATTTCATTCTCGAACCCTTCAAGTAATTTTATTTGATGGAAGTATAGCCGTATAAACTTATAAAGAACTGAATTTAAGTTATTTATAAGCTTTGCCGATTAGGGTTTCTCTGCTATAATCTTGTAATGAAAAATTATCTTATTATACTTTTATTCTCCTTTACAACTGTTTTGGCGGGTACTCTCAACATTGCAACCGCGGCAAATGTCAGTTATGCCCTTCCCCGACTGATAAAAGAATTTCAAAAAAATAATCCGCAAACAAAAATACAAATGACTATAGGCAGCAGTGGAAAACTCACAGCACAGATAATGCACGGCGCACCTTATGACATTTTTCTCTCTGCAAATATGGCCTATCCAAAAAAATTGTACGAAAAAGGCTTTGCTCTGACCAAACCGGTTGTGTATGCCCGGGGCGCGCTTGCTCTTTTTAGCACAAAAAAAAGAGACTTTCAGCAGGGAACAGCTCTCGTTCTTGACAAAAATATCAGAACAATAGCCATAGCCAATCCGCAAACCGCACCTTACGGAATAGCAGCGCGTCAGGCACTGCAAAATGCCTCTTTGTATAAAAAAATCAAAAAGAAACTTGTTTACGGAGAGTCTGTCGGACAGACTGTTGCCTATGCAGTCACGGCAGCTGATTTGGGTTTTATCGCCAAGTCAGCACTCTTTTCTCCTAAAATGAAACAGTATAAAGAAGGCGTCAATTTTAAAGATGTTGATCCAAAACTCTACACACCCATTGCACAGGGTATTGTTTTGCTCAAACATTCCACAGACAATGCAGACGCACACTCTTTTTACACCTTTTTACTCTCACAACCGGCAAAAGAGATTTTCAAAGCGTACGGATACAGTGTACAATGAATACAATTCCAGCAAAAGCAGAGACAATCCAAACAGTGCAAAACTTACATGTAGTACACTTTACATGTAATGAGAGCACGCTGGGCATGATGAGCCTTGAATTGCCCCAAACACTCACACAAAACACAGAAGTTCTCCTTACATGTAAACCCACAGCCATCGCCATAGCAAAAAATCTTCAGGGAGAACTGAGCCATGCAAACCAGTTACATGTAACGGTGCGTTCTATAGAAGTCGGAGAGCTCTTGTCTGTTGTAGAGTTACAGTTTTATGACAATGTTTTGGAGTCCATCATCACAAGCGATTCTTTGCAAAGAATGCAGTTGCATGTAGGGGAATCTGTCATCGCACTGATAAAATCAAGTGATTTGTCACTCAAGGAGATAGTTTCATGAGTTTTGAACCCTTTGTGCTCTCCTTCAAACTTGCGGCGTTGACAGCTTTTATTCTCTTTTGTATCGCCCTGCCGCTTGCATGGTTTCTCTCACAGACAAAATCACAAACAAAACCTTTTTTAGAAGCCCTTACAGCTTTGCCAATTGTTCTGCCCCCTTCTGTTTTGGGGTTTTATCTGCTTTGGGCATTTGCATACAGCTCCCCAATCGGTCACTTTTTTGAAGAGACTTTTGATGTCAAACTTGTTTTTTCTTTTACGGGACTTGTTGTGGCAAGTTGTTTTTACTCTTTGCCATTTATGGTGCAGCCTCTTCAAAACGGGTTTGAGAGTCTCAACAAAAATATGCTTGAGGCGAGTTACATTGCCGGCAAAAGCAAACTCCAGACTCTGTTTTTTGTCGCCCTGCCAAATATGAAACCGGCGGTACTCACTGCCGTCATTGTCACTTTTGCCCATACAGTCGGAGAATTCGGCGTAGTTTTAATGGTAGGCGGCAGCATACCGGGTGAGACAAAGGTGGCCTCTGTAGCCATTTATGAAATGGTGGAAAATATGGACTACACTGCCGCTCATATCTACAGCGCCATAATGGTGGGCATCTCTTTTGCAGTACTTCTGAGCGTCTACATCTTTAATGCCAGACACAACAGAAGGTTTGGATTATGATACATATAGATGTCACAAAAACACTTCACGGAGCCCAGGGCGTTATGCCTTTACATGTAAAGCTCAATATTAAAGAGGGCGAGTTTGTAGCCATCAGTGGGAAAAGCGGCAGCGGAAAGACTACACTTTTGAGAATTTTAGCAGGGCTTGAAGAGGCCAAAGGGAGCATCACTGTACAAAACAGCGTCTGGCTTGATGCAAAAGGGGCCCTGTCTGTTCAAAAAAGAGCCATCGGTTTTGTTTTTCAGGAGTATGCCCTTTTTGAAAATATGAGTGTAGAAAAAAATCTGCTTTTTGTCAACAATGACAAAAAATTAGCCGAGCATCTTTTGGAATTGAGTGAACTCTCCAGCCTCAAAGAACGCTATCCAAACAGCCTCAGCGGCGGGCAGAAACAGAGAGTCAGCATCTGCCGTGCCTTGATGAAAAAACCAAAAATATTACTGCTTGACGAACCCCTCTCGGCACTTGACCCTGCTATGCGGACAAAGCTGCAAAACGAACTGCTTGTGCTGCATAAAGAGTTTGGCACGACAACCATTATGGTCAGTCACGACCCGAGCGAAATATACCGTCTTGCCTCTCGTGTCATCATTTTACAAAACGGAAAAATAATCAATGACGGCGCACCAAAAGAGGTTTTGCTCAAGACGCAGGGCAGTCAAAAATTTTCTTTTGAGGGAGAACTGCTCGATATTAAAAAAGCAGATGTCATCTACATCGCTGTTGTAGCCATAGGACAGCAACTCGTCGAGGTTGTCGTCAGCTCCACAGAAGCCAAAAATCTCCAAATCGGACAAAATGTCAGACTCAGTACAAAGGCTTTTACCCCGACTGTCACACAAAACTAAAGCTTTTTATTGGCTTAACGGTATTCCCCCCCCGTTTATTATAAACAGATATTAATCTTTTTCATGCTAGTCTATGGCTAATACTACTAGGAAATATAATGATGTCTGAAAAATATTGGGAAATTTTAGTCGTTGATGATGATGTTTCTACGCATAATGTCATTAAGAAAGAACTGCAAAATATCTTTATTCAAAACAAACCTGTCAAAATCCTCCATGCACACAATGCACAAGAGGCGAAAGAACTCTTAAAAAACAATGCTGATACTGCTATTGCTTTTATTGACATATCCATGGAAACACCCGACGCAGGCTTGAAGCTTGTTGAACATATAAGAAATGTTCTGCACAACAGCAACATAAGAATTGTCATGATAGACAGCGGAAACTCGCCGGTTCCTCCTGATAAAATTTTTGACCATTATGATATTAACGGCTACAAAGAAAGAGAAGAAATTGTAAGCGGTAAATTTTATTTTATCATCCGCAATGCACTTAAGCAGTATGAACAGTACAAAGAGATCAAATCCAGCAGAGATGAAATCTATAAAAAGATGACGACCAATAATGTAACCAATCTGCCAAACAGAATCAAACTCTCAGAATATCTGGACACAATGGGAGAAAAATCTCTTATACTCATTAATATAGACGACTTCAGCCTCATCAATGAACATAACGGGTTTGACTTTGGCAATGAAGTACTGCGTGCTTTTGCAAAATTTTTGGAGAAAAAATATGGCAGATATGCCCAGGTTTTTCATCTGCACTCCGATAATTTCGTACTCTTGTGTGTCAAACTCGAAAATGAAACAACCGAAGAGAATATTTTACGCATCAAAGACGATATTGCAAAATATATTTTTAACGTCAACGGTATAAAAACACGCCTGACAGCAAGTATAGGCATTGCACTGTACGAACGCGGAAATATCATCCAAAAAGCGGAGTTTGCCCTCAAAGAGGCACGCCGTTACGGCAAGAACAGTATTCAAAAGTATACAGATGATTTGAACATACTCCGGACGATTCATACCAATTCACTATGGAGTACAAGGGTACGCGATGCCCTGCACAACCATAAAATGCATACCTATTTTCAGCCTATTTTAGAAGTAAAAACCGGTAAAATCATTAAATACGAAGCCCTTGTCAGACTGGAATACGAAAATGAGATCTACTCCCCTTTTCATTTTTTGGATGCGGCACTCTACAGCGGACAGATATTTAAAATATTTCAGTTTGTTTTGGAAGAGGCCTGCAAAAAGGCTGTCCAAAGCACTTACTTTTTTACGGTAAATATCAGCCAGTACGATATGCAATATCCTGATTTTCTTCCGACAGTCAAAAAGATAGTAAAGAAATATAACCTGCCCCATTCCCGTATTACTTTTGAAATTCTGGAAAATGACAGCATTGCCCACAACAAAAATATTCAGGCACTGCTGAATGAACTCCATGCAGAGGGCTTTCGGCTTGCCATAGATGACTTTGGTGCCCAGTGTTCAAACTTTGGACAGCTTAACAACCTGCCCACAGATTTCATTAAAATTGACGGAGCCTACATCAAAAATATCATAACAGATGAAAACTCTCAGATAGTCACGACTACCATTATTGACTTTGCCCACAAAAAAGGGATTCCGGTCATTGCAGAATATGTCTGTTCCAAAGAGGTGTATGATTATGTAAAGGCTTTGGGCGTGGAGTATGTGCAGGGGTATGAAATAGCAGAACCGAAACCTGATCTGCAGGAATTAGACTCCTTGTCTCCTTAGTACAGATAAAAAGCCTTTCCTTCTGAGAATCCTCATTTAATTGATTAATAAAAGTTTTATGAGCAGCGATATATAATAGTTACTAACGCATGGAGTTCATAATGTCTACAAAATTTTGGGAAATACTACTGGTTGGCAATGATGCTTTTGTCCACGATATTTTAAAGGAAAAGTTGGGAGATGCCGTCATTTTCCATAAAAAGCTCAAAGTACTTCATGCACACAACGCAGAAGAAGCACGAAAAATCATTCAAAACAATAAAGATATCGCTGTTGCCTTTATAGATATCAATATAGAAAAACTAAGCGGCGGACTGCAATTAATCAACTACATTCGGGCACAAATCAGTACTACAATGCGCATAGTCATTATAGACAGTGTAGACTCAGCTGTTCCCACTGATGAAATTCTTGAGCATTATGATATAAATGACTACAGGTCACGCGCCTGCATAGAGTCTCAAAAATTCTTTCTGACTGTGCGTGCAGCTATCAAACAGTACCAGCAGTTTAAAGACATTCAAGACAAAAAAGATGAAATTTACACTAAGATGACTACAAATGAGGTGACAAAACTGCCAAATCGGCTCAAACTCTCTGAAAATCTCAGCAGTAGCGGAAAGAAATCTCTCATACTTATCAATATTGATGATTTCAGTGTTATTAACAACCACAACGGATTTGATTTTGGAGACAAAGTTCTGCGGGCTTTTTCCCGTTTTTTATTGGAAAAATATACACAGGATGCCCAGGTTTTTCACCTTGAAGCAGATGTTTTTGCCATGCTCTATACACAGGGAGACACGCTCACAACCGAGCAGAGAATTACAAAGGTAAAAGATGATATTTACAACCATCTTTTCTCCATCAACGGTATTAAAATACATTTGACTGCCAGCATTGGTGTTGTCATCGATGACTATGGAAACATTATACAAAAAGCAGAATTTGCCTTAAAAGAAGCCCGTCTGTATGGAAAAAACAATCTGAAGAAATACAGTGATGATTTGACGATTCTGCGAACTATCCATTCAAACTCTTTGTGGACAGGAAGAATCCGGGATGCCCTGAGTGAGCATAGAATTCTTACCTATTTTCAGCCTATAAAAAATCTTAAAACAGATAAAATTGAAAAATATGAAAGTCTTGTCCGCATAGAGTATGAAGGTGAAATCTATTCTCCCTACCATTTTTTGGATGCCGCCCGCTACAGCGGACAGCTCTTTGAAATATTTAAAATAATCCTTGAAGAGGCCTGTAAAAAAATTCAGACCAGTGTTTATAATTTTACCGTCAACATCAGTGACTATGACTTGAAACATCCGCAGTTTATGGCAGTTGTGAAAAAAAATATCGAAAAATACAGTATCAGTCCGGAACGACTGACCTTTGAAATTTTGGAAAACAACAGTATCGCAAAACACAAAGAGATTCAAAAAACGCTTAATATTTTGCATGACCTCGGGTGTAAACTTGCCATTGATGACTTTGGCGCTGAGTGTTCAAATTTCGGACAGCTCAACAACCTAAAAATTGATTTTATAAAAATAGACGGGGTATTTATCAAAAACATCGTTGCAGACAGAAACTCCCAGATTACCGCAAAAACAATACTCGACTATGCGCACCAGAAAAACATTCCGGTCATTGCCGAATTTGTCTGTTCCCTGGAAGTATATGATTATGTAAAAAAAATGGGGATAGATTATGCCCAGGGTTATGAAATATCGGAACCTAAGCCTGAACTATCTTAACGGTATCTGCCAAAATATAGCATATATGTCCACGCACTTCATCTTCCGTTGTCTTTTATGCCGGTTTTTAAATATTGCTTTGAAAGTTCGAAAATAGGGGGTTATGGTGCGCAGAGGGGGATTTGAACCCCCACACCCGAAGGCACAACGACCTCAACGTTGCGTGTCTACCGTTCCACCACCTGCGCATTTGTGTGGTATAAAAGTGACCTGACTCTTTGGGAGCCAGGTCTGAGGTATATTTAGTAATCTCTAAAGATTATCCTAAATACGGGTTAGCGTAAAGTGCGATTAACGCAATTACCAGTGCATAAATAACCTGTGCTTCGATCATTGCAAGAGCGATGAACATTGTAGTCATAAGTTTAGCACCAAGACCAGGGTTACGTGCAGTACCCGCAATAGTTGCAGCAGCAGTATGACCCATACCGATAGCTCCACCTAATGCAGCAAGACCAAGACCGAGACCCGCAGCGATCATTGAGTATGCTTTAAGAGTTTGGTTGGCAACCTCACCGTCATTTGCGAATGCAGCAGCAGAAAAAGCTACTAAAAGAAAAAGAATTTTTTTCATAATATATTCCTTGAAATAATTACAATCCGTTCGGATAGCGTAACCTCATTACATGTAATGAAGCAACCTGAACATAAATGCCCAGATTTCCCTACTAGAAATTGATAAGCGCATTATATGAAAGTTTTGCTAAATATTCTCTTATGCAAGACCTAAAGAAATTTTATTTCCTTTAAATTCTAAAATTTCCACCTTTACTTTATCGCCTTCACTTAAAATATCACTTACATTCTCCACACGTTTGTCTTTTGAAAGTTTGGATATGTGCAACAGGCCGTCTGTTCCGTCAGGCAACTCTATAAAAGCACCAAAGTCAACGATTTTTTTTACAGTCCCTTCGTATTTTCCGCCTACTTCATATTTTATTTTTTCTTTTTTCGGTGCATTGACAATTTTTTGAATATGCTCTTTTGCTCCCTCTACACCATTTTTGTTTTTACCGGTAATTTTAACTTTTCCCTCTTTTTTATCTATATCTATCGCCACTTCAAATTTTTCTATCATTTCACGGATTGTCTTTCCTGCCTGACCTATAATTTCACCGATAAATCCCGGATCAATATGAAAAAATTCTGTAACAGGGAGTACGCCGTCATTAAATTCTATTTTAGCCTCTGCATCAAGCATAATGTCAATAATATGCGCACGTCCTTCTTTTGCCTGATACAATGCTTCTTTTAAAATGTTCAGACTCACACCGCCGAGTTTGATATCCATCTGCATAGCGGTAATACCCTCTTTCGAACCGGTAACCTTGAAATCCATATCACCATCATGATCTTCAAGACCCATAATGTCAGAAAGAATTGCATAACGCTCTCCGTCACTTATCATACCCATGGCAATACCAGCAACCGTATCACTTGTCTCAAGCCCTGCAGCTTTAAGTGCAAGATACCCGCCACACACAGTTGCCATTGAAGAAGAACCGTTTGACTCCAGTATTTCAGACACCAGACGGACTGTCTGTCCATCAAGGTTGAGTATCGGTTCAAGCGCACGTTTTGCTAAATTTCCGTGTCCGAGTTCACGTCTTTTTGTTCCCATAATAGGAGAAGCTTCCCCTACCGAAAATCCCGGAAAGTTATAATGCACCATAAAGTTTTCATTTTGAGTGCCGGAATCTGTCAAACCTTCAAACATTTGCGCATCTTTGGGTCCGCCCATCGTTAAGACCACAAGAGCCTGTGTCTGTCCACGGGTGAAGAGACAAGAGGCATGCGCAGCCGGCAATACATTTGTATCAATACTGATAGGACGTATTTCTGTCAGTGTACGTCCGTCGGCTCTCACTTTTTCATTGAGTATCTGTGCACGCACCTGCTCTCTTTTAACCGCTTCTATTGCCGCTTTGAGTTCAAGTTCATCCCACTCCAGATTATTGGTAAGAATTCTTTTTCTGAGGTTTCTTAAGGCAGTTGAGCGTTCAGACTTTGCCATTTGATTCATGGCATCTATGATATCTTGCATATGACGTTCTTTCACAAAAGCCACCATCTCTTCATTTAAACCGTCTGTTTTGAGTTCCAGAGGTTTTATCTCTTTTTGATACGGTCCAAAGGCCACTTCATATTCAACATTTGAAGCAAAAAGAATTTTTTCTGTTTTATCAAGCACTTCTATCAGTTCATCTTCACTCATTGCATTGGATACATGTGTATCTACCACTATTGTACCAAGACTCGGATCCATCATCGGGTCAAGCATCGGCTCGTAGGTCTCTTCAACCTCAACCTTTTCACTGCCGATGGAACGCATCTCTATCATCAGTAAATCTTTCTTCGTTCCTGAAAGATACAAATCCAGTGTAGAGTTCTTCAGCTGTGAAAGTGTTGGGTTCAGTACAAGCTCTCCGTCTACTTTTGCTGCGCGAACCGCACATACACTGCTGTTTATATCTATGTCCGAAGTAAAAAGTGCAGCCGAAGCGGCATTAAGAGCAAGAAGCTGCATATCAGACTCAGGATCCGCCGAAAATACCATAATGGTAATTTGTGTCGGGTGCCCGAATCCTTTTGGAAACAAGGGACGCAGACTTCTGTCTACTATTCGTGATGTCAGAGTCTCAAAATCACTCGGCTTTGTTTCACGTTTGAAAAACCCTCCCGGAATTTTTCCGGCTGCATATGTTTTTTCTATATACTGTACAGTCAAAGGCAAAAAGTCATCTTTGACAACCTCAGTCTCATCAATCACTACCGTCGCCAGTATTACAGTTTTACCTGATTTAAGCCATGCCGAACCGTTTGCCTGTTTGGCAACATCACCAAAGGAGTATTCTTCTACTCTGTTTTCTAATTCTAATTTTACATCATACGTCATCTGTTATCCTTTAAATCTTTACTGAGTATTTCTTCTATTTCTTCATCGTCCATTATTGTTAAATTCTTATAATACAATGATGTTTCTACATAGTCATCTATGTCATACAGAAAAAATATGTCATCTACGAATGTTTCTAACAATTCCAAAACATCTCTTGGCAGTACAGGACTGGCAATATAAACTGCTTTTGGTTTCTGGGCCAAAACTGTTTTGAGTGCAGTCATAAACTTGCTTCCTGTCTCACTTCCCTCATCTACAAGTAAAACAATCTTGTTTTTCATAGGAGGAAACGGTCTTCCTTTGCGATACTTGTATATATAGCTAAGTATATCCTCTTCATGCTTTCTGTGAGCTTCTCCGTAGATATAATCATACTGTATTCCAAAGGCATTAATCAACTCTTCATTGAGGACAATCTCCTCTGTCTCACTGACTCTGGCAACTTCACATTCAGGATTGTTTGGCGCCATAATTGCTTCTAAAAAAAGAATTTCCAGGTTATTTTTCAACTTGCCTTTTATCAGTGAAGCCAATTCAAGTCCGCCTTTTGACACTGCAACAATATTCCACGCTTCTTCTTTTAATTTTTGCATAGGAAGTACATCACGAAGCTTTTGTGCTGCATCTTCCCTGTCTTGTAAAATATGCTTATACTTTTGCATCTTTTTGCATCCTATTTTGTATCATCCGGCAATTTATACGATAAAAAAGAGCTGCCGGCATTTGCTTTCATTAACGGTTTTAATACAACAGTCAAGTATATAAACCTGTCATACACAGAGGAACTTGTACTCCCGACTGTAGTCAAGACAGGTCTGTTGTTTTCGGTATACTGCACTCCAAAATCCCAACATCGCTTTGTGTACAAAAATCCGAAAGAAAAACTTTTTCTCTCTTTTGATTCTAAATCATAATTATAGCTTGTATTGTAAGAATAGTGTTTGTTGTAAGTATATTTTACATTTGATGTGAGATAACTTGTATAGGGCGTATAAGTGGCTGTTTTTGGTAAAAAGGTATTTTTATAGAGATGTGAGAGTGCAATTTTCACGCCATTCCTGTTGAATGACACCTGATTCAAAATCTTTGAAAACTTTTTTTCCTTATAATTATAAAACATGTTATTGTAATAGGACAAAAAACTCGTTATCTTATAGTCAAGCTCATTTTCCAGGTCACCATAGCGTTCTTTTGTATTTTCGTAAGAGATGTTTTGGGAAAGTCTGTGATAGATAATCTCCTGTGCGGTACTGTCATAAAAATATTGCTGAAAGTTTAGCTGTGTATCATTTTGAATTGTTGCTATATTATAAAACTCACATCTTTGTGCAAAATTTGGATCTGCCTTATTTGTAAAATCTGAACAGTAGTCCATATTGTCCTGATAAAAACCGTCTTTCTTACTCCAGCCTTTCGCATTATAACTCACTTCAAAGCCTACAACATGACTAAAATTTGCATATGCCTTTGTTAACTGTGTTGAAACAGTAACAGTATTGTAGTTGCTTGCATAAAAGCCGTCATGATATTCAAAACCCGGAATTGGATTTTGTTCATGCCCGCTAAATTGAGAATGTTGCAGATACAGATTTGCCTTGTATGAAAGATTGACATATTCACCAAACAATGGCGTCTGAAGTGTTACAGGCAGATTTACATCTGTTTGAATTACTTTTTTGTTTATGATTCTTTGAATATTATTACTCTGCACATCAAAGGAGTACAGCAAATGATCTTTCAAAAAAGTATCTACATAATGATGGTATTGAACAGTTGGGAGTTTTTGCAGTGTATTGTCATTTGTCTGGAGTGTCAAATCTTCATAATATTTAAAATAGGCACCTATATAGTTGTCATTTGTATTATAAAAAAGGTTTACTCGTGAAAGTACCTGTGTTGCAGTTGCCTGCTGCAGTGCATTATTGTTTTGTGCAAGGTTAATGTAGTCAACATCATTCATATGGTTAATATCTGCATATATTCCGGACTGTCCCGGCAAGTCCAGTCCAAGCCATTGATTCAGAGGATTTGTATTGTCATACTTAAAATTAAATCCGTAATGGGATTGATTTTGCAGATTATATTTTAAATAATACTCCTCGTTTTCTTTAAAATATCCTGCTTTGAATTCTCCGTGTGAAACAGCAGAATCCACAAATCTGAAAGTAGTATAGAGTCCTTTTCCTCTTGTGGTTCTGATCTGTGGATTGATTTCTAAATCCCACCAGTTTTGTTCGGCAATGTAAATCGGCTGTTCATAATAAAACCCTTCGGTTGAGGATACTCCAAAAGACGGCTTCAAAAGACCGGTACGCCGTGTCGTATCAAGAGAGTAGCCAAAATAGGGCGTATAAAATACCGGTATGTCGTAAATATAAAGCCGTGCATTGTATAAATTAATCCATTTGGAATCTGTATTGTAGTCCGATGAAGAAAACTCCATTGTCCATAAAGGGTCTACAGGGTCACATCCGCTGACTGAACCTGAAGTGATATCCAGCAGCACTCCTTTTGATTCACCTTCATTTGCACTGATCCAGACATCAGATTTATTCTCAAGCAGATAAAGCGGTTTAAAATACCGCTCTTTTTTTGCCAAATTGAGTTTTGCATATTTTCCGAGTATCTTGTACTTTTTGTTATGGTTGAGCCGTACCTTCCCAAAGAGTTCCAAATCTTGCGTCTTTTGGTTATACACCGCTCTTTGAGCAGTTAAAAAATAATCTTTGTAAACAACACTGACTCCTCCGTCCGCATACACAATATTATTTTTTGATTTGACAGAGGATGCATATATTTCAATCTTGTCATCTGCAATCAGAATACCCATACAGGAGAGAAGGAAAAAAAGAAAATATTTAAGCATCTATCACCAAAGTTTTTGCGGTTTTATCATGCCATGCCTGGCGCTGCGGATCAAACATTCCCCATAAAAAACCAAGATAAAAAATCATTTCACTTATAATTCTGAAAACTGCCCTGTTGAGTGCTGCTGCAAAGTTCGGATTGTCCAGTGTGCGTACATCAATAACCTTTATTTTCATTGCCAGCTTCCCTAAAGTAGCCCCGTACTGCATTACAAAAAAAGTCTGATAGACTATTTTCATCGCAATATACTGCAATACATAGGTATTTGTCAGTATAATAATATCTTCAACCGTCTGCGCATTGGCAAATGAATCAGACATCGCGATAATAAGTAAAAAAGAGAGCAGCATTTCATCTATAAAAAATGCCATTGCCCTTTTTTTAACAGAGGCGAGCTGTAAATGTTCTCGGTTGAGAAGTTTTTCAATCTCTTCATTCAAAATTCAAATTCCTAAAGAGCTTGGTAGGCGATATCTGTACGAAGTTTTTTTCCTGCAAAATGAACCTGTCCACATCTCATATAGGCTCTGTCGCGTGCCTCTTTGATACTCTCACCCAAACCGACACATACCAAAACACGTCCACCCGTTGCGTAGAGTTTCCCGTCTTCCATTGTAACACCGGCAAAAGATATATGTGTATTTTCTTCTATTTCTTTATGCTTGACATCATCTAAAATAATTTCAGCAGGCGTTGATGGTCCGTACGGATAATTTTCACTCGCCATAACCACACCGACAGCATACTGGTCTGAAAATTCTACTTTGATTTCGCCCAAACGGTTTGTTGCCGCTTTGTAAAACATGTCAGATACGCTTGAAGTCATTAACGGCATAAGAATTTCACATTCAGGGTCTCCAAAACGTACATTAAATTCCAGAGTAATCGGCTCACCGTTTACCACCATAATACCGATAAAAAGTACACCCTCAAAAGGTGCACCCTCTTCTTGCATACCCTCAAGTGTAGGGCGGATAATACGCTCTCGTACTTTTTGGTACAGTGTTTCATCTACAAGCGGAGTCGGGGCATAGGCACCCATTCCCCCTGTATTTGGACCTTTGTCACCGTCAAGCAGGCGTTTGTGATCCTGTGCAGCCGGAAGCAAAATATAATCTTTCCCGTCACATACTGCAAACATAGAAAGTTCATAGCCGTCTAAAAACTCTTCCACGATTACTTTTTTACCCGCATCACCGAAACTTTTTCCGCTGAGCATTTCAGAAATTGCTTTTTTTGCCTCATCATGGGATTGTGCGATGATAACACCCTTTCCGCCACACAGACCATCTGCTTTTACAACGATAGGTGTCTGCAGGGTGTTTGTAAACCTGAACAGCTCTTCTATCGAATCACTCTCTATATATTTTGCTGTAGGAATATTGTATTTTGCCAAAAAGTTTTTCATGTAGACTTTTGAGCCTTCAAGCTGAGCAGCCTCTTTACCCGGTCCGAAAATTGTCAGTCCCTGTGCTTTAAATATGTCAACAACACCATCCACCAGAGGCGCTTCAGGACCTACTATAGTCAAATCAATCTCATTTTTTTTTGCAAATGCTGCCAAATCATTGTAATCTTTGATATCGAGGTTTGTTCCCAGATTGTTTGTTGCACCGTTTCCAGGCTGAAAAAAAAGTTCATGTTCCTCTTCTTCATTTTTTATAGCACGGGCAATAGAGTACTCTCGTCCACCGCTCCCCAAGATCAATATTTTCATTTGTATCTCCATATAATTAAAAAATTTATTTAGCCCACCCTGATGAAATAAATAAACTTTTTTTTGCATTAACCCGAGCAGCCGTCGCACTACTGGCTTGGTTCTAAAAGCCGAATTTGGGTGAAGAGAGGGTTGCCTGACGGCGGCAATTTCATCGGCAGAGTGAACATACCTCAAGCGAAACCACCGACACACGACAACCCTACTGATTCACAGGTTGAATATGTAGAACCCGCATATATGTGCTGACACGAACTACTCAGATTAACAAGATAATTATACTAAAAATATGCTTGTTTTTATTTTAGGGAATGCGCTATTTGCATACAACTCTCGATAGTTGTCTCATCAGAGAGAATACAGGAGCAGTTTTTTGGCAGTGCTTTTGCCGTTGTTTTGCCTATAACGATTATTTTATGTGTGTGCAGCAAAGTATGCCTGCTTAAAAAACACTCTACACTTGAAGGAGAGGTGAAAATAAGTATAGCCTCCTGCGGCACTGTTACATGTAACAACTCTTCACTGCATTTGCTTGCATAGACAATTTTTTCATCTATGCAGTATCCCTCTTCTTTACATGTAAGGACAAAATCAGAAGCAACAAGTTCAGCACGCAAATAAAGCCATTTTGTCTCTTTTGAGTATTGTTTTATTTTTTCCGCAAGAGTATCGCCGTACCCCTTACCGACAGCCAGGACCTGACCCCCTAAATCTTCAAAACTTTTTGCACTCTGTTTTGAGATACACAGCGCCTGCTTCTTTATATACTCTTTTTTCTCATACTGTTGCAACGCTTTTGATGCCTGCTTTGAGGTAATTATCAGATAATCATATTTGGAAAAATCAATATCAGGCTGAAAAAAAGTAATATCCAAAGAGTTTACATGGTGAGCATCAGGATGAGAAGAGACAGAAAAAAGGTAAATGGGCTTGTTATGCATTGAAATTTCCTCGTTTATGGAAATTGTAAAAAGTTTGGTTCAGATTGGAATGTTTTGAGGTTAAGGCATAGTTAAACTATGCTGATTCCTCAATCCTTTCAAGATGAGCCGAAATTTTTCTCAATTTTATTCCCACTCTATTGTTGCGGGCGGTTTAGATGATATATCATAAACTACGCGGTTTATTCCATCAACCTCATTAATGATTCTTCTTGAAATTCTCTCAAGCAGGTCATGCGGCAGATGTGCGAATGTTGCTGTCATACCATCAACTGCTTCTACAACTCTGATACATACCGTGTTGTCATAGGTACGGTTGTCACCCATAACCCCTACTGATTTTACATTTAAAAGAACGGCAAAAGCCTGCCATGTTTTTGCATAATATCCGCTTGCTTTGAGTTCATCGAGTAAAATAACATCTGCTTCGCGTAAAAGATCCAAATCAGGAACATTTACATCCCCCATGATTCTAATAGCAAGACCAGGTCCGGGAAAAGGATGACGGTTAATCATACTCTCCGGAAGTCCCAGTTCCAGTCCGATTTTACGTACTTCGTCTTTAAAAAGTTCACGCAGCGGCTCAATCAGTTCAAAATCCATCCAGTCAGGAAGACCGCCGACATTATGGTGAGATTTAATCACTTCTGAGGGACCGTTGACAGAGATAGATTCAATGACATCCGGATAGAGTGTTCCCTGTGCCAAAAACTTAATACCGTCATGTTTTTTCGCCTCTTTTTCAAACTCTTCTATAAAAGTATGCCCGATAATTTTGCGTTTTTGTTCAGGGTCGCTCACTCCTGCCAGTTTTGTTAAGAAATTATCCGCTGCATCCACAGTAACAAGAGGCGCTTTGAGATTTACTTTGAAAACTTCCTCAACCTGCTCTCTCTCACCTTTGCGTAACAGTCCGTTATCTACAAACACAGGAATAAGCTGATCACCGATTGCTTCATACAGCATTGCTGCCACAACAGAACTGTCAACTCCCCCGCTTAATCCGCAAAGCACTTTGGCGTCACCGACACGTTCGCGAATGGATTCAATCTGCTGCTTGAGAAAATGCTCCATTTTCCATTTTTCTGTGACGCCACAGATATTTTTTGCAAAGTTGCGAAGCATCAGGTACCCTTCTTCAGAGTGCTGTACTTCCGGATGAAACTGAAGCGCATAGACACGTTTTTCATCATTTGCAATGGCCGCATACGGTGAATTGTCAGATGTGGCGATTACCTTAAAACCCTCAGGAAGTGTTTCTACTCTGTCCGAGTGGCTCATCCATACTACAGTGTGATTGTCACAATCTTTAAAAAGAGGAGAAACATTGTCAGGGTAGCCGACTATGTCAAGTTCTGCTTTTCCGTATTCATGGTGGTCAGAACGTATAACCGAACCGCCAAAATCTACCGCAATCCTTTGCATTCCATAACAGATACCAAGAATCGGAATGCCCATTTTATAAACCTCTTTGTCAACTTCATAGGCATCTTTGTTGTATACAGAAGAGGGACCTCCGCTGAGTATGATACCCTGAGGATTTTTCGCTGCAATATCCTGGGCTTTTGTATGAAAAGGAAGGATTTCACAGTATATTTTATCTTCACGAAGACGACGAGCGATGAGTTGTGTGTATTGAGAACCAAAGTCTAAAACTATAATGCTAACATTTGTCATTGAAATGCCTTTTGATAAATTTATATATAAAATGAGCAAAAGCCCATTTTACAGCAGGGACTCTGCGTCCCTACAACCCCCTAAAGCTACAAAAAACAATGTTTTTTGAGAAAAGAAAAGTTGAAAAGAATTTAAGTTATGAAAGGATACAATAAATAAGATTAATGTTTGATTTGTTCTTGGAAATCCAAGTCTTAGCCATTAGAGACAAAGCCCGCACATAAAGTGCGGGTTCCGAAATTTGGATTTTTAATAAAGTCCCATAATTTCAAACTGAACGTACCAGATTATAATAGAGACCGCATATCCCACTAAAATAGTCCATGAATGCTTCATGTGTGAACCGAAAGTATAGATTCCGCGAAGTTTTCCCATAACTCCGACACCGGCTGCCGAACCAAAAGAGATCAGACTGCCGCCGATACCCGCTGTCATGGTCACAAGCATCCACTGGTCTATTCCCATGTTTGGAGAAGATTTTAAAATTGCACTCATTACCGGTACATTGTCTACAATTGCAGAAAGGAATCCGACACCGATATTGGCTGTGGTTGAACCAAGCAACTCATACAGATGATGGATGTATTCCAAAAATCCTAAAAAGTGCAATGCTCCGACAGCCGAAAGAATACCGAAGAAGAAAAGAAGCGTATCGTTCTCTACCTTTTCCATATTGACATAAATGTTAAAACTGTTCTTTCCTGTTCTTTCAAGCTGGAACGCATAAAGTTTTAAAATAGCCAGACCGAACATCATACCCCACATTGCCGGAAAATGAAAAAATGTATGCCCGAGAACAGCAATTGCAATGGTCAATACTCCCAAATAGGTAACGGTTATTCCGCCATCAAGTACTTTGGGTTTCTTTTCTGTCGCTGCATCAAACGGCGGTTCTCCTGAGGGAACGGACAAAGAGAGTAAAAATGCTGTAACAACCCAGCCGACAACAGAAGCAGGAAAGAGGAAAAGAAAGTCCACAAACTCTCCTTTGCCGGCAGTCCATGCCATGAGTGTTGTAATGTCACCAAACGGAGACCATGCGCCGCCTGCATTGGCAGCTACAACAATATTTATAGCTCCCGGAACCAAAAATGCAAGATTTTTCTTGTCAATCGTAAAAAGCACGGTGGAAAGGATCAAAGCAGTTGTCAGATTGTCTGCGACAGGGGAGATAAAAAATGCCAGCAGACCGGTCAGCCAAAAGAGTTTTTTATAGGTATACCCTTTTGAAACAAGTTTATACTTTAACAGATCAAAAACACCGCGTTCTAAAAGCGTCTCAATAAAAGTCATTGCAACAAGCAGGAAAAAGAAAATTTCGGCTATTTCCAAAATCAGTTTTTCCAGTTCATCATGCAGCGGATCAGGATTCATCCCGTTAATAGCATAATAAATACCGATAAGCATAAACATAAATGTACCGGCAAACAGTGCCGGTTTTGCTTTGTTTATCTCATATTTTTCTTCTGTAGCGATAAAATAATACGCTATAACAAAGACAGCTAAGCTCAGCCATCCTACCCAGGTTGTTGCAAGATTTATTGCTTCGTGTTCCATTAATTCTCCTCTTGTATTGTATGAACCCCTATGGATTCATGCCTGTTTAATGCAGATATTACTATCTCTTTTGCCGTCAGTAAACGAAATTTTAGTAGTTTACCAATATTTTCATTTAAAAGTGCATTAATTGTGGATAAAGCATCGTTTAATCCGCTTTTTGTACGAATTATAGAAACATTTTCCCACATTATTCGTCTGAGCTGGTCTTTTTTCGCCTTGTCCTCTTTGAGACTCATCACCTCATCATGGAGTTCAAATGTTTTCATACTTTTAGGAGTGTCAATATTTTTTAAAATATCATCCACTGCCCTTTTTGCAAAAACCAAACCCTCCAACAGTGAGTTCGATGCCAGTCTGTTTGCTCCATGCACCCTTGTTGAAGCAACTTCGCCAACAGCATACAAATTTTTTACATTTGGCACTCTGGCATTCAAATCGGTGCGAATACCACCGATGGCATAATGAAAAGCAGGCGATATCGGAACCCTTTGCGCAGGAACATTAAAGCCCAGTTCCCTTAGGTTCTTGCAAATATTTGGAAACCTGTGTTCAAAATACTCTTTATCAAAATTTTCACAGTTGAGATACACATGCATACCTGTCTTCTTTTTATATTTATATATTGCCTTGCTGACAATATCGCGTGAAGCCAGCTCGCCTCTCTCATCATAATCAAACAGGAATCTTTTTCCGGTTTCATCCTCTATGGTTGCCCCTTCTCCACGAAGAGCTTCTGTCAAGAGCATTTTTTGGGCATTGTTGGAATTTACAAATACAGTGGGATGAAACTGCAGCATTTCCATTCTGTCAAGGGCTATGCCTTTCATCACACAAAGTCCCTGTATATCAGCACTGATACAGGGTGCATTTGTATGGTATTCATACAAAGAACCTACACCTCCGCTTGCTATAATGACATTTTTTGCATATATGTTTCTGCGCTGTCTGTGATCAAGTACGGTAACGCCATAACATTCGCCATTATCAATCAGCAGATCAACGACTCTTGCATCACTGAGCATCGCATGGGCAGTATGTTCAAGAAGAAAATGGTGCAGATATCTCCCCGTCGCATCACCGCCTGCATGCAGTATCCGTTCGCAGGAATGTGCCGCCTCTTTTGTATAAAGAAGTTCCCCCTCTTCATTGGTGTCAAAACGAAACCCCTGTTCTATCAGGTCATCAATCGCCTGACGTGAATTTTGGCTCAGCACATCCACCGCTTCCGGATCACACAGCCCGTCACCGGCGGCAAGCGTATCTTTTATATGTACCGGAATATCCGCTTCATCACGAGCCAGCGCTACTCCGCCCTGGGCATAGAATGTATTGCATTTAAAAGTTTCCCGCTTATTGATAATAAGCACTTTTTTCTCAGCAGGGATATTCATACTTGCATAGAGTCCTGCCACACCTGCGCCTATTATTACTACATCATATTCAGTCATTACGGTGCACAGCTTTCATTCGTATCATTATTAAACTCTTTCTTTTGAATAATAAACTTCACATTTTTATCCTCTTTTGGTACACTCTGTTCATAATAAGGGGGTGCTTTATAGCCGCACCCGCTTACGCTTAATAAAAAGCTTGCTATAATTAGCCTATGAAAAACAGCAGTGATATTCTCAACTCTCTTCAAAATAAACCTCAATTTTCCAAACTGTCTCAATACAAATGCATCCATAAAATACAATCGGCATTCAGCCCCCCTTTACAAAAGATGATTAAGTTTTCATATATAAAAAACAAAATACTTTTTTTCGTTCTCAATCATCCCGGTGCCAAACAAGAATTTGATAATAGTATACAAAGCATTAAAAGTGCTTTAAAGTTTCACACTCCCACAGAATGTGAAAATGAAACTATAACAGATATAAAAGCTTTTGTTACACATAAACCTGCTTTACATGGAGACACAACAGCATTGACACAACCCAGAAAAATTGTATCCTACAGGGAAAGAGCAACGGGAAACTTTGACATTCCTGTTCATGATGAAAAACTCAGAGAACTTATTCTCTCTATCCAAAAAATTATAAAAGAAAAAAATGACACTTAAAGAAAAAATCCAACAACTGCCGAACAACCCGGGAGTCTATCAGTATTTTGACAAAAACGGCCATCTCCTGTATGTGGGCAAAGCCAAGAACCTTGCCAAGCGTGTAAAAAGCTACTGGCAGTTTACTCCCGAACTTTGTGCAAATCCGCAGCTCTCTTTGCGCATCTCAAAAATGATAAACCAAACCGTTTCCATGGATTATATCATTGTAAATTCCGAACATGATGCGCTCATACTTGAAAATTCACTGATCAAACAGCTGGGTCCGAAATACAATATTTTGCTCCGTGATGACAAAACCTACCCCTACATTTATATAGACAACTCTCAGGAGTATCCTCGGTTCGACATTACAAGAAAGGTGATTGACTCCAAAGATATCACCTACTATGGTCCCTACTCTGTCGGTGCGAGAGATATTCTCAACTCCATTTATGATATTTGCAAACTTGTACAGAAAAAATCCTGTCTGAAGTCAAAAAAACTTTGTCTCTACTATCAGATAGACAAATGTCTCGGTCCCTGTGAACTGCCAATCAGCAAAGAGCGTTATCAGCAGGAAGTAACACTTGCATCGCAACTGATTAAAAACAAAAAACTGCTTCTTGGCAAACTGGAAGAAAAAATGGAGTTTTATGCCCAGGAGTTGCGCTTTGAAGAAGCCGCCGAGCTCAGAGACACCATAGAGAGAATAGAACGGTCCCAGATTAAAAGCGAAATTGATTTTGCCACAAATGAACATTATGATATTTTTGCAATAGAAAATTCTGAAAAAAGAGCGGTAGTTGTAAAAATATTTATGCGACACGGCAAAATAATCTCTTCTTCTCATGAGTATCTGCAGCTTCATGAAGGCTTGGATTTGAATGAGCTCTATTCAAGAGCACTGCTTGGATTTTACAAAGATGAAAAGCCTCCCATCGTTGCTCCGATTCTTCTTCCTCAGAGTTTTGAGGACAAAGAACTTATAGCGCATCACCTCACAAAAGTATTTGGTCAAAAAGCACACATTCTCATCCCTCAAAGAGGAAAGAAGAAAGACTTGATTGCTTTGGCAAAATTAAATGCAGCGGAGTTATTGAAAAAAGACAAAGAAACACTTAATGTCAAAATACTCGAAGAACTCCAGGAACTGTGTCAATTGCAAAAAATTCCAAACAGAGTGGAAATATTTGACAATTCCCATATGTCCGGTGTTGCAACAGTCGGAGCTATGGTCGTATATGAAAATACAAAGTTTGACAAGAAATCCTACAGAACCTATCATCTGGAGGCAAAAGACGAGTACTCCCAAATGCGCGAAACACTTACAAAAAGAGTAGAGAGTTTTTCTAAAAATTCACCGCCGGACCTGTGGATACTCGACGGAGGAGCAACACTGCTTAAACTTGCACTTGACATACTTGAATCCAACGGTATCGCCCTTGATGTCATAGCCATTTCAAAAGAAAAAGTTGATGCCAAGGCACACCGAGCCAAAGGAAATGCTCAGGATATTCTCTATACAAAAGAGAAAATTTTCAGACTCAAAACAAGTGACAAACGTCTGCAGTGGGTTCAAAATTTACGGGATGAAGCACACAGAGCAGCGATCACATTTCACAAAAAAACAAAACTCAAACTTGATCAGGAGAGCAGACTTTTAAGTTTACATGGAATATCGGCTGCAAAAATTCAAAAACTGCTCAATCATTATGGCACCTTTGAAGCACTCAAAAGTGCCACATTTGATGATATTCGTTCACTTTTAAATACAAAAGATGCAAAAACCATCAAAAATTTTTATAAATAAGTTTTTTTTTCACTCCTTTATGATATATTTGTGAGAATTCAAGTGAATCACTAATTATAAGGTTTTTTAATGAGCAAAATTATCCCTGTAGACGAAGAGTATTTTTTTGACGGAAATGTCATTATTTCTCAGACAGATTTAAAAGGTGTTATTACCTATGCAAACAAACTATTTTGCAGTGTATCCGGTTATAAAGCCGATGAACTGGTAGGACAACCCCACAACATACTCAGACATCCGGATATGCCGCGCAGCATATTTGCAAAAATGTGGGAAACTATTCAAAGTGGACAGGCTTGGAACGGACTTGTAAAAAACCTTAGAAAAGACGGTCTGTACTACTGGGTAGAGACAGAAATTCTGCCAATCAGAGATAATGATGAAAATATAACAGGTTATATTGCTGCCAGAAAAGCAGCCTCTCGCAAAGATATTCAAGAAACAGAAGAAACATATAAAAAGATGCTTGAGACAGAAGAGGAATAAGGGATGGAAGAATGCTAATTTATAATTTTCAAAAAGAGTTTTTGGGTATTGACGAAAAAAACCTGCATACACTGGGATATAAAGATTTGGCTGATCTGCGCGCAGAAGTGACAGATTTCGCAGATTTGTTTGTAAAAACACCAGGATATATACATAATTTTCAGCATGTGCACTGGATTGACTATATAACATGTGCAGAGTCAAATGAAGAATCCAAAGTCATCATTAATGCCAATTCAAAAAACTACAAAGCAATAATTACAATTACAAATGCCTACCTTGTAGACAATCCGACTCAAAAAGCCTATATAGTACACTTAAACAATCTGCGAACACTTACAGCGCAGGAGTATGATGCTATTTCAGGAGATATTACGCAAAGAACAATACCGGAAACAGTATCTCCACAGCAGTCACAACCAATCCTTAAGACAACAGAAGAACCAACAGTCATACAAGATGAGTATGACACTCCGTTACATGTGGAGACACAAGAGAAAGAAGACCTTGATGCAATGCTGGATGTAGGTGACTTAAGCATCGAAACCCCGGAAGTAACAAAGACAGAGCCTTTCGTTCAGGAATCTCCTCAAAAACCGAAAAGCACCTATGTTTTTGACCCCAATATCGCATCAAAAGAGCTTGGTTTGCCACTTGATTTGATTGAAGAGTTTATACAGGATTTTATAACCCAGGCAAACGACTTTAAAGATGAACTTTACAAATCACTTGAAGAAGGAAATATTGATAATGTTAAAACTCTTTCGCACAAGCTTAAAGGAGTCGCAGCGAATCTTCGTATTGAAGATGCACATGAAGTACTTTCAATTATAAATGCTACTTCTGATGTCGATATCATACAGACAAACCTGGATGATTTTTACAGAATTATTGCAAAATTAGCCGGTGAAGAAGATCTTGCCACCATAAAAGATGATGAAGTGCCTCAAAAAATTGAAATTCCGGAACTTTATGATGATGATTTTGTTGCACCACAGGAATCTGAAGAAATTCTCACTTTTAAAGATGATGAACCTGAACTGACTTTGGAATTTAAAGAAGAGCCGGAGATTCAAGAAGAACAGGAAATTCAGGAAGAGACAGAAACGCAGGAAGAATCAGAAAATGAGAAAAAATATTCTAAAGAAAAAATTGCCAATGAGATAGGCCTGGATTTAGAGAGTTTCAATGAACTCTTTGAAGACTTTATAAAAGAAGCACATGCTATAATTGCAAAAATAAATGATGCTCTCGCCACCCAAGACTACCCTGCACTGAAGCGGCAAGCCTTAAAATTAAAAGGAATGAGTGACAATATGAGAATGCACACTTTTACAAATGAACTTGAAACACTCACACACTCTACAGATAAAGAGACGCTGACACAAACTGTAAAAGAGATAGAAAATATACTTACAGCAATTTCAAAAGAAGAGGAATAGGCAATGCAAATAGGACTAAAAAACAGACTTCGACTTATTAGTTTATTACCGATTATTATTTTAATTTCTATTACAAGTTATTTTGTATATAACTCATACGAAAACTATAAAGCAGCACAACTTCTTCAGGATAAACTTTCCACAAACAGGCAACTCAACAACCTTCTGAGAAATGTTTCCCGGGAAAGAGGTATGACCGTAATGTACCTTGGTAATTCCTCACCAAATACATTAAAATCACTCTTAAAGCAGAGAAAGATCGTTGACAAACAGGAAAAACTCTATTTTCAAAAGCTACAGGCACTTTCACAAAAAGACACGGCATTAAAAAATGCGATGCAAAGTATAAAACATGCCAGAACATTGGTTGATACACATAAAATAAACTTTGAAGATATATACAATAAGGTATATGGTAAAGCAGAAAAAATAATTATCAAGCAGCTTGAAACGATTACGTCGCACCAGCTTGACAGTAAAATCAACACTTATGCTTCTGTTTATATTTCGCTGGTACGTGCAAATGCCTATACTGCAGATGAACGTGACTTTATCTCTTATACCCTTGCCCGTTCAACAGAAATGGAAGAAGAAGAGATAAATCAATGGCTCTCATTAATCGCAAAAGCCGATGCTATCAACTTCTATAACCTCAAAGACAAAAATCTTGAGAAAAAGCTTGATGAACTATTTAAAAGTGATGATGCTCTTGAGCTCTTTGATGACCTTAACTCAGAACGTGCTTCTATTTTAATTGCTGCAGCAAGCGGAGAGTATGAAACAAACCCGGGTGTCTGGTTTGCCATGCTTTCAGAAAAAAGCAACCTTATTTCAGAGGGAGAAAATGTTGTCCTGAGTGCCATGGACACCAGAGCCGTTCAGGTAAAAACAGAAGCTTTACAGTTTTTGACCATTACATTGACAATTTGGCTGATTTCAATCATATTGGCAGTTTTGGGCTTTTTGCTCTCTAATGAAATTGCCAGAAATATTCACAACCTTGAAGGTGTCCTCAGAAAAGTTGCAGAAGACACGAATGAAAGCGACAAAGCAATTGAGATCAATCTTCATACAGCCAAAGGGACAGAAGAAGCCTACAGTCTTTTGGAAAAAATCATTGAACAGACAAAACGGGATAAAGAAGCAGCACAGGAAGCGAGTGAAGCAAAATCGATGTTTCTTGCAAATATGTCCCATGAAATTCGTACGCCGCTCAACGGAATTGTTGGCTTTACGGAACTTCTTAAAGATACAGGACTCAAAGAAGAGCAACAGGAGTTTGTTGAAATTATCGAAAAATCTTCAGAAAACCTGCTTGAAATTATCAACAATATTCTTGACCTTTCAAAAATCGAGAGCAATAAACTTGAAATTGAAGATGTAATCTTTAATCCTATAGAAGAGTTTGAAAGTGCCGTTGATGTATATGCTGTCCGTGCAAGTGAAAAGCACATTGATCTGGGATGTTTTATTGACCCTGAACTTGAACAGCCGCTCAAAGGTGACCCGACAAAAATTAAAGAAGTTCTTATTAACCTGCTCTCTAATGCTGTGAAGTTTACTAGCAGTTCCGGAGCTATCAATGTCGATATCAGAAAACTGCAATCACCTCAGGAAGGAACAACACGTATCAGATTTGAAGTGCAAGACAGCGGTATCGGTGTTACAAGCGAGCAAAAATCCAGAATTTTTGAAGCTTTTTCACAGGCAGACACATCCATTACACGTAAATACGGCGGTACAGGTCTTGGTCTTACAATTTCTGCGCGTTTTATCGAACTGATGGGTGGACAACTTGATCTGCACAGTGAACCGGGAGAAGGAACAACTTTCTTCTTTACACTTGATTTTGAAGAGATAGAAGTTATCAGCGAAAGTGCCAAAGAACAATATCTGGGAATCAATGCTTTAATTTTAGAGTCTGCTCATAAAACAAAGAGACAAGACACCTATCTCAAAGAGTATCTTGATTTTTACGGCGTAAGCTATACAACATTTAAAAACAAAAATGAAATTGAAACACTCCAGCGACAAATAAATTATGATATGCTTTTTGTAGATTATGAATATGCAACCGAAGAAGAATTAAAAGCATACAGCACTCTTCCGCAAAAGCTGATACTTCTTACAAAATCTTATTTTATGAGAAAAATCGACTCTATGGGTATTGAGATATTTAAGACCATATATGAGCCATTAAATAATACCAAATTAAAAGCAGCCCTTGAAAATTACCAAAGTCAAAATTTTACAGCACCAAAATTAAAAACAACTTCAAACAAAGTCTTTACAGTCGGTTCGTCTAAATTTGCAGCAAAAGTACTTGTTGCAGAAGACAATATAATCAACCAAAAACTGATAAAACGGACACTTGAAGACTTGGGACTCACTGTTGATATCGCATCCAATGGACTTGAAGCATTCCAAAAACGCAAAGACAATAACTATGATCTGATTTTTATGGATATCCAAATGCCTTTCCTTGATGGTATAGAAGCGACGCAGGAGATTCTTGAATATGAAGAGGTATACAACCAGCCCCATGTTCCAATAATCGCTTTAACAGCAAATGCACTCAAGGGTGATCGTGAAAGATTTTTAGCAGCCGGACTTGATGAATATACAACAAAACCATTAGTACGTGAAGAGATCATAACACTGCTGAATCATTTTTTAGCAGACCACATTGTGGATGTCAATGATGCAAAGACAGAAGAAAAGAAAACAGAAAAAGCACAACAGCAGGAAGAAGAAGCAAAAGAAGAAGAAGAAAAAGCAGTACCGGAAAAAGAAGAAAAAGCAGTACCGGAAAAAGTTCCGGCAAAATACAAAGCTGATATTCTTCTTGCTAAAAAAAGTCCCTTTGAAACAAAGCTTTTTACAAAAATTCTCAGTTCACTTGGATATACTTACGAAGTCATAGACAATATAGATGAATTGCAAAAGAAAATTGAAGAGGAGAGCTATAAACTTATATTGTTTGACAAAGAGACAGAAACTTTAGACTTGAAAGATTTCGCCCGGTCAGTCAAAGAGAAAAGTCAAAAAAACAATCTCTCCACCTACCTGGTATTGATTGTAGATCCGGCTGTACCTGTAAGTGAAGAAGATTCAAAATATGTAGATGAAACGATTAAAAATATTATAAACAAAGACTTGCTGAGACTTGTTATAGAAAAATTTATTTAAGGAAATAACTATGAAAAAAACTGATTTGGTTGTGCTTGCAGTTGATGATGATCTCATTAATTTGAAGCTTTTAAAATCTATGCTGATGAAAAGCGGAAATGTAAAAGAGGTTGTCGAAGCAAAAAACGGCTCAGATGCCATAGGTGTTTTAAAAAGCCGTGATGATATTGACTTGATACTTTTGGATATCATCATGCCTATCATGGGTGGTATCGATATGCTTAAAGTCGTGCGTGCCGATGAAAGTCTGCGTCAACTTCCTATTTTGGTTCTTACAACAGATGAAACAAAAAAAGCAGAAGCTTTGGAGTGCGGCGCAAATGGATTTTTAATGAAACCTATACGCAATGACGATTTGATTGCAAAAATCAAAACAGTCATCGTCTAAACTGCAAAACAGGTTCTGCACAAGGACCTGTTTTTAATACCTCTTCTACCCGTTTAAACGGTCTCTATTTTAACGGCATCTTCCAAGATATAGCAGATATAGCCACGCACTTCATCTCCCGTTATCTCTTTCACTGCTTTTACATAGTATCGAACCTGCTTGCGATGCTCCTCGGTAAAATGCATCGCACTTTTGTAGTCTATCACACTCCACTCTCCCTTTTCATGTTTGACCAACAAATCAAGATAACGCAGATTGTTCTTATAGCGCAGAGCCTTTTCTTTATAGCATACTCCCCGGGTCAAAGTCAAAAACTCCGGTGCAGCAACAAGCCTCTCTATTCTCTGCTGTATATCATCTATCTCTGACTCTGTGAGCATAAAGCCATATTTGTTCAGCATCATATCTTTGGCACAAGCAAGCGCTTCTTGTGTAAACTCCTGCATCATCTCCAGAGTATAGTGCAAAGCAATTCCAAAATTAATGGCTTGCAAATCTTCTTCATTGTGTTTTTCTAATGCCAACAAATCACTCTGTGTTCCGTAATAGATATTTTCAAACGAAAGTTTTTTATATGCCTGCGGTATGTTTTTGGCTTTACATGTAGAGCGCAGTTCTCCGAAGCTTTGAGGTTGTAAATCCAGCAATGCAAATATGGAATCTTTTGGTTTTGCAAGGATGATCAAGTTTTCTCTTGCTCTTGTAAAAGCAACATACAGGGCATTCAAACTGTCTTCTCGTATAAGCTCTTTTTCTTTGGAAAGAGCATAGGCATAGTCATGGTCAATAAGCTCTCTGTTTTTTGTTCTCAGATAAAGATTTTGCAGTTTGATGCCGTCATAATTGTAAATAATGGCATCTCTTGGAGCAGGAGCCTTTTTCAGTCTGTCCATGACAATCACATGCTCATACTCCAGTCCTTTTGATTTATGTACCGTTAAAACCCTCACTCCACTGATATCAGCCGCCGCTGCAGAAGTATCAAGTCTTTCATACTCAAACAAAAGCGCTTCAATATCTGCATATTTGGATACAGCATTCAAAAAGCGAATCAGGTGAAAATCATCTTGAAAAAGTCTGTACTCTTCTATACATCTCTTCACAACATCTACAAGCTTGACACTGTTAAAATCTACAGTGGCAACAGCCCTGACCTCCTGATTTATCAAAGCAAAAAAGTTCTGTCTGTAAATCTCTTCTCTGAAATAGAGATATTTCAAATACTCCAAAACAGCCTTGACACTTCTTTGGTTGATAAGCTTTGTGGTTGTCTCAGTCACAACCTCTATATTTTGTTCATCAAGTACGTTTTTAATGACCTGTCCGTCACTGTTAGTCGCACATAAAACGGCAATGTCATTCACATCTGCGCCAAGATCTATCAAGCGCTTTACCTGCTCAACCAGTGCATCCAAAAGTTCCTCATCTGCAATCACTTCGACAAAACCGCCCTGTGCCTCTTTGCGAACAAGCTGAGGAGTGTAGTTTTTTATTTTATCCGCAAAGACTCTGTTGACAAACGCTATAACCTCTTTTTGCGAACGGTAGTTTGTCAAAAGTTTTTTTACCTCGGTGCGGTGCTCTTTTGCCACCTCCCCAAAAAGAGCCGACACACCTCCCCTAAAACGGTAAATAGACTGTTTAACATCCCCCACAAAGAAAAAACTTCCCTCGCTGCAGACACCCGCACCCGAAGTTATCTCTGTGATAAGCGGTTTTAAAATCTCATACTGCAATATGCTGGTATCTTGGAATTCATCAAGCAGCATATGTTCTATCGTTGCATCGAGGCGAAAGTACAGAAATTCGCTCTCATTGAGACGGTGCAAAATCTCATACACCAGAAGCGTCACATCCGAAAAACTGAGTTCTCCCTCATCTACATAGAGTGCTTTTTTTGCCTTTTTGTAAAGTGCAACAAGTTCATTCAGGGCATAGAAAAAATTCTGCTCTTTTGCCTTTGCATGCGACTGTACGGCACGCTGAATTTGCAACAGAGCCGCATCCATTGCAGGGCTGAAGCATTTTTTAAAGACCCAGTAGTTCAGGCTCTCTTTATATACCCATGTTTTTGCTTTGAGTGCTTCAAAATTTTGGGCAACAACGGCTTTTTGCAGTGTCACCGATGCCTCTTTGCAGTTTTTTACAATATTTTGCAAAAGAGAGAGCCCTTGCATCGCCTCCTCTTCATACGCCTGTATCGATTTTTTTTGAAACTTCAGATGAGAAAGTTCCTCTTTTTTAAGATAAAAATCATCCAGCAGCGCAAAAATGTCACTGACACGTTTGTTTGATTCCAAAGAGAGACTGATAAGCGTCTTGCGTTTGTTGGCAACACTGACTTCTTTTAAAAAACGAGACATCAGTTTGACTTCATGCTGGGCATTCGCCGTTGAGAAATCGGGCATCAAAGAGGCATACAGAGAAAATTTTCTCAAAATCTGAGCGAAAAAGCTGTCTATCGTCATAATCTTCGTATGTGCATTTAAAAACTCGGCCAAAATCTGCGACCGTTTTGCCAAAATCTCTTTGTCAGACATCCCACACTCTTTGGCAATTTCATGCAATTCCATACGTGATTCCAATGCCTGCAGTGTCTCGACAATCCGCTCACTCATCTCGGCAGCCGCTTTATTTGTAAAAGTAAGAGCCAAAACCTTCGCAGGCTCCGCACCTTTAAAAAGTAGAGAAAGATAGCGCACAACAAGCATAAAAGTCTTCCCGCTCCCCGCACTCGCTTCGTAGGCAAGATTATTTTTAAACTTAGACATGAAGATCTTTTATTATTTCAACAGTTGCTTCTAAAAGATTGTGTATATCATTTTGACAAATTTCAAATATTACCTCCGCATCCAAATCAAAATAGTGATGAGATAAAACATCTCGCACTCCCTTTACCTGTCTCCACGGAATATTTGGATACTGAGGCAATATTTTTCCCTCAGACAATTTATCAATATTTTTAAAACCCTCTCCAATAGCAATTAGTCGCATTGAGATACTATCAAGTTTTAAAAGTCCCTCATCGTTTTCTAAAAAATCATCACTCGAATTTATTTTTTGGCATCTTTGAATAATGAGTTCTAATGATATTCGTATATCATCAAGTGTGGATAAAATCATTCTTTGTTTATCATTAAGCATAAATCAAATCTTTTTGAATCATTTCCAGGAAAAAAGGTTTCATATTTTTATGTTCACGCACAATATCCACTTTTATATGCAAATCTTCTTCTATCTGCTCTTTTATTGCAATCATATCAAACATATTAGGTCTCATTTTTACAAAAATATCTATATCACTCTGCGGTGTTGCTTCATCTCTTGCATAACTTCCGAACAATCCAATTTTTTCAACCGCATATTGTTTATGGAACTCGGGGTAATGCTCTTTTAAATAATTAAGTACATCACGTTTTGTCATAATAATATACCTCTTTTTTGCTTTCTTAAGTGTATTATAGCATTTCTGTAAATAACAAACTTAGCCATTATTTTCTCTCAAGACCTCTTCCGTTATTTCATCTGCACTTTTTTCATCGGCATAAAAATACTCTTTTACAAATGTATAATGCCCCAAAATTCAATATCCCACAATACTGTCGTGATTATAAAACATTCCAATCAAGTTTAAAATATTTATGTAGTTTAGGCGTGTTGATGATATGGCTTTTCAGACCTTTATTTTCAATTTTACTGTATTCATAAATAATATTTTGCATTATACTTACAATTAATCTCTATTACACATGATGGCATATTCACAAAACTGGCAGGGCTTTGTCTCTTCACATTTTTCAAAGTTGACGGACTCTATGGAAAGGAGATCTTTGATATGAGATTTTAATATTTCTGTTTTTTCTTGCAAAAATGCTTCCGGGATGATTTGAGACTCTTTCAAATCATAAAAACCGCAACGCTCAACGTTTCCAAAACCGCCGGCCAAAAGAGCGTAAAATTCAAGCTGAAAGTCCGTTGCCTCTGTGTAGTTGTTTTTATTATAAAGCATGTAGGCACCTGTTTTATAGTCAAGCACCTCGATAAGATTTTCTTTTTTATCTATTCTGTCTATTTGACCGACAATTTTCATGCCTGCAAAATTCGTTTCTAAAAGTTCTTCTGTTTTGAATACTTTCCAGCCTTTTTTAAACCGCTCTATTTCAGCCTCCGCAAAAGCCTCCAGACGTTTTTTTTGCATTTCAACGAGATACTTGTCAAGCTCACTCTCTCCGCAAAAATCATCCAGAGCTTTGTTGATATCTTTTTTGAGCTTTTCGGTATCCGTATAAAAATTCTGCTTTTCATAGACTGCTTTTAATGCACTGTGCACGACATTGCCTATTTCATACTCCTGAGGCATATCTTTTGGTATTTCATGGTTTTTTATATGTTGGATATATTTATAGTAATATTTACGCTTACATGTAAGGAAGGTTTTGAGCCTGCTGGCAGAGAGCGCTACATTTTTAAAACTGTACTCCTCTATTATCTCTTCTTCTTTTTGAAAACCTGCCTCTCTTTTTTGAAAGAGAATTTCAGCGTAGTCCAGTTCTCTGTGCTCATTTTTTTGTGTAATGCCGAGTTGTTTTAAAAACCTTGAACCGCTGCTCTCACTTGAGTTGACATAGGCGATTGCCACCTCTTTTGAGCGTGAAATCAGCATTTGGTAGTAATGTTTCTGCAGGCTTTCCCTGTCTCCCATCGTTGGCAAAGAGGCAGCTTTTCGTATCTGTGTATTTAAAAACATATCTTTATCACTGCGTTTTGGAACATTTTTGTCATCAAAATCTATAATAATTACTGCATCAAAATGAACACTTCTTGTCTCAAGTACTCCCATTACCGTCACTTTGCCCCCACGGACATCATCCACAGTTCTCAAAGCCAGACGCTGCATAAAAATATTCAAGAGTGATTTTACACTCATATCCTGCATAAAAGGCAAAAGTTTTTCTATTTTATGCAACTCCTCGTTCAATATTTTCTTCTCCTGTCTATTGGTAAAAAAAGCAGCCACTTCCTGCATTTTTTGCATAAAATCAATCTCTGAAACTTTTTTATAGTAGAGTCCGTGCAAAAGTAAAAAGAGCTCATCTCCCACTCTTTGTATACGTGCCTCATTCTCTTTTGAGTCCTGTTCTATCGCATTTAATGTTGCTTCGATTTTTTTATAAACTCCGGAGTGACGAAAAGACTCCCCCATTGCAAAGTTCAGATTGCACTTTTCATCAAAGCTTTTAAGTATCGGTGCTGCGGTTTCATTGGGCAAAATGACGGCAATTTTTTGGGGATTATATCCTTTTTGCACAAATTCATAGATTTTCTGCTGTACAAAGGCAACCTGCAAAAGAGATTCGCTGAAACTGTTACATGTAAGCTTGTAATCTGTAGGTATTTTTTCTTTTGTGAGCGTTTTTATGTTGTTAAAGTCAAGTTCATATATAAATCCGGCTTCCAGTTCAAACCCGAGTTCGCCCAGTTTGTTTTGCATCTTTTCATTAAAGCGCGTCGCCCAGAAACGGAGTTTTATAGACATAAACGACTTTGCCTTTTGCAACAGTTCAAGCTCAAAGTTTGTCAGATGCCCGTCTAAATAAATCGTCACATTTTGATGTGTTTTTGCATACGCTTCGTTAAATTCGTAAAGCTTTGGCAAAAATATTCTGTCAAGCAGTTTTTTTTCATTGCACAGTTTTTCATAACGTTTGTAAAGTTCTTGCAAAATGGCAATATGCTCTTCATACTCTGCATAAACATCGGCACTGCTGAGTAGATTGATATCATAAAGTTCTGCACTCAGTTCTTCATAAAATTTAAAGATATACGAAGAATTTTTAGTAAAGGTAAAAAAATTCCGCTCGATCTGAAGGTTTGCAAAGCCTTTAAAATCTGACGCTTCAAGCAAAAGCAGTATTCTGCTCTCATCATCTATAAATTTATAGCCTTTTACAAGCGTGAGTCTGGCGATAAAATCGCTCATAGTAATGTAGTTGGGTAAAAAGAGTGTCTGTTCTTGTGCAGCAAGCTGCTCGTGACGAATAGCACGGGCAGTCGGAAGGACTATGGTTGTCTCTTCCATATTTAGTACTGCGAAGCTTCCTGGATGCTTCTGTCGTTTATGATGCGGGTATCAGTTTTGATAGCATAAAATCTGCTCTTGTCACCGACATCTACTTTTAACAACAGATTCCAAACACCTTTTTTTGGAAATTTCACATCATGAAATACATAAAGACCCTCTTCAAACACAGGATCTTTGAGCGTTTTTGTGTAGGTGTCAACTTCAGGACGGCTGATTTCCAAAATCATTTTTGCGCCTTTGACCGCTTTGCCCTCTTTTGTAGTGAGGGCATACTTTACATCCGAACCATTTTCTGAAATTCTGTCTGAAACAAATTTCAGTTTATATGCTTTGTCAAAAGCTATTCTCTGTTTGATAAGTTTGTTTGCATTTGCATCTGCATCCTGGTATTTTGTCATATAATCATCACTCGGCTGTATGTCAGCCTTGCTTGTTTCTATAATTGTCCATACGCATAAGCCAAAAACACCTGTAATTGCCAGTCCTATTGCATAAGGCCAGAGTCTACCACTTTTTATAATGCTCATTTTTATGCCTCATTTTATAAATTTTTCTTTTAAAAAGCATAACTATACCATATAAAATAAAACCATAGAATAATACTCTTACATAAAACAAAGACGTTTGATTTGCATCACTGTCAAATCCATGTCCCAACTTGACACCCTTGGCTTTTGCTATCTGCTGCGCTATATCCAGGTAACCGTTAAACATTGCCGCAGAATATTTGTCTGCGACCATTCCTTTTTTTGCTTTTCCGCCTAAAAGAGGTAAAATAGTCCCTCCGGTATTGCTCATAATGCTGACAAAGTCATCCCAGCTTTTTGCATAAAATGCTGCCATCATAAAGGCCTGTACATAGGATGTAACCGGACTCAGTACCTGTTTTTTGTCAAAATATTTATATAAAGACTGATCATTTGCTTCTATATCTACCTGCGAATTCATTTCAGAGAATGTCAACAATATTGTCGGTTCCTGAAACTGCGATAATATTTTTTTTTCATATTCGTACATCGTCATATTCTTTGGCAGTTCTTTAAGCATCATCAGGCGTAAAGAAATCCCTGTTTTCTTATAAAGCGTACTCCCTAAGGTTTCCACCTCTTCCGTGAATTTTGGGTTGTGTATCACTTCATCTTTATATAAATACTCTGCAAATAAATGTGTTTGAAATAACAGTATGAGGGTGAGGGCATAAAGCCCTCTTCTTAAAAGTTTCAAATAAACTTCCTAACCAACATAAAGATGATTTGGAGTTACAACAGCCCAAAGAGTATATGCAGCCATAATTACAAGGCCCCAAGAAATAATTTTTTCCATTCTAAACTCCTTACTTCACATCAACAACATGCTTAGCATTTTCAGTACTAAACATCTTAATTGATTTTTCATCTTTTATCTTATAAAAGTTTTCAGCTTGAGCATGTTGTACACTTACAGCATTGACACTTAAAAAAGCCAATATGCTAAGTAGTAAAACAGTTGCAATCAGCATACCCGTTACACCGTCAAGAGCAAAAACACTTCTATTTTCATTCATGCTACTCTCCTTTACTTAAGCTCATCACATATGCTGCAATAGCTTCTTTTTGTTTAGGGTTCAGTCTGTCCATTGCTGGCATTTTACCAATAGCCCCTGTTTTACCGTTATCAAGAACATTGATGATCAGTTGTTGATTCCAAGTTGCAATATCCGGAGCAACGTATGCCATGCCTTTTCCGTCAGGACCGTGACATGCAGCACATACATTAGCAAATACTGCCGCACCTGCACTGTTTGCATCTTTTAATCCGCCTGCAACATAATCAGCCACTTCATCAATCTCTTTGTCTGTAATCAATGCACCGGTTGCTGCATTGAAAAGACCGTTTCTATCAGGCATCGGCATCTCTGTTCCTAAAAGTTTGTTGTTTGAACCGTGATTGATAACATACTTCACACTTTTAGCAGATATTCTGCGGTTTAAATCTGCCGCATCAACTTCATTATTGCCGTCAGCATTCAAACCGTGACAAGCAACACACTCAACAAGGTAAACTGATTCACCCATATTTACAAGTTGCTCGCCTTTGATGTTTGCATATTGTTTTTCAAATTCAGCATTTTTTTCTGCAACTTCTTCATTGTACTGACCGATTTGAGAAAATGCATTTACCGGATACCCGATTGTAAAATACCACATACCCCAAATCATTGTACCTAAAAACATAATTGCCCAACCAAAAGGTACCGGGTTTTTATATTCACCTATGTTGTCCCATGACTCATCTGCCAATTCACCAGTTGCCTGATCAACCTGCATCTGACGAACATACTTGATAACCACAAATACTGTAATTATTACAAGTGCCACAGCCCCTGCAATAGCAAGCATATTGACGATATCATCATTGAGACCGCCTTTTTGGTATCCAACTGTTACATATGTTGCAGCCAACATTGCAACAGTTATGATAATTCCCCAAAGATAAAGCTTATTCATATATCTCTCCTATTTTTCTTCTGTCTTTGATACAGGTTTTACCGGAGTATCCCCTATATCATCCTTCAGTGCCATATTACTATAGTGTTCATAATCAACTCCGGTAGCATCTTTCTTTTTTGTATAAAGATGATAAACATAAGAGTATGTCCCGACAACCAAAAATACTATTAAAAAGAAGTACGCATACGCTGCAAATTCATTAAAGTCCACTATATACACCTTTGCTATTTAAGACTGTTTAAATATGCAATTAATGCAACTATTTCAGGTATTTCACCACGTGCCACTGCATCTTTAACGTCTTGATCTTTCATTTTCGCTGTAATTTTTTTCGCTTCTTCCAGTGCCATAGCATGTGCTTGAGCAACAGAATCTGCCATTTTAACTACTGTAGTTGAGCCGTCTTTCATAGGAACAGGCTTGTTATACGGTACACCAAAGAACTGAGCATTTGTCAATTGTGTTGCATACGCAGTATCTATGTCTGCAGTATTTGCAAACATCCACGGATAACCAGGCATAATACTTGAAGGCATTACAGACTTTGGATCTTTCATGTGGTTTTCATGCCACTCCGTTGTTCTGTAATTTCCTACTCTATGTAAATCCGGACCTGTTCTTTTTGAACCCCAAAGGAATGGTCTGTCATACGCATACTCTCCACTTAAAGAGTAGTGACCGTAACGGTCAGTCTCCGCTTTAAACGGACGAATCAGCTGTGAATGACAGGCATTACAGCTGTTTTTGATATAAACATCACGACCGGCCTGTTCTAACAGACTTATCGGTTTAGTTCCGATAACAGGACGAGAAGCCTGTGCAAAGTTTGGAACGATTTCAATCAAACCTGCAAAAGCAATTACTACAAATACACCTACCGCAAAAAAGAACGGGTGTTTTTCTAACCAATGAAACATAATATAATCCTCCCTTTCTTAAGCGCCCATAGGCGAAGCATTTTGTAATTCAGACTCTTCCACAGGACGAGACGACATAGTTTTGTAAATATTATAAGCAAACATAAAGAAACCGATAAGATATAACAATCCACCTGTACCGCGAAGTGCGTAGTATGGATGCAATACATCAACAGTATCCATAAATGAATATGCCAGGTTTCCAAACTCATCGTGAGCACGCCACATCATACCCTGTGTAATACCTGCAATCCACATAGAAGTAAAGTAAAGAACGATACCTAAAGTTTGAATCCAGAATTGTGCAGCCATAAGACTTTTAGAATACAGTTCACGTTTGAATACACGCGGAGCCATATGGTAAAGCGCAGCAATAATCATAAATCCGACCCAACCAAGAGTACCGTCATGTACGTGACCGACAATCCAGTCAGTAAAGTGTGCAATAGCATTAACAGATTTAATCGCCTGGATAGGACCTTCTAGTGTAGAGAACATATAGAAAGTTGAAGCAAGAACCATAAACTTAATCAATGGAGATGCTGCAACCTGTTGCCATTCACCCTTCATTGTCAAAAGCATATTGATCGCTGAACCCCAAGACGGTAAAATCAAGACTACTGAGAAGATAGAACCCATAGTTTGCATCCAGTCAGGAACAGTTGAATAAAGAAGGTGGTGACCACCTGCCCAAAGATAAACAAACATTAAACCCCAAAATGATAGTAAAGACAATTTGTATGAATAAATCGCCTGTCCGGACTCTTTTGGTAAAAAGTAGTAAATCATAGCAATAATAGGCACTGTAAATACAAATGCAACCGCATTGTGTCCATACCACCACTGTACAAGCGCATCATTTGTACCTGCATACATTGAAATTGAATGGAACCAATCACCAATGTTTGTCTCACCTGCAGCAGAAGTTGCCAGCATTGTAGGTATTTCCATATTGTTAAAAAGATACAACATAGCCACACCTAAGAATGTAGCAATATAATACCATACAGAGATATATAAACTTTTCTCACGGCGAATACCGATAAGACCAAAAATACTTACACCCCACAGTACCCATACAACAACAATGGCAATGTCAATAGGCCATTCAAATTCTGCATACTCTTTTGAAGATGTATAGCCCATAAAAAGCGTTACAACTGCTGCTGCAACACCGATAACATATAACCAAAATTGAAGTTTACCGATAAACATCAAAAATTTTGATTCTGCCATAGATACTTTCAGTACCCTCTGACCAACATAAAACCAAGTAGCAAAAATACCACTTACTGTAAAACCAAATGCAACACTGTCTGTGTGCAATGGACGAAGACGACTAAAGTTTGTATATTCAGCCAAACCAGCACCAAAGATTGTATTCAATCCCGGGAATGCAAGTTCAAATGCAATAAATACACCGATGGTCATGCCAACAATTCCTAAAACAATTGTTGTCAACATGAACATCTTTGCAACCGTATAGTCGTACTCTAATGGACGATTCTCCATATATAGCCTCCTTAAGATTCAAAGCAATTAAGTCTTTTAAATGTATAAATACACTCAAAAGACTAATCAACATTTGTATATTAACAATAGATTTGTTTAATCTATCTTAAAAGTGACATAAAAATGACACTTTTTTTAATATCATTCTAAAAGGAAGCAATTAATTAGGAATTATGTGTTTGCTATAAGAAAATTACGAGAAAAGAGAGAGTTTTATCTTCTTATCAAAGATAAAAACTCACTGAATATATAGCGGCTCTCTTTGGGACCGGGGGAAGCTTCCGGGTGATGCTGGACTGAAAATACAGGCGCTTCATGATAACGTAAGCCTTCAATGGTTCCGTCAAAAAGATTTGTATGTGTCACCTCTGCAATCTCTGTAATAGTGTCCGGAACATTATAGTTATGGTTTTGTGCTGTAATCTCAACCAGTCCGGTTTTTTCGTTTTTGACAGGATGGTTGCCGCCGTGATGTCCGAACTTTAATTTAAAAGTATCATACCCGTGAGCAATTGAGAGCAGTTGATGCCCCAGACATATTCCAAACATCGGCACTTTTGCATCTATAAGCTTTTTAATCTGCTCCTGTTCGCGTTTAAGCACCAGAGGATCTCCGGGACCGTTTGACAAAAAGACGCCGTCAATTAATTTTGCATGATATTTTTCTATCAGGTCTTCGGCTATAAAATCATTTGGGATGACTTCTGCCTCGATGCCTGCACTCACAAGTTCATTTAAAATATTACGCTTGACACCAAAGTCAATGACAACGATTTTTGCTTCTGCTTTTGGTGCTTCGTCATACTTGAATGCTCTGTATGAAAAAGTGCTTGAAGTATGCTGATACGGCTCTTTTGTGCTGACCTGTTCTATATAGTTTACATCTTCAATGCGGGGAGCGTTTTGGAGAATCTGTTTCAGCTCTTCTTTGTCGCTTATTTGTGTTGAAGCAACCATCATCATGGAACCTTCGCTTCTGAGCATTTTTGTCAGATAGCGTGTGTCAATATCACAAATACCCATCACACTGTTCTCAATCAAAAAATCATGCAAGGAGTTTTGTGCACGAAAATTTGAATAACGCCCCTGGTATTTTCGCACTATCATTCCCTTGGCATGCGCCTTGGCGCTCTCCATATCCTGCTCATTCACACCGACATTTCCGATCTCCGGCATTGTAAAAGTAACAAACTGTCCGGCATACGAGGGATCACTCATTATCTCCTGATAGCCGCTCATTGAGGTATTAAAAACGATTTCGCCGACCTCTGTTTTGTCTGCACCAAAACTGTTTGCTTCCAAAAAAGTACCGTTCTCCAAATATATCCAGGCTTTTTTCAATGAATAACTCATACGCTTACTCCATTCCTCTTTTCATTAATTCTTCTCTGTAAAGTTTTTCATGCAAGATGTCAAACTCATCTGTTCCGGGAATAAATTTTCTCTTGTACGAACGAATTTTGTCCATTACAGCATCTTCAATTTCCGACGCATCCGCAATAAAAGAAGTAATGGCATTGTAAATAATATTTTTAATACGATTTTCCGTTACTTCAAAATGAATCAAATCTTCTTCATAAAGTTCATCAAGAATTTTGTGCGATATATCCGAGTACCGCTCCTCATAATCTAAAATCACCCCGTATTCGGGAGCCAGTTTTTTCTTAATCATAAAGAAAAGCTGTCTCTCGTCTGCAAGCATAAACTCAATCTCTTCTTCATTGTCCATACAGATCTCATCTACTTTTTTCTCAAGAGCCATCTCCTGCTTGACATTCTCTTCCAATACTTTCTGTGCCTCAAGTGCGACATTTTCAAGCCCTTTTGTCATTGTAACAGCACCGCTTTTGTTTAAATCAACAGCAATTTTATTTGCGATATGGGGAATAGTTTTAAGAGATATTTTCATAGATTCAGCCTGCTTATAAATTAAATTTAAGTATTTTACAATTATTTAGCTAATAGTTGCGTTAACTTTGATGCTTTTTTTGGATCCATCTTGGTTAATATTTTTCCTACTACTTTTGGTTTGAGAGACTGCAAAATAGCCACTGCTTCTATTTCGTCCATGTCCGAGAGTACATTTGCCGCAGCCCCTGCTTTCATTTTTGCAAATGTTTGCGATATTTTATTCATCTTTGTCGATTTCAGCTCTTTGAGAATTTGCGCATCTTTTTCAAGCATTGCTTTTATTTTCTTCTCTTTTTCGCTGATCTGCTCCAGTTTGGCATTCACTTCCTCTTCTTTCAAAGAAAGTTTTGCCTCTTTTTGTTTCAATAACTCTTCAGTAGCCGTTTTCAAGGCATTTAATGCCTGTTTTTGCTCATCTATACGTTCAAGTTCAACCAAAAGTTCATTTTTTCTTTCGTTGAATATTTGTGTGCATTCAAAAAGTTTGTCACTGTTTTGTATCGAAAAAAGTGAAGAGCAGAGAAATGCTGTAAGTAAAAGATATCTCAAGAGGCTTCCTTGCTTTTGTTTGTATAGGTCATTAGAGCAATTTCATCCAAATCTTTTGCCTCTTTGATTTTTATTTTTTTGAGTGCTTTTTTTATCTCTTCATATTCTAAATATTTATACTTTTCATACTCTGTCATGTTTTTTTTCAATGCCTCTTTTGCCTGTTCTACTTCGTTTTTTGCATATTGCAACCATTCCTGGTTATGCTGTATCACGGCTCTTTGTGCATCCAAAAGTGCCCTTCCTGCCATAAATTCTGCTATTTTTCCATGTGAGGGGAGAGAAATTTCCTGCAAAAACACCAGAGAGTCTTCCAGCGCTTTTTTTGCTTTTTGCAGGTTTGTATTTGCCTCTTGCAAAACACGTTCACTCTTTTGCATAATGTTTTTCTTTACATGTACCAAAGAGGTAAAACGTGTTTTCACGGCGTATCCTTATAAAATTATTGTATCTTCTCTTTCCGGTGATGTAGAAATTATACCGACTTTTGTTTTACTTATCTCTTCAATAAGTTTCACATAATCCTGCGCAGATGCCGGCAACTCTTCAAAAGTTCTCACGCCCACTGAATTGTCCCAGCCTTTAAAAGTTTTGTAAACCGGTTTGACATTTTCCAGATCAATCGGTACATAATCTATAGTCTTGCCCTTATATTCATAGGCAACACATACTTTTACCTCATCAAAACCGTCAAGAACATCAAGTTTCATCAGTGCAAGTTCGTCACATCCGTTCAGACGGCTTGCATAACGGGTTGCAACCGCATCAAACCAGCCACAGCGTCTTGCCCGGCCTGTAGTCGTTCCAAACTCATTCCCCTGTTCACCAAGACGTCTACCGGCTTCACCAAGGTCTTCACTCGGAAAAGGCCCGTTGCCTACACGGGTACAGTAGGCTTTTACAATACCTGTCACCTTCCCGATATCTTTGGCATTTAAACCCAGACCTGTACATGCTCCCGCACTTACGGTAGACGAAGAGGTCACATACGGATAGGTTCCGTGGTCAATATCAAGCATTGTTCCCTGGGCACCCTCAAGCAACACACGTTTGCCTTCACTGTCCAGAGCCCGCCATACCATCTGTGTTGTATCCGTAATATAAGGTGCCAACTTTTCTTTATAGCCTTTAAGCTCTGCCAAAAGTTCCTCTTTTTTCGGTGCATGCAGATCCATAACATCAAAAATAGGCTTGTTAAGCGCAAAATAGTCCAAAATAGTCTGACACAACTTCTCAGGATCCAGCAGTTCGCCCACACGATGTCCGATGCGGTTGATTTTGTCAGAGTAGGCAGGTCCTATCCCTTTTCCTGTTGTTCCAATTGCTTTATCGCCTTTGAGCTTCTCTTTTGCCTGGTCAATCTCTGCATGGTATGCAAGATTGAGATGTGCTTTATCTGAAATATAAAGACGTCCCTCAAGATTTTCAAACTGCTCCATCTCTTTGATAATAGAAACAGGAGAGAGAACAACACCGTTACCCACTACATTGACGGCTTTTGGATTCAAAACACCCGAAGGAATGAGATGCAGTGCATATTTGACTCCGTCCACCCAAATCGTATGTCCCGCATTGTGCCCGCCCTGGGAGCGACAAACCATATCATATTCCATTGCAAGTTTATCAACAATCTTGCCTTTGCCTTCGTCTCCCCACTGGATTCCGACAATCACATCTGCTTTATTTGTATACATATTTTCTTTTCCTCTTTTTCTATTGCTCTAATGCTTCACACAAAGTATCTGTATAAATTGCAAACCCTACAGATGTTAAATCTGAATCTTTATATCTTCCGCCCCGTGCATAGACTTCATTGCCTACTATGCATCTGAAAAACAGCTCATCATAATAAAGCATTTTTGCATAATACATTGGTGCCAAAACAGCATTTTCACAGGCAATTTCCGCGCACAGTTCTTTCATCTTCAAGAGTTCTTTTTTGATTGCTTCGGGTACCTTATGAAGCACATCATCTATCTGCTCCACATACTGCAGATAAACAAGTTCGCTCAGCCATTCGACTTTGAGATTCAAAAACTTGTCAATGTTGATATGTCTGAAATCATCTATAGTCAGTTCATCAAACATTGCAACCAGCAACTCGGGTATCTTAATATTGGAAATCTGCATCAGAGGCTTTACATGTAAGCGTTCAAAAATCTCTATTGCCAGTGTTGCCACACAAGAGAGTTTTTTCTCCCCCATAAATTCCACACCGACCTGATACTGTTCGTTTGTCGGGTAGGTAAACACAGGCTGGATATAAAACCACTTTTTCTGTTTCGTATTGCTTCCGAGTCTTTTTTTTATAATGCGTACAACATCTATTGTCGAGTCTGCACGTAAAGAAAGCGCATTGTTCTTTTCATCATTTATACGAATCAGCTCTCTTTGATCTGCAATACTTTGATGCTGATGGTAGGAAAACACAGGAGTTACTATCTCTTCGTAGCCATTTGCATCAAGAATATCACTTGCAGTTTTTTCTATCTGGCGTTTTATCTTGGCGGATTTGCCAAAATAAAGCTTTGAACCATTGGGTATTTCATGTTCAAGTATCATTTATATCTCTTTTTTTTCTAATGCGGTTTTAAAATAAACCTCATTATAAACTTTTGAAGCAATGCCCGCATACTCCAAACGTCCCAAACGGTGCAAGATCAACTCTATCGCATTGACAACCCAGAGAGATTCATGCGGTGCAATCAAGCCCATCTGGTTTATACGGAATATTTTACCTTTTAAATGGTCCTGTCCGCCGGCTACATTTACCCCGTACTCCTCTTTTAAAGCGGAGCGGATTTTTGCCGCATCTTTGTCATCAATGGTTGTCATGCTTTTAGCAGGCACTTTGGGGTAAGAGTGCAGACCTATCGCTTCGAGTGCTGCTCTTGTCGCTTTGGCACGTCTGGCTGTATTGCAATACAGCACGCCGAAACCACCCTCTTTTTTTATTGTCTCCAAAACTTCCAAAAGACCGATAACAAGTGTCGTAGCAGCAGTATAGGCTGTCGTGTTCTGGCGCTGCTTTTTGATTTCGGACGCAAGGTTAAAATAGTAGCCTTTGCCCTCGCCGATTTTATCTATCGCGGCATTGCTGAGTCCGATAATGGCAAGTCCCGGAGGCAGCATAAGTGCTTTTTGACTGCCTGCAATCAACGCATCAATATTTGTCACATCTATACGTTCAACACCGACAGCGGTAATCCCGTCCGCAATAATCATAATATCCGGATTGATTGCCTTGAGCGCCTCTGCTATCTCTTCCACGGGATGTCTCAGTCCGCCCGCACTCTCAGAAATCTGCACAGCCACAGCATCAATGTCGCTGTTGGATTTTACAACGGCAACAACATCTTCAACACTGACAGGTGTGTCCCACTCATTTTTTATCTCAATATTTTTGAGTCCGTGTGCTTTGGCAATTTTTCCAAAACGCTCGCCGAATTTTCCTGAATTGACACTTAAAAGTGTATTTTTACACAGGTTGACTACTGTTGCTTCCATAGCGCCTGTTCCGCTTGATGCAATCATAACAACTTCATCAGTAGCAAAAAGTTCAAAAAGATGTTTTCGTGTTTTTTCAAAAATAGCTTCAAATTCAGGGGTACGATGGTGCATTGTCTCATCAGCCATGGCATTTCTAACATTTTGCGGTACTGGTGTAGGACCGGGTGTAAAAAGTAACATATGTAATTTCCTGTGAGTTTTAGGTTGTTTAAAAATAAAACCTCGTATTATATCGAAATAAGTTTAAATTTTAAAAAAGAAGGTTCTTTCATGACATTGTCTGACTCTGTTTTACTAGGTATAATTGAAGGTTTTACCGAATTTCTTCCCATATCTTCAACCGGTCATCTGATTGTAGCGAGTCAATTTTTGGGTATAGACCAGACAAATGTCACCAAAGCGTATGAAGTTATCATCCAGTTTGCAGCTATTTTGGCTGTTGTTCTCAACTACAGAGAAAAATTTACATTCAAACATATTTCATTATGGACAAAAGTTTTTCTTGCCTTTTTGCCTATCGGTGCCGTCGGTTTTGTCTTCTCACATCAAATCAAAGAACTTTTTAGCATTACTATCGTTGCAACTATGTTCATTATAGGCGGATTTATCTTTTTATTGGTTGAAAAATTTTATATACCCAAAGAAAAAGAGCTCATAACAAATGTTGAAGATGTAACGCTCAAACAATCACTCTGGATAGGAATTGCTCAAATTTTTGCTCTCATTCCCGGAACTTCACGTGCGGGAGCAACAATCATCGGGGCCTTACTGGTCGGTTTGAACAGAAAGGCCAGTGCGGAATTCAGTTTTTTGCTTGCTTTTCCCGTAATGAGTGCCGTGAGTGGATATGATCTGCTCAAACATTATCATGAATTTTCTTCTGCAAACATCGAAGCTTTGGCGGTCGGCTTTGTTGTTGCTTTTGCTGTTGCCTATCTGACAATCAAGCTCTTTTTGAAATTTTTGGAAAAATTCACCTTTGTTGCCTTTGGTGTATACAGAATTCTTTTTGGTGTGATACTTTTAACGCTATTTAACTAATGGTACACTTTTTGCTGAGTCTCTCCTGTGAGACATTTTAAATCTATAAGGAGATATCATGCAAAGAATCAGCCGATACAGCGATCACTTACATGTATTGCTCAGTAAATTAGAAAAAACATTCTATCTGGCAAGCCGTAAATTCTTATAAGCTTTTTAAAATTTTACCCGCCAGTTTTAAAGCCTGGGAGCGGTGAGAAAGCTCTTTTTTGACTTTTTCATCCAACTCGCCCAGTGTTTTTTCATACCCCAGCGGTACAAACATCGGGTCATATCCAAAACCGCCTTCCCCTTTTGCCTCAGTAATCGCCTCTCCGTGCATCCATCCGTGTACTGTTTTTTCAATGCCTTTTGTTACAATGGCAATGGCTGCCGTATAATGTGCAGGAGAGTTTGTCACACCTTTTGCTTTGATATCCTGCATAAGCTTGTGCAGGTTCTCTTTGTCATCTGCCCCTTCTCCTCCGTATCTGGCACTGTAAATTCCCGGTGCACCTTCAAGCACATCCACACTTATGCCACTGTCATCAGCCAGTACAATTGCATTTTCATTACCCAAAGCCTTATAAACCGCACGTGCTTTAATCAGTGCATTCTCCTGAAAAGTATCGGCATCTTCTATAATTTCAAAAGCATCGATTAAATCTGTATAGGGCACTACTTCATATTCACTGCAAAGTTCTTTGATCTCTCTGACTTTTCCCTTGTTTGATGTTGCTAAAACCAGTTGTTTCAATTTCTTTCCTTAAATTATCTTTTAAATTATATTATTTATCTTTTGCAAATCAATTATAAATAATAGTTGCTCTATAATTACAAAATTATACACTAAAACAAAAGGATTTTTATGTTCAAAAAAGTTTTACCACTCTCCAGTATTCTTTTTCTCAGATTTTTAGGACTTTTTCTCGTTTTACCGGTTCTTTCCGTTTATGCTCTTGACCTGGAAGGGGCCACACCTTTTCTTGTCGGTGTTGTTGTCGGTGGCTATGCCCTGACACAGGCTGTTTTTCAGGTTCCTTTTGGAAGCATGAGTGATAAAATCGGAAGAAAACCGACGATACTCTTCGGTCTGATCATCTTTTTGGTCGGTTCGCTTATCTGTGCCTACTCAACAGATATATATACCTTGATGTTTGGGCGTTTTTTGCAGGGAGCCGGCGCTATCGGTTCTGTTGTCACTGCTATGATTGCCGATTTGGTTGAAGAGAAGCAGCGCGGCCATGCAATGGCAATCATGGGCGGGTTTATCGCTATGAGTTTTGCTGCTGCTATGGCACTCGGTCCGGTTATCGCCGCAGAATTCGGTATCAGTGTTATCTTCGTTATTACGGCGATCTTGTCACTTGTTGCCATTGTTATTCTATTTGTCAAAGTACCGACACCGCCAAAGATAAAACATATCTACCACGGAAAAACAAAAACGGCAGATATACTTAAAGATCCGAATCTCTTAAGTATGATTATTATCAATGCAATGCAAAAAGGTCTGATGACTGCCGCATTTGTCATCATTCCCGTTTTTTTGACCAAGCCGGAATACGGTTTTGGCTGGGAAAAGAGTGATCTGTGGATGGTCTATGTGCCTGCAATGATCGCAGGACTTATTGCGATGGGACCGGCTGCTGTATTTGGAGAAAAAAGAAATATTCCAAAACAGATATTTTTGCTTTCTATTGTGTTGTTTATCGCTTCATTTGTGATGATGGGAACAACAACTTCAAGTGCCGTATTTATCACTGCCGTTATCTTCTTTTTTGTGGCCTTTAATATGATGGAACCGCTTGTGCAGTCTATGATCAGCAAGTTTGCCAAAGTACACCAAAAAGGTGCCGCTTTGGGTATAGCAAACTCTGCGGCATATTTTGCAACCTTTTTGGGCGGTACCTTTGCCGGACTCTATCTTGATGTCAGCTCCAGAGAGACTTTGGGACTCACCATCGGTGCCATTGGTCTTTTATGGCTTCTGTGGACACTCTTGAAAATGAAAAATCCTACAAGATATTCTCATTTGATTATTCCACAAAATGAAGTCGACTTTGATAAACTCAATGCCCTGGAAAGCGAACATATTGCAGAGTGGTTCATCAATGAAACAGAGCATGTCGTCGTCATAAAATATGCAACGGAAAAACTCGAAGAAGAGACTCTCAAAGCGCAGATAATTAAATAATACTTGACATATATCATCTTCTAAAGAACAGGAATAAGTTAGAATAATCAAAAAGGGATTTGCCTATGCGATTATTCTTCTTGTCAGTCACGCTTGTTTTGGGCCTGCTGAGTATAACCGGATGTGAAAAAAAGTCTGCCGTACAGGCCCACGAAGTCCATTTTGACAGAGATATGTGTGCACGCTGTGCAATGGTTGTCAGTGACCGGAAAAACACGGTCCAGGTCATCAACCCCTCAAACGGAAAATATTACCCCTTTGATGATATTGGCTGCATGGTTCTTTGGTTTCATGATGAACAGATTCCCTGGAAGGACAAAGCTGTTATCTGGGTGACAGATGCAAAAACAGGAAAATGGATTAATGCAAGAACTGCCTACTATGACACTGAAAACATTACCCCAATGGCATACGGATTTTCTGCTCATGCTTCCAAAAATGATATAGCAAAAGATCAGGAGATTATAGATTTCAATGAAGTGCTCAGACGTGTCAAAAAGATCGGAAGATAGGTTTTTTGTCCTCCATAATTAAATCCGGCTCGATAAAAGGAGCAAGTTTGAGCAAAAAATCAAGCAGACTCATCACCGGAGCCGCGTAAAAGAACTTGACTTTGTTGTTCTCCTGCCACAGCAGATCAGCATGCTGGTAGACACGGTAGGGTGTATCGCCTATACCGTCACTGTTTGCATCAAAACCGTCATACCTGTCCCAGTAATTATACTCCACAACATTGGAAGCATCAAAATCACCTCCGATATCCTTGAGCACATCATCAATATTTCCAAAAAATTTATTATGTACAATCATGTTGTCTCTGATAGAGGCGTGAAAATGCAGTGCTTCGGCATTATAGGCTATTTCATTGTTTTTAAAAAAGCGTTTCATTCCCCGCGCTTTTTCAGCCCCTTGAATATAAATACCTTTTGCGTTATAACGCACACTGTTGCCTGTAAATACAAAATTGGAAACACTGCCTATCATCACGCCGATTCCGGCTGCTCCTGTTGAACTGTAAATTTTATTTGCAATAACCTGCGTATCTTTTGCACCCATAAACATCATGCCCACAGAATTATACATGTAGCTGTTGTTTTTAAATATATTTGCATTACTGAGTTCGAGATGTGTTGCAAACCTGTTATGTGCAAATTTATTTTTCTGAAAAAGATTATGATGCGAATAGCGCAGTGTCACATCCCGTGCATCATGAATGTTGTTTGCTTCAATGGTGTTGTAGTGCGAATAGTACAGCTTCAAAGCATTCCCGCGCAAGGCAATATCATTTTTTGCAACAGTGATATCATTTTGCAAAACCAAAGAGTTTTGCACCATATCCATGTCAATTCCATACAATACATTTTTCAGTGTACAGTGGCTGATTTCACAGTACTTTACCTGTTTCAGGCTAATTGCTGCATCAATAGAGCGCATGTTTTTTCCGCTGTTTGTGATAATTATGTTTTTTAAACGTACATGTGCGCTTTGTATCCTGACAACAGAACCTCTTCCTTCTCCCCTGATTTCAACCTGATTGCCAACCCCGATAATTGTCAGCGGTTTCTTAATAAGAATATTTCCATGATAAATACCGTTTTGAAGCTTAATGACGGCACCCGCGGATGCCTGATCAACAGCTTCCTGCAAGGAGTTTGCAAAAAGAGAGGAGATAAAAATTACAAAAAGTATGAGGAATTTCATTCTGTTTTGTACCTCAACATCAGTAAAACTTGTGAATCTCTTCCATAATATCTGCAAATTCTATTGTTTCGCCTTTTTCTTTTAAAAACGAGATAAGATATTTTTCGCTTGCTGCAAGACCCTCTTTTTTCTCTATTTCCAAAAGTCTGGCATACAGGTCCGCTATGATTTCAATAACATGCCTTGATATGGTCTTTCTTGAAGCATGATACCCTATGATTTTCCCGGTGTCTGTGTCTTTTCTGATTTCAAACTCGGTAAATATCCAATAGTAGCGCCCGTCTTTTGCCAGATTTTTCACAACAGCATTAATGTTTTTTCCCTGTTTTATCGTCTCCCATAACAGTTTAAATACTACTTTTGGCATATCCGGATGGCGCACAATACTGTGAGGCTGTCCCAACAGTTCTTCTTCCGTATACCCTGAAACTTCCTGAAAATAATCATTGGCATAAGTGATCTTTCCTTTTTCGTCTGTTTCACTGACGATGTATCGTTTCGGATCCAGCTGAATCTCTTCATCTATTGGTGTCGGTTTTGTCATTTTTTTCTCCTACAGGCTGTCGTTGAGCCAGTTGATAAGTCCTCTGTTAATCTCTCTGAATCCGAGAATGCGTTTTCCCTTGTGCCTTTTTGCAAACTCTTCCGCTCTTTTATATGAGTCAAAAGGCACCAGGTCATCACCCGAAGGAGAGGTCGTATCACTTCCGTACACATAAAAGGCACCTTTGGCTTTGATAGGTTCTGCCGTTGCAAAATCAGTCACATAGATGTTTTTGAAATCACTCTCCTGTTTTATGCCGTATTCAGGCCATGCGGCAGGCCGAAAATAAAATTCAAACATGGATTTTGGAGAAACAAAAAATATTTTCTTTCCGCTTGCCAGTTCTATCTTCGCGACCCATGTCGGATATTTGTAGACTTTCATCTGTCTTATCAGCCCTGTCGTATTTTTGTCATAATTCATCTCATACGAAAACAACAGTGTTGCAAACAGGACCATACTCATAATTTTTTTCATAACAGCTCCTAGACCAAATCTTTTTTCTCAAATATTTTATATCCAAGATACGCAAACCCAATCCCCAAAACAAGAGGATACCCAATAGCAAGCAGTACAAAAGTTGTCTGACTTACAGAGTCAAGTATATAATAGGCAACCGGGCCCATCACTGTCAACTGTGGATCAAACAGTGATATGGCTGCCACCCGGAAAATCTCCATAGGGTTTAACAGTGCTATGGTGATAATCAAACCTTCACTAAAACGCTCCTGCATCATCAGTGATATAAGGGCAATGTCTATAAATGCCAGTAAAAATATCCAAATAAAAAATGCGATACCCAAAGCCACTTCGGATGATTTTACAAAAGAGGAGATAAAAAAAGCAATGCCAAGAAATGTGGCACTCATCGCAAACAAAAGCCCGGTATACAAAAAGAAAATACCCCAGGGAATTTCGGCTCCCTTAAAAGCACCGTAGACAACGGCAATCACCATCGCAAAAACAACAGGCAGATAGACGGTAATAAAACGCCCGATAATCTTCCCCCAGTAATACTGCTTTAAAGAGATAGGGAAAGAGAGCATATACTCCAAAATATGACTGTCTCTGTCCCCCGAGATGGAACGAACCGTAGTAATCAAAATAAATATAGGCAAAATAACAATCGTTATCTGAATATACATCAACAGCAGACGGCTCAGCCCGCTGAATCCCATTACCTGCGATTCCGTCACCCCTGCTATAAAAAACAGGGCAATCAGACCGCCAAACACAAGGGAATAGACTAAAAACCATTTCGCCCGGATTGACTCTTTTAAATCCAAATATGCAATTAAATATAAATTTTTCATTTAAAATCTCTCATCTGATACAATTTTTCCCATATCCATATAGATCTGCCTGTTGACCAACTCTCTTACCTCTTCAAGCCTGTGCGTTACAAAGAGCAAAACTTTCTCCTGCTCATTTTGCCTGAGCAGTCTGTAAAAATCATCTCTGGCTTTTGGATCAAGGTTTGCCGTCGGTTCATCATATATGATAATGTCACTCTTCTTTGCCAAAGAGATTGCGATAAGAAGCTTCTGTTTCATTCCTCCGCTGAGTTTGAAAAATGATTTGTTCAAATTGGCATTTATATCGAGTTTCATTTCATTCGCATAATGTTTCACCAACTCTTTGTCCACCTCGGCACTCACACAGACATACTGTATCAGTTCGTCAATACTGAGCTTGATAGGCGGAGGAAGCTGCGGCACAAAACTGATATGGGACAAAACATCGACTCTCTTTTTTACAGGATTCAATCCGTTAATCAGCACCTCTCCGGCATCAGGATGGTAATATCCCAAAATCGAACGGATGAGTGTTGTTTTTCCTGCACCGTTTGCGCCCATAAGTGCTATGGATTCGTTTTTCCTAAATTCACAGCTGACATTGTCAAGGGAAATATTCTGTCCGAATTTTTTTGTTACATGGGATATCTGAATCATAATTTACACCAAACTTTTTAATCGAAAATCGAAATTGAGCGCATCTTCATGGCAAACATCTATACATCTTCCGCATAAAGTACAGTCCGCACCCGTAATGTACTCTCTTGTGATGCCTTCTTCTTCTCTCTGTTTGTCATATTTTGCCTTTGTGATTTCCAAAACCTGATTTTCAAAACAGACATCATGACAGACCATACAGTGGTCACAGTTGTCATTCCATTCAACACGCAATGCGGAGACTTTTCCTATCATACCATAGGTTGTGCCTATCGGACAGATATATGTACACCAGGCCCGGCGTGAAAAAAAGACCTCAAAAGCCAGCACCACCAAAACCCAGACAAGTGCCAGACTCCAGCCGTACGCAATTGCACGGGAGAGTATTCCCACGACATTAAATGTTTCAAAAACAAGATAGCCGCTTGTAAATGAGAGTATAAGAAAAATCACCCAAAAAGCATAACGGATTCGATGATCAAACCTTCTCTCTTTTATAATTTTTTTATGCACCAGCGTATCATGCCATTTTTCGCCTATTTCGCTCAATATTCCATAAGGACAGACCCAGGCACAATAGCTCCTGCCCCCAACCAAAATATAAAACAGCACAATTGTACTCACACCGATAATGATGTTTATATGCAGATGGTGCTCTGCCATCAGCATCTCCAAAGTTGTAAAAGGATCAATCAGGTGAAAGCCCAAAAAACGCGAACCGTTTAATGTTCCTTCAAGCATTTGAATATCCACAGCAAAAGATAAAAAGAACATCAGATGAATTACTATAACAAGAATCCATCTTTTGGCTCTGTAGCTCAGAACCTTTTTCCCCTCTTTTGTTGTGTTATAGAATGTTGACCAGAAAGTTGTTCTTTTTATCGTCTCTCTATTATGATACTTATCCATTTTTATTCCTGTTTCACTGCTTGTGCTCTTGCCGGAAACTCACCTATTTCATTGGCAAACCTGCGTAAATCCTCTTGTGTCATATGAATTAAAAGCCCTTTCATCACCAGGTTTTCTTTTCTTCCCGATTTAAAGTCTTCAAGTTTTTTGTAAATTGTCTCCGCACTTTGTCCGAAGAGCTTCGGTCCCATCAGTTTTTTCCCGTACTGCATACCGCTGCCGTCTACACCGTGACAGGAAGCACATTTGCTTTTGTACGCATCACTTACTTTAAAACCTGCAACATTGCCGGCCTTCTCTCGCAATGCACTTAATGCTTCGTTCTCTTTTTCTCTGTCACTCTTTTCCTGTGGTTGGCTCTCTTGCACAGCAGCTGTTCTGTTGCCGATATCTGCAATAATTTTTCCGTGTTCGCCTCCGTTGTATGCACCTCCGTTCATAGCCGTCCACGCCATCAGTCCAAAAATTACAAGTGTTAAGATTCCTACAATTATATTTTTCATTCTCTGCCCCTCATCTTGTTAATCTCTTTATTAAAGGCATATATTTCATCTGCCATAGCTCTAATCTGTTCGTCACTCATCATCTGGATAAGATCATTCATCAAAGGATTGGACTTCTTTCCGGTTTTAAAATCCTGAATTCTATTGTATATATAGTCCGCTTTTCTCTCCAGAAGCGACGGCCCGATAACCCCGTTTGCATAATCATTGTGACAAGGTGCACATCTGACGATAAAGTTTTTGCTTAGTTTTTTTACCAGCATCGTGACCTGAATCTGTTCATAGGGGCTGCGTACATGTAAATTGGCATCGATGTCAGTACGCTTTTTTGTATTGACTTCCTGCACACTCTCTTTCTCTCCGTAATCATAATAAAACGAGTTATTCTGTGTTTTTCCATTCTCCTGCCGGGCCACTTTCACCGCATGCGCATTTTTATTTTCAACTATTTCAATCTTTGGACTGCTCTTTTGATTTTTAGCAGACAGAGATTGCTCTTTTTGTGATCTGTCCTCTTTTGAGTCACTGCATGCGCTTAAAAGTGTCAGCAAGACCAACGACGAAGTAAGAACAAAACCCTTCATACTCTTTTTTCTTTTATCTGTTTTCATGGGATTTCCTATGTTGTTTTTTCATAATACTGTTCGTATGTTACTCTTGGTTTGACGACTATCGACGGTTTTTGCGTCGGGCAGACCTCCTGACAGGCTCCGCATCCTATACACCCGTCATATATTTCAGGGCGCTTCCCTCCCTGCGCATCCGGAACCATAGCGATGGCACTTAAAGGGTTGGGAACCGGGCACATATCGGCACACAGCGTACACTCTTTTCCCTCATACCCGTCAAATTTTTCAAGAAGCTGCAATTCCTGACTTGTCACATTGTTGACAGAGGCGGTAAAGGCTTTCATCTTGTCATTGTAGCCTTTTGGTACCGGAGTATTTGTCATTGCCAGACAGGTATCGGGAAATTCCAGTACGGCAACTCCCATCTGAATATCTTCGGGTTTTGAGCAACTGTGGTCCAAAGCACCGCTTGGACAGGCCAGCACACAGGGAACGGCATCACAGGCATAACATCCCCGGATATTTGCATCTATGTAAGGCGTCCCCTCGCCTGTTCCCTTGGCAATATCTGCCAGTTTTATAGAGTGGTACGGGCACACCTGCAGACACTGCCCGCATTTAATGCATAAACCTAAAAACTCTTTTTCAGGAACCGCCCCCGGCGGACGAAGCCGATTCTCTTTTGCCTGCAAATACGGGCTCAAAACAATACCGCCTCCCAGAACCAGTCCCAAAACACCCAATGTAGAGTACTTTATAAATTCTCTTCTGTCTGTTTTTACTTGCTTTGCCATAGTGTTCCTTTTTTGTTAACTTGAGTCATAATGGTTTTACCACTCTTGGTTTCTTGTCTTCCATCAAAAAAAGCGGTTTCGTAAAAGGTGCCAGTTTTGCCAAAAAATTAAGAAGTGAGATAACCGGTGAAGCATAAAAAAATTTCACATTAGAGTTATAAACCCACAGTTGGTCAGCATACTGATACACTTTATGCGGTGTATCGCCTATGCCGTCGTGATTTTTATCAAAACCTTCATATTTGTCCCAGTAATTTCCCGATATTTCATTTTCGTTTGTCTTGCTGCCTCTGCTGTCATTGACAATATCCTCTATATTTCCCTGTATGATATTGTTTTTAATAATATTATTCTCACTCAGGGAGTGAAAATGCATTGCCTCGGCATTGTATAAAATCTTATTGCCCACTATTGTATTGTGTGTTCCCGGCTCAAAAGGGGATCTGTCTATATAAAGTCCCTGCGCACAGTAGATGACCGTATTGTCTTTTATCGTAAAATTGGATGCATCTTTTAAGCCTATGCCCATTCCTGTGGCACCCTGAGAGCTTTTAATCACATTGCCCACGGCTATGGAGTCTTGCGAATACATAAAAAATATACCCACAGAATTGAGCTCGTAATAATTGTTTTTTATAATGTTTTTCCCCGCATACATAAAATGCAAAGAGTATCTGCCGTCTTTTCCAAAGTTCTCCTCAATCAGATTTCCGTGGGAGTACCAGACAACCATATCCCGTGATTTGATCAGTCTGTTGCCCCGGACAATATTGTCATTGGAATACCACAGCTTTAAGCCATCTCCTCTAAGCCCCAAAGCAAAAGGTTTTGAACTGATGGTATTGTTTTGAATGATAGAATTGTCGACCATTTGCAGATCTATGCCAAACAGACAGTTTTTGATTGTACAGTTGCTTATCTCGCACTGTTTGGACTCACTCATTGCAATAGCCGCATCAACATTCTCATGCCTGTCACCACTGTTGATGATCGTCAGATTTCTTAATGTCACATACGAGCTTTTGCTTGTTATGACCGTTCCGTTATTCTCTCCGTCAATAATCACACCTGCTTCCTGCCCTATGATTGAGAGCGGTTTGTTAATGACAACAGAGCCTTTGTATATACCTTTTGGGAGTTTTAAAATTGAGCCTGCAGGAGCTTTGTCTATAGCCTCTTGCAGAATATTTGCATTTAATCCGTTACAATACAAAAGCAATACAAATATTCTTAGAAGCATTTTATTTCTCTTCCATCTCTTTAAAAGCTTTCTGTTTTGCGAAAAAAGCCAAAATACTGAAAAAACTGATAAGCAACAGCATGTAAAAACCAATGGTTGGGTAGGAGTGTGTTGTAAACTGTGCTATTTTTCCGTCACCAAACACAGTCGGCATAAAAGGCTTGATTTTAAAAGCACCCCAGTCATGCAGACTGTGCCCAAAATGATACAGCCAGTAGGAGTAATCAGCTATAAAGATAAGCGGCAGTGCGGCAGGAATCAGCATAATGTAATTAAAGATTTTTTTATCATAGGCAATAAACAAAATAATTCCCAAAGAAAGAAATAAAAGAGCATAAATTCCGATTGCACGTTCTATATGACCGCCTGCCCACATAGGGTCCATACCCACATAGTGGTTGATTGTGTTCATTTCATGTACTTCTCCACTGTATCCGTCAAAATGGAAAAAGACAGGTATCCCTTCCGGAAATGCCTCTTTCGGATAATTTGGAGCTTCGAGAGAAACCGCCCAGATAGGCAGAGATGCCGGACCGATTTCAGCCCCTTCTTCTATCATCTTCTCTAAATTGTTTCTGGCGTCTTTAGGTGTTGCAACGCTTTTATATCTTCCTTTGTTGTATAGATTCCATACACTTTTACTGACCGATGAGACTTCATTTGCCTTCCCTTCTTCTATTTTATTCAAGGTTCCGTGAAAAGCTATCATTGGCAGTGTAAATGAAAATGTTAAAATCAGTAAAGCTATTGTGGCAAATATTTTGGCTTTTATGAGACTTGGATGCATATTTTATTCCTTTACTATAAGTGATTATAAACTTAAATATAGACTTAGTTAATTGTATCTAATTGTTTGGGGTAAATTTAATGATATATATCAATTTTTCATTGTGGAGGAGGAAAAAAAGCATTCCTCCTCCCTGTTGACATACTGTTGTGTTTAAAACAGATTTGCATTCTCATCGACCCATTTCAGGTATTCAATGATATTTTTGACTTCTTTTTCATTCATATGCTGATTCGGCATTTTTAGATTAAAGTAATCTATCATACTTTTCACATACGGATCATCATATTTGGATGCAGGATCCATAATGAAGTCTTTGACCCATTTCTCAGCATTTTCATGACGGAGTAAAACACCTGTGAGGTCTGGCCCAGAAGATACTTTACCGATAACATGACAACCGCCACATCCGCCTTCGCCAAATGCCCGTTCACCGGCAGCAGCAGCAGGAGACTGTTTTGTTGCAACTTTTTTCACTAACAAATCTTTGGCACGGATACCGACATCTGCCGTCTTGACCATATACTGCCAAATCATATTTTCAAAAAGAATTGCTTTTTCATAGTCGCCTTTTTTGACGGCTTCATCAGCTTTTTTCTTTTGTTCCGGAATTTTTCCGTACTGGTCAAGTGCATCTTCTACAAGTGCTTTGACTGTAGGATATTTTTCGTAATGATTTTCTTTTAGGAACTTGACAACAGACTGAATAACCGCATCTGTTGCATTGTTCACAGCTACAGTCTTTTCATACTCGGCTTTAAGCTCAGCTTTTGACATTTTTTTCATTTTAAGCTTTTGTGCGCTGACATATTTTTTGTTTGGATCTTTGACCATCAGATAACCCATCATTTCTAAGTGAAGGGCAGAACAAAACTCTGTACAGTAGTAAGGGAAGACACCCTCTCTGTCCGCTTTGAATTTAAGTTCTACAGTCTCTCCCGGTTCCAATGATCCGTGTACATTGTAGTTATCTACTGTAAAACCGTGTGTCTCATCTTCTGCTCTTTCAAGATTTGTCAGATAAAAGATTACAGTATCTCCTTTGTTCACAGTAACCCGTTCAGGATTAATATGGGAACGGACCAATGTACCGTAAATATATACTTTATTGCCTTTTCTTACAATTCTTTCCTGTCCTGCAAGCGTTTTTCCTACATGCATTTTACCCGTTTTCGGATTTGTACCCATTTTGTAGCGTACTTCAGGATGCAGTTTACTCGCACGAATTGCAACCGCCTGGTGTGGTTCACCCAACGGAATCGGCATATCATACAAAAGGTCCATTTTTCTGCCTCTGATATCAATCAGCTGGTGATTTTGCGGATGCAGAGGACCAACCGGATTAAATCTGTCAATAGCAAGTTTGTTCAAAGAAATTACATATTTTCCCTGCGGATCAGCCGATTTTCCTTCCATACTGCACAGGTGTCCAACATTATAATGCACATTGACTTTGTCAAGGACTTTCAGTGTTTTGTAGTTCCATTTTACAATTTGTGAATCCACATAAAGTGACGTATAGATTTCACCGTCTTTCCAGTTTTTGCCATACTGGTTGTGCAATGGCCCAAGACCCAACTCTACCTGACCGTGTAAAGATTTTTTCATATCCAAAATAGGAATCCCGTAAGGATCTTTTCCTGCATATTCATGGTTATCAATCAGTTTTTTGATTTTACTCCATTTAAAAACAGAAGCATGTGTATCAAGTTTTCCACAGATAGTGATGTATTCACCATCAGGAGAGACATCAACACCGTGCGGAGATTTCGGTTCAGGAATTAAAAACAGTGCATTGTTGGCCACTGCCACACTCATAGGAATAACCTTCATTCCGTTGACAACTTTTACATTTTTTTTGTTTTTAGAAAGCTGGTAGAGTTTTTTCCAGTTGTATACATGTAAAAAGTCAGTATCATTTCTTGACATTCCTGCCTCAAACGGTGGCATTCCGACTTCTATACCGCCTGTGTACATCTCTGTATTGAAAGAGTTTGTAAAACCCCATCCAAAAGAGGCGCCTTTTCCGGCATCACTCAAATCCTGCATATAAGGAGGCATCTCAATCGTAAATGAATCTTTTGGTTTGATACGACCGATTTTTGGATCAAAACTCCATACAGTCACACCGCCCCGATATGTCTCTTTGTACTCTTCTATCGGGTGATAGTTATTGTCATACGGCGCAGCGTACTGACATGCTTCTAAAATATGTTTTGAGTTTGGCGTAAAGAAAGAGCCGCCGTGTTCTGATTTGAAAACAGGATTCACAACAATCTGTTTGGTTTCAAAATCATTTAAATCAATTACAGCCAGACGAGGATTTGCCTTATCGTTGATAATAAGCCATTTTCCGTCATACACCCCTTTTGTCTCAGAGAGTGCCGGGTGGTGCGTATCTCCCCAGGTGATTGATTTTCCCCGGATTTTTCCTTGTGCCAGGATTTTTTTGGAATCCTCGTCATATCCGTAGCCCTGCCATGGTTCCGGCGTAAATACGGCAATATATTTTAATATTTTCATAGATGGAACACCGTAGACAATTATCTGTCCGGACTGTCCACCAGAACTAAATACAATAAATTCATCTCTGCCACCGCTTGGTGTGTATGTTTTTGCAGCATGAATAATATCGTTTTCCGTAAGTCCCCTTGCCTTCATTACTTTTTGCAGTTCACCGCCGATAGCTGCCGACGCAACAGTCGCCATCAGTGAAGTGCCTAAAATAAGTGAAGTCAGCTTACTTAAATGAGTAGCCATTGTATTCTCCTTTTTTCTTTCATTTTGAGAAATTTTCCCAAATGATAGAAAAATCTTAATACACAAAGGCATCTAATAATTTGACCTTGGTCAAATTATTCAATTAGTTTTATTTTTTAAAGTTGTCCAAATGTATTTTCAGAGAATGGAGTTTCTGCAGAGATGTAGTGAGTTCTTCCAAAGATTCGATAAGGATATCCTCTTTTTTTACCAAATTTTTGTCAAGTATGTTTTCTTCATCCATCACAGCAATTAATTCCAGCAAATCCTCTATACTTTTTTCTGTCTCTTCGAGTGATTTAGAAGCAGCCTGGATCGACTTGCTCGAATTTTCAATTGATTTGTCTATCTTTTGAACAAGAAAATTAAAAGCATCCGCTGCCTGTGTCACATCAGCAATACTGCTCTTTTCTTCTATCGGCTCCACACCAAGTACCGTTGATTTTTGCACAATTTTTTTAGAAGTATGGAGAAATTTCTGAATAAATCCAAGCAAAGATTTTAATTGGGAAAAAAGGTATAAAAGCAAAAGAAGCAAAACAACAAACAGCGTAACTTGAATAGTTTTATTTTTATGCTGCAGTGTGTCAAAATATTTTTTATGCATTTTTATCAGTTTGTTGAATTCTACTACAAGCTGCAGATTTGTATCATAGATATCTTTGACCAGTTTGTCAATTACAATGTTTGTATAACCGTTGTGTATCCGGGAGGCATCTCTGAATTTTTGCACAAGCAGATAAAAGTTATTCCACAGGGAAATAATTTTTTCCGACTCCTGTTTGATATCTTTTGAAAATATCTTATCGAGTATCTCATCTTTGTTGTTCATATTTTCAACAAAAGACTGTATATATTTGTCCAACTCTTCTACTGAAGCATCTTTGTTTTTATACATAAAAAAGATATTTTTCGCAATCTCCTGTGTAAATGCTTTTTGTTCATTAATCACTTTCAAAAGTCGCAAATTTGCTTCATTATGCGCAGCAATATGTTTGGAGTACAGGGCAAGCACTATGGAAAGAAAAAAAATCAATGCCCCTAGAAATTTTATTTTAGTCATCAATTTTATCCTTGTATATATTTTGCAAACCTCTTTGACTGATGATTTTTACCTGCCCGTGTATTATATCAATAATATTGTTTCGTTTTAATCTGTTAAGAACACGTGAAAGTGTTGCCGGCTGAATATGCAGCATCAGGGATATCTCATGGCGCTTGAGTTTGTTAAACATTTGCAAATCATCATAAAGCATCATGCTGACCTTCGAAACAGCATCAAAGATAAATTCCCGATTGATTAAAGATTGTAATTGTAATGATCTTTTTACAATCTCACCCGTAAATTCCTTTTGCAACAGATGTGTTTCTAAAAAATACTTCTTGAATTTTTGATAATTTATACTTAAAACCTGGGAATCTTCAATCAGCTGAATATTTGAAAAGGACCGGAGTTTTTCAGCATCAGTATCCGAAATCTCCGATATCATTGAGTCTGCATATATGTAGTGCAGCACAACTTCATTATTGTGTTTGTCAATTTTATAGGCTTTTGCCATACCCTCGCACAGAAAAAACAGTTCATTACACTCTTCATTTTCATACTGAAGCATATACTCTTTTTTATAATGATGCAGCAAGGATATGGATGCAAGTCGCTCCAGGTCTTCATCTTCCAAAGAGGAAAAAAAATTCTGAGACCGTATGATATTTTTAATCGGCATAAGAGACTTATCGACTGGTTAGATTCGGGCATTTCTCTTGAGTGATTTTAAACCTGAACAATACCCTGCCTGTTTTTTCGCTTTTGTAAACATAAAGAGTATCAATTCCGGCAAGCAAAAATTTTTCTGAAGTTTTACAGACACCTGTCGTGATTGCTTTTTGCATTCTGCTGTGGTCTTCTTTTTGAACAGTTGCATCACTTTTTTTGCCGGTATCGATAACAAATGTATATACCAGCGTGTTCTTGTCATTAATGATACTTGTGACAGTAGTATATCTGTCGACTTTTTGAGGCAGTGTTTTGGACATCTCTTTTGCCGCGAGCGCAGCAATTTGAATATTTTGTTTTTTCAATTCTTCTAAAGGAAATTCCTGTGTATCCAATTCTGGTGTTTGCGCTATTGCAAACTGGAATAAAACTCCAAACAGTATTGCTATTCTCTGTATCTGCTGCATATCTATTTCCTTTTTTAAGGAATATTATACAGAAGAAAATCCGGTGAAAAGATGATATTTATCAATAAATATTATTCTTGCAGCTGTTGCAGATCCGCTTCATCAAACTCTTGGCGAAGAGGAATAACAATACTCACAATAATAAGAACAATACCAAAAATAAAGACACTTAAATTTTCATGTCCCTGAAAGTAGGATACCAAGGTTGTTTTTCCAAGACTCTCACCCATGATTTTTTTAAAAAAATCGAAATAAACAGTAAAGACCAGCCCGCCGAATATTCCGCCGATGGCTCCCACAAGAACATCAATGCGCCCTTCTGCAATAGATACGGGACCGGTTCCCGGACATTTTCCCAGTATTGCCATAGAAATACCAAAAATCGTACCGCCTATAATCAGTCCGCCTAAGATGATCGGCTTTGGATGGTACGATGCATATCCCGCTTCTACCATAAAATAGAGTCCTATAGAGGCTAAACCTATTGCCAAAAAGAGCATTTTAGGCACCACTGTATCTCTGAGCATTGCAAAACCGGCAATTTTTTCAAACTTGTCCACCCTGCTGTACTGAATCAGTACACCAAACACAAGCCCTATCATAAAAACGACAAATACCGAACCGTGGGATTCATTGGAGACAGTCGTAAACATGTTTAAGATTCTATCAAACATCATTTGCCTCACTTTTATAAAATATTTTTCCTGTAATAATCAGACTTAAAAGAACTACTCCGCCAAAAATCATACTGCTTATAGCCGTCTGTGCCATCCCGCTTAAAAAATGTCCGCTGGTACATCCGCCTGCCAGGCGCGCACCTATTATAAGAAAAAAACCGCTGACAAAACTCCAAACAAGCCGTGATATGACTGAAGAGTTTTTATATTTTTTCCAGCCTGTGGGCATAATACTCAAACGAAAAGTTTTTGTGACAAAGACAGAGGTCAAAAAACCGCCTGTCAGAGCACCCAAAAGCATTACCCCTTCCCAGGCACCGGCAAAATGTACCTCTTTGAGATAAGGGTATTTTTCGGGACTTAAATCAAAAAGTATCCCTGCGAAATAAGGCACATAGGTTGATGCTCCAAAAGGCCTGTTTGCTCCAAATACTGAAAATGTAAACAGTACCAATAACGCCATTAAGATTCCGGCTAACCACCACGGCATACGTCTAATCATAATAATCCTTATATAATAAATTACATGTAATTATAATACTATTTTTGTTAATTGATTGTTATCTTACTGATAAGAGAAGAAAATAATAAAGCCTTTAGGCTTTATTATAGAAGAAAATTGAAAAAAAGTTACTTCTTCGGAACGACATACATATTGTAATAACGTCCTTCAAATTTTGGCGGTTTTTCCATTACGGCGATGTCTTCAACCATAGGCCATACCTGCATAAGTACCTCTTTTGCAGCTTCAGGATGTGCCATTTCACGACCACGCAAAAAGACTCTGAATTTTACATGATAGCCTTTTTCAAGGAACTCTCTTGCATGCTTGACCTTGTAGGCAATGTCATTTTCTGCAATTTTCACCGAAAGTTTAATCTCTTTGACAACAATTTTTACCTGATTTTTTCGCTGCTCTTTAAGCTTTTTCTCTTCTTGGTATCTAAACTTGCCATAATCCATAATTTTCGCAACAGGCGGCTTGGCATTTGGAGCAATCAGCACAAGGTCTAAGCCCAATTCATTTGCTTTCGTCATAGCTTCATCAGTAGAGATGACGCCTAAAGACTCACCTCCATCTACATTACATCTCACCTCTGGAACACGGATGTCATCATTCATGATGACGCGGTCTTTGTTTTTACTCAAAAATTTACCTCATTTATTTTAGTTTGTATAAGTTTCAAGAATTCCTCTTCACTTAAGTTGTACTGCTCTCTAGTTCGTCTGTCGCGAATGGCTACAGTTTTGTTTTTAATCTCTTCATCCCCGATGACAACTATCATAGGAACGCGAGTTTTTTCTGCAGTTCTGATTCTTTTGTTTAAAGAATCATTTTTCGCATAGATTTCACTATCGGCATTAATATCGATAAGTTTATCTGATAAAAGCTTAGCATATTCTTTATGTGTTTCTGCAACAGGAACAATTGCTACCTGTGTAGGGGCGATAAACATCGGAAATTCTCCGGCATAATGCTCTGTCAAAATCCCTATAAAGCGTTCAAATGAGCCTAAAATGGCACGGTGAATCATTACCGGCTGAATTTTATCATTCTCTTCGCCGTTATATTCAAGTTTAAACCGCTCAGGAAGATTAAAATCAAGCTGAATTGTCCCACACTGCCACTCACGTCCGATGGCATCGGTGATTTTGATGTCAATTTTAGGGCCGTAAAATGCTCCGCCGCCTTCGTCTATTTCATAAGCCAGTTCGTTTTTATCCATTGCATTTTTTAGTGCCTGTGTAGAAATTTCCCACACTTCATCACTGCCGACCGCTTTTTCAGGTTTTGTAGAAATCATCATTTTATAATCAAATTCAAAAGTAGACATAATTTTATCCACAAAATCAACTACTTCAATGATTTGTTCTTCAATCTGATCTGCACGACAGAAAATGTGCGCATCATCCTGTGTAAATTCACGTACACGGAAAAGCCCGTGCAAAGCCCCGCTTGCCTCATGACGATGCACAACGCCGTATTCAAAGTATTTAATCGGTAAATCACGGTAAGAGTGCAGTTCATCCTCATATACTTTGATATGCCCGACACAGTTCATCGGTTTTACCCCAAATTCAAGCTCATCTATATGGGTAAAGTACATGTTTTCACCGTAGTTTTGATAATGCCCTGATGTTTTCCATAAATCAGAACGGAGCATTTCAGGACCGCGTACAGGCTCGTATCCGCGTTTTCTGTGTGCTTTAAAAAGTAAAGACTCCAGTCTTGCACGCAGGCGTCCACCGGCAGGCAGCCAGATAGGAAAACCGGCACCGACTTCTTCACGAAAGGTAAACAGTTTCATCTCGTTGCCGAGTTTGCGGTGGTCCCGTTTTTCAGCTTCGGCCAGCATTGTCATATGCTCTTTGAGGGCCTCTTTTGTTGCAAATGCTATACCGTATATACGTGTAAGCATTTCCTTTTTGGAATCTCCGCCAAGATAGGCACCTGAGATTTTTGTCAGTTTAAAGTATCGGATAAGACCGATATTTGGCAGGTGCGGTCCGCGGCAAAGGTCTTCAAACTCACCCTGCTTGTAAATACTGACTGTATCACTCGGAATTCTTTTCATGACTTCAAGCTTTAAATGGTCGTTTTTAAACTTCTCTATCGCTTCTTCTTTTGTAATTTCATACTTTTCTATCGGGTACTTTTTCTTTGCAAAAGAGAGCATCTGCTTCTCGATTTTCTTTAAATCAGCCTCGCCGATTTCAGCAGAAGTTTTAAAGTCATAATAAAAGCCCTCTTTGACAACCGGTCCCACATAAAATTCAGCATCAGGATAAAGTGACTTAATAGCCTGAGCCATAAGGTGTGCCGTTGAGTGACGCAGAACTTCCAAAGACTCAGGAGAGTTGTCAAGGTGAATCTGCTCACCTTCAAAGCCCAGCTCTTTTGCTGTCTGTGTATCTATAATTTCACCGTCTCTTTTTATAGCAATTTCATTCAAAATATATTTTCCTTCTTATAATTCTGTTTTTAATACAGCACCGTTTGATGCGTTAGAGACGAGCAACTGATAACGTTTCAGCCATTTTGATTTTACTTCATTTTTATAAGGAACATAATGGTCTTTTCTTCTTGCAAGTTCTTCGCCGTCTACATTTAACTGTAAGATGTGTTTGTCCACATCAAGTTCTATCTCATCACCGTCTTCTATTAATGCGATCAGTCCGCCCTCGGCAGCTTCTGGAGAAACATGACCGATGGAAGCCCCTTTGGTAGCGCCAGAAAAACGCCCGTCGGTAATAAGCGCAACACTCTCGCCAAGCCCCATACCCTGAATAAGTGCCGTCGGGGCAAGCATCTCCTGCATACCGGGACCGCCTTTTGGACCCTCATAGCGAATCACTACAATATTGCCGGGTTTGACTTTGTGCGCCATAATTCCGTCTATTGCTTCTTGCTGTGAATTAAAACAGATAGCCGTACCTTTAAAGTGTCTCATAGAGTCTACAATGCCGGCTGCTTTAATAACCGCACCCTCAGTCGCAAGATTTCCAAATAAAATCGAGAGCCCGCCAACAGGAGAGTAGGCATTTTCATTTGTATGAATAATGTTTGTATCTTTTATCTCGGCATCTTTAATTCTCTCGCCGATAGTTTCACCGGTAACAGTCAGTGCATCAAGCTGCAAGACATCATTGCCTCTGTTGGAAACCTCTTTCATTACCGCATTGACGCCGCCTGCATCATCTATATCTTTCATATGAACAGTTGTTAATGACGGAGAAATCTTTGCAATGTGTGCAACTTTTTCTGCAATTGCATTAATATTTTCTATTTTAAAATCAACATCTGCCTCTTTGGCAATGGCAAGCATATGCAGTACGGTATTTGAACTTCCGCCCATAGCCATATCTACGGTAAATGCATTATGCACTGCTTTTTCATTCAAAATATTTTTAAAATTGTATTTTTCGTTATTTTCCATTTTTGCAAGCTCGACAATACGTTTTGCCGCTTTTTTCACCATTGCAATCCGCTCAGGTGTCATGGCTAAAACAGTTCCGTTACCAGGAAGTGCTATACCCATCGCCTCACAGAGAGTATTCATAGAATTTGCCGTAAACATACCCGAACAGCTTCCCCCCGACGGACAGGCTTCACACTCTATCTCATACAGCTCCTCATCCGTCATATTACCCTCGGCATGCTGACCGACTGCCTCAAATGCAGTTGCAAGGTCAATCGGCGTACCGTCTTTTTTGTGTCCCGCAGCCATAGGCCCACCGGAGACAAAAATAGTAGGAACATTCACACGGAGTGCCCCTATAATCATACCCGGAACAATTTTGTCACAGTTAGGGATACAAATCATCGCATCAAGTTTGTGCGCATTCATAACAGTTTCAATAGAATCCGCAATAATTTCACGTGACGGCAAAGAGTAAAGCATACCGTCATGCCCCATGGCAATACCGTCATCAACACCGATTGTGTTAAATACAAATGGCACACCGCCTGCTTCACGGATGGCCTCTTTTACTATTTCACCATATTCATGCAAGAAAAAGTGTCCTGGAATAATGTCAATATAAGAGTTTGCAATTCCGATAAACGGTTTGTCAAAATCTTCATCTTTTAGACCGGTAGCACGCAACAATGAACGGTGAGGCGCCTTATCAAAGCCCTTTTTGATTATATCACTTCTCATAAAAAATCCCTGTATAGTAGTTTACATCTTAAAATATGAATGCGATTATAGCACTTTTTTACTATTTTTAACTAAAAACTCTTTACAAAGCAAAAAAAAAAAGCTATAATTCCGGCTCACTTACAAATTGTAAACTGAAATTGCGGGAATAGCTCAGTGGTAGAGCACAACCTTGCCAAGGTTGGGGTCGCGAGTTCGAACCTCGTTTCCCGCTCCATTTAATTTAAGATTGTTAAACTGTGGTACACTCAATATATTGCCCGGGTGGCGAAATCGGTAGACGCAGGGGACTTAAAATCCCCCGGTAGCAATACTGTGCCGGTTCAAGTCCGGCCCCGGGCACCACTGATAATTAACTGAAACTGGTGCCATCGCCAAGTGGTAAGGCCGCAGCCTGCAAAGCTGCTATCCCCAGTTCAAATCTGGGTGGCACCTCCAGTTTTTTAATCATAACTACAAATGTGGATCTTTGGCAGAGTTGGTCGAATGCACCGGTCTTGAAAACCGGCGAGGGTAACACCTCCCAGGGTTCGAATCCCTGAGGGTCCACCACTTACAAACCCCTAAAGTAGGCACTTTCAAACAATTACACTTTAAAATATACAACACATATACAACGTTTATACAACATGGCTATTATTTTATTAATTTTATATTTTGTAGACAGTTTCTATAAAGTTAGTCAAGAAGTGTTAAAACAATTCTACTTATCTACAATTTACTAAACAATTTTTATATTTGGTCAGTGTGGCTACACTTCTTTAAAGTTAGTCAAGATTTATTACGCCAATTCTAATATCAAGTGCAATTTCCACCTAATTTAACTAGCTAACTTTTTACTCATTTCACTAAAAAACACCTCATATGGAGTTTTATATCCAAGGATTTTTCTAGGTCGATTGTTAAGTCTGTTCTGAATCATAATGATTTCATCCTTTGAGACATTTAAAAAGGTGCTTTTCTTGGGTAAATACTGCCTGATTGTCAAACGAACCCTAAAAATTTGCACTAAAAAGTAAAAAAAAGTTACAATTTGAAACTTAAACCACCACTTTGTTTTGTCCTGTTTTGTTTGAAGATTTAGCTCCAAACTTATATAAATCTGAATTGATAATTCCTGACTCTTTTTTCTCTTTTAATCTATAGCTGTCTCCTTGTATGTTGATGATGTGTGAATGATGCAGTAGTCTATCGAGGATAGCAGTTGTTACAACCTTATCACCTGCAAATACCTGTGACCACTTGCTAAAGACAAGATTGGAGGTAAGGATAGTAGAGGCTTTTTCATACCGTTTAGAGATAATCTGAAAGAAGTGATTGGCTTCCTCTTTGTTCATATTGAAATAACCTATCTCATCGATAACAAGTATTGAAGGATTGGTTACTGATTTTAAAAAGGCATCATACTTCCTCTCTTTTTTGGCTTTATTGGCATTGGCAAGTAATTCTGCAATAGTAGTAAACTTTGCTTTGTATCTGTTCTGAACTGCCTTATATGCCAAAGCAATAGCCAGATGGGTTTTGCCTACACCACACTCTCCAAGGAGAATAATGTTTTCATGCCGTTTAATAAAACCTAGAGTTGCCAACTCCTCTATTTGTTTGCGGTTAACTCCTACAGAAAAAGTATAATCAAACTGCTCAAGCGTTTTAATAGCAGGAAACCCTGCAAGTTTGGTTAGGGTGTTTTTACTTCTGTCCATTCTACTGTTATTTTCAAGCACTAAAAGTTCATGTAAGAACTGTGTATATTGCCAACTCTCTTTGGCAGCAGTGGCGGCAACAGTGTGAAACTCGTTTGCTACAGTAGAGAGTTTGAGTGATCTGCAAAGTGTTTCTATCTCCTGCTCTAGTTCCATAAAGCACCTCCCAGTTGTTGCATAGAAAAAGTTGGCAGCATACAGTAAAGCAGGGCAGCAGGGATCAGTTCATCATAACTTTGTATATCTGGTTTTGGAATATAGATAGAATCTATTGTTTGTGTTTTATTGAACTCTTGATTATTTTTTGCTACACTTTGTATTACAGCCTTTGGATGGATGCCACCATAAGGTTTAGGCAGAGAAAGCAAGTGGGGTTGCTCCTCTGCCAACAGATCAAATGGCCTTTGCAGGGTTGTTTGATGTATGCGTACATTGGCTTGCATTTCAAGCCATTTGAGTACTTCTGCATTAGCATTGTCAATATTGAGCTGATAATTTTTCATTGCAAGTTTTACACGCAGTGCGTTATGAAAACTGTAGCGTAAATAATGGTTAAATCTCTCAACTTTTCCTTTCGTCTTTGCACGGTATGGTCGACATACTTTAATAGCAAAGCCACAATGCTTGGCGAAGTCTTCAAAGAGAGGATTGAGTTTATGTTTACCTCTCCCGTACGCATTGCGTCTAATAATGACTGTGCGCATATTATCATATAGACACTCTAGTGGAACGCCTCCAAAGTATCTAAAAGCGTTCATATGGCATGCCAGCAATGTCTCTATCTTTTCATTATCAACATACTCCACATACGAAGCCCTTGAATAGCCCATTGTAGCAACGAATGCAGAGAGGTTGTCTTTTGGAAACTCTACCCAATCGACTTGCATCTGTTTGGCTGGCTCTGTTTCAAAGCGTATAAGCTTTTCACTATTTTTTATTCGCTCACGCAGTTCATATTTCTGCATTACCTGCTGGAGCCAACGCAAGCTTCCTTTGTATCCTAAAGCCTGTATCTCTTTGTAAATTACAGTGGTTGGAATAAAAGAGTTCTCCTTATGGGATATTTCCAACATCTTTGCAATATGGGGAAGATATGGATCTACAATATTTTCTACTGGTGCTCTGTTAATAACTGGTGTATACCCATCAGGAAGTTTAGAATATTTACGAACTGTCTCACGACTGATTCCCAGTCGTCTTGCTACTTCTGTTTTATTAAATCCTTGTTTTAAAAGTTTTTTTATACCCTCAAGGGGCACCCCGTCATTTGAACTTGCCTCTTATCTAACACTTGACTCCCTTCAAAAAAGATGAAACGGAGTCTATCAAAAATTAATTTGATTTTTTAAGGTTTGTGTTTAAAAAGTAACTTTTAACTCACTTCCCTTAGTGCCAATTTTAGCAGTTCGTTTGACAACACTAGCAGGAACATTGGAGATAGAGGGAAATTTTTTAGGTGAAGATAAAATTACAGCTATTTTAGATGGTAAAAAAGTTTTAGGAACTTATGAGGAAGTTCTTGAGGTAGAAGGTGCTATAAATGCTTATAAAGAGTTTGAAAATTACAAATATGATAGCTTAGATGATTTGCTGAAAGCTCACAAGATACTGATGAAAGGTATTTTAAAAACTGCTGGAAGTTTTAGAGGTGTAAATGTCGGTGTTGGTAGTAAAGATGGTGTTAATCATGTTGCACCGCCTTTTGGTGTTGTACCTGACTTGATGAGAGATCTGTTTGAATGGCTAAAAAAAAGTGATGAACACATACTTATCAAATCTTGTGTATTTCACTATGAGTTTGAGTTTATTCATCCTTTTAGCGATGGAAATGGTCGTATTGGGCGACTTTGGCAAAGTGTTATTTTGTATCATTGGAGAAAGGTATTTAGTGCTATACCTACTGAAAGTATTATCAGAGATAATCAAGAACGATATTATGATGTACTTGAAAAATCTGGTGATTTGGGAGAGAGTACACCATTTGTAGAGTTTATGCTTGAAGTTATTTTACACAGTATTAAAAGTTCGGTAAAGAGTTCGGTTAAAAGTTCGGTAAACACGGAAGATAAAATTTTAGAATATTTACAACAAAATCCAAAAACAACTATAAAAGAGTTAGCCCAACTGATAAACCTAACAACTAGAGCTATTGAAAAACAGATAGCAAATTTAAAAAATGATAATAGACTTATCAGAGTAGGAAGTGCCAGAAAAGGGTACTGGGAAGTAAAGGAATAAAATGCCAAATTTAGTAAAATGATGTTAGTTTTTTTGAAATAGAGTTGACACATCACATCTCGTTTAAAGTTGTACGCTTGACTTTAAGAAATCAATTAAGATATAATTCCAGCCCTTAAAGATTCACCGCTTTTAATTAAAGCAAAACATGGGGCATTAGCTCAGCTGGGAGAGCGCTTCGCTGGCAGCGAAGAGGTCAGCGGTTCGATCCCGCTATGCTCCACCATTAACACACCCCTTAAATACGAATCATACTTAACTTATAAGCTTTTCTTTTTTCGCTTAAGTATTGTCTTGGGTGCCACTTTAGGTGCCACTTTTTGAAAAATCATTATCGATTACTATAAGCCAATAACGACTCAACCATAATTTATAACTTCATACTTTCATCATGATTTATTTCTTGATATATTGGGATATTATCAACTATCTGCGGCATATATAAAAGAGACAAATATAGCTTATATCTGTCATCACATCTCTTTCTACTCACAACAACTTCAACATCTTTTTTGTCATTATTGTGTGTAGATGCGTATAGCGTTCTAATCGGCCACCCAACGCGGTGACATTCGGCCACCTGCCTAAGAGGATATTTTCCGTAGTGGTATTTTATCATAAAGTGGCCGGATATTGTTTTTTAATACTCCATATTTTTAGAACAGCCATCAATAACCCCAACTACAATCCACTCCCTACAGCTTCTTAGTCAATCAGACTTTTAACAACCTATGCTGATACGGCTACACTTATTCATACTCAGAACATTTAGCAATTCTGAGATAAAATATCACTATGAATAAGGATAAGAAGAAGATGAAAAACAGTAAATACACAAGAGAATTTAGAGATTCAAGCGTACAGTTGGTCATGAATTCAAACGAATCAACAGCAAAGATTGCAAAAGATTTGGATGTAAACGAAAAAACGCTTTATAACTGGGTAAGAGAGTAGGAGCTGCCCCTTGAGGGTACAAGAAAGCCAACAATATTCCCATAGAATCCAGAGGAGGATTTTCAACTAATCAGAGTATCAAAGAGACAACTGAGGAAGAGAATAAACGCCTACGTGCCGAGAACAAACTCCTTAAGCAGGAGCGTGACATTCTAAAAAAGGCAACAGCATATTTCGCCAAAGAAACTCTGTGAAATATGTGCCGTGAGCGAAGCGAGGAAATGCCCTTGGGGTGCATGGATGCGAGAACACTCAAACGAGTTTCAAATAGCAGTGATGTGTAGAATACTTCAAGTCGATAAAGCAAGTTATTACCACTGGATAAAGCAAGGATGCCAGATGCAACAGATAGATAAAAAACTTAATGAACTCATTGAAATTATCTTTATGCAGGGAAGAGAGAACTACGGTACCCGACGAATTAAAGATAAACTGGTACAAAGGTATGGATTTGTTGTTTCTCGTCGTCGCATAGGGCGTATAATGTGTGAGCTGGGACTTGTTGCAAAGACGAAAAAACGCTATAGAATCAATACAACAAACTCCAATCATAATCTACCAGTTGCACCGAATATTTTAAACAGAGATTTTTATGCTTCTTATCCTGATGAGAAATATGTTGGAGATATAACTTATATTCCAACAAATGAAGGCTGGCTATATTTAGCGACTGTAATGGATTTATACTCCCGTCGCATTGTTGGCTGGTCGATGGATGATACAATGAAAGTATCACTTGTGAATGACGCTTTAAATATGGCACTTATTGCAAGAAAGCCTCAAAAAGGTTTGATCTGGCACACTGATCGTGGTAGCCAATACGCTTCATATACTCACAAGGATTTATTACAACAGCATGGAATCGTTCAAAGTATGTCACGCAAAGGGAACTGTTGGGATTGTGCCCTGAACGAAATGAGGAAATGCCCTTGGGGTGCAGTAGCTGAGAGCTTTTTTCATACTTTGAAAACTGAACTCATTTACCATGAGATTTTTGAGACAAAAGCTCAGGCTAATCAAGCTATATTCGAGTATATCGAAGTTTATTATAACCGACAAAGAATGCACTCTGCAAATGGTAATTTATCACCTGTTGAGTTTGAAGAAAAAATGATGTTACAAGTTGAAACAGCAGCTTAGAATCTTTATGGATAAGTATGAAATAGGGTTGACACATCACTTTCGCAGATGCACTCATTTTAAACTCCATAAAACTTTCAATTTTTTATATGGGTAACTTATTTATATTCTATCCTTTTTTTTGTAAAAATGGGTAATAAAATTAGTCGATTACCCATATATTTAAAACATGGGTAATCAAATTCCTTATTTATCATTTTATGCTAAAATAAAAACATGAATTTTTATAAGAAACTATTATTATTGCCCTTACTGTCAATTTCTCTGTATGCCAACTATTGGGATGATTACAATCTTTTTGCAGAGTATATGGGATATGAAAGAGATTACAACAAAGCTGTTAACATTGCCAAAAAAGAGAATAAAGACCTTCTTGTAATTCTGGTAAGTGACGGATGTCCTTTTTGTCATCGTCTGGTAGATACTATTTTAATAAAAAAAGATATACGAGACTATATCAACAAAAAGTATATAAAGCTTATAATAAATCGCGATACAGATAAAAATATTCCCAAAAAACTTATCAGACCTTTTTCACCGGTTACCTATATTATAGATGCACCCAGTGGACAGATTATTGATGAGATTGACGGCTGGCAGGAAGAGGAAAACTACTTATGGCACCTTTAATGAAATTTTTTACTTTCAGTGCACTTGCTTTATTTGTACTTCTTACCGGATGTACCCAGCCAAAAAACCTTTCCTATGCACAACAGATAAAAGAAAGAACAAAGTATTACTCTTCACTCAGTGAAGAAGAACAAATCAAAGCGGTTACACAATACTGGTGGAAAATACAATTTATAAAAGCCCCTTCGTATAAGGTACAAAAAGCAGCACTGGAAACCTCTCCAAGAGCTATTGAAGAGATTGAAAATCCAACGAAAGAGATTCAGATTCTTGCAGTAAACAAGATTATGAAAGACGGCAGCTTTAACATAGCATTAACAAAACTGATTGAATCATTTGACGAAGAAGCACAAATAGTCGCAGTAAGACATAATCCGCAAATCATTAAATTTATCACTTACCCTTCAGAAAAAGTGCAATTAGAAGCAGTGAAACTCAATCCATTTGTTATCAAAAATATTATTAATGCAACACAAAAAGCAAAACAGGAAGCAGTCAAACGCAACCCGAGAGTTGCAAAGTTTTTACGCTGAAAGATGTAAAAAGCGCACTGCAAAATAACGACACAAGGAGGGACCTCCCCTCCCCTATTGCATATTAAAACCTAGAAGTCAAAACGATAGGCTTCATCTTCTTCTACAATGCGGTTTCCTGAACCTTCAGGCGCATAAGGATAAAGTGTTGCAGAAGCCGGTCCCACATCAACAGAATCGTTATATTTTATATTTTCTGTATAGCGCGAAACATCTGTTCTCCATGGTGAATCTTCCGGAAGCATTTGTTTTGCGTAAGTATCTACAGCATCTGCAAGTTTTGACCACTGAATCCATGAACCGTCATACATGTGTGTTTTGTATCCTAAAATCTCATACGATGCAAAAGTCACAAGCGATGCACGGGTACCTGTTCTGCAGTATGTATATACATCACTGTCACGCTTTACGCCTAATTTTCTAAATGTTCTTTTAAGTTCTCTTTTTGAGAGAAAAGTCATCGATGCATCACGCTCATCGACTATGCCGTCACCATTAAGATCTTTGACAAAGTCTTGAGTGTTAATAACACTGCGGTATTCGAGATTAACAGCACCTCTGATATGTCCTTCAAACGCGGAATAGCACTGCTGATCATGATTTACACCACACTCTTTTGTTTCTGTTTTGCTTCTTTTAACTTCGATTTCAGCATTGTATTCAGCCGCACTTCTGCCATCAATAATAACATCAGATTTTTGGTTTGCATCAACTACATTCATTATATCTTCCATACTGGCAAACAATGAGAAGTTTGGTTGGGTAGGCAGTGTTTTTATAGATTCAAAGTTCTGGCGCTGTGCCGGCGCACGACCGCTTTTTGCGTCACCAAAATCAAGTTTTCCGCCCGGAGCCATCAAATACTCAGACCCCATCTCTGTAAACATTGACTCTTTGCTCGTTACACCCGCTCTTTTTATACGAGGGTTTAACTCAGGATCAAACATATACATTGCCGTTCCGTTCATTAATGAAACATGATCCTCTTTCATTCCCCAATAACTCATTGTCCACAAAAAGCGTGATGCCAGTGCCATATTCTGAGGATCATCTGATGCGACTACAACCAAAAGCATATCTTCATTCGGATTGATATCGTATGCCCAAAAAGCACCGTCCATACCTGTCATACCGCCTGAAAAAATCGGCATAGGAATATCAGAAATTCCGTCATTGCGAATATCGCCTGTTGTAGTACACCCTGCTGTTCTGTCAAAAGTAAATACATGCACATCGTCATGCTTCACAAATGGTTTGCTTCCCGGCAAAAGTCCTACCTGCATCACAAACAGGCGCCCGTTCACACCTGCTGGTTTATTTGCTTCCCAGTCATTAATCCACTTTGCAGCAACGTCTGCATTTACAAGACCGTACTCATTATCTTTATAACTTCTTTGATCGTGGTTCAAACCCCTTACAACTTTTATAGAATGCCCTTTTTTAGAAACTCTGTCAAAAAAGTTTGAAAAAGTACCTGCTTCAAGTGATACAGCCAAAGTTGCTGCAACCAGTATAAGTGATGTTTTGTTCATTTTTACTCCATATTTTAAAAATTTACCGTAACTGTATCACGAAAATATAATTTTTATAATTTTTTGATGTTATAATATAAATTAATAATAAAAGTGAGTAAAAATTACACACTGGAAAAAGCAGTATCAGTTTTTATAAACATTTAAATAAGAAAAAATTATTTGGATAAAATGCTATAATACTCTATATGATAAACCTACCGATACATGACGTCTTAGAAGATGTAAAAAAATCACTGCAAAATAATAACAGGCTTGTTTTACAGGCTCCTCCCGGGGCAGGAAAAAGCACTGTTGTTCCTATCTCTTTGCTTGATGAAGCCTGGCTTGGAAACAAAATGATCATTATGCTTGAGCCGCGGCGCGTGGCTGCCCGGATGGTTGCTTCGCAAATGGCGAAACTTCTGGGTGAACCACTTGGAGAGCGTGTGGGCTATCAGATAAAAATGGACAGTGTTTATTCAAAAAACACCAAAATTCTGGTTGTTACCGAAGCTGTTTTAGTACGCAAACTCCAAAGCAATCAGACTTTGGATGATGTAGCTATGATTGTTTTTGATGAGTTTCATGAACGCAGTATTCACACTGATTTGTCCCTTGCGCTGTCTTTGCAGGTACAGGAACTCTTACGTGATGAGTTGAAAATCCTGATTATGTCCGCCACACTCAATGCAAACGAAATCTCCTCCCTGCTCGGTGATATTCCCGTGATAACTTCAAAAGGGAAAAGATATGATGTACAAAATATATATCTTGACATCAAAACAAAACAACCTGACGCACGCTCTTTGAATACTTTGCTTCTCAAAACGACACTGCAGGCATTAAAAAAGCATACAGGAGATATTTTAGTCTTTTTGCCAGGAGTCAAAGAGATAAAAAATTTGCAAAATGCACTTCTTAATACCGTTAGCAAAGATGTCCTCATTGTACCGCTCTACTCTTCACTCTCAAAAAAAGAACAGGACAGGGCACTCTCCTCCTCCTCAAAACGAAAAATCATACTCAGTACAAACATTGCACAGACATCTCTGACCATAGAGGGCGTGACAGTCGTGATAGACTCGGGTCTGGAGAAGCTCTCACGCTACAACCATGCCAATGCGATGAATCATTTGGAAATGTCCTTTGTCTCAGAAGATGCCGCCGTTCAAAGAGCAGGCAGAGCCGGAAGGCTCTCAAATGGAGTCTGCTACAGGCTGTGGCATGCATCAAAAATACTGCAACCGTCCACAAAACCCGAAATACTCCGGACGGATTTAACCTCACTGATGCTGGATTTGGCTTTATGGGGTGTTGATGACTTTTGCGAACTGAAATTTTTGGATATTCCGCATCCCGACACTACTCAAAAAACAAAAAAAATTTTACAGGCGCTCGCAATGCTTGATACTTCTTTCAAAATCACCGCTTTTGGCAGAGATGCTCTGAGTCTGGGACTGCATCCAAGATTTTCCTATATGATTTTAAAAGCAAATGATTTGGGCTTTGCCTATGAAGCCTGTCTGCTGGCCTCACTTTTGGGAGAAAAAGATATTTTTAAAAATGCATCAAAAGAGAGTGACATACTGCCGCGATATATACATCTTATTGAGCAAGACTTCAACAGTAGCTATATCCATACATTCAGAGCCAAAGAAGTACTCCGCGAAGCAGAGTTTTTTTATAAAAAACTCAAAAATATCAAACAGGTACACAAAAAAAACAGTTCACTTGACAAAGATATACTCGGGGTACTGCTCCTTTTTGCCTACCCTGACAGACTCGCTAGACGGCGAGACAGCAACAGTAACAAATACATACTCAGCAACGCAAAAGGCGCCATGCTTCATGACGAAGACACTTTGCGCAATGAAGAGTACCTGGTTGTGGCAAGTCTTCATGCACATGCCAAAGACTCACTTATAAATCTGGCACTGAGTATAACAATGACACAGATTGAGCAATACTTTTCTTCCTTTATGCACACCAAACAAACAATAAACTACAACAAAGAGAACAAGAAGTTTGACATAAGAGAAGAGACTTACTTTTTAAAACTGCTCCTTTTTGCAAAACCGATACAGGTTGCAAAAGGGCAAGATTTTCAAAAACTGCTTACAGAGTTAATAAAAAAAGAGGGTCTGGAACTTTTGACATGGAGCAAAAAAGCTGTAAAATTCAAAGAAAGAGTCAATTTTTTACACCATCATCAAGAGTTTGCAGACTTTAGTGATACAGCGCTGCTTGAGAGACTTGACCTTTGGCTGGAGCCTCATCTTGACAACATTACAAGCATAAAAGAGTTGGAAAGTTTAGATATTTATGCACTGTTGCGCTCACTCTTGACATGGGAACAGCAGCAGCTTTTGGACACCCAGGTACCCCAAAGTATTACAGTACCAAGCGGTTCAAGTATTCATATAGATTACACCGACGTTCACAAACCCTCTTTACATGTAAAGATACAAGAAGTGTTCGGACTTCATGAAACACCCAAAGTGTTAAACGGCACACTCCCTTTACAGATGCATCTCCTCACACCCGCTATGCGACCCATACAAATCACTTATGATTTAAAAAGCTTTTGGGAGAACTCTTATGCCGAGGTCGCAAAAGAGTTACGGGGAAAATACAAAAGGCATTATTGGCCGCAAAATCCTTTTGAAGCTGTTGCTACGAGTAAAACGAAAAAACATATGTACGGACAATGAAATATTGTTTTAGGTTATTTGTGATAATATTACAGTATGTATAAAATAATAATTCTCATCTTCTCTTTTTATGTTACTTTGCTAACGGCAAATGAGCCTATTACACCTTTACCGCAAAGTGTACAGGTCAATCAGGCAAAGGCAAAACTCGGTCAAGCGCTCTTTTTTGATCCTATTTTATCGCATGATAATACTATCAGCTGTGCAAGCTGCCACGACTTACACAATGGCGGAGATGACGGGTTAAAATTCTCTTTTGGTATTCAAGGGCAAGAAGGCTCAGTGAATGCACCTACTGTTTATAATGCTGTTTTTAATTTTCGACAGTTTTGGGACGGTCGGGCAAAAAATCTGCAGGAACAGGCCATTGGACCTATTGAAAATCCTGTTGAAATGGGTTCTAGCTTTGAAGAGATCATACCAAAACTCAAAAAAAGCAAATACAAAAAACTTTTTGATGCAATTTATAATGACGGTATTACCAAAAATAATATTACAGATGCCATCGCGGAATATGAAAAAACACTCATCACGCCAAACTCCCGCTTTGACAGATATCTCAGGGGTGACAAAAGTGCTCTCACTCAAAAAGAAAAAGAGGGATACGAACTTTTTAAGTCAAAGGGGTGTGTAAGCTGCCATCACGGAGAGAACATTGGCGGCAATCTTTATAACAAATTTGGTATTTTCAATGAATCAAATTCCGAGTGGCTGGGAAGATACAATATTACCCATAAAGAGCGGGACAAATACTTTTTTAAAGTCCCCTCGCTTCGAAATATTGTAAGGACGGCACCCTATTTCCATGACGGGCGTACCTATGATTTGAAAAAAGCGGTAGAAATTATGTCTCAGTATCAACTCGGTCGTCACATTACAAAAGAGGAGATTGCGAAAATAACTGCTTTTTTACAGTCTCTCAATGGTGAACTTCCTAAAAATATTGAGCCAGAATGATAGAAAAGTTAAAGCATACCGATAAAACTACATTCATACTCTTTGTTTTCATCCTTTTTGTTTTTATAATGTTTGTAAACGGCTACAAAATCAAAGAAAACATGAGTCATTTTTCACTCCAAAGCAATAAAATAACCCAACTGCAACTTATAGACAGAGAACTCAATGACTTTACATTCACTGCAAATAAATTCACAAATTATGATACAGTTGACCAGCAAAAAAAACAATTTGAGAAAATTTTAAAAAGCCTGCGTCAGGATATGCAAAAATACAATAAAAACACTGCACCTCTTTTAGAAAAAATTGCACAAAACTTTCAAAAAAAAGCTGATGATTTAGAATACTTCAAAGCACAAAACTCTGCTCTTATAAACAGCTCCCATTTTCTTTTTGATCTGCATACGACAATTTCCAATGCAGCTGATATTTCTCTTCAGGCAAAGAACCTTACAAATGAGGCTCTTTTTTATATCTTGCGATATGCTTCAAGTGAATATATAGATAAAAAAACCATACAAAAAAAGCTTCATGAACTTAAAATAATTGCCCGCAATAAAAACAGTCAATATCTTTATACTTTTTATATGCACGCAAAAGTAATGCTCCAAACACTCCAATCACTCAAAAAGGTTTCACAAGAAGTACAGACAAATCCGCTTTACAGGCAACTCGAAGCACTCAAGCGTCATATAACACTTGACTATGAAAAAGACTTGCAGCACCAGACATGGCTGATGATAGTATTTTTCCTTGTAACTGTTTCGATTTTATTTATACTTATTTTTTCACATCTTCAGTCAAACAAAACAAAAAAAGAACTTTTGGCATTTAAATATGCCATAGAACACAGTGACAACATTGTAGTCATCACAGATGCACAAAGAAATATCGTCTATGTCAACGAAACATTTGAAAAAACAACAAAATACAAAGCACAAGAAGTACTGGGACAAAATCCAAGAATCTTAAAATCAGATATTCAGGACCCGGCTCTCTATGAAGAACTCAATGCAAAACTTGCCAAAGGGGAAAAATGGGAGGGACAGTTTATCAACAAACGAAAAGACGGCTCTCTTTTATACGAAAAGGCTTCCATCGTTCCGATTTTTCTTCAGGGAAAACTGGTGAACTATATTGCGCTTAAGCTTGACATCACAGAATATATAGAAAAAAACAAACAACTCGCCCAGGCAGCCAGTGTTTTTGACAATACAGAAGAGTCCATCATCATAACAGATTCAGAGGGAAAAATTATCTCTATCAACCGTGCTTTTACAAATATATACGGCTACTCTTTTGCTGAAGTAAAAGGTAAAAGTCTCAAGTTTCTCCATTCGGGAATACAGGATACAAGTTTTTACAAAGATCTTTGGAATCAACTGATAGAACACGGAATATGGAAAGGAAAATTTGTCAATAAAACCAAAAACGGTGAACTGATTCCTCTTTGGTCAACAATTAAAAAAATCACAAACTCCAAAGGCGATGTTCTCAACTATACTGCAGTGCAGACCGACCTCAGAGAGATAGAGACTTCACAGGCAAAAGCGGATTATCTTGCCTATCATGATGCGCTTACGGGGCTTTCCAATCGTGTCAACTTTGAAGAGTATTTGCAACATGCACTCATAATAAGCAAAAGAAACAAGGATATTTTGGCTGTATTGTTTATAGACCTGGACCGTTTTAAAATCATCAATGATACACTCGGGCATGACATAGGAGATGAAGTTTTAAAAACTGTTGCTTCAAGACTGAAAACGACACTCAGAGAAAGTGACTTTATTTCCCGTTGGGGCGGTGACGAATTTGTTATAATTTTGGAAAACCTGACACTTGCAAGCGATGCGGCAATAGTTGCTCAAAACATTATAAAAAACCTTGAAGAACCCATACATGTAAATGAGCACTCGCTTATCACTACGGCAAGTATCGGTATAGCCGTTTATCCGCAAAACGGAGAAGATTCCCAGACACTCATAAAACATGCCGACAGTGCGATGTATCTTGCCAAAGAGTCAGGAAAAAACAACTTCCGCTACTACACACAAGAGCTTTCACGCAACATACAGCACAGACTCGACATTGACATGGCACTTCGTAACGCTTTGCAAAACAATGAACTTTATATGGTTTTTCAACCACAATACAGACTCAAAACAAAAACCATCCACTCTGTTGAAGCCCTTGTCCGATGGAAAAATCCAAAACTTGGCAATGTTACCCCTGACAAATTTATTCCTGTCGCCGAAGAAAACGGTACGATTATCCCACTTGGGTACTTCGTCTTTGAAGAGTCCTGCAAAGCATTTAAGCAAATGAAAGAAGCAAACATTCACATACACTGCATTGCTATCAATGTCTCCAGTTTGCAGTTTAAAGAAGCCAATCTTTTGGAAACTTTTTTAGCCATAGCGGCAAAACACAATGTCCAACCGCATGAGATAGAGATTGAAATCACTGAACGCTTCATAATGGAGCACACCGTTGCCAATATGGATATTTTGCAAAACTTCAGAAACTACGGATTTAAAATTTCAATCGATGACTTCGGTACAGGGTACTCCTCTATGTCCTATCTCAAACAACTCCCCACCGACACCATCAAAATAGACAAATCTTTTGTCGATGACATAGCCAACGGCAGTTCGGACAATGTCATCATCGAAGCAATTATAGCGCTTTCAAAAACACTCGAATATATGATAGTTGCCGAAGGCATCGAAACACAGGATCAGGAAGAGTTCCTGGCTGAAGCAAACTGTGATTTTGGACAGGGTTATCTTTTTTCACGACCGGTTACATGTAAAGAGATTATTGAAAGATTCTCTGAAAATATTCTGTAAATATTTTTTAACTGGCAAGCTCACTGTATAAAAAATATCTGTTTTTACCGGATTCCTTGGCTTTGTACATTGCCGCATCTGCTTTCTTCTTTAATTCATGTGCCGAAAATGTATCATTTGGATAAAGCGAAACACCTATACTCGCAGAAATTGTGATACGCTTGTTTGGACAGGTTTTGTGAAGATTTTCAACAAGTCTGTCCAATCTCTTTTTTAATTCGTCTTTTGTTTTAAATGTCATAATACAAACAAATTCATCTCCGCCCAAACGAGAGGTAAAATCAGTTATCTGCTCTATTCTTTTGGATGCTTCTACTAAAACTTTATCGCCGATGAGGTGTCCAAAAGAGTCATTTATCTCTTTAAAGCCGTCCAAATCTACAAATATCAACGCAAAGTTTTTGCCTTTTAAATATTGATATAAAACTTCGTCAAATAAAAATCTGTTTGGAAGACCTGTCAAGGGATCATGTGTCGCTTTGTAGTTGAATGTTTTCACATCGCTATGAAGTTTTTGCAGCAATTTGAAAAAATACAGAGGAATAACCAGATAAGCAATAAACCAGCCAAAACCGAGTGCTCTGTTTTGTATCCAAAATGGGCTGGTGTTGAGCAGAACAAGCCAGGTAATTAAAACTATACCATAGGTGACAAATCCTATCTTTTCTCCATACCGTACTCCGTACCCTATACAAAACCATAACAGCAAAGCAGGAAAATATGCCGAAAGCGGTCCTGTCAGATACATAACATAACCAGTTGCTGTTGTTTCAACAAAGCTCATAAAAACAATTCGTTGGTTTTGGAGAAAATAGGGATATTTGTAAACTATAAACATATATACGGCAATTAAACTCAGCATCAAAACAGGAAACAGCATAATATACTTATAGACTTCAACACTAAGCGCATGCTCAACAAAAGTATAATACGTAATGGCAATAACCGATACAGCAATAAAAAAAAGACGAAAATAGGTCTGTATATATTCATTGTAAACATACTGTTTTTGCAGATCTGTATTCAATCTTAGCCCCTTAAAGAAAAATATGCTTCAAAATCTTGAGCACTCAACGGTTTGGAAATATAATACCCCTGTATCATATCACAGCCATTCTTTTTAAGCCATTCAAGTTGCTCTTTGCTCTCAACACCTTCTGCCAAAGTTGTAACATTTAAAACCTTTGCCATCTCAATTATAATCTTTACAATTTCTCGCTCTTTGTCGCTTTGTATAATTTTATCAATAAAAGACTTGTCTATTTTAAGTGTATCAAATTCCATTTGCGTTATTTGAGACAGTGAAGAGTGTGCTATTCCAAAATCATCAATCTCTACAGATATGCCAAGCTGTTTCATAACCTGCAAAAATTTTTCTGCTGCCGCATAATTTTGTACCGCTGTTCTTTCTGTAATTTCAATTGCTATACTCTTATTGTTCAGGCCATACTTTGTCATGGTCTCTTCAAAAAAATCCAGAAATTCTTCACTCTCTACATCATAAGAAGAAATATTTACGGCAACCGTTACATGCAAACCTTTTTTTTGCCAGATCTGCTGCTGCTTCGCAACATTTGTTATAACAATCTTTGTGATTTTTTTAATAAGCCCAAGCTCTTCTGCGACATGTATCATATACTCCGGCACTATCTGCTTATTGTTTTTATCTTTAAGCCTGATAAGTGCTTCACAGTGCAGAATTTTTTCTGTTTTTACATCTGTTACAGGCTGATAATGCAGCACAAAGGCATTATTTTCTATTGCATCAATGAGTACTGTTTCCGTCTCAATGTATGTACTTAACGTCTCTTTCATTTTAGGCTCATATACTGCTATCTCTTGTTTGTGTTTGCTTGCATAAGAGAGTGCCGTCATCGCTAAATCTCTTACTTCTAAGCTGTTTTCGCTGTCTTGAGGGTATTTTGCTATGCCGAATCTGCAACTGACGGGAATGTGCCTTTGCTTGACAAAAATACTATGTGCACACTGGTTGGCTATTTTCTTGGCAATTTTTTTGAGCTGGTTCACATCTTTAATCAAAAGACAAAATTTATCACCTGCAAGATGATAAACAGAGTCGGTGACTGCCAAACTCTCTTTCATTATATCCGCCACCGCACAAAGTACTTTATTTCCGAATGAAAAGCCATACAGAAGGTTAATATTTGAAAAAGAACGTATATTGATAATCAGCAGAGCAAAAGGCTCTTTATACTTTTTTAGTTTTTTTCTAAGCGCGTTATCATTAGGATAATCGCAAAGAAACTCATGGTAGGTCAGATAATTCAGTTTTCTTGCATCCCTAAGAGCCTTCAGCCCGGTTTCCACATTGTTTTTAAACATATTCAAAATACCTTCAAAAACTTCCGGTTTTGTTATTTTGGCTTGAAAATAAAAAACAATTTTTAAAACCTCTTCTGCATAAGCAACTTTCAGATGTTTTTGCATGACAAAATCTTTTATATCATTCTCGGGATAACGGTATTTCTTTCCTGACTTTCGTGTTAAAACAACCTGCTCACAAAATTCACTCTCAACAAAATGTTTGCATATACAAAACAGGATCCGTTCTTCATCGCTTTGTGTAATAAAATGTTGATTTATTTCAGCTATTGCCTGATTTGCAAATTCATGGAGTTTCAGTACGGTTATTTCATTCCAAAAACCTAAAATATCTAGAATCATATCACCGCGATTCAGATTTACAAGCCTGTCATCAATCCAGATATAAGAGCCGTCTTTGCATACTATTCGGTACTGGTGTTGCATATACTTGTTTGCAACAAGAGCCTTCTGCGCTTTGAGCATTCTGTCTCTGTCTGCTTCATAAATATGTTCCTGCCACCAAAATAAATTTGATTCTGCTTCTTTAGAAGTAAAACCTGTTAACTTTTTTATAGCCTTTGAAACAGTTACCTGAAAACTTTTGTCTTTAAATATACGTACTTTATAGGCCACAATCGGCAAATAGTGCAGCAACTCAGAAAACTCTTCTTTTATCTCTTTAAACTTTGTATTGTCTATAAACCAGATAATACCTGCCGGTTTGCCTTTGTAGACAATAGTCTGCGAAACGGCAATAACATCTAAAATGACACCTTTTACATTTAATCTCAGTTCGTAGTTTTTGATACCGGTATCTTTGCTTATGAGGTCTTTGCGAACATGCTGCGGGGTACTTTTGTCAAGGAGCATCTCTGGAGTATAGGAAAAAAGCTCTTTTGCGTCTATTTTAAAATGCTGCAGTGTGTAGTTGTTTGCATAGACAATATTGGGCTGATATATAAAAATACCTATCGGCACACTGTTGAGTACAAATTTAAGGATTTTTAAATTATCCTGTATGGTACCTATCAGATTTTCAAATTCCTGTTCTTCAAATTTTGGCAAAATTTCTGCTTTACTGTTTTCAATCATTTGTGCATGCTCTATGGATTGTTTTCATCTTTATTGCAAAAAGTACAGCTAAACAGCGTTTCCGCTTTTCCGGTAATGTCATAATCCGTATCCAAAAAACACAAGGTTGTGCATTCTAAGATAAATTTAATAAAAAAGAGTTGAAAGAAGTGATTTTGAGAATCAGGCCCAAATGGACCTGGAAGATTAACACAGAACTTTAAACGGTCTCACAATTTTTCTATTAAATTTTAAAAGTTGTTAATTTCATATTAAGTTCATCTGTCATTACATTAAGATGTTCTGCCGCAGCAGCTATTTCTTCCACACTGTGCGCATTTGTTGATGATATTTCATTAATTTCTTCGACTTTTCCTACAATTTCACCTACATTTCTACCTGTATCTTCGAAATCTTTAACCGTTCTATCACTTGCATCCACCGCCTTATTCACAGTCGTGACAGTAGAATTAATTCTTTCTTCCACATCTTGAGCGATTGTTACCAACTCCTGAATTTCATCAGAATTGGAAATCATCTTATTTGAAGCATCAATTATAGACTGGACAACAACATTTATTGTAGCATTAATTTCAGAGAGTGTTTTTTGAGTTCTCTCTGCTAGTTTTCTGACTTCATCAGCTACAACAGCGAATCCACGTCCATGTTCACCCGCTCGTGCTGCTTCTATAGCAGCATTTAAAGCAAGCAAGTTTGTCTGATCTGCTATATCAGAAATAATAGTTAATACATTTTTCACTTCACTCGCATCATGAGAAAGAGTCTCCATATTTTGTGCTAAATCTGACTCAGATTCTGCTGTTGTTTGAATTTTTGATGCTAAAGAAATAATATTGTTTTTCGCCATTTCTAAATTTTCATTTGCATTTATAATATCATTTTTCGATTCTTGAGCCTCTGTGATTGCCGTAGCTATTTCATTTTGTATCTCTTTTGCATTTGATGTTGTTTCTTTTACTATTGCCACTGAACTCTCAACATTTTTGCCCACACTTATAGCCCTTTGTGAAAGTTCTTGTGAAATTGAAGCATTTTCTTCTGATGTTACTTTAACCTCAGAGAGTAAATCTCTTAACTGTGACATAACACGAGAAAGGTTTTGTGCAATAATCGAAACTTCATCATCCCCTTTCATTTTCAACTCTTTTGTCAAATCAATATTTTCACCATTGGATATATGCTGAATATATTGCACAATTTTATTTAAAGGATTGATAATAATTTTATAGATCATAAACAGTAATATTCCAACAGAGATAATAATGATAATTAAAGATATAATTAAAAGATAATTTCTTAACTTGTAGGCAGGGGCAAAGGCTTCTGCTTCATCAATCTCAGCCACAACTACCCATTTTCCCTGTCCATTAAAAATACTTAATTCTTCGTAAACGCTAAGAACCGAAATACCTCTGTAATCTTTTATAATCCATTGCCCGCGTTTGCGTTCTCCAGTTATTACTGCCTCAGTTGAAGGCGTTTTTACTTTCCATACTCCTATCGTAGTCCCTAATTCCTGTACTACTTTATCTTTTATCTCTTTTTGAAACCTGGAATTACTTCGCATATAATAATCACTGCCAACGAGATAACACTCCCCACTTTTTCCTAACCCTGCTTTTTCAAAATCATCATTAAAACGCATAATAGAATTTATAACATCCACAGGCATTTGAAAAATCAAGACACCTTTTTTGGTACCATTTATAAAAATTGGTGTTGCTATGAAAGATGCCGGAGAATTGTAACTTGGCTCATAAGGAGAAAAATCATCAAATGCAATTTCACCTTCTTTCATCCTTAAGGCTTTTTTGTACGCTTTAGCAAGCCCTGTATCTGCATAAACACCCTTTTTGAGATTTGTCGCGAAATCTTTTTCTTTAAAATCTGTATAAACAACATCTCCTCTCATATTTACCAAAAAGATATCATACAGGCTAAAAGAATTTAAAAACTTATCAAAAGAAGTATGGTATTTTTTATGGGCGCGCATATAACTGCTGTCATATTTTGGATTAAAAGCCATTTTATTTTTTTCACCCAATTTCGCAGGATTTTTTACAATAAAAATATATTGTGCAACCAATGCATCATCTTCACGCGGTAAATACTCTTCTAGCGGTTTGGGTTTTGCTGCATTTGGCACATTATAATTTACTGCATTCAAATACTCATTTTTATAATTTTTCTTTAATGTAGCTTTTACTTTTTCTATATCCAGGTGCAGTTCATTTTCAAGCTTATAAAAACCATTATCTAAAGAAACAAAAGCTTCTTTTGTTCCTTCTTGCCCTGCCAAAGAAGTAAGAAGACCACCAAGATAATCAAAATAATTTGCAATTTCCCCATGCTTAGACACCTCTACACTGCTAAGCTTATCAAATTCACTCTTATCTATAGCCTCTTTGGACTTTGTAATAGATACGTAGGTAATAGCTGATGCCAATACAATAATAACCGCTATAACAACAGATACTAATTTTGTTTTGATTGTCATAAAATAATCCTTTTTTTTTACAGTTAAAGATTATATCAAAAAAAAATTCAATATACAATAAAATTAAACAGTATCTGATAAGTGTAATCAATATTAAAAACTCAGAGTGTTTAAAAATATAATATTTTATTATACTGACTTAAGATTTGAAATATAGCGTAGAGAAGATTGTAAGTAATATGTAAGTAATAACAAAAGCCCTGAAGGCTTTTGAAATAGAAGGTTATTTTGCCAATGCAGCTTTAGAAGCTTCAACAACTGCAGTAAATGCAGCCGCATCGTTCATTGCCATATCAGCAAGAATTTTACGATCAAGTTCGATACCAGACTTGTGAAGTCCGTTCATAAAAGTTGAGTAGTTCATCCCGTTTAAACGACATGCAGCATTGATACGGATAATCCATAGTTTACGGAATTCACGTTTTTTCTGCTTTCTGTCACGGAACGCGTACATTAATGAGCGTTCTATCTGTTCTTTAGCTTTTCTGAAGTGTTTACGGCGACCGCTGTAAAAACCTTTCGCTAATTTTAATATTTTTTTGTGTCTTCTTCTGCGAACAACACCTGTTTTAACTCTTGGCATATCTTTCCTTTTGTTTCTTTACCCAGCTACTTTACATGTAGTCAGGGTGCCACTCTCGGGTGGTCTTGCCCAATTACTGAAAATTGGAGATTAATGATACTCTTAGCCTAGCTAACGATCATTTCCTTAATGTTTTTTGCATCTGACTTGGCAACTACTTTTGGAGCATGTTGCTTACGACGAGTTTTTGCATCCTGCTTTGTAAGAATATGGCTTCTAAACGCTGTTCCGCGTTTGATCTGACCGTTCTTCTTCACTTTAAAACGCTTTACAGCGCCTTTTACCGATTTCATTTTTGGCATCGATAATCCTTTTCGTAAAATTTTGGAAGTGCAATTATACCCAAACTTTTCTAAAATTTTGCTATACTTCTGCCATGATGATAGATAATTCCATAAAACATATAAAAAATGCCCTCAAAGAACTCGATGACGAAGTACAAAAGATTTTACTCGACTGGAGTATTCCGCTCAATGAAAAAGACAATCTGATGCTGCCGATTTTGCAGCAAAAACGGGTACTTGACCAGACTTTAGAAGATTTAACCTACCTAAAAGAGCACCCGCCAACACCAAATCAGCCCTGCGGCATTTCAAAATATAGAGAAGATTAAGAAAAATCTGCTATAATTTCACCGCTTCTCTTTAGACCTGTGCAATGGTGCACTGAGGTAATGTGTCAGGGTAGGAATACAGCAGCACGCCTTAGTACGCTATGTGCCGCAGCCATCTGGAGAGAGGCACCTAAAGCCTAAACTATACAATAGAGAATTAAAAACTTCATCTATCATTGTAACAAAGTAACATTCATTAAAAATTTACACTACCAATTAGGTAGCTTTAAATTTTTATTAAACGCTCCTTCATCACAAGCATAGACAAATTTTAGAAATTCCTATTGTATAGTTTAGGCTTAAAAAATAAAAAAGAAAAACTATGCTCTACATAGTAACCGCTCTCAAACCTGAAGCTCAGGCCTTCGTTGACAAATACAGACTCAAAAAAAACAAACTGCAAAACTATACACTTTTTACAAACACAGATATCAGACTCATTATCAGCGGTATCGGGGTTGACAATGCCAGACTTGCGACGCAGACGCTGATTGACAATTTTGACATTACAAAAGAAGACATTTATCTCAATGTCGGTATCTGCGCGGCACCAAAGCAGTATAAAATCGGAGAACTTTTAGAAATAGGTACTGTAGTGTATCACAATACCGTTTATCCCTTTTGCGCTGACAAACATACGCTTACATGTAAAGACGAAGCAGCCGCAATACAACACGAAACACCCGTTGATATGGAAAGTTTTGGTTTTTATGAGGCGGTTGTTCATAATCCTGCCATTGAAAAATTTCATATTTTAAAGATCGTCAGTGACCATTTTGCACCACACACCATTACAAAAGAAAATACAAAATCACTTTTGTTTAATGTTATTCATGATATAAATAGAGTATTGCAAAAGCATATCTAAATCAGGATTACTTATAATGCGCATCTTTTTACTTTTTTTAAGTCTCTACATAACGCTTCATGCCACAGTGCCTACAGATACGCAACTCAAAAAAATGATAGGGCGCATGCTGATTGTCGGCTTTGATGAAAGTTATGTAGAACCGACGTCCCAAATAGTTTCAGATATACAAAAGTATGATTTGGGCGGTGTGATTCTTTTTGACCGGTTTTATAGAGACAAACAAAGAGTTAAAAATATCCTCTCACCCTATCAGCTGAAAAAACTTACCCGGCATTTACAATATTTTGCACACAAACCACTTTTTATAGCCGTCGACCAAGAAGGCGGCAAGGTCAGCAGACTCAAACCACAATACGGCTTTGTCAAAATCCCCTCTGCTGCTGCCGTTTCATGTATGCCTTTACAAAGAGCACAGCAAATTTACAAGGCTCAGGCTCAAATGCTCCAAAACAGCGGTATCAATGTAAATTTTGCCCCCGTACTCGATTTAAGCACCAACCCAGACAACAAAGTCATAGTAGGCTTGGAGCGTTCTTACGGAAGCGATCCCAAAGAGGTTGCAAAATATGCACAGACAATGATAGACGCCCAGACACGCCACAATGTCCTTTCTGTTTTAAAACATTTTCCCGGGCACGGTTCCTCACTCGGAGATTCCCATAATGGGTTTGTTGACATCACAAATACCTGGAGCAAAAAAGAACTGGAGCCTTATAAAATCCTCATCAAAGCCCATAAAGCCGATGCCATTATGACTGCACATGTCTTTAATGCACATTTGGATGACAAATATCCGGCAACACTCTCTTATAAAATAAGTACAGAACTTTTACGAAACAAATTGCACTTTCAGGGTGTCATCATCAGTGATGATATGCAGATGAAGGCTATCTCTGCAAATTATTCACTCAAAGATGCCCTGACTCTGGCAATCAATGCAGGGGTGAATATTTTACTCTTTGGCAATCAGCTTGCACACAATTCGACGCAAGAGATAGTTGAAACTATTTTCAAACAGGTCAAAAATAAAAAGATTCCGCTCAGCAAAATTATAGCATCCAATGCACGAATCACAAATCTGCATTTCAAGAACAGCCTTGTACAAAAGCCTGTCATATTTGAAAAAGAGCGTAAAGCATTAACGCGGGCATATATTCAAAAACATTACGGCTTACATGTAAAGGAGATAAAAATAAAACCAAAAATAATTGTTCTGCACTGGACTGCCGTGATGGATCTCAACAAAAGTTTTGCCAGACTTGATCCGCAAAAACTGCTCTCTGACAGAAAAGATATAGCAAATGCCTCGGCATTGAATGTCTCGGCACACTATTTGGTGGACCGAGACGGAACAATTTACCAGCTGATGCCAGATGATGTTATGGCACGCCATGTCATCGGACTCAACTACTCAAGTATCGGCATAGAAAACGTCGGCGGTGAGGCAAACAAAAAAGAGGATTTAACAGATGCGCAGGTACGTGCAAACATTGCCCTTGTAAAATATCTCAAACAAAAATATCCTGAAATTACCTACCTCATCGGGCATTACGAATACACAAAAATGCAAAACAATCCCCTCTGGCTGGAACATGATGCAGGGTACAGAACCCAAAAAGCAGATCCCGGGGTACTTTTTATGCAGGAAGTAAGAGCAGGTGTGCCAGACCTGCATCTCAGAGGTGCCGATGAGTAGCGGGTTTTCTTCTCTTGACTGGTTTGTTTTTGGTGCTTATTTTCTGGTGCTCGCCATCAGTTCCTACCTCTTTTCCCAATTCAAAATCAGTTCCTCAAGAGACTATTTTGTCAGCTCAAATACTATGCCAATGTTCGCTGTTGCCGTCTCAATCATCGCTACTTCTCAATCTGCTGCAACTTTTTTGGGTGTTCCGGAGTTTGCCTATGTTCATGATTTTACCTTTATAGGCTTTTACTTTTCTGCGCTGGTGGCTGTTATATTTATCAGCATTGTTTTTGTCCCGAAGTTTTACAAATACAAAGTTGTCACCGTCTATGAACTTTTACAAACACGCTACGGCGAACGTGCCAAAAAGCAGGCAGGCATCATGTTTTTGCTTGGACGGATTATGGCAAGCGGGGCACGGCTCTACATCGGTGCACTGGCTGTGAGTATGATACTTTTTTTAGACATCAGTTTTTTTCATATGCTTGTTGCCATCACTCTTTTAATTGCAGGCGCTTTATCCTACACCTACTTCGGCGGTATCAAGTCCATCATCTTCAGTGATATCATTCAAGCCCTCACCTATGTCGGTGCCGGTCTTTTAGTTTTTTGGTATTTGTATGTCTCTTTGCACAATGTAGATATTTTAGCAATCCTGCAAGCACATAACAAGTTACATGTAATAGATAATTCACTTGACGGGAAGTTCAGCATTATGGCACTTTTTAGCGGCTGGCTGCTTTTAAACATAGCCGCTTTCGGGCTTGATCAGGACATGACCCAGCGCGTACTCAGCTGTAAAAACAAAAACGAAGCTGCACAGTCACTCATTCTTTCCATTGTTTTGACTATTCCAATTGTCATGCTTTTTCTTGGCATCGGAGCACTGCTTTTTGTACATTACCAGACAGGTACGGTAAGTCAGAATTTTCAAGGCGAGAGCATTACCATTTTTATGTATTACATCCTCAATGAAATGCCCTCAGGACTGAGAGGGCTTGTAACAGTCGGTGCTATTGCCGCAGCACTCTCAAGTACAAACTCTGTTTTGGGTGCCATGGCTTCTGTCGCCGTTGAAGATTTGTACCGACCGTGGAGATTGCAAAAAGATCCCCATACGAAAGAAATACATTTTTTAAAAGCTTCCCGAAATGCCGTACTTATCTTTGCATTTATTCTCTTTTTTATGGCAATTGTGAGTTATTTTTGGCAAAGAGAAAGTGAACTTTCACTGGTAAGTTTTGCCCTGGGTGTCATGACCTTTGCCTATACCGGGCTTTTAGGTGTATTTTTCTCGGCGGTTTTTACAACAAGAGGAAGTGCCGCGACCGTTCCTTTTGCCCTTGTCGGAGGCTTTGTGAGTGTATTAGCCTTACAGCCCTATATATTTGGCATTCATATAGGATTTGCCTGGCAGATGGTTTTAGGAACCTTGGTTGCTTTTTTGATTATGCAGACAGGGACTTCGCAGACAAATCTCGCAAGCAATACAGCCCGCACTGAAGTACGGGTTCCAAAAAAATCAAAAGAAACAGGAAATACATGATAAAAAAAGAACTCTACATCGGTGTTATGAGCGGCACAAGTCTTGATGGTATTGACATTGCTCTATGTGAAATAGATAGTAAAAACTGCAAACTCCTTGCGGCACAGGAGTATCCTTTTCCAGATGAATTAAAAGAAGATATTCTTAAACTTGCAGCCAATTCTGCCACTTTAAAACAAATCGGAGAATGCGACAGCAGACTCGGGCTTCTTTTTGCAGAGTGTCTCAATGATTTTATAAAAAGCAATGCTTTACATGTAAAGGGCATAGTCGCCGTCGGTCTGCACGGACAGACACTTTGGCATGAACCTGATTCTTTGTATCCTTTTTCCATGCAGCTAGGCAACGCCAACATCGTTGCAGCCAAGACAGGCATCACGACTGTGGCGGATTTTAGAGGCAAAGACATAGCAAACGGCGGTCAGGGAGCGCCTTTTGCCCCTCTTTTTCATCAGTTTTTATTTGCCACTACACAAGAGCATACGGCAGTTGTCAACATCGGCGGGATGGCAAACATCTCTTTGCTTTTTGATACTTTTGGCGGTTGGGATGTCGGTTGCGGGAATGTTTTGATGGATGTGTGGATGCAAAAAACTCAGCATAAAAGCTATGATGCAGAGGGAGCATTTGCAAAAAGCGGCGAAGCAGATGAAGAACTGCTCAAAACAATGCTTGACGATGACTATTTCAGACAAAAACCGCCAAAAAGTACAGGCAGAGAGTATTTTAATGCCGCATGGCTTGAAAAACAGCTGCAAGATTTTGCATATTTATCCGATGCACAGATACAAAGAACTCTGCTCGAGCTTACCGCCCGCTCCATTGCCAATGACGTCAATGCCACACAGGCGACACAGCTCATAATTTGCGGCGGCGGCGTAAAAAACAGCTTTTTGATGCAACGGCTCTCAAATCTGTGCCATGCCAAAGTGATTGCAAGCGATGCCCTCGGGATCAGCAGTGATTTTTTAGAAGCCATGGCATTTGCCTGGTTTGCAAAAAAACGCCTGCACAAAGAGCCGCTTGCCCTCGCCAAAGTTACCGGTGCCCAAAAAGATTCCATAGCAGGAGCTATTTATGCAGCAGATTAAAGCCTGGTTGCAAACCACTCCCTATAAAGAGTATGCCATCGCAGTTGCCTCGGCTGATGCAAGTTTTAGAAAATATTATCGGCTTTCACATAAAAATCATTCTGTTATTTTGATGGATGCCTCTTTGGAAAAACACTCTTTGTCACCCTTTGTAAACATCACGGCAAGGCTCTTACATGTAAAGGTCAAAGCACCGAAAATTCTTTCGCAAAATCTCTCGCTCGGGTATTTGATTCTGGAAGATTTCGGCTCTACAAATCTGCTGGATGTACTCAAGCGTGAAAACTTTAAAAGCCTGTATGAAAAAGCCATTGATGCAATAATACAAATGCAAAGTGCCGATACGAAAAACCTGCCGCTGTATGACAAAAAATTTCTCCATACAGAGATGGATTTAATGCAAGAGTGGTATTTGGAGAAAAAGCTTGCTTTACATGTAAACAAAGAACAAAAGAGGCTGATATCTTCTACCCTTGAGGCGATATCCGGCGTTGTATTGTCTCAGCCGCAAAACATTTTTGTACATCGTGATTTTCACTCGCGAAATATTATGCTCACAAGCAAAAATGAACTCGGTATAATTGATTATCAGGATGCCATGAGCGGGGCACTTACCTATGATCTGGTTTCGCTGTTAAAAGACTGTTATATTTCTTTTGAACGCAAAGAGATCGAGGCGCTGGCACTTTTATTTGCCCGTAAAAAGGGTTTACATGTAAACAGTGAAGAGTTTTTAAAATGGTTCGATTTTATGGGATTACAGCGGCATATAAAGGTGTTGGGGATTTTTTCGCGTCTGCATTTGCGTGACGGCAAGGAGGGATATGTAAAAGATATTCCGCTGACACTGCGTTATGTGATTGAAACGGCTTTACGATATGATGAGACCAAAGAGTTTGGGAAATTTTTGCAGCAACTCAGCCCAGACTGAAGTCTGGGTTCCGAAAAAGCCGCTTAACTTAATGTCATTGAAACTGAAGTCTAGGTTTCAAAGAACATGTGCTAAACTCTTCGGAAGCGATGCTTTAGCTTCGCCTTGTACTTTGACAGCAACTCAGCCCAGACTGAAGTCTGGGTTCCATTAAGTTAAATGATTTTCCCGGAACCCGTACTTTCTATGCTAAAGCATGACTTAGAAAAAAACTAAATTTTTTTCTGTAGCGCGGGCTTTGTGTCTTTCAAGACGAATAGCCAGGTTAAAACCCATAAAAAAGGAGAGCATATGATGAAAGCGATGATACTTGCGGCAGGTCGGGGTGAGCGCATGCGTCCTTTGAGCGATACTCTGCCAAAGCCCTTGTTACATGTAAAGGGAAAGGCGCTGATAGAGTGGCATATTGAAAAACTGGCTCAAAACGGTTTTGAAGAGATCATTATCAATATTGCCCATCTTGGCTATAAAATCAAAGAGTACCTCGGAGACGGCTCACGGTGGCATGTCAAAATTCACTACTCCGATGAACAAAACAGCGGAGCCCTCGAGAGTGCGGGCGGAGTCACAAAAGCACTGCCGCTCTTAGGCGATGCGCCTTTTTTGCTTGTCAACGGTGATATATTCTGCGCATATGAATTCAATCCGAACTTTCAACTCAAAAACACTCTGGCGCACCTTATACTGGTGCCAAATCCTCCGCATCATCCAGAGGGTGATTTTGGATTTCAAAACGGACTTGTAACAAATATAGCGACAACAATGTACACCTTTTCCGGCATAGGCTACTACCATCCGAAACTCTTTGAAAACGAAGCGTTACAAAAAAGCCCGCTCGCTCCGCTTTTGAGAAAAAATATCGACAAAAATCTTGTCAGTGGCGAAGTATTTAACAAAATGTGGCATGATATAGGCACACCACAAAGGCTTCAAGAAATCAATGAAAACTAAATTTATATTTTTACTGCTCCTTGGCAGTGTACTTTTTGCAAAATATGACAACTGCAATTTTATAAACAAACATTATGAAGATATTTGCAAAAAAGTCGTCAAACACGGCGTCAGTTACAAATATGCCAACCAATTTCTGCTCTCCTATTTTAAAACACAAAAGTATGATGAAATAACCTGGAAATACATACAGCCTTCAAAAATAAAATATCATAAAGAAAAAGAGAAACAGGCAAACAATGTACTGGTAAAGTATGTCCCAAAGATGGTAAAAAATCTTCAAAAATACAAAGATGTTTACGACTATGCCGAAAATAAATATGGTGTCAACCGTGAAATTATTGCCGCTATTTTACTCAAAGAGACAAAACTCGGCAAAATAAAACCGACACATGATGCCTTTATTGTTTTCAACACTATCGTAACACGCACAAAACCCGATACCCACCGAAACAAGTGGCTCTTAAAAATGGGCAAAACAAATATGGCTTCGATTATAGAACACTGCTACAAAAAAGGTGTCAAACCCGAACAGTGTAATCTCGCAAGCTCCTACGCCGGAGCTGTCGGCATCCCGCAGTTTATGCCAAACAGTTTTATCTACACAGACAGCTACAAAGGCAAAGTCGCAGACTTGAGTAAAATGGAAGACGCCATCCTCTCTGCTGCAAAGTTCTTACATGTAAAGGCAAAATTTGACACACTCATTGACTGGAAAAAAATGCCTGATATTCCAAAAACAGAACAAGAGTGGTACGCCTATGCCTACAAATACGACAATGCATCGTTTTGCTATGAGAGAAGCAGCAAAAGCGGCAAAGCGTACCAATGTTTCAGCAAAGGCAAAAAGCACCTGCAGTATATGAGAAAATATGTACAAAAAATTATGCGTTACAACAACTCGTCAAACTATGCCGTCGGCGTCATTCGATTAGCCTATGATGCTCACACTTTACTAAAAACTGAATAATTTGCTACATAGGTGGCATTTAAAAAACTTGAAGCAGAAATAGATGCAAAAGATGTTGCGCAAACGCTTAGCTTTTATCCACCGGTTTTATCACTTGAAATTGAACTTGAAAACAAATCACGAACTTATCAGTAAAGCACACAAAGTTCTCAATATTACAATGTAATGTTGAGAAAATACAAGGTGTTTATTCCCCGCCTTGTATCTGTGTTATCAGTACAAGTTCCAGGCTTCCACTCACATAATTGGCAAAAAAAGTGAGTGTCTCCAGATCCTGCGGGGTAAAGTCTGTTTCTTTGTTAAGCAGCTGCATCACGCCCATTACATTTCTCTTTGAATCAAATACAGGAACTGTCAGCATGTTTTCGGTCAGATAGCCGCTTTTTTTATCTATGTGCTGTAAAAACCGCTCGTCTTCATAAGGTTTGTTCACTATCTGCGGTGTCTTGCTTTTATATGTGGCGCCAACTATCCCCGCATCCGCACTGACAACGATTTTTCCCATTCCGTCACTGTGTGTCGTCCAGAGTATCTCATCATCACTGTCCACAATAAATATAGAACATCTTTGTGCCTCTGCAAGAGATTTTGCCTCATCACTTATCAAAACAATTGCATCATCAATCGCATTGGTTGTCATCAGTTTTTTACCGAATTCGGCAATTCTCTTTAATTGTTTCATATTAATCCACTCTCTTTTCTTGATCTAAATACGTATGCAGCAGTTCTAAAAATCCGCTGACATAATGTGCAAAAAATATCATAAAACGGACATCTTCTTCATCAAATCCTTCTTCTTTGTTTAAAAGTTCCATCACCCCGATAATCTCTCTTTTGGAACTGAATATTGGTGCTGTTATGATATTTTTTGTAATATAACCTGTCGCCGAATCAATTTCGGGCAAAAACTCCGGATGGGCATAGGCATCATTTGCTACAACAGGTTTCTTTGCCTTGAGTGTATACCCAACCAACCCTTTATCTGCACGAAGTGTTATTTTTTTAACTTCATCCGCCAGGGTTGTCCACACCTCATTTGCAGCAGCATCATATATAAATATAGAACACCGCTCGGCACCTATGACATCTTTGACATATTTTGCAATCAGAGGCAGACCATCTTCAAGAGAATGTTTTGTCAACAACTCCCTTGCAAACTCGGCAAGTTTTAATGATTTGTTTTTATATTTCATTCCAAAGCCCTCTTTATTAATCAATTGCAACTATTATAGTGTAAAATTCTACTAAAAAAAAGGAAAGAGAATGAGTAAATACACTATTTTACACAATCCGCGATGTTCAAAATCAAGAGAGGCACTTAAAATATTAGAAGAAAATGGTATTGCTGCCGATGTTGTCAAGTATCTTGACGAACGTCCGAGTGCCGCACAACTCAAAAACATTATAAAAATGCTCGGACTGCAAAGTGCGAGAGAGATGATACGTACCAAAGAGGCCATTTACAAAGAACTTGATTTGCAAAATGAAAAAGATGAGGACAAACTTATAGAAGCGATGGCGGAGCATCCAAAACTGATAGAACGTCCCATCATTATAAAAGATGACAAAGAGGCAATCATCGCCCGTCCGCCAGAAAAAGCAAAAGAGTTTTTAAAGAGCTAACTGCTCTATGCTCACTCTTTTATCATTCATTTGGCTCGTATGTTTTGCTGACATTTAAGCACAGTTAGTTTTGTAATCTAAAAAAAGACTCTCAACTTGAATTGTGTAAAATAAAATTTTTGAGGATGCTAACAGGGAGCGCGAGTGCGTGATTGCCATCTTTGAAAATGAGTTTTCATGGATACTTGTTCGCTCCTACTTGATAGAATCAACTCTTAGTCTCCTCATTTTTGTTATATCTTTGTTACTTTACACCCTAAAAGTGAAGATTCATGCACAAGGGTGGAATTTCTATGTCTTTCTTGATTTCCAATAGTTAGGTTTTCTTTGAAGTTGCATAACTGCTAAAATTATTATTTCATCATCTTTTTGATAGTAAACTACACCAAAGGGAAAGCGATTTGTTAAACATCTTCGAATATCTTTATCAAGCTTTTGCCAAGCATCTGGAAATTCTATAATTCTTTGGATTGTTTTGTAAATTTCATGTGCAAACTCTAAACCCAAATGAGTTTGACATTCTTCATAATAATTTACTGAAGCATTAAGTTCAGCTTCTGCATCAGGGTGAAAAAAATATATCATACTATGCGTTTAATCTTTGAAAAATTTTTTTAAAAACTTCATCCCCGTTAACATGTGAAACTTGATTGGTTTCTATCTCATCTCTACGTCTATTTACCTCTTTAATCCATAAAGAATCTATTGCAGCATTTGAAGGTGTGATACTTGCCAGTAACTTATCAACAATTTTAGTTTTTAAATCTATCGGTAAAATGTCTATTTCTTCAAATAGTTGTTCTTGTTTTAAGGTTAGCATAATGAACTCCATTTTAAGCATATACTACTATTCTAACAAAATAATAGATGCTTTTCTATTAAATTTAAAATCTATTTTCGAAAAACAATGATAAATTTTCTTAAGTAGCTTAGATATAACAACTAAGTTCACCAATAAATACCCGCAAGGCATGGCAATCGTCTTCCTATTTCTAAAGCAAAAGAGTTTTTAAAGAGCTAACTGCTCTATGCTCACTCCGTTATCTTCCAAAAACTTTGAGATGGTTTTGGAGTGAGTATGTTCATACTCTTTGGCATATACAATGCGTTTGATGCCACTGGCAATAAGATTTTTGCTGCATTCGCTGCAAGGTTCCAAAGTGACGTAAATTGTTCCGCCCTCAATGGAGATGCCCTTTCTCGCCGCCCAGATAATCGCGTTCATCTCTGCATGAATTTCGTATGTCTTGCTCCACTCATGGTGCTCTTTGGTGTATTCGTCGTTCCAGTGATCACAGCAGTTCGTATAGCCTGCAGGCGTTCCGTTGTAGCCTGTACTTAAGATGCGTCCGTCTTTGACAATGACAGCACCGACCTGTTTTGAAACGCATTTGGATGCTGAGGCTATTTCTGAAGCTATGTTTATAAAATTTTTGTCACTAAGCATAATTTACTTTGGCAGTCTGATAATATTTATATCTGCATTGTCACGAAGCCGTGCAAAATAGTCACTCAAAACCGCTTCACGTTTTTCTGCCATAATCGCATTGATGATCTGCGGTTTCAGCTTTTTCAGATCCACTTTTTTTGATTTTGTTGTCGACTTTACATAACAACACATAAAACCGCCTCTTCCGTCAGGCAAAACCGGAGTGAAATGGTCTGGGGGTGTTTTTTCCAAGATTGCCGCAAGCTGTGGCGGAATTTTATTGTAAGGCAACACCTGTTCCTGTGTCTTGATATCGGGTGCATAAAACATTGGATTGTCTACTTTTTCCTGCAGTCGGCTTTTGTCTTTTGATTCGTTTATGATGACAGAAAAAGATTCGGGATGGTTAAACTGCTTTTTGTGCAGCTCGTAATACTCTTTTATCTCTTCGTCAGTCGGTTCGGAGAGTGATGACATTGCAATGGCAACATAAAGCTTTTGGCTTAAAAGTTTTTGTTTTATTTTTTCTTTGAACTCGGTAGAACTCAAGCCACTTTGTTCTCTCACAGCATCATACAACTGACTGATTGTCAATCCGTTTGCTTCAGCCATTTTTTTAATATCATCATACACTTCCGTACTTGAAACCGAAATATCTCTTTTGGCAATTTCAAGTGCTTCAAGTTTTTTACGAATAAGGATGTCGGACGCTTTTTTTGCATCTATATGCGCCTGCTGCATCTCTTTTTCAATATCAAGCAGAGTAATTGCTTTATCTTCTACAACAATTGCGACACCGTCATAGACTTCTGCATTTACTAAGCTTGCAAGCATAAGTAATACGAGTAATTTAAACATAAAAATCCATTTTGTTAATTTTAATAGAGTATTTTACCAGCCTTTAACCAACAATTGCCTAAAATTGCAAGAAACTTCTTATGTAACCTTAACTTAGAGGGCAAATTCTCCTTGCCAGTCTGAGCCTCACGCTAAGTTTACATAAGAAGTGAACACTAACACAAGAGGTATATCATGGTTGTTACTCGTTTTGCTCCATCTCCTACAGGCTATTTGCATATTGGCGGTTTACGCACGGCTCTTTTTTCTTATCTGTGGGCAAGAAAGAACAAGGGAAAGTTTCTTCTTCGCATTGAAGATACCGACAAAGCAAGAAATTCTCAAGAGGCAACAGAGGCCATTTTAAAAGCATTTGAATGGCTTGGACTTGAAGCAGACGGAGAAATCACCTACCAAAGCAAACGTGAAGATATTTACAAAAAATACATACAGCAGCTGCTTGATGAGGGCAAAGCCTACAAATGCTATATGAGCAAAGAGGAACTTGATGCTTTGCGTGAGCAACAAATGGCAAACAAAGAACGGACAAAATATGATGGCAGATACCGTGACTTTTGCGGAACTCCTCCCGAAGGTGTTGATCCTGTCATCCGCATCAAAGCACCTCTAAGCGGTGAAATAGTCGTACATGACGGTGTCAAAGGAGACATCTCGTTTCAGGCAGAAGATATTTTGGATGATTTTGTCATTGCCCGTGCAGACGGAAGTCCTACCTATAACTTTGTCGTGGCAATAGACGATGCTTTGATGGGTATCAATGAAGTTATCCGCGGAGACGACCACCTCTCAAACACCCCTAAACAAATCGTCGTTTATGAAGCGCTCGGATTTGATGTTCCGAAATTTTATCATGTCCCTATGATTCACAACGCACAGGGCAAAAAACTCTCAAAACGTGACGGTGCGACAGATGTCATGGCATACAAAGAGATGGGATATTTACCACAGGCACTGCTTAACTTTCTTGTGCGTCTTGGCTGGAGCCACGGAGATCAGGAAATTTTTTCTATGGATGAGATGAAAGAGCTGTTTGATCCAAAAGACATCAACAAATCAGCCTCCATTTACAATACGGAAAAACTCGATTGGCTCAATGCCCACTACATTAAAAACACACCTAATGAAGAACTGACGGAACTGCTCGCTGATTTTGGCGTGGTACTAAGTTCACACGATAAAAAAGAGATTTTGCTTGACGCCCTTAAAGAACGGGCAAAAACCCTCAAAGAGCTGGCAACGCTTATCAATGAGATAGTGACAACACCTCAGTCATATGATGAAAAAGCTGTCAAAAAAGCCTTTAAAGGCAATGCGATTGAAATTCTTGAACATTTTGCAAACAAACTTGATGAAGCAAAAGAGCTGCACCTGCCAAGTGACTATCATCATGTGATGGAAGCCCTTGTCAATGAGATGGAAATCGGTTTTGGAAAAATCGGCAATCCGCTTCGTGTGGCACTGCTGGGTAAAATGAGCGGTCCGGGACTTGATGTCGTTATGTCTGTCATCGGAAAGGATGAAACCATCCTTCGTATTGCCAGAGCCATAGAAGCCAATATATAATGGCTTCTGTGTTTTAATTTGTCTCCGGTAAAATAGGCACAGTCACTATATCTTGCGATAATTTCCCGGTTAAAGATTGTAAAAACAGATAAATACTTTCTGTTTCCTCTTGCGATAAATCTACCCCTAACTGCACCTTTGCCATTATTTTTACAGCTTCTTGCAATGATGCAACACTGCCATCATGAAAATAAGGGGAAGTCATTGCAACATTTCTAAGTTGCGGTACCTTAAAGAGATATTTGTCTTCTTCTTTTTTCGTGACATTGTAACGACCTTCATCAATCTTCTTGCTTTTGGTATACTCCCAGTAAGGCGCAACAACTCCAAATTTTTGCAGCATTGTACCGCCAAGCAGTGCTCCTGAATGACAAGAGGCACAGCCTGTTTTTATAAATGTTTTAAGCCCCGTTTTTTCTTTTTGTGTCAAAGCATTTGTTTTGCCCTCTAAAAATTCGTCAAACCGTGAAGGTGTTGAAAGTGTGCGCTCCCATGCTCCAATCGCCTTTGCATAATTGGCAACGCTTATCGGCTTCGTATCATTTGGAAATGCTTTTTTAAACAAAATACGGTATTGTTCAATACTTTGCAGCTTCTTTTCCACCCACTCGTTAGAAGGTGCGCCAAAAGAGCCTTTTCCGAGCAATGCCTTTCTTGCCTGCTCTTCAACATCTTTTCTGTCTCCGCGCCAATGCTGAGAAACCTGACCTGCAGCATTGAGGACCGTTGGTGCATTTCTTGGATTCAGTTTTCCAAAATTCCCTCTTGATTTTTCAAGATTGTCTGCTCCGTAATAACTAAACGGATGGCATTTTGCACAACTCGTTGTTCCGTCTATAGAAACTCTTTTTTCATGAAAAAGCATCTTTCCAAGTCTGATTTTTTCCGGCGTCATGGTATATTGCGCAGAAGGAAATGTTTTTGGCAATGGTGCAAAATTTTGTTTTGCCTGTTCTAACAGGAGAGTGTCTGAAGCATAGAGGGATGATATAACAACTGATAATGAAAAAATCATTTTCTTCACGGAGAATCCTTTTTTTAGTAAAGAGCATACTTTCATTAATAGAAAAATATTATCTTTTAAGAATTATTTGATATTATTGCTTAAAAAGAACTTATTCAGCTATAAAATCCGTCTATTTTCAAAATATCCCCATTAAATATCATCTCTGTAGACATCCGTCATATCAAAATCATTTTCCGGTTCAATGGTAGGGATTGCATCCAAATCACTTGGGTCCACTTCCACTGCTGAGAGATTATAATCTTTTCCCTGATAAAACCTCTGCTCTTTTGCATATTTTTGTTCTTTTTGTATCTGTTGCTGAATATGCTTTTGTGTAATATCATCCCCGTTAAGCACCATTACATGTAAGCCGGCAAAGACAACTGCCAATAATATTTTCTTCATAACCTGTCCTTATCTATTTTTTCACAATATATTATACCTGAAATATCTAAAAACATAAAAAAGTTAACTTTAGAGTCTGCTTTTTTGAGATATAATTCTTTTATGAATCAAAAACCTGTCACTATAAAATCCATCTTTGCATTAGCGCTGCATAAAAAATCTTCTCTGATAAACGGGCAGATTTTGACCATTTTGGCTATCATCGTCAGTGTTCCCATTCCTTTGATGCTGCCGGTCATGGTAGATGAAGTCCTGCTGCACAAACCTGGGTATATTGTTCCTGCCATTGACAGACTTTTTGGCAGCGGTTCTGCTTTTTACTATATTGGGCTTGTTGCCTTTGCTGTTATATTTTTACGCTTTTTATACTACTTTTTAGGGGTACTCAGCACAAAAATATTTACAAAAATTTCAAAATATGTCACTTTTATGATACGTTCACGTCTTTTAAAACATCTCCAAAAAACTTCCATGAATGCCTATGAGACCCTTGGAAGCGGTGCTATTACGGCAAATCTTATCACCGACATCAATACCCTTGATGCATTTATTATGAGCAGTGCTTCACGTTTTGTTGCCTCTGTTTTAACCCTTCTTGCCGTCGGTATCGTGATGATTGTTATCAATCCTGTTTTGGGCATACTCATACTTTTTGTGCAGCCGCTTATCATGTTTGTCAGCAAGAAAATGTCCGCACGCGTGGGAGAACTCAAAAAAGAAGAGAACCAGGCAATTGCAGAATTTCAGGAAAATGTCGGCGAAACGCTTGAACTGTTCGGGCAGATAAAGGCCAGTAACAAAGAACAGCATTTTTTTGGCAAAGCGATAGAACAGGCAAAAAAAATTCAGGATACTTCCAATGAATTCAGCTTTAAAAGTGTCGCCTATGAAAAACTCTCTTATACAATCTTTTTAAGTGTTTTTGAACTCATTCGCGCTTCAGGACTTTTGCTTGTAGCCTACAGTGATCTGAGTATCGGTATGATGTTTGCCATGTTTGGCTACATCTGGTTTATCATGACACCGGTCCAGGACATCCTCTCCATGCAGTACAGTTATGCCTCCGCCAAAGCTGCTTTAGAGCGTATCAACAAAGTCCTGACACTCAAAACAGAAACGAGCGGGGAGAAAAAACTTACAACAAAGAGCGTTGATATTTCTTTAAAAAATATATGCTTCAGTTATGCCTCAAGTGATAAGCTCATTCTTAAAGAGATAACTTTTGATGTCAAATACAGTTCAAAAACAGCGCTTATCGGTGCAAGCGGCAGCGGCAAAACAACCCTTGCTCAGATTATTGCCGGTTTTTATGAAAAAACATCCGGTGAACTCAGATACAATGATATTCCCACAGAAGAGCTGGACAAACACTCCGTGCGCCAAAAAATATTTTTAGTGTTGCAGATGCCTATCCTCTTTAACGCTTCACTCAGATTTAACATCACCATGGGACATGAAAACATTAGCGACGAGGCCATCTACAAAGCTCTTGAAATCGCCCAGCTCTCTGACATGCTCCAAAGTATGCCAAGCAGACTTGACACCCTCGTCGGGCATCACGGCATACGCCTCTCAGGCGGGCAACGACAAAGACTCAGCATCGCCAGAATGATAATTGCAAATCCGAGTGTCGTCATTTTTGATGAATCAACTTCTGCACTTGATGTGCATACCGAAGCCAAACTCTTTAGAGCACTCGTTCCCCTGCTTGAGAAAAAAACAGTCATTACCATCGCCCACAGACTCAGCACAGTTAAAAATGCCGATATGATTTATGTCCTCAATGAAGGCGAAATAGTCCAACGCGGTACGCATGAAGAACTTGAAGAACAAGAAGGGCACTACAGTGAATTTCTCAAGGAGCAGTTGTTATAAAAAAGATAAAACAGGCACAGAAAGAACTTTTGGCATGGTATGAAAAAGCAGGCAGGCATGAGCTTCCCTGGCGAAATACACAGGACATTTACCGTGTATATCTCAGCGAAATCATGCTCCAACAAACACAGGTCAATCGTGTACGGGATGAATACTATCCTCAGTTTTTGGAAAAATTTCCCACACTTCAAAGCCTTGCAAATGCACCGCTGGATGATGTTTTAGCGGCATGGAGCGGACTTGGGTACTATTCGCGTGCAAGAAACCTTCATAAAACAGCCCGACTTTCACCAAAATCTCTGCCGACAGACTACAAGGAGCTGCTCTCTCTGCCCGGCATAGGGCAATACACCGCAAGTGCCGTTTGCAGTTTCGGCTGCAATCAGAATATTCCTGTTGTCGATACAAACATAGCAAGAGTGCTCAAGCGTTATTTTGCCCTCTTACATGTAAAAGACAAAACAGTTTGGGAATACGCACAAAAACTCCTTAATCACAAAGACACCAGAAGCCATAACCTTGCCCTTATGGATTTGGGTTCGCTTGTCTGCCTGCCCAAAAACCCAAAATGCGAAGAGTGTCCGCTACAAAAAACGTGTCAGGGAAAAACAGAAGCGGAGTTATATACAAAAACAAAGAAAAAAGAGTATGAATCACTCGAACTTTTTTACGGTATTTGCATACAAAATGAAAAAATAGCCCTTACCCCTGCTACAGGAAACATGTACAAAGGCATGCTTGAACTTCCCGCCGTCGACCCGATAGAAGAAGATTTTTTAGGCAGTTTCAAACACGCCTACACAAAATACCGCTTACATGTAAAGCTCTACACACTCGACTCTTTTGAAGGTGGCATCTGGGTAGAAACAAAGGCCTTGCACAGCGCTCCAATCTCCTCTTTGACAAAAAAAGCGCTCTCAACAGTTTTCAAATAGAACAACTTTGTTTCTTCCGCTCTCTTTCGCTTTATAGAGGGCATTGTCCGCACTTTTATAAATATATTTCACTTCACCCTCGCGTGCATCAGAGAGATAACATACGCCTATAGATATAGTAAGCACTCCATACTTTTCATTGTAAAGATGCTCAATTTTCAGGTTTTGCACCTCTTTGCATATATTTTGCAGGTGTCTAAAGGCTTCCTCTTTTGTATAGGCACTGCAGACAAAGCCAAACTCTTCTCCGCCCAAACGGAAAAAGAACTCATTGGCACGCTGTGTCAGTTCTGTGATTTTTGCAGTAATGCTTTGAAGTGCCTCATCCCCTGCATCATGCCCGTAGTTATCATTGTAGAGTTTAAAATTGTCCACATCCATAATCGCAAAACAAAAACTCTCACGGGTTCTTTTTGCTCTGTTTAGCTCCTGGGGAAACACTACATTAAAGTACCGCCTGTTGTAAATATTTGTCAGTGCGTCCTGCATGGACAAATCTTCAAATTTATGCCGAATATTATATATTTCTGTTATATCATTTAATGTCACCATCATATGCATTCTATTCTCTTCATATATCTTTTTGGCATACACAGAAAAATAGTATTCCTGCTCCAGGTAACAGATTTTTATGATTGGCTCTTCCTCACCCAGAACATCTTCCACCCATTGCATTTTTGTGCTGTTGATGGTATCACCATGGCATGATGCACAAAAAAAGTCACAAATACATTCATGCTCTCTTTTAAACTCTTCCAAAGAAGCATACTCTTTGAAAAATTTAAAAAATGCCTCATTCGCTCGGGTAATACTGTTGCCGGTTGTGATAATGATGATATTGGGACTCTTTTCAAAAAGCGTCTCCAGATAAATCTCTTTTTTGGCATGTTCTGCTTCGAGCAGTTTTGTCTGCTGGAGAACTTTGAGTTCAAGCGTATTGCTTAGCTTTTCATAACTACTGCTCTTTTTTTGTAAAAACCTGATGAGAAAAAGAAGGACAAGTGTAAAAACAGTAAATAAAAAACTTACTGCAAAAAACTTGAACCAGACGCTCTGTATCTTCTCTACATAGAAAGAGGCATCCATATCAATGGCAATCTCTTTATAAACATAATAAAGCCTTTTTTTTTCGCTCTCAAGCCTGTAAATAGGTTTTTTTGAAAGATTTGCTCCTTTTTTTTGCACCTTTGGAGTCACTGTATAGTAAAAATCGTTTGTTTGGTATTGTTTCAAGAGGGTTTGTACAAGCAGACTGGGATCAACTTTTTTAAAGGCATCACCTTCTTTCACATAAAAAGTTCCAATCTCGGCAGGAAGATTACGGATATTTTCTATCTCTTCGTAATGTTCCCGTGCATCTTTGAGTAAATTGTCAGTATAGTTTTTTTGTGCCTCTACAGCTATCATGTAGAAGTATGCTTCTATAAAAACCCATACAAGCAAAATGGTAATCCCAATCATAAAAAATTTATTTTTTGAGTTCTTCATACAAATAGCTTATAGCAAACAAACTGAAAGCTATGTTAAGGAATAAAGCTAGCTCTCTTCTATCTTGATATCAGAAGCGACAATATACAAAGGCGCATTGTGTACATGTAACATTGTACTTCCGCTTCCAAGGGCAAAGCCATAGAGGTTGTTTTCTTTGATAAGTGTTATCCCAAAGCCCATATCTAAGAAAGAGAGGACATGGTTTTCCAAAATTCTCGAAGCATTGATACCGCTAAAAGTAATTTTAACAGTGTGAATATCCTCCCCCTCGTCATCCTGCACCACAAGTGTCACAATTTTTGTATCGGGCAGCTGTTGTATTGAACGCAGTTGTTCATGCTTAAAGTGGTTGTACTTTTGCAGTAATTCTTCTATCTCTTTCATTTTTCCCCTTTTTATTAAAACAACATCTTAACAATAAAAGGCTTTCTCACCGCTTCGTTGACTGAGTTAGCGTAGACATATAAGCAACAAAACTCACAAACACTACACATTAGCATGCTATACTTTGAAAACTAAAAAAACAGAGGAATAATTTATGAAAACAGTGATACTGGGTATTTTCCTACTTTGCTCCGGAGCACAGGCAGTCAGCCTGAGTGAAATTATTGACATCTCTTTGGCAAAAAAACCGTCGCTGGAAGCTATCAATGAAAGAATTGAGGCAAACAGATACAATATAGCAGTCTCCGACCAATTTGAAAACCCCCAACTGCTCATAACAAAAAATACACTCAATTCTTCGCAGGCGATGAGTCAGTCTGTGGTGACATTCAAACAAAAAATTCCTTTTTACAATAAACGTGAAACCAACAAAAAAATTGCAGAAGCGGAAGATGCTTTGTTGCAGGAAAAACTAAATGCAGCAAAAACAAAACTGGTTGCACAGATAAAGAGTGAAGCCTATACCATTTGGAAACTGAATGAATTGTATAAAATTATTGATGAGTATGTCACACTGACACAGCAAAACATTGATCTGTACGAATCCTACACAAGTATTGATGAGAACCAGCATATCGGAATAATGAAAGCGGAACTCTCCCTCTCAGATCTGCAAATCCAAAAAAGTGTTTTGCGTGAAAAAATCAATGCTGCCTATGCAAGACTCTCCTATCTGGCCTCATTTAAAGTACACCATTTGGATATAAATATACAAATGGGGGAAAAACCGGATTTGGGACAACTGCAAAAATCTTTAGCAGAGAACCCGGATATTAAAATAAAAGACAAAGAGATTCTCAAACAAAATGCAAAGTTAAAAATGGCAGATCTCAACAACTATCCGGACATTAATCTCATCGCAGGCTATGCTCTTCGAGAAAATTTCAACAACTATTTTAATTTTGGTTTCGGCTTGAGCCTGCCTATATACGGCACGGAAGACTACAAAGAAGAAGAAGCACGCGCCTTGGTTCTCTCCGCTACAAGCCAAAAAGCAGATACTCAGATATCTGTCAATGCCGAGCTTGAAGCCTATTATGCGCAAATGCTCTCTTCTTATGAAATATATCATATTATTCAAGATGAAGCTCTTCCCCAGGTTGCTCACATGTTTGAGCTTTCAAGCTCTTCCATCTCTGTCGGGGCTGATTTGTTCAAATATATAGATGTCCTGTTTCAAAAACTTGATTTGGAACAAAAAAGTATCAAAGCCGTCGCAAACTACAACCTGGCACAAGCCAAAATAGCACAACTTAAAGGAGAATTACAGTGAAAAATTTAAAATTATTACTACTTTTGCTGCCGTTGATGGTATCGGCAAAAGAAGCATCGGTGGAACAGCTTTTTTCAGTTCAGACCGTCAAGGTACAAAAAACAAAAACAAGCCACAGCAAAAAAAATTACGGTTTTGTCAAAGCAAATGAAGCGAGAGTGTATGAAGTGAGTCCCCGTTTTGGAGGATTTGTCGAAAAACTTTATGCCGACAAAATTTACAAATATGTCAAAAAAGGCGAGCCTTTGGCAGTTGTCTACTCTCCTGAAGTATACAAAGCAAAAGAGGACTATGTCAACTCGTACAACTACACAAAAAACAGACCAAACAAAGGTATGCTCAAGAGTGCAAAGCTGAAACTTTCTTTGCTGGAAGTCGCGCCAAATGAGATTTCTCAAGTTATAAAGATGAGAAAAGTATCACCGAACACAACAATCTATGCACCGCAAAGCGGTTATATCTTTATGAAAAATATCAATGAAGGATCTGCTTTTAATGCAAAAACAAATCTTTTTGAGATAGTCAATCTTGATGACGTCTGGGTTGAGGTAAAGGTCTTTGAAGATGATGTCAAATGGCTCAAACATGCCAATGACTTTCGTGTCAGTTTTAAAACAACCGATAAAACATACGAGACGCATTCAAAGTTTCTTTATCCAAATCTGAGTCCAAAAGAGGCAACGCTCACTATGCGACTCACTTTGGCGAACAAAGACCATACACTTTTTCCGGGAATGTATGCGGATGTGATTTCAAAAGACAAGGCAAAAGAGTATCTGACACTGCCGCAAAGCGCTGTTATCTTAAAAGACGGAAAATACTATGTTTTTGTTGTCGGAGAATTTGAGGGAGAGTATGAACCGATGGAAGTCAATGTCAAACCGCTCAATAATGAAACATACATCATAACAAGCGGACTCAATGCCGGCGATGAAGTTGTCAACAATGCCCTCTTTATGATGGACAGTGATGCGCAGATAAACGGCTTGTATTAAAACTGTGTTATAATACTCTTAAAAGTACTTTTAAGGATATTCTTATGACAGTCAGCGCAAATGAAGTAAAAAAACGAGGCGTTTCTCTTTTTGGAGAACTCTTGGAGAAATGGGACGAGGTTATTATCAATTTTCGTGGTGAAAAAAAGTATGTCGTTATGGACATAGAAAGGTATAAAGAGCTTCGTGCTTTGGAACTTGACCGTGCTTATACAGAGGTAATGGAGGATATTAAAAATGGAGATTATCATACAGATGTTGCAAAACATTTAAAAGAGATAGCTGATGTATGAAATCACTTTTAGTAAAAAGTATGAAAAAACAGTAAAAAAGTTTTTTAAAAAGCATCAAAATTTAAAAGGAAAATACACAAAAACTATTCTTCTTTTACAGAAAAACCCTTTTCACCCTTCACTGCGTTTGCACAAACTGCAGGGGTCGTTAAGTGAATATCATTCTGTCTCTATTGATATGGATTACAGAATCCTCATAGATTTTATCATTATAGATGAGCAGATCATTCTTATAGACATCGGTTCACATGATGAGGTATATTAATTTGCATCTCATTCCATTGCCTGGCGCACATCTTTTGCGACTTTTTTCTCATCTACAAAAAAGAGAAGCAGTCCGCCGAGAATAAAAAGAATGGCAACAGAAGCAATCGAGAGTCTTGAATTATGGCTAAAGAGTGCGACAAAGGCTACCAAAAGCGGCCCTATGATAACTGCAAATTTTCCAAGAAGATCATAAAATCCGAAAAATTCTGCCGCATATTTTTGCGGTATCATTTTGGCATAATAGGAACGGCTCAGTGCCTGAATACCTCCCTGAACCAATGCAATAAGTATTGCCAGTATATAAAATTCATAGACATCTTCCATCATCGCAGCATAAACAATAATAAATATATAGACAGCGATACAAAGATAGATAACTTTTTTTGTATCCCAGATATCGGCAAGTTTGGCAACAATGAGTGTGGCAGGGAAACCGACAAACTGCACAATAAGCAAGGCCATTATAAGCTTGCTGCTGTCAAACCCCAGCGCCATTCCGTAATCAACAGCCATACGGATAATAGTGTCAACCCCGTCAATATAGAGCCAGTATGCCACCAAAAAAAGCAAAAGTCCTTTAAGACTTGCCACTCTTTGAAAGGTTTTTTTCAAACGCAGATACCCTGCAACCAATAAAATATTTTTCTGCTCTTTGTCTCCCTTCTTCTCCTCTACAAAAAGCAAAAGAGGCAATGAAAAAACCGCCCACCACACTGCAACACTGACAAAAGAAGCTTTTATCGCCGCAGCCTTGTCTTCAAAACCGAAAAAGGCGGGTTCCTGTACCATAAAAACATTCAAGGCAAACAAAATACCGCCTCCGAGATATCCAAGGGCAAAGCCCAGGCCTGAAATATAGTCAACATTTTTATCATTACTCACAGAGGGAAGCAAAGCATCATAAAAAATATTTGATCCCATAAAACCGATATTTCCCAGTGTATAGACAAGTGCCGCCATCTGCCAGTTTCCCTGCTCGACAAGAGCCAGTGAGGCACTCATCAAAATACCCAAAAATGCAAAAAGAAACAAAAAACGCTTCTTGAGTGAACCTGCATCAGCCACAGCCCCAAGCAAAGGCGCAAGAAGCACTACCACAAAACTCGAAATTGAATTTGCAAATCCGAGCTGCGCGGTACTCACAGTCACCTCAGTTCCCACACTGTAATAAGACTTGAAAAATATAGGGAAAAATCCAGCCATAACAGTGGTTGCATAGGCAGAATTTGCCCAGTCATACAGTGCCCAGGAGTATATAGATTTTTTATTATTGTTTTTCATATCCTAATTCTATACGAAAATATATTAAGAGAACCTCCAATGCCATTAAGTTAAGAAAATTAATGCTTTCTCGGAACCGGTACTTCAGTGCCGGCTGTTGCAATAGTCTTGCCACTCTCAGCCCGCACTGAAGTACGGGTTCCAAAAAAGCTGCTTAACCTAATGACATTGAAAGATAGCTCTAAAAATCCTGATTGTCTCATACTATTTCTCACAAACGCTACACACTAGCGTGCTATAATTTTCAAAACTAAAAAAATGGACAAATTATGATAGAAAAACTCATCGCTTTTAGTATAAAAAACAAGTTTATTGTTCTTTTGGCGGCTTTTGCTCTTGTCGGCGCTTCTATTTGGAGTATGAAAAACACGCCTTTGGATGCTTTGCCTGACTTGTCTCCTCCTCAGGTCATTGTACAAATCAATTGGGCAGGACAGTCTCCTGAAATTGTCGAAGATCAGGGAACCTATCCGCTTGTTGCACAGTTTTTGGCTATTGCCAATATTGATACGGTACGTGGATACTCTACCTATGAGAACGGTCTTATCTACATCATTTTCAAAGAGGGAACAGATCTCTACTGGGCACGAAGCCGTGTTCTTGAACAGCTTGCTTCCATTCAGTCGCAATTGCCGGCAAACATGAATGTATCCCTTGGTCCCGATGCCAGCGGTGTGGGCTGGGTGTATGAATATGCCCTCAAATCAAAAACAAAGAATCTTGCCGAGTTGCGTACCCTCCAGGACTATTACTATAAATATGCGCTTATGGGTGTTGACGGTGTCAGTGAAGTAGCAAGTATCGGCGGATTTATTCCTACCTTTCAGGTGACAGTAAACAATGACAATCTGGTTCGCTACAATCTCAGCATACAGGACATCAAAAGAGTATTGGCCAAGAACAACAATGATACAGGCGGGCGTATCGTCATTAAAAACGGATATGAGTGGATGGTACAGGCCAAAGGCTATATTAAAAACCTTGATGATATCAGAGGACTTGTTGTCACAACAAAAGCCGGTACACCTGTAAAACTCGGTGATATTGCACGGGTAGAACTTACCCCTGCACCGCGTCGCGGTTTGGCAGACTTAAACGGCGAAGGCGAAGTTGTCGGCGGTATCGTTATGGCACGTTACGGCGAAGATGTTTATACAATGATTAAGCGTGTTCAGGAAAAAATGAAAGAGCTTAAAGTTGAGGGTGTGGATGTTGTCACCGTCTATGACCGTTCAGGTCTCATTGACAAAGCGGTAGACACTTTAAAAGATACGCTTATTGAGGAGAGCGTTATTGTTGTCATCATCATTGGACTTTTCTTGATGCATTTTCGCTCTTCGCTTATTGTCATTATTGTTCTGCCTTTAACAGTCGGTTTTACCTTTTTGCTGATGAAAATCTTTGGTATCGGCTCAAACATTATGAGTCTTGGAGGTATTGCCATTGCCATAGGTGCCATGGTTGATGCCTCCATCGTCATGATAGAAAATGCCCACAAAATGCTGCACAAATTTGAACACAAAGAAGGAAGAATCCCGACAGAAAAAGAGCGCATTGCCATCATACTCAAGTCCTCACAGCTTGTCGGGCGTCCGATATTTTTCGCACTTGCACTTATTGTCGTATCATTCCTGCCTATTTTTGCACTGACAGGTCAAGAGGGACTGTTGTTTACCCCGCTTGCCTTTACCAAAACATTTGCAATGGCTGCAGGCGCACTGCTGAGCATCACTCTGGTCCCTGCACTGATGATATTTTTTGTCAAAGGCAGAATCCTGCCAGAGAGCAAAAATCCACTGAACAGATTTTTCATCTGGCTCTATCGTCCAATTATTGTCTACGGCCTCAAAGCAAAATATCTTGTCATTGTTCTTGTTCTACTCTCTCTTGGTTACATGTATCCGCTTTACAAGAGTCTGAAATGGGAATTTATGCCTATGCTCAATGAGCAGACATTCATGTATATGCCTGTTACCCCTTATGGTATCAGTATAGACCAGACAAAACAGCTTTTGCAAAAAACAGACAAGATTATCAAAAGTTTTCCCGAAGTAGAAAATGTTTTTGGCAAAGCCGGGCGTGCAGGTACGGCAACGGATCCTGCTCCTCTTGGTATGCTTGAGACTATCATCACGCTCAAACCAAAGTCCGAGTGGCCCAAAGGCATGACCTATGACAAACTGCGTGAAGACATGGAAGCCGCTTTGCAGGTTCCGGGACTGACAAATTCCTGGACCTACCCGATTCGCGGTCGTATCGATATGCTTTTAAGCGGTATCCGAACCCCTATCGGTATCAAACTCTACGGAATGGATGCGGCAGGTTTGCAAAAATTCGGCAAACAGATAGAAGACAAACTGCGGGAGTATGACAAAACCCTCTCCGTATTTGCAGATCAGGCAAGTGCCGGATACTACATTGACATTATCCCTGATGAGGAGAAACTTGCCCGATACAACATGACAAAAGATACGCTCTTGGAGTACACAGCTTTTGCCATCGGGGGCATGAAAGTTTCAACAATGTACAAAGGTCTTGAACGTTATCCTATCGCACTGCGTCTGGAAGACAATGAGAGAAGAAGCCTTGAGTCCATCAGAAACATACAGGTCAAAACCAAACTTGGCTTTGTTCCGCTTGGTTCACTTGCAAAAGTGGCTTACAGACAGAGCGCTTCTGTCATAAAAAGCGAAATGGCAGCACCTGTGACCTTCATTTATATCACACCAAAAGAGGGTATCAGTGCGACAGAGTATAAAATAGGCGCACAAAAGTTCATCAATCAAATCAAATTTGATCCGGGATACTATATAGAATGGGCGGGACAGTCTGAATATCTTGATTCGGCTATGAAGCGTATCATCTGGATTGTGCCTGCTGTTCTTGTTGTCATCTTTTTACTCATCTATATGGCACTCAAAAAACCGGGACCGACAATTATTGTCTTTTTCACTCTGCCTTTTGCACTCTTAGGCGGACTTATCTATATAGACATCCTCAACTTTGCCATGAGTATAGCCGTTATCGTCGGATTTTTGGCACTCCTTGGAGTAGCCGCGGAAACAGCCATCGTCATGATAATTTATCTGCAGGAAGCGGTGGATGAATATAAAGAAAAATATGGAAAAAACTTTGGAATCAAAGAACTCAATGCCGCAATTTATGAAGGAGCTGTACAAAGAGTCCGTCCAAAACTTATGACGGTGTTTGCTATTTTGGCAGGTCTGACACCTATTATGTATACCCACGGAGTAGGAAGCGAAGTCATGCAGCGTATTGCCGCACCTATGCTTGGCGGAGTTGTCAGTTCAGCTGTTTTGAGCCTTGTCATCATTCCGATCCTGTTTGAAATCTATGCAAAACGACAACTTTCCCAAAAAGAGGATATTTAATCCTCTTTTTTATTGCATCGTACTTTTTATATTTTGGACAAATTCTGTAATGTCATCATGCAGATCCTGTAAATCTGCTTCATGCTCTACCTCATCGGCCAGTATCTGAGAAACCATATCGTAAGTGATGATATCCTTGTCTTTGACAATATTGGCAAGTTCCGAATAGGTACTGATTGCACACTGTTCTCCTTTTATAGAGTCTTCAAGGATGGCAACCACATCAAAGTTTTTTGGCTCTTCATAGCCGCAGTTTGTATGCGTAAACCACTCTTGCGGATTCAGAAGCGGTGTACCGCCAAGCTGTATGATTCTGTCGGCAACCATATTGGCATGTCTGAGTTCATCATTTGCATGCTGTGTCAGCTCCGCAAATGCCGCATCTTTCATAATGCCTTTAATCACTTTTGCTTCTATAAAATACTGATAATAGGCCAGCCACTCATCAGCATAGGCTCTGTTAAGCAACTTCACCACTGTTTCAGGTTCTATGCCTTTAATAATCGAATTTCCTCGTGTCATAATATTCTTCTCCTCTGATTTGAATTACCTCAAGTATAAGGCAACTCTTCTTAAAAGAAAATTATTATTATTTAAAAAGAAGTGTGAATTGTGTTCCTTTTCCAAGTTGGGATGTAACATTGACTGTGATACCATATGCATTACATATCTGTTTCACAATGCTCAGACCCACACCGAATCCGCCTGCTATATCTGATTCACGTTTATACATTTCAAAAATTGCATCAAGTTTTTTTTGCTCTATACCGACACCCTCATCTGCTATAACAAAGGCATTTTTATCAAGTTTTATGCTTATTTTTGTTTGGGGAAGAGAGTATTTGATGGCATTTGAGAGCAGGTTGGAAAACAACAGTTCTGCCCGTGAGGGAATTATATGAAAATAACATTCTTCAAGCTGACTCTCTATTTTTATATTTTTTGCATTTGTAAGTTCACTGTAGTAACCGATAGTCTGCTCCAAAATATTTTTAAGATTCACATCCTCTGCTTCTTGCTGTTTTTGATTAAAATTTAAAAATGTCAGTGACTTATAGATACTCTCAAGCTGTTTTGTGCTTATAGAGATATTCGTCAGTATTTTTTTATCATAAACTTTTTTCTTGATTGCCCGGCTCGCACTCATTTTCAAAGCGGTTATAGGAGTATTTAACTCATGCGAGACATCCTGAATGAAGCTCTCTATCTGCTCCATTCTCTGATGCACAGGTTTCATAAACAGTTTGGCAAGTATGACAGAGATGAGGACAATAAAGAAAAAACCCACACTCATAGCCAAAAGGACATTTTTTTGCAGCTCCTGCAGCTGTTTGAAATACTCTTTTGTTCTGACAAGGACATATTCAATATTCAGATGTTCCTGCGGTGCATCCGAAACCAGAACCTTATAACCGTTTTTTTCATAATATCCTGTTTTAAAACCCGCAGCTTCATTTGCACCAATCAAACTGTATTCATACCCTTTTTCATTTGGGAGCTGTAATGTTGTCCCTTTCATCTGTGCATTAATTATGAGTCCTGAAAGTTTGTCGGCGATATGGTTGAGCTTATAATAGGTTGCACTCTCCAAAGAATTTTTCTGTGCACTGTAGTACCAGTATCCTGAGAGCAAAACAAACAAAAAGGAAGAAACAAGATAGAGCGTTACAAAAGAGTAAAAAGACTTTTTTTCCAACTCATTCAAATTTGTAGCCCTCTCCCCGGATATTGACAATATGTTCTTTGCCTATGTATTTTCGCAGATTTTTTACAATGGTACGAATAGCATCATCACTCGGCATATCTTCGTACTCCCAAAAATTTTGCAACAGTTCGTCAGAACTTACCACACGATGACGGTTTTTATAAAAATAATGCAAACAGTCACTCTCTTTATGTGTCAGTTTGATCATTTTTTCTGGCGTTTTGAGTATATGTGTTTTTGTGTCAAATATGATATGTTCATCCAGTTTCACCAGACTTTCCAGTCCAAAATGCCTCTTAATGTTTTCTATACGCTGTGCCAGCTCTTCCAAATCAAAAGGTTTTCTTATAAAATCATTTGCACCCGACTCAAAAGCAGATTTGAGATACTTTGTATCATGAAAAGCGGTAATGAAAATAGCCGGTGTTTCATCATGGAAGTCTCTCAGTTCCCGCAGTAGTGAAATACCGTCGCCATCCGGAACATTAATGTCAAAAATATACAAATCAAATTTTTCATTTTCCGAGAGTTCAAGTGCCTGTTTCATACTGTAAGTCTGCACAACCTCATATTCGTCTTCCAAAAAGTCAACCAAAATGTTTGCCAGTGCCGTGTCATCTTCAAGGAGTAATATTTTCATTTTTCGTTTATAAGTATATCTTCAGTCGTTTTTTTAATTATGGGTAATCTTGTTTTTATTACATCTTCCACTATATACAGGTCCACACCTTCATAATCATGCGCTATAAAATTTCTTAGTTCGTAACTTCCTTTTATATCCTCTTTTGCAAACTTTGAAAGTATCTCAAGTTCACCGTTATGAAGTAATTTATCAAACTGTTCTGAAATGGATGTAAGATGCATAAGTATAGCTGCTCTTGCATTTTGTTCGTCTTCTAACGCTTTCTCAATAGAGCCGTTTTGTTTCACTATCTCCTCTATAAAGAGAATCTTTTTTTTTATAACTTTTATTCTCTCTACAGATTTTTGACTAAACATATATAAGCTCCTTTTTGATACTCTCTTTAAATGGACTGTTGCTGTCTAAGTCAAAAATATCTATATTTCTATGAAACTGCTTTCGTATTTTTGATTTTATCGTTGCTACTGTATCAAAGTAATCATAAGATGTGTTTGTCAGTAAGAAATTTTTATCTTTGGATATGGCAATGTCAATATCACTGTAAACTGTTTGTGTCTCTTTTGCAAAACTCCCAAAAAGAGCGACTGAGCTGATGCCATTTTTATAAAGTTCAGGTTTTATCTGTTTGAGATACTCTATGATATTGTTTTTTGTCGCTTTCATAAGACAGATTATAGCATATCTGTGCCACTAACATCCTAACTCTGTGTTATAAGCTCTTTTATCGCCATGCTTACATCTCCAAGACAACATCCGCCGCTTGGGTTCAGCACTTCACAGGCACAGCCGGGATTTTTCATTTTTGCTTTGATGTCTTCAAGTGCTGTTGTTTGTCCTGTTGCCTCTAATTCCGCTTTTATTTTCTCTTTGCTCCAGCCAAAACAGTAGCATACAGTAGCCGGAGTTGCTCCTTCTTTGAGTCCGACGACAACGCTCATATCATCCTGTGTCAGTATCTCATCGCCCCGAAAATAGACTGCTTCGCATGCAGCTGTTTTACAGTAGTAAAAACCGTCAAAACAGGAAAGTTTTGATTTTGCCTCCTCTGTTAAAAGATGCTGCAGTGTTTTGCCCAGCACCCCTTTGGCTTTTTCTCCACATATCGGACAGGCAACTTTGCCTTTTGGCTGAGGCGTACAGCAGTTATCACCTTCATTTTTTGTTCTAAACAGATCTGTCATGACTTATCCTTTTTAAAAAGTCAATTATATATTTTTCCTGTGTAATCTTTGTGTCATACATTTTTGTCCCTGTGCTACACAAACACACCACAAAAAAGTTATATACTTCTCCTAACAAAACAAAAAGGAGTTTCTTATGAAAACTTTGGCAAAAATCTTTTTCGCACTGCTTTTAGGCACAACACTTGTTCAGGCAGCCGCATTCTCCAAGGATGCAAAATTCAGAACAACAGCAGTACATATCACCGCAGACAAACCGCTTACTACCGGTTCCAACACACTTATTGTCACTATCAAGAAAAACGGCAAACCTGTCACTGATGCAAAAGTAGCACTCAAAGCCTTTATGCCAGCCATGCCGGGGATGCCTGCTATGAGCTCAAAAGCAAATGCCCAAAATCTTGGTAACGGAAAATACAAAGCAACACTCAATCTTGCAATGAGCGGAACATGGCAACTGCATATATTTATCACACCTAAAACAGGAAAAAGGTCTCGTGTTAAAACAACATTAAACTTTTAAAAGGCAAAAAAGATGAGAAAAAAGATTATTTTACTTTTTCTGCTGTTAGTAACAATTCCGTTGTTTGCCAATGCAGAAAGTCTCCAAACACACACGCTTCTGGGATTGTTACTCGGAGCTTTTGGAGCCGGATTACTGCTTACTTTTACTCCCTGTGTACTGCCTATGATTCCGATTCTCTCAAGTATCATAGCCGGACAGGGTGAAAAGCTTACCAAGAAAAACGGTTTACTCCTCTCTGTTGCTTATGTTCTTGGCACAGCACTGACCTATACTCTTATGGGTGCTCTTGCCGGGGCTACAGGTGAACAGCTGCAATCCTACTTTCAAAATATCTGGGCGATTGGTATTATGAGCTTTGTCTTTTTTCTGCTGGCACTTTCTATGTTTGGTTTTTTCAACCTGCAAATGCCCTCTTTTATTCAGTCAAAACTTGACAGTCAAACCCGAAATATTAAAGGCGGTACCTTTTTTGCCGTTTTTTTGCTCGGTTTACTCTCGGCCCTTATTTTAGGAGCCTGTGTCTCGCCTGTCATTATCTCATTTCTAAGTGTTGCCATTGCACAGGCAAATCCTGTTTTGGGAGCAGAGATGATGTTTGCACTCTCTCTTGGTATGGGTGTTCCGCTCTTACTCGTTGGTCTGGGTGCCGGATATCTGATTCCAAAAGCAGGCGCATGGATGGATTATGTAAAGTACTTTTTCGGTATTCTCCTTTTAGGTGTTGCTGTAAGTATATTTTCCGAGCTTGAACTCTTTTCTTCTTTGTATCTGTGGGGTGTTTATTTTATAATAATCGGCGCATTTATATATCCCTTGGCAACAACAGATGAGTCCTTGACGCTATGGCAGAGGTTTTTAAGAACTCTGGCAATACTGTGTCTTGTTTGGGGAACTATCAGCTTGACAGGAGCTGCTATGGGGCATGACAACATATATATGCCACTCAAAAGCAACGCTGTACAACAATCAACATCAAGTTTGCAGACGGTTACAAAAACACCTTCTCTTTTTACAGAAGTACCAAACCTCAAAACAATGGATGAAAAATTAGCGCTGGCAAAACAAACCGACAAGCCTGTATTTGTCTATTTTCATTCAAAATATTGCAAGGTTTGCAAAAAACTCGATGAAACAACATTCAAAGATCCAAAAATTATTGAAATTCTTAATAATAAATATATTGCCTTAGTGGTTGATTTGTCTGATAAAAGCAATAAAGACACACTGGCTATTAAAGAAAAATACGGTGTTTTCGGCTATCCCGCATTCTTGCTCATAGAGAGTGACGGAACACCCCAAACGGATTCAATACATTACGGCTATGAAGGTGCAAAAGAATTATTTGATGTACTTGATTTAAATGCAGAATAACAAATTATAAAAGGCATTCCTATGAAACACAATAAACACTCTTTATCAAGAAGAACTTTTGTCAAAGGCGTTGTCGCTTCAGGTGCAATGCTTTACGGAATAAACCTCAACGCTTCAACTGACACAGTTAAAAAGCGTAAAAAGACCGAAGAACTCTCAGGAAAGGTTTTTAATCTGACTATAGACAAAACTCTTGTCAATGTAACAGGAAAACCCTCATATGCTACGGCAGTCAATGCTATGCTGCAGGGTCCTACACTCAGATGGCGCGAAGGCGACACAATTACCTTACATGTAACCAACAATCTCAACGAATCCGCCTCTATTCACTGGCACGGTATCATTTTACCCTACCAAATGGACGGCGTTCCGGGAATCAGCTATGACGGTATCGCGCCGGGAGAGACATTTACCTATACATTTACCGTCCGTCAAAGCGGAACATTCTGGTATCATTCCCATTCTGCTTTCCAGGAACAGACAGGTGTTTACGGAGCCATTGTCATAGAACCAAAAGAGAAGGATCCCTATGAATATGACAAAGACTATGTTGTCCTTTTATCCGATTATTCAGATGAAAAACCCGCAGCTATTTACCGAAAACTGAAGCTTTTTCCTGATTATTATAATTTTAACAGAAGAACTGTCGGCGATTTCTTTTGGGAAGTCAAAGACAAAGGATTTGTTGAAGCCTTTAAAGCACGTCAAATGTGGAATAAAATGCGTATGTCAGACAGAGATCTCTCTGATGTAACAGCCTACACCTATACTTTTTTGATGAACGGGCAAAATCCGGCAACACGTTTTAGGGCACTTTTTCAAAACGGAGAAAAAGTACGGCTTCGATTTATAAATGCAGCTGCAATGACATTTTTTGATGTTCGCATTCCGGGGCTTACCATGAAAGTTGTTGCAGCAGATGGCAATAATATACAGCCTGTGGATGTGGATGAGTTTCGCATAGGTGTTGCAGAGACATATGATGTCATAGTTGAACCCGAAAATGACAAAGCCTATGCTATTTTTGCACAAAGTATAGCAAGAAAAGGCTATGCACTCGGAAACCTCTCAACTGATGCAAATATATTGGCAGAAGTGCCGCAAATGGATCCGCCGCAAGCACTTACAATGCTTGATATGGGCATGAGTAAAGATATGGCACAGATGAAAAGTATGGATATGGCAAAGAAACAATCAATGCCATCTCTACAAAAGCCCATTCCCCTTACAAAACTGCCAATACGATGGGATGTCGGTACAACCATGCGGGCAATGAATCCGCAGTACAGACTCGATGACCCGGGTGTCGGACTAAGAAACAACGGAAGAAAAGTATTGACTTATGCAGATTTACGCTCTTTGCGCTCTACAAAAGAAGACAGATATCCAGACAGAGAGATCGTTTTGCATCTAACAGGAAATATGGAGCGTTACATGTGGTCTATCAACGGTATTCCTTATCATGAAGCGGCCCCTTTGGAGTTTCATTACGGCGAACGTCTGCGTATCACTTATATAAATGACACTATGATGAACCATCCAATGCATTTGCATGGCTTGTGGAGTGATCTTGAAACCGGTGATGAAAATCATTTGGTACGCAAACACACTATTATCTCACAGCCCGGTTCCAAAATAAGCTTTCGTGTCACCGTGGATGCAAAAGGTGCATGGGCGTACCACTGCCACTTACTCTATCACATGACAGATATGTTTAGAAAAGTCGTGGTTGCTTAAAGGATTTATGATGAAAAATATACTCACAAAATTAACACTTTTAACGACTCTGGCAACGCTCTCTTTTGCCGGTGGAGGTGGTGATACCCTGCGTGCAACTTTTACCGCTGACAACCTGGAGTACCAGACAAACAGCGAAAAAAATCTTTACTGGGACACCTATGGATACATTGGCTATGATCTCAACAAACTCTACTTCTACAGTGAGGGAGAAAAGCCCAACAGTGGCGATGCAAGCAGTGAAAATCAACTCCTTTACTCCCGTGCGGTTGCCCCTTTTTGGGATGTGCAGGCCGGTATCAGTTACGATATAGCCGGATCAAACAACAAAACATGGGGCGTTCTTGCTCTCTCCGGCCTGGCTCCTTACTTTTTTGAAACACGGGCAGCTTTACTTTTTAGTGACGATGGCAATATTGGTCTGAGAATTGACATGGAATATGAGGCACTTATCACCCAAAGACTCATCCTCACACCAAAATTTACACTCGATGCCTATGCAAAAGATGCCCCGACTATGGGTTACGGTTCAGGCATCTCAAATCTTACTCTCGGCGCAAGACTTCGATATGAATTCAGAAGACAGTTTGCCCCCTATGTCGGCATTGAATGGGCAAAAAACTTTGGGACAACAAATACCTACTCTCCGCTTAATGAAGCTTATGCGACTTTTGGTCTTCGATTTTGGTTTTAATTCGCTACTAAACCTGTAAGCTTTTTTTGGCTTACAGTATTTCCTCACAAACTCATCACACTTTTTTGATACCGTATCAATATCTTAAGTGTTGTTTTGCATTTCAAAACTAATTTTAAAACTTAAGAATAAGGGGTATATTATGTTAAAAATGTTTTTTTTACTCGGTATCAGTCTCGTCACTTTTGTAACAAATGCTTACGCTATTCCGGCATTTGCAAGACAGATGGGAATCTCGTGTAATGCCTGCCATTCACAAAACGGATTTCCTGCGCTCAATCGTTTCGGACGAAGCTTTAAGGCAAGCGGCTACACAATGGTCGGTGCACAAAAGTCGATTTATGATGACCAAAACGGGAAATTTCTTTCACTGACAGACACACTCAACCTCTCTTTGAATGTTAAAATCGGGTATGTTCAAGGAGAAGATCCTGCCGAAGCAGCCCAAATTCAGTTTCCACAGGCTCTTGGCTTTATGATAGCGGGGCGTGTTGCCAACAATATTGGTGTATTTACCGAAATCGGTTACGAATCAGAAGACGGAAATGATCCTGTATTTCAACTCGCTACTTTGGTAGTGCCTGTTGTCTATGAACTTCCAAACTATACACTCGGAACTGTATTTTACCGAACAAGTGAATTTGGAGCAGCCGCTTCTTATGACACACTGGCAACCGGTTCCAAAGCAAACGGGCAGACACTTGAAGCTGTTTCTGTCACATCTGCGCAGTCTTACATTGTCAATAATGCAGGAGAAGAAGCTGCCGCAGAAGGTATCGGCTTTTATATTGCAAGTGATTTATGGTACGGTGTTTACTCTGCCTATGTACCAACTGTCGGTACCGTCTCAGGTGTTACACCCGCACATTACGCTTCCCTTGCTTTTACACCACAGGTCGGCAACTGGGATCTTGGCATGAGCACTCAAATCTGGTGGGGAACAGCCTCAAGAGATGATGCAAATACATCTTTACCAAAAATAGAAGATAAAACAGACAAATTCGCACTGAACTTTCAGGCTATGGGATCCGTTGACACACTTCCTGTGAGTGTTTTTCTCACCTATGCCCAGGCAAAACAAGGCAGTCTCTTTGCACAGACTCCAAACAAGGTAAAAGCAGCTACCATTATGGGTGAAATAGCGCCTGTTGCACATATTCTTATGTTCTCAGCAGGCTACAGGGCGGCAGACAACGGTGCATATACAAACTCTGCAGACAATGCACAACTTCTGGCTGTCAAATATTTTTACAAAGAAAATGTGCAATGTCAGTTTGATTATGTCTTTAATCAAAATTCTCAAAAACGCAATGAAATATACTTTACATTACGTGCGGTTTTCTAACACTTCCTTTTTTTCTGTCATGCTATAGACTTTTCTCCTCCATAGCATGACATCTTTTACGAAACTCACAAATTCACCACAAACTCTTACTATACTTTTCTAAAATAAATTCTAAAAGGATGGAAGATGATTTACAAAACACAAACGAGCACTCCTCTTGAAACAGTCAAAGCAGAGATTCAGGACAAGGCAAAAGCATTAGGTTTTGGTGTATTGGGGTCTTATGATTTTCAAAAGATATTGAAAAGCAAGGGATTTGAACTTAAAACACCAATCACAGTGTATGAACTTTGCAATCCTCCTGCTGCAAACATGGCACTCAATGCCATTGCCGACATTTCCGTGTATCTTCCTTGCCGAATATCCATTTACGAACAAAACGGTAAAACGGTTCTGGCGACAATCGGCATAGAAGAGATGCTCAATGCAGTCGATGTAGACGAAGATTTTAAACAGCATATGAGCGAAATTTTCAATAACTTGCGTACTCTTATGAGTGCTTTTTAAAGGAAACAGTATGTTTGATCATGCAATGACAGGATGGGGGTTTACAATGGGTTTAGGATGGATTATACCGTTGCTTTTAATTTTTGCGCTTTTTTATTTTATCAACAACAATAACAACACTGACAGAGAATCGGCACGAGATATTTTAGACAGAAAGTATGCAAACGGCGAAATAGACGAAGAAGAGTACAAACGAAAAAAAGAACTGCTGAAACACTGATTTGGAGGTGTATTATGAGTGAAAAGAAAACAGAAGAAAACACAGAAGAAGAAAATATATACTGTATTGATGATTCCTGTGAAATAGGCAATGTATTTTATACCTGTCCTATGCATCCGGAGATTCACCAGGACCATCCCGGGAACTGTCCAAAATGCGGCATGACCCTTGAAAAAGAGGTTGAGGCACTGCCGACGATTAAGACACAGTACACCTGTCCCATGCATCCCGAAATCATCCGTGATGAACCGGGAAACTGCCCTATATGCGGTATGCATCTTGAACCTGTCACCGTACAGGCCGAAGAGAAAAACGAAGAACTTGACGATATGAGCCGCCGCTTTTTGATAAGCACCGTTTTGTCAATTCCTTTGTTTGCCCTGGCAATGGTTCATGACATTACTCCGCAGTATATTCCCTCCTGGCTGAGTGCGCAATTAGTACAGTGGATTGAATTTGTTCTTGCAACGCCTGTTGTACTTTGGGGTGGCTGGCCTTTTTATGTCAAAGGCTACCAGTCGGTAAAAACATGGAACCTCAATATGTTTACACTCATTTCCATGGGTGTGGGAGCCGCCTATCTTTACAGTGTCGTGGCTCTTTTCTTTCCTGAAATTTTTCCGCCTTTAATGCACACAAAAGAAGGTGTTGTCCCTGTTTACTTTGAAGCAGCAGCCGTCATTACCACCCTTGTTCTTTTAGGACAGGTACTGGAACTGCGGGCAAGAAGCAAAACAAACACAGCCATCAAAACACTTCTGAATCTTGCGCCAAAAAAAGCGCATAGAATTATAGATGAAGAAGGAAATGAAGAGGAAGTAAATCTCGAACTTGTACATGTAGGTGACAAACTCCGAGTCAAACCTGGAGAAAAAATTCCTGTTGACGGCATTGTTATCGAAGGACAAAGCAATATTGACGAGTCTATGATTACAGGAGAACCTGTTCTTGTGCAAAAAACAGTAGGCGATACACTCATAGGGGCTACCATCAATAAAAACGGCACCTTGGTTATGCAGGCGACAAAAGTAGGCTCGGATACGATGCTTGCACAGATTGTCCAGATGGTAGCACAGGCCCAGCGCTCCCGTGCACCGATCCAACAGCTTGCCGACACGGTGTCAAGTTATTTTGTACCTGCAGTTGTCATTTCAGCGGTACTTGCTTTTATAGGCTGGTATATCTGGGGACCGTCTCCGCAATTGGCGTATGCCGTTGTCGCTGCCGTTTCTGTTTTAATTATTGCCTGCCCGTGTGCCCTCGGCCTTGCTACACCGATCTCAATTATGGTGGCAACCGGTCGTGCGGCACTCTCGGGTATACTGATTAAAGATGCAAAAACACTTGAAACGATGGAAAAAATAGACACTCTCGTAGTAGACAAAACAGGAACACTGACGCTTGGAAAACCAAAAGTGACCGATTTTCTCACTGCACCCGGCTATGATACGCAAGAGCTTATAAAATATGCTGCTTCACTTGAGCGTGCCAGTGAGCATCCTCTTGCACAGTCTGTTATAGACTATGCAAAAGAGTCAAATATTTCACTTATCAATGTAGACAATTTTGAAGCGGTGCCGGGCAAAGGAGTCATTGCCAAAATTGACGGTAAAAAAATAATTCTTGGCAGTGAAAAACTTCTGCAGGAACAGGGTATCTCCATAGAGGAGGTCCAGACAAAAGCAGATGCCATGCGCAATGATGCAAAAGGTATTATTTTTATGGCAATAGATGATAAATATTGTGCAATTATTGCGATAGAAGACCCTATAAAAGAGACTTCTGTTGAAGCTGTACACACCTTGGAAAAAGAGGGCATAACAGTTGTCATGCTCAGTGGAGACAATGAATTTACGGCCAATGCTGTTGCCAAAAAACTTGGCATTTCAAAAGTGTATGCCAATGTCCTGCCAGACGGCAAGGCAGATGTTGTAAAAGAGCTCCAAAGTAATGGAGCACGTGTTGCAATGGCCGGTGACGGTATTAATGATGCTCCGGCACTGGCACAGGCAGATGTCGGAATTGCCATGGGAACAGGTACAGATGTCGCTATTGAGAGTGCGGGAGTGACACTTATAAAAGGCGATCTGCTGGGTATTGTAAAAGTACTGCGGCTCTCTCGCGCCACAATGCAAAACATCAGACAAAATCTCTTTTTTGCTTTTGTGTACAACAGCGCCGGAGTCCCGATTGCGGCAGGGGTACTCTATCCGTTCTTTGGGATTGTGCTCTCCCCTATTATTGCCGCAGCAGCTATGAGTTTCAGCTCCGTTTCTGTTATTGCAAACGCACTGCGTTTAAAGAATGTAAAACTGTAGTCAGGAGGTATAATGAAAATTGTTTTACTGACGCTCAGCACTTTTGTACTCTTCATAAGTGCCTGCAGCGATGAGAAAAAAGTTGCCAAATCTTCGGCGCCGGGGATGAAATGCGGCTCCGGAAAATGCGGGGCAAATATGTTTGACGGCAGTGCAGCACTTGTCAAAAAAAAGAAAAATATTTTAGCACAGATGAGACAGGATGATCCGCGTCAAAACTGTGTAAAAAATGCAAAAAGTACAAAAAAAATGTATGATTGTGTAAGAGATCCCAAAACACACATTATGACACTCAAATGCGGGGAAGGCAAATGCGGTGCAGCCATGCCGGCACCCACAATGAAATGCGGTGCAGGGAAATGCGGCGGTTCCATGAAATAGTTCTTAGTCGAGAACTATTTTCTCTTTAAAAGAAACGATATGCGCATCCAGATGCAGTTTTTTATTTAGCATTTTCTTAAAAGCTTTTTGACTCTTGAGTTCTCCATGTACCAAGAAGACTTTTTTCAAATCTTGCATACTCGAGATCCACTCTAAGATTCCGTCTCTGTCCGCATGGGCGGAAAATCCGTTAATTGTATGAATAGATGCCTTGACAACAATATCTTCTCCCAAAACATTGATCCATTTTGCTCCCTCGACGATTTCACGTCCCAAGGTTCCCTCAGCCTGAAATCCTACAAAAATCACGGCATTGCGTTTATCCCAGATTCTGTGTTTAAAATGGTGTGTAATGCGTCCGCCGTTGCACATTCCTGCTCCGGCAATGATGATAGCACGGCTTCTTATATCATTTATGCTTTTTGAGGCTTCAGGTGTTTCTGTATAGACAAGCGAATCAAAATTAAAAACGGTTCCGTCTTCTTGCACATTTGCCTGACATTTGTTTGTCAATTCATTCACATATTTTCGATATACGGCTGTTGCCCGCGTTGCCATGGGAGAATCCAAAAACACTTTACATTTTGGCAACTCTCCGCTCTCATGCATCTCTCTTAAAATACACAGCAACTCCTGCGTACGTTCCACCGCAAATGACGGTATCAGCACATTTCCACGGTTATTGAGCGTTTTTACAATAACCTTTTTAAACTCTTTGATTGTTGCATCAATTGGCTGATGGTCTCTGTCTCCATAGGTTGTTTCAACATACAGACTTTGTGTTTTGTCACATTTGTTTAAATTTGGCATGACAAGGCCGTTATCATTTCCGATGTCACCTGAAAATACAATAGTATGCGAATCACTCTTGTCCATATAAGAGAGTTCGATAAAAGCGGAACCTAAGATATGCCCTGCATTACGGTAGACAAAACTCACACCTTCGCATAAATCATAATATTTGTCATATTCAGGATTGACCCACTCTATACTTTGAAATGTTTTTTCCACATCCAAAGGCTGGTAGAGTGGTTTTGAAAGTTTTTTTTCTCTTCCTTTGCGCAGTGCTTTTCTGTACTTTGTTTGAAAATCTTCACTCATTATTTTCGCACTGTCCATCAAAATAATCTCTGCCAAATCCATTGTGGCGGCAGTTGCATAGATTTTTCCCTTAAAACCCTCTTTGACCAGTTTGGGAATCCGTCCGATATGATCAAGATGGGCATGTGTCACCAAAAGATAATCTATACTCGAGGGTTCAAAGTAAAAGGCCTCTTCGTTTTTCTCTTCATCTTCGCCCTGAAACATCCCGCAGTCTATCATGATTTTCACGCCATCAATTTTGAGGACATGACACGAACCTGTCACCTCTTTTGTTGCACCGTACGATCTCACTGTTGCCATCACAAATCCTTTACATGTAATCTACATGTAACGATTATACGCCAATATTTCTTAAAAATCTGCCAAACTACTTTCTTGGTATAAATTCAAGGACACTTGCATTGATACAAAACCGTTTGCGTCCATCGGGCAAAGGAAAAACATGCCCCAAGTGTATACCGCTTTTTTTTGCAATAATTTCAATGCGTTTCATACCAAAACTGTTATCTTCTTTTTGTATTGTCGCACCGTCAACCGCCTTGTAAAAACTGAGCCATCCGGTTCCTGAATTAAACCTGTCACGTGTGTCAAACAGCACTTCACCGCTGAGTTTGTCTACAAATACACCCTCAGGCGTATGTTTAAATATATCATACTGTTTGCAAAAGCGGTTATCCGTGCCTTGATTAAACGCCACCTTGTAACTCTCGGAATTTTTACCCAGTTTAAAATCACCCAGGGCTTTATAAAATTCTTTTTCATTCATAAAACCGACATGACCGGCTATTTCTTTTCCATCTTCTATAAAAAGCGCAGTAGGCGTTGCATAAAGTTTTGTTTGTATTGCAAAGCCCTTCAAATCACTTGCCAGAACTGTCCGCATCGGCACTTTCCCTTTATAGTTTTTTGCCACCTCTGCATCAAATTTTTCACAATAAGGACAAAAATTAGGACTTTTAATGACCAAAATCTCTTTGCCTCCCAAAGGTGTTACAAAATCATGTTTTGCTTGTTCTTTTTGAAACTTGACACCGGTAGCATGGTTGGGACAATACCCATGAGGATGTTTTTGCAGATAATCCTGATGGTAGGTCTCTGCCGTATAAAAATGTTTGAGCGGTTTTATCTGTGTTGTTATTTTGCCGTATCCCTTTTTCGTAAGGAGTTTTTGATAGGCTTGTTCTGTTAGATGCGCAATTTTTTCCTGTCTTGGCGTTGTATAAAAGATAGCGCTTCTGTAATTGTTGCCAATATCATTGCCCTGTCCGTTTGCCTGTGTCGGGTCATGCAGTTCCCAAAAAGATTTTATCAGTGTTTTTGCATCTGTTTTAGAATTGTCATAAACGACTTTGACCGATTCGGTATAGTTGATGATCTTTTTGCCGTCTTTTGTGTAACGGTTTTTCAGTACCTTCTCATAGGTCGGATTGGAATAATTCCCGCCTGCATAACCGGACTCGGCACTGATAACCCCCTGCATATGTTCAAAATGTTTTTCAACACCCCAAAAACATCCTGCCGCAAATACTATTGAGACTATCATGACTTTTCCTTCTTTAATTGTTCTTTGATAACATCCGCCACACGAAATGCGTTTGCATAAATCGTCCAGGTATAGGGAACGCTCCCGCCTGTCGGCATAAAAGAGGCATCTGAGACATAGAGATTTGCCAAATCATGGGCTTTGCAGTTTTTATCCAGTACCGATGTTTTGACATCTTCGCCAAACCTGCATCCGCCCGCGACAAGGTTAGGCGGCGGTGCAGAAGAGATGGAATAGTCGATCTCCTCACACCCAAGCTTTTGCAACACTTTCACTGCTTTTTGTGCCAAATATTCTCCTACTTCCAGGTCATGCGGATGTCCGTAGAGATTTATAACCCCGACAGGTACACCGTATTTGTCCCTGACTGTGTCATCCACACTCACAAAGCATTTGTCCGTAGGCAGCCAGTCGTTAAAGACTTCAAAGGTCAGTACTCTTGAGCGTGTTATGCGTTTTTTAATTTTCTTGGCAAGCGCATCACCCCACAAGAGATTTCCGTTTTCATCATAAACTTCACGCATCACACGGGAAATAATATTTTGATGCTCAAACAAAAAGTCAATCGTTCCGCCTTTTTGCATCTTTGCATTCATTTCAAAATCATACCAGTCTTGTAAAGAACGGTTGAAAAAAACACCGACTTCCATCAGCTCTTTTTGCTGCTGCGGTGTCAGTTTTTCAAAGACAAAGCGTCCGCTTCCGCTGCCGCCTGCAGAAAAAATAAGATTTTTCCCGACTTCGCCGCTGGAGTTTGCCAAACCATTTGGAAAATGCTCGTTTTTAGAATTAAGCAAGAGTCGTGAGGTCTCAATCGCCTGTGCCGCTACAACAAAAATTTTTGCCTGCACAGAGTGTCTGATACCGCGTTTTGTGTAGTAGTACGCCCGTGTCACTTTTTTATCATTGCTTTGAAGTTTGTACACAAAAGCATCTGTAATGATTTTTGCCTTGCATTTTTGCAACAAAGCGGCACGACCGCTTCCCTTTGCTCCGCTTGCACAGCCGTAACTGCCGCAAAAATTGGAATAGTAACAGGCGTTGCGTCCAAGTGCATTTTGAGACAAAATAGCACGCGGTGTGGGTATCGGGGTATAATGAAGCTCTTTACATGCAAGATCAAACCATTTTGTTACACCGTTTGTCTGCAACTCAGAGTAAGGCAGATCTGTACTTGAGCGCGGTTCAAGATATTTGTGTTTGACAATTTTCCCGCTCACACCCACAACTTTTTCAACCTTGTCATAATACGGTTCCAAATCCTCATAGCTGATCGCCCAGTCAACAATATTTGCCCCTTTGATCTCGCCGTATACGCTCTTGAGTTTAAAATCATTTGGCTTGAGTCTGTGAAAATATCCGCTCATCAGGTTTGAGGAACCGCCCACCATAGAGCCGTTCCAAAAACTCCAGCCCGATGCTTCCCCGTCATAACGGGTAAAACTACCGTCTGCGTTATACTCATTTATAATATGTTTTTGTTCACTCAGCGGCGGAGTAAACATATCACGTCGTGTGACGGCTATTTCATCTTTGTTAAAATCACGCTCTGTATAGTTTTCGCCTTTTTCCAAAACGACAACACTGAACCCGGCATTGGCAAGCTCATACGCTACGGGAGAACCACCTGCTCCGCTGCCGATTATACATACATCAACCATTATATCTCTGCCATTACATGTAAACCTTTTGCGGTCTGGGTTGTCCGCCTTTGAAATTGAGCCATTGCCAACCGGCTTCTTTGTTGTTTCCGCCATATACAGGGTCACCGAGCATTGCTTCAAACATATAGTTCATCACATCATAAACAAAACTCTCTCCCCACTCTGTTTGTGTTATATTCTCAAGAATACTTTGCCTTTGCATTGGCGAAAGCTTTGTATACTCTTGTCTATAGCTTTGAATGGCTTCTTCATTCAGCCATTTCACACCGTTTTTTAAGAAAGTTTTATCCGCATCGCTTATGCGGCTGTGATGAAATATTTTTTGCATGTACGGAGCAGTTTGTATCCCTAAATGCTGTGCCTGAGGGAACAGGTCTTTGTGTAAAAGGGTGAAGGTTTGCAAGGGTGTTGTCACGCCAAAAAGGGTGCATCCGTCCATTAAAAAAACGGCACCAGAAAGAAAACTTGCCTGTAAAAATTTTCTACGAGAAAAGGTCATCAAAAAAAGAACCTTTCTTTTTTGGTTTATAAGAGGATGTCCGTTCATCCACAAAATCAGGATCCCCTTTTTCAAGCATCTCTTTTGAAGGTTTTTGTATATGTTTTTTAGGCTTTTTCTCTTTCACAAAAGTTTGTGTAACTGTACCTGCGGTACTGTGAGGAATACACATCACAGCCTCCTTCTTTTTAATTATTACAACTATTATACTCAAAAAGTGTGTAATAATTGTGTAACACCTTTTTAGTTTATCAGCATTTCTTCAAAATAACGTTCAACATCCATGTATGTTTTTCCACTGTTGTCTCTGAAAATAAGATTCTCTTTTTCAAGTTGTTTTATATGGTGTAAGCCCATCACAGCGAGCAGGTTTCGTATTCCAAAAAGCAGCTGTTCATGATATGATGCAATGTTTCTTGCTTTTTTCTCTATCAAGAAAGAGGCTCTTTTTTTCTTGTCCTGTGTTGCCAGACCGACAGGACAGGCACGACCGTGTGCCCCTGAACACTCCCGTGCTCGGATACATCCGGCACTCATCATAAAAGCTCTTGCTATGGCTACATAGTCCGCGCCCAAACCGAACAGGACAACAGCATCATCAGGTGTCAGTACTTTTTCGCTTGCAATGAGTTTGACTTTTTGTCGTGCGCCTACTCTTCTTAATTCGCTATCTGCTATATAAAGCGCTTTTGCAATATTCATGCCGACACTCATCATCATCTCCAGTGGTGCAGCACCGCTTCCTCCGTCTCCGCCGTCTATGGTAATAAAATCAGGATAGGCATTTGAACCGGCAGCAAGGCGCTGTTGGATAAGATTTGCATACTCTGTAAAATTCTCCTGGGATGAAATCACAAGCTTGATGCCTACCGGTTTTTCAGACAAGGCTTTGAGCCTGCCCGTAAAATCAAAAAGCTCTTCTATGCTGTGTGCAAAAGGAAACTGATTTGGACTGAAAAGATTTTTGTGTGCTTCTACCCCGCGATAATAGGCGATCTCTTCGCTTACCTTGGATGCAAGCAGTTTCCCTCCGGTCTGCTTTGCTCCCTGTGCCATTTTAATCTCTGTCATTTTACAAAAACGCATTGTCTTTTGGTAGCGTTCCTCGCAGAAATTTCCTTCTTTGTCCCGCACACCGTAGAGTCCGCTTCCCATCTGAAAAATAATATCAGGCATATCATCAGGCACCTGTGAAGGAAAAGTGCTCATAGGCGCATCCCAGTTAACCCGGTAAAAAACCAATTCCGTTTTATCAAAAAGATAACTGTCAGGAGCAGGAGTTGTCACAACCATATGTTTGTATACCTTTTGTGCAGTGGCCGGGTTGATGAAAAATTTTACAACTCTATACACATTTTTTGCAAAGAAAGTTCCCTCTTGGATTTGAAAAAACTGACACTCTCTTGTATATTTATGGGTATAAAAAAAGTTTGATGTGAGACTGCCTTCTCCTGTATTGATAGGAAATTTTCCAAGATAAGCCCCTTTTGTAAAAGCACGTGTTCCCTCAGGAGAGATAGCCCCGTCACTCATGGCACTCCGCCCGAGAACAGATCCTGTTGTAAAAGGCTTGGGAGAATCTTCTCCAAAAGTTGCAGAAAAATCATCGCTCACATCTTCTGTATTAAGCACACAGTTGGCATTTTTAATGCCCAGTCTTGCAGTTTTTTGCGGTTGTCCGGGAGAAAAAGAGGCATAAGCGGATTTTCGTTCAGCCGAGTCATATACCCATTTGACCTTGTCAAACGATTCATAAAATTTTTCATCACCAAAATATTGACGCATCGGATCACGCAGTGCATAAAACAGATACCGCAAACGACCGATTAACGGATAGTTAATCAGCAGCTGGTTTTCCCGTTGAATATACCTGTCATAAATAAATAAAACTATAGAAGTTACAATAAAAAGAATAGTTATTGCCTTAAATAGAAACATCAATATTGGGAATTGGATTTCTCCTATTTCATGAGTAAATCTGAATAATGCTTCCATTGTTTAATTTTTTTCTCCAAAAACAAGTCTGTCCAATGAAAATTTTCCTGCACCAAAAGATAAGAAAATAAATAAAAATGCCATATAATAGAGTGGAATTTCAAAACCGTTATCACCTGCTGCAAAGCCGTTATGCAGATGGACAGTGACTATGGCCACAATCATTATGATAATCAAAGGAATAGAAATGAGTCTCGTAAAAAATCCTAATGTCAACAACACAACCCCTGTTATTTCTGTACTGGCGGCCATGTAGGCATTCAGTGTCGGAAACGGAATACCCATTGAGCCAAACCACTCTGCAACAGACTTCATATCATTCCATTTCATCATTGCCGGTTCATAAAAACCGTATGCTACCAAGAGTCTTGCAAAAAGCAGACTTAACGGCTGCAGATATTCTCCTAAACGTGAAAACTCAAGATATACCTTTTTCAAATTCATAACAAACTCCTTAAGTTGTATGAAAAATTTTACTGCTTTTGTGTGTAATAAGTGTGTATAATCAGGAAAATTTAATGTTTTTTGGAAGAGAGCGTGTTTTTATGCAAGAGCGTATACGATAATATTCATATAACAGAGGAGGCCTCTGTTATAAAATGCCCGCTAGTTAGCGCCGCACTTTCCTTTGCCGCACTTCATACCGCCTTTTTTCTTTTCCTGCATCTCTTTCTTTTCTTTCATCTCTTTCATGGCAGCACCGCATTTCATGCCCGCTTTTTTCATACCGGCACCGCATTTGGAATCACCCTCTTTTTTCATTGGCTTGTCCATTGAAGATCCGCATTTTCCTGCACCGCATTTCATATCGCCTGCACTCAGTGAAACTGCACCGAGTCCTGTAAAAAGAGCCGCGCCCAAAAGTAAAGCTGTAAGATTTAACCTGTTCATATTGTTATCCTTTGATATTTTAAGTTAGAACAATTGTAGCATAAAATATATTACAATTATTACATTAAAAAATTATACATTTTAAATGTGTAGTATCTGTGTAGTGATTATTTAGTGTATAATTTTATAAAAAAAGGCATTCGCTGTGATTTCAGAAAAACAGACACTCAAAGAAGCATTCAAAATATTTTACAAAGAGCATCCAGGCAAGAGTTTTGAAGATTTGCTGGAAAAATTTGCAATCTTCGGCGGTGTAGGATGGGGCGAGATAGATACATCAAAGCCTTCCTATGAGCTTATAGAGAAACTCATACTCAAAGACTATCACTACATTCGCAATGATGTCAGTGAGATTACGGGCGGGGCACCGCTGTATCATGCACTTTTGAGTGCCATTGCCATGGGTGACGGCAAAACACATGCAAGCTACAAGCGGGCAAAACTTGAAAAAGAAGTCGGAGACAAAGCAGTAGAGGAGCTTGCAGCAAGAGGGATTATACGTGTCCAAAAGCCCAAAAAAGAGTTTACCTCCTGGGAAAATGATGAAAAACTTGACAACAAACTCTACTTTACAACACCATTTTTACGTTTTTGGTTTGCATTCGTCTCTCCGCTTTTTAAAGGGATTCGTGACGGCGACTACAGCGAAGTTAAAAAACGCTGGCAAAACAGAGAAGCGGAGTTTGCCAATCTGATTTTTACCCAGCTCTCCCATGAGCTTCTCAAAGATATTTTTGCAAAAGAGGACCCTGTTGAAGAGATTTCAGGCTACTGGGATAAAGAAGCAGAGTTTGACATCTTTGCCAAAACAGAATCAGGCAAGACAGTTGTCGGCAGTACAAAATATACAAATACAAAAATCAAAAAGAGTGAACTTACTCGCCTGCAGGAGCTTGCAAAAAAAGCAGGCATTCATGCAGATATATTTGTCATTGTCTCAAAAAAGGGTTTTTCCAGTGAACTTAAAGCTTTGAAAGGACAAAATCTGCGCCTGTTAACACTGAAAAACTTTGCCAAACTGGTAGAATAGTCATGGCCAAGAAAGTATTGCTGCTGCATGGCTGGGGAGGAAGCGATTATCCGCACTGGCAAAGCTGGCTTGCGGGAGAGACTGCCAAAGAGTACGGCTGTGTCAATTTTTTAAAGTTTTCAAATTTTGATACGCCAAAACTTGCTGTCTGGATGCAGGAGCTTGAATCTGCTCTTGCAGATTTCAAACCAGATATCGTCATCTGCCACTCGCTCGCAAATACCTTATGGTTTCATCTGTGCAATACAAAAAAAGTACCCGAAATAGAGAAATTGTACCTTGTCGCACCGCCGAGTCTTACATGTAAGATAAAAGAACTTGAGGAATTTTTTCCGGTATCGGCACCGGCTCAGCTGTTTGCAAAAGAGACCCTGCTTATTGCCTCTACAAATGACCCTTATATGAGTCTGGATGAAGCAAAAGAATTGCAGAAAACTTTACATGTAAAGATAAAAATACTCAACAATGCAGGGCATATCAATACAGACAGCGGATATGGAAAATGGGAATGGATGCGCAAAGAGCTGCAAACTGTTTTATAGCTCTCTTACGCGTAAATATCCAACGACTTTGACTGAGAAACACTCGGTTTTACTTCACTCTTCAACGATGTCTCCAAGACCTGTGCTTTTTTTAAAGTTTCATTGCTCGCCTTGAGTAATGAGGATGTATCACTTTGTGATGAAGAGGAATCTTTGAGTGAACTCGGATCCAGTCTTCCAATCTGAACAGGACTCGGATAAGGTGACTGGAATGTATACTGCGCAATATTCATATCGTCCTCCTTAAGCTGTTTTTCCCAATTATAGCACAAAGCATGTAAAAATTTAATAGACAAGAGTGTAAAATACCTTTATGATTCAATTAACAAATATTTCAAAATCTTTTACCACCCAAGAACTTTTTTCAAACCTCAGCCTCAAACTCAACTCCGGCAACCGTCTCGGGCTTGTAGGACGTAACGGCAGCGGGAAATCGACCCTTTTTAAAATAATTACTGGTGAAGAAGATGCTGACGAGGGTGAGATTCTCCTGCCAAAAAACTATCGTATCGGCATACTCAAACAGCATCTGAGCTTTAGCGAAAAAACACTGGGAGAAGAAGCGGCACTCGCTCTTGGCGAAGAGATGCAGTATGATACCTACAGAGTGGAAAAAATCCTTTTCGGACTGGGATTTAGTGCGGATGATTTGAACAAAGACCCGTTCTCTTTCTCTGGCGGTTACCAGATACGCATCAATCTCGCAAAACTTTTGGTCACTGAGCCAAATTTACTGCTTCTGGACGAACCGACAAACTATCTCGATATTGTCTCGCTGCGCTGGTTGCAGACATTTTTAAGAAGTTTTGAGGGAGAGGTTATCCTTATTACCCATGACAGAAATTTCATGGACGGAGTATGCACACATACCGCAGGCATTGTACGAAAAAACATCAGACTTGTCGAGGGAAATACACACAAGTTTTATGCCCAGCTTGCAAGCGATGACGAACTGCACCAGAAACAAAAGCTCTCTCAGGACAGAAAAGTAAAAGAGCTTGAAGAGTTCATCGCCAAAAACAAAGCACGTGCCTCTACGGCCTCGCTTGCACAGTCCAAAGTAAAACAGCTGCAAAAGATGGACAGGCTTGAAGATTTAAACACGGATGCCTCGCTTGCATTTCGATTTAATTACAAAGATACGCCTGCCAAAGTATTGCTTGATGTCAAAAATTTAAGCTTTGGCTACACAGCAGATAAAATACTTTTTAAAGATATCAGCTTCACACTTGCAAAAGGCGAAACCCTGGGCATCATCGGAAAAAACGGCAAAGGGAAATCAACCCTTTTAAACACCATTGCAGGGGAACTCAAACAAAACAGCGGGGAGATTATCTGCAACGCCGCAACTGAAGCTGCCCACTTTGGACAGACAAACATTGCCCATTTAAACCCTGACAATACCGTCATGGATGAAATCTACAATGCCAATGCCAAACTCAGTGAAGCAAAAGTCAGAAGTATCTGCGGGGCGATGCTCTTTAGCGGTGAACACGCCGAGAAAAAAATCTCCCTGCTTTCAGGCGGAGAAAAAAGCCGCGTAATGCTGGGACAGATAATTGCCAAAGATGTCAATCTCCTGCTTTTGGATGAACCGACAAACCACCTTGATATGCAAAGTATTGAAGCCCTTACAAATGCCATCAATGCGTTTGAAGGCTCAAGCATCATTGTGACCCACTCCGAAGAGTTACTGCGCCGTGTATGTGACCGACTCATCATCTTTGCAAAAGATGGCGCTGAATATTTTGACGGCGGGTACGACGACTTTTTAGAAAAAATCGGCTGGGATGAGGAAGAGCAGGAAGAAAAAACGAAAACAGTACCAAAATCAAATCACAAAGAAAACAAAAAACTGCGTGCCGAACTTATACGGGAGCGGAACAAACTTGCTTCCCCGCTCAAGAAAAAAGTCAAAAATCTCGAAAACACAATAATGGAACTTGAAGATACACTTACATGTAAACATGAAGAGCTTATAGAAGCATCCAATGCAGGTGACAGCGCCACGCTCATGGAACTTTCAAAAACTGTTTCGGAGATGGAAAAGCAGGTAGAAGAGATGTTTGAAAAACTTGAAGAAGAACAAACCAAACTTGATACAATTTTAGAAGAGTATACTTTAAAGATAGAAGAAGTAAGCTAAAGTACCCAGACGCTGAATTTTCTGTTTTTGATTTTTCCGTTTTTGAGTTTTTTATGGGCTTCGTCTATCAAAGAATTTTCAATTGCCACATAACTTTGTCTGTCGTACAAATCAATTTTACCAATGCTTTTTCCCTGCAGTCCGGCATCACCTGTTAAGGCTCCGAGTATATCACCGGCACGGATTTTATCCTTTTTGCCGCCTTCTATGACCAAAGTCACGAACTCTGGTTTCATTTCAAAACCCTGCTCTTTTTTAAGCACAGAGACATCTAAAAATTGATGTTTTTCATCATTTTCATATGGTTCAAGCTTTTGTGCCTCATACTCGTTATACAACGTAATTGCAATGCCCTCTGCCCCTGCCCTTGCGGTACGTCCTATACGGTGCGTATATGTTTCTTGAGTATGGGGCAGGTCGTAATTGACAACCATGCTTAGCTCTTTTATGTCAAGCCCGCGGGCTGCCACATCAGTTGCCACCAAAACGGGACAGGATTTGTTGGCAAACTGTACCAGCACATCATTTCTTTCATACTGTTCCAAATCGCCGTGAATTGCCAGTGCGTCTATTTTGTTCCGCACCAAAGACTCTGCAAGCTCTTTTGCTTCAACTTTTGTATTTGTAAAGACGATTACATTTTGCGGTTTATAGGTAGAAAATATACGAATGAGTGTTTCTGTTTTATGCTCTGTTTGATAAAACTCCTGCTTTATTTTATTTTCTATTTCCTGTGCTGTTGTCTTTACATGTAAAGCATTGCTTTGAAGTTTTTTGCTGATTGCTAAAATTTCATCATCATAAGTGGCGGAAAAAAGCAGCGTCTGTCTTTGCTTGGGCACAAAAGAAAGCACAGCATCTATCTCTTCTATAAACCCCATATCAAGCATTCTGTCTGCTTCATCAAAAACAAGAGTCTTGAGATTGCTCAGATCCAGACTCTCTTTTTGCAAGTGCTTTAAAACACGCCCGGGTGTTCCCACGACAACATGTGCCTGATGTGCCAAAGAGCCAAGCTGTCTGCCAAAAGACTCTCCTCCTGTGAGCATCAAAATTTTAATATTATGCTGAAACCGTGCAAGACGGCGCAGCTCTTTGGCAACCTGATCGGCAAGTTCACGGGTCGGGCACAATACCAAAGACTGCACACGAAACTTTTTCACATCCAGATGATGCAACAGTCCTATACCAAAAGCAGCTGTTTTCCCGCTGCCTGTTTTAGCCTGTGCAATAACATCACGTCCTTCCAATACAGCAGGAAGTGCCTGAGCCTGAATGGCAGTCATCTGTGTGTAACCGAGTGATTCTATAGTCTGAAGCATTTTTGGAGAAAGCGGAAGTGTAGTAAAGTTCATTGAGTAGTTTCTTTTTTGTAATTATAGCTAAAATGTCAATTTATAGCCAACACCGTACTCCGTTTTAAGATACTGGGCTTTTGTTCCGGTATCGCCTATTTTTTTACGAATATTTTTTATATGGTTATCCAAAGAACGGTGCGAACTGATAGAGGAGAGGGCATTGACAAGTTTTTCCCTCTGCATAACACTGTTTTTGTTTTTGATAAGCAAGGAGAGGAGTTCAAACTCAATAGTCGTCAGATCAAGCTGTTTTTGTTGAAAATAGACATGATTGTTTTTTATTTCAAAGATTTTTTTTTCGTCTTCTGTTTTAATCGCACTGTTTTTTCCAAGCTGTAGCCATATTCTAGCCTCAAGTTCTTCAAGATCCAAAGGTTTTGTCATATAGTCACTCGCTCCGTATCTAAAAGCCAAAAGTTTTTTCTGTGTATCACTGTAGGCACTTGTCACGATAATCGGCACAGAAGAGTGATTTTTAAGACTTTTCAAGACTTCAAACCCGTCAAAATCAGGCAGATTTATATCAAGCAATACAAGATCAAACGGCTCATTTTTTACTTTTGCCACACCATCAGTCGCCGTAAATACAGCCTCAACAAAAAACCCGCAGTCACTCAAATATTCGAAAATAAGTTCCGAAGAGAGTTCATCATCTTCTACAAGTAATATTTTGCCCTTTTGCATGCGTTATCCCAGTTAAATACAGATTTAACAGATTTTAGTGTAATTTTGCTTAGATTTGTATTTTAAAATTATAAATCTGTTTTAAAGGGTGTTGTTATGATTGAAATCCAAGAAGTCACTAAGTATTCGCAGAGTTTAAAAGTCTTGTATGTTGAGGATGACATTGATGCAAGAGAGATTACAACGATGCTTTTGGAAGATTTTTTCGATACTATCATTGTCGCACAAAACGGGCAGGAGGGCTTGGAAAAATTTCAAAAAGAGTCTATAGATATCATTATTACAGATATAAATATGCCCCACATGAACGGTCTGGAAATGGCAAAAAAAATAAGAGCCATCAACAAAGAAGTCCCTATTATCATACTTTCAGCCCATAATGAAGAGGACTTTTTTCTCCAGAGCATACAAATCGGCATTAACGGTTACCTTTTAAAACCCATTGATATGAAACAGCTCTCCAGTACCATCTTTCAGGTAACACAAAGATACAAATATGCGCTGCAGGCCAAACAGAATCTTCATCTCCTCAAAGAGTATCAAGAAGCAACAAACAACAGCGCTATCGTTTCCAAAACAGATACAGCAGGCATCATCACCTATGTCAATGATGCTTTTTGTGAAATTTCCGGATATACAAAAGAGGAACTTATCGGAAAAAATCACAACATTATACGCCACCCGGACAATCCCAAATCAATTTTTCAAGAAATGTGGGATACCATAAAAAATAAAAAAAAGATTTGGAAAGGCAGCATAAGAAACAGAACGAAAAACGGAAAAAGTTACTATCTTGATGCAACAGTAAAACCGATTCTTGATTTAGAGGGAAACATTCTTGAGTATATTTCATTGCGGCACGATATTACAGACATTATGCATCCGCTCAAACAACTCAAAAACGAACTCAAAAATGCCCATAATCCTTTACTGGTTTATATCAAACTTGAAGACTATGATGATCTTGAGGATTTTTATGATACAAATACGCTCTATATTCTTGAACAAAAAGCGCGAATATATTTACAGAATACTTTTGCAAAAAAATACAGTTTTGACAAAATATATCAATTGCAAAACGGAGAATATGCTTTTATAGTTGATGCCAAAGAACACACCGACAATATAACATTATTTGTACAGGAGTTACAGGCACTGCAACAGCAGGTCCGCGATGATACCATTGCTTTTGAAGATCTTGAGTATGATATTGCAATTTTACTCACTTTCGCCTATGAAAATGACAAACTTTACGAATCGGTAAAACTCGGCATGAAAAAGCTTGTAAAAGAGAAGCAGCGTTTTTTACTTGCCAATAATTTTGCCTCCCAGGAGCAGAGAAAAGCAAAAGAAAATATAAGAACAGTGCATATGATTAAGGATGCCATTCGAAGTTCAAAAATTATTTCTTACTTTCAGCCCATCATCAACAACAACACACAGAAAATAGAAAAATATGAGTCCCTGGTGCGGCTGGTCAAAGAAGACGGTACAGTGCTCTCACCTTACTTTTTTCTGGAAACTGCCAAAAGAAGTAATTATTATCTCAAAATCACGAATATCGTCTTAGAACACTCTTTTACTGTTTTACGCCATTGTGAGGCAGATATCTCCATCAATCTTTCGGCCCTGGATATTGAACTGCTGAGTATGCGCAAAAAAATTCTCTCCCTTTTGCAAAAATACAAAGAGAGTGCCCACAGAATAGTTTTTGAGTTGCTTGAAGACGAACGGATCAAAGACTTTGAAACCGTCAAACAATTCATTGCAGAGATAAAGCAATACGGGGTGAAAATTGCCATTGATGATTTTGGAGCCGGATATTCCAACTTTGAAAGACTTTTGGAGTATCAGCCGGATATTCTCAAGATAGACGGGTGCCTGATACGCGATATAGAAACAAGCACCTACTCCCTTTCTGCAGTAAAAAGTATCGTTACTTTCGCAAAAGAGCAGAAACTGCAAACTGTTGCAGAGTTTATTGAAAATGAAGCTATTTTTCAGATAGTCAAAAAGCTTGGAATTGACTTTTCTCAAGGATACTATTTTGGAAAACCGGAGCCGTTGTTATGAAAAATATTTTAGTAATAGAAGATTCCCGTACCATAAACAATCTCATAAAAAAAGAGCTGACACTTCTTGGTTTTGAGATCTCACAGGCCCATACACTTGCCGAGGCAAAAGAGTTTTTGACGACACTGAAGTTTCAGCTTATCATTTTAGATTTACATCTGCCTGACGGAGAAGGTTCTGAGCTCATAGCCCATATACAGTCTTTGACAAAAACAAAAGTTATTGTCCTGACATCTTCTCAAGATGCAGATCTTCGCGAAGAACTGTTTCAGTACGGTATACTTGATTACATTATCAAAGATACCAATTTTTTATACTCTATTTCTGAAATAGTAAAAATAATTCACACAATCAGTACAAAAAAGAGAGATAAAATTTTGGTAGTCGATGATTCCCGATTTATCTGCAAACAGATCAAAACAGTTCTTGAACCCAGAAACTATACTGTGCACACAGCGATGAAAGCAAAAACAGCCTTTGATAAGCTCAAAAAAGAGGAGTATAATCTTATCATTTTAGATATGGAGCTCCCGGATATCCACGGCCTGGAATTTTTAAAACTTTTACGTAAAGACAGCCGGTTTTTGTCTATTCCCATTATTGTACTTTCGGGAACTTCCACGCCGGATATTATTCGGGATGTATTAAAAAACGGAGCCAATGATTTTCTAAAAAAGCCTTATGTGTTTGAAGAGTTTATCCTCAAAGTCGACCTGTGGATAGATTACTTCAAAAAAGAGAAAGAGTTGGCAGAAGCAAACTTTCAGCTCAAATACACAAATGACAACCTTGAGCGCCTTGTTTATGAAGAAGTTGAAAAAAACAGAAAAAAAGATGAAATTATGTTCACCCAGTCCCGCCATGCCCAAATGGGTGAAATGATAGCCATGATTGCCCACCAGTGGAGACAACCGCTCAATGCTATGGCAACGGCGGCAATCGTACTTGAACTCAAAGCGCAAAATGACAAACTTAATGCAGAAGAAGCAAAAAAAATCTCTGAAAAACTGCAAAACTATATCAACTATTTAAGTCATACTATTGATGACTTTCGAAACTTTTTTAAACCGCAAAAAGAAAAAAGAGTGACAGATTTTGAAAAAATTCTTCGTACTGTCACTGCTTTGGTTCAACACAGTCTCGAACAAAAAAATATACATTTTGAAAAAAAGATTACTGCACCCCAACAGTTTTTGGCCTTTGAAAATGAACTTGTACAGGTTGTGTTAAATATTATAAAAAATGCGCAGGATGCCTTAGTCCAAAACAACATTAGGCATCCGAAAATCACTTTGAAGATTGACAAAAACAGCTTACATATCATCGATAATGCAGGAGGCATTCCTTCACATATACAAGACAAAATTTTTCAGCCCTATTTTTCTACAAAAACCGAAAAAAACGGAACAGGCCTCGGTCTCTATATGTCAAGAATGATTATAGAAAAACACAGCGGAGGAAATCTTTCTGTCAAAAACACAAAAGAGGGTGCCGAATTTATTATAGAAATGCCTGTTTATGAAGGAGAAGAGAATGATACGCAATAGTCTCCTTGTTTTTCTTCTTGCTTTTTTATACTATGCAAGCGGAACACTCAGCCTCAGTCTTTTAAGCGGAAACTCGATTATCAATGTCGGACTTTTTGCAGCAGAAGGCATTGCTTTGGCGTTTGCCCTGTATTTCGGCAAAAAAGTCCTCCCGGGGATTTTTCTTGGACAGTTTTTCTTAGCCCTTGGCAATGAAATCTCATTTGCGGTATCACTCAGTATTGCTCTTATAAATACAGCCGAAGCCTACCTGGCTGTTGTTTTATTTAAAAAATTTCATCTCCGTGTCAGCCTTGAAAAATTTCGTGATATTTTTGGATTGGTTTTGCTGATATTTTTTGTATTGCAGCCTTTGAGTGCTTTACTTTCAAACACCGTACTGCTTATGGCACATTATATTTCTATTGAAAAGTTTTCGCTCTATCTTTTTTCATGGTGGTTTGGCAATGTAATGGGGCAGTTGGTTTTTACACCCTTTTTACTCCTCCTTTTTACAAACTTTCAAAAAATCCAATGGAAAGAATTTTTTCTCTGCTCAGGGCTGTTTGGTGCCTACGTGTATATACTCCAGATAGTATTTGGCATTGAAAACAGTTTTCTTCTTTTGAGCTTAACACTTCCTGTTGTCGCTCTCGCGAGTGCATACAAAGGCTTGGTATACGGAACTTTTTTCAATGTACTTGTAGCTCTCATTGCATCCTATGCGGTTTATCTGGATATTGGGGCGTTTACTCTCAACAACCATATAGACAATGTCATCAACTACAACCTTTTTATTCTGGTCCATGTCTCTGTAATCCTCACCATCGGAATGCTTGTTGAAGAGAGAAAGAGATACACGAAAACACTTGAAGAAACCATTGCCAAAGAAGTAAAAAAAAGCCAAGAACAGCAATTATTTCTCTACCAGCAAAGCAGACTTGCCCAAATGGGAGAAATGATTAGCATGATAGCCCACCAGTGGAGACAACCCCTGAATAATCTTGCCCTCATCAACCAACTGACAATTTCAAAACATGCCAAAGGAAAACTTGATGACAAGGCAATAGAGTATTTTAAAAGCCACTCTAAAAAACAGATAGATTTAATGTCTGACACTATAGATAATTTTAAAAACTTTTTCAAACAGGAAGATCAGATATATGCCTTTTCTCTTAAGGATGCTATCAATGAAGTTTTAAATATTACGGCCGATATTTTTAAGAATGAAGGAATTTTCATTGAATTTAATGCCGCACAGGATTATGAACTCTTTACAAATCCCAATGCCCTGAACCAGGTTCTTTTAAATATTCTCAACAATGCGAAAGATGCCCTGCTGCAAACAACACAAAATGAAAAAAAGATACAGATAACACTTGAAGATACCGGCACAGAGCTACTCATTGCCATACAGGATAATGCCGGGGGAATTGACGAAGCCATAAAAGACAAAATCTTTGACCCTTACTTCTCAACAAAACAGGAAAAAAACGGAACAGGTCTGGGTTTGTATATGGTAAAAATGGTCTTGCAGGAACAGTTACATGCTACAATAGAAGTTTTCAATACCCACGAGGGAGCCAACTTTGTTATCCGTCTGCCAAAAGGAAAAAAATAAATGAACTTAAAGAATTTTACACTTTTGTATGTTGAAGATGACATGCAGGCACAGGAACATATGAAGATGCTTTTAGCGGATGATTTCAAGGCATTTTACCAGGCATTTGACGCAGAAGAGGCTTTAGCTGTCTATAAAGAAAAAAAACCTGATATTATTTTATCAGATATTGTGCTTCCCCACTCAGACGGACTGACACTTTCCAAAGAAATTAAAAAAATCGACAAATGGCAACCGATTGTCATTCTCTCTGCTTTTGATGAAAGAGAAAAACTGCTTGAAGCGATCAATACAGGTATAGACTATTTTATTCCAAAACCGGTTGACATAGAAATGCTCTATGACAGACTCCACGCTATTGCCAGAAATCTTCAAAATGACATAGATGCCAAAAAGGCAAAAGAAAAAGAGCTCGAGGTCTTGTATGCGCTTGCACATTACGACACATTGACACAGGTTGCAAACAGACATCTCTTTAGTGTCAAACTCAATGAAACTGTAAATAAAGCACAACACTCCCATGAAAACTTTACTCTTTTTTTTATTGATTTGGACAATTTTAAAAGTATTAATGATCAATACGGACACTCAGCAGGAGATGCAGTGCTGCAGTCTGTCGCGCAAAATATAAAAAAAGTTATTCGCATCGAAGACACCTTTGCCCGCATAGGAGGTGATGAATTTGCTTTAATTGTAGAAAGTGTGAAAAAGATCTCTGATACAAAGAGTCTTACCGAGAAAATTATACAGGCTGTAAGCACTCCTATAGTATTTCAAAAGTATACATTTCACATTACATGCAGTATAGGCATAGCAGTTTACCCAATACAGGGCAGCTCAAAAGAGGCACTTTTACACAGTGCAGATATGGCAATGTATGCAGCAAAGAAAGAGGCAAAATCTCATTTTAAATTCGGCGATTCTTCTACAGCACCCACAACTCAAGGGCGGAGTTCAGATGTATAAAAAAAGCTATCTCTTTTTCATTGCCTTTGTAATCCTCTTGAGTTTTTTTCTCCTCATGCAGCTTAAAGAGCTCTCAAAACCTCAACAGATAACAACAAAAAATTTCTTAAATCAAAAAGAAAAAACATGGCTGCGTACTTTAAAGAAGCCCCTGACTGTCGGTATTACCAACATTCCAAACCAGGTTATCATATCTCCTGATGGCAAAACTGCCGGTTTTTCTTTGGATCTTTTTCATCTCCTTGAACAGGAGTTGGGTATCTCTTTTAAATACATCTCTTTTCCTACATGGCATGCATTAATGGACGCTGCAAAAAAAGGGAAAATCGATATAGTTTTTGCGGCGCAAAAAACTCAGGAACGTCTGGGGTATCTGGATTTTACAGATGTTATTCTCACACAGCAAAACAAAATCATCACGCAGCGTGACAATTTTTTGGTTTCTGATATTGAGTCACTGCAGGCAAAGAGTGTTGCACTTGTTGACAAAAGTGCAATTTTTGCATACATTCAAAACAAATATCCCTCTATTGTGATAAAACCCTGCGAAACAGAGCTCAAAGCCCTGCAGGCTGTAGCAGCAGGAACAGCAGAGGCAACCATCAGTGAACCTGTGAGAGCGAGCTACTATATGAGTCAGTATAATATTCAAAACCTGCGGGTTGCCGGTGATTTGGACTACCTTTATCAACTTCGTATAGCAAGCCAAAGCAGTCTGCCTGTGCTTAATGTTATTTTAAGTAAAGCGGTGACCAATTTACCCCAACAGGAGTTGCAGTCTCTTTACCTGAAATGGGGCTATATTAAAGACAAAGAGCGTTATTTCGATAAGCAGACACTTATTTATTTAGCCATTGCCTTTGGAATTATTTTACCATTTTCTATTTACCTTTATTTCATAAACCTCTCGCTCGAACACGAAGTAAAAAGAAGAAAAGATGCCCAAGACAAACTACGAGCACTCAATCAAAACCTTCAGCAGCAGGTCAGACAAGAAGTAGAAAAACAGAGAGAACAGGAATTACACATGCTGCAGCAGAACAGACTGGCACAGATGGGGAATATGATGAATATGATTGCGCATCAATGGAAACAACCACTCAATGCACTTTCTATGCTTATGCAAACAGTCAGGCACAAGTACAAACAGTCTAAACTCAATGATGATTTTATTGAGTATTTTGACAAAAATGCAAAAAAACAACTCCAGGAAATGACAAAAGTCACAAACGATTTTATGCACTACTTTCGGCCAAAAGACAAGTTAGAATTTTCTATAGATGAAATTATCACTCACAGTATCAATCTTGTAAAACCGGTATTTCAGGCAAAGAATATCTCCATTACCTATGAAAACAAAAGTACAAAAACACTTACAATGCAAAGTGATATTCTCGGACAGGTGATCATTAATATTTTAAACAATGCCAAAGATGCATTAATTGAAAATAATATTGAAGATAAAAATATATACATTACACTGACACTGCAGCATAATCAGACTGAAATTACAATAGAAGATAACGCAGGAGGTATTCCTCAGGATATTATGAACAAAATTTTTGACCCTTATTTCAGCACAAAAGATGATACAGGAACAGGACTGGGGCTCTATATGAGTAAAATTATCATTGAAAACTACTGTGCGGGCACACTCTGTGTTCGCAATACCGACAAAGGTGCTCTTTTTAGTATTACTGTTTCTTAAGCACAAAGCTATACATAAGAATGGATGCAGCCACACCTACATTAAAACTTTTAATGCCCGCCTGCATCTCTATGCTGACAATTTCATCACAGAGATCCAAAATATCCTGTGCAATTCCCTGACCCTCATGTCCCATCAGAAGTACCCATTTGCCGCTTACATGTAAAGAGGACAAGGGAGTGGAATCCTCGGTAACTTCTGCGGCATAGACTCGGTAACCGGCAGATTTTAAAGCAGCAATCGTCTCAAAAATATCTTTATAGACATGTATGCCCAACCTGTGCGCATAGCCCATAGAGACACGCAGAGCACGCCTGTTAAACGGATGGGGTGAGGATTTTGGCAAAAAATAACTCGTTACGCCAAGTGCGGCAGCACTTCTGGCAATCGAGCCTACATTTTCACTTGAAGTGATATTATCGAGCATGATGATACGCTCACCTGCCCCCTCTAAAGTAATATCCTCAGGACGTATGCCGTGTGCCATGCAGTTATGATGTATCTTATGCCCGACAATCCTGCTCATCTCCTCTTTCGTTGTGAGATAGACTTTGGGAATATTTTTTGATTGGACCAAAGACATAAATTCATCATAATACTCCTGCGTTGCAAGTATACTTTTTATCTCCAAATCACTCTCAAGCAAAAGATTGACGACTTTTGGACTGTCAGCTATAAAACTTCTGTCACTCCGAAAAGCATTCTCTCTGAGTTCTTTGTAAATCTGCAGTTCATCTGTATTAATATTATCAATTTTTATAATCATTTCATTATTTTAGGATAAAATAACTTATGAACATACTTTTAATGGAAGATGACCCTGTTTTGTCCGATATTTTACTGGATTTTTTGCGAGAAGAGTGGCATGTGGATTATGCTTACAATGCGCAGGAAGTCTATGTACATCTTGAAAACTCCAAATATGACCTGTTTATATTTGATATCAATGTGATGGGTCAAGACGGCATAGACCTCCTCAGAGAACTCCGAGCTTTCAGCAACAAAACCCCCACTGTTTTTATCACCGCCTACAGAGATACAAAACACCTGCAGCGTGCTTTTGACGCCGGTGCGCATGATTACATTAAAAAACCTTTTGAACTTGAAGAACTGCATGCCAGAATACTCAGCATCAAAAGAGTTTTCAATATTGAAAATAACAAGTTTATCATCCTGGATGACGAAACTCTATTTTACCCTGTGCAAAAAACAGTACATGCAAACAACAAAAAAATCTCTCTCACTGCCAAAGATACACTGCTCTTATCCTATTTTTTAAAAAACAGATCCCGCCTCATTACCAACGAAGAACTTGTGCAGAATATCTGGAACTTTGATTCGCTGCCCAGTGATGCTACGCTTCGTTCGCACATCAGAACACTCAGAGAAATTATAGGCAAAGAAAAAATAAAAACTGTTCGAGGGGAAGGGTATATTTTTGAATAAAATAACAAAAAAATCCTTCTACTCTTTTCTCTCTCTTTATCTTCTCAGCTCTTTTATGTTTTTGTCTTTGGCGGCTTACTGGTTTTACACATCTCAGGTAGCCATGGAAAAAAATGCCAATTTTTACAAAATGAACCACATCGCTGACATTGTCAGTGCCAAAGTCATTGATGCCCATATGCACCATAAAAAATTCAAACTTGATGCGTTTCAAAAAGAAGCTATCGCCCTTTTTGATGCACAAAAACACCTGTTATACGGGAGAGTTGTCCAAGCAGTTGATTTTTCAAAAGATTTTTACATGAAAGATGATATTTTCACTCTCATCACCCAAAGGACAGCCGGACATTTACATGTAAAGTACATTGTTGTACAAAGTGACGAGTGTGTAAAAAATATAGAAGTGATAAAAAACAAGATTGCCTATGCTGTCATTATTACAGCTTTTCTCATCATTGTCATCGCCGTCTTTTTATCCTATATTTTTCTCAAACCGCTCAAAGACAAAATGCAGGAGATAGAGGATTTCGTCAAAGACACAACCCATGAATTAAATACACCCATTACAGCAATTATGATGAGTACTTCAAGATTAAAAGCAAAAAAGGAGTATGATGAAAAAACGGTCAAGAACATCTCCATCAGTACAAAACAGCTTTATGACATATATGCATCACTCAGCTTTTTAAGTTTTGACAATGAGAGTGAAGAGGCCGTTTCTCTTCTGTTTGATGAAATTATCAAAGAAGATATTGCTTATTTCAGTGAACTTGTGGAGAAAAAAAATATTACTGTCCAAACCGATTTGCAAAACTGTCCGCTTAAAATAGCACCGACAAAAGCAAAAATGATTATAAACAACCTGCTTGGCAATGCCATAAAATATTCTCATCCCAACACAAAGATAAAAATCACAACCACACACAACTCTTTTGTCATTCAAGATGAAGGCATCGGTATCAAACAAGAAAAACTGCAGCAAATTTTTACCCGTTTTGTACGGGCAAATTCCTATGCCGGCGGATTTGGAGTCGGTTTAAATATTGTCCAGAGTATCATAGAAGAGTATAACTTTCAAATAAACATAGAGTCCAAAGAAAATCTAGGAACCAAAATTACACTTACATTTGTTTAATCTCTCAAATTTTCCTGCGGTTTGCAAAAGTAGTACCCCTGTGAATAGTCAACACCCATTTGATGCAATGTTTCATATGTCTCTTCATCTTTAACAAACTCTGCTATTGTCTTGATCTGCATTTTTTTTGCAAAATGCAAAATACTTTCCAGGGTTGCCATTTCAGCACCACCCTGATGCATATTCAAAACCAGAGAACCGTCAATCTTTATAAAATCTATATCAAGTTTTCCAAGATATGAAAAATTTGAATATCCTGTTCCAAAATCATCAATAGCAATTTTACATCCATACATTTTTGCTTTTTTTATAAAATTTGAGACCTCATCAAAATTTTCTATCCCCTCGGATTCCACAATCTCTACAGTTACCCGCTCTCCACATGCATACTTCTGCAGATTCTCCACCAAAGTCTGCACAACCTCTTGTGATTCTATATCTTCAAGTGTAAAATTGATTGCAAATGAGCACTTTGAATCAGCAAATTTTTGGAATACTTTTTCAAGCATAATCTTTGTCAATTGCGTATAGAGTTTGGCTTTTTTGGCATGTTCCAAAAAAAAGACAGGAGAAATAATCTTCCCGTCTTTTTCCTGTAAGCGGATAAGCGCTTCATATTTAACAATCTCTTGTGTTTTGTTATCTACAATACCCTGATAGTATGGGACAAACCTGTCATTGTCAATCGCATTTTTAATCTTTGTTATTATTTCAAGATTTTCTTTGATACGGTTTTGCAGATCCGGATTTTCATTAAAAAATGTCACTTTTTTGTTTGTTCTTTTGTTGTCTTTTAAGGCAATATGGGAGAATTTGTAAATATCTTTCTTTTTTCCATAGGAGACGCCGCAAGAGAGAAACAGTGAGATGTTCATCCCTTCAAAAGAGTAGCTGCTGTTTTGAAGGGTATCCAGAATTGCTGTAATTGCCTGCTTCGCCGTATTGTTTAATGTATGCTCACACAAGATTGCAAATTCATCACCACTTATTCTGTAGACTTTTTTATGGGCCTGCAACAGAGTCTGTGAAAAACTTTTTAGCACCTCATCTCCGACTTCATATCCAAAATAATCATTAATATCTGAAAACCTGTCTATATTGATAAGAACCAAAGAGGCTTTATTCTCTCCGTTTAGCTTTAAATCGTGTAACAATGCCGTTCTGTTTTGCAAACCGGTAAGTTCGTCCATAAACTGATTTTTAATGATTTCATCTTTGTGCACAAGGTCCGTCACATCAATTCTAGCAGCGATATATTCTATAATTTTATCATAGGAGTTCAAAATAGGGGCAATAGTTGACTTTACATAATAGGCCTCTCCGTTCTTTTTTCTGTTTTTAAGCGTACCTTGCCATATTTTTTTATTTTTTATCGTATCCCACATATGTTGATAGATATGTTCCGGGTTGTCAGGATGTTTGATAATGCGATGATTTTTCCCGATCAGTTCATCTTTGGAGTAACCGGAAGCTTCACAAAATTTGTCATTCACATAGGTTATAATGCCATTGACATCCGTTTTGGAGACAATACTGTTATGATCCAAAATCATCTTATACTGCTTGAGTTTCTGAATTTCATCATGATATGGCAAGCTCAAATATTCACTCCTCTTTCATCAACTCTAAACCAACCTGCAATAGAGTATCTCTCTTTCTTGGAAACCAGAACTTCATGAGGAAACTCTTCGCTCAAAAATACAACCAGAGTATTTATAAGAGGCGTAACTGTTTGCATTTGTCTATCATTTTTGTCATACATGACCAGTTCTCCTCCATTTTGAGACGTATACTCTTCGTTAAGATAATAGACAGTCGTAACAACACGGTTTTTTGTACCGCCAAAAGCATCAAGATGTTTTTCGTAAAAATCACCTGCCTGGTATAAAGCAAAATGTGCCTCATAGTATTTAATCCCAAGATAAAGCTGCCGGTTCAAATAATTTTGAAGTCCGTTCATAAAATCCAGGTACCTGGCAGTTGGCTCATTTTCTGCATCTATCCAGTATATTTTATCTTTTCTGCGATTTGTATTGATCGTAGAGTGATGGGAAATTCCCGCCTGTTTGTATTGTCTGATATTTTGTGACATCTGTAAAAGTTGCTTTGCAAGTGCAGGTTCAAACACATTTTCTAAAATAATATAGCCGTTGTCGACCAGGGCATCTGTTATTTTTGAGTAAAGCTTTTTATACATGAAGGTATTGTAGCAAGAAGAGGACTCCCCGTCAAGGGAGAGTCAGAGAAGAAAATTAGATAGGCAAAACTCTGATTTTTTTAGAAAGTTTTTCTTTTAGTGTTGATTCAATTGCATAGAGTGTCCCTGTAGCAGATGAGGCACAACCGTCACATGCACCGAGATAGCGGATATAGATATCAATGTTGTCATCATTCTTTTTAATGTCTATGATTTCCACATTTCCGCCATCCATAATCAGGAACTGTCTGACGCTCTCATCAATGACAGCATCAACAGCTTTGATTTGCTGTACAAGTGTCATCTCTTCAAAATTTCCGCCGCCTGCACTCATCGCATCTGCAGCTGCTTTCATTTTTTCTGCTTCCATCTCTTTGCGAGTCTGCTCTAAAATGTCAACCAGATACCACTCTCTGTCTTCATGACCGCCCGGTTTGATACAAGACTTGCAAAAACCGCCGGCTTTTGTATAGTCTGTAATCTCTTCAACTGTTTTGAGGTCATTCAGTTTAATAACTTCCTGAATCGTTCCGAGTGAAACACGTGCACATTCACATACAATGATTTCATCTTCAAAACTCTCTTCATCTACACCGAGGTACAATGAAGCTGCTTTTTTAATAACATCATATGCCATTACCGAACAGTGCATTTTTTGCGGTGGAACTGCCGGAGTATCCGGATCGTCACGCAGTGCTTTTTCCACATCAATATTTGTAATTTTTACCGCTTCCTGTACTGTTTTACCAATACAAAGCTCTGTCATTACATCACTTGATGCGATAGCCGTACCGCAACCGAATGATTTGAATTTTGAGTTTACAATTTTGTCTGTTTTTGGATCAATTTCCCAGTAGAGTCTTACTGCATCTCCACAACTCTCCGCTCCGAAATCTGCTACGATGAGCTTGTTTCCGTGTGCTTCAGCTTCTTCCGGTGTAATTTCCCCTTGATGCTGGGGATTGTTCATTAATGTAGTTACTTTATTTGAATACGCGTCCCATAGAGACTCGCCTAACATATCTGCTTTTGCCATACTATTCTTCCTTTGATTTATTTCATGAATTTAAGGGAACCTTTTTTATTCCCTCATGTCACGCCAACGCTCGCGCAACCCGTTGCTTTACCATAATGTTTTTCTCTGTAAAATGAAGAGGCTCAGACCGTAGGGAGGATTCGCCCTCGGAATTTTATAGAGAAAAACATGGCAACACTTACTTATTAATGTGCCATGTGGTGAGGAATATGACACTCCCCCGCTTCGCCGCCCGGAGTCGGTGCTACTTTTGCAAACGAACTCGATATAGCACGAAGTCTTGCCACCGCACTCTTAAAATGCTCTATTGTGTAGTCTATCTCTTCATCTGTTGTAAAACGCGAAAGTGATAGTCTGATACCTGTGTGTGCAAGTTCATTGTCAGCACCGATTGCAAGCATAACAGAGTTCGCTTCCAAATCTTCAGAAGCACATGCTGAACCTGTAGATGCCCCGATTTGACCGTTATTCAAGTCCCAAAGCATCCCTTCACCCTCAACACCTCTTATAGAAATAAGAATTGTATTTGGTGTACGGTTTTCACGGTTGCCGACAACAAAAGTATCACTGAGTTCCAAAAGTGCATCTTCAAGTCTGTCACGTTTTGCACGAATAGAAGCCATTGTCTCTTCAATATTTGTTGTAGCAAGTTCGATAGCTTTTCCCATACCTACTATATAGGGAACATTCAATGTTCCCGAACGACGATGACCCATCTGCTCTCCACCGTGAAACAGTGGAGTCAAAGGCTGTGAATCTTTAATATAAAGTGCCCCGATACCTTTTGGTCCATGAAATTTATGCGCAGACATACTTAAAAAATCTACATGTACATCTTGTAAATCAACAGGAATTTTTCCGACTGCCTGAACAGCATCAGAATGAAAAAGAACCCCTTTTTCTTTACAAATCTCACCAATCTCTTTAATAGGGAAAATCATCCCTGTTTCGTTTGAAGCCCACATAACACTTACAAGTGCGGTTTTGTCTGTGATGAAGCTTTTTACCGTATGTGACTCAACAATACCCTCTTCATTGACAGGAAGGTAAGTTACTTTCACGCCCTGCTCTTCCAGCCATCTGCATGTAGCAAGCACTGAAGGATGTTCAACTTCTGTTGTAATGATATGGTCTTTTTCTCCATTGACAATTTTGTCAAAATAGATGGACTTTAATACCCAGTTGTTTGATTCTGTTGCACATGATGTGAATACGATATCATCATTGTCACTCGCATTGAGTGCTGTATAAACCTGGTCTATTGCTTTTCTCAGGTATGGATGTGATGCTGTACCAAACTTGTGAAGCGAATTGGGATTTCCGTAAATTTCACTAAAGAATGGTTGCATTACTTCTACTACCTGCGGGTCCGTCATCGTAGTAGCGTTATTGTCTAAATAAACTTGCATATTTTTACCTCTTAATTGGGTTATATTTTAAATCAGACTATTTTTGTCTTCTTTTACTTTTGACATCATAATAGTTTTGTCATTATGATTTGCTTAAGCCAAACTGAGTTTACATTTTGTTTAAGAATTCAAACAGCCAATAATAATGTTATAATAACAAATTAACAAGGAAAAAACAATGTGTAATTTTAACAATCTAGACCAAAAGAAAAAAGAGTTTTTACATCTTTTTTTAACAAAAGCAGCCAAAAACATAGGTGGCGTAAACTATTTACTTGCACTCATTGAAGCCATGCGTGCAAAAAAACCGCATCCGCTTATGCAAAAGAACTGCCAAATTGCTTCAAACAATACAATCATAAAATGGAACAAAGTAGTTTTTAAAGACAAAATAGATCTGATTCAAAATATTCTCGTTGCGCACAGAGAGGCTGAAGAAAAAGATTTCAATATCTTAGACGGGATAAATTCGAAAGTAAAAAAGAACATCATCAACATGTCGCGGGCACTGGCACCTTTGAAGTTTGTCATCACTCCCCAAAATCCCAATGACGGAGAAGGTTTCAGTTTTACTGTTTTTGAAACGCTTGAAGATGATGTTATCGTATTTAACCCTGTTTTTATTGCTCTGTTTTTTTGTTCAACCGAATTTACTAAAAAAGCCATTAAATATCAAATCTAGCATCTCCTGAAATATCACTTTAAATCTCTTATGTTATAATCGCGAAATTAATTATATTATAAGAGGGTAACCATCATGGGGCAAACTATAACTGAAAAAATATTCTCACAGCATATCGGTCGTGAAGTCAAAGCGGGTGAAATTATCCGTTGCGATATTGATATGGTTATCGGAAACGATATTACTACACCTATTTCTATCAAAGCTTTTGAAGAGAGTGGTGCACAAAAACTGGCAAATCCGGACGGTTTCTCTATCGTTCTTGATCACTTTATTCCGGCAAAAGACATTGCATCAGCGAATCAGGCAAGAATTTCCCGCGATTTTGCAAAAAAACACCAACTCAAAAACTATTTTGATGAAAAGGATATGGGCATTGAGCATGCTTTATTGCCGGAAAAGGGACTGATTGTTCCGGGTGATGTTATCATCGGTGCCGATTCGCATACATGTACGCACGGAGCACTCGGTGCATTTTCAACAGGAATGGGTTCAACGGATCTTGCATTTGCTATGATTACCGGCGGGAACTGGTTCAAAGTACCCGAATCTATCAAAGTTGTACTCTCAGGCAAACCCGGAAAATATACAACAGGAAAAGATATTATCCTGGAGATTATCCGTCTTATCGGCGTCGACGGTGCACTGTACAAAACCTTGGAATTTACAGGAAGTACGATTAAGCACCTTACGATAGATGACAGATTTTCTATGTGCAATATGGCAATTGAAGCCGGTGCGAAAAACGGTATCGTAGCCTATGATGAGATTACAGCAGAGTTTTTGGCAGACAAAAACCTCGCCCGCGCGCCTCGCATTCACTACTCTGATGAAGATGCCCAGTATGTTCAGGTTTTAGAGATTGATGTTGCAAACCTTGACCCCGTTATTGCCTATCCTTTCTTGCCGTCAAACGGTCACTCTGTCAAAAAAGCGGTCGAAGATAAAATCAAAGTGGACCAGGCTTTTATCGGAAGCTGTACCAACGGCCGGCTTGCTGACCTCAAAGTAGCTGCCGAGATACTCAAAGGACAAAAAGTCCATCCTGATGTTCGTCTCATTGTCACACCGGGAACACAAAAAATCCTGCGTGAAGCAAACCATTTGGGCTATATCGATATCATTGTCGATGCCGGCGGTGTTGTGAGCAATCCTACTTGCGGTGCCTGCCTCGGCGGATACATGGGTATTTTAGGGGACAATGAAGTAGCCATCAGCACAACAAACAGAAACTTTGTCGGTCGTATGGGCAGCCGCTCTTCCAAAGTTTATCTGGCAAACTCAGCCGTTGCTGCCGCATCAGCAATAACAGGGTATATTACAGACCCGAGATAATGATATATTAATAACAAATAAGGAATATTTTATGAAAAAAAGATTTTTGCTACCACTTTTATTGGCAGGGACACTGATTCAAGCGAGCGATTACAAATACGAAATCTCTCCAATGATAGGATACGATATCGCAGAAGGCAATCTTGGCATTAAAGATGACGGCTATTTTACAGGAGGCGTTGAAGTACAATTCAATACTTTAGAAAGTAAAATAAGCCCGGAATTTTCAGTATTTCATTCTCGCGGCGTAGATTATAAGTCAGGTGGAGATACACAAATTACCCGTGGTGCTTTTAATGGCGTGTATACTTTTGAAAAAACACATACCGTCATCCCTTTTGCAAAAATGGGTGTAGGCATTGAAAATATTTCTGATACAAACAGAAATAATGAAACCGGTATGTTTTTAGATGCAGGGGCAGGAGTGAAAATCCCTTTTACTCAAAACTGGGCGCTTAAATTAGAAGCTATTTATATGGCAAAAATTGCTTCAAACAATGCCGGAAATGCTGACAGCAACCTTGTAGGTCTTGTCGGTCTTACTTACTCTTTTGGTGCACAAAAAGCACAAACAATCCCTGAGGTTGTTACAATTGTCGAAGAAAAAGTTATCCTCATAGAAAAACCGGAAGTGGATAGTGACGGTGACGGCATTTATGATGCCCTCGACAAATGTCCAAATACTCCGCCAAACAGTACAGTTGATATAAACGGTTGCAAAATTTCTCTTGATGATGACCATGACGGAGTAGAAAATTCTTTAGACAAATGTCCCAACACTCCTGTAGGAACTCCGGTAAATGTAGATGGATGTCCTCAAACGATTAACTTAGACATTCATTTTGAAAACAATTCGTATGCAGTCAAGCAAACATCTCTTGCAAAAATAGACGCATTTGCAGACTTTTTGAAAAAATACAAAAACTACAGTGCTGAGATAGTCGGCTATACTGATAGCAGAGGAAGCGAAGCTTATAACAAAAAACTTTCTCAAAAAAGAGCCGATGAAGTAAAAAAACTTCTTGTACAAAAAGGAGTACCTGCTTCAAGACTGACAACGCTAGGAATGGGTGAGCTTAACCCTATTGCAAGTAATAAAACAGCTGAAGGTCGCGCACAAAACAGACGGATTGAAGCAAACTTAACACTCAACTAAATGTTCGATATTCCTTGTATTATCTTTGCAGGCGGCAAAAGCAGCAGAATGGGAGAGGACAAATCGCTTCTCCCTTTTGCCGGTTTCAGTACCCTGACAGAGTACCAATACGTCAGACTGGGTAAAATTTTTACAAAGGTCTATATCTCCTGCAAAAACAAATCAGTTTTTTCTTTTGATGCGAACTTCATAGAAGATAAAAAAGTTTCTTCTGTTTTCGCTCCTACTCTTGGGTTTGTCACAGTATTTGATACACTCGGTGCAGAAAAAATATTTGTTCTAAGCGTTGACACCCCCTTTGTGTCTCAAAGAGAAATAGAAAAAATCATACTTGCCGACAACTCTGCTTCTGATGCGGTTATCGCCAAAACAGATGAGGGTGTACAGCCCCTATGCGGTATCTACTCCAAAAATTTACAAGCAAAATTTTTACAGATGCTTCATGAAAACAATCATAAACTTGGTTCTCTTTTAAAAAATTCCAAAACAAGCTATGTTTATTTTCCTGATTCAAAACCCTTTTTAAATATGAATCACCCTAAAGATTATCAAAAAGCTCTTGAAATTCTCACACATTATTAACGGCACTTTGCTATAATAGTAAAAAATAATTTAACAGAGAGCAGTTTAGTAATGAATTTAACGCATCTTGATGAAAACCAAAGACCTAAAATGGTTGACGTAAGTGATAAGAACAATACAACAAGAGTAGCAATAGCAAGCGGTATCATAAGAATGAGTCAAGATGCCTACGATGCCATAGTCAGCGAAAAAACAAAAAAAGGTCCTGTATTGCAAACAGCCGTTATTGCAGCTATTATGGGGACGAAAAAAACCAGCGAACTCATTCCTATGTGTCATCCTTTAAATTTAAGCGGCATAAACTGTGAGGTAGAAGAACTGACACAGCTTCCCGGATTTAAGCTTACAGTTACTGCGAAACTCACAGGACAGACAGGTGTTGAGATGGAGGCATTAACAGGAGTCAGCATCGGGCTTTTGACAATTTATGACATGGTAAAGGCTATCGACAAAGGAATGGTGATACAGAATGTTCAACTTGAATCTAAATCAGGAGGAAAAAGTGGAGACTTTAAACGATAAACTCAAAGACAAACAATTGGAACTTGAATATCCTTGTAACTGGTGCTATAAAGTCATTGCAAGTGAGAAAGAGGCTCTGCAAAATGCCATAAAAGAGGTCATTGACGAACGCTCACACAAACTTACAGACTCAAACAAGTCTAAAACAGGCAAATATGTCAGTATGAACCTTGATTTACTTGTTCATAACGAAGATGACAGAAAATTTATATATGATGCTTTGAAAAATCATCAAGATATTAAAATGGTACTTTAGGAGTAACCCATGGATCAAAATCAAACCCTGCAAACAAAACTCAAAGAAGCATACAGTCATAAATTTAAAAGTATAGAAAAAAGAATCGGACATGCATTGTCCGATGCAAAAGTAGATCTGAAAAACATCTCACTGGATGAGATGAAAGCCTTAACAAATACTTTTGTTGAAGAAGAAACACATACTTTGAAAGAAGAGGTTGAAAAGCTTTTGGAACAAAAAGAAGCCATCGAAAGAGCTTTGCACAAAAAATCAGAAGAGCTGCAAATAGCAAAATATGAGGTTTTCAATGCTATTGAAGAGCAACTCAAAGATGACAAAGCTGTTCATATGTTACATCAAATCAAACTGCAGTCCATTGATCTGTATGATATGCTCAGCGAAATGGTGGAATCAGCCATTATTACAGCACTGGAAAAAGATACAGACGGTGATGTAAACGAATCAATCAAAGAGGTTATAAAAGATATTACCTTTGAGTCTATAAAAGAAGGTTCTCTCAATACAATACGTGTGAGAAAAATCCTCTCCACAATTCTTGCAACGACTATAGAAGTTGCAGAAGCAACACCGACAAGAGCCCAAGAGATTCTCTCTGCCACACTCAAAGGTATGCGAAGCGGATTGATCAAATCTATTGACAGATTTAAACAAAGAGTTGCATTTATGCCTGTAGAAGCCAAACATATACTTATCGAAGACTATGATACTATCATAGAAGATTTGCATCAGACAGATACACTTTTTTCACAGATAATCATCACGCAGGCTTCCGAAAGTTCACAATACATTAAAAAAATCCTTCTCGAACTTAACAAAGAAATGCGTTATGATCTCGAAGAGCTTATTCTTATCTCCAAAGAAACAGCTGAAGTTATCAAAGAAAAGTTTTCTGCCTTTGCAAAAATTGCAGCCAAGAAAGCAGACAATGCCCTGCATTCGCCAAAGGCACAGGAAGCCAAAAAAATGGGCATACAGGCATGGGAAGTTGCCCGGGCAGCACTTGGCAGTGCAATAAAGTCAGCCAAAGATGCGATGGAAAAAAAAGATAGATAAATTTCATCTTAAGATAATTTATTATTATAATTAACTAAAAAATAAATTTGAATGTTTTAATATAATTTTCTAAACTCAAATACAAAGGATTTACTATGATGTTACACCCTGCAACCGTACACTTTGCGATGGCTTTACCTGTAGTTGCTTCAGTTTTTGGACTTGTTTATCTTTACAGCAAAAGTGAAATGATGTCGAAAACTTCTCTTATAATGACACTTGCGGCAGCACTTGCAATGACAGTAGCCTGGTATACAGGGAATCAGGCCGGACCGGAAATTTTTGATTATCTGAGCAAAGCCGGTAAAGAAGAACTCCTGGAACATAAAGAGCTTGGGCTGTATCTGGCAATAGCAACGGGTATTATCGCATTGGTGCAGATAGTCGGATATAAAATGAAAAATTTTGCTGTGCAGGCATTGGCCATTCTTCTTTTACTTGCAGCAACAGCAACAACACTTTTGCAAGGAAAACACGGTGGAGAAATAGTTTACAACTACGGTATGCCTTTTAAAGCCTATATGATAGAAGATTCTCTCCATGAAGCAACAGCTAATGCTGAAGCCACTGAGGACTGTGATGAAAAAGTGGAAGCCTATGAAGACGCAATAGATGAGATTAGTTCACTTTCAGAAGAAGTGGATGCTATTTATGGCAATACACCAAAAACCCAAGAAGAAGATGATGACGAGTAGATAATGCAAAAGATTAATGAAGATGCAAAAAAAAAGATGCAAAAAGCATTTGAAAAATACAAACAGGACAAGAACTCTGTAAAAGAGTTCTATCCTTGCACACAAAAACTTTCAAACTGGCTTAACGAAAAGGCCAAATGATGCAAATACTATGCACTGACCTGTTTGAAAAACAGCTACAGGATATTTTGCAAAAATTCGCAAAAGAAGATTTTATGGCAACAAAAAACTTTAAAATGTATTTGGATACTGTAATAATCAATATTCCGACAAAAGCACAAAAATACAAGCAGTCTGTCTATTTTAATGATGAAAACATAAAAGACCTTGAGCACCAGGGATTTATAATACCGTTTTTCATTGACAAAGCCTCTGAAACCTATCTTGTGCTGGGTATAGTTGAAAAATAATTTTTATTATCTAATAAGTTTATGTTATTCCAAAAATAACCTGTACAAATATTATTTTTAGTTATATATGGAGAGTGTTTCAATAAGTAACCAATTAGTGCATTTTAGGTGCTGATATCACATTTTTGTCTCATTTTTTTGTATAATACCTTTTGCTATGTATTTATAATTTAAGCATACAATGGCATAATACAAATCAGCAATTATTTGTATTGCCTGGAAATTAATGAGATATTAAAAGTATTAAACAGAATAACAACTTACCAAGGAGAACATTGTGGATATAAAAAAATCTCAACAAGATGTAGAGTCTGCTACTGACAACAGTAACGACTCAAGTCTTGGCAGAAGAGACTTTTTCAGAAAAACAGCTGCATTATCTGTAACTGCACTTGCTGGAACTTCTCTGCTGGCATCAGAAGAAGCAGGCGATCCCGCTATTTTAGAACCTACACCGTGGGGAACAAAATGGGGAGATCCTGTAACAAAGAATCTTTACGGAATGCCATCCAAGTATGAGCATAACGTAACAAGAAGATACACGAAGCTCCTTGCTTCGGGTAACTTCAGAGCATCTATTGCGGTTACGCCTTTACAAGAGTCAAGCGGAATCATCACACCAAACGGCCTCTTTTTCAGTCGTTGTCACGGTGGTGTGGCACATATTGACCCGAATGAGCACAGACTTATGATTACCGGTTTGGTTGAAAAACCTCTGGTTCTTACTATGAAGCAGCTGAAGCGCTACCCAAGTGTAACACGTACTCACTTTATTGAGTGTCCTGCAAACGGCGGTCAAGAATGGAGAGGTCCACAATACAACTCTTTACAGTTTGCAAAAGGCTTTATGTCCTGTGCAGAATGGACAGGTGTTTACATTAAAGACATCCTCAAAGACCTGGGTGTAAAAAAAGAGGCACTGTGGATGCTTGCAGAAGGCGGAGACTCCTCAAAAATGGGTCGAACTATTCCAATGGAAAAAGTCTGGGATGATGCCATGATTGTATGGGGCCAAAATGGTGAAGCACTGCGTCCTGAACAAGGATATCCGATTCGTTTACTTGTTCCGGGCTGGGAAGGCAATCTCTGTGTAAAATGGCTAAGACGTTTAGACTTCGCAAGTGAACCTTGGTACTGTAAAGAAGAAACATCTAAATACACAGTCTTGAAACCAACCGGAAAGGCCATCCAACACTTCTATGCAAATGAAGTAAACTCAACAGTAACTTCTCCGTCTCCGGAAATTGACTGGACAGACCTGGAAGATGGTGACATAGTAGAGATAGAAGGTCTTGCATGGTCTGGAATGGGAACAATTACAGGTGTGGATCTCTCTTTTGACGGTGGAAGAAATTATGTTGAAGCAAAACTCAAAGGTTTGGTTCTTCCTAAATGCTGGACACGCTGGAGCTATATGCATACATACAAAAAAGGACAGGAACTCTTCCTTACTTCTCGTGCCAGAGATGATGCAGGATACATCCAACCGACAGTTGACCAGGAAATTCTTACTGTAGGTGTAGAAGCTGTGTACCATAGAAATGCAGTGGAAACATGGAAAGTTGAAAAAGACGGAAAGATAACTCACGTTGAAGTACGTTCTCAATTAGGGCGTAAAGCAAATGGCGAGTTAGTAATAGAAGGAAAAGCGTAATGATGTTTACATTAAATAAAAAATTATTAATTTCAATTTCTACTGCAGCTGTATTGTCACTGGGACTTTCTGCATGTGTGGAAAATGCTTCACCTGCAGGTTCAAATGTGCCTACAAAAGCTTCTATTGACGGTGGAGTAGACTATCCTGTTGTAAACGGAAAAACAGGACCATACTATGTCAATACAAATGCGCATAATGCAGATGTAAAATATGGCCGTACTCCGACAAAAGCGGAATATGATGAGTGGAATTCTGATGTCATGGCTGACGGTACCGGTTTACCGGAAGGTCAGGGAAGTGTAGAAGAAGGCGAAAATATTTATGAAGCAAAATGTGTCATGTGTCATGGTGACTTTGGTTCAGGCGGCGGTGGCTATCCTGCTTTATCCAAAGGAAATGCCTATGAATTGCATAAAACATTAACAAATCAAAGAATCAAACCAGATACTGACGGTCCAGTACGTGTTTTTGGTACATACTGGCCACAGGCAAGTACTCTATGGTGGTACATCAAAGATGCGATGCCTCATCCGTTGACTGACAGTCTCAGTGATGATGAAGTATATGCTTTGGTTGCATATATATTAAATGCCAATGAAATGGAAATAGACGGTGTGGAAGTTGATGATGAGTATGTACTTAATCGTGAAAAATTCCTAAAAATAAAAATGCCAAACAGAGACGGATTTGAACCGGATATCGCTGGTCCGAATGGTCCTGAAAATGTACGTAAGTATTATGCAAATGCAAAAAACTTTGGCGGACAGAAATATGATGTCAAAAACCCTGCATCAAGATGTATGAAAGACTGCCAGGAACCGACTGCGGAAGTTGTTTATATAAAAGGTGCCGGAATCAGTGACTTTCATCCGCCTTTGTCTGCAGTAAGAGATCTTCCAAAAGAGAAAGAAGAGAGCAGTTTTGATGCGAAAAAAGCATATGCGGCAAACTGCGCAATGTGCCATGACACAGGTGCTGCTCCAGCACCTGGGGACAAGTCCGCATGGGCACCGTTGCTTGTAAAAGGAATGGATAAAGTATATGAAAATGGTTTAAAAGGGACTGATACAGGAATGCCTCCTAAAGGCGGTTCATCACTCTCTGACAAACAATTCAAATCAGTTGTTGACTATATTATCAACCAAAGTAAATAAACAAAAAGGATAAAATGATGGAAAGAAGAAAATTTTTAAGCATGACTTTAGGCGCACTGGCGTTAGCGGTTGTACCGGCAAGTGTAAGAGCAGAAGACTACAGAAAACTCAAACCGACTGTATGGACAGCAAAAACTGTTGATGATGCTATCAAAGCAATGTATGGTTCAAATGCATTAACAATGGAAGGTGTGAAACTTACTGCTCCTGATGTTGCAAGTAACGGTGGTGCAATTCCGGTTGATTTTTCAACTGACAAAGATGTAAAAACAATTTCTGTATTTCAAGATGCAAATCCGGAAGCAGCAGTACTTGTCGTAGAAACAAACAAGTACAGTGTAAACAAATATTCTATTAAAATCAAAATGGCTAAATCCGGTACGATAACAATCGTTGCTGAGGGTAAAGACGGCAAACTATACGCTGCTAAGAAAACTCTTGATGTTGCTCTTGGTGGATGTGAAGGATAATTCCTTCTCATTTTGATACAAAAAAAATAAAATAAATAAGGAAATACAATGGCTGGAATTAAAGTAAAAGCAAAATTAAAAGGCGGTGTTGTTAAAGTTAAAGCAATGGTTAAACATCAAATGATGACTTACAATATGGCAGAAAAGAAAACCGGTAGCAGAGATAACGCAAACTTTATTACTCATTTAACTGCTACAGTCAATGGTGAGACTGTTTTAGATATGTCTACTTCACAATTCTTATCTAAAAATCCTATTTTCAAATTTCAATTTAAAGGAATTGGTAAAAAAGGTGATAAGGTTGAAATGTTAGCAGTTGACCTTAAAGGTAAAACTTACAAAGGCAAAGGTAAAATTAAATAATTTTACCCTCTTTTTTAAGAGCCAATTACTACATTGGCTCTCATACTCTCAATTTTTTACAACAACTACAACAAATACAAATAATGAGCAAAAACAGATGAAGAAAAACCTGCAGGGTAAAGTTCTGAAATTATTCATCACAAAAAATGATACAGATAAAACAAGAATAAACACCTCTCATATAGATGCCGACGAACACGGAATTCTAAATGACAAATTTTACAATAAAAATGATCAAAGAGCTATTTTAATTACCTCTATCCAAAGCTACAATATGGCATATGATACAAACATAAACCTATCAGACGGAGCACTGGGCGAAAATATTTTAATTGATATCAACCCCTACCATTTAAATACAGGGGAGACCTTTACAATAGGTGATACAACATTGGAAATAACACAAAACTGCACTCTGTGCAAAGGCTTGTCCATCATAAACCCAAAGTTGCCTAAACTGCTAAAAAACGACAGAGGTATATTTGCAAAAATAATAAGTGGTCCTTGCGTAATTAAAGTCGGAGATACAGTAAGTATTTGACTCTATTAATATTATTTATATAACAATAATGATAAAGTTACACAGTATAAATTTAATCCGTATTATGCAATAGAAAACTCAAGGAGACTAAGTGAAAAAGATATACACTCTGATAATGGTTGTTTTAGCAACGCTGTCTATTAACGGCTGTAATGCTACATCTACCGCAACACCTTCCAAACCTGTCCAAACACAGGATGTGCAGGTTTTTACAACACACAATACAAACAAAAAGGTTACTCCCAAAACAATAGAAGCTGCTTTTGATGCCATTGGACTGAGTGTTCCCGGAAACAATGATATGAATAAGCCGTTTAAAACCAGATTTGGTAAAGTGCATTATAAAACTTACAACCTTGCTATGTATATAAACAGTGAACTCACATATAAGATTATCAAGAAGTATCCAAAATTTGGTGCATTGACACCTTTAACTATGTCTATCTGGGAAGACAGAGACGGCAATATGAATATAGCAACTTTGACGCTCAACGGAATGTCAAGAGCGACAGGTATCCCGAAAAATGATCCGGATCTAATAAAATATGCTGCTTTGATACAAACAGGACTGAAAAAAGCAATGCCAGACGGACATTTTAAAGACTTAAATTACACTGTAAAATTTCCAAAAAAATCATTTGCAATTGATATGGCCACAGAAGTAAAGACCGACCTGCCAATGGAAGACTATATAGAAGATTTTGAAGCAGAATTTGAAGGTGAATTAGAACCTTTGGGATTTTTGTTTCCAAACTATACTAATCTGCAAGAAGAAATATTTGATGATTACGATTTTCATGAATATGATTTTTTTCATACATATTCCATTTGCAAATTTGATGTAATATACCCTGTTTCAAAACTTCATCCCGAAGCAGGTGCCTGGGCACCGTGTTCTTTTTATCTTTACAAGAAAAAAAATGAATCAAAGATGTATATGGGATTTTTGGGTGTTGAAAACTGGATAAATACACTCGACATACAAGACGAAGAATCTATCCGTCCGTTAAAAGAGGCCCAGGGGATGATTGTCAAAATTTTAAAAGAAATGACAGAATAATTATTACAACTAAAGGTATTTTATGAATTTAAAAAGTTTTTTACTAGACTACGGAGAAAGAGTTCCGGGTTATGATGTAACCGTCATTAACGAGCGTGAGGCAAGAGCTGCTGCTGGCATACTTGGCTTGCTGGGAATGCTTGTAATTTTTATAGGAATAGGATTTGGACATGTCATCGTAGCAAGAGTCTACTTGACATTTTTGTTTATTGACTTTACAGCAAGGATGATTTCTCCCAAATACTCGCCCTCTTTACTGCTGGGAAAACTGGCTGTACAAAATCAAAAACCGGAATATGTAGGCGGACTCCAAAAACGCTTTGCCTGGACTCTTGGCTGGCTGATATCTTTGCCTATGATGCAATGGTTTGTTCTCAACTGGGATATTACTTTTTACAAAGTACTCATCTGTGTACTGTGCCTTGCATTAATGTTTCTCGAAAGTGCTTTTTCGATATGTGTAGGCTGTATGATTTACAAGTTTATCACAAGAAAAAATCCAACACTCTGCCCGGGCGGAACCTGTGAAATGCGAATAAAAGAACCTATACAGAGATTTAATCCTATACAAAAAGCAGTAGCAGGTATAACAATCATTGCCCTTATCAGCGGTATTTATCTTGCTTTGGCAAAATTAGAACCAAAGACATTTTTCGGTGCGTTTCTTCATGAAGCCGTCTTAACAAAACAACAACTCCAAAAAGAAGAAGAATTAAAGTATCAAAAAGCAATGGAAAAAGAATTTGGAGATGATGATTTTTAAATATTATTTATAATATTTAATGACACCATCCATTTTTGAACCCATATTGAGCAGTATCATATCAGCTATAACCAAAGCGGCCATTGATTCACATACAACAGTACCGCGAATAGCAACACAAGGATCATGCCTGCCTTTGAGTGAAAAATCAACTTCTTCATTTGCTGTTGTAACAGTATGCTGCTCTTTGAAAATAGATGGCGTTGGTTTAAAATAGACATTAAGCACTATATCTTCCCCGTTACTGATACCACCGAGTATTCCACCCGAATGATTGGATTCAAATCCATTTGCACGTATCTGATCATTGTTTTGGGAACCGTGTACCTTGGCACTCAATACACCATCTCCAATCTCAACAGCTTTTACAGCATTAATACCCATCATAGCATCCGCTAAAACAGCGTCTAGTTTATAGTAAAGAGGCTGCCCCAAACCTACGGGTGTGCCTTTGATGACTACACGCGAAACACCGCCGACAGAATCATGCTCCTCTTTTGCTTTAAGTATTGCTGCTTTTTGTGCTTCTTCTTTATTGGCATCAAGTGCATAAATTACACTTTTCTTCGCACCTTCATAATTAAAATCTTCTGCCTGTATGCCTGCAACTTCACTGATACCGCTAAGCACTGTAATACCAAGCTCTTGAAGCATTAGTTTTGCAATAGCCCCTGCTGCTACTCTTGCAGCAGTCTCTCTCGCAGAGCTGCGCCCCCCGCCTCTGTAGTCTCGTATACCATATTTGTGAAAATAGGTAAAATCTGCATGCCCGGGACGAAACACATCTTTTATATTTGCATAGTCTTTGGATTTTTGGTTTGTATTGTATATAACCATTGCAATTGGAGTACCTGTACTTTTTCCCTCAAACACACCGCTTAAGATTTCAACCTTGTCTGCTTCTTTTCTGGCAGTTTCAAATTTACTCTTTCCGGGTTTTCTTCTGTCAAGTTCACTTTGAATATATTCTTCATCAATATTCAAGCCCGCCGGAACACCATCCAAAAGGCAGCCTAATGCTTTTCCGTGAGACTCTCCAAATGTTGAAAATCGTAATTTCATTCCAAAACTGTTCACTTTTTTTCCTTATTTAACATATCTACAGCAACTCTCGCTGCCTCTTGTTGTGCAATTTTTTTACTCTTTCCCTTTGCTCTGGCATACTCTTTGTCTTCTATAAATACACCCACTTCAAATTCTTTTTGATGATCAGGACCACGTGATGCCAAAACTTTATACTCCGGCGTTATCCCGAAGCGGGCCTGTGTCAATTCCTGAAGTGTTGTTTTAAAATCACGGAACAAAGAATCCAAAGAGATCTCATCATGATTTTTTTCTATTAAATCAATGGCTATTCTTCGTACTTCTGCCAAACCGGCTTCCAAATATATTGCACCCATTATAGCTTCAAAAGCATTTGAAAGCAGAGAAGATTTTTCGCGTCCGCCATTATTGTCTTCAGCATTTGAAAGCAGTATATAATCACCCAGATTCAAAGCCCGTGCCAGTTTGTCAAAACCTGTTTCATTGACCAGTGATGCTCGAATTTTGGAGAGTTTTCCTTCATCAGATGTCCGAAACTTTTTAAAAAGATACTCTCCGACTACAAGGTCCAATACGGCATCACCCAAAAATTCCAATCGCTCATTATCGTAGGGCTGCTTATAGCTTTTATGTGTCAGCGCTTCGATAATGAGCTTTTTGTCACGAAACTCATATCCTAATTTTTCTTCCAATGTCTTTATATTTTTATGCATAAATACCTTCTCCTCATTGTGTTAAAGCCTCTTTGGCTTTTTGCGCCGCTTCTTTTGCCAATACATCGCATCGCTCATTTTCTTCATGACCGTCATGTCCCCGTACCCATATGGCATGAATCTTATGCGGTTTTGCCACTTCTATGTATTCTTTCCATAAATCAGGGTTCTTTACTTTTTTAAAATCTCTTTTAATCCAGTTTTGCAACCACTCATTGATTCCTTTCACCACATAAGAGGAGTCAGAAATTATATCGACCTCACAAGGCTCCTTTAGAGCACGAAGCCCTTCTATTGCACCTTTGAGTTCCATTCTGTTATTTGTAGTATGGAGTTCCGAGCCCCAAAGCTCTTTTTCACTTTTACCATATCGCAAAATAACACCATAACCTCCAGGACCTGGATTTCCCAAGGCACTGCCGTCACTGAAAAGAGTTATTTTCTTCATTGAATTCCTTAGCGTAATCTTTACTTAAACTGTACTCCACTCTTGCTGTATCTATCGCATGACATGAACTGCAACGGCTGAAAGCAAAAGGATATGTCCCTTTACAGTTATCACACACATATTCAAAACTGAGTGTTGCATTTGATTTTCCCTCAAGTTTTATCAACACATCAAGCTCAAATATACTGCTGTTGTATGCAAGTTTCACATCACCTCTTGCAGTATAAATTTCCCGCAGATAGCCATTGTCTGTAATTATATCCAAATTCAAATCTTTTGAATCACATCGCCAGAAGAGTTCTGTCAAAAGTTCGCTTTTAGAGATGTCAATATTTTTCCAGGCAAGTTGCGGATCTACCTGAAAAATATAATCAAATATCAAATAAGCCAGACGATGAGCATTTTTATATATCTCCAACAACTTCTGGACTTTTTCTTCTTTTGTCATATTCGGCGAATCAAGAGCTTCCAAAACATGCAGGTATGCACGTTCAAGAATAACATCTTCTTGAAGTTCATCCAACGGCTCTAAAACTTCCAAAGCGGATTTATAATCTTTCATGTACTCATACACAAGAAGCAAATAATGCAAAGCTTCCGGTGTACGGGGATTCTTTTTCAGAATTTCTAAAAAAACCTGCTTGGAACGTTCTAAAAATCCTGCTTTAAAATATGTTTTTCCAAGTAAGAACATTGTTTCTCTCGTATTTCTTTTATTTCCGAGTTTTAATATTTCATTATATATCTCTATACTTTTTTCATAATCACCGTTTTTATAGTATGCACTCGCAAGAAGCAGCCATGATTTTTCTGACAGCCCTCCTTCAGCTATTAAAATTTTCAATTCGTTATGTGATGGTAAGGTACGAAACTGTTCCAAAAATTTACTTATTTGTTTAGAATCCTCTTTTCTTTTATATCTCCCCCACCAATAAGAAAAAAAAGTAATTATAAATATAATGGTAAAGAAAATAATAATGGAAAAAAGAGGGTCTCGAAACTCTATAAAAAAAGTATTCATGAATTATATACCACCAATCCGTAATCATTTTTCAAATTATAAAATATTGCATCCGAAGATATTTCCAAATCTTTGATTTTCCCTAACTGTACAATGGAATTTTTGTTCACTTTAATTCCATATTCTCTAAAAAATCTTTTTACATTTACAAATTTTACATCTTCGACAAACTTATACTCAAACTCTGTATGAAGTGCCATTTTATCACTTACGAACAAGTGTTCATTTACATGTAACTGATCTGATGCATATTTAATTGGCAAATACCCCGAAAGATCTGTTAGAATATTTTCAACATGTTCATGTTTTTTTGGAAGTGTCTGTTTTTGAATAAAAATATATTTATTATTCAATTTTAACGTTGGAGTGTTTTTCCAATATTTATAGGCAGGATTAGAAATTCCCAGTTTTACATAAACCTCTTTCCAAAGCCAAAAAGAGTTTAATGTATTTGGAATATATGACAAAATTAAACTCCTTGTGAACTAGTATAAATATTATATAATATTTATTTAAATAATTGTATTAAGAAGCTTCATTGCCAAAGCTGCAACATCTGCTAAAGAGCAGCTGTTACAAACTTAGTCACCACAAAACCGCCTATAACCAGCCATGCAAACATCGCACCGGCAGTATACAGCGGTGCCAAACCAAGCCCTTTGAATTTGGAAAAGATTGTTCCCATACCCAGTGCTGTCATTGCCATCGTTAAAAGAAAAGTATCAATTGTATTGATAGTATCAACAATAGTATGCGGTACCAAATCTAAAGAGTTAAATCCGGCCATACCTATAAAATATACTGCAAACCAAGGGATAACAAGCTGTAATTTACCGCCAGATTTTCCCTCTTTTTTTGCCTGCATAGACAAATAAATTCCCAAAACAATAAGCATTGGTGCAATCATAATAACACGAGTCATTTTAACAATCACTGCAGAGTTTGCCATAATTTCAGGTGCACCTGGAATAGAAGCAGGCACGGCTACAACCTGTGCCACTTCATGAATAGTTCCACCCGTATAGATACCAAACTGTTCCGGAGTCATATGCAAAAATCCTGTTGCCGGCTCAATAATTGATGCATACAAAACAGGATACAAAAACATAGAAATTGTACCAAAGAGCACAACCATTGAAACCGCTACTGCAGTTTTATACCCTTCTGCTTTTAAAACAGGTTCTGTTGCAAGAACTGCTGCAGCACCACAGACAGAGGCACCTGCTGCTGTAAGCATTGATGTGTCTTTATCCATCTTAAACGCTTTTATACCTAAATATGTTCCCAGTAAAAAAGTCGTGGAAAGCATAATCAGTGAAACGGTAAAACCACTGAGCCCCACATCCATAATCTGCTGAAATGTTATACGAAAACCATAAAATACGATTGCAAAACGAAGAATCTTTTTGCCTGAAAACGTAATACCGGTTCCCCAGGCACTCGGAATATGGTTATGTAAAGTATTTGCATAAAAAATACCTAATACTATACCGATAACAAGAGGAGAGATGCCAAGTGATTTGACAAATGCAATTTGCGCTATTGATGTTGCAGCAGCTGCAAAAATTGCAACAAAGATGATACCTGAAACAGTACCTTTTCTATTTTCTTTTGAGAATGCCATAGTTATTACCTTTTATTATAAATTTATAAATAGAGGCGAATTATAGCAAATTTTATGCTGAGGAGAAAACAAATTATTTATTTGCGAAGAATTTGATAGAAATCACACCATGGTGTGATTTCTTATTATTAAATTTATTTTGAGTCTAAAAGGACATTCTCTTTAGGAAAGACGAAAATTGTATGTCTCATTACAGAAATAAGTTTGCTAGGCTTTCCGTCTTTATCCAAAGCATATGCATGAATAGTAATAGGAATAATAGTATCCTTGCGTTTGTCATCAACCAACATCTCTGTTGTTCTAAGTGTTACAATTTTTTTCTTTTTAACACCGGGTACCACTCTGAAAGGTTTTGACGGTTTTACTATTTGAATTTTCCCTTCCATTCCTTTTGGAGGAATAACTTCAAAGAAAAATTTCATTGGTTCATTCTCAGTATTTTGCAATAAAAAGACATAAGAGTTTTCAACTGCAAATTTATTATTTGCAAGATGTTTGACAGAATAAAGTCTTGTCTCTTTATTGATATTTAACAGCATATGCTCTTTTGTCGTACTCATATATCCAAGTGCAAACATAAGACCCACAAGTAAAACCATATATGCTATGATTTTTGGACGAAAATATTTTGTTTTTCCCTTTTTCTCAGCAATCTCATACTCACTTGACCATGTCACGAGTGATGGTTTTCCAAGTTTACCCATAACTGTTGTACAGGCATCAACACATTCCAGACAGTTTATACATTCAAGTTGCAGTCCCTCACGTATATCAATATGAGTAGGACAGACTGTTACACATTTTTCACATGTCGTACATTCGGCATTTGGTTCTGCTGCTTGCAACTCTTTTTGTTTTTCAAATTTTTTATGGTGATGCTCGTCATAGATATGTCCGCCTCTGTTAAAGTCATAAATCGCCATAACTGTATGTTCATCATAGAGTACTGACTGTACACGGGAATATGGACAGACATAAATACAAAAATTTTCTTTTAAAAATACAATGTCATAAATCAAAAATGCTGCAATCCCTACAACAAAACCAATCATCGTCAAATGCTCTCCAGGATTATTTAAATACTGAAAAAAGGTCTCCGGTGGAACGAAATACCACATAAAATCGGCTCCTGCAATCAATGCAAGCACAGTCCATATCATAACAGCTATCGCTTTTTTTACTTTGTTTTCAGGTTTTGACATATCCGGTTCTTGCTGCTTGTTTCCGATACGTTTTCGTAAATGCAATAATTTTGTTTCAATCAAGTCACGATAAATGACACGAAACACAGTTTGCGGACATACCCATCCACAAAAAACACGACCGCCTAAAACTGTCATACCAAATATAGTAATAAAAAGAAGCATCAATAAAAATGGCATCAAATACAATTCTTGCATATCAAACTGCACAAAAGCAAGGTCCAGTTTCATTTTGTCAAAACTCAATAAAAAGAAGTGGTGTCCATTGACTTTAATCCATGGCAACACCAAAGCTACTATTGTCGCCAACGCATAAACATAATAGCGTTTAATTCTCCAAGGGGTAGGTATCTCTATACTTTTTTTCTTTTCACTCATCTATTTCTCCTATTAAATTAATCTGGACATACTATTGTATTAATAACCTGAGCTTCGGCATCTTCTTGAGTATGCGTCAGCAACGAACCCGAAGCTATCTGTTTTAACTCTCTTGATTCAATGTAATCTTTTAGTGAACTTCTACTGACATTTAAAAGACGTGCCATTTCACTTACACTTTTTTTCTCTCTTATATACTCTATAATCTCATTTAAATAAATATCAAACTTAGAACTGGATCTGCTTCCTTTTGGTCTCCCTATCATTCTTTTAGCATCATTTTTCAATTTTTGCCGGAGTTGATCCATAAGCCCTAAAATCAACATTGCACTGCTCTCTTGTGAAATTATAACAGAGTGTTTTATAATATGCACTTTATATTTATTTTTCAACAAACAACTTACCATTTGAATTAAATCTTCCATATTTGTAGTTAAAACCCAAACATCATATATAAGCAGTATAGCTTCTTCTTTAGATTGAAAATAAGATGTTACATTTATGCGATCTTCCAAACGTTTATTTTGCGATATGTAATCTACAAATTCATCATCAACAACAAGATTATTAGTCGTTGTGTAAGAATTTATATATTTCAACTGTTCATGTGCAGATAAAAAATTTTTATCCGGACGGATATAGGCAATAGTCATTTAACGATTAAACCTCTCTAATAATTGATTTTCATCGTCATTATACACTTATTTGACGATAAAAGTCAATATTTTTTTTTATTATTTCGTCATTTTAGCATTTCTCGAACTTAAAAAGTGAAATTTAGACTGATAATACAGCAAATTTTATATCCAATAATGTTAAAATAATAAAATATTTAAATAAAAAGATTTTATATATGACAACAAAACAATACATCTTGGAAACTATCAAAAAACGCCCGCTTATCATCGATGGGGCAATGGGTACACAACTCCAGCAACGTGATGATCAAATTCCAAAAGAGGCATGGGAAGGGAATGAGGGATGCAATGAACTCTTAAATGTTACAGCTCCTGAAATTATGAATGATATCTTTCATGCCTATCTGACTGCCGGGGCTGATTTCATCACAACCAATACCTTTGGTTCTTTTTCCTGGGTTTTGGATGAATACAACATCGGCCACCGTGCGTATGAACTGACACGTGCCGGAGCCGAACTTGTCAAAAAACAGTGTGAAGCTTTTTCAACACCCGAACATCCCCGTTTTTGTCTTGGTTCTATCGGACCGGGAACAAAGCTCCCCTCACTCGGACATATCACCTATGATGAAATGTATGCAGGCTATACTGAATTTTGTATCGCGCTTATAGACGGCGGTGTGGATGTTTTTCTCATTGAAACTGCCCAGGACCCGCTGCAGATAAAGGCTGCTTTGCATGCCATTCAGGAAGCCTGCAGACAAAAAGAGGTCGAAATCCCCATCATGGTTTCTGTGACCATCGAACTCAGCGGAACAATGCTTATAGGAACAGATGCCGAAACCATTGCAACCATTATGGAACCCTTTGATATTCTCTCTCTTGGTTTCAACTGTGGAACAGGACCTGAGCAGGTACTCAAACATGTCAAAACACTCAGTGAACTCTGGGGCAAACCAATCAGTGTGCATGCCAATGCCGGTCTGCCGCAAAACCGCGGAGGCTATACTTATTATCCGATGGGACCTGATGAATTTGTAGCACAACAGGAGAAGTTTTTAGAGTATGACGGCGTAAGCTTTTTAGGTGGCTGCTGTGGAACGACACCGCAACATATTCGCGCACTTGTCAACAAAGTAACAAATGTAACGCCAAAAATACCTTCAGGTTCTCAGCAAAACTCCATAGCGTCACTCTTTAATACCGTACCGCTTATGCAGGAACCCGCACCGCTGCTTGTCGGAGAGCGTTCCAATGCAACCGGTTCAAAAGCTTTTCGCGAACTGCTTTTGGCAGAAGATTATGAAGGAACGCTTTCCGTTGCACAACAGCAGGTCCGTGCAGGCGCACATGTTCTTGATGTCAATGTCGGATTTGCGGGACGTGATGAAACAAAAGATATGACAGAAGTCATGGCAATGTATGCCCAAAAAATTGCCCTGCCGCTTATGCCCGATTCTACCCAGACAAAGGGGCTTGAAACTGCCCTCAAACATATCGGAGGCAAGCCGATTCTCAACTCTGTGAACCTGGAAGACGGTGAACCGAAATTTGATGCAGTTTGCCAGTTGGCAAAAAAATTCGGGGCGAGCCTTGTCTGTCTGACGATTGATGAAAAAGGAATGGCAAAGACTGTTGAAGACAAAATCAGAGTAGCAGAGCGCATTATCGACCTCGCAACAAACCGTCACGGCATCAAAAAAGAAGATCTGGTTTTTGATGTACTCACTTTTACTTTGGGTTCCGGAGATGAAGAGTATTTTGATGCAGGGATTAACACTATTGAAGCAATTCGCCAGCTTCGACAAAAACATCCCGAAGTCGGAGCCATCCTGGGGCTTTCAAATATCTCCTTTGGACTGGACAAAGATGCAAGACCCTATTTGAACTCTATGTTTTTGCATCATTGTGTTGAGGCGGGACTGACTTCTGTTATTATCAATGTAAAGCATATTATTCCCCTGAACAAGATTCCCAAAGAAGATCAGGAAATTTGTGATGATTTGATTTTTAACCGCAAACCAAACGGCGAAGCGCTCTTTACTTTTATAGAACATTTCTCCTCCAAAGAAGCAGTTGACAATGATGCGGTAGATGAAGCCTATCTCAAAATGAGCGATGAAGAGAAGATAGCCAAACTCCTGATGGACGGGGACAAAGACAGAATGATTCCTCTTGTGGAAGAGGCTCGTCACAAAATTGCTCCTGAAAAAATAGTCAATGAGATTCTCATAGATGCCATGAAAGTTGTCGGCGAACTTTTCGGTTCAGGGCAGATGCAGCTCCCTTTTGTGCTCCAATCGGCGGAGACAATGAAAAAAGCGGTTGATCACCTCAAACCCTATCTCCCAAAAATCGAAAAAGAGACAGATACGACACTTATTCTTGGAACCGTCAAAGGAGATGTTCATGATGTCGGCAAAAACCTTGTCGATATCATTCTCTCCAACAACGGCTACAAGGTCATCAATCTTGGTATAAAAGTAGAACTTGACAACTTTCTTGAAACATTGGAAAAATCAAATGCACAGGCTCTCGGTATGAGCGGTCTTTTGGTAAAATCAACACAGGTGATGCTTGAAAACTTAAATATTTTACAGGACAAAGGTATTAAAATTCCGATTCTTTTGGGTGGCGCAGCTCTTACACGTGCCTTTATAGATGATTTTTGCCGACCTGCGTATGACGGTCCTATTTTTTACTGCAAAGATGCTTTTGACGGTGTCACTGCCATGAGCCGTATAGAAGCCGGTAATTTTGATACCAATCTGCATCCTGATGCACCTGAAATAGAGCGTAAAGAAGTCAAAGAGGTTATTATCCCGCCGTTGTCTGAAATAAAAATGCCTTCACGGGATGTGCCCGTACCGACACCGCCGTTTTGGGGCAGACGCGAAATTAAACTTACCTCGCAGCAAATTGAAATGGCTTTTGAATGGATAAACCATAAAATACTTTTCAAATCCCGCTGGGGCTACTCCTCAAAAGGCATGACAAAAGAAGCCTACCAAAAACAGCTTGATGAAGTTGTCTGGCCCGCCTATGAAAAACTCAAAAAGCGTTTTATAGACGAAAAACTTTTTGAGCCGACCATACTCTACGGCTACTGGCCATGCAGAAGCGATGATACCTCCCTTTTGATTTTTGATGAAAGCGAGGGCTGGTTCAAAGAAGAAGATATCAACCGCGAACCGCTTGAACACATCATAGGACGTGCCGAAGAAGTTTTTACCTTTCCTCGTCAGAGAAAAAGGCCCCACCGTGCATTGAGTGACTTCTTTCACAATGACAGACATGATGTCATCGCACTTACCTGTGTGAGTGCCGGCAGTAAAATCAGTGATGCGGAGCGCGAAATATATGACAGAGGCGATTATACGGAGTATTACCAGTTTCACGGACTAGGGGTTGAACTTGCTGAAGCCCTTGCCGAAATTGCCCATAAACAAATACGCCTTGATCTCAACATTGCAAAAGATGAAGGAAACACTCTCGCCGATGTACGCATGAACAGATATCAGGGAAGCCGCTACTCTTTTGGCTATGCGGCCTGCCCTGACTTGGAGCTCAACCGTCCTTTGTTTAATCTTTTAAAACCGGAAGAGTTTGGAATTGAACTGAGTGAAACATTTCAAATACACCCCGAGCAGTCAACTTCGGCACTTGTTGTATACCATCCTGAGGCTACATATTACAATGTGTAGCCGACAGGTGTTTTTATAAATCAGGGACCTATTTCTTCTTTCTTCTGCTCTTTATCTGCAAATACTTTTGAAGCATTGTCCCAGTTAATATGTGCCCAAAAAGCATCCAGATATTTTGCTCTTTCATTTTTGTAATCAAGATAATAGGCATGTTCCCAGACATCACATGTAAACAGAGGCGTTTCATGATGTAAAAATCATCTCAACTATTCCACTGCTTAATAAACTACTGCAACCAAAAAACTAAAATTATTTTAAATAGACCTCTATCATTTTACTCTTTGCCATAAAATTTATTCCGTAACCCAGCAGCTCCCAAAAATAATACTTTAGCGGTCATATTTCGTTAAATGATTAAACTTAATCACCTGGTTTAACACCTTTATATAATCCTCTCCCATTTCAGAATACTTATCAAGACCCTGTGTTATTTTATAGGGATCATCATACTCTAAACGCAGTTGACGAAGCCTGTGATATGCCTTTCCTGTTGCAATCATCTCAAAATAGGCACGTATAGCGTCTTCCAGTGTATCAAATTTTCTTAGCCATATCGTCTGTGTACCACCTCTTTTTCTACCTGCGGCAATACGTTTTTCATTTAAATGGGAACTCCACATTCCAAAAACATTGTTTGCCTCTTTGAAAAATCTCGAAGTAGCCCATGAACTTTCCATAGCAGCCTGAGCCAATACAATGCTTACAGGATGCGGTTTCAAACGTGCCAACAAATCCTCATCACTTGTCGCCTTATATTTTTTTTTCAAGAACTCAATCTCTTCTCTGTTTTCTTTATTCGCGATATCTTTTGCAATTCTTTTATATCTTTGCATCAGTTCATTATGTACTTTACGAATAATAGGAACCAGCAACATCAAAAATCTCTTTTTTTTCTCTTTTACAGACAGCTGATGTGTAGCTGCTCTCTTCTTGCTCTTTTTAATAATGAGACGCTCATCACTCAAAACAAGCAGAGATGGGCTTATACACAACATAAAAACAAATTTTATCACTTCTCTTTTTTTCCGAAATATTCATAGTCCATATATTTTATCCGATTTTTAATTTCAAAATACCTGGCAAAAAATTTTATTATGGCATATACACTGGCAATTGCTATAATCAGCACTGTAATATTAGCCGATACCCCCATAATAACTGCCAACTGATAAAAGAAACAGCTTGCAAAGAAAAATGCAGTTATCTGCAAAAATAAAAAAAAGATCGGTAATATTTTTGATTTTTTTCTTCTGTCATGCATATTTCTTTTCTCCTCTTCATTTTAAGCACACTCCATACAATACCAATCCCAACCATTGTAACTGAATGAAAGTAAAAGATATATAAATATCTTTTACTAACCTACCTTCTTCTGTATGAAAGAGCCTCAAGCATATGTTCTTTTTTAATCAAACCCGATTGAGACAAATCTGCTATTGTCCGAGCAACTTTTTGAATTTTTTTTATACTTCGAAATGACAAAGCAAACCTTTCTATGGCAGTCTGAAGTATTGTATTGGATGTATTATCCATCTTGCAAAATCTCTCCATATCTTTATCTGACAGATGTGCATTAAATACTTTTTGTCCACGTTTTTGGCAAAATATATGTGCTTCAATAACCGTTTTGTGCATTTCTTTTGATGAAAAACTTGGACAATCATTGACATTTACATTTTGCATCACCACATTTAAATCTATTCTGTCTAAAAATGGTTCAGAGAGACGGTTTTTGTATTTTTGTATTTCCAGATCACTGCACCTGCACTCTTTGTGTGAATCTAATAAATTTCCGCACGGGCAAGGATTCATAGCACCTACAAACAAAAACTTAGCCGGATATTCTACCTTTGAATTGACTCTTGAAATTCTTATTTTTGCATCCTGCATTGGTTCTCTGAGTGATTCCAAAACAGCTTTTGAAAAATGCGGTAATTCATCAAAAAACAGTATACCGTTGTTTTATAATGTATTACTATTAATATGTAATATGATAATAAGTATGCACTTATTTACTAAATATTAAGTATTATTATTGGATATATGTTATGTAAATAGGATGTAATTTGTATAAAGAAACGAAAGCTGGAATTTTTCAAATAGCAATTAATATTGATGGTGAATGGTGGATTGATGATTCAATTATTCAATGGATGAATGATCTTAAAAATAATGGTAGCAAATACAACTCAAGACGTACATATGCAAATGCCTTAAATGTTTTTTTACACTTTTATATTTATAAACCTCAAATAAAATTAGAATCACTATATGACTATATGTTACGATTTAGGGATGAATTAAGAAATGGTTTATTGATTAAAACAAAACGTATCATAAAAACAAAAAGAGTTCATATGGAAGTGGACTACACAGTGTTAAGTAGGCAACCACTGGGAGTAAAGACAGTAAATACTTATATGACAGCTGTACAATGGTATTTAACTTTTTTAAAAGAAAAGAAAAATGGTGAAAATATACAATCTCTATTTAGTGAAGATGTTGATTGGAATTTATTAAAGCAAAAATCAATACATGGAAAGGGTGGTGGATATGGTTTAATGATGAATCCCCTCTTAGCTCAATTACTTGGTCCACGAAAAAAATTAATTAAAAATTTATCTATTAAAAGGGGGTCTGATGATTTGGAATCTTATTTCCCTCCTGAATTATTTTTAAATCTTTTATCCATTAGTAACCCAAGAGAACAAGCAATATACTTACTTTGTGGATGTGCTGGTACTAGAATAGGTCAGGCATTAAGTTTAACGAGAGATGACTATAGTTATGAAACACGAGAAGTCTACATAGTAGATCCTTACTCTGATGAAAAAGGGGCCGCAGGCAGAAAAGGACGTTTTTCAATAATGAAAAATTATAATATAGATTTAGAAAAAAATCCATATAAATATGTATCTTGTAAATATCCAATTCCTTTACAATATGCACCACTACTTTGGATTTCACCTACATATAAAGATAATTTTTTTAAAGTTTTAGCAAAAGTCAATAAAGGTAATCCAATTGTAAATGGGCATCCTTTTGTTTTTCACACATCATCAGGAAAAATCTTAACACCATCTGAATGTTATAGAACTTTTAAAAGTAAAATTAATATTTTACTTGATATGGTTCATACTGAATGGAAAGAAAAAAATATGAATTTGTCATTTGAAGAAAAAAAAGTTCTAAATAAGAATTATCAATATCTTGTAAATCAATTACAAAAGGTAAAAGGTTTGCACTCTTTAAGACATATGTATGGAGTAATGTGGGCGGACTATACAACAAATGAAATGTATCATATATCTATGGAACAAGCACAAGCTTTGTGTCAGTTTGGTTTAGGGCACAAGTCACGAGAAAGTGTCTTTAATTATTTTACTCTGCGTCAAAAGACAAGAAATTCTATGGTAGAAAACCTATTACGCTCAACTTCAGAACAAGAAAAAATGGCTGATTACTTAAAATCATATACTAGTTATACAGAATTTTATTTCAAAAGGAAAATATAATGCAAACAATAGGAACAAAAATATTTCAGGAAACACGAATTAATTTAAACAGAGAGTTAATTCCTGAAGCATGTGAGAATTTGCTGCAAAAAAATATAAAAATAACTGCTAAATCTATCGAAGAGGAACTAGAAAAAATTTATGCTGAAAAGAAAATAGATCTAAAATATATTGTAAAACAACAATCAATAGGACGTCAAAAATATTATAAGAGTATATGGAAAAAATTTCAAAAAAAACAAAATTTAGATTTAACAAAAAAAATATCGAGTACATCATATGTGGATGAATTTGAACTTCGAGATAAAATGGATATGTTGCAGCAAGACTATATTGAACTACTTGATGAATCAATTTGGTTAAAGAAAGAAAATAATGATTTAAAACAAAAAGTTCAAGAATTATCTCGTGATTACAATACATCAAATGTAAAAATAGAGGGAATAAAGAGTTCAAATAGTAACTGTAAAGATATACTACATTTTATAAATGGGTTACTACAAGATGGACCAGTATCAATAGTACATATACAAAAAGATAGCAGAAATGAAATAATTATTAAAAGTCATTTAAATAAAATCACATCAAAACTAGAATTACCTATAGAATATTGGTTGAAAATAAATGAATAAGCTTCAAACATTTGCTGAATTTTGTATATCCAAAAAGAAACAATTTTCTTATGGCGAAAATGGAGATCTAGAAATTAAAGAAGTATGGCAAGAATGCTTTGGTAAAGAGCTTGATATACATTTAGCACACGACTATGCTTTGTGGCTTCAGTTAGAAAAATATGATATGTTATTTAATAATAACTCTGGAGAAATTCAAGAAAAAGTACCACGGTTTATATTTCATTGTTTAGAAAATCATATTGTCTTCAGTGATCCAAGAGATCCAAATATTAATAATGAATGGTATAAATATTTTGATGACTACAATAATTTAAAAAAGTTTGAAAAATCAGCTATTGCAAGTTGTCTTGATTATGAACATTCTAATATTTTTTTCGATAAAGCAAAACGAAAAATATTGAAAAAAATCCTGAAATTTGCGAAATGGTGTGAATCGAATAATAAAAGGTTTGTTAGACCTAGACTTAGATTGAATTATGCTGAAATCCAAATAGGTGTGTTCTGGTTAGAGTTTTATAATGAAAAGCTTTCAGATCAGGAAAAAGAACATTATGTTGATTTATTATTATATTATTTAAATTATGAAAAATTATTTTTTTTACCTGGCAGAATAAATGAAGTATTTATTACTATTTTAGACAAACTACAAATAAGTCCATCTAAAATTACTGAAAAAGAATTGGATACTTTTTGGTACAACTTTTTTGGCATGAGATTAAGAGACGAGAAATTTAGACAAAAGTTTAAACGTTTAACTCATAAATATAATTTTATAGTTAGCTTTATTCAAAAGTTACCATCCATTAATACTCAAAACTTAACAATATATATTCTTGAATCAGCAAAAGATAAAATGCATGATTATTGGAAAGATTACCTACAATTTCTTATGCATAATCCCGAACATATGCCAAAACTACGCAAACGAACAACAAGGCTACATGATATAGACTCTTATCAATCAATGTTGCATGAAATAGATTATCTTGATGAAAGTTCAAAAAAAGAGCGAGAAAGGAAACAAGCATATCTTTTGTTTTTTTTATATCTTGTAAAGAATAAAGTCGCTCTCTTACCTTGTGATTTTATTTTTAATGCAGATACTTTTATAGCAAGTGTTCTTAGTAAGGAAAGGCTTGAAAGTTTTATTTATAATGATTACAAACTTATTAGTGCATCCAATCAGCACCTTATAGATGATGAAATGAAAACCAATTCAAAAGCAAAATTTATATTTTTTTTACGTTTCCTATATATGGTTAATGATGATATAGAAACCATTAAAGAAATTATCGATGACAATATTACTGAAATTAGAAATATATATGCATCCAAAAAATCTGCAAAAATGTTTTCAGTTAATGAGAATCCCATTAGGCGCTGTTTATTTTGGATGGGAGCAATCAATATCTCACAAACAAGAGCCGAATCAGAAAAAATAATACTATCGCCAATTGAACTATTATCTGAAAATATCATTAGTCCAAAGATGGAATATATCAAAAAAGCATTTATACGATATTTTTCTAATCAAAAAAATAATCAAGAACAAAGAAAATACTCTAGATTTATTTTGGCTTTGCTAAATCATATAAATGACAATTTTGAAGTTATAACAATTGATAGTTTAAAAGATTTTTTTGAAACAACTACTGTATCAAGTGGTGATAAAATCATTATTACATCAAAATTTATGCAATATCTTAATGAGAACGATGTTGCCATGTCAAGTCAACAATCTATTCAAATGATTTGTTTTCAGGCACTTGAATCAGATGAACACCTTAGAGGTTCTTTTCCAAAAAGTTTTTTACACACATTATATAAAGAGCCAAAAAATAGAAAAATAGCTAGATTGGCTTTTGACAAAAACTTGCTAGAAAAAATGAAAAAGATTTGTGTCTTTGACCCACCAAAAGATAATTACTATAAAAAAACACACTTTGATAAATCCCAATATATGTGGAAACATTTTGACAAAGTTGAGCCCCAACTTCCCATAATGTTGCTACTAAATTTATGTCTACCGTGGCGTTCTGAGCATATCAAATCATTGGACAGGGATCAATTTATTGTTACTGATCAGTACGATAATATTATCGGTTTTCAACTAACAACAGATAAAAATCAGAATAATAATATATTTATAGAACGTGAATTCTTCGAGTTCTCCTTTAAACTATATGATAACCAAAATAATTCGGTTGATGTTATGCGATTACTAAAAGAGACCATAGAATACTCCAAAGTTTGTTTTCCTGCATTACCTGCTGAATTTAGAAAAGAAAATCAACAATGGGGAAAGATTAAACCTATATTATGCTCAAACAGAGCAAAAGGTTTTATTTCTCATTCTACTTATAGTGGATACTACTATAAAGTTCTTTTAAAGGCACTATATTTAAGTGACTATGATTTACAACAAATTCAACGGTTTGTGCAACTCTCTCCAGAAGGAAAACGAAAATTTAAACAATTTCCATCATCATATCAAGAAATAGAAAAACTTAGTGCAGCACAAATAAATACTCGATTTAATTCTGAATATTTTAGCCCTCATTCGTTAAGAAAAAGCAATATAACTCATTTAGTCCAAGACAGAAAAAGTCTTGAGTTTATTTTAAAGTTGTCGGGGCATACCGCTTTTTCTACTGTACTTCAAGTATATATTGATTACGACTTATTGGCCAGATTGAATATTAAGGATGACATACAATCTGCTATTGAAAATAATTTTAGGATAACAAATACACGTACTTTTGCAAAGGAAATTATTGATATTTATCAAAAGTATCATACTCTTAGTTCTACTGATATTCAAAAAAAACTAGAACAAGAGAATTTATTTTTCAGTATTATTTTATTGGATAAAGAACAAAAGATAATTAAGAAAAATGATATAAATAAACTTGCAATTGTCATACCGCAATTTTGGGAACATCTATCTACTGGTATCTGCACTAATGCATTAAATTGCCCTTCATATGTTCACAATAGATGTTCAATATGTCCATTTTTTCTAACAGGCCCCAAATTCTTTTCCGCAATAAACTCTAAAATAATGCAGATTACAACTAAGCTTGTTGAATATTTTAAAATAATCGACAAACAAAATATGGAAGAATATTTAAATGATCATGAAGCTATTATTTATGAAGAAGAAGCGGAACTTGATTTAGCCGAATTACAAGGCTATTTAGCAATAACAAAAAAATTAAATACTGAAATATATAATACAATTTGTCATAGTTTATCAAAAGAAGAACAATCAAAATTACCAGCTATATCTGATTTTGACATTATCCAAGCTAGTCATGTACCCTATCTAGAGGCACAACTTGAAATCTATAAAATTGCAAAGCAAAACTCAGAAGCTAACATGCAAACTGAACATGCAGTATCTGAACTTTATAAAAAAATCATGGAACTAATCATTATGGGGCAACTACCAAGAGAACTTTTTTTAGACAATTTTAATTCCCATGAAGACACAATCGATTTATTTATAGAAATTTTAGATTCAAATAAGCTCAATGGGAATAAAAGTCTTATAGAATATTTCCAGTATTTAGTTTGTTAATATTCAGTGCTTTAGTTATTTAAAATCATATAATATAGAAAAAATGTAAAAAAAAACAAGTATTATTAAACTTTAATAATGAGATAAAGTTGTATAATAAAATAGATAGGGATATACAACAAATTCATAATAATTTTTTAGGAAATAAATAATGGCAATCAAAAAAACAGAATTATATAGCTCTCTATGGGCAAGTGCAGATGAGCTTCGTGGTGGTATGGATGCAAGTGAATATAAGAATTATGTTTTAACACTTTTATTTATGAAGTATGTCACTGATAAGTATGAAAATGACCCAGATGGTATGATAGTTATACCAGAGGGAGCATCATTTACTGATATGGTAGCTCTTGCAGGTAATAAAGAGATTGGTGATAAGATAAATAAGATTATTGCTGCTCTTGCAGAAGCTAATGGTCTTAAAAATATCATCGATAATGCAGACTTCAACGATAGTACAAAGCTTGGTTCAGATAAAGAGATGGTAGATAGACTCTCAAAACTTGTTCGTATTTTTGACAGCCTAGACCTTGGTGCTAACTCAGCAGAAGGTGATGACCTACTTGGAGATGCTTATGAGTATCTTATGCGTCACTTCGCTACAGAGTCAGGTAAAAGCAAGGGACAGTTTTATACACCATCAGAGGTTTCTGCTATTATGCCTCAAGTTATTGGTATCGGTGAGAACAGTACTCAAGATATGAGTGTTTATGATCCTACTTGTGGCTCAGGTTCACTTCTTTTAAAGGCTGCCTCTTTTGCACCTAATGGTTTAAGTATCTATGGGCAAGAGAAAGAAGTAGCTACAACTGCGCTATGTCGTATGAATATGATACTGCACTCAAATGAAACAGCAGAGATAGCACCTGGGGGACAGAGTACATTAGCAAAGCCATTTTTTACAACTGACAATGAAACAAAACTAAAAACCTTTGATTATGTAGTGGCAAATCCACCATTTTCTCTTAAAGCTTGGACTTCTGGGATGACATTTCCTGATGAATTTGGACGATTTGATGGTTTTGTGGAACCACCTGAAAAAAATGGTGACTATGCTTTTTTACTTCACATGATTAAATCATTAAAGAGTACAGGTAAGGCAGCGGTTATCTTACCTCATGGTGTACTTTTTCGTGGAAATACTGAGGGGAGTATTCGTGAGAAGCTAATTAAGAAAGGTTACATCAAAGGGATTATAGGTTTACCTGCTAACCTCTTTTATGGTACTGGGATTCCTGCTGCTATTATAGTGCTAGATAAAGAACATGCACAAGCTCGCAGAGGTATCTATATGATAGATGCTTCCAAAGGCTTTAAAAAAGATGGCAATAAAAATCGTCTGAGAGAACAAGATGTTCATAAGATAGTAGATACCTTTAATAAACAGTTAGAGATGCCAAAATATGCCCGTATGGTAACACTTAAAGAGATAGAGGAAAATGAGTATAATCTTAATATCCCTCGCTATATTGATAGCTCAGATAGTGAAGATATACATGACCTTTTTGCTCATCTTAATGGTGGAATCCCCAAAGCTGATGTTGATGATTTAGATGAGTATTGGGATATTTTTGCCAATCTAAAAAATGAACTCTTTACTCCAAGTACTAAAGAGGGTTACTATAATACAAACATTGTTCCTAGTGCTGTTAAGCAAACTATAATGGATTCAGATGAGTACAAAGCCTTTAAAAAGAGTGTTATAGATACTCATCTTTCATGGCGATCACTCCATGAAGATATGCTTTTTAATCTTGATAAGGGTTGTCATCCCAAAGCCATCATCAAAGAGTTATCTGAATCGCTACTTGAGAAGTTTAAAGATGTGAAACTTTTAGATAAGTATGACCTATATCAGCTTGTGATGGATTATTATGCTGAAGTGATGCAAGATGACTTTTACCTTATCTCTCAAGATGGTTGGAAAGTTGGTAATGTGGTTCGCCAGCTTATTCCTAGTAAGGACTCAAAAGGGAAAAATGTTTATAAAGAGGTGCATGATTTTGAGTTTAAGAAAGTTCGATACAAAGCTGACCTTATCCCACCAAAGTTAATCATAGATACTTACTTTCAAGCAGAGCAAAAAGCCATAGATGAACTTCAAGTAAAACTAGATAGTGCAAGTTCAGAGTTGGAGAGTTTTATAGAAGATAATAGTGGTGAAGATGGCTTACTTGAAGATGCTAAAACAGATAAAGGAAGCATTACTAAAACAAGCGTAGCTAAACGCTTAAAAGAGACAAGTGATGAAGATGAGATAGAAGCGCTTAAAACTGTTAAAAAGCTCATAGAAGATGAGGCAAAAGCTAAAAAAGCTCTTAAGAATGCTACTGATGCACTAAGTCTTGAAGTGTTTAAAAAGTATCCTAAACTTAGTGTTGATGAGATTAAAGAGTTAGTACTTTATAAGAAATGGTATCAGGTATGGCTAACTGACTTACAAGATGAGATAGAGAGAGTAACATCAAGCTTGGCAAATCGTATCAAGACTTTGGAAGAGCGATATAGTAAACCTCTTGGTGAGCTAGATGGCGAAGTTAAAGAGCTTGAAAGTAGAGTAGAGACACATCTTAAGGCTATGAGATTGTCATGGTAGCAGATGGATATAAACAAACTGAGATGGGGGTTATTCCTGAAGACTGGAAAATAAAGAAATTAGGTGAATCATTTGAATTTAAAAATGGTTTGAACAAAGCAAAAGAGTTTTTTGGTCATGGTACACCAATAGTCAATTACATGGATGTTTTTAATAACAATGGACTACATGCAAACGATATAATTGGTAAAGTTGAAGTAAATAAGGATGAGCTAAAAAATTATAATGTAAAAAAAGGAGATGTGTTTTTTACTAGAACATCAGAAACAGTTGATGAAATAGGAATTACAACTGTTGTTATTGAAGATGTTAAAGATACCGTATTTAGTGGATTTATATTAAGAGCAAGAGCTATTGATGATATATATGCTTTACATTATAAAAAATATTGTTTTTCATCTCAATTAATTAGAAATCAAATTATAGCAACTAGCTCATATACGACAAGAGCTTTAACAAATGGAACATCTCTATCTAAGGTACTTATTCCAATTCCACCAAAACAAGAACAAAAAGCCATAGCTACAGCACTTTCAGATGTAGATGAACTTATCGCTTCATTAGAGGCTCTTGTAGCCAAAAAAAAGGACATCAAAACCGCCACTATGCAACAACTCCTTACAGGAAAAAAACGACTTCATGGATTTAGTGGGGAGTGGGAAGAGAAGAAGCTTGGGGAAATGTCTGAAATGTCTAGTGGTGGTACACCATCGTCAAAGGTACAAGAATATTACAATGGCAAAATTAGATGGGTTTCAATAAGTGACATGACAAAAGCTGGGAAGTATTTATATGATACAGAAAAAAAGATTACACCAAAAGGACTGGAAAATAGTTCTGCAAAGGTATTTCCAAAAAACACATTACTGCTAGCTATGTATGCTTCAATTGGCAAATGTTGTATAGCAATTAATGAGGTTGCTACAAGTCAAGCAATCTTAGGGATCACTACAAAGACAAAAATTTTAAAAGAATATTTATACTATTACTTTCTCTTTAATAGAACAATGTTGATAAATCAAGGGCAACAAGGCACGCAAGCAAATTTAAATAAAGAAATGGTGCAAAATATCACAATATTATTGCCTTCTTTAGAAGAACAAGTTGAAATAGTTAAAGTGTTATCAGACATGGATCAAGAATTAGAAACGCTAAAAACTCGATTAGAAAAAACAAAAGCTATCAAAGTTGGCATGATGCAAGAGCTTCTTACTGGTAGAACAAGATTAATAAAAGAAGGAGGATTAGATGCATAACGCATTAAAAGCGATATATAATCATAGGGATAAATTTATCATTTTAGGTGTAACAGGTAAGATCGGTGTAGGATGTACAACAACTGCAGATTTTTTAACGCAAGATATTGATAAACATAATCTTCCTAAGATATGTTTGACACCAGAGTCAGATGACAGTCATAGAAAAAAATACATCATTGATAAGTTTTATCATGCGAATTGGAAGCCTTTTATTAAGATTACTGCATCGGATGTTATTGCTACATTTGTGTTTGAAAAATCTTTTAATGACTTTAATCGGTTTTTGCTCAATAAAGATCTTGCAGAATTATCAGATGAATCAAAGGCTAGGTATAAGAAGTATAAAAAATTAGCAAAAGAGAACCTCAAAAAACTGAAAAATCGAAATTATGATGATGAGACTTATGACTTTGTAGTCAATAAAGTGCCGAAAATTTCAAAGTGGTTAAAAAAGAAACTTACTAAAGAACATTATAGAGACTATACAAAAGTTTTCCAATCAATTGGTGACAATATAAGGAAAACAGGAACATATGATGGTTCAGGAGATCATAACGCATTTAATATCTATGCAATATCTGAGCGTATCAATAGTTTTATTAAAGCCCTTAGAAAATATCATGGCAAGGAAAAAGAAACATTTGTGGTGATCGATGCTTTTCGAAATCCATTTGAAGTCATGTTTTTCAAAGAGCGTTATTCAGCTTTTTATCTTTTGTCCATCAATGCAGAGCAAGATTATATTCATGATCGATTGTTCAAAAACTTTGAAATGACTGAAGAAGAGATAAGAACTCAAAATGAGAAAGAAAATCCTGGGGATAGTTTGGAAGATTACGATAAATTTATCTCACAAAATATTCAAGAGTGTATTCAAAAGAGTGATATCCATATCTCCAATAACGGTAAAGTATCTAACTCACCAAATTATCATGAACTTTATGGACAGATCATTAAGTATATTTCACTTATTCAACATCCGGGTTTGGTTACGCCATCGCACGATGAAAAGATGATGCAAATCGCCTATACAGCCAAATTAAACTCTGGCTGTATTTCTCGGCAAGTTGGAGCAGTGGTTACAAACCATCAGGGGTCAGTCAAGTCTATTGGTTGGAATAATGTCGCAGATGGACAAACAGCATGTTTGTTAAGAAATACAGATGAAATATTAAAAGGATCTACTTCATTAGCATATACTCCTTATGAGAAATCTATGGAGTTTAAAGGAGCACTAATAAAATTTTCTCCTTTGCTTCCCGAAGCCAAATTAAAAGGGAGAAATCAATCATTCTGTTTTAAGACGGTGTATAATAAATTTAAAGGTGATAAGAACCAGGTACATACACGCTCACTACATGCAGAGGAGAATGCTTTTTTACAGGTAGCAAAATATGGTGGGGAAGGGATACAAGGAGGTACTTTATACAGTACTGCCTCGCCTTGTGAATTATGTTCTAAAAAAGCTTATCAGCTTGGGATAGAAAGGGTAGTTTATATTGATCCGTATCCAGGTATTGCACAAAAACAAATATTGTTAGCCGGAAAAATACCTCCGAAATTAGCATTGTTTAAAGGGGCTATCGGGTCAGCATATCATAGAATATATGATCCTATTTTGGCATATAAAGACGAACTTGGTGCCTTGCAAGAAAAAAATATTTATAAAAATTTATGTGGAAAAATAGTTAAAATCAAACGTAAAACTTTAAAAATGAAAATCAATACTACTGATGAAAATGACATTCAAATGATAATCGATTTTGAAATACATGATTTATCGAAATTTAGAGAAAATTATTTGACTAAGAATTGTGTTATTAAAGTCTTAGAAAAAGAAAAAAAATTATTTATAAGTACGGAAAATAATATAAATATCATGGATAGGTAGAAAGGAATATATGTATGAGTAACATTGGCGACAGAGAAAGAGTAACCCAAAACAGAGTTGTAAAACTATTTCAAGATAAGCTTGACTATAGGTATCTTGGAGACTTTCAAGATAGAAGTGGTAACTCAAATGTGGAAGTTGAACTTCTAACTAAGTGGCTTCTCTCTCATAATGTAGATCAAACTCTCATCGCTAAAGTGCTTCGTGAGCTAGAACAAGCTTCAGCTATGGGACAAGGCAGAAAACTCTACGATGCCAATAAAGCAGTCTATAAACTATTACGATATGGAGTGAAAGTAAAGGCTGATGTAAGTTCCAATACTGAGACAGTTTGGCTAATTGATTGGAAAAATCCTGAAGCTAATGACTTTTGTATTGCTGAAGAAGTAAGTATAGAGGGTGAGAATAAAAAGAGACCTGATATTGTCATCTATGTAAATGGTATTGCTTTAGGAGTAATTGAGCTTAAGCGTTCTTGCATTTCTGTTTCTGAAGGGATCCGTCAAAACCTTGATAATCAGGAAAAACACTTTATAAGAGACTTCTTTACTACTATGCAGTTGGTGATGGCAGGAAATGATACTGAGGGACTTCGCTACGGAACAATAGAAACTGGTGAGAAGTATTATCTCACATGGAAAGAACAAAACCCTGACTATAATCCTAAAACAGATGATAAAGCAAATAAATACCTAAATGCTATAAGTTGCGATTGTGGGGATAATAGTCTTGATTGTGCGATTTTATGGATATTAGAAAAGCATCGTTTTTTAGAGTTGATACATGACTTTATAGTTTTTGATAGTGGTGTAAAAAAGACATGCAGACATAACCAGTACTTTGGGATTCAAGCATCTAAGAATCATGTGAAGTCAAGAGAAGGTGGTGTTATTTGGCATACTCAAGGCTCTGGAAAATCACTTACTATGGTCTGGCTTGCGAAGTGGCTTCGTGAAAATGTCACTGATGCAAGAGTGTTGATTATTACTGATAGAACTGAGCTTGATGAGCAGATAGAAAAAGTATTTGGTGGAGTAGAAGAGAAAATATATAGAACAAAGAATGGTAAAGATTTACTTGGTGTGCTAAATGGTGCAGATGAATGGCTGATTGGTTCATTGGTGCATAAATTTGGTGCAGGTGATGATGTTGATGGGAGTGATGATTACATCAAAGAGCTACAAAAAAGTATTCCTAAAGATTTCAAGGCTAAAGGGGACATTTTTGTTTTTGTAGATGAGTGTCATAGAACACAATCAGGAAAATTACATAGTGCTATGAAATCTATACTACCTAATGCAATATTTATAGGTTTTACAGGAACACCTCTTTTGAAAAAAGATAAACAAAAGAGTATAGAGGTTTTTGGTGGATATATTCATACTTATAAATTTGATGAAGCTGTCGCTGATGGTGTTATACTAGATCTTAGATATGAGGCTAGAGATATAGACCAAGTAATAACATCTCAAAAAAAAATTGACAAATGGTTTGAGGCTAAGACAAAAGGGTTGTCTGATATGGCTAAAGTCTTAGTCAAGCAAAAATGGGGAACTATGCAAAAAGTTCTTTCATCTCGTTCACGATTAGAGCAGATAGTCAATGATATTTTAATGGATATGGAAACGAAGCCACGACTTATGGATGGTCGAGGTAATGCAATGCTAGTTTGTAATAGTATCTATGAAGCATGTAAAGTTTATGAACTTTTTGACAAGACACCACTAAAAGGTAAATGTGCGATTGTGACTTCTTATGAACCTAGTACTGCGGATATAAAAGGTGAAGAGACAGGTGAAGGTCAAACTGAAAAGCTAAGAAAGTATGATATTTATCGAAAAATGTTAAGTGATTACTTTGAAGAAGATGCAGATGAAGCTGTTAAGAAAATTGAGACTTTTGAAAAAGAGGTAAAGAAAAAATTTATCAAAGAGCCAGGTCAAATGAAGCTACTTATAGTTGTAGATAAACTTCTAACAGGTTTTGATGCACCTAGTGCTACTTACTTGTATATAGATAAACCATTAAGAGACCATGGACTTTTTCAGGCAATATGTCGTGTTAACCGTCTTGATGGTGAAGATAAAGAGTATGGTTATATAGTGGATTATAAAGATTTGTTTCATAGGTTAGAAGGTGCTATTGGTGATTATACTTCAGGTGCATTAGATGGTTTTGAGGCAGAGGATGTTAAAGCATTACTAACTGATAGACTGGGTAAAGCAAAAGAAAGGCTTGATGAAGTACTTGAGAGTATTAAAGCTTTGTGTGAACCAGTAGAAAGCCCAAGAAAAAGTGCTGATTATATACACTATTTTTGTACAAGCAATACTCAAAATCCAGGTGAACTAAAAGATAATGAACCAAAACGGGTAGCTTTATACAAAAGTGCAGCAGCCTTAGTTCGTGCTTATGCAAACCTAGCAAATGAGATGCTAGAAGCAGGATATACACAAAAAGAAGCGGACATAATTAAGCAAGAGGTAACCTACTATGATAAGCTCAGAGATGAAATTAAAAGAGCTTCAGGTGATTATGTAGATATGAAAATGTTAGAACCTGCAATGAGGCATCTAATAGACCAATATATTCGAGCAGAAGAGAGTGAAGTATTAACCGATTTTGATGAGATGGGATTGATTCAACTTATTGTAGAAAAAGGAGTTGATAAAGCTGTTGATGGATTGCCTTCAGGGATTAAAGCTGATCAAGGAGCAATGGCTGAGACCATTGAAAATAATATTAGAAAGCTTATCATCGATGAAAATCCTATTAATCCAAAATATTATGAGAAAATGTCAAAGTTACTTGATGAGTTGATTAAAGAACGTAAAGAGAATGCCATTGAGTATAAAAAGTATCTTCAAAAAATACAAGAACTTGCAGATAAGGTTATGAAGCCAACAATTACTTCATACCCAAAATCCATAGACAGTAGAGCAAAACAAGCACTTTATGATAACTTAGATAGTGATGAAACTTTGGCTATAAGTGTGGATGCTGTAATAAAAGTGACTAAAGAAGATGCTTGTTGGGGCAATATGATGAAAGAGAGAAAATTGCGTATTGCAATAAAAAAAGCTCTTGGTTCTAAAGATGGTATGATTGAAGAAATTATGGAGTTAGTAAAACATCAAGATGAATACAATTAGTCAAAGCTCAATCACTGTCAGTGATATACATGTAAGTATAGATCGTAAAGATATTAAGAATTTGCATATTGGTGTATATCCTCCAAATGGTAGAGTACGCGTTGCTACACCTGTAAAAATTGATGATGAAGCTGTAAGACTTGCCGTTATTTCTAAATTAATGTGGATAAAAAAGCAAGTATGTCATTTTCAAGAGCAATCACGAGAGACTAAAAGGGAAATGGTTAGTGGAGAAAGCCATTACTTTTTAGGAAAGCGATATTTACTTGAAGTGGTTTATGGGGCAAAGAAATATACAGTTGTAAAGAGGCATTCAACTATAGAGTTACATGTAAATCTAAATACTACTGTTAAGAATAGACAGAAACTACTTAATAAATGGTATAGAGAACAGTTACAAATTGTAGTTGGACGGCTTATTGTTAAGTGGCAAGCAATCATAAATGTAGAAATACATAATTGGAGTATTAAGAAAATGCGAACAAAGTGGGGAAGCTGTAACATCGAGAAGAAGAATATTTTACTGAATTTGAGTTTAGCTAGAACACCAGTGGAATGTATTGAGTATATAGTTGTTCATGAAATGGTGCATCTACTTGAAAGACATCATAATGATAACTTCAAAGTATATATGGATAGGTACCTGCCTGAATGGAAAAGCTATCGAGATATTCTAAATCAATCTATCCTAATTCATGAAGAATGGTAAAAAAATATCAATTAGATTGATTGTTTATCCTTTCTTTTAATTGTAAATAAATTCTATATTCTGATGTTTTTAGCAATGTGAATTAAATATTGCTGCATCTTTTTCATCGTTAATTCAATAATTTTCTGTCTGTGAGCTTCTGTTAGTTGTTCGCCTTCTTTTGCACCACAATGTTCAAAAGCATATGCAACTGCTTCATGAACAACTCTATCTTGCTCTTTTTTTGCAGATGATTTTTGATGGAATGAAATTACTTTACTAAAAGCATCCTCGACTGCTTTGAATGAGTACCTTTCATAGTTGTATATAGCTTTTATATCAGAACTAGTAAGCTCTAAATTTATTTTGATGTCTAATATTTCACCTTTTATAGGATTAATCGCGTAGCAGTTTGAAAACTCATCGCCATTATATTCACTAGATAGGCAAGTAACTATTCTAAATGCTCCAAAGAACTCTATATACCCAAGTAGCTGCTTTGTTTGTTTATCACCCTTTACATGGACACAATGAAGAGGCACTCCTTCTGGACGGTTCAGCAGAGGATCTTTATCGTAATAATATCCAAAACATGGATTACCCTTCTCTTCTATTAGATACTCTATAGCATGTTCACAAGATTTTGGATTAACACCAGATTTTACTGCCAATGCAAGTACAGACTTTACAATTGAACGACCAGCTTGTAGTCCTCCAATAGACAGCTTCAGCTGTATCATATCATTGCAATAACTTGTGTTTACTTTAGCGTTATCCATAAGCTCTTCAATATCAAGATTAGGATATTTTCCTTTTACTCCTTTTAGCATATTCCTTGCTTCTTTCATTGTTCGAGCACTAATGCTTATTTCGACTCCATCATCTATTTTTGTCTCATTATATGCTGGTTCATGAATTTTCATACTAGCATTTGCATTAAGTTGAAACTTATCACCTGCTGTTGTTGTCACTATGTGAGGCTGAACATTACCTCTATCCCTTTTTATTCCAAAGTATGTGCATAAAGAACTCAATTGCTCTGTTAAATCAGAGTCCCATTCATTACCTGATTTATTATTACATTCTTTGCAGATAAAATTTAAAATCTTCTTTTTTCCCCCTATCGCATTTGGAATAATGTGTTCTTTTGAGTTATTCTTTTTTGTGATAAGAGCATTACACAATGCACAATAGTGTTTGTTTGTCATTAATTTAACCTTTACATTTCTTAAGTATTTTTAAAAATCAATATTTTCTAAAATATTAGAAGATGATATTGCCTTTTTAGTATCAACTATGTCTTCAATTATTCTACGAGATTCTTCAATAATTTGTTTAAGTTTCACTGCATCTATATCATGATACTTAATCATATTCTCTTTCTTTCTTCCATCACGGTGTACTATATCATTTCTAATATACAAATTTTTTTTTAATTCATCTATTTTAATATTGAAACCTAACCTTTTGTATAATTTACGAACATCATCAAATCTATGCCATATAACATGCAAAAAACTATATGAAAGTTTTTCTTTAATCAAAGTATCAACATCATTTTGTATATTTTGCGATTCTTTTAAATTTTTTATTTCCTGTAAAGTAATAGTATGTTTTTTTAAAAGTGCAATACTATCTAATTGTGGTAAAGTTTTCTCTATATTCTCAAGTGAATAATTCAATGCATAATCAAATAAAAATGACTCTATAACAGCATAAACTTTAGCAAATAACATACGCATAAAATCATCTGCATAATCATTCATCTGTTCTACAATAAGTATTTGATTCTCAATATTATTTAATGTTTGTAAAGTATTCGCCACAATTGTATCTGTATCGTAAAATACAATATCACTATAATCTTCATCTTTGTACCAAGTATCATCTGGTAAAGGAGACCATTGATTTAATTCACCAAGGTCATTTATAAGTTCTTGTATAATGAAATTATCAATATCATCATGAAACTGTTCATATAGTATTTCATCTGTATATTGAAGAGGACCATAAATTGGTATATATCCGCCTTCTCTAGATTCATATGGTAACAGGTTAAGGGTCATCATAGTGTTCAAAAAACCATGCTCTCATATTATCTATTTGCTCTTCTTTAGTCATCATCTAAAAATCTTCTATAAAGCTATTTTTATTTCCTTGCACTTTAGCAATCCTGTTGTTCCTCTCAACCTCCCACTCTGATGGAGGGTACTCTTTATTCCAAGCCTGATATTTTTTAAATTCTTGCTTTGATAGCTTCATCCCATATCGCTTGTGAAAATAGAGATAATCTCTAGCTATCACACCTCTTATCTCTTCACGAACTCTAGCTCTTCTTTGTTTAAACAGTACATTAAACTCACACTGTCCAAATTGTCCTTGTGTAGGTAACTCAAAATCATACTTATAATTCTTTCTATCAGCATTTAACTCGCCTATAGCAGGAAAAAGATTGTGCATATCAGCCTGCATAATTCTGTACTGTTTATTGACCTTAGTACAACACTTGCGACCTTTATAGTGCTTGCCTTTAGAAGTAACACATTGTGCATCCCCATTTCTCCAACAACAAGAGAACTGTCGTCCGAAGTTCTCAGCAGGCACAACATGCTCAAATTCAATCCTATTTGCACGAATATTTAGCTTCCCTTTTTTAGTATATTTATTACGAGGAATATAACCACATGACTTTTTATCAATCATATTCTTTTTGTTTTTATAGTTGTATTTACAATCACAATAAATTGTTCTTTGATGGTCTCTGTATATCTTTCTAAGTTCTTTTTTTGAGTTAGAAAATGATTCATTTGTGGCAAATAATGTATTTACAATAAGTAAAAATAGTAATAGCAGTTTCATCGTTATCCTTCTATATTTCTTGTGTACCTACATCTAGGGTAGCTTTTACAACCATAAAATTTATTTCCAATATTTTGTCCTCTTTTTGCTGTCCGCATTATTAAATCATTTCCACATCGAGGACAAATTAAATTGTCTATAGCTTTAAACCTTTCATTTTTAACTTTTGATGATGAAGCATCCTTTTTTGATTTAAGATTTTTAACGTGCTTTTGATGTGTTTTGAAACCCTTGGCTAATTGAGCATCCTCAATCGCCTCTACCATCCTCCACATCTCTCTTGGAGTAAATAATACTGTATGATGTGACTTTATGAACTTCAAAAGTCCTAGAGGATACACAACATTTTTAGGCATATCAGTTTTAAATGTTGCTTCACCCACAAATACTATGACTGAAAATATTTTATCCTCTTTCAGACTTAAAAGCTTTTGGAGTGTTTTTAGATGTTTATAGTTTTGATGGAGAGGATTTTGAAAAGTATTCTTTTTGCCATAAATTGATTGTGTCCAGGTCTTTGAGTGTTCGTTTCCAAATATCCAGCCTTTGTAATTTTTGGTCTCTATAGCAAATACACCATAGTGCGAAACAATTATATGGTCTATTTGTGTGGTTCCATCATCTGCCCGAAGTGTTATATTTTTTAATAGTTGATATTTCTTTTTATTTAAAGCAAGATTTATGACAAAATTAAGAAGACCTTCCCCTATTATACCTTTGCCTGTAGGTGATTTTAAAAACACGATAGCAGCTATTATTGGTAGTAGCCACCATAGTTGCAATAAGGATCCTAAAATTATTGAAGAATTAAACATATTTACTCATCGTCTTCTATAGTGATTCTATCTGTTATGTTTTTAGAAATTTTTTGCATTCCTTTATTAAATGCATCATTGCTATTTTTGATAATATTAAATGTTTACTAAGCTCATATTATATTAAAGGTAGTGTCAACACTACCTTTAACTCAACTATCTATTACGATAATTAACTTGTATGACAAGCGATAGAACAATAATAGCAACCGTTTATCCTATGACCTGTCCATCTCTTTTTAGCTTCAATAACCGCTTCTTTACAAGATACATGATATCCCAAATCAATTTGATTCTTTACATTTGGCATATAGGAACAACCTGTTGATGTATTATGGACTTCATGATCACCATTAGCTTGCTGATTTTTATTTATAACAAACTTCTGCATCTTTAACCCTTTGGTGGAAACGGATCATTCCCATAAGAATTTCTAGCACGAATTTGTCCTTGCTTATTGGGGATAAACAACTCTGCTCCATTATTTTTAGCCTGTTTAGTTGCATAATCTATGCATTCTTTTTGTGTGCTGCAAACTTTTGAAGCTCTTTCATTCCCAGCAGTTTTTACCTGCCAATCATCACCGTGAGGTGTAACATGTACCGATTTGCCCATTTTGTCAAATCCTTTCTTTTTGAATTAACTAGAGCACCTATTTGTAACAATAATACAATGAACTATACTTTTTTAACCACTTTAATATGGTATTAATAATGCTTCATCTATCATATCAGTCTTTAAACACTAGATGGCTCTTGTCGTTTTAGGTGAAGATTAAGTGTTGGTAGCACTTAACCTTACATTTATATTATATCTTTCTATTACTAAATATCTACTCAAATAATATAAAAACTTTAGTCAAGATAGCTCGACACTGTTTATATGTCATAGTGAAATTCCACACTTCACTAAGTGATATTTGGCTTTTTAATGCTAAAAATGTTTTCCTGCTTCTTTACAATTTTACACTTTTTTAAATTACTACCTTTTGCATTTCACACTTAAACTTAGCATATATATTATATCAATTGTCATACGATTACTGTTTATTTTATGGATAATTAATATGACCGTATCAATTACAATGTAGTTCTAAGAGTATGGATGTGCAAATATACAGAAGTTATAACTAATTAAATAAACAATAAATTAAAGAACCATCTAATTTATTATAAAATATAATAGAGTAAATTAGAAAAAGGTTTTTCTATGATGTTTAATTTAATTTTAGGTACTTTCACTTTATTTATTGTCTTATTAGCAATTGCTAAATACAGATATGAAAATGGATATTCAAAATATAAAAAAAAGTAGAATATTGTACTATCACATACTTATTACACATTGTGAAATGATATAGTATTACAGAAAGAACCGTTGGTAAAGTATTATTTATATATTACATTTAATATTACTATAAGATAACATGGGTGCAAGCCCTACCTCTCCTATTTTTGCCTTATGACTGCCACCGCCAAAAATACTTGCCGGTGTAGAACTGTGATGTGGATTTTTCAGTGTTCTGTGAGGTTTGAATTCCGGTTCATACCCTTCTAAAACTTCAAGCTTGGCAACATCCAGGATTTCACTCTCTGTCATGGGCGGAAGAATATAACGGAGTCTGTTTGCAATCATACTCTTCCCGCACCCGGGACTGCCTTCAAAAATAATATTATGAAACCCTGCCGCGGCTATTAAAGCCGCTCTTTTGGCAATTTCTTGTCCTTTGACATCGATAAAATCTTCTGTATACTCTTTTGTATAATAATACCTTTGTCCCTCTAACTGATAATACGGATAGCCAATTTCACTTTGTTCTATATTTGGCGTTGCAGTCTCCTGATTTTTCAAAAGACTGACAGCCTCATTGACACTTTTAACTCCGTAAAATGAAACATTTGGAATTTTTGACAGCTTTTGCAGTGATTCGTACGGCACAACAGCTTGCGATATAAGCCCCTGATTTGCCAAAGAAAGAATTAAAGGATAGAGCTGAATATTTTCTTTTACACTTCCGTCCAGCCCCAGTTCACCAAAGACAAACCAGCCGTTCAAGTCTGCATCACTCTCATTCAAAAGTATGAGCAAAGCCATACTCAAATCGAACTGTGAACCCGATTTTGCAAGTTCAGACGGAGCCAGAAGAAAAGTAATTCTCTTGGGAGGAAAAGAAAAATCATTGCTCAGGAGTGCAGATTTTACCCGCTCTTTTGATTCTGTAATAGCAGTCGATGCCATCCCTACTATAGAAAAGGACGGTAGTCCTTTCGTCAAAGTTGATTCCACATCAACGACTTTGGCATCTATTCCCTCATATGTTGCACAGCGAACTTTTTTCATTGAATCAACCTTCTTCTAGTTGCTTCTATCTTAGCTGAATGCTTTACATGTAAGGAATAATATGACAAATTGTCATTTTATTTGTTGTTTTTTTTCTCTTTTTGCATTTTTTTATACTCTTTTTCAAACTTCTTTCGTCTTGCATAGGAGAGTTTGTCTATAAATAAAATACCTTCAAGGTGATCCATCTCATGCTGAATAGCTATAGCCAAAAGCCCATCTGCTTCGAGTGTTTTTGTGTTCCCGTATCTGTCTTGATAATTTATAATAATATTTTCATATCGTTTAATATCTTCATAAAACTGGGGAACACTCAAGCAACCTTCTTGATAGGTTGTTTCTCCGCTTTTATGCGTCATAACCGGATTGATAATTTCAAGCAGGTTTTCAGGAGGCTGCTCTCCATCTTCATCAGGAATATTTAAAATAAGTGCCCGAATCGGATGTCCAACCTGAATCGCTGCAAGGCCTATACCGTTTGTGCTTATCATCAAAGGGTTCATGGCATCGAGCAATTCATGCAAAGAATCATCAAACTCTTTGACTTCGCAAGATTTTTCTCTTAGTTTTTTATCCGGATATTCTACTATAGTTAACTTCATCTCTTAAAAAATTTTCCTGCTTTTTATGATCTCAATGAGACAGCATAATCACTGTTTTTATCTTCATACGCTTTTTGGATACCGTCCATTGCACTGACTACAATCTCTTCAACAGAATTTTCAGGATTTACATCTGTCACACCGATAGAAATTTTTAGATGAATTTCTCTGTCTGCCAAAAAGAAATTAGAGTTTGAAACCAAATCACTTAGTCGCTCACTTGCCTTTTGGGCACTCTCTATATCTGTATGCTTCAGCAGCATTGCAAAGACGCCATTCCCGTAATGTGCCACAATGTCGCTTCGTCTTGAAGTTTTTAAAAGCAGTCTTGCAATTGTTCTGGTCATCAGTAAAACCGCCTTATCATTGTTGACGCTTTTCTTGAGCTCACGAGAAAGTTCTATCATAATAAGAGAACTTTTATGATTAAACTCTTTAATAAGCCCAATTTCCTGCTCAATTTTTGTAAGCAGATAACGTTTGTTATAGACTCCGAATTGATTGTCAAATATTGTCTCATTCTCAACATTTTTAACAATTTTAGCTGTATCATCATAGATTGTTTTCATTTGAGAGCTTTGTGTTTTCAAAATAGAATTCAGTTTGGAAACATCCCCCTCTAAAATACCGATTATATTCACAGCCTCTTTTTCACTAGGTACATTACTGAGCTCTTTTTTTCTTTTTTCTAAAATTTTTATCATTAAAGACATATTTTTGTACAGGTTGGCTGTTACCGTAAGAATATGCTTGATGGAACTAAATCCCTGTTTAAGATTTTGTTCCAAAACAATAGTATTTTCATCATCATTGTTCTCTTCAAGTTCCAAAATAGAGTGTATCTGCTTCCGAAGATTTTCGCTTTTATCTTCCAAAAGTCTGTCAAAATAGAGTGAAAAGTTATTGGGAGTAGGTGGTAAATTGTCTGCAATAAGTGCATTTAAAACCTCTTTTGCATAAATTTCAATATCACTCGAAGAACTCTCTAGATCCAGTTTTTTTATGACAGTTGTCTTTGCATTAGAGTTTTTCTGTACTTTTGATTTTAATCCACCTGCCATATTTTCTCCCTACTCTTTGTCGTTCTTAACTAACACTTCATCAATCATGCCATAATCTTTTGCTTCTGCAGCACTCATAAAGTTGTCACGATCTGTATCTTTTTCAACTGTTTCAATGCTTTGCCCGGTATTTTCTGCCAAAATTGCATTGAGTTCTTTTTTCATGCGAAGAATCTCTTCTGCCTGAATTGCGATATCAGTTGCCTGACCCTGTGCACCGCCTAAAGGCTGGTGTATCATGATTCTGGCATGAGGCAATGCATAGCGTTTGCCTTTTTCACCGCTTGAGAGCAAAAATGCACCCATAGATGCAGCCTGACCGATACAAATCGTAGCAACATGCGGACGAATATAGTTCATCGTATCAAAAATAGCCATCCCCGCAGTCACAACACCGCCGGGAGAGTTAATATAAAAATAGATATCTTTTTCGGGATCTTCTGCTTCAAGAAACAAAAACTGTGCAACAATAGTAGATGCCACAGCATCATTTACCTCTCCGCTGAGCATCACAATTCTGTCTTTTAAAAGACGGGAAAAAATATCATAAGAACGCTCACCGCGTCCTGTTTTTTCCACTACATAAGGAATATAGCTCATGGCTTACGCTTCTGACTTTTCATTCAAGAGAGCAGTTAACACTTTGTCTTCCACCATTGACATTTGAATTGCCGGAAGATACCCTGCCTCTTTATAATGTTCATATGCCTTTTGCGGATCTTGACCCATTTGCATTGCTTCATAGTAGATAGTCTGCATCACTTCCTGCTCTTCTACTTTTATACTCATCTCCTGTGCCAACGCATCTATAATGAATGTCGCTTTTACACTTTTTACTGCATCATCACGAAAGCTTTCACGAAGTTCTTCTAGTTTTTCAGGGTTTTCTTTAAGCTCTTTGATTTCATCTTCACTCATTTGCGATGCTTTTTTGTTGACAGCCATATCAATTTCCTGATCTACGACAAACTCCGGTAAATCAAAATCAATTTTTTCAACCAGCGTCTCTAAAAGTTTCGGTTTTAGCTCATCATTGTAAAGTTTTGCAAGTTTTTCCTGCTCAAGTGCTTTTTTTACTTCTTCTTTAAGTTTTTCCAAAGTTGCATCTTCTTCACCAGGAAGCAGTTTTTTTGCAAGCTCATCATCTATAACAACCTCGTCTTTTACTTTAATACCGTTTACTTTTACTTTAAATTCGGCATCTTTTCCTGCAAGTGTGTCTGAACCGTAGTTTTCAGGAAAAGTCACATTGATTGTAACTTCTTCATCTCTTTTTACGCCAATCAACTGATCTTCAAATCCTGGGATAAACTGTCCCGAACCGAGTTTAAGCTCAAAATTCTCTGCAGCACCGCCTTCAAAAGCTTTTCCGTCTATAAAACCTTCAAAGTCAATAACAGCAGTATCACCCTCTTTCATTTTACGGTTACGCTTGATGTCAACCAAAGGCGCTTGATTTTCAGCGATTTCCTTAATTCTCTCTTCAACCTCTTCATCTGTCACTTCAGGTTTTTCAAAATCAGGAACAAAAGATTTTACATTCTCTAAATTTATTTCAGGACGCATAGCTATTTTTACGGCTACCTCTATTTTATCATCACTTTTTTCAAATTTAGAAATAGTCGGCTCACCAATCAAAGATGCACTGTCAATGTTTAACTCTGTCAAGCCTTTTGCAAGAACTTCACGAAGTGCTTCCGCTTCAGCATCTTCAACAAGTTTTTCACCATATTGCTTTTTGATAATAGCAACAGGAACTTTCCCTTTACGGAAACCTTGAACATTCGCAGTTTTAGAGAGTTGTTTCGCAATTTTTTCTATCTTTTCATTTACCTCATCTCTTGAGATTGTTGCTTCAATTTGAGCATTTGCACCATTAATTTTGTTTGCTTTGATTTCCATCAATTTCCTTTTATCTGTATTGTATACACCATTATTTTGGACAATCATACCAAAAATGTGCTTTTTTTGCGATTAATTTTTGCATAAATTTGGTTTGAAATTTAAAATAAGCAGCCATAAAACGGCAAAATCTATCATCACATCTGCAAAATTAAAAACAGCAAAATCAAACCCGCAATGCCAGTAGACCATATCTACAACGCCCTCATGAACAAACCTGTCATAAATATTGGAAAACGCCCCTCCAAGAAGTATTCCCACCGGTAAAGCGTAACATAGCTTTTTGAGGTACAGTACATATACCAAAACACCACTTACAAGCAAAAGCTGAATATACTTTAAATACTCATTCAAAAATGCAAACATTGAAAAAGCCACACCCTTGTTGTAAACAAGTATCAGATCTATACACTCTGTATAATAACGAAAACCCTCAACAAAGAGACTTTTAATATTTTGATCGATGATAAATACACCTGCGATACTAAAGAGCAATATCACTGAAAGGCGTAACATTTTATTACTGTTATTCATTGAGCGCTTTTTTAAAGAATTCTACGATTTCATTCATTTTTTCATTCATGATATCAGCTTCTTTACACTCCAAAAGAACCCGCAGTTTGTTTTCTGTCCCTGAGTAGCGAATCAAATGCCGTATTCCTTTCTTCTCTAAAGCATGTAACTTTTCATCCAGAGAAGCAATTTCATTTAAAGGCTTTTTTCTCTTTACATGTAAGTTCACAAGTTTTTGCGGATATAAAGGAAATGGTCGTAAAAGCTCTGAAGCTTTTTTCTTTTTATCAATCAATAAGGCAAGTACCTGAAGTGTTGCTACAAGTCCATCTCCGGTTTTTGCAAAATCACTAAATATAATATGTCCGCTTTGTTCCCCGCCAAAGTTAATGTCCTGCTTTTTCATAATTTCCAAAACATGTTTGTCTCCGACATCTGATCGAAAAAATTTCAAACCATTTTCTGACATGTAATCTTCTAGTCCCTGATTACTCATGACAGTCGTTACGATTCCTCCGCCTTTGAGCTTGTTTTGCTTATGTAGGTAAACGCCAAGTGCACCCAGAAGATGGTCACCATCTACTGCTTCTCCAGTTTCATCTACAACAACAAGTCTGTCAGCATCACCATCAAGCGCTATGCCTAAATCTGCTCTATACTTTACAACACGATTACATAAATCTTTCGTATGCAAAGCGCCGCAATCTTCATTAATATTAAAACCGTTTGGTTTATCGTGTAGCACAATGACCTCAGCACCAAGCTCTTCTAAAACAGTCGGACCGACTTTATAAGCAGCTCCGTTTGCGGTATCTAAAACGATACGTATACCCTGCAAGGTCATATGCACGGGAAAAGAGTTTTTAAGTTGTACTATATAACGCCCTATCACATCATCAATTCGTTTTGCTTTTCCTATTGCCTTGCCTGTAACCTGGGAGTTATTAAGAAGTGCATCGTTAAAATATATATTTTCTATCTCTTTTTCTGTCTCACTTGAAAATTTATCCCCGTGGGCGTTAAAAAACTTAATCCCGTTATCTTCATAAGAATTATGTGAAGCAGAAATCATAATCCCCGCATCACAGCGCATATTTTCTGTAATGTATGCTATAGCCGGTGTAGGCATAGGACCAACCTGAATGACATCATACCCAATAGCCGTCAATCCGCTTACAATAGCATTCTCTATCATGTAGCCGCTTCTGCGTGTATCTTTTCCTACAAGTATTTTATTTGTAACTGCCGACGATTTCAAATAAATCCCCGCAGCCATAGCAACCTTCATAGCAACCGAAGCACTTAAAAAAGAACCTGCCTCGCCTCGTACGCCGTCTGTGCCAAATAGTTTCATATTCACTCCACTCAAAATATTCGATTTGCCGGTTTACTTGCAAGATTTAAAAAAAGAGACTCAGACCAAAGGGAGGATTCGCTCTCTTTTTTTGAAGCTTGAAAGTAAACATTCAGGACAATTTCAAGTATTTTACCACCCTTTAACTTAATTTTAATTATTTTTAAGGTAATATTTCGCACTTAAATTCCAAAAAGGACTCATTAAATGGCAAATCACAAGTCATCAATTAAGAGAATTCGCCAGACACTCGTTCGTACCGAACGTAATCGTTTCTATAGAACTCGTCTTAAAAATATCGTAAAAGCAGTTAGTTCAGCAGTTGAAGCTGGTAACAAAGAAGAAGCACAGGCAGCATTTAAAGTTGCAAACCAGCAAATTCACAAATTTGTAAGCAAAGGTATCTTGAAAAAAGAGACTGCTGCAAGAAAAGTAAGCCGTCTACACAAATCTGTAAACGCAATATAAGGCTAGCAACAAATGTTAGCAGATAAACTTACACCGTTTATCAACCGCTATAACGAACTTAGCGAATTGCTAAGTTCACCTGACATCACCTCTGACATCAAACGGATGACAGAACTTTCCAAAGAACAGTCTTCCCTTTTACCGATCGTTGAAAAGACAAAAGAGTACAAAGCACTTTTAGAAGAAATCAGTGACTCAAAAGAGATGCTCTCAGACCCGGAAATGGGTGATATGGCAAAAGAAGAGCTTAAAGAACTTGAACCTCAGGTTTCCGTTTTGGAAGAAGAGATAAAAATGCTCCTTCTTCCAAAAGATCCCAATGATGACAGAAATATCATTGTAGAGCTTCGTGCCGGTGCCGGTGGAGATGAAGCGGCAATCTTTGTCGGAGACCTGTTTGATGCCTATACGCGCTATGCAGATTTAAAAGGCTGGAAAATAGAACTGATGAGCACTTCTCCTTCAGATGCAGGCGGATACAAAGAGGTTATAGCACTTATAAAAGGGGAACAGGTTTACAGCAGGTTGAAATACGAAGGCGGGACACACCGTGTTCAGCGTGTCCCTCAAACAGAAAGCCAAGGACGTGTGCATACTTCTGCTATTACGGTAGCGGTTATGCCTGAAGTAGATGATGTTGAAATTGAAATTAACGAAAATGATTTAAAAATAGATGTGATGCGCTCATCAGGTTGTGGAGGACAGTCTGTCAACACTACCGACTCGGCTGTTCGCATTACTCACCTGCCTACAGGTCTGGTTGTCACTAATCAGGATCAGAAATCACAGCATAAAAACAGAGAAAAAGCGATGAAAGTCTTAAAAGCAAGACTTTATGACTTACAAATGCAAGAAGCTCAAGCCGAAGATGCTGCACAACGTGCCGCACAGGTAGGTACCGGTGACAGAAGCGGAAGAATCAGAACATATAACTATCCGCAGAACCGTATCAGTGATCACAGAATCAACTTGACACTTTACAGACTCAATGAAATTATGAGCGGCGGACTGCTTGATGAAATCATCGAGCCGCTTATTGCAGACCATCAGGCAAAAATCGTAGAGGCTGCAGGGCTCTAAAGGGCTTTGCTTTAACTTCGTTAACAAAGCTTGCAAATAGCTTTACAAGCTTACATGTAAAGCCGATGCAGGTACTGAAACCCAGAATTCAATGCTTATTCCGTTAAGTTTCATCGACTTTTTCAGAACCCAGACTTCAGTCTGGGCTGAAAGTGGCAGAAGAGTTGCAGCAGTCGGCACTGAAGTACCGATTCCTAAAAATGTACAGGTTAGGCTCAACGCTCCCTCGGAACCCGTACGTTCTATGCTAAAGCCTCAAGCTTATAAGCTTTACATGTAACCTAGCAATCTAAACTTCCCACTCTGTTTCAAAAGTTTTTTTCACACGCCCCTTAAAAGTAATCGTTTTTTCATTTACACCCAAATAGAGTGTATCGCCACTTGTCGGATAAACCTCAATATTGTTTTTGACTTTGCCCTCTTTGTAAGCTCTGTAAAAGCAGGCAGCCATTCCTGTCCCACAGGCCAATGTTTCATCTTCCACACCGCGTTCATAAGTACGGACTCTCAAATTGCCGCTTTCTACATGCATAATATTGACATTTGCATTATAAACATAGCGAAGTTCTCTTGCCTCTTCTGTGTCAAAATCTTCTATAGAGTCGGTATATCGTACCAAATGCGGCACACCTGTATTTATCAGCCACCAGGAGTGCCCGCCAAATTCTATGCCGGTTTCAAGAATCTCAGGAGCTGTCAGTTCGCTTGTCACCATAGCATTTTTGGAAGTATTTTCTTCGACTTCTGCGCCAATAACACCGGCTCCTGTCATAAACTGCATTTTTGCAGGTGCAAGGTTATGATTGTACGCATAATGTGCACATGCCCGACTGCCATTTCCGCACATATCCGCATGACTTCCGTCAGAGTTATAAAACTCCCATTCAAAATCATACTTTTCATGAGGCACGATGACTATCAGTCCGTCTGCTCCGATGCCCTCTTGACGATGGCACAAGACTTTTGCAAGCTCGTTGCGCTCTTGTTTTCTATCATCATGAAATATTACAAAATCATTTCCGTTTGCACTGTATTTGCTTATTTTCATTTTTTGTATATCTCCTTTATCTTCTCTACAAATTGCTCTACCTCATTTTGCAGATGTTTGAGATTTTTTGAATTGTCTATAATCCATGTCGCTTTGTTTTTTTTCTCATCAATCGGCATTTGTGAAGCAATTCGCTTCAAAGACTCCTCTTCTGAGTAACCGTTACGTTTCATAAAACGCTCAAGTTGAATATCTTCAGGAGTATATACTACAACACTCTCTTTTATATCATAATTGGAATTTTCAAAAAAAAGCGGGATATCTATAAGATAGGGGAATTGAAATTTATCCTGCTTTTCACTGCGTTTTTCTATTTCAGCCTGTATTTTAGGATGCAGATACGCTTCAAGTGTTTTTTTCGCGGCAGGATGAGAAAAAATATAACTTCCTAACTTTGTTCTGTCTACTTTTGTACCGTTTACATACTTACTTCCAAAAGTTTCCATCACCCATTCTACAGAGTCATCGAGAATTTCATGTGAAATCGTATCTGCATCAATAACCCGCATTCCGTTCAGTGCCAACAGTGAGGCTACTGTACTTTTTCCAGTAGCAATACCGCCTGTCAGTGCAATAGCATACTCATAAGCCATTAGTTTTTAATAATGCCCAGATACTCTTTTCTCACATTGTTTCCGGTAGCAAAAGCAGCAGGATGAATATCACAGTTGTAATATTCTAAACCGTCAAGAAGATCTGTTCTTTGTAAAATTATATCTGCTGTTGGATGATACTCTTTTGATGCCAAAAGAGCTGTTTTTCCATTACCTAGGTTATATGGCATAATGATTTTTGCATATTTGCCTAAAATTTGCATAATTCTTTTGTTTTCAGGTACATCATCCAAAGAAGGGTGCGCTGTTACCAAAAGTCCCTCTTCGTTTAACACACGATTAAAATGCGCTAAAACTGCAGCATCTGTCTCAAGTTCTGAGATCACTACATCATATTTGTCATCGGCAACCTCACGGAGCAAATTTATATCTGCTGAAATTACATCACAATTAATATCATCATATTTATATTTTTGTATCTCTTGCACAAAGCCTGCCGAGTTTGAACTGATGATTAAAACATTGTTTGGCTCTTTATGTGTACACAATGGCACATGCACCATCATTTCGTTATATATAAAATCTTTCATTCTTAAATTCCTGTTATGGGCTTTGCCCGTAGATTAATTAAAAGCGATTTTAGCATATTTGGATTAATTTTACTTAATATCGCTATAATTACATAATATTTATAAAAACTTAAAGGTATAAAATGGATTATAACAAAATTAGAAAGTTTTGCAGAGTGTTTCGCATTGCGCTTGGTCTTGCTCTCATTATTGCAGGCTTAATCACAGGCATAGTATGGTTCTATCTTGGACTTATTCCTCTCATTGCGGGCTTGACTAATTTCTGTCCACTTTGTATCATTTCAAAAAAATGTGATTTACCACAAGATTCGGAGTCAAAATAATGAGTCAAATTTCGTATAAAGACGCGGGTGTAGATATAGATGCAGGAAACAGTTTTGTAGAAAATATAAAACCTCTTGTCAAAAGTACAAAAGTTCCCGGAGTCCTTGGAGGCATCGGCTCATTTGCCGGTGCCTTTGAATTGCCAAAAGGTTTTAAAGAGCCTGTCATGCTTGCGGCAACCGACGGTGTCGGCACAAAACTCAAACTTGCCATTGACAGCGGTATTCACAATACCGTTGGTATTGATTTGGTTGCAATGTGTGTCAATGATTTAATCTGTAACTTTGGAACTCCGAGTTTCTTTCTTGATTACTATGCAACCGGAAAACTCGATGTAAATGTAGCAACCAATGTCGTTACAGGCATAGCAGAGGGATGTATCCGCAGTGAATGTGCACTTATTGGAGGAGAAACAGCTGAAATGCCGGGAATGTACTCCGAAGATGACTATGACCTTGCCGGTTTTGCAGTCGGTGTTGCAGAAAAATCTGAAATGGACAGAGTAAGCTTGGTTCGTGCAGGACACAAACTTATAGCACTTCCAAGTTCCGGACTGCATTCAAACGGTTTTTCACTTGCAAGAAAAGTGCTCTTTGAAAAAATGAAACTCAACTTTGATGACGACTTTCACGGTAAACCGCTGATAGAAACTCTCTTAGAGCCGACAAATATCTATGTCAAAACATTCAAAGCACTTAAAAACGAGATAGTAGCTATGGCACACATCACAGGTGGCGGCATTGTAGAAAACCTTCCACGTGTACTGCCTGAAAACTTAATGGCAGAAGTAAAAGAAGATGCTATCAGGGTTCTTCCTATTTTTGAACTTATGAGCGAGCATGTAGCCCGTGATGAGATGTTTCGAGCATTCAATATGGGTGTCGGGATGATCCTCGTTGTTAAAGCGTCAAATGTAGACAAAGTTTTAGCATCAGCAGAAGGCTCTTACCTTATCGGTGAGATTAAAGAAGGCAAACGCGAAGCCAAGCTCATTTAATACACCCCAAACTTTCCTACCTGCAAATTTGAGGCCTTTCCGGGCTTCAAATACTACAATACAGTACATAACGCTTCACAGTATAGTAACAATATCAATAACTGAAAGATTTTCTAAGAAATAAATTATAAAAGAGGAAATAAAAGTGTATCGCCATGTGGCGATACATTAAAAAGAAAGGAGAATTTCTTTTTGGTTTCTAGAAAGCAAAGTTAGCTTGTAAGCTCAATCCAGTTTGTGAATGTTTTGTTGTAATATTTTGTCCCAAAAAGTTTTTATATGTATTAGTTACCTCAGGGGCATAAGTAAACGCCACATCAAAAGAAGTCACTTCACTAATAGCATATGTTCCACCAACAGCATAATGTGATTCTACAACACCAGGAAAGCCTAAAAGATTAAAAGTATTAACCAACCCTGAGCTCAAGCCAGCACCATTAACTCCTGAATAACTTTGTTCAGAAATTGGACTTGAAGCATAATTATAACCAATACGTGCTGCCCAATTTTTCGCAGTATACTCATATCCTAAAGAGATAACATTTTGATCATCCCATTCAAAATCTTTATACCCTTTTGCATCAGACCATTTTATTTGTTTATAGTCAATCGCTACAGTATGCTCACCCATTACATAAGAAGCACCTATACCAAGTTCAGCTGGTGTAGAAAGTTTATCATTTGTGTAAGTAGCAACGCCAAAATTCTGAATTGCTCTTGACAATTGTCCTTTATACTCCATATCAATTCTTGACTTATACACCGCCCCAATGGTTAAACCACTCATTTCATAAGATGCCCCAATATTAAAACCAAAAGATAAGTCTTGTGCTACACCATTACCAACTGTATATCCTTTTGTTACAGTTCCACCAGTCATTGCGGTCACTAAAGCATCTGACATAACATAATTAATATCCAATGCCCCATATTGAAGAATAGGAGTAACAGCTAAACTAAAATTTGAAATTTTATATGCCAAAGGTACACCAAATTGCATTAATTGTAAATTTGTAACCATATTCATTTGACCAGTATTTGCATCATTAGCATCTCTGTAATCAACACCCATACCGGCCGTTCCCCACATACCTACACCAATATAAAAATTATCTGCAACTTTTGATGCAATAGAGACTTCAGGAATAACAGACATATCAGCATCACTTGTAGCACTTCCACTCTCATCACCAAGTGGACCCAAATTTACACCGTTTTCATTCTTTACGTCTGGCATAAAAATGGTACCACCAAAAGAGATTTCTGTTTTTTCTACTGATGTAATCAAAGCAGGGTTTGTCAGTGCTGATTCTGCACCATGACTCATACCAATACCTGTTCCAGCCATACCACGAGCTTTAGCACCCATGCCGATTAAAGCTGAACCATTTGTTGCAAATGCAGAAGTTGCACCTAAAGCTAATGCAGCTACTACTGCTAATTTAATTGTTTTTTTCATTTTCTCTCCTTAAGAGTATGTCAAATTTTTGAGATAGCCAAAGCTATTTCGACTGAAAGTATTATATGGGATAAAAAATTAATTGCATCTTAAGAAGAGAAACATAAGTATCATAAAAACTTATAGATTAAATCATTATAGTTCATTGTATAACAAAAATCACTGAGGAACATAATAAAATATTATAAAAATGGAAGAAATAGAGAAAATATCAGCTGTATTAATAGTAAATATCACTATATGATAAAAAAGATGAAAATGTAGATATGTGATAAAAAAATAACAATGTGTATATTTGTAACATTTTTATCACATATTAAAATATATATGTATTGTACAAAAGAAATGTAAAAATAAAGTAAATAGAAATATAGCAGAGAAAATTTTGTAAATGATTGAAAGTTAGGAAGAAAAATCTGATCAACTAGGCAGCGACCTACATTCCCACAAGTGAAACCTGCAGTATTATCAGCGATGAGAGGCTTAGCTTCTGGGTTCGGAATGGGGCCAGGCGTTTCCCTCTCTCTATAGCCACCTAGACAAGATCAGATATAAAGACATCTGACTGATGTATTTATATCTGATCTTATATCAGTTAAGAGTTGAGTAATATCAATTGTTAAAGTCAACAAACTCTTCGGAACCCAGACTTCAGTCTGGGCTAATTGCTTAAAAGCCTAAAGGCAAGGTTAAAACCTTGTTTCCGTCATACTAAATAACTTCTTAACATATCTCTTATTAGTATATATACACTAAATAAGGTAGTGAAGCAATTGTGTTCATTTAAGAACTTGTAAAAAGACAAACGTACTATTAGTACTGGTCAGCTAAAACACATTGCTGTGCGTACACATCCACCTATCAAGCTTGTAGTCTTCAAGCGTACTTCAGGGAACGTTCATCTTGGAGTTGGCTTCCCGCTTAGATGCTTTCAGCGGTTATCTCATCCGTGCGTAGCTACCCAGCTATGCCCTTGGCAGGACAACTGGTGCACCAGTGGCACGTCCAACCCGGTCCTCTCGTACTAGGGTCAGCTCTCCTCAACGTTCCTACGCCCACGGAAGATAGGGACCGAACTGTCTCACGACGTTCTGAACCCAGCTCGCGTACCGCTTTAAATGGCGAACAGCATACCCTTGGGACCTGCTCCAGCCCAGGATGCGATGAGCCGACATCGAGGTGCCAAACCTCCCCGTCGATGTGAGCTCTTGGGGGAGATCAGCCTGTTATCCCCGCGTACCTTTTATCCTTTGAGCGATGGCCTTCCACACAGAACCACCGATCACTATGACCGTCTTTCGACTCTGCTCGACTTGTATGTCTCACAGTCAGTCCGGCTTATGCCATTATACTCTACGAAGGATTTCCAACCCTTCTGAGCCGAACTTTGTAAGCCTCCGTTACTTTTTAGGAGGCGACCGCCCCAGTCAAACTACCCACCAGACATTGTCCTCGCACGAGATAATCGTACGGAGTTAGCTATCAGAATATTCAAGGGTGGTATCTCAAGGTTGCCTCCTCCAGAACTGGCGTCCTGGATTCAACGGCTCCCACCTATCCTGCACATGAATATCCCAATAGCAGTGTCAAGCTATAGTAAAGGTGCACGGGGTCTTTCCGTCTTTCCGCGGGTAGGAGGAATTTTCACCTCCACTACAATTTCACTGGATCCCTTGTTGAGACAGCTCCCATCTCGTTACGCCATTCATGCAGGTCGGTATTTAACCGACAAGGAATTTCGCTACCTTAGGACCGTTATAGTTACGGCCGCCGTTTACTCGGGCTTCAATTCATGCCTTCGCTTGCGCTAAGCAATCCTTTTAACCTTCGAGCACCGGGCAGGCGTCACACCCTATACATCCACTTACGTGTTAGCAGAGTGCTGTGTTTTTGGTAAACAGTCGGGAGGGACTCTTTGCTGCGACCCGTCAGTGCTTCTGGGAGTAAATCCCATAACACTTAGGGCACACCTTATACCGAAGATACGGTGCTAGTTTGCAGAGTTCCTTAACAAGGGTTCATCCACGCGCCTTAGAATACTCATCTCACCCACCTGTGTCGGTTTACGGTACGGGCAACATTACATCTCGTTTAGAGGCTTTTCTCGGCACGACAGTATCAAGGGTTCTGGTCGCTCTCCGAAAAGATTGACCAGCCTGTCAGATCTCGGTCGCTTGACGAGCGGATTTGCCTACTCGTCGACCTACGTCCTTCGAGCCACTATTCCATCAGTGACCCCCTTTAACTCTATGCGTCCCCCCATCACTCAAACGATGTAATGTCGGTATCGGAATATTAACCGATTTGCCATCGTCTACCCCTTTCGGACTCGACTTAGGTCCCGACTAACCCTACGATGACGAGCATCGCGTAGGAAACCTTGGGTTTACGGCGAAGAAGATTCTCACTTCTTTTCTCGCTACTCATGCCTGCATGCTCACTTCCATCCGCTCCAGTACTCCTTACCGGTATACCTTCAGCGCTGAATGGAACGCTCTCCTACCACTTACAGTAAACTGTAAATCTAAAGCTTCGGTGTTTATCTTAGCCCCGTTATATTTTCGGCGCAGAATCGCTAGACCAGTGAGCTGTTACGCTTTCTTTAAAGGATGGCTGCTTCTAAGCCAACCTCCTGGTTGTCACAGCAACTCCACATCCTTTTCACTTAGATAAAACTTTGGGACCTTAGCTGTTAGTCTGGGTTGTTCCCCTCTCGACATAGGATTTTATCACCCTACGCCTGACTCCCGAGGTTACACGTATAGTATTCGGAGTTTGATAGGGTTTGGTACCGCGGTAAGCAGCCCTAGCCCTGTCAGTGCTCTACCCCTATACGCTAATGCTCGAGGCTATACCTAAATATATTTCGGAGAGAACCAGCTATCACTGAGTTTTGATTGGCCTTTCACCCCTATCCACAAGTCATCCCAAGAATTTTCAACTTCTACGGGTTCGGTCCTCCACTGGCTCTTACACCAGCTTCAACCTGCTCATGGATAGATCACTCAGTTTCGGGTCTGCAGCATCTGACTATGTCGCCCTATTAAGACTCGCTTTCGCTACGGCTTCTCGTTCGATTAACCTTGCCAGATACCACAACTCGCAGGCTCATTATGCAAAAGGCAGTCCGTCACACTTATTTAATAGTGCTCCGAATGATTGTAAGCCATAGGTTTCAGGTTCTATTTCACTCCGCTCACCGCGGTCCTTTTCACCTTTCCCTCACGGTACTTGTTCGCTATCGGTCTAGTAGTATTTAGGGTTGGAGGGTGGTCCCCCCATATTCAGTCAAGATAACACGTGTCCCGACCTACTCGTTCCATACCTTAGTTCCACATAAATGTTTTCGCTTACGGGAGTATCACCCTCTATGCTCATCCTTTCCAGAATGTTCTGCTAACAAATATGCTAAATGTATGCGCCTATTCCAATTTCGCTCGCCGCTACTCTCGGAATCTCGTTTGATTTCTCTTCCTTTGGGTACTGAGATGTTTCACTTCCCCAAGTTCGCCCCACCCGAAGGTGGTAACACGAATCGCTCCGTGCTGGGTCGCCCCATTCAGAAATTCCCGGATCAAAGCTTCTTGGCAGCTCCCCGAGACTTTTCGCAGCCTAGTACGTCTTTCATCGCCTCTACTAGCCAAGGCATCCACCTATGGCCCTTAATATCTTTTTATTCTATGTTGCGTTCACTACCTTATTTAATGTATGAATACATTAAACAAGATGAATGATCTGTTATTGTAGTTATTTAGTTTTTAATTATATCTCTATAATTAAAGTTGTTGACTTAACAATTGTAATTTAATGATCGTTTGGTTTTTAAACCAAATATAAATTCTTATGATTTTAAGAACTTATATTTAATTTAGAAACTTGTTTCTTAGATGAGTTGTGCTTAAAAAAGAAGCGAAGCATACTTTAGTATGTGAGTTTCTTTTTAAGTGCAAATCGCTAAGAAATGGTGGGCCTACCAGGACTTGAACCTGGGACCTCACCCTTATCAGGGGTGCACTCTAACCAGCTGAGCTATAGGCCCTTTCTGGTGCTTTTAACTTTATTCTGCGTCAGAACCTTTACTTCAGTTGTCACGTACAGTTTGTACGCTCCGCCTTCAGCAAAGAACCTTCCTTGACTAAAGCTAAAATCCCTCAGAAAGCAAAGCCCTCTCAAGGTTACACCTTTGACATAATCGTAATTCAAATGAACACAGATCACTGAAAACTAAGCAAGTAAGTTAACTTTTGAAACAACCAATAAACTATTTCTCGTGTGAGATTTTCTTGTGTTGAGCCACTCAATCGAATGAGTGCTCTTTACTCTAGAAAGGAGGTGATCCAACCGCAGGTTCTCCTACGGTTACCTTGTTACGACTTCACCCCAGTCGCTAATTCCACCGTAAGCGGTAGCCCCCCGAAGGTTGGCTTCCCGATTTCGGGTGAAATCAACTCCCATGGTGTGACGGGCGGTGAGTACAAGACCCGGGAACGTATTCACCGTAGCATTGCTGATCTACGATTACTAGTGATTCCAGCTTCATGGAGTCGAGTTGCAGACTCCAATCCGAACTGAGAGACGCTTTAAGTGATTAGCTCCACCTCGCGGTATCGCAACACTCTGTACGCCCCATTGTAGCACGTGTGTAGCCCTAGCCATAAGGGCCATGATGACTTGACGTCGTCCTCACCTTCCTCCTCCTTACGAAGGCAGTCTCCTTAGAGTGCTCAGCTTAACCTGCTAGCAACTAAGGACGAGGGTTGCGCTCGTTGCGGGACTTAACCCAACATCTCACGACACGAGCTGACGACAGCCGTGCAGCACCTGTTTTCGAGCTCCCCGAAGGGCACCCCGCCATCTCTGGCAGGTTCTCTCAATGTCAAGGCTAGGTAAGGTTCTTCGCGTATCTTCGAATTAAACCACATGCTCCACCACTTGTGCGGGTCCCCGTCTATTCCTTTGAGTTTTAATCTTGCGACCGTACTCCCCAGGCGGTTCACTTAATCTGTTAAGTGCATCACCGCCCTGACTAGCAGAGCGACGACTAGTGAACATCGTTTAGGGCGTGGACTACCAGGGTATCTAATCCTGTTTGCTCCCCACGCTTTCACGCCTTAGCGTCAGTTATGTTCCAGGAGATCGCCTTCGCTTTCGGTATTCCTAGTGATATCTACGGATTTTACCCCTACACCACTAATTCCATCTCCCCCTCCCATACTCTAGGTCGGCAGTTTCAAATGCAGTTCTACAGTTAAGCTGTAGGATTTCACATCTGACTTGCCAACCCGCCTACGCGTCCTTTACGCCCAGTGATTCCGAATAACGCTTGCACCCTCCGTATTACCGCGGCTGCTGGCACGGAGTTAGCCGGTGCTTATTCATATGCTACCGTCATTTTCTTGACATATAAAAGGAGTTTACACACCGAAATGCGTCATCCTCCACGCGGCGTTGCTGCATCAGGGTTTCCCCCATTGTGCAATATTCCTCACTGCTGCCTCCCGTAGGAGTCTGGTCCGTGTCTCAGTACCAGTGTGGCGGATCATCCTCTCAAACCCGCTACCCGTCATAGCCTTGGTAGTCTCTTACACTACCAACTAGCTGATGGGATATAGACCGATCCCTTGGCGGAATCCATTTCCGACTTATCTTGTGATAAGAAGGAGTATCCGGTATTAATCATCGTTTCCAATGGCTATCCCGGTCCAAGGGGCACATTATCTATATATTACTCACCCGTGCGCCACTCGTCAGCATAGTAGCAAGCTACCATCTGTTACCGTTCGACTTGCATGTGTTAAGCACGCCGCCAGCGTTCATTCTGAGCCAGGATCAAACTCTCCATAATTGTTATTACAGAAAGATAAGTAAACTTATTACTGATCTTTTGCCCAAGATTATTAAATCATTGGCTTTGTTATTTTAAGTCTTAATAAAACTGCTTAAGGTTCTATTACTAGACTGTATAGTTATCTATTACTATTAAGGGAACCATACAGGCAAGCCTGTATGGATTTCAAAATAGAATAGACGGTTGTTGTTTATTAGTTATTTCTAAGTAATTTATCTCTTTAACTCTAAAGTTAAAGAGTCTCTTACTTGCTTAGTTTTCAATGATCTCAAACATTTTTAAAAGCTTCTACTTGAAGTCTCTCTAGGCCTTTTAAATCAGGTCTCTCTGTTTGTGGATGGGAATTATAGGGGATTTCGACTTTAATGTCAATAGTATTTGAGAGAAATTTTAAATTTCTTTTTGGTCTGTTTCATTTAGAATTAGTTTTGCTTATTTTAGCATAGCTTATTCACTAATATATATTATAGTGTAAGCATTCTTCTTCTCTTATGTTGCCTTCCATTAACTTTTTATCTATAGAATTCACTAAATAAAAAAATATCTTATGGATAGATATTGAAAAAGGAAAAAACTATGGGACTATATGATCGTGATTATGCAAGAGGTAATACTTATGCTTCACATGTAGAGAGTCGCAGCGAAGCGCAGATAGTCTCTTTTGTAAAAGAGACATATAAGCTTTTCGCTGCATCAATGCTTGCAGGAGCAGCCGGTGCTTACGTAGGTGTGCCTTTGGCTGCCAGCATTTCTGGTTTGATCTGGCCGCTCTTCTTTTTGGAAATCGGTCTTTTAATCGGTTTGCAGTTTGTAAAAAACAAACCTGGTATCAATCTGCTGGTAATGTTTGCTTTTGTATTTGTTACAGGACTGACAACAGCGCCGTTATTGGCTTATACACTTGGAATGAACGGCGGCGGTGCAATAGTAGGTAATGCTTTTGCCATGACAGCTGTAGTATTCGGTGCAATGAGCTTTTTTGCTATAAAAAGCACAAAGGATTTTACAGGATACGGAAAACCTTTAATGATTGCTCTTTTTGTAATCATCGGATTTTCAATAATAAACATATTTCTTGGAAATCCGATGTTCCAAATTATCATTGCCGGAGCAGTAGTCATACTCTTTAGCATCCTGGTAATTTATGATACGCAAAATATCATGAAAGGAGCATATCAAACGCCTATTGACGGTGCCATTGCGCTTTATTTGGACTTTTTAAACATCTTTATAGCACTGCTGCAGCTTTTTGGTATCTTTGGAAATGAAGAGTAGTACTCTCTCACCCGAGCTTTTTCGGGTGATTGATGCCAACATAAACCGTCTCAAAGAAGGCATACGCGTTGTTGAAGATATACTTCGATATAAAGACAACAACAAAGAACTCTCCTCCAGACTCAAATCACTCCGACACAAAGCACAGATTCAAGAAACAAAAGAGCTTCTCAAGAACAGAGACAGTATAAATGATGTCTTGCGACCCTCTACAAAAAGTGAACAAAACCGTTCTACACTTGAAGATATCCTGACTGCCAATTTTAAACGCGCGCAGGAATCTGCCAGGGTTTTAGAGGAGTTGTATAAGCTAGACAACATAGACTACAGCGAAAACTTTAAAACTCTGCGTTATGAGCTGTATAATTTAGAAAAAGAAGTCATGCTCAATAGATAAAGGCGACTTCAAACTCCAAATAGCTCAAGGGATACTCCTGCATCAGTTTTTTCATCTCTTTGTAGCTTAAAACATTGCGGGAGGCACTCACTCCGCTCTTTTTTATATAACGAAACATATCTCTCACATTATCAAAGTCCAGCTTATACCGTACTACTTCAAAGTTCGCATTAAAATATTTTTTTTGCAGTTTTTCAAGTTTACATGTATCTATAAGCAGTGGTTCCAATCCTGCTGTTACATGTAATGTTTTAAATGTATTTGAGGTAAAAACTGCGAGCGCAACAGGGGTATGAAAAGCTTGCAACTGCTGGAATGTTTTTTCCATATCATCCGCCCATTGTAAAGCAGAAGAGGAAAGAATATAATCAAAACTGTATTCTCTCAGAAGATCAAAAAGATTTACATCATTAAAATTTCCGTAAATGCACTCTATCTTTTGAGACTTTGGATGCAACTCCAACATTCCCGGAGCAAAATCAACTGCCATCAGTTTATCATACTGCCAATTTATTTTTCTTGCCAAAGTACCGCTTCCGCAACCAAGGTCCAAAATATTTTTTGGCTGCGAGGTGATCAGAGAAAGAAGTTTATCGGCCACTTTTTGCTGAATAACATCATAAGAACCGTAATGCATTGCATACTTGGAAAATTCAGAACTTATTTTCATCTCTTCTCTATCATTTCTTGTTTATTATCAGTGAAACAATAAAAATAACTATGATTGAAAGCACTATAGTAGCCCCGGAAGGTAAAGAATAGTAGTAAGAAAGGCTCATGCCGAATACAACACTGAAAAGGGCAAAAAAGAGTGAAATAAGCATTGTGCTTCTAAAGCCCACTCGGTACTGCAAGGCAGCGACAGTCGGAATCACCATCAAAGCTCCGATAAGCAGACTCCCCACAACCCGAATCGAGAGTGCAATAATAACAGCCACTACGGTAACAAGTAAAAAGTTTAAAAACTTTACTTTGATACCACTTGTTTGAGCTACTTCTTCGTCATAAGCAATAAAATAAAGTTCTTTTGAGAAAAGCAGCAAAAAGAGTAAAGAGAGACTCCCTACTGTGACTATTGTCATTACATCTTCATCTGTCACCGATAAAATAGAACCAAACAGATAAGAAAAAAGAGAATTGTTAAAAGCACCGCCCAAAGAGACAATAATCACAGCAATTGCCAGTGAACCTGAAAGGATTATAGCCAATATAGCATCGCTGTAGAGTGAAAATGCACTTCGCAGATATTCTATCAACCATGCAGAAGCAATCGCAACACCAACAGCAACCCACAAAGGATTATATCCTGCCACAAGTCCTACAGCAACTCCGACAAGCGCCGAATGTGCCAGAGTCTCACTCATAAGAGAGTAACGGCGAAGTACTACAAAATTTCCGCTTACAGAAGCCAGCACGGCTATAAAAAGTCCTGCAACAAAGGCTCTTTGCATAAAATCATATTCAAACATTTCAAACATAGGAATCCTTAATGCTCATGCTTGTGGTGATGAAGTGCATGAGCATCTATGCCATACAAATCACTTACTTCTTCACAAGAAAGCATCTTTTTTGGGTCATTACAAATTGTCGCTTTTTGATTTATTGTAAATAAACGTCCGATATCATCAGCTATAACACCGATATCATGCGTAATAAACAAAATGGTTATCTTTTCTTCTTTATTCAGCTTCGCCAGCAATGTGTAAAATCTTTGCTGAGACACCATATCTACACCGGTATTGGGTTCGTCAAGAATCAGAATTTTTGGGCAAGAGGCCAGAGCTCTTGCTATCATGACCCTTTGACGCTGACCGCCTGAGAGGGTACCAACCATTTTATCTCTTAAATTAAGAATATCCATTTTTATCATGGCATCTTCTACCATTTCTTTGTCTTCTTTACTTATACCGGCCAGTATTCCTCTTTTTGCTATACGCCCCATTTTTACAATATCTTCAACAGTCGCCGGAAAGTTTTCGTCTACGAGCGTTGCGCGCTGTGGCACATAGCCTATTTTGTACCACTCTTTAAACTCTTTTAACTTTTTGCCAAATATTCTGATTTCCCCGGATGTAGGCTGTTCCAATCCGAGAAGCATACGGATGAGCGTTGTTTTCCCGCCACCGTTTGGTCCGATAATGGCAATGTATTCTCCTTCAAAAATTTCAAATGAAATATCCTGAAGAATTTTCTGTCCGCGAACAATAAAGCTAAGCTTTTTTACATCAAAGATGGGAACTTTGAATTTCATCTGCACATAAGCGCCTTTGAGAGTTTTTTAAGATTTTTTTGCATAATTGCCTGGTATGTCATACCCGCCTTTGCTTCATCTGCTGTAATATTGCCCAAAGGCTGAAAAACATCAACAGTGATATTTGCATCCTTTGCTATTGTTTTGGTTACCTTGTCATTTACAAAATTTTCATAAAAAATTGTCTGTATGCCTTTTTTGCGAATATCCTGAAAAACTCTTTTCATTGCTTTGGCACTCGGTTCAGCTTCGGGAGAGAGTCCCGTCAATGATTCTACTCCAAATCCGTACCTGTCTGCAATATAGCCAAGAGCATTATGTGTAACAACAACACTTTTTTGTTTACAGTTTGCAAGTTTCTGTTTGTATTCCTGGTCAAGCGCATTGAGCATTTTTACATATCTGTCTCTGTTTTTAATGTAAAGTTCTTTATATTGAGGCTGCAGTGCAATAAGTTCATTTGTTATCACTTGTGCAGCTTTTTTCATATTGTCAAAATCAAGCCAGTAGTGAGGGTCCACTCCTTCATGATGGTGATGCCCGATATGTTCCTTTTCTTCGTTTTCATCCGTATCTGCAAGTTCTCGTAATTTTACATACTTACTGATATTTACAGCCTTTTGTTTAAATGCAAATCCGTGTACCCATGGTTCCAATCCTGCGCCGCTGTAAAAAACCAGGGCACTTTTTTCTATGTTGCCCATAAGCTTTGGAGTTGGTTCAAAACTGTGAGGGTCAACACCAAAAGGCAAAATATTAACGACATCAAGAGTATCGCCTGCAATATGCTTTGTAATGTCATAAAGAGCAAATGTGGTTACCCCGACTATCGGTTTTGTATTTGTTTGAGGTTTTTTTTCATTTTCTATAACAAGAAACAGGCTTGCCATAAACAAAATAAGAATCAATGCAATAATTTTTATATTTTTCACTGCCCACCCTTCGAAATAATTTTTATTTAATAATTGTAATTATACCCTCTTTTTTAGAGTTTGATAATATAAGGTTTTTTAGATATAATTCTCCACTTTATAATTTAGGAAAATATATGACAACCAGTCTTTTACTTATAATTCAAATCGTCTTAGTTATCATCTTGGTTATCGCTGTGCTCTTACAAAAAAGCTCAAGCATAGGCCTTGGTGCTTACAGTGGTTCAAATGAATCGGTTTTTGGTGCAAAAGGGCCAAGCAGTTTCTTGGCAAAAACAACATTTACCATCGGCTTTTTGTTCGTTGTCAATACGATCACACTGGGATACATGTATTCTCAGTCTGCACAGTCTTCTGTGATAGATGAAATGGTTCCGACAACAAATGTAGCTGCTCCTGCAGTACCGACTGCTTCGACTGAAAAACCAGAAACACCAAAAAAATAATCTTTTTAAGGAGAAAAACAGAATGTTAAACGAAATATTTAATGAATGTGAAACGAAAATGCAAGGCAGCATTGAACATATGCAAAGAGATTTCAAAACACTCAGAACAGGGAAGGTCACAACTGCTGTACTTGATAATGTAAAAATTGACTATTACGGCACGCCTACTCCTCTTGATCAGGTGGGTTCTGTTTTGGCAACCGATGCGACAACTATTGTCATCAATCCCTGGGAAAAGAACCTTTTGTCTGATATCGAGTCTGCTATCAATGCGGCAAATATCGGCGTAAACCCTAATAATGACGGAGAGCAGATTAAACTTTTCTTTCCTGCCATGACAGTGGAACAGCGTCAGGAATCTGTAAAAAAAATGAAAACTATGGGTGAGAATGCCAAAGTATCCATTAGAAATGACAGACGCGACGCCAACGACAAAATCAAAAAACTTGAAAAAGAAAAAGAGATTACGCAGGATGAGTCTAAATCCGCTCAGGACAATATACAAAAAATAACAGACAAATATATCTCTAAAGTTGACAGCATCTTAAAAGACAAAGAAGCTGAAATTCTAAAGGTTTAATTCGTGGACATAAAGCAAATATATATGGATGCCGAAGCACTTTTGGAAGGGCATTTCAAATTGAGTTCAGGCAACCATTCACAGTTTTATCTTCAATCTGCAAAAGTTTTGGAAGATCCCAAAACAGCGAAACTTTTAGCAGAGGAACTTGCCAAGCAGATCAAGGCAAGCGGCCTTGAGATTGATACCGTCTGTGCTCCGGCGCTTGGCGGTTTGATTGCAGGTTTTGCGCTTGCTACGGCACTTGATGCAAGAAGTATATTTGCTGAACGGGTTGACGGCAAGATGACTGTTCGCCGCGGTTTTGAAATCAAACCGGGTGAAAAGGTTTTGATGTGCGAAGATATCATTACAACCGGAGGAAGCGCTATGGAAGCTGCTGCAGTTGTCAAAGAACTGGGTGGTGAAATAGTCGGCATTGCCGCATTGGCGAACCGCGGATTTTGCCACAGAGAGGGCAGCAACATAGAGACAAAGCCAAACTGCAAGCTTCCTCAGGATATTCCGTTTTTTGCACTTGCAGACTTTACCTTTGAAATGTATCCGCCTGAGACATGTCCGCTTTGCAAAGACGGCAGCCAAGCCATTAAGCCGGGCTCACGCGGAAACTAGTATACAACCGCTAGCGATATTTTAGCTGGCAGGTTAACATTCTCTCAACCAAAACACGTGCCACCTCTACTTTTCCGTCCACAATATTCGTTATAGCCAAGTCCGAAAGCTTCTCTTTCTCTTCCAGTGAAACCACTTTTACAATCAAATTTGCATTTCTTGAATGATTCAGCACTGCTTCGCAAATAAGGCGCTTCTTCGCAATATTGTCAAGTGTTACAATTATTGCAGCAGCTTTTTCAATATGGAGCGCTTGCAAAATAGCTGTTTTGGAAGCATCTCCGAGATAGGCTTCTCTTCCTTCTTCCAGTGCTTCCTGTACATGTTTGTTTGAATTGTCAATGATAACATAGGGAACATCAAGTTCTTCAAGATACTGTGTCACAAATTTACCGACCACGCTGTATCCGCACACAACCACATGATTTTCTCTGCCCTTAAGTGCAGACATATCTGTAACAATATCTTTTTCTTTTACCAGCCTGGTGGTTACAGCATTGATAAAGGGAACAAAAAACGGTGTCACTATCATGGAAAAAATCACTATCAGTACCAACAAAGAAGCCAACTGCTCATCAATAATATGCCCTGATGCCGCGAGTGCAAAAATTACAAATGAAAATTCGCCTACCTGAGAAAGGAAGAGTGCCGTTTTTAAGGAAACTGCACTGCTTGAGCTTAACCGCAAGACCAAAAACATAAGGAGCGATTTTATAATAAAAATCAGTAAAAACAGACCGATAATAAGTCCGATATTGTCAACGAACAAGAAGATGTCAATTTTCATACCCACAACAACAAAGAATGTTCCCAAAAGAATATCTTTAAACGGTGCGATATCTGATTCTACTTTATGATGGTATTTCGTTTCCGCGATAATCATACCGGCTACAAATGCGCCTAAAGAGTAGGTAAAACCCATATAGTAGGCAAAAAGAGAAGATGCCATGACGATAAAGAGTACAGAACCCATAAAGAGTTCGTCTACCTCTGACGAGGATGAAAAATGCAGCAGCCAGGCAACAACTCTCTTGCCGAATGTAAACATCACAGCGATAACAACAGAAACACTTAAAAGTGTATGCCATAAAATGACAAAGATCTCCTGATCTCCCTCTTTGGTTAAAAAGCTTATCAGAATTAAAATAGGAATCACTGCAATATCCTGAAAAATCAGAATTCCTGTTGCATTCTGCCCGTACGGAGTATAAATCTCTTTAGAACTTTTTAAATATGTCAGTACGATTGCTGTTGATGAAAGCGAAAACGCCAGTGCTATAATTATGGATGATTTTGGTCCCAGAGCAAAAATATAATGGGCTAGCAGATAGGTGACAACCGTAGTCAGTCCGACCTGTAAAAATCCGTTGGCAAAAATCTCTCTTTTCATCGAACCCATTTTTGCCAAAGATATTTCAAGCCCTATGGTAAACATCAAAAATACAATACCGAATTCCCCTGCCATCTCCAAAGCATGCGAATGACTGGCTTTATGCAGATCAAAACCATAGGCAATAAGTGTTCCGGTCAGAATATAGCCTATAATCTGCGATATGCCTATTTTTTTCAAAAAGATATTAATAACTATGGAAACCCCAAGAGCGATGATTATATAGACTAAAACATTTTGCATACAGTTACTTTCATAATTTAATAAGACATTATATACTATAATCGCGCTTATACTTAATATATATGGAGATTTTTTAATGACTAAATTCATTTTTGTTACCGGTGGAGTATTAAGCTCTCTTGGAAAAGGGATTACAGCTGCCAGTATAGGTACTTTACTCAAACATGCCGGTAAGAATATAGGCATGCTTAAAATTGATCCGTATATCAATGTTGACCCGGGTACGATGAGTCCGCTGGAGCATGGAGAAGTTTTTGTTACAAAAGACGGCGCAGAAACTGACCTTGATATTGGAAACTATGAACGTTTCCTGGACAAATCTTTTTTAAAAACATCCAACTTTACAACAGGGCAGGTTTACTCAAGTGTAATTGAGCGTGAACGCGCAGGCGGGTATCTCGGACAGACCATTCAGGTTGTTCCGCATATTGTCGGTGAAATTGTCAAGCGTATAAAAGCAGCCGGGGAAGGGCATGATATTCTTGTAGTGGAACTTGGAGGAACGGTTGGTGATATTGAAGGGCTGCCATTTATGGAAGCGATTCGCCAAATGAAACATGATGATGAAGTTGCCGGTACATTTTTTGTCCATGTAACCCTTATTCCCTACATTAAAGCAGCCGGTGAGATGAAATCAAAGCCGACACAGCACTCGGTTCAGGAACTTCGCCGTATCGGTATCACACCGCAGATGATTATAGCAAGAAGCGAAAATGCTCTGCCCAAAACATTCAAGAAAAAGCTTGCAATGAGCTGTGATGTTGCACCGGACAGTGTTATAGAAGCACTTGATGCTGCAAGCATATATGATGTTCCTATGTCATTTTTAAGACAAAATATTTTAAAACCTATAGCAAAAGAACTTGATCTTGGCGAGATAGAACCTGATATGCAAGAGTGGGATACTCTTGTCAAAAAAATCGTACAGCCAAAAGGAAAAGTAGTTATAGGATTTGTCGGAAAATATCTTGCCCTCAAAGAGTCCTACAAATCACTAACAGAGGCTCTTATTCATGCCGGAGCTCATCTTGACAGCAGAGTTGAAATTTGCTGGGTTGATTCTGAAGAGATAGAAGAAAGAGATGCACAGACACTTCTGAGTGACTGTGACGGCATATTGGTAGCAGGCGGTTTTGGAAACCGGGGAATTGAAGGAAAAATACAGGCAATTGAGTATGCCCGTGTCAACAAGATACCTTATCTCGGCATCTGTCTGGGCATGCAGCTTACGCTTGTAGAATATGCAAGAAATGTGCTTGGACTGGAGGGTGCGAACTCCGTTGAATTTGATGAAAACACACCGCACCCTATGATTTATCTTATAGACAACTTTTTGGACCAAAGCGGCGGTATGCAGCTTCGGACACATCAGTCGCCGATGGGCGGGACCCTTCGTCTTGGAGAGTACCCGTGTGACACAAAAGAGGGTTCTTTGCTCCGTGAAGCCTATAACGGACAAAAAACAATTTATGAAAGACACCGTCACCGATATGAAGCAAACCCTGCCTACAGACAACAGCTTGAGGATGCCGGCATGATAGTCACAGGTGAGTCTGACGGGTTGATAGAAACAGTAGAGATTCAAGGCCATCCATGGTTTTTAGGGGTGCAGTTTCACCCTGAATTCACATCACGCCTCCAAACTCCAAATCCATCTATACTAGCATTTGTCAATGCCAGTTTAAATGCTGAGTAATATACCCCACTTAAACAAATCAGACCTTTTTGCTCTGCTTGCACAAAGGTTTGACAAGGAAGACAAAAAACTTTCCCAAATTCCAAATCCACAATTGCTTCATGATGCAGATAAAGCCGCAAAAAAAATTGCAGAAGCTATACGCGCTAACAAACGTATAACGTTAGTAGGTGATTATGATGTAGACGGTGTCAGCTCTACTGCTATAGTTGTTGATTTTTTCAAGCAGATTCCCTATCCTCTTGAAGCTATTATTCCCAATCGTTTTCATGATGGTTATGGGGTAAATCCTACTGTTTTGCAAAGAGTGGATACGGACTTGATTATAACTGTTGATAACGGAATATCTGCAATAGAAGCAGCCGATATATGCAAACAACGCAAAATAGACCTAATTATTACTGATCATCATACTCCCGGCGATGTTTTACCAGATGCCTATGCTATTGTTGATCCAAAGCTCTCTACATGTAACTATCCTTTTAAAGAGATATGTGGCGCACAGGTTGCATGGCTTTTACTTGGACTTGTTAAAAAAGAGCTTGCACTCAGTATAGATATGAAGCAATTTTTAGATATTTTGGCGATTGCAATTATTGCGGACATTATGCCTCTTGTCAATATAAACAGAACACTTGTCAAAGAAGGGCTTAATCTCCTTATGCACTCCAACAGGCCTGCCAGTGTTATTATCAGGGACTTTTTAAACAAGTCAAACATCACAAGTGAAGATATCGCATTTAACATAGCACCGCGTATCAACTCTGCCGGACGCCTTGAAGATGCTTCTATTGCCCTTGATTTTTATACTGCATCCGATACACATACGGCTTATAAACAGTTTGAACTCTTGGGACAGCTCAATAATCTACGAAAAGAGACTGAAACACAAACAACGCAAGAGGCACTGAACTCTGTCAATAAAAACGATAGAATTATTGTTGTGGCAGGTAAAAACTGGCATGAAGGTGTTGTAGGCATTGTAGCCGCCCGTTTGGTTGATAAGTTTGGATCTCCTGCTATAGTTTTGAGTATAAAAGATGAAGAAGCCAAAGGGAGTGCCAGAAGTATCGGTGAGGTCAATATATATGAACTCATAAAAGAAAATGAACATCTGTTAACTAAATTTGGCGGGCATAAAATGGCAGCAGGACTGGGTTTACATGTAAAGGATATAGCAGCCTTTAAAGAAGCTGTCAATAGAAGTGCACAAAGAATTCCTGATGATCATTTTATACCAAAAGAACAGATAAGCGGAATCTTGGCAAGCGAAGATATAGATACAGAACTGCTGGATTTGCTTGAACAGTTTGAACCCTATGGAGAAGCGAATCTCCGGCCGACTTTTCTTATAAAAGATGCAGAAGTTGTCAGTATAAAACTGATGGGTGCCGACAAATCACATTCGCGCATTGAAATCAGACAATACCCGCATCAAAGAGAGACTATAGAGCTTATTGCTTTTCGGCGTGTTTATGAAATGCCAGAGAATAAAAAGATTACATGCAGTTACTCCGTAACCAAAAATGAATTTAACGGCAGGGTCTCTGCCCAGCTTTTAGTGAATAAAATCTTTTAGAAGCCTTGCATGCCAAAGATTTATGAGTGTCTAAAAGTCCGCTCTCAAATCACTGTCTTACAGGCTTTGGACAATAACACCGTAGCACTCAGTACCAAACTCCATGGTATGCGAATTTTTGATGCTGATGATTGTCAAAATAAAAAAATCCTCTCCATCGCACAGTTAAATTATAAAACAACTGCCGTTGCTGTTCATCCAAGCGAAAATATTTGCGCCATTGCCAATGGTATTCAAATATATATAGTTTCTTTAACAAACAAAAGTCTTTTGCAAACTATTTATACCGACAATGGTACTGTTACCGCACTTCATTTTATACCGGATATGCCTTATATTGTCAGTGCTACGAACGAGGGTAGAGTTATGCTCTACCGGCATGATACTCAAAGAGAAATAGCCCGTCTTATCTCGTTTAAACACCAAAATATCAATGCTTTTGCTTTTCATAGAAACTATATGGCATGCAGCGGCTATGGAGGTTATGTCAGTATAATTCATCTGCAGTCACACCAGCAGATAAAAAAACTTTGTGTTTCCAAAGTAGCTATTGAGGCTTTATGCTTCATAAACGAGCAGACGCTTATGCTTGGCAGTCATGATGGCACACTCTATATACAAAAACTTCACGAAGATGAAGAAAACTTCTCTTTACATATGCCTTTTGGTGCAATAAAAAATATTATATATTTTCCTCGGACTGATTTTGCACTTATAAGCGGAAGATCAAAGAGTATTTCGCTTGTAAATATTAGAAGCAAAAAGCTTGTAAGCCCAAAATATCTCAGCTTCGGGCATGAAGTCGATACTATGATTTTGACGCATAAGAAAAAGCTTGTTGTTGCTCTAAAAAACCAACAACTCTACACTATTACATTTGCCGATGCTGATGATCTGAAAATGTGTATACTTCGCAAAGATATTGTCAAAGCTTTTGACATAATTGATGCAGATCCGCGACTTCAAGGTACAAAAGAGCATAAAAAAGTTGAAACCCTTTATCAAAAACTTTATGCAAAAGCTTTTGTTCATCTTATAAACTCCAATAAAAATGAACTAAAAAAAATTCTCAATATCCTACAGCAGATAAACAGTAAAACAGATGATATTAAGCTTTTGTTCAAAGCGCATAAAAATTATGCAGCCTTTCAACACTTTTACAGAGACAAAAAATATGCTCTTGCCTACAAACTCAGTGAAAAGTTTGCACCCTTGCAACATACCTCTGTCTATAAAAAAATGGAAGCTGATTTTAAAAAATCATATATTTTTGCCCAAAAACAGATCCTCATTGGCAATTTAGACAGAGCAAAAGAACTTTTGCTCCCATACATAACAATTTTGTCAAAACGCCCGCTTATAAACCTTTTGCTCAGACAAAATGAAGAATTTTTAGTATTTTTAAAAGCACTGCAATATAAAGAATACAGGACAATTGACAGACTTATATCAAAATATGAGGTTTTTAAGGATATTCCCGGATATTATGAACTGCAAAAATCACAAGAAATGCTTTTGCAAAATATAAAAAATACAATTGACAGCGCCAATGTTGAAAAAGCACTACAGCAAATAAAATCTGCACAGCTCTTTACATGTAACAGGAATATACTGCAAGAGTTATATGAATATGCGCAATCTGTACAAAAATTTCTCTCATACTATACAAATAATGATTTTAAAAAATGCTATGAACTTATAGACAGCGATACAAGACTGCAAAATCTTGAAATTACAAAACTTCTTGAAAAACACTGGCAGAAGCTTATGAATGAGTGTGAAAAACATGCGCTTAACGGTGATATACAACACATAAAAAAGACACTGGGGGAACTGATATACACACCTTCAAGAAAACAAAGAACAGGGAATCTTCTTCGACTCAGTTTCTACACACAGATAAAACAACTCATCAATACAAATAGATTCAACAGTGCCGAAAATATCATTTATTCCTATATTGATATTTTCGGTATAGACAAAGAGATTAGAATTATCATGAATGGCTATGAAACAAATAGTACCAAAAAACTTGCCATTACTCACGAACAGGGGGAAAAACGTTCACGGGACAGCTGGTTTGATTCACAAATATTATGAATTCATAAGAGCAGTCAACACCTCGACAGTCTCACTAAACGGTATCTGTACTGTCGAATCTTGCGTTATGAATTTTTCCATATCCTCTTTTTTATCAATAGCCTCGTCAAGTTCAGCATCACTGCCTTTTGTATAGGCACCTATTCTTATGAGTGTTTCATTCTCTTTGAGTAGCGTATACAGGCGTCTAAATTTCATCACTGCTTTAAGATGCTCCGGTGTAATGATATCACTCATAACCCTTGAAGCCGAATTTAAAATATGCACAGGCGGATAGATGCCAAAATCTGTCATTTCCCGTGAGAGTACAATATGTCCGTCTAAAATGGAACGGGACTGATCAGCGATAGGATCACCCATATCATCCCCCTCTATCAAAACGGTAAAAAAGGCCGTAATGCTTCCTTTGCCTTCTTCTTTTCCGGCACGTTCCATTAACTGGGGCAAAAGGGTGAGAGAGGAGGGAGGGTAGCCTTTTGAAGTCGGTGGTTCTCCAAGTGCCAGCCCTATTTCACGCTGTGCCATAGCAAAACGTGTGACAGAATCCATAATAAAGAGCACATCTCTGCCCTGATCCTTAAAATGTTCGGCAACACTCATTGCGGCAAAAGCACCGTATTTTCGCATCAAAGGAGAATCATCTGACGTTGCCACGACTATAACAGTATTTGTCAAATCACCACCGAGATTTTTTTCTATAAACTCAGGAACTTCACGACCGCGTTCACCGATGAGCGCTACGACCTTGATAGGGGCATCTGCTCCGCGGACAATCATACCCATCAAGGTTGATTTTCCGACACCGCTTCCTGCAAATATTCCGAGTTTCTGTCCTTTTCCGCAGGTAAGCAGTCCGTCAATTGATTTGACCCCCACAGAAAAAACTTCATCTATCATGCCTCTTTTCATTGCCGCTATTGGTGCTTTTATGATAGGAGTAAGCTTTCCCTCTTTTATACTGCCTTTGCCGTCAACAGGGCGCATAAACGGATCTACTACACGTCCCAAAAGAGCAGGGCCTACAGGAATATTCAACCCTGTGGAATCTAAAAATACTTTATCTCCCGAACGAAATCCCTCTACAAATGAAAAAGGTGTAATGAAAAAGAGATCTGCATCAATCTCCGTTACCATCCCAACAGTCTCCTGTCCTGTAGTATCTGAGACAATCTTTACCATATCGCTGATGCTTACATGTAAACCTTTTGCCGTGATAATCGTTGCGTTTATTTTCACAACCTCGCCAAAAGAGACCGAATAGTTTTTATTTGCAAGTTTCTCTTTCAGTGATGATAATGGCATATTTTAGTATCTGTTTCCCGTAGGAGAATTAATGAGAGAAAAGAATTCACTGCGTGTTTTTTCATCTTTTTTGAAAAGTCCGCGAAGCGCTGATGATGTTGTCGTTGAGTTTATCTTTTCAACACCGCGCATCTCCATACACATATGACGCGCCTGAATGACAACACCAACACCCTTTGGCGCAATCGTATCCATAATGGCATCAGCAATCTGTTCCGTCAGCTGTTCTTGAATCTGCATACGGCGGGCAAACACATTGACAACTCGGGGAATTTTTGAAAGTCCGACCACTTTTCCGTCTGGAATATAGGCTACATGTACCCGACCGATAATAGGCAGAAGATGATGTTCACATGTAGAATAGAACTCTATGTCTTTTACCAAAACCATTTCATCATTGGAGGTCGTAAAAAGCGCTTTTTTTAAAATTTCCGCAGGATCTTCTTTGTATCCGCCGTAAATAAACTCATAGGCTTTTCGCACGCGTGCAGGTGTATCCAACAGCCCTTCACGACTTGGATCTTCTCCGACATGATGCATCATTATTTTGACTGCATTTTCAAATTCACTGTTTTTATTCTCTGACAAAGTTATGCCTTTTAAAGTTTTTAGTATGATAGAGTAGCAAGAATTTGCTGAAAAGATGATGTAATAAAAATACCTCAAGACTAAACTTGAGGTATTTTTTTAGTGAATAAAGATATTTGGAACAATCAGCGGGTATTTTTTCATTTTTCTGAAAATATGTTTTCTGATAACCTGACGCAAATCACCTTCTAAAGTTTTAGGATTACCGATAAGTCCGGGCTTCATGTTCAACAGGAAGTTTTCCAGTATTTCTTCTATCTCTTTTGCAAAAGCCCTGTCTCTTTTGTCAGCGACCAGACCAAATGATGTCACTTTTGGTTTATCCATCATTTTTCCGGTTTGTTCACTCACCTGAGCCACTATCATAACAACACCGTCTGTCGCAAGTTTTTGGCGATCCATAACTATGTCATCTTCGATTTCATAATTGTTTTGATTGTCAATATATGTCTTGCCGGTTTTTACAGTTTTGACTTTTCTCATATATTTTGGTGCAATCTCTATCTGTTCTCCATCTGTCATAAGTAAAATATTTCTCTCAGGTACACCACACAGCATTGCAGTCTCTTTATGTTTCATTACATGATTGTATTCACCGTGAATCGGTAAAAAGAACTTAGGATTAACGAGACGAAGCATCAATTTTTGCTCTTCTAAAGATGCATGTCCTGAAACATGTAAATCTTTGTCATAGGCAATTTTAGCTCCACATTTTTGCAGGTGATTAAGCATTTGGGAAATAGAACCCTCATTACCGGGAATAGCACGGGAGGAGAGAACAATCAAATCAGTCGGTTTAATTTTAATATGTCTGTGCTCACCTATTGACATTCTAAACAGTGCAGAATTGCCTTCACCCTGAGAACCTGTTGTCACGATTAAAACATCTTTATCACTCATGTGTGCCACTTCATCCGGTTCCACAAAGATATTTTTTGGTAATTTAATATAGTCATATTGCATAGCCACTTCAAGGTTACGCTCCATAGAACGTCCGATAACACAAATTTTACGACCATATTTCACAGCATACTGAATTGCCTGATAAACACGATGAATATTTGAGCTGAACGTTGAAAGAACCACTCTTCCCTCTGCCTTGCTGAATACACGGTCAAGTGCCGGTGCAACGCTTAACTCAGACGGTGTAGGATTAGGATTATGTGAATTTGTCGAATCACTCATCAAACACAACACCCCTTTTTCGCCATAATGTGCCAAACGGTGTAAGTCTGCGGGATACCCGTCTATCGGTGTATAGTCAATCTTGAAATCACCTGTATGTATCACAGTTCCGGCTGCTGTTGTAATCGCCACAGAAGAAGAGTCTAAAATAGAGTGGGTCATATGCATCCACTCAACTTCAAAATCATTTCCTATTTTATAGACTTTTCTTTTTTCAATAGGATTAAAATATTTTCTAGCCTCTTTTAAATGATGCTCATCAAATTTGTTTCCAATCATTGCCAAAGGCAATGGCGTTCCGTATATAGGAAACTGCAGTTCTCTAAAAAGATACGGTACTGCACCGATATGATCTTCATGCGCATGCGTAATGATAATACCGACAATTTTATGCTTGATTTCATGCAGATAGGTAAAATCGGGAATCAGTATATCAACCCCGTGCATCTCTTCATCTGGAAAACTCATCCCTACATCGACAAGAATTGCTTCATTGTCAGTTTCAAATACAGCAATATTTCCGCCGATTTCTCCAAGCCCTCCAAGCGGTGTGACACGGACTCTTGCTTTTGATTCCAAATCCAGTTTGTAGTGCGGATTCAGTCTTTGCTTGTGTGCTTCCTGATTTTTTACAACAAATGCTTTAAGCTTGTCATCAATAGGAGAAGCTCCTCTTTTGTGACGGCCGCGACTTTTGTTTTTATTGTTGTTTGTTCTTGGCTTTGCATTTGCATTTTTTTCACCGTTTGGCTTCTTCTGATTGCCGTTTGGTCTACGATTGTTATTTGGTTTGCGGTTGTTATTTGGTTTGCGTTGTTCCTGAGGTTTGCTTTGTGCTGCCTCTTGTATCTCTTCTGCCATCCAAACTCCTTGTTAATTTATAGAGTTGGTGATAGTCGTTAGTGCTTACCTGATGAGGCCGAACCGTTAATGCAAGTTCCAGTTTTTCCAGAACTTCCTGAAGTTTTTTCCTGTCATATTTTGAAGATAGATTTTTCACCAAAGTTTTTCGAGGCTGCGAAAATGCAACTCTTAGCATATCCTCGAACTCTTTGTCATTTCTATCAGCATTTTTCTCTATCAGAAAAACAGCAGAATCCACTTTGGGCTGAGGATCAAATGCAGTCGGGGGAACTTTCACAACAATCTGTGCTGTTCCTATACTTTGGGCTATTACGCTCAAAGAACCAAAAACTTTTTCACCTGCAGTTGCACAAAACTTTTCTGCTACTTCAAGTTGAACCATTACAAGTATATTTTTACACATAGGATCTGCGAGTGCTTTCAATAGTATGTTCGTAGCAATATAATAGGGCAAATTTGCCACCAAATCATAAGGCTCACGCACAAGTTCACTCTGCCAAGCATTTAAAACATCTCCACAGTTTATATGGAGTCGCTTGGTAGCAATCTCTTCTTTAAATGTACTTTGTAACAGTTTACATAAATCGGTATCTACCTCAAAAGCTTCTACACTTTTGACATCAACTAAAAATTTAGTTAAATCACCTAAGCCAGGCCCAATTTCTACGATTTTATTCTCGTTTTTGGGCATCGCTTCGACGATTTGTCTTAAAACTGACTGGTCTTTAAGAAAGTTTTGTCCAAACTTCTTCTTTGCTACAATACTTTCTCTATTCATAGCACTATGATATCTTTTTTTTACTTACAAAAAGGTAACAGACTGAAAAAATCAATTTTTTTCTCTTTTTTTATACTAAAGCATTGATTTTTTCTTCTGAAACAGCCACTAATCGTCTTTGCAGTCTTGCTATTTCTGCCAAAAGTTCTTCGGCTATTTGTTCCATTGCAAGATACTTTTCGTTTACAAGCTTCAACTCCGACTCAGTCAGTACCTTTTGCTTTGGTTTAAATATTCTTGATAAAAATCCGCCTTTTTTTTCTTCAGCGAAATACAAGTCGAAAATTTCACGATATCTTTCATGAAGTTTGTCATGAAGCTCTTCAATATTGCTCATACACTCCAGCGGATTGTTTGAGAGTATCTTCAACTTCTGTCCATCGGTATAAAACCATTGACCAAATTTTGTTTCTCTGGATGAAGTTGGTAAAATTCTATCTTCCGGATCTATCCCGTCTATTAAGGATTTTGCTGTTTCTACAAACCTTGTCAATTCTACTTCTGCATTTTCTAAACTTTTTAATGTTTCATCCTTCTTCATCTACATTCCTATCCAAATATAATGAACGATTATAGTCCTAACTATATTAAAGCAATATAAAACTTTCACCCCAATCCTCTAAAAACTAAATTTCAAGAGTTGAGAGATAGAATCATCCAAATCCCATCTATTGTTGATAAGTTGTTCTTGTATAGATTTTGCACCATTAAGATGTAAAATATTAAGAATCATACTTCTAATGATTGTCATTAAAAATGGATTTAAATGGCAGTTATGGTCATCTTCTCTAAGCGCATTATCTTTGTACTGGTGCATCGTTTCTACTTTCCAATGATGTAGTATTTTATTATGAAAAAATTCTGCTTCTTCACGAAAGTTTGCAATACAGAATTGAATTCTTGTGCTATTGGTCACTTCTTTAGTTTGATGATTTATATGCTCTACTTTTTTGATAGTTTTTATTATTGAACGAACATGAGAAATTCCATTATGGTAAAAAGTTGTAGGTTTATATACAAACACTTCCCTTTGTATCCATTCATTTGATTGCTGGATAGGTTTTGCGTTATAGGTGCTTGTTGGTTTCATTTCCCTTGATATTTCATCTATTTTATCAAGGAGTGTTTTTTGATTGTCTTTAACTTTAGCAATATATTTTGAGCCACTATTTTCAATGGCATCTAGCGTTTTTTTTGAGTATTCATTGCATCAAAGGTAAAGATGAATGTATCATCCAACTCCCCTATCATAGCCTGTAGGGCTGGTATCTCATTAGACTTCTGTGCTATTTGTTGATGTGCAATGACTACACCAATTTCTGAAAGAACTGCACCTACTACTTCAATTGAACGTTTGTCTTTATATCTACTACCGTTCATGACCTTTCCATCAACACTCAGGTGTTTTCCTGTAGTATCAACATAGTTCTTAATCCATTCTCTAAAAACACCTTCTACCTCCTCTGAATCTACTTTTGCAAGTATCTCTGATACTACACTTTTTTTTGGAGTGAGTATAAATTCTATCCCTAAAAGTTTTTTTATTTGTTCTTTTTGAATATGTTTATCTATCCAAATTGAAATTTGTTTGTAGTCTGTTGCTCCCATTAATCCAGCTAACACAGATAAATATAAAACATGCTCTATTTTATGTCTCTTCCCTTTGGCTTTACGATAATCTGTAACTCCTGAAAATAGTTTCAAAAGTTGATTTGATTCGGCTTGTTCTTTATACCCTTTAATTGATCGCTTCTTTGAAAGTTTTTCTCTTGATTTTCTTGCCATTTCTTCTCTTTTTATTTTTTAATACTTACAGCAATTATCGTTCTACTTTTTGTTATGGCTTTTTTTAGGATTGGGGTGTAAAACTTTTGTTTCACGTGAAACAAAATCAATCATTAAGCCTAAAAGTGTATAATTGCGCTATGAATTATTTTGCAAAGAGAATCATCCCATGCCTGGATGTAAAAGACGGACGTGTTGTCAAAGGCGTCAATTTTGTAGGACTCAAAGATGCCGGTGACCCTGTTGAAGTAGCCCGCAGATACAATGAAGAGGGTGCAGATGAAATTACATTTTTGGATATTACAGCTTCTTCTGACAACAGAGACACAATAGTAGATATAGTTGCCCAGGTAGCACGAGAAATTTTTATACCGCTAACTGTAGGCGGAGGCATTCGCAAACTAGATGATATATACAAACTTTTAAATGTCGGCTGTGATAAAGTCAGCGTTAATTCCGCAGCCATAAAAAGACCCCAACTCATAGACGAAGGTGCCAAACGCTTTGGATCACAGTGTATTGTCACAGCAATTGATGTGAAAAAAACAGGTGACAAATACAATGTTTACCTAAACGGCGGACGCGTAGATACAGGTATAGACGCCGTAGAGTGGGCAAAAGAGGTTGTAGACAGAGGAAGCGGAGAAATTCTTTTGACATCTATGGATGCGGATGGAACCAAAGCAGGTTTTGAGCTCAATATAACAGAACAGATAAGCCGTGCAGTACATGTACCGGTCATAGCCAGTGGCGGTGCAGGTACAATGCAACATATAAAAGAAGCATTTGAACACGGAGCAGATGCTGCATTGGCTGCTTCCATATTTCACTACAAAGAGATAGATATAATGGATCTAAAACATTATTTACATGAACAAAATATTCCGGTAAGGCTATAACAATGATTATATGTGCAGGAAACAATGAAACATTTTCTTTTGCAACTCCAATGGGAGTAGGGCTCATTGAAACAGCTATGAATCTTACACGGCTTTGTCTATTTGACAAACCGGAATTTTTACTCTTTGTAGGAACTGCAGGAAGCTATGGAGAAAAAAAAATATTTGATATCATAGAATCAAAAACCGCTGCAAATATAGAACTGGCATTTTTAAGTAATGATGCCTATACACCGCTTGATAATGTTGTCACAACAAACACTACCAATAAAAAAGACATTGTTGTCAACTCATCAAATTATATATCTACAAACGAAACATTGACAAAAAACTTTTTAAAATTTGGTGTCGGCATAGAAAATATGGAATTTTTTTCAGTGTTGCGCATTGCCCAGGAGTTTAATATTCCTGCCGGCGGTGTGTTTTGTATAACAAACTATACTAACAAACAGGCTCATGAAGATTTTCTCAAGAATCAATCCAAAGCAAAAGAACTCCTTGAAGAGCATGTAAAAAAGCGTATAGCAGAGCTAACAGCAAAATGAAACCTTCTTTATATGACTTCACACAAAAAGAACTGACACAGTTAGTCAAACCATCTTTTCGTGCCAAACAGATTTATGGTTGGCTGTATCATCAGTATGCACAGGATTTTGATGCAATGAAAAACATCCCAAAAGCATTAAAAGAAGAACTGAGCGAAAAATATACCATCAATCCCATGGAAATCGTACGAAAAGAAGAGTCAAGCGACGGTACAATAAAATATCTTTTGCAGCTACAGGACGGCAAGACCGTTGAAGCAGTCTGGCTTAAAATGAAAGATGAGCAAGTTGATGAAAATGGTGAAATAACACAAGAGGCAAAATATACAGTCTGTGTTTCCACACAGGTTGGCTGCAAAGTCGGCTGTAGTTTTTGTTTGACGGCCAAAGGCGGTTTTACCCGTGATTTGACTGCCGGAGAAATTGTTGCACAGGTAGTAACACTCAAACGTGACAACAAACACAAACATAACAGAAAGATAAATATAGTGTACATGGGAATGGGGGAACCTCTCGACAATCTTGAAAATCTTGCACAGGCTATAGAAATTTTTAAAGAAGAAGAGGGACTTGCCATTTCTGCAAAAAGACAAACTGTAAGCACAAGTGGTCTCAGTAACAAAATAGACAAACTCGGTCAAATGGATCTGGGTGTGCATATAGCCATATCACTCCATGCGGTTGATGATGAACTGCGCACAGAGCTTATTCCGATGAATAAAGCACATAACATCAACTCAATTATAGAAGCGGTAAAACGTTTTCCAATTGATACACGCAAGCGTGTTATGTTTGAATATCTTGTCATTAAAAATAAAAATGATGATTTGGGTTCTGCAAAAAAACTTGTAAAACTCCTTAGCGGAATTAAAGCAAAAGTAAACCTTATCTATTTTAATCCCTATCCTGGTACACCTTACGAACGTCCATCACGCGAAGATATGATCAAATTTCAGGAATACCTTATAAACCACGGTTTACTCTCTACCATACGCGATTCTAAAGGAATAGATATCAGTGCCGCTTGTGGACAGTTAAAAGAAAAAAATCAAGATGAGATAAACAGTTAGATAACAAATCTAAGAGTATAATTATAATAAAAATCAAGGATAGTTATGAGTAGTGTTGATATCAGTGAAGTAGTTTTGTTAGTGATAGTTTTTGCCATTGGCGTTGGCGGTTTTATATGGGCAGCAACCAAAGAAGAAAAAGAGTAAAGTTTTAATTAAAGTCATATAAAGCTGGATCAAAATAAAGCAGACGACCAACACACCAGGGAGGTCGTCTATGAGTGTAATAATACCCTACTAATCTTAAAAATAAATTTCATCTTAAAATAAATTTTAATCATAATAAAATTTGTCAATTTTCTCTAAATGTGTAGTATTCACACATTGTTCTAAAGTGTGAATATCACATAATTTCATGGATAAAAAATTTGTAAATTTTCTTATTTTTTAAGAAATATTTTATGTAAATTTTACCTTAAAACAGTTTACAAATCTTCCAAAAGCCCTATTTACAGGGCTATAAAGAGATTTAAAAAAATTATTCACATAAATAAATATTATTTTTATCTTCTTAAAAAAAAGTTATTCACATTACATGTAATAAACATGTTTTTAAAAAGTCTACCTTGCTTTTTATGATATAAGAATCCCCATATAAATCAAATGCCAATTCACTGGCATGTAACAATAAACGTTGTGCTCCGCTGTTTTTTATTCTTTGTTCGGCAGATAGTTCTCTCTCTAAAAATTTAACGATATTCTCTTCGCTCTGTCCATAAATCGGATCACCGACTATCGGATGTTTCACGTGAAACAAATGCACTCTGATTTGATGCTGTCTTCCTGTATACGGCACACATTCCACAAGTGTCATATTTAGTTTTTCAAAATATTCCAATGGTCTAAAAAAAGTTTTTGAAGCTTTGCCTTTTGTATCAACTTTTACTACCATACGAACAATAGCACTTTCATCTTCTGCTCTTAACAGCGGCTCCACCACAGTAAGCTCTTTTTTAAAATCTCCGTGTACAAATGCCAAATATTTCTTTTTCATATCTCTTTGCTCAAACATCATTTTAATATCACGTTCACTCTGCTTGTTCTTTGCACACAAGACCAGACCACTTGTCTCCTGATCGATTCTGTGTGTAATATTTGCATCTCTGCCGTATTGGTATTTTAATTCATCTATAAGAGAGTAGGGCGTGTATCTGTTTTGAGGATGAATAAGCACACCACTCGGCTTGTCAAAAACAACAAACTCTTCTTCTTCGTATGTAGGTTCCAAACCTCTTGTAATAGGTTCAAAGTAGATAAATTCAAATTCACCTTCAATTTCACCTGCAGTCCTCGTCATCGGTTCTCCGTTAACAAAAAGCCTTCCCTTGGCAATAAGACGCTGTGCTTCTTTTTGGGTATACCCAAGTTCTTGAATTAAATATAAAAATGCTTTTTGTTTTTTTGGTGCAAACATTCTCTTTCTTACGAATGGCAAATTTCAATCCTCTTTAATGAATATTTGAGTAAAATAAACTACTTTAATCTATGCGAATTCTAGCATAAAAACAATCATAAGGAACCTATATAATGGTAGATAGATATTCACGGGAAGAGATGGCATCAAAATGGACATACCAGGCAAAATACCAGGCGTGGCTTGATGTTGAAATTGCTGTAGTAAAAGCTTGGGCAAAACTGGGAAAAATCCCTCAGGAAGATGCGGACAAAATTGTTAAGAACGCAAAGTTTGACATTAAACGCATAGATGAAATAGAAGCGGTAACACGCCATGACCTGATTGCCTTTACAACTTCGGTATCAGAATCTCTCGGTGAAGAGAGCAGATGGTTTCATTATGGTATGACATCTTCAGATACTATTGATACAGCCGTTGCGCTTCAGATGAAAGATTCCCTTTCGCTTATAATAGAAGATGTAAAGATGATTATGGAGTCTATTAAAAAACGTGCCATGGAACACAAAATGACTTTAATGGTCGGACGTTCTCACGGAATTCACGGAGAACCTATAACATTTGGTCTCGTGTTAGCTGTCTGGTATGATGAAATGGCTCGTCATCTCGAAAACCTTGAACAGACTATGGATGTTATAGCAGTCGGACAGGTAAGTGGAGCAATGGGAAATTTTGCGCATGCTCCTTTGGAACTTGAAGAGTATACCTGTGAAGAGCTTGGTTTAAAGCCAGCACCTGTTTCAAACCAGGTTATTCAGCGTGACCGTTATGCGAGACTGGCAACAGCTTTGGCATTAATGGCAAGTTCCATAGAAAAATTTGCCGTACAGGTTCGTCACTGGCAAAGAACGGAAGTATATGAGTGCGAAGAGTATTTTGCAAAAGGCCAAAAAGGCTCATCCGCAATGCCTCATAAACGCAATCCTATCCTCACAGAAAACATAACAGGTTTGGCTCGCATGATACGTGCCTATGCAAACCCTGCTATGGAAAATGTAGCTCTTTGGCATGAACGTGACATCTCCCACTCATCCACAGAACGTTTTTGGCTCCCTGATGCATTTATTACAAGTGATTTTATGCTGCACCGCATGAATAACGTTATCGCAAACCTGACTGTATATCCTGAAAACATGATGAGAAATCTCAACCTGACAGGAGGACTTGTATTTTCTCAACGTGTTTTACTTGAACTTCCACTGCAGGGTGTGAGTCGTGAAGATGCCTACAGAATCGTACAGAGAAATGCCATGAAAGTCTGGGAAGAGATTCAACAGGGCAAACCTACGGTTAATGAAAAAGGAGAGAGCCTCTATCTTAATCATCTGCTTGCAGACGAAGAGTTGAGAAATTCACTTAGTGAAGAAGTTATCAGAGAATGTTTTAATTACGACTACTATACAAAAAATGTAGATAAAATATTTGCAAGAGTTTTCAAATAAACAACTTCAGCATAGCTGTAATTGCTATGCTGAATATAACTTTTTCTTCTATCTCCTTAGATATAACAAATATATAAAACTTGTAAAAATTTTACTGCTTTAATATTTTTAAGAGAGAGTTTTCGCTAGAATACTAACTATGCTAATTAACAATATCTTATAGTTTTTTATATGATTATTGCATACATAATTATATAAAAAATTCTTAATCAGGGAATAAATTTATGATAACAGTTATAAAACGAAACGGACGAACAGAACCTCTTGACATATCCAAAATCCAAAAATATACTTCTGCTGCTGTAAAAGGTTTGGCCAATGTCAGCCAAAGTGAACTGGAAGTTGATGCCCAAATTCACTTTCGTGACGGTATAACATCAAAAGAGATACAAGAAACTTTAATTAAAACCGCGGTAGATAAAATAGATATTGATGCACCCAACTGGACATTTGTGGCTTCACGTCTGTTTCTTTTTAATCTTTACCATCAGGTAAACGGTTTTACCGGTTATTGCAAATTGGAAAAGTATTTTGAAAAAGGAGAAAAAGAGGGACGAATTCTTCTGGGCCTAAAAGAGATGTATGATCTTGACGAACTGGAAAAACATATTAAACCGGAAAGAGATCTGCAGTTTAATTATCTGGGCATTAAAACACTCTATGACAGATATCTGATTAAAGACAGAGATGCAAACCCGATAGAGCTTCCTCAACATATGTTTATGGCCATCGCAATGTTTTTGGCACAGCGCGAGGAAAAACGTCAAGAGTGGGCCATCAAATTTTATAACATGATTAGTAAATTCGAAGTTATGTTAGCCACGCCCACACTCTCCAATGCAAGAACACCAAGACACCAGTTAAGTTCTTGTTATATAGGCTCTACTCCTGATAATATCGAAGGTATATTTGACACATACAAAGAGATGGCAATGCTTTCAAAATTTGGCGGAGGAATCGGCTGGGACTGGACCCAGGTTCGTTCAATGGGTTCTTTTATAGACGGCCACAAAAATGCAGCAGGTGGAACTATCCCCTTTTTAAAGATAACAAATGATATTGCCATCGCCGTAGACCAACTCGGTACCAGAAAAGGTGCTATTGCTGTTTATCTTGAACCATGGCATATAGATATCAACGACTTTTTAGACCTGAAGAAAAACTCCGGTGAAGAGCGTCGTCGCGCTCACGATCTGTTTCCGTCTCTATGGCTAAACGATATGTTTATGAAACGTGTGGAAGAGGATGCAATCTGGACACTTTTCGACCCATATGATACCAGAGAACTCACGAATGTCTACGGCGAAGAATTTAATAAACTTTATCTCAAATTTGAACAGGATGAGAGTATCATCAAAGAAAAAGTAAAGGCAAAAGATTTATGGAAAAAGATTTTGACTTCTTATTTTGAGACAGGTTCACCGTTTCTTTGTTTTAAAGACAATGCTAACCGTGCAAATCCGAATGATCATTACGGAATTATCAGAAGTTCCAATCTCTGTACAGAAATTTTTCAAAACACTCAGCCTAACCATTATAAAATAAAATTTATTTTTGAAAACGGTGACAGCATCAGTTATGAAGAAGAGGAGTTGGTAACTGTAGACAGTGGTATAACAAAACCCGCCAAAAAAGTCACTGCTTTGGATTCACTGGGAGGACTTCCTATTTTTGCTGTGGAAAAAGAAAAAATTGACGGCGCTACGGCTGTTTGTAACCTTGCTTCTATAAATCTCTCACGCATAAATACAAAAGAAGATATAGACAGAATTGTCCCCACAGCTATCAGATGTTTGGACAATGTTATAGATTTGAATTTTTATCCGGTTGAAAAAGTAAAACGGACTAACATGCGAAGCCGCTCTATCGGTTTGGGTGTTATGGGCGAAGCACAGATGCTTGCAGAAGCCGGAATTATGTGGGGAAGTCAGGAACATTTTGACAAAATAGACGAAATTATGGAAGCTGTTTGTTATAATGCAGTTTCCGCCTCTTCTGATCTGGCTGTTGAAAAAGGAAGCTATCCCGAATTTGAAGGAAGCAAGTGGAGCAGAGGAATAATGCCTCAAGACCATGCAAATGCCGAGGTGGTAAACCTGGTTGACCGTGGCGGACTCTTTGCTTCAAAATACGAATGGGATGAACTCCGGGCCAAAGTAAAAAAACAGGGAATGCGAAACGGTTATCTGATGGCTGTAGCCCCTACATCATCCATATCTATTTTAACAGGTACTACACAGGCTATTGAGCCTGTCTTTAAACGCAAATGGTCAGAAGAAAATCTCAGCGGACTGATTCCTGTTGTTGTTCCTAATCTTTCACCTGAGACATGGAGTTATTATACTCCGGCATATGATTTAAACCAGACCGTTCTTATAAAAGCAGCCGCTATCAGACAAAAATGGATAGATCAGGGGCAGTCTCTCAACATTTTTATAACACTTGACAAAGCAAGCGGACGCTATCTTAATGAAATTTATATGCTGGCATGGAAACTGGGACTCAAATCTACCTATTATCTGCGTTCACAGTCACCGGAAATGGCAAGCGATGTCGAAGACAGAAGTATGGAGTGTGTCGGTTGCCAATAGACCTTGAGCGGTTTGACAGCTTTAAAAATGCCGACTTGCGTTCCCTCGAAGTCATTTCACCCACTCATCTGAAATTAGTTCTTGCAGTTCAAGATGCCGCACGTGATTATGACTGGATAACCCTAACACTTGATTTTACAGAGGTAACAGATGCAAGACTGCTTGAACAAAGCAAGTTACAGTTTATAAATATGAGTGACGGAGCAAGTCTTTTACATGTAAACAAAGAATTTGCATTTGGCATAGGAGAGTGCTATAATATCCAAGCAATTAAAAACTCGACGCTCTATATCATTTCTAAGGATCTGAAATATAAAGAGGGACAATTTTAAAGGATGACAATGGCATATGAGGTAAAAGGCGAAATACTTGGATTTGTAAATACCAGGCAGGTAGATATAAATGAAATAGATGCACTTTTTTCCATTATGAAAGACAGCCAAAATCCGGGCATATCTTTTACTCTGGTCAATCCTTATATGTTACGCGAATACCCTTTTGAAATTCCTGAAAAAACAAAAGAGTTACTCAAAATTACTGACAATTCAGAAATAAGTGTTTTCAATATTTTACTTATTCAGAAACCTTTGGAAAAATCAACAATTAATTTTTTAGCGCCCATTATTATTAACCATGACAACAATACATTGGCCCAAATTGTTTTAGAACCAAAACAAAATCCGGATTATGGCATGGCAGAAAGTATAGAATCATTTAAAAAAGAGACATCTTCATAAAATATATTTTGAAATTAGACTATAATATGGAACTTAGGTAGCATTACAATTGCCAAATTGAGTGTAAAATACACTTCAAAAAGGAGAATTCTATGAAAATTGTATGTCCACACTGTTTTACAGTAAACAATGTTCCAAAAAAAGAGAGTTATAAAAAAGCAAACTGCGGGAAGTGTAAACAATCACTTTTAGACACAAAACCTGTAGAACTTACAAATGCAAATTTTGATGAAGTAATTGTCAACAGTGATATTCCGGTAATAGTTGACTTTTGGGCACCATGGTGCGGTCCATGTAAAATGATGGCTCCAAATTTTGAACGTGCTGCCACTCAATTTCCACTCAAAGCACTTTTTGCAAAAGTAAATACTGAAAATGAGCAAAATCTTGGTGCACGTTTTGGAATTCGTTCAATTCCGACAATTATCGTCTTTAAAAATGGCTGTGAAGTTGAAAGAGTCAGCGGTGCGCTTGATGTAAATGCACTTGTTTCTCTCGCTTCAAAACACAGTAACTAAATTTTATTTTATATAAGAACAGCAGTAATCGGTTACACTCTTTATTTTTATTTCAAATGAAGAGTCGGCCGGTACTGTAAAAATTTCAGGCACAAGTAGTGTGCGCCACTCTTCGCCTGGCAGTTTTACTTCCACATCACCGCTCATAATCTCCATAATTTCTTTATCTGCCGTATTAAAAGTATATTCGCCCGGCAGCATAATTCCCAAAGACTTTATACTTCCGTCAGGAAATTCAACTGTTCTGCTCGTTACTTTTCCGTCATAATAAATATTTGCCTCTTTTACAATATTCACATTTTCAAATTTTGACATTTTTTATCCTTTTTTTAGTTTGACTCTCTGAGAGTGTGTTATGGCTACAGCCATGGCATCTGATATATCAAGAGGTTTGATCTCTTTTTTTATGTTTAACAGGCGCTGAACCATAAATGCCACCTGTTCTTTTTGTGCTTTTGCCTTGCCTGTAAGCGCTCTTTTTACCTGCAACGCCGTATATTCATGAAACTGTCCAAACTCCTGTAAAAGTTTTAGCATTATTGCTCCGCGAAACTGTGCCAGTTTAATTGTTGTTGCGGGATTGTGGGCATAAAATATATCTTCCATGGCTACTTCGTCAATAACATGATTTTCAAATATACTGCTCAATCCTTCAACCATTTGCGGTATTTGAAACTGCAAATCTTCTGCCTTCATTTTTATAAGTCCAGCTTCGATAAGCGATATTTTGGAATTTTGTAACGAAATAAGTGCATACCCCATATTTCTTGTTCCGGGATCTATACCAAGTATAGTCATTTAAGGCCTTTAAAACATTTTTCACCATTATATAGAAAACAATATAA